>NZ_AP023362.1:0-2400000 GCF_018326285.1 Mycolicibacterium sp. TY81
GTTGGCCGTCGCTGACGATGAAGATGTCGGCGTCATCGGCGTTGATGATGATGCATTGATGAGAACGCCCCCGCTCGCTTGTGGCGAGCGGGGCGTTGGTGATCTCGGTGACGGGATCCTTGTCGCGGTGGCGTGGTCGTCGCCGTGGTGACGTGGATTTGGTTCAGTCGGTTGCTGTTTCGCTGATGGCGATGCGTGCGGCTTTCTCCCCGACGATGGAATGCCCGGCGGCGAACGCGGCGGTCAGGGCGTGCAGGGCGAGGTTGTTGACTGCGCGGGGGGTGCCCGCGGGAGGCGTTGTGGATCAGCGTGATCGCGTCGTCGGCGAACAGCGCATCGGAGCGGCGGCGATCTTGGTGTGATGGGCGATGTAGTCGGCGGTGTCGGCCGGACTCATCCCGGGCAGGGGTGTAGCGCACCGCGATGCGCTGATCCAGCGCGGCCAGCACGCCCAGGCGCAGTCGGTGCCGCAGGGTGGGTTGCCCGACGAGCACGGCGGCGAACGGTGATCCGGAGTCCATGTCGTGGTTGGTCAAAAGGCGGATCGCTTCGAGCTGATGATTGTCGAGCAGGTGGGCCTCATCGACGACGAGCACGGGGTTTCGGCCGCGTTCGGCGTGTTCGGCGGCCAGTGCGTCGGCGGCCTGGGGGGCCAGTCGGGCGGTGTGAAACGCCGGGGGTGTGCCCGAGGGTGGCCACGATGTGGGTGAGCATGCCGCGCACTCCGATGGTGGGGTTGGCCAGGTAGATGATGACGTGGCGGGCGGGGTCCAGGGAGGTGGCTGCGGCGCGGATGGCTACGGTTTTGCGGCGCCGACTTCACCGGTGATGACCCCGATGGCGCATTGGTCCACACACCAGCCGATCCGGGCGATCGCTTCGCTGTGGCCGGGGTGGCGGTGCAGCATCGAGGGGGGCCAGGTCACGTCCGAACGGCATCCGGGTGAATCCCCAATGTGATTGCAGTCGTTGAATACTCACGCCGACACCCCCATCCTCGAACTCGCCATCGATGTTGGTGAGGTCAGTGATCGAGAGCTGCCCGGGAGCCCGCTCGCTGTCCGTGTCGGGTCCGTAGAGGGCGTGGTAACCGATGCGTTCGTCGTCGCGCAGTTGGTCGTGGTGGGCAGCGGCGGTCAACGCCAGGTAGTCGATCCCCGTCACCGGTAGCGCGGGGTCGGGGTTCTCGGGTCGGGCTTTGGGATGGGCATGGCGGGTGATGCGGTGCGGCACCGCGGCACCAAAACTGCGCTCGCCATGGCGGACCTCGATCGTCTCGAGGTCGAACGGGGAGAACACCAACTCCACCCGGCGCCCGGCCAGGGCGGGGTCGACCCGGTAGGTGTTGGCGTGCAGGGAGACGGTGGCGGTCTTGGTCACCACCCGAAACTCCGACCACAAGAACGCCTCGGTCAGATCCGCCGCGGTCGGCAACGCCGGGGCATGACCGAGCCGGTCCCAGCCGCTCTCCCACCGGGCCAGCGGTGACTGGTCGGTCTCGCTGTGGGTGCGGCGGTGGTATTCGGTTTCCACCCAGGCCATGAACAGTCGGTTGAGTTCCAACAATGCCGCGGTGTGGTCGACCCCGGCGGCCGTGAGGTCCTCGGTGGTGGTGTCGGTGACCTCGACGAGGAACTGCTCACGCACCGTCCGGAAGAACCGTTCGACCTTGCCCCGTCCTTGCGGCCGGCCGGGCGCGGAATGCACCAGTCGAACACCGAGTTTCGCGCACGCCCGCAACAGCCACGCGTCGACGAACGCCGAGCCGTTGTCGACATAGACCGAGGTCGGCACGCCGCGGGCAGCCAGCGCCGGTTTGAGGGCGGCGGCCAGGCGCACGGTGTCCTCGGCGAACCCGAACCGGTGCCCGACCACCAACCGAGAATGGTCGTCGAGGAAGGCGAACAGGTAGGTTTTGCGGTCTCCGACCCGCGGCCCGTGCAGGGCGTCGCCGACCCACAGCTCGTTGGGGTCAGCGGCTTCGAACCGGCCGAACACCTCGGTGCTCACACCGGCTGCCGGACCCATCAGTTCGCAGCGGTGGAAATGACGCAACAAAGTGGATTCCGAGGGCGCCCACCCGGTCGCAGTGCGCAGGATCCGGGCCACCTGCGCCGCGGTGCGTGCAGGGTTCTCCCGCTTCAACGAGGCCGCCAGCTCCAGCACCTGGATGTCGGTGCGGGTGGCCAGCCGCCGCGGTTCGGGCACCAGGGCTTCGAACCCGCCGGCCCGGTAGCGCCGGATCCAGCGGTCCAGGGTCGGTCGTGCGATCTGTACCCGGGAACCGAACGGATCCACATGGTGGCGTTCGGCGATCTCACGGACCAGCCGGCCACGCTGTTTGGTCGACAACCCGGCATCCAAGGCGGGGCAGATCAACTGATAGCGGAACAAGCCGATCGCCTGGGCCCGCTCCCGGCGTTTGTGTTCTTCCAACGACACTGCGGTGTTCTCCTCACATTCGAAGGCCCCGCCCGAAACCGTCTGTCGGGCAGGTGCCTTCGCGAGGATCACCGATCACCGCGTGGCGCATCAGGGGCAACTGGTGTTGCGCACCGGCGGCTACCGCATCGTCGGCCAGTCCGGTGCCAGCAGTCGGCCGCCGGTGACCGCGACCATCACCTGCGCAGGCGTCACCGCGCCCACCAACCCGACCGGCCCGAACCGCTGCCCGAGCGCCGCGACTGCGGCCTCGACCGCCGCCACCACGTCACCCCAGCCACAGCACCGGCCGTCGGGGATCGCCACGTCGATCCCGGTCTGGACCGCCACCACAAGGAACCATCCCCGGATCGCCTCCAATCGGCCGCCCGGCCCGGCGTAGCCAGCCCCGTACCGTGGTCGCCGGAATGTTGAGCCGGGCAGCGATCCGGCGATGCCCGACCCCCCGCGGCCCGCACCAACAGCGACATCCAAATCTGTTCGGCTGCATACGCTCTGCGCAGCAGCACCGTGACCGGCAACAACACGTGCGTCACCAAACACGACCGGCACCGCGCCCGCCGCGGCCGCACAGCACCGGCCAGACCCACCACGCGGCGAGAGCGGGCGAATCCCCAACCACCCAGCACGCCCTGCGAGCACGCCGGGCATCTGATCAGGCCCGCCGCCAGCCGGGACTCGACGCAGACCAGATCAGCCTCTACCGTCACCATCAGTGCCTCCGTGCACTACAGCGCGGCACCCTGCGAGCCCGCCAAGACTTCAGCGGGGTGCCGCGCGACCCATCAATTCCTCGTCACACTGATGGTGCACACGACCAAGATCAACCCGGCGACCACACCAACAGTCACATCGACAAGCTCAATGACGAATGACCACCGCGTGGTCGCCATCCCGAGAGACGGTCAACACATACGCCCCAATTTGTAGGCGGCGCGCTGATTTTGGACCCATATGCCCAGCGCATCCCCAGCGGGCGTGCGGTACTTATAGTCCGGGTACGGGTGGCCATGGGCCTTGATGAAGTCCGTGAGCGCGTTGAATCGCTGGTTCCAAATGGCTTCATGCTGGTTCCATGCCCATCCAGGCAGGCTCTCGAGAAGTTCGACGCGGTGGGCAAGAAGACGGCCCTGAGAATACCGGGTGCGCTGATGCTGAATCCAGGTGCCGAGATCGGCGCCAGACGGGGCCAGGTGCCGGCGGGGCACGTTGGAGTGACCGTGTTCGGCGGCGAATGCCCGAGCGGCCTGGTAATGCTGGTCCCACTGCCGAGTCAGCGAGTCGACGGTGTGAACGCTGAAAGCGCTAAAAAACTGTGCGGCAAGCTTCTTCGGCAATTTCGCGGGGAGGTGGATATCTAGGATATCGGTCTCGATGTCGGTGACATCATCGGCGCTAGGACCGTCAGCCAGGCGCTGCCGGACCAGTCCGAGATCGCGGTTCAGTGTCGGATCGTGGCTCTGCAGCGCAGCAAGGACCTGGCGCACGCGTTTGAATTCGCTTATGTCGATGACCGTTTCGGCGTCCTGGCTGTCATCGACTGTGACGGCCAGGACGATGAGGGCGGGCCGGTCATGATTGGGGTTCTTGCGGATAGCTCTGCCGACCGCTTGGGCCACATCAACCTCCGACGATCGCGGCTCGGCGAAGAACACGGCATCCAGAGCCGGGATATTGATGCCCTCGGTCAAACAGCGGGCGTTGGTGACCATGTTCCACCGCGCAGGGTCGTGAATAGCCAACGTCTGCGTGGCGGCCAGCCGATCACTGAGCTTGGTGGAGCCGTCGATATGGATGACCTTCGCGGCGCGACCGTCACGGACAAGGCCCCTGGCCGTCAACAGCGCGTGAGTGCGGCGAAAAGTGGCTGCAAACTCTGAACTTGCGGCAATCGTATTGTGAAACGCCAGCACGCTGGACAACCCGTAATCAGCGGCAGCCTGGGTCAGCGCGATCGAGGAGGCGACATGATCGGCGCGGGCTGCACCATCCTCGCCGGCCGCCAAACTGATCATCCGCAGATCCTTGAGCGCTGACGACACCGCGCTATCAGCCACCGCAATGACCGCGACCTTGAACGGTGACAGAATCCCTTGCTCGATAGCGGCCCGGGTGGGCAAGGTGAAGACCTGCCGTCCGTACAACTCAGGGTCATCCATGGAGGCCACCGAACGCCGTCGCGGCTTGCCCCCGCGAGTGCGCGGACCACTGTGCACCTTCGGTGTCGCGGTGAAGAACAGCCGATGCGCCGCGGGGATCAGCCTGTCATCAAGCGCGGCGGCGAACGGCTTGCCCTTGAGCCCCGCAGTCCGGTGCGCCTCGTCGCATTTACTGAACGGGCGCGTCTATGCAGGGCGCAATTCGTGCGGGATTGGTGTCACGGACATGTACGCGACATGGCGGCATTTCGTGAGAAGAGCGATTCGATCACGTTCGATCACGCAGTGCCAGACGAACGGAAATGGAGCCGGGAATGTTGGCTTCCTTCTCCACCGAGACCGCTAGCGGTGCCGTCAGAATTACTTAATCCCGGCGGTCCCTTGAACGGCCATCCACGTTACGAGTCGCACCTCGTGCTTCTCGATTCCAGGTAGTGGCTCCCGCGGAGGCGGTGCCGTGATGCCAGCCTCGTTGAGGACGTCAGTGATAAGCGCGATACGTTCTTCGTCAGTACGGCCTTGATTCAGCGCGCTTCGAACTTGGCGAGATACCTTCGCCGACGGGACACTTCGAAGTCGGTTCGCGAGTTCAATCTGCGACTCCCTCCCGAGATAGCCTCCCCGTTGAAGCACGAGTGTGTAGGCGTCTCGGAATGCAAGCGGCAGGTCGGGCTGGACAGCGTTGGGGTCAGTTAGTTCGGTCCACGCGTCGTAGGCGCTGTCACGCGCCGCCTCCCACGCGTCAAAAGCTTTGTCATATACCGTGTCTGGCAGCCACCTTTCTGCCGTACTTTGAAGTGGATCCGCTGCGCGAAGTGCGACAAGCGTGTCGGGTGAGACCAATGGTTGGCCGGTTTCGTTGTGCTTGATGGACCATCCATCGTCCACGGGAACGTAGCGGAACCATGGCTTTTCGCTTCGTCCGATGTTGATACAGAAGACATAGCCATTTCCATGCACTGCTGGATTGACGAATCCGCTTCCTGAGCCATAGGGAAGGCTGATGACATCGGCCTTCAACATCGGCTCCATGCCGAAGGCGTCGTAGAGCCGGCGGCGATACTCCTCTCCCGAGAGGGATGCACTGGAACCGCCTGCTTCGAGGAGCTTCTCGAACTCGTCGACTACTTGATCGTCCGCAAGATTGACTTCGTGCCCGGGACCTCGCCCTGGGAGAACCTCGCCTGCACCGACGGCCGCATCGGCAAGCGCGAGTTTCCTCTCGAGCCGTTCCTCCAAAGCCAACAGCTCATCAAGACGCTCGGCTGGAAAGAACAGCCCGAGATGCACGTAATCGTGCTTGGAACCGATGCGGTCGATGCGTCCGTGGCGTTGCACGATGCGCATAGGGTTCCATGGCAGGTCGTAGTTGATCATCTGGCACGCCTGCTGGAGGTTCACTCCCTCGGCGAGAACGTCTGTCGTGAAAAGGATGTCGAACTCGTCTTTCGCTGTTGCCTCACCGGCCGCGCTACGAGGCCCGGCCGTCTGGGGAGCGAACCCCGCAATGGTGGCGGCGCGTCCACCCTGATCAACACCACCGGTCCTTCCGCGCTCGTGAGTCTTCGCGTAAGAACCCATGATCGGTGGAGCGATCCGACCTATGTAGTCGGCAAGCGGCGAATCAAGGGGCGCGGCGTCAATCGCTTTAGTGACCGCGTCATGGACCGGGATGATCGTGTCGGTGAAGGCGGAGAACACGATCACCTTTCGACGGTCAGCACTTGATATTCCTCGCGGGTCGACTCGCCGAGCTTGAGCGGCGATATCGGTGAGTTCTGCGACGATCTTGCGAATCTTGGGCTCGTTGTTGTTTACGACCACTTCGGCGAGGTCCCGCAGCCGGCAAAGCAGTGCGATATCGGACTCGACATCTGCTTTGAGTTCGGAGAGGTGGTACCCGTCGATAGACTCGATCTGCTCGTCGTCGTCAAACTCGGCCACGAACTCGTCGAGGTCATCGGAGTCAGATGAAACCCATTCACTGAGGGCTTCTCCCCTCAACACGAATCCTCTACGCAGCGCTTGTAGGAACGCGTCATGTGAGGCGATCATCTTCTCCAAAGATGAGTGCAGCGCCTGCGGGCTGGACTCCAGCCGTTTCAACAGCCCTGAACGAAGCAAGCCGCTGTTGGTGATCTGATAAGTCTGCAGATCGTGGTCAACGGTGTACATACTCGATAGGTATCGAGCGAGCATGAGCCGTTTGGGGTCTCGGCTCCGGTCTTCCCATGCATGCGGCGCGTGCGGGTCAGTCGGATCGTCGAGGGCATAGACCATGGCGTCGATCAGGGCCAGGCCGTCGGCGTCGAGGGCGTAGTCGATGCGGCGCACCTTCGGCTGAGGAAACTTGATCGTCGTGGGCTTACCGTCGGGGCCGAAAATCATTTCGTTGGCGTAGTGCTCTTTGACGAACTTCCGGGTACGACGCACCGCGACCTGATCCATCAAGTCGAAGAGGTGCTCAGGCGTCAGATTCGCCGGGTCAATCGCCTGGGCCCGCCGGATATAGTCGCGGATGCTGGGAATACCCAGGGCGGCGAACCGTGCGTCATCTCGGATGAAGTACTTGATAAGAGTCTCAAGGTCAGTGAGTGAGTTGTTGACTGGTGTCGCGGTGAGCAGCACGACCTTCTTGGGATTGCCGACGGTGATCACTCGGTCTACCGCACCGGATCGCTGCGCACCGGAGTTCCGAAGGTTGTGGGCCTCGTCGATGACTACGAGCGAGTAATCCTCGATTTCCTTAATGAAGGCGTCGATGGGCCCCTTCTCGGGATCGAGTCGGTTCCGCACTTCCTCGTAGGAATAGACCGTCACCCAGCGGGAGGAATTGTCAATACCTGTGGATCGGCTTGTTTCAGGCGACCTCCGTTCCAGTTGATTCGGTCGGTGCCGAGTCCGCCGACGGGGTGATGTCGGTGGGTCGCTCGAGCAGTTTGCCTTTGTGGAAGATCGCGCCGGCCCGGACCAGAGCGACCAGGTGCGGTGCGTTGACGGCTCGCCAGCGGGCTTGCGCGGCGTCGATCAGCTTGTAAGCCATGGCCATTCCGGCGACGCGTGAACCCGGCCCCTTGGTCACCTTGGTCCTCAAACGTACCGTGGCAAACGTTGATTCGATCGGGTTGGTAGTGCGCAGATGGACCCAGTGCTCGGCCGGGTACTTATAGAACTCCAGCAGCACATCGGCGTCATCGACGATCTTGGCGACCGCCTTGGGGTACTTGGCGCCGTAGTCCACCTCGAACGCCTTGATCGCCACCTGCGCGTGGTCGATATCCTCGGCGTTGTAGATCTCCCGCATCGCCGCGATCGCCCCCGGATGAGCCGACTTTGGCAGGCAGGCAAGAACATTGGCCTGCTTGTGAAACCAGCACCGCTGCTCGCCGGTGGCCGGGAACACCTCACGCACGGCCTTCCAGAACCCCAGGGCCCCATCGCCGACGGCCAGCACCGGTGCGGTCATCCCGCGACGTCGGCACGACCGCAACAGATCAGCCCACGACTCGGCCGACTCCCGGTACCCGTCGGTGAGCGCGACCAGCTCCTTGCGGCCGTCAGCGCGCACACCGATCATCACCAGCAAACAGAGCTTCTCCTGCTCCAGGCGCACCTTGAGATGGATGCCGTCGACCCACAGGTAGACGTAGTCGGTGCCCGACAGATCACGGGCCTCGAAGGCCTTGGCCTCGTCCTGCCACTGCGTGGTGAGTCGGGTGATCGTCGTGGCCGACAAGCCGGCACCCGAGCCCAGGAACTGCTCCAACGCCGGACCGAAATCACTGGTCGACAAGCCATGCAGATACAGCAACGGCAACACCTCGGTCATCTGCGGCGACTTGCGCACCCACGCCGGCAGGATCGCCGAGGAAAACCGTTGCCGCTCACCAGTGTCCGGGTCAACACGTTTGTCATTGACCCGCGGCGCGGTCACACTCACCGCGCCCGCCGCGGTGAGCACCTCGCGCTCGCGGTGATAGCCATTGCGCACCACCAGCCGGTGCCCGTTCTCATCAAGCTCACCGGCATGAGCCTCGATGTAGGCGGCGACCTCAGCCCGCAACGCTGCGGCCAGCATCTGGCGGGCACCGTCGCGGACAATCTCATCGAGCAACGACCGCGACGAGCCAGCATCCTCGTTGGATGAATCCGCATCGTGAACTACCGTGAGCATGGGCGTACCTTCCCGAACCAGCGCGCCAACGCCGGCTCTTGATCAGACCTTCGACATTCAGATCATCCTCGGGAAGGTGCGCCCTTTCCTACGCCGCCTCGCCGAGGCTCATCCACAGGTTCTGATCATTGCTCCCCAGCGGCTGAAGTCGTAGGTCGCCAGGAAGGGCTCCCACATCGCCGTTTTCAACGCTGCGGGGGCAACGATAAGTACTCGCTGGCGGTTGATGTTCGCCGTCCGGTAGATCACCTCGCCCGCCAGGTAGGTCTTGCCGAGACCCACCTCGTCGGCGACCAGCACGCCACCGTGCTCGTCGAGGAGCCGCTCCATGCGGACTACCCCGTCTGCTTGAAAACGAGTGAGGCTCAAACCCGTATGGACATTGGGGTTCTCATCGGCGTCAAGGTGTTCACCGTAGACCTCCCAGAGCATGCGCAGATAGATCGACCACGGCGTGTGCGGTTCCCACAGACGCCCGTAAAGATCGGCAAGGTCATACGGATCGCTCAATGCCCAGAAGTGCTCGAACCACTCATGAACCTTGCGCGCAGAATGGGTACCGCCGCCGGTTCCCAGGTTGAGCTCAGCATTTCTCGCGAGACCGGCGTAGGTCATGTTCGATGACCCGGCGATCGCTGCCTGCGTTGCGCTGTCTTCAACAAGGTAGGTTTTGCCGTGAAGAAAACCCCCCGTGTAGCGACGCACTTCAACCTTCGCGGTGTCCTGCGTGTCAACGCTCTCAAGCCATTCCACCATCCGCTTGGCCTGGACCGTGGGGACCCGCGCGAAACCCATGTTGTCGCGCTCAGCTTCAAGCCACGCCTGGTGATGTCGAATCGCGGCATCGCGTCGCGAGTCCTGGTCGGAGTCACCGGACGCGATCGCCCGGACCGACTCGGCTTCGGGCTCAGCTCCCAGCAGAAGGCGCACGCGAGGGGCAATCTCCAGTTCGTCGGCGAGGAGCGCGAAACCGGCCGGGTTGATATAGGCCGTAGCAATCGCGATCGGCGGCGGCTGCATCTTGTTCTCCCGAAGCAGCCGGAACAGTTCGTTGACGCGATCGGCAACCCTTACGGCCGCCTCGCTCGCAAGATGATTCGTTGCGAAGTCCGGAAGTTGTGTCATGCCTTGCCCTTCCACTTCCGATAGTGCTCAAGGACCGCTGCTAGACGCGGCTCGTAGTTCCACCCGCGATGGAAGGTAGCGAACAGGTGCTCTACCTGTTTCTCTGTCAGGCCATAAAGCAGACTCGTCAGGGCGTCAAGTTCCGCGATGAGATCATCCTTTTCCGCCGGCGCCTTGACCGAGCCAACGGGAACACCGACCTCCGAGGCCCAGTCTGTGTAGCGCTCATCGACCGCGGCAAGGCGACCCGAGATCGTCACCACACGTAGCGAGAACTTATCCTCGCCCATTCTAGGAATCGGCAACCCGCGGAAAAGGTGAAAATTCATGCCAAGTTCTACGTACTTGCGGGCGTACCAATCCAGCGGGATCGAAGAAAGCACGCCGAGAAGGTATGCCTCCGCCGAGGCGGAGCCATCACTGCGAAACAGATACGGCGCCTTGTTAGTTAAGGCGACCCCAGGCGGGATCAACGCGGCAATCATCGTTCGCGTATCGGTCGCTCGAACGATGTCCCTGAATGCAATGCGTACGTTGCGGAAGGGTAGTGTTGTGATGTCCTTTGCCCACGCGAGTGACTGCCCATGAAACGCCGAACTTGCCAATCTGATTTGCCGCTGGCGCTTCGCCTGAAGAGCGCTCTCGATTTTCCCTCGATTCCCCTTGGCGTAAATTTCTCCGGTGCTCGGATTCCACAACTCGAACCCCCGGCCGCCGATTACAGGGACTGTTCCCGAAGATCCAGCGTCGAAAGTAGCTCGATCGTTTGTGGCATGAAACTCCGTCATAGGACGGAACCCCCAATGTTCGCCCACGCGATCGAGGCGGGGAGCTAGCCGGATTTGTGCGAGCACCTCCGCTGATTCCGGGTGGGAAAGCTGCGGAATAGTCGATCCGGAACCAGATTTCAGAGCGGCGACGGCAATTCGGCCGGATTTGTGTCGGCCTTCCAGGAACTCCGCCGCTGCGAAGAACGGCCCGCAGATGGAGACGTCGTCAGCAGGAGTGTTGTCCTTGTCGATTGAGGTCAAGGCAATTGAGTATCGGGGATCGATAGAGGGGTCTGCTGCACGAATAGGTGACATCTGAGTTGGCTTGCCCAGCATGGGCGGGCTGGAAGGATGTCCCCATGGCAAGGCCCTACCCCCGCGAGTTCCGCGACGACGTCGTCCGGGTCGCTCGCAACCGCGATGACGGTGTAACGATCGAGCAGATCGCCACCGATTTCGGAGTGCACCCGATGACGCTGCAGAAATGGCTCCGTCAGGCCGACATCGACGAAGGCACCAAGCCCGGCAAGAGCGCCAGCGAGTCCGGTGAGCTGCGCGAAGCCCGACGGCGGATCAAACTGCTAGAGCAAGAGAACGAGGTGCTGCGTCGGGCCGCAGCGTATTTATCGCAGGCCAATCTGCCGGGAAAAGGGTCTACCCGCTCGTGAAAGAGCTCGCCGCCGACGGGATCCCCGTCGCGGTGACGTGCCGGGTACTCAAGCTCTCCCGCCAACCGTATTACCGCTGGCTGGCCGACCCCATCACCGAGGCCGAACTCATCGAGGCCTACCGCGCCAATGCGCTGTTCGACGCGCACGCAGACGATCCGGAGTTCGGCTACCGCTACCTCGTGGAGGAGGCGCGCGATGCCGGCGAGCCGATGGCCGAGCGCACCGCATGGCGGATCTGCTCGCAGAATCGACTGTGGAGCGTGTTTGGTAAGAAACGCGGCAAGAACGGCAAAGTCGGGCCGCCGGTGCACGACGATCTTGTCGAGCGTGACTTCACCGCTGAAGGGCCAAATCAGTTGTGGCTCAGTGACATCACTGAGCACCGCACCGGTGAGGGCAAGCTCTACCTCTGTGCGATTAAGGACGTGTTCTCCAACCGGATCGTCGGCTACAGCATCGACTCCCGAATGAAGTCACAACTGGCCATCCGGGCACTACACAGCGCGGTAGCCCGACGCGGAGATGTCGCGGGGTGCATTCTGCACTCGGATCGCGGATCTCAGTTCCGGTCAAGGAAATTCGTACACGCCTTGAATCAACACGAGATGGTCGGCTCTATGGGCCGTGTCGGAGCCGCCCGGCGACAACGCCGCCATGGAGAGCTTCTTTAGCCTGCTGCAGAAGAACGTGCTCGACCGCCGCCGCTGGGACACCCGAGAACAACTCCGCATCGCGATCGTCACCTGGATCGAGCGCACCTACCACCGGCGCCGCCGCCAGTCCGGCCTCGGGCGGTTGACCCCGATCGAATTCGAAGCAATCATGACCACACCGGCCAGTCAGGCCGCGTGACCGAAACTGTCACCTGATCGTGCAGCAGACCCGAGAAAACCCATCGTCGCTCGTTCACGAGGGTTACTACTTCAAGTCGGCCGGAGTCATAAACGGCTTCGCGCCAAAGTTCAGTGCCTGCTGCGCTGAAGAGCGATCTCGGCATGACGATTGACAGTGATCCACCTCTGCGCAGGAGTTGCCAGAAACGCCATGCGAACGCTTGGTAGAGATCGATATCGCCAGTGCCAAGACCCGGATAGGGTCCAGCGAGAAGTATTCGCCGCATTTTTTCAACACGGTCAATCTCTCGTTGCAAAATGGGCAGTAGGTCCGCCCGCTCTGTCCTCAGCCTAGCCACTTCGCTCTTCAGATCAGCAGGTTTTAGGCCGAGTAGGCCGGGCCGTACTCGCAACCAGAATTTCGGTTCTTCGACCATCAATTCTTCCCAGGGCGGGTTTCCGACGAGCACGTCGAAGCCAGGGTCGTCGCGGAGGAATACCTCGGGGAACAACAGCGGCATGTGCGCTGGGTGGAGCGCCTCGACCGCTTCTCGCACCTCGGGCTTTTCCGCTAGATCCTCGACGTCGGCATTACTAAAGATCAGCCCCGGCGACACAACCCCAACCCGAGCCGCCACCGCAACGTCGAAGATGCGCCTCGCTGGCACTGCGGCAGTCTGCGCCTGGGCTAAGAGCATCGCCGCCTGGTCAACTTCCGACTTGTTGGCTTCGCTTGCATTTGCCACATCGACCAGAAGTACCTTCGCGGAAGCCAGCGTGTCGGTGACGATCTCGTCGAAAAAGTCCACCTGGCCCGGCGCGCGATCAGGCTGCAAGACATCTAGGGCCTCGTCTACAGTTCCAATGCCGGTAAGGCTGTTCGCGTTGACAAGCCCATGATCGAGGTTGCTCATTGGCAAACCCGGCACGAATGTGTGAATCCATAGGGCCAGCCTTGCAAGTTCGACGAGCAATGATCAATACCTGTGGATGAGGCCCGGGGAGGCGGCCTGAAAGTGGGCGCACCTTCCCGAGGATGATCATCACGGAATCAGGTATTCGATCAAGACCGGCGTTGGCGCGCTGGTTGGGAAGGTACGCCCATGCTCACCGTAGTTCACGATGCCGAGGAGGCCAACGGCGGCGAGGCCGGCCGGTCGTTGTTGGACGAGATCGTCCGCGACGGAGCCCGGCAGATGTTGGCCGCTGCACTGCAGGCCGAGGTCGCCGCGTACGTCGCCGCATTCGCTGATCAGCTCGACGAGAACGGTCACCGACTGGTGGTCCGCAACGGCTATCACCAGCCGCGTGAGGTGTTGACCGCGGCCGGTGCCGTGCAGGTGAAGGCGCCGCGGGTCAACGATCGCCGTGTCGACCCCGATTCTGGTGAGCGGCAGCGGTTTTCCTCGGCGATCCTGCCGGCCTGGGCACGCAAGTCTCCGCAGATGAGTGAGGTGCTGCCGCTGCTGTATCTGCACGGCCTATCGACCAGCGACTTCGGGCCCGCACTCGAGCAGTTCCTCGGCTCGGGTGCCGGGTTGTCGGCCACCACGATCACCCGTCTGACCGCGCAGTGGCAAGACGAAGCCCGTACGTTCGCTGCCCGGGACCTGTCCGGCAGCGACTACGTCTACCTGTGGGTCGACGGCATTCACCTCAAGGTCCGCCTGGACCAGGAGAAGCTGTGCCTGCTGGTGATGCTCGGCGTGCGCGCTGACGGCCGCAAAGAGCTCGTGGCGATCACCGACGGCTATCGGGAGTCATGCGAGTCGTGGGCGGATCTGCTGCGCGACTGCAAACGCCGCGGCATGACCGCCCCAGTGCTGGCCGTCGGCGATGGCGCGCTCGGGTTCTGGAAGGCGGTGCGGGAGGTATTCCCGTCGACCAAGGAGCAGCGCTGCTGGTTCCACAAGCAGGCCAACGTCCTGGCCGGGCTGCCGAAGTCAGCGCATCCGGCCGCGCTGGCGGCCATCAAGGACATCTACAACGCCGAAGACATCGACAAAGCTCAGGTCGCGGTCAAGGCCTTCGCGGTTGCCTTCGGCGCGAAGTACCCGAAAGTGGTCGCCAAGATCGTCGACGACCTCGATGTCCTGCTGGAGTTCTACCACTACCCCGCCGAGCACTGGATCCATCTGCGTACCACGAATCCGATCGAAAGTACCTTCGCCACAGTGCGTTTGAGAACGAAGGTCACCAAGGGTCCGGGATCGCGGGCCGCTGGATTGGCCATGGCCTACAAGCTGATCGACGCCGCGCAGGCCCGCTGGCGGGCCGTCAACGCCCCACATCTGGTCGCCCTCGTCCGCGCCGGAGCGGTCTTCCACAAAGGCAAACTGCTCGAACGACCCACCGACATCACCCCACCGACACCACCGTCAGACGGCGATCAGCACACCGAAACGGAGGTCGCCTGAAACACCCCGATCCACAGGTATTGACAATTGCTCAAGTTCGACGGCCATCGGATTGATGTCGAGGCCGTAGATGCATCGGCGTGCGATCTGTCTGCGAAGCAGGCCGACTTCGTCGACCTCGCTCTTGGCTACGTCGTCAGTGCCGAGTGCGTCCCTGGCCACGGCTGCCAGCCTGAGTAGTTCCTCGATGACACCGGGAACTGTGTGCTCCGTGAGGAAGGTCCGCATCAGTGCTTCGATTTTGTCGACCGCCGCCACGAGGAAGTGGCCCGAACCCATGGCCAGGTCTGCGACGCGGAAGTCGAAGAATTCGCGTGCCGCCGCGGCGGCGTCACCCTTCGTAAGGTAGGCAGCAATCCGCTCGAGGTGCTTTGTGAGCACAGGGGTGATGGAACGCTCGACCAAATGGTCGACGACGACCTTGGGTGTGAAGTAGGAGCCTGTCGCCTTCCGTTCGCCGGATGCTGTGTGGAAGTAGATCGCACCGGTTGGCGCCACGACTGGCTAAGTCCCCTGGGGTGGTGGGAATTCGGGGACGGGGCTGAGGTGGGCGGAGATGTTCAGGCCGTGTCGGTGCCGGTGTTGGGGTGGGCCATCGCGTAGTGGTCAGTGAGTTACGTACCAAAGTGACTCACCGAAGGAAACCGCGCGATGACCCTTGACCATTCTGCCCTGCTCGCTCAGCTCGATGCACTGAAGTCCGCTGACTCGGGTGCGGTGTTCGCCGAGTTGATCCGTTCCGGGTTGCAGCAGCTCATCGAGGCCGAGGCCACCGCGGCGATCGGCGCGGGCCGTTACGAACGCAGCGACGGCCGCACGGTGCACCGCAACGGGCACCGCCCCAAGACCGTCTCCACGACCGCCGGGGACATCGAGGTGCAGATCCCCAAGCTACGGGCGGGATCGTTCTTCCCGTCGCTGCTGGAACCCCGCCGGCGTATCGACAAGGCGCTGCACGCGGTCATCATGGAGGCCTACGTGCACGGGGTGTCCACCCGCAGCGTCGATGACCTGGTGACGGCGATGGGCGTGCAGACCGGGGGTGTCCAAGTCGGAGGTGTCGCGGATCTGCGCCGGCCTGGACCGCGAGATCACAGCGTTTCGGGAACGCTCGCTGACCCACACCAGCTTCCCCTACGTGTTCTGCGATGCCACCTTCTGCAAGGTCCGCGTGGGGGCGCACGTGGTCTCCCAGGCCCTGGTGGTCGCGACCGGCGTGTCGATCGACGGCACCCGTGAGGTGCTGGGCACCGCGGTCGGTGACAGCGAGTCGTTCGAGTTCTGGCGCGAGTTCCTCGCCTCGCTTAAGGCGCGCGGCCTATCGGGGGTGCACCTGGTCATCTCCGATGCGCACGCTGGGTTGAAAGTCGCTGTGGCACAGCAGTTCACGAACTCATCGTGGCAGCGGTGCCGGGTGCATTTCATGCGGAACCTGCATACCGCGGTATCGGCCAAACACGCCCCGGCGGTTACCGCGGCGGTCAAGACCATCTTCGCTCACACCGAACCCGACGAGGTCGCCGCGCAGTGGGACCGGGTCGCCGACACCCTGGCCGCGTCGTTCCCGAAGGTGGCCGCGATGATGGGCGAGGCCAAGACCGACGTGTTGGCGTTCACTGCGTTCCCGAAGGCGCATTGGCAGAAGATCTGGTCGAATAATCCGATAGAGCGTCTGAATAAAGAGATCAAGCGTCGGGCCGATGTCGTGGAGATCTTCCCCAATCCGGCGGCGTTCCTTCGCCTGGCCACCGCGGTGGTCATCGAATCCCACGACGAGTGGCAGGTCACCCGCCGCTACCTCTCCGATGTCTCCATGGACGAACTACGCGCCGTGATCGCCGCCAAACACGCCGCGGCAGCACTTGCCAAACAACACCAAATCGCCTAGCGTTCACCATGACTCGTTGATCACAACGCGTGAACCACGCCAGATCCGAAGTCCACCACTCCCCGGGACGCTATCCCACGACTTCGTCGCCCTTGCCGGCAGGCACCCAAGCTCCGCTGTTGTCAAGCGTGAGATCGGTCTCGGCGAGCGAAAGTGAGCTCTCCAGCAGCCCCTCGTAAATTGTTCCGAACTCCCGAACACTCAAGGATCGAAAGTCAACCGGCCCCGGTACTTCGTCGTCGCTGACGTCGATGAGCAAGCTCTTCAGAGCCGGACCCAGGATGCTGTCGGGCAGCTCGATCTTCTTGATTAGCGCACCCTCCGGTGATCGATCCGGGTCGGTGGAGAAGAGGCCGCCGTTGTAGGTAGGGATTTGCCACCGCGGGTTTCCTTGGTCGATTGCGTTCCAGACCTGGACGAGGTCGAACCACATCGTCGATGCGTCTCCGAACTCCTCGATATCGGATTCGAGCAGTCGCCGCGCAATTGTCTTGAGGCTGTTGGCGTCGAAGCCCTCGTTCCGGCCTGACGGCAACAGCCCGCGATCCTCGGCATAGGCTTGGAAGAGCAAGCGGAACAGTATGCGGAGCGTGACGCGATATGCAGTCGAGAGACCCTCGGCGTCGAGCTCAAGTTCCGCGTCATTCGCAAGGTGCCAAGCAACCTCTTCGGCCAACGGTGGCACGATTTCGTCGTAGATTCGCTCACGGAGCCGCCGACCGAGTTCGGTGGCATAGCGACCGCTGTCGCGCAGCAGTTCCTCTGCTGTGCCGTCCTTCGTGAGTGCGTCCGCAGAGAAGATCAATGGCAGCAGCGCAGCGTATTCCGCGTCGATGGTCGATAGGTCAACCTCGAAGAAGGTCTCTGCTTGCCCCTTTGATCCAACCCCAACACCGTCGCGGCCCGCATAAAGGCGGATCTGATCTTTCCGGAGTACAACGAGCCACGGAAGTTCCTGACGCGAAGCTAGCGCGAGTCCAAAGGCCACGGGCGAGAGCTGAAACCGCTGAGTCTTGGTGTCGAATTGCTCGGAGTCCTCCAGCAGAACCGCGACCGCGCGCGGTGGATGCTTGCCGACCGAAAGCAGGAGCGACCCATTGGGGCCGGGCTGAGCGCTGAAACCCAGCGCCTCAACAAGTTTCGTCCGGCGCAGACCGAGCAAGGATGAGGCCTGCTTGCCCAGTTCACCCCAGTCGTTCCGCTTCGGGACATTGCTTATGATGTGATGTGTCGCGAAGAGTCCGCTGTTGGTGAACCCCGAGACTCCAGTGGTGGTGCTGGCCCGGCGGAAGCCAGCGAAGCGTTCGGTGGCAGCCAGGACGTCGGGTTCAGCAAGGACTGACTGGAGTTGACGCTCAGCTTGCTCGACAGGCAGCTCGATGTGTTGGGCCTGTGGGTCAGGACCGCACAGATGCACCTTCCCGCCGTGCACGACCGCAACCACAAGCTGCGTCTGGGTCTTGCCTTTGCGGGCCGTGAACAGATCCCGTAGCGCCTGCCGTGAGGGAGCCGCCGAGGCTGTCGCAGCCGCGACCTGGAAGCCGCCGAGGCCGAACGGATCGGGACCCAGATACACCCTTTCGGTCGTGATCCCGGTTGGCGCTGACGGGTCGTTCCAAGCGATTACCTTTTCGCCGGTCAACTGCATGGCGCTTCTCCTCCGAAGGTATCCACCGTCATCTGCTCCCTGTCTCGCCGCTGCGAACCCAGCTGTCGACCTCGCTGGCTTGGAATTTCCAAAGGCGGCCGATCTTGTGGGCAGGCATTTCCTTGTCGGCGATCCACGCGTAGACGGTGTCCTTGGTGACGCCGAGGTGGGTGGCGATTTCCTCAGCTGACAGCCATGGCTCAGACATCGTTGTGCCACCCTTTCCCCGTTCAGGACCCGGTTTGACCAGGTATATCCGAGACTAGCGGTGAATGTGGCGGTTTGTCGCCGGACGCCCCGGTCACGATAAGCGAAGGCTTGCTTGGCCTGCAGACGTTGTGACCAGGCGGTTTCGGGTTCTTGCCGGCATGGCCGGGTCGCCCATCTGATCGCCGACGTTGCCACATAGCTTCGCAGTGACGAACAAATGCAACCTCTACCAGTCCGGCTTCTCATTGACTCCGTTGAGGAGCTTGTCGGCTTCTCTCTGCCGCAGGTGGCGGACATTCGATCGAGACGCTCCGAGTCGTCGCTCAGCATCGGAACGAGCGAGGCGCTCTGCGGCCAAAGCAGCACGCAACGTCTCGTTCTGCTGCCGCAGTTTTTCCCTATCATCTTCGATCCACGTCCCATCGGGGTCGCGAAGCTGACCGAGTAGATCGGCCACGGTTCGCGATAATGAGATGTTCTTTGCGCGAGCCTCACGCAATTGCTGCTCGGCGAAGAGTGCCCGCTCGCGCCAATTGGCTTCGTCGACCGCACCAGATGCGGGAGCGTCCCTCAACATTGACGCTTTCATGCGGCTCTCTGCTTGCATGATGAGTTTGCGCGCATCCTGGTTTTGATAGAGGAAGGTTCGCGAACAGCCCGCCAGGGCGGCGAGATGAGACTTATCTATCTCAGTCACCTTCTGTTTGAGCAGCCGCTTTAACGCCTGTTCGACGCTGGCCAGCTTCCTCGACGAGTCGCTCTTGCGAGCAGCTATTGCCGCTGTTGGTGGACCGGATCTTTGCGTCATGCGGCCCCCTCGTTTCCTGATTCGAGCTGCGGAATCTCGGAAGGGTCAGCGGCGGTGTCCCGTTCGGTGAGGTCGATGAGGTCCTTTGCCCGCCAGCCGCGGTTCCAGATCGGGTCGAAGAAGTCCTGGTATGGGTTACGCAAGTCGACGTTCTTCGCCTGCTCGAGGAGCCCCAGGGTCGACAGCGCCTTCTCCAGCCCGGCGATCGCCATGGCTAAGTCCCCTGGGGTGGTGGGAATTCGGGGACGGGGCTGAGGTGGGCGGAGATGTTCAGGCCGTGTCGGTGCCGGTGTTGGGGTGGGCCATCGCGTAGTGGTCAGTGAGTTACGTACCAAAGTGACTCACCGAAGGAAACCGCGCGATGACCCTTGACCATTCTGCCCTGCTCGCTCAGCTCGATGCACTGAAGTCCGCTGACTCGGGTGCGGTGTTCGCCGAGTTGATCCGTTCCGGGTTGCAGCAGCTCATCGAGGCCGAGGCCACCGCGGCGATCGGCGCGGGCCGTTACGAACGCAGCGACGGCCGCACGGTGCACCGCAACGGGCACCGCCCCCAAGACCGTCTCCACGACCGCCGGGGACATCGAGGTGCAGATCCCCAAGCTACGGGCGGGATCGTTCTTCCCGTCGCTGCTGGAACCCCGCCGGCGTATCGACAAGGCGCTGCACGCGGTCATCATGGAGGCCTACGTGCACGGGGTGTCCACCCGCAGCGTCGATGACCTGGTGACGGCGATGGGCGTGCAGACCGGGGTGTCCAAGTCGGAGGTGTCGCGGATCTGCGCCGCCTGGACCGCGAGATCACAGCGTTTCGGGAACGCTCGCTGACCCACACCAGCTTCCCCTACGTGTTCTGCGATGCCACCTTCTGCAAGGTCCGCGTGGGGGGCGCACGTGGTCTCCCAGGCCCTGGTGGTCGCGACCGGCGTGTCGATCGACGGCACCCGTGAGGTGCTGGGCACCGCGGTCGGTGACAGCGAGTCGTTCGAGTTCTGGCGCGAGTTCCTCGCCTCGCTTAAGGCGCGCGGCCTATCGGGGGGTGCACCTGGTCATCTCCGATGCGCACGCTGGGTTGAAAGTCGCTGTGGCACAGCAGTTCACGAACTCATCGTGGCAGCGGTGCCGGGTGCATTTCATGCGGAACCTGCATACCGCGGTATCGGCCAAACACGCCCCGGCGGTTACCGCGGCGGTCAAGACCATCTTCGCTCACACCGAACCCGACGAGGTCGCCGCGCAGTGGGACCGGGTCGCCGACACCCTGGCCGCGTCGTTCCCGAAGGTGGCCGCGATGATGGGCGAGGCCAAGACCGACGTGTTGGCGTTCACTGCGTTCCCGAAGGCGCATTGGCAGAAGATCTGGTCGAATAATCCGATAGAGCGTCTGAATAAAGAGATCAAGCGTCGGGCCGATGTCGTGGAGATCTTCCCCAATCCGGCGGCGTTCCTTCGCCTGGCCACCGCGGTGGTCATCGAATCCCACGACGAGTGGCAGGTCACCCGCCGCTACCTCTCCGATGTCTCCATGGACGAACTACGCGCCGTGATCGCCGCCAAACACGCCGCGGCAGCACTTGCCAAACAACACCAAATCGCCTAGCGTTCACCATTGGGCTTGACCCCTGATGGTGGACACCTAACTGGTGGGACTGCTGGTCCTGCGGGAAGGATGTCCGTATGGCGGGCAAGCGTAAGAAGTACACCCCGGAGTTTCGGGAGCAGGCTGCCCGCCTGGTGATCGAGACGGGACGTCCGATCGCGCATGTGGCCGCGGAGATGAATCTGGGTGAGCAGTTGTTGGGTCGGTGGGTGCGCCAGGCCCGCGAGTCGGCCGGGGATACTGGCGGGGTGCTTGATGTTGATGAGCGCGCCGAGTTGGAGCGGCTGCGCAAGGAGAACGCTGAATTGCGTTTGGACCGTGAGTTTTTAAAAAAAGCGGCAGCCTTCTTCGCCTCCGAACAGAACCGGTAGATGCTTACCGGATCATCGAGGCGGAGAAGGCGAACTTCAGCATTGTGCGGATGTGCCGACTGCTGGTGGTATCGCGGTCGGGGTTCTACAAGTGGCGTGTGGCCGACGCTGCCGGTCCTACGCCGCCCAGCAGCGCCGTAAGCGCCTCGACACCGCAGTTGCGGGGTTTCATGCCGACTCCGACGGGGTGAACGGCGCACCGCGCATCCTGGCCGATCTACGGGAGGATGGCTGGGTGGTCTCGTGCAAGACGGTGGCGGCATCACTGCGCCGCCAAGGTTTGTTCGGGATCAGTCCGCGCACTTTCGGTCCGCCGACCACCGTGGCGGACCCGGATGCCGAAGCGATCCCGGACCTGGTCAAACGTCGTTTCGATACCGGTGTGCTCAACGCGGTGTGGACCAGCGACATCACCTATCTGCGGACTGGGGAAGGCTGGTTGTATCTGGCGGCGGTACGGGACGGGCATTCGCGGCGGGTGATCGGTTGGGCGATCGCCGATACCCTGCATACCGATGTTGTCGAGTCGGCGTTGACGATGGCGATCGCGTTGCGTGGCCCGTTGCCGGAGAAGGTGATTTTCCATGCCGATCGGGGCTGTCAGTACACCTCGGCGCAGCTGGCTCGGTTCGCCCGGGAGAACAACCTGCTGCGGTCGGTGGGCCGTACCGGGGTGTGCTGGGATAACGCTGCGACTGAATCATTATGGGCGACACTGAAAGTCGAGTTTTACGACCGGCGGTTGTGGCCGACGAAAGCTGCCGCTAGGCTCGCCGTCGGTGACTGGATCGAGCGGGTCTACAACCGCCGCCGGCGTCACAGCGCACTGGGCATGATCAGCCCCGTCGAGTTTGAAAACCGGATCAATCAGACGGCACAAGCCGCCTGACCCTGTGTCCACCAAACAGGGTCAAGCCCACCATGACTCGTTGATCACAACGCGTGAACCACGCCAGATCCGAAGTCCACCACTCCCCGGGACGCTATCATCGCCATCGACGAGTCTTGAAATAGTTGGTAAACGTAGGCGCGAGACGACTCATTGGGTGCGTTCTCTGCGTAGGTCGCCCACCGTTCCTCTTGACGTTTCCAGTAGGCGTAGTCAGCGCCGGTCAGGACGAAGTCCTCGCACTCGTTGCAGCGCAGTCCCTTTGGGCATTCAGCACCGCCGACAACAGGCTTGAAAGTACATAGCCCGCCTTCAGTGGGGAGCGCGGTGATGTCGGGCCTTGCCCCCATGTAGTGGACACGGGATTTGTGGTTACGCGGCTACTGGCAGCGTAGCCGGTGTTAGGGTCCTTTCGTAGGTCGCAGGGCTGGAATAGCGGCACCGGGAGTGCCGTCGTTTGGTGTTGTAGCGAGCCAGCCAGCGGAACACTTCGCGGCGGCAGGTAGCAGCGTCGGGCCAGTGGCTGCGGTCCTGCAGGATCTCGCGTTTGAGGGCGGCGTTGAACGATTCGGCCAGCGCGTTATCGGCACTTGACCCGACGCCACCCATAGACTGGGTGACCTCCAAGTCACGGCAGAGGTTCGCGAAATCCCTTGAGGTGTACTGACTTCCGTGATCTGTGTGGAACACTGCACCGGTCAGGGAGCCGCGCAGCGCCGCAGCGGCTTTGAGGGCATCTTCGACCAGTTCGGTGCGCATGTGCTCGGCGATCGCCCACCCCGCCACCCGTCCGGAGAAGCAGTCGATCACGGTCGCCAGATACAGATTCGAACCGCTTGCCAATGGCAGGTAGGTGATGTCGCCGACGTACTTGACGTTGGGTGCCGCGGCGGTGAAGTCCCGGTTGAGCAGGTCCGGGACTTTCTGTTTGGCCGGATCCGGCGTGGTGGTCTTCACCCGTCGCCGGCGGCGGTAGCCCGGCGATCCCGGCACTGCGCATGACCCGGGCCACCCGCTTGTGGTTGACCCGCTCACCGTCGGGTGCACCGTCGTTGAGTTCAGCGGTGATCCGCGGCGCCCCGTAGGTGTTGTCCTCATCGTGCACGGTGCGGATACGCGCGGCCAGCGCCTTGTCAGCGGCCTGGCGGGCGGCGCGTCCGTCGGCAGCGGCCAACCAGGCGTAGAACGATGAACGCGCAACCTCGACGACTGCGCACAGCCACTTCACCTCGAAGGTGTGCAGGTGGTCGGCGACGAACTGGAAGCGGCTCACCAGTTCGTCTCCCCGGCGAAATACTTGGCCGCCGACCGCAGAATGTCACGCTCGGTAGACAACCGAGCCTCCGTGGCGCGTAACGCCTTGTTCTCGGCCCGTAGCCGGGCCAGCTCCTGCTCTGGGGTCTCAACGCCGGGGCTCGGCTGTGCTGCTGCGGTGGGGTTGCGGTGCCTGATCGGCACCCCGGCGGCTTTGCACCACGCTGAGAGCGTCACACCGGAGATGCCGAGTTCGTCGGCGATCTGCGTGATCGTGGCGCCCTCGGTGTCTCGGTACAGCGCTACCGCGTCCCGTTTGAACTCGTCAGGGTAATTTTTCCTTGCCATCGTGGTGGATCATCTCGCTTCCCCCGCCAACCTTGCGGGATTCAGCGTGTCCAACACACGGGGTCAAGTCCCGTCAATCAGTTTGAGCTCGATGGTGGAATCGGCTACCGCATCCGGTGTTCGGACGAGTTCGCCTGGTGTTCTGCTGCCGGGTCCTTTTACCCACACTTGCTGCAAGTAAGGTTCGATCCTGGCTGACGAGATGAGCGTGTAATGTTCCGACATTCGTTCGGATACATGGCCGAGAATCTGCTTCACAACGACCATCGGGGCGCCGGCATCGACGAGCCGCGTTGCGAGGGTGTGCCGCGCCTGGTGGCTGACGTGTCCGGGCAGCTCGATGTCTTCCAGCCACTTCTTAAAGCGGTTTTGGAAGGTGGCGATGGCTATTGCGTTGCCGAAGTGTGAGTTTCGCGTGGTGCTGGGAAACAGCGCGATCTTCTGCGCTGTCTTCCCGGTGGGTGCAACACCGTGCTTGAGGCGATATCTTTCGGCAGTCTTCTTCTGCCGTTCGCGGATGACCCAGAACACGTCGTCTGGTATCAGGACGCCGTAGTCGAGCTGGTTGACCTTCGTCATGTCGAACCAGGCGTATTTGCGGCCCAAGTGCTCGCTGACGCAGTCGAACCGAAGATTGACGACTTCACCGATCCGCCGACCCACCCGGATCTGAATGAACCAGATGTCCTCAATACCGAGGTCATTCGGATCTCGTGCGGCGAGAAGTTTCATGTTACTAGGCGAGATGAGGTGTTCGAACACATCATCGCTCAGTGGCCTGGGCCGTTTGTTGGCCGTCGCTGACGATGAAGATGTCGGCGTCATCGGCGTTGATGATGATGCATTGATGAGAACGCCCCGCTCGCTTGTGGCGAGCGGGGCGTTGGTGATCTCGGTGACGGGATCCTTGTCGCGGTGGCGTGGTCGTCGCCGTGGTGACGTGGATTTGGTTCAGTCGGTTGCTGTTTCGCTGATGGCGATGCGTGCGGCTTTCTCCCCGACGATGGAATGCCCGGCGGCGAACGCGGCGGTCAGGGCGTGCAGGGCGAGGTTGTTGACTGCGCGGGGGGTGCCCGCGGGAGGCGTTGTGGATCAGCGTGATCGCGTCGTCGGCGAACAGCGCATCGGAGCGGCCGGCGATCTTGGTGTGATGGGCGATGTAGTCGGCGGTGTCGGCCGGACTCATCCCGGGCAGGGGTGTAGCGCACCGCGATGCGCTGATCCAGCGCGGCCAGCACGCCCAGGCGCAGTCGGTGCCGCAGGGTGGGTTGCCCGACGAGCACGGCGGCGAACGGTGATCCGGAGTCCATGTCGTGGTTGGTCAAAAGGCGGATCGCTTCGAGCTGATGATTGTCGAGCAGGTGGGCCTCATCGACGACGAGCACGGGGTTTCGGCCGCGTTCGGCGTGTTCGGCGGCCAGTGCGTCGGCGGCCTGGGGGGCCAGTCGGGCGGTGTGAAACGCCGGGGGTGTGCCCGAGGGTGGCCACGATGTGGGTGAGCATGCCGCGCACTCCGATGGTGGGGTTGGCCAGGTAGATGATGACGTGGCGGGCGGGGTCCAGGGAGGTGGCTGCGGCGCGGATGGCTACGGTTTTGCCGGCGCCGACTTCACCGGTGATGACCCCGATGGCGCATTGGTCCACACACCAGCCGATCCGGGCGATCGCTTCGCTGTGGCCGGGTGGCGGTGCAGCATCGAGGGGGCCAGGTCACGTCCGAACGGCATCCGGGTGAATCCCCAATGTGATTGCAGTCGTTGAATACTCACGCCGACACCCCATCCTCGAACTCGCCATCGATGTTGGTGAGGTCAGTGATCGAGAGCTGCCCGGGAGCCCGCTCGCTGTCCGTGTCGGGTCCGTAGAGGGCGTGGTAACCGATGCGTTCGTCGTCGCGCAGTTGGTCGTGGTGGGCAGCGGCGGTCAACGCCAGGTAGTCGATCCCCGTCACCGGTAGCGCGGGGTCGGGGTTCTCGGGTCGGGCTTTGGGATGGGCATGGCGGGTGATGCGGTGCGGCACCGCGGCACCAAAACTGCGCTCGCCATGGCGGACCTCGATCGTCTCGAGGTCGAACGGGGAGAACACCAACTCCACCCGGCGCCCGGCCAGGGCGGGGTCGACCCGGTAGGTGTTGGCGTGCAGGGAGACGGTGGCGGTCTTGGTCACCACCCGAAACTCCGACCACAAGAACGCCTCGGTCAGATCCGCCGCGGTCGGCAACGCCGGGGCATGACCGAGCCGGTCCCAGCCGCTCTCCCACCGGGCCAGCGGTGACTGGTCGGTCTCGCTGTGGGTGCGGCGGTGGTATTCGGTTTCCACCCAGGCCATGAACAGTCGGTTGAGTTCCAACAATGCCGCGGTGTGGTCGACCCCGGCGGCCGTGAGGTCCTCGGTGGTGGTGTCGGTGACCTCGACGAGGAACTGCTCACGCACCGTCCGGAAGAACCGTTCGACCTTGCCCCGTCCTTGCGGCCGGCCGGGCGCGGAATGCACCAGTCGAACACCGAGTTTCGCGCACGCCCGCAACAGCCACGCGTCGACGAACGCCGAGCCGTTGTCGACATAGACCGAGGTCGGCACGCCGCGGGCAGCCAGCGCCGGTTTGAGGGCGGCGGCCAGGCGCACGGTGTCCTCGGCGAACCCGAACCGGTGCCCGACCACCAACCGAGAATGGTCGTCGAGGAAGGCGAACAGGTAGGTTTTGCGGTCTCCGACCCGCGGCCCGTGCAGGGCGTCGCCGACCCACAGCTCGTTGGGGTCAGCGGCTTCGAACCGGCCGAACACCTCGGTGCTCACACCGGCTGCCGGACCCATCAGTTCGCAGCGGTGGAAATGACGCAACAAAGTGGATTCCGAGGGCGCCCACCCGGTCGCAGTGCGCAGGATCCGGGCCACCTGCGCCGCGGTGCGTGCAGGGTTCTCCCGCTTCAACGAGGCCGCCAGCTCCAGCACCTGGATGTCGGTGCGGGTGGCCAGCCGCCGCGGTTCGGGCACCAGGGCTTCGAACCCGCCGGCCCGGTAGCGCCGGATCCAGCGGTCCAGGGTCGGTCGTGCGATCTGTACCCGGGAACCGAACGGATCCACATGGTGGCGTTCGGCGATCTCACGGACCAGCCGGCCACGCTGTTTGGTCGACAACCCGGCATCCAAGGCGGGGCAGATCAACTGATAGCGGAACAAGCCGATCGCCTGGGCCCGCTCCCGGCGTTTGTGTTCTTCCAACGACACTGCGGTGTTCTCCTCACATTCGAAGGCCCCGCCCGAAACCGTCTGTCGGGCAGGTGCCTTCGCGAGGATCACCGATCACCGCGTGGCGCATCAGGGGGCAACTGGTGTTGCGCACCGGCGGCTACCGCATCGTCGGCCAGTCCGGTGCCAGCAGTCGGCCGCCGGTGACCGCGACCATCACCTGCGCAGGCGTCACCGCGCCCACCAACCCGACCGGCCCGAACCGCTGCCCGAGCGCCGCGACTGCGGCCTCGACCGCCGCCACCACGTCACCCCAGCCACAGCACCGGCCGTCGGGGATCGCCACGTCGATCCCGGTCTGGACCGCCACCACAAGGAACCATCCCCGGATCGCCTCCAATCGGCCGCCCGGCCCGGCGTAGCCAGCCCCGTACCGTGGTCGCCGGAATGTTGAGCCGGGCAGCGATCCGGCGATGCCCGACCCCCGCGGCCCGCACCAACAGCGACATCCAAATCTGTTCGGCTGCATACGCTCTGCGCAGCAGCACCGTGACCGGCAACAACACGTGCGTCACCAAACACGACCGGCACCGCGCCCGCCGCGGCCGCACAGCACCGGCCAGACCCACCACGCGGCGAGAGCGGGCGAATCCCCAACCACCCAGCACGCCCTGCGAGCACGCCGGGCATCTGATCAGGCCCGCCGCCAGCCGGGACTCGACGCAGACCAGATCAGCCTCTACCGTCACCATCAGTGCCTCCGTGCACTACAGCGCGGCACCCTGCGAGCCCGCCAAGACTTCAGCGGGGTGCCGCGCGACCCATCAATTCCTCGTCACACTGATGGTGCACACGACCAAGATCAACCCGGCGACCACACCAACAGTCACATCGACAAGCTCAATGACGAATGACCACCGCGTGGTCGCCATCCCGAGAGACGGTCAACAGCCGTTTTGAGTGCCGAAGCTTTCCTTCCGGAAAGGCAAGCATGAATTCCCGACGCAATCCGATGGAGTCGGCCACACCGCTGTCCAAGGCGAAGCGCATGAGCCGCCTGAGTCCGTTGAAGATCAACGACTTGCTGAGTTCCGTGGCGATACTCTGCTGACCATCTACCAGGTAGAGGCCGAGTTGCGGCTCGTTGTTCTGTGCCCGGCGATTCTGATCAGCGACAAAAGCCCTAGCCACGTCTTCAGTGAGCTCCCTGGCATCCGCGCCACCCTGTGGGACCGTCCATTCCAAGTAGGCGCTGAGGGCCACCGAGCAGCGCCTGAGCTGTTCCAACGAAGACTGAGTTCGAGGACGACTCGGAGAGTCGAAAATCGAGGCAATCAGATCCCAGGTCAATGTGCGCAGCCAATCCTGGGTAATCACCTTGAGGTCGAACGGCGACCGTCGGTCCTTCAGACGGAAGCCCCAATGCATAGGATCGATATAGCCCAGCTCGCGGCTTTCCCCACGGGTGACATGTACTGGTGCGCAGTGACTCTGCATCACGGCGATCATCACATCGCAGACTTGGCCATACTTCGACCAGAGCAATGATCAGAACCTGTGGATGAGCCTCGGCGAGGCGGCGTAGGAAAGGGCGCACCTTCCCGAGGATGATCTGAATGTCGAAGGTCTGATCAAGAGCCGGCGTTGGCGCGCTGGTTCGGGAAGGTACGCCCATGCTCACGGTAGTTCACGATGCGGATTCATCCAACGAGGATGCTGGCTCGTCGCGGTCGTTGCTCGATGAGATTGTCCGCGACGGTGCCCGCCAGATGCTGGCCGCAGCGTTGCGGGCTGAGGTCGCCGCCTACATCGAGGCTCATGCCGGTGAGCTTGATGAGAACGGGCACCGGCTGGTGGTGCGCAATGGCTATCACCGCGAGCGCGAGGTGCTCACCGCGGCGGGCGCGGTGAGTGTGACCGCGCCGCGGGTCAATGACAAACGTGTTGACCCGGACACTGGTGAGCGGCAACGGTTTTCCTCGGCGATCCTGCCGGCGTGGGTGCGCAAGTCGCCGCAGATGACCGAGGTGTTGCCGTTGCTGTATCTGCATGGCTTGTCGACCAGTGATTTCGGTCCGGCGTTGGAGCAGTTCCTGGGCTCGGGTGCCGGCTTGTCGGCCACGACGATCACCCGACTCACCACGCAGTGGCAGGACGAGGCCAAGGCCTTCGAGGCCCGTGATCTGTCGGGCACCGACTACGTCTACCTGTGGGTCGACGGCATCCATCTCAAGGTGCGCCTGGAGCAGGAGAAGCTCTGTTTGCTGGTGATGATCGGTGTGCGCGCTGACGGCCGCAAGGAGCTGGTCGCGCTCACCGACGGGTACCGGGAGTCGGCCGAGTCGTGGGCTGATCTGTTGCGGTCGTGCCGACGTCGCGGGATGACCGCACCGGTGCTGGCCGTCGGCGATGGGGCCCTGGGGTTCTGGAAGGCCGTGCGTGAGGTGTTCCCGGCCACCGGCGAGCAGCGGTGCTGGTTTCACAAGCAGGCCAATGTTCTTGCCTGCCTGCCAAAGTCGGCTCATCCGGGGGCGATCGCGGCGATGCGGGAGATCTACAACGCCGAGGATATCGACCACGCGCAGGTGGCGATCAAGGCGTTCGAGGTGGACTACGGCGCCAAGTACCCCAAGGCGGTCGCCAAGATCGTCGATGACGCCGATGTGCTGCTGGAGTTCTATAAGTACCCGGCCGAGCACTGGGTCCATCTGCGCACTACCAACCCGATCGAATCAACGTTTGCCACGGTACGTTTGAGGACCAAGGTGACCAAGGGGCCGGGTTCACGCGTCGCCGGAATGGCCATGGCTTACAAGCTGATCGACGCCGCGCAAGCCCGCTGGCGAGCCGTCAACGCACCGCACCTGGTCGCTCTGGTCCGGGCCGGCGCGATCTTCCACAAAGGCAAACTGCTCGAGCGACCCACCGACATCACCCCGTCGGCGGACTCGGCACCGACCGAATCAACTGGAACGGAGGTCGCCTGAAACAAGCCGATCCACAGGTATTGACAATTCCTCCGGCTTCTACATGCTGATGCCCTACCTCGCTGGATACCTGGCGGGGCCATTGGGTTTGGCGGCGTGGACGGTGGGTCTGGTCCTGGGGGTCCGGAACTTCTCCCAGCAGGGCATGTTCCTGGTGGGTGGCACCCTGGCCGACCGGTTCGGATACAAGCCGCTGATCGTTGCCGGCTGTTTTCTGCGCACAGCCGGATTCCTGATGCTGGCCTTCGTAGACTCGCTACCTGCGGTGTTGATTGCCTCAGCTGCAACAGGTTTCGCGGGTGCCCTGTTCAACCCCGCGGTGCGCGCCTACCTGGCGGCGGATTCGGGGAATCGCAGGGTGGAAGCCTTCGCCGTCTTCAACGTCTTCTACCAGGCAGGTATCCTGTTCGGACCGATCGTGGGTCTGGCATTGACGGCTTGGGACTTCCGGATCACCTGCGCCGTCGCCGCCGCGGTGTTCGCCGTCCTGACAGTGATCCAACTGACGGCGCTGCCGCCGAGCCGAGCCGAACAGAACCCGGACAAGCAGCCAGTGCTGGCCGACTGGCGGTCGGTGATGTCCAACAAGGCCTTCCTGCTGTTTTCGGGCGCAATGATCGGCTCGTACGTGCTGACCTTCCAGGTGTACCTCGCGCTGCCTTTCCAGGCGTCGCTGCTGACCGCCGACAAGAAATCCGAAACTGCGTTGGTGACAGGCATCTTTGTGGTGTCCGGGCTGGTGGCGATCGCCGGACAGGTGCGACTTACCGACTGGCTATCGGCACGGTTCGGACCAAGTCGCAGTTTGGTGATCGGGATGCTGGTTATCGCGGTTGCCTTCGTACCGCTGGCGCTGCTGCCATCGGCCCGGCGCGGCCGGATCGATTCCCGCGACCGTTGCCCTGTTGCTGGCTGCGGCTCTGCTGGCTGTCGGCACCATCGCGACCTTCCCGTTTGAGATGGACACAGTGGTCAGGCTGGCGGGTAACCGTTTGGTAGCCACGCACTACGGGTTGTACAACACGATCGTCGGGGTCGGGATCCTCGCCGGAAACCTGTTGACCGGCTCGGTATTTGGTTACACCCGGCAGCACGGCCAACCTTCCCTGCTGTGGATGTCGCTGACCGCGGTAGGGCTCGTATGTACCGCAGCACTCTACGCATTACACCAAACCGGGCTCCTCGGCCAGGACGAACAGGTCGCATCGGCCACAGACAACGAGTCGTCGACTGATCGCCTTCCGTCACGGCGGTGACTGCCACCAATACACACGAACCGACCGAGCAGCCCGCATTAGAACAGGATCACTACTGGCCAGTAGCGCGCTCAAGTCGGCGGTGGCCACTTCGCCGCCGAAGACGATACCGATCGCTGTCGTGCTTGGCGTGCGACCACTTGAGCGGCACCGGGCCACGGTACAAGAGTGTTGTGGTACCCCCAAATCGGCCGACTTCAAGCACGGAGGGCCCGCAACGCAGTTGCGGGCCTCGGGCGGCAGATGCCAACTGGAGGAAAAACGCGCTCGAACAGCTCACCAGCGGGCAGAAGGCCGTATGTTGAGCGTCGGCGGCGCATTCGGGGCGGCGTCGACAGACTACGGTGTTGGTTTGTCGACGCCGCCCGTCGTCTGCGGGAGCTTTTGTGCAGGACATCGAGCCCAGAAAGTGGGGACTATGAAGGCATTCAACCGGGTGCTGGTAGCGGCGGCGGCCGTGTCGTCGTTGTTCCTGGGGGCGGGAACATCTCATGCGGGTCTGGACAATGAGCTGAGCCTGGTCGATGGTCAGGATCGGACGTTGACGGTGCAGCAGTGGGACACGTTCCTCAACGGGGTGTTCCCTCTGGATCGCAACCGGTTGACGCGTGAGTGGTTCCATTCGGGCCGGGCCAAGTACAACTGCGCTGGTACGGGTTGTGATGAGTTCGCGGGCACGTTGGAGTTGGGTTATCAGATTGGTTTCCCATGGTCGCTGGGTGTGGGGATCAATTTCAGTTACACCACACCGAACATCCTGCTCAATAATGTGACGCCGGCGACGTTCTTCCCGGGCACCATCGGCCGCGGTTTCGGTGGCATCATCACGCCGAACCTATTCCCGGGTGTGTCGATTTCTGCTGACCTGGGCAATGGTCCGGGTATCCAGGAAGTCGCGACGTTCTCGGTGGACGTGTCCGGCCCGGCCGGTGCTGTTGCCGTCTCGAATGCCCATGGCACGGTTACTGGCGCCGCCGGCGGTGTTCTTCTGCGTCCCTTCGCCCGGCTGATCGCCAAGACCGGTGATAGCGTCACCACCTACGGCGAACCCTGGAACATGAACTGACCCAAGCGGTTTCGAGCCGACTTACGACAAAGCCCCCGCCGAAGTGAAGTGCTCCCCGGAAGTTGGACTGAGAAATTCAGTTCCTTCTTCTGGGGAGTACTTTTTTGCATCCACGTAGTTCGTTGACTGAGGCGCAGCGTAGTGCGGCGGTAGCGTTGTTCGATCAGGGTTGGGGTGATAGGGCCACGGCGACGCATATGGGTGTGAGCCGGTGGGCGGTGCGCAGCTTGTACCGCCGGTGGCGTCTGCACGGGCAGAGCAATGATCAATACCTGTGGATGAGGCCCGGCGAGGCGGCCTGAAAGTGGGCGCACCTTCCCGAGGATGATCATCACGGAATCAGGTATTCGATCAAGACCGGCGTTGGCGCGCTGGTTGGGAAGGTACGCCCATGCTCACCGTAGTTCACGATGCCGAGGAGGCCAACGGCAGCGAGGCCGGCCGGTCGTTGTTGGACGAGATCGTCCGCGACGGAGCCCGGCAGATGTTGGCCGCTGCCCTGCAGGCCGAGGTCGCCGCGTACGTCGCCGCATTCGCTGATCAGCTCGACGAGAACGGTCACCGACTGGTGGTCCGCAACGGCTATCACCAGCCGCGTGAGGTGCTGACCGCGGCCGGTGCCGTGCAGGTGAAAGCGCCGCGGGTCAACGACCGCCGTGTCGACCCCGATTCTGGTGAGCGGCAGCGGTTCTCCTCGGCGATCCTGCCGGCCTGGGCACGCAAGTCCCCGCAGATGAGTGAGGTGCTGCCGCTGCTGTATCTGCACGGCCTATCAACCAGCGACTTCGGGCCCGCACTCGAGCAGTTCCTCGGCTCGGGTGCCGGGTTGTCGGCCACCACGATCACCCGTCTGACCGCGCAGTGGCAAGACGAAGCCCGTACGTTCGCTGCCCGGGACCTGTCCGGCAGCGACTACGTCTACCTGTGGGTCGACGGCATTCACCTCAAGGTCCGCCTGGACCAGGAGAAGCTGTGCCTGCTGGTGATGCTCGGCGTGCCCGCTGACGGCCGCAAAGAGCTCGTGGCGATCACCGACGGCTATCGGGAGTCATGCGAGTCGTGGGCGGATCTGCTGCGCGACTGCAAACGCCGCGGCATGACCGCCCCAGTGCTGGCCGTCGGCGATGGCGCGCTCGGGTTCTGGAAGGCGGTGCGGGAGGTATTCCCGAAGACCCGAGAGCAGCGCTGCTGGTTCCACAAGCAGGCCAACGTCCTTTCCGCACTGCCGAAGTCAGCGCATCCGGCCGCGCTGGCGGCCATCAAGGACATCTACAACGCCGAAGACATCGACAAAGCTCAGGTCGCGGTCAAGGCCTTCGCGGTTGCCTTCGGCGCGAAGTACCCGAAAGTGGTCGCCAAGATCGTCGACGACCTCGATGTCCTGCTGGAGTTCTACCACTACCCCGCCGAGCACTGGATCCATCTGCGTACCACGAATCCGATCGAATCCACCTTCGCCACAGTGCGTTTGAGAACGAAGGTCACCAAGGGTCCGGGATCGCGGGCCGCTGGATTGGCCATGGCCTACAAGCTGATCGACGCAGCCCAAGCCCGCTGGCGGGCCGTCAACGCCCCACATCTGGTCGCCCTCGTCCGCGCCGGAGCGGTCTTCCACAAAGGCAAACTGCTCGAACGGCCCACCGACATCACCCCACCGACACCACCGTCAGACGGCGATCAACACACCGAAACGGAGGTCGCCTGAAACACCCCGATCCACAGGTATTGACAATTGCTCGGCCCTCGCGGCTTAAGCTCCCTACGTCAGGGTCCAACTTTCGGGGACCACTTCAGGCCGGGGGCTTTGTCGTATCCGCTACTTGTTGCCGAGCAGGTCGCGGATTTCCTTCAGAAGTTCGACTTCCTCCTTGATGGCGTCTTCCTTGGCCGCGCGGAACTTGCTGTACGGCAGCACAACCACGAAGTAGATGACGGCGGCCACCAGGACGAAGTTGATCGTCGCGCTCAAGACCGCGTTCAGGTCCATGTAGTTGTCGCCGAGCAGGTGGATCCGCAGGACCCCGTACGAGTGGTCGCCGCCGGCACCGATGCTGGAGATCAACGGCTGGATCACCTGGTCGGTGAACGCCTTCACCAGCGTGGTGAACGCGGCGCCGATCACGACGGCGACCGCCAGATCGAGAGCAATGATCAGAACCTGTGGATGAGCCTCGGCGAGGCGGCGTAGGAAAGGGCGCACCTTCCCGAGGATGATCTGAATGTCGAAGGTCTGATCAAGAGCCGGCGTTGGCGCGCTGGTTCGGGAAGGTACGCCCATGCTCACGGTAGTTCACGATGCGGATTCATCCAACGAGGATGCTGGCTCGTCGCGGTCGTTGCTCGATGAGATTGTCCGCGACGGTGCCCGCCAGATGCTGGCCGCAGCGTTGCGGGCTGAGGTCGCCGCCTACATCGAGGCTCATGCCGGTGAGCTTGATGAGAACGGGCACCGGCTGGTGGTGCGCAATGGCTATCACCGCGAGCGCGAGGTGCTCACCGCGGCGGGCGCGGTGAGTGTGACCGCGCCGCGGGTCAATGACAAACGTGTTGACCCGGACACTGGTGAGCGGCAACGGTTTTCCTCGGCGATCCTGCCGGCGTGGGTGCGCAAGTCGCCGCAGATGACCGAGGTGTTGCCGTTGCTGTATCTGCATGGCTTGTCGACCAGTGATTTCGGTCCGGCGTTGGAGCAGTTCCTGGGCTCGGGTGCCGGCTTGTCGGCCACGACGATCACCCGACTCACCACGCAGTGGCAGGACGAGGCCAAGGCCTTCGAGGCCCGTGATCTGTCGGGCACCGACTACGTCTACCTGTGGGTCGACGGCATCCATCTCAAGGTGCGCCTGGAGCAGGAGAAGCTCTGTTTGCTGGTGATGATCGGTGTGCGCGCTGACGGCCGCAAGGAGCTGGTCGCGCTCACCGACGGGTACCGGGAGTCGGCCGAGTCGTGGGCTGATCTGTTGCGGTCGTGCCGACGTCGCGGGATGACCGCACCGGTGCTGGCCGTCGGCGATGGGGCCCTGGGGGTTCTGGAAGGCCGTGCGTGAGGTGTTCCCGGCCACCGGCGAGCAGCGGTGCTGGTTTCACAAGCAGGCCAATGTTCTTGCCTGCCTGCCAAAGTCGGCTCATCCGGGGGGCGATCGCGGCGATGCGGGAGATCTACAACGCCGAGGATATCGACCACGCGCAGGTGGCGATCAAGGCGTTCGAGGTGGACTACGGCGCCAAGTACCCCCAAGGCGGTCGCCAAGATCGTCGATGACGCCGATGTGCTGCTGGAGTTCTATAAGTACCCGGCCGAGCACTGGGTCCATCTGCGCACTACCAACCCGATCGAATCAACGTTTGCCACGGTACGTTTGAGGACCAAGGTGACCAAGGGGGCCGGGTTCACGCGTCGCCGGAATGGCCATGGCTTACAAGCTGATCGACGCCGCGCAAGCCCGCTGGCGAGCCGTCAACGCACCGCACCTGGTCGCTCTGGTCCGGGCCGGCGCGATCTTCCACAAAGGCAAACTGCTCGAGCGACCCACCGACATCACCCCGTCGGCGGACTCGGCACCGACCGAATCAACTGGAACGGAGGTCGCCTGAAACAAGCCGATCCACAGGTATTGACAATTCCTCCCAGATCGACGATGTTCCCCTGTGCGAGAAACTCTTTGAAGCCCTTAAGCATGACTGCCCTCCCTGTGATACGGCCTGTACCCACGAACGGTAAGACCGACCTGAGCATCGTGCAGGAGTCGGCGGCCGGACGATCGCAACAGATGCGTACTGGTGACGAAATCGAAATCAGCCGTGCGGCAAATTTCGCGGATCAGTGCAGAGTGACGGTGATGGCCCGGTGCAGCGCCGCGCCCGCGACGACATTGGCGCTGTGCCGCGGCAGGGCGACGAGTACGACGCGTTCGTCGGCGCTCGTCGGTGACTTGCGCCGTTCGGACACCAGCACCACCCGCGCGTCGGTGGCGATCACCTCGGCCGGCGATTGATCGGCTGTCGTGCCGGCGTTCTCCGGTCCGGCCAGGACGTCGACCACGTCGCCTGCGCGCAGCAGGTCCGGGAGCGCGGCGTCCGCCAGATGCAGTGGTACCATGCGCGCGTCGGGCCCGGCGGCGGCGACGGTGAGCCGGGAACCGAGTATCCGCACGTCGGTGATGACCTCGCCGCGTCGCGCTGGGGCGGCCAGCGTCGAGCCGACGACGGCGCTGGATTCGCGCAGTGCGCCGTCGGGAATGCCTGGCGCGGAACGGGATTCGACGACGACGTCGTCTGCCGTCAAGGCTGAGCCGGGGGACAGGTCATGCGCGGCGACGACGACGGCGACCTGTCCGTCCGCGGGGTCCGGCCGAAATTCGATGACGGCCGCGAGGACCACCAACATCCCTGCGGCGGCGCGGCGCGCGGCCGTGGTCCTGGTCCAGTCGGGCCGCAGCTTGTGTGTCAGTCGGCCGATCAACGGCGCATCGAGCGAATCCCCCATGCCGTAACGGTAGGGATTCTGTGCGGGAAACACAGGCCGGAACGCTTCCGGCCTGTGGATAACTCAGTTGGACGCGGCGGCGGCCGGCGCGGCCGACTTCGTGCTGCTGCTCGACGAGGACGACGAGGACGACGAAGACGAGTCCGACGAGCTGGAGCTCGACTCGCTCTTTGCGGGAGCGGCCGCGGTGCTGGAGCTCTTCGAATCGCGGTTGTCGGTGCGGTAGAAGCCGCTGCCCTTGAAGACCACGCCGACGGAGCCGAACAGCTTGCGCAGCCGGCCGTGGCACTTCGGGCATTCGGTCAGCGCGTCATCGCTGAATGCCTGCACCGCGTCGAACCGGTTGTCGCACTCGGTACACGCGTAGGAATAGGTCGGCACGTAAACCTCCGAGGTCGTCAAACTTGTTAGCACTCTACCGGCTCAAGTGCCAAAACAGCTATTCGGTGCCGGGCATTCCCAGGCCGACAGGCCCGGTGGCCAGGTGGCAGGGGCAATCACGTCCGGGATGGCGGCGGGACACATAGCATTGTGCGCATGACTCGCATCATGACCAAGGGCGGCTGTGACAACCCGGACTGCACCTGTGAAAACTGCAACTGCGGATCGGGATGTACCTGCGGCAAGGACTGATCGTCTCCCTCAGCTTCAAACTCCCAGCGTGACCAGGCCCGCCCGCGGGGTCAGGGCATGCGTCATCGCGACGTCGTGCGGTTCGGCAGGTAGCGCCGGCAGCAGATCGTCGTCGTACACCACCGCCACGAGCAGCGCGTCCGCCGCGGCCAGCGAGAGCGACCGGTCGTAGAAGCCGGCGCCGCGGCCGAGGCGCACGCCCGCACGGTCGACGGCGAGCGCAGGGACCAGCACCACGCCGGCCTGCCGGATCGCATCGGGTGCAAGATGCGGCCCCGCCGGTTCGAGTAGTCCGAAGGACGCCTTCGTGAGATGCCCGGCGCGATACCAGCCCCAGCTCAGCGGGGCGTCGGGGTGCGTCACCGGCAACAACACCCGGGCACCGGCGTCGATCAGGGCGTCCAGCATCGCCGGCGAACCCGGTTCGGTGCCGATCGGGACATACGCGCACACCACGACGCCGGGGCTCACCAATTCGGGCGCCCGTCGCGCCAGCGCTTCGGCGTCCGCCTGCCTCTGCTCCGGCGTCAGGGCCCGCCGTCGATTCAGGATGGCGCTGCGCAGCTCACGCTTTCCCTCAGGGGTCACGGTTACCACCGTGTCATATTTGCTCGCCCGGTGTTGTACACCTGTCCAGGTAACGGCCACTTCGGCGTTGCCGCTGACCCCTGGAAGGTGCACCTTGGTAGGGCAGATCGAGGCATTGCCGTTATCGTGTGAACAATGACGACACAGACTTCAGTGCCGATGCCGCGTACCGCGGTGGTCCCGGCGGCTGGTCTGGGCACGCGTTTCCTGCCTGCCACCAAGACCGTGCCCAAGGAGTTGCTGCCGGTCGTCGACACCCCCGGCATCGAGCTGGTTGCTGCGGAAGCTGCCGACGCCGGCGGCGAGCGACTGGTCATCGTGACCTCGGAGGGCAAGGACGGCGTCGTTGCGCATTTCGTCGAGGACCTCATCCTCGAAGGAACGCTCGAGGCGCGCGGCAAGCACGTGATGCTCGAGAAGGTGCGGCGCGCACCCGCATTGATCAAGGTGGAGTCGGTCGTGCAGGCCGAGCCCCTGGGCCTGGGCCACGCCGTCAGCTGCGTCGAGCCGGTGCTGCTGCCCGACGAGGATGCCATCGCGGTCCTGCTGCCCGACGATCTGGTGCTGCCGACCGGCGTGCTCGAGACCATGGCGAAGGTACGCGCCAAGCGTGGCGGCTCGGTGTTGTGCGCCATCGAGGTGCCCGAGGACGAGATCAGCGCCTACGGCGTGTTCGACGTCGAGACGGTGCCCGACGCGGCCAACCCGAATGTGCTGCGCGTCAAGGGCATGGTGGAGAAGCCGAAAGCCGAGGACGCCCCGTCGCCGTTCGCCGCGGCCGGCCGGTACATCCTCGACCGCGCCATCTTCGACGCGTTGCGGCGCGTGCAGAAGGGTGTCGGCGGCGAGATCCAGTTGACGGACGCCATCGCGCTCCTCATCGAGGACGGCCACCCCGTGCATGTGGTGGTGCACCGCGGGTCCCGACACGACCTGGGAAATCCCGGCGGCTACCTTAAAGCTGCGGTTGACTTTGCGTTGGAACGCGACGACTACGGCCCGGAATTGCGGCGTTGGTTGGTCGAGCGATTGGGTCTTGCCGAGCGCTGAGCGCCTGACACCGGCGGTACGGTTGGCCCGCACGTGCGCGAGCATGTGGTCAGCCACGGTGTGCGAGGTATGCAGAAAGGCGAGCTGTGCGTTCGGTTGAGGACCAGCAGGCCCGGGTTGCGGCTGCGGCGGTGGCACCGCGGCCGGTGCGGGTGGCGATAGCCGAAGCGCAGGGCCTGATGTGCGCCGAAGAGGTGGTCACCGAACGCCCGCTGCCCGGATTCGATCAAGCCGCCATCGACGGCTATGCCGTGCGCAGCGTCGACGTGATGGGCGCGGATTCCGGCGGCGACGCCGACGTCACGCTGCCCGTGGTCTCGACCATCGCCGCGGGCGAACGCACTCCCACCCGCCTGCAGCCGCGGCAGGCCGCGCGGGTGCAGACCGGTGCGCCGATGCCCACGCTCGCCGACGCGGTGCTGCCTCTGCGCTGGACCGACGGCGGCGAATCGCGCGTGCGGGTCCTGCGCGGGGTGCGGTCCGGCGCCTACGTCCGTCGTACCGGGGACGACGTGCAGCCCGGCGACGTCGCGGTGCGTGCCGGCACCATCATCGGGCCGGCCCAGGTCGGACTCCTGGCGGCGGTGGGCCGTGAACGCGTGCTGGTCCACCCGCGGCCGCGGCTGACGGTCATCTCCGTCGGCGGCGAGCTCGTCGACATCTCCCGCACACCCGGCAACGGCCAGGTCTATGACGTCAACTCCTATGCCTTGGCCGCCGCCGGTCGCGACGCCGGCGCCGAGGTGAACCGCGTCGGCATCGTGGATGCCGACCCCAAGACCCTGCGCGACGTGGTCGAGGGCCAGCTGAGCCGGTCGGAAGTCGTGGTGATCGCGGGCGCTGTCGGCGGCGCGGCGGCCGAAGGCGTGCGCACGGTTCTCGCCGAGCTGGGGGAGATGGAGGTCGCCCGGATCGCGATGCACCCCGGATCGGTGCAGGGTTTCGGCACGCTCGGCCGCGACGGCGTCCCGGTTTTCCTGCTGCCTGCGAACCCGGTGAGTGCGCTGGTGGTCTTCGAGGTGATGGTCCGTCCGTTGATCCGGATGTCACTGGGCAAGCGGCAGCCGATGCGGCGCGTGGTGCCGGCCCGGACGTTGTCACCGATCTCATCGGTGGTGGGGCGCAAGGGATTTCTGCGTGGCCAGTTGATGCGCGATCAGGACACCGGCGAGTACCTGGTGCAGGCGCTGGGCGGGGCCCCGGGCGCGTCGCACCTGCTGGCCACCCTCGCGGAGGCCAACTGCCTGGTGATCGTGCCGACCGAGGCCGAGCAGATTCGCACGGGCGAATCGGTCGACGTGGCCTTTCTTGCACAGCGTGGCTGATTCGTGAACCTGTTGCGTTCGAGTTCGATGCATCCTGGCTGGCCGCTGTCGGTCGGTCCGATCCGGGTGCATGCCGGGGTGGTGCGATTGCGGCCGGTGCGGTTGCGCGACGGCCCGGTGTGGAGCCGGATGCGGCTGACCGACCGCGCGCACCTGGAGCCCTGGGAGCCCGTCGGCGAGGTGGATTGGACTGCGCGCCATGCTGTTTCGTCGTGGCCGGCACTGTGCTCGGGGCTGCGGGGCGAGGCCCGGCGCGGTCGCATGTTGCCGTATGTCATCGAGCTGGACGGTGAGTTCTGCGGGCAGCTGACCATCGGCAACGTCACGCACGGAGCGCTGCGGTCGGCGTGGATCGGGTACTGGGTGGCAAGCCGGTTCACCGGCGGAGGGATCGCGACGGCCGCGCTGGCGCTGGGCGTCGACCATGCCTTTGGCCCGGTCGGCCTGCACCGGATCGAGGCGACGGTGCGGCCGGAGAACGGTCCGAGCCGGTCGGTGCTGGCGCGTGTGGGGTTCCGCGAGGAGGGGCTGCTGCAGCGCTACCTGGAAGTCGACGGGGCCTGGCGGGACCATCTGCTGGTCGCCATGACCGTGGAAGAGATGGCGCAGTCGGCGTCATCGGCGCTGGTCAGGGAGGGCCGAGCCACGTGGGTCTGAGGGATTTGTGCACGGTAGTCCGCGGTCAGCGCGGCAAACCGTGCACAAATCGCAAATGAGACTGTGTTGCAGATGTGACATCTGAGACTGATGTGCTTGTAAGTAGCGAATTACAGGTGTGTAATTGACCCTGGCGCGTCGGCTTCGGATGCGCTGGTCACGGACCTAATCTGATGGGGAAAGGAGCCGGCGACATGCCAAGCATCCCCCAATCCCTACTGTGGATATCCCTCGTCGTGTTGTGGTTGTTCGTGTTGGTGCCGATGTTGATCAGCAAGCGCGAGAACGTCCGCCGCACGAGCGATGTCGCATTGGCGACCCGCGTGCTCAACACGAACGGCAACAGCCGGCTGCGACGCCGTAGTGGACCCGCTGCGGGGCACTACAGTGACCCGCACTGGAAACAGGACGACGATCTCAGTGCGTTCGAAGAAGACTTCGCGCGCAGCGATGCGACCACCGACTCGATCCCGGTCGCCGATCCGGAAGCGGACAAGACGCATTCGATGGTGGTCGTCGAGCATGTCGTCGTCGAAGAGTCGGAGTACCTCGACGTCGAGGTCGTCGAGATGGACTCCGGTGCCCTGCCGATCGGTGCCTCGGGACGCATGAAAGCCGTTCCTGAGCCTGAAACTGCCGAACAGCCAACGCTTTTCGACGAGGTCGCGACGCCCACCATGGCGATCCGGACCATCTCCGAGGCCGACTTCGACCCCGAGGAAGCGCTCACGGACGAGATGGCGGCGGCGGAGCCCGAGGCGGAAGTCGAGGCAGAGGCCGAGCCGACCACCGACGTGCACGAGGCCATCGCCTCTGACGAGGAACAGGCCGAGGTAGCGCCCGAGCCCGCGGACGAAGCCGAGGACGGCACCGAACACGACTACGAGTACGTCGACGACACCTCGGGCGTCGAGGCGGCGTCCGAGGCCGAGCCGAAGCTGGCCGATTCGATGTCCAAGGCGCGCCGCGTCCGCCACGAATCAAAGGCCGCCGTCGCGGCCGCAGAGCGCAAGTACCGCTTCCGCAGCCGCATGCTCTCCGGCTTGGCTGTGGCCATCCTCGTGACCGGCGTCGCCGCGTTCACGCTGGCATCGAGCACGTGGTGGTGGTTCTGCGGAGTGGTCAGCGCGGCCGCCGTGCTGTATCTGGCCTACCTGCGTCGTCAGACCCGGATCGAAGAACAGCTGCGGCGCCGGCGCGCCCAGCGGATGATGCGCTCCCGGCATGGCGTGGAGAACACGCAGGACGAGGAGTTCGACGTCGTCCCCTCCCGCCTGCGCCGTCCGGGTGCCGTCGTCCTAGACATCGACGACGAGGATCCGATCTTCGAGCACCTGGAATATGCCCGGATGGCGCGCGACTATGACCTGCCCCGAGCGGCTGGGCAGTAACCGGTTTTCATGTGGCGGACTGGTACTGGTAGCCTTTGCTTCCGGTACAAGGGGCTATAGCGCAGTTGGTAGCGCGTCTCGTTCGCATCGAGAAGGTCAGGGGTTCGATTCCCCTTAGCTCCACAGAGATTCAAATGGGGTCGGTGTCCACCGGCCCCATTTCTGTTTCCGGAACTCGCGGGAGTTCACTCGCCCAGGCCCAGTGTCACCGACGGCCCGGCGAAGCGCTTCACCAGTTCGTATTCGGCCTGTTTGTCCTTGAGCGGCCAGTACCACAGTGCGAATGTCACCCGGATCAGCCATTGCGCTGCCAACGGGTCGTGGCGCCCGATCATCTCGTCGGCAAACTTGGCAACCAGAGGTGAGGCGGTCACGGCCTCGCTGCCGTGATCGGGCCGGACATCTCCCATGATGAGTTTTCCCAGCGGTTCGCCCCGCATGCAGTCCAGCGCGACGACGATGGCAGCCACGACGCGCTCGGTGCCGCCCAGGCCGGTGATGGCCTCACGGATGGAGCCGACGATTCGTTCGGCGAACAGCGATACGAGTCGCTCGAGGATCGCTGCCTTGCCGCCGGCGCGGCGGTAGACGGTGGCCGGGGAACAGTGCAGTTCGGCGGCCACCGCTTCGACCGTGAACGCGTCGAAACCCTTGCGGGACACGAGTTCCGACGAGGCCGAGAGAATGCGGGCGAGCGCTTCGGCATTGCGGTCGGTTCCGAGCACCCAGTCATGTTGTGGCATGTGGTGGGGCCTCCTCGCGATAGAAGCAAAATCCGTTCTATCACCTTGAGACGTTCTGCGGTTTCTATCTCACAGGTATGGGCTGGTCCGGAATCACCCCGCGCCCGACCACCGGCGCCGCGCTGCTGGTGCGTCTTTCAACTTCGATGAGACGCATTGACCACCCGGGTGGCCGGCACGGACGCTGATCAGGTGGCAACCAGGAAGGTCCGCTGACATGACAATCGCACAGGCGGTACGTGGCACCACCTCGGTGCTGTCCCCGCTGCTGGCGGCCGGCCAGCTGAACGTCGCGGCCACGGTGCGTGCCCGCCGCCTCGGCTACCGCAGCTGGACCGGCGCCATCAACACCGACTACGACCCACTGGACCCGCAGACGGCCGCCCATCCGCACGAGGCGTACGCGGCCCTGCATCGGGGTGGGCGCGTCCACTACAGCCCACAGCGGTCGACGTGGATTCTGCACCGGCTCGACGACGTCCGTGCCGCCCTGCGCGATACCGACCAGGTCACCAGCAGCCAGGGGGTGACGCGGATTCGGATGGTCGCCGACCTTGTCGTGGTGACCGACGGCGAACAGCACAGCCGGCTGCGCAAGCAGGTGCAGCCGGCGTTCACCAAAGGCGCGCTGGACAGTTGGCGCGCCACCATCGATGGGCTCGCCGCGGATCTCGTCGGCGATCTCATCGCCGACCCGGGTGCGGACGCCGTACAGCGACTGACGGTCCCGCTGCCGCTGCGGGTCATCGCCGCGCTGCTCGGCGTCCCCGAGCGTGACATCGCCGAGTTCCGCCGATGGTCCGACGAGAGCACCCGGCTCATCAACTTCACCCCGACCGTCCCCGGTCTCGTCGACGCCGCGAAGTCGATGCGTGCCGCAATGGCGTTGCGCCGGTACTTCTTACGGCATCTGGCGGCAGGAGAGCTGAAGGGCTCGGACACGGTGCTCGGGCGGCTGCTCGCCCACAGCTCCGACGGCGCGTTGTCGGACGAGGCGCTGTTCCAGATCGCCATCCTGCTGCTGATCGCCGGCAACGAGACGACCACCAATCTGCTGGGCGGGATGCTCCACACCTACGCGCTGTACCCGGACCAGTACGACATGATCCGGGAGAACCCGGACCTGATCCCGCAGGCCATAGAGGAACACATCCGGTACACCAGTCCCATTCAGAACCTCTACCGCTACACCCGCGCGCCCTACCGGGTCGGCGAGGTCACCATTCCGACGGGCTCACGCATCCTCCTGTCGTTCGGCGCCGCGAACCGCGATCCGCTCGCATTCGATGACCCCGACGTTTTCCGCACGGACCGCAACCCACGGACCCACGTCGGCTTCGGCTTCGGGGCACACCTGTGTCTGGGCGCGCCGCTGGCGCGGATGGAAGCGCATGCCGTCCTGCGTGAGCTCGTCAACCGCGTTTCGAGAGTGACCATCACCGGACCGCCGACATGGTCCACCAACAGTTCGCTGCGCGGACCCACGCGACTTCCGGTCGTGCTTCACCCCTGACGCACTCCTTCGGTGAGATCTCGACGGTTCCGCGATCGGCGGGAACTTCGTAGGCTGGGTTAGGTCGTCGCAATTCCCGCCAAGGTCAGGACGTCTCGTGAGCGAATCCGAACTGAGCAAATCCCCGACACCCGATCCGGCCGAGGACAACGCCTTCTTTCCCTCGGCGTACTCGTTGAGCCAATACACCTCGGACAGAACAGATTTCGGCGGCGTCGAACACGCCGGCGCGTATACCGGCGGCCGGTGGAAGATTCTGATGATCGCCACCGACGAGCGCTATCTGCTGATGGACAACGGCACCATGTTCTCCACCGGGAACCACCCCGTGGAGATGCTGCTGCCGCTGCATCACCTGATGGCCGCGGGCTTCGACGTCGACGTCGCCACCATCACCGGAAACCCGGTCAAGCTGGAGCTGTGGGCGATGCCGGGCAAGGACGACGCCGTGCAGCAGACCTACGCCGACCTCAAGCCCAAACTCAAGGAGCCGCTGAATCTTCGTGAGGTGATCGTCGACAGGCTGGGACCCGATTCCGACTATCTGGCGGTATTCATCCCGGGTGGCCACGGCGCCGAGGTCGGTATCCCGTTCAGCCCCGAGGTCGGTCAGGTACTCAATTGGGCACTCGAGAACGACAGGTTCGTCATCACGCTGTGTCACGGTCCGGCCTGCCTGCTGGCGGCCGCGATCGGCAAGACGGAGTCACCGTTCAAGGGCTACCGCATCTGCGTTTTTCCCGATGCGCTCGACAAGGGGCCCAACAAGGAGATGGGTTACATACCCGGCGGGCTGCGGCTCTTCATCGGGGAGGCGCTGGAGGATCAGGGTCTCAAGGTCGTCAACGACCAGATGACCGGTCAGGTCCATCAGGACCGGCGGCTGCTCACCGGCGACAGTCCGCTGGCCTCGAACAACCTTGGTCTGCTCGCCGCGGACGCGTTGGTCGAGGCGGTGACTGCCGAGGCGTAGCCGCTGGTGACGGGCTACGTCATCGTCACGGCCAGGACAACGCCGAAAACCACGGCGGGTGCGGTCATCCCGGCGAGAAACCGGAGCCCGAACCGGCGACCGCCGGCAGTGAATGCCAGCACGGTCTTCACGATCAGGTTGGAGCCGAGTGCGGCCGCTATCGCGAGCAGCGCGGTGTCGACGGTGATATCGCCCTTGGCGGCGAGGCTGGCGGCGGCGACGGAACCGGCGTGCGCGTCGGCCAGACCCGCGGCGAACGCGGCGAGCACGGTGCCGCCGGCACCGAGCACGTCCGCGCCCCACCGCCCGACAAGCAGGGCGAGGGTGAGTACCGCGGCCAAGATCAAGGCCGGACGCAGGGCGAACGGTCGGCTTGCGGCTTTCGCGCCGGTGTCCTGCTCTGGTGACGGATTGTCCTCGGCGAGACCGGCTCCGCGGTAGACGACCCCGGCGATCACCACCAGCACCAACGCGCCGGCGGCCACGGGTGGCCACAGGCGCTGGAGGACGTGGGAGTCGACCACGCCGATCACGATCAGCAGCTGGACGAAGGTGGCCAGGCTGGCCAGCAGAGCGCTGGCCAGGGGCGCGCGCACACTCGGTGTCGTGCGGCTGAGCCGGGCCATGGACGCCGTCGTCGCGGTCGCCGAGACGAAGCCGCCGGCGATACCGGTGATCAGCAGGCCGCGTTCCGGGCCGAGCGCACGAACCCCGATGTAGCCCACCCACCCGATACCGGTGAGCAGCACGACGAGGAGCCAGACCTTCTCCGGATTCAGAATGCCGTACGGTCCCAGTCCGCGGTCCGGCAGCAGCGGCAGGATCACGAACGCGACGACGAGAAACTTGATCGCGTCTTCCAGCTCGACCTCGGTCATGATGTCGCGGGCGAACCGGTGGATGCGATTCTTCGAGACGAGCAGGCCCGCGACGACGACCGCGAGGCCGACCGCGAGTGCCGGACGCGAATAGGCGAGGGCGCCAAGGAGATACGCGACGAGGGCGGCTGTCGCGGTGGTCGTTCCCGGATCTTCCGCACTGGTTCGGAGATAGGCCAGTGCGATGAGCGCGCCGACAGCCAGAAATCCGGCGACGACAGCCCACTGACTGAAACCGGCCGCCACCGCACCGGCCAGTGACAGCAGCGCGAACGAACGCGAGCCGGCTGGCAGCTTGCGGGCATGGCTGCGTTCGCGCTCCAGGCCGAGCAACAGCCCGATGGCGAGTGCGACGAGGAAGGGCTCGATCTGCTGCCAGGTCATTTCGGTTGCCGCGTCTACTGCGCCGACGGAAACCGGGGCGGCCGCTTCTCGCGCAGCGCCGTATATCCCTCGACCACGTCCGGCCCGAGGAACGTCAACATCTCGTAGGCCGCGGACTGGTCGAAGATCGGGCCGGCGTGGCGCAGCCAGTTGTTGAGTGCGCGCTTGGTGAGCCGGATCGCCTGCTGGGCGCCGGTGGCCAGCACGTCGGCCACCCGCAGCGCTTCGTCCAGAACCTGTTCGCGGGGAAGGGCTTTGGCGACCATGCCGATGCGCTCGGCCTCGACGCCGTCGATCATCTCACCCGTCATCAGGTAGTACTTGGCCTTCGCGGTCCCGGCCAGCAACGGCCAGATGATCGCGGCGTGATCGCCCGCGGCCACACCGAGTTTGACGTGGCCATCGCCGATCCGGGCGTCCTCGGCGATGATCGCCACATCGGCCAGCAGCGCGGCGACGGCGCCCGCGCCGACCGCGACGCCGTTGATGGCCGACACGATCGGTTTGTCGCAGTTGATCATGTTGTAGACCAGGTCGCTCATCTCGCCGAGCATGTGCGAGACGCGGTCGTAGTCACCCGCCATGCGTTCGACCATGGCCAGATCCCCGCCGGCGCTGAATGCCTTTCCCGCGCCGGTGATCACGGCCACCCGGGTGTCCGGATCGGCCGCGACGTCCTTCCAGATGTTGGCCAGCTCGGCATGCATGCCCTCGTCGGCGGCGTTGTACTTCTCCGGCCGGTCGAGGGTGATCAGCAGGACGCCGTTGTCGCGGCGCGTCAGGGACAGCTGCTGGTAGTCGGTGAATGCCATCTCGCGAAGCCTTTCTGCCGCATGCGGGTGCATGAAGCGCTGCGCCCGACGGCAACCCACGTTACGGTCTCCCCACCGCCGTCGTGGTCAGCCCACGCGGATGGCGGCCTCGGGTGGCTGAGCGGCCCGGGACCAGGCCAGGGGATTCAGGCTGCGGTACGGATCGCTGGCCCGGACTTCCTGGAGGTCGGACAAGATCTGTTCCAGCGCTTGCTGAGTCGTGGACTTGACCGTCTCGACCCACCGAGCGTGATCGGTCGTACCGGCCGGCGCCGTGGTGCTGATCGGCTCGGCGAACTCCAGGTACATGCGCTGCGGACGGGGGATCAGCGTCGGGCCGATACCGCGCACCAGCGGCATCGCCATGTCGGACCGTCCGCCCAACCGCTCGCCGATGGACTGGCTCAGCCGGCCCAGCGTGCTGTCGCGCTCGAAGAGGGGCGCGTAGACGTCGTCGCTGCCGACCAGTCCGACCGGCACGATCGGGTAGCCGTTCTCGATGGCGATCCGAGCGAAACCGCTTCGCCCGTCCCATTTCAGCTGGTATTCCTCGCCTTTGAACTTGGGCATCTCACGTCCGCCGCCGGGGAAGAACAGCACGGTCTCGTTGTGCCGCATCAGTTCTCGCGCGGTGTCGGGATGGCCGACCACGCCGCCGTACGCCGCGACCAGGTCGCCACCGAAGCCCTTGGCCTGTGCCAGGGCGCGCTCGGCGAGCGGGCGCACCTGCACTCCGAGCTCGCGGCGGGTGTAATACGGCATCAGCAGGATCTCGGCGAAGCCGAACGCGGTGTGGTTGCCGACCAGCAGGAAACGGCCGTCGCGCGGCAGCCGGTCGAGGCCGGCGACGTACGGTCGATACAGATCGATCAACGGTTCGAGGGCATCGCCGGTGGCGTCCAACACATTTCGCAGGGTTCGGACGCGTTGCGGCGGTTCCATGATCGCAGTGATCTCGTCGTCGGTGACGGTCGGCCGGCCTTGTGGCGGTCCGAATCCCATCGGTGCTCCCGTCGGTGTCGTGATGTTGACACCAAGGTACCGAGAGTTTTGATAGATCAGCTAATAAAAGCCTGTGAACTTCGTATCGCGGCGCGCTCCTTCGGAGTCGTCGCACCCCAGATGCCGTAGGGCTCATCGGCTTCCAGGGCGTGGCCGAGGCAGGCGCGCAGTACCGGACAGTGCTGACAGATTTGTTTGGCGCGCTCTTCGTGGGCGACCCGCCGGGCGCCACGATCGTCGTCGCCGGTGTAGAACACTTCGGCCGGCAGCCCACGGCAACGGGCATGCAACTGCCAGTCCCAGATTGCGGTGGTGGCCGCGCCCCGGGTGTGGGACCCGGGGCGCGGCCGGTGCCGGGTGGTGCGGGACAGGCTCGAGGGAGAAGTGAATGTGTCGCCGTGGCAAGGGGATTCCCGCGCCAAGGTCAGCGTCCGTACTTGCGGTTGAACTTCTCGACGCGGCCCGCGGTGTCCAGGATCTGCCGCTTGCCGGTCCACACCGGGTGTGAGTCCGAGGTGACGTCGACCACGATCAGCGGGTAGGTGCGGACGCCGTCGGCGGTCTGCCATTCGATGGTTCGCGAGCTCGTGGCGGTGGAGCGGGTCAGGAACGTGCGCCCGGTGGTGGCGTCCTGGAAGACAACGTGGTGGTAGTCGGGGTGAATGCCGGCCTTCATGGGAACCTCCGTCAACCAAGTGAAAATCGTTTTCATTAAGACGTGGCCGACCATACCCGACGCTCGGGGGCTTGTCGAAAACAGTTTTCAATAGTGCAGGGTCTCAACGGCCCCACATGGCATGCCGTCCGCCGGTAACGTTTCCTGCGTGCCGGAAGCGACGACGGATGAACTGGCTTCGTTGGGGTTCTTCGCGAGCTGCCGTCGGGAGGACCTCGACCGGCTGGCGCCCCTGCTGCGTCCACTGACGGCCGAACCGGGCAAGGTGCTGATGACGCAGGGCGAAGTCGCGTCGTCGTTCATTCTGATCAGCGCCGGCAGCGTCCGGGTGACGCACACCGCTCCCGATGGCGAACTCGTCGTCCACAACATCGGCCCGGGCCTGATCGTCGGTGAGATCGCCCTGTTGCGCGGCGGCACGCGCAACGCCACGGTGCTGGTCACCGAGCCACTGGCCGGGTGGATCGGCGGACATGACGCGCTGACCGCCATGCTCGACGTGCCCTGTATGGCCGAGCGGCTGGTGCGCACGGCGCGGCAGCGACTCGCGGAGTTCATCACGCCGCTTCCGGTGAAGCTGAGCGACGGCAGTCAGATGTACCTGCGGCCCGTGCTGCCGGGCGACAACCCGCGGGTGCGCCAGGGGCCCGTCCATTTTTCGACCGAGACCATCTACCGCCGGTTCCAGACGGCCTACCAGCCCAGCCCGGCACTGATGGCCTACCTTTTCGAGGTCGACTACGTCGACCACTTCGTGTGGGTGCTGACCGACGGCGTCGACGGGCCGGACGGGCCGATGGTCGCCGACGCGAGATTCGTTCGGCTGCATGAGAATCCGACGGTCGCCGAGGTGGCCTTCATGGTCGGTGACGACTATCAGGGCCGGGGCATCGGCACCTTTCTGATGGACGCGCTGGTACCCGCGGCCCGAGGCTCGGGCATCGAGCGGTTCGCCGCGCGCGTGCTGTCCGACAACTTCCCGATGCGCAAGATCCTCGAGCATTACGGCGCCACCTGGGAGCGCGACGACCGCAACATGATCGTCACCGAATTCGACGTCCCGAAACCGGACCAATTGTCGTTGTCGCACAAGCAGTATCGCGAAATCCACCTGTTGGCGCAGCAAGTGATCAAGGCGGTCGGCTGATGACGGAATCGCTGTACTCGCGGCGCCCGCTGCTGAACAAGGACACCGCGGTGTGCATCTCGCTGGCGGCCCGGCCCAGCAACATCGGTACGCGCTTCCACAACTACCTCTACGACGAGCTGGGCCTCGACTTCGTCTACAAGGCCTTCACCACGACCGACATCGCCGCGGCGATCGGCGGCGTCCGGGCCCTGGGCATCCGCGGCTGCTCGGTGTCCATGCCGTTCAAGGAGGACGTCATCGCGCTCGTCGACGAGCTGGAAGAGTCGGCGCGCGTGATCAATTCGGTGAACACGATCGTCAACGACGCCGGCCGGCTGACGGCCTGCAACACCGACTACCTGGCCATCGCCCGGCTCATCGACGAGTACCGCCTGGATCCGGCCGCATCGCTGCTCATCCGCGGGAGCGGCGGCATGGCCAGCGCGGTGGCGGCGGCGTTCCGGGACAAGGGATTCGAGGCGGGCACCATCGTGGCCCGCAACCCGGACACCGGCGGGCGGCTGGCCGACCGGCTCCGGTACCGCTACGCGGCCGACGCCTCAGGCGGAGCGGACATCGTCGTCAACGTCACCCCGATCGGGATGGCCGGCGGCGCCGAAGCCGACGACCTGTCCTTCGATCCGGACGTTATTGCCAAGGCGCGCACCGTGTTCGACGTGGTCGCACTGCCGTCGGAAACCCCGCTGGTCCGCGCGGCGCGCGCGGCCGGGGTGCCGGTGATCACGGGCGCCGAGGTCATCGCCCTGCAGGCCGCCGAACAGTTCGAACGGTATACCGGGGTGCGGCCGACCGCCGAGCAGGTGGCCGCGGCATCGGCCTTCTCGCGCGCCTGACTTCAGGCTCGTCAGGGCACGGTGATCTTCAGTGACTTGTCGATCGACGACGTCGCATCCATCAGCGGTGCGATGGTCTCCTTGGTGCCGCTGGCGTTGATCTGCAGCACGATCACGCCGTCCTTGGTCGGGATGGCCGCCGTCTTCTGGGCCATCAACCGGTCCTTGCCGTCCTGGTTGTACATGCCGCCGACCTGACATGCCTTGAACCCGGCGAGCATGGCCTCGCAGTTGGTGCCGGCGTCCTGCCAGTTGTGCAGGTTCTGCAGCTCGCCGGGTGCGTACTGCAACACCTCGTCGGCATTGGCGCCGGGCAACTTCGAGATCAGCACGATGATGGTCGGCGGGTCGGCCTTCATGGCGGGGTCGTCGAATTTGCTTGCGCTCCAGGCCCATTTCGGCGTCAGCGGACCGGCGTCCACCCAGCCCTGGGGGAGCGGCATGGTCAGCGTGGGGGCGCCGGGATCGCCGGGGTGCAGCTGCTGCTCGGTGATGTTCTTCTCGTGCAGGTAGTCCCGGATCGTCTTCTTCGGAACCGCCGGCGCGCTCGGGGCCGCGGAAGTGGGTGCCGCCGCGGCGCTGCTGCTCGCGGCGCTGCTCGACGTCGACGACGGCGCCGGCTTCGAATCCGAGTTGCAGGCACTCGCGCCCAGCGCAGTCACAGTCACTGCCAGCGCAACGCCGGCAACCCTCATCGGCAACATTTCCGTCTCCTGTCGTCGGTTGCAGACTACGGGGCCGACGAAGCCGCTTGGGTCAGCTTCCGGTGCAACGCCGTGTCCGCAAAAGTCGTATCGGCGTGGCGCCGGGCATCGGCCGGGGTCGGCGCGTTCGCCGTGCTATCAACAGCAAATGCGCGCACTCGCGTGGTCGGCAGCGGTTCTGCTGTGCGCCGCGTGCGGATCGACGACCCCGCCCACGCGGCCCACCACCCCGGCGGCCGCGAAACCCGCCGATCCTGCCGCGATCGGCCGGATGCGCCAACACCTCCCCAAAGACCTACAGGGCTACGAGTTCGGGGCGTTGCCGGCGCCCGCTGTCCCGACAACCTTCTGGGGCATGTCCGCGGGGTCGGCCGCCGACCCGCCGGACTGCGCAGCGCTGATGGCCGCACCGGCCGACGGTGTTCGTGGCTGGTCGGCATCGGGACCCGGTGGCATCGTGTACGCGACCGCAGCGCCGGCCGTCGCCCCGGCGCCCGACCTCGTCGGCGACTGCCACAGCTGGACGTTGAGCACCGACCGGGCGCGCGCGGCCGTCGACCTCACCGACGCGCCCCAGGTCGCCGACGCCCGCACGCTGGGCCTGACGGCGCACATCACCACGAGCGTCGAGAACGGTGCGCAAACCCATTCGCAGGCAACGACTCTGATCGCGTACGTCGACGCACTGGCGGTTTCGGTGACCATGGTGACCGACCCGGGTGCCGTCGCGCCGCCGCTGCCCGCCGAACTCCCGGCGACATTGTTGGACGCGGCGGTGCGGTCGGTGCGGGGCATCCCGGCCGCCGACGGGTTGGCCCGGTAGATTCGCCACAATGCGCAGAACGGTGCTCGCGGTGGCCTCCGCCGGTCTGGTGGCGGCATGCACGTCCCACTCCCAGGTGGTGGTCGCCGACCCCGACATCACCAAAATCCTTGATCTGAAGGGCACTTTCGGGCCGGATTACCAGGTCAAGACCGTCGCGCCGACGGGCATCGACCCGCGCGCGTTCGCCCCGCAGACCCTGCCGCCGGGCCTGAAATTCGAGCCACCGGACTGCGCGAAATTCGCCTCCGGCATGGCCGTCTCCCCAGGTGCCAAGGGCAACATGACCGCCGTCACCGCGGAAGGGCAGGGCAACCGGTTCGTCATCCTGGCGGTGGAGACGTCCGAGCCGATCGCGCCGGCGGATCCGGGCGACGGCTGCAAGAAGGTCGCCTTCTCCGGCGCCGGGGTGCGGGGCCTGGTCGAAGAGGTGCCGGCCCCGCCCATCGACGGGGTGAAGACGCTGGGCACCCACCGCATTCTCGAGACGGTGGCGGCCGGCAAGCCGGCTGCCGGTCAGCTCTACAACTACGTCGGCGGTTTCGGCAGATTCCTGGTGATCGTCACCGCCAACTCGCTCGTCGAGCCGGACAAGCCCGTCGTCCCGGTGAACACGCAGAAGGCCACGGAGCTGCTGACCAAGTCGGTCACCGCGGTGCGGGGCCAGTAGTCAGCGCACGTTGCGCGGCCGGAACTGGATGCTGATCCGCGGCCCCGTGGGGCGGGCGGTCTTGGGCACCGCGTGCTCCCAGGTGCGCTGGCACGACCCGCCCATGACGAGCAGGTCGCCGTGCCCCTGAGGCAGCCGGACGCTGGTGCGTCTGCCGTCTGCGCCCGTGGTGCGGGGACGCAGCGCGAAAACCCTTGTCGCGCCGAGGCTCAGCACCGCGACCATGGTGTCCTCGGTGCTGCTGCGCCCGATGGTGTCGCCGTGCCAGGCGACGCTGTCGTTGCCGTCCCGGTACAGGCACAGGCCGACGGTGGTGAACGGCTCGCCGAGCTCGTGGGCGTAGGCGTCGTTGAGCCGGACCCGCAGCCGCGCCAGCCCGGGATGCGGCGCCCGGTCCTGCGCGAGGTCGTGGAAGCTGACGAGACGCGGCACATCGAGCACCTTGTCGTACATCTGGCGCTGCTCGGCACGCCAGGGAATGGCGGTCAGCAGCTCGTCGAAAAGCGTGTCGGCGCCCGTCAGCCAGCCGGCGCGGACGTCGACCCAGGCGCCGTCACCGAGCCAGCGCCGTTCGGCATGGTCGAACAGCGAACCCTGAACCGCCAAGGACACCCCGCGATCCTATCGCACAGGCGTTCGATGTGTCGGAAGCCTTCCGTTGACTCCGCGGTGGCGGCGTTCGCCACTCGCACTCTTGCGCCCTGGACGCAGGGTCAACGCCAGGACGGGAGCACGATCTCCAGGTTCCAGGTGGCCGGCGAGATCGGCAGTCCGGTCAGGATCGGGTACATCCACGCGAAGTTCGTGATCACCAGCGCCACGTAGAAGCACACGACCAGCAGCCCGAGTGTTCGTCGTTCCGGTTCCGTCGATCTCGGATACAGGATGTCGCCGAGGATCAGCGTGATCAGGATGATCAGGAACGGCGCCATGGGCGTCGCGTAGAAGAAGTACATCTGCCGGTCGATGTCGGCGAACCACGGCAGGTATCCCGCGGCGTAGCCGGTCAGCGCGGCGGCGTACCGCCAGTCGCGTTTGACGAACGTCCGCCACACCGCCCAGGCCAGCACCGGCACCGCGATGAACCACATGGCCGGCGTGCCGGCCAGCATGACGGCCTTGACGCACGACTGTGCGCCGCAGCCCGGCACATTGTTGTTGTCGATGGCGTACAGCACCGGACGCAGCGACATCGGCCACGTCCACGGCTTGGATTCCCAGGGGTGGTGATTGCCCGCGGCGTTGGTCAGCCCGGAGTGGAAGCGGTAGACGTCGTGCGTGTAGTACCAGAGCGAGCGCAGCGTCGCGAACGGCCCGTCGCCGATGTTCCGGCCCTCCATGTGCCGGTCGATCGCGGTCTCCGACGCGAACCACGGCGCGTACGACGCCAGGTACACCCCGACCGGGATCAACGTCAGCGCCCACACCCCCGGGGCGACATCGCGGCGCAGTGTGCCCAGCCAGGGCCGCTGTACGCGATACGCGCGCCGGGCCGCGACGTCGAACGCGACGGTCAGCAGGCCGAAGAACACCATGTAATAGAGGCCCGACCACTTCACCGCCAACGCGAGCCCCAGCAGGACGCCGGCACCGAACCGCCACCACCGGACGCCGAGCCGGGGGCCCCACACCGTCTCGTTGATCCGGCCTTCGGTCATCGCGACGTGCATCCGAGCGCGCACCTGGTCGCGGTCCACGATGAGCGCGCCGAACGCCGCCACGATGAACACGGCCTGGTAGACGTCGAGCAGCGCGGTGCGGGCGGAGACGAAGCTGACACCGTCCGCGATGATCAGTAGCCCGGCGATGCCGCCCAGCAGCGTCGAGCGCGTCATGCGCCGCGCGATCCGCGCCACCAGCAGCACCAGGATGACGCCGCACACCGCGCCGGAGAACCGCCAGCCGACGCCGTTGTATCCGAAGATCCACTCGCCGATGGCCATCAGCTGTTTGGCGACCGGCGGGTGCACCACCAGGCCGTAGCCGGGGTTGTCCTCGACGCCGTTGTTGTGCAGCACCTGCCAGGCCTGCGGCGCGTAGTGCTTCTCATCGAAGATCGGGGTGCCCGCGTCGGTCGGCGAGCCCAGGTTCAGGAACCGGGTGATGACGGCCAGCGCGGTGATCACCGCGGTCATGGTCCAGCCACGCAGCCGGTCGGTCGGGCCGAAATCGGCGGCAGGCGTCAGTGGCGCCGGACTGATCACGGGGACCTCGCGCTCGGCGTCGGAGGCGTCGAGGGCGGGGGCGGTCACGTCAGCGAGCTTAGGCTGTCCCGTGTGACATCAGCACTTGGTCCGCTCGCTGGCGCTGGTCGGCTGCTGCTCGCGGCGACTCCATTGGGCCAGCCCGGTGACGCCTCGGCCCGCCTCATCGAGGCGCTCGGCACCGCCGATGTGATCGCCGCCGAGGACACCCGGCGGGTGCGCGCGCTGGCCGCGTCGCTGGATGTCCGGCCCGCCGGGCGCGTCGTGAGTTTCTTCGATCAGAACGAGGCATCCCGGGTCGCGGGGCTTGTCGAATCGATTGCCGCCGGGGAGACCGTGCTGGTGGTCAGCGATGCCGGCATGCCGCTGATCAGCGATCCGGGGTACCGGCTGGTGGCGGCGTGCGCCGAGGCCGGGCTGCCGGTGTCGTGTCTGCCGGGCCCGTCGGCGGTGACGACGGCGCTGGCGGTGTCCGGGCTGGCGTCGGACCGGTTCTGCTTCGAGGGTTTCGCGCCGCGCAAGGGCCGGGCGGCGTGGCTGGCCGGCTTCGCGAGCGAGCGCCGGACGTGTGTGTTCTTCGAGTCACCGCGCCGGCTGGCCGAGACCCTGACCGAGGCGGTGACCGTGCTGGGGCCGGACCGGCGCGCAGTGGTGTGCCGTGAGCTGACCAAGACCCACGAGGAAATTCGCCGGGGCAGCCTCGCGGAACTGGCCGAGTGGGCCGCCGACGGCGTGCTCGGCGAGATCACCGTGGTGCTGGCGGGGGCGACGCCGGTGGCGGACATCGACAGCTTGGTCGCGCTGGTTCAGGAACTGGTCGACGACGGCGCGCGCGTCAAAGATGCCTGCGCGCAAGTGATCGCCGAGAACCCCGGTGCGCCGTCCCGGCGCGAGCTCTACGACGCGGTCCTGAAGGCCCGTGAGACATAAAAGTGTTGAAAAAGGCTCTGCTGACGTTTTCTGTGGGTCGACTGTCCGGCCGGTGCGGGCCTGGGATGCGCCACGCGGGCGATCGCCTGCGATGCTTCGCAGGCGATCACGAAATTCGCCGCCAATCTCCGCGTGAACCGACCCGACTCGCTTAGATCGCACTAAAGCCTCGGATCCCAGTCACCAGGTGACTGGGATCCGAGGCCTAAGAGAGTCGGGTAGCTAGATCAGTGTCGATCGACCCAATTTTGCGCAGGGTACCGCCCGCTTGCAGCGGACTGCTCGCGAGACAGGGAGAGGCTGACGGTGGCGGCGGCTTTGTGGAGGCACTCTTCCCACTCGCGGTCCGGGTCGGAGTCGGCGGTGATGCCACCGCCCACCCCCAGGATCGCTCCGCCGTCGGGGTCGAATTCCACGGTGCGGATCGCGACGTTGAGTTCGGTGCCGGCCAGGGGTGACGCCAAACCGACCGCCCCGCAATAGATTCCGCGGTCGTACGGCTCCCAGTCGGCGAGGAGTTCGCGGGCTCGGCATTTCGGGGTGCCGGTCACCGACGCGGGCGGGAACGCGGCATCGAGCACGGCTGCCATCGGGGTGTCGACCGGAACCCGCGCGGCCACCGTCGACACGAGATGCCAGACGCCCGGCGCGGGCTCGACTGCCAGCAGCTGCGGCACCCGGACGGACCCGGTCGTCGCGACGCGGCTCAGATCATTGCGGACGAGGTCGACGATCATGATGTTCTCGGCCACATCTTTGACCGACGACGCCAGCTCCGACGGCGGACGATCAAGGGGGAGAGTGCCTTTGATGGGGCTGGAGGTGACGACCTCGCCGCGGCGGCTCAGGAACAGTTCCGGGGACAGCGACGCGACAGCGCCCCACTCGCCCGCGACGAACGCGGCCCGGGCGGGCGCGGTCCGCGTCACCGCGTCGACGAAGAAGTCGATGGGCGCGCCGGACAGCCGTCCGGTGAAGCGGGTACAGACGCAGGCCTGGTACACCTCGCCCGCGGCGATCGCGTCGAGGCAGGACAGCACGCCGGCGCGGTGGCCGGCGCGGTCCGGCGCCCGCCAGTCGATCGCGTACGGCGCGGGCGCCGCCGGCTCCAGGGCGGCCAGCCAGTCGGGAAGCGCTGCCCCGGAAAGGCTTTCGTACCACCAGTGCCCGGCGGCGTCCTGCCGCAGCACCGAGTCCGACCAGCCGCCGGCAGCCGCCGGGATCCGGTGACCACCGTCCGGGTACGACAGGTAGCCGAACCAGCCGCCACCGATCGTCTCACCGGAACCCGTTGGCGCGTCGAAGACTTCGGTGGCGGCCACCGGCTCGATGGCGACGCTCGGCGCGATGACGGCCGTCGCACCGAACCAGTCACCCAGCAGCGCGGCCGGCGGGGGCAGGCCGCGGCGGGCGGCGGCGTCGGCGACAGCCTTCAACACCCCCGGGGCGTCGCCCAGGTCGGCCAACCGCTCGACTCGCACGCCCCACAGCTTGTCAGACGGTCCGCCGGATCTCCCGCTCGACCAGCACCCCACCGAGCTTGTCGGGGTTGCGCACGGCGTAGAAGTGGCTGATCTTGCCGTCCTCGATCTCGATCAGGATGACGCCCTCGAGTTTCTCGCCGAGGTAGAGCACCAGTGCCGGGGCGCTGTTGTACGTCGCGAGGTCGGCGCGGGCCTCGGGGTAGTCGGCGATGCCGCGCATGAGGCCGAGCAGCAGTCGCCCGACCTTGTCCGGGCCGTAGACCGGTCGCCGGGCGGCGCTGACCTTGCCGTCGCTGTCCGCGGTCCAAGTGACGTTCGGGGCCAGCAGCGTCATCAAGCCGTCCAGATCGCCGGTCGCCGCTGCCGTCAGGAACTGCGTGGTGACCTCGGCGGACTTGGCGGTGTCGGGCGTGTACCGCTTACGCCGGGCCTGGACATGCTCGCGGGCCCGGTGTGCGACCTGGCGCACCGCCGCGGTGGATTTGCCTACGGCCCCGGCGATTTCGTCATAGTCGAACCCGAACACCTCACGCAGCACGAACACGGCCCGTTCGTCGGGGCCCAGCGTCTCCAGGACCACGAGCATCGCCATCGAAACCGACTCGGCGAGAACGACATCCGAGGAGGCGTCGCGCTCGTCGAGCAGCAGCGGCTCGGGCAGCCACGGGCCGACGTACTCCTCGCGGCGGCGAGCGCCGGCCCGCAGGGCATTCAACGCCTGCCGGGTGACCAACTGCGCCAGGTACGACTTGGTGTCCCGCACGGTGTCGAGGTCGACCTCGGCCCACCGCAGGTAGCTGTCCTGCAGCACGTCGTCGGATTCCGTTGCCGAGCCCAGGATTTCGTAGGCGATGGTGAAGAGGAGCGGCCGCAGGTGGGTGAACCGCTCGGCGTGTTCACCCCCTGCGACACTGGCTGAGCCGGTCATGCGCTGACAGTCTCCGCCAGTTGTTCGGCCCGCTTGCCGCCCGTCATCACGAACACCGCGCTCGGCTTATTGGCGACCCGTCGGATCCCCCACAGCGTGCCCTTGCAGATGGCTTCCTTCAGCTTCGCGCCGACTCGACCGCCGATGTAGTAATTGGTGGAGGAGTCGTCTTTCCGGGCGATCTGGATGGTCGCCAGGTGCCGGCCGAGGCTGACGCACGATCCGACGAACACGGGGTCGAGGGGTTTGGGCTCGGTTCCGGCGATCCGGCTCAGCACGGTCCCCACGGCCGTCACGGTGAGCGGACTCGTCGCCTGGCAGCTCATCCGCAGCGGCTGACCCGACGGTGCAGCGGCGTCGCCGGTGGCGACGATGCGCGGATCGTCGATGCTGGTCATGGTTTCATCGGTCAGCAACCGGCCCAGGTCATCGGTCCGCAGTCCGCTGGCGGCCGCCAGTTGGGGGGTGCCGAAGCCGGCGGTCCACACCGTGACGGCGCTACTGATGAAGCGCCCGTCGGCGAGGGTCACCCGGTGGGCGCTGACGGCGCTGACGTCGCCCTCGATCACAGTCACGCCCAGCTTGGCCAGGGCCTTGGCCACCGAGCGACGGGCCGGGGCGCTCATCGCCGGCGCGAGCTTGTTGCCGACCAGCACGACGTTGCGGCCGGCCTCGGCGAATTCGGCCGCCGCCTCGATGCCGGTCAGCCCGGCACCGATGACCACCAGTGGCGCGGACAGCGGCACGTCCTGCAGTCGCGCGGCCAGCCGCTCGGCCTGCTCGAATTCGGCCAGGGGATAAGCGAATTCGGCGGCGCCGGGCACCGACGCCGGGACGGCGCCAGTGCTGCCGACGGCGTAGATCAGGTAGTCGTAGTCCAGGGTGTCGCCAGACGCCAGCTCGACGGTGCGGGCCGCGGCGTCGATGCGGGTGGCGGTGTCGATCACCACGCGGACGTCGTCGGCGAGGAGGGTGTCGTAGCCGACGGTGGCGTCGTAGTTCCCGGCCGCGTGCTGGTGCAGGCGGATGCGTTCGACGAACTTGGGCCGCGGGTTCACCAGGGTGACGGCCACGTCGTCGCGCATCCGGACGTGATTGGCCGCCAGTGCGCCGGCGTATCCGCCGCCGATGACGACAACGCGGTGGAGCTTCTGGTTTCCGGTCATCACTGCATCTCCTTCGGGGTTGGTTATGCCCTCAAGACACCGGCGGCGCCGAAAGTGTGACAAACGTACCCGCAGATGTGGCCCAGATCACTCGACTCCCGTGCGGACCCTGCGATTGGAAGGGATGAATGCGCAGGTCAGACGACTCCGAGGGCCGACATCGCGTCGGCGACCCGGATGAAGCCGGCGATGTTGGCCCCGGCCATGTAGTTGCCCGGCTGGCCGTATTCGTCGGCGGTGCTCAGGCAGCGGTCGTGGATGCGGCCCATGATCTCGGCCAGCCGCTGCTCGGTCTCCTCGAACGTCCACGAGTCGCGCGACGCGTTCTGCTGCATCTCCAGCGCGCTGGTGGCGACGCCGCCGGCGTTGGCGGCCTTGCCGGGCGCGAACGCGACCTTGGCCTCGGCGAACAGTTTCACCGCCTCCGGGGTGCACGGCATGTTGGCGCCCTCGGCGACGACCTGGCAGCCGGACGCGATCAGTGCCTTCGCGTCGTCGCCGTCCAGCTCGTTCTGCGTCGCGCACGGCAGCGCGATGTCGCACGGTAACTGCCAGACCGAATCGTTCTCGACGAACTGCGCACCGCCGCCGCGCATTTCGGCGTACTCGGAAATCCGGCCGCGGCGCACTTCCTTGAGCTCCTTGAGCAGCTCGAGGTCGACGCCCTTCTCGTCCACGATGTATCCGCTGGAGTCCGAACAGCCGATGACGGTGCCGCCGAGTGCGTGCACCTTCTCGATGGCGTAGGTCGCGACGTTGCCGGACCCGGACACCACGACCTGCTTGCCGTCGAAGGATTGCCCGGTGCTGCGCAGGATTTCGTCGACGAAGAACACCGTGCCGTAGCCGGTGGCCTCGGTGCGGACCTGCGAGCCACCCCATGTCAGGCCCTTGCCGGTCAGGACGCCGGACTCGTAGCGGTTGGTGATGCGCTTGTACTGGCCGAACAGGTAGCCGATCTCACGGCCGCCGACGCCGATGTCGCCGGCGGGGACGTCGGTGTACTCACCGATGTGCCGGTACAGCTCGGTCATGAACGACTGACAGAACCGCATCACCTCGTTCTTGGAGCGGCCTTTGGGGTCGAAGTCCGACCCGCCCTTGCCGCCGCCGATGGGCAGACCGGTCAGTGAGTTCTTGAAAATCTGCTCGAAGCCAAGGAATTTCACGATGCCCAGGTACACCGACGGATGGAACCGCAGGCCGCCCTTGAACGGACCCAGCGCGGAGTTGAACTCGACGCGGAAGCCACGGTTGATCTGCTCGGCTCCGGCGTCATCGATCCACGGCACGCGGAAGATGATCTGCCGCTCCGGCTCGAACAGCCGTCGGATGATGGCGGTGTCGGAGTACTCGGGGTGCTTGTCGACGACCGGACCCAGGCTCGTCAGAACCTCGTAGACGGCTTGGTGGAATTCGATCTCGCCGGCGTTGCGGTGGGTGACTTCCTCGTAGACGTCGTGCAGCCGCTCGTGTAAGCCGTCCTGCGCCATATCTTTTCGTTACTCCTTGGTCTCCGCTTGATAGCGGGGAAATACGCCTTCGGGTGTCGGTAGCACCGTCCCCGGTGACAGCCGAGTACCCAGGGCACGGAAATCCCGTGCCGAGGCGTCCTGCCCAAGAAGGTCGAGCAGCTTCCCCCCGGACTCCGGCATCACCGGCTGCACCAGCAGCGCGGCGATCCGGACCGCCTCCAGCGTCGTGTATAGCACTGTGCCGAAGCGGGTCTGGTCCGACTCAGCGGGAGACTTGCGCAGCACCCACGGTTCTTCGGCCGAGAAGTAGCGGTTGGCGGCACCGAGCATCTGCCAGATGGCCTCCAGCGCCAGATGCATTGCCGGCACGTCGTAGTGCGCCCGCACCTGCTCGAGCAGCGCGTCGGCCTGCTTGAGCAACTCGAGGTCGGCGGCGGTGAATTCGCCTGGCTCCGGCACGATTCCGCCGAGGTTCTTGTTCACCATCGACAGCGAGCGCTGTGCCAGGTTGCCCAGTTCGTTGGCCAGGTCGGCGTTGATGCGGCCGATGATGGCTTCCTCGCTGTAGCTGCCGTCCTGGCCGAAGGACACCTCGCGCAGGAAGAAGTAGCGCACCTGGTCCAGGCCGAAGGCGTCGATCAGCGCGATGGGATCCACCACGTTGCCCACCGACTTGCTCATCTTCTCGCCCTTGACATTGATGAAGCCGTGCGCGAAAACCCGCTCCGGAAGGGCGATTCCAGCCGACATCAGGAACGCCGGCCAGTAGACGCTGTGGAACCGGATGATGTCCTTGCCGATCATGTGCAGATTCGCCGGCCAGTACTTGCCGAAGTCCTCGGCGGCGGTGTCCGGAAAGCCCACGCCCGTAAGGTAATTCGTCAACGCGTCGACCCACACGTACATGACGTGCTCGGGGTGGTCGGGTACCGGGACGCCCCAGTCGAACGTGGTGCGCGAGATCGAGAGGTCCTTGAGCCCGCCCGAGACGAAGCTGACGATCTCGTTGCGCCGCACATCGGGTCCGATGAATTCGGGATGCGCTTCGTAGTGCGCCAGCAGCCGGTCGGTGTAGGCCGACAGCTTGAAGAAGTAGGTCTGCTCCTCGGTCCACGTGACGGGCGTGCCGGTCTCGATGGCGAACCGGCTGCCGTCGCGCACCTCGGTCTCGTCCTCGGCGAAGAAGCGCTCGTCGCGGATCGAGTACCAGCCGGCGTACGTGCCGAGGTAGATGTCCCCGGCCTCGTTCATCCGGCGCCAGATTTCCTTGGACGCCTCGTAGTGGTCGGCGTCGGACGTCCGGATGAACCGGTCGAAGGAGATGTTGAGCTTCTCCTGCAGCGCCTGGAACACGTCGGAGTTGCGCGTGGCCAGCTCCGCGGCGGTGATGCCTTCGGCCGCCGCGGCCTCGGCCATCTTCTGGCCGTGCACGTCGGTACCGGTCAGGTAGCGGACGTCGAAGCCGTCGAGCCGCTTGAACCGGGCGATCGCGTCGGTGGCGATGTACTCGTACGCGTGCCCGATGTGCGGTGCGCCGTTCGGGTACGCGATGGCGGTGGTGATGTAGAAAGGCTCACTCATTTGGGTCTCACTTTAGGGTGTCGCTGTGAGCGCCAAACGAGAGAAGCCGCCCGCCCCGGAACCACTGCCCGGACTGATCGACGCCCACACCCACCTGGACGCCTGTGGCGCGACCGACGCGGCGAGCATCAAGGAAATCCTGGACCGTGCCGAAGCCGTCGGCGTCGAGAAGGTCGTCACCATCGCCGACGATCTCGAGGCGGCCGAGTGGGCCGTCGGCGCCGCGCATGCCGATCCGCGTGTGTACGCCGCCGTCGCGCTGCATCCGACCCGTGCCAACGCCCTCGATGACCAGGCCAGACGCACCCTGGAAGGCCTGGCCGCCGACCCGCGTGTGGTCGCGGTGGGGGAGACCGGCATCGACATGTACTGGCCCGGCAAGCTCGACGGTTGCGCCGACGAGGCGACGCAGCGCGAGGCCTTCGCCTGGCACATCGACCTGGCCAAACGGGTCGGCAAGCCGCTGATGATCCACAACCGGGACGGCGACGCCGAGGTCCTCGACGTGCTGAGGTCCGAGGGCGCGCCGGAGACGGTGATCTTCCACTGCTTCTCGTCGGACGCCGCGATGGCCCGCACCTGCGCTGATCACGGCTGGCTCATGAGTCTGTCCGGCACCGTCAGCTTCCGGAACGCGCATGCGCTGCGGGAGGCGGCCGCGATCATCCCGGCGGAGCTGTTGCTCGTCGAAACCGACGCGCCGTTCCTGACGCCGCACCCGTTCCGCGGCGCGCCCAACGAGTCGTACTGCCTGCCGTACACGGTCCGCGCACTGGCCGAGATCCGGAATTCTTCAGCGGCCGAAATTGCCGCGGTGACCTCGGAAAACGCTTCGAAAAGCTATGGGCTGTATCATTAGTCCAAGTTGCCGCCTCCCGGGGACGTTCGTTACCGTTCTGTGATCAACCCGGTCGAGGTGGCTTTCATGTGGTCACCGCGGCCGCTGCTCGGGGCCACCCCGGGCTCGATAGACACGGGATTGACGCCTTGAACGTTCTGAACAAATTGCATGATGCGCGCTCGCCGATGCTGCGTGGCGTGACCGGGGCCTTCCTCGCCACGCTGACCGTCGCAGGCGGGTTCGCCGTCGCGAACCACAAGACCGTCACCCTCACCATCGACGGCGCACCGATGACGGTGCAGACCATGAAGACCCGCATCGGCGACGTCCTGACGGAGAACGGCTTCTCCGTCGGCGAGCGCGACGATCTCTTCCCGGCGGCCGACCAGGACGTGCACGAGTCCGACAACATCGTGCTGCGCCGCAGCCGCCCTCTCGACATCTCGCTGGACGGCCAGAACACCCGCCAGGTGTGGACCACCGCCGCCACCGTGCAGGACGCCCTCAAGCAGCTGTCCATGACCGACACCGCGCCCGTCGCCGCCGACCGCGCCACCCGCGTGCCGCTGGGCGGCATGTCGCTTCCGGTCGTCAGCGCCCGCAACGTGACCATCGTCGACGGTGGTGTGCCGCGCCAGGTGCACCTGGCCGCGGCCAATGTGGCCGGACTGCTCGCCACGGCCGGCGTACCGCTGGAACAGCGCGACACCGTCGTCCCCGCGGCGGCCACGCCGGTCACCGAGGGCATGACGATCGACGTGACCCGCATTCGGCTGCAGCAGGTGACCACGGAATCGCCGCTGCCCCCGACGATGAACACCGTTCCCGACCCGGCGCTGAACATGAGCCGCAAGGTGGTCGACGATCCGGGCCAGCCCGGCACACAGAACGTCACGTTCGCTGTGGCCACGGTCAACGGTGTCGAAACCGGCCGCCTGCCGGTCTCCAACCAGGTGCTGACCCCGGCGCGCGACGGCGTCCTGCGCATCGGCGCCAAGCCCGGCACCGAGGTGCCGCCGGTGACGCAAGGCGCCGCCTGGGACGCGCTGGCGCGTTGCGAGTCCACCGGTAACTGGGCCATCAATACCGGCAACGGATTTTACGGTGGAGTCCAATTTGACCAGAACACCTGGGAACGACAGGGCGGTCTGCGTTATGCTGCGAGAGCTGATCTTGCGACACGTGAAGAGCAGATCGCGATTGCTGAAGTGACGCGAGCCCGCCAAGGTTGGGGTGCCTGGCCTGTGTGTAGCGGGAGAATTGGGGCACGATGACGATCCGCCTACTCGGTCGAACCGAAATCCGGCATCTGGCGAAAGAGCTTGATTTCCGACCGCGTAAAGCGTTCGGTCAGAACTTCGTGCACGACGCCAACACGGTGCGCCGCATCGTGTCGGCCTCCGGTGTCAACCGGCAGTCCCACGTCCTGGAGGTGGGCCCGGGTCTGGGCTCGCTGACGCTGGCGCTGCTGGACAGGGGCGCGAAGGTCACTGCCGTCGAGATCGACCCGGTGCTGGCCCGCCAGCTGCCGACCACCGTCGCCGAGCACTCTCACAGCGAGATCGGCCGGCTGACCGTGGTGAACCGCGATGTGCTCGACCTGATGCCGTCCGACCTGGACGAGCAGCCGACCGCGCTGGTCGCCAACCTGCCGTACAACGTCGCGGTGCCGGCCATCCTGCACCTGCTCTCGGAATTCCCGACCATCCGCACCGTCATGGTGATGGTCCAGGCCGAGGTCGCCGAGCGGCTCGCCGCCGACCCGGGCACCAAGGACTACGGAGTCCCCAGCGCCAAGGTGCGCTTCTTCGGCAACGTCCGCCGCTACGGCATGGTCTCGCCGACGGTGTTCTGGCCGATCCCGCGCGTCTATTCGGGCCTGGTCCGGATCGACCGGTACGAGACGTCGCCGTGGCCGACCGACGACAACTTCCGCTCGAAGGTGTTCGACCTGATCGACATCGCCTTCGCGCAGCGGCGCAAGACCTCGCGCAATGCCTTCGCCGAGTGGGCGGGTTCGGGCAATGCCTCGGCCGAGCGTCTGCTGGCCGCCAGCATCGACCCGGCACGTCGGGGCGAGACTCTGGCCATCGCCGACTTCGTCCGGCTGCTGCAGCGTTCGGGGGAGCTGGACCGCGAGCAGGAGACTGTCGCTCCCGAGTCGGACCAGCAGGTCGACGCCAACCACTAGGCCTGTCGCACTGGGTTTCTCGGCACTTGGTGCCCGAGGCCCTCGTGTCGGGCGTTACTGTCGTGGCGTGTCTGCGTCGGATGGAAACACTGCTTCTGAGTGGGTGCCCACTGGCTCGGTGACCGTCCGTGTGCCGGGCAAGGTCAACCTCTACCTCGGCGTCGGTGACTGCCGCGATGACGGCTATCACGAGCTGACGACGGTCTTCCACGCCGTCTCCCTGTTCGACGAGGTGACGGTCCGCAACGCCGATCTGCTGTCGGTGGAGATGCTGGGCGACGGCGCCGAAGGACTGCCGACCGATCACCGTAATCTCGCCTGGCGGGCCGCCGAACTGATGGCCGAGCACGTCGGCCGCGCGCCCGACGTCGCCATCTCGATCGACAAGTCCATTCCGGTGGCCGGCGGTATGGCCGGTGGCAGTGCCGATGCGGCGGCCGTTCTGGTTGCGATCAACAATCTGTGGGAGCTGGGCGTCCCGCGCCGGGACCTGCATGCGCTGGCCGCCCGCCTGGGCAGCGACGTGCCGTTCGCGCTGCACGGCGGCACCGCGCTCGGTACCGGCCGCGGAGAGCAGTTGGCGACCGTGCTGGCGCGCAACACCTTCCATTGGGTGCTGGCCTTCGCCGAGGGCGGGTTGTCCACGCCGAAGGTTTTTGCCGAGCTGGACAACCTGCGGGCAGACGGGCGCAAGGGCGGCCCGCCGGCGCTGGACGATCCCGAGCCGTTGCTGACCGCGCTGGCATCCGGGGATCCCCGAGAACTCGCACCGCTGCTGGGCAACGACCTGCAGGCCGCGGCGGTCAGTCTGGACACCGGCCTGCGGCGCACACTGCGAGCCGGTGTCGAAGCCGGGGCGCTGGCGGGCATCGTGTCCGGTTCCGGACCGACGTGCGCATTCCTGTGCGCCTCCGCCGACGACGCGGTCGAGGTCGGTACCCAGCTTTCCGGCGCCGGGGTGTGCCGGACGGTACGTGTGGCCAGCGGCCCGGTGCACGGCGCCAGGGTGGTGCCGGCGCCCAGCAAGCAGGGCTGATCCGGGTGTGACCCAGCACTCAATTCGGCCAACAGTTTGTTAGCTACTTAAGAGTCTCTTAAGATGATCGATGGTGTATGCCAGCGGCCAGGCGTGGAACGCAATGGTTTCTCTCACCGGCGGTGTCGGTGAGCGGATGCGCAGCGCCGGAGTCATGGCAGTGCAGCCATCGATTCGAGATATAACCGCGGCCGAATTGTGCGTGCGCGCCTCTACATGTGCGCCTGGCACCGGACGGACTATGGAACGACGGGCAGTGGCGCCTGACCTCAGGAGGTTGTCGTGAGCCGATTTACCGACAAGATGTACTACAACGCTCGTACATCGCAGCGGGGCATGGTCACCGGTGAGCCGCACGAGCCAGTGCGCCACACCTGGGGTGAGGTCCACGAGCGGGCGCGCCGCGTCGCCGGCGGCTTGGCGGCCGCGGGCATCGGCCCCGGCGACAAGATCGGTGTGCTGGCCGGTTTCCCGGTCGAGATCGCCCCGACCGTGCAGGGCATCTGGATGCGCGGCGGCAGCCTCACCATGCTGCACCAGCCGACGCCCCGTACCGACCTGGCCGTCTGGGCCGAAGACACCATGAACGTCATCGGCATGATCGAGGCCAAGGCCGTCGTCGTCTCCGAGCCGTTCCTGGTCGCCATCCCCGTGCTGGAGGAGAAGGGCCTGCAGGTCCTCAAGGTCGGCGACCTGCTCGCCGCCGAGCCCATCGACCCCGTCGAGACCGGCGAGGACGACCTCGCGTTGATGCAGCTGACCTCGGGTTCGACCGGATCGCCCAAGGCCGTGCAGATCACGCACCGCAACATCTACTCCAACGCCGAGGCCATGTTCATCGGCGCCGAGTACGACGTCGACAAGGACGTCATGGTCAGTTGGTTGCCGTGCTTCCACGACATGGGCATGGTCGGCTTCCTCACCATCCCGATGTACTTCGGCGCCGAGCTGGTCAAGGTCACGCCGATGGACTTCCTGCGCGACACCCTGCTGTGGGCCAAGCTCATCGACAAGTACAAGGGCACCATGACGGCGGCCCCGAACTTCGCCTACGCGCTGTTCGCCAAGCGGCTGCGCCGCCAGGCCAAGCCGGGCGAATACGACCTCTCCACCCTGCGGTTCGCGCTGTCCGGCGCCGAGCCCGTCGACCCCGCGGACGTCGAAGACCTGATCGACGCCGGTAAGCCGTTCGGGCTGAAGGCCTCGGCCATCCTGCCCGCCTACGGTATGGCCGAGACCTGCCTTGCCGTGTCGTTCTCGCCGTGCAACGCCGGCCTGGTCGTCGACGAGGTCGACGCCGATCTGTTGGCCGCGCTGCGGCGTGCCGTGCCCGCCTCGAAGGGCAACACGCGTCGCCTGGCCTCGCTGGGCCCGCTGCTGCGCGACCTCGAGGCCCGCGTCGTCGACGAGGACGGCAACGTCCTGCCCGAGCGCGGTGTCGGCGTCATCCAGCTGCGCGGCGAATCGGTGACCCCCGGCTACATCACCATGGCCGGCTTCCTGCCGACGCAGGACGAGAACGGTTGGTACGACACCGGTGACCTCGGGTACATCACCGAGGAGCAGAACGTCGTGGTGTGTGGCCGCGTGAAGGACGTCATCATCATGGCGGGCCGCAATATCTACCCGACCGACATCGAGCGGGCCGCGGGCCGTGTCGAGGGCGTGCGCCCGGGCTGCGCCGTGGCGGTGCGCCTCGACGCCGGTCATTCGCGCGAGACGTTCGCTGTCGCAGTCGAATCCAACGCCTGGCAGGACCCGGTGGAAGTGCGCCGGATCGAGCACCAGGTGGCGCACGAGGTCGTGACCGAGGTCGACGTGCGGCCGCGCAACGTCGTCGTGCTGGGCCCCGGCACCATCCCCAAGACCCCGTCCGGCAAGCTCCGTCGCGCCAACTCGGTGGAACTCGTCACCGGCTAGGTTCGAGAAGACGTGAAAGCCCCCTGATTTCCTTGGAAGTCAGGGGTTTTTACGTTTTTCGCGCGGGCGGCATCGCTCGCTTCGCTGAGCGAAAGCTGTGAACCCCGGGTAATCTCGCCAATTACGGACGAGAGGACCGGCGGATTCATGAGGCGTGTGGTGGCTGCCCTGGCGGCGGTGCTCGGCGTGAGCGCCATCGCCGCGGTGCCCGCGTGCGCCGACGGTTCGGCGGGCGTGATCGGTAAGCCGAACAACATTGCCGCCGCGGTCGGTTCCGGCGTTCGCGGCGGCACCGTCGTCGGCTTCACCGCGACCGGGCCTGACGTCCACGCGGCCTCTGTGGCGGTGATTGCGGCCTGTAACCGGGCCGGCGCCGACCAGTGCACCAGCGATGAGGTCACCAACGACCGGTTGTGCATCGTCAACGTGCATGCCCCTGCGAGCGGTGTCGTGTCCGGCGGCGCGGGGTCGACGATCGATGACGCCCGCCGCGACGCTTTCAACCGGGCGGAGGCCAACAACACTCCTCTTGCTGCGGACTCACCCACGCTGGCCTCGTCGTGCCCGTGAACTGAGGCACGCGCGCAGCGGTCGTCACGAATTCCGTTGCCTGGGAAAGTTCCTCGGCCATCCGGTGACCTTGCTCACCGTCAATTCTCAGACCGCCAGGTCACCGCATTTCGGCTGCTCGCAGACATGTGAGTTTGCCATGAGTTCATGGCACGGTCACATGGCTGAAACATATAGTCGAACTAACATGCGGGGACAGAAGGCAGGCTGAGGGACAGAAGGCCTTCCCCGGAAATGAGAAGGTGACATGACTCATCAAGGCAAGCGCACGATGGCAGCTCTGCTGGTGGGCCTGGCCTCGGTCAGCGGCATCATGGCGCCCGTCGCAGGTGCCCGCCCGACCTGTCAGGACTCCGGCAGCACGTCGACATGCGAGACGAACGGCAGCGTGGCGATCAAGGCGACCCCGGGCATCCGTACCCAGGACACCACCCAGAGCTCGCGCGTGGGCGCGCAGGGCCGCCGTAACTGCTACACCGATGCCGTTGACCGGCAACACATCTGCGGATAATCTTCCTGCGAGAATCGCGAAAGCCCCCAAATTCGGTGGAATTTGGGGGCTTTCGTGGTTTCACGCCGCGGACGGCTACCAGGCGTGGACGGTGTTCTGTGCCGCCTCGACGCCGTGCTGCAGCAGCAATTCCGTTGCGTCGGCGGCTTGTTCGAGGATGGTGCCCAACTCGGGCCGTTCCCTCGAATTGAAGTTCTCCAGCACGAACGCGGCCGGGTCCTGCCGTCCCGGCGGGCGGCCGACGCCGATGCGGACCCGCTGAAAGTCCTTGGTGCCCAAGGCGGAAGCGATCGAGCGCAGGCCGTTGTGGCCGCCCTCGCCGCCGCCGAACTTGAGCCGGATACGGCCGAAGTCGATGTCCAGCTCGTCGTGGAGCACCACGACGTCAGCCGGTGCGACCGAATAGAACTTCGCCAAAGGCCCCACGTGCCTACCGGATTCGTTCATGTAGGTGCGCGGCTTGGCGAGCACCACGGACCGGCCTCCCAGCCGGCCCGTGGTGACCTCAGCTCCGGATTTCTTGTGCACCTTGAATCCTGAGCCGATGCGCTCGGCCAGGATGTCGGCAACCAGAAATCCAACGTTGTGCCGCGTTGTTTCGTAGCGCGGCCCAGGATTGCCCAGGCCGACCACCAGCAGTGGCTCGGCCAAAGCGGACTACTCCGACTCGGCAGCGGCCTCTTCGGCCGCCTCGCCCTCGGCTGCGGCCTCTTCGCCCGAAGCGGCCTCTTCCTCGCCGGCGCCCTCGGCGTCCAGGTCCTCAGCGGTCGGCGCGGTGACGACGTTGACGACCAGCGTCTCGGCGTCGGTCACCAGGGTGACGCCCTTGGGCAGCTCGACCTGGCCGGCCAGGATCTGGGTGCCGGCCTCGACGCCCTCGACCGAAACGGTCAGCGACTCGGGGATCGACAGCGCCTCGGCCTCGATCTGGATGGTGTTGGCGTCCTGGGTGACCAGGGTGCCGGGGGCGGCGTCGCCCTCGACGAGGACGTTCACATCGACGGTGACCTTCTCGCCACGCTTCACGACGATCAGGTCGGCGTGCTCGATGTTGCGCTTGATCGGGTGGACGACGACCTGCTTGGTCAGCGCGAGCTGCTCCTTGCCGGCGATGTCCAGGGTGAGCACCGCGTTGGTGCCCGAGTTACGCAGGACGGCGGCGAACTCGCGGGCGTTGATCTCGAGGTGCTGGGGGTCGGTGCCGTGGCCGTACAGTACGACGGGCACGCGGCCTTCGCGACGGGCCAGACGCGAGGCGCCCTTGCCGGTCCGGGTGCGGACCGCAGCGGTCAGATTGTTCGAGGTGGGGGCCGCGTTCTTGGCCATGTGAATTGCTCCTGATGCCGTATCTACTGGGTGGCACGGCCAGGGCTGAAGCACGTCAGTGCTGTAGTTCCCGTCGATAACGGTGGCCTGAAAACAGACCGACCCTCGCCGTGATCGTCAGCAAGACTAGCGGAAACGCCCCTTACAGCGGAAATTCAGTGGTAGTGAGCTGGGCAGACAGGTCCCACAGTGCGGTCGCGGTGCGCGCCGAGCGGGCTGCCGGCTTGATCAGCTGGGTGGGGCCGGTCGGCCCGCGGAAGCCGAATTTCGGGCCGACGAACGTGTTGCCCGGCAGGTCCTGCGACGCCGCGAACAGCGTCTGGCGGGCGCCGAAGGCGGCGGGGGTGGCGATCTTGTTGGCGGCGAGCCAGAACTTGTCGCCGAACTCGTTGCCGGTGTGGCCCTGCAGGTTGGTGGCCGAGTAGCCCGGGTGCGCGGTCAGCGCCCGCACGGGAGAGCCGGCCACCGACAGCCGGCGCTGCAGGTCCTTGGTGAACAGCAGGTTCGCCAGCTTCGACTGGCCGTACGCCAGCCAGGCCGAGTACGGCCGCGACTTCCAGTTCAGGTCCTTGAGGCTGATGTAGCCCAGCAGGTGCAGCTCGGACGAGACCGTGACGACGCGGTCGGTGATCTTGGGCAGCAGCAGATTGGTCAGGGCGAAATGGCCGAGGTGGTTGGTGCCGATCTGGCTCTCGAAACCGTCCTCGGTCACCGCGAAGGGCACCGCCATGATGCCTGCGTTGTTGATCAGGACGTCGACCTTGTCGACACCGGCGGCGAACTTCCGCACCGAGGCCAGGCTCTGCAGATCCAGGGGCCGAACCTCGACGTCGCCCGTCATGCCCGCGGCCGCGGCGTCGCCCTTGGCGGTGTTGCGGCAGGCGAGGATGACCTTGGCGCCCACACGGGCCAGTTCACGGGCGGTGATCTCGCCGAGGCCACTGTTGGCGCCGGTGACGATGACGGTGCGGCCGGCGAAGGAAGGAAGGTCGGCGGCGGTCCATTCGCTCATGACGGCGAGCTTAGTGCGGAGCCGCTACTTGGGTCCGACCGAGAAGCCCTTGATGATCGCCTCGATGTCGCCCGCCTGCTCCTTGGCCTGCTCGGCGTACGTCGTGACGGTCAGCTGGATCAGGTAGTGGATCCCCGGTCGCGGCGGCGACGGCTGCGCGATGACGATGCGGTTGTACGACTGCATCCGGCGGTTGTGCAGGTCGTAGCTGCCCTCGATCATCGCCGACGGATAACCCTGGAAGTCCTCGGTCGAGCTGTAGAGCTTCTTGAAGTTCTCGGACAGCAGCGCGTCGGCGTCGGAGTGTTTGAGGGCGTCCTTGACGTCGAAGTCACCGGACAGCTGGAACACCATCAGCATCGCCAGGGGATAGGTGTCGTTCTTGGCGATCGTCACGGTGCCGGGCGAGTAGTTGAGGTTCTTGTAGCCCGTCCAGCCCTGCGGCCGTGGCAGTGTCACCTTGAGATCGGTGAGCTGATCGGGGACGACCTGCTTGCTCTGCACGCCGAGCTTGTTCAGGTAATCGGGGAACGGGATCAGGCTGGCCTTGTCCACCGGCGTCGTGCTGGTGGTCGGCGTCGTCGACCAGATCGACTTGTAGTCAGGCGTTTTCGCGTCGCATGCGGCGAGGGTCAGGGCGGTCGCAACGGACAGCAACGCACCGACGATCCGCTGCGGGATCACAGAATCTCGCGGACCGCGTCGATCGGGCGGGCCAGCCGAGTGCCCTTGTCGGTGACGACGAACGGTCGCTCGATCAGGATCGGGTGTTCGGCCATGGCGTCGAGCAGCTGCTCGTCGGTGGCCTCGGCCAGATTGAGTTCGGTGTAGAGGGCCTCGCGCTTACGCACCGCGGTCCGGACGTCGATACCCGCAGCCTTGATCATCGCCGCGAGCTCGGCCCGGGTCGGCGGCGTCTTCAGGTACTGCACGACCTCGGGCTCGATGCCGTTCTCCCGCAACAGATCCAGCGTCTTGCGGGAGGTCGAGCATTTCGGGTTGTGGTAAATCCGCGACATTACGCAGAACCGTCGAAAAGGCCGGTGACCGAGCCGTTTTCGAACACCGCGCGGATGGTCGCGGCCACCAGCGGCGCGATCGACAGCACGGTCAGTGCCGGGAACTGCTTGTCCGGCGTGATGGGCAGCGTGTTGGTGACGATGACCTCGCGGGCGCCGCAGTCGGCGAGGCGCTGGGCCGCGGGGTCGGACAGCACGCCGTGGGTGGCGGCGATGATGACGTCCTTGGCACCGTCTTCGCGTAGCAGTTTGACGGCGCCGGCGATGGTGCCACCGGTGTCGATCATGTCGTCGGTCAGGATGCAGGTCTTGCCCTTGACCTCACCGACGACGCGGTTGGCCTTGACCTGGTTGGGGACCAGCGGGTCGCGGGTCTTGTGGATGAAGGCCAGCGGCACGCCGCCCAGGGAGTCGGCCCACTTCTCGGCGACGCGCACGCGACCGGAGTCGGGGGAGACGACGACGAGGTCGGAGTCGCCGTACTTGTCACCGATGTAGCCGCAAAGCAGCGACTGCCCGCGCATGTGGTCGACCGGACCGTCGAAGAAGCCCTGAATCTGGTCGGTGTGCAGGTCGACCGAGACGATGCGGTCCGCGCCGGCGGTCTTGAGCAGGTCGGCGACCAGGCGGGCCGAGATGGGCTCGCGGCCGCGGTGCTTCTTGTCCTGGCGCGCGTACGGGTAGAACGGCAGGATCGCGGTGATCCGCTTGGCCGACCCGCGCTTGAGCGCGTCGATCATGATGAGCTGTTCCATCAACCAGTGGTTCAGCGGCGCGGGGTGGCTCTGCAGCACGAAGGCGTCACTGCCGCGCACCGACTCGTCGAAACGGACGAAGATCTCGCCGTTCGCGAAGTCCCGGGATGTCTGCGGGGTGACCTCGACGCCGAGCTCTTTGGCCACCTGTTCGGCCAGTTCGGGGTGCGCGCGCCCCGAGAAGAGCATCAGATTTTTGCGGTTGTCGGTCCAGTCCGTGGCCACTGTGTGCTGCTTTCGCGGTGGGGGCTCGATACGTCGTAATCGTACTTACCGGTAACCCTGTCCCGTTGCCGGGTTACCGGTATACCAACATCAGATGTCGGGATCAGGCCTCGCCGCGTGCTTTCCTCGCGGCTTCGGCGGCCTTCGACTCGGGTCGCTTCCGTTCGACCCAGCCCTCGATATTGCGCTGTTCGCCCTTCGAAACGGCCAGCGCACCAGGGGGTACGTCCTCGCGGACCACGGTGCCGGCGCCGGTGTAGGCGCCGTCGCCGACGGTCACCGGTGCGACGAACATCGTGTCCGAGCCGGTGCGCACGTGGGAACCGATGGTGGTGCGGTTCTTGTTCTCACCGTCGTAGTTGACGAAGACGCTGGACGCGCCGATGTTGCTGTACTCGCCGATGTCGGCGTCCCCGACGTAGGTCAGGTGCGGCACCTTGGTGCCGGTGCCGATCTTCGAGTTCTTCACCTCGACGAACGCACCCAGCTTGCCGTCGGCGCCGAGTTCGGTGCCGGGCCGCAGATACGTGAAGGGGCCGACGGTGGCGCCCGCCCCGATGACCGCGAGCTGCCCGTGGGTGCGGATCACCTCGGCGCCGTCGCCGACCTCCATGTCGGTCAGCGTGGTGTCGGGGCCGATGACGCAGTTGGCGCCGACGTCGGTGGCGCCCAGCAGCTGGGTACACGGCCTCACGACGGTGTCGCGGCCGATGCTCACGTCGACGTCGATCCAGGTGGTGCTCGGGTCGATGACCGTGACGCCCGCGCGCTGGTGGCCGGCGATGATGCGGCGGTTCAGTTCGGCGGCCACCTCGGACAGCTGCACACGGTCGTTGACGCCGGAGACCTGCGCGCTGTCGTCGACATGGTGGGCCCGCACGATCTGGCCGTCGCCGCGCACGATCGAGATGGCGTCGGTGAGGTAGAGCTCCTGCTGCGCGTTGTCGGAGCGCAGCCGGCTCAGTGCCGAGCGCAGGGCGGCCGCGTCGAAGGCGTACACCCCGGAGTTCACCTCGCGGATGGCGCGCTGGGATTCGGTGGCATCGGCCTGCTCGACGATGCCGATCACCTCGTGGTCCTGCGTGCGCAGGATGCGGCCGTAGCCCGTCGGGTTGGTGACGGTCGTGGTCAGCACGGTGGCCGCCGCGGTCGCGGCGGCGTGGGTATCGACGAGATTGGCGAGGGTGTCGGCGTCGAGCAGCGGCACGTCACCCGCGGTGACGACGACGGTGCCGGCGAAGTCGCCGGGCAGTGCGGACAAGCCGCAGCTGACGGCGTGCCCGGTACCGAGCTGCTCGTCCTGGATGGCGACGGTGACGCTGCGCCCGAGGCCGCCCGCGATCTCGTGCACATGCGCGGTGACGCGCTCGCGCTCCTTGCCGACCACCACAACGAGGTGCGTCGGATTGACCTTGGCGACGGCATGCAGCGCGTGTGCCAGCATGCTGCGGCCGGCCAGCGTATGCAGGACCTTCGGGATGTCGGAGCGCATCCGGGTGCCCGACCCGGCCGCCAGGACGATGACAGCGGCTTCGCCTCGAGTCACGTACGCCTCTCTCTACGCGGATGGTCGCGCTTTACAGCTCCGTCGCCAGGACTCGAACCTGAACTATCTGAACCAAAATCAGAGGTGCTGCCGATTACACCACGACGGATTACTCGCCAGAGACTCTAATGCAAGCGGATAGGCTGGCGACCATGGCAGCGGCGGAGAACGGAGCGCGCAGCCCTCGTGCGCGCATGACCGGCAGTGAACGCCGTCAGCAGCTCATCGAGATCGCCAAGTCGCTTTTCGCCGAACGCGGCTACGACGGCACGTCCATCGAGGAGATCGCGCAGCGCGCCAACGTCTCCAAGCCTGTCGTCTACGAGCATTTCGGTGGTAAGGAAGGCCTCTACGCCGTCGTCGTCGACCGTGAGATGTCCGCGCTGCTCGACGGCATCACGTCGTCACTGACCAACAACCGGTCGCGGGTGCGCGTCGAGCGGGTGGCGCTGGCGCTGTTGACCTACGTCGAGGAGCACACCGACGGCTTCCGCATCCTGATCAGGGATTCGCCGGCGGCCATTACCTCGGGCACCTACTCGACGCTGCTCAACGACGCGGTCAACCAGGTCAGCTCGATCCTGGCCGGTGACTTCTCCCGCCGCGGGCTCGACCCGGAGCTGGCGCCGCTCTATGCGCAGGCGCTCGTGGGCTCAGTGTCGATGTCCGCGCAGTGGTGGCTGGACACCCGCGAACCGAAGAAGGAAGTGGTCGCCGCGCACCTGGTCAATCTGATGTGGAACGGCCTGACGCATCTCGAGTCGGATCCCGAGCTGCACGAGAACTGAGTTCACGTTCGGCTGACGGGGTCCTAGCCGCAGTCGCGCAGCAGCAGGTCCGCCGTGGTCTCCCGGCGGATCAGCGCCCGGACCCGGCGGTCGCACACGGCGATGACCGGTGGCCGGGTCGTCATGGTGAAGTTCGACGCCGTGCTGTGGTGGTAGGCGCCGGTGCACGCGGTGGCGAGCAGATCGCCGGGGTGGACGTCGTCGGGCAGGTCGAGGTCGTCGGCGATGACGGTGCCGTCGCGGCCGAGGACGGTGGCGGGTCGCGTGGGCCCGAGCGGGTGCCGATTGGCAAGGGTGACAGTGTAATTCGCGACCGGCGCCGAGTGCGGGTGGCTGCCGTCGACGGTGACGACGGCGCGGCCGTCGGTGCGGGCCGACACCGACTGCACGCGGTGCAGCGTCACGCCGGCCCGGCCGCTGATCGCGCGGCCGGGTTCGACGACGAGCCGGGGCCGGGGGAAGCGGTTGGCGGCGCAGGCGGCGTCGAGGGCGTCTTCCAGGAAATCGGCGAGGGCCGCCACGTCGAGTTCGGGTTCGCCGGTCCGGTAGGCGATGGCGTGGCCGCCGCCGATGTTCAGTTCGGTGAGCACGACGCCGTGGGCGGCGCGCACATCGGTCATGGTGTCGACGAGACCGCGCACGGCCTCGACGTACACCTCCGGTTCGGCGATCTGCGTGCCGAGGTGGCAGTACAGGCCGGCCAGCGGCAGTTGCGGGGTGGCGAGCGCCCGGCGGACGGTCGGCAGCACGTCGACACCGGGCCGGACCTGCAGCAGCACGGCCTGCCGCCGGCGCGCGACGCCCGCCAGGTAGGCCATCTCGATGGGGCAGTCCAGCACGATGCGGCCGACGCCGGCGCCCGCGGCGGTCGCCAGCTCGTCGACCGACTTGCCGCTGCCGTGGACGACGATGCGCGCCGGGTCCATGCCGCCGGCGAGGGCCGTGGCCAGCTCGGCCGTCGAACACACCGCCATGCCGAGGCCGGCCTCGTGCACCCAGCCGGCAACGGTCCTGGTCAGCAGGGACTGGGCGGCGTAGACGACCTCGACGCCGCGCAGCGTGGCGCGGTAGTGCTGGGCCCGCTTGCGGAAGTCCGCCTCATCCAGAACATATGCGGGCGTGCCGAACTCGTCGGCCACGTCGGTGAGCGCGACCGACCCGACGCAGAGTCGTCCCAAGGCGTCGACCTGGGTGGTCAGCGGCCAGATGGTGGTGTCGATGCGCGGACGCATGGCGCCCCGCAGGGACGGCAGGATGTCGAGCAGTGTCATGGATCCACCCTGCGCCCGGAATCGCCCGGTGAGCGCCCCGTTGACGATCCCTTGACGGGACGGTGCCCAATATTGACGAAGTCCTGCGAACTACAATCGGAGTCATCATGACCTCCCCGGGGCAGCAATCGATCCAAACCCCGTTGGCGGGGCTCGTCCAACTCGCACTCACCGATCCTGGCCTGCAGGAACTGACGCGGCAGGCCGCCGAGGGTGTCGCCGAGCAGGCTCTGGTGGGCCCGGTCAGCGCGCGGCTCCCGGTCGCGGCCGCGCTGGCCGCCGCCGGTCCGGTGCTGGTCGTCACGGCCACCGGTCGCGAGGCCGACGACCTCACCGCCGAACTGCGGGCCGTCCACGGCGACGCCGTGGCGCTGTTCCCGTCGTGGGAGACGCTGCCGCACGAGCGGCTCTCGCCCGGCGTGGACACCGTGGGTGCCCGGCTGACGGTGCTGCGCCGGCTGGCGCGGCCCGACGACGCCCGCCTCGGCCCGCCGCTGCGCGTGGTGGTCACCACGGCCCGGTCGCTGTTGCAACCGCTGGCCGGCGGGGTCACCGACGCCGAGCCGGTGACGTTGACCATCGGCGGTGAAGCCGACTTCGACGACACCGTGGCGCGGCTGGTCGAGCTGGCCTACACGCGCGTCGACATGGTGGGCAAGCGCGGCGAATTCGCCGTCCGCGGCGGCATTCTCGACGTCTTCACGCCGACCGCCGAGCACCCGGTGCGCGTCGAGTTCTGGGGCGACGAGGTCACCGAGATGCGGATGTTCTCGGTGGCCGACCAGCGGTCCATCCCCGAGATCGCGGTCGACACGGTGATCGCGATGCCCTGCCGCGAACTGCTGCTGACCGCGGATGTCCGCGAACGCGCCGCCGAGATCGGGGCGGGCCTGCCCAGCAGCGACAACCAGGTCACCGGCAGCATCGCCGACATGATGGCCAAGCTCGCCGAGGGCATCCCGGTCGACGGCATGGAGGCACTGCTTCCGGTGCTGCGCCCGGGCGAACTGGCATTGCTCACCGACCGGCTGCCCGCCGGTGCGCCGCTGCTGATCTGCGACCCGGAGAAGGTGCGCACCCGCGCCGCCGATCTGATCAAGACGGGCCGCGAGTTCCTGGAGGCCTCGTGGTCGGTGGCCGCCGTGGGCGGCGACGCGCCGATTGATGTTGAGCAGCTTGGTGGTTCGGGTTTCCGGGACTTCGTGGAGGTCCGTGAGGCCGCGGCCGCCGGTGGCCACCCGTGGTGGACGCTGAGCCAGCTGGCCAATGAGTCGGCCGCGGAGGTCGACATCCGGCCCGCGCCGTCGGCCCGCAGCCAGCAGAGCCTCGAGGAGATTTTCGCGATGCTCCGGGCCCACATCGCCACCGGCGGGCTCGCCGCGGTGGTGACCCCCGGTACCGGTACCGCGCACCGCGTTGTCGAGCAGCTCGGCGAATCCGACGTCGCCGCAACGATGTTGGAGCCCGGTGAGGTGCCAAAGCCCGGTGTCGTCGGCGTGCTCAAGGGCCCGCTGCACGACGGTCTGGTGCTGCCCGGCGTCAACCTGGTGATCATCACCGAGACCGACCTGACGGGTAACCGCGCCGGAGCTACCGAGGGCAAAAGGCTTGCCGCCAAACGGCGTAACGTCGTCGACCCGCTCGCCTTGACGGCCGGTGACCTGGTGGTGCACGACCAGCACGGCATCGGCAAGTTCGTCGAGATGACCGAGCGCGTGGTCGGTGGCGCCCGGCGCGAGTACCTGGTGCTCGAATACGCCTCGGCCAAACGTGGCGGTGGATCCGACCGGCTGTACGTGCCGATGGACTCGCTGGACCAGCTGTCCCGCTATGTCGGCGGCACCGAGCCCACGCTGAGCCGGCTCGGCGGTAGCGACTGGACCAACACGAAGACCAAGGCGCGCAAGGCCGTTCGCGAGATCGCGGGCGAGCTGGTGTCGCTGTACGCCAAGCGGCAGTCCGCCCCGGGACACGCGTTCGCGCCGGACACCCCGTGGCAGGCCGAGATGGAGGACGCGTTCGGCTTCACCGAGACCATGGACCAGCTGACCGCCATCACCGAGGTCAAGTCCGACATGGAGAAGCCGGTCCCCATGGACCGCGTCATCTGCGGTGACGTCGGCTACGGCAAGACCGAGATCGCGGTCCGCGCGGCGTTCAAGGCCGTGCAGGACGGCAAGCAGGTCGCGGTGCTGGTGCCGACGACGCTGCTGGCCGACCAGCACCTGCAGACCTTCACCGCCCGCATGGCCGGGTTCCCGGTGACGGTCAAGGGCCTGTCCCGGTTCACCGATCCCGCCGAATCCCGTTTGGTAGTCGAGGGTTTGAAGGACGGCTCGGTCGACGTGGTGATCGGCACGCACCGACTGCTGGCGACCGGCGTCACCTGGAAAGACCTCGGCCTGGTGATCGTCGACGAGGAGCAGCGCTTCGGTGTCGAGCACAAGGAGCACATCAAGTCGATGCGCACCCACGTCGACGTGCTGACCATGAGCGCCACCCCGATCCCGCGCACGCTGGAGATGAGCCTCGCGGGTATCCGGGAGATGTCGACGATCCTGACGCCGCCCGAGGAACGCTTCCCGGTGCTGACTTACGTTGGGCCACACGACGACAAGCAGGTCGCCGCGGCGCTGCGGCGTGAACTGCTGCGCGACGGGCAGGCGTTCTACATCCACAACCGGGTGAAGTCGATCGACAACGCGGCCGCGCGGGTGCGTCAGATGGTGCCCGAGGCGCGGGTCGTCGTGGCGCACGGGCAGATGCCCGAGGAAATGCTGGAGAAGACCGTCGAGGGCTTCTGGAACCGCGAGTACGACATCCTGGTGTGCACCACGATCGTCGAGACGGGCCTTGACATTTCGAATGCCAACACGCTGATCGTGGAGCGGGCCGACACCTTCGGCCTGTCGCAGCTGCACCAGCTGCGGGGCCGCGTCGGCCGCAGCCGCGAACGTGGCTACGCGTACTTCCTGTACCCGCCCGAGGTTCCGCTCACCGAGACCGCGCACGACCGGCTGGCCACCATCGCGCAGAACAACGACCTGGGCGCCGGTATGGCCGTCGCGATGAAGGACCTCGAGATCCGCGGCGCCGGCAATGTGCTGGGTGTCGAGCAGTCCGGGCATGTCGCGGGCGTCGGCTTCGACCTGTACGTCCGGCTCGTCGGTGAGGCCGTCGAGGCCTACCGGGCCGCGGTTGACGGGAAAACCATTGCGGCCGTGGAGGAACCGAAGGAGGTGCGGGTCGACCTGCCGATCGACGCCCACCTGCCGCCGGACTACATCGCCAGCGACCGGCTGCGGCTCGAGGCCTACCGCCGGCTGGCTGCGGCGTCCGATCACGCGGCCGTGGCGGCTGTCGTCGAGGAGTTGGTGGACCGCTACGGACCGCTCCCCGAACCCGCGCAGCGCCTCGTCGCGGTGGCGCGCCTGCGGCTGTTGTGCCGTGAGTACGGCGTCACCGAGGTGTCCGCGATCTCGGACTCGACCATCCGTCTGACGCCGCTGACGCTCCTGGACTCGGGGCAGCTGCGGCTCAAGCGGATGTATCCCGGCGCGACGTACCGGGCCACCACGTCGACGGTCCAGATTCCCATTCCGCGGGCCGGTGCCGGGGTCGGCGCGCCCCGCATCCGTGATCTGGAGCTGGCCCGCGCGGTGGCCGGATTGCTGCTGGTGCTCGACGGGAAAGCGGCAGGTGAAGTCGACATCACTGACCTGGGAGGTAGCGCAGTGGGAGAATCGGGGCAGTCCAAGTGACGGTCGTCCTGGTCGATCCGCGCCGCCCCTCGCTGATGCCGATCGACGCTCTGGTCCTGCTCACCGGCGACGTGCAGTACACCGAGGAACTACCGGTCAAGGTGCCGTGGTCGTTGCCGGCCGGCCGGCCGGCGTACGGCGACGCCGACAATCCGGCACCGGTGCTGTTGTCCTCCGATCCGGAACATCCGCAGGTGCGGGCCCGGCTCGCGGCCGGCGAGAAACTGATTGCGGCGGACGGTTCGCAGCCCGGAGAGCGGCTCATCGACGCCGTCACGATGATGGACAAGCTGCGCACCAACGGTCCGTGGGAGAGCGAGCAGACGCACGACTCGCTGCGCCGGTACCTGTTGGAGGAGACCTACGAGCTGTTCGACGCGGTGCGGGGCGGCAACGCCGACGACGTCCGTGAGGAACTCGGAGATGTGTTGCTGCAGGTGCTGTTTCACGCCCGCATCGCCGAAGACGCGCCGCTACACCCGTTCGGCATCGACGACGTCGCCGACACCCTGATTCGTAAGCTGGGCAACCGGGTGCCGGCAGTACTTGCCGGACAAGAGATTTCGCTGGAAGACCAGATCGCCCAGTGGGAAGAGCGCAAGGCGCTGGAGAAGGCGGCACGGACGTCGTGCATGGACGAGGTGCCGACGGCGCTGCCGGCGCTGGCGCTGGCGCAGAAGCTGATCGAACGGACCGGCACGGCCGGTTTGCCGTCCGATCTGCTTCCGGCCGGGCTCACCTCGGTGACGCTGGAACCTGGCGTCGACGCCGAAAGTGCCTTGCGCACAGTGGCTCTGGAATTCATCGACACTGTGCGCGAGGCCGAGCGCCGCATCGTCGCCGCCCGCCGCGGCGACGAAGTGGCGGTGGAGTTGGATGCCGCACCGTTGGGCGCGGTGTCAGAGGACGAGTGGCGGGAGCACTGGCCGCCTCAGGACGTCTGAGTCGCGGCCTCGTCGATCAGGTCGGCCACGGCCACCGCCTGCGAAGCCAGCGACGCGTGGCTGGCGTCGAGTTCGATGATCTTGCGCGGGCTGATGCGCTCCGCCGAGGCCGGCTTCAGCCGGGCGTTCAGCCGGCGGTTCGGCGCCCCGCCGCTGCGCTGGCGAAACACCGTGGGCCGCGCCGGCTGAGACGGTGCGCTGCAGCGTCCGAACGCAACTGCACGGCGACTCTCGGGCTGGTTTTCCGCCACCCAGTTGCGTTCGAGCGACGGCGGATCCTGAGCGGGTTGTCGCACAGAGGGGGCGCATCGGTCCGTCTCCTGGCCGGCGACACAAGTGCCTGGTGTGGTGACAGTGACTGCAACAATGCGCCCGCCACCGCGAATGTGCAGCTAGAGCGCCCATTCGGCTGGATCTGCGATCTGTGCGCACGGTCGCGGCCCAACTACCGACACACCCGCAAGGCCCCAGAACTTGGGATCGGTAGCCGCCGGGCCCCGGTGTGATTGCTCCAACGACGCCGACAACGAGCGTCCGAGACACCTGAGGAAGGAATCACCATGAAGCTCCCCGCCGCCATCGAACAGCACGTCAACCGCTTCGATCGTCAGCAGAGCCTGATCATCGCGATCAGCACCGGCCTCCTGGCTTTCTGGTCGGGCTACCGTGTCGCCTGGTCGCTGTACCTGACCATGACCTACGACTTCCTGTTCGGCTCGCTGGTCTTCCAGATCGCCCTGTGGGGTGTCATCGGTGCGGCGGCAGCGCTCGCGTCGTTCGCGTTCTACAACCGCTACCGCACCGCCGACCAGCCCGACACTCAGCCGAGCAGCGTCGATCCCCAGTAGTCCGACGAACCATCACGCACACCCGGCGGGCAGGCGAAGATGCCGCTGCCGGTGTGCGTGATGTATTCGTTCAGGGCGTCGTTGTCGGACAACTTGGTCTGCATCGGGATGAACGATTCGGCCGGGTTGCGGACGAACGCGATGAAGAACAGACCCGCATCCAGGTGGCCGAAACCGTCTGAGCCGTCGGTGAAGTTGTAGCCGCGGCGCAGAATCTGGGCGCCGTTGTTGGCTTCGGGCGAGGCCAAGCGCACATGCGAGTCGACGTCGATCAGCGGCGCGCCGTCGGCGCCCTTGCTCTCGAAGTCGAGCGGGGTGAATTCGTCGGTGTACCCGTTGGGTGCGCCGCTGCCCTTCTGCCGGCCGATAACCCGCTCCTGCTCCGCGAGCACCGTGCGGTCCCACGATTCGATGAGCATCCGGATGCGGCGGCTGATCAGATACGCGCCGCCGGTCATCCAGGCCGGTCCGTCGCCGGAGCCGACCCAGACGTGCTGGTCGATGGCCGCGGTGTCCTCGGCCTTCAGGTTGTTCGTTCCGTCCTTGAACCCGAACAGGTTTCGTGGCGTGGACTGTGTGACGGTGGTCGACGACGTGCGGCCGAACCCGAGCTGCGAGTACCGCACCGCGACCGTGCCGAAACCGACGCGGGCCAGGTTGCGGATGGCGTGCACCGCGACCTGCGGGTCGTTGGCGCAAGCCTGCACGACGATGTCGCCGCCGCAGCGCTTCGGGTCGAGCGTCTCGTTGCGGAACTTGGGCAGGTCGACCAGATGTGCCGGCCGCTGCCCGTCGATGCCGAACCGGTCCTTGCCGTCCTTGCGGAAGAACGTCGGGCCGAAGCCGATCGTGAGGGTCAGCGCAGAGGGTGAAAGCCCAAGGGCCTCACCGGTATCGGCCGGCGGGGCGTACGGATTGAGCCCGATGGCCCCGTGCGCGACGGCCTCCTCGCCGAGCGTCATGCGCTCGGCCATCTCGGTCCACTTCTTCAGCATCGCGACGACGTCGGCCTTCTTGTCCGTCGTGACGTCGAAAGTGGCGAAGTGCATCCGGTCCTGCGCGGCGGTGACGATGCCCGCCTGGTGGGTGCCGCGGAACGGCACCGGCTTGGTCAGGCTGTTGTCGACGACGGCCGCGGAGGAACGGCCGGCCAGCGCGCCGGTGGCGGCGGCGCCGACGACGGCGGCCGTCACCCCGGCAGCGCCGAAGAGCTTGCGCCGGCTGAGCCCACCGGACTCGGTCACGGTCGGCTCAGCGGTCGCCGGCTGGGGCTCACTGCTTGGCGACGACACCCTGCACCTCGCTGACCTCCTTGCTCAAGGCGTCGACGGCGCGCGAAAGTTCCTGCCGCTCAGGCTCGGTCACCTTGTCGTACGAGATGAAGCCGTCGCCCTGGCGCCACTTGTCCAGCAGCTTCTGGACATTCTCGAAGGCCGCGTCGACGTCCTTGCCCAGCTGCGGGTTGCGCTCGTCGAGGATGGGGTCCACCGAGCCGACCGCGGTGCGCGAGCCCTCGATGTTGGCCTGGATGTCCCACAGGTCGGTGTGGCTGAAGATGTCTTCTTCGCCGGTGATCTTGGTCTTGGCGATCTCGTCCAGCAGTTCCTGCGCGCCACCGGCGATCTTGGTGGAGTCGATGGTCCACTTCGGATCCTTGACGCCGGCCTCGAGCTCCTTGACGTCGGCGACCAGCTGGTCGGCCAGGGCGTTGGCGTCAGGCTGCAGGCCGGTGACCCACAGCTGCTTCTCCAGCACGTGGAAGCCGGTCCACTTGTCGCCGGGCTTGACGTCGGCTTCGCGCAGGTCGATCCGCGGGTCCAGGTCATCCGGGAACGACTCGGCGACCGGCTCGATGCGCTCGTAGAAGGTACGGGCCTTCGGGTACTGCGCCTTGGCGCCGGCGACGTCACCCTTCTTCACGGCGGCGGCGAACGCCTCGGTGGCGGGCACCAGGGCGGTGGTCTGCTCGACGACGTACTTCTTGTAGAAGTCCGCGGCGTCCTTGAACTTGCCGGTGTCGTCGATCTTGACGGTGTCGCCGGTGACGGTGAAGTCACCGCGGATGCCGTCGCCGACCATGCCGGGCTTGCACGCGGTCTTGTAGGTGCCGGCTTCGGGCAGCTGCACGATCAGCTTGCGCTGCAGGCCGGGGGAGACGTTCTCGATCTCGCCCATGACCTTGTCGCCGGGGCCGTAGACGTAGAACTCGGTGACCTTGGTGCCGTTGTTGGTGACGACGAAGGTGCTCGGGCCCGTCTTGGCCGACGTTGCCGACAGCTTGCAGGCATCATCGGTCGCGGTCACGGTGATCTCGCCGGAGGCGGACTTGTTCTCGTCCGTCTTGGACGAGCACGCGGAGACCGCGGTCAGGCCGGCGAGCAGGGCTACCGATGCAGCTACGCCGGTCTTGACGTTCAGGGCAGCGAGATTCACTTGGCGGACCTTTCGAGGGTGGCAGCAGGGGCGGGTTTGGCTGCGACGGGTCGCAGGAACAGCGTCAGGACGACCACGAGGTAGGCCAGCCAGCAGACGAACTGCAGGATCGAGGGGGCGGGGCTGATGTTGAAGACGCCCTGGATCACCTGGCCGTACCACGACGACCAGTTGAAGGCGCCGGTCATGTCGAAGGCCTTGGCGCCCAGGCCGGGCAGCCAGCCGACGGTCTGCAGCGCATGGATGGCGTACGACAGGATGCCCGCGGCGACGACGACGAGGAACGCGCCGGTGTACTTGAAGAACTTGGCCAGGTTGATCCGCACCGCGCCGGCGTACATGCCGTACGCGACGACGACGGCGATGAGCAGTCCGATCACGAGTCCGGCCAGCGGCCAGGCGGTGGACGCGTTGGCGTAGCCGACCATGAACAGCGCCGTTTCGACGCCCTCGCGGCCGACGGCCAGGAACGCGAGCGTGGCGACGGCCATGCCGCCGGTCTCCAGGGCGCGCGCCATGTCGCTGCGCAGCTCGCCGGAGATGGTGGCCGCGGCTTTGCGCATCCACAGCACCATGGTCGTCACGATGATCACCGCCACCAGGGAGGCGACGCCGGCGATGGCCTCGGCGGCCAGGCCGGAGATGGTGTTCTCGCTGAGCTGGATCGTCAGGAACACACCGATGGTCATCGCGATGGCTGCGGCGACGCCGAGCCAGACCCACTTGAGGGCGTCGCGGCGGTCGGATTTCACGAGGAAGGCGATGAGGATGGTGACGACGATCGCAGTTTCCAGGCCTTCGCGAAGCCCGATCAGCAAGCTGCCAAATAGCTGTGAGGAAACGCCGGGGCCGGCGGCGACCAGCGATGTCGAGACCGCGAAAGTGGTGGTCATCCGCAATCCTTAGATAGACTAAACGGCAACACAGGTTTGCCTTGCCAAAGGAAGGCAAGCCAACCTTATCAGCGGATGGGCGACCGTCGTACCTTCGTGCCGGAAAGCTTGCGCTTCGGGGTGCGCTCAGCCCGGCATGCGACGATGACGGGACGACGAATCCGTCGAAATCTCTGGGTATAGGGGAGTACCGGTGTTGCGAGCGCGATGGCTGCAGGCGAGCGCTGTTGTCGCCGCGACGGCGCTCCTGATGGCCTCGAGCTGCTCATTTCAGCCCGGCTACCTGCGCGGAGTGCCGCCGCCACCCGGGCCCGCCGTGCCCCCGATCAACACTCATGTGAAGGGTCGGGGCGCGGACCAGCTGCATGACTGGGCCGAGCATCTGGCACCGCCTCTCGGCATTCCGGTCATGGCGCTGGAGGCCTACGGGTACGCCGCGCGCGTGGCCGAGGTCGAGAACCCCAAGTGCCACATCGCGTGGACGACGCTCGCCGGCATCGGCATGGTCGAGAGCCATCACGGCACCTACCGCGGCGCGACCATCGCCCCGAACGGCGACGTCACGCCCCCGATCCGCGGTGTGCCACTCGACGGCACCATGAACAATCTGCGGATTCCGGACTCCGACTCGGGCAGCATGGACAGCGACGACGCCGTCGACCGCGCCATGGGGCCCATGCAGTTCATCCCGGACACCTGGCGGTTGTACGGCGTTGACGCCAACAACACCGGTTTCGCCAGCCCCGACAACATCGACGACGCCGCGCTGTCGGCGGCGGGTTACCTCTGCTACCGCGGCAAGGATCTGTCCAGTCCGCACGGCTGGATGGACGCGCTGCACGCCTACAACCTGTCCGACGACTACGCTCGCGCCGTGCGGGACTGGGCGACGGCGTACGCGAACGGGCACCAGAGATAGGTCTGCGAATAGCTACCGGTAGCTGACGCACTTCACACCCTGGCACCGTTTAGGCTGATGGGCGTTCGCACGAGTCCGTGACGCCAAAGGGAGACCCAAGTGCCAATCATCGAACAGGTCGGAGCCCGCGAGATTCTCGACTCTCGGGGAAATCCGACGGTCGAGGTCGAGGTCGCTCTGACCGATGGAACCTTCGCTCGCGCGGCGGTGCCGTCGGGTGCGTCGACCGGTGAGCACGAGGCTGTCGAGCTGCGCGACGGCGGCGCCCGTTACCTCGGCAAGGGTGTCGAGAAGGCTGTCGAGGCCGTGCTCGACGAGATCGCGCCCGCGGTCATCGGCCAGGCGGCCGACGACCAGCGCATCATCGACCAGGCGTTGCTGGACCTGGACGGCACCCCGGACAAGTCGCGCCTGGGCGCCAACGCCATCCTCGGCATCTCGCTGGCCGTGGCCAAGGCCGCTGCCGACTCCGCCGGCCTGCCGCTGTTCCGCTACATCGGTGGCCCGAACGCCCACATCCTGCCGGTGCCGATGATGAACATCCTCAACGGTGGCGCGCACGCCGACACCGGCGTCGACGTCCAGGAGTTCATGGTCGCCCCCATCGGTGCGCCGACCTTCAAGGAGTCGCTGCGCTGGGGCGCCGAGGTCTACCACTCGCTCAAGTCGGTGCTCAAGAAGCAGGGGCTGTCGACGGGTCTGGGTGACGAGGGCGGTTTCGCTCCCGACGTCGCCGGCACGCACGCCGCGCTCGAACTGATCAGCACCGCCATCGACGCCACCGGCCTCAAGCTGGGCAGTGACGTGGCGCTGGCCCTGGACGTCGCGGCCACCGAGTTCTACACGGACGGAACGGGTTACGCCTTCGAGAAGCAGACCCGCACCGCCGAGCAGATGGCCGAGTTCTACGCCTCACTGCTCGATGCGTTCCCGCTGGTGTCCATCGAAGACCCGCTGTCCGAGGACGACTGGGACGGCTGGGTCGCGCTGACCACCGCCATCGGTGACCGCGTGCAGCTCGTCGGCGACGACCTGTTCGTCACCAACCCGGAGCGTCTGGAAGAGGGCATCGAGAAGGGCGCCGCCAACGCGCTGCTGGTGAAGGTCAACCAGATCGGCACGCTCACCGAGACCTTGGACGCCGTCGCCCTGGCGCACGCCGCCGGCTACAAGTCGATGATGAGCCACCGCAGTGGCGAGACCGAGGACACCACCATCGCCGACCTGGCCGTGGCGTGCAGCTGTGGCCAGATCAAGACCGGTGCCCCGGCCCGCAGCGAGCGCGTCGCCAAGTACAACCAGCTGCTCCGCATCGAGGAGACCCTGGGCGACGCCGCGCGTTACGCCGGCGACCTGGCGTTCCCGCGTTTCGCGGTGGAAGCCAAGTAGTTTCGCGGGTCTGACCTACCGACATGGCCGATCCCAAACGGCGTACCCCCGCCTCTCGCCCCGCCAAACCCGGCGAGGCGAAGCGGGGGCGTGCCGGGGCCGGCACGTCGGCGGCCAAGGCGGGTAACCGGCCCAAGGCCGAGCCACGGCGCGTCCCGGACAACCTGCCGGTTCCGGTCACCGAGCCCATCCGGCAGGCCTATGCGGAGTCGGTCGAGCACCATGCCGAGCAGCGGCTGGGGTCGGCGGCGCGGCGCGCGGCGATCCTCGCCGTCGTGGTGTGCGTGCTGACCCTGACCATCGCCGGGCCGGTCCGCACCTTCTTCGCGCAGCGCACGGAGATGCAGCAGCTGGCCACCGCCGAGTCCCAATTACGTTCGCAGATAGCCAATTTGGAGCAACAGAAGGTGAAGCTGGCCGACCCGGTGTACATCGCCGCGCAGGCCCGTGAGCGGTTGGGCTTCGTGATGCCAGGCGATATCCCGTATCAGGTGCAACTGCCTCCCGGCGCCGTCACGACACCGGTCGCACCCGCGCCGTCGCCCACCGCGAAGAGCAACCAGCCCTGGTACACCGCGCTGTGGCACACCATCGCCGATCAGCCGCACGGGCTGACGCCGGCTCCGGCCGTCGTCCCGCCCGGCCCGGACGGCGTCACCCCGGACCCTGACGTGCCCCCGACCGATCTGCCCGCACCCCAGGCGCCGCCCGGTGGTTGACGCTGCTGATCTCGAAGCCGTTGCGGCCCAATTGGGGCGGGAACCGCGTGGCGTCCTGGAGATCGCCTACCGCTGCCCCAACGGCGAGCCCGGCGTGGTCAAGACCGCGCCGCGACTGCCCGACGGAACCCCTTTTCCCACTTTGTATTACCTGACGCACCCGGCGCTGACCGCGGCCGCCAGCCGACTGGAGTCGTCGGGCCTGATGCGGGACATGACCGAACGCCTGCAGGCTTCCGAAGAGCTGGCGGCGGCGTATCGGCGCGCGCACGAGTCGTTCCTGGCCGAGCGGGACGCCATCGAGTCGCTGGGCACGACCTTCTCCGGCGGCGGCATGCCCGACCGGGTCAAGTGCCTGCACGTGGTGATGGCACATTCGCTCGCAAAAGGACCGGGTCTCAACCCCTTTGGCGATGAGGCGTTGGCGTTGTTGGCGGTCGAACCGGCGATGGCCGGGATTCTGGATCCGAAGGTGTGGGTGTGAGTTCGCGGGTTGCGGCGGTCGACTGCGGTACGAACTCGATCCGGCTGCTCATCGCGGACGTGGCCGACGGCCGGTTGCGGGACGTCCACCGCGAGATGCGGATCGTCACCCTCGGTGAAGGTGTCGACGCCACAGGCGAATTCGCGCCTGCCGCGCTGGCCCGGACCGAAGCGGCGCTGACCGACTATGTCGAGACGATGCTGGCGCACGACGTGACCAAGGTGCGGATGGTCGCCACCTCCGCGGCTCGCGACGCCGGGAACCGCGACGAGTTCTTCGCCATGACCGCGCGCCAGCTGGGTCGGGTGATGCCGGGGGCCGTGGCCGAGGTGATCACCGGGACCGAGGAAGCGGCGCTGTCGTTCCGCGGCGCCGTCGGCGAATTGGACCCGGCCACAGGGCCTTTCGTGGTCGTCGACCTGGGTGGCGGCTCGACCGAAGTGGTGCTCGGCGGGACCGGTGCCGCGGTTGCGGATGTGGTCGCGAGCTTCTCGGCCAACATCGGCTGCGTCCGGCTCACCGAGCGCTGCCTGCAGACCGACCCGCCCACCGCCGACGAGGTCGCGGCCGCACGTGCCATGGTGCGGGAGAAGCTGGACGAGGCTCTGGGCGTCGTGCCCATCGAAGGTGCCCGGACGTGGGTCGGTGTGGCCGGCACGTTCACCACGGTTGCCGCGCTGGCCCTGGGGCTACCGGAGTACGACTCCGAGGTGATTCACCTGTCCCGCATCGGAATTCCGGATGTCGTCAAGGTGTGCGATGAACTGATCGCGATGCCGCGGGCGCAACGCGCCGAACTCGGCCCCATGCACCCGGGCCGCGTGCCGGTGATCGGCGGCGGCTCCGTCGTCGTCGAGGAATTGGCCCGCGAATTCGGTCAGCGGGCGGGGATCACGGAATTGGTGGTCAGCGAGCACGACATCCTGGACGGCATCGCGCTGTCGGTCTGACGCCGAGCGTGGGGGCCTACGCGGAAAACCGAAGCGAATCCCTCGTCAACCCCCACGGTCGACGGTCGAGAATCCTGACTAGACCTTGCAGTTCGGGCGGTTGTGGCAGTGGTGTCCGTCGCGGCAGGCGTTGCACTGACAGCCACAGGTCGACACGTTCTTGGTGGAAACCTTCATTACTGATCACCCCTGTTTGTCTCGGCTTATCGAGATATGACTACCTCACCATAGTTCGATCGCGGGATGGAGTGAAGGTCACGGGAGCGACCGGCGCGACGGTGTCATGACAGACCGACGGCCGGAACCAGTCCTCGTGAGACTGGCTTCCGGCCGTCGGCAGGGGGTGATTCAGTTGGCTGAGTCGTCCGACGTCTGGACCATCGGGGCGGCGGGAGCGGCAGGCGCGCCCAGCTGGCGGGCGACGAAGTCCGCAGCCTGGTTGGCCATGCCGTTGAACTTGTAGGCGCTGTGAGCGGAACGGTCCATGCCGCCGCCACAGATCGGGTCGCCGGGGGCGCACAGCTGGATGGTCTTGCCGGCGTAGGCGCCGCCGATGTTGATGGCGGGCGCACTGCGGTCGGCGACGCTCAGCACGAACGGGCTCGGGGTGCCGAACAGGACGACAGCGGCGACGTGCGAGGCGACCGACGCGGGCATCGGGCCGGAGATGCCGGCGGGCAACGCGAATCCGGCGGGAACGCTGCTCATGGTGCTGTAGCCGGCGACGGCCGCGCCCTGCGAGTAGCCGCCGATGACGATCTTGGTGGCGGGGCACGAGGCGGCGATGGACTCGATGCGGTTGGTGGCGTCGGCGACGCCGTCAGCGGCGGCACCGAAGTCCAGGGAGGCCGGGTAGTTCACGCCGTAGGCGTCGATGTTGCGACCGGGCATCCGGGCGTTCAGTGCGTCGACGAAGGCTTGGCCGGTGGCTCCGACGCCGGGGGCTTCGAAGGTACCGCGGGCGAAGACGACCTCGACGTTCGCACAGGAGTCGTCAGCGGCGTTGGCGGTCGCGACCGGGCCGGCGATGGCGCCGGCGATGATCGTGAAAGCGGCCACGGCGGTCAATGCCACCTTGCCGGCCGCGTTACGAATGGCGCTCATGTTGTTTTCCCCGTCCTTGAAGTTCCAGTTGCCTGGTATAAGCCGAACGGGGGAGCTGCGATTCCGCGCGGTCGTGTGACGTACCGCATACCTAGGGTGACTAAGCACTGGGGATGACCAGGGGCCTCGAATGCGTTGGATTCGGGCCGCCGGCGCTACTCCTGGAAGCGGTACCCCATCCCGGCCTCGGTCAGCAGGTGTTTGGGGTGTGACGGGTCGACCTCGAGCTTGCGGCGCAGTTGCGCGAGATACACCCGTAGATAGTGGGTCTCCTTGGCATAGGCCGGACCCCACACCTCTTTGAGCAGCTCCTCGCGGCCCACGAGCTTGCCGCGGTTGCGCACCAGCATCTCCAACATGCCCCACTCGGTGGGCGTCAGGTGCACCTCGGTGCCGCTGCGCGTGACCCGCTTGGCCGCCAGATCGACCGTGAATGAGGAGGTCTCTACGACGGGTTCATCGGTCTCGGACGCGGCCGCGCCACGGCGTACCGCGGCGCGCAGCCGGGCCAGGAACTCGTCCATGCCGAACGGCTTGGTGACGTAGTCGTCGGCGCCGGCGTCGAGGGCCTCGACCTTGTCCATGGAGTCGGTGCGCGCGGACAACACGATGACGGGCGCGGTGAGCCAGCCGCGCAGCCCGGCCAGCACGTCGATGCCGGACATGTCGGGCAGGCCGAGGTCCAGGATCACCACGTCGGGCTTGTGTTCGGCGGCCGACTTCAGCGCCTCGGCGCCAGTGGCCGCGACAGACACGTCGTAGCCGCGCACCGACAGGTTGATGCGCAGGGCGCGCAGAATCTGCGGTTCGTCGTCGATGACCAGAACCCGTGTCACACCCGATCCTTTCCCGCGGCCGCCAGGTCAACCACGACGGTCAGCCCGCCGCCGGGGGTGTCGGTGGCAGAGATGGTGCCGCCCATTGCTTCGACAAATCCTCGTGCCACCGAAAGACCAAGTCCCACACCGGTGCTGTTGTCATGGTCACCGAGGCGTTGGAACGGCGCGAACAGTTGCTCTTCGGTGCCGCGGGGGATGCCCGGCCCCTCGTCGACGATGGTGATGAGCACCCGCTCGCCGACCTGCCCGGCATTCACCCGCACCACGCTGCCCGCGGAGTACCGCAGCGCGTTGTCGATGAGGTTGACCAGCACCCGCTCGAGTAGGCCCGCATCGGCCAGCGCGACGGCGTCGCCCACTTCGACCTTGACCCGGTCGAGCCCGCGGTTCGCGTAACCGGTTGCTCCGCGGCTGATTCCGAGCAGCGCCCGCTGCACCACCTCTTCCATGTACACCCGCCGCAGCTCCGGCTTCACCACCCCGGCGGCCAGTCGCGACGAGTCGAGCAGGTTGCCCACCAACGCGGTCAGTTGATCGACCGATTCCTCGATGGTGGCCAACAGTTCGGCGGTGTCCTCGGGCGAGAATCCGACGTCCTCGCTGCGCAGGCTCGACACCGCCGCCTTGGCCGCGGCCAGTGGGGTGCGCAGGTCGTGGCTGACGGCGCTCAGCAGGGAGCGGCGCAGCTCGTCGGCCTTGGCCAGGGCTTCGGCGCGGCCGGCTTCCTCGGCCAGGGCGCGCTGGCGCACCAGGCCCGCCGCCTGCCGCGCGACGGCGCCGAGCACCCGGCGATCGCGGGCCTCGGTCTTGCGGCCGGCCATCAGCAGCCAGTATTGGTCGTCGCTGACCTCGATGGCGGTGTCGGCGGAATCGACTGTCACACAGGGTTCTTTGCCGACGCAGGCGACGATGCCGTCCTCCTCGTGCAACAGGCTGACGGCCCGCTGCGCATATGTCTCCCGGACGCGCTCGAGCAGTGTGGTCAGGTCGGCGCCGCGCAGCACGCTGCCGGCGAACAGGGCCAGCAGCTCGGCCTCCTGCGACGCATGCCGGGCTTCCCGGGATCGTTTGGCGGCACCGTCGACCAGCGCGGCGACGGCGACCGCGACCGCCAGCAGCACCACGATGGTTAGGGCGCTGTCGGGGTCGGCGATGGTGAAGCTGTACCGCGGGGCGACGAAGAAGTAGTTGAGCAGCAGGCCCGACAGCACGGCCGACAAGGCCGCCGGCGCGACGCCGCCGAGCAGCGCGACGACCAGCACGCCGATGAAGAACACCGCGCTCTCGCCGCCGATGTGCAGGAACGGATCCAGTAGTGCGGTGACGGCGGTGATGACGGCGGGCACGACGATCGCGGCGAGCCACGACGCCAGGTGCCGCTGCCCGCGGGTCGCCGTCGACCACGACCAGCCCGGCCGGGACTGCTCATGGGTGACCATGTGCACGTCGATCTTGCCGGAGTTCTGGACGGTCTTGGCGCCGATGCCCTCGTCGAAGAGCCGGGCCCACCGCGACCGCCGCGAGGTGCCGAGCACCAGCTGGGTGGCGTTCATCTCGCGCGCGAAATCCAATAGGGCACTGGGGACGTCACCGTCACTGCCGCCGACAACGGTGTGCAGCGTGGCGCCGAGGCTGGCCGTCAGCTCGCGCACCTTGCCCATCTGCGGGGCGGACACGCCCGTCAGGCCGTCGCCGCGAACGACGTGCACCACCATCAGTTCGGCGCTGGATTTGGAGGCGATGCGCGACGCGCGCCGTACCAGGGTCTCGGATTCGGGGCCACCGGTGACCGCCACGACGACACGTTCACGCGCTTCCCAGGTGTCCGAAATATTGTGCTCGGCACGGTATTTCGCGAGCGCGGCGTCGACCTGGTCGGCCAGCCACAGCAGCGCCAGTTCGCGCAGTGCGGTGAGGTTGCCCTGCCGGAAGTAGTTGGACAGCGCCGCGTCGACGCGTTCGGGTGCGTACACGTTGCCGTGGGAGAGCCTGCGGCGCAGGGCTTCCGGGGTGATGTCGACCAGTTCGATCTGGGCGGCACTGCGGACCACGGAGTCCGGCACCGTCTCCTGCTGCTCGATGCCGGTGATCTGGGCGACGACGTCGTTGAGGCTTTCCAGGTGCTGGACATTGACGGTGGAGATGACGGTGATGCCGGCGTCGAGCAGTTCCTCGACGTCCTGCCAGCGTTTGGCGTTCTTGCTGCCGGGTGTATTGCTGTGCGCCAGTTCGTCGACCAGCACCACCTCGGGGTGGCGCGCCAGCACCGCGGGAACGTCCAACTCGGCGAACGTCCCGCCGCGGTAGTCGATGAACCGCGGCGGGATCCGTTCGATGCCCTCCATCGCCTCGGCCGTCTTCTTGCGACCGTGCGTCTCGACCACGGCGGCGACGACGTCGGTGCCGCGTTCGAGACGGCGGTGCGCCTCGCCGAGCATCGAGAAGGTCTTGCCCACGCCGGGGGCCGCACCCAGGTAGATGCGTAGCTCGCCCCGCTTGTCCGGCGTTCCCATGTCTCCCATCATCCAATACGGGCTGGGTACTTCTGGTCCAACACGACATTCAGCTGCAGGACGTTGACCCGCGGCTCACCCATGAAGCCCAGGGCGCGGCCGGTGGTGTTGTCGCGCACCAGTGCCCGGACCTGGTCGGCGGAAAGGTGCCGCGCCTTCGCGACCCGGTCCACCTGCAGGTCGGCGTAGTCGGTCGAGATGTCGGGATCCAGGCCGCTGCCGCTGGCGGTGACGGCGTCGGCCGGCACCTGCGGATCGGCGGGCGCCGCACCGCGGATGGCGACGATCTGCCCGGCGGTGTAATCCGCGCCATCCGTGGCGCATTCGACCCGCACGCCCTCATACGTCGCCAGGAACGGCACCCTGGTGGTGGCGCACGGCTGGTTGACGCTGACCACCTGGGTGGGGTGGCTGACGTTGCCGGTGGCGTCCCGGGGGCCGATCACCGACAGCACCGCACCCACACCGTCGGCGGTGCAGAACGGACGGGCGCCGGCGGCGCGGTCCAGGCCTTCGGCCTCGGCGACGGCGTAGCTGCGGGTGCACACCTGGGTCAGCAGGCTCGGCTTGTTGGCCGCATCGACGATGCTCTCGGGACCGAGATTGCCCGCGCCGCTGGCCATCGGGTCGTACCCGGTGCCGGCGTTGGAAGGCCGGCTCTGGAAATACTGCGGCAGCGCATTGCCTTTGGCGTCGGTGAAGAGCTGGCCGATCAGGGAGCTACCGACGACCTTGCCATTGACCGTGACGAGCGAGCCGTCGGCCTTGTCCTTGAGCCCGGGCAGCTGGGCGACGGCCCAGACGAGCACCGGGTAGGCCAGGCCGGTGATGACGGTCAGGACGAGCAGTGCGCGCAGCGCGGCGCTGTGTACGCGAATCAGGTTGCCGATGTTCATGATTAAGACATCCCCGGGATGAACTGGATGAGCAGGTCGATGAGTTTGATGCCGATGAACGGGGCGATGATGCCGCCCAGGCCATAGACGTAAAGGTTGCGGCTCAAGAGCTTTGACGCACTGCTGGGCGTGTACCTCACACCCCGCAGCGACAGCGGGATCAGCGCGATGATGACGAGGGCGTTGAAGATCACCGCCGACAGGATCGCCGACTGGGGGCTGTGCAGCCGCATGATGTTCAGCAGATCCAGGCCGGGGAACAGGGCCACGAACATCGCCGGGATGATCGCGAAGTACTTCGCGATGTCGTTGGCGATGGAGAACGTGGTCAAGGCGCCGCGGGTGATGAGCAGCTGCTTGCCGATCTCGACGATCTCGATGAGCTTGGTCGGGTCCGAGTCGAGGTCGACCATGTTGCCGGCCTCTTTGGCCGCCGAGGTGCCGGTGTTCATCGCGACGCCGACGTCGGCCTGGGCCAGCGCGGGGGCATCGTTGGTGCCGTCACCGGTCATCGCGACGAGCTTGCCGCCGGCCTGCTCCTTCTTGATCAGCGCCAACTTGTCCTCGGGCGTGGCCTCGGCCAGGAAGTCGTCGACCCCGGCCTCGTCGGCAATCGCCTTGGCGGTCAACGGGTTATCGCCGGTGATCATCACGGTGCGGATGCCCATCTTGCGCATCTCGTCGAACCGCTCACGCATACCCTGCTTGACGACGTCCTTGAGATGGATGACGCCCAAGACCTCAGCGGCCTTGCCGGCCCCGTCGTTGTTGACCCGCCCGACCACCAGCGGGGTACCACCGGCTGCGGAGATGCCGTCGACGATGTCGCCCAATTCGATGGGCACGGTGCCGCCCTGACCCCGAATCCACTCCGCGACGGAGTTGGCCGCGCCCTTGCGGAGCTTCTGGCCGTCGTGCAGATCGACACCGGACATGCGGGTCAGTGCGGTGAACTCGACCCACGTGGCGTCGGTCAGCTCGCCCGGGGTACGCGCCCGCAGTCCGTGAGCCTCCTTGGCATACACCACGATTGACCGGCCCTCCGGCGTCTCGTCGGCAAGGCTCGACAGCTGCGCCGCGTCGGCCAGCTGCTCGGCGGTGACGCCGGGCACCGGGATGAAGCCCGCGGCCTGCCGGTTGCCGAGCGTGATGGTGCCGGTCTTGTCGAGCAGCAGGGTGTTGACGTCACCGGCGGCTTCCACGGCACGGCCCGACATGGCGAGCACGTTGCGCTGCACCAGCCGGTCCATGCCGGCGATGCCGATGGCCGACAGCAGTGCGCCGATCGTGGTGGGAATCAAACAGACGAGCAGGGAGACCATCACGATGCCGGTGACGCCGAAGCCGTCGAGCGCCTCGGTGTCGGGCACGCCCGGGTTGTTGGCCTTCGAGTAGATGGCCAGCGGCTGCAGCGTCGCGACGGCGAACACGAAGATGATCGTCAGCGCGGCCAGCAGGATGTTGAGCGCGATCTCGTTGGGGGTCTTCTGCCGGTTGGCGCCCTCGACCAGAGCGATCATCCGGTCGACGAAGCTCTCGCCCGGCTTCTGGGTGATCTGCACGACGATGCGGTCGGACAGCACCGTGGTGCCACCGGTGACAGCGGACCGGTCACCGCCGGACTCCCGGATGACCGGTGCCGATTCGCCGGTGATCGCCGATTCATCCACGGAGGCAATGCCTTCCACGACGTCACCGTCACCGGGGATGACCTGCCCGGCCTCGACGACGACGATGTCGCCCTGCTGCAGCAGGGGAGCGGCGATCTCCTCTTCGGTACCGGCACTGCCCGGCGCCCAGCCGACCAGCTTGCGGGCCATGGTGTCGGACTTGGTCTTTCGCAGGCTGGCTGCCTGGGCCTTGCCGCGGCCCTCGGCGACCGCTTCGGCGAGGTTGGCGAAAACGACTGTCAGCCAGAGCCAGAACACGATGAGCCAGGCGAACCAGCTGGAGTTCAGCACGGCCAGAACCGTCGACCAGACGGCGCCGACCTCGACGATGAACATCACCGGGTTGCGCCACAGCGTGCGGGGGTCCAGCTTGCGCAGGGCGTCCGGCATGGACTTCCACAGCATCTTCGGGTCGAGCAGGCCGCCCTTTACAGCGGTATCGGACATCAGTGGATTCCTTCAGCAAGGGGGCCGAGCGCCAGCGCCGGCAGGAAGGTCAGGGCGACGAGGATCAGCGTCACGCCGGCGACCATGCCGACGAACTGCGGACGGTGCGTCGGCAGCGTGCCGATCGACGGGGGAGTGCTGCCCTGTTTGGCCAGCGAGCCCGCCAGAGCGAGAACCAGGATCATCGGCAGGAAGCGGCCGATCAGCATCGCCAGGCCCAAAGCCGTGTTGTACCAAACCGTATTGACCGACAGGCCGGCGAACGCCGAGCCGTTGTTGTTGGCGGCCGACGTGAAGGCGTACAGCACTTCGGACAGGCCGTGCGGGCCCGAGTTCAGCATCGCCGCGCGCTCACCCGGCAGCGCCATGGCAAAAGCGGTGCCGGTCAACACGATCAGCGGCGTGACAAGGAAATAGCTTGCGGCCAGCTTGATCTCCCGCGGCGTGATCTTTTTGCCCAGGTATTCCGGCGTGCGTCCGACCATGAGGCCGGCCACGAACACCGTGATCACCGCGAGGATCAGCATGCCGTACAGGCCGGAGCCGGTACCGCCCGGCGCGACCTCACCGAGCTGCATGTTGAACATCGTCATCAGGCCGCCGAGGGACGTGTACGAGTCGTGGAACGAGTCGACCGCACCGGTGGAGGTCAGGGTGGTGGCGCTGGCGAAGACCGCCGAATTGGCCACGCCGAAGCGCTGTTCCACGCCTTCCATCGATGCGCCGATGGCGGTGGGCACGGTGCCGTGGTGCTGGTTCTGGAACAGCAGCATGAGGCTGGTGCTGATGATTGCCAGGACCGCCATGACCGCGACGATCGCGTATCCCTGCTTGCGGCTGTCGACCATGCGGCCGAACGTGCGCGGCAGTGAGAACGAGATCACCAGCAACAGAAAGATCTCCACCCAGTCGGTCCAGGCCGTCGGGTTCTCGAACGGGTGTGCCGAGTTGGCGTTGAAGAAACCGCCACCGTTGGTGCCCAGCTCCTTGATCACTTCCTGGCTGGCCACGGGACCACCGGTGAGGGTCTGCTGCGCACCGGCGAGGGTGTCGGCGACCTGGTCGTGCAGGTGGAAGTTCTGGATGGCCCCGCCGGCGATGAGGATCAGCGCGGCAATGACGGCCAGCGGCAACAGGATTCGGATCGTGCCGCGCACGAGGTCGACCCAGAAGTTGCCCAGTTCGGTGGCGTGCCGGCGGGCGAACCCGCGCACGAGTGCGACCGCGACGGCCATGCCGACCGCAGCCGACACGAAGTTCTGCACCGACAGACCGGCCATCTGCACCAGGTGGCCCTGGGTGGTCTCACCCGAGTAGGCCTGCCAGTTGGTGTTGGTGACGAAGCTGACGGCGGTGTTCCACGCCAGGTCGGCCGTCATCGGGGTGGCCGGGTCGTTCAGGTGCAGCGGCAGGACACCCTGCACCAGCTGGAAGAAGAAGAGGAACAGCAGCGAGACGGCCGAGAAGGCGAGCGCGCTGCGGGCGTAGGCGCCCCAGTTCTGCTCGGCCTCCGGGTCGGCGCCGATCACTTTGTAGATGAGACGTTCAGCGCGCGAGTGCTTTTCGGATGCATATACGCGGAACATGTAGTCGCCCAACGGCACATGCACCGCGGCGAGCGCGACGATCAGGGAGAGCAGGAACGCGATTCCCGCGGCGGTGGGGCTCACTAGAACCGCTCCGGAAAGAGCAGTGCGGCGACCAGGAACAGTGCGATCACCAGACACAGCACCAGGCCGATGGCGTTGGCGAGGTTCACAGGCGCTCGACCGCCTTCTGGATTACGCCGAGCAGCGCGAAAATCGCGACCGTCAGCAGCACGAACACCACTACAGACATGGGTTCTCCCACACGTAAACGGGTCGCCGGCCCTCGGCGACCTCGTCAGCATCGGCCCGCGGGAGCGGCCATCCCGCGATCTTGACGCCTTCTTTACGGCCGGCCCGGCTTCCTTTACGGAATTCCGCACCGAGCGCCGGGCCCACTGTGCGCGCGACGCGAAAAATGCCTGTTCATGTGATGTTTTGCACACGATGGGCCGCCGGTGCCGACGCATTTACGGGCGGCCTGGACGGTGGAAGTCGTAAGCAGGTGATGTCGCGTGGGCGCTCAACCGGCTAACGTGCCATGCAGTGTGGGGCCGATCACCCCTCAAACCTCGGGAGGCATGTGGTGTTGGACGTCGTCGGTGGAGTGCAGCAGAAGCTGGGCCGCATAGCGGAATCCGCAACCGCGCTACGCAGGCTGTTCGAGACCGGCTTCCTGGATCTCGCCAACCCTGGGGCGATGATCGAGACCGCCAAGAATGCGCCGATATTCGGCCCGCAGGCCACCATGGCCATCCAGGGCGGACGCAAGTATGCGGGGCTGCCGGCGCTGGTGGATGAACGCGGCACGTTGACCTACCGGCAGGTGAACGATCAGTCCTGGGCGCTGGCCCGTGGTCTTCAGGGCCTGGGAGTGGCGGAAGGCTCTGTGGTCGGGCTGTTGTGCCGGGATCATCGTGGCCTGATCCTGGCCATGGTGGCGTGCGGCAAGCTCGGGGCTCGGCTGGTTCTCATGAACACCGGCTTCGCCAAGCCACAGTTCGCTCAGGTCTGTGACCGTGAAGGCGTCAAGGTCGTGCTGCACGACAGCGAGTTCATCGGGCTGCTGGACGCCCTGCCCGCGGACATGCCGCGCGTGCTGACCTGGGTCGACGAGGGCGCCGAAATCCCCGATGGCGCACAGACTCTCGACGCCATCGTCGCGGCCAACTCCACCGAGCCGCTGCCGGCGCCGAGCAAGGCGGGTGGCTCGGTGATCCTCACCAGCGGCACGACGGGCCTGCCGAAGGGTGCGCCCCGAAGCTCGGTGTCGCCGTTGGCGACGGCGCAGATCATCGACCGTATCCCGTTCCCGCGCAAGGGCACCATGGTCATCGTCTCGCCGATCTTCCACAGCACCGGGTGGGCCACCTACACCGTCGGCGCAGCGCTGGGGAACAAGGTGGTGACCGCCCGGCGGTTCAACGCCGAGCGGACGCTGCAGCTCATCGCCGAGCACAAGGCCGACATGCTCGTCGCGGTGCCGACGATGCTGCACCGGATCGTCGAACTGGGGCCCGAGGTCATCGGCAAGTACGACACCTCATCGCTGAAAACGATCCTGATCGCCGGGTCGGCGTTGAGTCCGGAACTGTCCAACCGGGTGCAGGACACCTTCGGCGACGTGCTCCACAACCTGTACGGCTCAACCGAATGTGCCATCGCCAGCGTCGCCACCCCGGCCGAACTGCGTCTCGCCCCTGGCACGGCCGGACGGGCGCCGGTCACGTGCGAGGTGGTGTTGTACGACGAGAACGACCGGCGCATCACCGGCAGGAACCGGCGGGGCCGCATCTTCGTCCGCAACGGCGCACCGTTCAGCGGTTACACCGACGGCCGGAACAAGCAGATCATCGACGGCTACATGTCCAGTGGCGACATGGGGCATTTCGACGACAATGGGCTGCTGTTCGTCGACGGTCGTGATGACGACATGATCGTCTCCGGTGGCGAGAACGTGTTCCCGCAGGAGATCGAAGAACTGCTCGCCGAACGGGACGACATCTATGACGCGGCTGTCGTCGGCGTCGATGATGTGGAATGGGGAAAGCGCCTGCGCGCCTTCATCGTTTCGCAGCCGGGCGCGACCCAGGACGCCGATGAGATCAAGGCGTTCGTCAAGAACAACCTGGCCCGGCACAAGGTGCCGCGCGACGTCGTGTTCATCGAAGAGCTGCCGCGCAACACCACCGGCAAGCTGCTGCGCCGCGTGCTGATCGAGATGGACGTCTAGGGCGGCGATGCCGACCGAACTCAGCGCCGAGCAGGCCGCTGCCCGGTTGCAGGCCGTCGACACGCTGGGCATCACCCTCGGCCCCGGCCAGCCGCCGGCGTTACTGAGGGCGCTCGGCGCGCGCCAGGACTGGTCGAATCTGCGGGTGTTCGGGGCGCTGTTGGCCGTTGGTACCGAACTGTTTTCGCGCCCGGGCGTGCACTACGTCTCCGGCTTCTTCGGGCCGATCGAACGGGCGTTGCGGGACATGGGCGCCGACATCGAGTTCGCCGCCGCGGACTTCCGCCGGTTCGCGCCACTGCTGGAGCGGCAGAAGCCGCGGGTGATGACGACCGTCGCCACCCTGCCTGATGCCGACGGGTGGTGCTCGCTGTCGCTGCATGCGGGCGGGACGGTCGCCGAACTGCGCCGGGCCGGGGCAGACCCGCAGCGACTCCTCATCGTCGAGGTATCCGAGTCCTACCCAAGGACTTTCGGATACGGCGCGCGCCGTCACGCACTGCACGTCGACGAGATCGACATCCTCGTGCCCTCGACCGAGGCGCCGCTGGCCCTGCCCGGCGGCGACGCGCCACCGACCGAGGTCGAGCGGTCGATCGCGCGGCACGCCGTCGGCTTCATCGGTTCGGGCGCGACGCTGCAGACCGGAATCGGCGCAATTCCCAACCAGATTGCCACCTTGCTGGCCGAGGGCGACGGCAGCGGGTACGGCCTGCACACCGAGATGTTCACCGACGGCTGCATGCATCTGCACCGCGCGGGCAAGATCACCAACACCGGTAAGGGGCAGTACGACGGCGTCAGCGTCACGACGTTCGCATTCGGGTCGCAGGAGCTCTATGCGTGGCTCGACGGCAACCGCGATGTCGCGTTCCTGCCCGTCGACATCGTCAACTCGCCGGAGGTGATCGCCGCGAACACGGACATGATCTCCATCAATGGCGCACTCGCAGTGGACATTCAAGGGCAGGTGATCGCCGACACCATCGACGGGGGACAGTTCAGCGGCATCGGTGGCGCCGAGGACTTCGTGGCCGGGGCGGGGCTGGAGCTGTCGGACCGCTCGCTGATCTGTCTGCCGTCGACGTTCGTCAAGGACGGCGAGCTGCGGTCGCGGATCGTGCCATGGTTCGGGCCCGGCGCGGTGATCACGACGCCGCGGCAGCAGGTCGACGTCATCGTCACCGAATACGGGGCAGCGGAACTGGAAGGCAAGACCGTCCGCGAACGCGGCGAGGCGCTGGCGGCGATCGCGCACCCGCAGTTCCGGGACGCCCTGCTGGCGGCGGCCCTACGCGCCGCGAAGGGGCGTTCGCCGGTCGGCTAGCACCAATTCGTGATTCACTGCCGCCATGACGAGCAGCGACCAGCCGTGGTGGATCTCCGCGCCTGTTGCTGACCTGGCCGCGGCGATCCTGCCGCTGTTCGGGCAGTCGTCGTTCGACAGCGATCGAGCGGCGATGACGGACGTCGTGTCATGGCTCCGGACCGGCGCCCGCGCTCCCCGTGGCACGTTCTCCGCGGGCGTCTCCACCCGCGGTGATGTGTTCCAGAACCCTGACCTGCGCGCCGTCGCGGAGGCCATGCAGTTGCTCGAACGCTCGGGCCTGCTGCTGCGGGTCCTGGTCCCGTCGAGCCACTCCAGCTTTGACGTCGGTTTGACGCGCCTGGGCTGGCACGCCGTCCAGACCGGCACGGTCCGACAGCATCTCGGCATCCGCGACCCTTGACAATCATGTGGGACCGGGGGTCCCATATAACTGGGTGGGCAACGGTGCTCGCGTGGGAGGTTGATGTCATGGCAGCTACGAAGACGATCCGCCGGTGGCGCGCCGGTATGGATGTGCGCGACGACGTCGACTACTGCGCGAATCTGGAGACGCTCTCGGCGGGCTCTGTGCGCCGGAACTTCAACCCCTACCTGGATGTTTCGTGGGATTCGCCCGAATTCCGGGTGACGGAGAACGACCCGCGCTGGGTGCTGGCCAAGAGTGACCCGATCGGTATGAGCGCGTGGTACCAGGCGCAGCCGCTGGAGAAGCAGATCGCGATCGGCATGTGGCGCCAGGCGAACGTCGCCAAGGCCGGCCAGCAGTTCGAGAGCATGCTGATCCGTGGGTTGCTCGCCTACACGTTCTGGGTGCCCAACGGCAGCCCCGAATACCGGTATTGCCTGCACGAAGCGAACGAAGAGGGCAACCACACCCTGATGTTCCAGGAGATGGTGAACCACGTCGGTGTGGACGTCCCGGGTCTGCCACGCTGGATCAAGTGGCTCAACTGGACCTTCCCGCTTTTCGCCAGCCCGACGCCGGCATTCTTCTTCATGATGGTGCTGTGCGGCGAGGAGCCCATCGACCACATGCAGAAATCCATTCTGCGCGAAGGCAGTTCGATCCATCCGATCATGGAGCGCGTCATGGCGATCCATGTCGCCGAGGAAGCGCGACACATCTCGTTCGCCCACGAGTTCCTGCGCCGGCGCGTCCCGGAGATGCGGCCGTTCAACCGCTTCGTGCTGTCGCTGTTCTATCCATTGGGCTTCCGTGTGGCGGCGTCCCTCATCGCCAAGCCGCCCCGCATCTTCTGGCGTCAGTTCGGCATCCCCAAGTCCGTGAAGAATGAGATCTTCTGGCGGTCGCCCGAATCCCGGACGATGCTGCGCGAGTTCTACGGTGACGTGCGCATGCTCGCCGAGGACACCGGCCTGATGAACCCGGTTGCGAAGGTGTTGTGGCGGATCTTCCGGATCGACGGTCCGGCGTCGCGCTACCGCAGCGAGCCGGCGCGCCAGGCCGTCGTCCCTGTGGCCTGACCGAGGCCCGTCGCCGAGATCTTTTCTCGAGCCATGTCGAAATCCGCCCCACCCGTTCGACGTGTGTGTGAAGGATTGACACACCGACGAAAGGTCAGGCAATGCGCTACATGGGTTTGGTCATCATGGATCCCAACCAGGGTCCGCCGCCGCAGGCACTGATGGACGCGATGGAGGTCTACGTCGGCAAGAACGCTGCCGACGGCATCTATCTGGACGGCGGTGGTCTGGGACAGGGCGAGAACCGCATCGGCTACCAGGTCCGCGCCGGCCAGATGAGCGCGACCGACGGGCCTTTCACCGAGGCCAAAGAGATCATCGGTGGGTTCGCGATGCTGGAGTACCGCAATCACGCCGAGGCCGTCGAGGGCGCCCGGTCCTTCACCGAACTGCACCGGGAGCACTGGCCTGAGTGGGAAGGCCGGGTCGAGATGCATCTGATCGAAGGCGCACCTGACCAGGAACCGGGTGCTTGTCCCCGGTAACTACAACCGAGGCAGTGACCGCCGCCTGGCGTGCCGAATCGGCGCGCCTCGTGGCGGCGCTGGCCCGCATGACCCGCGATATCGAACTCGCGGAGGACGTCGCACAGGACGCGCTCGTCGCGGCGCTGGAGGAGTGGCCCGAGCGCGGAATTCCGGCCAACCCGGCCGCGTGGCTGATGACGGCGGCGAAGCGCCGCGCCATCGACCACATCCGTCGCGCCGAGACGCTGCGCCGCAAGACCGAGGAGATCGGACACCGCCTGGAGGAGGTCGATATGCCCGATTTCGCCGGGCAGGTCGACTTCATCGAGGACGACGTGCTCCGACTGATGTTCCTGACGTGCCATCCGCAGCTGGCCCCGGCGTCGCGGGCGGCGTTGACGCTGAGGTTGGTGTCAGGGTTGAGCACCGCCGAGATCGCCCGTGCCTTCCTGGTGCCGGAATCGACGATGGCACAACGGATCAGCCGGGCGAAGAAGACTCTCGTCGGCGCCGACATGGAACTGCCGGTGGGGGCCGAGCGCGTGGCACGCCTCGACGATGTGCTGGCCGCCATCTACCTCACCTTCAACGAGGGATATGTGGCGACCACCGGCACGGATTGGACGCGCCCCGACCTCTGTTTCGAAGCGATCCGGCTGGCCCGCATGGTGGCCGCGATGGTGCCGGACATCCCGGATTCGCTTGGGCTGCAGGCACTTGTCGAACTCCAAGCGTCGCGGATTCCCGCCCGTGTGGACCGTGACGGCGCGCCGGTGCTGCTGGACGATCAGGACCGGGCGCGGTGGGATCACCTGCTGCGCCGCCGTGGGTTGCAGGTGCTGGCCCGCGCCGAGCAGCTCGCCGAGGCTGGTGCGCCCGTCGGGACCTACTTCTTGCAGGCGGCCATCGCTGCGTGCCATGCGCGCGCGATCAGGGTCGAGGACACCGATTGGCAGCGGATCGCGGACCTGTACGACGTCCTGGCGGTCGCCGCGCCGGGCCCCGTCGTGGAGGTGAACCGCGCCGTGGCACATGGGCGTGCCTACGGGGCAGCGGCGGGGCTGGCGGTGCTCGACGCGCTCGGGCCCGATCCGCTGCCCCGATCACCGCTGCCGCATGCGGTGCGCGGCGATCTGTTGGAGCGTCTGGACCGAGTCGCCGAGGCGTCGGCGGCGTTCACACGTGCCGCCGAACTCAGCACCAATGACGCCGAGCGCGCGTTGCTGCGCCGTCGGGCTGAATGATCCAGGACTTGCTGCGATCAACCGGAGCAAAGCACTTGTCAGCGCCGATGGGGTCGGGTGTCGCAGACCGCTCGGCCCAGTGTCGTGATTGACCATCTTGAGACGTTGGGTCAGGATTGTTTCAAGCGACGGTCCTGAGGCGGTCGCGTGCTTCGATGCGGGGCGGGGGTGAGCAAGCCATCTCTGAACTTCTCATGGACCTTCGCCAGGCGATCGACCGAGACGAACTATCCCTGGTCTATCAGCCCAAATTCGACGCGCACACGGCCGGTGTCGTCGGGGTGGAGGCGTTGTTGCGATGGCGCCATCTCGACCGCGGTCTACTGCGGCCCGCCGATTTCCTGCCGTTGGTGCGTGAGCACGGCCTGATGGAACAGGCCACCGGTCTGGTCGTCAACATGGCGCTCGACGATGCGCTGCGGTGGTACGCCGCCGGGGCGGAAGTGCCTGTGGCCGTTAACCTTTTCGCGCCGCTACTGAGCGACTTGAACCTGCCGGACCACCTGTGCCAGGCGCTGGATGACCGCGGTTTGCCGCCCTCGGCGCTCGCGGTCGAGATCACCGAAGACCTGTTCGTCGACAACATGGAAGACACCCGGACGGTGCTGACGGGCCTGCTCGACCACGGCATCAGCGTCGCGCTCGACGATTTCGGCACGGGATACTCCGCACTCACCTACCTGTCCGATCTGCCGGTCGACGAGATCAAGCTGGACCACGACTTCATCGCGCGGGTCACGGCTGACGAGCGTGCCTCGTTGGTGGTGCGCACCATCATCGACCTCGCGCACCGGCTCGGTTTCGGGATTGTCGCCGAAGGCATCGAGAGTGCCGAATCAGCCTCGCAGTTAAGGGATTTCGGGTGCGATGTGCTGCAGGGATTCTTCCTCAGCCCGCCCCTACAGGCGTCCGAAGTCCTCGGTGTGGTGAGTGCCGGCGCTCGGGCGGCGTTCTGAGTTTGCATATTTTGCGGCGCTCGACTTGACGCCAGAGAGATTTCAACGGACAGTTGATTTGTTGCTCAATCTGATAACGGTCAGTTGAGTGATGCGCAGCGTCGCGCGCGGTTACGTCCGGCAGTGCTCACTGTGTTGGGAAGGCGCCCTCACTCATGTCCACGCTCACATCCACAGCCGTTCCTGTCGAAATGACGGCCACCGAAACAGGTTTCCTCCGGCGCAATGGTCCCGATGGTGCCCGAGTCGCGTATCAGACCTGGGGGCGGCGACGTCCGGGTGCGTCATGCGGCGATGTCCTGCTCGTTCACGGATCGTTGCAGTCCTCGAAAGTATGGTCCAAGCACGGCTACGTGGCGCAGTTGGCGCAGCGCTACCGGGTCATCACCATTGATGTGCGTGGCCACGGGCGCAGCGATAAGCCCGAACACCCCGCCGGGTACGACATTCAGGCTTCGGTGCGCGACGTGTGCGCACTGCTCGACCACCTCGGGATCACTCAGACGCATTACCTGGGGTACTCGCTGGGAGGTCGCATCGGTTTGACCCTGGCGGCGGTCGCGCCGGAACGGCTCGCGTCTCTGGTGGTCGCCGGCTCGTCGTCCCGGCCGCAACGCGGTGCGGTCAACGTGGTGATGTTCCCCGATGCCATTGCGGTGACGGAGAAGTGGGGCGTCGAGGGATTCGTGCGGGGCTGGCAGGAGCATCGCGGTACGACGATGGGCTCGGGATTTCGCGCCACGGTCGATGCCCTCGGCGCGCGGGGGCTCGTCGCCTTGATGCGGCAGTGGGATGCCGAACCCGGGGTTGCTGAGGACGTGCTGGCACAGGTCCAGACGCCGTCGCTGTTCTTCGCTGGTTCCCGAGACATGTTGCGATTGGCTGATTCCCGCCATGCCGCGGCACTGATGCCGCGCGCCTATTTCACGCTGCTCGAGGGCGCCGACCACGGGCAGACCATCGCGATGCGTGACCGCATTCTAGACCGGGCCGAGGCATTCTTCCGCTTGGCAGAATTCCCGGATATCGAGAAGCTCAGCGCCGTCGGTTGATTCACTGCCGCGAGATCGCCGGTGCCCGCAGCTCGCGCGAGACCTCGAGGAGCCAGCTGAGTTCGTTGGTCGGCTCGGTTCCCCACGGTTCACCGGCGATCTGGCCATGCGAATCGCCGACCGGAATCTGCCTGGTGCGCTGATGTTCAATGGCGGTGCGGATTTGTTGCGCCGCTGAGGTTTTTGCGGGGTCATTGCAGACATAAGGACGGATGGCGCTGAGTCCGTCGCGGATTTCGACGATGCGGCGGTACAGCCGATAGTCGTGATCGCCGATTGGGGCCCGAGGCGGCGCGAGAGCGATGTGTGAATTGCCTTCGTAGAGCGCGGTCCACAGCGGCTCCAGTTGCCGGTGCCACCGGTAGGTCTGTACGCGGCGGACTGCTGCGCGGGCCAGTTGGGAAAAGGACGGTCCCGCAAGACCTATGGCGATCAGCACCTGCCCCACCGCGGCGACGAATGGTGCCAGGTGCTGCCAGGACATACTGCGGTTGGTGAGCAGGCCGTAGATGGCCGAATCCGCACGCAGCAGGCAGAAGACGAGACACAGCGCGGCTCCGGCGGCGGTGAGCAGCAGACTGCGCCGCAGCCAGGCCACCTCGTGGTAGCGGGCGTACTGCAGGCACCGCACGATAATGATCACTGCGCCAAGGGCATACGTGCCCAGGTACAGCAGCATGTAGGTGACCCAGACGGGTTCGCCTCCGTGCGCGGCGTAGAAATCTACGGGGAGTTCGGCCTCCGGTGCGGCGATCCAGCAGATGATCAACGCGACCGCCGCCAGGCAGGCCAGGACGATCCACAGGCGCAATCGGCGATAGGCGCGGCGGCCGGACTCGCCCCAGAACGTGATGACCGCGAGGACACACGCAGTCCACGCCATGCCCCCGGTCAGGCTCAGGATGAGTCGGCAGATGTTGTGCACCCCGATCGCCCGGTCCAGCCATGCCGACACGCTCGGAATGGAAAGTGTGACCGCAATTCCTTTGAACAGGAACGACATCAGCAGCGCTATGGACGCGGGCGGCCGCACGGGGGACCGGCTGATGGCCAGGGCCACCACGACGACGGCGCCCCACATGAACGCTGCGGAGACTGCATAACTGAAGGCCGTGTTCTCGAGCATTTGGGCCACCGAAGACATCACGGCCTCGCTGAATTGCCCTCGAGTCTCAGCGACGCGAGAACGCGTCCCAAGTTGGCGTTCGATAGCGAGACGGTTTGCGGTGCACCGCGTCTGACCCGTTGCCCCATGATGGAGGCGAGTGTTTCGGCCTCGATCTCCTGGCGGTCCAGGTAGTTCTCGCGGCGCAGCACTTCGGCCGGGCCGGTTGGGCCGGCGGCGGAGTGGCCGCACAGCACGTGGCTGAGCTCGTGCAGGATGATGTGCTCGCGGTGCATCGTGGTGGTCTCGCTGTCGAAGACCACGTAGTCGGTGGGGCCGGTGCGCACCAACATGCCGTGCACACCGCTGCCCGACAAGCGATACGGCAGCAGCTGGATGTCACGTCCGCTGATCGTGCTGGCGATCACGCGGATGTCGTCGACCGTGGTGAGCTTGTCCAGCCCCAAAGCCACCAGCTTGCGTGTGCAGTCACGGTGGATCGCCTTGAGCTCGCGCGTCGATCGCGGAACTGTTGCTGCGCCGCACGACGCGTCCATGACTACCGTTCGGCTTTCGTGGGGGCTATGGTCGGCAGGCCCTGCAGCGCGCGCACGTGATCCAGCACGGCGGCAACGGTTTCCAGGCTCTCCTTGTTGAGGCCGATGGCGCGCAACGCAATCAGTTCGACATCGTCGCGCACGGATTCATCGAGTGCGCCGAGCCGCTCGTCGAGTGAATGCGACCGCACCGGGTCGGTGATGGTCGACAACGGCACCTGAAAGAAGTCGGCCAACGCACCGAGCAGGTCGATGCCGGGGCGCGCCCGCTTGCCGGTGCGCAGCGCGGAGAGATAAGCGCCGCCGACCTTGATTTCGGGATGGGCCTTCTTGAGGGCGGTCGCGACTTCTTCGTTGGTCCACATCCGGCCGTCGGGACGCCGATGGGCGTCGAAGAGCGCGTTGATGCGCTCAGCGAGGCTGTCGCCCGCGTCGTGTGCATCGGGCTGCCGGTTCGGTGTGGTCGGCGAAGTCGCCATCTCCCCAGTGAAGCATCGATATCAGCAGGCCTCAACTCGTAGACGAGTGTTCTCGTGCAATTCAACTTGTGGTTGATCTCGCGATCTCGGCCGGACCGCTGCGTACGGTCGGACTGGCGGGCGCTACCGTCATGGCGGCGCCGGTTGACTCGGTGCCCGCCCCCATAGCCCAATTGGCAGAGGCAGCGGACTTAAAATCCGCCAAGTGTCGGTTCGAGTCCGACTGGGGGCACCCACACATTGCCTGCCCTGGTTGCATCACTCCACCTCCCTGAGCGACCTACCTCAGAAACGAGTAGCGCGGTACTCGTGATGGCCGCGCGCTGTCGCGTGATGCTTCCTCGTGAGAGGAGGTGGGCCGCCATGGGTGCGCTACTTCCGCGCCGCCACGCGAGTGTGCCGGCCCTCGGCTGCGCGATCGCGTTGGCGATCCTGTTCGGGGGCGTCGGCGTGGTGTTCGCCGACACGGGGTCGACACCGACACCGGCCGCGCCCACAACGACCGCTTCGCCCCCGCTGAAGGCGTTACCTCCGGTGATCGCGGCACCCGCGCCGGCCGCCGACTCAGCCACCCTCACGCTTGCGCCATCGCACGGCGGCTCGGGAACTCAGGTCACGGCCACCATCACAGGCTTCGGTTACTGCCTGGACTCCCCACACCTGCTCTGGGACGGCGGGCCGCTGTCCGCCGGCAGCGATCTGACGTTCACGGTGCCGGACAGTCCGGCCGGTGCGCACCGGGTGACCGCAGTGTGCAGACTCCTGGATGGGGCCCGCACGGTCGCCCCGGCGTCGTTCACGATCGATGTGACCGAGAAGCCCACCCTCACACTGGAACCCGGCAAAGGGCCCGCCGGCTCGCAGGTGACGGCTACTCCCAAAGGCTTCGGGATGTGTGTCGACGCTCCGCGTCTCCAGTGGGACGGCCAGCCTTTGACTGCCAAGGCCGTAGACCCCGCCGTCGGCAGTCTGGCGTTCACGGTTCCGGATGGCCCGGCAACCGGACACACCGTCACAGCGGTATGCGGGTCCCTGCGCAAATTGCCAGTGTCGGCATCTGCGCCCTTCACAGTGGTCGAAACCCCGAAGCCCACTTTGACTTTGAGCACCCCGAAGGGAACGGCAGGATCACAAGTGACGGCGACGGGTACGGGTTTCGCCTGCCCGGACAGCGGCGACGTGCAGTTGTTCTGGGACGGGGACAAGTCACCGTCGACCAAAGCCACGCCTTTCACTTTCCGTGTCCCGTTCACCGTTCCCGCGTCAGCGTCCGTTGGCGAGTACACGGTGCTGGCCGCCTGCGCCGACGATCCCGACGTCGCGGCCAGTCAGCAGTTCACCGTCGTCAGCCCGGTGACGAACCAGGGAGCCGCGGCGGCGTCGATCTCGCTCGACCCCACGCAAGGGCATGGGGGAGATGCGGTGCTCATCGTCGGCTCGCAGTTCCTCTGTGCCGACCACGAGCGGACGGTGACGCTGTCGTGGGATGGCGCCCCGCCCCGATTTGAGGTGGCTCTCGACGGGAACGGCCACTTCGCGACATGGTTTGCCGTCCCATCCGATGCCGCAGTGGGCAGTCACACAGTGCGTGCCTCGTGCGCGGATGGATCGGCCTGGGACACTGGGGATTTCGCCATTGTGGCCGTAGGTCTTCCGGTGCCACCGCCAGCCACGCCCCCGACGGTGCCACCGCCTCCGATTATCCCGTCGCAGACGCATGAGTGGTGGCCGCTCGTCCTGGTCGCCGCGGTCCTTGCGGTGTTGCTGCTGGCCGCGGCCGTCCACTTCGGCCGGCGCGCACTTCGGCCCCCGCGGGTCCAGGTGGTCACGCGACCCGGTGGTCCTGCCACTGTCACATTGCGTGCGACGCCGGCGGCCGGCGAGACGACGCTCGCCATCCGCGTGGCGGTGCATTCCAAGCCTGATGTCGTGACCTTGAGAGGGGTGGATGATGATCGCATCCGCGTTGACTGAGACGGTGACCGTTCGAGACCTCCTGTACTGCGATGCGGTGGTCGAACCGACTCGGGCGCTGACCGAATCGCTGCACCAGAGCGGCACGATCAACAACCTCGTTGCGCGGTTCCCCGGGGTGACGCCGCTCGTCGAGGGCGAGGTGGCCAGACAGACTGATGAACAACTCTCGCTGAGCCTGCTCGATCTGGCCGTCGACGGATGGAAGAAGTTCGACGAGCTCGTGGCGGCTGCCCGCCGGACGCACGAAAATGCGGCGGCCCGGGAGACCGTGAAGTTGGTGACGCACAAGATCGAATGCAGCCACCCGTGGACCGTCCAGGTTTTCGTCAATGGCAAGCCGGCCGGCACCGTCGAGGTGGAGTTGACCGTCTGCTTCGACATGGACCTGGTGGTTCTGGTCGTTCAGCAAGGTCGGATCGCGGCCGTCGAATCCGGGCGTTGCACCATCACCGCGGCGTTGGAGATCGCACGGATCGAAGTCATCAAACGCCAGGCCCGGTTCGACTTGCGCCTGCGAATCTCCTTCGGCCATGGCCTGATTCTGGCCGGACCCGGCGCACACGGCGTGCCGGCTCAGCCCGCTGGCCTCGTCAATGCGCAACCACCGACGGCGAACGGGTACCGCTATCCCGTACACCGCTAGCGCCTCGCGTGGGAGTGAGCCGGGGATCCCCCAAGATTTCCTTTGTCCCCGGATCGGGCAGCGTGCAGCGCGTCCGGGGGAGAATGCATGACATGACCAGCTTCACCCGCCGGGGCGCAGCGACTGCGATGACCGTCGTCGGGGTGCTCGCAATTACCGCCTGCGCATCCGATCAACTGGTGGAGACCAAGGACATCCCGAAAGACCAGGCTGCTCAACAGCTCAACGCCACTTTCGTCCACGCTCGCGTCCCGGCGAGTTTCGCGCCGCTGGCCGCTACCGTCAGCACGACCACGTGGGGCTCGGAGGCCCGAACCGTCAAAGCCGCTTTCATGGCCCCGCGACCCGACTTTGATCAGTTCATGAAAACCATCAGAATCCAGGGCGATCCGACGTGGATGAAGGACAGCTCGGGTACCTGCCCACCTGACAGCAGCCCACATCCGGCGCAGGTGGCATACGCCCCACCCGCCCCGGTGCTGAAGGATTGGTATGACCGCGGAATCTTCCAGCGCTGCACACCGATTGAATCTTGGACTATCTCATCGACTGAATTCAGTGACACTGCTCGATCCGCGGGACACATCTTCGCGCAGCCGGCCCGCAACGCCGCCGACTCCGGCGAATTGACTGTCCTCATCGGCACCACGATCGCCTAGGCTGGCTGCAGCCGTTTCTGAGCGGCCGCGAGTTTGGCGATCTGCATATCCCGGGCCCATGCACCGGTACCTCTAGCAAATCTCCACCACCGCGCGTTTACTGATCCCACGGCGTTTCGGTGGCATCAGCAAGACCCGGAGGTTGCCATGGGCCTTCTCGACGGCAAGGTCGCATTCGTGACCGGAACCGCGCGCGGCATGGGGCGAAATCACGCGATACGGCTCGCGCGCGAGGGGGCATCGGTTATCGGGATCGACGTCGCGGCCGACGTCACGCCGCACGGCGGGTGTCCGGGGCCTCGTGAGGCGGACCTGCATGAGACGGTGCGCCTCGTCGAGGCCGCGGGCGGCAAGTGCCTCATGGCGGTCGCCGACGTCCGGGACTCTGCGGCCATGGACGCGGTGGTCAAGGAAGGCGTCGACAGGTTCGGCGGACGCCTCGACGTCGTCGTCGCCAACGCGGGCATCAGCACCTGGGCGCGCTTCTGGGAGATGCCGGAGGACCAGTGGCAGACAATGATCGACGTCAACCTCACCGGTGTCTGGCGCACGATGAAAGCTGCTGTCCCGCATATGATTGCGGCGGGCAATGGCGGCTCGATCATCAACATCAGCTCGGTGGCCGGGATCAAGTCATTGCCGGGCCAGGCTCACTACAGCGCCGCCAAGCACGGCGTGGTCGGGCTGACGAAGTCGGCGGCGATCGAGCTCGCGGAGTTCAAGATCAGGGTCAACTCCATCCACCCGTGGGGCGTCGACACCGTGCTCGCCGCGGATCCCACGGTCGGCACGTTGCTCACGGATCACCCGAGCTACCTGATGTCCTTCGGCTGCATACTCAGCGACCCGTTCCCCGCGAGCGTCGATGACATCTCCGATGCGGTCATCTACCTGGCGTCGGATTTGTCACGAGCGGTCACGGCAACGCAGTTGACCGTCGATATGGGTGCCACGAAGGTCTGATCACCCCTCATCGGTGGGGCGCGCTGGTACTCGATCCATCTCGCACTGAAGTTCGCTCTTCGGGCTATATCGCGGTGCGGTTTGACGGACAATCGTAGAGAGCGTCAACAGTTCATATTCTCAGCCGACGAAGGCCCAGGCCGTGCGCCGGTGCGGTGAGCACGGGAGAGAAGGCGCCATCATGATGTACGCAGAGTACGAAGTGGCGGCAGTGTTGGTGCTACTCGTTGGCGCCGCGTGCGAGGTGACGGCGACCCACCTGCGCCGCGCCCACCCCGCTCGGTTGCCGGATCGAAAAGCGGCGCCGCCGTTATCGAACGCTCATGGAACCCGTTCAGCACCAACGGTTTACCGGACCGGCACTTCGGCCCCGCCGAAGGGACTGCGACTGGCCATGGAACGCTCGCATGCCCGGCGGATGGAACGGCGCCGCGTAAAGATGGAATTTCAAGCCTGGCTGGAGATCACCTCGCGGCCACTCTGATGACGGACCAAACCCATTGCGAAGCTGCGCCACCGTCCTACGATCGGTCGGTATGACCCGCAAGCTCGCGTTGCTCTCCGCCGTCGCCGCCTTGGCCCCCGTCATCCCGACCTACGCACCAGCCGCAATCGCCGCACCGTGCCCCGACGTCCAGGTCGTGTTCGCCCGCGGCACCACCGAGCCGCCGGGCCTGGGCAGTGTCGGTCGTCCCTTTGTCGAGGACCTGCGTGCCCGGGTGGCGCCGCGCACCGTTGAAGCGACGCCGGTCGACTATCCGGCGAGCAACGACTTCGCCGTCAGCACCCCAGCCGGCATCGACGCCGCGCGGTCGGTCATCGAGTCCACCGCAGCCAACTGCCCGAAGACCAAGATGGTGCTCGGCGGCTACTCGCAGGGCGCGGCGGTCATCGAAGGGGCCACCAACTCGACGTCGCCGCAGACTGCCAGTCGGGTGGCCGCCACCGCGCTGTTCGGGGCGCCGCGCACCGGTTTCGCGGGCATGCTCGCCGGCGGACCGCTGCCGGAGCTGGCGCCGCAGTACGTCGCCAATGCCATCGATCAGTGCGCCGAGGGGGACCCGATCTGCTGGGTGGGCGGCGGCTTCGACGTCGGTGCCCACGGTTCATACGTACAGTCCGGAAAGGTCACGCAGGCAGCCGATTTCGCGGCCGGCCGACTCTAGATCAGAGATATCCCAGCGCCACCCGCGGCTGGTGGGCTTGCTTTCGAGGCCTCGGCATGCCCGCATCCGATGTCTGGCGTCCCGCGGATGTTCAGGGCGATTGATACTCGTTGCTACGATATCTTTGCGGCAATAGTTTTATGCAGTTGATTACTTTCGGCGATTAACTTTCTGTCGATAAATTTCAATATGAAATAACGAATATTTCCGGCGTAATTCGCCCCACGCGGTGATCAGTGTGAAGTAATTTGCGGGTGCAGGTTACCGATTACTGAGGGGGAGTTATGCAAACGTGTGTCCGGGCCGGTATGACCAGCGGTGTGGCGCTGATCGGAGCGAGTGCCATTGCGCTGTCACCGATAGTGGTGGCACCGCAGCAGGTGCACCTGCCGGAGGTCCCGGTGTCGAGCCTCGCGACGACATTGACCGCGTCGGTCAATCCCATTAGCGAATGGGCGAAGGTCCTCACGACATCGTTCAACAACATTTCGGCCCTCGGTCAGCAGGTGTGGGCCGACCCCGCTCCCATCCTGAAGCAGATCGTCATCAATCAGATCGGCTACGCGAACACCATCGCCACGGGGCTGGGCGCCGCCGGCAACAGCTTCGTCACGGCTGTGAAGGCACTTCCACCGGCTTTCCAGCAGGCAGCTCAGCAAATGGCCGCCGGCCAGATCGGCGGAGGCTTGGACCTGGCATTCACCGCCATGCTCGCGCTGGTGATACAACCCGGCTTTGCGCTGATAGGAAGTGGGGTACTGGATATCCCCGGCAAGGTTATGCAGAACATCACCAACGTCGTCAAACTAGCCCCCACTCTTCTTGTCAGCGTGGGTTTGTCTCTGCTTGGCACGGTTAGCGGCGTCGAGAAGGCGTTTGGGGATACCGCGCAAGCGGTGTACGACGGGGTGCGCTCCGGCAACTTGGGGGCGGCTGTGAACGCGATCATCAACGCCCCCGCCGTGCTCACCAACACCTTCCTCAACGGGTACGCGCCGATGTTACTCCCGGGGATTCTGACTCCGACCGGCATCGGAATCCCGGGTCTTGTCGCTACGGTCATCGGCCTTCGCGACGTCATCGCGCAAGCGCTGGGCGCACCGGTGCCCGTCGCGGCGAAGGTGGCCGATGCTGGACCGGCCGCCCTTCCGTCGGCCGTCGTGTCGGCCGCGACGGTCACGTTGGGTGCCGAGAAGGTGACGACGCCTGATACCGCGAAGGTTACGGCGACGGAGACCACGCCGACGAAGGCCACGCCGGCAGAACCCGCCGCGACCGCGCCAGCCGCCACGAAACCAGACGCAGGGGAACCCGCCTCAACTTCGTCCGAAACACCCTCCACTGCAACCGAAACGAAGCCCGATTCGGGTACGACCGCGGGCAGTACCACACCGAGCGGTGGCACCGATACGACCAGCGGCACCAAGACCGGTACACCTGGCACGGCCGGCGAGCCAACGAAGCCCACTGGGTCGACCGGGAGCGAGACTGGCTCGGGCGGCGCCACCACTCCAAAAGGTGGTGCCACCGGTGGCACCAAGACCGGTACACCTGGCAAGGCCGGGGACGGTCTGACGAAGGCGATCAACTCCGCAGGGGAAAACCTGAAGTCCTCGTTGAATAAATTCGGCGCCGGACTCAAGAACGGTTTCGGCAAGCCAGCCAAGCCCAGCAAGAGCGGCAGTGGCAGCGTAGGCGCAAGCAGTGCAGGCGCAAGCAACGCAGGCGGCGGCAGCAGCAAGTAACCGCATCAATCCACCAATCGGCCCCTCCCTCAACGACCAGGGAGGGGCCGATTGCTGCCTTTAGGCAGGGCCACTGTGTCAGGGCAAGGTGCGCCCTTCGACTGTCGCATCGCCGTTGGCCGTTGCATGCATGCGCCATTTCTGTATGCAACATCTTTGTGGCAATAGCTTTCTGCTATTCAATTCTCAATACCGAAAAACTAATAACGAATAATGAATGCGACACGGCATTCGAAACGTATTCAATATGTGCACGGAAATTGACTAGATGCGAGTTATGTTTTTTTCGCTCTAAAGCGGCGCGGCATTCTCGCCACGTCGTTACCTTCACCTCTTGGAGATGACAATGCGATCGAATACGTCCATGTTGCGTCGTGCCGGCGCCATTACTCCGATGGCGCTTGCTGCCGCACTTTGTTTCGCCGGGACGGCACATGCAGCCGTCCCGGTGAATTGGACTTGTCAGGCCGCGGGCTCAACGTCGAGCATGACAACCTCGGTTACCACCACCGCGCCGGCTTCGGTGACCGCGGGTTCTCCCGTAGCCATTACCATTGCACCGGGCTCATCGACGGTTCCGACGACGGCGGCTATTTTTACGATCAAGAGTATTAGCAATTTGAAGATGCTCATCCCGGTCCCGGCCAACTCGACCTATGTCTCCTCCAGTGCATCCGGTGGATCCGTCCCGGGCTCGACCGCCCTCGTAGGCAGTAATGTCGTGCTTACCGTTCCCGGTCCAATTCTTGCCGGCGCGACGTACACACCGCCCCAAGTCACCATCAACGTGACGGCCAACGCTCCCGGCTCAATTACCAGCAAGTACGCCGGTACCAGTTATTCAAACCCCGGTATGACCATGACCACTACGGTTACATCGATTGGCGACATCCCAACCGCGTGCTACCCGAGTCCGTCTCCGACGCTCACCACCACGACCGTCACGTAACCCTGACGGCGCGCAAGAAGTAGCCGGCTGTACATGGGGCGGCGCTGATGGGATCAGGGACAGATTCAGCGCAAGGCCTGGGGAAGTGCAGCGGTGAATGGCCCTCGACTGGGCTGAATGAACAGCCCAGTCGAGGGTCATTGCGATTCTCCAGTCGAGCCACGCTGAGAAGTTGAGTTCCACGACCGGCAGGTATCGCCGGCCAGGGCGGTGACAAAATAGGCCATCGACAGATCTAGCCAAAGCGTCAATAATTCCATCCGGAACCACTCGGCCGTCGCTATGATCAGGCCCAGTCAAAGGAAAACCTTGGGGGAGGTCTTCGTCCGATGGCATCTGAACTGGCACGGATCGCAGCAGTCCTGAAGAGAACGATGGATTCTCTGCACGGATCGGTCGATGACTTGGCGCGTGAGTTGGTGCGGGTGCTCGGCGTCAATCACACAGATCGACGTGCCTTGGAGCTCATTCTCTTTGCGGGCGAGACCGTCACGACGCCGGGGCTGCTGGCCGAGCGGCTCGGTCTCACTGCCGCTGGAACCACGATCGTCCTCAACCGCCTGGAGAAGCTGGGCTACGTCACTCGATCGCTACATCCCATCGATCATCGCCGAGTAACCGTAGTGGCCACGGATCTCGCTGCCAGCCGTCTCTCGGAACTCGTCTCCCCGCTGCTGGACCAGGGCGGCAAGATGTTGTCGCGTCATTACAGCGCTGCGGAGATTGATCTGATTGTCGGGTTCCTCGCTCGCACGGACGAAATACAGCAAGCCCATCTCAAACGGATGCGTGAATTGGAACCGTACCCACACTAGAAGTCGTCGTCGATCGACAGAACCGCAGTTGGTGCGGGCCGGAAAAGGCACGCAGGCAGCCGATTTCGCGGCCGCCAATTGCCCGGGCGTACTCTTCAGGCGACGGTTCGACGAGCGGAGGCACACCGATGAGCGAAGTACCCGAAACCGCGTTGGAATTGCGGTCCCTGGTAACTCCGGACGGCACGCTCGAACTCTCGCTGCAGGACGTCGACATCCCCGCCCCGGCCGCGGACGAAGTCGTCGTCCGCGTCGAGGCGTCGCCGGTGAACCCGTCGGACCTGGGCCTGCTGATTCCCGGCGCCGACATGTCCGCCGCGACAATCACGGGCACCCCGGAGCGTCCCGTCGTCACCGCGCCCTTGCCGGACGGAGCGCTGGCGCATCTGGCCGTCCGCGTCGGACAATCGCTTCCCGTCGGCAACGAAGGTGCAGGCACCGTGGTGGCGGCGGGGGAGTCGGCCGCGGCGCAGGCGCTTTTGGGCAAGGTGGTGGGTATCGCCGGCGGCGCCATGTATTCGCAGTACCGCGTCGTGAAAGCCGCGGCCTGCCTGGTGCTTCCCGACGGCGCGACGGCGAAGGAAGGGGCGTCGTCGTTCGTCAACCCGCTGACGGCGCTGGGCATGGTGGAAACCATGCGCGGCGAAGGACATTCGGCTTTGGTGCACACGGCGGCGGCGTCGAACCTGGGTCAGATGCTGGTCAAGATCTGCCTTGCCGACGGGGTGCCGCTGGTCAACATCGTGCGCAAGGCGGAGCAGGAACAGATCCTGCGGGACCTGGGCGCCGAATACGTATGTAACTCGGCCGCACCGACATTCGAGCACGATCTGCTCGAGGCGCTCAAGGCCACATCCGCGACGCTCGCCTTTGACGCCACCGGCGGCGGCACGCTCGCCAGCCTGATTCTCAATGGCATGGAGCAGGCGGCCAATGCGACCGCGACGCAGTACTCGCGCTACGGCTCGTCGGTTCACAAGCAGGTGTACATCTACGGCAGCCTCGACACCGGCCCGACGATCCTCAACCGAAGCTTCGGTATGTCGTGGGGCATCGGCGGTTGGCTGCTCACGCCGTTCCTCGCCAGTGCGGGGGCCGAGGTCATCGGTAGGCTCCGGGCGCGCGTGGCGGCAGAGCTCACCACCACCTTCGCGAGCAACTACACGCAGGAAGTCTCACTTGCCGGTCTGCTCAAACCCGAGGCGTTCAACAGCTATCTCAAGAAGGCAACGGGCGAGAAGTTTCTCGTGACGCCGCAATCGGTCTCATAGCTGGCAAATCCCTGTCAGGCGCGCAGCAAGACGCGCGTACCAAATGAATCTCAGCTACGTTTCGGCGCATGATCTCCGTCGTCATCCCGTGCCGGGACGGTGCCGGCGTGCTCGCCAAACAACTGGATGCGCTACTGGCGCAGGAGACCAGTACCGAGTTTGAGATCGTCGTCGCCGACAACGGGTCAACGGACGGCACCGCTGACCTGGTGCGGTCCTACGCGGATCCGCGCGTGCGCGTCGTGGATGCCGGTCGGGCACCTGGCGCCAATGTCGCTCGCAACATTGGGATCACGGCGTCCAAGGGTGAGTACATTCTGCTCACCGATGCCGACGATGTCGTCCACGCGGGATGGATCGAGGCGTATCACCGGGCGTTCATGGGAGGAGCGCAGGCGGTCGGCGGTGGACTCGATCGAATCCTCGCAGACGGCACCGTGCTGGCTCGGGAACGTCGGCTGTATCCGGCGCTGGGCCGCAAAGATGTGTTCGCGAACGGCACGAACTGCGGGTTCACGCGCGAGCTGTTCTACCGGGTGCACGGCTTCGACGAATGGTTCAAAGGCGGCGCTGACGAAGTCGACTTCTTCTGGCGGGCAGCCGAAGCCGGGTTCATGTTGGAGTTGGTGCCGGACGCTGTGGTGAGCAAGGTGCAGCGCACCGATCTGAAGGCGGCCTTCGTTCAGTATCGGAATTTCGGCCGCGGTGAAGCACGCGTCCTCGACAAGTTCCGTCCGTGGTGGCTGGGGCCCGCCGTAGTGGGGGCTGCGTTTCAGTCGCTCGTATGGGGTGCGGCGTGGTTGTCCGGTGTCGGCCGCCGAAAGACGACGTGCGCGCTGGCGTGGAACGTCGGCGCGCTGCAGGAAGCAGTACAGCTGCTGCGCGTACGCGCTACCGGCCGAGCGTAGGTCAGGGCCGGCTCCACGCGCAGCCCATTTGCTGACGGCCGTCATCACATCGGCAACAGTCGCCTTGTGATGGCAAGAAGGTGGTCCCCGAGTGGCCGTCGCGTCAATTTACGCTTTGCTAGAGGTTTGTCATTTGCGTGCCGCCAGGGTGGTGGCAGTCGTACCCTGCATTTCAGTCTCGATCAAGGCCGGACAACGGCGCCCGGCCACACCTCGATCTGACGCTGGAGTGCCATGACGAAACCACGGCCGCCACTGCAGCCGTTGCCGCCCGTCCTGCGGGCCAGGTCCATGCTCCGCTCAACCGAGATCGCACGCCGCCCTACAAGATCGTCGGCCTGATCGCGGCACTGGTCGTCGCCGCCGGGATGACGCTCACCTGGCTCCAGTTCCGCGGCGCCTTCGACACCAAGGCTCAGCTGTACGTGCTGGCCAGCCGGGCCGGGCTGTCGATGGACAACGGCTCGAAGGTCACCTACAACGGCGTACCGATCGGGCGGCTCACGGGTAGCGAAGTGGTGGCCGCGCCCGGTGAGAAGGCGCAAGCCAAGCTGATCCTCAACGTCGATCCGCGCTACCTCAGTGTGCTGCCGCGCAATGTGGACGTGAAGCTGCTTGCCACAACGGTATTCGGCAACAAGTACATCTCCATGACGTCGCCGCCGGACCCGACGCCGCAGCGGCTCAAGGCCGGCGACACCGTGAACGCTGTCAGTGTCACCACGGAATTCAACACGCTGTTCGAAACGATCACCGCGATTTCCGAGCAGGTCGATCCGATAAAGCTGAACGCGACGCTGTCCGCTGCGGCCCAGGCCCTCGACGGCTTGGGCGACAAGTTTGGTCGGTCGCTGGTCGACGGCAACGTCATCCTGGCCGATCTCAACCAGCGGATGCCGTCCATCCGGCATGACAACCGCGCGCTGGCCGATCTGGCCGAGGTCTACGCGAACGCGTCTCCGGATCTGTGGGACGGCCTCAAGAACGCGGTGACCACCGAGCGCGCACTGAATGATCAGCGCGGCGACATCGACCAGGCGTTGATGGCATCGGTCGGGTTCGGCAATACCGGCGGTGACATCTTCGAGCGCGGCGGGCCGTACCTGGTGCGGGGCGCACAAGATCTGCTCCCGACGTCCCAGGTGCTCGACCGGTACAGCCCCGAGATCGATTGCGGGATAAGGGCTCTCCCGCGCGCGGTAGAGGCCACCTCCTTCGCTGTCGGTGGCAATGGATATTCGCTGATATCGCACACCGCGCTCGTCGGCTCGGCGAACCAGTACGTCTACCCGGACAATCTGCCCCGGATCAACGCCCGCGGCGGGCCCATGGGCCGGCCCGGTTGCTGGACCGTCACCCGGGACATCTGGCCCATGCCGTACATGGTGATGGACACCGGCGCGTCGATCGCGCCGTACAACCATTTCGGGCTCGGATCGCCGTTCGCATCCGAGTACGTCTGGGGCCGTCAGGACGGCGAGAACACCATCAATCCGTGACCGCCGATGGGTACCGCTGCGGCGTACTCTTGTTCCAAGAGGTGTGCGGCGTGACAGGAACGACATCCGGTTCCAGCAGTGGGCGCGGCCAGCGGCTCGTTGATGCCGCCGGTGGTTCAGGCATATGTGCCGGCACCCACGCGGCGATATTGCAGCGGATGGTGGACCATGCCGTCCGCGAGATACCCGGCGCGAAGTACGCGGGTGTGACGACCGCGGGCTTTCCCGCCCAGTTGGATACGGTCGTGATGACGCATCCGTACGCCGCATTGGTGGATGCCATCCAGCAGTTCCAGCGTCAAGGCCCATTCCTGAGCGCGGCGTGGAAGCGCGATGTCCTACGGGTGAACGATCTCGAGTCCGATGACCGCTGGCCGGCCTATCGACGGGATGTGCTCAGGTCGACGCCCATTCGTGCGGTGCTGTCGTTCCGCTTGTTCACCACGGCCCGCTCGGTCGGCGCTCTGATGATCTACGCGAACGAACCCCACGCGTTCGACCGGCACGCCGAGGAGATCGGCTACGTGGTGGCGACTCATACCGCGCTGGCGGTCGGCGGCGCACAACCGCGCGATCTGGTTCGACACGTGCGGGACAACTGGGATGTGGTCAGCGAGGCGAAATCGATTCTGATGGAACGGTTTCAGGTTGGCGCTTCCGAAGCCTTCCAAATGCTGAAACGCCTGTCGCTGAGTAGTAGCACCGACCTGCTCGGACTCTCGCAACGGGTGATCGACAAGGCCAAGCAGCTCTAGTCGACCACTTCCATCAGCAGCAGCGCGCCCCGAAGACTGTCGTCCGGTGAGGTGAACGACGAACATGCGACCCGCACCCGCGCCGTCCGGCCCCGACGGTTCACCGCGTTGACGATCACTTGCCCAGAACTCTGGGGATCGACGAATGCGTGACCGATCAACGGACGGACGTCATCGAGTGGCAGCCCGATGTCGAGCGACGTGATGGCCACACCCTGCGTCTCGTCGGCGCGCAGGCCCCATAGTTCCTCCGAACCGCGGTTCCACATGACGACCCGCATCTCCCGGTCCACCACCACGACGCCCAGACGGATCGAGTTGACCAGGGCGCTGATGAAGGTGCGGGAATCGTCGAGTTCGGCGCTGCGCTCCCGCAGTGCGTCGTTGATGGTGTGCAGTTCGTCGTTGGTGGACTGCAGCTCCTCGTTCATGGTCTCGAGCTCTTCGTTGGTGGACTGGAGCTCTTCGTTGGTGGTCTCGAGCTCCTCCACCGTCGACTGCAGTTCCTCGTTGGTGGTTTCGAGTTCCTCGTTGGTGGACTGCAGTTCCTCGTATGCCGTCTCGAGCTGCCGGTTGGTCTGCACGACCTTGTCCAGCAGTGCCCGCATCGCGGTGACGTCGAAGAAGACGATCGAGACGCCGAGCAACCCGTTGTCGGCGTCGACGAGCGGGTTGATGTGGATCTCGAACCACACGGCCTCGGCGCCGGCGCGCTGCCACTGCACGTCCTGAATCCGCGCCGAGCGGCGTTCGACCTTTGCTTGCTCGATGTAGGAGCGCAATTCGACTGGGCGATAGGAGATTTCGAGGTCGCGCAGGAGGCGGCCGATGTCGCGCGCCGACAATCCGAAGCTGGTTTCGGCCTGCTGGTTGATCATGGCGACGGTGTCATCGCCGGTGACGACGATCTGGGCCACCGGGCTGGCGCGGAAAGCCAGGTCGCGGACCGTCGTCAACCCGTTGAGTTCGCCATGACGCTCATATAGTGCTGCCGCCGGATCATAACGATCGAGTGAGGTGTGAGTGCCGATGGCTTTCCGGAAGATGCGGTTTTTCAGATCCAGTGGGGTGAACCGGTCGCCGTGGCTCAACAGCATCTCGGCGTGGCCGAGGAACAGCGCACCTTTCGGCGCGAGCGCGAAATGCAACCGATTCAAGACACCGCGCTGGGTCTCGGCGTTGAGATACATCAACGTGTTGCGGCACACCAGCAGGTCGACCCGCGAAATCGGCGCGTCACGCACCAGGTCGTTGCGCCCGAAGATCACCCCGCGGCGCAGATCCTTGTTGAAGACGTAGCGTCCGTTGATCTGCTCGAAGTAGATCGGCAGCAGTTCGGGCGGAACCGATTCGACAGCACGCGCGTCGTACGATGCGGCGCGCGCCTCGTTCAGTGCAAGGTCGTCGACGTCGGTGGCGTAGATCTTCACCCGTTGCCGGAACGCCTCGAAGCCGAGCGCTTCGGCCAGCAGGATCGCGAGCGTGTACGCCTCCTGCCCGGAGGCGCAACCTGCGCTCCACACCCGGATCGGGTCCTCGGGCCCGCGCTCGGCGAGGATCGACGGGATCACCTCGTTCTGGATCGACTCCCAGGCTTCGGGGTCGCGGAAGAATGCCGTCACATTGATCAGGATCGTGTTGAAGAGCGCCGCGAATTCGTCGGAACTCGCTTGCAGCACATCGAGATACTCATCGAAAGTCGTGTAGCCGGCGTGATCCATGCGGTGCTTGACCCGCCGCATCAGCGACGTGCGCTTGTAGCCGGTGAAGTCGAATCCGCGAGAGTCCCGCAGATAGCGCAGCAAAGCCTCAAAGGAGTCGTCGGTACCGGCGTCCATGGTGTCCTGTTCGTAGGTCATGCGATGCCCGGAACATTACTCGTGGCTACAGCACGTTCTCCGGACCCACGACCGCCCAGACGGTCTTACCCGCCGACGTCGGCAGGCTGCCCCACACTCGAGTCAGTGCGGTCACCACCGCCAGGCCGGACACCCGACTGGTGCCGTGCATGGCGTCCTCTTTGCGCTGTGCCGGCGCCGAACTGCTGTCCTCGACGGCGACGGTGACCAATTCGCCGTCGTACTCCAACCGCAATGTGGGCGAAGAATCGGTGTGCCGCAGGACGTTTTCGACCAACGCTGTGGCGATCACCGCCGTTACCGGGATCATGGCCGGACACGACCAACCGGACAACCAGCCGCCGACCAACCGCTGGGCATCGACGATGCTGCTGACGTGGGACGGCAGCTCCGCGCGCGCCCGGTGACGTCGCCGGTGGCGTGCGCTGCCCTCTGATTGCAATGCTTCCTGCAAGGTGGGGAAGACCGGTACGTAACGCGTGATGCCGCGGCTGCGGATGACAGCGCAGGTGTCGGCGTCGGCCCTGACGAGCATTATCGGCACATCAGGCCAGGTGCTGACATGCCAACGGGCACTGGTGAAGACCGACCACGCAGAGGCATCCGGTACCCGGAGCTCGTTGACATCGACGATCACCATTCGGGGTTCGTCGAGCGCCGCCTTGACCACGCTGTCACGCACCGTGCGATAGGACAGGCCGTCGAGCACACCCGTGCAGCGCAAGGTGTATTCACCGCCCCCGCCGTAGACGGGTGCGCTGATGTGCACCGGGTCAGTCATTCAGTTCCCGCGGCCGTGAGTCGTTCGGTCAGTATCCGCAGCGCATGTTCGGCTTCGTCGGCTTGGCTGCTGAAACGTTGCTGAAGCATGCCGGAGCTGACGTTACTCGCCATCCGCCGGGCAAGTTGGGCCTTCTCCTGCAGGCTGCGAACCGCGACCCACAGCGCGCCATTCACCTCGTCATCGCGAGCGCGCAGTAGAGATTCCGCCGACCAGGCGTGGCCAACATGGCACCGGTAGTTGCCCTCGCCAATCGTTTGTAGCGAACCGTTGCAGTCCGGACACGTGTATCCCGACGGTGGTCCAAGGGATTCGATCTCGAAATCTGTCGCGAAGGGTTCGGCCATGGCGATGCGATTTTCAAGCAGAAGGCCGGGGTCGGGTTCCATGATGGGTTCCTCGCTGACGTGCTCGGATAACTGTTTGAGCAGTACACCGACATCCGTCGCTCGCACTTCGTAATCGGCTACTCCGGATTCGAGCGCGGCCGATGGGAGGCCCGGGAACAGGGCATCGTCGGGTGTTTGGGCGATCGTGGCGCCGCCGCGCGATTGAATCGCCTTCAAACCCGAGACACCGTCGTCGAGTACCCCGGACAGCAGCACGCCAATGGCGCGTGGCCCGAACGTGATGGCGGCAGAGCGGAACAGCGCGTTGATGGCGGGACGGTGTCCGTTCTCGGTGGGCCCGCGGGTCACCAGCGTGCGATGGTCGTCGATCATGAGATGACGGTTCGGGACGCAGACGTGCAGCCTCCCGGACTCGAGCTCCTCGCCATTCGTGGCGGCGGCGGCAGGGAGAGGTCCTGCGCGATCCAGGATGCGGGCCAGGACACTGGGTGCGTCGATGGGCATGTGCAGGACGACCAGAACCGCCATCGGAAGATCCGCAGGCAGTTCAGCAGCCATCTGGGTGAGAGCCTCGACGCCTCCGGCGGAAGCGCCAACGGCGACGACGCCGCGCAATCCGTTCCGGTCGGCCATCACGCCCACCCACTTCCAGCATCGGTGCGTTCAGTCTAGTTCTTTCAGGGGATTTCGATGAGAACCAGCCACGGACATCTCGACCCCGGGTAGTGGGCTACCCGATGGTGGGGGAGTGAAACCGTCGTTGACGGCGCGTGTTCAGCGCGGTCAGCGCTTGCGGCTGCAGTTCGGCTGGGCCGGCTTCGCCGGCCAGGCGCACACGTTGAGGTATGTCTCGGTGCCCATCCCGCCGCCGTCGAACACACCGTAGCTGTCGCCGTGCGTGCCGGTGTAGGTGGCGCCGCCGCCACCCCCCGGTCCGCCGTCGGACGACACGATGGTGGTGACGGCCCAGCCCTTGCCCTCAAGTGCGGCCTTGTACGCCGTGACGACCTCGGTGGGGGCGCCCGTCACCTTGAAGCTGAGGTGAATCCCATTGTCCCCGATCGGGTCTGGGCCCCAGGTCTGGGCGGTGCCACCGGGTGTGGGGACCAGCGCCTGCAGTTGAGCGGGACTGGCCGGCGCCGCGGCCGAGGTGCCGGTCGGTGCGGAGCTCGACGATCCTTTGGCGCCGGAATCGGCCTTGCCCCCGCAGCCCGCCACGAGGCCGATCACTGCCGCCGTGGCCGCCACGGCGCGGATTGCGTTGCCCATGGTCGCTCCCATCCTCGAGCGCACCGTATCAACGTATTCGACGCTGTGGTCAAAAATGGCGTGGTTGGGTGGACGCGGGCGACGCACCTACGATGCCAGGGTGGCAGGGGACGGCTGGGTAGCGCAGATCCCGACGGCCACCTACGGCCCGCCCCGGCTGGGTGGTGCGGTCATCGCGCGGCCGGCGATCACCGGATTGCTGTCCGGTTCGGATGCCGAACTGGTGGTGGTCACCGCGCCCGCCGGATACGGCAAGACCACGGCGGTGGCGCTCTGGGACGACGCCGATACCCGGCGGTTCGCCTGGGTGCGGCTGGACCATCTCGACAACGACCCTGCCCACCTGCTGCTGCACCTGGTGACGGCGGTGGACCAGGTCGCCTCGGTCGATGCCGCGACGTTTCAGTACCTGCGTGGCGCCGGCCGCGCTGTCGATACCCAACTGGTTCCCGCCGCGATCGCGGCGCTGGAGTCCGCCGGTCCGATCGTGTTGGTGCTGGACGATGTTCACGAGCTGACGCACGAGGCGGCGGTGTCGGCCCTGCGTGCCCTGGTCCAGCTCGCCCCGGAGTCGACGACGCTGACGTTGATCGGCCGCACCGCTCCGCCGCTCGATCTGGCGCGGCGCCGGCTGCAGGGCGGCGTGCTCGAGGTCAGTACCGAGCAGCTGAAACTCTCGGTGGCAGAGGCAGAATCGGCTCTCGGCTCGGTCGGCGGTCCGGCCGGCCCGACGGCCGCCCTGGTGGTCGACCGCTGCGAGGGTTGGGCAGCAGGCGTGGTGATGGCGGCCATGGCCTTGCGTGACGGTTCGTCTGCCGAGGCGATCACCGGACGGCACCGCCTGGTCGCGGACTATCTGGTCGAAGAAGTACTGGGCCGGCTGGACCCGGCCGTCGAGGTGTTCCTCGTGGAATCCGCGGTGCTCGACCACTTCACCGCCGACGACCTGAACAGCGTTCTCCAGCGCGAAGATTCAGCTGACATGCTGAGTGCGATCCATGCCTCCGGCAACCTGTTCCTGGTCTCACTCGATGAGCAGGGCATCGAGTACCGGTACCACCGACTGTTCGCCGACCTGCTCCGTGCGCGGCTGCGCAATCGCGATCCGGAGCGGTTCCGCGCCCTGGCGTCCCGCGCGGCGGCGCATCTCGAGCGGTCCGGCGATATCGACGGCGCCCTCTTGCAGGCGCTGGCGGCCGATGACCCGGCACACGCCGCGGCGCTGGTGGAACGCGATGCGGTGCGTCTCGGATTCGATGGCCGCGCAGGCATCTTGGAGCGCCGGCTGAGCCTGCTCGACGAGCACGTCTTCGCCGACCATCCTGATGCCGCGATCGCCCGGGCCTGGTTCGGGCTGACGCTGGGGGACGCCGACCTGATCCAGCGGTCCCTGCTGCTGGCCGCTGCCGCGGACGGTGGTGCGGCCTTGGCGGATGGTGCCCCGTCAGTGAAAGTTGCTGCCGCCCTGGTCGGTTCACTCGTCGGCATCGGCGGGGTGCTCGAGGTGGTCCGGCATGCCGACACGGTCTGCGCCGCGGGCAACCACCTCGTGAACCCGTGGTGGGGTGCGGCCGCCTCCGTCAAAGGCGGTGCACTGTCGATGGCCGGGGACGCCGAAAGTGCCAGGACGACACTGGAATCGTCGCTCCCGGTGCTCGACGACCTTCCCGGCTTCCGGGCCGTGGCGCTGGCACATCTGGCTCTGCTGGACCTCGACGACGGGGCCCTGCAGTCCGCGGCGCGGCGCAGCGCCCAGGCCCGCAGCATCGTCGACTCCCGCGACCTGTGCGACCTGGTGCCCATCATCTTGGTGTACGCCGTGGACGGGTTGGTGCGCAGCCACCGCGGCGACGTCGCCGGGGCGCGAGATGCGGTGCGGGGCACCGAACGGCTGCTGGACCGGCTGGGCGACCTGGCGGCGCGCACGGCGGCACTGGGACATGCGCTGACGGCGGCCACCGCCCTCGAGATCGACGACCCGGAACTCTGCCGGCGGCATCTCGACGCAGGGCTGTTGGCCGCCCGGCGGGAGCCCGATGCGGCGTCGGTGCACCTACGGTTGGCGCGCGTTCGGGAATTGCTCGCCGCACACGCGCAGCACGGGCCGCGGCCATCGCTGACCGCGGCCGAGCTGCGTCTGCTCCCGCACCTGGCGACCCACCTGTCGCTGCAGAAGATCGCCGGCGAACTGCACCTGGGGCGGGAGACCGTGAAGAGTCAGGCCAAGGCGATCTACCGCAAGCTGTCGGTGTCGTCGCGCGCCGAGGCCGTCGCCGAGGCGGCGCGCCTCGGTCTGCTCGACCAGCCCTGACCCGTCAGGCCTTCCGGGCCAGGAAGCGGGCGAACGGGATCAGCATCGTGAACTCGGCGATCAGCACCACCGTGATCATCACCGTGACGCGCGGATCGCCGAAGTTCTGGCCGGCCACCACGAAGGCGGCCGCCGCATTGCGTTGCGCGGTACCCAACGCGAGTACGGGCCGCGCGGCCGAGCTGAAAAACACCAGGGCCCAGCCGATTCCGGCGCAGATTGCGGTGTAGACGATGGCCGCCAGGATGCCCCGCGTGCCGTACACCGACAGCACCTCCCGGAAATTGGCGACGATGGTCAGGACGACCACCAGCACCATGCTGACGGTGCTCAGCAGCCCGATGGCCGGCCTGACGCGCGCTGCCGACGCCTCAGCCTGCTTGCGCCAGAACAGCCCGATCGCCAAGGGGATCAGCATGAGAATCACCAGCGAGGACGCGATCGCGAGCGGATCGACCGCCGACCCCTTGAGGAAGATCGGCAGCACGATCGGCACATAGACCACTGTCGTGATCATCAGCAGCACCATCAGGCCGACACTCAACCCGGTGTCGGCCTTGGCGAACTCGGCGAGCTTGATCAGGAACGGTGCGCCCGCGGCCAGGCCGCACAGCAGCAGGCCCACGCCCAGCGGCTCGTCGAGGTCGAGCAGCCGCCACAGCGCGAGCGCAACCAATGGCGCCGCAACGAAATTGGCGACCAGGGTCAGGCTCACCACCCGAATGTCCTTGAGTGGCGCCAGAATCTGGGCCGGGGTCAGGCTCAGCCCCACACCCAGGGTGCTGGACACCACGAACAGGACGACGGCGATGTTGGAACCGCGCGCCGCCAGATCGGTCAGCGTCACATCGTCACCAGGTTGCGCCAGAACGACTTCAGGCTGTCGCTGGCACCGAACAGGGTGGTGAAGTGCGTCGAGTCGACCAGCACGATGTCGCCGGCGCGCTCACCGGTCGGCGGCATGTGGATCAGCGCGTTGAACTCGGTGTTGCCCGCCAGGGTGAACGGGTGCGGCCGGGTCTGGTCGATCAACTGGCGGCCCAGCACCCGAAGATCGGCACTCTCCGGGGCGGTGAGCTGGTAGTGCGGCAGGTGCGGGTGCAGCGCCAGGGTGGTCACGTCGCGCAGCAGGCCTGCCGAATCCAGATCGCGGAAAGCGGTGAGCGGCACAATCTGTTTGGTGCCCTCGACCGTCGCCGGGCGCAGACCCCACGTGTTGTGCACCGGGATGTTCAGCCCCTTCAGCAACGACCGCGCGAATCCGCTGAAATTCTGGACGCGCGGCGTCAGCGGGTCACCGTGATGCAGGTACTCCATCTGCTGCTGCTCTTTGTCGTCGGTGAAGCCGACGTCGTGGTGCGGGGCCAGCATCAGGCACGTGCCTTCGCGCTTCAGCCACTGCTGGATCGCGGCCACCTCTTCCGGGGTGGCTTCCTCGTCGCCGAGCAGGTGGTCCAGTCCGAAGATCATCAGGGTGTCGGTGTCGTTCAGGATGCGTTCGTCGATCGGCAGCCGGTAGCCGGCCTGATCGACACGCTGGAACACCGCCACGGGATGGCCGGTCGCCGCACCGGCCACATCCTGAAAGGACAGGGAGGAGCGGTGGAACAACTCCAGCGTGCCGTCGACGCCCTGCAGGAACTCCCGCGCGCTGTATTCGGCGCCTTCGTACGCCGGCCACGTCGCCGCGCGCACCTCGGTCATGGTGGAGAACCGGTTGTACAGCAGCGCCGGGTCCCGCTGGGCCTCCCACGGGTAGCTCCACGACCAGTAGATGCTGACGCGGCGGTTGCCGTTGTGGGGACGGGTGATGTGGGCCTGGTTGTAGGTGCGGGCGTATGAACTCATGATGCTCCTTGCTGTCCGAGTGTTGACAGGTAACGCAGTGCGGTCAGGCCGGGCAGGAAGAAGTATGCCCCGCCGCGCAGCGTGGTGAATGCCGGTAATCCTTTGTGTACCTTGCGGATCGGTCGCTTCGGGATCGTGAAGTCGAGCGTGCCGTCCTGGGTTCCGCAGATGGGGTCGTGTTCGTTGCCGAGCTCTTGGAACGCGGTGTCGTTGATCCACACGTTCTGGGCGAACTCGAATTGCCGCACCAGGCTGGCGCAGATCAGGAACATCCCCACACCGCGCTCGACACCGTCGTCGGCGGCGCCTTCAGGGAGTGCCGGGCCGTAGGTGCCGCTGCGCCGGATCATCCTGCGTCGATTGGGATTCGGTTCGGTGTCGCGCGGGTTGAGCCGACGTGCGTGCGAGCCGACCGGGCACTTGTAGCCGTGCGGATCCATCGTCGCGTAGTCGAAATCGTTGTTGCGCATCGGGTCTGCGCCGAGTTCCGGATCGTCGTGCTCGGGCGCCAGGACCAGCGGTGCGCCGCTGCGCCACCTGCCCATGAACTTGGCGGCCAGCAGCTCCTGGCCCTCGGCGTCCTCGGCATGCTGCTTCAGATAGTCGCGGAAGGTCCCGACATGCTCCTCCAACCGGCGGTATGCCATGTAGCTGCCGTTGCGGGAAAGCACTTCGAGGGCAGGCTGATTCGCCACCAGTCCTTCCTCGTCCGGATATCCGAGGAGAAACTCGCCCGCGGCCAGCGCTCCACCGGCGCCGGGGATCATCGTCTCGCCGGAACCGGCCATCTGCGGTTGTGACACCGGATCGCGGTAGCCGAAGTGGTCGTGGTCGTACTCGAACGGCGCCGTGGCCGCCAGATCGAGATGCGACAGCGACCGCACGCCGGGGCACCGGGCCAACAGCGCGTCGTGCTCGCCGACGCACCGCACCCGCTCCTCCTCGTCCCGCGCGAACAGGATGACGATGGCGTGCAGGTCGTCACCCGCGAGCCCGCCCACCCAGTGCTCCGGCGCGGCCGCGCCGGTATCACCCAGGATGTCGGCGCGGGCGGCCATGCCTTCGCGGAACTCGGCCGGGAAAGTGGCAAGCGTCTGCGCGTCAAGTCCCAACGCACGCAAGCCGTTCCAGGTGAACGCCAGGTTCACCCACCGCTTGAATACGTTGACCGTCTCGCGGACATCGCTGGCCGACTGCACGAGCGGGACCATCTCGGCCAGCCAGGCCTGCCCGGCCTCGGGGGTGTCGAACGACAGGAACTCGTACCGACCGGTGAGGTGCGGTGTCCCGGTCAGCATGATGTGCTGAATATCGTCGAACTCGAGTGCTGTCACTGCATCTGGTCCAACATGTCAGAGAACGCGGCCTTGAGCCGCAGGGCCTTTTTGATCTCCACCGCCGTCACATACGGGTATTCGCCGTACTCCAGGAAGCTCGGCACCTGGTGCTCGCGGACGAACATGATGAACGCCTCGGGGTTGGTCTTCCAGTCCGCCGGGAAGCCCTCCAGATGGGTGAACGCCGTGGTGATGCCCGTCGAGCTGAACAGCTTGACGGCGTCCTCGGTGTACTTGTCGAAGTCGGTGTCGAAGATGCCCTGGTACTGGAAGTGCAGGCCCGAACCGACGTCGAACAGGTTCCACCGCAGGTAGTGCAGCTTCAGCGGGGCCAGCACGTCGGGCTGCGCCGCGACCGCGGCCTCGAGCTGCTTGCCGTAGTCGCGGATCGCCTGCTCATGGCCGTCGAGCACCTTGGCGATGATGTTGAAGCCGTAGCACGCCGGGGTGCGTGGGAAGACCGGCCCGTAGCGACCGCGCGTGAGCTCGAAGTAGCCCTCCTTCGGGATGGCCAGAGCTGCGGGTTGGGTCCAATCGTCATTTCCGTTGTGCGCCATGGCAACGAGATTATGGACGCGGCGGGCACCCGTCGTCCCCCGATTCGGGGGAAATTGACGCAGCCGGTTCAGCCCCGGCTGACGGTGTTGGACCGACCCGGATCAGGAACTTCCGGATTTCCCGAGTGGTACGTCACGTGGTTGTCCATGCCAGACGTGACGATCTTGTCGGCGGAGTCGACGGTCACGGTGTTCTCGATGCCGGAGACCTCGACGGTCGAGCAGTGCCCGGTGATGGTGACGCTGTTGGACACCCCGCTGATGGTGATCTTGCGGTCGTTGCACGCCACGGTGCGGTGGCCGCGCACCCCCGCGACCTGAATGGCCCGGTTGGGATCGTCGGACTGCGGCGGCAATTCGACGAGACCGGGGCCCGACATCACCGTGGTGCCGTTGACGACCACCGACGATTCGTCGCCCGGTTGCGGCGGGGTCGGGACGGCGACCGAGATGCTGGGCTGGCGGCCAGGGGAAGGTGGGAGAAACGTCGTGTGTTTCTTGCCGGTCAAGTTGGTGACGAAGATGATCGCGGCCACCACTGGGCCGACGATGACGGCGAGGACGACGACGCCCAGGATCATGCGGCGTGCCGCGGTGCTCGGCACGCCCGGCGGCAACGGTTGCGGCGGCCAGGTCGTTTGGGGCTGGCGGTACTGGGCGGGGTACGAACTGCTTGCCACCGGTGTGGGCGGGTGCCACTGCTGGCCGGGCTCGGTCAACTCCGACGCCCGGGGCCGGTCGTTCATCGCGCGCTCGAGCTCGCGGATGCGGGCTTCTGGATCGTCGTCGCGACTCATGATCCGATGCTGTCACACCCGGCGAAGTCAACGCCACAGGTAGCGGGTCTTGGGCCGGCCTGTGCCGCCGTATTCGCTTCGGCGCGTGACGGTTCCGTCGTCGGCCAGGCGCTCCAGATAGCGCCACGCGGTCACCCTGGCCACCCCGACCGCCTTGGCGGCCTCGTCGGCCGTCAGGCCGTCGGGACTGTCCCGAACGGCGCGGGCGATGTCGTCGTTGGTCAGTGTCGCCGCACCTTTCGGGGCCGCGGATTTGTCTGCGCCGGTGCGTAATTCGGCGAGGGCGCGGTCCACCTCGGCCTGACTGGCCGCGTCGACTCCGGCCGGGAGCGCTGTCCGGTACCGTGCGTAGCGCTCCAGCCGATCACGGAACGCCGCGAAGGTGAACGGCTTCAACAGATACGCCAACGCCCCGTGCGCGACGGCCGCGCGCACCATCTCCAGATCGCGCTCGGAGGTGATGGCGATGATGTCCGGAGCGGGCCGCAGCCCGGACAGCGCCGACGCCAGGCTGATGCCGCTGGCATCGGGCAGTCCGAGGTCCAGCAGGACCAGGTCGATGGGCGCGTCGGTCGTGGTCGCCCGCGTCGCGGCCTTGATGGCCTCGCGCGCGGTGTGGGCCACCGCCGCGACGGAAAAACCTTCCAGCCGTTCGACATACGTGCGGTGGGCTTCGGCGATCAGGGGATCGTCGTCGACGATCAGTACGGTGGTCACGCGACTGCCGCCGGGATCGTCACCGACACCACCGAACCGTAGCTGACATCGGACGACAGCGTGCCCCCGTGCCGCTTGACCACCTGCGCCACCAAGGCGAGCCCGAGTCCGTGCCCGGGCGCCGATTTCGTCGAATAGCCACGGCGCATGGCGTTTTCGAATGTCGCCGGGTCCATGCCGGTGCCGCTGTCGGCCACGCGCATCAGTAGGTCGGCGCCCGGCTCGCACCGCACCGTCACCTCGACCCACGGCTCGTCACGATCGCACGCGTCCATCGCGTTGTCGATCAGGTTGCCCAGCACCGTCACCATTTCCGGACCACTCAACGGTAGTTGTGAAGTGTCGGAAGGTAATTGCGAGTCCGCGGTGACGGTGAACTCGATACCGCGTTCGTGGGCCTGCGCGTTCTTGCCCAGCAGCAGTGCCACGAGGGCGGGTTCGCGGACCTCGCTCGACAGCCGGTCGACGAGTCGCTGGGACAGCTCCAGTTCGTCGGTGGCGAAGGTCACGGCGTCGGACGGGCGGCCCATCTCGACCATGGTGATCACCGTGTGCAGCTTGTTCGCCGCTTCGTGCGCCTGTGCCCGCAGCGAGTCGGTGAGGACCTTCAACGAGCTGAGTTCGCCCAGGGTGCTTTGCAATTCGGTGCGGTCCCGGATCGTCACGACTTCCGAACCCGAGGCGCCGGACACCGGTGACCGGCTGACCACCAGCACTCGGTCGTCGGTTACGTGGACCTCGTCGCGCACCCCGGGATCGGCCGCGCGCAGGAAGTCCGGCAGATCGGACCTCGACACCGCGCCCGGCGGCAGGGCGAGCAGCCGGCGCGCCTCGTCGTTGGCCAGCGCCACGCGCCCGTTCTCCAACACCAGCAGGCCTTCGGACACCGAATGCAGGACGGCGTCGTGGTGTTCGTACATCACCCGCAACTGGTCCGGCCGCAGCCCGTGGGTCTGACGGAGCAGCCGGCGCCGGATGAGCCACGCGCCGAGTAGCGAAAGGGCAAGGGCGGCAAGGCCGATCGCCACGATCATCGGGATCTGATGGCGCCACTGCGCGGTCAGCGTGGTCTCGGTGATGCCGGCGGCGACCAGACCGAGCACCTGCCCGGAGCTGTCCCGCACCGGGGTGATGGTGCGCACCGACCGGCCCAGGGTCCCGGTGTAGAACTCGGTGTGCGTCCGGCCTTTCAGGGCCTGCTCCATGGTGCCCAGGTAGTGGCCGCCGATCTGACGCGGGTCGGTGTGGGTGAACCGGGTCCCGTCGGGCGCCATGACGGTGATGAAGGCGATGCCGGTCTGGGCCCGAACGGTTTCGGTGACCGGCTGCAGGACTTCCGTGGCGTTGCCCGCCCGGATGGCGGCAGCCGTCGACGGCGCGTCGGCCAGTGCCGTGACGATGCCGGTGAGCAGCTGTTTGGCCGCGGCATCGTTGGTGCGGCGGGACTGCACCACGGCCAGGGCGCTACCGGCCGCCACCACCACGATGATGATCGCGATCTGCAGCGCGACGATCTGGCCGGCCAGGGACCAGCGCGGCGCGGCCGGCCAACTGCGCATCACTGCGTCCTTCTGTAATCCGCCTGCTCCCGCGTCCCCGCGTGAACTTCCGTGAACGAAATGAACATTTTAGTTAAGTAGCCGCCATCATGCTTCATGGCCTACTACCTGCGGCTTCACCGTACCGCAGCCTGGTAAAAACGGGGTACGCCGCTGCGGGTTTAACATAACTGGCATGGCCACCGCAGCAACCCACCACCGCACCGCTACCGTCCCTGACCTGCACGAACTGCAATCGTCTTGGATTCTCTCGATGCGCGCTCAGCGCAAATCTCCCGCGACCATTGAGCAGTACGAGATCGGCCTCCGGCTGTTCCTGCGCTGGTGCGACGAGCACGGTCACCAGGCTGTCATCGACCGCCAGCTCACGCAGCTGTTTATCGCAGATCTGCTGGAGACCGTGCAGCCCGCGACGGCAGCTCTCCGACTTCAAGCGATGAAGCAGTTCGGCCACTGGCTTGTCGAGGAAGGCGAGATCGAGGAGAACCCCCTCATCGGTGTGAAGGCCCCGAAGCTCGACACCAAGATCGTCGAGTGCCTCACCGAGGACGAGCTGCGGGACCTCTTCGCCGCCTGCAAGGGCAAGGAATTCCGCGACCGCCGGGACGAGGCCATCGTCCGGCTGCTGGCGGAGACGGGGATGCGGGCTGGCGAGATTCTGCGGCTGACGGTGGACGACGTGGACCTGACGCGGGGCATCTTGGCCATCAGGAAGGCGAAGACTGGCCAGGGCCGTCTGGTGCCATTTGGTCCGCAGACGGGCCAAGCGGTGGACCGCTACATCAGGGCACGGCGTACGCATCGGCTAGCGGCCACCCCGGCGCTTCTGCTCGGTGACAACACCCGAGGCACGATCGCCTACCACGGGATGAGAAACGCGATCATGATGCGGGCAGAGCAGGCCGGTATCAAGAACTTTCACCTTCACAAGTTGCGGCATACGGCGGCCTCGCGGTGGCTCGCCGCAGGAGGTTCGGAGGGCGGCCTCATGGCAGTCGCAGGTTGGTCGAACCGCAACATGATCGACCGGTACACGCGCGCGACCGCAGGTGAAAGAGCCGCAGCGGAGGCGCGCAAGCTCAACTTGGGGGACCTCTAAACATCAAGCGCCGCAACACTCTACGTTTGGCGATGGCGGTTGGGGCGCCGGAAGCGGCGTACACTTGTAAGCCGTAGTCGAGAACTCGCGCCTATAGACCAGGTTTTGGTCGGCGGCGAAGACAGACCCGGCCCAGTAGTGGGGAAGTTCCGGGAAGGTGCCGTACAGGAAGACGCGGTCCATATGACCGTGCCTTTCAAACGGTTCTCACCTTCCTGTGAGAGGACCACGAAGTGCCGTACCCAAGTGCGGAAGAACGCCGCCTAGTCGCGCAAATCGCCAGTTTGACCGGTTGGGCCAACACCGAGGATCGCACTGCTCGGATGGCCAAACCGAAGGCCAAGTCGCCAGCCGACATAAGTTGGCACGCAAGAAGGTTGGGCTTCGATCCAGAGAGCCTGACCGACGAGCAGTGGAAGCGGGCGAACTCTGCCCGACGCGCCTACTTCGCAAAGCTGGCGCATAAGAGCGCGAAAGCGCGTCGGCTGCGGCGGCAGGCCCGGAACGGCGGCAGTGCCGGTGACATCTGATGGCACGAGGCAGCTCCATGTTCCCGGCCGAGCTGTTCAACGACGAGCGATTCCGGCGACTCGACGACGGCCCACAACGGCTTTTGATGTGGTTGTGGGTTCACCCCGATCTCAACGGGGCTGGTGTCATCGCCATCCAACCGCGCGAATGGGCCTCCGCGGCGGCCAATCTCACGGCCGACCTCATCGAGGACTACGCAAAGCAACTGCGCGTCGAAGGTTGGGTCGACTACGACGACGGCCAGCTGTGGATCAAGCCCTTCATGCTTCTCGATGGCGTGCTGAAAAGTCCGAGCGGCTATATCAGTGCGGCGCGCGCTGTGAAGACCATTAGATCCCGCAGGCTACGCAACGCGGTCTGGCAGCTGTTCGAAGCGTTCGGGAAGCCCACGGCGCCGATGCCTGAACAGAAGAAGGACGAAAGCGAAGGGGACTACGCCAAGAGGGTTAAACGGGCGGCTGGTCTCAACGCTTCTGTAGAGACCGCGTGGGCCGAGACCCAGCGCAGCATCTCGAATCCCGGCGTGCTTGAGTCGCTTTCGGGCGCGGTGGGGATGCACCTACCGATGGGGCATCGGATGGAGCTACAGATGCGTCCACCGATGGGGCGCGTTGATGTTGAAGCTGATGATGACGTTGGTGTCGATCAACAGGAACCACGGCAAAACGGTGAATCCAAGGCCGATGTAGCCGCTAACGGCTTCGGCTTGTGTTCGCAGGGTTGCGACAGTCCGGCTGGGCACGGCTCGCGCAATCACCTGTGCGAGGAATGCGCTCGGACGGTGACGTGGTGACCGCACGGTGCGCCGACTGTGGCAAGAGGCCATCGCAGGGTGGCCTAGTCGCCTGGCGACCCGACCTATGCCGTCCGTGCAGTGAGGCGCTGAAGCATCCGAGTCAGCGCGGCACTACTTGGAAGCGCTCGTGAGCCGCATCGACAAGCAGTGTCCGATCTGCGGCGATCCTTGCCAGGCCGGTCAAGAGCGCTACGGCGGCCATTTGAGCTGTCTTGGCCCTTGCCGGAAGTGCCATCGCTATCCGGCGATCAGGCCGGGTGGTCCGTGTCGAGATTGTGTTCGGAAGTACGGCGACAGCGTGGCGGCCGATGAAGTCTGATCGCGACCGTGCCGCCGAATCGTGGTTGGACGGCTACCTCAGACAGCATCACGGGTGGGTCCTGGAGAACCGAGCTTTGCTCGCTCGGGCAGAGGCGGGGATCGGGGACCTGGCGTTCGATCGCGCCGTTCGGGCAATCGCGGTGAGGACCGCTGCTCCCGGCCTGGAGAAGTATTGGGCTCTGTCGTTGCCGGGTGTTCTCCCAGAACGCGAGCCGGAACCTGAACCCGAACCCGAGCCGGAGCCCCCGCCCGATCCTGAACCCGAGCCCGAAGACCAGGGCAGCATCGAGGTACCTGCGGACACCTGGAGCGGTGCGATTCTCATCTGCCATCGAGTGGGACCGCCAAATCGGTGGTTCGTCTGGGCGAGCATGGCGGAGGCCGTTGAGGCGTCGGAAGAACTATCGCCGTGCGACGGCCGCTGCGAGGGCGAGCACACCGTCATCTGGGTCAGTTACGGCAACTTCCGGTGCCGTCGCGTGAAGGCCACGGCGGCACCGCCCCGGCCAAACCCGCCGCCCCCGTCCCACAAAAGTCCGGCTGTGCGGGTCGCTGGGGCTCGTTCTGCGGTGGCCGGGGGTAAGCGCACCGGCCAGCCCAAAGTGTCCCGGCAGCGTTGCGCTGGTGGGGATTTGAGTTGACACCAGATTGGTGTCGCTTTGAGAAGGAGAGAGATAGAGATGAAGAAGGACGCAAGCCCGAGCGATCGTTACCGACCTCAGCAGGTCCGAATCCTCAGGCAAATTCGTGGCGCGGGGACGTTGGTCGACTCCCTGGTGAGCTCGGTGCAGGAGCTCCTCCGGGCGGCGGAGGGTATGGAATGTGGTCGTGTCTTGCTCCACCCAAACGGCGAGCCGTTCACCGCGCAGGAGTGCCTGAACCTGCTGTTGGAGGGCAACGGTTTTTGTCGGCCGGGTGTGCAGGAGGCACTGATTCGCGAGCTGGATACGAGCGCCGTGTTGAGACGCCACCGGCAAGAAGGGAATTCGGGTTCCAGCCGAGTGGTGTCACGATGAGGGAGGGTGGAGCGACGGGCGACTACGTCCGCGTAGAGAAAGATCATGTCCATATCAGCGGCATGGACGCGCGTGCGAGAGCTGCGCGCTTGGTGACCGCCGTGGCCCAACAGTCCGGCCAGGGGTTAGACCTGGAAGCGGTGTTCGGGGAGGACGAGCTGACCAGTGGCATTGACTGCCTTCGGTGCTGGACGGTCCTGGCCATGACGCTGGCGAGGGAGTGCCGGTACTGGATGGATGCCGCGAAAGTGACGCCAGGAGGGGCGAACTGATGTTCTTCGACAACGAGCCCCCCGGCCTGAGTGACGCCGACCGCGAGGCGGTCGCCAGTCCGTTGGCCGACTACGAGTTGCGCACCGTCGCCCGCTGGCAGGCCGAGGCGCTGCGGTCACGGGTGCCCAGCTTCACACTGGCCCGCCGTCTGGTCGCCGCCCTCATCAGCGGCGGCTGGCCGACCGCGCAAGCGGTGCTCGACGAAGCCGAGGCGCGGGGCCTGACCAAGGAGGTTCTGGAAGCCTGCGCGGCTGATGCGGCGGTGCTCACGCTCAGGTCGTCGGGTGGTGATGTGGACACTGCGTCGAACTACTTCGAGCAAATGTTGCGACACCAGCAATTGCTGGACGAGGGCGTCGAATAACGACCGTCGATCGCTGGACCTGCGGTTTCAGGAAAAGACCGTTATTGGAATTCGAGAGGGCACTTTTGCTCGAAATATGATGCTAGACAACGGATCTCAAGCGTCCTACGCTTGACCCTGCACGCTCGGCGTACGGGGCGACGAATCGTCGTCAAACGAAACTGCCGGTTTGGGTCCTGGGTTTGCGCAAACCCAACTAGAAGGACGACCCATGCAGACCATGGCGGACTTGCGCGCCGTTGTCGCGAGCGAATTGCAGAGCAGGCTAGAGGATTTCGCCACGCGGCGGGCTGACACCATGCCGTCGCAAGAAGAGTGGCGGCGAGTTCTTGAGCTCCGCAAGGAGCTGCGCGCGATCGACAAGTCGGCAGGCGTGGGGTCTCGAGCCCAGGAGTCTCCGATGACGATTGATGAACAGCGCCAATGGATTGCGCGCCTCGTAGCGCAGCGCGACCAGGCTACCGCCGAGGCCCGGCGGTTCTTGCAAGACGTGCAAGAGGATGGTCGCGACCACCTCAACGAGCGTGAGGCCGCACGGTTCGCCGTGATGCGCCGGAACATCTCCAAGCTCGATAAGCGCATCGAGGAAGGCCGCGCGACGTTGGGCCGACTGGGTGCGCGCAATGAAGGCCTCCAGGTGCTGCGCGAGCGCCAGGGGCTCGCGTGTGCTCAGCGCAAGCGCGGTGTTCCGGCCAGCACGTTCTCGCCGCTGAACTTCGACTTAGAGGAGCTGCGCGCCGTCCATGAGCGGGTAAAGCGTGGCGAGGCAGCGGGTTTCAAGACCAAGCGGGACTTTAACTCTGCTGAGGGCTTCCTGCCCGCAGAGCTGTACAACATCCCAACCTTTCCCCGGCACGAAAGACGGCTGCTGGAATTTTTGCCGGGGTTCGCGCTGGACGCTCCCTCGCTTGAGTACATCCAGGTCAACAGCGTGACCGGTGCTGCCGCTCCGGTGGATGAGGGTGCGCTCAAGCCCGAGCTCATCATGAACACCTCGCACGTCATCGTGACCGCGCAGAAGCTCGCGGCGCACACCGGCATCTCGTACGAGTCGGCGCAGGACTGGACCGCCTTCACCACGGCGGTAACGGTCGAACTGACCAAGCAAGTCGTGGATGCCGAGAACGAATTCCTGCTGTCGGGCATCGTTTCGGGTGGCACCACCCCGGTCGTTGAGACGCCGGGTCTGCTCAACACCACGGGCATCCTGACCCACCACATCACCAGCGAGACCGCACTGGACGCGGTGGAGATGAGCGTGGCTCAGCTGCGCACCGGCCCGTCGTTGTGTGAGCCGGACTTGCTGGTGCTGCATCCGACCACCTGGTCGGCCATTCGTCGGCAGAAGGATGGCTATCAGAGGTACATGGTCGCGCCCGACCCGACTCAGGACGAAGCACAGTCGCTCTGGGGAATTCGGGTGCTGCCCACCACGTCGATCGCGGCGGGCGTGGGCTGCCTCCTGGACACCCGGACCTTTGGCCGGGTGGCGGTGCGCGAGCCCATCGGTGTGCGGATCGGTTGGACCGGCACCGACTTCACCCAGAACATCTGGCGATACGTGGCAGAGGAGCGGCTGTGCTTGGCCGTGGAGCGGCCTAGCTGTGATGTCCGGGGACGTTGTCCCGTTATGTATCGGTGAGCCTGTGTGACAGGGAAGGCCTCCGGTTGTGAAGTGGAGCTGTCTAGGAACCGCTTCACCAACCAGGAGGCCTTCGTGTCCCACGCTAACGCTGCATTAACCCCGCGCGCACGATTGAAGCTCGCCGAGCTCATCATCGAGAAGGGCTGGACCTATACCGCTGCGGCCAAGATGTTCATGGTCGCGCCTCGAACCGCCAAGAAATGGGCCGATCGCTTTCGTACCGAAGGCTCTGCCGGCATGGTCGACCGTAGCTCGCGACCGCACCGGAGCCCCACCAAGACCAGCGACCAGGTCATGCGTCGGATCGTGGACCTGCGGTGGCGCAAGCGGCTCGGGCCCGTGCAGATCGCCGGACGACTGGGCATGCCGGCGTCCACGGTGCACGCTGTGCTGACCCGGTGCCGGATCAATCGGTTGTCCTACATCGACCGCGTAACTGGCGAACCGCTGCGCCGCTATGAGCACGATCATCCCGGTTCGCTGATCCACGTCGACGTCACCAAATTCGGCAACATCCCCGACGGCGGTGGGCACAAGTTCCTTAGCCGACAACAAGGCAAGCGCAACCGGCAGCTGACCGCGCATCGCACCGGTGAACGTGCCGACGATTATCGACCGCGAATTGGAATTGCGTTCCTGCACACAGTTATTGATGATCACTCTCGGGTTGCGTACGTCGAGATCCAGTCCGACGAGAAAGCGGCCACCGCGATCGGTGTGTTGCAGCGCGCGGTGGCCTGGTTCGCCGAACGCGGCGTCACGGTGGAACGAGTCCTCTCAGACAACGGGTCGGCTTACAAATCCTTGGCCTGGCGCGGTGCCTGCGCCGAACTGAACATCAGCCACAAGCGAACCCGGCCATACCGGCCCCAGACCAACGGCAAGATCGAGCGATTCCATCGCACGCTCGGGGACGGCTGGGCCTACGCCCGGTTCTACGAATCCACCGAACAACGCAACACAGCCCTACCGAGCTGGCTGCATTTCTACAATCACCACCGAGCCCACTCCGCCATCGGAGGCCGCCCACCGGTCACTCGGCTGACCAACGTCCCTGGACATCACACCTAGCTCCATCCTCGGGCTGACGGGCCTGCCGACCAGCTGATGACTTCCGCCGGGAACCCTTTACCCCGGCGGGATGGGTGACGCGGCCAGTGGTTAAACGGGGCTCTACTGGCCGCGTCTCACCCCATAGACGACGGCGGGCGCACCGCAGGTCGACCAATCAACTCACGACGCGGCTGAGCCGTAGGAAGAACACGAGGAGCTTGGCTGACCTTTATTGGACTGGTCAACGCGCCCGCCGTCTCACTCGTGGCGGCAGACGATCAGCCGCACATCGGTCTCGGCAGGGGGCGTCCCCGTTGGGCTGATCGTCCACACCTGGGATAGCTCGGTATCCAGATCGACGCGGCGGGTCAGGTCGGCCTTGATGCTCTTGGCCACGAACTCCACGGTGGCTAGCGCCTCGGCCTGGTCGGGGGTGTCGTGGACGGCGTAGCGCGCGAACATGCAGGGCACGAGGTGTTCGTACGACAGGACGACCCACCAATGGTCGCGCATGGCGAGTCGCCACCGGTCTACCGCGCCAAGGCGCGGGGTCTTGTTCTCCTGCTGCTCCACGCGGTCCCACAACCAGCGCCAGCGCTCGGCGTTGCTCCAGCGCAGCCACACCTCCGGGTCGCAGCTCAGCGGCGCGGTGATTGCTTCGGCCACTATCGACTCCTTTTGTGTCGGGGTAGCCGGGACGCTCGCTGCGTCCCGGCGTCACCACGGTTGGCTTACTCGGACGGCGTGGCCTTGACGACCACGGCCTGGAGCCCGGACTTGGCGTTGTACTTCTCAGCGGCCTTCAGCGCTGCGGCCTCGGTGGAGTGGAAGCTCCAGATCGCGCCCGTCTTCAGGTGCTGTGCCTTGCCATCGGCGTCGGCCACGTCCACGGCCCAGGAGCACGCGACCGTGCCCGTCTGACGGACGCACGTCCGACCGCCCCTGCCTGTCGCCGTGCTCTTGTATGTCTTCTTGGGCTCGGTGGCCTTCGGTGCCTCGGCCTTCGGTGCGGCCTTCGCCGGTGTCTTCCGAGCGGTGCTCTTAGCCGGTGCCTTCGCGGTGTCCAGCAAAGCGGTCGCGGACGTCGCAGCGGTGCTCTTGGTGGCGGTCATTTTGTACTCCTTGGGTCGGGAGCTGGCCCAATACCTGCTCTCAACTGCTAGTTTACCGTCGCGATGCGAACAGGTGTTCGAATGTGTTCCATCTGACACTGGAGCCATGAGCCAGCTGGGAGCGACCTTGGAGCAAACATGCTTGCGCGGCTCACAGGTTACTCACCGGTAAGACTGGGGAAGGAGGGACAAGCTCACAGGATCAAGTTAGGGGGCCTAACTACCTTCAAACACTGGCCCGGCCGCCTGCATTGCAGGATGTCCAGGCCGCTATACCCCCCGGCGCTTCTGAAAAAACGAGCAGAAAACCCGAAAAAGTAGGTATCCCCCCGAAAATCCAATAATCACTGTTTTTGACATCGCCGCAGTTCAGAAGGTCATCGGCGTGCCAAAACCGTTATTCGCCGTTATTGGATCGGTGCTCGGGAGAATTTACGGATGGATGACGAGTTCTTCTACGACGACCGGCCTGAGATGGACACCCACATCCGTCGCACCGGCATCGACACCGAGGCCATCCGCAACAGCCGCGCCTACCGGACGGCCCGTGCCGAGTTCCGGCGTGAGGAGAAGGTGCGTCAGGCCCCGTGCATCATCTGTGGTGGGTTCATCGACTTCAGGCTGAGGTGGCCGCACGCCGACAGTTGGACGCTCGAACACCTCAAGCCCGTAGCGACCCACCCCGAGCTGATGCTGGACCGGCGCAACTGGGCCAGTGGTCATGCTGGATGCAACCGGCTCAAGGGCGGCGGCCTCAACCCGATCCTGCCGGGGGAGATGGGCGAGCCGAGCGAGGCCTGGTAGGGGCTCAGTCCCTCCCAGCACCGGCCTTAGTCCGGCCGCTGCCCTTGCATCGCCCAACCTCGTTTTTGTAGGCGCGGGTGTGCTCCTCGAAGCGCCACGCGCCGTGCTCGTCGGCTAAGTCCCCTGGGGTGGTGGGAATTCGGGGACGGGGCTGAGGTGGGCGGAGATGTTCAGGCCGTGTCGGTGCCGGTGTTGGGGTGGGCCATCGCGTAGTGGTCAGTGAGTTACGTACCAAAGTAACTCACCGAAGGAAACCGCGCGATGACCCTTGACCATTCTGCCCTGCTCGCTCAGCTCGATGCACTGAAGTCCGCTGACTCGGGTGCGGTGTTCGCCGAGTTGATCCGTTCCGGGTTGCAGCAGCTCATCGAGGCCGAGGCCACCGCGGCGATCGGCGCGGGCCGTTACGAACGCAGCGACGGCCGCACGGTGCACCGCAACGGGCACCGCCCCAAGACCGTCTCCACGACCGCCGGGGACATCGAGGTGCAGATCCCCAAGCTACGGGCGGGATCGTTCTTCCCGTCGCTGCTGGAACCCCGCCGGCGTATCGACAAGGCGCTGCACGCGGTCATCATGGAGGCCTACGTGCACGGGGTGTCCACCCGCAGCGTCGATGACCTGGTGACGGCGATGGGCGTGCAGACCGGGGTGTCCAAGTCGGAGGTGTCGCGGATCTGCGCCGCCTGGACCGCGAGATCACAGCGTTTCGGGAACGCTCGCTGACCCACACCAGCTTCCCCTACGTGTTCTGCGATGCCACCTTCTGCAAGGTCCGCGTGGGGGGGCGCACGTGGTCTCCCAGGCCCTGGTGGTCGCGACCGGCGTGTCGATCGACGGCACCCGTGAGGTGCTGGGCACCGCGGTCGGTGACAGCGAGTCGTTCGAGTTCTGGCGCGAGTTCCTCGCCTCGCTTAAGGCGCGCGGCCTATCGGGGGGTGCACCTGGTCATCTCCGATGCGCACGCTGGGTTGAAAGTCGCTGTGGCACAGCAGTTCACGAACTCATCGTGGCAGCGGTGCCGGGTGCATTTCATGCGGAACCTGCATACCGCGGTATCGGCCAAACACGCCCCCGGCGGTTACCGCGGCGGTCAAGACCATCTTCGCTCACACCGAACCCGACGAGGTCGCCGCGCAGTGGGACCGGGTCGCCGACACCCTGGCCGCGTCGTTCCCGAAGGTGGCCGCGATGATGGGCGAGGCCAAGACCGACGTGTTGGCGTTCACTGCGTTCCCGAAGGCGCATTGGCAGAAGATCTGGTCGAATAATCCGATAGAGCGTCTGAATAAAGAGATCAAGCGTCGGGCCGATGTCGTGGAGATCTTCCCCAATCCGGCGGCGTTCCTTCGCCTGGCCACCGCGGTGGTCATCGAATCCCACGACGAGTGGCAGGTCACCCGCCGCTACCTCTCCGATGTCTCCATGGACGAACTACGCGCCGTGATCGCCGCCAAACACGCCGCGGCAGCACTTGCCAAACAACACCAAATCGCCTAGCGTTCACCATGACTCGTTGATCACAACGCGTGAACCACGCCAGATCCGAAGTCCACCACTCCCCGGGACGCTATCTGCTCGTCCTGGTACATGCGCCACTCGCACAGGCAGGCGGCGCAGTAGTCAGACGGCTCACCACCTAGCTCGCGGTTCGGCTTGAAGGGGTCGAGTGCCATAGCTCTTCACGGTAGGAAGCGTTTCGAAAACGCGAAGCAGATTGGGGCGGCCCGTTTGGGACTAGCTGGCCTGCTGTGCACTCCCCGCTTCTGTCGCCAAGCGGTCCTCGGCGCGCTTGATGATGTCGTCAAGTAGCTTCTGGCACTTCTTAAGTCGTGCCAGTGCATTGGGGGTCAGGTTGGTGTTGGCCACTCGCCCGCTAAGGCTCGTCAGGTAAGCCTCTACGGAGCCCACATGCTTACCGAATGTGCGCTGGCCATGGTTAGCCCCGAAGGATGACTGCCACTTGCTGCCGTCGTTCCCGCCGTTGGTGTCATCCTCGGCTTTGGTGCGCTCTGCTTCGTTCAGACGCCGAGCCTCGCCCAATTGCTTCTGGGCCGAACTGAGGTCGGTTGTGCTCGACTCTCCGACCCGGGTGACGACCTTCTCGGTACCGGAGGGCGGCTGAACATCAAGGTTCACCGGCACGTACGAGGGATGCTGCGGGTACTGCTTCCCGTCGCGGCCGGTCACCCGGGTGGGTCCAGGTGTCTCATTTGAGACAGCTGCCAGAGCTCGGCTCGCGGTGTCCTTGCTGAGGCCGGTTGCGGCCGCGATCGCACGCAGGGACATTCCGGCTGCCGCCATCGACTTCACCTGCTCGGCACGTTCCTCGCGGGGCAACTTCAAGTGGCACGAGCCGAATTCCTTGATGCAGTAGACATCCCAGCTCTCGTAACCAAGTGCCTTGTAGGCACGACCATTCCAAGCCTGCACAACGAGTTCCCAGGTCTGGTTGAGGCTTGTTCTGATACTGGCGGTTAGTGCTTGGGCATCGGCCCGGCTTAGTGAGGCCTCGCCGCTGGCCGTCTCTGGTTGTTGTTCTGTACTCATCGACTTTCCTTTCATGGCGCATCACAAAGCAACGCGAAAGCACTCGCCTTCGCGCACCACGCCATGAACCGGAACCGCAGCCGAAATGACTGCTCCGTGAGAAGGACCCGATTGGCCCGCCATGTACATCGCCCTCGGTACTGCAGGGACGCCTGCCGCAAGTGTAGGCCGGTGCCGTCGGCGCGGCTAGGCAGTGCGCGAGATGCACCAGGAGGCAAGGCGATCCATCTGGCTCTGGGTAAGCACCAAACCGGCGCGCTAGGCCATCCACAAACTGTCCCCAGGGCTGGGGACTGCTTGCGCACAACGCCGATGGCGTCGGGCCGAACACCTCAGATTTGGCAGGGCCGCCGATTACCCTCGGCGCGTGCGCAACTTCCTGGAGAGCATGGCAACCGACCTTCGTCATCGCTGGCCGCTCGTCGCCGTTCTTGCGGTCGGTGTCTTCATGATTTTCTGGGCTGGCTACGGCGTAGGAGCAGAATGGGGTGCGTCCCAATGGGGTCCGCTCTCCGGATGGTTCGCCGGGACGGCAACGGTGGGCGCTATCTCGGTCGCATTGCGCGAGTCTGCGCGCAGTCAGCGCGCCCGCGAGGGCTAAGTCCCCTGGGGTGGTGGGAATTCGGGGACGGGGCTGAGGTGGGCGGAGATGTTCAGGCCGTGTCGGTGCCGGTGTTGGGGTGGGCCATCGCGTAGTGGTCAGTGAGTTACGTACCAAAGTGACTCACCGAAGGAAACCGCGCGATGACCCTTGACCATTCTGCCCTGCTCGCTCAGCTCGATGCACTGAAGTCCGCTGACTCGGGTGCGGTGTTCGCCGAGTTGATCCGTTCCGGGTTGCAGCAGCTCATCGAGGCCGAGGCCACCGCGGCGATCGGCGCGGGCCGTTACGAACGCAGCGACGGCCGCACGGTGCACCGCAACGGGCACCGCCCCAAGACCGTCTCCACGACCGCCGGGGACATCGAGGTGCAGATCCCCAAGCTACGGGCGGGATCGTTCTTCCCGTCGCTGCTGGAACCCCGCCGGCGTATCGACAAGGCGCTGCACGCGGTCATCATGGAGGCCTACGTGCACGGGGTGTCCACCCGCAGCGTCGATGACCTGGTGACGGCGATGGGCGTGCAGACCGGGGTGTCCAAGTCGGAGGTGTCGCGGATCTGCGCCCGGCCTGGACCGCGAGATCACAGCGTTTCGGGAACGCTCGCTGACCCACACCAGCTTCCCCTACGTGTTCTGCGATGCCACCTTCTGCAAGGTCCGCGTGGGGGCGCACGTGGTCTCCCAGGCCCTGGTGGTCGCGACCGGCGTGTCGATCGACGGCACCCGTGAGGTGCTGGGCACCGCGGTCGGTGACAGCGAGTCGTTCGAGTTCTGGCGCGAGTTCCTCGCCTCGCTTAAGGCGCGCGGCCTATCGGGGGGTGCACCTGGTCATCTCCGATGCGCACGCTGGGTTGAAAGTCGCTGTGGCACAGCAGTTCACGAACTCATCGTGGCAGCGGTGCCGGGTGCATTTCATGCGGAACCTGCATACCGCGGTATCGGCCAAACACGCCCCGGCGGTTACCGCGGCGGTCAAGACCATCTTCGCTCACACCGAACCCGACGAGGTCGCCGCGCAGTGGGACCGGGTCGCCGACACCCTGGCCGCGTCGTTCCCGAAGGTGGCCGCGATGATGGGCGAGGCCAAGACCGACGTGTTGGCGTTCACTGCGTTCCCGAAGGCGCATTGGCAGAAGATCTGGTCGAATAATCCGATAGAGCGTCTGAATAAAGAGATCAAGCGTCGGGCCGATGTCGTGGAGATCTTCCCCAATCCGGCGGCGTTCCTTCGCCTGGCCACCGCGGTGGTCATCGAATCCCACGACGAGTGGCAGGTCACCCGCCGCTACCTCTCCGATGTCTCCATGGACGAACTACGCGCCGTGATCGCCGCCAAACACGCCGCGGCAGCACTTGCCAAACAACACCAAATCGCCTAGCGTTCACCATGACTCGTTGATCACAACGCGTGAACCACGCCAGATCCGAAGTCCACCACTCCCCGGGACGCTATCCCCGCGAGGTGGATTACGAATTGGGTCGCCGTCGTGAATGCCTGAAAGCGCTGGGCGAAGTCTGGGCAGCCCTGATGCAGGTGTCCATGGACTTTGTGGTGTTCCGTGAATATCTGGATGAGCTCCCGGCGTTTTTCAATGCGGAGATGCCACGCTCCGGACGAAGCCCTGCGGCTCCGCCCGGCGAGTCGCTTGGCGACGAAATCTATGGCCGTCTCCAGGCTTTCCTTACCCGGTGGACTCAGGTGGTCGAGCCGCCGCTCTTCACCGCGCGAACCCTGCTTGAGGGAACGCCGATGCAAAAAGACATGGAAGCCATCAGCATCGACATGGCCCGAATCAACAACGAAGTCTTGCCCGAGATCAGAGATGTGGCCATCTCCAACACTGGTCGGCGCCCAGATACAACGGTGTTGTCGGAAACGTGGAAGACCATGTACGGGCGGAGAAGGGCGCAACTCGAACTAGCGACCGAGCATTTCAAGTTGGACCGCAGTGCCATCGAGTTGGCCGTTCGGGAGAAGCGCCGAGCCGAGTAGGCCCACCCGCTCCGCTGTTCCACCTCTGCGCGCCAGTTACACATATTGGCGCGGTTGCGGTGTTGGCCCACTTGGGATTTCACGGCTTTAGTACGCCGCATATGCGAACAAAATGAACATATGCGTGACGTGCCTCACGTTCTGGACAAACATCCTTGCAGAAGTTTTCGACAACGAGGCCGGAGGACTGCCCGACATGACTGATCAAGCGCCCCGTCGCGACCGCACCCATTGGCTGTACATCGCCGTGCTCGTCGCCGTCGTCGGCGGTGTGGCCGTCGGCCTGATCGCACCCGGGGTGGGCAAGGACATCGCGGTCCTCGGCACCCTGTTCGTCAACCTGATCAAGATGATGATCACCCCGGTCATCTTCTGCACGATCGTGCTGGGCATCGGGTCGGTGCGCAAAGCCGCGACGGTCGGCAAGATCGGCGGCCTCTCGCTCGGCTACTTCCTCGCCATGTCGACGGTGGCGCTGGCGATCGGCCTGGTCGTCGGCAACCTGCTGAGCCCGGGATCGGGCCTGCACCTGTCGGCACAGGCGACCGGTCAGGGCGCGAAACTGGCCCAGAAGGCGCACGAGGCCGGCGGTCTCATGGACTTCGTCTCGCACATCATCCCGGAGACCCTGCTGTCGGCACTGACCAGCGGAAACGTGTTGCAGGCCCTGTTCATCGCCCTGCTCGTCGGCTTCGCGGTCCAGGCCATGGGTACGGCCGGCGAACCCATCCTGCGGGGCGTCCAGCACCTGCAGAAGCTGGTGTTCCGCGTGCTGATCATGATCCTGTGGCTGGCGCCGATCGGCGCGTTCGGTGCCATGGCCGGCGTCGTGGGCCAGACCGGGTGGCGCGCCGTCACCCAGCTGCTGACCCTGATGCTCGGGTTCTACGTGACCTGCGTCGTCTTCGTCTTCGGTGTGCTCGGGGTGCTGCTGTGGTCGGTGACCCGGATGTCGATCTTCCGGCTGGTCCGCTACCTGGCCCGCGAGTACCTGCTGATCTTCTCGACCTCGTCGTCGGAGTCGGCGCTGCCTCGGCTGATCGCCAAGATGGAGCACCTGGGCGTGGATCGCAGCACCGTCGGCGTCGTGGTGCCGACCGGCTACTCGTTCAATCTCGACGGGACCGCGATCTACCTGACCATGGCGGCGCTGTTCATCGCCGACGCCATGGGGCGGCCGATGGCGATCGGGGAGCAGTTGGCGCTGCTGGCCTTCATGATCGTCGCCTCCAAGGGTGCTGCCGGCGTCACGGGCGCGGGTCTGGCGACGCTGGCGGGCGGCCTGCAGAGCCACCGGCCGGACCTGCTGGACGGTGTCGGGCTGATCGTCGGCATCGACCGGTTCATGTCGGAGGCGCGGGCCGTCACCAACTTCTCGGGTAACGCCGTCGCCACGGTGCTGATCGGATCGTGGACCGGGACACTCGACCGGGCAAAGGCCGCGGCCGTGTTGCACGGCGCCGATCCGTTCGACGAACTGACGATGCTCGACTCGAGTGTCGAGCACCCGTCCGGCAACGCGGGTGTGACCGCCCTCACATCATGAACAAAATGTGAATTCGTCGATAACAGCGAATCTCGAGGCCCGCTCAGGCGGGCCTCGACGCTGTTGCGATCTCGATGAACAGAAGTGGAACCTGGGTTCTATCGTGCGGGTGAGGCGGATGAGATTCTATGCGTTCGTGTCGCGGTGTGATGTTTCGCTCACTTTGCCAGGGAATGCCGGGAAACCCTGCTTGGAAACCCTCAGGAATGAGGCGGACCTATGTTTGCTCAATTTGAATTCAGGCGTTGTTTACGCAGGTCGGAGCATCGATCGCCATTGGTAACAAGTGCATAACAATTCACAACATAAGTAACTCCTAAGAGCTTCTGATCAATTCGTGACGAGGCGTCGCTGAAGCCGTCCGGAATGTCGGTGGGGATCACTACACTTCTTGAAAGCAGCGCTCATCCGGGCGCACCCGGACGGGCAATCGACTACCGGCGCGTTGCCGCGCTGGCGGAGGTACCGAAGATCGTGGCAAATAATAACGCTCGTGCAAAAGCGAAGCGGGCAGGCGCCCAGGCGCTGCGCGGAACCATGGACATCGCGCAGGTTGGCCGCGGCACCATCGCCGACATCGCCGAGAGCGCGGGGCAGTTGGTCGCTACCAGCTACGCCGACAACATGGTGTCGCTGATCGAGCCGCGCACCCGCAGCATCCGCGACATCGCCGTCGACGGTGAGCCGTTCGCGGTCGTCGCCACCGCTGACCGGGCGTACGTCGCCGTGTCCGGTGCCGAGTTCGACGGCGTCGCCGTCATCGACGTCGCCACCGGCGCCGAGCTGGCCGCCTACCCGCTGGCCTCGGGCGTGAGCGCCCTCGCCGTCAGCCCCGACGGCAAGCGCGTGTTCGCGGGCCGCGCCGGCGACACCTACATCGACGTCGCCGTCATCGACATCACCGCCGACCGCGTCGGCACCATCGAGATCGCCACCGGCGCCGCCATCAGCATCGACGCCCTCGCGGTCGACCACACCGGTCGCCGGCTGTACGTCGCCACCACCGACGAGATGGGCAGCCAGCTGGTCGTCGTCGACACCGAGACCGCGCGCATCCGGAACACCATCGTCATCGGTGCCCCGATCCGCAGCCTGGCGCTGGGCCCCGACAACACCGCCTACGTGCTGACCTCGGACCTGACCGCGCGCGGTGAGGTGCACGTAGTCGACCTGGCCGCCGGCCGCGTGACCGGTCGCTTCCCCGTCGGCGACGCCCCGACCCAGCTGGTGCTCGGCGCCGACGGCACCCGCGCTTACGTCGTCGACTACGATCGCGTCTCGGTGTTCTGCACCCAGACCAACGCGGTGGTCGACACCATCGCGGCCGATGTCCAGCCGTCCTGCGTCACCGTCAGCCGTGACGGCTCGCGCCTGTACGTGGCGGATGTCGTCGGTGACGTCACCGCGGTCGCCGTCGAGGCCCCCAAGCCGCTGCTCTACTCGCAGTTCATGGCGACCAAGTCCGTCACGATGAACGAGGTGCGCGCGCTGGAGCCCGCGACCGTCTAGTCAGTCCAAAGAAAACGCCCCCGCCGGCCGGCGGGGGCGTTTTGGCATCCGGGGACCTAGTGCGTACCCGTGCAGTCGAGCGACACCGAAATGGTCCGGCTGGTTTGTGGCAGCAGGATGGAATTGCTGTTGCGGCCCAGGCCGGGGCCGACCCACGGCACCAACTGCGTCGTCTGCTGCGGGTTGCGCACACTGGTCACCGTGCACTCGGACACCGGCGCCGTCCCGAGCTTGTCGATCGTCACCACATAGCCCTCGGATTGCAGCCGGTTGATCGTGTCTTGCGCCGATTCGGCCGCGGCCAATCCGGCCGGCGCCAGCATCGTGGCCACCCCGCCGACTGTCGCCGCGGCGAGCGTCCAATTCCTGCGCATGATTTTCTCCTGTCGTACCAACGCTAATCATCCTCCTACCTCGCAGGGTCGGCTAGCATCTCGACATCCCAGCGGCAGCAACCCAGAGGCGAAATTCACGATGCTCAGTACGATGCAGGACGCCCCGCTCACCATCGCCACGATCATGCGGCACGCGACTGGCCAGAATTATCGCCGAACCGTCACCACGGCGCTCGGCGGCGGCCAGTACCGCACCATGACCTATGGCGAAGTCGGCCGGCAATCCGCGCAGCTGGCCAATGCGCTGCGCGGGCTCGGCATCACCGGAGACCAGCGGGTGGCCACGTTCATGTGGAACAACGCCGAACACACGGTGGCCTACCTGGCCATTCCGTCCATGGGCGCGGTGCTGCACACCCTCAACATCCGGTTGTCCCCGGAGCAGATCGCCTACATCGCCAATGAGGCCGAGGACTCCGTCGTCATCGCGGATCTCTCGTTGACCGCACAATTGGCACCGGTGCTGCCGCAGATGAAGACGGTGCACACGGTGATCGCCATCGGCGCAGGAGATTTGGCGCCGCTGGAGGGCGCCGGCAAGACCGTGCTGCGGTACGACGAACTGCTGGCCGCCCAGCCCGACAACTTCGACTGGCCGGAGATCGATGAGCGGTCCGCGGCCGCGATGTGTTACACGAGCGGCACCACCGGAAATCCGAAAGGTGTTGTCTACAGCCACCGTTCGAGCTTCCTGCACGCCATGGCGACGTGCACCAGCAATGCGCTGGACGTCGGCAGCGAGGACGTGACGCTGCCTATCGTGCCGATGTTCCACGCCAACGCCTGGGGGCTGCCGTACGCCGCGCTGATGGCCGGTGCCGACCTGGTGATGCCGGACCGGTTCCTCGATGGCGCATCGCTGATCGACCTCATCGAGACGCATCGCCCGACCATCGCCGGCGCGGTTCCGACCATCTGGAACGACGTGATGAACTGCCTGGAAAAGAATCCGGGACACGACATTTCGTCGTTGCGGATCGTGGGCTGCGGCGGCTCGGCCGTGCCGTTGTCGATGATGCGCATCTTCCAGGAGCGGTACGGCGTCCACATCCGCCAGGCCTGGGGGATGACCGAAACCTCGCCGCTGGCCACGACCGCCAAGCCATTCCCGGGCGCGTCCGAGGATGAGTACTGGAAGAGTCGGGCGACCGCCGGGCGGGCGTTGTGCGGTGTCGAGATCCGGATCGTCGACGACGCCGGCGCCCCGCTGCCTCACGACGGGGAAGCGGTGGGGGAGATCGAGATTCGCGGACCGTGGATCACCGGCAGCTACTACCTGGGCTATGACTCGAGCAAGTTCGACAGCGGCTGGCTGCGCACGGGCGACGTCGGGCGCATCGACGACTGCGGGTTCGTCACCCTCACCGACCGGGCCAAGGACGTCATCAAGTCCGGTGGTGAATGGATTTCGTCGGTCGAGTTGGAGAACCACCTGATCGCGCACCCCGCGGTGCTGGAAGCCGCCGTCGTCGCGGTGCCCGACGAGCGCTGGCAGGAACGCCCGCTGGTCGCCGTCGTGCTGCACGAGGGCGCTTCGGCGACACCTGATGAACTTCGAGAGTTCCTGTCGGACAAGGTGGTTCGCTGGTGGCTGCCGGAGCGGTGGACGTTCGTCGACCAGGTGCCCCGCACCAGCGTCGGCAAGTACGACAAGAAGACCATCCGCGCCCGGTACGCCGACGGCGCCTACGACGTCGTCACCATCTAGTTCTCGCGAGCTAGGCGCGCACCGCGACGGTCGACATCAGGTCGGCGAGGCGGTCCGGGCGGTCGAGCATCGAGAATGTCTTTGCGCCGTCGATGATTTCGAGGCGGGCGTTCGGGATGATCTGCGCCAGCTTCTCGCCGTCGCCGATCTCGAACAACTCGTCGTCAGCCGACCAGGCGATGAGCGCCGGCTTGTCGAATTCGTGCAGCCGCGCTGCGACTCCGGTGGTGACCTCGGTGCGCAGGGAGCTGGTGAACACGCGGAGATCCTCGGCGACAGCCGGTTTGGACTGCGTGTTGTGTACCCACTCCCGGGTCAGGGCGTCGAAGTCCGCGTATGCCAGCCCGGCGTACGCGCGCCTGCGGACCAACGGGACCCGGAACACCTGCGAGCCCGCCCGGAACAGCGCCTTGGAACGCGACGCCAGGATCAGCGGCTCGAGGATCGGTGGCGGGAAGTGTTCGAACGCATCGCAACTCGTCAGCACCATGGCGCCGATGCGTTCCGGGTGGTGGACGGCGACCAGCTGCGTGACCACACCGCCGGTGTCGTTGCCGACGATGACGACGTCGTCGAGGTCCAATGCGGCCAGGGTGTCGGCGACGATGCGCGCGACGCCGTGGATGCTCCGGTCGGCGCCTGGGCGCAGCGCTTCGGGATGCGCGCCGAGCGGCCAGGTGGGGGCTATGCACCGCAGGCCGCGTTCGGCCAGGCGCGCGGCGACCCCGCGCCACAATTGGCCACCCATCATGTATCCGTGCACGAAGACGACGGGCCTGCCGTCCTTTGGCCCGAATTCCTCGAAATGGATGGTTCCGGCGTTAATCTCGATGATCGACATGGATGACTCCTAGCTCGATACTCATTTACAAACAGGCTGTCCGCAACTTACCAACAGGGTGTATGGAAAACAAGAGGCGTACTCAGGAGGAGCGCTCCGCGGCTACCCGCGAAGCGTTGATCGTTGCCGCGCGGCGACTGTGGGGCGAGCGTGGTTATGCCGAGGTGGGCACGCCGGAGATCGCGACGACCGCGGGCGTGACCCGGGGCGCGATGTATCACCAATTCGCCGACAAGGCAGCGCTTTTCCTCGCTGTGGTGGAGGTGGTGGAACAGGACGTGATGGCCCGGATGGGGGCGATGGTGGCGGCATCGGGGGCGACGTCACCGGCCGATGCCGTTCGCGCCGCGGTCGATGCCTGGCTGGAAGTCTCCGGCGACCCGGAGGTGCGCCAGCTGGTGTTGCTCGACGCCCCGAGTGTCCTGGGTTGGGCGGGCTTCCGGGACGTCGCCCAGCGCTACAGCCTGGGCATGACGGAGCAGCTGCTCAGCGAGGCCATGAAGGCCGGCCAGCTGGCCCGTCAGCCGGTGCGGGCGTTGGCGCATGTGCTGATCGGTGCCCTCGACGAGGCGGCCATGCTCATCGCCACCGCGGACGACCCGAAGAAGGCGCGCCGCGAGACCCGTCAGGTACTGCGCCGCCTCGTCGATGCCATGTTCGACGGCTAGCTGGCTCGGCGAGCAGACGTAAAACTGTCGTTTTCGAAGCGAAAACGACAGTTTTACGTCTGCTCGCAAGTTGGAGGTACCCCCGGCTCGGCAGAAGGGGTACCCCCAGCTCGCGGGGGAGGTGACTAGCGCTCGGCGCGCTGGTAGGCCGTCACGACGGCGGCGCCGCCGAGGCCGATGTTGTGCTGCAAGGCCGCGGTGACACCGTCGACCTGACGCTTGTCGGCGGTGCCGCGCAGCTGCCACGTCAGCTCGGAGCACTGGGCCAGGCCCGTCGCACCCAGCGGGTGACCCTTGGAGATCAGGCCGCCCGACGGGTTGACCACCCAGCGGCCGCCGTACGTGGTGTCGTTGTTGTCGATCAGGCGCGGCGCCTCACCCTCGCCGCAGAGGCCCAGGGCTTCGTACAACAGCAGCTCGTTGGCGGAGAAGCAGTCGTGCAGCTCGATGACCTGGAAGTCCTCGGGGCCCAGGCCCGCCTGGTCGTAAACCTTCTGGGCGGCTTGGACATTCATGTCGTAGCCGATGATGTTGGCGGCGCTGCCGTCGAACGTCGAGGCGAAGTCGGTGGTCATGGCCTGGCCGACGATCTCGACGGCCTGCGACGCCAGCCCGTGCTTGTCGACGAACGCCTCGCTGGCGAGAATCGCCGCGCCCGACCCGTCGGAGGTGGGCGAGCACTGCAGCTTGGTCAGCGGGTCGGAGATCATCTTGGCGGCCAGGATGTCGTCGAGCGTGTACTCGTCCTGGAACTGCGCATACGGGTTGTTGACCGAATGCTTGTGGTTCTTGTAGCCGATTTTTGCAAAATGTTCTGCAGTGCTTCCATATTTCTTCATGTGCTCACGGCCGGCCGCGCCGAACATCCACGGCGCCACGGGGAAGGCGAACTCGTCGATCTCGGCCAGGGCCTTGACGTGCCGCCCCAGCGGCGATTCGCGGTCCTGCGCACCTGCCTGAAGCGAACCCGGCTGCATCTTCTCGAAGCCCAGCGCGATGGTGCAGTCGGCGAGGCCGCCGCGGATCGCCTGTGCGGCAAGGTAAAGCGCCGTCGAACCCGTCGAACAGTTGTTGTTGACGTTGACGATCGGGATGCCTGTCATGCCCAGCTCGTACAGGGCGCGCTGGCCCGAGGTCGAGTCGCCGGAGCAGTAGCCGACGTAACCCTGCTCCACCTGGTCATACGAGATGCCGGCGTCGGCCAGGGCCTTGTTGCCGGACTCGTTGGCCATCTGCGGGTAGTCCCAGCCCTCGCGGCTGCCGGGCTTCTCGAATTTGGTCATGCCGACACCGACGACGAACACGCGATTCTTGGCCATGGGTTTCCTTAAGTTTGTAGTTGCAGTTACTTCGTATTGCTGAGCGTTACGTTTGGCTGTGACCCGGGTGGGTCGGGTATGGCTGCCATGTTGGTGCCGGCCCTGGTGGTGCGGCTTGAAAGGACTGGCCGCCCGGCCTGCCTGGACTTCCTCGGGCCGCTGATTGAGATCTGCGATGCGATCGCTTGTTTAAGGAAATGCCGGCGAGGTCGTCCTTGGGGATTCTGTTGGCAGACAAGCGAAAAGAGGTCCGGTGACCGAAGACCAGGTATGGGCTGGCGTCGACGTCGGCAAAGAACGGGTCTGCTGCACGAATAGGTGACATCTGAGTTGGCTTGCCCAGCATGGGCGGGCTGGAAGGATGTCCCCATGGCAAGGCCCTACCCCCGCGAGTTCCGCGACGACGTCGTCCGGGTCGCTCGCAACCGCGATGACGGTGTAACGATCGAGCAGATCGCCACCGATTTCGGAGTGCACCCGATGACGCTGCAGAAATGGCTCCGTCAGGCCGACATCGACGAAGGCACCAAGCCCGGCAAGAGCGCCAGCGAGTCCGGTGAGCTGCGCGAAGCCCGACGGCGGATCAAACTGCTAGAGCAAGAGAACGAGGTGCTGCGTCGGGCCGCAGCGTATTTATCGCAGGCCAATCTGCCGGGAAAAGGGTCTACCCGCTCGTGAAAGAGCTCGCCGCCGACGGGATCCCCGTCGCGGTGACGTGCCGGGTACTCAAGCTCTCCCGCCAACCGTATTACCGCTGGCTGGCCGACCCCCATCACCGAGGCCGAACTCATCGAGGCCTACCGCGCCAATGCGCTGTTCGACGCGCACGCAGACGATCCGGAGTTCGGCTACCGCTACCTCGTGGAGGAGGCGCGCGATGCCGGCGAGCCGATGGCCGAGCGCACCGCATGGCGGATCTGCTCGCAGAATCGACTGTGGAGCGTGTTTGGTAAGAAACGCGGCAAGAACGGCAAAGTCGGGCCGCCGGTGCACGACGATCTTGTCGAGCGTGACTTCACCGCTGAAGGGCCAAATCAGTTGTGGCTCAGTGACATCACTGAGCACCGCACCGGTGAGGGCAAGCTCTACCTCTGTGCGATTAAGGACGTGTTCTCCAACCGGATCGTCGGCTACAGCATCGACTCCCGAATGAAGTCACAACTGGCCATCCGGGCACTACACAGCGCGGTAGCCCGACGCGGAGATGTCGCGGGGTGCATTCTGCACTCGGATCGCGGATCTCAGTTCCGGTCAAGGAAATTCGTACACGCCTTGAATCAACACGAGATGGTCGGCTCTATGGGCCGTGTCGGAGCCGCCGGCGACAACGCCGCCATGGAGAGCTTCTTTAGCCTGCTGCAGAAGAACGTGCTCGACCGCCGCCGCTGGGACACCCGAGAACAACTCCGCATCGCGATCGTCACCTGGATCGAGCGCACCTACCACCGGCGCCGCCGCCAGTCCGGCCTCGGGCGGTTGACCCCGATCGAATTCGAAGCAATCATGACCACACCGGCCAGTCAGGCCGCGTGACCGAAACTGTCACCTGATCGTGCAGCAGACCCAACATCACTGGGTGTGCGTCGTGGACGGCAACGGCAACATGGTGTTCTCGCGCAAGGTGGTCAACGACGAGCGCACGATCCGCGACCTGGTCGCCGAGGTCGAAAAGCTTGCCGGTGAGGTGTCCTGGGCGGTGGACTTGAGCAACGCGTACGCCGCACTGGTCCTCACGGTGCTGGCCGATGAAGGCAAGACGGTGCGTTACCTTGCGGGCCGGCAGGTGTGGCAAGCATCGGCCACCTACCGGGGTGGTGAATCCAAGACCGACGCCAAAGACGCCCGGGTGATTGCCGATCAATCCCGGATGCGCGGTGCGGACCTGCCGGTCCTGCGTCCCGGCGATGACCTGATCACCGAGCTGCGCATGCTCACCGCCCACCGCGCCGATCTGGTGGCCGATCGCACCCGCACCATCAACCGTCTGCGCCAACAACTGCTGGCCGTATGCCCGGCCCTCGAACGCGTCGCCGAGCTCAGCCAAGACCGGGGTTGGGCGGTGCTGCTGGCGCACTATCAACGGCCGAAAGCGATTCGCCGAACGGGTGTTTCGCGGCTGACCAAAGTTCTGGCAGCGGCCGGGGTGCGCAACGCCGCCACGATCGCGGCTGCCGCGGTGACAGCGGCCAAAGCTCAGACCGTCCGCCTCGCGGGTGAAGATGTTGGCGCCGGATTGGTCGCCGAGCTGGCCCAAGGGGTGATCAACCTCGATGAGCGCATCAAACACACCGACGCGGACATCGAGGAACGATTTCGCCGCCATCCGCTCGCCGAGGTGATCACCAGCCTGCCCGGCATCGGCTTCCGACTCGGCGCCGAATTCCTTGCCGTGGTCGGCGATCCCGCACTGCTCCAATCGCCTGACCAGCTCGCCGCCTGGGCCGGCCTGGCGCCGGTATCCAAAGACTCCGGCAAACGCACCGGCCGGCTGCACACGCCCAAGCGCTACAGCCGCCGCCTGCGCCGGGTGATGTACATGTCCGCGCTGACCGCGATCCGCTGCGATCCCACGTCGAAGGCGTACTACCAGCGCAAACGAGACCAAGGCAAACGCGCTATCCCGGCCACCATCTGCCTGGCCCGCCGACGCGTCAACGTCCTTTACGCCCTCATCCGTGACAACCGGACCTGGCACCCCGACACGCCCCAAATCGCCACTGCGGCGGCTTGACACGGTCATTGAGAGTCCTTTCGTTACTACCTGTAGTTCAGTCACGCCCGGCGGTTTTAGTCAAGACCCCAAAGGTCTGGTCTCCGGCGCCGGGCCGGTGGTATACAACCTAGAACGTGTTCTAGTTCGGGCGGTGCTCGGGAGGTTTCATGGCGTTGCGGGTCGTGCAGTGGGCAACCGGCGGAGTCGGCGTCGCCGCGATCAAGGGCGTGCTGGAACACCCGGACCTGGAACTGGTCGGTTGTTGGGTGCATTCGGAAGCCAAGAACGGCAAGGATGTTGGCGAGATCATCGGCGCCGAGCCGCTGGGTGTCACTGCGACCAACAACATCGACGACATCCTGGCGCTCGAGGCCGACGCCGTCATCTACGCCCCGCTGATGGCCAACCCCGACGAGGTGGCGGCCCTGCTGCGGTCCGGCAAGAACGTGGTGACGCCCGTCGGGTGGGTGTATCCGAGCGAGAAGCAGGGCGCGCCGATGCGGGAAGCCGCGCTGGCAGGTGGGGCCACGCTGCACGGCACCGGCATCGCACCCGGCGGCATCAGTGAGAAGTTCCCGCTGCTGTTCTCGGTGATGTCCACTGGCGTGACTTTCGTTCGGGCCGAGGAATTTTCGGATCTGCGCACCTATGAGGCGCCCGACGTGCTGCGGCACGTCATGGGGTTCGGTGAGACCCCGGACAAGGCGCTGACCGGTCCGATGCAGAAGCTGCTCGACAGTGGCTTCATCCAGGCCGTGCGGATGTGCGTCGACGAGTTCGGCTTCAATGCCGATCCGAAGATCGTTGCGCGCCAAGAGGTTGCGGTGGCGACCGCGCCGATCGACTCACCGCTGGGGCCCATCCAGCCCGGCCAGGTGGCCGCCCGCAAGTTCCACTGGGAGGCGGTCGTCGGCGACGAGGTTGTCGTGCGCGTCACCGTCAACTGGTTCATGGGTGAGGAAAACCTCGACCCGGCATGGGATTTCGGCCCCGAAGGTCAACGCTATGAGATGGAGGTCAAGGGAAATCCGGACTTCACCGTGTCGATCAAGGGCTTTCAGGGACTGGTCGGAGAGGACGGCCCCGAACCCGGCGTCGTCGGCACCGCCGCCCACTGCGTCAACTCCGTGCCGGCGGTGTGTGCCGCGGAACCGGGCATCGCCACCTATCTGGACCTGCCGCTCTTCAGTGCGAAAGCGGCACCTCGGCTGAGGTGAGCGCGACGTTTTTGCACGCCTGCGGCAGCGTGTCGGCGTACAAACACTCAGTGTCATTCTCGAGTTGCCGCTGTTGCGGTGGTTGGGTTACTTCTCACCTGGTATTTGGCTCTTGCAAACACTGCCGCCTGCGGGCTGGCATTCGGCCGTTGTGCCGATACCAGGCGGGAAGGACCGACCGGCGTGACTTGATAGGAGCGTGGCACCGCCCCCACTGAGATGTGTCCTGCCCGGCCCGGCCCGACCTTCGCCTCATCCACCTCTGATGAAAGAAGGCACCGTTCATGGTCGTCGTTGGAACCGATGTCCACAAGCGCACCCACACCTTTGTTGCGGTCGACGAGGTCGGCCGCAAGCTCGGTGAGAAGGTCGTCAAAGCCACCACCATCGGACACCACAAGGCGTTGGCCTGGGCCCGCGAGCAGTTCGGGGAAGAATTGCTGTGGGGGTATCGAGGACTGTCGCAACCTGTCAGCTCGCCTGGAGCGCGATCTGCTCACCGCCCGGCCAGTCCGTGGTACGGGTGGCCCCCAAACTCATGTCGCAGGCCCGGGCCTCGGCACGGACCCGCGGTAAGTCCGATCCCATCGATGCGCTGGCCGTGGCTCAGGCTGTGCTGCGCAATCCTGATCTGCCCGTCGCCTCTCATGATCAGAGTTCGCGCGAACTGAAACTATTGATTGATCGTCGTGAAGACCTTGTGGCACAACGCACTTCGACGATCAACCGGCTACGTCAACGGATCCACGAACTCGACCCCGCTGCTGAACCCAAACCGGGCTCACTACACCGCACCAAGGCCTGCACCGCGCTCGCAAAATGGCTCGACACCCAGCACGGACTGCTGGCCGAGTTGGCCCGCGATGAACTCGCCGACGTCATGCGCCTGACCGAGGCCATCAACACCCTGGCCGCACGCATCGGCGAACGCGTCCAAAAAATCGCCCCGACGCTACTGACGGTGCCCGGATGCGGTGAACTGACCGCCGCCAAGATCATCGCCGAAACCGCCGGCATCAGCCGCTTCCGCAGCGAAGCCGCCTTCAGCCGCCACAACGGCACCGCACCGATCCCAGTCTGGTCGGGCAACACCGCCGGACGCGTCCGCTTGAACCGGTCCGGCAACCGCCAACTCAACGCGGCCTTACACCGCATCGCCATCACCCAGCTGCGCATCCCCGGCAGCGCCGGCCAGCAGTACTACCGCGGTCGCATCGCCGACGGCAAGGCCACCAAAGAAGCCCTACGATGCCTCAAACGCCACCTCAGCCGAACCGTCTACCGCAGCCTCCACACCGACCTGCACCTCAACCGATCACACCAAAAACCCGAAACAGCACTCGCTGCTTGACATAGGAGCAATGGCCGCTCGCGGTAATTAGGGCTGCACGAGTATCCGGATCGGATTGCCTTCGGCCCGATCGAGTTTCGCGATGCCTTCGGCGACGTCCTCGAGCGGGACGATCTCGCTGATCGACCGGGTGAGGTCCAGACGGCCGCGGGACACCAGCGTGGCCAGCGTGCCGATGTCGGCGTTCTGGTAGCCCAGGTGCCCGCGCACCTGCTTCTTGGTCAGGTTGAAGAACGACGTCGGGCCGATCGACGGGGCATCGGCGCTCATCCCGACGCCGACGAACCGTCCGCCCACGGTCAGCGCCGCCAGCGCCTGGTCGAACGTCGACCCCTTGCCGACCGCGTCGAACGCGACGTCGAGCATCCGGCCGCCGGTGGCCGCACCGATCTGGGCCAACAACTCCGGGTCGCGGGCGTCGAAGGCGTAGTCCGCGCCGACCTCCAGCGCACGCTCCAGCACTGCCGGGTTGACGTCGACCGCGACGATCGGGGCTGCCCCGACCAACCGGGCCAGCTGCACGATGTGCGTGCCGAGCCCGCCGACGCCCCATACGCCGACGGATTCACCGATACCCACCTGGCCCGTCCGCACGACGGCGCCGAACGGCGTCGACACCGCGTCGGCCAGGATCGCCGCCTGCTCCAGCGGCACGTTGTCGGGCACCCTCGTCAGGCCGAAGGCTTGCGCGACGGTGTATTCGGCCCAACCCCCGTCGTACGCGAACGCCATGAGCCGGATTCGCAGACAGTTCGACATGTCGCCGCGAAGACAGTTAACGCAGTCCATGCACGGTTTGCCGGCGGCGACGACGACGCGGTCGCCCTCGGCCCAGCCGGTGACGCCCGGTCCCAGCTTGGCGATGGTGCCCGACGTTTCGTGGCCCTGCGTCACCACCGGGAGCTGCGACGGGAACGTGCCGTTGATCAGGCTGAGGTCGGAGTGGCAGATGCCGCAGTAGGCGACCTTGACCAGCACCTCGCCCGGGCCCGGCTCCGGAATCGGAACATCTTCCACCACAACCTTTTTGGTGTCGGCGTAGAACCGTTGGGCCCGCATCGTCGAGGTCATGGCACTCCAGTGGTCAGCATCGATGGTTACGATCGCCATCATGGCGCAGGCATTGGTGGTCGAGCAATCACGAATAGTCCCCGTCGCGGTGGCCGACGCGTTCAGCGGCACCGCACCGATCCCGCTCAATGAGCTGTTCTGTCGCTGGTACGGGCCGATCCCGCCGATCAAGGCCGTGCGGAACCAGACCGGCATCTGGGATGCGGTGGGGCAGACCCGCACCATCCTGCTGACCGGTGGCGGCAGCATGGCCGAGACCCTGACCTCGTACGACGAGCCGCACTCGTTCGGCTACACGCTGTCCGACATCAACGGACCCCTGGCGCCGCTGGTGGGCGGCGTGCAAGGGATGTGGCTGTTCCAGGATGTCTCCGCTGGGCAGAGCCCCCGCACCAAGATCACCTGGCGGTGGACCCTGCACCCGCGCAGCTCGCTGACCGCTCCGCTGCTGCCGGTGTTCGGCAAGCTGTGGAAGGGCTACGCCGGCCGGTCGCTGGAGCATCTTTCTGACCTCCTGGTGGGATGACGGTCCCACGGCGCACGCCGAATCCGGTTAGATGAACTAATGACTAAGCGTGCACTCGTTCTGGCTGGTGGCGGCATCGCCGGCATCGCGTGGGAGACCGGCATCCTGCAGGGCATCGCCGACGAAGCTCCCGAGATCGCCGCGGCGGTGCGAAATTCCGATGTGGTGTTGGGCACGTCGGCGGGTTCGGCGGTCGGTGCACAACTGGGCAGCGCCCTGAGCATCGGAGAGTTGTTCGAGCGCCAGGTCGCCGCCGAATCGGCGGAGATCAGCCCGGGCATCGACATCGAGGCCGTCCTGACCACGTTCATCGACGCGATGTCGGCGGACCACGGCAGCCCGGCCGAGCAGTTGCAGCGCCTGGGCAAGGCGGCGGCGGCCGCCGACACCGTCAGTCCGGCCGTGCGCCGCAACGTCATCGAACGCCGGTTGCCGTCGCACGAGTGGCCCGACCATGACCTGCGCATCACCGGCGTCGACATCGACACCGGCGAGTTGGTGGTGTTCACCCGCGAATCGGGGGTGTCCCTCGTCGACGCCGTCGAGGCCAGCTGCGCGGTGCCGGCCGCCTGGCCGGTGGTGACCATCGGCGGCCGCCGCTACATGGACGGCGGCATGGGCAGCAGCGTCAACATGATCGCGGTCAAGGATTGTGACGCCGCCGTCGTGCTGGTTCCGGCGCCGTCGGACTCGCCGTCGCCGTTCGGGGCGGGCCCCGGCGCGGACGTCAGGAGCTTTGCGGGCCGCGCCTGCGGCATCTTCGCCGACGCTGAGTCCCTCGCCGCCTTCGGCGTCGACCCGCTCGATCCGGCCTGTCGTATCCCGTCGGCGCAGGCCGGCCGGGTGCAGGGCCGAAAGGTCGCGGCAGAGGTCGCCGCGTTCCTGTCCTAGTCGGCGTGGTCGAGGGAATCGAGTGCGGCGCAAGCCAATTCGTGCCCGATCTCGATGACCTCGGAGGCTCGGTAGAACTCGAGGCTGCGGCACACCGTGCGCGGCACCTCGATCAACAGGTCGGGCGGATAGGCCGCCAGGGTGTGTCGCATCAACGCGGCCTGCGAGATTTCGATGGTGCGGTTCATGACCTCGAATCCGCCGAGCCGCGGCACGTGCGTGTCTTCCTCGGTCTCGACCTCGGACTCGGGGACGGCGTCGATGCCGTCGACCGCGTTGCTGAAGCGGCTCAGCACCGATCGTGCGGTGGGGCCGTCGAGCAGGGTGCTCGCCGCGGCCCGGTCGATCAGTGACGTCGTGCTGCGCCGCATGCGGTTCAACAGCTCGGCGGTGGGGCGCGGGGATTCCGGAGTGGGATTCGGGTCGCTGGCGTTGAGGCTGACCGCGATGGTCAGGTCGGCGTTGACGGCCGCGAGCGGTGCCATGGGCAGGGGGTCCAGGATGCCGCCGTCGGCCAGTAGCCGGCCGTCGAGCAGATAGGGCGCGATGACGCCGGGGATGGCGATGGAGGCGCGGATGGCCGCGTCGATCGGGCCGCGCTGCAGCCAGACTGATTTGCCGGCGATCAGGTCGGTCGAGACGGCGGTGTAGGGGATCGGCAGGCTCTCGATGGTCCGCGGGCCGATGATCTCGCGGACGGCCGCCAGGATCTTCTCGGCGCGGAGCACGCCGGCGGCGGTCAGGGATGGATCGAGTAGACGGAGGACCGCGCTCTGCGTGAGAGCGCTGGCCCAGGAGGTGAATTCGTCGAGTTTGTCGGCGGCCTGCAGTGCGCCGACGAGTGCGCCCATGGAGGAACCGGAGATGCCGACGACGTCGAATCCGCGCTCGCGGAGCGCGTCGAGGACGCCGATGTGTGCGTAACCCCGGGCGCCACCGCTGCCAAGGACCAGTGCGACCCGCATGGCCCTATTTTGGCGTGCGGATCAGACGGCGGCGAGACGAGGCCGCGTCAGCAGCGGATGCGCGAGAAGAACGCCGCCGAGACGAGCCCGATGATGAGGGCCACCTGCGGCTGTCCGCTGCTCATGGCGAAGAGGATGCCGCTGACCGCGGCGACCGCGATGAGCAGCAGGAGGATGCCCATGAAGAGCACCCGGCGCCCGTTGACCGCGCCACTGTGGGCCCGAGCGACCGGTACGTGCTGAGGAGCAACCATTGAGCTCATCCCTTCGACAATGAGTGAGACACCCCATAGTGTGCACCATTGTGTGAGTCAAAGCACAATTACTGACCAGTAGTTGGGAAATTGGTCGTATTCGTTAGCTGATCTCATTGCTTTCGCGACGTTTTGCCTGGTCGGCGGGCAAATTTGTTAGATGTGCTTTGTGTTCTGGGAATGGTGTTGCTGCTCATTTTTCGCGCTTCGATGGGCGGCGAATTTAATTCGTTGAACTAATCTAATTAATTTGCGCCGGCAGCTGGTGGCGTCTGCATCGCGAGTGTGCGTGCAGATCGCGGAACCGGCCGGATCGACGGTCTGTGCGCACACTGGCGGCACGGAAAAGCGGGCGCGCGTCAGTTGACGCAGGGGAGCCCGTCGTTGGCACGCACCGGCGGCCCGGCTTCCGGGGTCGGCAACGTGGTGTCGTAATTGGACGACTTGGCCGCAGCCAGGGAGACGCTGTCGAGGGTGTCTGGCACCTGATAGCCCGGCCCCAGCGTCACGTGGATGCGGCCGGCGGGCACCGACGGGTCGGCGCGGACCGCGTCGATGCCCAACAGTTCTGCCAGGTGCTTGGCTTCGGCGTCGGTACCGGCGCCGAAGTCGACGGCCGTCGAACTGAGCTCGCCGTCCTGCGAGCTCCGGGTCTGGCCCATGGAGTATTCGAGATCGCCCAGGATCTCGGACATCTGCCGGCCCAGGCCCATCACGTCGGAACCGTTGATGACGTCGATGACGGCGGTCTTGGCGTTCTTCGACGTCGTACCGGTGCTGTCGGCGGCCTTGTCCAGCGTCGACGGCTCGGTCGACGTGCTGGGCGTGGTCGTCGGTGCGCCGGCCGGTGGCTTGAGGCCGAAGGCCTTGGCGACCTCGACCTTGATGGCCATGGGGTCGACGATGTTGACGTCCTGGCCGTCGATGTTGTCGTAGCGCACGACGGGCAATGTCCGGTACTGGACGTTTGCGCCGCCGGCGATCTCGCCCATGCGCTTGAACTGCTCCTGGCCCCAGCCCGCCGACAGCACGACGTCCTTCTGTGCGACGCCGATCAGCTGATTGAGCTTGCCGAGGTCGCTGAACGAGCCGTCCTTCTGCAGCTGGTGCATCACCGAGATCAGGAACGCCTGCTGGCGGTGGGTCCGGTCCAGGTCGCCGTTGTCCAGGCCGTGCCGTTGCCGGACGAAGGCGACGACCTGCGAGGCGTCGAGCATCTGGCGGCCGGCCGGGAAATCGGCGCCCGAGTAGTCGTCGTACACGGGGTGGTTCAGGCAGATTTCGACGCCACCGAGGCTCTCGGCGATGTCGTAGAAACCGGCGAGGTTGACCTCGGCGAAGTAGTCGATGGGCGCACCGGTCAGATTGCGGACCGCGGCCAGGGTGGCGGCGCGGCCGGCCTCGCGGCTCTTGCGTTCCAGCTCGGCCTGGTCGGTGACGCCCTTGTCCATGAGGTGCTGCATGGCGTTGGCCTTGGTCAGGCCGTACGCCTCTTTGATCTTGATGTGGTCGTATCCGGGGATGCCGGTGACCCGCACATAGTCGTCGCGCGGGATCGAGAACGCGACCACATGGTTGTCGGCGGAGATGTGCGCCAGGATCAGCGTGTTGGTGTTGTAGCCGCCGTTGTCCGAATCCCCGGCGTGCAGCTTGTCGAGCAGCGCCTGCGGCAGGTCATTGCCCTGCTGGTCTTTCCGCGAGTCCAGGCCGATCAGCAGGATGTTCATCGCCCCGCCGGTGGACTTGGGCGCGTCGGCCCCGAGCGCATCGCTGACCGTGATGCCGTGCAGCGCGCCGCGCACCGTCCACCAGCCCAGGCCGGTCGTCGCCACCGCCACCGTGGTGACCAGGGCGAGCGCCACCCGCCCGACGGTGTCCCAGCCCACCCGGGCGCTGAGCAGGCTTTGCAGCCGGCTCCGGCGGTGCCGGGCTGGAAGACGGTGGCGGGCGGTATCGCTGCGCTGGAGATCGGAGGTGCTCAGCTGCGACCTCGAGGGGATGCGGTCATGGCGGTCATCTCGGCGGGCCTCGCGGGTACGTGAGGACCGCCGGTCGGATCCGGCGGTCGGAAAGTTCGCTGTCACCGCGGCCCGCGTGTATGCGTCAGAGCGATCGGACGGCAGTGCGACCGATTTTAGGGCAACGCCGCAGACTCAGCGAATCCTCAGTGAACGGCGGGTATCAGCCGCATTCACCTTTGGAGGCGCTGGTCGCGGCCATGATCACGCCGGCCTGCTGGCCTGCGGTGAGCTCGGTCCACGGGGTGTTGAAGTTACCGGGATCACGTGTTTCCGCCCGCTGCATGAGGCTCAGGTACGGCTCGACGAGCGTCGCCGGGTCGGCATGCTGAGCGTCCATCCACACCTTCGCGGCGTGGCACGCCTGGCCGAACTCGGACTCGGTCGCCGCCGGCGGGGCGTCGACGGCAGTTGTCACGCCGCCCGGGGAGACGGCGCCGCCGGCGGGTGCGGGGTGTTCGTGCGACTGCGTGGGCAGCTCGGCGGGAGTGTGGGCGGGAGCGGCTTGCTTGTCCGGCCCGCAGGCTGTCAGGAACGTCAGTGCGGTGGTCGTGAGCAGCGCTGCCCGGATGACGTTGATCTGCATGCTTGCCAATCTAGAGGTGTAGGCATTCAGGATCACCCTGACGCTAACCCTTTCCCGGCGGCCGCGGCGCCGACACCATGGGGAACATGGCAGTGCAGAACGTGCAGAACGCGACATGTTGTCGGGCTTGAGCCCGGCCTTGTGAGGGCGCCAAGCCCACCCGTTCGTTTCTGCATTGGAGTTCCGTCATGTCCGTCCTGACAGAGTTTTCTGTTTCTGGCCCCACTTCCCTGGCCCCGACCCGATTGCGGCTGCCCGACCTGCTGCACGCCACTGATCGGTGCGCCGACGACGTCCTGAGCGGCCGTTACGACCGGCTGCTGCCGGCCGACGGCCTGCCCCTTCACGAACGCTGGTTCCGCCGGTTGTACGGCGACGACGAACTCGATCTCTGGCTGATCAGCTGGGTCCCCGAGCGCAGCACCGAGCTGCACGACCATGGCGGATCGCTCGGTGCGTTGACCGTGGTGTCCGGGGCGCTCGAGGAAACCCGCTGGGACGGCCGCGGGCTGCGGCAGCGCACTCTGGAGGCCGGTGACCAGGCCGCGTTCCCGTTGGGCTGGGTCCACGACGTGGTGCGGGCGGGCAGCAACGATGCCGCAGGAGTATCGCCCGCTCCGCCCACTCTGAGTGTGCACGCCTACTCGCCGCCGCTGACCGCCATGTCGTACTACGACGTGACCGAAAGCCAGAAGCTGCGGCGCGTCTACACCGAACTCACTGACAAGCCCGAGGGGGACTGATGACCACGGCGAGTGAAGCGACGGGGAACGCGGTCAGCCGAGTCGACGCCATGCTGAACGCGGCGCGCGAGCGGCTGGTCCGGCTGTCCGCCGCCGAAATCCCCGCCGCGCTGGCCCGGGGCGCCGTGCTGGTGGACATCAGGCCGGCCGCGCAGCGCGCCATCGAGGGCGAGTTTCCCGGCGCGCTCGTCGTGGAACGCAACGTCCTGGAATGGCGCTGCGACCCGACCAGTGACGCCCGTCTGCCGCAGGCCACCGGAGTCGACGTCGAGTGGGTGGTGCTGTGCTCGCAGGGCTACACCTCGAGCCTGGCCGCCGCCGCGCTGCAGGACCTGGGGCTGTACCGCGCCACCGACGTCATCGGCGGATACCGGGCGCTGGTCGATGAAGGACTGCTGGGCGGGACGGCCGCGTCGGTGCTGCTACGTGCCGGCGCTTGGGTGTAGCAGCGGGCGCAACCGCTCCGTCTTCTCCTTGGTCCACTCCGGCGGCTGCAGCACGTCGGCCCACGCATCGGCGACGTCCCTGACGTAGACGTGTCCGTGCCCGTCCGGGACGTCGACCGCGACGGCCATGTCGGCCGACACCTGCAGGAACGTCACGACGGGAATCCACTCCATCCGCGGCGAGACGTCACGGCCGCGCGGTTCTTCCAGCCAGTCGGGCCGGGCGAACAGCAGGTCGGGATTCCACCAGGCGATCGGGTCGGACGCGTGCTGCAGATACACCACCCGCGGGTGGCCCCAGGTGGCGTCGGCAGGGCGGTCCAAATCCTCAGGGCGAGAAGCGAACCGGGCGTTGAGGCCGTGGTCGTAGATCGGCAGTTTCTCCAGTGACCCGGCGTCGCGGTAGCGGGTCAGCTCGGTCCAGATGACGTTGTTGAACGTCGGTCCGGAGAACAGCGCGCCGTCGGTGCGGGCCACCAGGTTGTTCAGCGACTGGAACGGAGCCTCGCCGCCGAACGAGCCGAGGCTCTCCCCGAACACCACGAGCTTGGGGCGCTTGCCCTCGGGCATCTGCCGCACGAGGGCGTCGACCTCTTCGAACAGTTCCTGGCCGGCTTCCTGCGCGTTGTCCTTGTCCACCAGGAACGAGATCCAGCTGGGCAGGAACGAATACTGCATCGACACGATCGCGGTGTTGCCGTTGTACATGTACTCCAGCGACGCGGCTTCGGCCTCGTTGATCCAGCCGGTGCCCGTCGTGGTGGCGACGGCGACGACCGCGCGCTCGAGTCCGCCGGTGCGCTTGAGTTCCTGCGCGGCGAGCCTGGCCGTTGCCCGGATGCCGTCCGCGGAGTGCAGACCGGCGTAGGCGCGAATCGGTTCGATTGCCTTGCGGCCGTTGAATTTCTCGAGCTCTTCGACGCTCGGTCCGTTGCCGACGAAGATGCGGCCCTGCCGGCCCAGCGACGACCAGCTGGCAAGTGAGCCGGGCCCGCCCGACCGCAATGGCGATGTGGGAGGCGGGTTGTCGGGATCATCCTCGTCATTGGCCGAGGCGAAGGTGTTGTTGATCCACGACATCGCATAGTTGCCGACCACACCGTTGAACACCTCGACGAACACGGCGATGACCAGGAGCACTGCCACCACGCCGGACACCCGAGGGGGAGCCACCCGCTCCAGCTGACGCATCAGGAAACGCACCAATTTGCGGATCAGCTGGCCGATTTCGACGAAGCCGAACAGGAAGACGATCGAGTACACCGCCGTCAGCGGGTGGTCCCAGAACTTCATCCGGGGCACGCCCATCATGTCGCGGACCTCGTCCTGCCAGACGTGGAACCAGATGACCGCGAGCACCTGGCCGATGACGCCGACCCCGATCAGGACGAGCCACGCCCAGCGGGGCGCCTTGGGACTGCTGTCCTTTGAGCGCATGTAGCGCACCAGAAAGACACTGAGCACCCCGAGGCCGTAGCCGCACGCGCCGGCAGCCCCGCTGACGATGCCCTGGAAGAGCGGTCCGCGCGGCAACAGCGACGGCGTCATCGAGAGCCAGATGAAGGTCAGGCCGACCGCGGTGCCGAAAAACGTGTAGCGGCGAACCCACCAATCCGAGGGTGGCTCTTCCAGTTTCGCGACGAATGACTCCTCGTCCGACGGCTCGGCCACCGTGACAGCGGCGCCGTCGTCGGCAGGATCAGGCAGTTGCGCGGTGTCGGCCACCGATCGACTTTACCGATGCGTGAAGTTCGGCGCGCGCTTCTCGGTGAACGCCGCCATGCCCTCGGTCTGGTCGTCGGTGGCGAAGGCCGAGTGGAACAGCCGGCGCTCGTACAACAGGCCCTCGGCGAGGGTGCTCTCGAAGGCGCGGTTGACCGCTTCCTTCGCCATCCGCGACGCCGAAAGCGACATGCCGGCAATGGTTTTGGCGACGGCGTTGGCCTCTTCGAGCAGCTTGTCGGCCGGGACCACACGCGACACCAGACCGCAGCGTTCGGCTTCCTCGGCGTCCATGTTGCGGCCGGTGAGGATCAGATCCATGGCCTTGGCCTTGCCCACGGCACGCGTCAGACGCTGGCTGCCACCCATGCCAGGGAGCACGCCCAGCTTGATCTCGGGCTGGCCGAATTTCGCGGTGTCGGCGGCGATCAGCAGGTCGCACATCATGGCGAGCTCACAACCGCCACCGAGCGCGTAGCCGGCGACGGCGGCGATGGTGGGGGTGCGGGTCGCGGCGAACTTGTTCCACAGCGCGAAGAAGTCCTGCGAGAACACGTCGGCGAACGTCAGGCTCGCCATCTCCTTGATGTCGGCGCCCGCGGCGAAGGCCTTCTCGCTACCGGTGATGATGATGGCGCCGATGCCCGGGTCCGCGTCGAGTTCGGCTGCGGCCGTGGTGACTTCGGTCATCACCTGGCTGTTGAGGGCGTTGAGGGCCTTCGGCCGGTTCAGGGTGATGGTGGCGACGCGGTCGTCGCGGGTGACCAGGATGGTTTCGAAAGTCATCGGTTCTCCTAGAAGGTGAGATCAGGGTCGGCGGAGACGAAGTAGGCGTCGACGTCGGCGGCGGTGCAGTCCGAAAGACTAGCCGGGGACCACTGCGGGTTGCGGTCCTTGTCGACGAGCTGGGCGCGGATGCCCTCCACGAAATCGTGAGACTTGTGCGATGCCATCGAGACTCGGAATTCCTGCACGAGGGTGTCCTCGAGGGTGGGCAGCTTCGCGGCGCGGCGCACGGCCTCCAGGGTGACTGTCAGCGCGATGGGCGACCGGGTGGCGATCAGGTCGGCTGCCGCGTTGGCGGGCGCGGCGTCGCTGTTCCGCAGGTTCTCCAGGATCTCGGCGACCGTGTCGGCCGCGTAGCACTCGTCGATCCAATGCTGTTGTGCCAGAAGCTCGCTGGCGGGCGGCTCGACGGCGTACTTCTTGAGCGCGGCGTCGGGGCCGTCGCTGATCACCAGGTCGCGGAAGGCTGGGAGGTCGGCCTGTGGGACGAAATGGTCGGCGAAGCCCAGAGCGATGGCATCCGCGCCGGAGAACGGGGCACCGGTGAGCGCGGCATGGAGGCCGATCAGGCCCGGCGCGCGGGACAGCAGGTAGGTACCGCCGACGTCGGGGATGAAGCCGATGCCGACCTCGGGCATGCCGAGCTTGGTCTTCTCGGTGACGACGCGGGTGTTGCCGTGCGCGCCGACCCCGACGCCGCCGCCCATCACGATGCCGTCCATCAGCGAGACGTACGGCTTGGGGTAGCGGCCGATGTGCGCGTTGAGCAGATATTCGTCGTGCCAGAACGTCCTGGCCTTGTCGTCCTGCGCCTTGGCGGAGTGATACAGCGCGACGACGTCGCCGCCTGCGCACAGGCCGCGCTCGCCGGCGCCGGTCAGCAGGACCGCGCGCACGCTGTCGTCGTGCTCCCACGCCCTGAGCGCCTCGGCCAGGCCCGTGACCATGACTTGATTGAGCGAATTGATGGCCTTCGGACGGTTCAGCGTGACGACGCCGACGCCGTTCTCGACATTTACTAGGATATCCTCGTTTTCCGCCACGGTAAGCAATCTAGATCGTCGCGCAACCGCTGCGCCGACCAGGTACCGTTTCACAGTAAGTTCCCAGTTTCTCCGTCTCGCCGGGAACCAACACCCGAAGCCGTACGTTGAGTGGGTGTTCGTCAGCAGACGGACCACAGCTTCACGAGAGGAACCCAGACGGTGCGCGAGAGCAGCAACCCGATATTTCGTTCCCTGCCCAAATCGCAGGGCGGATACGCGCAATTCGGTAGTGGCGCCGCCGCATATGGTGCCCAGCAGACCATGGCCCAGCCATACACCCAGTACCCGCAGCAGCAGGCCGGTTTCTCGCGCCCGCTGACCATCGACGACGTCGTCACCAAGACCGGCATCACGCTGGCGGTGCTGACGGTCAGTGCGGTCGTTTCGTACTTCGTGATCATGTCGAACCTGGCGCTGGCCGGGCCCATCGCCATGATCGGTGCCCTCGGCGGCCTGGTGATGGTCCTCATCGCCACGTTCGGCCGTAAGCAGGACAACCCGGGCATCGTCCTCACCTACGCGGTGCTCGAGGGCATGTTCCTCGGTGCCTTCTCGTTCGTGATGGCCAACTTCGCGGTCTCCGGCGCCAATGCCGGTGCCCTGATCGGCCAGGCCATTCTCGGCACCTTCGGTGTGTTCTTCGGCATGCTCGTCGTCTACAAGACCGGCGCCATCCGCGTCACCCCGAAGTTCACCCGCATGATCGTCGCCGGCATGTTCGGTGTTCTGGCGCTCATGCTCGGCAACTTCATCATCGGCCTGTTCAACGGCGGCGCGGGCATGGGCCTGCGCAGCGGCGGCACCATCGCGATCATCTTCTCGCTGGTCTGCATCGCGCTGGCGGCGTTCAGCTTCCTGCTCGACTTCGACGCTGCCGACCAGATGATCCGCGCCGGCGCGCCGGAGAAGGCGGCATGGGGCGTCGCGCTCGGCCTGACCGTCACCCTGGTCTGGCTGTACGTGGAAATCCTGCGACTGCTGAGTTACTTCAACAACGACTAGCTCCGTTGACAGAGAAGGGGCGTCCGCTTCGGCGGGCGCCCCTTCTTCGTGTCGTGCAGTGTCCGGCTCAGACCGCGCGCGGCTTGACGCGGCCGGCCGCTTCGGCGGCGTTGCGGCGTGCGGTGTCGATGTCCGCGGCCCGCGCCAGGGCCACACCCATCCGGCGGGTGCGGAAGCTCTCGGGCTTGCCGAACAGGCGAATGTCGGTGCCCGGCACCTGCAGGGCCTCATCGATGCCGTCGAAGACGATGCCCTCGGCCTCCACGCCGCCGTAGATCACCGCGCTGGCGCCCGGGCTCTTGAGAGACGTGTCCACCGGCAGCCCGAGGATCGCACGGGCATGCAGCTCGAACTCGTTCTGCCACTGCGTGATCATCGTCGTCATGCCGGTGTCGTGTGGGCGCGGGCTCACTTCGCTGAACCACACCTGGTCGCCCTTGACGAACAACTCGACGCCGAAAACGCCCTGCCCGCCGAGGTTTTCGGTGACCTTGTGCGCGATGTCCTGGGCGTTGGCCAGAGCCGCGGCCGACATCGGGTGCGGCTGCCAGCTCTCCACGTAATCGCCGGAGACCTGACGGTGCCCGATCGGTTCGCAGAACTGGGTCTCGACCTCGCCGTCGGCGCCTCGTGCCCGGACCGTCAACAGCGTGATCTCGTAGTCGAAGTCGACGAAGCCCTCGACGATGATGCGGGTGTTGGTCACGCGCGCCCCGCCCATGGCGTACTCCCAGGCCTTCGCGACGTCGTCCGGGCCGTCGAGCTTGCTCTGGCCCTTGCCCGAACTGCTCATCACGGGCTTCACGACGCACGGGTACCCGATGCCGCCATCGATGGCGGCTTGGAGTTCCTCGAGCGAATCGCAGAACTTGTAGGGGCTCGTCGGCACGCCGAGTTCTTCGGCGGCCAGGCGCCGGATGCCCTCGCGGTCCATGGTGAGGCGGGCGGCCCGCGCGGTCGGGATCACCCGCACCACACCGGCCTCCTCGAGTTCCTGCAGCGCCGGCGTGGCGATGGCCTCGATCTCCGGCACCACGAGGTCCGGCTTCTCCGCCGCGATCAGCGCCTTGAGCTGGTCGGGGTCGGTCATCGAGATGGTCCGCGCGTGGTGGGCCACCTGCTGGCCCGGCGCGTTCTCGTAGCGGTCGACGGCAATGGTCTCGACGCCCAGGCGCTGCAACGCGATCAGCACTTCGCGACCGAGTTCGCCGGAGCCGAGCAGCATGACCTTGGTCGCGTTCGGCGACAGTGGGGTTCCGATGGTGATCATTGGGCGGAAAGTCTATGGGGTGGGGTTCTATGTGGGTTGATCCTGTACTGAGGGCGTGGGTTTCTCGCACTCTTGCGCCATGGATGATAGCGTCCCGGGGAGTGGTGGACTTCGGATCTGGCGTGGTTCACGCGTTGTGATCAACGAGTCATGGTGAACGCTAGGCGATTTGGTGTTGTTTGGCAAGTGCTGCCGCGGCGTGTTTGGCGGCGATCACGGCGCGTAGTTCGTCCATGGAGACATCGGAGAGGTAGCGGCGGGTGACCTGCCACTCGTCGTGGGATTCGATGACCACCGCGGTGGCCAGGCGAAGGAACGCCGCCGGATTGGGGAAGATCTCCACGACATCGGCCCGACGCTTGATCTCTTTATTCAGACGCTCTATCGGATTATTCGACCAGATCTTCTGCCAATGCGCCTTCGGGAACGCAGTGAACGCCAACACGTCGGTCTTGGCCTCGCCCATCATCGCGGCCACCTTCGGGAACGACGCGGCCAGGGTGTCGGCGACCCGGTCCCACTGCGCGGCGACCTCGTCGGGTTCGGTGTGAGCGAAGATGGTCTTGACCGCCGCGGTAACCGCCGGGGCGTGTTTGGCCGATACCGCGGTATGCAGGTTCCGCATGAAATGCACCCGGCACCGCTGCCACGATGAGTTCGTGAACTGCTGTGCCACAGCGACTTTCAACCCAGCGTGCGCATCGGAGATGACCAGGTGCACCCCCCGATAGGCCGCGCGCCTTAAGCGAGGCGAGGAACTCGCGCCAGAACTCGAACGACTCGCTGTCACCGACCGCGGTGCCCAGCACCTCACGGGTGCCGTCGATCGACACGCCGGTCGCGACCACCAGGGCCTGGGAGACCACGTGCGCCCCCCACGCGGACCTTGCAGAAGGTGGCATCGCAGAACACGTAGGGGAAGCTGGTGTGGGTCAGCGAGCGTTCCCGAAACGCTGTGATCTCGCGGTCCAGGCCGGCGCAGATCCGCGACACCTCCGACTTGGACACCCCGGTCTGCACGCCCATCGCCGTCACCAGGTCATCGACGCTGCGGGTGGACACCCCGTGCACGTAGGCCTCCATGATGACCGCGTGCAGCGCCTTGTCGATACGCCGGCGGGGTTCCAGCAGCGACGGGAAGAACGATCCCGCCCGTAGCTTGGGGATCTGCACCTCGATGTCCCCGGCGGTCGTGGAGACGGTCTTGGGGCGGTGCCCGTTGCGGTGCACCGTGCGGCCGTCGCTGCGTTCGTAACGGCCCGCGCCGATCGCCGCGGTGGCCTCGGCCTCGATGAGCTGCTGCAACCCGGAACGGATCAACTCGGCGAACACCGCACCCGAGTCAGCGGACTTCAGTGCATCGAGCTGAGCGAGCAGGGCAGAATGGTCAAGGGTCATCGCGCGGTTTCCTTCGGTGAGTCACTTTGGTACGTAACTCACTGACCACTACGCGATGGCCCACCCCAACACCGGCACCGACACGGCCTGAACATCTCCGCCCACCTCAGCCCCGTCCCCGAATTCCCACCACCCCAGGGGACTTAGCCCCATGGATTCAGGCTCAGAGTCCTGATCGCCCATCGGCGCATTGGCCCTGTACTAGTGGCGCGGGCTACTCGTACGAATGCGCCGCGGATACAGGCTCAACGTGAGTTATCCACACTTCGCAGTTGATCCACACTCCACGGCTGTGTCGGCGCGATCGAGACCTTTCTGTCAGCGGGGCGGCAGACGGTTGCGTCATGATCACCGAATCGGACCCGTTCATCGGCAGCGAGGCTGTCGCAAGTCGATCGCTCACCCGCTACGAGCTGCGCCGCCACTACCGGGCGATGCTGCCGAACATCTACGTGGACAAGCGAATTGACCCATCGCTCTACCAGCGGACGCAGGCCGCGTGGCTGTGGTCTGGACGCGAGGCCACCATTGCCGGGCATGCCGCGGCAGCCCTTCACAGGGCGAAGTGGGTGCCTGATGACGCGCCGATTGAACTCATCTACGCCAATACCAGGCCGCCCAGGAACGTCATCGCCCGTGATGACCTGCTCTTCGACGACGAGAGCCAGTTGCTCGGCGGATTGCCTGTGACGACGTCGCACCGTACGGCGTTCGACCTCGGACGACGCGGGTCGCTCGTCGACGCGGTTGCCCGACTCGACGCTCTCGGTGCCGCCACCGGATTCAACGTCGACGCAGTGCGTGAGGTGGCAGGCCGCCACCGGCACGCGCGAGGGTTGCGCCAATTGGAGCAGGCTCTGGCTCTCTACGACCCGGGCGCCCAATCCCCGCAAGAATCCTGGCTTCGACAATTGCTGATCGCCGAAGGCTTTCCACGACCGAAGACTCAGATCCCGGTGACTGGCCCCGATGGCCGCGCCAAGTACTTCCTCGACATGGGATGGGAAGACATGCGGCTCGCTGTCGAGTACGACGGCGAGCAACATGCGGGCCAGATCGGCTACGACATCGTGCGCAGCGAGTACATCGCCGGCGTCGGGTGGACGGTGGTCAGAGTGGCCGCCGGACATCGCCGGGCGGAGATCATCGCGTGGGTGAATCGGGCCTGGGCGCGGGCACTCTATCGACGAAATCCTGCAGTGTTTCTGCCCTCGCGCGACGCCGGACGCGCGAGTTAGGCCAAGGGTTCAGGGTCAACGCCAGATGCCCCCAGAAACACGTTGACCCTGTACCTGGGGCGCATGTCACTCGAACAAATGCGCCCTGAGTACAGGGTCAACGCTGAGGCGGCGGGACGCCGCTTCAGAGACTGCTTAAGGGACTTACGAAAGCCGCTCGATGATCATGGCCATACCCTGGCCACCACCGACACACATGGTCTCGATGCCGAACTGCTTGTCGTGGGTCTGCAGGTTGTTGATCAGCGTCGCGGTGATGCGGGCGCCGGTCATACCGAACGGGTGGCCGAGGGCGATGGCGCCACCGGACACGTTCAGGCGGTCCTCGTCCATGCCCAGGGCGCGGGCCGAGCCCAGCACCTGCACGGCGAAGGCCTCGTTGATCTCGTAGAGGTCGACGTCACCGATGGCCATGTTGGCGCGGCCGAGGGCCTGCTTGACGGCCTCGATCGGGCCCAGGCCCATGATCTCCGGCGACAGACCCGAGACACCGGTCGAGACGATGCGCGCCAGCGGGGTCAGGCCGAGGGCCTTGGCCTTCTCGTCGCTCATGATCACGAGGGCGGCGGCGCCGTCGTTCAGCGGGCAGGCGTTACCGGCGGTGATGGTGCCGTTCGGGCGGAACACCGGCTGCAGCTGGCTGATCTTCTCGTAGGTGGTGCCGGCGCGCGGGCCGTCGTCCTTGGAGACGATGGTGCCGTCGGGCAGCGTGACCGGGACGATCTCGCGCTCGAAGAAGCCGGCGTTGATGGCTTCCTCGGCCTTGTTCTGCGAGCGGACGCCCCAGTGGTCCTGGTCCTCACGGCTGATGCCGGTGTGCAGGACGACGTTCTCGGCGGTCTGGCCCATGGCGATGTAGACGTCGGGCAGGACGCCGTCTTCGCGCGGGTCGTGCCACTCGGTGGCGCCTTCGGCCTGCTTGGCGGTGCGGGCCTGAGCCTCGTCGAACAGCGAGTTCTTGCTGTTCGGGGCGCCGTCGGCAGCGCCGATGCCGAAGCGGGACACGGTCTCGACACCGGCCGAGATGAACACGTCGCCCTCGCCGGCCTTGATGGCGTGGAACGCCATGCGGGTGGTCTGCAGCGACGACGAGCAGTAGCGGTTGACGGTGGTGCCCGGCATGAAGTCGTAGCCGAGCTCGACGGCCACGGCGCGACCGATGTTGTAGGCGGCCTCACCACCGGGCTGTCCGCAGCCGATCATCAGGTCGGCGACATCGCGCGGGTCGAGCGCGGGCACCTTGTCCAGCGCGGCGCGCACCATCTGGGCGGCGAGGTCGTCGGGCCGCATGGTGGCCAGCGAGCCCTTGACGGCACGGCCGATGGGGGAGCGGGCGGTGGAGACGATGACGGCTTCGGGCATGACGGGCTCCTAAGGATCCAAAAATTGCTTCCCGGCGAATTTATCCCGTGACAGGAGCGACGATCGGCGCGGGTACGCCTGTCGTGCGCCGCCACAGGCGCGCGATGCCGGCCAGGCGGGCCAGCAGGCTCGTCACGTCCGCGGTCCGGGAGACCAGCGCGGATGCCGGCGGCGACTCAGTTGTCCACTCGCCCAACGCTTCACACAGGGCCGGCAGCAACTGCTGGGCCGCCAGCGAGTAACCGGCGGCCGACGGGTGGAACATGTCCGGGGAGAACAGCACCTCGGGCGCCTTGAGGAAATCGGGCGCCAGCAGGTCCGAGAACGGCACCGGCACGCCGCCGTTCGACCGCACCTGCCCGGCCTGGGCCCGGGCCAGCCGCAGGCCCCGATTGCGGGCCACCCAGCGCAGCGGCTGCGGGATGGCGGCGATGGCGCCGAAGTCGGGACACGTGCCGACGATGACGACTGCGCCGCTGGCGCACAGGCGCTGCACCGCGTTGCCCAGCCGGCGCGCCGACTGCCAGATGCCGTTGACGGCGGTGATGTCGTTGGCGCCGATCATGATGACCGCCGCGTCCGGTGGCGGGCCGGCCACGAACATGGCGTCGATCTGGCCGGACAGGCCTTTCGAGGTCGCGCCCACGATGGCCTTGGTGGACAACCGGATTCGCTTACCGGATTGCTGCGCCAGCCCACGGGCGAGCAGGACGCCGGGCACTTCGTCGGCGCTGCGGCAGCCGTATCCCGTGGCGGTGGAGTCGCCGAAGATCATCAGGTGCAGGTCGAACGGCACGCCACGCTGCCACTTTTCGACGGGTCCGCCCCCGGGGCTGTAGACGCCGTCGGCCCGTGGCGGGACTTCCCATGACTTGGGGATGACCCGGCGCGCAGTGGCTGCCTGGCCGCTCAGGAGGTTGCGGACCCCGACGTAGAACGACCCCGTCGAGGCGATGGTGGCTGCGGTCGCCAGAGCGATGGTCGTCCGGCGCGGTGCACGTATGCCCACGGCGTTCAGTCTAGGTCGGTTGCCCAGATTCGCAGGTCGATGAACCGCGGGCGACCCGGTCACGTAGTCATATCGACTGGGGCATCAATTCGGCGACTTTGATTGTTGATCTATGTAGCAGTGGCAAGCTAAGTTACGCGGGTTGTCTATTAAGTGACGTAAATAACGAAGTGCACCGGAACTACAAAGGCGTAGGAGTGGTGGCGATGACCGCACCGAGCAGGGTTGTCAGAACCCATAGTGTTGCTATAAGTCCTGTTAAGGGGCGGAAACCACGCCGCTATCCGGTCAGTGACGGCGCACCGGTAGAGATCGTCGAGGACGGTCCCAGCCTCGCCGGTCGCTTGATGTCGGTAGCCGCGACACTCGCCATCAAGTCAACTCTGACCATCGGCAGCTACGCCCCGAAGGCCCCCTGGCCGTGGGGAATGGTGGACTTCGTCGCCCGGATCATGAGGCCCGAGCCGGGCACCGTCCGCGCCACGATCGGTTTGCCGAACTGTACGGCGCACCTGGTCCGCGCCAAGGGCGTGCTGCCGGCCGACGGCCGTCGCAGCGTCATCCTCTACATGCACGGCGGGGCATTCCTGACCTGTGGCGTGCACACCCACGGCCGCGTGGTCGGCGCGTTGTCCAAGTACGCCGACGCGCCCGTCCTGGTCGTCGACTACCGGATGATTCCGAAGCACTCGATCGGCGAGGCCCTCGAGGACTGCCACGACGCCTACCGGTGGCTGCGCCTGAAGGGCTACGAGCCGGACCAGATCGTGCTCGCCGGCGACTCCGCGGGCGGCTACCTGTCGCTGGCACTGGCCGAGAAGCTCCAGGAGGAGGGTGAGCTGCCGGCCGCGGTGACGACGATGTCGCCGTTGTTCGAGATCGACAACGAGAGCCGGGCCCAGCACCCGAACATGAAGTCCGACGCGATGTTCCCGGCACACGCCTTCGACGCGCTGATCGAACTCATCGAGCACGCCGCCTCGCGCCACCTCGTCGACGGAAAGCCCGAAGAGATCTACGAGCCGCTCGACCACATCGAGCCCGGCCTGCCGCGCACCCTGATCCACGTGTCCGGCTCCGAGGTGCTCCTCAACGACGCCCGCAAGGCCGCGCACATGCTGGCCGCCAGCGGCGTGCCGGTCGAGGTGCACGTCTGGCCCGGCCAGATGCACGTGTTCCAACTCGCTGCCCCGCTGGTCAAGGAGGCCGACCGCTCGCTGAAGCAGATCGGCGAGTACATCCGCGAGGCAACCTGGTAATCCGGTATGCGCAACCCGGGGGCGGCCTGACAACATGTACCCATGCGCATCGCCCGGCACATCAGTGAGCTCATCGGCAATACGCCTCTGGTCCAACTGAACTCGGTTGTTCCAGCGGGTTCGGGGGTGGTGGCCGCCAAGATCGAGTACCTCAACCCCGGCGGCAGCGCCAAGGACCGCATCGCGGTCAAGATGATCGACGCCGCCGAAGAGGCCGGTCTGCTCAAGCCGGGCGGGACCATCGTCGAACCCACGTCCGGTAACACCGGCGTCGGGCTCGCCATCGTCGCGCAGCAGCGCGGCTACAAGTGCATCTTCGTCTGCCCCGACAAGGTCAGCGAGGACAAGCAGAACGTGTTGCGCGCGTATGGCGCCGACGTCGTCGTCTGCCCGACGGCCGTGGCCCCCGACCATCCGGACAGCTACTACAGCGTTTCCAACCGACTGGTCACCGAGATCGACGGCGCCTGGAAGCCGGACCAGTACTCCAACCCGAACGGCCCGGCCAGCCACTACGAGACCACCGGCCCGGAGATCTGGGCCGACACCGACGGCAAGATCACGCATTTCGTGGCGGGCGTCGGCACCGGCGGCACGATCACCGGCACCGGCCGCTACCTCAAGGAGGTCTCGGGCGGCCGGGTCAAGGTCGTCGGCGTCGACCCGGAGGGCTCGGTGTACTCCGGCGGCACCGGCCGGCCGTACCTGGTCGAAGGCGTCGGTGAGGACTTCTGGCCGTCGGCCTACGACCCCAGCGTCCCCGACGAGATCATCGCCGTGTCCGACGCCGATTCGTTCGAGATGACCCGGCGCCTGGCGCGCGAAGAAGCCCTGCTGGTCGGCGGCTCGTGCGGCATGGCCGCGGTCGCGGCGATCAAGGTCGCCGAGCGCGAAGGGCCCGACGCCGTCGTCGTCGTGCTGCTGCCCGACGGCGGAAGAGGTTATCTGTCAAAGGTTTTCAACGACGAGTGGATGTCGTCGTACGGCTTCCTGCGCACCCGCCTGGACGGCACGCCGGAGGAACACACCGTCGGCGACGTACTGCGCGGCAAGTCCGGCGCGCTGCCGGACCTGGTGCACACGCACCCGTCGGAGACGGTGCGCGACGCCATCAACATCCTGCGCGAGTACGGCGTCTCGCAGATGCCGGTCGTCGGGGCCGAGCCGCCGGTGATGGCCGGCGAGGTCGCGGGCAGCGTGTCCGAACGTGAGCTGCTCTCAGCGGTTTTCGAGGGCCGGGCGAAACTGGCCGACGCGGTGGCGCAGCACATGAGCCCGCCGCTGCCGCTCATCGGTGCCGGCGAGCTGGCCTCCGCGGCGGCCAAGGAACTGCGCGAGGTCGACGCCGTGATGGTCGTCGACGACGGCAAGCCCGTCGGCGTACTGACGCGGCACGATCTGCTGGGATTCCTGTCACAGGGCGGCTCGCGCAAATAGCCGATTGCACCTAAGTGCCGTCCGTTGCCGGATCGGCCTACTCGAGATTCATTTGTGCTGCCAGGTTTGCCGCTCCGGTCGCGTCTGTGCGGTCGTACCAATCCGCCGCTGCACTGAGACCGGCGGCCAACCCATCGGCTCGCATGGTGATTGCTTGCGCTGAGTTCGCGCGGTCGATGCAGGCTTGCATGACTGCTTCACTTGTCGGCGCGCAAGCAGACCCGTGCGTGGTGAATACGTTGCGGCCTGTGTCAGCTGTGAGGGCGCCAGCTTGCTTCGACATGACGGCGACAACGTGCTGACTGTCTGAAAGCCGCCGCAGGGCATTCGGCTCGACAGTGAGTCGCTGAGCTGGATCGAGCGACGGTGTACCAGTTGTTGCATCAGCTTGGGCGTACGAAGTCGCGGCGGCCTTTACGGACGCGGCGTAGCGGGTCACTGCGGTGGTGAGGCGATGAAAGTCCGCGATGGGCAAGGGCATCGTGTACATCACGGTCTGAACTTGAAAGCCGTACGAGATGACGTCTCCGTGCGGCAGGGCGCCGAGAAGGATTGCGACTGGCACCGCGCCGTTCAGTGTGTGCGAAGCGCTCTCGATGCTCTTCCGCGTGGCGGCTACATGCAGCGCTTCGGCACCGAGCGCGGCAGCTACTGTGTCGTCCGCCTTCGCTAGTGCTTCGGCTTTATGTTTCTGGACTTCATTGGCATCTGAATAGGCGGTCGATGCGGATCCGGTCCAACTATCCGGCGGTGATGCGGCGCCCATTTGCTCAGCTGTGGCTGCGAAGGCTTGTGCGCCGGACTTGAAATCAGCACCTGAATCCGGAACTCCGGCGCCGCATTGCTGGAGCATGTCTTTCAGTACAGCGAGCGCGGCCGCAAGGATGGGTGTGTTTCCGGAACCCGACGCGTTGGGCTTGTCGCCGAGTGCAGCAACTGCTGAAGATGCCACATTGAGTGACGGCGCGAGTATGCCTGCGAGATTGGTGGCTGATCCAAACGGGTCTTTCTTGAAGTTGCGTATGTTGTCGTAGATCCCAATGGGAATTACGTTCGCGGAGCCGACACTGCGCACGATGTCGGCGACGATCTGTCCGAGCAATTGTCAATACCTGTGGATCGGGGTGTTTCAGGCGACCTCCGTTTCGGTGTGTTGATCGCCGTCTGACGGTGGTGTCGGTGGGGTGATGTCGGTGGGCCGTTCGAGCAGTTTGCCTTTGTGGAAGACCGCTCCGGCGCGGACGAGGGCGACCAGATGTGGGGCGTTGACGGCCCGCCAACGGGCTTGGGCGGCGTCGATCAGCTTGTAGGCCATGGCCAATCCAGCGGCCCGCGATCCCGGACCCTTGGTGACCTTCGTTCTCAAACGCACTGTGGCGAAGGTGGATTCGATCGGATTCGTGGTACGCAGATGGATCCAGTGCTCGGCGGGGGTAGTGGTAGAACTCCAGCAGGACATCGAGGTCGTCGACGATCTTGGCGACCACTTTCGGGTACTTCGCGCCGAAGGCAACCGCGAAGGCCTTGACCGCGACCTGAGCTTTGTCGATGTCTTCGGCGTTGTAGATGTCCTTGATGGCCGCCAGCGCGGCCGGATGCGCTGACTTCGGCAGTGCGGAAAGGACGTTGGCCTGCTTGTGGAACCAGCAGCGCTGCTCTCGGGTCTTCGGGAATACCTCCCGCACCGCCTTCCAGAACCCGAGCGCGCCATCGCCGACGGCCAGCACTGGGGCGGTCATGCCGCGTCGTTTGCAGTCGCGCAGCAGATCCGCCCACGACTCGCATGACTCCCGATAGCCGTCGGTGATCGCCACGAGCTCTTTGCGGCCGTCAGCGCGCACGCCGAGCATCACCAGCAGGCACAGCTTCTCCTGGTCCAGGCGGACCTTGAGGTGAATGCCGTCGACCCACAGGTAGACGTAGTCGCTGCCGGACAGGTCCCGGGCAGCGAACGTACGGGCTTCGTCTTGCCACTGCGCGGTCAGACGGGTGATCGTGGTGGCCGACAACCCGGCACCCGAGCCGAGGAACTGCTCGAGTGCGGGCCCGAAGTCGCTGGTCGATAGGCCGTGCAGATACAGCAGCGGCAGCACCTCACTCATCTGCGGGGACTTGCGTGCCCAGGCCGGCAGGATCGCCGAGGAAAACCGCTGCCGCTCACCAGAATCGGGGTCGACACGGCGATCGTTGACCCGCGGCGCCTTCACCTGCACGGCACCGGCCGCGGTCAGCACCTCACGCGGCTGGTGATAGCCGTTGCGGACCACCAGTCGGTGACCGTTCTCGTCGAGCTGATCAGCGAATGCGGCCACGTACGCGGCGACCTCGGCCTGCAGGGCAGCGGCCAACATCTGCCGGGCTCCGTCGCGGACGATCTCGTCCAACAACGACCGGCGGCCTCGCCGCCGTTGGCCTCCTCGGCATCGTGAACTACGGTGAGCATGGGCGTACCTTCCCAACCAGCGCGCCAACGCCGGTCTTGATCGAATACCTGATTCCGTGATGATCATCCTCGGGAAGGTGCGCCCACTTTCAGGCCGCCTCCTCGGGCCTCATCCACAGGTATTGATCATTGCTCGGAGGAATTGTCAATACCTGTGGATCGGCTTGTTTCAGGCGACCTCCGTTCCAGTTGATTCGGTCGGTGCCGAGTCCGCCGACGGGGGTGATGTCGGTGGGTCGCTCGAGCAGTTTGCCTTTGTGGAAGATCGCGCCGGCCCGGACCAGAGCGACCAGGTGCGGTGCGTTGACGGCTCGCCAGCGGGCTTGCGCGGCGTCGATCAGCTTGTAAGCCATGGCCATTCCGGCGACGCGTGAACCCGGCCCCTTGGTCACCTTGGTCCTCAAACGTACCGTGGCAAACGTTGATTCGATCGGGTTGGTAGTGCGCAGATGGACCCAGTGCTCGGCCGGGTACTTATAGAACTCCAGCAGCACATCGGCGTCATCGACGATCTTGGCGACCGCCTTGGGGTACTTGGCGCCGTAGTCCACCTCGAACGCCTTGATCGCCACCTGCGCGTGGTCGATATCCTCGGCGTTGTAGATCTCCCGCATCGCCGCGATCGCCCCCGGATGAGCCGACTTTGGCAGGCAGGCAAGAACATTGGCCTGCTTGTGAAACCAGCACCGCTGCTCGCCGGTGGCCGGGAACACCTCACGCACGGCCTTCCAGAACCCCAGGGCCCCATCGCCGACGGCCAGCACCGGTGCGGTCATCCCGCGACGTCGGCACGACCGCAACAGATCAGCCCACGACTCGGCCGACTCCCGGTACCCGTCGGTGAGCGCGACCAGCTCCTTGCGGCCGTCAGCGCGCACACCGATCATCACCAGCAAACAGAGCTTCTCCTGCTCCAGGCGCACCTTGAGATGGATGCCGTCGACCCACAGGTAGACGTAGTCGGTGCCCGACAGATCACGGGCCTCGAAGGCCTTGGCCTCGTCCTGCCACTGCGTGGTGAGTCGGGTGATCGTCGTGGCCGACAAGCCGGCACCCGAGCCCAGGAACTGCTCCAACGCCGGACCGAAATCACTGGTCGACAAGCCATGCAGATACAGCAACGGCAACACCTCGGTCATCTGCGGCGACTTGCGCACCCACGCCGGCAGGATCGCCGAGGAAAACCGTTGCCGCTCACCAGTGTCCGGGTCAACACGTTTGTCATTGACCCGCGGCGCGGTCACACTCACCGCGCCCGCCGCGGTGAGCACCTCGCGCTCGCGGTGATAGCCATTGCGCACCACCAGCCGGTGCCCGTTCTCATCAAGCTCACCGGCATGAGCCTCGATGTAGGCGGCGACCTCAGCCCGCAACGCTGCGGCCAGCATCTGGCGGGCACCGTCGCGGACAATCTCATCGAGCAACGACCGCGACGAGCCAGCATCCTCGTTGGATGAATCCGCATCGTGAACTACCGTGAGCATGGGCGTACCTTCCCGAACCAGCGCGCCAACGCCGGCTCTTGATCAGACCTTCGACATTCAGATCATCCTCGGGAAGGTGCGCCCTTTCCTACGCCGCCTCGCCGAGGCTCATCCACAGGTTCTGATCATTGCTCGATCTGTTCATAATCCACCATTGGTCCCCAATTCCGCGTCCCCGTTTACCGGCGCTCGACTCCATTATCTGACAGATAAATCGAGTGCTCGACGGAAACTGCACGCTTGCGCTACTACGAAGAAGCGTCAGCTGGGCGCGAGCGAGGGTTGGCCTCGCGGCACCCTCGGTTCGAACCTCGCGAGAAGCCCCGGCCGTGACGTGCGGTGTCTCGTGTTCCGCCTCGTTCAGGGCGACGCTCGTGGAACTACCGCGAAACGCCTGGCAGTTGTGCAGTCCGCGTGTTTTTCGTCTACAGCGTGTCGTTCGTGCCGCGGTATTCGTATATTCGTGTAGTTCGATGTTGATCTCGTGCCGTGGCGACCGAAGTCACGCCAAATCCTCTCGGAGAGGGACTGAACTATGACGGACCAACCGACGGACGGCACTCCGCCGGACGCCAATAAGCCGACGGAGTACATTCCGCAGCCACCGCCGGGTGGGTTCCCGCCGCCGCCACCTCCGGGAGGCGCTCCGACGGAATACATTCCGCAGGCACCGCAGGGTGGCTACCCGCCCCCGCCGCAGGGCGGCTACCCGCCGCCTCCGGGCGGAGGATTCCCGCCCCCGCCGCAGGGCGGCTACCCGCCTCCTCCGGGGCAAGGTGGATACGCCCCGCCGCCCCCGCCGCCGGGTGGTGCCTACCCGCCGCCCCCGCCGCCGCAGGGTGGCTTCGCGCCGCCGCCGCCAGGGGCGTACCCGCCGGCCGGCTACCAGTACGGTGCGCCGGGCGGTGCCGCCCCGTTCAGCGTCGGCGACGCGCTGTCGTGGGCGTGGAACAAGTTCACCAAGAACCCGGCGCCGCTGATCGTGTCGGTGTTGGTCTACGGCCTCATCGTCGGTGTCATCGCCAGCATCGTGCAGTTCAGTGCACTGGGATTGGCTGACACGTCCGTTTCGAGCTACTCGGCGGACGACGCCGGCTTCAGCTACTCGTACAACGTCACCTCACTGGGACCGGCCAGCATCGCCATCCTGGTGCTCGGTTACCTCGTGTTGCTGGTGGTCGCGGCGGCCATCTCGTCGGCCCAGTACGTCGGCCTGCTCGGCATCGCCGACGGGCAGCCGACCACCATCGGGTCGTTCTTCAAGCCGCGCTACATCGGGCCGATGATCGTCCTGACGCTCATCGTCGGTGTGCTCGTCGGTATCGGGTACGTGTTGTGCGTTATCCCCGGTCTGATCGTCGCGCTGTTCGCGATATTCGCGCACCCGATCCTGGTTGATCGCAACCTGTCGCCGATCGATTCGCTGAAGGCCAGCATCGAGATCGTGAAAGCCAATGTCGGACAGGTGATCCTGGTCTGGCTGGTGGCCGGCTTGATCGCCGCGGCCGGCATCCTCGCCTGCGGCGTCGGTGTCCTGGTCTCCGGTCCGGTCGCCTCGCTGATGCTGGTGTACACCTACCGTCGCCTCAGCGGTGGTCAGGTCGCCCCGCTGACGCCGTAACGCCGTGGCCTGTTCGGGGGACGCCGGTCGCGGCCCCCGAACAGGCATGACGGCAGCACCCCATGAGACAGGACGACTTGAACTACACACCCTGGTGGGCCCGCGTGGTGGCCAGCCTGATCGACCGGGTCCCGCCGCTGTTCGTCATCATCGTCGGCGGCCTGGTCGAGCGCTCCCAGCGCGTGACGAAATGCCTTGCCGACCAAGCGGACTACAGCATCGGCCCGTACTGCGCCACCGGGAACTCTGTCGCCGGTGTGCTGATCTGGCTGGCCGGACTCGTCGTCGCCGTGTTGTTCATGGTGTGGAATCACGGGTATCTGCAGGGCACCACGGGCGCCAGCCTGGGTAAGCGGGTGTTGCATTTCCAGGTGATCGACGAAAAGACGGGGGAGCCCGTCGGTTTCGGTCGCTCGGTGGTGCGGCAGCTGGCGCACGTCGTCGACGCCGTCCCGGTGTTCGCCGGTTACCTGTTCCCGCTGTGGGACGCCAAGCGGCAGACCCTGGCCGACAAGATCATGTCGACCGTCTGCGTGTCGACGCGATGATGGCGTACGCCCCGTGGTGGCGGCGGGCCGCTGCCGCGGTCATCGACCTGCTGCCTCTGCTGGTACTCACCGCGGCCGGTGCGGCACTGGTGTGGTTCACGCGAGACCGGCTGTGCGACACCGATACTTCCGCGTTCGACGGCGGCGCCCAATGCGGTGACGGCTACTCGACGCTGGGCTACGTCAGCCTGGTTGTCACCTGGGCGCTCATGGTCGGTTATCTGGTCTGGAACTTCGGCTACCGCCAGGGACGCACCGGCGCCAGCCTCGGCAAGACGGCCCTGCGCGTCCGGGTCGTCGGTCAAACCTCGGGCACGCCAATAGGTTTCGGGCGTTCACTGCTCCGGCAGGCGGTACACCTGGCCGACCTGTCGATCGTCGGCTATCTGTGGCCGCTGTGGGACGCCAAGCGACAGACGTTCGCCGACATGGTGATGGAGACCGTCTGCGTGACGCCGCCGCGCACGCGCACCCCCGTCAGCGGAACGCACTGACCCCGGTCAGCGCCTGCCCGATCACCAGCTGGTGTACCTCGGACGTGCCCTCGTAGGTCAGCACCGACTCCAGGTTGTTGGCGTGCCGGATCACCGGGTACTCCAGGGTGATGCCGTTGGCGCCCAACAGGGTTCGGCACTGCCGGGCGATCTTGATGGCCTCGCGGACGTTGTTCAGCTTGCCGACGCTGACCTGCTCGGGCTGGATCTTCCCGGCGTCCTTGAGCCGGCCGAGCTGCAGGGCGAGCAGCTGCGCCTTGCCGAGTTCGACGGCCATGTCGGCGATCTTGGCCTGCGTCAGTTGGTATTCCGCGAGCGTCTTGTCGAAAACCGTGCGCGTGCCGACGTAGTCCAGCGTCGCCTGCAGACAGTCGCGCGCCGCGCCCACCGCGCCGAACACGATGCCGAACCGCGCCTCCGACAAACAGCTCAGCGGGCCGGACAGGCCGCGCGCGCCGGGCAGCCGCGCGGACTCGGGGAGCCGGACGTCGTCGAGGCTGAATTCGGAGGTGACCGAGGCCCGCAGCGACATCTTGCGCGTCATCTCCCGGGCGCTGAAACCCGGTGTGTCCGTGGGCACCGCGAATCCCAGCACACCTTCCTCGGCGCGCGCCCACACCACCGCGACATCGGCGACCGAGGCGTTGGTGATCCACATCTTCGAGCCGTTGAGGACCCAGTCGTCGCCGTCCCGTCGGGCGGTGGTGCGCATGCCGCCGGGGTTGGAGCCGAAGTCCGGTTCGGTGAGACCGAAGCAGCCGATCAGATCGCCCGCGGCCATGCCCGGCAGCCACTGCTCGCGCTGTTCCTCGCTGCCCCAGTGATGGATCGCGAACATCGCCAGCGAGCCCTGCACCGACACCAGTGACCGGATGCCGCTGTCCACGGCCTCCAGCTCCTGGCACACCAGCCCGTAGGCCGTCGCCGTCGACCCGCTGCAGCCGTACCCGGTGAGGTGCATGCCGAGCAGGCCAAGCTTGCCCACCTCGGTGGCGATCTCGCGTACCGGAACCGAACCGTTCTCGAACCACTCGGCGATGTAGGGACGCAGCCGTTGCTCGCCGAACTGGCGCACCATGGTGCGCAATTCGATGTCCTCGGCGCTCAACAGGTCGTCAGTGCCGAGCAGATTGTCGATCGAGGCTGTCATGGTGCAGTTCTACACCGGGAGTTCGGCGTAAAGCGAGAGCAGACCCCGGCTACGCTGGACGCTCAGGGACAGACGGGGTGGACGATGACTGAGCAGGAACAGAACCAGGGTGCGGGCGAGCCGGAGGCTTCGACCCCGGCCTACGGTATGCCGCCGCTCCCGGCCTACGGCACGGAGCCGTACCCGTCGATGCCGGCGCCCGAGCCGTTTCCGCCGCCGGTCACCGGTTTCCCGGGTCCGGGCTACCCGCCGCCGGTCGCGCCGTATCCGCCTGTGGCCCAGGGATATCCGGGTATGCCGCCGATGCCCGGCATGATGCCGATGGGTTATGCGCCGGTGCCGAAGACGAACGGCCTGGCCATCGCGTCGTTGGTCTGTTCACTGCTGGGCTTGGCGACGTGTGCGGCCACCTCGATCCTCGGGGTGATCTTCGGGCACCTCGCCAAGTCGCAGATCAAGCAGAGCGGCGAGGAGGGCGAGGGCATGGCTCTCGCGGGTTTGATCGTCGGCTACATCGGGCTGGCGCTCTTCGCGCTGATCGCAATCTTCTATTTCGGCCTGATCGCGCTCATCGTGGGCAGCAGCGGCACCACCACCTACTAGACGGGACCTGACCAATGACGAATCCATACCAGCCCGCAGACGGGTCCGGTCCGCAACAGCCGGGCGAGCCGCCGTTCAGCGGCCACGAATACCCGGGGTACCCACAGCAGCCCGGTTTCCAACAGCCTGGTTACCCGCCGCCCGGGTACCCGCAGCAGCCGGGTTACCCGCCGCCGCCGGGCTACGGCTACGCGCCGCAGTTCGCGGCCGACCCGTCCGCGCCCTGGGGCCGTGATCCCCTGACGGGGCTGCCGTTGTCGGACAAGTCCAAGGTGACGGCCGGCCTGCTGCAGATCCTGTTGGGCACCTTCGGCGTCGGGCGATTTTATCTGGGCTACACGACCATCGGCGTGCTCCAGCTCGTCGTCTCGCTGGTGACCTGCGGCATCGGCGCCATCTGGCCGCTGATCGACGGCATCATGATCCTGATGGGGAACGTTCCCGACCCCCAAGGGCGCAAGCTTCGCGACTAGGCTGGCGCCTGTGAGTGAGCAGCGCAGCCAGGCAGACCACTACCGCGCCTACGGACCGTCGACCCGGGCCATTCATGCCGGGTTCCGGCCGGACCCGCAGACCGGTGCCGTCAACACCCCCATCTACGCCAGTTCGACGTTCGCGCAGGACGGCGTGGGCGGGCTGCGCGGCGGATTCGAGTACGCCCGCACGGGCAACCCGACCCGGGCGGCGCTGGAGACACTGCTGGCCGCGGTCGAGGGCGGGCACTACGGCCGGGCGTTCAGCTCCGGCATGGCGGCCACCGACTGCGCGCTGCGCGCCGTGCTGCGTCCGGGCGACCACATCGTCATCCCCGACGACGCCTACGGCGGCACCTTCCGCCTGATCGACAAGGTCTTCACGCAGTGGGGCATCACGCACACGCCGGCGCAGCTGTCGAACCTCGACGAGGTGCGCGCGGCGATCACCTCGAAGACCCGGCTGATCTGGGTGGAGACCCCGACCAACCCGCTGTTGTCCATCGCCGACATCGCGGCCATCGTGCAGATCGGCGCCACATCGGGCGTGAAGGTGTTGGTGGACAACACCTTTGCCTCGCCGGCGCTGCAGCAGCCGTTGGCCCTCGGGGCGGACATCGTGTTGCACTCGACCACCAAGTACATCGGCGGGCACTCGGACGTCGTCGGCGGCGCGCTGGTGACCAACGACGAAGAACTCGACGCGAAATTCGCGTTCCTGCAGAACGGCGCCGGTGCGGTGCCGGGCCCGTTCGACGCCTACCTGACCTACCGCGGTCTCAAGACGCTGCCGCTGCGCATGCAGCGGCACTGCGAAAACGCCTTGCGGGTGGCCGAATTCCTCAACGACCACAAGGCCGTCGCGACGGTGCTGTACCCGGGTCTGTCGAGTCATCCGGGCTACGAGGTGGCGGCCAAGCAGATGAGCGGTTTCGGTGGCATGGTGTCGGTGCGGTTGCGCGGCGGTGAGCAGGCCGCCCGCGAGTTGTGCTCGCGCACAGAGATTTTCATTCTCGCGGAGTCGCTCGGTGGCGTGGAGTCGCTGATCGAGCATCCCGGCGCCATGACGCACGCGTCCACCGCCGGCTCGCAGTTGGAGGTGCCGAACGACCTGGTCCGGCTGTCGGTCGGCATCGAGGATGTGGCCGACCTGATCGGGGACCTGGAGCAGGCGCTGGGTTAAACCAGCGCGCCCCGCACCGCGGCGGCCGTGACGGCGAGGTTCACCTCGGCGACGCCGGTCTCGTATTCGTTGACCCAGTGGCCGCTGGCGATGTCGCCGGCGCGGGCATGCACCCAACGCCAGCCGCGGTCGTTGAGGCTCATCAGCGAACCCAGACCGTCGACGGTGTGCAGCAGCGTCACGATGGCTGCCGTCGCCGGCGCGGGCGGTCGGCGGTCGAACAATGCCGACAGCATCGCCGCGCGCGCCTGCCCGACGCGGGCCCGGTCCGTCAACGGCAGGGCGTAGTGCGGCCGGAACCTGTTGCCGCCCAACGGTTGCCGACGCAGCTGCCCGGCGCGCTGCAGCTGGTCGATGAGACTTTCCTCGGTGCCTTTGCGCAATTTCGACATCACGGCAGCGGGCCGCCGCGGTCGCTGGCGAAGCAGGTCCAGTGCCGGCGCGGACACCGCGTCGACGGTGCCGTCGCCGGACAGGGCCACCAGGTGGCCGTCGGGTGCGCCGTCACCTGGCGCGGCGGGCCGAATACGGCACGCCAGCGCCAGGTCCAGCAGGACGGCACCGGACAACACCCGGTGCCGACGTGGTTGATCCAGACCCGGCTGTGCGGACGAATTGTCCAGGAGCAGCAGATACAGGTCTTCGGCGATCTGAGCCATGAATGTCAGCTGGTGGCCGGCGAAGTAGGGCCGGCCGTCGCAGGGCTAGGCGTGATAGGGCTCGGCCTTGACCAGCGTGACCTTGACGGTGGCGCCGCTGGGCACCGTGTAGCTGCGCTCCTCGCCGACCTTGGCGTCGATCAGCGCGTGGCCGAGCGGCGAGTTGGGGGAGTACACCTCGAGCTTGCCGTCGGTGACGCCTTCCTGGCGGGTGGCGATGAGGAACGTCTCGGTGTCGTTCTGGTCGTCGTCGTAGTAGACGGTCACGACCGAGCCGGGCAGCGCCACACCGGACTTCTTCGGTGCCTCGCCGACCTTGGCGTTGTTGAGCAGTTCCTGCAGCTGACGGATGCGGGCTTCCTGCTGGCCCTGCTCTTCGCGGGCCGCGTGGTAGCCGCCGTTCTCGCGGAGGTCGCCCTCTTCGCGGCGGTCGTTGATCTCGGCAGCGATGACCGGGCGGTTGGCGATCAGCTGATCGAGCTCGGCCTTCAGGCGCTCGAATGCTTCTTCGGTGAGCCAGGTGACCTGGGTATCGGTCATGTCTGCTGCTCTCCTGTCGTTGTAAGCGTGCGTGTATGCCCGGGCGGTGTGTCCGGGGTTGCCCCGTTGCTTGGGGCCGGCGGTGCTGCGATCGCGACGGCAGGTCCAGGTCCCCCCAGAAGGTGCCAGCAGGTGCCCGCTAATGCAGCAATACACGGCCCCAGTCGGAACCGTGTACTGAGCAAGCGTACCACTTGGGCGTCTCCAAACGGTCATGATTTCGCAGTTCGGAGTTCGCCGGACGGTTGGTCACCCGGCCGGTGTTCAGGGCGCGACGAGGTACGACGGCACGTCGGTGCCACAGCCGTAGACGTCGCCGACGACCGGCGGTTTTGTGGACTTCACGACGGCCGTCACCTGGACCGTCTTGGCCTCTGCCGGCACGACGAGAATCTCGCGCCGCCCGGTTTCGCTGCCGTCGAGCGCCCTCGCCCGCACGATGCACACCGCCGGCGTGGACGGGTCCTCGCGCGTGACCGAGATGGTCACCGCAACGGTTTCGTTGTCGATGAGTTTGTAGGTGCTCAACTCGCCCTTGACGGGGGACGTCCCCAGGCGCTGGAAACCGACGAACGCGAGCGCCACACCAGCGACGACGATGAGGAGCGTGAGGCCGATCGCGATGCGGCGACGGGTCAGCCGGGACATGCGCTGGCGCCCGTAGCGGGCGGTCGGACGCTCGATCATGGCTACTTTGGGTGCCCCATCGGTCGGTTCGGAATGCTTGGACTGGAACTATAGGACCCAGCGACATGGTTGGACTGCAGCGAGTTGTCCCACCGAGTAGAGACAGTAGGTAAGGCACACGTGAGCGAACTGCGGTTGATGGCGGTGCACGCGCACCCCGACGACGAGTCGAGCAAGGGTGCGGCCACCATGGCCAAGTACGCGGCCAACGGCGTCCGGGTCATGGTCGTGACCCTGACCGGCGGCGAGCGCGGCGACATCCTGAATCCGGCGATGGACCTGCCCGAGGTGCACGGCCGCATCCATGAGGTCCGCCGTGACGAGATGGCCAGGGCCGCCGAAATCCTCGGCGTCGAGCACCACTGGCTGGGGTTCGTCGACTCCGGGCTGCCCGAGGGTGACCCGCTGCCGCCGCTGCCCGACGGCTGCTTCGCGGTGGTGCCGATCGAAGAGCCCGTCCGCCGGCTGGTGCGGGTGATCCGCGAGTTCCGGCCGCACGTGATCACCACGTACGACGAGAACGGCGGCTACCCGCACCCCGACCACATCCGCACTCACCAGGTGTCGATGGCGGCCTACGAAGCGGCCGCCGACCATGTGCAGTTCCCCGAAGAGGGCGAGCCCTGGAGCATCGCGAAGCTGTACTACGGCCACGGTTTCCTGCGCCGGCGCATGCAGCTGCTGCAGGACGAGTTCGCCAAGCACGGCGAGGTCGGGCCGTTCGAGAAGTGGCTGCAGCACTGGGACCCCGAGCACGATCCCTTCGCCAACCGGGTGACGACCCGCATCGAGTGTGCCGACTTCTTCGAGCAGCGGGACCGCGCGCTGCTGGCGCATGCCACGCAGATCGACCCGAACGGTGACTTCTTCCGCGCGCCCATCGAATGGCAGCAGCGGCTGTGGCCGACCGAGGAGTACGAATTGGCCCGATCCAGGGTTCCGGTGACGTTGCCCGAGACCGATCTGTTCACGGGAGTATCGCTGTGATTTCTGTTCCGCTCACCATCCTGCTGGCCGAAGGTCCGCGCCAGACGGGGCCCGACTTCGGCAAGGCCAGCCCGGCCGGGCTGGTGATCACGCTGATCCTGTTGATCGCCGTGGTGGCCCTGGTCTGGTCGATGAACCGGCACCTGCGCAAGCTGCCCGAATCCTTCGACCCCGCGCATCCCGAACCGGATCAGGCGGTCGACGACGGCACCGTCGGCGGCGTGCCGCACGAGGCGCCGACGGGTGACGCCGGCCCCGACGGCACTACAAAGCCAGAAACCGGGTAAGACTCCAGGTATGGCCAACACGCTCGGCTCCGCCACCAGCCCCTACCTCCGCCAGCACGCCGACAACCCGGTGCACTGGCAGCAGTGGACGCCGGAGGCCCTGGCCGAGGCCGCGGCCCGCGACGTGCCGATCCTGCTGTCCATCGGCTATGCCGCCTGCCACTGGTGCCATGTGATGGCGCACCAGTCCTTCGAGGACCACGACGTGGCTGCGGTGACGAACGAGAACTTCGTGTGCATCAAGGTCGACCGGGAGGAACGTCCCGACCTCGACGCCATCTACATGAACGCCACGGTCGCGATGACGGGCCAGGGCGGCTGGCCCATGACGTGCTTCCTGACGCCCGACGGCCGGCCCTTCTTCTGCGGCACGTACTACCCGAAAGACAGCTTCCTGCAGCTGCTTTCGGCGGTGACCGACACCTGGCAGAACCGGCGGGACGAGGTCGAGCAGGCATCCGACCAGATCGCCACGGAGCTGCGCAAGATGTCGTCCGCGCTGCCCTCAGGTGGCCCGGTCCCGTCACCCGAGCTGTGTGACCACGCCGTCGCCGCGGTGCTGCGCGACGAGGACCATGCCCGCGGTGGCTTCGGCCGGGCGCCGAAGTTCCCGCCGTCGGCATTGCTGGAAGCCCTGCTGCGGCACCATGAACGCACCGGTTCGGGCCTCGACGCCGTGGAACGCACAGGTGCCGCGATGGCGCGCGGCGGCATCTACGACCAACTGGCGGGCGGCTTCGCCCGGTACAGCGTCGACGCGTCGTGGGTGGTGCCGCACTTCGAAAAGATGTTGTACGACAACGGATTGCTGTTGCGGGTGTACGCCCACTGGGCACGGTTGACCGGAAACCCGTTGGCCCGCAAGGTGGCCGACGAGACGGCGCGGTTCATCATCGACGACCTCGGCGACGGCGGCATGTTCGTCTCGTCGCTGGACGCCGACACCGCCGGGCACGAGGGCCTGACATACGTGTGGACGCCGGCGGAGCTGGTGTCGGTGCTGGGCAACGACGACGGGCTTTGGGCCGCTGCGCTTTTCGAAGTCACCGAGGCCGGCACGTTCGAGCACGGCAGCTCGGTGCTGCAGCTGCTGACCGACCCCGACGACGCCGCCCGCTTCGAGCAGGTTCGCGCGAAGTTGATGGCAGCCAGGGCGCTGCGGCCGCAGCCGGGACGCGACGACAAGATCGTCACCGCCTGGAACGGCTTCGCCATCACGGCGCTCGCGGAGGCGTCCGTCGCACTCGGCAAGCCCGAATTCCTCGCTGCCGCAACGGGTTGCGCCCGCCGGCTGCTGGATCTGCATCTGGTCGACGGCCGGCTGCGCCGGGCCAGCCTCGGCGGCGTCGTCGGCGACAGCGTCGGGATCCTGGAGGACTACGCGGCGCTCGCGACGGGCCTGCTGACGCTGCATCAGGTGACCGGCGATGACAGCTGGCTGACGGCCGCGCACGGTCTGCTCGACACCGCGCTGACGCACTTCGCCGACCCGGACCGCGGTGGCCGCTGGTTCGACACCGCGGATGACGCCGAGGCCCTGCTGGTGCGCCCCGCCGACCCGGTCGACGGGGCGACGCCGTCGGGTGCGTCGTTGGTCGCCGAGGCGCTGCTGACGTTCGCGCACCTGGCCGCCGAACCCGAGCGGTACCTCGATGCGGCCGCCGCCACACTGGCGTCGGCAACCCCCATCCTGGCCCGCTCGCCACGCGGCGGTGGCCACTGGCTGGCGGTCACGGAAGCGGCCGTCCGCGGCCCCATTCAGATCGCGGTGGCCTGCACCGGTCCGGACTCGGAATTGCTCGGTGCGGCACGCAGATTCGCGCCCGGTGGCGCCATCGTCGTCGGTGGTGCCGAGGGGTCGTCGACGCTGCTCGACGGACGTGGCCGCGTGCACGGCCAGGACGCCGCGTACGTCTGCCGTGGCCAGGCGTGTGACCTTCCGGTGACGACGGCGGGGGATCTCGGCGCTGCCCTCGGCGCGGCCGTGTAGCGTGCGGCGCATGCCCAGCGCTGAGCAGATCACCGAAAACGTCAACCGCTATCTGGACCTCGTCGACGTCGCCGACGCCGACGGGATCGCGGAGCTGTACGCCGTCGATGCCGCCATCGAGGACCCGGTCGGCGGTGAGGTGCACGTCGGCCGCCAGACGATCCACGGCTTCTACTCGAACATCGCGGGCACCAAGAACTCCCACGAACTGCACACGCTGCGGGTCTGCGGCCACGAGGCCGCGTTCTACTGGACCCTGACCGTCAACAGCGCCATGCGCATCGACATCATCAGCACCATGAACTTCGACGCCGACGCCAAGATCATGTCCATGAAGGCGTACTGGGGCCCGGCGAACGTCACCCAGCTCTGAGCGATTTGTGCACGATTTTCCGCGGTGAGCGCGGAAAATCGTGCACAAATCACCCGGAAAAGACGGCGAACCACATCGCGATGTAGTGGCAGATGGCCGCCACCGCGGTGCAGGCGTGGAAGAACTCGTGGTGCCCGAACGTCCGTGGCCACGGGTTGGGCCACTTGAGCGCGTAGAGCACGCCGCCGATCGAGTACAGCGCGCCGCCGACGATCAACAGCACGACCGCTGTGACGCCCGCGCCCTCCAGGATGGGCCCGATGAACCAGGCCGCGACCCAGCCCAACAGGATGTACAGCGGCACGCCGAGCCAGCGCGGCGCCGTCGGCCACAGCATCTTGAGGGCCACGCCGGCCAGCGCCCCGCTCCAGACGATCCAGAACAACAGCCAGCCGTCGGTGCGCACCGCGAGCAGCGCGAACGGCGTATAGCTGCCGGCGATGAAGATGAAGATCATCGAGTGATCCATGCGCTTCATCCAGGTGCGCGATTTCTCCGACTTCCAGTTCACCCGGTGATAGGTGCCACTGACGGTGAACATCGCGACGATGGTGAAGGTGTAGAGCAACGTCGCCAACCCGGCGCGCGTGCCCTGCATGGCCCACGACACCGACACCAGCGCGGCACCGGCAAAGAACGCAACGACCGCCGAGTAGACGTGGATCCAGCCGCGGGCGCGTGGCTTGCCGAAAAACTCGACGACGCTCTCCACGACGACGTCGGGCAGTGAATCCGCCTGGCGGAGCACCGCGGCCGCGCGGTAGGGCTTCGTCATGTTCGACGGGGCATGAGCCTGTTCGGTGGCAGCCGGATCTGCATTGCTCGGAGCGGTCAACGTTCCTCCACTAACAGCCATGGGATACCCAGAAGTCCACAGTAGTCTGGTTTCTCGTGGACATCATTCCCCCGCGTCTCAAGGAACCGGCATACCGGCTCTACGAGCTGCGGCTGCGTCAGGAGCTTGCGCACTCGAAAGCGCAACTGCCACGCCATATTGCGGTGCTGTGCGACGGCAACCGGCGCTGGGCGCGTGAGGCAGGTCACGACGACGTCAGCTACGGCTACCGCATGGGCGCCGCCAAGATCGCCGAGGTGCTGCGCTGGTGCCAGCAGGCCGGTATCGAGATGGCGACGATCTACCTGCTCTCCACCGAGAACCTGCAGCGCGACCCGCAGGAGCTGGCGCCGCTGATCGAGATCATCACCGACGTCGTGGAAGAGATCTGCGCGCCCGACAAGCACTGGACCGTGCGGACCGTCGGCGACCTCGAGCTGCTCGGTGAGGAACCGGCCAAGCGGCTGCGCGACGCCGTCGAGTCGACCGCCGAGCACACCGGTGCCGGCTCGTTCCACGTCAACGTCGCCGTCGGTTACGGCGGCCGCCAGGAGATCGCCGACGCGGTCCGCACCCTGCTGAGCAAGGAGCTCGCCAACGGCGCGACGGCCGAGGAACTCATCGAGGCCGTGACCGTCGACGGCATCTCCGAGAACCTCTACACCTCGGGCCAGCCCGACCCCGACCTCGTCATCCGCACGTCGGGGGAGCAGCGGCTCAGCGGATTCCTGTTGTGGCAGAGCGCCTATTCGGAGATGTGGTTCACCGATGCGCACTGGCCGGCCTTCCGGCGGGTGGACTTCCTGCGCGCCCTGCGTGACTACACGCTGCGGAACCGCCGCTACGGGAAATAGCGTTCGTGCCAGACTGAAGCCATGGCTGCGCTGTCGGCAGTGGTCTTCGCCCTGAGCTGGTGGCTGGGGCTGTATCTCCTGGCGCGCGATCCCCGCAAGCCCATCCTGGCGTGGTCCGCGGTCGGGTTGTGCAGCTTCGCCGTGGTGGTCGCGGTCGACGCCGTCCGGCTGGCGGGCGACGCACCGACCGGCCCGCTCAGTCACATCGAGGCATATCTGGCCGTGCTGCCCGGCATCGCCTGGCTCACCGTGCTGCTCGAATTGTCCAGGCCCGTCGACTCGGCGCGGAGCCGCTGGGGCTTCGTCGCGGTGGCGACGGTGGCAGCCATCGCATTGGTGGGCGCCGGGATCTCCGGTGGCGTGCACCCGCCGCTGCGCCCCGGGCACTGGGTCATGGTCGGGGCCATCGCCCTGTCGGCGTTCGGTGCGCTCGTGCTGGCGGTACGACGGCTGCGCCGTGGTGCGTCGTCGCGCAAGATCGTCCCGCCGGTGGTGGCGGCGACGTTGTTCTTCGGGCTCGGCAACGCGATTCTGCTGATTCCGCTGGGGTTGTTGCCGAGCTGGTTGGTGCTGGCGTCGGCGGCCTTCGACGTGCTGCTGCTCGGTATCGCGGTGGCCTGGTGGGACGCCTTCGACGAGGGCCAGGCGCTGCGCGCGGGGATGCGCCGCTCGCTGGTCGGCAGCATGGCGGTGGCGGTGCTGTTCGGTGGCCAGGTGCTGATCGGCCTGGCGGTCACCGGCGAGCATCTGGCACTGATGGTGTTGTTGTTCACCAGCCTCGCGGTGGCGATCGCCATCAACGTGCTGGCCGATCCGCTGTCCGGGCTGCTGGACCGGCTGGCCTTCGCCCGCGAGCCCGATCTGCGGGCCGACCGCGCCGCGCTGCGCCGTACCGAGGCGGCACTGCCGCTGCGCGCCACCAACCCGCTCGACCACGTCGACGACGAGACCTTCGTCCGCCTGACCCGGCGGGCACTCGGCCACTACGCCGACCTCTCCAAGCTCGTCGCCTCACCGTTGACGACCCTCCCCGTGATCGACGAAAGACTGGCCCGCCGTGGCGCACCCGACCAGCCGCTGGAGCGCGCCAACGAACTCAAGGATTTGCTGGCCGACCGCATCGCGGCCCTCAAGCCGCGGGACGGCGGCGACTTCGGCACCACCGAGCAGTGGCGCTACTACAACTCGCTGTACTTCCCGTACGTCGTCGGGGTACGGGCCTACGCGCAGAACGCCACCGCGGCCGGGCTCGACCCGGTGGCCCGTCAGGCGTGGCAGTGGTTCGTCACCGAAGTGCCGCAGCGGTCGCTGCACAACTGGCAGAACGCGGCGGCGCGGGTCATCGCCGCCGACTTGCGCGGTAGCCCGGTGTCGACGCTGACCTAGGCACTTCACCTCGCTGACCTGCGGTTGGCAGTGCCTGGCAGTAGTCGGCAGCGTTTGGTGCAGACCGGGCGGCCCGGTTCGAGCAGTGTCGTGGGTGTCCCCAACCGGCACCGCAAGGAGCGACCGCCATGACCGCAATCAATCCCGGGCTCCACACCCGCCCACTGTCCGACAGTTCCGATTCCCTGCTCCGTTTCGCCCTCCGCGTCGACGGCACGCTGTGCTCGCTCACCGGCCTGCTGATGGCGTTCACCGCTGACCCGCTGTCCCGCTTGTCGGGGCTCTCGGCGACATCCGAATGGATCATCGGCGCGGTGTTGGTCGTCTGGGGGTTTGCTCTGTACGTCATGGCCGCCGTGCCCAGGATTCGGCGCGTCGGGACCGGCGTGCTGATCGGCAATCTCATCGGCACCGTCGCGGTGCTCGGCGTGCTGGCTTCCGGAGTGCTGCCGCTGACCGCGGCGGGCAACGTTCTGGTGCTGGCCGTCATGACCGTCGGCCTGGGCTGCGCCTGGCTGCAATACCTCGGAGTGCGCCGTCTGGCGTGACTCCCTTCCCGCCGGGCGGGGGCGTCGCTGAAAGAGGTTGCAGTTGACGTCCCCGCGCCGGCCTTCACCCCCTCCACCGAAAGGAAACTCCATGACCACCACCACCGCACCCGCCCGCGTCCGCTCCGACCGTCTGCTCCGTCTGGCCCTGCGTGCCGACGCCCTCATCAGCGGCAGCGGCGGCGTCATCCTGGCGGCCGCGGCCGGCGCCATCGCATCGGAGTCGGGCATCCCGCAGCCGGCCGTCTATGTGCTCGCCGCCGTGCTCGTCGTCTACGGCGTCGGCGTCTACGGACTCTCGACCATGGCGGCGGTGCGTCGTCCCGGTATCGCGGTGGCGATCGCCAACGTCGTCTTCACCATCGCCGCGGTGCTGGCCGTCATCGACGATGTCTGGCCGCTGACGACGACGGGCGTGGCGATGATGATCGTCAGCGCTGTGTACACGCTCGCGATGGCGGAGCTGCAGTACCAGGGCGTCCGTCGCGCCTGACCCTGAGGGATTTGTGCACGATTTTCCGCGCCGACCGCGGAAAATCGTGCACAAATCCCTGTTCAGAGCTTGCGGAGGCGCAGCCGGTTGATGGAGTGGTCGGCGTCTTTGCGCAGCACCAGCGTCGCCCGGGGCCGGGTCGGCAGGATGTTGTGGATCAGGTTGGGCAGGTTGATGGACTGCCAGATGTCGCGGGCGGCGAAGATGGCCTGTTCGTCGGTCAGCGTCGAGTAGTGGTGGAAGTGCGACTGCGGGTTGGCGAAGGCGCCCGCCCGCATCGCGAGGAACCGCGACACGTACCACTGCTCGATGTCCTCGATGCGGGCGTCGACGTACACCGAGAAGTCGAACAGGTCCGAGATCATCAGCGCCGGCCCGGTCTGTAGGACGTTGAGGCCCTCGATGATCAGGATGTCGGGGTGCCGGACGACGACCTTCTCGCCGGGCACGATGTCGTAGATCAGGTGCGAGTACACCGGGGCCGACGCCTGGTCGGCGCCCGACTTGACCGCGGTGACGAACCGCATCAGCGCGCGGCGGTCGTAGCTCTCGGGAAAGCCCTTGCGGTGCATGATCTTTCGCCGCATCAGCTCGGCGTTCGGGTACAGGAAGCCGTCGGTGGTGACGAGGTCGACGCGCGGGTGGTGGCCGAACCGGGCGAGCAGCGCCTGCAGCACGCGCGCGGTGGTCGACTTGCCGACGGCGACGCTGCCGGCCACGCCGATGATGAACGGCACCGGACGGTCGGGGTTCTGCTGCGGTTCGCCGAGGAACTCGGCGGTCGCGGCGAAGAGGCGCTGCCGGGCGGCGACCTGCAGGTGGATCAGACGGGCCAGGGGCAGGTAGACCTCTTCGACTTCAAGCAGGTCGAGTTGCTCGCCCATACCGCGCAGGCCCAGCAGCTCATGAGCTGTGAGTTTGAGGGGAGTCGCCATACGCAGCGCGCGCCATTGGCGCCTGTCGAACTCGACGTAGGGACTCGGCTCGCTCGGCCGCGGCATGTGCCCAGTCTTGCAGTCATTGCCGGGCGATGAACGCGGGGGTACCGGCTAACGTGGGCGGGTATGAGCACTGGGCATACCTCGATGCCGGTTCCCGACACCGCCGCCGATGCCTTGATCCGTGAATACCTGCTGCTGGGTCTGCGGTTCGACCGCATCGAGGAGGGCTACGTCGACTCGTTCACGGGCGAGCCGGCACTGCGCAAGCAGGTCGCCGACGAACCCGCGCCGGACCCCGCGACGCTGGCCCGGCAGGCCCGCCGGTTGCACGGCGAGGTCGACGGCTCCGGGTTGGACGCGCAGCGTGCGGATTACCTGAAGGCACATCTGCGGGCCCTGGACTGCGCGGGGCGCAAGTTCGCGGGGGAGGACGTCGGCTTCGTCGACGAGGTCCGCGACTACTTCGATGTCGACATCACCAAGGGTGACGAGGACAAGTACCGCGAGGCGCATCGCCTGCTCGACGAGGCGCTCGGCGGCAGCGGCCCGCTGGTCGAGCGCATGCAGGCCCACCGCTCCGGTGAGGAGATTCCGCCCGAGCGCCTCGAGGAGTGCATCCACGCGTTCTCGTCCGCGCTGCGCGACCGGGTCCGCGCCGACTTCCCGCTGCCGGACGCCGAGACCATCAACTACGAGATCGTCACCGACAAGCCGTGGTCGGGCTTCAACTACTACGAGGGCAACTACCGGTCCACGGTCGCGGTCAACGCCGACCTCAAGCAGCAGATGTCGAACCTGCCGCGGCTGGTGGCGCACGAGTCGTACCCGGGCCACCACACCGAGCACTGCCGCAAAGAAGCCGGCCTCGTCGAGTTGGGCGGCCAGGCCGAGCAGACGATCTTCCTGGTCAACACGCCGCAGTGCCTGATGGCCGAGGGGCTGGCGGACCTGGCGCTGTACGCCGCCATCGGTCCGGATTGGGGGGCGTGGGCCTCGGAAATTTACGCCGACTTGGGCCTGCGCTTCGACGGCGAACGCGCCGAAGCGATCTCGACGGCGAGCGCCGCGCTGGCCGACGTCCGCCAGGACGCCGCACTGATGCTGCACGACGAACACCGCGACACCGACGACGTCGTCGCCTTCCTGCAGCGCTGGCTGCTGACCAGCCCGGAGCGGGCCCGGCAGTCCATGCGGTTCCTGTCGTCGCCGCTGTGGCGCGCGTACACGTCGACCTACGTCGAGGGGTACCGGTTGCTGCGGGGCTGGCTCGACGCCCGGCCCGCCGACGTCAGCCTCACCACGCGGTTCGGCCGCCTGCTCGACGAGCCGCTGATCCCGTCGTCACTGCGGAGTTAGCCGCCGGTGGCGACCCTGCGGCGCGACAGCGCCGGAAAGGCCATGCCGCTCAACGTCTTGTTGGTGGTGTGGATGGCGATCGGGCGGGGCGTGTTGGCGCCGCTGGGCTGGATGACGGTGTTCGTCGTCCTCGTCTCGCCGGCGCTGCTGATCTGTCTGACGATGACGACCAGGATGATCCGGCAGCTGCCCGGGCGGGAGCTGACCCCTGCCCAGACCCGCGCGCAGGTGACCGTGTGGTCGGCGATGTTCGGCTTCGGCGTGTTCTGCGCCGACGGCGGCGACAGCGGCACCACGTCGTCGATCCTGATGAAACTGCTCGGCGAGCCGTCTTGGTCGGAAACCGTGAGCCTGGCGCTGTGGTCGGCCTGCGTCATCGCCGGGCCCGTCGCGTGGTGTGTGCTGTTCGCCAAGCTCAGCGGTAGCCGTGCGCCCGCCCAGCCGCCGTTTCCGCACCCCGGCTAGGCATCACCCTGGGGCGGGAGCGATGCGACCAGCGGATTAGTCTGGGGGCATGACCTCTGACGCTTCCGTGTCCAACGCCGGCCTGGGTGCCGAGTACGCCGCCACCGCCAGCGAGGCCTACCAGGCGGCGCTGCGGGTCATCGAGCAGGTCGAGCCCCGGGTCGCCGCGGCCACCCGCAAAGAGCTTGAGGATCAACGCAGTTCGCTGAAGCTGATCGCCAGCGAGAACTACGCATCGCCGGCCGTGCTGCTGACCATGGGCACCTGGTTCTCCGACAAGTACGCCGAGGGCACCGTCGGGCACCGGTTCTACGCCGCCTGCCAGAACGTCGACACCGTCGAGGCCCTGGCCGCCGAGCATGCCCGCGAGCTGTTCGGCGCCCCGTACGCCTACGCGCAGCCGCACTCGGGCATCGATGCCAACCTGGTCGCCTTCTGGGCAATCCTGGCCACCCGCATCGAGGCTCCCGGCCTGGCCGAGCTCGGCGCCAAGCACGTCAACGACCTGTCCGAGGCGGACTGGGAGAAGCTGCGCAACAAGCTGGGCAACCAGCGTCTGCTGGGTATGTCGCTGGACTCCGGCGGCCACCTCACGCACGGCTTCCGCCCCAACATCTCGGGCAAGATGTTCCACCAGCGCAGCTACGGCACCGACGCGCAGACCGGCCTCATCGACTACGACGCCGTCGCCGCCGCCGCCCGGGAGTTCAAGCCGCTGGTGCTCGTCGCCGGCTACTCGGCCTACCCACGCCGGGTGAACTTCGCCAAGATGCGCGAGATCGCCGACGAGGTCGGCGCCACCCTCATGGTCGACATGGCCCACTTCGCGGGCCTGGTGGCCGGCAAGGTGTTCACCGGCGACGAGGACCCGGTGCCGCACGCCCACGTCACCACCACCACGACCCACAAGTCGCTGCGCGGCCCGCGCGGTGGCCTGGTCCTGGCGACCGAGGAATACGCCCCGGCCGTCGACAAGGGTTGTCCGATGGTGCTCGGCGGCCCGCTGTCGCACGTGATGGCCGCCAAGGCCGTCGCGCTCGCCGAGGCTCGGCAGCCCGAGTTCCGCAGCTACGCGCAGAACGTCGCCGACAATGCCAAGGCGCTGGCCGAGGGCTTCCTCAAGCGCGGCGCGACGCTGGTCACCGGCGGCACCGACAACCACCTGGTGCTGCTGGACGTGCAGTCGTTCGGTCTGACCGGCCGGCAGGCCGAGTCGGCACTGCTGGACGCCGGCGTCGTCACCAACCGCAACGCCATCCCGAACGACCCGAACGGCGCCTGGTACACCAGCGGCATCCGCTTCGGCACCCCGGCGCTCACCACGCGCGGCTTCGGCGCCGACGAGTTCGACAAGGTCGCCGAGCTGGTGGTCGATGTGCTCGAGAACGCTTCCGCCGACGCCGGCCCCAACGGCCCGTCGAAGGCGAAGTACACGCTGGCCGACGGCACCGCCGACCGCGTCCGCGCGGCTTCGGCCGAGATGCTGGACGCCAACCCGCTGTACCCGGGCCTGACGCTCTGATTTCGTAACACCGAACGTGGGGCCTGTGACCGCAAAATCGCGAGACGTCGGTCACGGGCCCCTCCGTCGCGCCTTGGTTACGTTTCGGCGGGCCTGATTTCAAAAACATGTGAACTCGGGTTACAGTTACTTTCATGGCTGAGAAACCGGTTGCCAACGCACTGACCCTCGAGCTCGAGCCCGTGGTGGACACCGAGCTGTCCCGGCACCTCGCGACGGAGGAAGCCTGGTACGCCCACGACTACGTGCCGTTCGAGCAGGGTGAAAACTTCGCCTTCCTCGGCGGCACCGACTGGGACGCCTCCAGCGTCACGCTGCCCAAGCCGGTCACCGATGCGCTGGAAATCCTGCTCATCACCAAGGACAACCTCGCGGGCTACCACCGCGAACTCGTCGAGCACTTCATCCTCGAGGACAAGTGGGGCCGCTGGCTGGGCCGCTGGACCGCCGAGGAGCACCTGCACGCCATCGCGCTGCGCAACTACCTGGTGGTCACCCGTCAGATCGACCCGACCGCCAACGAGGACGTGCGCGTCGAGCACGTCATGAAGGGCTACCGCGCCGACAAGTACAGCCAGATCGAGACGCTGGTCTTCATGGCGTTCTTCGAGCGCGCGCACGCCGTCTTCACCCGCAACCTGCAGGCCCAGATCGCGGAGCCCGTGCTCGCCGCCATGGCCGGCCGCATCGCCCGCGACGAAGAACGCCACGAGGAGTTCTTTGCCAACCTCGTCACGCACCTGCTGGAGACGCACCGCGACGAGACCATCGCCGCCATCGCGGCCCGGGCTGCCGGCCTCCAGGTCATCGGTGCGGATATCGACGCCTACCAGGACAAGGTCCAGGTCGTTGCCGACGCCGGCATCTTCGATGCGGCGGCGTTGCGCACCGTCATCTCCGACCGTGTCAAGGCGTGGGGCCTGAGCGACGAACCGTCGCTCGCCCAGTTCATCTAGACGTCACAAAACAGTCACGGCGCGCCGTCAGCGTGGGGCGGCCGCCGGGAGTAGCGTCGCCGGTGATGGCTAGCGAATTGCTCTGCTATCCGGGCGGTACCCGATTAGAGATTGGGACCGGCCCCGGTCCAGGTACCGCTGCGTCCACCGAAGTACTCGTGTGGGGCCGCACGGGCCGAGGAGCGCCACGTGTCTGATTCGCAGGTCCGTACCTACGTGCTCGATACCTCCGTGCTGCTGTCCGATCCTTGGGCATGCACGCGTTTCGCCGAGCACGAAGTGGTTGTCCCCCTGGTGGTCATCAGTGAGCTGGAGGGTAAACGCCACCATCACGAACTGGGCTGGTTCGCCCGGCAGGCCCTGCGCATGTTCGACGACTTGCGATTGGAACACGGACGGCTGGATCAGCCGATTCCCGTTGGGACACAGGGTGGTTCGCTGCAGGTTGAGCTGAACCACATCGACCAGTCGGTGCTGCCCTCGGGCTTCCGCACCGACACCAACGACCACCGGATCCTCGCGTGCGCTGCCAACCTCGCGGCCGAGGGCAAGCGAGTCACGTTGGTCAGCAAGGACATTCCGCTGCGGGTCAAGGCCGGTGCGGTCGGCTTGGCCGCCGACGAGTACCACGCGCAGGACGTCGTCACGTCGGGTTGGACCGGCATGACCGAGATGGACGCCGCCCCGGAAGACATCGACACGCTGTTCGCCGATGGCGAGGTCGATCTGTTGGAAGCACGGGATCTGCCGTGCCACACCGGAATCCGGCTGCTCGGCGGCACGTCGCACGCGCTCGGCCGGGTCAACGCCGAGAAGCGCGTGCAGGTGGTCCGCGGCGATCGCGAAGTGTTCGGCCTCCGGGGAAGGTCAGCCGAACAACGCGTCGCTCTCGATCTGCTGCTCGACGAGTCCGTCGGCATCGTCTCCCTCGGTGGCAAAGCCGGCACCGGCAAGTCGGCGCTGGCGCTGTGCGCCGGCCTGGAGGCCGTGCTCGAGCGCCGCACCCAGCGCAAGGTCGTCGTGTTCAGGCCGCTGTACGCCGTTGGCGGACAAGACCTCGGCTACCTGCCGGGCAGCGAGAGCGAGAAGATGGGCCCGTGGGCGCAGGCCGTCTTCGACACCCTGGAAGGCCTGGCCAGCCCGGCCGTGCTGGAAGAGGTGCTGTCCCGCGGAATGCTGGAAGTGTTGCCGCTGACCCACATTCGCGGCCGCTCGCTGCACGACTCGTTCGTCATCGTCGACGAGGCCCAGTCACTGGAGCGCAACGTGCTCCTGACCGTGCTGTCCCGGCTGGGCTCGGGCTCTCGGGTGGTCCTCACGCACGACGTCGCCCAGCGCGACAACCTGCGCGTCGGCCGGCATGACGGCGTCGCGGCGGTGATCGAGAAGCTCAAGGGCCACCCGCTGTTCGCGCACATCACCCTGATGCGCAGCGAACGCTCGCCGATTGCCGCGCTGGTCACCGAGATGCTCGAGGAGATCAGCCCCGGCACCCTGCCGTGACCTGAGCCGGACCGCGATTTGTGCACGATTTTCCGCGCTGAACGCGGGTTTTCGTGCACAAATCGCGGCGTCGGTAAGGTGATTGGGTGCGACGCGAGAGCAAGGCCTGGCCCTACTGGCGAACCGTCCTCGGCGTGTGTGCCGGTGTGACGATCGTCGTGGTCGGGTGTCAGACCGGCAATGTCGCCAAGGCCGACGAAGTCGACTGCAGCAAGTACAAGTGCGTCGCGCTCACGTTCGACGACGGTCCCAGCCCGTACACCGACCGGCTGCTGAAAATCCTGCAGGACAACGACGCCAAGGCGACGTTCTTCGAGATCGGCAACAAGGTCGCCGCCAACCCCGACGGCGCCAAGCGCGTCGTCGAGGCCGGCATGGAGCTCGGTCAGCACACCTGGGAACACCCCAACATGACGACCATCCCGCCGGAGTTCATCGCGGGCCAGTTCAGCAAGGCCGGCGACGCCATCGAGAAGGCCACCGGGCAGCGGCCGAAGCTGGTGCGCACCGCCGGCGGCCTGATCAATGACCAGGTGCTCGCCGAGGCCAAGAAGCAGGGCCTGGCCGACATCAACTGGGACGTCATCCCGTTCGACTGGGCCAACGACTCCAACACCGCGGCCACCCGGTACATGCTGATGACGCAGATCAAGCCGAATTCGGTGGTCCTGTTCCACGACACCTACTCGTCGACGGTCGACCTGGTGCAGCAGTTCATCCCGGTGCTCAAGGCCAACGGCTATCACCTGGTGACGGTTAGCCACATGATCGGCCACCGCGAGCCGGGCACCAGCTACGGAAGCCGGGAGAACGGCCCGCCGGTCAACGATCTGACCGACATCCCGCCGGCCGAGATTCCGACGCTGCCCAACACGCCGTCACCGCCGCCGATGCCGAACATCCCGATCACCGACATCCCGGGTGCCAACTCCGGCGGCTCGAACAACGGCCAGTAGCTGCGCCCGGGCGGTTTCAGGTACGCGCTCGCACCGACAACGCGAATCGTTTGATTTGGGCTTCCACGACGGATCCGTGGGTGTATCGAGCATCAGATGTACGCGGCTTCAATCGCGGTGGGGGCGTGGCTGCCCTGACTGAAGTCAGGTACCTTTTCCGGCCGCTGGACGTCCCTGGGTTCAATCACCACCGGTGGTTGGTCATCGCGATTGAACTCACGGACTTTTCCGCCCGACTCGGGCGCCAACGCATCTGCTGAGCCACGATCTGACGAGCTGACTCGCGGCGGCGCTACGCAGTGGGGAAGCGGTCGACGATCGCGTCGACCATCGCCAGGAGATCGGCGATGCGCCCGCGTAGTACCTCGAGATGCTTGTCGGCGCCCTGCTTGGCCGCCCGCCGCTCCGTCACCGCCAATTGCAGGTGCAACTCGGCCAGTTCGTCCTCGAGCAGTTCGATGAACAGCCTGGCCTGCAGGACATCGGCGTTCCGTTGACCCGGTGCTGTCGTCACGAGTTTGAGGACCTCGGCCTGGGGTTTGGGCAGCCGCTCGCCGGTGTGCGTGTGCGGCATTTGGAAGCGGCCGTGCGTCATGCACGGGACGGCATCCAGCCGGGCACCTCGGTGCGAATCGGTGAGCTCGGCCGTCATTGCAACACAATTGCAAACGCACGGGTCGAATCCCGTTTCCCGGCAGTATCTGTCCAGTAAGGAGCTGTTCACATTCGCTTCACCTGCGATGTGAGCTGGCGGCCGCCGAGCGGGCTAATCTGTCCCATTGATCCTGCGCTCACGGTCATGTCCACTCGGGATTTTGCGCCGTAGCCGCGGAATCAATGTCGGCCTCGCGTTGATCGTGCGCTCAGGATCCGCGCTACTCGAACTTTGTCTGCATAACCGCAAAGTCAACGGGCACAGGGCATTTGCTTGTCGAGTGCCCAGCGGGCGGAGCCTCGCGACTGTGCCGCCAGCGCCTCCCGCCCGCGGATCTGACGATCTGTACGCACCCTGGACGTGAATTCCGGCGAAACACGAAGCCCCCAGAATCCAGGGATTCTGGGGGCTTCGCGGCTCAGCGCAGAAAACTACTCGCCGTCCTTGACCTTCGCCATGGCCAGCACGTCGAGACGCTTGTCCAGCTCGGCCAGGGAGAGGTTCTCGCCGATCAGGCCGCGGTCGATGACCGTCTGCCGGATGGTCTTCTTCTCCTTGAGGGCTTCCTTGGCGACCTTGGCGGCCTCTTCGTAGCCGATGGCCGAGTTCAGCGGCGTCACGATCGACGGCGACGACTCCGCCAGCGTGCGCAGGTGGTCCTCGTTGGCGACGAGGCCGTCGATGCACTTGGACGCGAACAGCCGCGACACGTTGGACAGCAGCGTGAAGGACTCGAGCACATTGCGGGCCATCATCGGGATGTAGACGTTCAGCTCGAAGGCGCCCGATAGGCCGCCGACGGTGACGGCCGCGTCGTTGCCGATGACCTGCGCGGCGACCTGGGTAACCGCTTCGGGCAGAACAGGATTCACCTTGCCCGGCATGATCGAGCTGCCCGGCTGCAGGTCCGGCAGCTGGATTTCGCCGAGGCCGGTCAGCGGGCCCGAGCCCATCCAGCGCACGTCGTTGGCGATCTTGGTGAGCGACACCGCGATGGTCTTCAGCGCGCCGGACGCCTCGACGAGTCCGTCGCGGGCGGCCTGGGCCTCGAAAGAGTCTGCGGCGGTGCGCAGTTCGGCGATGCCGGTCTGGTTCACCAGCACCTCGACGACCTTGGCGCCGAAGCCGTCGGGGGCGTTCAGGCCGGTGCCGACGGCGGTGCCGCCGATGGCCAGCTCACCCAGGCGGGGCAATGTCGCCTTGACGCGTTCGATGCCGGCCTCGATCTGGCGGGCGTAGCCGCCGAACTCCTGGCCCAGGGTGACGGGCACCGCGTCCATGAGGTGAGTACGGCCGGACTTGACGACGGTGCGCCACGCGCGGGCCTTGTTGGCCAGCGACTCGTGCAGCACCTCGAGGGCCGGAATCAGGTGGCGCACAGCGGCTTCCGTTGCCGCGATGTGTGTGGCGGTGGGGAAGGTGTCGTTGGAGCTCTGCGACATGTTGACGTGGTCGTTGGGGTGGACCTCGACGCCGTTGCGCGCCGCGATGGAGGCGATGACCTCGTTGGCGTTCATGTTCGAGCTGGTGCCCGAGCCGGTCTGGAACACGTCGATGGGGAACTGGTCATCGTGCAGACCGTCGGCGATCTCACCGGCGGCGGCGATGATGGCGTCGGCCTTGTCGGGGTCCAGCAGGCCCAGGTCCTTGTTGACCTGTGCGCAGGCGCCCTTCAGCAGACCCAGCGCGCGGATCTGGGTGCGCTCCAGGCCGCGGAACGAGATGGGGAAGTTCTCCACGGCGCGTTGTGTCTGCGCGCGCCACAGGGCGTTGACCGGAACCCGGACCTCGCCCATGGTGTCGTGCTCGATCCGGTACTCGACATCGTTGTCGGACATGTGCTCCCTTTGGTTGAGGTGAAACGAATTACGGCAGGGGGTGTGCGGCGGAAATATCCCCGGTGAAGTCCACCGCGGAGTATTCGTTGAGCTTGGACAGCCGGTGGTAGGCCTCGATCATCCGGACGGTGCCGGACTTCGAGCGCATCACGATCGACTGCGTGGTGCAACCGCCGGCGAAGTACCGCACACCGTTGAGCAGGTCACCATCGGTGACGCCCGTGGCGCAGAAGAAGACGTTGTCGCCGGCGACCAGGTCTTCGGTGGTCAGCACGCGCTCCAGGTCGTAGCCACGGTCCAGGGCCCGCTGCCGCTCGGCGTCGTCGGTCGGCGCGAGGACGGCCTGGATGGCGCCGCCCATGCAGCGGATGGCGGCCGCGGCGATGATGCCTTCGGGCGTGCCACCGATACCGGCCAGGATGTCGGTGCCGGACTCGGGGCGGCAGGCCGAGATGGCGCCGGCGACGTCGCCGTCGGAGATCAGGCGGATGCGGGCACCGGCCTCGCGAACCTCGCTGATCAGCTGGGCGTGCCGGGGCCGGTCCAGGATGCACACCGTGACATCGGCCACCGACTCGTTGAGGCGCTTGGCGACGCGGCGGATGTTCTCGCCGATGGGTGCGGTGATGTCGATGACGTCGGCGGCGTCCGGTCCGACGGCGATCTTGTTCATGTAGAACACGGCCGACGGGTCGAACATGGTGCCGCGCTCGGAGACCGCGAGCACCGAGATGGCGTTGGGCATGCCCTTGCTCATCAGGGTGGTGCCGTCGACCGGGTCGACGGCGAAGTCGCAGTCCGGACCGTCGCCGTTGCCGACCTCTTCGCCGTTGTAGAGCATCGGTGCGTGGTCCTTCTCGCCCTCGCCGATGACCACTACGCCGCGCATCGAGACCGAATTGACCAGCTCACGCATGGCGTCGACGGCCGCGCCGTCACCGCCTTCCTTGTCGCCGCGGCCAACCCAGCGGCCGGCGGCCATGGCCCCGGCTTCGGTGACCCGGACGAGTTCGAGTGCGAGGTTGCGGTCTGGGGCTTCCCGGCGCGAAGGCGTCATGCGCAGATTGTCCCATTAGCCGGTGCGCGTCGGGGAGCTGGGATACTGAGCACCGTGACGTCATCATCCCCGGAACCTGAGGGCCAGCCGATCGCCGCACCCGAGGTGGTCGCCGAGGGCCAGTCGGTGCCGGTGCCGCGCCCGGCCAAGGACCGGCTGCTGCAAGACGGCCGGGATATGTTCTGGTCGATCGCCCCGCTGGTGGTGGCATGTATCGCGCTGGCCGGGATGCTCGGGATGTGCTCGTTCGCCCCGCAAGGGCCGGGTAAGGGTCCAGCGCCGCAGTACGACGCCCCGGCCGCCCTCAAGGCCGACGCGGCGGCGCTGCACATCCCGATCCGCGTGCCCGAGCTGCCGTCCGGGTGGCATGCCAATTCCGGGTCCCGCGGCAGCATCGAGGCGGGTCGCATCGACCCCGTCACCAAGCAGCCCACGCGGGCGCTGACGTCCAAGGTGGGTTATCTGACCGCCGCAGGCATGTTCGTGGCGCTGACCCAGAGCAATGCCGACGAGGACAAGCTGGTCGCCTCGATCCACAGCGGTATGTACCCGACCGGTGCCCAGGATCTGGGCGGCGTGCACTGGGTGGTCTACGAGGGTGCGGGCGAAGACCAGCGGGGCACCGAACCGATCTGGACGGCCAGGCTCGACGGGCCGACCGGCCCGGCGCAGGTCGCGGTCAGTGGGTCGGCTGGGCCGGTGGATTATCGGACGCTGGCGGAGGCGACGCAGCAGGCACAGCCACTGCGGTAGCCGGTTGCGATCGGCGCATTCGGGCCCACAGTGCGGCGCTCAGCCGGGACAGGCGTCCCGGTGCCCGGGGTTCGTCGGGTTCGGGGTCGCTCAGCGGAACGCCTTTGTACACCGCGAGATACACGCTGATTGTGGTGACGACGACGATCATCAGCACCGGGCCGATCACCAGGCCCAGGAAACCGAACATCGCGATCCCGGAGAACACCGACAGCAGCATCAGTGCGGAATCCAGCCGGGCCGCGCGGGGCACCAGGATCGGCCGGAGCACATTGTCGATATTGGTGACCACCAGGATGTGGAACAGGATGACGAACAGTCCGCCGCCGACATTGCCGAACAACGCCAGGCCGATGCCGAACGGGATGCTGACGATGCCGCCGCCCAGCGGGATCACCGACAGGGCACTCAGCAGGATCGCGAAGATGAAGAAACCGTCGTGGAAGCCGGCGATGTAGATCGAGATCGCGCCGGACACACCCTGCGCCAGTGCGATGACGAACTGGCCGAGGACCGTGCCGCGCACCATGGCGCCCATCTTGGCCAGGTACAGGTCGGTGACGTCCTCGCCGAGTGGGTTGAGCCGCCGGATCAGTAGGACCACGTCATCGCCGTTGACCAGCAGCGAGATGAACACATAGATGAAGATGACGGCACCGGCGAGCGCGCCGAAAAGTCCGCCCGCGGCGGTCTGCAGCACGTTCAGGCCCCACTCGCCCGCGCGCTGCGCAAACGTGATGATCCACTTCTGGACCGACTCCGGCGTCAGGGTCACGTGGTGCAGGTAGGGGATTTGTGACAGCAGGTCGTTGGCGGCTTGCAGCGCCCGAGTGCCCAGCGCGCCCATGTCGTTACGACTCACCCACTGCGACACGTTGCGGATCATGGCGGTGATCTGGACGACGCCGATGGCGACGGCCCCGCTGATCGGCACGACCACGACCAGCAGCGCGGCCAGCAGGGTCAGGGTGGCCGACAGGCCGGTGCTCAGCCGCTTCGACAGCCGACGGAACAACGGGGTGAAAAGGTAGGCCACCACCCCGGCAACGACGACCAGCATGAACTGCCCGCGCAGGAAGTACGCGCCGAATCCGACCGCCAGGACCGTCGCGACGGCGAGGGCCCGTTTCTGGGTGACCGTGAATTCGGTGTCCATGACGGTGATTCTGACGGATTTGCCGCCGGTTGCTACCCCGACGCGAGCTTGAGGAGGTGGCTCATGATGTCGGGGTAGCGCTTGAGATGCGCGCCGCCGTTGAGGTCGAGAACCTCGCCCGTCATCCAGGACGACTGCTCCGAGCACAGGAACAGCACGGCGTTGGCGATGTCCTCGGGGGTGCCGGCGCGGCCCAGCGCGGTGTTCTCGACGTACTCGTCGACGACGCCGGGGATCATCGCGGCGCCTTCGGTCAGGGGAGTGGTCACGAAACCGGGGGCGACGGCGTTGACGCGAATGCCCTTGGGGCCCAACTCCAATGCGGCCACCTCGGTCAGCATCGACAGGCCGGCCTTGGCGGCGCTGTAGGCGCTCATGCCGATGGCGGGCTGGCGGCCGTTGAGCGACGAGATGCACACCAGCGACCCACCCTCACGCAACTTCTGGCCGGCGTATTTGGTGACGATGAACGACCCCGTCAGGCAGCAGTCGACGACGGCGCGGAAGTCCTCGACCGGCATGTCGACGATGAGCCCGAAGGTCGAGAACCCGGCGCAGCTGACGACGGCGTCCAGCTCCCCGGTCTGCTCGAAGACGGCAGCGACGGACGCTTCGTCGGTGACCTCGACGGCGACGGCGGTGTGCGGTGCGCCGAGTTCGGCGGAGCGGGCCTCGGCGAGTTCGGCGTTCCGGTCGGCGATGGTGACGCGGTAGCCCTGCGCGGCCAGTCCTTGGGCGGTGGCCCAGCCGATACCGGATGCCCCACCGACGACGAGGGCGCTGCGCTGTGTGCTCACTGGTTTCTCCTGGCGTGATCGAAACCTGTCCCCGGGCCCGGACCACAGGTGTGAACAGATTACACAATCTGTTCACACCTGTGGGTGAAGTGTCTATGTGCTGTCGGCGAGCGGAAGCCGAACCTCGAAGCGTGCGCCCGTTTCGAGGTTGTGAGCCGACAACGTGCCGCGGTGGGCCTGCACCAGACCCGCTGCGATGGCCAGTCCCAAACCGGACCCACTCGGCAGTGACGAATCGGCGCGCGGCACGCGGCCGTTGGACCCCCTATAGGCGACGTCGAACACCCTGGCCAGATCAGCCTCGTCGATACCCACTCCCGTGTCGTCGACGCGGGCCCAGGCGCCGTCGGCGTCGCGGCCCAGCGTCAGCTCGACGCGGCCCCCTTCCGGGGTATGGGCGATGGCGTTGGCCACCAGATTGGACAGCACCCGCACCAACGCCCGGTCACTGCCGATCACTCGGACGGGTTCGGCCGGCAGTTGAGCAGCCAGTTGCACCCCGGCTCGCTCCGCGGCGATCCGGTGGGTAGCCAAGACGTCGTCGACGACTTCATCGAGCGCGACGGTGTCGTGCGCCGGTTGGACCGCGCCGGCATTGATCTTCGACATCTCGAACAGGTCGTCGACCATCTCGGAAAGCCGAATCGATTCCTGCTCAATGTGTTTGGCGTGCGACCGCACCTCGGTACTGTCCACGAGGCCATCGGAGATCGCCTCGGACACCGCTCGGATACCGGCCAGTGGGGTACGCAGGTCGTGGCTGACGAACGCCACCAGGCGGCGCCGGGATTGTTCGGCGGCCCGCTCGGAAGCTCGGATTTCTTGCTCCCACACCGTTCTTCGCGCTTGGTAGCGGGCCAGCATCACCGCCGCGGGGATGGTCACCACCGCGACGATCACCAGCACCACCGCGATGCGCTCGAAGGTCTCGGTGATCATGAAGCCGCTGGCGCCGAGCACGCCGGTGAAGGTCGCGAGGGTTGGAATCAGAACCAGGGCAACCATGCTGACCGCCAGCGACCAGGAGCGAGCCAGGTGGATCAACACGCCGCCGGCTACCACGACGGGAACCGAACAGGCCAGTGCCCAACCGATGATCTCCCACAGGTCAGTTGCCGGCATGATCGTCGTCTCCCCACAGATAGCCGCGCCCCCATACCGTCTGAATCCGATGTGCCGCACCGAGTTTGGCGCGCAGCCGTTTGATGTGCACCGTCACCGTCGATTGGTCGCCAAAATCCCACTGCCACACCAGTTTCAGCAGCTGGTCGCGGGAGTACACAGTGCCGGGATGGGTGAGTAGGAACACCAACAAGTCGAATTCACGGTTGGTTAGACTCACTGCGACGCCGTCGATGCTCACCGAATGTGCGGAAGTCGACACCTGCAGCGCACCGTTCGTGATCTCCAAGGGCCCAGCCAGATCCCGAGCCGGCACCCGTCGTAGCACCGAACGCACCCGCAAGGCGAGCTCGCGGGGGCTGAATGGTTTGGTGAGGTAGTCATCAGCGCCGGCCTCCAAACCGGCGATCCGGTCGTCCTCCTCGCCGAGCGCGGTCAAGAGCATCACCGGCAGTCCGTAGCCGTCGCCGCGGCGCATGCTGCGGCACAATGTCAGCCCGTCGGGTCCGGGCATCATCACGTCGAGCACCGCCATGTCGACACGCTCCGTGTTCAACAGCGCCAGCGCCTCATTGCCGTCACGCGCGATCGAGACATTGTGCCCGTCTCGCTCCAGATACCGACGCACCACATCACGCACGACGGGGTCGTCATCTGCGATCAATACCCTCGTCACACTCGACAGCCTAGCCCGCCAGTAACTCTGGTCATGGCTTCTACCAGCACCTATGTCACAGTTTCGTCATCATTTGACCCTTGGCTGCGGCGCACGGCCCGCTTTACCGTCGGATGATGTCCAGCTCTGCGATCACGGTGATCCTGCCGTGTCTGAACGAGGCCGAGTCGCTGCCCGCGATTCTGGCCGTCCTCCCAAACGGATACCGGGCTCTGGTGGTCGACAACAACAGCACCGACGGGACGGCGACCGTGGCGCGGGCCCACGGCGCCGACGTGATCACCGAACTGGAGCCCGGATACGGTGCGGCGGTCCATGCCGGCGTGCTGGCAGCGCAGACGTCGACGGTTGCGGTGCTCGACGCCGACGGGTCGCTGGACCCGCGGGCGTTGCCGTATCTGGTTGCGATGCTCGACCGCGGTGCCGACCTGGTCATCGGGCGGCGCCGCGCGGTTCCCGGGCTACGTTGGCACTGGCATGCCCGCCTGGGCACCGCCGTGGTGTGTTGGCGATTGCGGACCCGATACAGGTTGCCGGTGCACGACATTGCGCCCATGCGGGTGGCCCGGCGCGAGGCGCTGCTGGGTCTCGGTATCGCGGATCGTCGATTCGGCTATCCGCTGGAACTGTTGGTGCGCGCGGGGCAGGCGGGCTGGCAGGTAGTTGAAACCGATGTCAGCTATGGCCCGCGCACCGGCGGCGAGTCGAAAGTGAGCGGTTCGTTGCGTGGCAGTTTTCTTGCCGCACTGGACTTCTGGCGGGTGATCTCATGACCGTTCCCGTGACTGTGCTGGTGGTGGCGAAGGCTCCGGTACCTGGTCTGGCCAAAACCCGGTTGGCCCACACATTGGGTGCGGAGGGAGCGGCGGATCTCGCCGCCGCCGCGCTGTTGGACACTCTGGACGCGGTGGCCGCGACGCCGACCGTCGCGCGCATGGTGGCGTTGACCGGCGATCTTGCGTCCGCGCGGGGGGCCGCCGCGATCCGGGAACGGCTGGCAGAATTCACCGTTGTTCCCCAGCGTGGCAATGATTTTGGTGAGCGCTTGGCCAATGCGCACCACGATGCGGCGTGCCTCGGATACCCGGTGCTGCAGATCGGCATGGACACCCCGCAGGTGACTGCCAAGTTGCTGACGGCGTGCGCACTTCGGTTGCTTCGCGCCGACTCGGTGCTGGGGCCGGCCAGCGATGGTGGTTGGTGGCTGCTCGGGCTGCACAACGGCGTCGGCGCCGACAGCCTGCGTACGGTTCCGATGTCGCAAGCCGATACCGGGGCCCGGACACAGCGCGCTTTGGCGCACGCCGGCCTGACCGTGGATTTGGTGACCGAACTGTCGGATGTCGACGTCATCGACGACATCGCCGTAGTGCGGGCGCGCTGTCCGCAGGGCAGTCGGTTCCGGAGCCTTACTGCGGCGATCGGGGTGTGACGTGTTCGGAAACCTGTATGAGCGCGCACTGGTCGGGGAGCGGTGCTGGGTCCGCCAGGACGACGGCAGTCGGCAACGTCTGCCCGTGCACAACTGGCTGGGCGGTCGCCGGGCGGATCGGAGGTTTGATCGGGCAGTTCTGGCATTGTGCGACGGGCCGACCATCGACCTCGGGTGCGGACCAGGTCGGCTGGTGGCCGATCTGATTCGGCGCGGCGTGCCGGCGCTCGGCGTCGACCAGTCCGCCACCGCCGTCGAACTTGCACGGCGCAGCGGCGCTCCGGCGTTGCGCCGCGATGTCTTCGACCCGCTCCCAGGCATGGGCCGCTGGCAGACAGTGCTGCTGGCGGACGGTAACGTCGGGCTGGGCGGTGACCCGACGCGCGTGCTTCGCCGGGCTGCCGATCTGCTTCGGCGCGGAGGCCTGTGTATCGCCGAATTCGACTCGGCCCCAAGCGGAGTGATAACTCGATGGGTGCGGCTGGAATCGGCGCGGACGGTTGGTCCGTGGTTTCGGTGGGCGACGGTCGGAGTCGACAGCGCGCCCAGGATCGCCGGCGACGCCGGCCTGAAGGTCGTCGATATGCACCCGGTCGGGGACCGGATGCTCGCGAGTCTGGCGTTGCGATGAGCGGCACGGAACTACGCAGCACCGCCGTCACCGCGCGGGTCGGCATGATGCTCGGCATCGCGGTCACGCTGTGTTTCGTCACCGGGTTGATCAGCCACTTCATCCAGCATCCGCAACCGTGGTTCTACTGGCCCGCGCATCCGGTCTGGCTGTACCGGCTGACGCAGGGCACGCACGTCGCCTCTGGTATCGCGGCGATTCCGCTGACCGTCGTCAAGCTGTGGTCGGTGTGGCCCAAGCTGTTCGAACGTCCCATCATTGGCGGCGTCGCCAAACAGCTCGAGCGCGCCTCCATCCTGGTCCTGGTGGGGGCGATGCTGTTCGAGCTCTCCACCGGTCTGCTGAACATCGCGCAGTGGTACGTCTTCAAGTTCTTTTTCACCACGTCGCATTACGCGGTGGCCTACCTCGCGGCGGGTGCGGTCCTGGTGCACATTGCGGTGAAGCTGCCGGTGATCCGGCGGGCTCTTGGCGAACCGCTCGGCGATGTCGCGACCGGCGGTGCGGTTGGGCCGACGCGGCGCAGCGTGTTGTTGGGTACCGGGGCGGCGGTCGCGGTCGCGACGGTGGCGACGGTCGGGCAGAGTGTCGGATGGCTACGTGGGGTGTCGTTGCTGTCGCCACGCTCCGGTAAAGGGCCGCAAGGTATTCCGGTGAATCGGACAGCGGTCGCGGCCGGCGTGCTGCAAGCTGCTGGGTCGCCGAATTATCGGCTCACCGTCGTCAACGGCGCCCGTAGTCGAGCGTTCTCGGTGGCTGAACTCAATGCCATGCCGCAGAGGACATTCCACCTGCCGATCGCCTGTGTCGAAGGCTGGAGTGCCGACGCCGAGTGGACCGGCGTGGTGCTCGCGGACCTGATCGCCATGGTGGGCGGGTCGCCGCAGGCCGACGTGCGGATGGATTCGCTGGAGCCGCCCGGCCCGTATTCGCGCACCGTGCTGCCCGCGCGTCATGCCCGGGATGGTCAGACGTTGGTCGCGCTCAAACTGAATGGGGAGACGCTGCATCCGGACCACGGATACCCATGTCGGCTCATCGCTCCGTCGAGACCTGGTGTGTTGCAGACCAAATGGCTGTCCCGGATCGAGGTGATGCAATGAGGGCCACTCGGGTGCTTCTGATGATCTCAGGGCTGGCGCTGGCCGGGTACGGCGTGACCCTGGTGTTCGAGAATCCGCCGGTGATCATGATGCGCATGGCGGTGTGGGCGTTGGTCGCGGTCGCCGTGCACGACGTGGTGTTCGCTCCGCTGTGCGTGGCGCTGGGCTTCGCGGCGCGCCGGATACTTCCGGTCAGGTGGCAGGCGCCGGTCGCGGTGGCCGCGTTGTGTTCAGCGGTGCTTGGCCTGCTTGCGATCCCGGTCTTCGACAAGCCAGGCATGCACCTGGACAACATGACTGTGCTGGATCGTGATTACCATGCCGGACTGTGGATTTCACTGGCCCTGGTGTGGGCGTGCGTGCCCGGCTATCTGGTGGCCAGGCGGCTGCTACCAGTTCGTCAGAATCAGGTGGTTGAGGGCCAGTGCGCCGATGACGTTGGCGGCCAGCCACCAGCGCCGTGACGGCGCCGGCAGTAGCGCGCCGGCGGCGGTCAGCCAGACGGTGAACGGCAGCCAGATCCGTTCGGTTTCAGCCTTGCTCAGCATGCTCAGGTCGGCACACGTGATGGCCAACAGTGCGGCGAGCGTCAATAGGTGGATGCCGCTTCGGCGGTGAAGCGCGACGCGGTCGAATGCCAGGCTCAGCCCGGCGACGCTGCCCAGGCCGATGGCGCACACCACAGAAGCCAGGTTCGCCCACGACCAGTACTGAAATGGGCGGTTCATGGCGATGCCCTGCCAATACCGTTGCTGCACCAGGGTATAACCGTCGAACCACCAGAAGCCCGTCGCGGCGAACGCGCCGACCACGGCCAGCGCCGCCACCGTCGCGGGCGCGAGGACTCGGACCGCTGTGCGGCGGTCCGGCGCCGTGATCAGCACCGCGACAGCCGGTATCGCCATCAGACCGAGACCGTAGTTCAGGAAGATGCCCCAGCCCAGCAGCAGGCCCGCGCCGGCGCCGGTAAGGATCGGGTGTCGGTCACGCGTCGCGAGCGCCAGCAGAGCGATTCCCCAGGCGGCGATACCGGCGTAGTAACCGTCGGCGGACACGGCAATCCAGATGGCAGTCGGGGCGACTGCGACGAAGGGTGCGGCGGCTCGGGCCGTCGCCTCACCGGACAGAACGCGCAGCGTCACGACGATGGCTGCCGCGGCACTGGATCCGACCAGTAGGCACCAGAGGCCGGCCCAGGCGCCGCCGCCCAGCCCGATGCGATCCAGCCATACAAATGTCAGCAATGCGCCGGGCGGGTGGCCCGAAACGTGGGTGATCCACGAATGTGGTTGGTAATCGAGGATTCTGGACGAGAAGGTGCGCAAAGCCTCAGGGATGTCGGTGATGCTCGGCACTTGTCGGAGGTATTCGTGCTGCGCCGTCAGGCGCCCTGCGAAACCCCGCTGCCAGCCGTCGACCATGGCCAACGAGAATGCCCAGGAGCAGGAGACAGCCCATGCGGTCAGTGGTACTGCGCGCCACGGTAATCGCGCGGCGACTGGCTGTCCCCACAGCACCGCGGCCATTGCGATCAGCGCTGCAGGTGCCGTACCCCAGCCGATGTGCGCGTTCCACCAGCCGAAGATGGGTGCAGTCTGTGCGAAACTTCGGATCTGGGCTGGGGTGCTGTTGATCAGCGGGGTGACGATCCCCAGATGCAGCGGCGGCACCGCGAACGCGACGACCACGAGCGTCAGCCCCACGACGGCGGCCGTTGCTGTCCTTCGGCGAATGTTCACGGCTGCCAGCCTAAGAGTGGGCTGCCGGTGAAACGGTGACGATTCGATGACCCTTGCGGGGTGTAGCACGGGAGATCTGCTTCTGCGCGGTTGCATGTTGCGGTCGTGGCATCGATCGATGACACGGTTGCCGACCAGTACTGTACTCTCCCGTACGATAAATGTACTAGAAAGTACACTACTGGCTTATTGCCCGGAGTGGGCTTTCATCGCATCGTGGAAGGACGAGCCGTTGTCTGTTCAACCCGCGGCCATATCGAGCCGTATCAGCAGGTTGGGGCAGGCAGTGGCCCGGTATGGATTGGTCGTCGTGCTGGCGTGGATCGGTGTGGGCAAGTTCGTCAAGATGGAAGCCCATGTGCTGATTGAGCACAACCCGCTGATGTCCTGGATCTACCTGGTGCTCAGTCACAGCGCTGTGGCCACGGCCCTAGGTACTGCCGAGATCCTCGCCGCGGTCCTGATCGCACTGCATCGGGTGTGGCCACTGCTGTCTGCCGTGGGTAGTGCCATGGCGGTGGTGCTGTTCGTCGGAACGCTGAGCTTCCTGTTCACCACGCCGGGTCTGGTGGTTGGACATGCGGGCCCGATCCCGATTTTGGGTGCTCTGCCCGGCCAGTTTCTGTTGAAGGATCTGGTGCTCATCGGAGTGGCCATCTGGACCTTGGGTGATGCGCTCGACGGTCGTCGTATGCCGCCCGCTGCGAAGCAGAACTCGGGTGGCTGACCATGGACAGCAACACATCATTGTTCTGCAGTACGTCTCTGGCCGGCCGCATCGAACACGCTGAGGCGCAGCTCATTGCACTCGCGAGTGCACCCGCCCGGCAGCGCAACAGGTCGGGATTCGCCACTCCGCTGGGTGGCGGAGTGGCATGTTTCGCTGAACCTGGATCACCGATGAACAAAGTGGTCGGGCTGGGTTTCGATGGCGCGCTTGACCCGGTAGCTCTCGGCGCTATCGAGCTGGAATATGCGATACGCGAAACGCCCACGCAGATAGAACTTTCCAGTCTCGCCGACCGCGAGGTCGCGGTACTGCTGTCGCGCCGCGGTTATCGGCTCGTCGCGCACGAGTGCGTCCTCGGTCGGCGCCTTGACTGTGCGCTACCGGTGGCGACCTCACCGGGAATCGACGTACGGGTATGCGGCCCAGAAGAATTCGACGCCTGGTTGGACGTAGTGGTGGCAGGTACGGCCCATCCTGACGATGAGGGTGTGGGTTTCCACGAGCAATTCTCCGACGAAGCCATCGAGCGGGACGAACGCGACTTCTACGATGCCGGCGCCACGATGTACGTCGGTCGATGTGATGGCGTGATTGCCGGTGGTGCGAGCCTGATGATCACAGGGGGCATTGCTCAATTCACCGGTGCCGCAACCGCTCCGGCGTATCGTCGTCGCGGGATACAGAACGCACTGCTGGCACGGCGCCTGACAGACGCAGCGGAAGCCGGCTGCGATATTGCGGTGATCACCACGGCGCCCGGCTCCAAGTCGCAAGAGAACGCCCAACGTCGCGGCTTCCAACTGTTGTACACCCGCGCCATGTTGATAAAGCCGGTTGACGGCCCGATCCAGGCGTCAGGCTCGGGTGAGAACGGGAGCGGTACTTGGAAGTTGGTGTCTGCGCAGGGAATGTGCGTCAGCAGTGAAACTGCGGGCACGGATTTTGCGGAGCCGGTGAGGATCGTGCCGTTCGACGGAGACCGGCGGGCTCTCATCGATCTGTTCCGGCTGGCCGAGGATTCCGAGCGCAAACTTGACGGCTACATCGGTGCAGGGCGCGTTTGGGTCGCCATGCGCGGATCGGCCGAAGTCGTCGGACACATCCAAGTCACCGTGAGTGATCACGGCGAAACATGGGAGGTGGCCAACATGGCCGTCGCTGTGCCGCACCGCGGTGCCGGCGTCGGGCGCCGCCTGCTCGAGCAGGTGATCGATGACGCTCGCGCCGGCGGTGCCCGACGAGTCCAATTGGCCACTGCGACAGCAGATATTGGCAATCTGCGTTTCTACCAGCGCTGCGGATTCCGGCTCGGTCGCGTAGTGCATGACGCCTTCGGCCCGCACTCGGGCTACCCGGCCGGCACGGCATCAGACGGGATTGCCGTGCGCGACCAGGTGTGGTTCGAGCGCGTGTTGTAGCGGCGCAGCATGCCGGCCGGCATGCTGCGCCGAGTGAGACCTATTTTGCGTTCGGGCAGGTGATATCGACGTAGGCGGTGTCGAACCGCGCGGGTTCCATGAGTGTCATGCCGTCTGCCTGCATCGTTACGCGCAGGCCGGAGATGCTGGTGACCTTGCATTCGGACAACGGGACGTTGGGGTGCCCTTCGAGCCAGTTGAACGAGACGTTGTAGCCCGCGGATTGCAGCTCCTGGACAGCGGTGCTGGCGGGTCCGTCGCCGGGTGTGGGCAGGATCGGTGGGTTGGCCGAGGCGTTCGGCACGCCCGCGAAGGCTACGGCGGCGCCGGCGATGACGGTCCAGCGGGCGGCTTTGCCCAAGCTCGCTGTGACGGTGTTGCTCATGATGTGCGCTCCTCGTTTGGTCGTTGGGGCCGTGGCCCATTCGCCGATTGAGTGTTGGCGAAGGCCCACTCCGTTACGGATCGCCGCGCGACGGGACTATCTGACGATTCTGTGACGCGCGGTCGCCGGCGGACTTTCCCCGTAACGACCGGGCCGTCGGCCCACACGTCCGTGGTGCGCGCGGCCAGAGGCCGGGGGCCGTAACGTTCGGGCGCCGGCGACCCACTCAGTTCTGTGATCGTCGGCGGGCAGGCCGCCGCGAGACAGCCGAAAGAGGTAAACCAATGACCGCGACGAACATTCGGGCCCGAGTCGAATCATTGACAACAGAGGCCATAGTGAGTCGAATCGCCGGCCATCTCGCTCGCTACGGACTTGTCATCGTGATCGGGTGGATTGGCTTACTGAAATTCACTTCGTATGAGGCGCAAGGTATTCAGCCGCTCGTCGCGCACAGCCCGTTCATGAGCTGGCTGTACGACATCTTCTCCGTGACGACGTTCTCGTCGCTGCTCGGTGTGCTCGAGGTTGGCACTGCGGTGTTGCTCGCTGTCAAGCCGTGGTGGCCGAAAGTGTCGGCGGTCGGCAGCCTGATCGCGGTCGGGCTGTTCGTTGCGACCATCAGTTTCCTGTTCACCACGCCCGGGATCGGTGAGTCGGCCGCCGGCGGCTTCCCGGCGCTGTCGATGACGGGCCAGTTCCTGATCAAAGACGTTGCGCTGCTTGGCCTTGCGGCGTGGACACTGGCCGATGCGCTGGGTGCCGGGCGGGAGGGTGATCGTGTCTGATCGGCCTGCTGACTTCGACGGCCTGCGTGCGCTGTTCATCAACTGCACGCTCAAGAGATCGCCCGAGGTGAGCAACACCGAAGGTCTGATCGACATCAGCAGTCGCATCATGGCCGCCAATGGTGTCGAGGTCGAGGTGGTGCGCGCCGTCGACCACGACATCGCCACCGGCGTTTGGCCGGACATGCGCGAGCACGGGTGGGCGACCGACGATTGGCCGGCGATCTTCGACAAGGTGCTGGCCGCTGACATTCTGGTGCTCGCCGGCCCGATCTGGTTGGGCGACAACAGTTCTGTGATGAAGCAAGTACACGAACGGCTCTATGGCGGCTCGCACCTGCTCAACGACGCCGGGCAGTACCTGTACTACGGGCGGGTCGGCGGTTGCCTGATCACCGGCAACGAGGACGGTGTCAAGCACTGCGCACAGAACGTGCTCTACACCTTGCAACACATCGGGTACACCATTCCGCCGCAGGCCGACGCCGGCTGGATCGGTGAAGCAGGTCCGGGCCCGTCCTATCTGGACCCCGGCTCGGGCGGGCCGGAGAACGACTTCACCAACCGCAACACCACGTTCATGACGTGGAACCTGATGCACCTGGCACGGATGCTGCGCGCCGGCGGCGGCATCCCCGCCTACGGCAATGTGCGATCAGGATGGGACGCCGGTTGCCGGTACGACTTCACCAATCCGGAGTACCGCTGAGCGACTATGCTCCCGGTCATCATGACCAGGATCGCAGGTGACGAAGGTGCGCTCGTCGCCGCGTTGCAACGCGGCGACGAGTCGGCTTTCGCCGAACTGGTGGACCGGCATACGCCGGCGCTGCTACGGGTCGCACAGGGTTACGTACCGACCCGTGAGATCGCCGAAGACGTCGTGCAGGACACCTGGATCGCGTTGCTCAAGGGGATCGGTTCGTTCGAGGGCAGGTCGTCGTTGCGTACTTGGCTTTTCGCGATTCTGATCAATATCGCCAAGAACCGGGGTATCCGTGAGCGGCGGGATGCCGATCTTGCGGTGGCGGCGTTCACTGGTGGCACCGTCGACCCGGCGCGCTTTCGCGGCACCGACGACCCGCATCCCGGCCATTGGCTGCCGACCGCAGTGCCGGCGCCGTTTCCGGACACCCCTGAGAGTTCGGTCCTCGGCAAGGAATTGATCATGGTGGCGCGACGGGGACTCGACAATCTTCCCGAACGCCAGCGCGTCGTGGTGACGATGCGTGACATGCTGGGATTGGACTCCGACGAAGTCTGCGAACTGCTCGAGATCAGCGCTGCCAATCAGCGCGTCTTGCTCCACCGAGGCCGAGCCGCCGTCCGGCAGGTGCTCGAGGACTATCTGAGGGATACCGCATGACCACCAACCCGATGGACTGCAACGAGCTTGTCGAGTTGGTGACGGCCTACCTCGACGGCAGCCTCGATCTGGAGGACCGGGCGCGCTTTGACATGCACCTGCTCGAATGCGACGGCTGCGAAAACTACCTCCAACAGTTCCGCAGCACCGTCGCCACCGTCGGCAAGATCGGCACCGACGAACTCGACCCGGAGTTCCGGCATCGGCTCATCAACGCATTTCGCAACTGGCGCTGAAGTGGCAGGGGCGCCGCTACCGGGATCGCTTGCGTTTGGGGGGTGGCCCCAGGGCGGCTGCCAACGCCGTATCCAATGCGTTTTGCAGTGGTGCGACATCGCCGCTCACGTCCGCCAGCAGCATGCCGCCCTGGTAGGCGGCGAGTAGACCGGCAGCCAGGACAGCGGGATCGGTGCCGGGCAGCAACCCGCCGTCGGCGGCGACCCGCTGGAAGGCGTCGCCGATCACCTGTTCCCAGCGGCCGAACCCGGCCCTGAGCGCTGCACGGGCCGGGCCATCGGCGGAGCGGTCGAGTTCGTAGACCAGCGATCCGATGGGGCAGCGGATGGGATCGTCAGAAGATGCGTGCGCGCGGAGTGCGTCGGCGCACCAGGCGCGGAGATCGGCGGCCGTGTTGACGTTGTCGAATGACGGCTCGACCGCCGACAGCACCCGGTCGACCTGGAACCGGACCACGTCGGAAACCAAGTCTGCCTTGTCGGCGAAAAAGTGGTACAGCTGGCTGCGCCCCGCACCGGCGGCGCCGCCGATCTCATCGAGGGTCGTCGCCCGCACTCCCTGACGGGCGAACAAGATACATGCCGCCTCCAAGATTCGGGCCACCGTCGCGCGGCCACGGTCGGTCGTCGGCTCGGTGATCACTCGATGACGCTATCAAGCGATCAACTTTGTACTGTAGAGTACAGAAATCTTGAGTGTGGCTGCCGCCGGTCATTCACTTGACATTCGTTTGGAGGGCGCAGTGAGTCTTTTTGTTGGAGAACACTTTCCGGTCGATGTCGCCGTGACATCGGCGGACGGGGACGTCACGGTCGCGGAGTTGATTGCGACAGGACCTGCTGTGGTGGCGTTTCACCGGTTGTGGTGCCCGTTCTGTCAGCAGGCTGCCCGCGACCTCGAGCAGGCCGGCGAGCAACTCGCGGCGGCAGGTGCCCGCGTGGCCATCGTCTATCGCGATGACATCGACACGGTGTGCACGTCCTGTGCGGAGCGCGGCCTCACCGCCGACTGCTTCAGTGACCCGCTGCAGGAGCTCGAGCGTGCCACTGAACTCGAGCGCTTTTCGCTCGGGCGGTATGCCATGTTCTCTCCGATGCGCCTGATCCGCGTGCTGCGCTCGGGTAGCCGCGCAGGCAAGGTTACGTCGGATGTCCTGCAGGGCCGCGGCACCTTCGTCGTGGACCGTGACGGACGCATTGTTTACGCCCATCACGCCGTCACTGCGGCCGACATCCCGCCGATCGATGACATTCTCGCTGCGGTGCGGGCGGTTGCCGGCGGCGCGGGCGCTTGATCGACAGAGTGATCGCGGCCAGGCCGGGAACTCGTCGGGATGGTCACCAATCGGTAAGAATCTCACGAAAGTTACTGCATTACAGTGGTATTGCCGCCTTCGGCGGGCGGTTCTCGCCGGTGAGAACCGCGTTGATGCACACGAATTCTATTGGAAGACAACGAAAGAGTGCTGTGATGAAGTCAGTGATCATGGGCATGGGTGCAGCCGCTCTTGCGATGGTGGCGTTCGCTCCGGTCGCGTCGGCAGCGCCGGCGGACGCGGTGATCAACGATCTGCGAGCGGAAGGCTATCTCGTGCAGATCAACCAGACGCCGACGGCTCCGCTCACCGCGTGCTCGGTGAGCAATGTTCGAAAGCTGGACGGCGGAGCCGCGTCTGCCCTCGTTGATGTCGTCTGCCCGGACGGCTGCTGACAGCACCGTGCGGATACTCCTGACCGGCGCCGCCGGTTTCATCGGTTCGCGCATCTGGGCGGCGTTGACCGCCGCCGGGCACGAGGTTGTCGCCATTGACGCCATGCTCAGCGCTGCGCATGGCGACGGTGCCCTGCCGCCCGATGGCTGCCGGATACAGGACGTACGTGATGCCGAGGCGTTGGCCGGGCTGCTCAAGGGCATCGACATGGTCTGCCACCAGGCTGCCGTGGTCGGCGCGGGCGTCAATGCCGCCGACGCACCGTCCTACGGCAGTCACAACGACTTCGGCACGACGGTGCTCCTGGCCCAGATGTACGCCGCGGGGTGCCGGCGTCTGGTGCTGGCGTCGTCGATGGTGGTCTACGGCCAGGGGAGCTACGAATGTGCGCGACACGGGCTGGTTGAGCCGTTGCCGCGCCGCCAGTCGGACCTGGACGCGGGCGTATTCGAGCACCGCTGTCCGTTAGGTGGCGAAGAGTTGCATTGGCGCACGGTGGGGGAGGATGCCCCGCTGCGGCCGCGCAGCCTCTACGCGGCAAGTAAGGCGGCGCAGGAGCACTACGCGCTGGCCTGGGCCGACGCGGTGGGTGGGTCGGTCGTCGCACTGCGCTACCACAATGTTTACGGCCCGGGTATGCCCCGGGATACGCCGTACTCCGGGGTGGCGGCCATCTTCCGCTCAGCCTTGGAAAATGGTTCCGTCCCAGACGTTTACGAAGACGGCGGGCAGATGCGCGACTTCGTCCATGTTGACGACGTGGCCGCGGCCAACGTCGCCGCGACGACATACGACCACGGCGGCTTCACGGCCTTCAACGTGTGTTCCGGACACCCGATCACGATTCGTGAAGTGGCTGAGCAGTTATGCGCTGCCCGCAATGCCCCGCAGCCCAAGGTCACTGGTCAGTACCGCAGCGGCGACGTCCGCCATATCGTTGCCGATCCCGTATGCGCCACCCAGGAACTCGGTTTCACCGCCGCGATTCACCCACGAGACGGGCTGCGCGACTTCGCCTTTGCGCCACTGCGGGACTGACCTTCTCTCTCGCGGTCGGCATCGTCGTGCAACATCAGCAGCCGAAAACCCTTGGTGCTTGCAGCATTCAAATGTGGCCGCAGTCTCCGCAGGGTGGCATGGTAGCCGTCAGTGGTGGCGCTGGTAGTGCCGCGCCGCACGCATCCGATTGGCGCAGATGTTTTGCGTGCAGAATTTTCGGCGCGCGTCCTGCGCCACGAAAAGCATACTGCAAGCAGGGTTTTGGCAACGGCGAAGTCGCTGTGACGTCGGTCCGACCAGAAAGTCGATGAGGCTGTCTGCTACGAGCGCCACAGCAAGCTGGTGCGACTGGTCGGTGGTCGGGTGGTATTCGGTTTCCGATGCCCATCCAGCGGGGACGCGCACCAGCCTCCTCGTGCGGAGGACGCCGGCGGCGGATTGGTTCACGTGACTTACTGCGGCACGGCTCGGCGGTGTGCCGGCAATCTGGGCGTCGAGGATCTCGCGAATGGCCTCGCGTAGCTCGATGGTCTGTCGCAGCGGCGGAGCCGACGCGGTGTCTGGCAGGCGGTCGCGCTGGAGGTCCCACCAGAGTCGGCAGGCCGCTTCGTCGGCGAGCAGGTCGGTGGCCGGAGTGGTCACCGTGATGATCGTGTCGGCCAAATCCACGGCCAATGGCTCTCCTGCCACGGGAAAACCGGCGCGCTGCGCGCGCTCCAGTCTCGATGTGGCTGCCACCGAATTAACGGTAGCACTCCGTTGACAACGTTGGCCGCTGTCGCGTAGAACCATAACGGTAAATAGCAACTACTAACGTTAGGCGGCGTTGTGATGGGACCTGTTGAATTGCTCTCGGGGGCCGATGCCCGACTGGTCGGTCTCGTGTCGACGTTGACGGCGTCGGACCTCGACCTGTCGAGTCCGTGCGCGGGATGGGCGGTGCGGTCGCTGCTGAGCCACACCATCTCCTCGATCGATGCTTTTGCGGCCGCCGTCGATGGCGGCAGCGGGCCGACGGAAGCGGAATTGTTCAGTGGCGCTGATATTTTGGGTTCGGACCCGTTGGCGGTTGCTGAGCAGTCGATCGGCCGTTCCCAACGTGCGTGGGCCACCATCGGTGACTGGCAGCATCCGGTCACCACGGTGCTCGGATCGATGCCGGCGGCCGAGGCGATCAGCATCATCACCTACTCGACGCTCATCCACAGCTGGGATCTTGCGGTCGCCGTGGGACGAACGGTCGAATTCGATGACGCTGAGGCTGCGCTGGCAGAGGGCGTAGGTGCAGCACTTGTGCCCGCTCTACAACCCCAGGGCTTGTTCGGTCCGGGGGTTGAATTGGGTGGCGACGCCAGTCCGACGCAGCGGGTCATCGCCTTCGCCGGCCGCAATCCACTTTGATTCGGCTACCTCACCCGTTCCGCACGCACCGGAAGCCGACATGACTCATCCCCGTATCGACGGCTTGTGGACGACGGGCTGCCGGCCGGTAGCGCAGGCAGTAACTGTCGGCGCACAGGAATGAGCCGCCCTTGATCACCCGGCGGGCTACCGGCGTCCCCGGTTGGTCAGGGTCGTAACTGTCTGCGGCGCAACAGGGCTGGGTGTCTCGGGTGTCCCCGTAGAAGTCGGTGGTCCATTCCCAGACGTTGCCGGCCATGTCGAACAGGCCGTAGGCGTTCGGCGGGAAGCTGCCCACCGGTGTGGTCTGGCCGTAACCGGTGTCGGGCAGATACGGGAATTCGCCGTGCCAGAAGTTGGCCAGCTGTTGCCCGGGCTGCTCGGGTTCGTCGCCCCACGTGTAGGTGGCGCGGTCCAGGCCTCCGCGGGCCGCGACCTCCCACTGCGCCTCGGTGGGCAGGGCCAGCCCGGCCCAGTCGGTGTACGCGGCGGCGTCCTCGAATGCCACGTGCACGACGGGGTGCTGCTCGCGGTTCCGCAGTGACGACTTCGGGCCGCGCGGATGGTTCCAGCAGGCGCCCGGCGTCTATGTCCACCACTGGCTGAGGTGACGCAGGTCGACGGGACCCGCGGTGCGGCGGAACACCATCGAGCCCGGCTGCAGATTCTCCGCCGGGGCGCCCGGATAGTCCGCCGGGTTCAGCGGGCGTTCGGCTACGGTGACGTAGCCCGTCGCCTCCACGAAGGCGGCGAAGTCCGCGTTGGTCACCTGATGGGGCTGCATCCAGAAGCCGTCGACCGTCACCTCGCGGGCCGGGGCTTCTTCGGCGTAGTGCGCGTCGGAGCCCAGCACCGTCGTCTGCCCCGGTACCCAGACCAGGGTCAACGGGGGAACACCTCGGCCCAGTCGGACTGCATGCTGGCGACGGTCCAGCTTTCGGACTCCGCCAACTTCAGTGCCTTCTCGGCGCCAGCGTCGTAGGCGAACTCGCGTTCGGTGTCGTCGTGCCGCACCAGCAGCCGAAAGCCCTTGGTGTACTGCAGCATTTCGATGTCACCGTTGGAATTCCCGGCTGCGAAGATCGGCCGTCGTCCGGTACGGCTCCAGATTCGCACCGGCTTGACCGGACCGTCGTTGAGGAACTCGGGCTGCGCCGTCGTTACCAGATCGCCGTCGGCGAACGTGACGCCCACTGAGCTGCCCACGACGCGCTCGGGCGGGATCCCGTACATGCCGTCGGTGACGGGTCGCATGAAGTCGCGCCCGCCGCCGGAGACGATGTAGCAGGTGAACGCGTTCGACTCCAGGTACCGCAGCAGCTCGATCATCGGCACGTAGCCGCACTGCGTGTACGGGCGGTCCAGGGTCGGATGGTGGGCCTCGGCGAAGAACGCTGACACCCGCGCAGCGTGTTCCTCGACGGTGATCCCGGAGTGCGCCGAAAGGACGCCCGTAGCAAGCACCGTCAGATCACTGTCATCACCCTGGTAGTGCTTGGTGACGGCGTCGCCGAACCAGGCCAGGTCGCCGGACACGGCCGCGGTGTACGGCTGACGTGCGGCCAGCGACGGATCGGCAGCGGCCTGAACCGCCAGCCGGCGCACCAGGAAATCCAGCTGGGCGTACGCCGGCTTCTCGCACCACAGTGTGCCGTCGTTGTCGAAGACCGCGATCCGGTCTTGCGGCACAACGAAATCCGGACCTTCGGTGATGACCCGCCCGACGAAGTCGACGATCGCCGACTTGGTCGGGCCGTTGTTCCAGGACTCCAACACCTAGTCGGCCGCCAGGAACTGGTGCAGCTTCTCGACGATCTGGTCGATGCTGAAGCTGGCCGGTGGGTGCCGCGGCGGGAACTCCTTGAAGGTGTCGAGGAATGCCGCGGCCATCGCCGTCGCGTAGAAGGCGAAGAAGTCGCGCCGCAGGAACCACTCGTAGTACGTGTTCGACGTGATGTCGGCGTACTCGTAGGGGTCGGTGCGCAGGTTGAACAGCTTGGGCACCCGCAGCGGCGTGAACGGCTCGGCCCAAATCCGCAGGGTGCCTTGGCAGCGCTGCTCGGCGAAGACGATCTTCCAGTTCTCGAAACGCATCGCGACCAGCTCCGCGTCGTCGTTGAAGTAGAAGAAGCCCCGGCGCGGGCTGTGCTCGACCTCGCCCATCAGATACGGCAGCAGATTGAACCCATCGATGTGGACCTTGTACTCGGTCTCGCCGTCGGCACCGGCCTTGTGGCCCTTCTTGAGCTTCTCGGCGATATCGGGGTCGCCCGCGGCGGCCAGCAGCGTCGGCAGCCAGTCGTGGTGCTGGATGATGTCGTTGGAGACGGTGCCCGCCTTGATCTTTCCGGGCCAGCGGATCATCTCCGGCACCCGGAAGGCGCCCTCCCAGTTGGTGTTCTTCTCGCTGCGGAACGGCGTGGTGCCGGCGTCGGGCCACGTGTTGCGGTGCGGGCCGTTGTCGGTGGAGTAGATGACGATGGTGTCGTCGGCGATGCCCAGCTCGTCCAGGACGTCCAGCACCGTGCCGACGTTCTTGTCGTGGTCGATCATCGCGTCGTGGTACTCGGACTGCCAGATGCCGGCTTGCCCGCGGCTCTCGGGCTTCACGTGTGTGTACAGATGCATGTGCGTGAAGTTGCACCACACGAAGAACGGGTTGCCCGCCTCGTGCTGGCGCTTGATGTAGTCGACGGTGCGGTCGGCGATGTCGTCGTCGATGGTTTCCATCCGCTTGGCGGTGAGCGGGCCGGTGTCCTCGATGGTCTGCTTGCCGACGGGTCCGAACTTCGGGTCGTCGGGCTCGGTCGAGACCTCGGTGGTGGCCTTGCAGTTCATCACGCCGCGTGGCAGCGCCTTCTCGTACAGCAGCGGGAACTGATCCTTGTGCGGATAGTCGAACTGCTCGGGCTCCTCCTCGGCGTTGAGGTGGTACAGGTTGCCGTAGAACTCGTCGAACCCGTGCACGGTCGGCAGGTACTTGTTCAAGTCGCCGAAGTGGTTTTTGCCGAACTGCCCGGTGGCGTAGCCCATCGGCTTGAGCAGCTCGGCGATTGTCGGATCCTCTGCGGCCCAACCGATGTCGACGCCCGGCACGCCGACTTTGCTCATCCCGGTGCGATACACGCTCTGCCCGCTGATGAACGCCGCCCGGCCCGCGGTGCAGCTTTGCTCGCCGTAGGAGTCGGTGAAGCGCATGCCCTCGGCGGCGATGCGATCGATGTTCGGGGTGCGGTAGCCCATGAGGCCGTCGCTGTAACAACTCAGGTTGCTGATGCCGATGTCGTCGCCCCAGATCACCAGGATGTTGGGTTTGCCGTCGGGCATGACAGAGCTCCTCGTTCGAAACGGAATTTCCTGTGCCCGTTCGACTTTACGGGTGGGTCTGCGATTCCGGCGCCCGTTCGGCCAGCAAGGGAAATCGGTACTGGTCAACGGGCGGCGGGAGGCGCACGCTTACTTAGGGAAGGTGATCGACATGTACGACAAGGATCTGACCAACAAGTGGCACGTCGAGATCGAGTTCTTCGAGGACGATGTCCACACCCACGCCTCCGCACACGCCCGGCTGCGGGACGACACCCTCACCACGACGGGGGATGCCTACCGCAATCCCAAAGACCCGAGTGCGCCGCTCGTCGGCGAGGAGATCGCGGCCGCCCGCGCGCTCATCGCGCTCGGCACCGATCTGCTCATGGCCGCGTCGGCGAACATCGAGAAATCAACGCAGCACCCGGTGCACCTCTACCGCTGAAATCGGTAGAGGCACACGGGCGTACAACTACTTCGTGGCTTCGGCCGCTTCCATCTGGCGGAAGAGGTCGACGTAGTACGGCATGCATTCCTTCATGGCCTGCTCGGTGTTGAACAGCGGCTCGTAGCCGAGGTCGCGCTTGGCCTTGGCGATCGAGAAGTAGTTGTTCAGGTAGAGGCGCTCGACCGCCAGCGGCTCGATCAGCGGCTCGGGCAGGGCGAACCGGAAATGCAGCCACTGCCAGGCCATCATCACGCGGTGCACGAGCTTGCCGGAGACGTAGAAGGTGGGCAGCTTGCGGCCGCACGCGACGATGACGGGCCGGGCGAACTCGAACATGTTGAGCGGTTCGCCGTCGTTGATGAAGTAGGCCTGCCCGGGTGCGGTACCGCCGGGCACCAGGTGCTCGCCCGCCAGGATGAAACCGTGGATCAGGTTGTGCACGTAGGAATTGTCCAGCTTGATGTTCTTGTTGCCCACCAGCACCTTGACGTGGCCGGCGAGGATGTTCTCGAACACCTTGCGGAACATGGTCTGGTCGCCGCGGCCCCAGATACCGCTGGGCCGGATGGAACAGGTGAGCATGCCGTCGACGCCGTTCTGTGACAGCACGAACTTCTCGGCGGCGACCTTGGTCTCGGTGTACAGGTCGTTGAAGCGGGCGGTGTACGGCATGGTCTCGTCGCCGTTCTGGATGTCCTGCCCACCCATGACCACGCTGTTCGACGCGGTGTAGACGAAGCGCTTGACGCCCGCGGCCCGGCCCAGCTTCACTAGGTTCTCGGTGCCGCCGACATTCACGCCGAAGCTGCGGTTGCGGTATTCGTCGGTGACGGATGCGCCGCCCATCAGGTCGATGATCGCCGCGGTGTGGATGATCGTGTCGATGCCCTGGACTGCGGCGTCGACGTCGTCAACGTTGGTGATGTCGCCGACCAGCGTCTCCAGGTTCGGGTTGGCCGGCAGCGGCGACGGCGCCCGGTCGAACGACCGGACGTGGTGGCCACGGCCGAGCAGTTCGGTCACCAGGTTGGCGCCGACGAAGCCAGACCCGCCGGTTACCAACACGCGGCCGAGGTCTGTGGTCAGGGAAGCATCACGCATGGTGCAGGAGCATAACTGAAACGTGTTCCAGTTAACAGAGCGCGGGAGAAATTACCGCACTGATCAATTTTCGTCGTCGGCGCCCGAGGCGAGCGCGTCTTCGACTTTCTTGCGGGCGCCGGCCAGGTGCTCTTCGCACCGTTTTGCCAGTTGTTCGCCCCTTTCCCAGAGCTGGAGCGAGGTGTCGAGGTCGAGTCCGCCTGCTTCCAGTTTGCGGACGACCTCGATCAGTTCGTCGCGGGCAGCCTCGTAGCCAAGCTGACTAATGTTCGTCATATATTCCTTCGCTCACGGTCGTGACGGCGCCGTCGGCCACCCGGATTCGGAGTCTGGTTCCGGCCGGGGCATCCTGCGCCGACCGCAGGACCGCACCGCCGGCTGACAGGTTCTGCACCACGGCATACCCGCGGGCCAGTGTCGCGGCCGGCCCGAGCGTGGCCAGCCGGGCCGACAGATGCCCGACATGGTCGGTTTCGGTGGCGATGAGCCGCCGGATGTCGCGGCGCGCGGCCGCCACTGCCCGGGTGATCTCCGCGGCGTGGGCGTCCAGCGCCTGCAGCGGCTGCGCCAGCACCGGGCGGCCGCGAAGCTGACCGATGAAGCGCTCCTCGCGGTGCACCCAGTTGCGCAGGGCCTGCGCACTGCGCCGCCGCAGGTCGGTCACCAGCGCCTGCTCGGCAGCGGCATCGGGGACGACGCGTTTGGCCGCGTCGGTCGGGGTGGCCGCGCGCAGGTCGGCGACCAGGTCGCACAGCGGGTTGTCCGGTTCGTGCCCGACGGCGCTCACCACCGGCGTGGTGCAGGCCGCGATCTCGCGGCACAGCGTCTCGTCGGAGAACGGCAGCAGATCCTCGACGCTGCCGCCGCCGCGCGCGATCACGATGACGTCGACGTGCGGCGCGGCGTCCAGCGCGCGCAGGGCCTCGACGATCTGTGGTACCGCATTGGCGCCCTGCACCGCTGTATTGCGGATATCGAAGTGGACGGCGGGCCAACGACTTTGGGCGACGGTGACGACGTCATGCTCAGCCGCCGAGGCGCGGCCGGTGATGAGGCCAATGGTGTTGGGCAGGAACGGAATCGGGCGCTTGAGTCGGGGGTCGAACAGGCCCTCGGCATCCAGCAGTCGGCGCAGCCGGTCGATGCGGGCCAGCAACTCGCCGATGCCGACAGCGCGAATCTGGCTGATGCGCAACGAGAATGAGCCGTTGCGGGTGTAGAACTGCGGCTTGCCCAGCATGATCACCTGGGTGCCCTCCGACAGGGCGACCGGGGCGTCGTCGACAAGGGCGCGCGGGCAACTGACCGACAGCGACATGTCCGCGGCCGGGTCGCGCAGCACCATCCACGCCGTCGACTGCCGCAACTTCAGCTCGGTGAGCTGGCCCTCGATCCAGATGGTGCCGAGCCGGTCGATGTACTTGGCCACCCGGGTGGACACCGCCCGCACCGGCCAGGGATTCTCGGCCGAGTTCGGGATCTCGGCAGCTGTCACCGCATCACTTCGCGGTCGCGCGGGTGATCCTGTTGGCCAGCAGCGTCTGGAACGGCGCGCGGGACTTCGTGTTGTTCTCGTAGGTCAGCAGCGCCTCGAGGTCGTCCACCTTGAGCTGGGGGAGCCGGGCGCGCAGCTGGGCCAGAGTCAGCTCGGCATAGTCCAGCTCTTCGACGATCGCCGGGGTCGCGACACTCGCGCCATTGGCGGCCGCACCGTTCGTCGCCGGCTTCGGAGCCTCGGCGGCGCCCGTGCTGTACAGCGCGAACCGGCCTTCGGTCAGCCGGGCGCCGCCGGGCTGCTCGGCGGCGGGGCCCGCAGGATCGGCAGCACCCGGCTCCAGCAGATCTTCGTCGAAAGTGGCCCATTCCGGCTGCTCGTCCTTGGGCGGGAACCACTGCTCCAGGGTCTCGTCGCCCTTGTTGACCAGTTCGGCCAGGTCCTGCTGCATTTTCATGACCAGCTGGGCGAGCTGACTGGCCAGCGTCATCGGGTAGGTCAGGATGGTGTGGGGGAGCCGAATGGTCTCCTCGAGCGCGGTCGCCGCCGCGCCGACCAGCAGCCGGACTCCGTAGGGCGCAGTAGACATGCCTGCCAGAGTACGGCTGGCTGTGGCCCTGCGGTGATCAGTACCCTTGTGCTATGCCACCGACCATCAATATGGGCATTCCCGGCGCCACCGTTTCGGTCGCCGGAGAAGCTATGAGCAAAACCGGCAAGCGCGTGCTGCTCGCCGAACCGCGTGGCTACTGCGCCGGCGTGGACCGCGCCGTCGAGACCGTGGAGCGCGCGCTGGAGAAGCACGGCGCTCCCGTATACGTGCGCCACGAGATCGTGCACAACCGCTACGTGGTGGACACGCTGGCCAAGGCCGGCGCGGTGTTCGTCGAGCAGACCGAGGAGGTGCCCGAGGGCGCCATCGTGGTGTTCTCGGCCCACGGCGTCGCGCCGACGGTGCACGAAGAGGCCGCGGCCCGCAATCTGCGGACCATCGACGCCACCTGCCCGCTGGTCACCAAGGTGCACAACGAGGCCAAGCGCTTCGCCCGCGACGACTACGACATCCTGCTGGTCGGCCACGAGGGCCACGAAGAGGTCGTCGGCACCGCCGGCGAGGCGCCTGAGCACGTGCAGGTCGTCGACAACCCGGACGCCGTCGACAAGGTGACCGTCCGCGACCCGAACAAGGTCATCTGGCTGTCCCAGACCACGCTGAGCGTCGACGAGACCATGGAGACCGTCCGACGCCTGCGGGAGAAGTTCCCGACGCTGCAGGACCCGCCCAGCGACGACATCTGCTACGCCACCCAGAACCGCCAGGTCGCGGTCAAGGCGATGGCTCCCGAGTGCGAACTCGTGATCGTCGTCGGCTCACGGAACTCGTCCAACTCGGTTCGTCTGGTCGAGGTGGCCCTGAACGCCGGTTCCAATGCCGCCAAGCTGGTCGACTACGCCGAGGACATCGACCCGGTCTGGCTCGAGGGTGTCACGACCGTCGGCGTCACCTCAGGCGCGTCGGTACCGGAAATCCTGGTGCGCGGCGTGCTCGAGCGCCTCGCGGAGTTCGGCTACGACACCGTCCAGCCGGTCACCACTGCCAACGAGACGCTGGTGTTCGCGCTGCCGCGCGAGATTCGTCCGGCCCGGCACTAGTTCTTAGAGCGCAGACGCGGTCGGTCAGTCCCAGTTGTGGGGCTGACGCGGCCGGCGTTCGCGCGGCTCTGCTGCCGCATCGTCGTCGGCACCGCGGTACCGCACCCGGGAGACCGGGTGATGGGCGCCGCTGGGCGGCGCGCTGCGGGACGGACGGGCCGGGGACTGGTAGCGGTCGCCGGGCTCGTACGGATCGTCGGCGTAGCGACGCCGCCGCGGCTCGGCCGCGGCCGGACGCTGCGGTCGTTCGTAGCGGTCCCGCTCGCGCGGCTCCCGGTAGTCGTAGCGCTCCTGCGGGGCGCGGCGCGGCTCGCCGGCCGGACGGGGACGGCGCCGCGGCTCGTCGGGCACCGCGTACGAGTCGGTGGCGGCCGGGCGGGGACGTGCGGGCCGCGGCCGGCGCATCTGGCCGGGCACCGGTTCGATCAGCTCGGTGTCGCCGGCCTGTGCCCGGGCGCGGGACGGACGCGGTGCGCGCTGCGGGTCGGCAGCGCTGCGGCGCGGCGACTCCGCCGCCGAACGACGCGACGAGGTGGCACGCGTGCGGGAGCTGCGCGGCGTCTGGCCTGTCGTCAGCTTGGTGAGCTTGGCCGACAGCGTCGCGGCGAGACCGGCGGGTGCGACGTCTTCGCCGTCGGCCTGACGGCGGCTGCGGCGCGGCTTGGGCTCGGCGACCGCCTCCTCCGCATCGTCTTCCTCGTAGGTCAGGAACTGCGGCAGGACGAACCAGCGGATCAAACCGAGGATCAGAACCGTCGCCGCGGTGAAGAACATCGTCGGGAAACGCTCGATCAGCGGATAACCGCAATTGATCAACAGGTCCTTGATGCCGGCGATCTTGTCGCTGTGGAACATGAAATACGCGCCCGGCACGGCGACGAAAAGGATCAGCGGGGGCTGGATGACCGCGGTGAAAATCCCGGACCGCCGCACGCCGAGCACAGCGAGTACACAGCCGGCCACGTAGCAGAAAGTGAAGAAAGCGCTGAGTTCTTTGTCACCGGTGCCGGCGTCGTAGGCGAAGCCGATCGCGGTGGCTGTGACGGCCAGCACAATGGCTCCCCACCAGGGGATTCCCGGGATGCTGGGCAGCGCCGAGCGGCGATCGAGGGCGGCTTCGGGCCCATGATGCTCTGCTGACACTCCTAGACCGTACCGGCAATCTGGGCCACTGTGCCTGCAGGTGGGCGTTGGGACGGTGTGGCGTCTCCTAAACTAACGAACTCGTGGGTCTGAACCTGGGAATCGTCGGTCTGCCGAACGTCGGGAAGTCGACGTTGTTCAACGCGTTGACACGTAATGACGTGCTCGCGGCTAATTATCCGTTCGCAACGATCGAACCCAACGAGGGTGTCGTCCCGCTGCCCGACCCGCGGCTGGACAAGCTCGCCGAGATCTTCGGTTCCGAGAAGACCGTCCCGGCGCCCGTGACGTTCGTCGACATCGCCGGCATCGTCAAGGGCGCGTCCGAGGGCGCGGGCCTGGGCAACAAGTTCCTCGCCAACATCCGCGAGGCCGACGCCATCTGTCAGGTGGTGCGCGCCTTCGCCGACGACGACGTCGTCCACGTCGACGGCCGCGTCGACCCCAAGTCCGACATCGAGGTCATCGAGACCGAGCTGATCCTCGCCGACATGCAGACGCTCGAGAAGGCGCTGCCGCGGCTCGAGAAGGAAGCCCGGACCAACAAGGACCGCAAGCCGATCGTCGAGGCCGTGGCGGCGGCCCAGGCGGTGTTCGACGAGGGCAAGACCCTGTTCTCCACCGGCAAGGACTGGTCTGCCCTGCGTGAGCTCAACCTGATGACGGTCAAGCCGTTCCTGTACGTCTTCAACGCCGACGAGTCGGTGCTTACCGACGAGGCCCGCAAGGCCGAGCTGACCGCGATGGTCGCCCCGGCCGAGGCCGTGTTCCTGGACGCCAAGATCGAGGCCGAGCTGCTGGAGCTCGACGATGAGTCCGCCGCCGAGCTGCTGGAGTCCATCGGCCAGACCGAGCGTGGCCTGGATGCGTTGGCGCGCGCCGGTTTTCGGACGCTGAAGCTGCAGACCTACCTGACCGCAGGCCCCAAGGAATCGCGGGCGTGGACCATCCACCAGGGCGACACCGCGCCCAAGGCGGCGGGCGTCATCCACACCGACTTCGAGAAGGGCTTCATCAAGGCCGAGATCGTGGCCTTCGACGACCTGGTCGAAGCCGGCTCCATGGCTGCCGCCAAGGCGGCCGGCAAGGTCCGGATGGAAGGCAAGGACTACGTCATGGTTGACGGGGATGTCGTGGAGTTCCGGCACGGATAAACGTCTAGGCGCGAATGCCGTTTTGCCGCGTTTGCCCAGGTCAGGAAAGGTAGTGTCTGCGGAAGCTACCTTGTTGGGCGAGTGCTTGCCGCCCTCGGCCCCCACCACCGGCACGGTGACCACCTGGCCATCGCTAGGCTGCGGGTCATGGCCACCACCACTGATCTCGACTACCTCATCACCGATGCCCGTCAGGCGGCAGACGAAACTGTCGCTGCCCTGGAGGCGCTGGCGTCGGAGGTGGACCCGACCGGCGAGGTTGCCACGCCGCTGACCGATGAGCAGAAGGCCGCCGTGCGCGACATCGTGGCCGACCTGACCAGCGACCTGGAGACCCACCTGGGAGCCCTCCGCGCCGCCAGCGCCGAGTAACCCCCGGCGGAGCTCTACGCCTCGGCGGTCTCGGTGAACGTCGGCACCCATGCCCCGCAGACCTCACAGCCGTACAAGCTGACCAGCGTCACCCGGCCTTGGGCGAAGGCCACGGCGTCGGCGTTGCTGACATGCCGCAGGGCGGCCTGGGCCTCCAGATCGGTCAGCGGTGGCGGTGAGCACCGCCCGCAATCGCAACCGCTGGGTTCGCCTGGCGTGGTCATCTCGGCCCGCAGCTTGGCCCGGCCCCGCAGCGCCAGGCCACCGCCTGCCGTGCCTCGGGTAGCGGTGCGGCAGGCCGTAGACGCGGCGATCATCGGTCACCGCCCAGGGGTCGGCAGCAGCCATCACAGCCGTGAATCCCGATGCCCTCATACGGGTTTGACGGCGGGTGCGGGTCGTCAATCACGTCAGCCGCAATGGACGGACGCCACCGCCGCCGGGCCTGCTCCCAGAACTCGAATTGATCGGGGTCGGGGTGCCCGACGCCGTGGGGGCAGCGGCGCTCGAAGATGCCCCGGTCGTTGCGCCAGGTCAACGGCCAGGCCCGCATGTGGTGGTCGGTCGGGCCGTGGATCACGCAGGGCCGACCGGCGCAGTTGTCCATCGGGTGCACGTTCTCCAGCAGCACGCCCCCGACCTCGGTAACGAACGGCGGCGTGTTCATTGGCCGCCGATCTTCCGCGTCATCCATGCCGGGGGCTGGTGGCCGCCGCGCTCACGGCGGCGCTGAACGTCCCAGGGGCTCACGATGTGCATTCCCTGGCCGATGGAGTGGTCCAGCACGTCGAACGCGACCGTGGCGGCGGCCAAGCTATCGGGCTGGTGCTGCCCCGACTGCCACGCCACGGCCTGGGCCTCGAAGGCGGGCAGGTGCCCGGCCACGCGGCACCGACCGACCTCCAGCGCCTGGCGCAGCCCAGCGGAGCGAGCTTCGGCGTCACCACGGCCCCGGCCCGACTTCGGAGGGGGCCAAGCGGTTACGCGGATGGCCCGGCCAGGGCGCATCCGCTTGATGGCGTCCTGGACCACGGCCCGGTATGTGGTGCCAGCGGCGAAGCTCTCGATGCTGATTTCACTGGCCCCGGTGGTGATGGCCAGCTCCACGGCGCGCCTGGCCCACTGCTCACTCGTGAGGGGTTCGGACACGTCGGCCAGCAGGGCAATGACGCCCTCGGCTGTGAGGCTGGCTGCGATCAGGCCGCAGGCGTCACCGCTGCCGCTGTCGCTCGGGTCCACCCCGATGATGGTCTTCACCGGTCCCAGGGGCGACGTGGGTAGCCGCCAGCGTTCGATCCATTCGGCCTTGATCAGCCCGCCCTCGGGGGCGGTGGGGCTGCCCATGTACAGCGCGAACCACGCCCGCTCGCCCGAGGTCCGCCGGGCGGCGGCGAAGTGCTCAGCGGTGAACCCGAGCGCCGAGGTCATCGCCACCCCAGGCATACGGCCCAGGGCGTCAGGGATACCGGTCTCGGCCACCGCCGGGACGTTGGTGTGCGTCCACACGTCGGGTTCGGCGTCCAGCAGTTCCCCGGCCAGGTCGCGCGCTTGCCACCTCGTCATCACCAGCAGCGTGGAGCCGCCAGGGTGCACGCGGGTGGCCAAGCTCGACCGATATTCGCCCAGCACCCGGCGGCGATGGGCAGCGGAGTCGGCTTCGGCGGCGTCCTTCACGGGGTCGTCAATGATGAGCAGGTCGGCACCGAATCCGGTAGCGCCGCTCTGGATTCCACCTGCCAGCACGCCGCCGCGCCGCCCCTCCACGGCCCACCGCCCCACGGAGGACTTATCGGAGGCGATGCGGAACCCGAGGTAGTCGGCGTGCTCGTTGACGATCCGGCGGATTTCGCGGCTGTGCGCCTGGGCCAGCTCGTCGGAGTAGCTGACGACCATGATGTTCAGGTCGGGGTTGCGCATCAGCGCCCAGACCGGCGTCCAGACCGCCAACAGCCGGGACTTGCCGCTACGCGGCGGTGTGCTCACGATGTCGCGCTGGTCGGCCTCGGTGACCGCCTTCACCGCGATGTCACTCAGCAACCGAATGGTCGGCGTGACAACGAACTTCGGGTCCAGCAGCCGGGCCAGGTCGGCGGGTGAGGCGGGCTTTTGCCGGCCTCGTGCCGCGCTCAGGGAACGAGCGGTAGCCAGGTTGGCCAGGTTGTGGGTGATGGTCACGCGGCACTCCCCACGGGCACCAGGCCCAGGTTTTCGGGGGTCCACAGGTCCCGGCGCGTCCACTGATGGCCGCAGCGGTCGCACGCGTACTCGCAGGCCAGCTTGGAGCCGCCGCGCCACGTGACGGCCTCGGGCTCGGTCGCCGAACACTGCCGGGTGCACCGGTCGGCGTGATGGCCCGCCGGATTGCACTGCGGGCAGTAGTCGGGCAGCCAGAGATCGTCAAACGGGCTCGGCTGGTCGGCGGTGTGGGCGGTGAAGGTCGGCATGGTCTGGGCTCCTCGGGGTGCCGTTGTTGGGGTCAGGCGGAGCGGACGAACGCCGGGACCGACCGGGAGCCGCTGCGGAGGCTGGCCGCCTGCTTGGAGTAGTAGCCGCCGCCGTCGGTGATGCCCAGGGCGGCGCACACGTCCTCGTGACTGACCTCCCCGACCTTGTAGAGCTTCTTCGCCAGCGTCATCACTGCTGGCCAGCAGCGGTCGAGAATCGGCTGGACCGCCGCGCCCTCGTGGGAGCCGCCCGCCGCCGTAAGAACTCGGTCGTCGTGGCACCCGTGGCTCCGCATGGCGGCGTAGAACTCCTGCTGAGTCGGGCGGCGGCCACCAGCGGCGAACTTCGCCTGAGCCCACGGCCCGGCATACGCCGTCAGCGCGTCGGAGCCGTGAGGGTGGTCCCGGAAATTGGTCAGCCCCTCCAGGCCGGTCACCCGGCTGGTACCGACAACGGCGGTGCCCAGCTCAGCCCCGAGCACCACACCGGCCACGGCGTGCCCGGCCTCGTGAACGCACACCTCAAGGTGTGTCCGGTCAACCTCGGCGCTGGCCGTGCGGGTCGGGTGCGTCGGGCGAACGGGCTTGGCCGGGGCCAGGGCCGGACGGATGGGCTTGGGGGTGGCCGTCACCTTGGGCGGCGTGAGTCGCGGGCCACCGCTGGCGGCCAGGGTCGCGCGGACGGCAGCGCTGGCCACGCGGGCCATGAGGCCCGCAGTGCTCGGGTCGATGGAAGTCATTGGTTCAGTACGCCTTTCGAGTTGGTGATGACCTCTGATGCCGAAGTCATCACGGTTTTGGTCAGTGGCAACGAAGGGCGGCGGTCGGTACATAACGCGGAGCACCGCCGCCCTTCGCCGTCATCGAACCGAGGAGTGGGGCTTGGGAGTGCGGAGAGTCCGGCACAGGCGTTCGCGGGCCTTGCGGTCGGCAACGTCCGCTCGGGCAATTTGCGCCTCGTGGTGCTGCCGGATGCACGCCGTGCAGGTGAAGCCCCACACCGAGCCCCGCCACTGGAGGCACGGCCCCTGGCAGCTCTGGCAGGTGTGGTGCTGGATCATGGTTCCGGCGGCGCTCACGGGGCCACCTGCACAGCCGCCACCAGGGCCTCGTAGCCGATGGACACGGTGCGCTCGGCAATGGCGAAGTAGCGGTTGTTCCGTTCGGCAATGCCGGTGCGGACCTCGGGCTGGTTGCGCCAACCGAAGGGCTGGGAGGTCGCCACGATGGTGTTCACCAGGCCCTCGACGTAGCCGCCGCCGATCACCCAGGTATGGCCCAGCGGGCTGGTCCACTGCGTCCCGGCCCTGACGAACAGGCCCATCTCACGTGCCGCCCACTGGGCACCGACGTGGAACCAGACCGCCGTATTGGCTTTGGCCGCTTCACCTTCGAGGTAGCCCACCGCCGCCCGCAGGTTGGGCTTGACGACGGGGCTACCGGCGTCGTCCAGCAGCCGGGTGGCGAACTCACGCTCCACCGCCGTCTGTTCCTCCAGCCGGAGAATTTGCGCCGCCCGCGCTTCGACCTCGGCCCGCGTCGGCAGGCGAAGGTCGCACTCGTCGTAGGCCCAGACGGTCATGGGCTCGAAGGGGTCCAGGACATCGGGCCGGACGCCGTGCTTGCGCTCGGAACCGGGCTCGCCGGGGTCGGCCTCGGGGTCGTACAGCGGCGGCACCGAGCACCACGGGGCATTCCACACGCCGAACGCCAGCTCGCCACCGTAGTTCTGAGGCTTGATGCTGACGCCGTTGAAGAACCGGCCCGACGCCTGCCAGTCAGTCGCCGCGTACAGCCCGGTGGGCAGGGGCGCGACCGCCGGGGCGGTGAAGTGGTGCACGTCGAGTACCGGCGTGGTGGTTACGGGGGCGGTCACAGGGAGACTCCTAGCGATTCGAGTTCGGCGCGGGCACGGTCGGCCTCGCTGATGGTTGGCGGGGTCGGCTTCTCCGACCGGAGGACGGCATCACGCGTCAGCCGACGCTGGAGGGCCGCCGCTGCCGCGTCCAGGTCCCGCAGCTCCCTAAGCAGGCGGTTGGACACGACACCGGTCGTGTTGGCCCCCAGTAGCTTTCGCAGCGGCGCGGAGTACGGCTCGGCCAGGGCCACCAGCGGGGCTGCCCACTCACCGGAATGGGCAGCGCCCCTATCGAACTCGGGCAGCGCGGGCCGCTCCACCAATGTCCGCAAGGATGCGCGGGCGCGAGCGCGCTGGTCACCGGACAGATGGCGCGTCTTGTGCTCGGCGTCGGCCTCGGCCAGCAGGCCCACCACGGCATGGACCACGCCGTGTACCGCCAGCGCGAGGTCGTCAATGCTGGCGGGCGCGACACGCGGCCCGGTCAGGTGACTGGCACCGGAGGCGACCTGGCTACGCAGGAACCGCATCGACCACGGCGCTGCGCTGACCTGCTGGGCCAGCGGGCCGACGATGGCGGCGACATCCTCATGGAGGACGTAACGGGCGTCGAGGGTGACGGGCAGGCCCTTGCGCCGCCGCTCCCGAAGCTCGTCCAGGGTGTACGCCGGGGCAGGCTGCGGACGCTGGCCCGCACGCGCGGCGTAGGTGCGGTTGGGGGCCTTGACGGCCGGCGCGTAGTCGGTCATCGGGCCACCGCTTCGGCTTCGGCGGCCTGGGCGGCCTTCTGTTCGATCACGTCGGCCAGGTCTTCGGCCTGGTCCTCGGTGAAGCCCATCTTCATCAGCGTGGCCCGGTTGCTCTGCCATTCCAGCGCCGCCCTGGTCGCCTCGACGCGGGGGCCGCTGGTCTCGCCACGGCTGGCCATGGCACCGAGGCTGGCGCGCAAGCTGCGGAACGGGACATGGCGTAGATCGGGCGGGGAGGCGGTGGCCAGGGCTGGAGTCATGCGGCCAGACTAAGCGACTTGGAGCGATAGCCGCTAGCACCAATAGCGTTGCAGCGCAAGGCAATTGCCCGAGTTTGTCGGCAATATCGGGGCCTACGACCGGGATAAATATGGCCAGAGACGACGCAACGCCAGTCCAGGAATTGGACCGGCGTTGTCGGCGTGTCGGGGCGGGTCAGACGCGGCTAGATGGGCCGCAGCCCCTCGGGGTGAAGATCTTCCAGTCGGCCATCATCGAACCGGACCTTCACGTAGCCCCGGCACACGCGGCTCACCCGGCCCGTGGGGCCGTCGGTGCCGTCGCCGAACAGGCCGACGTACCGCACGCGCTGGCCGGTGCGCAGGGTCGGGGCGGTCACGCCTGGGCCTCGGCAGTCCGCAGCACCCGGTACACCGTGGCCACGCTCGCGCCCAGGGTCTCAGCGATCACCGGCACGGGCTCACCGCTGGCGCGCAGGGTCTCGGCCTGTCGCACCTGGGCCGGGGTCAGGGCCTTGGGCCGACCCTGCGGCAGGCCACGGGCCTTACGCGCAGCCTTGGCCGCCGCCACCCGCTCGCGCTGTAGCTCCAGCTCAAGCTCGGCCAGGCTGGCCATGATGCCGATGACCGCGCGACCCGTGGGCGTGGAACTGTCCACACCCTCACGCAGGCTACGAATCACGATGTCCTTCGCCAGCAGATCGCGCACGGTCAGCATGACCTCGGCGGCAGTGCGGCCCAGGCGGTCGATGCCCTTGACCACGATCACGTCGCCGGGCCGGGCATAGCCCAGCAGCGCGGCCAGGCCGGGCCGCTGCTCCTTGGTGGATGTGCCGGTCAGCTTGTCGCTATAGACGCGGGCCGGGTCCACCCCGGCAGCGGTGAGCGCGTCGGTCTGCTGATCGAGGGACTGATGGTCGGTGCTGACTCGGGCGTAGCCCAGAAGCTGGCCGGTGGCGGTGGTCGTTGTCATGGCCCCGACTCTATGTCAAAAGTCGGATCGACGCCATTTTGATTTGACAGGACTTCTGATAAATCCCACCAGCGCTGATGCCCGTGCCAGCAGTGGAGCGGCGGCCTGTGTCAGAACTAAAGTTTTGACAGGGCAGGGTGAGGCTCAGTCGGCGCGGTTCGGTCGCCAGGACGGGTCGCCGGTGGACTTGGGTGCGGTCACCACGGAGGCCGTGGTGGGCTGCACGCGCCACGTGGCGGCCCCGAGGCTGTGAACCGGAGCCTCCTGGGCCGAGGACACGTGAGGGGTGACGCGCCACGAGGCGGGGCCGAGGCTGGCGGGCATGGGGATTTGCATAGCCCCAGGATATCGCCGCCGGGGCGCTCCAGGCTGGCCGGAATCGGTTGCGCGAGTTTGTGATAACCCAAAACTCAGCGCCGGGGACCGGGCCGCCAACCGGCCAGGGGGTCGTATCCGCCGCTGCCGTGCTGGCCCGCCACCGAGGTGGGCGCGGGGGCCTTGGCGACGATCTCGGGCACCAGGGCCAGCACGGTGGCGGCCTCGGGTTCGGCGGGGGCCTCGGGTTCGGGCTCAGCATCACCGTTTTCGGGGCTGAGCGGGCCGCTGGGCAACGAAACGGGGTCAGGCAGGGCCTCGGGTGGACTGACGGGCTCGCCGCTCCTGTGGCGCATCACCGCAGCCCACTCGGCCAGCTCGTCGGTGGGGACGCCGCCGACGGCCAAGACGCCGCGCGCGATGTCGCACTGGAGCGCGAACAGCGGATCACCTTCGCCCACAACGTTGCCCACGAGGGCGCGCAGCTCGGTCTCAAGCTGGGCCTCCAGGTTGTCGGGGGTCAGTCGGCCCTCGGCGGCGTCACGCGCTACCGACGCGGCCCCCTTCACGATGTCCTCGGGGGTGACAGTCATTCGATTACCTCGGCTTCCAGAATCGGTGCGGCAGTGGTCAGTTGGTGCTGTGGCGGACGCTGAGCCAGGACGGCCAGCAGCTCGGACTCCATGCGGTCGATGATGGCCGTCGCGTCGGTGGTCACGTTGACGTCCACCTTCGCGGGCTCGTACAGGCCGAGCATCTTCGCGGTCTCGACATCGTTGTGGCGTATCTCGCGGAGCATGGCCGCCACGGCGGTCACGTCCCCGTTGCGGCTGGCGTCGAGCAACTGGGCCACCGCGATTCGCGTGGCGACATCACGCCGCTCCAGGATTTCCTGGGCCGTCATCTCGGCCAGGGGCTTGGGGGCCAGCTTCCGGCGGGCCATCTCGCGCTTGTAGGTGGTCTGCGCCGCTCCGACGGACTTGAACCCCTCGGAACGCATGATGTCCCCCCACGGCTTGCGCAGCACGGCGCGGGCAAGCACCACGCGCTCGGCGCGGGCTCGGGACTCCTGGCGGGACATCGTGGGGCCTGGCATACCCCACTTCTACCTCACTGCGGTGCAGACCCTCGGGGGTCAGGACGGCGGCAGCCGGGGCGGTAGCGGGGGGTCGCTGACCCATAACCCACATAACCGGGTTAGGAGGCCAAAACTAGTTCCCTATATAGGAATTTCACTGTTGTCATTGGATGAATATTTGAGTGAGTTATCTGGGTTAGGTGGGTTATCGCCAGTCCAAAGCAACCGCGATACTGGCCCACTGCCTCGCTATACGCGCCGCCGGGCTAATCCTTCGGCGGCCCGCTCGATGTCGGGTTACCACCGGGTTATCGCCGCCGGTAACCCAGCCCCCGGCCCCGACGGCGGCCCCGTGAGCGCCCGGCGTGCAGCGCGAATGCCGCCTCACTGCCGATAACCCAGTGCGGGTAACCCAGATTCGGGGTTACCTAACCCTGCCCGAGCCTGTCGAACCGCTCAGTTGTCGCCGCCACGCATCGGGTCACCGAGCAGGTCCGTCGATACGACGCGGGACCCCCGCTGGCCGTACTGTCCCCGGTCGGTAACCGAGGTCTCAGCCCGCCGAATACCCCACACGACGAGCCACTTGCCCGGCTTCCCGTCGGGCATGGCCTTCTGGCCGGGCTTCACCGGGTCCAGGTACAGCGCCTTGAGGGCGGCGCGGAACTTGTTCTGGCTCATGCCCTTGCCGGTGTTGTTGGCCTCGGCCCAGCCCTTCCAGACGGCGTAAAGGGCCTTGAGGTCAACGAATTCGTCGGCGGTGCCGATCTCGCAGCAATCGTTGACGAACGTCCGCACCGGGGACGACAGCTCGGCCAGCTCGGCGTCCAGCTCGTCCGCGTGGGTGCTGCGGGTGAACCGGCCCCCGGCGGCATTGAGCAGCGCCAGGCCCTCGATAGCCCACCGCAGCACCTGGCCAAGCTCGCCCGCGATGATGCGGTGCTTGAGGCCGGGGTCGTCGGCGTCGGTGCCACGGAATGCCCGCGACGTTTCCAGGATCAGCGCACGGCGCTGCAAGGCACTGCTGTTGTCCGACCAGCGGGGCATCTCGTTGGCCGAGCCGTGGAACCGCACCCCGAGCTTGGTCGATACCGCCGTCTTGTGCTTGCGCTCGATGATGATCTCGTCCTCACCGATGACGGCCAGCAGGTTGCCCACCGCTGTGCTGGAATCCCTTGCACCGAAACGGATGTCGCTCATCAGGGCCAATTGCGCGCCGGTCTCGTACAGCGCCTGGAGCCCGAACTGGCTGTTGAGGGTGTCGAGCTTGGTCGCGCTGACGATGCCCAGCAGCTTGCCCAGCACGTCCGCGATGATCGACTTGCCGCTACCGCTGGGGCCGATGATCAGCATCCACTTCTGGAGGTCAGTCCGGCCACTGATCACGTAGCCAAACCACTGCTGCAAACACGTGATCGCGCCGGGGTCGTCGGCCCACTGGTCGCGCAGCATCCGCAGCCATTCGCTGTCCGCGTAGGGATCGACGCGGTGGTCATAGTCGGCCTCGATGCGGGCCAGGTCGAACCAGAGCGGCGTGTTCAGGGCCAGCTTGCCGGTCTCGACATCGAGCACCCCGTTGCGCACCAGCGCCCGCGTGCCGCCGCGATACGCCTTGTGAGGCTGGCCGTACACGTCGGGCAGCTCGCGGGCGCTGGTGCCGGTACCGGCGGCGAGTTCGTCGGCCAGGGCGTCCTCGACCATGGTCAGCGTGCGGGTGTCGGGGTTCCACGCTTTCAGCGAGTACATGTGGGTCTCCACGCCGCCGACGGTGCTGGTCTTGACCTTGACGTACCAGAGATTGGCCAGCGCAGCGCGCAGCTTGCGGCGCATCCACTCGGGGTCCGTGTGAGCGACCCAGCGCGGCGGATCCCCCGCTGCGGTGCGCTCGTAGTGGTACCAGGTCTGATCAGCGCGGAGCAGCGTGCGCATCCACGCCTTGCGGCGGCGGTTGTCCTTGGGCTTATCCACCGGCAACGGCAGCCGGGCGGTGTATTCGTGCCGTACCAGCCAGCGGGCTACGTAGGTCGGGGCCTGGGGCGGCGCAATCACCCGGCCCGCCAGCACCTTGGCCCGGTCCTCGTCGCTGGGCAAGGCAATGAAGATCGACTCGGGCACGCCGTTGATGCGCTTCTCGGCGGCGCTGGCGGCGACGTTCAGGTCGGGATCAGCGACCCACCGCGCGCGCATCAGCTCAATTTCGGGGTCAGGGCTGCCGTCGGCCTCGGAGAACTCGCGCTGCTCCTGGCGCGTCGGCAGGGCCAGGCCCCGGTCGCTGAACCCCTCGGCCACCAGCTCGACGGGAACGACCGACACGTCCTCAATCCACGGGTCCAGGTGGGGCTTGCCGGTGTGGTGATCAATCAGGTAGCGCCCGTAGTCGACGTTTTCGCGCTGCCAATCAACGATGATCCGCGCGATGTCGTCGCCCACAACGGAACTCAGCGGGTCGGTCGGGTCAACGTCCCACAGCTTCGCCAAGAACGGACCGCAGATGTACGCGGCGGGCTCGGCCACAGCGGCGGTCTCGGTGGTATCGGGGGTAGGATTCACGATGTTCCTTCTGGATTTGGTAGGTCTGGAAGGGTTGACCCACCTGGGCGGCGGGTCGTCGTTGGGGTGATGCCCGACCGGCACATACGTCGAAGCCAAACGACATGCCGGTTGGGCATCACTGCTGTCAGGGGTCAATCACGTTGCGCTCCTACCGGTTTCAGCAACGCGTCCACGTCGCTGACCTTGAGTCGCAGCGGCGAGGTATTCGACCCCGTCCGGTACGCGGGCAGCTCCCCGCTGCGGACCCGGCGCTGAATCGTCCAGTGGGACACCCCGAGCCGTTCACCGGCTTCGCGCGACCCGATGACGCGGTCGCCGTTGGCGGTGGTGGTGCTGGCCATGGGTGACCTCCTTTCACGTGGTTGTGGTGGCTCTACGGGGGCAACTAGAGCACACGACCGTGCAGACCCTCGGTGAGCGACGACTGAGTTACCCGAGCCGACCGGGGTTGTGCCCCAACGGATTACGTGGTCAGACAGGTTTCTGGTCCGACGGACTGGTCGGGTAATCGACACCAAGGTGAGGAGCGCAAACGGCCCCGCAGCCCACCTTGATCGACTCGGGGCGGGTGAGAAGTTGCTCGCACCGGACACACACGCCGTACAGCGCGCCGAACCGCTCGAACTCCTCCTGGGTCATTAACTTGCCGTAGAGGCGGATCTGATCGAGCCACTGGCCGTGACTCATGGGCACGGCGTACTCCCAGCACTGCTCAATCGGGTACTTGAGCTTCTGCCTGCCGTGCGTCGTGATGCGCCCGGTGTACATCTCGTGATTCAGCCGCCGCGCGTAGAGCTTTCCCGACCCGTAGGGGGCGACGGTGACTCGAAAATAGAAGCGCATCGACGGGGCCGTCTGGACGACGTAGTACCCCTCGACCACCGACCCGCCACCTGGCGTGTAGTCGCCCAGCTCGTCGGGATGTATCCGGATTGGCTTGAGACCGCGAGGGTCGCCGGGCCGAGGATGCGCGTCGAACTTCTCCCGTTCCCAGCGCTCGGCAGCCAGTCGCTCAAGTTCCCGCTTTCGCTGCTCTCGTTGCCAACGTTCCCGGTCCTGTTGTTGCTGCTGTAGCAGTCGCTCGCGCTGGGCGGCTTCCCGTTCAGCCATCTCGCGCACCCACGCCGGATCGGGGGCGGCGGCCTGAGTAAGCAGCGGAGGCGGAACAGCCCTGAGCGGCGGCGTCATCGTTGGCCGCCAGGCCGTCACCCAACCCTTCACCGGCGCGGCCAGCAGGCCCGGCGTCCGATCCAATTGGGCCGCCATCTCAGCCCCGACCTGAACGGCTATGCCAGGATCGGTGACCTGCTCGGCGTAAGCACGCAGCCAGCCCACGGCAACGGCGGCGTCGGTGGTGATCAGCTCGGGCGGAAACTGACCCCGCCGAGCCCGCACCGGCACCCTGTCGGCAGCGTCGATGCCGGGTCGGACATCGGCCGCCACCGCCCCCGTGGGGCACATGATCGCGACCGGCAGGCCCTCCGCGCAGGCGGCGCGCAACAGCGCCCCCTGGCCGTCACGGTCGGTCGGTACCGGCGGCTTGGTCAACAGCTCGATGACCGTCGGGGCGGACTGTGGCAGCGCGCTCACTGGGCACCGCCTCGGCGCTGGTCGTCGGTGAACAAACTCAGCAGCGACTGCACCTGCCCGAAACACGCCTGGCACAGGTCGAACTCGGGGTGGTCGGGCTCATCCACCGCCGGTTTCCTGCCGAACAACCACGCCGAGGGATTGGACGGCACATGCAGCCGCGCCCACTGCCCCGACTCGTCGGCCTTGGCGACTGCGCCGCACCCGTCGCATACCTTCTGCGTCGTCACGCGGCACCGCCCGTCAGTACGGTGCGGATGCGCTCGGCCTGCTCGTCGGTCAGCTTGGGGGCGGCGTCCACCAGGCGCTTGATGACGGCGCGGTGATCGGTGGCCGGGGCCTGGCCGTCGCGGGCGTGCCATGCCTCGACCTCGGCAGGGTCGAAGTACAGGCGATTGTTGACGCGGCGGCAGGGCATACCCTGGGCGACCCACAGGCGAACGGTCTGGGCGGAACGCCGCCTATTGCGGGCGACCTCGGCGGTGGTCAACAGACCGCCAGTGGTGGCGGTGGGGGCGGGTGCAGTGTGCACGCGGAACTCCGAATGGTTCGGTTCGGTTCCGCGTACTTACTTGGTCTGGCCCCCAGTCCTTGGCTGCCAAGGAGCACGCTTGGAGGCCTTCCGGCCCCCGGCTGTGTAGTTCGTCCTGATGGTCCCCGCATCGGGCGGTTCGGTCAGGGCGTGCCGCTGGCGACTGGGCGGCGTTGGCGCGGCACGCTGAGACCGACTATAGCTAATTAGCGCGTTGTATGTCTAACTCAAATCCGTTGTGCTGCAAAGGAACCCGACAAAGTCGGGTAATTGAACGCCTCCGGTGTGCCGGGGCTACGACCGCCACTCGACGCGAACAGTGTTGGGGTCAAACGTCTTTGAACCACGGGTGCCGCGCTGGAGCCTGACTTCGCACAGTGCGTCGATCACGCTGCGGCGGCCCATGAGCGACGCCGCCATGAACGCCTCGGCGGGGTCGGGGGAGTTCAGCACGTCACCGAGCGCCGAACTGCCGGGGGCCGCCGCCTTGATGCGGACCTCCAACTGGTCCAGTTGCGCGTCGATGTCGTTCTTCGCCTCCTTGTACTCAGCGCCGGTCAGAATGCCCGCCTTGTAATCGGTGAAGTAGTTCTTCCGCCGCGCGCGCAGCGCCTCCTGCTCGGCGTACATCGGGGCGGTGTCCACCGTGGGCGGTGCCAGCCGTCGGCGGGCGTCTGGGCGGCTCAGGCGCTCGGCTATCACCGCCGTCACGAACTCGTCCACGCCGCGCGCCAGAGGGGCGTCCTGGCCGCCCTCGGGGTCAGCGATGATCTGCCGTACCCGAGCGTGGTCCAGCGGCCCGTGGGAGCGATTGACGCACGCCGCCTTGCACCGGTACCGGCCACCGCTGAACGACACGACCGGCTGCTCACAGGTGGCGCAGAGGAACAGGCCCGAGCCGAGGTGCTTGCGGTCGGTGCCGAGGCGGTTGGTAGCCCGGCGGGGGTCGTCCAGGCGGGCCTGGATGGCATCGAACACGTCGGGGCTCACCAACGGCTCCCACGTGCCAGCGGTGACCTCCATCGGCTTCGCGGCCTCGCCCTTTGCGCGGGCCTTGCGGGCGGCCACCGTGCCCGCGTGGCGGCGGTAGGTGGACCGGCCCGCATACCGAGGGTTGGTCAGGATGTCGCGGACGCTGGAGGGGTTCCACGGCTTGCCGTTGCGGGTGGTGACGCCCTCGTCTGTCAGCGTGCGTGCGATGCCGCGAAGCGACTCCTCGGCGTGGAACAGCTTGAAGATGCGCCGCACCAGCTCGGCCTCATCGGGAACGACCTCGCCCCTGGTGGTGTAGCCGGTCGGTCGAATCCCCAGCGGGACCTTGCCCAGCTTGGCGCGCTGCGCCGCTGCGGCCTTCTGGCGGGCGGACTTTCGCTCCACCTCACCGCGCGCGAACGCCATCCGCACCCGCACGAAGGTCCGGCCCGCGTCGGTGGTCAGGTCGGCCTCACCGTTGGCGGTCACCAGCGCCAGGCCGTTCTTCTCGGCGGCGTCCAGCCAGTCCTCCATCTGGCGGGGCTGGCGGGTCAGGCGGTCCATGTCGTAGCAGACCAGGGCGTCGAACTCGCCCCGCTCGTAGGCGGTCACCAGGGCGTCGTAGCCGGGCCGCTTCTTGCGGGCATCGCTCGCGCTGATGCTGTTGTCCACGAACTCGCCCGCCAGCTCCCAGCCGCGCGCGGTGAGGATCGCGGCGCACTGGTCGCGCTGGCGGTCGATCGCCAGCCCTTCGCCAGTGTGATCGAGGGAAATGCGCAGGTAGACCGCTGCGCGTCGGGCCGGGGCGGTGGTGGTAGCCATACGACAACCATAACGTTTATTGGCAACGTGTTTTGGTGGAGTTCCGCTTCAACGTCTAGGCCTCGGCAGCCGGATCGGCTAGTACATTGGCGGCTGTGAGTGGCGATTGGCGCACCGATCGGGTCGACGAGCTTCGGTCATTGATCAAACAGGCCGAACCTGATGTCGTCGAGGAGTCCAAGTGGCGCAAGCCGTCCAATCCTGATGGCGTGCCGACGTTTTCACTGGACGGCCTGATCTGCACGGTGGAGACGTACAAGGACAAGGTCAAGCTGACCTTCGCCAAGGGTGCGTCCCTGAAGGACCCGGCGAAGCTGTTCAACGCCAGTCTCGATGCGGGAACCCGGCGCGCCATCGATCTGCACGAAGGCGACGAACTGGATGCCGACGCGTTCAAGGCGCTGATTCACGAGGCAGTGCGCGCCAACCGCGGTTAGCGCACCGGGACGATCGGTCCCAGGGGCCGATCACTCAGTTGATGATCTCGCCGCGGTCGTCGGCGTGAACGGCGGCGAGTCGGTCACGCCACATCTGGAGCGCCTCGGGCGTCAGCCGCGTCCAGTCCGTGACCTCGCCGACGATCCGGAGCGGGGCCGTGCTGCGGTACGACCGCGTGGGGTTGCCCGGGAACTTCTTGTCGGTGACGTTGGGATCGTTCTCGAATTCGCCGGTCGGCTCCACCTCATAGACGCGCGGCTCGCCGTCGCCGGCGGCGAGTTCCGCGGCGAGTCCGGCACCGTCGCGCAAGGCGGTGAAGTAGATGTGGTTCATCACGATCTCGGGCCGGTAGTTGGATCGGAAACCGGCCGTAAGAAGTTCTCCCACTTGCAGATCCGCCTTCGTACCGTGAAAGAAGGGCCCGTCGTCCAAAGGCGCTGCCATCTCGACAGGTTACAAACTCGATTGCCGTCGCGCTTGTGCGTGCCGGGACGCGGGTCCGGCTACCCGGCGTAGCCGGCACCGGCCCGCAACAGCCGCGCCGCCTCGTCGACGATCCGCTCGACGATCACGGCGGCGGGCTCGATCGAATGGATGAGCCCGGCGGCTTCGCCGAAAACCACCCCGGCGTTGTCGGGATCGCCGTCGGCGAAGGCGGCGCGGTAGCGCGGACCCTCGACGTCGACGTTCGCCGCCAATGTCTTCTCGTCGCCGTGCCATCGGTCGGTAAATGCGTTGCGCCGCATGCGCATTGTGAACTCCGCCGGCCAGTCGATACCGCGGACGACGTCGCCCACCGTCGATCGAATTGTGCTGTCCCCGTCGGACTCGACGATCGCTTGATGGTGACGCGGATGCACCAGCGCTTCGTCGGCGGCCCACAGCCGGGTACCGATCAACACGCCGTCGGCGCCCAACATGAGCGCGGCGGCCAGCGCCCGGCCGTCGGCGATCCCACCGGCCGCCAGTAGCAGGGTGTCGGGTGAGCGGGCAGCGAGGACGTCGGCGACCTCCGGGACGAGGCTCAGCGTCCCGCGCGAGGAACCGTGGCCACCCGCCTCGGCGCCCTGCGCGACGACGACGTCCGCCCCGACGCTGATCGCACGGTTAACGTGATCAAGGTTCTGACATTGGCAAATGAGCAGTGCGCCAGCGTCTTTGACCTGCTCGGCGAAGGCCGCTGGATCGCCGAACGACAACATCACCGCGGCCGGACGGAATTCGAGCGCTTCGGCCACCACGCTGGGCGAGCGCTGCGCCGACCAGGTGATGAAGCCGACGCCGACCCGCTCCGAGCCGGCGGCCGCGAATTGTGCACGGAGCCAGTCGGAGTCGCCGTAGCCGCCGCCGATGAGCCCGAGCCCGCCGGCCCGACTGACCGCTGCGGCCAGTACACCGCCCGCGGCCAATGCCATGGGCGCCGAGACGATCGGATGCTGAATCCCGAGGCGATCAGTCAGGCGCGTGGTGATCATCTACCGATTATCGGCATCCGAGGTGCCGTCGAGCGTGGGGCTTTACGCGGAAAAACGCCGAGAGCCCCTCATCAACCCCCACGTTCGACGTAATGGCACGCCGGTGGTGACTGATCTGACATTGCCACCTGCCTGACCCTGTGAGAACTTGGTAACAGAGCCTTAACGCAGGCTTCCGGACGATGGGTGCCGTACCCGGTGTGCGACAAGACGGCCCGGGAGAAACATCATGTCGTGGCTCGTTCTGGTCCTGTCCGGCGTCCTCGAAGCGGTGTGGGCCACCGCGATGGGCAAGTCCGAGGGGTTCAGCAAGCTCTCGCCCAGCATCGTGTTCGCGGTCGCGCTCATCGCCAGCATGGGCGGGCTGGCCTACGCCATGCGTGACCTGCCGGTCGGCACCGCGTACGCCGTCTGGGTCGGTATCGGCGCGGTCCTCACCGTGGTCTATGCGATGGCCACCGGGGATGAGCCGACGTCGGTTCTCAAGGTGGTGTTCTTGACGCTGATCATCGGCGGCGTGGTCGGGCTCAAGCTCGTGCACTGAGAACGGCGTTGGAGTCTCCACGACTTCGTCGATCTGAAGCTGTCGCACATGGCGACATTGTCAAAAAACCGGACATTGTCAGCCGATGCTGACAGCTTCAGATCGCAAGTGCCGCAGGGAGAGCCGACACGCCGACCGGGCCGCTCGACGGTTCACAGCGGCCGCAGCGACTTGATCGTCTTCATCGGGAACCGTGACGAGACACGGTGGATGCCCGGGATCGCGAGGACCTTGCTCGTCAGGAACTGCTCGTACGCGGGCAGGTCCGCGACGGCGACGCGGACGAGATAGTCCGGCGAACCGAAGAGTCGATGGAGTTCGAGCACCTGCGGGTACTCGGCCATCGTGGCCTCGAAGGTCTCGATGCTCTTCATGTCGAAGTCGGTGATCTCGACGTCGAGCAGCACCTCGAAACTCTGGTTCGCGGCGGCGGGTGAGATCAGGGCCTGGTAGCCGACGATGACGCCGTCGGCCTCGAGCCGCTGCACCCGCCGCAGGCACGGCCCCGGCGTGAGCCCGACTCTTTCGGCGAGCGCGACGTTCGCGATCCGGCCGTCTTCACGCAGGACGTCGATTATTGCTGTGTCGAGACTATCCATGACCAATTATTGCTCACCGCAGCCGCGGAGCGCAGTAAGTGGCAACCAAATTCCACTGCTGACCTGGGATCATTGTTGTCATGGACGCTGCGGTGGTGACTTCTCGGAAAGCGGAGGTCGCCGCAGGCGTGCGGGCCTCCCTGGCCGCGGGCCTCGGCATGTACCCGATCGGCGTCGCCTTCGGCCTGCTGGTCATCCAGGCAGGCCTGCCCTGGTGGGTCGCCCCGGCGCTGTCCATCGCCTGCTTTGCCGGGTCGTTGGAGCTGCTGCTGATCGGCATGATCGTCGCGGTCACTCCGCTGGCGACCATCGCGCTGACGGCGTTCCTGGTGAACTTCCGCCACATCTTCTACGCGTTCACCTTCCCGCTGCACGTCGTGCGGAACCGGTTCGCCCGGGCCTATTCCGTCTACACCCTCGTGGACGAGGCGTACGCCGTGACCGCCGCCAACCCGCGCGGCTGGACGTCATGGCGACTGGTCACGATGCAGGCCGCATTCCAGTGCTACTGGGTGGGCGGCGGTCTGACGGGCGTCCTGCTCGGTTCGATGTTGCCGGCGCGCATCGAAGGGCTCGAATTCGCTTTGTGCGCACTGTTCGTCACGTTGACGCTCGATGCCTGCCGCTCTCGCGACGGTGTGCCGTCGCTCCTGCTTGCCGCTCTCAGCTTCTCGATAGCGGTGGTGGTCGCCCCGCATGCGGCATTGTTCGTCGGGCTCCTGCTGTTCATTGCCACGCTCGTGGCGCGCTATCTGCTGGTGCGGCGGCAGGCGGCCGTCGATGCTTGACCTGAAGTACCTCGCGGCCGTACTGGCCACCGTCTTCGTCATCAATCTGGCCCTGCGCGCCGTGCCGTTCGCGATCCTGCAGCCGCTGCGCAAGTCCCGCTTCGTCAACACGATGGCCACCTGGATGCCGGTCGGCATCGTCATGATTCTCGCTGCCAGCACCTTCCGTTCGGTCTCCGGCGACGAAAAACACCTGGCGTATGCGGCGATCGGCGTGGCCATCACCGTCGCGGCACACCTGCTCGGTGGCAGGCGGACACTGCTCAGCGTCGGCGCCGGAACCCTCGCCTATGTGCTGCTCGTGAACACGCTCTAAGACTGCGCGGGGTTAGAGTTGAGCCGTGGTCGGTGACGGACGGACCGGTGCTGCGGGCGACTTGGATCGGCGCTCCGCCGATTTGTCCCGCCGCGAGAACGCGATGGCCCTGCGGGAAGCCGAACAGTCCAGACGCGAATGGGTCGCCGATGAACGCGACCGCATCGCCGACCAGCGGGACCGCATCGCCGACGAGCGGGATGAGGTGGCGGACGAGCGGGAGCGGCGCGCGGACATCCGCGAAGGCGCCACCGAACAGCGCGAGCGTGAACGCCAGCAGCGCATCAGCGAACGGGCCGAACGCCAGAACGCCGAAGTTCGCCGCGACGACGCGGAAATCAGGCGTGCGGTGGCAGAGACCCGCCGGCGGCTCGACGAGCGATCTGATCTGCATGACGCGCACGGGCCCTAGCGGACGATTCAGGTTGTAGCGCTTGGTGTTTCGAAGTACTGGACCAAGCAGAACTCGTGACCTTCGGGGTCGAACATGACGAGGACGATGCCCTCGTCGTAGTTGTGCCGAGTACCTGACCAGCTTCCACCGAGATCCTCGACATGCCGGCGACCCTCATCGATATCCGCGACTTCGACGTCCAGATGGATGCGTACCTTCGTCGCCTTGGCCTCCGGTACCCGCTGAAAAGTGAGCCGCGGCATCGGACCTTCCCGGGAACCGAGAGTCGCCCAACCCGGGTCGTCGCCGTGCTCGTAGGAAGGCTCGATGCCGAGAAGCTGCCCCCAGAACGTCGACATGCGGACCGGGTCGACACAGTCGATCGTCACACCCGACCATTGGTTCGGCACCGCGGCACGTCCCTCCCTCTGTTGATCAATCATGCGCCTGGCGGGCGACCGCGGGAAGCGCTCGACGAGGCGAGCTTGTCGGTGGTCGCCGATATCGTGCGCGTCATGAAGCTTGTTTCCACCCGCATCATCACCGCCGACGTCCCGAGCCTGGTCGGCTTCTATGAATTGGTGACAGGGGCCGAGGCCGTCTGGGCCAATGAGCTGTTCGCGGAAATCCCCACGCCGGTGGGCACTTTGGCGATCGGTAGCGACAAGACCGTGCCCTTGTTCGGGGCGGGCTCCGCCGAGCCGGCGGCCAACCGGAGCGCCATCATCGAGTTCATCGTGGCTGACGTCGACGCGGAGTACGAACGGCTGCGAAGCCGGTTGGACGAGGTCGTCACCGAGCCCACCACGATGCCGTGGGGTAACCGGTCGCTGTTGTTCCGCGATCCCGACGGCAACCTCGTCAACCTCTTCACGCCGGTGAGAGACGATGCCAAGGCCAAATTCGGGGCGTAGCCGCTGGTATGCGGCATAGCATCTGCTGGTGAGCTTCGTCGTCTCGCCGGACGCGTACGGCCGCTACATGGGCCGATACGCCGAGCCGCTCGCGGAGGTCTTCGCCGCCTTCGCCGGGATCACCGCCGGAGCCAAGGTGCTCGACGTCGGCTGCGGACCCGGCGCGCTGACCGCACGGCTGCTGACGGCGGGCGCCGAGGTCGCGGCCATCGATCCGTCACCGCCGTTCGTCGATGCGATCCAGAAGCGGTTTCCGGCGCTCGACGCCCGCCTCGGAACAGCAGAGGAATTGCCTTACGACACCGCGACTTTCGATGCGGCGCTCGCCCAACTGGTGGTGCATTTCATGACCGATCCCGTCGCCGGCATCAGGCAGATGGCGCGGGTGACCCGGCCCGGCGGCATCGTCGCGGCGTGCGCGTGGGACGGCCCGACGGGTGCGCTGGCACCGTTCTGGGACGCCGTCCACGTGATCGACCCCGACGCACAGGACGAGGCGTTGCTATCTGGCGCGCACAGAGGCCACCTCACCGAGATCTTCGACGCCGCCGGGCTACGCAACGTGACAGAGGATGCCATCGCCATCGACGTGCTGCACCCGAGCTTCGAGGAGTGGTGGGAGCCGTACACGTTCGGTGTCGGACCGGCCGGGGACTACGTCCAGCGCCTCGATGACGAGAGGCGTGGCATGCTGAAAACCGTTGCGCGCGAACGTCTTGGCGACGGACCGTTCACCGTGACGGCCACGGCGTGGGCGGCGCGCGGCACCGTCTGATCCCGTCACGAAATGCCGAGTGCCGCGGCGACCAGATGCCAGAGCCGTTCGGCGGCAAGATCGGGATCGGCACGCGGTGTGGCCCGGAGCTGTTGGGCGATGCTGTGCCGCAGTCCGCCGATGACGAACGCCCCGGCGCTGTCCGCGTCGATGTCGTCGGGCAAGTCACCGTCGTGCTGCCCGCGGCGGATGTTGTCGGCCGCTGCCTCGCTCATCGTCTGCAGATGAACCGCTTCGAGTTCGGCGAGTTCGGGGTCCAGCGTCGCGCGGCCGAGCAGGATCGGCGCCAGCTCATCGTCGAAGTGGTAGACGACGAAACGGCGGGTGCGCTCGCGCTCCCGGACTCCACAGTCGGCGTCGACGGGTAGGTGCACGTCGGCGATGGCATGGCGCAGCCCGTGATAGAAGTCGTCGTAAACCGCTGCGAGAAGCCCACTTTTGGAACCGAAGTGGTGATAGAGGGCGCCGGTGCTGAGCTGCGCCCGGCGGGTCAGTGCGCTCAGTTCGAGCACGCCGTTGCCGCGCACCAGTTCGTCGCGCGCGGCGGTCAGAAGTTGTTGACGTCCGATCGGGGCACGTGCCATAGTCCAAAACATAACAGAACTCGGTTATGTTTCGGCGGGAGTGGAGCAATGAGCACTGAAGTGTCATCGCTGGCGGACTTGAGCGGCGACCTGGCCGGCACCTATCGCCGGACCGAAAGCAGCGGCGCGACCGTCGACCCCGCGATCGTCGATGCCGATCTCGCCACGATGACGCGCGACGGCTACGTGATCCTGCCCGATCTGCTCAGTGCGACCCAGCTGGACGAGATCCGCGCCGCCGTGACGCCGATGCTGGATCGACACGGCCGCAACGGTTTTGAGGGACGGTCGACGCAGCGCATCTACAGCGTGCTCAACAAGACCGCGGCGTGCGACGTCATCGCCGACCACCCGCGCGTGCTCGCACTGCTGGACCGGATGTTCCTGCCCAACTATCTGCTGTCGATGCTCCAGGTGATCAACATCCTGCCGGGGGAACAGGCGCAGATGCTGCACACCGACGACGGCTTCTACCCGCTGCCGCGGCCCCGCGCCGCGTTGGGCGCGGCGACCATCTGGGCCATCGACGATTTCACCGCCGACAACGGCGCCACCGATGTGGTGCCCGGCAGCCAGCTCTGGGGTGACCGGTTGCCCGGCGACGACGTCGAGCGCAAGCCCGTCGTGATGAGCGCCGGGTCGTGTGTGTTCTTCCCCGGCACGCTGTGGCACGGCGGCGGCGCCAACCGCACCGACCGTCCGCGGCTGGCCGTCACCGCCCAATACTGCGAGCCGTGGCTGCGGCCGCAGGAGGCCTTCACGCTGTCGATGACCCGCGACACCGTCCGCCGGGTGTCAGAAGACATTCGCCGCATGCTCGGCTACAGCATTCACCCGCCCTTCATCGGGCAGGTGGACGGCATGCACCCGAAGCGGCTGCTGGAGATCGCCGGCGATCAGTACGCCTGATCGTCGACGATCAGGCGGATCAGTACGGCACGTCGGTGGCGCCGGCGGACGTGTCCTTCTCGTCGTGATTGGACTCGTGGAACCCGAAGTCGTATGGGTTCGGACCTTGCTGCGGCAGGTCGAATTCGTCGCCGCCGTAGGGCACATCGGGATCCGGATCGGCGCCGGCCATCGGGGCAAGACTGATCGCCCCGCCGATTGCGGCAGCGGCAATCCACGTTCCTACGAGCGCATTTTTCAATCGCATGACGCCTCCTGAGGGCTTTCCCGTAACCGGGTAGTTGCCCACAAATGTTAATGGCGGCACGACTGCGCTGACGCCGAATGCAATGAATTGACGGATTCGGGAATTCCAGGTCAGGCGAGAATTTCAATTTCTTCGCCGAGCCGGTATCCAGGCGTCAACGACAATGAATCACCACTCCAGAACGACCCGGGATCGAAATAGTTCTCCCGTTTCTCGGTGACCAGCAGTCCCATTTCCTCGTAGGTGATGGCCACTGTCTCGGCGCAATACGCGGTCTCGAGCCCGGCCGACCGCCGGCGGTTCTTGTCGCGCTCGGCGGATTCGCGAACCTTGCGGTGCACCAACGGAATTCCGCGTGTGTAGTCGCTGACCACCGGCGCCCGGCCACGGAACCACCGGCCCGTCAACCGCGCGGTGGTGGGGAACGCGGTGCCGTCCATGCGGGCCACCACATTCAACGCCAGGTCTTCCTGCTCGCGGGTGGCGTACGGCGTCAGCTGGCGCAGCCAGCACCGCTGCCCGTACACGTACACCCACCGTTCGACGGCGGCCCGCAGGTCGTTGAGTTGCACGCCGCGGTGGTGGCTGCCGCTCCACAGGCATTCGAGTTTGTCGCCGAGTTCGGCGTGCCAGATCAGCGGCGGCAGGTCGTCGATGGCGACCGTCATGCCGACATGGTTCACGGGCGCGTTGGTGAGCGTCTGGATGGCGCGGTCGGGCTTGGAAGCCCCACGGAACAACCAGATGTCGCCGGTCCGGGTTTCGGCCAGCGCCCGCTCCAATGTCACCGCGTTACCAGTCATCTGGGCAGCTTAGACATTCCCCGGCGCTTCGCTCGTCCATAATCACTGCATGCGTGGCGTGTGGAAGTGGGTTGGCCTGGCCGGTGTCGCGGGCGTGGTCGCCGGTGGCGTGTTGGTCGCGCGCGATCAGCGCAAGCGTGAGTCATACACCGCCGACGATATTCGCGCCCGGTTGCATCAGCGGCTGGCCGAATCCGGCGGGAGCCAGCCCACGGCGTAGAGCCGGTGATCCCCGGTGAAGCCCTTCAGCTCCGCCACCCGGCCGCTGTCGAAAGTGATGTCGGCGCAGGAAGCCGAAGCGGACAAGGTATCTCGGACGGCCTTGCTCACGAGCACTTCACCGCCGTCGGCCTGGCTCGCCACCCGCGCCGCCATGGCGACGTTGCGCCCGAACAGGTCATCGCCGCGGCGCACCGACTTGCCGGTGTGAATCCCGATGCGGACCCGGACGCCGCCGGGCGCCTTCGCCAACTGCTGCTGCATGTCGATGCTGCAGCGCACGGCCTGCTCGGGCTCGGCGAAGGCGACCATGAAACCGTCGCCCTGACTCTTCACGACCAACCCCGACTGCTTCTTGACACACCGGCCGACCAGCTTGTCGTGATGATCGATCAGCCGCACCCAGGCCCGGTCACCCATGCGCTCGTTGAGCGCCGTGGACCCTTCGATGTCGGAGAACATGATCGCCACGCGGCCCGTCGGCGCCAGCTTGGCCAGGTCCGGCCGCTCGACCTCGGCCCAGCCGGCGAGCTCCTCGATCGATGACCACATCGCGCCGCCGAAGCCCTCTTTGTTGATGAGGTTGGCGGTCTGCCACATCGTCTTCACCGCGGCGCGGCCGCCGGCCAGCAGCAGATTGGTGCGGGGTTCGGACGGTGCGCGCAGCTCCTCGATCTCCTGCCGCGCGGCCCGCAGCCGGGCGCGCGTCACCCGCAACACGATGGTCTCGACGACGACCACCACGGCGAGCACACAGATGGCGATCAGCGAGATCGTCGATACCGTCACCGCTCAAGTATCGAGGCGACGGGCCCCGATCGGGTCATTGACGGACGAACTGCACCACCGCGTCGGTGAACGCGTCGTTGTCGTCGCCGGCGGCGGTGTGCCCGGCATCGGACAGCTCGACGAACTGGGCGCCTGGCACCTTCTGCAGGAAATCCTGCACGCCTTCGGTGCTGACCACGTCGGAGAGCTTGCCGCGGATCAGCAGGATCGGGATCTCGAGGTTGATCGCCGCGTGCTCGAGCATCTCGGCGCGCTCGAACGGGTCGTCGCCGGGCGCGGTCAGGAAGGCCGGGTCCCAGTGCCAGAACCACTTGCCGTCGCGCAGCCGCAGGTTCTTCTTGAGGCCTTCGACGCTGCGCGGCCGGGTGCGGTGCGGCAGGTACGCCGCGACGGCGTCGGCGGCCTCTTCCAGCGAGGCGAAGCCGTCGATGCCGCTGAACATGAAGTCGCGGATGCGCGCGCTGCCGCTCTTCTCGAATCGTGGCACGACGTCGACCAGGACCAGTTTGGTCACCAGTTCGGGACCGGCTTCGTGCGCGACGGGGAGGCTGGTCAGGCCGCCCATGCTGGCGCCGATCAGGGCCACCGGCCGGCCGATCTGATAGATCACCTGCAGCGTGTCGCCGGTCAGTGTCTCGAGTGAGTAGTTCGCCGTGGGGGAACGGTCGCTGTCACCGTGCCCGCGGCTGTCCAGTGCGACGACGTGGAAGCCGGCGTTCGCGAGAATCTGGCCGGTGTTCTTCCAGGAATGCCGGTTCTGGCCGCCGCCGTGCAACATCAGGATCGTCGGCTTGTCCGCTGCGGTGTCCGCGTCGCGGTTCCACTCGTCGGCGACGAGGGTCAGTTCGTCGATACCGCGGAATCGCACCGTCTGTACATTGCTGCCGCCCTCGGCCGGGGAAGTGCGTTCGTCGGTGCTCACTGGGAATCCTCTCGTCACTTCTCCTGCACGTTACCGAGCTGTGCTAACTGAACCGAACATGACCCTGGTCACCCCGTGGTCTCTAGACTCGGCCGAGGTGTCGCGCGCCCGGCCGGGCGCGCGGCGAGAGGAAGGCATATGGCGGACGAGCACGGGCGGCACAGGAATCCCGACGAGGTGGACGACGACGACGCGGCCGACCCGGACGTGACCCCGGATGCCGACGACGACGCACCGGCCATCTCCGACGAGGACGCCCTCGCCTTCCTGAAACCGACTGCACCCCAACGGGATAAGCGGGTGATCGTGGCACTGGTCGTGGGAGTGCTGGTGGTCGGCGCGCTGGGTGCGCTGGTGGCCTGGCTCGGTCAGCGTGAGCTGCAGCTGCGTCGCGACGACGCCCTGCACGACATGTACCTGACGGCCGGGAAGCAGGTCGCGGTCAATCTCACGACCATCGACTACCGGCACGTCGACGACGACATCAAGCGGGCGCTGGACACCTCGACCGGCGCCTATTTCGACGACTTCAAACAGCGTTCGGTGGCTGTGGTGGACTCGGTGAAACAGCAGCAGTCGGCGTCGGTCGGCACGGTCACCGAGGCCGGCGTGGAGTCGGCGAACGAGACCACGGGCGTGGTCCTGGTCGCGGTCAAGGTGCACACCGAGGTCGGCAGCGGGCCGCCGCAACGCGACCGCTACTGGCGCGTGCGGCTGACGATGCAGAAGGTGGGCGACAGCGCCAAGGCATCGAAGGTGGAGCCGATCCAATGAGCAAGCACGAAATGGACGAACCTGACGAGCCGGCCGACGCGGAGGCCGAGTCGACGGAGGCGGAACCGGATGCGGCCGAGGCTGTCGAGACAGAGTCGGCGGCGCCCAATGCCGCTGTGCCGCAGGTGAACCCGCTGCAGCCCGGCGGTATCGAGTGGGCGCGGGTGACGGCGTACCGGGTCCTGCCGGTGCTGGCGCTGGTACTCGCGGCCGCGGCCGGCGGACTGTGGTACCTGACCACGAAGCACAGCAATGACGCTCAGCGGGCCGCGGTGATCAAGCTGGCCAGCGACGGCACGGTCACTCTGCTGTCGTACCAGCCGGACACGGTCCGTCAACAACTGACCGATGCGCGCAAGCTGCTCACCACACCGTTCCTGGACGAGTACACGACACTGACCAAGTCGGTGATCCCCGGCGCCGAACAGCGGCGCATCGCGGCGGCGACGTCGGTGCCCGCCGCCGCGGCGGTCTCGGTCGAGGAGAACCATGCCGTGGTGCTGGTGTTCGTCAACCAGATAGTCCGTGTCGGTGACCAACCACCGACCAGCACGCCCACCAGTGCGCGCGTAACCCTGGAACGACTGGGGGGCCAGTGGCTGATCGCCAAGTTCGAGCCGGTGTGATGGTCGTGATTTGTGCACGATTTTCCGCGGTGGGCGCGGATTTTCGTGCACAAATCCCGGGGCGGTGGACGTGAACCGGATGGCGGCCGCCGACGCCCAGAGTTTCTGGATGTCGGCGAAAATCCCCAACGACATGTTTCTGGTGTGCGGGTTCGACGGTGTGCCCGCTGACCTGGACGCCGCGCTGGCAGCGGTCCGCCGCAACGTGGCGGCGTGCCCAGAGTTGTTGGTACGCATCGACGATTCGCGTCCCTGGCGCTATCCGTCCTGGGTGCGCTGCGATGTCCCCGAGATCGTCGTGCACGAACCCGGGGACCGCACGTGGTCCGGGTGCCTGAGCGCCGTGTGCGCGCTGGCTGCCAGTGACCAGCTCGACGCCACCGTGCGGGCATGGCGACTGCACGTCTTCGCGGGCGTCAACTGGATACCGGAGACGACACGGCCGGGCACCGTCGTCGTCGTGCAGATGTCGCACGCCCTCGCCGACGGGCGGCGCGCGACGGCACTCATGGGCCGGATCTTCGGCCGGGACCAGCCGGTGCCGGCGGTGGTCGAGTCGCGGCTGGGGACGTGGGCGCTGCCGTACCTGGCGTGGCGGGCCAGCGCTGCTCATCGCCGGCTCGTGCACGACACGGAGTCGGGTGCTGTTGCCGCACCGGCCGATTCGTGGCCGGTGCAGGCGACCAACAACGCGCCGGAGGGCCCCGACGAATTGCGGACGATCGTCCGTCATCGTGCGGACCTGCCCGGGCCGACCGTGACGGTCGGGGTGCTGGCGGCCATCTCGGAGGCGCTTGCCGCCGAACTGGGTGGGGTCACCGCGCTCGGGGCCGAGGTGCCGATGGCCAAGACAGGTACCCGTCGGGCCTACAACCACTACGGCAACGTCGGGGTGGCATTGCACCCGCAATTGCCCTTTCATGAGCGGGCGGTCCGGATCGCGGCGGAGCTCGCCATGCGACGGCAGCGGTTCGAGCATCCGTCGGCCGCGACGAGCGATGCCGCCACCGCGGCGGTGCCGGCACGGCTGCTGCGTTGGGGCACCGCGCAATTCGACGTGCACGCGCGGTCCACGACGGCCACCGGCAACACCGTGGTGTCGAGCGTGCACCGCGGCCCGGCCGATCTGACATTCGGCGGCTGCCCGGTGGTGCTGACCACCGCATGTCCGGCGCTGTCGCCGATGATGGGGTTGACGCACGGCGTGCACGGCATCGGGGACACCGTCACGGTCAGTGTGCATGCGTCCCCGTCGGCCTTACCGGATGTCGATTCGTATGTGGAACGGTTGTCAGCGGTCCTGGACGCCGCGGGCTAGATTCATCGCGTGACTGCTTACGCGTTCTCGATCCTGTTGCTGCGGGTGGTGCTCGGTCTGACCATGGCCGCGCACGGGTACAACAAGTTCTTCGGTGGCGGCCGCATCCCGGGTACCGCCGCCTGGTTCGACAGCATCGGTATGAAGCCCGGCATGCTGCATGCCCGCCTCGCTGCCGGCACCGAGATCCTGGCCGGCCTGGGTCTCGCGGTCGGCTTCCTGACGCCGATCCCCGCCGCGGGATTCGTGGCGCTGATGGTGGTGGCGGCCTGGACGGTGCACCGCGAAAACGGCTTCTTCATCGTGAAATCGGGCTGGGAGTACAACCTGGTGCTGGGCGTCGCGGCGGTGGCCATCGCGGGCACCGGCGCGGGCCGCTACAGCCTGGACTGGCTGCTGTTCCACGGCAGCAGCTTCTACCACCTGCTGCATGGCTGGTGCGGTCTGGTGATCGCCGCCGGGCTCGGGCTCGCCGGTGGCATCGGGCAGCTGCTGATCTTCTTCCGCCCGCCCGGCAAGGCCTGAGCGCACCGTCGTCGGCCCGGTGTCCAGGGCGCGGGTTCTCGAACATCGGCGACCTGGACACCGGACCAAACGAGGGGATCTGATTCCGTCAGACTAGAACACGTTCTAGTCTGACGGGCATGGGTTTTCTCACGCAGGACACTCCTGTCATCGACTTCGAGGAGTGGAACAAGGGCAGCCGCGCGCAGAAGATCGTCCCGATGGCCCGGCACTGGGCCGAGACGGGCTTCGGCACTCCGGTGGCACTGCACCTGTTCTACGTCGTCAAGATCGGCCTGTACATCCTGGGTGGCTGGCTGATCGCGTTGTCCACCAAGGGGATCGACGGATTCACGAACGTCGCCGCGTGGTGGACCGAGCCGATCGTGTTCGAGAAGGTCGTGCTCTACACGATGCTGTTCGAGGTGATCGGCCTCGGCTGCGGATTCGGCCCACTGAACAACCGCTTCTTCCCGCCGATGGGCTCGATCCTGTATTGGCTGCGGCCGAAGACCATTCGTCTGCCACCGTGGCCCGGCCGCGTCCCGCTGACGCGTGGCGATGCCCGGACCCCCGTTGATGTGCTGCTCTACGGCGCGCTGCTCGCCCTGCTCGTCGTCGCCCTGTGCGCCGACGGCACCGGCCCCGTCCTGCCCGGCGCGCACGTCGGCGTGCTCCCGTTGTGGCACATCTGGGCCATCCTCGGGGTCCTGGCGCTGGCGGGCCTGCGCGACAAGGTGATCTTCCTGGCCGCCCGCGGCGAGGTGTACGGCTCGTTCACCGTCGCGTTCCTGTTCGCCGGCTACGGCGTCGACCTCATCATCGCCGCCAAGCTCGTCTGCATGGTCATCTGGCTGGGTGCGGCGACCTCGAAGCTCAATCACCATTTCCCATTCGTCATCTCCACGATGATGAGCAACAACCCCGTGCTGCGGCCGAAGTTCATCAAGCGCGCGTTCTTCGAGCACTTCCCGGACGACCTTCGCCCCGGTCGCCCGTCACGGTTCATGGCGCACTTCAGCACCTTCATCGAGAGCGCGGTACCGCTCGCGCTGTTCTTCAGCCACGGCGGCTGGCCGACGTACCTCGCCGCGTTCGTCATGCTGTGCTTCCACTTCGGCATCCTGTCGGCGATCCCCATGGGTGTGCCGCTGGAGTGGAACGTCTTCATGATGTTCTGCGTCGTGACGCTGTTCGTCGGGCACGCCGACATCGGCATCACCGCCCTGACGTCGCCGTGGCCGCTCGTGCTGTTCGCGGTCGTCGCGGGCACCGTGGTCATCGGAAACCTGTTCCCGCGCAAGGTCTCTTTCCTGCCGGGCATGCGGTACTACGCCGGAAACTGGGACACGTCGCTGTGGTGCATCAAACCGTCCGCGTCGGAGAAGATCGAGAAGAACATCGTCGCGATCGCCAGCATGCCCGCGACCCAGATGGAGCGGTACTACGGCAGCCCGGAGAACGCGCAGATGTACCTGTACATGGGCTACGCGTTCCGCGCCTTCAACACGCACGGCCGCGCGCTGTTCACGCTCGCGCACCGCGCGATGGCCGGGCAGAGGGAGGACGACTACACCCTGACCGACGGTGAGCGAATTGTCTCGACCGCCATCGGCTGGAACTTCGGTGACGGTCATATGTCGAACGAGCAGCTCGTCGCGGCGCTGCAGGAGCGATGCCACTTCGAGCCGGGCGAGGTGCGGATCGTCATGCTCGACGCCCAGCCCATCCATCAACAGACGCAGCAGTACCGCCTGGTCGACGCCGCCACCGGTGAATTCGAGCGCGGCTACGTGAAGGTGCGCGACATGGTGACCCGCCAGCCGTGGGCCGACGATGTCCCCGTGTACGGCGTGACTAGCGCATGACGTCGCGGACCTTGAGGTCCTCCATGCCGGCGAACAGCAGGCTGTTGGCGACGTCGAGGTGCTTGCGCCAGTGCGCTTCGGCGGCCGCGGCGTTGCCCGAGCGCATGAGCGTCATGAGTCGGCGGTAGGACTTCATCAGAATGTCGTAGTCCGACTTGGACATCGGCCGGTTCTCGCGCATCGCGAACGCGATGTGGCGGACGGTGATCTCGTGCAGCATGCCGGCGACGATGGCCAGCGTCGCGTTGCCCGACAGCTCGACCATGCGCTGGTGGAAGTCGCCGGTGGTCTCGGCCATGCGGCCCGTCTCGAGCCCGGACGGAACGTACTCGGCCAGCATGGTGTCGAGTTCGTCGAAAGCGGCGGTGTTGCCCTGCTCGGTCAACAGCCGCACGACGGTCGGTTCGATCCCGGCGCGCGCGGTGGTCACGTCGGCGATCGTCGCGCCGGACAGCTCCAGCAGCAGACCCGCTGGGCGCGCGACGATCTCGGGTCCGGGGACGCGGACACGGGCACCGGTGCGCGACCCGCGGCGTACCTCGACCAGGCGCTCGGATTCCAGGACCCGAACGGCTTCGCGCAGGGTCGGGCGGCTGACCCCGAAGTGGGCCATCAGCTCGGCCTCGTTGGGCAGGAAGTCGCCTTCCTTGAGCTGACCGTCGACGACCATGCGGCGCAGGGTGCCGGCCACCAGTTCCGCGGTTTTGGGGGAGCGGATGGGGCCGCTGGCCGAGGATGGCACAGTACGTGGGTCGATCATCGGCGACAACGGCGGAGTCTGCGCCATCTGGGCCCTCCTTGAACCGTTTGTGCTGGCCTCGTCTTAGGCAACTCAGTAAACCATGTGAGGCGGCATGACCCCGTCATTCGCGGAAATGGCGCCGATCTACCAACTAGTAGGTTGACCTAGTAAACCTTCTGTTCTATGTTCGCATATGACCAGGTCTTTACGGGTGTCAATTCATGTTGAAGGAGAAGTCCGTGGCTGAAGCAGTCATCGTCGAGGCGGTCCGCTCGCCCATCGGGAAGCGCAACGGCGCCCTGTCGGGTGTGCACCCGGCAGAACTCTCGGCTCAGGTGCTGGGCGCCCTGGTGCAGCGCGCCGGCGTCGACCCGGCACTCGTTGACGACGTGATCTGGGGCTGCGTCATGCAGGCCGGCGAGCAGGCGCTCGACATCGCCCGCACCGCGGTCCTGACCGCCGGCTGGCCCGAGACCGTCCCCGGCGTGACCGTCGACCGCCAGTGCGGCTCCAGCCAGCAGTCGGTGCACTTCGCCGCCGCCGGCGTGGTCGCCGGCCACTACGACGTCGTCGTCGCCGGTGGTGTCGAATCGATGTCGCGTACCCCCATGGGTTCGTCGCTCGCCAATGGTGGCCACCCCTACCCGGAGGCGTTCCGCGCCCGTTACGAGGGTCAGTCGCCCAACCAGGGCACCGGTGCCGAGATGATGGCCGCGAAGTGGGGCCTGTCCCGTACGCAGCTCGACGAGTTCTCGCTGCGCTCGCACGAAAAGGCCGCTGCCGCACAGGATGCCGGCGCTTTCAAGGACCAGATCGTCGCCATCAAGGACCAGGACGGCAATATCGTCACCGAAGACGGCGGCATCCGCCGCGGCGGCACGGTCGAATCCATGGCCGCCATCAAGCCGGCCTTCAAGGAAGACGGCGTCATCCACGCCGGCAACTCCTCGCAGATTTCCGACGGCTCGGCCGCGCTGCTGATCATGTCCGCCGAGAAGGCAAAAGAGTTGGGGCTCAAGCCTCTTGCTCGCCTGCACACCGGTGTGCTGGCCGGTGCCGACCCGGTGATGATGCTGAGCGCCCCCATTCCCGCGACTCAGAAGGCGCTGGCCAAGTCCGGCCTGAGCGTGGGCGACATCGGCGTGTTCGAGGTCAACGAGGCCTTCGCGCCCGTTCCGATGGCCTGGCTCAAGGACATCGGCGCCGACGAGAACCGGCTGAACCCGAACGGCGGCGCCATCGCCCTCGGCCACCCGCTCGGCGGTTCCGGTGCCCGCATCATGACGACCCTGCTGCACCACATGCGGGACAACAACATTCAGTACGGTTTCCAGACCATGTGTGAGGGTGGCGGCCAGGCCAACGCGACCATCCTGGAGCTGTTGTGACCTCGGTGTCCGCCGAACCCGGCGCCCTCTCCGAGCGGCGCGGCAACGTCCTGCTGATCACGATCAACCGGCCCGATGCCCGCAACGCCGTGAACCAGGCCGTCAGCATCGGTGTCGGCGACGCACTGCAGGCCGCGCAGGACGACCCGGAGATCCGGGCTGTCGTGATCACCGGCTCCGGCGACAAATCATTCTGTGCCGGTGCGGATCTCAAGGCGCTCTCGCGCGGCGAGAACCTCTTCCACCCCGATCACACCGACTGGGGCTTCGCCGGCTACGTCAGCCACTTCATCGACAAGCCCACCATTGCGGCCGTCAACGGCACCGCCCTGGGTGGCGGCTCGGAGCTGGCGTTGGCGAGTGACCTTGTGGTGGCCGAGGAAAGCGCGAAATTCGGCCTGCCGGAAGTGAAACGGGGCCTGATCGCCGGTGCCGGCGGCGTGTTCCGGATCGTCGAGCAGCTGCCGCGCAAGGTCGCGCTGGAACTGCTGTTCACCGGTGAGCCCATGACATCCGCGGACGCGCTGCGCTGGGGCCTGATCAATCAGGTGGTTCCCGACGGCACCGTCGTCGACGCGGCACTGGCTCTGGCGGAACGGATCACGTCCAACGCGCCGCTGGCAGTGCAGGCCAGCAAGCGGGTGGCGTACGGCGCCGACGACGGCGTGGTGACCGACGAGAAGGACGGCTGGAAGCGCACCAACCGCGAGTTCGTCACCCTGCTGCAGTCCGAGGACGCAAAAGAAGGACCGTTGGCCTTCGCGCAGAAGCGCGAGCCCGTTTGGAAGGCGAAATAGCAATGAAGCGGACAGTATTCGAAGCGGAGCATGAGGCGCTCCGGGAATCCACCCGGCAGTACATCGAGCGCGAGCTCGTCCCCAACGCCGAGAAGTGGGAAGAGCAGCGCATGGTCGACCGGTCGGCATTCGTCGCCGCCGGCAAGTACGGCCTGATCGGGTTCAACATGCCCGAGGAGTTCGGCGGTGGCGGGTCCGACGACTTCCGCTTCAATGCCGTCATCGACGAGGAGCTGGCCCGCTACGGCGGCCCGGCACCGTCGCTGAGTCTCCAGAACGACGTCGTTGCACCGTATTTCAAGCACCTCGCGAACGACGAGCAGAAGGCGCGGTGGATGCCGGGCATCGCCAGCGGCGAACTGATCCTCGCCGTCGCGATGACCGAGCCCGGCGCCGGCAGCGACCTGGCGGGCATCCGTACCTCGGCGGTGCGCGACGGCGACGACTGGATCATCAACGGGTCCAAGACCTTCATCTCGTCGGGCATCAACTGCGACCTCGTCGTGGTGGTGTGTCGCACCAATCCCGAAGCCGGGCACAAGGGCTTCACACTGCTGGTCGTCGAGCGCGGGATGGAAGGCTTCGAGCGGGGCCGCAAGCTCGACAAGATGGGTCTGCACGCGCAGGACACCTCGGAGCTGCATTTCGAGAACGTGCGGGTGCCGCAGGCGAACCTGCTCGGCCAGGAAGGCCGCGGCTTCTACCACCTGATGCAGAACCTGCCGTCCGAGCGGCTCGGCATCGCGATCTCGGCGATCGCGGGCGCGCGCGAATCCTGGCGCCAGACACTGCAATACGCCAAGGACCGCAAGGCGTTCGGGCAGCCGATCGGCAGCTTCCAGCACAACCGGTTCCTGCTGGCCGAGATGGACACCGAGCTCGACGTGTGCGAGCGGTACATCGACCGGTGCCTGGAGGGCGTGCTCGACGGCGACCTGTCGGCCGTCGAGGCAGCCAAGGCCAAGTGGTTCTGCACCGAGACCGCCAAGAAGGTCATCGACGGCTGCGTGCAGCTGCACGGCGGCTACGGCTACATGATGGAGTACCGCGTGGCCCGCGACTACTGCGACGCCCGCATCCAGACGATCTTCGGTGGCACCACCGAGATCATGAAGGACATCATCGGCCGCGACTTGGGTCTGTAGGCCCCACAAAGCCAATCGGCGCCCCTGCACAACGTGGTGCAGGGGCGCCGATTTCGTTTGTCTGGCTAGCGCGCAGCCGACGTGGTCGTGGTCGGGGTCGCCGAGGTCGACTCAGCGGCGCTCGGCGCTGCCGAGGTCGACGTCGCCGTGGTGACCGAGGTCGAGGTGGAGGTCTCGCTGCCCGCGGCGGTGACCGGGGCCGGGGCGTCCGCCAGGTCCAGCACGGTGTCGATCACGTAGATGCGGGCGTTGCTCGCCTCGATGGCGCCACACACCAGCTTGGCGGTGTCGTTGACCTTGATGTCGCCGCCGTCGCCGGTCACCTTGATCTGGGTGCCCTGCTGCGTCGGACGCTGGCCCTTGACGGTGTCATTGCCCAGCACGCCCAGGAAGACGTGGTAGTAGTCCAGGCTGGTCAGCGCGGCCGGGTCGGCCTTCAGGGCCTCCAGCTTGGCCGGGTCCAGCGCCGCGAAGGCTTCGTTGGTGGGCGCGAAGACCACGTACGGGCCGTTGTCCAGGACGCTGGTGATGTTCACGGCGGGGTTCAGGCCACCGGACACCGCCGAGTTGAAGGTGCTGATCGCCGGAATCGCGGCCAGCACCTGGCTCACCGGCTTGTTGACCAACGTCTTCAGGTCGGGCATGCCTGCCTTGACCTTGTCGCAGCCGGGGCCCTGGGGGTCCACCGTCTTGTTGGTCGGCGGCGGCAGCGGCGGCGGGTCCGCGTAAGCGGACACTGCCAGCGGCAGCGATGCGGTCAGGGCGGCGACGGCCGCGGTTACGCCCAGAAATCTGCTGGTGCGAGTCTTCATGGTTCGGCTCCTCAGCTGTTCATGACGCGCACCCCGCCCGACCGGGGAGACCCCATCCGGGGCGTGGCGCCCGTCGAATGGTAATGGCTGGCGCTGCGAAACAGCAAAATCAGCTACCGGCGGTCCGTTTTGGTCAAGTGGTTCTGACCTGCACTTTTCGCACGCTGAAGCACAGCGCCGCGGCGACCGCGCACAAGCCGGCCGCCAGTTGAAAGGCCAGGTCATAGTTACCTTGTAGGTCCCGGAGCCAGCCGGCTGCGGCCGCTGCGACCGCGGCGCCGACCTGATGTGCGGCAAACACCCAGCCGAACACCACGGGGGACCGATCACCGAAGTAGTCGCGGCACAGCGCGATCGTGGGCGGCACCGTGGCAACCCAGTCCAGGCCGTAGAAGACGATGAACACCCAGGTGCCCGGGTCGGCGTGCGGAGAAAGCAGCGAAGGCAGCAGCATCAGCGAAATGCCGCGGCCGACGTAGTAGACGGTCAGTAGCAGCCGCGGATCAACCCGGTCGGTGAGCCAGCCCGAACAGACCGTGCCCGCCACGTCGAGGACGCCGATGGTGGCCAGCAGGCTCGCGGCGACGGTCGTCGGCATGCCATGGTCGCCCGCGGCAGGGATGAAGTGGGTGCCGATCAGCCCGTTGGTGGTCATGCCACAGATCGCGAAGCTGCCGGCCAGGAGCCAGAACACCGGCACCCGCGCACCGATGACGAGCCCGTCCAGCGCGGCCCGGAAGCCGTTCGCGGGTGCCGCGGTGGGTGCGGGCGGGTGGTGGCGCATGACGATGAGGGCGGGTGCGATGACCGCGAACGCGGCCGCGGCGACGATGAGGCAGGCCCAGCGCCAGCCGTGACGGGTCGCGACCTCGGCGACGAGCGGCAGGAAGATCAGCTGCCCGGTGGCGCTGGCCGCCGTCAGCACGCCGGTCACCAGGCCGCGCCGTTCGTCGAACCAGCGGGTGGCGACGGTCGCGACGAAGCCCATCGAGATGCATCCGGTGCCGATGCCGACCAATACGCCCCAGCACGCCACCAGTTGCCAGCCGGTCGTCATCCGGACCGACAGCGCCGAACCGGCCGTGATCAACCCCAGCGCCACGGTCAGCACCGGCCGGACCCCGAACCGGTCCATCAGGGCTGCCGCGAACGGCGCGGTGACTCCGAACAGCGTCATGTTGACCGACATCGCCAGGCCCACCGTGGCGTGCGACCAGCCGAACTCGTGGTGCAGCGGCGTCATCAGCACGCCGGGTACGGCGCGGAAACCGGCGGCGGCCAGGATGGCGAGGAAACTGACGGCGGCCACCGTCCATGCGGCGCGAGTCGGCGCGGTCGTCGAGGTGAGCGTCACCGCACCACTCTGGCCGGTAGGTCGGGACCGGGCCAGTGGCAGAACCGACACGAACCGCACAGATTGCGCCACGCTCCCGGCCGGAGCGGCGTGCGACCTAAACTCTGCCGCATGTCAGGACCGTTGATTCTTCCCATCCAGGGCCATGCGCCGCAGCTGCACGACGAGGCGTGGGTCGCGCCGACCGCATCGGTGCTCGGCCAGGTGACGCTCGCCGCGCGGGCCAGCATCTGGTACGGCACCACGCTGCGTGCCGAGTTCGAGCCCATCGAGATCGGCGAAGGGTCCAACATCCAGGACGGCTGCACCGTGCACGTCGACCCGGGCTTCCCGGTCAAGGTGGGCGCCGGCGTCAGCGTCGGGCACAACGCGGTCCTGCATGGCTGCACGGTGGAGGACGGCGCCCTGGTGGGCATGGGGGCCATCGTGCTCAACGGCGCCGTGATCGGCGCCGGCTCGCTGGTCGCGGCCGGAACCGTTGTGCCGCAAGGGTTCGTCGTGCCGCCGGGCACCATGATTGCCGGAGTGCCCGGCAAGATCCGGCGCGAGCTGACCGAAGACGAGATCAACCACAACCGCATCAACGGCCAGGTGTACGAGCACCTGCTCACCCTCCACCGCGGCTAGGAACTCGGGGATTTGTGCACGATTTTCCGCGGGTGCCGCGGAAAATCGTGCACAAACCAGGGATGAGGATCAGCGCTACGACAGTTGATCCCAGTCGACGGCGTCGTTGATCGGCCGGGAGTTGTTGCGCTTGGCCGGCTGGCCACCCTTCGGGCTCGGTTTCCCGCAGAATTTCTCGACCGCCGACTTGACCTTGCTATTGAGCTTGAGATCAAACTGGGGCAGCTTGTGCGAGTCAAGAAGCTCTGAGATGTCGGTAGATTGCGATTCCCCGCCGATCCTTGCGGGTGCATATTCCTTCTGCGCGTACTCATCACAGGTGACCGAGCGGGCCGCGCTCGCACCACCTGAGTGCTTCGCGCCCGAATCATTTGAGCAGGCTGCGCTAACGACCGCCAGGGCGACGGCCGTCAACACGGTGCCTACGATTTTGACTGGCAATGAGAGCATGGCCGGCGTTCCTCTTCTACCTGAATTTTTCCGTGAATAGTGGCGTGCACCTAGGTCCCGTGTCATCGAACGATCACTTAGAACCGTTCCAGTCCATAGAGTTTCGTTCCGCTTTTCGTATAGACGGTGGCGTGATCGGCGGTGTCGAATCGTACGAGATAGGTCGCCGAGTTGGGTCCTTGTGTGACGGCGAGACGGTAGCGGCCATCTGAATCCATTTTCGACGACAATGAGCACGACATCGGTCCGCCGATATCGAGCGGCTTGCCGGTACTGCTGTCGTAGAAGAAGCCCTTGCAGACACCGGTATCACCGACGACCTTCAAGTTGGTGCCATCGGACGGTGTCCACTGACCCACCAGTGACGGCGGCGTGGGCTCGGCACCCGCGGCACAGGCGCCCAAAACGCTTGTCGCGCTGGACGCCGCGAGCAGGATGAATCCCGCGCCCAACATTCTGCTCCGGTGTGCAGCGACTTTCATCAGTTCGAACTCCTCGGCAGGTCGGCGTTGCGGATGATGCGTCATCACAGCCTGCCAACGAATGCCGGGAAGCGCAGTCCGCCGAACGGTGGACAGCGCCTGGCGAATTCGGCGTGATCTGTGACGCCGACAGTCACAGATCACGCCGAAATCTAAAGCGGGTGGGCCAGTTCGTCGGCCCGCATCCGCGCCACGGCCCACGCGATGGCCGTCAGGATGGCCGGGAGGACCCCGGACACCACGAAAATCCACTGCATCGGAACGATTTTCGACAGCGGTCCGGCGATGGCGAATGACACCGGCATGAACACCAGCGAGACGAAGAAGTCGAGGCTCGAGACCCGGCCCAGCATCTCGGTGGGGACCCGCAGTTGCAGCAGCGTCCCCCAGATCACCATGCTGGCGCCCTCGCCGATTCCGACGAGGATTGTTGCGGCCAGCATGACGGGGAATGACCAGGTGCTGCCGACCACGACCAAGGGTAGTGCACCCAGGCCCCAGATCGCCATCATCGCGGTCAGATAGCGCCGCGGCATGCGGGCCGACGAAACTGCCAGCGCGCCAACGGCGCTGCCGATTCCGAAGCCGGCAATGATGAATCCGTATGCGCGGGGACCGTCTTCGAAGCGTTGTTGGGCGATGAACGGCATCAGCACCTCGATGGGTCCCAGCACCACCAGCACGTAGACACTCGCGACCAGGAGCGTCCACAACAGCCACGGCGTGCGTGTCATGAACGTGAAACCCTCACGCAGATCATGCAGTACGTGCTTGTGCTCGGCCGGTTTCTCATCCGCCGGGACCGCAGTGGGCCGGGTCGCCACCAGCAGCACCAGTCCCACACCGAACAGCACCGCGACGGTGGTCGCACCGACACTCGGGAACGTCAGCCCGACGAGGACACCGGCCGCGGCCGGGCCGATGGCCTGCTGCAGCACGGGACGCACGACGCCCTCGATGCCGTTGGCTGCCAACAGTTGTTCGGCCGGCAGGATACGGGGGAGCAGTGCACTGTAGGCCGGGAAGAAGAAGGCCACGGCGATGCCGAGGCACGTCGCCGCGACCGCCATGTGCCAAAGGCGCAGTGTCCCAGTCGAACTGAGGGCAGCAATGGTCGACACCGCGACCAGGTTGATGACCTCGACGGTGATGATGATGTTGCGCCGGTTGAGCCTGTCGGCCGCGATACCACCGACGAGGACGAAAGCCACCAGGCCGACGCCTGCGCACGTCGCGACGAGGGACAGCGCAGCCGGATCATTGTCCAGCGCGATGACCTGCAGCGCGGCCACGACCGTCCACATGCCCTCGGCGAAGATGGACAGTGAGACGGCCGCGATGAGCAGCCGGTATTCGCGGAAACGTAAGGGCGCGAACACCCGCCAGCGGTCAGTGGTCCGCGGTTCGGGCGTCTCGACGTCGAACTGGGAACTCACCAGTCCATGGTCCCGCGCCCGTCAAGCGATTTCCGGGCGTACGTCGGTATGAGTCACTGCCACGAATGTGCAACCAGATCACCGGATCCGCGAAATCGAGGCCCTGGTTGCACACTCGCGAACCCGTCGAAACGCATGATCCCGCGACTGTGCAATCAGAGCGCGTCAACCGCGGATCTGGTGATCTGTTTGCACGCTCGTGGTGTGGACCCGTTCGCTACACGTCCGAGTAGACGGGAGTCCGCCGCTGCTGGAAGGACGCCACGCCCTCGCGGAAGTCGGCGGCGTGCAAAAGCTGGATCTGCCCGGCGGTTTCACGGGCGAACGTGTTGTTCAGCTCGGTCAGGGTGGCGTCGTTGATGGCCTGCTTGGTCTTGCGCAGGGCCACGGCCGGGCCGGACTTGAGCGTCGCCAGCACGCGGTCGACCTCGGCGTCGAGTTCATCGGCGGCGTGGACGGAACTCACCAGGCCGGCGGCGAGAGCCTCGGACGCCGGCAGCTTCTCGGCCAACAGGGCCATCCGCATCGCCCGGGCCCGGCCGATCGAGGCGGCGACCAGAGCCGAGGCGCCGCCGTCGGGCATCAGACCGATCTTGGTGAACGCCAACAGGAACGACGACTTCTCCGACGCCAGGACGATGTCGCACCCGAGGGCCAGCGACACCCCGACGCCGGCGGCGACGCCGTGCACCACTGCGACCGCGGGCTTGGGCAGGCTCACCAGCGCCGCGACGGCGCGGTTGGCGGCGTTCAAGACGGCGGCGGCATCAAATTTCTTGGCGTCCTGGTCTTCGGCACTCAGGCCCGCGCCGGAGCAGAAGCCCCGGCCCGCGCCGCCCAGCCGGACCACCTTGACCTCGGGATCGGTCGCGGCCTGGAGCACCGCGTCGCCGAGGAGTTCGAGCATTCCCAGCGACAGCGAGTTCAGCGTGTCCGGCCGGTTGAGCGTCACGGACAACACGCCGTCATCCAGTGACACGGTCAGATCGTCGGATCCGGTGTAAGTCATTCAGTACCCCAGTTTCATGGGCGGGCCAGATGCCCGCACTAGACAGACTTCGTTATACAAGTAAGCTATGTTGCGGTCAATAGAACTGGGCTCAAACCGATCGACCAAGAGGTGCATTTAGATGGCTGGACCACTGCAGGGACTGCGCGTTGTCGAGTTGGCCGGCATCGGCCCCGGGCCGCACGCGGCGATGATCCTGGGTGACCTGGGCGCCGACGTGGTGCGCGTGGAGCGCCCGAGCAAGTCCGGCAAGCCCAGCGGCGACTCGATGCTGCGCAACCGCCGGTCCGTCACCGCCGACCTGAAGAGCGACGAAGGCCGCGAGCTGGTCCTGAACCTGATCAAGAAGGCCGACGTTCTCATCGAAGGTTTCCGCCCGGGCGTCACCGAGCGGCTGGGCCTTGGCCCGGAGGATTGTGCCGCGGTCAACGAGCGCCTGATCTACGGCCGCATGACGGGCTGGGGCCAGACGGGCCCGCGCGCCCTGCAGGCCGGCCACGACATCAACTACATCTCGCTCAACGGCCTGCTGCACGCCGTCGGCCGCAAGGGCGAGCGCCCGGTGCCGCCGCTGAACCTGGCCGGCGACTTCGGTGGCGGGTCGATGTTCCTGCTGGTCGGCATCCTGTCCGCGCTGTTCGAGCGGCAGACCTCCGGCAAGGGCCAGGTGATCGACGCCGCGATGGTCGACGGCTCCAGCGTGCTCATGCAGATGATGTGGGGCTTCCGCCGGCAGGGCATGTGGAGCGACGAACGCGGCACCAACATGCTCGACACCGGCGCCCCGTACTACGACACCTACGAGACCGCCGACGGCAAGTACATGGCCGTCGGCTCCATCGAGCCGCAGTTCTACGCCGAGCTGCTGGCCAAGCTGGAACTCGACCCGGCGGCCCTGCCCGGCCAGAACGACGTCGCCCGCTGGCCCGAGCTGCGCGAGATCTTCACCAATGCGTTCAAGGCACAGACCCGGGACCACTGGACCAAGGTGTTCACCGGCTCGGACGCGTGCGTCAGCCCCGTCCTGAGCTTCGCCGAGGTCGAGACCGAGCCGCACATCGCCGAGCGCGACACCTTCTTCCGGTTCTCGCCCGACGACGGCGACAACCTCGAGCCGATGCCCGCGCCGCGGTTCTCCCGCAGCGTGCCGAGCGTTCCGACGCCGCCTCGCGTGCCCGGTTCCGACACCGAGTCGGTCCTGCGCGACTGGGCCTGAGGCGCCCACAGATTTCCGTAACAAGAAGGGAATTGCATCAATGCAGATCAAAGATTCCGTGGCCGTCGTGACCGGTGGCGCGTCAGGCCTCGGCCTGGCGACCACCAAGCGCCTGCTCGATGCCGGCGGCAGCGTCGTCGTCATCGACCTCAAGGGTGAGGACGTCGTCGCCGAGCTGGGCCCGCGCGCCAAGTTCGTCGCCACCGACGTCACCGACGAGGCCGGTGTGAGCGCGGCGCTGGACGCGGCCGAGGAGATGGGCCCGGTCCGCATCAACGTCAACTGTGCGGGCATCGGCAACGCCATCAAGACCCTGAGCAAGGACGGCGCCTTCCCGCTGGCCGGCTTCCGCAAGGTCGTCGAGGTCAACCTGATCGGCACGTTCAACGTCATCCGCCTGTCGGCCGAGCGCATCGCCAAGACCGAGGCGGTCGACGGCGAGAAGGGCGTCATCATCAACACCGCGTCGGTCGCGGCGTTCGACGGCCAGATCGGTCAGGCCGCGTACTCGGCGTCCAAGGGCGGCGTCGTCGGCATGACCCTGCCGATCGCCCGCGACCTCTCGCGTGAGCTGATCCGCGTCTGCACCATCGCCCCCGGCCTGTTCAAGACCCCGCTGCTGGGCTCGCTGCCGGAAGAAGCGCAGAAGTCCCTCGGCCAGCAGGTGCCGCACCCGGCTCGCCTGGGTGACCCGGACGAGTACGGCTTCCTGGCGCAGCACATCATCGAGAACCCGATGCTCAACGGTGAGGTCATCCGCCTCGACGGCGCGATCCGGATGGCGCCCCGCTGATGGCGATCAAGACGAAGTTCACCGAGGCCTTCGGTGTCGAGCACCCGATCGCCCAGGGCGGTATGCAGTGGGTCGGTCGCGCGGAACTGGTTGCCGCCGTGGCCAATGCGGGCGGTCTGGGTTTCATCACCGCACTGACGCAGCCGACGCCCGCGGATCTGGCCAACGAGATCGCCAAGACCCGCGACCTGACGGACAAGCCGTTCGGGGTGAACCTGACGATCCTGCCGTCGATCAACCCGCCGCCGTACGACGAGTACCGCCAGGTGATCGTCGATGCCGGCATCAAGATCGTCGAGACGGCCGGCTCCAACCCCGGCCCGCACCTGCCGATGTTCCACGACAACGGCATCAAGGTGCTGCACAAGTGCACCTCGGTGCGCCACGCGGTCAAGGCTCAGAGCCTGGGTGTCGACGGCATCAGCATCGACGGCTTCGAGTGCGCCGGCCACCCCGGTGAGGACGACGTGCCCGGCCTGGTGCTGATCCCGGCCGCGGCCAAGGAGATCGAGATCCCGATGATCGCCTCGGGCGGTTTCGGAGACGCGCGCGGCCTGGTGGCCGCCCTGGCGCTCGGTGCGGACGGCATCAACATGGGCACGCGCTTCATGTGCACCGTCGAGTCGTGCATCCACCAGAACGTCAAGGAAGCCATCGTGGCCGGCGACGAGCGGGGCACCGAGCTGATCTTCCGCAGTCTGCACAACACCGCACGGGTGGCGTCCAACGTCGTCTCGCGTGAGGTCGTCGAGATCCTTAAGAATGGTGGCCAGTTCGAGGACGTCAAGGATCTCGTGGCCGGAGTGCGTGGCCGCAAGGTGTTCGACAACGGCGACATCGACGCCGGCATCTGGACCGTGGGCACCGTCATGGGCCTGATCCACGACATCCCGACGTGCGATGAGCTGATCAGCCGCATCGTGGGCGAGGCCGAGGAGATCATCACCGGTCGCCTGGCCCGGATGCTCGGCGCGGGCGAAGCCGAGCTGGCGTCCGTCTAGTTCGACCGTAGTGCGCTGAGGGCTGTGACTCGGGGGAGTCACAGCCCTCAGTGCATTCGGCAGCCGGTAGCCGGGTAGCTTTTGGCCGTAAGCGACCCGGTACGCGTTAAGGACGTTGATATGCAGCGCAGCTTGTTCGAGGTGGATCACGACGACTTCCGGGCATCGGTACGCGAATTCGTGGCCCGCCACATCGAGCCGAATGAAGACAAGTTCATCGAGCAGCGCTACATCGACCGGGAGGTGTGGCTGGAGGCCGGCCGCAACGGGTATCTGGGGCTGGAGGTGCCCGAAGAGTACGGCGGCAGTGCCGCGGGGGACTACCGCTTCAATACCGTCCTGTGCGAGGAGCTTTCGCGCTCCAGTGCCGCGGCAGCGTCGGCGTTCACCATCCATTACGACTGTGCCGCACCGTATCTGGTCACGCTGACCACCGAGGAACAGAAGCGCCGGTGGCTGCCGAAGTTCTGCAGCGGCGAGATGATCACCGCCATCGGGATGACCGAGCCCTCCGGTGGATCGGATCTCGCCGCGTTGAAGACGACTGCGGTCAAGGACGGCTCCAGCTACGTCATCAACGGCTCAAAGACGTTCATCACCAATGGAACCCAGGCCGACATGGTGATCGTCGCCTCGCGAACCACCCCGGAGAAAGGCTCCAAGGGCATCACGCTGTTCGCCGTCGAAACGGGCATGCCCGGGTTCACGCGGGGACGCAAGCTCGACAAGGTGGGCCAGCCCGAAGCGGACACCGCGGAGCTGTTCTTCGAAGACGTGCGGGTCGACGAGTCGGCGATCATCGGTGAGGTCGACCGGGGCTTCATCCACATGATGACGCTGCTGCCGCAGGAACGCATCAGCGTTGCGGTGGCCAACCTGGCGCACGCCCGGCGGATTCTGGAAGACACCGTCGAGTACGCCAAGGAGCGCAAGGCGTTCGGCCAGGCCATCGGCTCGCTGCAATGGAACAAGTTCCTGCTCGCCGAGATGGTCACCAAACTCGATGTGACGCAGGCCTATGTCGACAACTGTGTGGCGGCGCACCTGAGTGGTGAGTTGACCGCCATCGACGCGGCGAAAGCCAAGTACTGGAGTTCGGTGGTGCAGAACGAAATTCTGGACAACTGCGTCCAGATCCACGGCGGCTACGGCTTCATGAACGAGTACCGGGTCGCCCGCGCTTGGAAGGACGCCCGCGTCACCAAGATTTGGGCGGGCTCCAACGAGATCATGCGTGAGGTCATCGGTCGCGACCTGGGGCTGTAGCCGTCGGCGCGGGCCCCGGCCCCGGACACAACAAAAGCCGCCGACCGTATCGGTCGGCGGCTTTGACGCTGGAGATCACTCCGACGAGTCCCTGCGTGCGCACGCGGTTTGTGCGCAGCGGCGTCGCGCTTCGGCGCGGCGTCAGACTCGCGGGTGAACCCGCGGAATCAGACAGCCTCGGCGAGGTCGGGGAACTGCTCGGACGTGTCACCCTCGATCAGGACGTCCCCGTGGTACAGGGCATCGAAATCTACTTTGATGACATCTGCGTTGGTGTCGTCGATCCACATGTCTATGAGGCTATGTGCCGCTATTAAGAAATCTTTGAGTCACGATTCGGAAAACGTTGGCAATTCTTACCGCTGGGTAGGTTGGCCCGCCCGGACCCCTAAGTGACCCGCGGGTAGCTCACATTCCGCAAGGCCACGGGTGATCTTGATGCGCAGTCCGGGCCCATTATCGCGGCTTAGTTCACTGGCGAGTAGCAAACATGATTGCCGTCACCGGGATAGTGCCTGGTCGGTCGCCTGAACCGGACGTCAATAAATCTCGTGACAACGGTGAGCGAGCATTGACAAGCCTGAGTTATCGCCGATAACTTAGCGGTGTTAGCAGAAGGGGAGTGCATGCTGAACCGCATCGCGTTGCTGGCCATCGCCGCGCCGAGGAGGATTCTGGCGGTGGCGGGGCTGGTCCTGATCGCCGCGGCAATCTTCGGTGTCCCGGTCGTCAAGACCCTGCCGGCAGGCGGCTTCCAGGACCCGAAGTCCGAGTCGTCGCAAGCGAGTCGGCTACTGGCCACCAAGTTCCATCAGGGCGACATGCCGATGCTGGTTACCCTCACCGCGCCTGACGGGGTGCACGGGCCGGCTGCCGCCGCGGCCGCTCGCGACATCGTCGATCACCTGAAGGCCTCGCCGCACGTCGCCTACGTGTCCTCGGCCTGGACCGTGCCACCGGCTGTGGCCGGCGACCTGATCAGCAAGGACGGCAAGTCCGGGCTGATCGTCGCCGGCATGAACGGCGGCGAGAACAACGCGCAGAGATACGCCCAGGAGCTCGCCGACCAAGTGGTCCACGACCGGCCCGGCGTCACCGTCACGGCCGGTGGCGGGGCGATCATCTACTCCCAGATCAACACCCAGACCGAACATGACCTGATGCTGATGGAATCCATCGCGGTGCCGCTCAGCTTCCTGGTGCTGGTGTGGGTGTTCGGGGGACTGGTCGCCGCCGCGCTACCGATCCTGGTCGGCGGCCTGGCGATGACCGGCACGCTCGCGGTGCTGCGCACCATCACGTTCTTCACCGACGTTTCCGTGTTCGCGCTGAACGTGGCGACGGCCCTCGGGCTGGCGCTCGCCATCGACTACACGTTGCTGATCATCAGCCGCTACCGCGACGAGGTCGCCGAAGGACAGCCCCGGGACCGGGCGTTGATCCGCACCATGGTGACCGCGGGACGCACCGTGTTGTTCTCCGCGATCACGGTCGGGCTCTCGATGGCCGCGATGCTGATCTTCCCGATGTACTTCCTGACGTCCATCGCCTACGCCGGCATCGCGACGGTCGCATTCGCGGCGGCCGCCGCGGTGATCGTCACGCCGGCGGCCATCTGGCTGCTCGGCGATCGGCTCGACGCCCTCAGCTTGCCGCGTCTGTTCCGGCGTGACACCACACCCAAACCCGTGCAGGAGTTGTTCTGGTATCGCGCCGCCAAGGCGGTGATGCGCCGCTCGGTGCCGGCCGGTCTGGCCGTCGTCGCGCTGCTGTTGGTGCTGGGCGCGCCGTTCCTCGGCGCGAAATGGGGATTCCCCGACGACCGGGTGCTGCCGGCCACGGCCTCCGCACACCAGCTGGGGGACCAGTTGCGCGACGACTTCGCCAACAACTCGGCGACCGACATCACGGCCGTCATTCCCGACGCCGCCGGGCTGAGCCCGGCCGCCTTCGACACGTATGCCGCCGACCTCTCGCGCATCGCTGCCGTCACCGAAGTGACCTCTCCCACCGGAACTTTCGTCGGCGGCCGGAAAGTCGGCCCGGCCGGTCCCAACGCGGCGATCGTCGACGGCAGTGCCTTCCTGACGATCGGCAGCAGCGCGCCGCTGTTCTCCGACGCGTCTGAGTCGCAAGTCGATGCGGTGCACGCCGTCCGCGGACCGGACGGGCGGCTCGTGCAGTTGGCCGGCGTCGCGCAGATCAGTCATGACAGCGTGCAGGCCGTCACCGACCGGTTGCCGTGGGTGCTGGCCGTCATCGCCGTCATCACGCTCGGGCTGCTGTTCCTGCTCACCGGAAGCGTGGTGCTGCCGGTGAAAGCCGTTGTGCTCAATGTTCTTTCGCTCACCGCGGCGTTCGGCGCGCTGGTCTGGATCTTCCAGGACGGACACCTCGGCGCGCTCGGCACCACCGCGACCGGGACGCTGGCGTCCAACATGCCGGTGCTGCTGTTCTGCATCGCCTTCGGGCTCTCGATGGACTACGAGGTGTTCCTGGTCGCCCGCATCCGCGAGTTCTGGCTCGTGGAACAGGACAACGACGAGAGCGTCGCGCTCGGCCTGGCCCACACCGGCCGGGTGATCACCGCAGCCGCTCTGGTGATGTCGATTTCGTTCGGCGCGCTGATCGCCGCCGAGGTGTCGTTCATGCGAATGTTCGGGCTCGGGCTGACGATTGCCGTCCTGGTCGATGCCACCCTCGTGCGGACGGTGCTGGTACCGGCCTTCATGCACCTCATGGGACGGTGGAACTGGTGGGCGCCGGCACCGCTGGCCCGGCTGCACAAACGCATCGGTATCAGCGAATCGGTGCCCGAACCGTCGGCATGCGGCGCGCGATGACAGCGGCCAGACGGCGCCGTGCCCCGCGCGGCTCCGGAGACCAGCTGCGCGACGAAATCCTTGATGCGGCAACCGAATTGCTGCTGGAAACGGGCAGCGCCAAGGAGGTGTCCATCCGGTCGGTCTCGCAGCGGGTGGGCGTCACCCCGCCATCGATCTACCTGCATTTCGCCGACAAGGACGCCTTGCTGGACGCGGTGTGCGGCCGGTACTTCGAGCGACTGGACGCCGTGATGCAGCAGGTGGCCGCCGAGCAACCGACGACCATCGACCGGCTGCGCGCGCAAGGGCTGGCATACGTCCGGTTCGCCCGCCAGAACCCCGAGCTCTACCGGATCGCCATGATGTCCGAGGGACATCCGGACAGCGACGTGGACCAGGCCCTTAACACCGCGGCGTTCGTGCACATGCGGGATTCGGTGCAGGCACTGATGGACGAGGGCAGCTATCCGGCCGGCGACGTGACGGTGACGGCGCTCGGGTTGTGGACGGTGGCGCACGGTCTGGCGGCGTTGTTCATCTCGCGGCCGTATCTACCGTTCGGTGATCTCGAGGAGTTCGCGGACCGGGTACTCAGCGCCGCGTGCCTCGGTGGCATGGTGAGAGGACTGGGCGGACCCGACGTGGCGCCGCAACAGCTGGTCGAGCGACTGAAAGGTTCCTGACGATGACCGACACCTCGGTGGACAACCCGTTCTTCGCCCGCATGTGGATCGCGATGTCGTCGCGCGAACGCAAGTTCATGACCAGACTGCGGCAGGAGAACCTGGCCGGGCTCCGCGGCCGGGTGCTGGAGATCGGTGCCGGAACCGGAACCAACTTCGCCTTCTACCCGGACACCGTGACCGAGGTGGTGGCCGTCGAGCCGGAGGTCCGGCTGGCGCCGCTGGCCCGGCAGGCGGCGCTGACCGCGCCGGTGCCGGTGACGGTCCGCACCGAGACCGTCGAGAACTTCGACGGCGACGATCTTTTCGACGCCGTGGTGTGCTCCCTGGTGCTGTGCTCGGTCGACCAGCCGGAAAGTGTGCTGCGGCAGGTGTATTCACGCCTCAAGCCCGGTGGTGAGCTGCGCTACTTCGAGCACGTCGCCAGCGGCGGGGTGCGGGGCCGGGTGCAGCGCTTCCTGGATTCGACGTTCTGGCCCAAGATTTCCGGCAACTGTCACGCACACCGGGAAACCGAGCAGAGCATCGTCGGTGCGGGTTTCGAGGTTTCGGATGCCCGGCGCGTGCTGATGCTGCCGGGCTGGGTGCCGCTGGCCGAGGTGGCGCTGGGCCGCGCCGTCAGGCCTGCTTGATCGTCGGCAGCAGTTCGGGCAACCGCTGCAGCAGCGTCGGCAGTGCGGTGGCCGCCGTTTCGCGCAGGGATACCGTGGCCTGATCCGAGAACGGGGTCGGCTTCGGGTTCACCTCGATGACCGGAATGCCCTGCTGCACCGCGGCTTCCGGCAATGACGCCGCCGGGTACACCACCGACGACGTGCCGACGGTGATGACCAGGTCGGCCGCGCTGACCGCGGCGACGGAGTTGTTCCACGCGTCGGAGGGCAGGTTCTCGCCGAACCAGACCACATTGGGCCGCACCAAGCCGCCGCAGTAGCACTCCGGCGGTTCGATGGCGATCTCGGGCTCCGGCATCGGCGGCAACGTACCTTCGAATTCGGCTTTGCAACTGTCGCAGTGGAAGTGGAACAGGCTGCCGTGCAGATGATGGACCCGTGTGCTGCCGGCCCGCTCATGCAGGTTGTCGATGTTCTGGGTGACGATGTCGACCTCGGTGTAGTCCTGCCACGCGGCGACCGCGCGGTGCCCGTCATTCGGGGATACATTGCCCATCATGTGATGGCGCCACAGATACCAGGCGAACACTCGCTCGGGGTGGCGGCGCCAGGCGTCCGAGCTGGAAATTTCGTAGGGGTCGGTGTTGGCCCACAGGCCGGTCTCGGCATCCCGGAAGGTCGGCACGCCACTGTCGGCGGACATTCCCGCACCGCTGAACACCGTCACCCGCATTGGACCACGTTATCGGGTTCTGGGTGATCTGGGCCACCTCGTCATCGGTCATACTCGGCTGGTGACCGATTTCGGTGAGTGGGTGCGCCTCGATCCGCACGCGGGGCCGTTGTTCGACCAGTTGCGGCTGCAGATCATCGAAGCCATTCGTGCTGGGCGTCTGTCCGCCGGCACCCGACTGCCCACCGTGCGCGAGCTGGCCGGCACGCTGGGAATGGCGGCCAACACCGTCGCCCGCGCCTACCGTGAACTCGAGACCGCCGGGGTCCTCGAAACCCGCGGGAGATCAGGAACTTTCGTCGCGGCTGCGGATCCGGCTGCCGCAGCGATGGTGGACGCGGCCAATGCGTTCGCCGACACCGCCCGGGCGTTGGGCGTGCTGAAAGCCGACGCGCTGCGGTATCTGGACGCGGCGTTCGAGTAGGGCGGGGGCGGTCTTCGCGAGTGTGCGTGTGGAGTGCCGATTTCGCGGATCCGACGAGCTGTGTGCACGCTCGCGCGTCAGGTCCAGATTGCTGCTGGGCTTCCCATGGGTGCGCAGGACGGGGATTGAACCCGCGGCATCCGTCTTATAAGGACGGCGCTCTGACCAACTGAGCTACCTGCGCATGCGCGCCCCTGGAGAGATTCGAACTCCCAGCCATCTGCGTCGAAAGCAGGTGCTCTTCCGTTGAGCTACAGGGGCATTTGGCGGAGGCGGCGGGAGTCGAACCCACAACCGCTGGACAGCGGCCACGGCTTAGCAAGCCGCTGCATTACCGTTCTGCCACGCCTCCGTGGTTGTCCGGGATGGGCATGAACCACCTGCCTCCGCCGTATCAGAGCGGCGCTCTCACCAGATGAGCTACCGGACATTGGGTTAGTGCCGCGGATTGCAGTCAGTGGGTGACTGCAATCCGCGGCGTTGTCGACGTTGGGGTGTGCGACGGGACTCGAACCCGCAAAGCCTGCGGATCACAACCTGGGGCCTCGACCGCTTCGGCATCGCACACAGCGGAAGACAGAGGAGTCGAACCCCAGGGCTTTCACCCCGCGCCCGTTTTCGAAACGGGATGTGCCACCACGGCGCGCTGTCTTCCTGAAGCTGACCCGCCAGGATTCGAACCTGAACCGGCTGAACCAAAATCAGCAGTGCTACCGGTTACACCACGGGTCATCGGTGCGTGCGGAGGGATTCGAACCCCCTGTGCCTGAAGGCCTCTGGTTTACAGCCAGGTGCGACACTCCCGCGTCGCCGCGCACGCGTTGCTACCCCGGCAGGAGTCGAACCTGCAACCTACTCCGTAACAGGGAGCTGCTCTGCCAGTTGAGCTACGGGGCAACATGTTTCGTCGTGGCGGGGCGAGAGGTGATGGACCTCCCGCCCCGCCCGACGGGTTTCAAACCAACTCGGGGACCCGGTAGCGATCCCGATCGCGGGGTTCGTAGGGCTCCCAGAGCAACCGCATCCCGGCTTCCTCCGGCGTGCGGTCACTCTTGCGACCGTTGCACGGCGCGCACGCCGCAATGAGGTTCAGCCAGGAGTCTTGCCCGCCTCGCGACACCGGCTCGATGTGATCCACCGTGTCGCCATGGCCACCGCAATAGCCGCAGGTGTAGCCGTCGCGAGCCAGGACGCCGTCACGCGTGACCCGGTTGTGCGGCCGGTACGGCACGTGGACGTACTGATGTAGCGCGACGGATGCGGGCAGCTCGATCACGGTCGAGGGGCTGTGTATGTGCACGGCCGGGCTGTGGCGTTCGATCACATGGACCGAACCCCGCAGCAGCAGCCGAACCGCCTCCTGCCAGGTCACGTGGGTCAGCACGCGGTAGTCGGCGTTGTACACCGCCACGGCCCGGTGACTGGCCTTGCGTTGTCGGAAATGCCTCATGCCGCGTGCCTCCTTTCTGATTGATCTTGCGGGCAAGTGGTTGGCGCGGATGGCAGGACTCGAACCTGCAACCTGCGGCTTTGGAGACCGATGCCCTACCGATTGAGCCACATCCGCATCGAACCGGTGACGAGACTCGAACTCGCCCTTTCAGTTTGGAAGACTGACGTGCAAACCAGTTACACCGCACCGGCGGGAAAAGCAACGTACGCCGTGAGGGTTTCGATCCCCCGTCTCCAGATTAAGAGTCTGGTGCTATCCCAACTCAGCTAACGGCGCATGTGGGTCGCCCGGGGCTCGAACCCGGAATTCATGGGTAAAAGCCAAGAGTGATAGGCGATTTCACCAGCGGCCCGTTGTGCCCCGCGAGGGAGTCGAACCCCCAACACCTGGAACCTAAATCCAGTGCCTCTTCCAGTTGGGCCAGCGGGGCATGCGTGCGCTCGGCAGGACTTGAACCTGCACGCCGGGGCTACCGGCACCCGGGTTTGAGCCGGGCGCGTCTACCGAGATTTCGCCACGAGCGCGAATGCCAACACTATTGAGTTCTCAAAGTTCTTGCAGAGCAAGCTGATTCGGCCTGCGCTGGCTGTCCGGATCGATCCGGGTAGCTCAATGATGCGCACCGAAGGCCGGTGCTGTCCAGTGGGTATTTTCCTGTATTCAATTCCCGTGCAACGCAATTGGGCACACAGAACTACGGGGACGTCAGGCGACGTTCCTGCCAGGGAAAACTGCGAGATTGTGGAATTTGTGAGAGTTGTCTTCTGGCCCGAGCTTGCGGCCGCCGCGCACGCCGGCATGCGCGGCGGAAGTACGGCGGTACGACGCGAAGCGCATGGGCTGCCAGAAAACGCTGCTCTGCTCACTCGATTCGTGCCGGGCTATGGAGCCGGCGGTGTCTGCGTACGACAAAGCCGCCGTCGGTGTCGAAGACACCTCGGCGAGCTGGTCGTCGTACCGGAAAGTCACGAATCAACGGTAGCAGCGTCGCGTGGCATTGCCGAGTGGATATTTCCGGCGCTGAAACCTCAACCGCGCCAGTGCAACACGTCGAGTGCGACGCCGACTTCGATGCTGTTGTCGGCCAACGGGCGGGGCAGCAGTTCGTCGGCCCGGGCCAGTCTGCGCAACAAGGTGTTGCGGTGGGTGAACAATTTGCCGGCGGCGCGGGACACGTTGCATTGCTCGCGGACGAACATTCGCACTGCTGAATGCAATTCGGGGCTCGCGGATTCGAAGTCACCCAGCACTCGCTTGACGAATACCGCGGCGCGATCGGCGTTGGTGGTCAGTAGCGACACCATCTCGATGTCGGTGAATTCGGCGACCTGCTGCGGCGAGTGCAAGCGCGCCATCATGTGTTGCGTGGTGAGGGCATCGAAGTGGCTGCGCCGGAACCCGTCGACCCCGGTGCCCGTCGACCCGATTGCGATCCGCACTTCGCGTCCGGCGGCATGCGTCAGCGAGTCGACATCGACAGGGCCGGGCGCCCATACCCACCGCGTGGCGGTACTGGCCAGGACGCTGAGCGGTCGGCCACCCGCGGCTTGCCCGAAAGCCTCGGCGGCGCTTTCTAATTGAGACAGATCGCTATCCGGATCGTCGGTCCAGATGACGGCGGCGGTGTGGCTGCCACCGAGTCCGTAAGCCAGACGGCTCTCCGCGCGCTGACGGGGGATGGGAGCGCCCTCCAGGAGCAGTGTCACTGTCGCACGCCGCTCGGCGTGGCTGCCGCGGGTGAGTTCGTCGCGCTCGAGCTCCATCTGGGCGGCGATGGCCGCCAGGGTGGCCTCGATGAAGTCGCTGATCGACTGTGAGCAGACGTCGAGCATCGCGTGCAGGTCGCCGGCGTCGGAGGTCAGTTCGAAGGCGATATCCATCAGGCGTCGCCATGCCACGCCCTCGCCGACTCGGTACGCGTCAAGGGTGTACGAGTCGACGCCGCGCCGGACCATTTCCCGGGCGACGCTCATTGGTTCGGCGCCCGCGTTGGGTGGCACCGGGGCACCGGGCTCGCGCACGTTGGCCGCACCCCAGAACAGCAGATTCGAGCGATTGCTGCGGCTGACGGCCGCCGCCAGCTCGGGATCGGAGGCGATGGCAGGGTTGGCGCCCAGCACGGCGCGGTCGAGTTCCTCGAGCCATTCCGCGGGGGCATTGACGACCACCTGCGCGCACTGCCGGATCAGTTCGCGTACCTGCGGCGACGGCTGTGTTGCCTCCATGGCGTCAGCCTACTGCGAGTGGTGCAAAATGCACCGCCAGCAGTAAAATCTGAGATGTTTTGACCTTCAGCTGGCGGCCGGCAGCCGCCAACATTGTTGCCACGCCCACCACCGCCAAGCAGGGAGTCTGCAATGGAGCACACCGCCAACACCACCCAGGTCGACGTCCTCATCGTCGGCGCCGGAATCTCCGGCATCGGTGCCGCCTACTACCTGCAGCAGGAACATCCCGGGCGGTCGTACGCCATCCTGGAATCCCGTGGCGCGACCGGCGGAACCTGGGACCTGTTCCGGTACCCCGGCATTCGCTCTGACTCCGACCTGCACACCTTCGGCTACGAGTTCAAGCCGTGGCGCGACGAGGATGCCATCGCCTCCGCAGACAAGATCCTCGCCTATCTGCGAGAGACGGTCCGCGAGAACAACATCGACCGCAACATCCGGTTCCACCACAAAGTGCTGGGTGCCGCGTGGGACAGCGGCACCGCGCGGTGGCTCGTCGACGTCGAGCGCACCGACACCGACGAACTGGTGCAAATCTCCGCCAACTGGCTCTTCTGTGCCGGCGGCTACTACCGCTACGACCAGGGCTTCACCCCGCAGTTCCCGGGCCGCGACCGCTTCGCCGGCCAGGTCGTGCACCCGCAGCACTGGCCCGAGGACCTCGACTACACGGGCAAGAAGGTCGTCATCATCGGCAGCGGGGCGACCGCGGTGACGCTGGTGCCGTCGATGGCGGCCAAGGCCGCGCACGTCACCATGCTGCAGCGGTCGCCGACGTACATCCTGCCGGTGCCGTCGAAAGACGCGTTCGCCAACGTGGCCGGTCGCGTACTCGGCGCCGACCGCGGCTACGCGCTGGCCCGGCGCAAGAACGTCATCCGGCAGCGCGCCGTCTACACCTTCTGCCAGAAGTATCCGGCCGCCGCCCGGCGGTTGATCCGCTGGACCAACGCCCGCGAGCTGCCCGCGGGCTATCCCGTCGACACCCATTTCAGCCCCGACTACAAGCCGTGGGACCAGCGCCTGTGCACGGTGCCCGACGCCGACCTGTTCAAGGCGATCGGCAGCGGCAAGGCCGCGGTGGTCACCGACCGGATCGCGACCTTCACCGAGACCGGCATCGAACTGGAATCCGGGCAGCACCTGGATGCCGACATCATCGTCACCGCAACCGGTTTGAACGTCCAGCTGTTCGGCGGGATGACGCTGACCGTCGACGGTCAGGCGGTGGACCTCTCGGAAACCGTCGCCTACAAGGGCATCATGCTGTCGGGTGTGCCGAACTTCGCCTTCGCTTTCGGCTACACCAACTCGTCGTGGACGCTCAAGGTCGGCTTGCTGTGCGAGCACTTCTGCCGACTGCTGAGCCACATGGACGAACGCGGATTCGACAGCGTCCGGCCGGAGTTCGACGATCCGGGCATGGAAACCAAGCCGCTGCTGGACTTCGCGGCGGGATACGTGCAGCGGGTCGCGGACACGCTGCCGCGGCAGGGCGCCGCTGGCCCCTGGGTGATGTCGATGAACTACAACTTCGACCGCGAGGTGCTGCGGCACGGCGCGGTCACGGATCCGAACCTGCGGTTCGCCGCCGCCCGTCGCGCAGAAGTTCAAGCGTTCGCGCCGGTTTCCTGATCTGCTCTCAGGGCGGCCGTGTACGCTGGCGTGAATGGAGAGCTTCTCGCCAGCGGTGCCGCCCGAGATTCCCGATGTCCCTTCAGCTGTCGGTGTCGAGTTGCCGTCCGGGCCAGTGCCCGGGCGGCCTTATTCGTTGCCGCTGGACTTGCTCTCCGAGCAGTACGGCCCACTGTTCTACGCCGACCTCGGGCCCGGCCGCCGCCTCTATGCCTGCTCGCTGGCACTGGTCGACGAACTCTGCGATGAGAGCCGGTTCAGCAAAGCACTCACGGGCCGGTTGGCGAGGTTCCGCCCGGTGGTCGGCAACGGGCTGTTCACCGCGTACCCCGGCGAGGAGGGCTGGCAGGAAGCTCACGACGTCTTGATCCCCGGCTTCAGCTTCAGCGGGCTGCGCAGCTATCACCCCGCCATGCTCGACATCAACCGGCAACTGATCGCACAGTGGGACGCGGCGGTCGGCACGCGGACGGTGGACGTGGCCGGTGATCTGGCGAAGCTGGCCATGGACACCGTCGGTCTGGCTGGTTTCGGGGCCCGGTTCGACTCCTATCAGCACGACGGACTCGCCGACATCCCAGCGAGTTTCGCAGCCACCCTGAACCAGATACTGCTCGGACCGGGCGCCGACCAGGCGGTGTTCGAGACCGAGCGCGGGAAGCTGTTCAGCTTCATCGCGGACCTGATCGCGCAGCACCGCGCGGGCGAAGTGGATCTCGACGATCTCTTGGCCCTGATGCTGCAGCCCGGTCCCGACGGGACACCGATCCTCGACGACGACAGCATTCGCAACCAGATCGCCACGTTCCTGGTCGCCGGGCAGGACACGACATCGATACTGATGCCGACGGCGCTGTACAGCATCGTCAAGAACCCGGCGGTGCTGCACCGGGCACAGACCGAGGCCGACGCGGTGTTCGGCCCCGACGATGACCACGTGCCGGCGTTCGACGAGATCGGCAAGCTCACCTACATCCGCCAGATCATCGACGAGGCGTTGCGGCTGTCCCCGCCGGTGCGGGAATTCGACCGAATGGCCTTGGCGGACACCGTCATCGGTGGCCGGTATCCGGTGCGGCAGGGCGAAGCGGTGACGGTGTTGACGTCGTCGCTGCACCGGCAACCGGAGTGGGGCGACAACGTCGAGATCTTCGATCCGGACCGGTTCGGCGCCGACCGGGCCGGGCAGCGGCCGGTCAACCTGTTCAAGCCGTTCGGCACCGGTGCGCGCTCCTGCATCGGACGCCAGTTCGCGCTGCACGAGGCGACGATGGCGCTCGCGACCCTGGTGCACCGCTACCGGTTCGTCGACGTCGAGCACTACACGTTGCGCACGCACAGCGACCTGCTGCGCAAACCGGAGGGCTTCCACGTGCAGCTCATCCGCCGTACCCCGGAGGAGCGTACGCAGGCCCCCGCAGCCGTCGCGGCCGCGCCGGTGACGCAGTCCCGGGCGGCGGTGCCGCCGGGCACGAAACTACTTGTGCTGCATGGGTCGAACCTCGGCAACTGCCGCTCGCTGGCACAGCAACTGGGGGACGAAGCCGTCGACCTCGGCTACGAAACGACCGTCGCCGCACTGGATTCCGCGACCGCGGCACTGCCGGAGCAAGGGGCAGTGGTGATCGTCGCCGCGTCGTACAACGGGATGCCGACCGACGACGCCCGCGCCTTTGTGGAATGGCTGGACGGACCGGACGCCACGGCTCCGGCCGTGCCGTATGCGGTTCTGGGTGTCGGCGACCGCAACTGGGCCGAGACCTACATGGCGATACCCCGGCGCATCGACGCGCGGCTCGCGGAACTCAGTGCCACGCAACTGCTTCCGATGGCCGAGGCCGACACCTCGGGTGACTTCGCCGGTGTGGTGGAGGATTTCTCGGTGGCGCTGTGGAACGCGCTCGGCGGTGTGTTCGGCACCATCGTCGCCGATGAACCCGTGGTCGACGAGTCGCTCTACGATCTCCGTGCCATCGACGGTCCGGTCACCGCCGCGATCGACGCGCGCCATCAGGTGCAGCCGGCGACGGTGCTGGACAACATTCCGTTGGTGGACACCGGATCCGAGTTCGGACAGGACAAGCGGTTGATCCGCATCGCGCTGCCCGACGGCGTCGACTATCAGACCGGTGATCACCTCACCGTGTTGCCGGACAACAGCCCCGTTCTGGTGGACGAGGTCGGTGAGCTGCTGGATTTGCGGCTCGATCGGCGCATCTCGATCAATCCGCGGCGCAGTACGCGGCGGGCCATCCCGATCGACCGGGAAGTCACTGTGCGCGAACTGCTTACGCACTTTCTGGAACTCCGCAAGCCGGCAACCCGAAGCCAGCTGCTGAAACTCGCCGCCGCCAACCCGTGCCCACCGGAGCGTGCCGCGCTGACCGCTCTGGCCGACGACCCGGAGGCACGCGCCCTGAACATCACCGATTGTCTGGCGGAGTTCCCGGCCACCAAGCTGAGCCGCGAAGAGTTGCTGGAACTCTTCGAGCCGATGTCGCCACGGCATTATTCGATCGCCACTTCGTCCCGCCGCCGGGTCCGGGAAGTCGAGCTGGTGGTCGGGGTGCTGGAAGGACCGGCCCGCTCGGGTTCCGGCGTGTTCCGCGGCGTCTCGTCCAGCTATCTCGCGGATGCTGTTCCGGGACAGCAGATTCGGATGCGGGTCGACCCGGCTCGGCAGGCGTTCCGGGCCGGCGCCGATCCGACCCGCAACGTCATCCTGGTCAGCGCCGGCACGGGCGTGGCTCCCTTCCGCGGATTCATCGGAGACCGGCTGGGCGCGCTGGAAGCGGGGGAGCCGTTCACCGCGGCGCTGTGCTTCTTCGGCGTGCGGCACCCCGATGTGGACTACCTGTTCCGCGACGAGGCCGAGGACGCCGAACGTCTCGGCATCGTGCGGATGCGGCCGGCGTTCTCGCGGGCCGGTGACGAGGTCAGGTATGTGCAGGACCGGATCGCCGCCGACGCCGACGAGGTCTGGGACATGCTCGGAAACCCCGACAACGACACCCATGTCTACGTGTGCGGCGACGGTGCCCGGATGGCGCCCGCCGTGCGCGGGGCATTCCAGGACATCTATCGCAGCCGGACCGGTGCCGACGACGACGCGGCCCGTGCCTGGCTGGCCGGCCTCGTCAGCACCGACCGCTACGTCGAGGACGTCTGGGCGGGCTGACGGGTCCCGCGGGCGGCGGTCAGCCCACGCATGCCGTGGTAGATCACCAGCGCCGCAACGGAACCGAGCGCGATACCGGTGAACGTCAACGGCCCGGCCTGCCAGGTGAAATTCGCGATACCGATGATCAGCGGGATGGCGGCGGTCATCTGGTTGATCGGCTGCGAGAAATCCACGTGGTTGGTCAGCCAGATCCGCACCCCGAGGATGCCGACCAGCCCGTAGAGCACGATCGTCGCCCCGCCCAGCACGCCGGGCGGAATGGCCGAGATGGCCGCACCGACCTTGGGACACAACGACAGAGCGACGGCCACGGCAGCGGCCACCCAGTACGCGGCGGTCGAGTAGATGCGCGTCGCGGCCATCACCCCGATGTTCTCGGCGTAGGTGGTGGTGGCCGAACCACCGCCCGCACCGGCCAGCACGGTGGCCACTCCGTCGGCCGCCAGCGCCCGGCCCATCAGCGGATCCAGGTCCCTGCCGGTCATCTGGCCCACTGATTTCACGTGTCCGATGTTCTCGGCGATCAGCGCGATCACCGCCGGCAGGAACATCGGCAGGACGGCCAGGCTGAACGACGGGCCGTGGAATTCGGGCAGCCCGATCCACGGAGCGGCAGCGATCGCCGCGGTGTCGACATCGCCGAGAGCCAGCGCCAGCAGGTAGCCGATGACCACGGCCAGGAAAATCGCCAGCCGGCCGATGATGCCGCGGAAGAACGCCAGCGTCGCGACCAGCAGCACCAGCGTCACGAGCCCGACGAGCGGCCCCTTCTCGAAATTGTTCTTCGCCGCCGGCGCCAGATTGAATCCGATCAGGGCGACAATCGCGCCGGTGACCACCGGCGGCAGCGTCACATCGAGCCAGTGCGTGCCGACCAGATGCACGACCCCGCCGACCAGGATCAGCAGCGCGCCCACGGCGATCAAACCGCCCAGGGCGCTACCGGTTCCGTGTGCGGCGACCGCGGCGGTGACCGGCGCGATCACCGAGAAGCTCGACCCGAGATAACTTGGCAGCCGGTTTCCGGTGATCAACAGGAACGCGATGGTGCCGATGCCGGAGAACAACAGCGTCGTGGCCGGCGGGAAGCCGGTGAGCACCGGCACCAGGAACGTCGCGCCGAACATCGCCACCACATGCTGGGCGCCGATGCCGATGGTGCGCGGCCAGCTGAGCCGTTCCTCGGGGGCGACGACAGCGGCGTCCGGCCCGACCGGCGTCCAGGAGAGCGGAATCATCCGGTCATATTGCCGGATGGCGATCACGTTCGCTGGTCGTCGCCGAAACCGCATTCCAGCAGAGAAAGTCCGAGAAGGGGCCTGCTGGAATGCCGTTTCGGCGGAAGGTTAGCCGAATTCGAGCAGCGTCATCGCCGGGCGCACCGGGTCGAACAGCGAAAACCGTTGTGCCGTTCGCATGATGGCGTTGAGTACCCGACTGCGGGTTGCGGGGGACTCGACGTCGTGGACCTGGCGAATTCCCGGAATGGTGTCGACCAGTCGCGCGGCCTGGCTTGCCGACAGGGTGAACGGCATGGGAGGCACCCGGTAGCGCAAGGACGTCCGCATTCCGCGCCCGACCAGCCGGGCGAACAGCGCGGGCGGCGAATCGAACATCATGCGTCCGCCCGGAAACCGCTTGGCGCACTCGGCGATCAGTCCCAAGGACTCCTCGGGCTGCAGGTACATCAGCAGGCCTTCGGCCGTGATGAAGACGCCTTTGGTGGCGTCAGCCTGGTCCATCCAGCTGTAGTCCAACGCCGACTGTGCACACACCGAAACCCGGTCCGCAGGGGGCAGCAGCTTGCTGCGGACCTCGATCATCGGCGGTAGATCAACTGTCAGCCAACGGCATCTGGTTCCGACATCGCTGGCCGAGATTCGATAGAACTGGTCTGCAGGCCCTCGGCCAGCGCCACCACGGTGGCCTCCGGGTGGTCCCGCAGATAGGCGAGGGTGGCGCGGTCGAACGCCAACGCGCGCATCGCCATGTCGGAGCGCCTCGAGTAGCCGAACTTGGCGAAATCGAAGTCGATGCGGTCCACCAGCTCGACCGCGACCGGATCTTCGATGATGCCGTCGGGTCGGCGCGCTTCGCTTGCCCGGACCTGCAGGGTCATCAGTGCGGTCTCCGATACGCCGGTCAGCGTGGAGCCGTCGATCTTCTGCGGTGAACTCATGGTTTCGAAGCTACCGAAGTTGGCACTCTCTCCGAGGAACCGCAGTTGCGCCTGGTCATAGTGGCGGACCGGCTGAGGTTATGAACTTTAAGTGACTTTAGGGAAAATGGCTAAACTACAGGTTTGGGAGTTTTGGAAGTTTAGGAAATCTGGCTAAACCATGGTGTATGGTCGTTAGGAAAGTTAGGGCGGTTTAGCCGCGGCGGCTAAACCGGTAGAGAGCAGGTCTTGGTTGGACCCCATACGCAACCCGTACACGCCGAACGCTGGTGCTCAGCCGACAACGCTCGTCGGTCGCAGCCCGCAGCTTGACTCCTTCGACTTGCTCCTGGGGCGACTCAAGCTTGGCCGTCCAGAGCAGTCGATGATCATTAAGGGGCTTCGTGGGGTCGGTAAGACCGTCCTGCTTGGCCAGTTCAGGCAGAAGGCACTCGAGGCGAATTGGGTCGTGCTTGAACTTGAGGTTCAGAAAAACGATGACACCGAGTTCCGGCGGACCATCGCTTCTCGGACTCGCACGGCTTTGCTCGAACTGTCACCGAAGGCCAGGTGGACTGAGCGGGCGACCGCAGCCGCAGCAGTTTTGAAGTCGTTCTCGCTGTCTATCGATCCCTCCGGAGCACTGCAGCTCGGGTTCGATGGTGCTCCGGCAGAAGGGCAAGCGGATCACGGTGAGCTGAGCCTCGACTTGACTGATCTTTTCGTGGCTGTCGGGGAAGCCGCTCAGTCGGCCGGCCGCGGCCTGGTTCTTCTGTTTGACGAAGTGCAATTCCTTACCAGATCTCAACTGGAAGCAGTGATTGCGGCGATGCACAAGACAGTGCAGCGGAAGCTTCCGATCACGATGGTGGGGGCGGGGCTACCTCAGGTGGCGGAGTTGGCGGGGGACGCGAAATCGTACGCAGAGCGCCTATTCAAGTTCCCGACGATCGGCAATCTTGAAGAGGATGACGCGCGAGAGGCGCTTGCTGGGCCGGCTCGAATCGAGGGTGTGGTGTTTCAACCTACGGCGCTTGACCTGGCCCTCGAAATCACCGGCAGCTACCCATATTTCCTGCAGGAATTGGGATACGCGGCCTGGGGCGTGGCGGAAGGTACCGCCATAAATCGGACCGATGTCCAGCAGGCTGAAGAGGTGTATCTCTCGAAACTTGATGAGTCGTTCTTTCGGGTGAGATTCGATCGGTGTACAGAACGGCAAAAGCAGTACTTGCGAGCGATGGCTGAACTCGGGTCAGGAAAACAAAAAGCGCAGGATGTGGCAGCGATCCTCGGCAAGCAGTCGCCGCAAGTTGCGCCGTTCCGGTCGGAACTTATTGCAATGGGCCTGCTCTACACTCCCGACCACGGTTACGCGGACTTCACGGTGCCGCACTTTGACCAGTACATGAAGCGCGTGATGCCTGAGCTGTCGGAAATGTCTTGATTTTCTCGTGAATTCATTGCCGGTCGGCGGATTTCTTGGCCGGCCGAACTCATGCGGCAGCCAGCACTTTCTCGACGGTCCGCAGATTGCGGGTGGTGGTGGACGACTTGTAGCGCTTCTTGCCCATGGTTTTGCTGATCGCACTGCCCAGGGTGTCGCCGCGGGCCACCTGCCAGTACAGGACTCCGTGACCGCGGCTGATCAATTCGTCGCCGACCGGTTCGAGCGCGGCGAGTTCGTCGAGCACATCGGGGTCGCTGACGAACGTGATGTATGAATGGTGGCCCTCGACCTCACGCTCGAACGGGTAGTCCGCCGAGATGGTCTTCAGTTCCGACATCGGGTACACCAGCACCCAGGCGTCGTACCCGAACGATTCCCGCAGCGCCGCTTCGGCTTTCGTGCGTACCGTCGCGGCCCTCGCCGCACTCGACAGCACGACGTTGCCACTGGCCAGCAGCGTCTTCACATCGTCGAAGCCGGCCTGTCGGAAGGTGGTCGCGACGTCGGCCATCTTGAGATTGACCCCGCCGACATTTACCCCGCGCAGAAATACCGCGTAGCGCGTCATACGAACTGCCTCATGACGCCCAATCGTAGGCAGTTGCACCGTACGCTGGGTGCCATGACCCGTCAGGTCTTCGAAGACAAGCTGCTCGCGCTGATCAGTGACAATTCGCTGGGCGTGCTGGCCACCATCAAGCGCGACGGACGACCACAGTTGTCGAACGTGTCCTACTACTTCGACCCACGGGCCGTCACCATCGGGGTGTCGGTCACCGAGCCCCGGGCCAAGACGCGCAATCTGCGGCGCGACGCCCGGGCATCGATCTACGTCCGATCCGATGACGGCTGGGCGTACGCGGTGGCCGAGGGCGACGCGGTGCTGAGCCCGCCCGCTGCAGCACCCGATGACGACACCGTCGAAGGGCTGATTGCCTTGTACCGCAACATCTCCGGTGAGCACCCCGACTGGGACGACTACCGGCGGGCAATGGTCGCCGACCGTCGGGTCCTGCTCACCATGCCGATAACCCACCTGTACGGGCTGCCGCCGGGCGTGCGCTGAACGCGCTAGTCTGCGTGCATGGCCGAGAACTCCGCCGAAGGTTCAGCATCGTCCGACGAGACCAAGCGTAAGTTCCGCGAGGCGCTCGAGCGTAAGAAGGCCGGTTCTGCCGGCGGCACCGCCCACCAGGACGGCGGGGCCAAGAACTCCAAGTCGCACGGCGCCGTTGGCGGTGGCCGTCGCGAGTTCCGCCGCAAGAGCGGCTAGTCCCGCCAGCAGACGTAAAACTGTCGTTTTGGGGACCAAAACGACAGTTTTACGTCTGCTCACGGTTAATCCCGGGCCAATGCCCTGGCCGCGACCAGCGCCACCAGCATCACCGAAACACACTGCAACCCGGTGTCTTTCAGGCCCCAGCCGACGGACGCCAGCGTCGCGCCGCCGGCGACGACCAACAGCGTCCCGACAGCCGCACTGCGCCAACCGGTTTCCGAAACGCGACCGCCGTCCCACAGTGGCAGCGGGTTGTTCTCCAGCGGACGCAGCAGCAGGAACAGCCCGGCGACCAGGGCCGCCATGATCGTCATCTGGTAGACGCTCAGCACCAGGAAATGCGGCTGGCCGGGGTAGCGGGGCAGACCCGCGAGATCGAAGGCCAGGTGCATGCCGAGCAGCGCGGGCATGTGCCACAGATACAGCGTCATGGCGCCGGTGTTGCCGATCACCGCGAGGCGCCAGACCTGCGGCCGGGCAGCCCAACGACTGATGGCGGGTGCGGCCGCAATGGCAAACGCGCACATCATGATTGCGTGACCGGCGAGCAATAGCGACGGCGGCGTCATGTTCTTGATGTGCTGGGTCTCGATGCCGACCAGGCTCAGCTCGTACGGCCCGACCCACACCAGAGCGATGTTGACCGCCAGCATGGCCAGCCCGACCCGCAACGCCGCCGCCGCACTCAGCAGCCCCCGCCGGTAAGCCGCACCGAACATGCCGGGGATCAGCCACACCACGAAGTTCACGTAACCCAACGCTGACCAGGCGTGGTCGTTGATGCGGATGGCATCGACCAGCGCGACCAGGGCGTAGGTACCGGCCACCGCAGCGATGAGCTGGCCACCCGTGGTGATCCGCACCAGCAGCGGCACCGCGGCCAGCACCAAGACGTAGGCGCCCAGGAACCACAGCAGCTGGATGCTGATGCCGGCGATGGGTTCGTAGACGTGAATGGGCAGCAGCGGCTTCAGGACCAACAACGCCGCGGCCCAGAACGCCAGGTAGTAGAACACCGGCCGGTACAGCCGGGTGCAGCGCTTGAGAAGCCAACCACCCCAGCTCATTCCGCTGCGATACGACGTGGCCGACGCCGCGACGCCGGCGAAGAAGAACAGCGGCATGATCTGGAAAATCCAGGTCAGCGCCTGGAACACCACCGACGTGGTGAGCAGGTTGCCCCAGCGGAAGACGTCGTTGTCGATGATGCTGGTCGCCATGACGGTGTGGCCGGCGACGACGCCGATCAACGAGACGATGCGGATGACGTCGATGGCGCGGTCACGGTCGGCCGGCGTGCGCTGCGCGATTTCGGCAGCAGAAGGAAAGACGCGGGTGGTCATGCCTTCGACCGTATGGGCCCGACCCCTAGGTAGTGCTACTCAAATTCACGCTGACCTGCGGCGTTCCTGCCGGAGGACGGCCGCCAGGCAGACGGCCGCCAACACCGCGATGATGACGGCGAAACTGACCCCGGCCTCCTGCAAGCCCCAGCGCTGGGCCGCGAAGCCGAGGCTGACGACCGGCAGCGAGATGGCCACGTAGGCCACGACGAAGTACGTCGAACTGACTTCGGCGCGACGCTCCGTCGCGGTGCCTTCGACGACGGCCGCGAGGCCGCGGCTGAAGCTGATGCCCTGCCCGATGCCGGCCACGACAGCGGCCGTCAGGAGCCCGGCCAGTGAGCAAAAGTGCAGTGCGGCAGCCAGAATCGTCATGCCCACGACCAGGATGGCGCAGCCCAGTGCGACGGCCCGCGGGGGATGGATGCGACGACCGGCCAACTGGGCGACGGCGGAGGCGACGAAGATCGACGCCGCCACCGCGCCGCCGACGGCATGATTGTCGATCCCGATGACACTGGCGACGAACGACGGCGCCACCGCAGTGAACAGGCCCATCACCGCGAAACCGGCGAAGGCGGCGGTTGCCGCGAGGACGAACGTCGCCCGGACCTCGGCGGGGACCGACAGGCGCTGGAAGCCGATCCGGCCGGTGCGGCTCGACGTTTCCGGGACCAGCCACACCGCGGCGATGGCCAGCGTGGCCAGCACGATGTGCACGAGGAACGGCAGCTGCAACGGATGCGGTGCGTACTGCACCAGCAGACCGGCCACGACCGGCCCGGCGCCCAGCCCGCCGATGTTGGCGATGGTGGCGCCTGCGGCGGCCTGCTCGCGCCGGTCCTCCGGCACGGATTCGACGACAGCGGCCGTCGCGGTGCCGGTGAAGATGCCCGCAGACAACCCGGACAGCAGCCGGCCCACCAGCAGCAACGGCACGCTGTCGGCGTAGAGGAAGACGACGGCGCTCGCGATGGCGGCGACCGCGCCCGCGATCAGCACCGGCCGTCGGCCGACCGCGTCGGACCAGCGGCCGAACAGCAGCAGCGCGGCCAGCACGCCGATGGCGTAGGCCGAGAAGATGACCGTCGTCGTCAGGACCGCGAAGTGCAGGTTGTGGCCGTACAGCGCGTAGATCGGCGTCGGCAGCGTGGTGCCCAGCATGATGGCGGCGAAGGCGTAGGCGAGCAGCGGGAAGCCGAGGCGCGAGGTCACGGTTCGAGTCTGGAGCACGGGTAGGGCAACACGCGCGGGACCCGCTGGCATTCCTCTCAGCGGCGCGGTGCGGGACACGTCACGACGATCACTTCGGCGGTCTCGTCGCCGACCTGGCGGAGCTTGTGCTGCGTGGCGGCGTCGAAATAGGCGCAGTCGCCCGCGGACAGTTCGACGAGGCGGCCGTCGTAGTTGAGTTCGACGGTCCCGGCGTGGACGAACACGAACTCCTGACCGGGATGCGTCGGGTGCGCATGGGCGGCGAACTGACGGCCCGGGCGGACGACGAACGGCGACATGGCCTTGCCGAGCATGCCCGCCGCGATCGCGTGATTGCGGGCGGCGCCGCGGTCGGCGGCGCGCTCGACGGCGAACGTGCTGACTTCCGGGTCATCGGAAAAGAGTTGCGCCACATCGACATCGAGGGTTCGTGAGATCTTCAGTGCGGCGGCGATCGACGGCACGCTCTGGCCGCGCTCGACCTTGGACAGGTAGCTCTTGGTCAACCCGGTGCCGGCTGCCAGCTCTTCCAGCGTCATTCCGCGTTGCTGGCGCACCGCACGCAACAAGCCACTCACGCCGCTCAGGATACCTCATTGACTGCATGACACCTTGTGTCCTACAGTCTGCAATGTGTCATCGAATGCGATTACGCACGAGGACGAGAGGAGTTCCGAATGACCGACACCATGCATGACTCCAAGAGCGAACTGATGCAGCGCGCCGAGGAGGGCTTGAACCGCCATATCGCCGAATCCGCCCTGACGGTCCGCGAGAAGCTGGCGCTGACCTGCCGGGCGCTGTTCGACGCCGGACATGATTCGGGCCTGGCCGGGCAGATCACCGCCCGCGCCGAGGAGCCGGGCACCTACTACACGCAGCGGCTCGGCCTGGGCTTCGACGAGATCACCGCGGGCAACCTGCTGCTCGTCGACGAGGACCTCAACGTCCTCGACGGTGGCGGAATGGCCAACCCCGCCAACCGTTTTCACTCGTGGATCTACCGCGCCCGGCCGGACGTGAACTGCATCGTGCACACGCACCCCTTCCACGTCGCGGCGCTGTCGATGCTCGAAGTGCCCCTGACGGTGTCACAGATGGACATCGCACCGCTGTACGACGACTGCGCTTTCCTGAAGGACTGGCCGGGCGTGCCGGTGGGCAACGAAGAAGGCGAGATCATCTCCGGCGCGCTGGGGGACAAGAAGGCGATCCTGCTGGCGCACCACGGTCAGGTGGTGGCCGGCGCCAGCGTCGAGGAAGCCTGCTCGCTGGCCATGCTCATCGAACGCGGGGCGAAGCTCCAGCTGGCCGCCATGGCTGCCGGCACCATCGCGCCGCTGCCCGACCGGCTGGCCCGCGAGGCCCACGACTGGACGCTGACGCCCAAACGCAGCGTCGCCAACTTCGCCTACTACGCGCGCCGTGCCCTGGTGCGCCACCCCGACGCCCTCGACCACTGACCGACAGTAGAAAGCAGACACCCATGACTGAGTCACCCAGGATCCACGGCATCATCGCCTACCCGATCACCCCGTTCACCGCTGACGGCGACAACGTCGACACCGAGACGCTGGCCGCCGTCGTCGAGCAACTGGTCAGCACCGGCGCCCACGCGATCGCGCCGCTGGGCAGCACCGGCGAATCGGCGTACCTCACCGAGGCCGAGTTCGACGCCGTCGTCGACACCACCGTGGCTACCGTCGGCGGCCGCGTCCCCGTCATCGTCGGAGCCTCGGATCTGACCACTGCCAACACCATTCGGCGCGCACGGTACGCACAGCAGGCCGGCGCCGACGCGGTGATGGTGCTGCCGATCTCATACTGGAAGCTGGACGAGCGGGAGATTTTCCAGCACTACGCCAGCATCTCGGCCGCCGTCGAGCTGCCGATCATGGTCTACAACAACCCCGCCACGAGCGGCATCGACATGGCGCCCGAACTGCTGGTGCGGATGTTCGACGACATCGACAACGTCCGCATGGTCAAGGAATCCACCGGTGACCTCACCCGGATGCTGCGCATCAAGGAGCTCTCCGGCGGCAAGCTGCCGTTCTACAACGGCAGCAACCCGCTGGTGCTCGACGCGCTGCTCGCCGGCGCATCCGGATGGTGCACGGCCGCACCGAATCTGCGCCCGCAGCCGTGCGTCGAGCTGTACGACGCGGTCCGCAGCGGTGATCGCGCACGGGCACAGGAGATCTACGACGACCTCGCGCCGCTGCTGCGCTTCATCGTCACCGGGGGCCTGCCGACGACCGTCAAGGCCGGCCTTGACCTGCTGGGGCGCAATGCCGGTGACCCGCGCCCGCCGCTGTTGCCACTCGACGAGGACGGCCGCGCCGAACTCAAAGGGCTGCTGGCCAGCGCGTGAGTGCGCCTACTGAACCGGGCAGGCGTACTTGCGGGCCACGTCCATCACGCGCTGCTGCGCGCCGGGGCCGATGACGCCCTGTGCGGCCAGCTCCAGATTGATGTAGCCGGGGATACCGCCGATGCACGCCTGGTGCGCCACGCGCCAGGCGGTGTCGGGGTTCAGGTTGTAGCCGTTGCGCTCCAGGCCCTGCAGGTACTGGTCGAACTCCGGCGTGCCCTGGTCCGGGATGGCGCTGGCCGCGCCGGCCAGCGCCACTGCGGCAGCCATCGCCGCGAAAAATGCCGCGACTGTATGTCTCATGTCCGTCCCCCTACAGGCATGTCCACCGGTTATCGGCTTACACGTTCGCACACAGCTCGGACACAGGAACTCTGAACCGTCGTAATCGGGGTGCGGCGATCGGGGTCCTAGACTGGCGTGATGTCGAAGCTGCAGCTGGTTCAGGAGCCGTCCGCCGACGCACTGCTCGAGTCCAACCCGTGCGCGCTGCTGGTCGGAATGCTTCTCGATCAACAGATTCCGATGGAAGTGGCGTTCGCCGGCCCGAAGAAACTCGAGGACCGGATGGGTGGCCTGGATGCCCGCCAGATCGCCGACTACAACCCGGACAAGTTCGCCGAGCTGTTCGCGCAAACCCCTGCGGTGCACCGCTTTCCGGGCTCCATGGCCAAGCGTGTGCAGGCGCTGTCCCAGGTGATCGTCGACGAGTACGACGGCAACGCCGCCGCGCTGTGGACCACCGGCGATCCCGACGGCAAAGAGGTGCTGCGACGGATCAAGGCGCTGCCCGGATTCGGGGAGCAGAAGGCCAAGATCTTCCTGGCGCTGCTCGGCAAGCAGTACGGCGTCACGCCGGAGGGCTGGCGCGCCGCGGCCGGTGATTACGGCAAGCAGGGCACGCACATGTCCGTCGCCGACGTCGTCGACAAGGGCTCACTTGACCAGGTGCGCGCCTACAAGAAGCAGATGAAGGCAGCGGCCAAGGCCGCCAAGGCCTGACCGTTGACTCCGCGGCCACGGCGACTTCTGCCGAGTGACTGACGCCGTAGCCGCAGGATCAACGGGAGATCAGAGCGGCGGACCGTCGAACCGCTCCCGGGTGGTGAACTCCGACACCGGACGCCGGGTCAGCTTCGTCACCTGCTTGACCGGCTTGCCCAGCGGCAGCATGCAGGCCACGGCGTAGTTGTCGGGGATGCCGAGCAACTCGCGCACCTTGGGCTCCTGCGCCACCACCATGGTCGTCAGCACGCCGCCGTAGCCCTCGTTGCGCGCGGCGAGCAGGATGCCCCAGACGAACGGGTAGATCGACGCGCCGCTGATCACGCCGATGCGATCCAGATGCTGATCGAATGCCGCTGCCACGCCGAGGTCCAGGCACACCACCAGGACCACCTCGGCACCCAGCAGCGTCCCGGTGACCATGCCGTCGGGGACCGGTGTCGCCTCGACGACCGCGGGGTCAACCCCGCAGGGCTGCAAGGGGTTCCACGGGCCTTCGCCTGCGGCGATCTGCGCGATGTACTGCCTGGCCCCGGGCTTGGACAGTTCGCCCAGCTGCTTGCGGGTCTCGACGTCACGCACCGCGATCACCCGCGCGCCCTGCCGGTTGCCGCCGCTGGGGGCGAAGCGCGCATTGTCGAGGATGCGCTCGAGCACCTCGTCGGGCAGCGGCTCGCCGGTGAACTTGCGGACGGCCCCGGTCGTGCGCATGACGTCGTAAATCTCCATACCGACCATCATGCGTATGGGAAGGTGATGTGTATGGCTAAGACACACTTGAATTGCCCCTGCGGCGAGGCGATTTCCGGCAGTGACGAGGACGATCTGGTCGAGAAGGCGCAGGCACACCTCGCCGAGCAGCACCCCGGCCGCGAATACGACCGGGAAATGATCCTCTTCATGGCCTACTGAGCCAGTAGATAAGCGAGCGTGGCTGCCGTTGGGGGGTAGCCACGCTCGCTGCTGTCCACGGTCCAGCAGGTCGTAGCTGGTTTGGCGGCCTGGCCGAAAGGCAATGCCTCGGGTATGTACGAGGTACTGGAACGTGAAGGCAAATGGGACGTCGACGCCGAATTTCAGCTGCCCGATCTTCACGGCATCATCGCCGACGCCGACGTTGTGCACGACACCGTCGACCTGACCAGCGACTACTACGACACCGCTGACGGGGATCTGCTGGCGCACCGCGTGCAGCTCCGCCGTCGCGCCGGCGACGCCGACACGGGATGGCAGCTCAAGGTCCCGGCGGGCGATGGACGCGTCGAAATGCACTGGCCGTCCACCGAGACATTGCCCGACGCCGCGGCCGGACTGCTCAGCGGCATGAGTCTCGGCAAGCCACTGGCGAGCGTCGCAACCATCCACACGGTCCGGGATCGATACCGGCTCGCCGAACCGCGATCCGGCGAACTCTATGCCGAGATCGCCGATGACTCGGTGCGCGCGTGGGCGGACGAGCGGCTGCTGGCCTGGCGTGAGGTCGAGGTCGAACTCGGGACCCACGCCCCGTCGATTCCGAAGCGCCTCGTCAGGCGGCTGAAGAAAGCCGGTGCCCGGCCGTCACGCTTTCCGTCGAAGCTCGCTCATGTGGTGCCGCCGGTCCAGTCGGTTGAGTCGACCTCGCCGGCGGCGCGCGCAGTACTGCGGTATGTCAACGCCCAGATCGACCAGATCGTGTTGGGCGACATCGAGTTACGGCGTGGCCGTGACCCCATCCACGACACGCGGGTGGCGATCCGCCGGCTGCGGAGCACCCTGCGGGTGTTCGGCAAGATGCTCGACCGGTCGGCGACCGACCAGCTCGATGACGATCTGCGCTGGTTCGCGGGGCTGCTCGGCGAGGTCCGCGATTGTCAGGTGCAGCAGCGCCGATTCACTGAAGCGCTCGATGAGTTGCCGGAGACGCTGATCCTCGGGCCGGTGCGGGCCCGGGTGCGCAACGAGCTCCAGGCGGTCGAGCTGCCGGCGCGCAAGCGCATCACCGAGGCCATGGACTCGCCGCGTTACCTGGCGATCTTGGCGGTGCTGCGCTCCTGGCGCACGGCGCCACCCGTCGATCCGGAGACCAGCACCGCCAAACTCGTCAAGCGCGCGCGGAAGGCGCAGCGGAAAGCGGACCGTCGGCTGGTCGCGGCGCTCGACGTCGACGACAGTGACGCCGCGCTGCTGCACCGCGCCCGGAAGGCGGCCAAACGCGCCCGATACGCGGCGGAGCTGTGCCAGGACATCGGCGGCGCCAAGCAGACGAAGCGAACGGTCAAGCATTACAAGCGGTTTCAGTCGAAACTGGGTGATCACCAGGACACCGTGGTCGCCGCTGATCTGTTGCGCCGCATGGCGCTGGCGAGCGGTACGACGGCCGGCGAGAACGGTTTCACGTTCGGCCTGCTGTGGGCCCGCGAACAGCGCATCGCCGACGACTGCCGACAGCAGGCGCGCGAGATGTTGTGATGCGACCGGCATACTGACGGGCGTGACGCCGAGAAAGGTGGGGCAGACGCCCGAGCGGGGATGGCTCACGCCGAAACAACAGCGGGCCTGGGTGGCCTACATGCGCGTGCAGCTGCGGATGAACTACGAGATCAATCGACAGCTGCAGGCCGACTCCGGGCTGTCGCTGGCCGACTACGACGTGTTGGTGGCGCTCAGCGACAACGACGCCGGGATGCGGGTCAGCGATCTCGCCGCGCAGATCGGCTGGGAACGCAGCCGGCTCTCGCATCAGCTGCGGCGCATGGAGGAACGGGGCTTGACCGAGCGTCGCCCGAGCGTCGAGGACGGCCGTACCTCCAATGTCGTGCTGACCGCGAACGGTCGGCGCGCGATCACCGAGGCCGCACCCGGGCACGTCGACCTGGTGCGCGCGCTGTTCTTCGATCCGCTGCCCGACAACCTGCTGGGCCCGTTCACCGCGGCGTTGGAGCACATCCACGTCAACCTCGATCACAACAGCTCGCTGCCGCCTGCGCCGAGCTAGAGTGATAGGTGATTAATCACCTAATTTTGAGGAGTTGGCCCGTGAGCGACGTCGTCACCCGCCTGATGGAAGCCAATCTGCTGGCCGTGTTCGACGAGCGCGACCCACAGCGCCGTGCCGCCGCGATCGCCGAAACCTATGCCGCGGATGTGGAGTGGATCGATGACGACGGTACCGCCGTCGGCCACGACCAGCTGAATGCCAAAGCGGCTGAGCTGCAGGAAAAGTTGCCGGGTCTGCATTTCGCGAAGGCCGGCCCGGTCCGCCAGACTCGCGGCCTCGGCTTCCTGGCGTGGGACGTGCGCACGCCGGACGACGTCACTGTCGCGTCGGGATTCGACGTCGCCGAGATCGTCGACGAGCGTATCGTCCGGTTGTGGACGGTGCTGACCGCCGGGGAATAGGTGATACATCACCTAAGTTGATACGGGCGAAAGCGCAAACCTCACAGAAACGGAGCCCGATCATGGGACAGCTCGATGGCAAGACAGCACTGGTCACCGGAGGGACGTCTGGCATCGGTCTGGCGACCGCGCAGCGCCTCGCCGCCGAGGGCGCGTATGTGTTCATCACCGGACGCGACCGCACCCGCCTCGACGAGGCCGCCGCGTCGATCGGAGCTCACGGCGTGCAGAGCGACATCAGCAAGCCGGAGGAACTCGACGCGCTGGCCGCCGAAATCGCCAAGCACGGCAAGGGGCTCGACATCGTCTTCGCCAATGCCGGCGGCGGCGACTTCGCCACCCTCGCCGATGTGACACCGCAGCACTACCGCGACAACTTCGACCGCAACGTGGCCGGCACGGTGTTCACGGTGCAGAAGACGCTGCCGCTGCTCAACGAGGGCGCCTCGGTGATCCTCGCCGGATCCACCGCGGCATCCAAAGGGCTCCCGGCCTTCGGGCTCTACGCCGCGTCCAAGGCCGCCATCCGGTCGCTGGGCCGCACCTGGGCCACCGAACTGGCTGACCGCAAGATCCGCGTCAACACCATCGTTCCCGGCCCGATCGAGACTCCCGGACTCACGGGCCTGGCACCCGCTGACCAGACGCAGGATCTGCTGGACGGGTGGGCGGCTCAGTTGCCGGTGAAGCGGGTGGGCCGGCCCGACGAAATCGCCGCCGCAGTACTGTTCCTGGCCTCGGACCAGAGCAGCTTCATGACCGGCGCGGAGCTGGCTGTCGACGGCGGCCAGATCCAGGTCTAGCTCTACTCAGTAAGGACGCCCGGGGTGTGGTGACCCCGGGCGTCCTTTTCTGTACGTCGAGTGCGGGTTACGGCACCACCGACGAGCCGATGGTGGGCATGAACTGGCACTGCTTCTCGGTCGTCGTGACCTGGCCGAAGATGGTCGACATGATGCTGCCCGAGCCGGTGTCGACGATGGCGGTCAGCGTCGTCGGGCCCTGCGGGTTGATGTCGGCCTGCGGCTTGAGCGTCGCGCTGCCGGACTTGCCGGTGGTCAGGTTGACCCAGGTGACGTTGAGCGGCAGCTTCTGCTCGGCGGCCGGGCCGGGCGTGCCGACCGCGGTGAACACGTAGGCGGTCTGGCCGGGGCCGGGGCCCGGGGTCGGAATCTTCGCGGGGCCGGCCACGCTGATGGCCGTCGCCAGGACGTTGCCGCCGTCGGCCTGGCAGCCGTTGCTGATCGACGGGTACATGAAGTCCTGCGTGATGGGCGTGCCCGGACCGAACGTGCCCGCCGGAGCGGGAGCTGCCGCCGGCGCGGCGTCGGGAGCCGGGACCGTCGCCGCGGCCTGGGTGACCGGAGCGGCGGCCGGCGCAGCTTCCGGAGCCGGAGCAGGAGCAGGTGCCGGAGCGGGCGCAGGGGCTGCGGCGGGAGCCGGGGCGGCCTCGGGCGCGGGTGCGGGTGCCGCCTCGGGTGCCGGTGCCGGAGCGGCCTCGGCCACTGGGCCGACGGCGTGCACCGGGTCGACGCCGGCCGGCAGGTGGGCCTCGGCGCCCGGCACCGCGCCGGGGGCCGGTACGTGGTTCGCAGCCGGGTCGGCGGCGAACTGGTTCACGGCGTTGGCCAGATTCTTCGAATCCGACGGTGCGGCCTTGTTACCGGCGAACGCCCGGGCTGCTGCCATGAGCAGCTCCGCGGCGCCCGCCGGGTCAGCGGCGGCCTGCTGGATCACCGGGGCGAGAGTCTGCATGGCCGGCAGGCCAGGAGCCTGAAGGCCATCGATGGGCAGCGGCAACGGCAGTGGCGAGGCCGGATCGGCGTGCGCGACGGTCGCCGCGCCGATCGTGAGTGCGACGGACGCGCCGAGTGCGACGAACAGCTTCCTCGATTGCATGACTCTCTCCCCGGTTTCGTATCGGTTATCTGGTTACGGCGCGGATCACGGCAAGCCGGAGGTGATGACCGGCGCGAGGCTGGTCAGGCTCATGATCCCCGGCACGACGCCCGGGATGGCCTGTGCCGCGGGAGCGGCAGCCGCCACCGCGGCGGGTGCGGTGGCCAGCGGCGACGCCGCAGCCGGAGCGGCAGCCAACGGAGCGGCCAGCGGAGCCGTGGCAGCGGCCAGCGGAGCGGCGGCAGCCGGAGCAGCAGCAGCGAGCGGTGCGGCCAGCGGTGCGGTCGCGGCGGCGAGAGGCGCAGTCAGCGGCGAGGTCGCAGCGGTGGCGGCGGTCGCGGCCGGAGCTGCGGCAGCAGCCGGCGCGGGCAGCAGGTTCGCCAGCGGGGTGCCGGCCGGCAGCAGCGAGGTCAGGTCACCCGGGAAGGCGATCTGCTTCGGCAGCGGCACGGGCGAGCCCGGAATCTGCGGCAGGTTGATGTTGGCCGACGGGATGATGCCCTGAGCCGGGGCGGGCGCAGCGGCAGCAGCCGGGGCAGCGGCAGCCGGTGCGGCGGCGCCGGGGACCAGGTTCTGCGGCAGGGTCACCGAGGCGGTGGCAGCGGGAGCGGCCGGCGCGGCGGCCGGTGCACCCGAGGTGAGGGCCTGCGTCACGCCCGACAGGGCCTGGGCCGGAGCCTGGGCGAGTTCGTTGACCAGCGGCGTGCCGGGCACGACGGGGGCCGGGGCCGCGGGGGCCGGGTCGGCAGCGGCGACCGCGCTCAGGGCGATCGCCACCGGAACTGCGCCGGCGGCGGCAATCATGCTGGTGGCCAACATTTTTCCAGTGGTACGTGTGCGCATTTTGGGGGTCCTCCCGGTCCGGTCGTGGCGCGTCAGAACCGAAGCTATTCAGTTACTGGTGTTACTCAAGTGACACGTGTGGCATTTATAGATCCGTTACTGATCGGAAGGCGAAGGGTGACCGACCGTTACAGTCATGCGATAAACACCGCCACGCGATCAGTTCTGCGCTGGGCGCCGCTGATGCTGGCGCTCAGCGTCGCTGCGCGCTTCGCCTGGACCTACCTGGTGCCCAACGGCGCCAACTTCGTCGACCTCCACGTCTACGTCGGCGGCGCGGCGAGTCTGGGCAGTGGTCACCCGCTGTACGACTACGTCTACGCCGACCAGACCCCGGACTTCCCGCTGCCGTTCACCTACCCGCCGTTCGCGGCGGTGCTGTTCTATCCGCTGCATTTCGTGCCGTTCGGTTTGCTGGCGTTCTGCTGGCAGGTCGGCATCATCGTGGCGCTCTACGGCGTGGTGTGGATCAGCCTGCGGCTCATCGGATTCGCCGACCCCGGGCACCGGCTGGCCATGGCGTGGACGGCCGTCGGCATCTGGACCGAGCCGCTGCGCAGCACCTTCGACTACGGGCAGATCAACGTCATCCTCGTACTGGCCGTCCTCTACGCCGTCTACAGCACCCGGTGGTGGTGGTCCGGTCTGCTGGTCGGTCTGGCCGCCGGGGTGAAGCTGACACCCGCGGTGACCGGGCTGTATTTCCTGGGCGTCCGCCGGTGGGGTGCTGCGGTGTTCGCGGCCATCACGTTCGCCGGCACCGTGCTGGTGTCGTGGCTGGTGCTGCGGGGTCAGGCGCTCTACTACTTCACCGACCTGCTCGGCGATGCCAACCGCATCGGTCCCGTCGCGACGTCGTTCAACCAGTCCTGGCGCGGCGCGATCTCACGAATCGTCGGCCACGACGCCGGTTTCGAGCCCGCGGTGCTGATCGCGGTGGTACTGACGGCCGTGCTGGCGGTGTTCGCCTGGCGTGCCGTCTACGGCCCCGACCGGCCCGATCGACTGGGCGCGCTGCTCGTCGTGCAGTTGTTCGGGCTGCTGTTCTCGCCGATCTCATGGACCCACCACTGGGTGTGGCTGATCCCGTTGATGATGTGGCTGTGGCACGGGCCGTTCGCGGCGCTGCGTTCCGCGCGGGCGCTGCGCTGGACCTGGCTGGTGCTGCTGCTGATCGGCGTGCCGTGGCTGCTGAGTTTCGCGCAGCCGACGATCTGGGTGATCAGCCGGCCGTGGTACCTGGCCTGGGCGGGGCTGATCTACCCGGTGATGACGGTGCTGACGCTGGTGTGGATGGCCCGGCTCAGACGAGCCCGTTGATATCTTCGGCCATCGCCACGTCCTTGTCGGTGATGCCGCCTTCGGAGTGCGTGACAAGAGCGAAAGTCACTGTGCGCCAACGAATATCGATGTCGGGGTGATGATCCTTGGCTTCCGCGTGGATCGCCACTCGCCTAACGGCATCGATGCCGTCGAGGAATGCCGGGAACTTCACGGACCTGCGTAGGGCGCCGTCGGCTCGTTCCCAACCCTCGGGCAGTGCGGCGTCTACTTGTTCATCGGTGAGGACGGCCATGGTTTCGAACGTACTCCCGCCCGTGCGCCCGCGCTGAGCTCGCACGAATGTGCACAGGGATCGTCGGTTTGGCGGTTGAGGCGCTCTGTAGGCACGGTCGTGGTGGTGCGGGAGCCCGGGACGTCGCGAGCGTGCGAACAGAGCGCCGGATCCGCGAAATCGACGGTCTGGCCGCACGTTCGTGACCGTGGACCGGCCAGATTTCGCGTAACCCCCCACGATCGACGAGCCAGTAACCTGACCGACGTGATCGTCGTCGCGGGCGCCCTGATCGCCGACGCCAGGCTGCTGGTCGCGCAGCGCAATCGGCCACCGGAACTCGCCGGCCTCTGGGAACTGCCGGGCGGGAAGGTCGCGCCGGGGGAGACGGACGCCCAGGCGCTGGCCCGCGAACTGCAGGAAGAACTCGGCGTCACGGTGACCGTCGGGGAAAGGCTGGGCGAGGACGTGCCGTTGTCCGACACCGTCATATTGCGGGCGTACCGGGTGTCGACCGACGACGCGCCCCACGCCCACGATCACCACGCCGTGCGGTGGGTGGGCGCAGCCGAACTCGAAGACCTGCCCTGGGTGCCCGCCGACCGCGCGTGGCTGGCCGAGCTGACGGCCGCGCTGGCGCAGAGTCAGCAGAGTCAGTAGTGCAGCTTGTCGCCGACGACGCGCGCCGACGCCATCGCGGTGCCGTGCTGCGCGGTGTACAGCGGGTGCAGCAGCGCGGGGTACTTGCAATGCGGGCAGTCGGTCTTCGGTTTGTTCACCGTGGAGAACGCCAAATGGTGACACGCAGCACACCGCACCACGAAGAATCCGCCGGCCCAATTGGCCAATCCGGCGAATATCGCGGCCGTTGCGCCGAGCGCCAGCACGAACCCGACCAAGCCGGTCAACACTTCGTAGATTGTCATGACGACGACCTCCTCGCGCTGGTTCTCTGGAACTGACGAGACGCTTCCACGGTACTCGCGAAACCAGTAAAGAAGCAGGTCAATCGCTGTATATCAGGCCTTGCGGGCGCGCTTGTAAACCTTCTCGAGATCCTTGCCGTGGACCCCGTGGTGCGCCGCCTTCTGGACCTTGTGCAGCACCAGCGGACACCGCTTGCACCGGGGCTTGCTGCGGCAGCATTTCTTCTTCGGCTTAGCCCCGGCGAGCTTGCTGACCTTCATCGATTAGCAGTTTTGCCAGGACGCCCGCAGTTTCGCAAACCGACCCCCTCGCTGCGACAATCTTGGGCGTGAGTGAGCAGGCCAGCGCCGGATTCAGAAATGTCGCCATCGTCGCACACGTCGACCACGGCAAGACGACCCTCGTCGATGCCATGTTGCGGCAGTCCGGAGCCCTGGACCGGGGCGATGACTCGACCGAACGCATCATGGACTCGGGTGACCTTGAGCGCGAAAAGGGCATCACGATCCTGGCCAAGAACACCGCGGTGCACCGGCACAACGCCGACGGCACCGTGACGGTCATCAACGTGATCGACACCCCCGGCCACGCCGACTTCGGTGGCGAGGTCGAGCGCGGCCTGTCCATGGTCGACGGTGTCGTGCTGCTGGTCGACGCCTCCGAGGGCCCGCTCCCGCAGACCCGCTTCGTGCTGCGCAAGGCCCTGGCCGCGCACCTGCCCGTCATCCTCGTGGTGAACAAGACCGACCGGCCCGACGCCCGCATCGCCGAGGTCGTCGAGGAGAGCCACGACCTGCTGCTCGACGTCGCCTCCGACCTGGACGAGGAAGCCCAGGCCGCGGCCGAGAAGGCCCTCGACCTGCCGACCCTGTACGCCTCGGGCCGCGCCGGTGTCGCCTCGACCGTCCAGCCCGCCAACGGCGAGGTGCCCGACAGCGAGAACCTGGACCCGCTGTTCGACGTGCTGCTCGAGCACATCCCGGCGCCCAAGGGCAACCCGGACGCCCCGCTGCAGGCGCTGGTCACCAACCTCGACGCGTCGGCCTTCCTCGGTCGTCTGGCGCTGGTGCGCGTCTACAACGGCAAGATCAAGAAGGGCCAGCAGGTGGCCTGGATGCGTGAGGTCGACGGCGCGCCCGTCATCACCACCGGCAAGATCACCGAGCTGCTCGTCACCGTCGGTGTCGAGCGCACCCCGACCACCGAGGCCGTCGCCGGCGACATCGTCGCCGTCGCGGGTATGTCCGAGATCATGATCGGTGACACCCTCGCCGACCTCGAGCACGCGCACGCCCTGCCGCGCATCACCGTCGACGAGCCGGCCATCTCGGTGACCGTCGGCACCAACAGCTCGCCGCTGGCGGGCAAGGTTTCCGGTCACAAGCTGACCGCGCGAATGGTCAAGTCCCGCTTGGATTCCGAGCTGGTCGGTAACGTCTCGATCCGCGTCGTCGACATCGGCCGGCCGGACGCCTGGGAGGTCCAGGGCCGTGGTGAGCTGGCGCTGGCCATCCTCGTCGAGCAGATGCGCCGTGAGGGATTCGAGCTGACGGTCGGCAAGCCTCAGGTGGTCACCCGGCAGATCGACGGCAAGCTGCACGAGCCGTTCGAAGCCATGACCATCGACTGTCCCGAAGAGTTCGTCGGCGCCATCACCCAGCTGATGGCCGCCCGCAAGGGCCGCATGGAAGAGATGACGAACCACGCCGCCGGCTGGGTCCGCATGGACTTCATCGTGCCGTCGCGTGGCCTGATCGGCTTCCGCACCGACTTCCTCACCCTGACGCGCGGTACCGGCATCGCCAACGCCGTGTTCGACGGCTACCGCCCGTGGGCCGGCGAGATCCGTGCCCGCCACACCGGCTCGCTGGTCTCCGACCGCAGCGGCTCGGTGACCCCGTTCGCGATGATCCAGCTGGCCGACCGCGGTCAGTTCTTCGTCGAGCCGGGCCAGGACACCTACGAGGGCCAGGTCGTGGGCATCAACCCGCGCGCCGAGGACCTCGACATCAACGTCACCCGTGAGAAGAAGCTGACCAACATGCGCAGCTCGACCGCCGACGTCATGGAGACGCTGGCGCGGCCGCTGGAGCTCGGCCTGGAGCAGGCCATGGAGTTCTGCGCCGAGGACGAGTGCGTCGAGGTCACCCCCGAGGTCGTGCGCGTGCGCAAGGTCGAGCTGACCGCCAGCCTGCGCGCTCGCGCCAAGGCCCGCGAGAAGGCCCGCAACTAACTCTCACCGAACCGAAAGGCCGGCCGGCGCACGCGTTTTCGCGAAGCGCTAGCCGGCCTTCTGGTTTTGGTCCAGCCACGCGACACCCTCGTCGGCCGCCTTGATCAGCGCGCCGCGCTCACCGAAGTACGTGGACACCGCGCCGACCCACGGCAGCGCGCTCAGGCGCTGCCACCACTTGGTCGGCTGTGGCCGCTTGGCGATCTCGTCGAACGTCGCGCGCAGGATGCCGGCCAGCTGCCAGATGCTCTTGACGACGACGACCGGCAGCGACGACGTGATGGCCTCCAGGGGCTTCCAGCCGTCCGGCGGGGTGTCGGGCAGCGGCTCCGGCTCCGCGGCCTGCGGCACGTCGAAGTCCGCGGACAGCTGGCGCCCGCACAACACCGCGGCGAGCAGCCGCACCTGCTCGCGCCGATCGGTGACGCCGTATTCGCGGGCCACCGCGCACAGCACGATGGCGTGGTTGATGAAACCGGCCAATTCGCTGACCGGCAGTACCCGGGCCAGCACACCGAACGCGCCCGGCGTGGCCACCAGCACGGTGTTCAACGCGCCGACGCGGTGCACCCACCAGTGGATGCGCTCGTCCCGGCTCAGCCGCTCCCACGCGGCGGTACCGGGCAGGTCAGCGGCGTTCATCAGGTGGGCGCCCGCGTTCAGCGCCCGGTCCGCGGTGCTGGGGCTGCGGCCGGCCTCGGCACGCCGGTGCCCCACCCGCAGCCGACGGACCAGGCCGACCAAACCGCGCGGCGGGGTCAGGAGCCGGTGGGTGCGCCTGCGGAGCCCGATCGGATCGGCCTGCGACAGCACGTTGAGCAATGGGTTGATGACGGCGACGGCACGGCTCAGCGCGTCGGCGACGTCGGCATCGGACAGTGGGGTGTACGGCTTCGGCAGTAGGCCCATACCGGAAATTGTGGACCACATCAGGGGCGAGCGGCGCGACGGGGATTTGCGGCGGGGGCCTCGGATGGTGGTTCGGGCTCACCCGGCGGATACCCTGAACGGCGTGCCGACCGCCCGCCGCCAGCTGATGACGACAGGCGCACTGGTGTCGGTCCTGGCGCTTGCGGGCTGCACCGTCAGTCCGCCGCCGGCGCCGCGCAGCACCGAGACGACCAAGACCGTCGTCCCGCCGCCGCCCAAGATGAGCCAGATCATCATGGCCATCGACTGGATCGGCCCCGGGTTCAACCCGCATCTGCAGTCCGACCAGTCGCCGGTCAACGCGGCCATCTCGGCGCTGGTCCTGCCGAGCTCGTTCCGGCCCATCGCCGATCCGGCGTCGCCCTCGGGGTCGCGCTGGGAACTCGACCCGTCGCTGCTGCTGTCGGCCGACGTGACCAATCAGAACCCGTTCACCGTCACGTACAAGATTCGTCCCGAGGCGCAGTGGACCGACAACGCGCCCATCGCCGCCGACGACTACTGGTACCAGTGGCGCCAGATGGTCAGCCAGCCCGGCGTCGTCGACCCGGCCGGCTACGACCTGGTGACCGGTGTCCAGTCGGTCGACGGCGGCAAGACGGCCGTCGTCACCTTCGCCCGGCCGTACCCGGCCTGGCGCGAACTGTTCAACAACATCCTGCCGGCGCACATCGTCAAGGACGTGCCGGGCGGTTTCGGTGCCGGGCTGGCGCGGGCCATGCCGGTGACGGGCGGCCAGTTCCGCGTCGAGAGCATCGACCCGCAGCGCGACGAAATCCTGCTGGCGCGCAACGACCGCTACTGGAGCGTGCCGTCGGTGCCCGACCAGGTGCTGTTCCGGCGCGGGGGATCGCCTGCGGCCCTTGCTGATTCGATCCGCAACCGGGATACCCAGGTGGCCCAGGTGCACGGCGGGCAGGCGACGTTCGCGCAACTCGCGGCCATCCCCGGCGTGCGGACCGCGCGGATCGTCACCCCACGGGTCATGCAGCTGACGCTGCGCGCGCAGCGGCCCGCACTGACCGACGTCCAGGTCCGCAAGGCACTGCTGGGCCTGCTCGACGTCGGCCTGCTGGCCGCTGTCGGCGCGGGCAGCGACAACACCGTGACGCTGGCCCAGGCGCAGATCCGGACCCCGTCGGACCCGGGCTACGTGCCGACGGCGCCGCCGGCCCTCGACCGCAACGCCGCGATGGACCTGTTGGTGCGTGCCGGGTACAACATCGAGCCCGACGTCGCGCCGCCGTCGCCTCCCGGCATGCCACCGCCGCCCGGCCACGATCGGCTGGTCAAAGACGGCAAGCCACTGGGGCTGGCCATCGGCGTCGCTGCCAACGACCCGACGTCGGTCGCGGTGGCGAACACGGCGGCCGACCAACTGCGCAGCGTCGGGATCGAGGCCACCGTGCTGGCCATGGATCCGGTGGCCCTGTACGCCGAGGGACTGGAGCGCGTCGACGCGATCGTCGGCTGGCGTCATGCCGGGGGCGACCTGGCGACGGTGCTGGCATCGCGCTACGGCTGCCCGGGACTGGACGCGACGGCGGTCTCCACCGCCACGCCGCCGGCGCCCACGGGACAGCCGACGGCGTCAACCTCGAAAACCGCTGTGCCGCAGCCGTCGACGCCGACGGTGACGTCGACGGCGCCGACCATCCCGCTGCCCAAGCCGCTCGGCGGTGATCAGCTGGTGCAGGCGCCCAGTAACTTGACCGGCATCTGCGACCACGCGATCCAGCCGAAGATCGACGCGGCGCTGGCCGGCACCGAGAAGATCGCCGACGTGCTGAACGAGCTGGAGCCCAAGCTCTGGGCGATGGAGACGGTGCTGCCGATCCTGCAGGACACCACGATCGTCGCGGCCGGCCCGACGGTGCAGAACGTCAGCCTCACCGGCGCCGTCCCGGTCGGGATCGTGGGCGACGCCGGCAAGTGGGTCAAGGTCCCCTGAGCTGTTTGTGCGCCGGCTTCGGCTCGGTGGTCTTCGCGCGAGCGGCCGACTGTTCCCGCAGCAGCCGGATGCCGTGCGACGAGTACGCGGCCACCGCGAAAACCAGCAGCAGCCAGATCGGCGGATGCGCCAGCTCCCAGACGAACAACGCCGCGAATGCCGGGGCCCGCTGGGTGATCGCGAGGACGCCCGCCGCGCAGGTCAGTGCCACGGCCGGTACGTGCAGATGCGTATCGGCCAGGCCGTTGAGGGCGAACGTCGCGACGGTGCCCGCGGCCGCGCCGGTGGCCAGCGCCGGCGTGATCAGGCCGCCGACCGCGCCGACCCGCAGATACAGCGCGGTGAGCAGCGGTTTGAGCACCAGGAGAACGACCGCGGCGGCGAGGCTCAGCTGCGCGTCGACGCTGACGATCAGCACGCTGCGGCCGTTGCCGGGCAGCTCGGGCCGGTAGATCGAGCAGATGCCGGTCACCAGCCCCGCCAGCGCGACGCCCGGGATGAGCAGCCAGGAGGTCAGCTGCGGCTTGGGCCCCGCTGACGTCATCAACCGGTTGAACGTCAGGCCGATCACCACCGCCAGCGGCGCGATGGCCAACGCCAGCATGGTGAATTGGTACGACAGTGCCGGATCCGGCCAGGTGAGGTCGCGCTCGAAATGGGTGACCGGATGCGACACCGCGACCGCCAGGCTCGACGTGATGAGCGCCGTGCCGACGACCTTGGGATGCCAGGTGCCCATCATGACGCGCGCGGCGAAGAACGCCCCGCCCAGCGGCACGCTGTACACCGCGCCCAGGCCGGCGCCCGCCGCACACGACAGCAGAATCTCGCGGTCGCGGGCCGTCAGCGTTCCGAGCGTCGACGACGTCAGCCGCCCGAGCCACGTCGTCCCGTAACTGCTGAGCACCGCGGCCAATTGACGCGGCGCCGTCTCCCGGCCGAGCGATGCACCGGTGCCGACGGCGAGCGCCTGCAGCGCGGCGTCGGCCGCCATCGGCAGGTGCTGCATCGGCTTCTTGCCGGCGATGGTCGCCGACAGCGACGGAGTTCCGCTGCGCCGGCGCAAGATCCACCAGCCGAGTCCCGCGAGCGCCCCGCCGATCGCAGGTGCCAACGCGCGTCGAACCGGCGAACTGGCGCCGATGCCGTCGAGCAGGAGCCCATACGAATAGTGATAGGCGAGATGTTCGACGGCGTGCAGCAGTGAGACGGTCGCCGCGCCGGCAACCCCGGCGAGCAGGCCGGTGAGCAGCACCGCACTCCCGAACTCCAGCGCACGTCGCGTCACCCGGTGAATGTATGCCAGCCTGGGGGACATGGAGACCCCACGGCTGCTGTTCGTCCATGCCCATCCGGATGACGAGACACTGACTACCGGAGCGACCATCGCGCACTACGCGGCCCGCGGCGCCGACGTGCGGGTGCTCACGTGCACGCTGGGCGAAGAGGGTGAGGTCATCGGTTCGCAGTGGGCGCAGTTGGCGGTCGACGGAGCCGACCAGCTGGGTGGCTACCGCATCGGCGAATTGACTTCGGCGCTCAGGGAATTGGGCGTCGACCGGCCGCGGTATCTGGGCGGGGCCGGCCATTGGCGCGATTCCGGTATGGAAGGCAGCCCGGCGCGGCACCGTCAGCGGTTCGCGGACGCCGACATGGACGAGGCCGTCTCCGAACTGGTGGCGGTGCTGCGGGATTTCCGCCCGCACGTCGTCGTCACCTATGACCCCAACGGCGGCTACGGGCATCCCGACCATGTCCAGGCGCACCGGGTGACGACGGCTGCGGTCGCCGCGTCGGCCGGGGACGGTCATCCGGGCGAGCCGTGGCAGGTCCCGAAGTTCTACTGGACCGTGATGGACGGTGAGTCGATGGCCGAGGCGCTGGAGTCCATCAACGAGGTCGAGCTGCCCGACAGCTGGGTGCGGATCCCGGCCAGTGCGCTGCCGTTCGATCTCGGTCACCGCATCGACGCCGTCATCGACGCGCAGGACAGCCTGCCGGCCAAGGTCGCCGCCATGCGGGCCCACCAGACGCAGGTGACGGTCGAGCCGAGCGGCCGGGTCTTTGCGCTGTCCAACAACATCGCGCTGCCGATCAGCCCCGTCGAGCACTACCTGTTGGTCGACGGCGCGGCGGGCCAACGTGACGACCGTGGTGTGGAAACTGACCTACTCAGCGGGATAAACCTCGCGTGACACCGGGAAGCGGGGGAGTAGGGTAGCCGCCATGGACGCGGATCTGGACCCCAACTTGCAGCACCTGCAGGGCCTCGGCGACAACTATCAGTGGGTCGTCGGCTCCCTCGTCGGGCTGCTCGACAGCATCCCGACCTGACGTCTGCCCCGCCGCGCGCCGACTCCGGTCGGGCGCGCTCATTGATGCTCGGTGTGCTGGCGTTCGATGGCGCCTTGTCGGCCGTCGCCGGCGCACTGTTCCTACCGCTCTATCTCGGCCCCGTGCCGTTCCCGATCAGTGGCCTGCTCAGTGGTCTCGTCAACGCGGCCTTGGTCTGGGCCGGCCTGCAGTGGACGTCCCGCCCTCGCCTGGCCGCGCTCCCGATGTGGGCCTGGTTGTCGACCGTCGTGATCCTGCTGCTCGGTGGCCCCGGCGATGACGTCGTGTTCGGCGGCGCCGGAATCATGCAGGCCTCACCGTTGATCTTCCTGCTCCTCGGTGCGACGCCGCCCGGTGTGGTGCTGTGGCGCCATGCTCAGCGGCGCGCCGCACTGCCGGATTAGCGTCCGCTCTGCCTGCCTCGCAATCGGCGAATGTGCGACCAGGTCGCCTGAACCGTCGGGAGGGACGATCTGTGTGCACCGCCGCGGCATTTCCGCATCGACTCCGCACTGAGGGCGACAACTATCGAGTAGATGACGCCGTGGCCGCAGGGTCGATCTTGGTGCCTGGTTGATCCTGCGGTTGTGGCGGTAAAGGTCGAGTGCCTGACGCCGCTGACGCAGAGCCAACGACGGTGTCGGTGATTCTGCGGTCAGGGCGCGGGACGTGTGACAAGACAAGGCGAACCTGGGCGCCTGGCTCAGCTATTGGCTGAGTGACTTCCCGAACCGGCCTTCTGGCCGCCACCGGCGCCCTGCGACTGGCCGGCGCCCTTCTCACCCTTGGCCTTCTCGCCCTTCGCCTTGCCGCCGCCGACCTTGTCGCCCTTGGCGGGCTTCGTCGTTCCGGTGGTGCCGGTCTGGTTATCTGCGCCGGCGTTGTTGTTCTTGACCTCGGTCTTGTCGCCGGGCTTCTTGTCGCGGGTCTTGGTGGGCTTGGGCGCCTTGACCTCGTCCTGCGGCTGGGCCGATCCCGCGGGGTCGCCGGCGGCCGGAGCGCCGGCCTTGGGCTCGTCGGTCTTGGGCTCGGTCTTGGGTTCGGTCTTGGGGTCGGTGGCCTTCGGGTCGGCCTTGGGTTCGGCCTTCGGATCGGTGTTGGGCTCGGCCTTCGGGTCGGCCGGCTGCTGCCCGGCGTCGGTGCCCGCGGACTGCGTGCCCTTGTCCTCGGCCTTGCCCTTGTCGTCCGCCTTCGTCGGCGTTTCCGCAGGCTTCTCGGTGGACTTCTCCGCAGCCTTGTCCGCCGGGTTCTGCGCGGCGGTCGGCGCGAGCTTGGTCGCCGGGTCGGTCTCCGCGGCGGCCTTGGCTGGGGCCAAGCCGGCGGCCAGGCTGGTCAGCGTGGTCTGCACCGTCTTGGCGATGGACTCGAGAGTCGTCTGCGTGGCGGCCAGCGAGCCGATGGGCGGCAGCGGCGGAATCGGCGGGATGAGCCAGCCGAAGAAGTAGTTGAACTCGGCGATGCCGAAGTTGATGACGTCATTGACCGAGTAGCGGATCGCATTGCCGATGCCGTTGACCCACACGCCCAGATTGAGCGGATCGTTCACGATCGGGACGACCGCCTGGTAGAAGATGTCGTTCGAAACGGGCCGGATCAGCGTCCAGTAGAAGATGTCGGTCTGCGCGGCGATCGTGCCCGTGAACGGCACGAACCAGTTCAGCCAATAGAGAACGTCGGTGGCGTAGTCGACGCCCCAGTCGACCCACGCCTGAATGCCGGTGTACGCGTTGGTCAGCCAGTCACTGGCCGCGTTCTGCGGGGTGACGACCGGCCCGGCTGCCAACGGTGCCGCCGCCAACGGGTTCGGCCCCACCTTGGGGACGACACCCGCGGCAGGGAGCTTCGGCGCCGGCGGCGCCATGTTGCTCGCCGCGGCCAGCAGTTTGACCATGGCCTCGGTCAGGTGCGGTTGGACTGTGGTCGGGTGCGCCGGCACCGCGACGTCGGCGGGAACCACCTGCACCGGGGTCAGTGCGAGGGCCGTGGCGGTCGCAGCAGCGGCGCCCGCCATCACATACGAACGGACAGAAACGGACACCATGGCTCCTCGAAATGATCGCGTCCCGACCCTCTGAACGTACGCGGTCGTCACCAAATTCGGCTAACAGTCTGCGGGTTTGCTGTGTGTGTCTGGGCATGGGGCGCGCGCCGCGCCGACCTGCTGGCGCTACTGTGGCCGGTATGCCAGGCGCAGTGGTTTCAGAATGTGAGACGCGTGGATGAACGTCGACTTCAGCGGGGTTACACGGAAGTGGCTCTGAACCCCCAGAACGGCGCAGACCTGCCTCTTCCCGTGGTCCCACCGCTCGCCGTCCCCGCACCGTCGTCCGCCTTGCGCCGCGTCCTGCGCCGCGCCCGTGATGGTGTGTCACTGAATGTGGACGAGGCCGCCATCGCGATGACGGCCCGCGGCGACGACCTCGTCGACCTCTGTGCGAGCGCGGCCCGCGTCCGTGACGCCGGCCTCGAAGCAGCGGGACGGCGCGGCGCCGCCGGCCGGTTGCCGGTGTCGTATTCGCGCAAGGTGTTCATCCCCGTCACGCATCTGTGCCGCGACACCTGCCACTACTGCACGTTCGTGACGGTGCCCGGCAAGCTGCGCGCGCAGGGCATGGGCATGTACATGGAGCCCGACGAGATTCTCGACGTCGCCCGCCGCGGCGCCGAGATGGGTTGCCAGGAGGCGCTTTTCACCCTCGGCGACCGCCCGGAGGACCGCTGGGACGAGGCCAAGCAGTGGCTCGACGAGCGTGGCTACGACTCGACCCTGGATTACGTGCGGGCCATGGCGATTCGCGTCCTCGAGGAAACCGGTCTGCTGCCGCACCTGAACCCCGGCGTCATGAGCTGGTCGGAACTGTCGCGGCTCAAGCCCGTCGCACCGTCCATGGGCATGATGCTCGAGACCACGTCGCGCCGGCTGTTCGAGACCAAGGGCCTGGCGCACTACGGCAGCCCCGACAAGGACCCGGCGGTGCGACTGCGCACCTTGGACGACGCCGGCCGGCTGTCCATCCCGTTCACCACGGGCCTGTTGGTGGGTATCGGTGAGACGCTCACCGAGCGGGCCGAGACCATGCACGCGATCCGCAAGTCGCACAAGGAATTCGGGCACGTCCAGGAAGTCATCGTGCAGAACTTCCGGGCCAAGGATCACACCGCCATGGCGGCGACGCCCGATGCCGGGATCGACGATTTCCTGGCGACCATCGCGGTGACGCGCCTGGTGCTGGGCCCGAAGATGCGGATCCAGGCGCCGCCGAATCTGGTGTCCCGCGAGGAGTGCCTGGCGTTGATCGGCGCCGGTGTCGACGACTGGGGTGGCGTTTCGCCGCTGACCCCTGACCACGTCAACCCCGAACGGCCGTGGCCCGCGCTCGACGATCTGGCTTCGGTGACTGCCGAAGCGGGCTACGACCTGGTGCAGCGGTTGACGGCGCAGCCGTCGTACGTGCAGGCCGGGGCGGCGTGGATCGACCCGCGCGTGCGCGGACATGTCGACGCCCTGGCCGATCCGGAGACCGGGTGGGCGCGTGACGTCAACCCCGTCGGCCTGCCGTGGCAGGAACCTGACGAGGCGTCAGAGTCGTTGGGCCGCACCGATCTGCACACCGCGATCGACACCGAGGGCCGGCTGACCGAGACGCGCAGCGACCTGGGCAGCGCGTTCGGCGACTGGGAGTCCATCCGGGAGAAGGTGTCCGAGCTCGCGGCCCGTGCGCCGGAGCGGATCGACACCGACGTGCTCGCCGCCCTGCGCTCAGCGGAGCGCAACCCGGGCGGCTGCTCCGACGACGAGTACCTGGCGCTGGCCACCGCCGACGGACCGGCGCTCGATGCCGTTGCCGCGCTGGCAGATTCGTTGCGGCGGGACGTCGTCGGCGACGACGTCACCTTTGTCGTCAACCGGAACATCAACTTCACCAACATCTGCTACACCGGCTGCCGGTTCTGCGCTTTCGCGCAGCGCAAGGGTGACGCCGACGCCTACTCACTGTCGACCGACGAGGTCGCCGACCGGGCCTGGGAGGCGCATGTCGCCGGGGCCACCGAGGTCTGCATGCAGGGCGGCATCGACCCCGAGCTGCCCGTCACCGGATACGCCGACCTGGTCCGCGCGGTGAAGAAGCGCGTGCCGTCGATGCACGTGCATGCCTTCTCGCCCATGGAGATCGCCAACGGCGTCACGCGCAGCGGCATGTCGGTGCGGGAGTGGCTGACGGCGCTGCGCGAGGCCGGCCTGGACACCATCCCGGGCACCGCGGCCGAGATCCTCGACGACGAGGTCCGCTGGGTGCTGACCAAGGGCAAGCTGCCGACGGCCGAGTGGATCAACGTGGTGACCACCGCGCATGAGGTGGGGCTGCGGTCGTCGTCGACGATGATGTACGGGCACGTCGACACCCCCAAGCATTGGGTGGGCCACCTGAACGTGCTGCGCGGAATCCAGGACCGCACAGGCGGTTTCACCGAGTTCGTGCCGCTGCCGTTCGTGCACCAGAGCAGCCCGCTGTATCTGGCCGGCGGGGCGCGCCCGGGCCCGACGCACCGCGACAACCGCGCGGTGCACGCGCTGGCGCGAATCATGCTGCACGGCCGGATTCCGAGCATCCAGACCTCGTGGGTGAAGCTCGGCGTCGAGCGCACCCAGGTGATGCTGCAGGGCGGCGCCAACGATCTAGGCGGCACGCTGATGGAGGAGACCATCTCCCGCATGGCCGGTTCGGAGAACGGCTCGGCCAAGACCGTCGCCGAACTGGTCGCCATCGCCGAAGGCATCGGCCGCCCGGCCCGCCAGCGCAGCACCGACTACTCGCCCCTCGCTGCCTAGCCCTCTCCCGCGAGCGGCCGTGTCTGTGCGGGCTTTCGCGGTGTGTCGCGTGCACTTTGCGCACGCTCGCGCGCCGCGAGTGTCACGCTGTGAGGCGTGAACACCATTGGTGACCTGCCCGCTCATCCGCTGCTGGTGCACGCGATCGTCGTCCTGACACCGCTGACGGCCGTCCTGACGATCCTGTGCGCCGTGTGGACGGCGGCCCGGGAGCGGCTGGTGTGGCTGACGCTGGCGTTGTCGGTGACGACGGTCATCCTGACGCCGTTCGCCATCGAAGCCGGCGAGGCACTGATCCACCAGCTGCCCAAGAACCCCGTCCTGCGCGAGCACGCCGAACTCGGCGATACCGCAATCTTTTTCGTCATCGGGCTGTTTGTCGTGTCGTTGGCGGTCGCGGTCCTGCACCGGTGGGGCACGTGGCTCGGGGACAGGGAGAAGCTGGCACGGGTCGTGGTCGCGGTGCTGGCCGTCGTCGTCGGCGTGGCGACGATCTATCAGATCGTGCGGATCGGCCATACCGGTGCCCGTGCCGTCTGGGGCGACTTCAGCCTGTAGTTCGGGTCACCACGTGGTGCGACACTCCAACGCCGAGCGTGGCGCTTGCTGATGACGACACGCCGCGCGGAGCGCGGCAACCCCCACTCTCGACGTAGGGCCGCGAGCCGCACAGTGTTGGACTAGAGCTTGGCAGCCAGCTCGGTGCCCTGGCGGATGGCCCGCTTGGCGTCCAACTCTGCCGCGACGGCCGCCCCGCCGATGATGTGCGGTTCGATGCCGGCCTGACGCAAGCCGTCTTCGAGGTCGCGGACGGACTCCTGTCCGGCGCAGATCACCACGTTGTCGACCTCCAGGACGCGCGCCCCGGACCGGTCCGAACCGAAGCTGATGTGCAGCCCGGCGTCGTCGATCTTCTCGTAGTTGACGCCGGAAAATTGCTGTACGCCTTTGGCTTTGACCGACGCCCGGTGCACCCAGCCGCTCGTCTTCCCCAGTCCGCGGCCCTGGGCGCCCTTGGTGCGCTGTAGCAGGTACACCTCGCGCGCCGGCGGCAGCGGGATCGGGGTGGTCAGCCCGCCGCGCGAGTCGCCGCCGTCGGCGATGCCCCACTCAGCCCGCCATTCCTTGAGGTTCAAGGTGGGGGATTCATCGACGGTGAGGAATTCGCTGACGTCGAAACCGATTCCGCCGGCGCCGATCACGGCCACCCGCTTGCCGACCGCCGCTCCGGTCAGTGCCTCCGCGTACGACAGCACCATCGGGTGGTCGATGCCCGGGATCGCCGGCATGCGCGGCGCGACGCCGGTGGCGAGGATGACGTCGTCGTAGCCGGACAGTTCGTCGGCCGACGCCCGGGTGTTCAGCCGGACGTCCACACGGTGTTTGGCCAGCATCGTGGTGTAGTACCGGAGCGTCTCGTTGAACTCTTCCTTGCCGGGAATCCTTCGCGCCAGGTCGAATTGGCCGCCGATGTGGCCGCCGGCCTCGAACAGCGTCACGTCGTGCCCGCGCTCGGCGGCGGTGACGGCCGCAGCCAGGCCGGCCGGTCCGGCGCCGACGACCGCGATCCGCCTGGTCGTCCGGGTCTTGCCCAGTACCAACGTGGTTTCGTGCCCGGCTCGTGGATTCAGCAGGCACGACACGGTTTTGTGCACGAACGCGTGGTCCAGGCAGGCCTGGTTGCAGGCGATGCAGGTGTTGATCTCGTCGGCGGCGTCGTGCTGTGCCTTGCGCACCCAGTCGGGGTCGCTCAGCAGCGGCCGGGCCATCGAGATCAGCTGCACCGCACCGTCGGCCAGGATCTGTTCGGCGGACTGCGGCATGTTGATCCGGTTGGAGGCCACCACGGGGATGCTCACGTGCTGGGCCACCGCGTTGCTGATGTCCGCGAACGCGCTGTTGGGTACCGACGTGACGATGGTCGGCACCCGCGCTTCGTGCCAACCGATTCCGGTGTTGATGATCGTCGCGCCGGCCGCTTCGATTTCCGTTGCCAGCGTGAGGATTTCCTCCCACGTCTGGCCGTCCTCGACGTAGTCGGCCATGGACAGCCGGTAGCAGATGATGAAGTCGTGGCCGACGGCCTCGCGGGTGCGCCGGACGATCTCGACGGGGAACCGGCGACGCTTCTCGGGGTTACCGCCCCAGGCGTCGGTGCGCTTGTTGGTGCGCGGCGCCAGGAACTGGTTGAGCAGATAGCCCTCGCTGCCCATGATCTCGACGCCGTCGTAACCGGCCTCGCGGGCCAGCAGCGCGCATTTCACGAAGTCGTCGATGGTGCCTTCGACGTCGCGCAGCGCGCGCGGCCGGAATGGATTGATGGGCGCCTTGATCGACGACGCGCTGACCGAAAGCGGATGGTACGCATAGCGTCCCGCGTGCAGCACCTGCAGCAGAATCTTGCCGCCTTCGGCGTGGACGGCCGTGGTGATCCGGCGGTGCCGACGGGCATCAGGCGACGAGATCATCTCGGCGGCGAACGGCAGCAGCCAGCCGGTGCGGTTGGGGGCGTATCCGCCGGTGATGATCAAACCGACGCGGCCCCGGGCCCGCTCGGCGAAGTACTCGGCGAGCTTGCCGGTGTCGCGGGCGCGATCCTCCAGGCCCGTGTGCATCGAGCCCATGATCACCCGGTTGCGCAGCGTCGTGAACCCAAGGTCCAACGGGGACAACAGGTTCGGATAGGGCGTTGAATGCGGCGCGGTCATCGGTTTCCTCTCAATGCCAGCAGAACTTCGTCCAACCAGTCCACCGATCCCTCCTCGGCGCGGATACCGCCGCGCAGCACCAGGTACTGATGCAGCGCGCTGCCGGTGAGCCAGGACGGGTCGGGGAACTGACGTTTCTCATAGCCGCGGTAGGTGTCGAGCAGCGCGGCGCGTTCGGCGCGCAGCGCGCGAATCTGCTCGCACAGGGCTGCGGTGCTGTCCGCGGACCCGTACGTCGCACCGCGCAGTTTCACCGCGAGTTCGCGCGTACGAGCGTCGGTCACGGAACTGCCGCGGCCGGTGAGGGGTTCGGCGATCCAGCGTTCGAGTTCGGCCCGGCCGGCGTCCGTCACCGTGTAGACCTTCTTGTCCGGACGCCCGTGCTGCGCGACGACCTCGACGCTGACCCAGCCGTCGGTGCCCATGGTGCGCAGCGTCTTGTAAATCTGCTGATGGGTGGCGGCCCAGAAGTAGCCGATCGATCGGTCGAACCGGTTGGCCAGTTCGTAACCGGAACCGGCTTGTTCGCACAGCGCCACAAGGATGGCGTGGGGGAGAGCCACGGCCCGAGCCTAGGCGCTACCGGCGGTCCTATGCAACAGATTGCAAAGCGAAAAATGACACGCGTAAAAAGCTGTGGTGGGAACTAGTCGGACGGTATGTGCAACGTCTAGTATCAGTAACCACGCGCCACCCTTCCCGGGCGGCGCGTAAAGTTAGGTGACACTGAGCCAGACGCTTCGGTACGGGCGCACCATACTGACGTCTGCTCGTTGTATTCCTGACGAGCCAGCAGCCCACTGGAACAGGAGAACCACCGGTGACGTACGTCATTGCCGAACCCTGCGTCGACGTCAAAGACAAGGCATGTATCGAAGAATGCCCGGTCGATTGCATCTACGAGGGTGCACGCATGTTGTACATCCACCCCGATGAGTGCGTGGACTGTGGCGCTTGTGAGCCCGTCTGCCCCGTCGAGGCCATCTACTACGAGGACGATGTCCCCGATCAGTGGAGCGGATACACCCAGAACAACGCTGACTTCTTCGCCGAGCTCGGCTCGCCGGGTGGTGCGTCGAAGGTCGGCCAGACCGACAACGACCCGCAGGCGGTCAAGGATCTCGCGCCGCAGGGCGAGTGACCCTGTCCGCTCGAACCAAGGTCTCGGCTGCCCTGCCGGTGTTCCCCTGGGACACCCTGGCTGACGCAACCGCGACCGCGCGTGCCCATCCGGACGGCATCGTCGATCTGTCCGTCGGCACGCCTGTTGACGACGTCGCGCCGGTGATCCGGGAGGCGCTGGCCGCTGCCAGTGCCTCACCGGGTTACCCGACGACGGCCGGTACGCCGGCCGTGCGCGCGTCGGCGGTGGCTGCGCTGCAGCGCCGCTACGGCATCACCGGCCTGCCGGAGCAGGCGGTACTGCCGGTCATCGGCACCAAAGAGGTCATCGCCTGGCTGCCGACGCTGCTCGGGTTGGGGGCCGCCGACACCGTGGTGGTGCCCGAGCTGGCCTACCCGACGTACGACGTCGGTGCGCGGCTTGCCGGTGCCCAGGTGCTGCGCGCCGATTCGCTGACCCAGATCGGGCCGCAGACGCCCGCGCTGGTGTACCTGAACTCGCCCAGCAACCCGACCGGCAAGGTGCTCGGTGTCGACCATCTGCGCAAGGTTGTCGGCTGGGCGCGTGAGCGCGGTGTCGTCATCGCGTCCGATGAGTGCTACCTCGGCCTGGCCTGGGACGCCCAGCCGCTGTCGGTGCTGCATCCCGACGTCTGCGACGGCGACCACACCGGTCTGCTGGCTGTGCACTCGCTGTCCAAGACCTCGTCGCTGGCCGGCTATCGGGCCGGTTTCGTCGCCGGTGACCCGGCTCTGGTCGCGGAACTGCTCGCGGTGCGCAAGCACGCCGGCATGATCGTCCCGACGCCCGTGCAGTCCGCCATGGTCGCCGCTCTCGACGACGACGAACACGAACGCGTCCAGCGCGACCGCTACGCCAAGCGCCGCGACGCGCTGCTGGCCGCGGTCCGCGGCGCCGGTTTCACCGTCGACCACTCCGAGGCGGGTCTGTACCTGTGGGCGACCCGCGGCGAGTCCGGGCGCGCGACGGTCGCGTGGCTGGCCGAGCGCGGCATCCTCGTCGCGCCCGGCGAGTTCTACGGCCCGGCCGGCGAGCAGTTCGTGCGCATCGCACTGACCGCGACCGACGAGCGCATCGCCGCCGCGGTATGCCGCCTGACGTAGTTCGTGTCGGTTCGCTTCGACTGAATGTCGTCGTTCGGTTTCAGCCGCCCCACACCGCCGCGTTCATCAGGTTTATTTCCGGGGACGGCCAGCGCCGCAGTTGAGCGTGGCGCACAATGACCTCTCGCATGATTGATGCCTTTGCTTCCGACGCCTCGCGGCGGAACATGCTGCAGCAGGCCAAGCGCATAACGTTGTTCATGCGCCATGGAGCCAACCTGTTGGTCTGTGCGGTCGTCGTCGTGATGCCTCCACTGCCTCACGAACTAGCCGCGCGAGTGTGTGCCGCTACGCTCGGCGCATGGGCCGCCTATCGACTGGGGTCCCGGTCGCACGATTCGCGGCTGGTGGTGGTCGACTACGTCACCACGCTCGCCGCGTGCCTGGCCACCCCGCTGTTGGTCGCGGGTCCGCACTTCTACCTGTCGAACAGCGTTCCGGTGGTGATCGCCGGCACTGCGGTTGTCAGCTTCACTCTCTCCTTGCCCGCTCTGGTCAGCCTTGCGATGAGCATCGGGATCGCCGCCGCGTTCGCCGTCGGATCTTCGGGAGTCGTCGGTTGGAGTCATGTCGGCGAAATCTTCAATCTCTACTACTTCGCGTTGCAATGGGTGACCGGAGTGTTGGTCCGGAAGATGGTGTTACGGGTCGCCGACTCCGTGGACGCGGCGCGCGCGGATCGCGTGGCCGCGGAATTGAAACAGGAGGTCGCCACCGCGGTCCGCGAGTATGACCGGGAACAAACGCGGCTGCTGCACGACACGGTCGCCTCGACGCTGCTGATGGTCGGTGATGGCGTGTCATTGGCTCCCACCCGCGTCGCCGCGCAGGCCCGCCGCGACCTGCAGGTGTTCTCCGACAGGCCCTGGGTCCCGAGGGCGCGCGCCGATCTTGTTGCGGCTCTTCGTCACAACGCGGACCACATCGCGACACCGATGTCCTATACCGGGGCTCAAATGCTATGGCTTGACGGTGTGACAGTGACGGCGGTCGCCGCCGCGGCCCGTGAAGCCCTCAACAACGTGGACCGGCATTCCGGTGCCACCGGGGTCACCATCACGATCGCACCGGGGCAGCTGCGCATCACCGACGACGGCTGCGGCTTCGACACCACGCAACCAGCCCGAGGACACGGGATCGCGAACTCGATCACCGCCCGCATGCACAGCGTCGGTGGTGTCGCCGAGCTCGAATCACGTCCTGGGCATGGCACGACCGTTGAATTGCGTTGGCCCACCGACGCACCGGCCGCTGCGGCACCGCCTGCTGATCCCGAGAGACTGATCGAACGTACTCGCGCGGGCTACGGCCTGGCACTGATTTCGTACGCGTGCGTGAACCTGCTAGCGATGGTGCCCGCCGCCGCAATTGGGACAGGGCATCGGCAGTTGCAGTGGGTGTTGGCGGCGATATCGGCTTCGGCAACCCTGTCGGCGGTCACCGGAGTGCTCGGGCGCCCAGGGGCGTCCTCCCGTGTCGGCATTGCGGTACTTGTGCTCGCCTCGGTGGTGCAAGCGATGACGCTGCCTGCCGATCTGCTCGGCACTGCGGCACAGTGGTCCCAGAATGCTCTCGGCTGGTGTGTGCTGCCACTGCTGCTCAACGAGCGGGTACGTGTCGGCGTGGGCGTGCTGATCGGCTGCTGGATCATCCCCGGCGTTTACGCCCTGATCCGGGACCCGTCGGCGCACACCGTGGCCAACCTCGGCTACGGGACGGCCAGCATCCTGCTGGTGCAGTTGTGTGCGCTGCTGTTCGACAACCTGATCCGCCGTGCGGCAGTGGCCGCCGGCGCTGAAACCGAAGCCAGGGCGCGTCTGCTTGCGGCTGACCGTATCGCCGACGCCGTGCAAGCGGAGTACCGACGTCGCTATGCCGACCTGGCCGATACCATCCGCCCGTTGCTGCTCGTCCTGGCCGCCGGCGGCACGGTTGATGCCACCACGGCGCGATCTGCGCAGATCGAATACCAGCGTCTGCGAGCACTTTTCGACCAATCAGCCGCCTTCGACCATGTTCTGCTGCGCGAGTTGCGCCCCATCAGTGATGGCGTCCAGGACCGCGGTGTTGCGGTATCCACCACCGTCGCAGGCACCTTGCCTGCCATCGATGAGGGGGTGGCACGGCGGCTCACCCACCTGATCCACCGGGTCTTGACGTCCGCCCATCCCTTTGCTTCTGCTCGAATCACCGTGTCCGGCAATGCCGCCGGACTCAAGCTCAGCGTGATCTGTCGCGGGGTTCAACACGCCACGACACTCACCGGGCAGATCGCTGCTGACGAAGATGAACTCGACCTGACCATCCTCGACGACACAGTGTGGATCACCGTGCGACACCAGCTCACCGAAGGAGCCCACAACTATGCCCTTGCCGGACATGCACTCTGAAGCCCTGGGAATCGCTGTGGTCGACGACCATGACATCATTCACACCGGGGTTGCCGCGCAGTGCGCGCAGGCCGATCCGCCTGTTGGGGTCGTCTCCAGCCACCTGACCGCCGAATCCTTCCTGATCGCCCATCCGGTGGTCACGCCCGGCCTGTCGGCGGTTGTTCTCGACCTCGAATTACGCAGCCGGAAACCGGATTTCGCGGCCCTCACCGAGATCGTCGATGTCGGGCACACGGTCATCGTCTACACGCACTTGGAGAACGACGAGGTGATCCTGCGCTGCATGGACCTCGGCGCGGTCACCTACCTGGCCAAGAGCGAAGGCCAGCATCATCTGATCGAGGCGATCCGCGCAGCCGGCTCCGGGGAGCCCTACATCGGACCCCGGATGGCTGCGGCGATCTGGGCCGACGCCACTATCGGCCGGCCACGGCTCACCGAACGCGAGCTCGAGGTGCTCAGCGCCTGGTTCCAGACCGAGAGCAAAGACGTCGTCGCCAAGAGTCTGTACCTTTCGCCCGCCACCGTCAAAACCCACCTGCAACGCATCCGCGCCAAATACGCTGCCGTTGGCCGACCCGCCCCCACCAAGGCCAAACTCGTTGCGCGCGCAGTACAAGACGGCTTGCTCGGTATCGACCAGCTGTGACGTCCACCGGCTTCTCGGGCACGGTGACTCGGAGTTCGTCGTAACTGCGCTTGGTGCCAACGGGAATTCAATCCACGTCGAGCTGCGCCGGCACTGCCGAAGCAAGGGCGGCACGGCACGCCACGATGGCCGGTGTCTTGCTGATGGCGGTCCGCGTCGCGGTGAACACCACGCGTCGCCGCGGATCGACGTCCACGACGCGTACCGCCGGACGACGCCGGACCCGCATCAGGTCGGGGAGGATGGCGACGGCGTTGCCGTTCTCGATCAGCGCGATCTGGGCTTCCAGGTCGTCGGTTTCGAAGCGCACGTCGGGCTCGAAACCGGCTCGGCGACAAAGCTGTTCGGCCCAGTGCCGGGAAGCGGTGCCTTCGGGTTCCATGGTCCACGGCAGGTCGGCGGCATCTTCGACCGACGCGATGCGGTCCCACGGGTCTCCGCTCGGTGGTACGGCCAGACGCAGCAGGTCGGTGGTCAGCGGTGCCCGGTGCAGATCGGGATAGGCGCGCGCGGCATGCCCCGGATACTCCTCGGCGATCACCAGATCGAACTCGCGCAGCCAGGTCTCGTAGAGCGCCTGCTCGGGTTCGCGTTGCGACATCGTCACGCGCAGCCGCGGATGGCGCGTCGCCAACTCCGTCAGCATCTGTGGCATGAAGGCCGACGCGGCCGATTGGAAGACGGCCAGCCGGACGGTGCCGGACGCCTCGTCGCTCTGGAGCGCGACGTCGGAGGCGGCCTGCTCGAGCCGCGCCAGGATCACCGCGGTGTGCTCGACGAGTACCTCGGCCGCCGGGGTGAGCCGCAGCCGCCGCCCGACCTTCTCCAACAGCGGCACGCCGACCTCGCGCTCGAGCTGGCTCAACGCCTGCGATATCGACGACGGGCTCTGGTGCAACGCCTCGGCGACCTCGGACAACTTGCCGCGCAGACTCAGCTCGTACAACAGGCGCAGCCTGCGGGTGTCGAGCAGATCGGCACGCTGATGTTTCATCTCTACTTAAACTTTCATGTCAGAAAACATCGCTGTATTTTAAGTGTCCAACACGCTCATGATGGGCAGATGACACAGCTGAGCCGTGAAAAGGACGACCTGCTGAACGAGGTGGTGGGCCAGGTCCGGTCCTGGCTCGACGAGGCCGCCCGCCTGCCCGCCCCCTCGGCCGGCCGGCGCTTGGCGGACGTCCTTCGCGATCCACATGGCCTGGATTTCACCGTCGGCTTCGTCGACCGCGTGATCCGGCCCGAAGACCACAAGGTCGCCGCTGCCAACCTGCGCGCCCTCGCGCGCAACGCCCCTGGCTTCCTGCCGCTGCATGAACGGCTGCTGATCAAGCTCGGTGCCCTGGTATCGGTGATCGCGCCCGGTCTGGTCATCCCGGTTGCCCGGAAGGTGTTGCGCGAGATGGTCGGTCACTTGCTGGTCGACGCGTCCGACGCCCGCCTCGGACGGTCCATCGCACGGATCCGCAATCGTGGCGTCAGCCTCAACATCAACCTGCTCGGTGAGGCCGTGCTCGGCCAGGCCGAGGCGTCCCGCCGGCTGAAGGGCACTGAACAGCTGCTCGCCCGTCCCGACGTCGACTACGTGTCGATCAAGGTCTCGGCCACCGTGCCCCCGCACTCGCCGTGGGCGTTCGACGACGCCGTCGACCACATCGCGGCCAACCTGCTGCCGTTGTTCACCCAGGCGGCGACCGCGCCGACGAAGAAGTTCATCAACCTCGACATGGAGGAATACCGCGACCTGGAGCTGACGATCGCGGTGTTCACCAAGCTGCTCGACCGGCCCGAACTGCTCGGCCTCGAAGCCGGGATCGTGCTGCAGGCGTATCTGCCCGATGCGCTGAGCGCGATGATGCGCCTGCAGGACTGGGCTCGGGCGCGCCGTGAACGGGGCGGCGCCGGCATCAAGGTGCGGTTGGTCAAAGGCGCCAACCTGCCGATGGAACACGTGGAGGCCTCGCTGCACGACTGGCCCGTGGCGACCCTGCCGACAAAACGGGACACCGACACCAACTACAAGCGGGTGCTGGATTACGCACTGCAGCCCGAGCATGCCGCGAACGTGCGCATCGGCGTCGCCGGGCACAACCTCTTCGACATCGCCTATGCGTGGACGCTCGCCGGCCGTCGCGGCGTCCGGGATCGCGTGGAGTTCGAGATGCTGCTCGGGATGGCCGAGGCGCAGGCCGAAGCCGTCCGGCGCACCGTCGGCGGTCTGCTGCTGTACGTACCGGTGGTGCACCCCAAGGACTTTGACGTGGCGATCGCCTACCTCGTGCGCCGGCTGGAGGAGGGCGCCAGCCAGGACAACTTCATGTCCGCGGTGTTCGAGCTGCACGACGACCAAGCGCTCTTCGAGCGCGAGAAGGACCGGTTCGTCGCGTCGCTCGCGGATCTCGTGGCTGAGACTGTCATTCCGGTACCCAACCGTCGCCAGGATCGTCGTACCGACGATCCGCGCGCGGCGATGAGCCCGGCCGGCGGTTTCGCGAATGTCGCCGACACCGATCCGGCACTGCCGGGAAACCGGCTGTGGGGGCGGGCGATCACCGAGCGGGTCGCCGCGTCGACAGCCGGCGTCGAGCTGGTTGCCGAGCACACCGTGTCGAGCGCGGGCGCGCTCGACGGGATCATCACCGACGGGGTGACGGCAGGCGCGACATGGGCTGCGTTGACCGGTGCCGAACGGGCAGCGGTCCTTCGGCGTGCGGCCGCGACGTTGCAGGCGGGGCGGGCGGTACTGCTGGAGGTCATGGCGTCCGAGTGCGGCAAGACGCTCGATCAGGGTGATCCCGAGGTCTCCGAGGCCATCGACTTCGCGAATTACTATGCGGCGCAAGCGGAAAACCTCGACATTGTCGACGGTGCCGTCGCGGCACCGGCGGGATTGACCGTCGTCACACCGCCCTGGAACTTCCCGGTGGCGATCCCCGCCGGATCGGTCCTGGCCGCGCTGGCCGCGGGCAGCCCCGTCATCATCAAGCCCGCCACCCAGGCCAGGCGGTGCGGATCCGTTATGGTGCAAGCGCTCTGGGACGCCGGCGTGCCGCGCGACGTGCTGCAGTTGGTGCACCTCGACGAGGGCGAGCTCGGGACGCAATTGGTATCCGACCCGCGGGTCGCCCGCCTGATCCTCACGGGCGGGTTCGAGACCGCGGAACTGTTCCGCAGCTTCCGGCCCGACCTGCCGCTGCTGGCCGAGACCAGCGGCAAGAACTCCATCATCGTCACCCCGCATGCCGATCTCGATCTCGCGGTCAAAGACCTGGTGTACTCGGCCTTCGGGCATGCCGGACAGAAGTGTTCGGCGGCGTCGCTCGGCATTCTGGTGGGCTCGGTTGCCCGCTCCGCGCGGTTCCGCGACCAGCTCGTCGACGCCGTCACGTCGCTGAAGGTCGGCTACCCGTCAGACCCGACCGCGCAGGTGGGACCCATCATCGAACCCGCCCACGGCAAGCTGCTGCGGGCCCTCACGCAGCTCGCACCGGGTGAGCAGTGGCTGGTGGAGCCGCGCCGACTCGACGACAGCGGACGGCTCTGGTCACCGGGAGTGAAGACCGGCGTGCGGCGCGGCTCGGAGTTCCACCTCACCGAATACTTCGGTCCGGTCCTGGGCCTCATCGCCGCCGATGACCTCGACGAGGCGATGGCCATTCAGAATGAGGTCGACTACGGCCTGACGGCGGGCCTGCACAGCCTGGACCGCGATGAGATCGAACGTTGGCTCGACCGCGTCGAGGCCGGCAATGCCTATGTGAACCGTTCGACCGTCGGGGCGATCGTGCGGCGGCAGCCCTTCGGCGGGTGGAAGAAGTCGGCGGTCGGTGCGGGCGCGAAGGCCGGTGGTCCGAATTACCTGATCGGGCTGAGTGATTGGCGTTCCGCGCCGGCGACCCGGACGGCCGCCATCTCACCGTCGGTGCGCACGATCCTCGACGCCGCAAAGACTTTCGCGCCGGACCCGGGGGCACTGGACTTCCTCGAGCGGTCCTTCGGATCCGACGCACATGCCTGGGCGACGGAGTTCGGCATCGCGCGCGATGTGTCCGCCCTGATGGCGGAGAAGAACGTCTTCCGCTACCTGCCGGTGCCGGTGACGGTACGCGCCGAGAATGCTGATCCGGCGGCCGTGCTGCGGGTCGTCGGGGCGGGAATCCTCGCGGGTTCCCGCGTGACCCTCTCCACCCCGGTTCCGCTCGACCCGTCGGTTGCCGACACGCTGGCCACCGCGGGCGTCGTCTGCCGGGCGGAAGATGCCCCGTCGTGGCGGAACGCCCTGCGGGACAACGCGCCCGGCCGCGTTCGCCTGCTCGGCGGCAGCCGCGAACAGTTCGCTCGCGACAGCGCCGGCAATGTCGGGATCGCGCTCTACGCGGGGCCGGTTGTCGAAGCGGGGCGCGTCGAGCTGCTGACGTTCCTGCACGAGCAGGCGATCGCGGTGACGGCGCACCGATTCGGCTCTCCGACGCCGTTGTCGGAGAATCTCTTCCGGTGACGTCGAGTCCTCAGAGCGCGTAGGCCAGTTTGAACTTGTCGAGCAGATACGGCCCCGACACCACCGGTTCATAGCGCGGCGGGTTGTCGGCTGTCGCGCAGGTGGGGATGCACTCGATGACGGCATCGAAGTTGGGTTGGTGGAAGAACGGCAGGCTGAACCGCTCTCCGCCGGCACCGTTGCTCACCACGCGGTGCACGGTGCTGACCCAGCGGTCGTTGGTCCACCGCGCGAGCAGGTCGCCGATGTTGATGACGAACGCGCCGGGAACCACAGGCACATCGAGCCATTCGCCGTGGTTATTGAGAACCTGCAGCCCGCGCTGAGATTCGTCCTGCAACAGGATCGTGAGATTGCCCCAGTCACTGTGCTGGCTCAGCCGGATTTCGCCCGCCGGCCGATTGTCGGCCGGGTAGTAGTTGGCCATCAGGTTGGAGTTGTGCCGGTCGATCGACGCGTCGAACCAATCCTCGCGCAGGCCAAGGGCGAGTGCGAAGAGCCGGGACAGCTCGGTCGCCAGTAGTTCCATTTCGGCGTAGTAGCGCTCGTAGGCGCCGCGGAAGCCCGGGAGTTCGGGCCACCGCTCGGCGACGGCCACCCGCTCATCGGTCCAACCGTCGCCGCCCAGGCCCTCGGGGTTGCCGAGCGGAAAGTGGACGAACTTCTCGACGCGGTCCGGCGCCTGGTGCTCGGCCTCGACGTCCGCGCCGTCGTTGGTGGCCGAAAGCTTGCCCGCACTGCTGAATCCACGGGCCAGTGGGTCGCCGGGCAGTGCCCGGACCCGGTCCTTCTCTCCCTGTGGCAGGGCGAAGAACTCACGGAGGGCACGGTTGACGTCGCTGATGGCCTTGTAGGGCACGCCATGGCCCACGAGGAGCAGGAAGCCGCTCGTCTCGCAGCAGCGGCCGATCGCGTCGGCCACCGCCTGGCGGTGCGCCGGGTCGCCGGTGCGTGCGCTGCTGATGTCTATCACTGGGACGAAGCCGTCCTGCAGGACGACACGGTCGACTATCACTTCTGGTTGGGTCATGCGTTCGACGCTAGAACCTCAACCTAAGTTGAGATCAAGTGTGAAAACTCTTATCGCGCAACATCGTCGGTCGAGGCGCCCATCACTGGCTCTGGTGCACCGTGGTGTCGACGCGCGGCGCCTGGGCGTGCGGCTGGATGTCCTGGAGCCACTGCAGTTGATCGATACCGTGGTTGTTGTGTGCTGCCACAACGGTTTCCGGTAAGGCCTTCTGCGTGTCCTCGGCGAATGACCACACGATCGGGGACACCAGGACTCCGACTCCGAGTGCGCCTGCGAGAACGTAGCGGCCCAACGCTTGCCGTGTACTACTGGTCATCGTTTTCATGCTGTTGCCTCCTGCTGGGTGCCATGCCCAGATCAACAGGCGCCCGAATCGGCGTCATCCCAGGTGGCGCGATGTTTACCCGAGTTGGCAGGATCGCCTTACCGCGTCGTGTGCAACCGCAGCAGTGTCCACGCCGCCAACGATTGCGCATCGGTGATGTCGCCGCGCCGGATCATGTTCTCGATCTCCTCAGCGGTGAACCACTCGCTGTGCATGTCCTGCTCTTCGTGCTCACGCTCGTGTTCACCCTCGGTGATGCCGGTCGCGAGGTAGGCCCAGCCGCGTTGGCTGCACATCCCGGGTGCGACATCCAACTGGCCCAGCACTTCCCACGTCTCGGCGCGCAGCCCGGTCTCCTCACGGAGTTCCTGGGCAGCCAGATCGGCGGGCGCGGGCTCGTTGCCGCCCAACGTGCCCGGCGCGGTGCCCTGCACAAACTCCCAGCGCCGCAACCCGATTGGGTAGCGGAACTGCTCCACCATCCGGTAGCGGTCGCCGTCGCGGGCAATCACCAGCGCATAGGTGGGTTTGTCCACCACCCCGTAGATGCCGGTGGTGCCGTCGGGGCGGCGGATGTCGTCTTCGCGCACCGACATCCAGGCGTTGCGGTAGACCTCACGGGAGCCGACGCGTTCGATCACAGCTCCAGTATCCCGGAGTGCCGCTATTCGACTGGGTATGGGCCGTCGGCGAAGACCTCCGAGTGGTATCCCTTCGAGCCGACCGACCGCGCGAGGGGACTGCGGAACTCGCGATCCTGCTCGAGTCGTTCGATCAGCTCGGCGAAGGTGTGCCGCGGCTGCCAACCCAGCTCGCTCCTGGCGCGGTCGTTGACATAGACCCGATCGATCGTCGGGAACATGGTCCAGCCGCGGCGCCGGTATTCGTCCACGTACCGCGGCACGTAATGCGCCACCATCGCTGGCGCGTCCAGCCGCAGCTGCGGCAGATCGGCCACGGTGAAGGGCGAGGTCGCGCTGATGATGTAACGCCCGAACCCGATATCCGGGGCGCGCTCGATGGCACGCAAGTGGGCTTCGACGACATCTTCGAGATCGACACGGCGGTAGAGGAACTCGTTGACCTTTGCGTTGGCGTCGGCGTAGCTGTCACGAATGTCCTTGCTGTCATCGGCTTCCGGAAAGAACCGCGAGGTCCGCAACACCACGCAGGGAAGTCCGCGTCGGCGCGCAAAGAGTTCGCACAAGTCTTCGGCGGCCGCCTTGGTGACGCCGTAGATGTTCTTGGGTCTGTCCGCGACGTCCTCGGTGATCCATGCGGCGGGTTCGTGCGGACGCGGGATCAGTGCGTCCCCGAATGCGCTCGTGGTGCTCGTGTAGACGAATCTCGTCACTCCGGCCGCGACCGAGTTTTCGAGCAGGTTCAGGGTGCCGGTGATGTTCGTATCGACGAATTCCTGCCGGGTATGCGTCGCGACGTGCGGCTTGTGCAGCGTCGCGGTGTGCACAACGGCGTCCACGCCACGGATCGCTTCGGCCACGGCGGCGGGGTCGGCGACCGATGCCTGGTGGCGGGTGAAGATGGATGGCGTCAAATCGAGACCGATTACTTCGTGGTTCGTCTGCCGCAAGCGACGTACCAGTGCTTCGCCCAGGTGGCCGGAACTGCCGGTCACAAGGATCTTCATTGCGGCCGGTCCGAGGTTGTCTTCCTGAATCCACCGCGTTGCACCGTCACGGCACCGAACATATTTGGCGTCGACGGTCATCCGCGAGTCATTTAATTGCGCGGGACGGTCGGTGCATCTGGATGAGGCGAGTAGCCTCGCGATGTGCTGCTGACCTCTCTGAACCCCGCCGCCGTGGCCGCCGGACACGACCTCGAAGACGCGGTACGCATCGACGGCGCGGTCCTTTCACGCAGCGATCTGGTCGGGGCCGCGACGTCGGTGGCCGAGCGGGTCGCGGGCGCATCGCTCGTGGCAGTGCTGGCCCGGCCCACCGCCAAGACGGTGCTGGCCATCGCCGGCTGCCTCATCGCAGGGGTGCCGGTGGTTCCGGTGCCGGCCGATGTCGGTGCTGCCGAACGCCGGCACATGATCACCGACTCCGGGGCGCAGGCGTGGCTGGGCGAGACGCCCGACGAGACCGAAGGACTACCGGTCATACCGGTGCGGTTGCACGCCCGGTCCTGGCACCGCTACGCCGAGCCCTCGCCGGATTCGACGGCGCTCATCATGTACACCTCAGGCACGACGGGACTACCCAAAGGCGTCGTGATCAGCCGCCGCGCCATCGCGGCCGACATTGACGCGCTTGCCAAAGCCTGGGCCTGGACACCCGCCGATACCCTGGTGCACGGTCTGCCGTTGTTCCATGTGCACGGCCTGATTCTCGGCTTGCTGGGTTCGCTGCGCATCGGAAACCGCTTCGTGCACACCGGAAAACCCACACCGGCCGCGTACGCCGCGGCGGGTGGCTCGCTGTACTTCGGGGTGCCGACGGTCTGGTCCCGGGTGGTGGCCGATGCCGCGGCCGCTGAAGCGTTGCGAGGTGTCCGACTGCTGGTGTCGGGCAGCGCGGCCCTGCCGGTGCCGGTGTTCGACGACCTCGTGCGGCTCACCGGACACGCCCCGGTGGAGCGCTACGGCAGCACCGAATCGCTGATCACCCTGTCGACCCGGGTCGACGGTGACCGCAGGCCCGGCTGGGTCGGGTTGCCGCTCGACGGCGTGCAGACCCGCCTGGTCGCCGAGGACGGGTCGCCCGTGCCGCACGACGGGGAAACCATTGGCCGCCTGGAGGTTTCCGCGCCGACGCTGTTCAGCGGGTACCTCAACCGGCCCGAGGCGACGGCCGAGGTGCTGGGAGACGACGGCTGGTACCGCACCGGCGACGTCGCCGTCGTCGACGCCGCAGGCATGCATCGCATCGTCGGGCGTGAGTCGGTGGACCTGATCAAGTCCGGTGGTTTCCGGGTCGGCGCCGGGGAGATCGAGACGGTCCTGCTGGGCCACCCGGGCGTGTCCGAGGCCGCGGTGGTCGGCGTGCCCGACGACGACCTGGGCCAGCGGATCGTCGCGTTCGTGGTCGGCTCCGCATCGTCACAGGAACTCATCGACTTTGTCGCGCAACAGCTTTCGGTGCACAAGCGGCCGCGCGAGGTGCGCCTCGTCGACAACCTGCCCCGCAACGCGATGGGCAAGGTGCAGAAGAAGCTCCTCGTCTAGCGGCTAGGGCAGCCGGCTGGCCGGTCCGTTCTCGGTCTCCGGCTGGATCAGCCGGAAGTGAGATTCGCTGCGCTGCATGTGCCGTCGCTGGTAGTCGCCCTCGATGTGCTTGCCGTCGACCGTGCCGGTCAACATCAGCCGGTCGGGACCGTCCAGGCGAAAGTTCAGCACGGTGGGCGGATCCGATTCGTGCTTCTTGATCTCCAGTCGGTCGCCGCGAATCTCGAACTGGTAGACGGTCACGTAGCCCGCCGGGACCTGGGTGACGAAGCTCGTGTAGTCGCCGACCCGGTCGGCGATCGCGACATTCGTCCACGGCGCCGGCGAGGTCTGCTGCAGCGTCGCCTGTTGGCCTTCCACCGTGAATGACGTTGCGCGCCAGACCCCGTCGATGTCCGATTCCCTGTGCCGAATTTGCTGGTAGGTAACGACGCCGAACGTCGCGACCAGCACGGTGACGACGCCCGCGATGGTGAACTTCGCCACGGTGCCGGTCCGGCGCAACCACCGCCTGTCCGAACCCAACGCCGGCCACAGCACGACCGGTTCGGAAGTGCCACGCTGGAATACCGTTTGAGCCAGGCTCTGCCAGTACGGCGTGGTGATCGCGACGGCGATGAACAACAGCGCGCCCGACACCAGCTTCACCGGGACGTCGTAGAAGAGGTTGAGCAGGAACACCTGGCCCATGGCCACGATGGCGATCAGCGCGCCCAGCAGCCACGTTCGCCGCCACAGCAAGAGGACACCGGCGACGAACTCGACCAGACCGGTGGCCATCGAGTAGGGGTCCGAGGCGCCCATGAAGCCCCACAAGGTGTTCATCATGGTGACGTCGCCGACCATCTGGATCTGGTAGCCGGGCAGCATCATGTAGGCCATCTGCGTCGGAATGAGCTTGGCCAGACCGTAGAGCAGCATCGAGACGGCCAGCCCGAACCGGGCGAACACCAGCAGCAGTGCGGCGAGGCTGCGGTAGTTGGGCCGTTGCCGGTCCAGCGCAGTCCACACCGCGGTGATCACCAGTGCCACCAGGATCCAGCCGAGGTGCAGGCACCACTCCGCCATCGAATCAGCGCCACCGTTGATGTTCAGGTACGCGCCCTCGCCGCGGGTGACGAAACTGCCCAGGTTTGCGAGCCCTTGAAGAAGCGGGGCCATCAAGACGCTCAGGCCCAGATTGCCGTAGACCGAGAGGATCAGGATTCCGCCGCCGATGGTGAAAAACAGCCGGAAAGCCAGCTTCTGTGCGCCGGTCCATTCGGGCGCCGAGGTCTCGTCGGAGTCGGTGGGTGCCAAGGTGTCCGCGTCGCCGGTCGTCGTGCTCACCGGATTGACGCTAGCGATGAATGTGCGCCGATGTCCCTGGGGGAAAACCTCCAACTTCCCGGCGGGAATGCCGCACGTCTTCACGGCCTTGTAGATCGCATGCAACTCACAGACGAAGCCCGCGCCCTGATCGGGGATGGGGCCAACGCGACGCTGGTGACTCTGAATGCCGATGGCAGCCCGCAGGTTTCGGTGGTGTGGGTCGAACTGCAAGGTGACGAGCTGGTCAGCGCGCACCTCGCCGACTACAAGAAGCTGCGCAACATGCGTCGCGACCCCAGGGTCGCGGTCACCATCGTCGGCACCGACCGCGGCGCCGCATCGGTGAACCCCTACCTCGCGATCAGTGGCACTGCCCGCATCGTCGAGGGCGGGGCACCCGAGGTGCTGACCCGGCTGACCAACGTGATGGCGCCGGACTTCAACGGCCAGTTCCCACCGGCCGGCGCGCCACCCGGGTACCTCACCCGCATCACCATCGAGAAGGTGACGGGCGTCGGCCCCTGGGCCTGAAAAAGCCGAGCCTGAGCCGGTACACCGGCTCAGGCTCGGCTGGCAGAACTAGTTGGCGTGCAGCGCCTCGTTGAGCGTGATGCCGGTGCCGTCGCGCTTGACGACCTCGACCGCGCCGCTGACCGAGTTCCGGCGGAACAGCAGGTTGTTCGAGCCGGAGAGCTCCTTGGCCTTGACGGTCTGGCCGTCGGCGGTGGTCACCTTGGTGCCGCCGGTGACGTACAGGCCGGCCTCGATGACGCAGTCGTCGCCGAGTGAGATGCCCAGGCCGGCGTTGGCGCCCAGCAGGCAGCGCTTGCCCACCGAGATGACTTCCTTGCCGCCGCCGGACAGCGTGCCCATGATCGACGCGCCGCCGCCGACGTCGGAGCCGTCATCGACGACGACGCCCGCGGAGATGCGGCCCTCGACCATCGAGGTGCCCAACGTGCCGGCATTGAAGTTGACGAAGCCTTCGTGCATGACGGTGGTGCCCGACGCCAGGTGCGCGCCCAGGCGGACGCGGTCGGCGTCGGCGATGCGCACGCCGGTCGGCAGCACGTAGTCGACCATGCGGGGGAACTTGTCGACGCCGAACACGGTGACGGTGCCACGACGACGCAGCTTGGCGCGGACGGTCTCGAAGCCCTCGACCGCGCAGGGGCCGAAGTTGGTCCACACCACGTTGGTCAGCAGGCCGAAGATGCCGTCCATGTTGGCGCCGTGGGGCGCGACGAGACAGTGCGACAGCAGGTGCAGCCGCAGGTAGGCGTCGTGCGCGTCGGCGGGCTTGTCGTCGAGCGAGGCGATGGTGGTGCGCACGATCTCGGTGCGCACGCCGCGGTCCTCATCGGTGCCGACGAGGGCTTCCAGCTCAGCGGGGACCGGGCCGGCCGCGGCGTCGGCGTTCAGTTCGGGTGCCGGGAACCAGGTGTCGAGGACGGTTCCGTCGGCGGTGATGGTGGCGATGCCGATGCCAGATGCAGAAGTCACGTTGGCCAAGGTTACTGAACCAGCGCTGAGCTGGGGTCACCACCCACAAGCGGGAGGTGACCCCAGCTCAGTGGGGGAGCCGGCTCACTGCAGGTGATGGACCTCCTGCAGGCCGTAGACCGGTGTCGGGATGCCCTCGTACCGGGCCTTGAGCTGCAGCGCCAGGTACAGCGAGTAGTGCCGCGACTGGTGCAGGTTGCCGCCGTGGAACCACAGGTTCTCCTGCTGCGTCGGCTTCCACATGTTGCGCTGCTCGCCCTCCCACGGGCCGGGGTCTTTGGCGGTCCCGCTGCCCAGGCCCCACACCTTGCCGACGCGGTCGGCGATCTCCTGGCCCATCAGGTCGGCGGCCCAGCCGTTCATCGAGCCGTAGCCTGTCGCATAGACGACGACGTCGGCCGGCAGTTCGGTGCCGTCGGCCAGCACCACCGCGTTCTCGGTCAGGTGCGACACCTGGCCGTGCGCCAGCTTGATCTTCCCGTCGGCCACCAGCTCGCACGCGCCGACGTCGATGTAGTAGCCCGAGCCGCGGCGCAGGTACTTCATGAACAGCCCGGAGTCGTCGTCGCCGAAGTCCAGCTCGAACCCGGCGGCCTCCAGCCGGTCGTAGAAGTCCTTGTCCCGCACCCGGATTGCGTCGTAGATCGGCCGCTGGAAGTCGGCCATGATGGCGTACGGCAGCGACGCGAACGTCAGGTCGGCCTTCTCGGTCGTCATGCCCGCGGCCACCGCGCGCTCCGAGTACAGGTCGCCGAGACCGAGCTCCATCAGTGAATCCGACTTGACGATGTGCGTCGACGAGCGCTGCAGCATCGTCACGTCGACGCCGTTCTCGTACAGCGCTTTACAGATGTCGTGTGCTGAGTTGTTGGAACCCACCACCACGACCTTCTTGCCGACGTAGCGGTCCGGCCCGGGGTGCTGACTCGAGTGGTGCTGTTCCCCGGCGAAGATGTCCTGGCCGGGCAGCGTCGGGATGCTGGGCTTGCCGGACATGCCGGTCGCCAGCACCAGCTGTGTCGGGTGCAGCGTCATGCGCTCACCGTCGCGATTGACCTCGACGGTCCACCGGCCCGCTTCGGAATCGTAAGTGGCCGAAAGGCATTCGGTGCGCGACCAGTACGGCACCTCCATCACCTTGGTGTAGAACTCCAGCCAGTCGCCGACCTTGTCCTTCGGCGCGAATACCGGCCAGTTGGCCGGGAACGGCAGGTAGGGCAGGTGGTCGTACCAGACGGGGTCGTGCAGGCACAGCGACTTGTAGCGCTTGCGCCACTGGTCGCCGGGCCGCTCGTGCTTGTCGACGACGATGGACGGCACGCCGAGTTGCCGTAGCCGCGCACCCAGGGCGATGCCGCCCTGGCCACCGCCGATCACCAGCACGTAGGGCTGCTTCTCGCGTCCCAGTGTGGCCTCTTCCTCGGCGCGCTTCTCGGCCCACGAGCGCGGGTCGGGATCGGATCCGTGCACGGCGCCGAGCACGCGCGTTGCGCCCTTGCGCTCCTCGTGTCCCTTGAGTTCCTGCAGCGTCGTCAGCAGCGTCCAGCCTTCGTCGCCGCGCAGCCGCAGGTGTCCCGAGCCGCGCCCGGTGGCCGTCTCGAACTCGATGAACGCCGACGTCACGTCGCCGTCGGCGGTGGCGGGTTCGCGGGTCCGGAAGCCGGACGGGGTGGTGTCGGCCAGCCGGGTGCGCAGCATGTCCGCGATCTGGTCGCGACCCTCGACGGTCTTGATGTTCCAGGTGAAGGCGACGAGGTCGCGCCAGAAGCTGTCGACGGCGAACATCCCGACGACACCGTCGATGTCCTGTGCGGCCAGCGCCGCCTCGAAGTTGGCGAGCCAGGTCTCGACGCGCTGCTGCGGTGAGACGGCGGTAGTTGGTTCCAGTGTTGCGGTCATGTGACTCAGGACACAGCCAGAGCGCAACCTCGGACAAGAGTTGCACCAGGTTGCAGCGTTGCAACCTCCTGCAACTCTGTCGAGGTGTGGCCGCGGTCACATACAACTGGTCGCATGAGAGCAGCTGTCTACTACGGTCCCAACAAAGTCTCGGTCGAGGACGTCGCCATCCCGGCGCCAGGCCCAGGCCAGGTGCAACTGCAGATCGGCTTCAACGGTATCTGCGGCACTGACCTCCACGAGTACTACGCCGGCCCCATCTTCGTCCCCACGCAGCCGCATCCCCTGACCCATCAGGAGTTGCCGCTCACGTTGGGCCACGAGTTCTCCGGCACCATCACCGCCGTCGGCGCCGGCGTCACGGGCTGGCGTGAGGACGACCGGGTGGCCGTCGAACCGATCTACAAATGCGGCCACTGCGGCCCATGCGCGGCCGGCAATTACAACGTCTGTCAGCAGATCGGCTTCCACGGCCTGATGTCCGACGGCGGCATGGCCGAGTACACCGTGGTGCCGACGAACATGCTGCACCGGCTGCCCGACAACGTCTCGCTGGAACTCGGTGCGCTCGTCGAACCGATGTCGGTGGCCTACCATGCGGCGACGCTCGGTGACGTCAAACCCGGTGATACCGCGATGGTATTCGGCGCAGGTCCCATCGGCATCGGATTGTGGTTCGCCTTGCGCGGCAAGGGACTTCAGGAGATCTTCGTCGTCGAGCCGTCGCCGACGCGGCGGGCCGCCATCGAAGCACTCGGTGCCGTCACGCTCGACCCGACGGTCACCGACGTGCCCGGCTTCATCGCCGACCACACCTACGGCGCCGGGGCCGACGCGGCGTTCGACGCCGCCGGCGTCACTCCCGCGGTGGAGACGGCACTGGCCTGCGTCGGCTCCCGCAAGCCGATGGTCAGCGTCGCGATCTACGAAAAGCCGCTGCAGACACCACTTTTGAACCTGGTTATGAACGAATCCCGTATCCAGGGCTCGCTGTGTTACACCGGCGCCGACTTCGAGGCCGTCATCGCGTTGATGGCGCAGGGCGCCTACGACACCAGCGGATGGGTGGCGCAGATTCCGATCGGTGATGTGGTCGCCGAAGGATTCGAGGCCCTGCATGCGGGGAACAAGATGAAGGTTCTGGTCGACCCGACGCGATGAGCGGAGAAACAGCAATGACATTGGCAGGAAAGGTAGCCCTGGTCACCGGGGCCGGACGTGGCATCGGGCGCGGTATCGCGCTGCGGCTCGCGCGTGACGGCGCAGAAGTTGCGCTCGTCGACGTCGAGGCCGATCCGCTGGCGGAGGTGGCCGCCGAGGTATCCGAGATCGGCTGCAAATTCACCACTTTCGTCGCTGACGTCAGTCAGCGGGATCAGGTGTTCGCCGCAGTCGACTATGTGGCAACCGAACTCGGCGGCCTCGACATCATGGTCAACAACGCCGGTGTCGCGTTGGTGGGCCCGCTCGCCGACGTCACGCCCGAGGATCTGCAACGGTTGTGGTCGATCAACGTCGACGGCGTGCTGTGGGGCATCCAGGCCGCCGTGGCGAAATTCAAGGAACTCGGGAACCAGGCGGACGGCAAGATCAGCAAGATCATCAACGCCTCGTCGATCGCCGGGCACGACGGCTTCGCCATGCTCGGGCCGTACAGCGCCACCAAATTCGCCGTGCGCGCCCTGACCCAGGCCGCCGCCAAGGAGCACGCCGCCGACGGCATCACCGTCAACGCCTACTGCCCCGGAGTGGTGGGCACCGACATGTGGGTCGAGATCGACAAGCGCTTCGCCGAACTCACCGGCGCTCCGGTCGGCGAGACGTACGCGAAGTTCGTCGGCGGGATAGCCCTGGGCCGTGCGGAAACACCGGATGACGTCGCCGGGTTCGTCTCGTACCTGGCCGGACCCGATGCCGACTACATGACAGGGCAGGCCGGTCTGATCGACGGCGGTCTGGTTTATCGCTGACATGCGGAGCACAATCGGCGATGATGCAGAGCCCGGCCGTGCCTGAACCAGCGGTAGCAGTTGGTGAGGACCCGCGCAGTTACGCGCGGTTGATGTCGGCTGTCTACGACGCGACCATGTCCGGAGGGCGGGCCCCGGCGCGGCCCCGGGACGTGATCGGCGAGTCGTGGCAGCGGATGCTGGCCCGCGGCGTCAACCCCGACACCCACATCCCGCCGGTCATCGAAGCGTCCGGGCTGGATGCGCTGCGCAAGTCATCGGGTCTGCTCGCCGTGCTCGACGACGTGTCACGCGGACTGGAATCCATTGTTGCCGAAGGGGACAACATCCTGGTGCTGGCCGACGCGCGGGGCCGGGTGCTGTGGCGGTCCGGGTCCGCGGCCGTGCTCGGCAAAGCCGACCGGCTCGGCTTCGTCGAGGGCGCCAACTGGGGCGAGGGTGCCGTCGGCACCAACGCCATCGGGACCGCGCTGGCGTCCAACCGGGCGGTGCAGGTGTTCTCCGCCGAGCATTTCCTGCGCAGCCACCATGCCTGGACCTGCGCCGGCGCCCCGGTCCGCGACCCGCGCACCGGCCAGGTGATCGGCGTCGTCGACGTCTCCGGCCCGGCCGCGACGGTGCATCCCACCACCGTCGCGCTCGTCGACGCGGTGGCCCGGCTGGCCGAAGCGCACCTGCGCGAGCAGCACGAGGGGACGCTGAACCGGCTGCGGATGGTCGCCGCGCCGATCCTGGCCCGCATCGGCGCTCCCGCGCTGGCGGTCGACGCCGACGGCTGGGTCGCCGCCGTCGACCAGATGCCGCTGCACAACCGGATTCTGCTGCCCGACGAACTGGCCCCGGGGCGTGCCTGGATCCCGACCCTCGGGCGGTGCGACGTCGAGATTCTGCCCGGCGGATGGCTGGTCCGGCCATCGGTTGCCGCGGCCGACGACGACGCGACCGCCACCCGCGTCGTGCTGGACCTGCGCGGTGCGCCGGTGCTGGAGATGGCCGGGCAGTTCGGTGGGTGGCGCCACGACATCTCGCTGCGGCACGCCGAAATCCTGCTGGTGCTGGCGATCCACCGGAACGGGAGGTCGGCATCGGAACTCGCCGAGGACCTGTACGGCGACCGGAGTCGGGTGGTGACGGTGCGGGCCGAGCTGTCCCGGATGCGAAAGCAGTTGGCGGGCTTGATCCTTGGCAAGCCCTACCGGTTCGGCGACGACGCCGTCATCGACGTCCGCTACCCGGCCGACCGCTCGACGCTGCTCGGCGCCTCGACGGCACCGGCCATCCGGGCCCTGCGCGCCGTCGCTTGACTCGGCCCACCGACTAACCTGGCTGAATGCTGGATCTCACCGCCGACCCGATCGCTCTGACCGCCGCGCTGGTCGACATTCCCAGCGAATCGCGGCACGAGCAGCTCATCGCCGACGAGATCGAGACCGCGCTCAAGGCCCAGGCCCCGCATTTCGAGGTGATCCGCAACGGCGACGCCGTCCTGGCCCGCACCAACCTGGGCCGGCCGTCGCGCGTGCTGCTGGCCGGGCACACCGACACCGTCCCGGCCGCGGACAACCTGCCCAGTCGCCTCGTCGGCGAAGAACTCTGGGGCTGCGGTACCTCCGACATGAAGGCCGGCGACGCGGTGTTCCTGCATCTGGCCGCCACCGTCGCCGAGCCGACACACGACATCACCCTGGTCATGTACGACTGCGAGGAGATCGAGTCCAGCGCCAACGGCCTCGGCCGCATCGAACGTGAACTGCCCGACTGGCTCAAGGCCGACGTCGCCATCCTGGGTGAGCCCTCGGGCGGCCTCATCGAGGCCGGCTGCCAGGGCACCCTGCGCGTCATCGTCCACGCCACCGGTACCCGCGCACATTCGGCGCGATCGTGGCTGGGCGACAACGCGATTCACAAGCTCGGTGCCGTCCTCGACAGGTTGACGGGCTATCAGGCGCGGCAGGTGGACATCGACGGCTGCGTGTACCGCGAGGGCCTGTCCGCGGTCCGGATCGACGGCGGTATCGCCGGCAACGTCATCCCGGATGCCGGCTCGGTCACCGTCAACTTCCGGTTCGCCCCGGACCGCAGCGTCGAGCAGGCCCTCGCGCACGTCCACGAGGTGTTCGCCGGTCTCGACGTGCGCATCGAGCTCACCGACTCGGCCGCCGGTGCCCTGCCCGGTCTGACGCAGCCGGCCGCCGCCGCGCTGGTCGCCGCGGCCGGGGGACAGGTGCGGGCCAAGTACGGCTGGACCGACGTGGCCCGCTTTGCCGCCCTTGGCATTCCGGCCGTCAACTACGGGCCGGGCGACCCGAACCTCGCGCACAAGGTCGACGAGCGGGTGACGACGGCGGACATCACCGCGGTCACCGACATTCTGCGGCGGTACCTGACAAGTTGAGTAGCGTTCGCGTCGACAGCTGGATCTTCGCCGTCCGGATCACCAAGACCCGGTCCCTGGCCGCCGCGGCCTGCCGGGCCGGGCATGTGCGCGTCAACGGCGTCACGGTGAAGCCGGCGCAGCTGGTCGGTCCGGGTGACGAGGTTCGGGTGCGGCTCGAGGGCCGCGAGCGCATCGTCGAGGTCATCCGGCCCATCGCCAAGCGGGTCGGCGCGGCCGTCGTCCCCGAATGCCTGATCGACCGCAGTCCGCCGCCACCGGCCAAAGAGACGATGCCTGCCGTGCCCGTCCGCGACCGGGGCGCCGGCCGGCCCACGAAACGTGAACGGCGGCAGCTGGATCAGCTGCGCGGGTACTGAGGAGAGATTAATCAGTTGCGCCCCTGAGTACTGTGGGTCTTGCAACTGCTGTCAACCGAGGTGGGCCGAAAACATGCTGGGAGAAGACATCTCCGGATAACCGGAGTACGCCCTCGCCCTGTCACTCTCACGAGAGCTTTTGCATGTCTTCCATTACGTGTTCTCATTTATCGTTCTCCTGGCCCGACGACACCGAGCTGTTCTCGGACTTGTCGTTCACCGTGGGCGCCGGCCATACCGGACTCGTCGCCCCCAACGGCGCCGGTAAGAGCACACTGCTCAAACTCATCGCCGGAGAGCTACAACCGACCGGCGGCAGCGTCACCGTCGACGGTTCCCTCGGCTACCTGCCGCAGACGCTGCCGTTCGCGACCGACCTGACCGTCGCCGAAATACTCTGCGTGGCAGCCATATTGGCGGCCCTGACGGCACTGGCGGACGGCGATGCCTCCGAGGCGGTGTTCACCGCCATCGGCGATGACTGGGACATCGAGGAACGCAGTACCGCGCAACTGGCACGGCTCGGCCTCGACGTCCCCCTCGACCGGGTGCTCGGCACCCTGTCCGGTGGAGAGGTCGTCACGCTCGGGCTGGCCGCGCAATTGCTCCGGCGTCCCGCTGTTCTGCTGCTCGACGAGCCCACCAACAACCTGGATTCCGCTGCGCGGCAACGGCTGTACGACGAGCTGGACCGCTACCCGGGCACCCTGTTGTTGATCAGCCACGACCGTGCGTTGCTCGACCGCATGGACCGCATCGCCGAACTGCGCGACGGCGATGTCCAGTTCTACGGCGGCAATTTCACGGCCTACCAGGACGCGGTCGCCGAGGCGCAACGTGCCGCGGTTGACGAGATGCGCAACGCGGAGTCGCAACTCAAACTCCAGAAGCGCCAGATGCAGCAGGCCCGGGAGCGCGCCGCCCGCCGGGCCGGCACGGCCGCCCGCAACCTCAAAGACGCGGGACTGCCGAAAATCATTGCCGGGAAACTCAAACGCAATGCTCAGGAATCGGCAGGTCGCGCCGACGAGGTCCACTCCCAGCGCGTCGACGATGCCCGGGCGCGCCTCGACGCCGCCGAGCGTGCGGTGCGCGACGACGACGTCATCGCCCTCGACCTGCCGGACACGGAAGTGCCCGCAGGCCGGACGGTGCTGAGCGCGGCCGGCCTGAACATCCAGCGCGGCGGCCGGACGTTGTTCGCCGGCAACGGAATCGACCTCGACATCCGTGGACCCGAGCGGATCGCCCTGACCGGCCGGAACGGTGCGGGCAAGTCGACGCTGCTCAAGATGATCAACGGCGACCTCGAACCCGACGCCGGAACCCTGATCCGAGGCGACGGCCGCATCGCCTACCTGTCGCAGCGCCTCGACCTGCTCGATGAGGAGCGCAGTGTCCTGGAGAACCTGATGGCCTGGGCGCCGACCCTCAGCATCACCCGCAGGCGGCATCTGCTGGCGCAGTTCCTGTTCCAGGACAACAGGATCGACCTACCGGTGTCGGTGCTGTCCGGCGGCGAGCGGCTGCGCGCCACACTGGCGTGCGTGCTGTACGCCGAACCGGCGCCGCACCTGCTGCTGCTCGACGAACCGACCAACAACCTGGACCTGGTCAGCGTCGCGCAGCTGGAGTCGGCGCTCAACGCCTACCGCGGCGCCTTCATCGTGGTCAGTCACGACGAGCGCTTCCTCGATGCGATCGGCATCGAGCGGCGGATGACGCTGGAGTGAAACCGGCGTGCACGGCTCCGCGTGTCGGCTCTCCTGCGGCGCTTGCGATTTGAAACTGTCAACATCGGCTGACAATGTCGGGTTTGGTGACAGCTCCGGGTCACCGGGTGAGGCCCCGGCCCCGATCTAGATGTCCTGCGGCCGGGTCTGGGCCGGACGCCGCGGCGGGGGAGCGGCGACGCCCGACGGACCGGCCGCCGGGTCCCCGCTCCCGTCGGCGGTGCCGCTTGCCGGACCGCGGTGCTCGACCGACAGGATCCGCTTGTCGTCGTCACCCTTCTCGTGGCGTTCGGGATCCCGGCGTTCCCGTTCCCGGTCGTCGGTGTCCGGCTTGTCATGTTCCCCAACGGAATCCACGCCACCCGAGCCGCTCGCTCCGCCCAGTCCCGTGCCCGCCGCATGGCCGGCGCCGACACCGTCAGCCCCGCCCAGTCCGCCGAGCAACCCGCCCAACACGCCACTCACGCCCTGGGCGATCTGTCCCGGAATCTGCCCCAACGTCTGCGCCACACCCTGCGCGATCTGACCGGCCTGCTGGCCCACCTGCCCGAGCGTCTGCGCGGCGTCACCACCACCGGCGGCGGGGGAACCCGGCACCGCGGCACCGAGTCCCCCGGGCGCGCCGGCACTGACGCCACCACCGCCACCACCGCCACCACCGCCGGGAATGCCCTCGGCGGCCGAGGACAGCCCACGCGCACCCTGCTCGTCACCGGCGCGGTAGGCCTCGGCGGCGCGGTGCAGCTGCTCGGACAGCTGCTGACCGGCGGCGCCCGTCGACTGCAGGATGCTGTCGCGTCGCGCCATGACCCCACCAAGTGCCGAATTCATGCCGTGGGCGATCAGCCCGTGCGTCGCCGCCGGACCGGCCGGGCCGACCGACTGGCCGAGACCCGCGCCGTTCTGCAGCTGACCGAGCCCGGCCGCCACGGCGTCGTGCACCCGGGCCATGCCCAGCACACCCTCGGTATTGACGTACAGCGGATCGCCCATGACCTGACCCCTCGAAGATCTGTTGCGGTCAATCCTATGGCGGCGTCGACGACCTGCCCTGCGGCAAATGGTCAGGTGCGATCGGCGGCAACCTCCGCCGCCACCGCGCGAGCCTGCCTGGCGAACGCACAGTCGACGCCGACGCGGCCGAAACAGTCTGCGGCGCGGACATCGCCCAACAACGCCGCGTCGTGCAACGCACGCAGCGCCACGGCCGACTGGCCGCCGCGCTCGGCGGCACGGAACGCCTCGCGGGCGGCGGCGATCGCGCCGTGCCGGTCCCGCCGCGCCGCGTTGGTCCAGGCGCGAGCCAGGGCCAGTTCGGGAGCGAACAACATCGACTTCAAGCCGTGCCTGGCCTCGGCGCGGGCCAGTGCCCGGCCCGCCTCGGCGGTCGCCCCGCGCTGTCCGAGGGCTCGCGCCAGCAGCATCCATGCCAGCGGGCCCCACGAATACCCGGTGCGCGCCAGCGCTTTCGCCGCGTTCTCAAGCAGTTCGATCGCCGAGTCGAGTTCGCCCCGCGAGATCAACACATCGGCCAACAGCACCTCACCGATGGCCCGCCCGGGCTGTTGGGACTGCGTGAAATCGATCAGCTCCTGCGCCAGCCGCTGCGCGTTGTCGGGCTCGCCGGCCAACAGCAGGGCCGTCGTCTGCCCGAAGCCACTGGTGAACCGCAACAGGCCCGGCTGGCCGGCGGCCAGCGCGCGCTCGGCGAAGCCGTCCACCTCGGTCAACCGGCCCGTTCGCGCACAGCTCAGCGCCGCCGCCGATGCCGCCCAGCCGACGGCGGTGTCGCTCGGATCAGGACTGGACAGCACCGAGTCGGCCAGCTGCATCGCCCGATTGAGATTGCCCGCGTTCATCGCGAACGTCGCCGACAAGGCGTCCAGGGTGACCTGCGCCGTCGGCGTCTGGACCCGGCTGCGGACGGTGCGCAGGAAGGCCGTCGCCCGCTCGGGCTCGGACAGCATCCAGAACTGGTTGGCCGCGCGGGGCAGCGCCCACATCAGCAACGCGGGTTCGGTCAGTGCGGTCGCGTCGACCTCGGCCAGCACGGCATCGGCATCCGGACCGCGACCCTGCCAGGCCAGGGCGTAGCTCAGCGTCACCCGGGTGGCCAGGCCGCCGCCCGGCAGCGCGGCGCGGCCCAGGCGTTCCGCCAGCTCGAGATCACCCAGCCGCAGGGCATCGTCGGCGGCGGCAGCCAGCTCGGCGACGGGTAGGGCGTCACCGCCGTCGAGTGCCCGCACCGCACGCCGCAGCCGACCGACGACACCGTCGTCGTCCGGCGTCGGCAGCGGGTCGGCAGCGGGGGACGCAACGGGCGGGACCGGCCCGTCGGCGGTCACCGGCATCACCAGCCGGTCCCGTACCAGTGCCGAAATGCCTTCGGGCAGAGACTGATTCGATTCCGCGGTGACGATGACCCGGGCCGCCCCCGACACCGCGAGCTGGTAGACCAGCGACGCCGACAACCGGTCGAGCAGATGCCCGTCGTCGACGACCAACAGCAGTCCGGTCCCGAGGGCCTCGCGGGCCGCGCTCAGCACCTGAACCGTCCGGCCGGTCTCGGGCACCGTGAACAACCGCTCGAAGGCGCCGAACGGTACGCGGGAGTCGGCCGCGGTGCCGGTGATCCAGGCGGCGCGCTCGAAGCCGGGCGCCAGCTCGTCGTATGCGGCCCGTGCCCATGTGGTCTTGCCGGACCCGCGGGCACCGGTGAGCAGCGCACCGGACCGGGTTTCGACGCCCGCTTCGAGCTGGCTCAGCACCACGGTCCGATCCTATGGCTGCGCGATGCCCGGCACGGCTCGATTAGCGTTGCGGTGTGACAACCGAAAACGCCTACGCCGTCTGTGTCTACTGCGCCGCTGGTCCCCGTCATCCCGAATTGCTCACCCTCGCCGGCGATGTCGGCCGGGCGATCGCGGCCCGGGGCTGGACGCTGGTGTCCGGCGGCGGCAACGTCTCGGCCATGGGCGCCGTCGCCGACGGAGCCCGGGAGAACGGCGGCCGCACCATCGGTGTCATCCCGAAGAAGCTGGTGCACCGTGAGCTGGCCGATGTGAACGCCAGCGAACTGATCGTCACCGACACGATGCGCGAGCGCAAGCAGATCATGGAGGACCGGTCCGACGCGTTCATCGCGCTGCCGGGCGGGATCGGCACCCTCGAGGAGTTCTTCGAGGCCTGGACGGCCGGCTACCTCAACATGCACGACAAGCCGCTGGTGATGCTCGATCCGCACGGCCACTACGACGGCCTGCTGGCGTGGCTGCACACGCTGGTCGACACCGGCTATGTCCAGCGGGCCGCGCTCGACCGGCTCATAGTCGTCAAAGACGTCGACGCGGCCATGGCTGCTTGTGCGCCGCGTGACATCGCTCACTAGGCTCACCGGGCATGAGTGACGAGACATCACGCACCGGCGTCGGGCTGCTCGATATTGCTAAGCAACTGCCCGGTTTCCTGTCCGACGCCCCGGTGATCCTGCGCGGCCTGATCACCGGCTTCGGTGCGACCCCGACGGCGAAGACGTCCATCGGCAAGGTCTTCCAGGAACGCGCAGAGGCCAACAAGGACAAGGTCTTCATCAAGTTCGAGGACCAGCGCATCACCTACGGCCAGGCCAACGCGACGGTGAACCGCTACGCGGCGGTGCTGGCGGCCAAGGGCGTCGGCCCGGGTTCGGTCGTCGGCATCATGCTGCGCAACTCGCCGGACGCCGTGCTGCTGATGCTGGCGACGGTCAAGTGCGGCGCGATCGCCGGAATGATCAACTACAACCAGCGCGGCAACGTGCTGGCGCACAGCCTGGGCCTGCTCGGCGCCAAGGTGCTCGTCACCGAGCCGGACTTCCACGAGCCCGTCATCGAGTGCGGTGCCGCTCCGGAGCTGACCGCGGGTCTCATGTCGGTGGAGGAACTGCGCGAGCAGGCCGTCGGCCAGTCGACCGCCAACCCGGTGGGCACCAGCCAGATCCTGGCCAAGGAGAAGGCGTTCTACATCTTCACCTCGGGCACGACCGGCATGCCCAAGGCCAGTGTCATGACGCACTACCGCTGGCTGCGCGCCCTCGGCGGGTTCGGCGGGTTGGGGCTGCGTCTGAATAGCAGCGACACCCTGTACTGCTGCCTGCCGCTGTACCACAACAACGCGCTGACGGTCGCGACGTCGTCGGCCCTCAACGCCGGTGCGGCGCTCGCGCTGGGCAAGTCGTTCTCCGCCTCGCGGTTCTGGGACGAGGTCATCAAGTACGACGCCACCGCGTTCATCTACATCGGCGAGATCTGCGGCTACCTGCTGAACCAGCCGCCCAAGCCCACCGACCGGGCACACAAGGTCCGGGTCATCGCCGGCAACGGGCTGCGCCCCGCCATCTGGGACGAGTTCACCTCGCGCTTCGGCATCAAGCGGGTGTGCGAGTTCTACGCCGCCAGCGAGGGCAACACCGGCTTCGTCAACGTCTTCAACATCGACAAGACGACGGGCATCTGCCCGTCGCCCGTCGTCTACGTGGAATACGACCTGGAGACCGGCGAGCCGGCCCGCGGACCCGACGGCCGGCTGCGCAAGGTCAAGCGCGGCCAGCCGGGCCTGCTGCTCAGCAAGGTCAACAACCTGCAGCCGTTCGACGGCTACACCGACAAGGCCGCCAGCGAGAAGAAGTTGGTGCGCAACGCATTCAAGGACGGCGACGTTTGGTTCAACACCGGTGACCTGATGCGGTCGCAGGGCTTCGCGCATGCCGCGTTCGCCGACCGTCTCGGCGACACCTTCCGGTGGAAGGGCGAGAACGTCGCCACCACCGAGGTCGAGGCCGCGCTCGGCGCCGACGACCAGGTGGAGGAGTGCACGGTGTACGGCGTCGAGGTGCCGGGCTGCGGCGGCCGCGCCGGCATGGCGTCGGTGCAGTTGCGCGAGGGCGCCGAGTTCGACGGAGCCCGCCTGGCCAAAGCCGGCTTCGAGCACCTGCCCGCCTACGCGGTACCGCTGTTCATCCGGGTCGTGCCCGCCCTGGCGCACACCTCGACGTTCAAGAGCCAGAAGGTCGACCTGCGCAAGCAGGGCTACGGCGACGAGGTGAAGGACCCGATCTACGTGCTGGCCGGCCGCGACGAGGGCTACGTGCCGTTCTACCCCGAGTACCCCGCCGAGGTGAAGGACGGCAAGAAGCCGCGTTAGTCAGGGATTTGTGCACGATTTTCCGCGCTTACCGCGGAAAATCGTGCACAAATCACACGGGTGGCGAGCCGAATTCGGTCAGCTGATCACCACGTCACCGACGTCTCGACGTGGCCGAGTTCGGCTTTCTGCCTGCCGCTGGCGTCCTTGCATGACAGCACCACGTTGTAGGTGCTCAATGTTGGTGCGCCACTGAAGGATTCGGTGTGGCTGCCGTTGGCGGGAACGTTGAACTGCCGCGTCGTCTTCTTCGGGACCAGCGGGTTGATCGAATCCGCCGTCGCGGTGTAGTTGCACGTAGCCGCGATGTTGGAGGTGTTGGTGACGTTGAACGCGATGCTGGAGACGCCGGGTGCGCCGAACGACGCCTGAATCGCGTTGGTGACGTCAGGGATCGGGGCGCAGGTCTGGCCGGCCGGCACCGTCGGGGTGGGGGAGCCCGCGGGGCACTGCACCGGGGGCTTCTCCGCCGGTGGCGGGGTCACGACGGGCGGTGCCTGTGGTGTGGGTTTCGCGTTCCCGGGCATGGTGAACGTCGTGTTCGACCACGGACCGCACCAGTCGCCCTCGAGATCCTTCTTGCGGCACGCCTGCACCGCGATGTTCCAGTGGGCACCCGGACCGCCGCCGAGGGTGAATCGGGTGGTCGCGCCGTTGATGCACTTGAAGCCCTCTTCTTGCTGCTCGCCGCCGTCGATCTTCCAGTGCACCGCGTCGACGACATAGTCGCCGTGCACCCGGGGGCAGCCGCTGATGACGCAGATCGCGGTGGTGATCTCGCCGGGTTCCTGATTGCAGTTCACGTCGAGACCGTTGGGTAGGGCCCCGGCGGGCGCCGGTGCCAACACGGGGAAGCTCGTCATCGCGGCAACGACGGCGACGCGCGTCAAATACAGTGCTCGCTTGCTCATCTGCGGCCTCCTGGGAGTTTGCTCTCGATCCGATTGGACGTGAATCGAACCTATTGACCGCGGCACCTCCTCGAATCAGGGAATTCCCTACACTTCGCGGCATTTGCCACAGCGGTGGCCGCGGAATGAGCGGATTTGCGGCAGCCCGATAGCCTGGGAGTCGTGCAGTCCTCCGCAAGGGGCCAGTTCCTGGGTCGCCAGGTGGCCGGCGATCGCGCGCTGATCATGGCGATCGTCAACCGCACCCCGGATTCCTTCTATGACCGGGGGGCGACCTTCAGCGACGGCGCGGCCAAGGACGCCGCGCACCAGAAGATCGCCGACGGGGCCGACGTCATCGACATCGGCGGCGTCAAAGCGGGTCCGGGCAGCACCGTGGACGCCGACGAGGAGATCGCGCGCGTCGTGCCGTTCATCGAATGGCTCCGCGGCGAGTACCCCGACCAACTCATCAGCGTCGATACCTGGCGCGCGAACGTGGCCAAGCAGGCCTGCGCGGCCGGGGCCGACCTGATCAACGACACCTGGGCCGGCGCCGATCCGGGACTGCCCGAGGTGGCCGCCGAATTCGGCGCGGGACTGGTCTGCTCGCACACCGGCGGGGCCGTGCCGCGAACCCGGCCCTTTCGCGTCAACTACGGCGTCACCGAACGCGGCGTGGTGGACGACGTCATCGCCGAGGTCACCTCAGCGGCGCATCATGCCGTCGATGTCGGCGTCGCGCGGGACGCCATCCTGATCGACCCGACGCACGATTTCGGCAAGAACACTTACCACGGTCTTAGTTTGTTGCGCCACGTAAAAGATCTTGTAAATACCGGATGGCCAGTCCTGATGGCCCTCAGTAACAAGGATTTCGTGGGGGAGACTTTAGGTGTCGAACTGACCGAGCGCCTGGAGGGGACGCTGGCCGCGACGGCACTCGCCGCCGCTGACGGCGCCGCCATGTTCCGGGTGCACGAGGTGGGCCCCACCCGACGCGTGCTGGAAATGGTCGCGTCGATCCAGGGCGGGCGTCCACCGAGCCGAACAGTGAGGGGACTCGCGTGACCCTAATGCCCGAGATGACTGCTGAATCCATCGCTCGCCATGCGTGGCTGGCCGAACGCAGCTGGAGCCGGCCGGCGTGGACCATCGCCGAGCTCGAGGCCGCCAAGGCTGGCCGGACCGTCTCTGTCGTGTTGCCCGCGCTGAACGAGGAAGACACCGTCGCCGACGTCATCGACAGCATCAGCCCGCTGCTGGGTGGTCTGGTCGACGAGCTCGTCGTGCTCGACTCCGGTTCCACCGACGAGACCGAACTGCGTGCCATCGAGGCCGGCGCCCGGGTCGTCAGCCGGGAACAGGCGCTGCCCGAGGTGCCGGTACAGCCCGGCAAGGGTGAGGCGCTGTGGCGCTCGCTGGCGGCCACCACCGGCGACATCATCGTGTTCGTCGACTCCGACCTGCTCGACCCCGACCCGATGTTCGTGCCCAAGCTCCTGGGCCCCCTGCTGCTCGCCGACGGGGTGCATCTGGTCAAGGGCTTCTACCGGCGGCCGCTGAAGGTCGGCGGCACTGAAGACGCCAACGGCGGCGGCCGGGTCACCGAACTCGTGGCACGGCCCCTGTTGGCATCCCTGCGGCCCGAGCTGACGTGCCTGCTGCAGCCGTTGGGCGGCGAATACGCCGGCACCCGGGAGCTGTTGACGTCGGTCGGGTTCGCGCCGGGCTACGGCGTCGAGATCGGTCTGCTGATCGACACCTACGACAAGCTGGGCCTCGACGCCATCGCGCAGGTCAATCTCGGGGTGCGCACGCACCGCAACCGGCCGTTGAACGAGTTGGCCTCGATGAGCCGTCAGGTGATCGCGACGTTGCTGTCGCGCTGCGGCATCAGCGACTCGGGCGTCGGCCTGACACAGTTCTTCGCCGACGGCGACACCTTCACGCCCCGCACGTCGACGGTGTCACTGATCGACCGTCCCGCCATGAACACCCTGCGCTGACCCGCCCTCGCGGCGCTTGTCGGTGCCATCCGGCAGGATCGTCGGTGTGACACTGATTTTGATCTACCTCGTGGTGCTGATCCTCGTCGCGGTGGTGCTCTTCGCGCTGGGCACCGTGCTGTTCGGGCGCAGCGAGCAGCTGCCGCCGCTGGCACGCGGCACCACGGCCACCGTGCTCCCCGCATCCGGTGTCACCGGCGCCGACGTCGACGCCGTCAAGTTCACGCAGACCCTGCGCGGCTACAAGACCAGCGAGGTCGACTGGGTGCTGGACCGGCTGGCGCAGGAACTGGACTCGCTGCGCGGCGAGCTGACAACGCTGCGGGCGCAGACCGCGGACGCCGACCAATGACGAGTGCCGAGCGGACCCGCTGCGGGTGGGTCAACATCGGTGAGTCGGCGGACGCGGTGCTGTACCGCGACTACCACGACACCGAATGGGGGCGTCCGCTGCGCGGCACCCAGGCGCTGTTCGAACGGGTCTCGCTCGAGGCGTTCCAGAGCGGCCTGTCGTGGCTGGTCATCCTGCGCAAGCGGGAGAACTTCCGGGCGGCGTTCAAGGGGTTCGACGTGGCCACGGTCGCCGGCTTCGGGGAGAAGGACATCGACCGGCTATTGGCCGACCCGGGCATCGTCCGCAACCGCGCCAAGATCGAGGCGACCATCGCCAACGCCCGCGTGATCGACGGGGGCCTGGACCTCGACGAGCTGCTGTGGTCGTTCGCGCCACCGGCGCGGCCGCGGCCGGCCGACCTGGCGCAGGTTCCGGCGACCACACCGGAGTCGGTGGCCATGGCCAAGGAGCTGAAGCGCCGCGGTTTCCGGTTCGTCGGCCCGACCACGGCGTATGCGTTGATGCAGGCCACCGGGATGGTGGACGACCATGTCGAGGCCTGTTGGGTGCCCCGTTACAGCTTGTCGGAGGCGTGACGGGCGGGTCTTTCACACCCTCAGGTAGCGATAGGGAACAATAGACATAGTTCAGTTGCAGTTCAGTGCCGTGATCCGACCCACTGAGTGGGTAGATCCGGCCTTGATCCGGGACCGTGGATGCGGTCCGGGCGCGTGCGGAGGGAGCACCCGATGGCGGCGATGAAGCCCCGGACCGGCGACGGTCCACTGGAAGCAACCAAAGAGGGGCGCGGCATCGTCATGCGGGTACCGCTGGAGGGTGGCGGTCGTCTGGTGGTCGAGCTGACCCCGGATGAGGCCGCAGCCCTGGGCGACGAACTGAAGAACGTCACCAGCTAGTTCAGCCGCAGACGCTCCGATAGATGTCGAGCGTCTGCTGGGCGACCTGCATCCAGGAGAACTCCTCGATGCACCGCCGACGGCCGGCCTGCCCGAACGTGCGGGCCTGTTCCGGGTTCCGGACCAACGCATTGACCGCGTCCGCGAGCCCTGTCTCAAACCCCACCGCATCCGCGGCGTCGTAGTGCACAAGTGACCCTGTGCTGCCTTCGTCGACCACCTCGGGAATGCCGCCGACGTCCGAGGCGACCACGGCGGTGCCGCAGGCCATCGCTTCGAGGTTGACGATGCCGAGCGGTTCGTAGACCGACGGACAGACGAAAACTGTTGCCGTCGCCAGGATTTCGCGGATCTTCTCGAGCGGCAGCATCTCCTGGATCCAGTGCACGCCGGCGCGCGTCGCGCTGAGCTCTTTCACCGCGGCCGCCACCTCGGCCGCGATCTCCGGGGTGTCGGGTGCGCCCGCACACAGCACCAGCTGCACGTCCGGGTCGAACCGGTGGGCCGCCGCGATGAGGTGACCGACACCCTTCTGCCGGGTGATCCGCCCGACGAACGCCACGATCGGCCGGTCCGGGTCGATCCCGAGGTCAACCAGGGTCTGGCCCGCCTCGACCGGATACCAGTCGTCGGTGTCGATCCCGTTGCGCACCACGTGCACTCGCGCGGGGTCCAGCTGCGGGTAGGTGGCCAGGACGTCGGCCCGCATGCCGGCACTGACCGCGATGACGGCGTCGGCCGCTTCGATCGCCGTGCGCTCGACCCACGAGGAGATGCGGTAGCCGCCACCGAGCTGCTCGGCCTTCCACGGCCGCCGCGGCTCGAGCGAGTGCGCGGTCAGCACGTGCGGGATGCCGTGGAGCAGCGCGGTGAGATGCCCGGCCATGCCGGTGTACCAGGTGTGCGAATGCACCACGTTCGGCATGGCAGCCGGCCCGGCGAACGCGTTGTTGACCATCGCCAGATCTGCCGACAGCGTCGTCAGGGCCGCATTGGCGCCGGCGAGCAGGGGATCGGGCTGGGCCACGAAGGCGTCCCGCCGCTGCACGCCCATGCAGTGCACGTCGACGTCGCACAGCTTCGTGAGCTGCCCGACGAGCTCGGTCACATGCACGCCCGCGCCGCCGTAGACCTCCGGTGGATACTCCCGCGTCATCATCGCCACCCGCATGTCGATGACGTTAACGCGTGCGACGGGTTGGGGCGTATGTCTGGCCGCTTCGGTTGGTGGCTACTAGGTTTGGTGGCATGAGGGAACAGCCGCAGGTGCTGGGAATCGTCTTGGCCGGCGGTGAGGGCAAACGGCTGTATCCGCTGACGGCGGACCGCGCAAAGCCCGCCGTCCCGTTCGGCGGCGCCTACCGCCTCATCGACTTCGTCCTGTCGAACCTCGTCAACGCCCGATACCTGCGGATTTGTGTTCTGACGCAATACAAGTCGCACTCACTGGACCGGCACATCTCGCAGAACTGGCGGCTGTCGGGCCTGGCCGGCGAGTACATCACCCCGGTCCCGGCGCAGCAGCGCCTGGGCCCGCGCTGGTACACCGGCTCGGCCGACGCCATCTATCAGTCGATGAACCTCATCTACGACGAGGACCCCGACTACATCGTGGTCTTCGGGGCCGATCACGTGTACCGCATGGACCCCGAGCAGATGGTGCGGTTCCACATCGAGAGCGGAGCGGGCGCGACGGTCGCCGGCATCCGGGTGCCGCGCGCCGAGGCGTCGGCGTTCGGCTGCATCGACGCCGACGAGTCCGGCCGCATCCGCAGCTTCGTCGAGAAGCCGGCCGACCCGCCGGGCACGCCCGACGACCCCGAGCAGACGTTCGTCTCCATGGGCAACTACGTGTTCACCACCAAGGCGCTCATTGACGCCATCCGGGTGGACGCCGAGAACCACGACTCCGACCACGACATGGGCGGCAACATCATCCCGCAGATGGTGGCCGACGGAATGGCCGCCGTCTACGACTTCAACGACAACGAGGTGCCCGGCGCCACCGAGCGCGACCACGGCTACTGGCGCGACGTCGGCACGCTCGACGCGTTCTACGACGCCCATATGGACCTGGTGTCGGTGCACCCGGTGTTCAACCTCTACAACCGGCGCTGGCCCATCCTCGGTGAGTCGGAGCATCTGGCCCCGGCCAAGTTCGTCAACGGCGGCTCGGCCCAGGAATCGGTCGTCGGCGCGGGCAGCATCATCTCGGCTGCGTCGGTGCGCAATTCGGTGTTGTCGTCCAACGTCGTGATCGACGACGGCGCCATCGTGGAGGGCAGCGTGATCATGCCCGGCGCCCGCGTCGGGCGCGGTGCCGTGGTGCGGCACGCCATCCTGGACAAGAACGTCGTCGTCGGCCCCGGCGAGATGGTCGGCGTGGACCTGGAGAAGGACCGCGAACGCTTCTCGGTCAGTGCCGGCGGCGTCGTCGCGGTCGGTAAGGGCGTCTGGATCTAGACGGCCGCATCGGGCGTCCGGCGGCGTCTGCGGCGGAGTAGCGCCACCGCCGCCCAGACCAGCAGCGCGAGCGCGACGACAACCAGCACCGGCAGCACGATCGCGACGATCACCAGCCCGACGCTGGCCACGTCTTCCACCGTGCTCAGCACGGGTGCCGCGAGCCCGCCGGTGGCGACATTGGCGACGGGCCGCACCGTCGACTTGGTCAGCGACACCACGAGCGCGGTGACGGCCCCGATCACCACGGGAATCCACTGACCGGAACTGGCGAACGCGCCGGGATCGGTGACGGCGGCAGTCTGTGCCGCGGTGCCGGAGCCGAAGACGATGCCGCCGGACGTCGGCCGCACGAACGTCTGGATGACGTCGTTGACGCTGTCGAGGGCGGGCACCTTGTCGGCGACGATCTCGACGACCAACAGCACGGCCACGATGCCGATCACCCAGCCGTTGGTCAACCACGCCCACGGGTGCGGGAGCTCCACGAGGTTGGTGAAGCGTCCCAGCAGGCCCATCGCCAGCAGGGGAATGTAGGCGTTGAGGCCCGACGCGGTGGCCAGACCGAGGCCGGTGAACAGTTCCACCCGTTCAGTCTCCGGGATTTGTGCACGATTTCCCGCGCTGTCCGCGGATTTTCGTGCACAGATCCCGCGGTGTCACCAGACGTAGGGGAGCAACCGGTAGCGCACCTTGTGGGTGTAATCGACGTAGCCGGGCAGTTCGGCGCGCAGCATCTTCTCCTCGTCGAAGATGCGCGCCATGAGCGCCGGGGCGGCGGCCAGCACCGGGATGAGCCCCCAGTAGGAGCCCAGTGCCAGCGGGGTCGCGAGCATCATGATCAGTGCGCAGATGTACATCGGGTGCCGCACGATGCCGTACAGGCCGGTGGAGATGACCGGCTGGTTTTCCTCGACCGAGATGCTCGCGCCCGCGAAGTTGTTCTGGATGACGACCCACTGGGCCGCCAGCAGCGACACCGCGACGACGACGTTGCCGAGGATGACGACGGCCGTCGGCACGTAGGACCACCCGAAACGCCAGTCGAGTGCGCTGACGATGCCGGTTCCGATCACCGACGCGAGGATCGCCCAGATCGCCACCTTCTGAATCGGGCGCGTCTCGGCCGTCGGGCCGCCGTGCATCCGTCGCGCCAGCGCCTCGGGGCGCTTGATGGCCAGGTACATGCTCGGGCCCATGGTCGCGACCATGAAGACCGCGATGAAAACCCAAGCCTGCCAATAGTGGATGGTGCCGGCCGGCACGCACAGCAGCACCGCGAAGAAGACGATGCCCCCGGCCGCCGAGGCGAGCGCCTGCAGAGCGAGTTTCATGATTTCTCCTACCGTAGATCACGGCGCCGGAAAGCCAAGGCGCCCAGGATGATCAGAGTTGCGTCCAGAGCCAGCAGCCAGACCAGTGGCGTCGCGGTGAAGGTACCCGAACCAACCCGCGGGATATGGCTGAACGGATCGAGGTCCAGCACCCAGTGCGGTGAATTCGCCAGCGAACCAAGCAGATACACCGCGATGAAGCCGACCAGGGCGCCCCACGCCACCGGAGTGAATCGCGGCGCTGCCCCGAACAACACGGTCGTCACTGCGATCAGGAGCCAGATGGCGGGCAGTTGCACTGCTGCCGAGCCCAGCACCAGGGGCAGTTTGCCGCCGAGGTCGTCGGCCGCCGCGCCGTACGTCAGGCCGGCCAGCAGGCCCGACGTCAGCATCGCGACCGTGGTGCCGGCGAGCGCGATGGCCAGATAGCCGGTCAGCCAACGGATCCGGCTCACGGCTCCGGCGAGTAACGTCTCGGCGCGCTGGCCGGTCTCCTCTTGATGCGGCCGCAGGGCCAGCGATACCGCGAACGCGGCGGCGACCATGCCGAGCATGTTGAAGGCGATCGAGATGAACGCTTCCTCCAGTGCGCTGGTACCGCCGAGACGCGTGATGATGTCGCGTGCCGAGCCGCTGCCGCCCAGCTCGTCGCCGATGCCGTGTACGACGCTGCCGACGAGCAGCCCGTACAGCCCCAGCCCGACGGTCCATACCAGGACCGAGCCGCGGGTCAGCCGCCAGGCCAACCCTGTTGGGCCGCTGAGCATTCCGGTGGCCCGAGGCCGGCCGCGCCGCTCGGCGAACATCCCGGCTCCGACATCGCGGGCGCCCTGCAATTGGTACGCCAGTACCACCAGGGCGACGGTCAGTGTCAGGTGCAGTGCCAGCACACCGAACCGGTCACCGGCATACGGGCGGACCAGCAGTGACCAGCCCAGGGGAGAGGCCCAGGACAGTTCGCTGCCACTGGCGTCGCCCACCGCGCGCAGCGTGAACGCGGCGCCGAGAACGCCGAAGGCGATACCGCGGGCGACGCGCGCGCTGGCCGAGAGCTGCGCGGCCACGGCGGCGACGGCGGTGAACACCAACCCGGAGGCGGCCAGCGCGCAGCTGAACGCCAGTGAACCCGCCACGGGCACATCGGTATTCAGGAGGCCGAGGAAGCCGAGCCAACCGGTGAGCAGCGAGCCGCCACCGGTCAACAGCAGCGCGGCGGTCAGGCTCGCGTTGCGGCCGACGGCCGTCGAGTCGATGAGTTCGGTGCGGCCGGCCTCTTCATCGGCGCGGGTGTGCCGGATCATCGTGAGGATCACGGCGACGGCGATCAGCACGTGGAACATGCCGGCTTTCCAGATGCCGGCCGCGCCCAGGCTGTCGTTGTAGATGTTGCCGTAGATCGCGCGCTGGGCCGGGCTGGCCATGATGCTCGCCGCGAATCCGGCGCGGGCCGCCGCGGTGGGGTAGACGGCCTCGATGCTGCCGATGTACACCGTGGACAGTGGCAGAGACAGCAGCAGCACCCACAGGGGCAGCACGATCCGGTCGGTGCGCAGGTAAAGACGAAGCAGCCCAAGGGTTCCGGTGAAGCTGGAGGCCCCGGCGGCCGGCCGGGCGGGCCGGGCCGGGCGGTCCAGGACGGCGGTCATGCCCGCACCTGCTCGGGTTCGCGGCGGTTCCGGCCACTGTCGTAGTGCCGCAGGAACAGATCCTCCAGCGTGGGCGGCTGGCTCACCAGTGAGCGCACACCGGCATCGCCGAGTGCCTTGATGACCGCGCCGAGACTCTCCGATTCGACGCGGGCTGTGAGCATCCGGCCGTCGAAGAAGATGTCGGAAACCCCTGGGAGGTGGTCGATCCGGCCCGGGTTGTTGATCATGTCGGCCTTGATGGTGGTGCTCGACAGGTGCCGCATCGACTCCAGCGTTCCGCTCTCGACGGTCCGGCCGGCCCTGATGATCGTCACCCGCTGGCACAGTCGCTCGGTCTCGGCCAGGATGTGGCTCGACAGCAGGACGGTGGTGCCCCGTCCGGCGGCCTCGGCGACGCACTGCTGGAAGATGTTCTCCATCAATGGATCCAGGCCGCTGCTGGGTTCGTCGAGTAACAGCAGGTCGGCGTTGGAGGCGAAAGCCGAGACCAGGGAGATCTTCTGCCGGTTGCCCTTGGAGTACGTACGGGTCTTCTTGGTGGGGTCCAGGTCGAACCGCTCGGTGAGTTCGGCGCGGCGTTTTTCGTCGATGCCACCGCGCATCCGGGCCAGCAGATCGATTGTCTCGCCGCCGGTCAGCGTCGGCCACAGCGTGACATCGCCTGGTACATAAGCGATGTGGCGGTGCAATGCCACGGAGTCGGTCCACGGGTCACCGCCGAGCAGCCGGACCGAACCGGAGTCGGCGCGAACGAGCCCCAGCAGGATGCGGATCGTCGTCGACTTGCCTGCGCCGTTGGGCCCCAGGAAGCCGTGCACCTCACCCCGCTCGACCCTCAGGTTCAGTCCGTCGAGTGCCCGGACCGCCCCGAAGTTCTTTGTCAGGGTGTCGATTTCGATAGCGGCGTTCACATTCACTCCTCGGTGCTGGTGACGATGGGTTGGCCTGATTCCTGTTGCGCCAGAAAGGCTTCGTACATCGTCGAATCGGCCATCAGGCCCTCGGTGTACACCTCGAGTGCGGGCAGCACCATGTCCTGCGCGTAGTCGTGCAGCACCTGGCGATAGTCCGTCGGGTTGTCGTGCAACTGGATGTACGTCAGGAAGGCACCGCCACTGGTCAGGGCCAGGAAGCGGGCGCGCGCCCTGGGGTCGTGACTCGGCTTGATGGTGCCGGCGCGGACGCCCTCTTCGAGATAGCCTTCGGTGTTCTCGATCATGTTCTGCCACAGCGACTTCGACAGTTCGCCGCCGGTCTGCAATGCCTGCATCAGGTAGGCGGTCATGGGTGCGAAGGATTCGATCTCGGCGAGCTGCGCGAACCACGCGCTCGGGCTGGCGTTCTGCATCGACTCGGTCTTGGCGGCCCGGACGGTCTCGATGACGTAGGCGTCGCAGGCTTCGCGCAGTTTCTCCTTGGAGCCGAAGTGGTGGATCACCAAAGCCGCGCTGACCCCGGCGGCCGTCGCAATGCTGCGGACGCTGGCCGAGAACCCGTGCTGGCCGAACTGTTCGATGGCCGCATCGCGGATACGGGCGACGGTGGTGAGGTCCTCGACTGAACGCATGTTCAATACGCTAAACACGCGTTCAGTCGGTCGTCAAGGATCTGACCCGTCAAGAGCTCGTAAAGATTCGACAGCGACGTCAACGGCGCGGCGTGAGCCGATGCTTGGCGGCCGTTGATCCAGCGGCGAGCGTGCGTGTCTGCAGCCGCCACGCCGTCAGGCGTGTGCATTTTGGTCCCGCTCAGCGGCGGCGAACGTGCGCGAACAGCACGGGTGGAGCGGCGTGTCTAGGTGCAGACACGCACGCTCGCGGGAATGGCTAGTCGCGGACGGCGGCCAGGAGCCCGTCGCCCAGCGGGACCAGGACCGGGGTCAGCCGCTCGTCCTCGGCGATGGCGCGGGTGGCCTCCCGCACGGCCGTCACGTCGCGGTCGTTGGCGGCGGCGTCGCCGGCACGGCCGCCGAGCGCGGCGCGGTGCACCACGATCACGCCGCCCGGTCGCAGCAGGCGGACGCCCTCGGTGACGAACTGCGGCTGGTCCACGGGCTCGCCGTCGATGAACACCAGGTCGTAGGACTCGTCGGCCAGCCGGGTGAGCACTTCCTGCGCGCGGCCCACGATCAGCCGGGTCCGCGACGGCCCGACACCCGCGGCGACGAACGCCTGCTTGGCCAGCCGCTGATGCTCGGGCTCGATGTCGATGGTGGTCAGCACGCCGTCTTCGCGCATGCCGGACAGCAGCCACAGTCCGCTGACGCCGGCCCCGGTGCCGACCTCGACGACGGCCTTGGCCGACGCGATCTTCGCCAGCACGCTCAGCAGTGCGCCGACCGCCGGGGTGACGGGGTTGGCCCCACTCTCCTCGGCCCGCTCCCGGGCCGCGGCGGTGATGGGTTCTTCGGTGATGGACCGCTCGGCGTGCTTGACGATGGCCTCGGCCGTGCTCGCTTTGGGAGCGGCAGCAGCGATGGGCTGGGCCGGTGCCTGCGCGGGTGCCGCCGGGGCCGGCTGCGCCGGGTCAGGCTGGTTGCTACCGGCCGAAACCGTCGGGTCATCGGTGCTGGACATGTGCGCAGCGTAACGAACGCCCAGCGTGCCGCCGCTCAGTACACGCGCAATACGGCCGCGCTCTCGGGCGGCGGCGGAGCAATCCTGAGCGGCGACGCGCCACGCCCGAGGCGCAAGGTTAAGTTTTGGCGAACATATAACGGGTATTCGCAGGTCATGGAGCCGACGCGGGGTTTCTCAGGAAAAGTTCAGTTTGCTCATACATCAACCTCACCAGGGTGGGGAACCGTAATCGCCATGCACGCGAGTGTGAACGATCTGCAAGCCGATTCCGGAGTCCGGCAGTCGCCGGACATCCGCGGGATCGGGAATATCGGACTCCAGGTACCGGTTTCTGCTGATGCGTCATGTGCCAACGACGCGGAAACTACGGAACTGGAGATTGCCACGACCGCCATGCCGGCCCCCACAAAGCTCGCCCCGACCCACATGTCCCATGTCCCGGTCGCCGAAGCCGAAGTGGATTGGGCTGAAGTCAGCGACGAATTGACGGGCACCGCCGTCTTCGATGCCACCGGTGATGTGGCCACCATGCCGTCCTGGGACGAGCTGGTCCGCCAGCACGCCGACCGGGTGTACCGGCTGGCCTACCGCCTGTCGGGTAACCCGCAGGACGCCGAGGACCTCACTCAGGAGACGTTCATCCGGGTGTTCCGCTCGGTGCAGAACTACCAGCCCGGCACCTTCGAAGGCTGGCTGCACCGCATCACGACCAACCTGTTCCTGGACATGGTCCGCCGCCGCACCCGCATCCGTATGGAGGCGCTGCCCGAGGACTACGACCGCGTGCCCGCCGATGACCCGAACCCCGAGGAGCTGTACCACGACTCGCGGCTGGGACCGGACCTTCAGGCCGCGCTCGACTCGCTGCCGCCGGAGTTCCGCGCCGCCGTGGTGCTGTGTGACATCGAGGGTCTGTCGTACGAGGAGATCGGCGCGACGCTCGACGTCAAGCTCGGCACCGTGCGCAGCCGTATCCACCGGGGCCGGCAGGCGCTGCGCGAGTACCTCGCCAGTCATCCGGGTGACTACTCCGAGGCGGCCGCGGCCATCTCCGCCAAGTCCGCCTGAGCGTTGTGACGTATCCGTCCCAGGTTGTCGCGCTACATTCAGTAGTAACGGCAACACGGACGAAGGCGTGGCGCGGAGAGGAGCTCGGTGATGGTCGACCGGGGACAGTTGTTCCGTCGTGCGTTCTCCTGGCTACCCGCGCAGTTCGCCTCCCAGACTGACGGACCCGTCGGCCCACGCCGCTTCGGGTCGACGGAGCACCTGTCGATCGAGGCCATCGCCGCTTTCGTCGATGGTGAGCTGCAGATGGGTGCGCATCTGCGCGCCGCCCACCACCTGTCTCAGTGCCCGGATTGCGCCGCCGAGGTCGATGCCCAGGGCCAGGCCCGGAGCGCATTGCGCGATTCGTGCCCGATCATCGCGCCCACTGCGTTGCTGGGTGCGTTGGCGAACATCCCCAACGACACATCGATGCAGTTCGCGGAAATACAGACATCCGGAATCGATGACCAGGACTTTGCCGATCGGCCGCCGCGGGAACGTCGTCGGCGCCGGTAGGGTTGACCCTGAATTTTTGAGTGACCGAGACGCCCGTCAATGCGGGTCGTGCGGATAGAGCCAGCAGATGGGGAGTGGAAACCGGTGACGAATCAGGACATGTCCGGAGATCGCCCCCGTCTGGCTCCGCGTCCGGTGACGCGTACCCCGGTGGACCCGGCGTCGCAGCGCGCGTTCGGCCGGCCAGAGGGCTTCACCGGTTCCTTCCTCGCCGAGGATCAGATTCGTAACCAGGGCGAGTACACCCCGACCAACCAGGCGCCCGATCCCGTGCTCGCCGAAGCCTTCGGCCGGCCCGCCGGAGGCGTCGATTCCCTGCAGCGCCACCCCGCCGACGCCGGCGCGCTGGAGGCCGAGGCCCAGGACGACGACGACGACGCTGTTGCCGACCCGTGGCGGGATCCGTCGGCCGCGCCGTCGCTCGGCACCCCGGCACTGCCCCCGCCGCCGCCGGTGGTGGTCGCCGCTCCTGTCGGCAAGCTCGGTGTGCGTGACGTGCTGTTCGGCCGCAAGGTCTCCATGACGGCGCTTGCGGTGCTGGCCCTGCTGGCGTTGGTCATCGGCGTGCTCGGCGGTGTCGTCGGGCGCAAGACCGCCGAGGTGGTCGAGGCCTTCACCACATCCAAGGTCACCTTGAAGACCAGTGACGGCGGCGACCTGCCCGAGGGCCGGTTCGCGAAAGTCGCTGCCGCCGTGGCGGATTCGGTGGTCACCATCGAGGCGATGGGCGACACCGACGGATCGCAGGGCTCCGGCGTCGTGGTCGACGGCCGCGGCTACGTCGTCACCAACAACCACGTCATCTCCGACGCGGCCAAGAACCCCAGCCAGTACCACATCTCCGTGGTGTTCAACGACGGCAAGCAGGTGCCGGCGAACCTCGTCGGCCGGGATCCCAAGACCGACCTCGCGGTGCTGAAGGTCGACAACGTCGACAACCTGACCGTGGCGAAGTTCGGTGACGCCGAGAAGGTCAAGGTCGGCGACGAGGTCATCGCGGCCGGCGCCCCGCTGGGTCTGCGCAGCACCGTCACGCACGGCATCATCAGCGCGCTGCACCGTCCGGTGCCGCTGTCCGGTGAAGGCTCCGACACCGACACCGTCATCGATGGCATCCAGACCGACGCCTCGATCAACCACGGCAACTCGGGTGGCCCGCTGATCAACATGAACTCCGAGGTCATCGGGATCAACACGGCCGGAAAGTCGTTGTCCGACAGCGCAAGTGGTCTGGGCTTCGCCATCCCCGTGAACGAGGTCAAGGCCACCGTCGAGGTGCTGATCAAGGACGGCAAGATCTTCCACCCGACGCTGGGCCTCAACGCCAAGTCGGCCAGCGACAAGGTCGCCTCGGGCGCCCAGGTCGTGAACGTCGTCGCCGGCAGCCCCGCGGAGAAGGGCGGCATCCTCGAGAACGATGTCGTGGTCAAGGTCGGTAACCGCAAGGTCGCCGACGCCGACGAGTTCGTGGTCGCGGTGCGTCAGCTGCAGATCGGTCAGCCCGCGCCCATCGAGGTGATCCGCGACGGCCGGCACGTGACGCTCACCGTCGTTCCCAACGCAGACACCCCGGCCAGCTGATGTTCGGCAACATCGGATGGGGCGAGATGCTCGTGCTGGTCATCGCGGGCCTCGTGATCCTGGGCCCGGAGCGGTTGCCCGGCGCCATCCGGTGGACGGCCGGCAGCCTCAAGCAGGTGCGCGAGTACCTCAGCGGTGCGACCAGTCAGCTGCGTCAGGATCTCGGGCCGGAGTTCGAGGATCTGCGTCAGCCCCTCAGTGAGCTGCAGAAACTGCGCGGTATGACACCGCGCGCGGCGCTGACCAAGCATCTGCTCGACGGTGACGACTCGTTCCTCACCGGCGCCTTCGACACTCCCGCGCCGCCGGACCAGACCAAGCCGCTGACCACGCCCGAGGTCAACGGCATCCCGCCCACACCGGGCGCTCCGGGGGCGGCCCCGCAGTCGCAGACGCCGCAGTTCGACCCCGACGCGACCTGACGCCGCTAGAGATTCAGGGCCTGCAGGCGCGCCGGGTCGCGGTAGCGATCGGCGTTCTCGGCGATCTCTGCTGCCGGCGGCAGGATTTCGTCCGCGGCGACGTAGACGCCGCCCGCGCGCAGTGAGTCGTCGAGCATCAACCAGATCCAGCGGGTCAGGTCGTCGACCAGCGCGTCCTGGGTGTCGCGCAGCGGTTGTTCGAGCCAGTGCCCCGCGGCGGTCTCGACGAGGCCGACGATGCCGTACGACAACCGCTCGGCATCAGCTTTCACATCGAAGGCGGCCACGTACACCTTGAGGACCGCGGTCAGCAGGTTGGCGATGGTGATCTTGATGTCGGCGAACGCGTTGAAGCCCTCATCGATGGAGCATCGCTGCAGGTACCGGTACAGGTTCGGGTGTTGCGTCAGGAAGTGGACGTGCGCGCTCACGCCGGCCCTGACGATCTGCGCCATGCTGCCCTCGGGCCGCCACACCGGCGCGAGTTCGGCGGTGATCATCTCGCTGGTCCGGTGCGCGACCTCGCGTTGCAGGTCCGCGGCGTCGACGAAGTGCCGATAGAGCTTGGTCCGGCTGACGCCCACGTGCGCGGCGATCTGCTCGGTCGAGGTCTGGGGCCCGTGTTGCTCGATCACGACGAGGGCAGCGTCGATGAACTCAGCGCGCCTGCGCTCGCGTTGGCCGGCCCAGCGACCGGTGGTGGCATCCGCCATGGCTCCTTGTTTACCTCATGTACCTGCCCGGGAGTTACCTGATGCAGCCAATCAGTGGGACTCTGGCTATCTAGTGGTACGTGCCGTACCATCTACCAAACCGCGCCGTGGGCGCCTTCATGTTCAAAGGGGAACGACGATGGATGCTGTCGCCACTTTTCGCCGGGTCGCCGGTCTGCCGGTTGCGGACACGAAACTGACGCCCGCGGTCGACTACGGATTCTTCGGACCCGACTCGGTCACCTGGCGGGTGTGGAGCTACCCGACCTCGTTGCTGCTGGGCTTCGCCCGCGCCGTGACCATCGAGCACCTCGACCCGTACCTCGCCGCGGCGGTCGATGCCAGTGGTCAGGTGTACGCCCGCACCCGGCTGCGCTACGACCGCACCATGCAGTACTTCGCCCTGGTGGCGTTCGGTGACGCCGAGGCGGTCCTGGACGCCTCGGAGATTCTGGTCAAGATCCACGGCAAGGCCATCGGCACCGAGCCGATCACCGGCAAGCCGTTCGACGCCAACGACCCGTACTCGCAGCTGTGGATCCACCTGACCGCGTGGCACTCGATCCTCTACACCTATGAAATGTTCGGGCCGGGCAAGCTGACCGAGGCCGAGGAACTGCAGTACTGGGAAGAGTGCGCGCGGGCCGCGGAGTTCCAGACCATCAACCCCGACGACGTGCCGCGCACGCGCGAGGGCATCCAGCAGTACTTCGAGCAGTACCGGCCGCAGATGGCCGGCTCCGAGGTGGCCCAGAACATGATGAACTACCTCGTCGACCTGGGCTATCACATCCTGCCCGAGCGAGTGCCGAGCTGGATGCGCCGCGTGTTCAACTGGCCGATGCGCCGGGCGATCATCGCGACCATGCCGAAGTGGATGCGCACCCTCGGCGGCATCCCGCAGAACTACTCCGACGACGTCATCGCCAAGCTCATCGCGCGGCCACTGCTGCGGGCGGTCGCGGGCATCCCGCGCCTGGAACTGGCGATCCTGGACTTCACCACCCCGCACACCACGCCGATCGTCGGTCCGACGCTGATGAAGATCCCGGCCCAGAACCCCGTCACCTACACGCCGGCCGAGGCCCGCGCGAAGTGGGGCCGGACCACGCCGTTCGAGCAGTATCAGGCGCTGCTGGCCAAGCGGGCACTCGGGCAGGGCCCCAAGCCGTACGAGCACAACCACAGCGACGCGCTGCTGGAATTCGAAGCACACGCCGGCTGATTCCGGCCCATACCGACCGCACCACCGGGAGAATTCAGCATATGACGGACATCGCGTACACGGCCCTGGTGGACCAGGCGCTGAATGAGCTCGCCGAAGGCGAGAAGGCTTGGGCGGCAACGCCACTGGCGCGCCGGCGGGAGATTCTCGACGACGTGCAGCAGTTGGCGGTGCAGCACGGCGCCGAGTGGGTCGAGGCCGCGATCCGGATCAAGCAACTGAATCCGGAGTCGCCGCTGGTCGGTGAGGAATGGATTTCCGGCCCGTACCCACTGGCGGCCGGGGCCGCCGCGCTGTCCGCGAGCCTGGCCAAGTTGGAGGCCGGCAAGAGCCCGCTGGACGGAGCCACCTTCGGCGCCGCAGCCGGCCGGACGACCGTGAATGTGTTGCCGCTCAACGTCTTCGACAAGCTCCTGCTGTCCGGATTCAGTGCCGAGGTGTGGCTGCAGCCGGGTGTCAGCCGCGACGAGGCGCTACGGACCGCCGGTCTGGCGCAGCGGGATCCCGGAAAGACCAACGGAATCGGCGTCGTGCTCGGCGCCGGCAACATCACGTCGATCGCCCCGCTCGACACCGTCTACGAGCTGATCGCCAACAACCGCGTGGTGGCGCTCAAGCTCAACCCGGTCACCGATCCGATCCTGCCGGTGCTGACCAAGGTGCTGGCGCCGTTCATCGACCTCGGCGCGGTGCGGATTCTCACCGGTGGCGCCGACGTCGGCACCTACCTGGTGCAGCACGACGCGGTGGACCACGTGCACATGACGGGCAGTGCCCTGACGCACGACGCCATTGTCTTCGGCGTCGGCGAAGAGGGTGCCCGGCGCAAGGCCGCGGGCGAGCCGATCCTGCACAAGGACATCACCAGCGAGCTCGGCGGGGTGTCGCCGACCATCGTGGTGCCCGGCAAGTGGAGCAAGGCCGATATCGCGTTCCAGGCCAACCACATTGCCACCCAGCGGCTGCACAACAACGGCTACAACTGCGTGGCGTCGCAGGTCGTGGTGCTGTCCTCGAAGTGGGCGCAGCGCGATGAGTTCGTGGCGGCCCTGACCAAGGCCATCGCCGCCGCGCCCAACCGCGCCGCCTACTACCCGGGCTCCGACTCCCGCGTCGCCAGCGCCGAGGCCACGTATCCGAAGGCGCAACGCCTGGGCGACCGCGTGCTGGTCGTGGATCCCGAGGACCGCACCGCACTGCTCAACACCGAGTACTTCTCGCCGGTGTACGGCGTCGTCGATCTCGACAGTGACGGTGTCGAGTTCGTCCGCGAGGCCACCCGCCTGGCCAACGAGGACTTCGTCGGCACCCTGGGCGTCAACATCGTCGCGGCGCCGGCCACCATCAAGGCGCTGGGCAAGGCGTTCGACGCCATGATCGAGACGCTGCACTACGGCACCGTGGCGGTCAACGCCTGGACCGGCGTCGGCTACCTGACGCCGCACGCCACCTGGGGCGCCTTCCCCGGCCACACGCTGAGCGACGTGCAGAGCGGAATCGGTGTGGTGCACAACGGTTTCCTGCTCGAGAAGCCCGAGCGCACCGTGGTGCGGGGGCCGTTCCGCCCGTCGCCGCGCTCGCTGGTCGGGGGAGAACTCTCCATCTCGCCGAAGCCGCCGTGGTTCGTCAACAACCGCACGGCTGCCTCGACCGGACGGCTCCTCACGGCGTTCACGGGCAAGCCGAGCTGGGCCAAGCTGCCCGCGATCTTCGTCTCGGCGCTGCGGGGCTGATGGGTTTCCCCAGGGGTCGTTGATCAAAAAGCCCGGTCTGTGGTCATGCCACAGGCCGGGCTTTTTCGTGAAGTGGTCGTCACCATCTGGTCATCGCACGCTAACCTACGGTACCGTAGGTTACGGTACCGTAGGTTCGTGAAGGTGTGGACCGACGCCGACCACCGATGAAGGGATTGACCCATGGATACCCAGGCCGCAGTGCTGTACGAACTGGAGCCCGTCGTCGCGCAGAACCTCGACCGGCACCTGAAGATGGCGAAGGAATGGTTCCCGCACGACTACGTGCCGTGGAGCCGCGGGCGGGACTTCGCTTTCCTGGGCGGCGAGGACTGGCAGCCGGAGGACTCGCCGCTGGACCCGGTCGCCAAGACCGCCCTGACCGTCAACCTGCTGACCGAGGACAATCTGCCGTCATATCACCGTGAGATCGCCACCCGCTTCTCCCGCGACGGCGCCTGGGGCACCTGGATCGGGCAGTGGACGGCCGAGGAAGGTCGCCACAGCATCGCGCTGCGGGACTACCTGGTGGTCACTCGCGGCGTCGATCCCGTCGCCCTGGAACGACTGCGCATGGAGCACACCGTCGCCGGCTACGACGCCGGGGACCGCAGCGCGTTGTCGGTGCTGGCCTATGTGTCGTTCCAGGAGTTGGCCACCCGCGTCTCGCACCGCAACACCGGCCGGGCCTCGGGATGCCCACTGGCCGACCAGCTCCTGGCCCGGATCGCGGCCGACGAGAACCTGCACATGGTCTTCTACCGCAACCTGATGGCCGCGGCGCTCGACATCGCCCCGGACGACGCGATGGTCGCCATCCGCGACGAGGTCATCAACTTCGCCATGCCGGGTCTGGGCATGGCCGACTTCGCGAAGAACGCGCTCACCATCGCCAAGGCCGGCATCTACGACCTGCGCATCCACCACGACGACGTGCTGGTGCCGGTGCTGCGCTTCTGGAACGTCTTCGAGCGGGGCGATTTCGGACCGGTCGGTGAGCGAGCGCGCGAGGAACTGATCGGGTTCCTGGGCATGCTCGACGAGCGCGCGCGGTTCTACGAGGAGAAGCGCAAACTGGCCGCCGTGGCGGGCTGAGTGCTACCCGGGGAGCCGGATCACCTGGGCGGCGTATGCCAGGCCCGCGCCGTACCCCAGCAGTAGCGCAACGCTGCCCGGCTTTGCCTCACCGGTGTCCAGCAGGGTGTACATCGCGAGCGGAATCGAGGCGGCCGACGTGTTGCCGGCATCCTGGATATCTTGGGCGACAACGGTTTCCGGGCTGAGTCCGAGCCCCTTGGTGAGCAGCTCGTTGATCCGGCCGTTGGCCTGATGGGGGATGAACACGTCGATGTCGTCGACCGTCAGGCCGGCAGCAGCGATGGCGCGCTTGCCGACGTCGACCATCTGGAAGGCCGCCCATCGGAAGACGGTCTGGCCCTCCATGCGCAGGAAAGGCCTTGGGCCGGAGGGGTTCTCGGTGTAGTCGATCCAGCTGAGGTCCTGCACGATGGCACTGGACTGCTCGCCGTCGCTGCCGGCGACGGTCGGCCCGATGCCCTGCTCCTCGGTCGGTCCGACGACCACCGCGGCGGCGCCGTCGGCGAAGATGAAGGCATTGCTGCGGTCGGTCATGTCGATGGCGTCGGACAGCTTCTCCGAGCCCACCACGAGGATGCGGCCCGCGCTACCGGATCGGATCATGTCGGCGGCCACGCCCAGCGAGTAACCGAATCCCGCACAGCCCGCGGCGATGTCGAACGCCGGAATGCCCTGTGCGCCAATCTCTGTGGCGACCTGGGGACCGCACGGCGGGGTGTTGCGGAAGTTGGTGCTGGTGGCCACGATGACGGCGTCGATGTCCGAGCCGGACAGCTCCGCCGCGGCACAGGCCCGGCGCCCGGCCTCGCACGCCATCGTGACCGCGGACTCGTCGGCACCGGCGAATCGCCGGTTCTTGATACCGGTGCGGGAGTAGATCCACTCGTCCGACGACTCGATGGTCTGACAGATCTCGTCGTTGGTGACGACGCGGCCCGGGCGGTAGGCCGCCACGCTCAGCAGGCCGACGTTCTGTGCGCCGCTGCGCGTATGGATATGTGTCACTTGAGGTTTCCTGTCGGACGAGGGAGGGGTCAGCGCCCGGCCGGGTCGAGCCCGAGCGACATGCCCGCCAGTCCGCGCTTGCGGCTGGACAATTTGTCGGCGACACCGCGCAGTGCTTTTCCGGCAGCCGAGTCGGGATCGGACAGCACCAGGGGCACACCGGTGTCGCCGGCGCTCACGAGCTGCGGGTCCAGCGGGACCTGGCCCAACAGCGGAACCTCGGCACCGACTGTGCGCGTGAGGCTTTCGGCGACCTGCGCGCCGCCGCCCGCGCCGAACAGCTGCATCGTGGTGCCGTCGGGCAGGGTCAGTCCGGACATGTTCTCGACGACGCCGACGATGCGCTGACGGGTCTGGACCGCGATGGCGCCGGCGCGCTCGGCGACCTCGGCGGCAGCCATCTGCGGTGTGGTGACGACGAGGATTTCGGCGCCTGGGATCAACTGCGCCACCGAGATGGCGATGTCGCCCGTGCCGGGCGGCAGGTCGAGCAGCAGGACGTCGAGGTCACCCCAGTACACGTCGGCCAGGAACTGCTGCAGCGCCCGGTGCAGCATCGGCCCGCGCCACACCACCGGGGTGTTGCCCTGGGTGAACATCGCGATGGAGATGACCTTCACATCGTGCGAAACCGGCGGCAGGATCATCGAATCCACCTGGGTGGGGCGATCCTGCACACCCATCATCCGGGGCACCGAGTGGCCGTAGATGTCGGCGTCGAGCAGGCCGACCGACAGGCCCTTGGCGGCCAGCGCGGCCGCCAGGTTCACCGTCACGCTGGACTTGCCGACGCCACCCTTGCCCGACGCCACGGCGTACACCCGGGTCAGCGAGCCGGGCTGGGCGAACGGGATGACCGGTTCCTTGTCGTCGCCGCGCAGCAGCTTGCGCAGCTCGGCGCGCTGCTCGTCGTTCATCACGTCGAGGGTGACCTTGACGGCCCCGGTGCCCGGCACGTCGGTGACGGCCGCGGTGACCCGATCGGTGATCTCGGTTTTCTTCGGGCAGGCCGACGTGGTCAGGTAGATCTCGACGTGCACCGCGCCATCGGACTCGACCGTGATGTCCTTGACCATGCCGACCTCGGTGATCGGACGGCGCAGTTCAGGATCGATGACTTTGCCCAGTGCGGCGCGCACGGCGGCTTTCAGCTCAGCAGACATTACCCGCGAGTTTATAACTGCCGGTCAGCGCACCGGCAGCTGGTCATGGTAGGCCGGGGAAGGCGGGCGGCGGCGGACCCATGGCCTCCGCGGGCAGCGGACCGGCGGGAGCCGGTGCTGCCGGGACCTCGGCGGGACCGGGTGCGGGTCCCGGTGCGGCGCCGACCGGTCCGGCGGCCGGCGTGCCGACGCCCACTGCGGTGACCGGGATGGGTCCCGGGGGAGCCGGTGCCGGCGCGACGGGCGCGGGCGGCGGAGCCTGCGGCAGCAGGAACGGCGGCAGGTTGAACGGGTTGGGCGCGGGTGCGTCCAGCGCCGGCGCGTCCAGGGCGGGGATGGGCGCCGCGCTCGGCGCCGGGCCGCCTTGCAGGCAGAACACCGCGCAGTTCTGTTTCGGTTCGGCCGGGCCGGGCAGCGGACCCATGCGGCCCACCTGCAGCGCGGGCGTCATCGCCAGCGGATCGTCGGACGGCAGGCCCATGGCGTTGATCGGCAGTCCCGGCCCCAGTCCCTCGGGGTTGTCCAGGTGCTGGTCGCCGATGGCGGGCGGCGGGCCGACGATCGGCGGCAGGTCGACCGGGGCGATACCGGTGACATAGGCCTTGGCCCAGCCGAGCACGTTCTGGGCGTACGGCATCGAGTTGTTGTAGCGCAGGATCGCGGTCAGCACCTGCGACGGATCACGCAGGTTCAGCCCACCGCTGCACAGGTAGCGGGCCGCGGCCAGCGAGGCGTCGTAGACGTTCTGCACGTCGGGCTTGCCGTCGCCGATGGCGTCCGCGGCGTACCGGGCCCAGGTGCCGGGCAGGAACTGCATGGGTCCCAGCGCCCGGGCGTAGGTCACCCGCCCGGCCGAGATGCTCTGCACGATGACCTCGTTGCCGGCCAGCGTGCCGTCGAGGACAGGTCCGAGGATCGGGGTGAGCGCCGTGCCCCGCGCGTCGGTGGCGCCGCTGTTGGCGTGGCCGGACTCGATGCGGCCGATACCGGCCAGCAGGTTCCAGCTGATCCCGCAGCCCGGTGCGTTGGTCGCCATGATCTTCTCGGCGGTGCGGTAGGCGTTGAGGACGACCGGCGGGATGCGCAGACCGCCGGGCGCCATCACCAGCGACGCCGGCGGCGGTGACAGGGCGGTGGTGGGGTCCATGTGCAGCGCGCGGGGCATCTGATCGGACGCGACGACCGTCATACCGGCCCGGTTGCGGGGGCCGGGCGTGGTGGGGGTGACGGCCGCCAGCGGCGTGACGCCCGTGGTGGCGCTGTTGTGCGCGGTTGTTTGCCGAGTCGGCGCCGAACCACCGACGGCAAGCATCAGGACCAGCGGCGCGACGACGGCGACACCGGCCAGCGGCCGGCGCAGCGCCTTGGCGATCTGCCGGCGACGGCCGGGTGCGGGTTCAGCAACGGCGTCGGTGTCGTCACCGACGGCGGCGTCGTAATCCTCGATGGCGTCGTCAACCAGCCCGGATTCGCCGGAAAGTGCGTGTGATTCGGTAGTAGGCGCAGCGTCGTCCGCGAAATCAGCGGTGTCGCCCCCGTTGTGCACTAAGCCATCCTATGAAAGTGGAATACCGGAGTGACCCCGGTGACCTGTGTTGTGATCCAAGTCACCATACCTACTCCGCGGTCGGTTGTCGGCCTATTGATTCCGCAGAGTGGAATCTCTCATTCGGCCGCGGTGGCGGAGTCGGCGGACTCGGCCGCGGGGCCGCCGAAAGCGTCGTCGTCCTCGACCGGCGGCCGGGATTTTCCGGTCTTGCGTTTGCCGGATCCGCCCTTGCCACCGTTCTGCTGAGCAATCAACGCCCGCAGCTCTTCGAGTTCGCGGCGGAGGTAGTCGCGGGTCGCCACCTCGCCCACGGCCAGTCGCAGCGCGGCCAGTTCGCGGGCCAGGAATTCGGTGTCGGCCTTGGTCTGGGCCGCGCGCCTGCGGTCCTCTTCGAGCGACACGCGGTCCCGGTTCTCCTGGCGGTTCTGCGCCAGCAGGATCAGCGGCGCGGCGTACGCCGCCTGGGTCGAGAACGCCAGGTTCAGCAGGATGAACGGATACGGGTCGAATTGCAGGCTGATCGCGATCAGGTTGAAGGCGATCCAGATGACCACGATCACCGTCTGGATCAGCAGATATTTGCCCGTGCCCAGGAACCGGGCGATCGACTCACTGAACTGGCCGACGGCCTCGACGTCGACCCGCGGCGTCAGCCGGAAACGGGACGTGCGCGGGATGTCCAGGCGCTGCCGCGCCGAAGGCTCGCTCACCGGCCGGCTCCCGAGATGTTGTCAGTGATGGCCTGCGTCGAGTCCGGCCCCGGTTCGTCCGCGCTGCGCCAGCCCGACGGCAGCAGGTGGTCGAGCAGGTCGTCGACCGTGACGGCGCCCAACAGGTGGTTCTCGTCGTCGACCACCGGCGCGGACACCAGGTTGTACGCGGCGAAGTAGCGCGTGACCTCGGCCAGTGAGCTGGTCGGGGACAGCACCGGCAGGTCGCTGTCGATGATGCCGCCGACCTGGCTGGCCGGCGGTTCGCGCAGCAGCCGCTGGGTGTGCACACAGCCCAGGTAGTGGCCGGTCGGTGTCGCGGTCGGTGGCCGGGTGACGAACGTCAGCGACGCCAGTGCCGGCGTCAGCTCGGGGTCGCGGACGCGGGCCAGTGCCTCGGCGACGGTGGTATCCGGGGTGAGCACGACGGGCTCGGGGGTCATCAGACCACCCGCGGTGTCGGGGGAGTGCTGCAGCAGTCGGCGGACGGGCTCGGAGTCCTCGGGGTCCATGCGGTCCAGCAGTACGGCTGCCCGGGTGGCGTCGAGCTCACCGAGGAGGTCGGCGGCGTCGTCGGGGTCCATCTCCTCCAGCACGTCCGCGGCGCGCTCGGTGCCCAGCTGGTTGAGCAGCTCGGCCTGTTCGGGTTCGGAGAGCTCCTGCAGGATGTCGGCCAGGCGGTCGTCGTCGAGGGCCTTGACGACTTCGTGACGGCGTTTGGCCGGCAGGTCGCGCAGGGCGTCGGCGACCTCGACGGGGCGCTGCCCCTCGAACTGCTCCAGCAGCTGCGCCACGCCCTGTCCCGGCAGCGCGAGCGCCGACGGCGTCAGCCCCGTGACGTTCTTCCAGTCGACAACGTGCACCGTGGTGCGCCGGCCCAGGCGGCGGTGGCGCACGGCGACACGGGTGACCAGCCAGTCGCGCGACCGGGCCTGCTCGATCGCGAGGTCGACCACGACGACGTCGACGCCGGCGAGCTGTTGGAGCTCCGGGTCGGTGACGCGGACGCGGGTGTCCAGAATCTGCCCGAGGACCAGGGCCTCGCCGGGGCGCTGCTCGAACCGGCGCAGCGAGATCGTCGCCCCCGTGAGGGTGACCGAGTTGTGCTCGATGGACGTCACCCGCAGGATCGGGACGAAAATCCTTCGGCGCGTGGTCAATTCCACGACGAGGCCGAGCACCCGCGGCTGCTGGCGGACGATGCCCATGCTCACGACCACGTCGCGGACCCGGCCGACCGACTCGCCGTCGGGGCCCAGCACGACCAGTCCAGCGAGTCTGGCCACGTAGACCCTGTTGACCGCCACCATGCTCCACAGGGTAGAGAGTGGGGTCGTGGAGAACCTGTATCGGCCCCGCCGTACCTGCCTGTCCGTTCCGGGTAGTAGCGACAAGATGATCGCCAAGGCCAAGACGCTGCCTGCCGATCAGGTGTTCCTCGACCTCGAGGACGCGGTGGCTGCGGACGCCAAGGCCGCGGCGCGGACCCGGGTGGCGCAGGCGTTGTGCGAGCCGGGCTGGGCGGGCCAGCTGCGCGGCCTCCGGGTCAACGACTGGACCACGCCATGGACGTATGCAGACGTGATCGAGGTCGTCACCGCGGTGGCGCACGGCGGCGGCGTGCTGGACATCATCGTGCTGCCGAAGGTCAGCGACGTCTCGCACGTGCAGGCGCTCGATCTGTTGCTGACCCAACTGGAGCGCACGCTCGGGCTGCCGGTCGGGGGCATCGGCATCGAGGCGCAGATCGAAGACGCCAAGGGGCTCGTGAACGCCCACGCCATCGCCGGCGGGCCGCGGGTGCAGGCACTGATCTTCGGGCCGGGCGATCTGATGGCGAGCCTCAACATGCGCACCCTCGTCGTCGGCGAGCAGCCCGTCGGTTACGGCGTCGGCGATGCCTATCACCACGTGTTGATGACGATCCTGGTGGCGGCGCGGGCCCACGGCATCAACGCGATCGACGGCCCGTATTTCAAGGTGAAGGACACCGAGGCGTTCACGCGCGTCGCGGGGCAGACCGCGGCGCTGGGGTACGACGGCAAGTGGGTGCTGCACCCCGACCAGATCGCCGCCGGAAACGAGATCTTCAGTCCGCGGCAGGCCGACTACGACCATGCCGAGCTGATTCTCGAGGCGTACGAATGGCACACCTCGCAGGCGGGCGGTGCCCGCGGCGCCGTGCTGCTGGGCGACGAGATGATCGACGAGGCCAGCCGCAAGATGGCGCTGGTGATCGCGGGCAAGGGCCGGGCCGCCGGGATGACGCGCACCGGTGAGCGGTTCACGCCGCCGGCGTGAGCGCGCCGGCTAGCCGCCGAGGACCCGGACGACCAGGAACAGGTTGAGCAGGAACGCCAGCGCGCCGCACCCGATGCCGGTCAGGGCCAGCAGGCTCCCGCGGGTGCCGCTGCCGGGGATGCGCTCGTAGGCCACCACGCCGAGCCCGACGCCGATGAGCGCCAGGGGGCCGAACACCACGCCGGTCAGCGCGCACACGATCGAGCCGACCGCCAGCCGGTTCACGCGGGCGCCGATCACAAGGTCGGTTCTTGGCGTGAGGCCCAGTCGACCAACAGCAGGAAGCCGACCAGGCCGACGACGAGCGTGACGGCACCGATGACGATGCCCGCGATGGCCATGGTTCTGCCGCTGGTGCGCGGCCGGCCTTTCGCCTGTGCCAAGGCCACGGTGCCCAGCACGATGCCCAGTACAGAACCGACCGGGCCGAATACGAAGCAGATGAAGTAGAGCGGCAAGGCGACCAGCGACGACACCAGCGACCCGATGGCCATGCCGTCGTTCGACTTCGGCGCCGGATACGACGAGTACAGCGGGGGCGGCAGGTATCCGGCCGGTGGCAGGTATCCCGGCGGTGCCGCGCCCGGCGGCGGGCCGTACGGCCCGGCAGGCGGCGCACCGTAGAACCCCGGCGGCGGGCCGGGAGGCATGGACGGCGGCCCGGGAGGCACCGGAAACGGACCCGTCGGTGGCTGCGGTGGGACCTGTGGCGCGGGCGCGGGCGGACCCTGCTGCCAGGGCGCGGAAGTGGGCCCCGGCTCTTCGATCGCCGGGTACTCGTACACCGGGTAGTCGCTGGTCGCTTCGGCATCGGTGCCGGTCGGCGGCGGCACGGATCCGGCCGGTCTCGACGGATCCCAGGAGGGTTGGCCCGACTGCCCGCCCGGACTTGTCATGCCGACCAACCTAGCGCACGAGTTCATGGCATCGTGGTAGCCGAAGTGCGTTCCGCGGCGAGTGACAGGAGACCAGGGGCATGACGAATCCGCTGCAGCCTGACCGGACCCCGGGCCCGGGTGGTCAGCCCGGATTGCCGACCCCGCCCAAGGGCTGGCCCATCGGTTCGTACCCGACCTATGCCGAGGCGCAGCGCGCCGTCGATTACCTGTCGGATCAAGAGTTTCCGGTGCAGCACGTGACCATCGTGGGTGTCGACCTGATGCAGGTGGAGCGCGTCACCGGGCGGCTCACCTGGCCGCGGGTGCTCGCCGGCGGCATCCTGACCGGGGCGTGGCTGGGTCTGTTCATCGGCCTGGTGCTCGGGCTTTTCGGCACGAACGCGTGGGGCTCGCTGCTCACCGGCCTGATCGCCGGCATCTTCTTCGGCTTGATCACCTCGGGCGTGCAGTACGCGATGTCCCGCGGCACAAGGGATTTCAGCTCCACCATGCAACTCGTCGCGGGCCGCTACGACGTGCTGTGCGATCCGGTGTGCGCCGAACAGGGCCGCGACCTGCTGGGCCGCCTGTCGCTCTAGGGCCTTCGGGCCTCGGTCGCCATATCCGCCACTGAGCGGCGATATGTTGCACGGCACACCCGCGGCGCTCTACGGTTTGCGCGCGGGAGGTTCCCGTGAGACAGGAGGCGTCCGTGGTGCGCGCGGGAAAGCTGCGGGCTGCGCTGGCAGCGGGTGCGGCGGCGTGCACGGCCGCCACGTTGGTCTCCGCCTGCGGTTCCGGTGGGGGCGGCACCGTCGTCAGCGTCTACACGTCGGCGAATGAGAAGGCGACGTTCTCGGCCCTCGCCAGGCGGTGCAACGCCGAACTCGGCGGCCGCTTCAGCATCAAGCAGGTCAGTCTGCCCAAGGGCGCCGACGATCAGCGGCTGCAACTGGCGCGCCGGCTGACCGGCAACGACAAGACCCTCGACATCATGGGCCTGGACGTCGTGTGGACCGCCGAGTTCGCCGAGGCCGGCTGGGCCGTGCCGCTTTCCGACGACCCGGCCGGAAAAGCGGAAGCCGACGCTGCCGACGACACCTTGCCTGGACCGCTGAAGACCGCGCAGTGGCAGGGCCGGCTGTTCGCCGCGCCCATCACGACCAACACCCAAATGCTCTGGTACCGGGCCGATCTGATGCCCGAAGCGCCGGCCACCTGGGACGACATGGTGGCGCAGGCGACGCGGCTGCACGCCGCCGGCGGACCCAGCTGGATTGCCGTGCAGGCCAAGCAGTACGAGGGCCTGGTGGTCTGGTTCAACACCCTGCTGACCAGTGCCGGCGGCAGCGTGCTGTCCGACGACGGCAAGACCGTCACCTTGACCGACACCCCTGAGCACCGCGCCGCGACGGTCAAGGCCCTGCAAGTCATCAAGTCGGTGGCCACCGCACCCGGCGCCGACCCGTCGATCACCCAGACCGACGAGGGGACGGCGCGGCTCGCTCTCGAGCAGGGCAAGGCCGCGCTCGAGGTGAACTGGCCGTTCGTGCTGCCGTCGCTGCTGGAGAACGCGGTCAAGGGCGGCGTGCCGTTCCTGCCGCTCGATCAGCACGCGGAGCTCAAGGGCGCCATCAACGATGTCGGCACCTTCGCACCCGACGATGCGCAGTTCGCCACCGCCTACGACCAGAGCAAGAAGGTGTTCGGCTTCGCGGATTACCCGTCGGTGCAGCCCGGGGTGCCGGCCAAGGTCACCATCGGTGGCCTGAATCTTGCGGTGAGCAAGACCAGTACGCACAAGGCCGAGGCCTTCGAGGCCATCCGCTGCATGCGCAGCGCGACCAACCAGCAGTTCACGTCGGTGGAGGGCGGGCTGCCCGCGGTCCGCGCGTCGCTGTATGACGATGCCAAGTTCCAGGCCAAGTACCCGCAGTACGCGGTGATCCGCCGCCAGCTCGCCGACGCCGCGGTCCGGCCGGCCACGCCGCAGTATCAGGCGGTGTCGACGCGGATTTCGGCGACGCTGGCCCCGGTCACCAAGATCGACCCGGAGCGCACCGCCGACAAGCTGGCGTCCGAGGTGCAACAGGCGATCGACGGCAAGGGGCTGATCCCGTGAGCGACACCGGAGTTGCGAACGCGGCAGCCAACCCCGAGCGCCGGCTCGCCTACCTCCTGATCGCCCCCGCCGTGCTGGTGATGGTGGCGGTGGCCGCGTATCCGGTCGCCTATGCGGTGTGGCTGAGCCTGCACCGGGACAACCTCGCGGCGCCGGCGGAGACCCGCTTCGTGGGGCTGGACAACTACACGACGATCCTCACCGACCACTACTGGTGGACGGCGTTCGTGGTCACCCTCGGCATCACGGTGGTATCGGTGGCCATCGAGTTCGTGCTCGGGATGGCGCTGGCGGTGGTGATGCACCGGACCATGTTCGGCAGTGCCGTCGTGCGCACGGCCATCCTCATTCCGTACGGCATCGTAACCGTGGCCGCTTCCTACAGTTGGTATTACGCGTGGACGCCGGGCACCGGATACCTCGCGAACCTGCTGCCTACGGGCACCGCGCCGCTGACCGAACAGTTGCCGTCGCTGGCCATCGTGGTGCTCGCCGAGGTGTGGAAGACGACGCCGTTCATGTCGCTGCTGCTGTTGGCCGGGCTGGTGCTGGTGCCCCGGGAACTGCTCGACGCTGCCGAGATGGACGGCGCGAGCCGCTGGCAGCGGTTCGCCAAAGTGACTCTGCCGCTGATGAAACCGGCCATCCTGGTGGCCCTGTTGTTCCGCACGCTGGACGCGTTCCGGATCTTCGACAACATCTATGTGCTCACCGGCGGCACCAACAACACCGGTTCGGTGTCGATCCTGGGTTATGACAACCTGTTCAAGGCGTTCAACATCGGGCTCGGCTCGGCGATCAGCGTGCTGATCTTCGCGACCGTCGCGATCATCGCCTTCATCTACATCAAGATCTTCGGTGCTGCGGCGCCCGGTGCGCAGGCCGAGGTGCAGTGAAATGGGTGGGGCGATGAGCGGGCAGAGAAGTGGCGGCCGGCTGGCCGGCTGGGGCGTGGTCAACGTCCTGGTGGTCATCTACGCGCTGCTGCCGGTGCTCTGGATCTTCTCGCTGTCGCTCAAGCCGACGTCAACGGTCAAGGACGGCAACCTGATTCCGCGTCAGATCACCTTCGACAACTACAAGGGCATCTTCACCGGCGGCGCCTTCGGCTCGGCACTGTTCAACTCGATCGGCATCGGGCTCATCACCACCGCCATCGCGGTGACGATCGGCGGCATGGCCGCCTACGCCGTGGCGCGCCTGGACTTTCCGGGCAAGCGGCTGCTGGTCGGCCTGGCGTTGCTGATCTCGATGTTCCCCCAGATCTCTCTGGTGACACCGCTGTTCAACATCGAGCGCACCGTCGGGCTGTTCGATACCTGGCCGGGCCTGATCCTGCCGTACATCACCTTCGCGCTGCCGCTCGCGATCTACACCCTGTCGGCGTTCTTCCGGGAAATCCCTTGGGATTTGGAGAAGGCCGCCAAGATGGACGGCGCCACGCCGGGGCAGGCCTTCCGGAAGGTCATCGCGCCGCTGGCGGCGCCCGGCATCGTCACCGCGGCGATCCTGGTGTTCATCTTCGCCTGGAACGACCTGCTGCTGGCGTTGTCGCTGACCGCCACGCAGCGGGCCATCACCGCGCCCGTGGCAATCGCGAACTTCACGGGCAGTTCGCAATTCGAGGAGCCGACCGGTTCCATCGCTGCCGGGGCGATGGTCATCACGGTGCCGATCATCATCTTTGTTCTGATCTTCCAACGACGGATCGTCGCGGGCCTGACGTCCGGTGCGGTGAAGGGGTAGTTCATGGCCGAAATCGTTTTGGACCACGTCACCAAGAGTTACACCGGCGGGGCGACCGCGGTGCAGGACCTGTCGCTGACCATCGCCGACGGTGAGTTCCTGATCCTCGTCGGGCCGTCGGGGTGCGGAAAGTCGACCACGCTCAACATGATTGCCGGGCTCGAGGACATCAGCTCCGGCGAACTGCGCATCGGTGGCGAGCGGGTCAACGAGAAGGAGCCCCGGGACCGGGACATCGCGATGGTGTTCCAGTCCTACGCGCTCTACCCGCACATGACGGTGCGGCAGAACATCGCGTTCCCGCTCACGCTCGCGAAGCTGCCGAAGGCCGAGATCGCGGCCAAGGTCGAGGAGACCGCGAAAATCCTTGACCTGACCGCACTTCTGGACCGCAAGCCCGCCCAGCTTTCCGGTGGCCAGCGTCAGCGCGTGGCGATGGGACGCGCCATCGTGCGCAGCCCCAAGGCGTTCCTGATGGACGAGCCGCTGTCCAACCTGGACGCCAAGCTGCGGGTGCAGATGCGCACCGAGATCGCCCGGCTGCAGGCCCGCCTCGGCACCACCACCGTCTACGTCACGCACGACCAGACCGAGGCGATGACGCTGGGGGACCGGGTGGTGGTGATGAGCGGCGGTGTCGCACAACAGGTCGGCACCCCCGATGAGCTGTACAACGAGCCGGCGAACCTGTTCGTCGCCGGCTTCATCGGCTCCCCGTCGATGAACTTCTTCCCGGCCACGCGGACCGACGTCGGCGTGCAGCTGCCCTTCGGTGAAGTCACCTTGAGTGACGACGCGCGCGCGGCGCTGGAGCGGCAGCGGCCGTCGGCCGACCTGATCGCGGGCGTGCGCCCCGAACAGTTCGACGACGCCTCGGTGATCGACGCCTACGCGCGCATCCAGTCGCTGACCTTCGAGGTCGACGCCGAGCTGGTGGAATCGCTCGGCGCGGACAAGTACGTGCACTTCCGGCTCGAAGGCGCCGGCGCCCAGGCCGCCCAGCTGGAACAGCTCGCCGACGACACCGCGGACGCCGGAACGAGCGAAAACACCTATGTGGCAAGAGTTTCGGCCAAGTCGCCCGCGACGGCGGGCAGCCGGATCGAACTGGCCCTGGACACCTCCAAACTGACGCTGTTCGACCCGGCCACGGGCCGCAACCTGTCGTTGCCGCAGTGACCGACGTCCTCGGCGCGGTACGTGCCCGTCTGACAACGCATTTCGCCGACCGCGGCAGCACCGCCGATCCGGTGGGCGCCAGCGTCACGTTCCTCGGTGCCGACCCCATCGAGGTACTGCGCTACGGGCCGACCGACGGGGACGTGTATCACTATGCGTCCCTGGGCTGTTCGCGCTACCCCATGACGGACCCGATGGACATGGTGGCCGACGGGATCCGCGGCCCGCGAGCGGAGGCGGTGCTGTCCCTGCGCGGTCCGACCCCGACGGCGCTGGCTCGCTCGATCGCGGTACTGGCGTCGGCGCCGGCCGTCGAAGGCCTGATCCTGGAACCCGATGCGCTGATCGATCTGCAGCAGCCGGTCTGGCAGGGGGCGGCGTTCACCGCATTCCTGTTGGGCGTCAGCGAGATCGGTGACGTCGATCTGCCCGAGCCGTACCAGCCGGTGCGGATCCTCAGCGCCACACCGATCACCGCGACCGAGGCCGCCTGGGTGCGGCTCAAAGGCGCCGCCGCCATGCGGGATGCGTGGCAGCAGGACGGCGTCGACGTCCTCGATCAGCGACGCCGGGCTGCCGAACCTCGAGCCTAGGACGTGTTGTTCGGACAGGCGACGTCGGCCCACACGACGTCACCCTCGGCCGGTTCGTCGGAGGACGGGTTGTTGACGCGGACCACGGTGCAGCGGGGCAGGAGCACCGGCTTGTTGCCGTTGAGCCAGTTGATCCTGACGGTGTAGCCCTCGGCCTCGAGGTCTCTGATCACGGCGTCCGCGCCATTGGCGTGGGCGGCGGGTGCGGTGATGCCGGTGAGCACACCACTGGCAACGACCAACGCGACTACGGTGGAGCTGCTCCCAATTTTCATTGGAAGATCATGCCCGAACGGTTGTCACCGGCGGTCCGTTTTGTTAAAGGACGGTGGCACTCAGCGCGGTGCGAACCTCGGCCACGGCGCGCTCGGCCGCGCGTACCGCGCCTTCGAGGTAGCTCTCGAACTCGGGCGCGGTCTCGGTGCCGGCCCAGTGCAGCCGGTCCACCGGGACGGTCGCGGCATCGGTGTATCCCGTCAGCACCCCCGGTGCGCGCGTGCCGACACAACCGTTGATCCACGGTTCGTCGACCCAGGATTTCTCTACCACCGCAACGGGATTCGCCGCTTCGGGCCCGAAAAGCGTGACCAGATCGCGCACGAATGCCGAGTGGCGCGCCGCGGGGTCGTTGAGTACCTCGTCGGTCCAGGTGAAGCCCGGACCTGCACCTGCCGTACCGACGAAGACCAGCAAGACGCCCACACTGCCGTCCGCCGGGGAGTTGTCGACCACGAAATGCGCGATCGGCAGGTCGGTGAGGGCCGATCCGTTGAAGCCCTGCTTGCGCCAGAACGGCTTGTCGTAGACCGCGAACACCTTGGTTTCGGTGCCGTTGTGCCAGGCCCGCTGCAGGGCCGAGCGACGCACCGGCAGTTCGGGAGTGACACGAATCCGGCCCGCGTCGGCCGGGCTCATGGCCACGATGACGCGCCGACAGCGCACGTCCGCACGCGCCGACCGGACCAGCACCTCGTGGTCGAGCTGGTGAATCTCGGTGACGGGAGAGTCCAGCAGCACCCGGTCATCCAGCCGGTCGGCGAGCGTCGTGGACACCAGCTGCATGCCACCGACCACCCGGGAGTCCTGTGCACCGTCTCGGGTGTTGACCATGAAGCTGATTCCGCCCGAGGTGGCGATCTGGTGCAGCACCTTGAGCAGTGAGACCCGGTGCGGGTCTTCGGCATACATCATGGTGAAGCAGGTGGTGAACAGGTGTCGTGCCTCGTCGACGAGGCAGTTCGTGTCCAGCCAGTGGCCGAGCGTCGTACTGTCCCAGGCGCCGGCCTTCTTCGCCGTCCACGGTGTCTTGGCGGGCACCCGCTTGGCCATTCGTTCCAGCCGGAACTGGGCCTGCGCGAAGTCGAGCAGGGCGAGGGGGCCCAGCGGCGGGATGGTGCCCGTGTAGGTGCGACGCTTCCCGTGCTGCAGGTAGATGGTGTTTCCCGCGGTGTACGTCTGGAAGGTCGACAGTCCCAGCTCTTCGATCAGCGCGTACATCCGCGTGTGCAGGGCGCCGATCCATTGACCGCCACCATCGGTGACGGCGCCGTTGCCGACGTCGACATTGACGGTCCGGCCGCCCACCCGATCACCGGCTTCGAGTACCACTACCGAAAGTCCTTGTTGGGAAAGCCGATACGCCGCGGTGAGGCCGGACAGCCCGGCGCCTACGACGACCACGTCGACGTCACGGTCGACACTCTGTGGGTTGGTCATTTCTCGCTGCCTCCTGGCCGCCCGCTCGTAAAACCAAAACTCGATTCGATATTGAGTTTAGGTGTCGGCGATCGTCGCCGTCAAGGAAAAATCGATCCGAGATCGGTTTTGGGCCGGACGGCAACATCAGCCAACCCGGGCCCTGCGTGCCAAGCGAATTGCCGTCAGCGGCTACGGCGCGCGCTCATCGCCCGAGCTGAATTACAGCCAGTGGTTGTGGCGGAACGTCCGGTACAACGCCGTGCACACCAGCACCATCACCGTCAGCACGGCGAAATAGCCGTAATGCCAATGTAGTTCGGGCATGTTGTCGAAGTTCATGCCGTAGATGCCGGCGATCATCGTGGGCATCGCGGCGATGGCGACCCACGCCGAGATTTTGCGCATGTCCGCGTTCTGTTCCATCCCGACCTTGCCGAGCGCGGCCTGCACCAGTGAGCTCAGCATGTCGTCGAACCCGGTGATCTGATCGGCGGCCTGGCTGTTGTGGTCGTGGACGTCGCGGATGTAACGGCGGACTTCTTTGGAGATCAGGTCGTTGTGGTCGGACAGCAGTCGCTGCAGCGCCATCGTCAGCGGATTCACCGAGTGCCGCAGCTCGACCACTTCGCGCTTGAGCAGGTAGATGCTCTCGATGTCGGTCTGGGTGTGTGAGGAGAAGACGCTCTGTTCGATGGTGTCGATGTCGGTCTCGACCAGCGCGGTGACTTCGAGGTAGCTGTCCACCACATGGTCGGCGATGGCGTGCATCACCGCGTACGGCCCCAGCGTGAGGATGGTGGGCGACTCGTCGAGCCGGTGCCGCACACCGGCCAGTCCGCTGTGCTCGCCGTGCCGCACGGTGACGACGAAGTCGGGCCCGACGAACACCATGATCTCGCCGGTCTCGACGATCTCGCGGGCATTGGCCACGGACTCGTGTTCAACGTAGCTGACCGTCTTGAGCACCAGGAACAGGGTCTGGTCGTACCGTTCCAGCTTGGGCCGCTGATGGGCGCAGACCGCGTCTTCGACGGCCAGTTCGTGCAGCCCGAAGACATCGGCGACGGCCTGCATCTGGTGCTGGTCGGGCTCGTGGAGCCCGATCCACACGAAGGCCTCGGCGCCGGCCGCGCGCAGTTCGCGCACCTTGGCGACGGCGGCACCGTGGGTGTACTTGCCGGGCAGCCGCGCGCCCATGGAGTAGACGCCGCAGTCGACAGTGGCGCGGGCGACCGGAACGTGGATGGAGCTGGCATCGGGGCCGGCGTGCGTCTTTTTCGGGACGGGACGGAAGTTCGATGGTTGGAGCGCGCGGAACGAGGGCATGCGGCTGACCTCCCGTGGGGCGGACTTCTCGGATCTGTAGACCAGTCGCAAATGCTACGCGGAACCGGCGAGTAACAATTGAGTGAAGTAGCCTGACGCGGTGTCAGATAAGTCAGGTGCTGTGCGCACACCCCAGGTGGTCATCGAAGATGCGGAAATTTTCGCCGCCCACGAAGGGGGCAAGCTCTCCGTAGCCCTCAACGAGCCGCTGGATACCCAGCGTGCGTTGTCGATCGCCTACACCCCCGGCGTCGCGCAGGTCAGCCGTGCCATCGCGGCCGACGCGACCCTGGCCAAGAAGTACACCTGGGCCAACCGCCTGGTCGCGGTCGTCAGCGACGGCAGCGCCGTGCTGGGCCTCGGCGATATCGGCCCGGCGGCCTCGCTGCCGGTCATGGAGGGCAAGAGCGCCCTGTTCAAGACCTTCGGCGGCCTCGACTCCATCCCGATCGTGCTGGACACCAAGGACCCCGACGAGATCGTCGAGACCCTGATCCGGCTGCGTCCGACGTTCGGCGCCGTCAACCTGGAGGACATCTCCGCGCCGCGATGTTTCGAGATCGAGCGCGGCGTCATCGAGGCGCTGGACTGCCCCGTCATGCATGACGACCAGCACGGCACCGCCATCGTGGTCCTCGCCGCGCTGCTGGGCGCCACCAAGGTGCTCGAGCGCGACATGCACAACCTCAAGGTCGTGGTCTCCGGCGCCGGTGCGGCCGGTGTGGCCTGCACCAACATCATGCTGGCCAGCGGCATTCGCGACATCATCGTCCTCGACAGCAAGGGTGTCGTGCACTCCGGTCGTAACGACCTGAACTCCTTCAAGGCCGAACTCGCCGGCCGCACCAACCCCCGTGGCGTCACCGGTGGCATCGCCGAGGCGCTCGACGGCGCCGACGTCTTCCTCGGTGTCTCGGCCGGCCTGGTGCCCGAGGAATTCATCGCCGAGATGGCGCCCAACAGCATCGTGTTCGCCCTGTCCAACCCGGACCCGGAGATCCACCCGGATGTTGCACGCAAGTACGCCGCGGTGGTGGCGACCGGTCGCAGCGACTTCCCGAACCAGATCAACAACGTGCTGGCGTTCCCGGGCGTGTTCCGCGGCGCCCTGGACGCCGGTGCCCGCCGGATCACCGAGGCCATGAAAGTGGCTGCCGCAGAAGCCATCTTCTCGGTCGTCGGTGACGATCTGTCGGTCGACTACATCGTGCCCAGCGCGCTCGACCCGCGCGTGGGGCCGGCCGTGGCGGCCGCGGTGGCGGCTGCCTCGCAAGCCTGAACACCATGAGCCGCCGGGTCGCGGCGGGCGGTGTGGCGCTGGCCGCACTGCTCACCGCGGCGACGGCGGGCTGCAGCAGCGGGCAGTCCGTGCCCGGGCCTCCGGCGTTGACCGTCGGCGCGGCACCGACCGCCGAGTCGAAACTGCTCGCGCATCTGTACTCGGCGGCGCTGGGGTACTTCGGTATCCCGACCCGGGTGCACCTGGTCCCGGATCCTGTTGCGGCACTTGACTCCGCCGATGTGACGGTGGCGCCCGGGCTGACCGGTGAACTGCTCGTCAGATTCGTCCCGCATGCCACGGCACGGGCCGACGAGCAGGTGTACCGGTCGATGATCTCGGCGCTGCCCGAAGGTGTCGCCGCCGCCGACTACACGGCGTCGGCACAGGACAAGCCGGCCGTCGCGGTCACCGCGGCGACCGCGGACCGCTGGGCCAAGCGGGATGTCGCGGCGCTGCCGGGGCACTGCGGCGGATTGTCCGTCGGGGTGGTGACGGGCGACGCGCATCCGGCTCGGGTGGGGGACTGCATCCTGCCGGCCGCTCGTGAATTCAAGGACAGCGCAAGCCTTTTCGACGCGTTGCAGGCGGGTGCGGTGACGGTGGCCTGGACCTCGACGGCGGCGCCCGCGGTACCGTCCGGGGTGACGGTACTGACCGACCGGACGTCGCTGATCCGCGCCGAGAACGTGGTGCCCTTGTACCGGCGCAATGTCCTGGCCGAGCAACAGGTGTTGGCGCTCAACGGAATTGCCGGCGAACTGGACACCGCGACGCTGACCGACATGATCGGTCAGGTCGACAAGGGTGCCGATCCGGCGGCCGTGGCGGGTGCGTGGCTGGCCCAGCATCCGCTGGACCACTAGCCGCGCGGGCAATCCGCGGTCAGGGGTTCACATGCCCTCGCGCTGCTCACCAGTAGTGGGTGAACCTGGTGCGAAGTGCGTGGTTTCAATCGCGGGGAGCAGTAGCCATTCTGATTGAAGCCACGCACCGTTCCGCGCCGCGAAACGTCCCTGGCTTCAACAACAACCCGCGGATCGTCGTCCCGGTTGCGCTCAGGGACTTATCGCCCCGCCGCTGTTGGTGAACAAGTCCACCCGTGTCTCGGCGCCCGCGGGCAGGGGTCGCACAACTGGCCCGGGAGTCAACCGAGCTTCGGCAGCACCCGTCCGGCGATGGCCGCGAAGAGACCCTGGTAGGCGCCCGACCCGGTGATGCGGACGATCACGTCGACGATCTTGGCGTCGGGTCCGACCAGCACCCGGGCGTGGCCCTTGCGGACCGACTCGAGAATGATCTGCGCGGCGCGTTCGGGCGTGGTCAGGGCCGCCCTGTCGAACAGCTTGTTCAGGCCCGCGGAGTCGATGTCGGACGCCGCGGTCGAGTTGCGCACGATGTTCGTCTTGATGCCGCCGGGGTGCACCGTGGTGACCTTCACCGGATGCCCGGCGAGCTTCATCTCCTGGCGCAGCGCCTCGGTGAAGCCGCGGACGGCGAATTTGGCTGCGTTGTAAGCGGATTGGCTGGGCACCGCGAACAGGCCGAAGATGCTCGAGACGTTGACGACGTGCCCGTCACCCGAGGCGATCAGGTGCGGCAGAAAGACCTTGGTGCCGTTCACGACGCCCCAGAAGTCGACGTCCATGACCCGTTCGATGTCCTTGAACTGGCTGACCTCGAGATCACCGGTGAAGGCGATGCCGGCGTTGTTGTAGACCTGGTTGACCTTGCCGAAGTGCTTGACCACCTCGTCGGCGTAGAGCTCGAAGGCCTCCCGCTCGGCGACGTTGAGCCGGTCGGCTTTCACCGGCGCGCCGATGGCCTTGACCTGTTCCTCGGTCTTGGCCAGGCCCTCGGTGTCGATGTCACTGATCGCCAGCGACGCACCCGAGCGCGCCAGCTCGATGGCCAGCGCCTGACCGATACCCGACCCGGCTCCGGTGATCACACAGACCTTGCCGGCGAATCCCTCCATGACCGCTCCTTTGCGTTGGGTGGTGGGTGTCAGTGCGAGCGCGACGGCATCACGCGGGACGTGACGCGGGAGAACAGATCCTGGTATGCGCCCGAGCCGGTGGCCCGGATGATGAGGTCCAGCAGCTTGGCGTCCGGTCCGACGAGCACGCGGGCGTGGCCCTTGCGGACGGCCTCCAGGATGATCTTGGCGGCGCGTTCGGGCGTGGTCTTGGCCAGCTTCGCGTCGAAGGTCTTGGCCAGTTCCTTCGGGTCGATGCCTTCGACCGCGGTGGAGTTGCGCGCAATGCCGGTCTTCACGCCGCCGGGGTGCACGGTGGTGACCTTGACGGGGTGGCCGGCGAGCTTCATCTCCTGGCGCAGCGCCTCGGTGAAGCCGCGGACGGCGAACTTGGAGGCGTTGTAGGCGGCCTGGCCGGGGACGGCGAACAGGCCGAAGACGCTCGAGACGTTGACGACGTGCCCGTCGCCGGAGGCGATGAGGTGCGGCAGGAATTCCTTGGTGCCGTTGACGACGCCCCAGAAGTTGACGTCCATGACCCGTTCGATGTCCTTGAACTGGCTGACCTCGATGTCGCCGGTGAAGGCGATGCCGGCGTTGTTGTAGATCTGGTTGACCTTGCCGAAGTGCTCGGCGACAGCGTCGGCGTAGAGGGCGAAGGCCTCGCGCTCGGTGACGTTGAGGCGGTCGGCCTTGACGGGGGCGCCGATGGCCTTGATCCGCGCCTCGGTCTCGGCGAGGCCCTCCGTGTTGACGTCACTGATCGCCAGCTTGGCGCCCGAGCGGGCGAGCTCGATGGCGAGTGCCTGACCGATACCCGATCCGGCTCCGGTGACGACACAGACTTTCCCGGCGAAGCCCGACATGTTCACTCCCTTGTGGTCGATGCGCGTGCTGCTAGCGACAGTAGCCGGTACCGCCGGTGTCGGATAGCACCGGGTGGCGCTGCGAGAGCTGCGGTACCAAACGGTACCAAACCGCCATCAACCTGTGAATCATGCTAGGAAATGGCCGGTGCGGGCCCATTTTCATCGACGCACGCCGCCCCTGCCGCGACGCTCGCTGCATTGCTTCTCTTCTTCGACCCGACGGCAGGGAGTTGATTCCGATGACAGCATCGTGGGGCCTGACCGGACCGCAGTTTCTGGGCGTCTATCTCGTCACGTATCTGCTTGCGCTGGCGTTGATGTACGGCTTCCGGGCCGTGTTGACGCACTCGGGAACGGCGGAAACCGATGCCGCGAATCCGCGGCCGCTACTGGACCCTTATGAAACCGCATATCTGGCCGGCGGGCCGGGCCGTACCGTCAGCACGGCGATCGCGAACCTGGCCTTGAGCGACCGGCTTCTGGTTTCCCGCGGCGGCACGCTCACCGTCGCCGCCGGCGCCACGCTGATCGACGATGTGGACGCTGCCGTCGCCGACGGGGTGTCCGCCACGCACCGCCGGAAGACGGCGATGAAGCGGCTGCGCAAGCATCCCCGGATCGTGGCGATCGGTGAGCGGTTGCGTGCCCGGGGTCTGCTTCTCGACAGCGCTTCGACCGCCGTCCTGCGGGCGTGTGCGCTGCTGCCGTGCGCGGTGTGGGTCGTCGGTGTGCTCCGGTTGATCAACGGCATCGAGCTGCACCACAAGGTCCTTCTGCTGTTCGTTTTCCTGGTGGCAACCGGTCTGTCGACACTCGTCCTGGTGCGTGCGTTCCTTGCCGATGCGGCACACCGCCCGTCCGCGGAAGGGCAACTCGCCCTGCAGGGCATGCGCAACCGGTATGGGTCCGGGGTGGCCCTGACCGAGCCTGCGGCGGAGACCGGACGCACCGATGCGGCCCGTCAGGCACAGGTGGTCGGCGTCGCGCTGCTCGGTTTCGTCGCGCTGACCGACGACGATCTGCGTACCTCGTTGCTCGGCAGCGTCGGTGTCGCGGGCGGCGGCGGTTGCGGCAGCGGCAGCAGCTGCGGCGGTGGTGGTGGGGGATGTGGCGGCGGTGGCTGTGGCGGCTGCGGCGGGTGCGGCGGATGACCACCGGAGCTTCCGGGCCTGCCATCGGTATCGGCTGGCGGCCCGAGATCGACCTCACCATCGAGCGACTGCCCGGTGTCGAGTTCATGGAGGTGATCGCCGAAGGTATCCGGCCCGGCGCCCTGCCGGCTTCGCTGGAGGCGGTCCGTAGTCGCGGAATTCCCGTTGTGCCACATGGAATTTCGCTCTCGTTGGGCGGTGCTGAGCGGCCCGACCCCGCCCGGCTCGAGCACCTCGGCGCGTGTGCGGCGGCCCTGGGTGCCCCGTTGGTGAGCGAGCACATCGCCTTCGTGCGCGCCGGAAACCGCGAGGCCGGGCATCTCCTGCCGGTGCCGCGTAGCCGTGCCGCGCTCGACGTCGTCGTGGCCAATGTCCGGATCGCTCAGGACGCGTTGGCCGTCCCGCTGGCGCTCGAACACGTGGCGTCCGTCGTGTCCTGGCCCGACGACGAGTTCACCGAAGCGCAGTTCCTGTGCGAGATCATCGAGCGCACGGGCGCGCTCCTGCTGCTGGACGTGGCCAACCTGTACACGTCCGCCGTCAACTTCGGTGCTGATCCGATCGCTGCGCTCGACACGTTGCCGTTGGATCGGATCGCCTATGTGCACGTCGCCGGGGGAGCCTTGCGCGACGGCATCTGGCACGACACCCACACCGCCGACGTCGCCGAGCCGATCCTGAATCTGCTCGCCGAGCTCGCGAGCCGAACCGTGCTGCCCGCCGTCATGCTGGAACGCGACGGCGCCTACCCGGCGCCCAGCGTGCTGGCTCGGGAGTTGGCCGCCATCAGGTCGGCTGTCGGACGAGTCGGCGATGACGTGGTGCGGCCCTGGGCCGCGGGACCACAGCGGCGACCCGGTCGAGTGGGGGCCGAGCCGTCGGACCTCACCCGGAGGGCGCTGGCCGATGCCGAGGACACGCTGCTGCAGGCACTGCTGGGGCTGTCCGGCCCGCCGGCGGGATTCGATGCCGACCGTGTTGCGGTGGCCGGCGCTGCATTGGCCCACAAGCGAGCCCATACTCAGCCGAAAATGAGCTTGGGTGCGAAATTCCGGCGGAAGTTCGCACCCAAGCTCAGGTTCGACGCTACGGGGCGAACGCCTCGTCGATGATCGCCTGCTGCTCGATGGCGTGCACCTTCGAGCTGCCCGACGACGGCGCGCTCATGGCCCGGCGGGAGATGCGCTTGATGCCGGTCAGCTTCTCGGGCAGCAATTCGGGCAGGCTCAGGCCGAAGGTCGGCCAGGCGCCCTGGTTGGCCGGCTCTTCCTGCACCCAGAAGTACTGCTGCACGTTCGGGTACTGGTCCAGCGTGGCGTTGAGCCGGCGCTTGGGCAGCGGGTACAGCTGCTCGATGCGCACGATCGCGATGTCATCGCGCTTGTCCTTGGCCTTGCGCGCCACCAGCTCGTAGTACAGCTTGCCGCTGGTGAGCAGCACCCGGGTGACCTTCGACCGGTCGCCGACGCCGTCTTCGTACGTCGGCTCCTCGAGCACCGAGCGGAACTTGATCTCGGTGAAGTCCTTGATGTCGCTGACCGCGGCCTTGTTGCGCAGCATGGACTTCGGGGTGAAGACGATCAGCGGGCGGTGGATGCCGTCGAGACCGTGCCGGCGCAGCAGGTGGAAGTAGTTGGCCGGGGTCGACGGCATGGCGACCGTCATCGAACCCTCGGCGCACACCTGCAGGAACCGCTCGATGCGGCCCGACGTGTGGTCCGGGCCCTGGCCCTCGTGGCCGTGCGGCAGCAGCAGCACGACGTCGGACAACTGGCCCCACTTGGCCTCGCCGGAGCTGATGAACTCGTCGATGATCGACTGCGCGCCGTTGACGAAGTCACCGAACTGGGCTTCCCACAACACCATGGCGTCGGGGTTGCCCACCGAGTAGCCGTACTCGAAGCCCACCGCGGCGAACTCCGACAGCGCCGAGTTGTAGATCAGCAGCTTGCCGCCGGTCGGGGTGCCGTCGGTGTTGGTGGCCAGCAGTTGCAGCGGGGTGAACTCCTCGCCGGTGACGCGGTCGATGAGCACCGCGTGCCGCTGCGTGAAGGTGCCGCGCTGCGTGTCCTGTCCGGAGAACCGGATCAGCCGGCCCTCGGCGACCATCGAGCCCAGGGCGAGCAGCTCGGCGAACGCCCAGTCGATCTTGCCCTCGTAGGCCATCTCGCGGCGCTTCTCCAGCACCGGCTTGACGCGCGGGTGGACGTTGAAGCCCTCCGGCACCGCCAGGTGCGCGTCGCCGATGCGGGCCAGCAGCGACTTGTCGACCGCCGTCAGCAGGCGCTGCGGGATGGTCTGGTCGGTTTCCACCGACTCGCTGGGGGCGAGCTCGTGCTTCTCGAGCTCGCGGACCTCGTTGAAGACCCGCTCCAGCTGGCCCTGGTAGTCGCGCAGGGCGTCTTCGGCCTCTTTCATGGAGATGTCACCACGGCCGATGAGGGCTTCGGTGTAGGTCTTGCGGACGCCACGCTTGGTGTCGATGACGTCGTACATGTACGGCTGGGTCATCGACGGGTCGTCGCCCTCGTTGTGACCGCGGCGGCGGTAGCACAGCATGTCGATGACGACGTCCTTCTTGAACGCCTCACGGAAGTCGACGGCGAGACGGGCCACCCAGGCGCAGGCCTCGGGGTCGTCGCCGTTGACGTGGAAGATCGGCGCGCCGATCATCTTCGCCACGTCGGTGCAGTATTCGCTGGAGCGCGAATCCGTTGGCGCCGTGGTGAATCCGATTTGGTTGTTCACGATGATGTGGACGGTGCCGCCGGTGCGGTAGCCCTTGAGCAGCGCCAGGTTGAGGGTCTCGGCGACCACGCCCTGGCCGGCGAACGCGGCGTCGCCGTGCAGCATCATCGGCATGATCGAGAAGCGGCCATGGGCGTCGCTGTCGTCGTGCTCGTCGCCGACGAGCAGGTCCTGCTTGGCGCGGACCAGACCCTCCAGGACCGGGTCGACGGCCTCGAGGTGGCTGGGGTTGGCGACCAGCGACACGTCGATCTCGTTGTCGCCGAACATCTGCAGGTAGTGGCCGGTGGCGCCGAGGTGGTACTTGACGTCGCCGGAGCCGTGCGCCAGCGCCGGGTTCAGGTTGCCCTCGAACTCGCTGAAGATCTTCGAGTACGGCTTGCCGACGATGTTGGCCAGCACGTTGAGACGGCCGCGGTGCGGCATGCCGATGACCACTTCGTCGAGGTTGTGTTCGGCCGCCTGGTCGATGGCGGCGTCCATCATCGGGATGACGGCCTCCGCGCCTTCCAGCGAGAAGCGTTTCTGCCCAACGTATTTGGTGTGCAGGAAGGTCTCGAAGGCCTCGGCGGCGTTGAGCTTGGACAGGATGTACTTCTGCTCGCCGACCGTGGGCTTGTCGTGCTTGACCTCGACGCGCTCCTGCAGCCACTTCTGCTGCTCGGGTTCGAGGATGTGGGTGTACTCGACACCGACGTGGCGGCAGTAGGCGTCGCGCAGCACCGACAGCACATCGCGCAGCTTCATGAACTGCTTGCCGGCGAAGCCGTCGACCTTGAACTCGCGGTCCAGGTCCCACAGCGTCAGGCCGTGGGTGTTGACGTCGAGGTCGGGGTGGCTGCGGAAGCGGGTCTTGTCCAGCCGCAGCGGGTCGATGTCGGCCATCAGATGGCCGCGGTTGCGGTAGGCCGCGATCAGCTCGATGATGCGGGCGTTCTTGTGGGCGATCGAGTCCGGGTTGTCGATCCGCCAGCGCACCGGCTCGTAGGGGATGCCCAGCTCGCGGAAGATCTCGTCGTAGAAGTCGTCGTCGAGCAGCAGGTGGTGCACGGTGCGCAGGAAGTCACCGGACTCGGCGCCCTGGATGATGCGGTGGTCGTAGGTCGACGTCAGGGTGATGAGCTTGCCGACGCCGAGCTCGGCGATGCGCTCTTCGCTCGCGCCCTGGAACTCGGCCGGGTACTCCATGGCGCCGGCGCCGATGATGGCGCCCTGGCCGCGCATCAGGCGCGGCACCGAGTGCACGGTGCCGATGGTGCCCGGGTTGGTCAGCGAGATGGTGACGCCGCTGAAGTCCTCGGCGGTCAGCTTGCCGTCGCGGGCGCGCCGGACGATGTCTTCGTACGCGGCGATGAACTGGCCGAATTGCATTGTCTCGCAACGCTTGATGGCCGCGACGACGAGCTGGCGCGAACCGTCCTTGTTCTGCAGGTCGATGGCCAGACCGAGGTTGGTGTGCGCCGGTGTGACGGCCGTCGGCTTGCCGTCGACCTCGGCGAAGTACCGGTTCATGTTCGGGAACTGCTTGACGGCCTGGACGATCGCGTAGCCCAGCAGGTGGGTGAAGCTGATCTTGCCGCCGCGGGTGCGCTTGAGGTGGTTGTTGATGACGACGCGGTTGTCGATCATCAGCTTCGCGGGGATGGCGCGCACGCTCGTGGCGGTCGGCACGTCCAGCGACGCGTTCATGTTCTTGACGACGGCGGCCGCGGCGCCGCGCAGTGTCTGCGTCTCGGAGTCCTCTGCGGGCGCGGGTCCGGCGGCGGCCTTGGCGGGGGCAGCCTTGGCAGGGGCGGCCTTGGCAGGCGCGGCGGCCGGGGCAGCCGGAGCGGCAGGGGCCGCGGCGGGAGCCGGCGCGGCCGCCGGAGCCGCGGGTGCGGCGGCGGGCGCGGGGGTTGCCACGGTTACGGAATCCGTTGTGTCCGTGATGGGTTCGGGGTTGTAGTCACGAAGGAAGTCGTGCCAACTCGGGTCCACCGAGGACGGGTCCTCACGGAATTTGCGATACATCTCTTCGACCAGCCACTCGTTCTGACCGAATGGTGAAGGTGATGTGCTCACGGCCGCTATTCGCCTCGTTTCCTTCTGTCCGACGAGCGCCGGACCTCAGCCCGGCGTACCCGCCCTCTGTTGTGTTGGCGGTCGCCCGCCCCCGTGCCGCCTAAGGCTAACCCGTCGGCCGATTCCGCGGACGGCGGAAGCCCACCTATTGGTGGATCAATCTGCGGAGGGTTTGCTATCCCGCGCCTCCGGCAGCACGAGCAGCGTCTGGCGCCACCGCGCGGGGGCGGGCCCGAACGCCGCGCGGGCGTTCTCGATGATCTTCTTGCTCATCAACCGGTTGCCGACGCCGCCGATCACCGCGCCGACGCCCACCGGCAGCAGCTTGCCGAAGGCGATGGCGCCGCGCTTGAGTGTGTACTTCTTCACGAAGAACTTCAGCAGCCGCGAATTCAATTGCGAGACAGCCGGTAGCGGTACGGTCGCCGCGCCGTCGGCCAGCCACGCGCCGCTGGTGCGGCCGGTGCCGAGCAAGTCTCCGATGGCGTGCTTGCCTTCATCGCCGACGAGAACGGCGAGCACCAGCGCGCGACGACGCTCCCGCTCGGTGACCGGGATGCCGTGCACTTCGGCCACCGCGAGGGCGAACACCGCGGTCGCTTCGAGGAACACCACGGTCTCACCGGCGACCGCCGACATCGCGACGAGCGTGCCAATGCCGGGGAAGGCCGCGGCCGATCCGACGGCGGCACCGCTGGCCATGGTCGCGGCCATGTAGTGCTTCTCGAGCTTGGTGATGATCTCGGCCGGGGTGGCACCGGGGTTGTGCTCCCGTAGCCGGTTCACGTAGGCGGCCACAGCCGGCGCCTGCACCCGGGCCCCGCCCTCGAGGATGTGCGAGAGCGCCTTGGCGGCAGCGCCAGGGTTCTCGGTGTGGGCGTCATGCTTCACAGGCAACTGCCCCTTCATGCTGGAGCGAGCACTCATCGGCCGGCCTCTCCATCTCCGTACACAGGAATTCAGGCTAACGCGTGGTCAACGATCGGCGTGCCATCTGAGTGCCCGGCACCAGCTGAGCCGGCGATCACATCTGAATGCTGCCGATTTGCCGGGAAGAAAAAACCGGTATGCATTGCTAACCATATTCATGGCAGCATCGCCCCTTGTGGATCTGACAGCGGTAGGCGACGCGACCGATAGTGGCGTGCCCGCCGAGGCCCCGGAAGTACGTCCGGCGCCGAGCCGTACCCGGATGATCGTGGTGCTGGGCCTGTTGGTCGCACTCGGCCCGCTGACCATCGACATGTACCTGCCGGCGCTGCCCCGCATCGCCTCTGAGCTGGGGTTGTCGTCGTCGGTCGCGCAGCTGACGCTGACCGGGACGCTGGGCGGCCTGGCCCTCGGCCAGCTGATCGTCGGTCCGCTGTCGGACGCGCTGGGCCGTCGGCGCCCGCTGGTCGCCGGCATCCTGCTGCACATGGCGGCCTCGCTGCTGTGCCTGTTCGCGCCGAACATCGAGGTGCTGGGCATCGCCCGCGCGTTGCAGGGTGTGGGTGCCGCCGCGGCATCTGTAGTGGCCGTCGCTGTCGTGAGTGACCTGTTCGAAGAGTCGGTCGCGGCCGTCGTGATGTCGCGGTTGATCCTGGTCCTGGGCGTGGCGCCGGTGCTGGCGCCGTCGCTGGGCGCGGCCGTGCTGCTGCGCGGTTCGTGGCACTGGGTGTTCGCCGCGCTCGCCGTGCTGGGCGGCGCGATCCTGGCGGTCGCGGTGCTGGCCCTGCCCGAGACCCTCGCCGTCGCCGACCGGCGCCCGCTGCAACTGCGCGCCATCCTGCGGACTTACGTCGAGGTGCTGAGCGATATCCGTTTCGTGGTGCTGGTCCTCGTCGGTGCCCTGGGCATGTCGGGCCTGTTCGCGTACATCGCCGGTGCTGCCTTCGTGCTCCAGGGCCGCTACGGCCTGGATCAGCAGACGTTCGCCTTGGTATTCGCGGCCGGTGCCATCGCGCTGATCGGTTCCACGCAGTTCAACGTCGTGCTGCTGCGCCGGTTCGAGCCGCAGAAGATCGCTGTGGTCGCCCTGATCGCCGCGTCGGTGTTCGGCCTGGTGTTCGTCGCGCTGGCCGTCCTGCATGTGGGCGGGCTGGCCGGTTTCCTGATTCCGGTGTGGGCGATGCTGGCCGCGATGGGGCTCGTGATTCCGAACACACCTGCTGTCGCGCTGGCTCGTCACCCGGATGCTGCCGGCACCGCGGCGGCCGCGCTGGGTGCTGCCCAGTTCGGGCTCGGCGCCGCAGTGGCGCCACTTGTCGGCGCACTGGGCAACGGTGAGTTGGCGCTCGCGGGCGTGATGACGACGGGCGTCGTGGTCGCGCTGTTCGCGCTGCTGGCCGTCGGCGACAAGGGCGAATCGGGACACGAACGCCACCGCCATTAGGTCTGTGGTCGCGGCGCCGAACTGCTGACTTGTTCGGATCCGCGACTGTCCGTAGCGTCGAAGTCGAGACCGGCACATCGGCCGGCCACCAGACTTGATACCCACTGCATGCATACGTTGATTTCCGCCGGAGTTCGTCGGTGAGTGCTGCGCAAGTGAGTCGGCCGTGGCATGCCCTCTGGGCCATGATGTTCGGCTTCTTCATGATCCTGGTCGACTCCACGATCGTTGCCGTCGCCAACGTCGTCATCATGCAGAAGCTCGGCACTGACTACGACGGTGTCATCTGGGTGACCAGCGCCTATCTGCTGGCGTATGCGGTACCGCTGCTCGTCGCGGGCCGGCTCGGTGACCGCTTCGGGCCGCGCAACCTGTACCTGACGGGCCTGGCGGTGTTCACGCTGGCGTCGTTGTGGTGCGGTTTGTCCGGCAGTATCGGGATGCTGATCGCAGCACGCGTCGTGCAGGGTTTGGGCGCGGCGCTGTTGACGCCGCAGACCCTGTCCACGATCACGCGAATCTTCCCGCCCGAACGCCGGGGCGCGGCCATGAGCGTGTGGGGCGCCACGGCCGGGGTGGCGACGCTGGTCGGCCCGCTGGCCGGTGGCGTCCTGGTCGACCACCTCGGCTGGCAGTGGATCTTCTTCGTCAACGTGCCGATCGGCATCGTCGGCCTGGCGCTGGCCTGGGTGCTGGTCCCGCAGTTGCCGACCGAGCGCCACCGCTTCGACATCCTCGGCGTGGTGCTGTCGGGCGTCGGCATGTTCGGCATCGTGTTCGGCCTGCAGGAAGGGCAGACCCACGACTGGGCCTGGTGGATCTGGCTGGTGATCCTCGCCGGCCTGGGCTTCATGGCCGCCTTCGTGTACTGGCAGTCGGTCAACCCGGACGAGCCGCTGATCCCGCTCACGGTGTTCCACGACAACGACTTCTGCCTGTCCAACGTCGCCGTGGCCACCATCGGCTTCTGCGTCACCGCCATGATCCTGCCGGTGATGTTCCATGCCCAGGCCGTCCTCGGCTTGAGCGCGACGGAGTCGGCTCTGCTCACCGCGCCCATGGCGGTGGTGTCCGGGATGCTCGCGCCGCTCGTGGGCAAGCTCATCGACCGCTACCCGCCGCAGCCGATCGTCGGATCGGGCTTTTCGGCGCTGGCGATCGGGCTGACGTGGCTGTCGTTCGGGCTGACCCCCGATACCCCGCTGTGGCAGCTGGTGCTGCCGTTCATCGCCATGGGCATCGGCATGGCGTTCATCTGGTCGCCCTTGGCGGCCACCGCCACCCGCAACCTGCCGCCGCGGCTGGCCGGCGCCGGATCCGGCGTCTACAACGCGACGCGGCAGGTCGGTTCGGTACTCGGCAGCGCCGGCATGGCTGCCTACATGACGTCCCGGATCAGCGCCGAGATGCCGGCCGGCGGACGGCCCGTCGCCGGCGAAGGCACACCGGTGACCCTGCCGCCGTTCCTGCACGAACCGTTCGCCACCGCGATGTCGCAGTCGCTGCTGCTGCCGGCGTTCGTCGCGTTGTTCGGTGTCGTCGCCGCGCTGTTCCTGCGGGGTCAGGCGACGGCGGCGCCGCTGGTGCGGCCCCGGACCTCCGTGCCGGAACCGCCCGAGCCCAACTACTTTCCCGACGACGACGACTACGTCGAATACACCGTCGATCGCACCGAGTTCGACGCCGTGGACGATTCCGACCCGTGGGACTGGTACGACGCGCCCGCCGAACCCGACGAGGACTACGAGGACGACTACGCGCCCTACGAGTCCGAGGACGCCGACGAGCCGCGCACCTCACCTATCCCGATGCGCGTCGACCACTGGCACAGCCCGCGTCGGCCGGAGGTCATGAAGGCCGATGCGCCTTCGGCACCGCGCCGGGGGCGGCATTACCGCGAAGACGACGAGGCCGACGACCCAGGCGTCTACGGTTTGCATTCGATGTGAGTCAAGATCGGTTCGCGAGCGTGCAGTCAGATCGCCGAAATCGCTGAATCGGTGATCTCTTCGCACGCTCGTGCCGCAGGATCGCCACCAATCCATGCGAGTGTGCAATCAGCGCGCGTGGAACGGCAGATCTGTGATCTGTCCGCACACTCGCGGATGCCTCAGCGGCGGTCTCTGCGCGTGCTCAGTAGACGCGGCTACCCTGCGCCGACAGCACGAAGCCGTGGGTCTTCCTGTCCTGGCCCCAGGCCTCGCCGGGATTCTGGATTTCACAGGTGAGGGCGCCGTCGCCCGCCGTCGCGCACACTTCGTCGTTCTCGTCGACCGAGCCCTTTGCACCGGGGACGACGATCTTCTGGCCGGGTGCCAGCTCCCGGTAACTGGCCGGGTCGACGGGCACGCCACCGTTTTGCGTTTCCTTCTGCTTCACATCGGCCTGGCCGAAACTCGCCACGCTGCCGGCCGCGACTTCCACCTGGGTCACGTCCGCGGGTACGCCCGGCAGCGTCCCCCAGCACGTGATGCTGGAGTAGTACTGCCACGAGTTCGGTCCGTCGTACAGCTCGCAGTGCACGCCGCCGGCGGTCTTGAACCGGTACGACGACCAGCCGTAGTGCTTGGGCCCGGCGTAGTCGCAGAGGTGCACCGCGGCGTAGCCGTCGAACCCGGTGATGACCGCGGGCGCGCGGCTCGGATCGGTGGTGCCGCAGGCCGGGGCGGCGTGGCCGTCGGGTGCTGAGGTGATCGCGAGCAAGGGCAGCCCGAGAGCAACAACCACGGCGAATCGGCGCACCATATTGACGCTACCGGAGCCTCTGGGACCGGATCAGCGGAACAGCACCGCGGGGTTGAGGTACCCGGTCGGGTCGAACGCCGCCTTCACCGTGCGCATGGCCGCGACGTCGGCGTCGGTGCGCGACATGGTCAGGTAGTCGCGCTTGCGGGTGCCGACGCCGTGTTCGGAGCTGACGTTGCCACCGCAGTCGGCGATCAGGTTCATCATCGCGGTGTAGAGGGCTCGTTCGGTTTCGCCGGAGACGTTGCAGCGCACCAGGTTCAGATGCAGGTTGCCCTCGCCGATATGGCCGAACAGTACGGGGATGGCCTCGGGCGCGTGCGCTTCGGTGACCGCCACCGCCGCACGGGCAAACCGTGCGACCGAGGAAAGTGGCAGCGACACATCGAATTTCAGTGGCGGGCCATACCAGCCCAGCACCTCGCCGATGGCTTCGCGGACCTGCCACAGCCGCTGCTGTGCGCTGACGTCGACGCCCACCGCGGGTTCTCGGGTCAGCTCCGCATCGCCCAACACGTCGGCCAGAATGTCGGATTGGTCGGTGTCACCGGCGATTTCGACCAGCAGCTGCCAGGCGCCGCCGACGGCGGCGTGCACACCGAGGTGCTCCGCGGTCAGGGCGCTGGCGCGCGCGTCGACCAGTTCCAGTGCCGCGATGCCGTCGGTGTCCCGGAGCCGTCGCCCGGTGGTGATCAGGGCGTCGAGGTCGTCGAACCCGGCCACCGCGGTCACCCGATGGGGCGGGACGGGGCGCAGCCGTAGGTCGAGGCCGGTGATGACCCCGAGCGTGCCTTCCGCGCCGACGAACAACGAGGTCAGGTCGTAACCGGTGTTGTCGCTGCGCACTTGGCTGTGCCGCCGCACCAGCGTGCCGTCGGGCAACGCCACCTCGAGGCCCAAAACCTGTTCGCGCATATTGCCGTAGCGCACGGTCCGCAGGCCGCCGGCATTGGTCGACGCCATGCCACCGACGGTCGCCGAATCGCGGGACGCGAGGTCGACGCCGAACACCAGGCCCGCGGCGGTCGCGGCGTGCTGTACGGCGGCGCAGGTCGCTCCGGCGCCGACCCGGATGCGACGTTCCGCGGTGTCGACAGCGCCGACCGCCGACAACCGTTCGGTGGAGAGCAGGATGTCGTCGTGCTCGGGAACGGTGCCGGCCACGAGTGACGTCCGCCCGCCCTGCACCGTGACGCAGGCGCCCGCATCGCGGCACGCGCGCAGCACTGCGGCAACCTCGTCCTCGCCGCCGGGGCGGACCAGCGCCTGGGCCTGGCCGCGGTAGCGCCCGGTCTGGTCGACGACGCGTCCGGCGAGCACGTCGGGATCGGTCGTGACGTACCCGGTGCCGACGATCGATGCCAGCTGATCCAAGAGCGTCATGGCCGTGACACCGGCCGTCGACGGGCGATCTGGCCGGCGGCGTATGCGACAGCCGGTGGCGGGACGAGCGGCGCGGGGATGCCGATGCGGCCGGTCTTGGTCTGGAGGGTCACCATCGCGGCGGAGGGCCGGATCGCGATGACCGAACCCCAGTCGAGCGTCACCGTTCCGGTCGGGGTGGCCAGCATGAACCCCTGGTCGTTGAACCCGGAGGCCCACTTCGCGCCGGGAAACATGTTGTGGCCCAAGGCTCGATAGCTGCGGAACCAGATCATTGCCGTGATGAGCCCGAAGAACACCAGCAGCAGGACGACCGCGATGCCGATGGCCGCCGGTATGGACCCGGCGCCGGCTGAGACAAAACCGATGCCGACGACGATGATCAACCACAGCTGCCACCGGGTCAGGGCTCGCTGGGTGGAGAGCCACGTGAAGTGCCGACGATCGGACGGTCCCGCGGTCCAGACGTGGTGAACGGGCGGCACCGGTATGCCCGGCTGCGGCATGGTCATGCCGTCACCGACAGGAACGCGCCGAGTTCGATCATCCCGTCCGGCGTCGACGGCAGGTAGTCGGTCAAGAGCGCCGAGCGCACCACGTACGCAGCGTATTTGGCGCGGCTGATCGCCACGTTGAGCCGGTTGCGGTTCAGCAGAAAGCCCATGCCGCGGGGCACCTCGGCGATGGACGACGCCGTCATCGAGACGAACACCACGGGGGCCTGCCGCCCCTGGAATTTGTCGACGGTACCCACCTGGACGTCACCGTAGCCCGCCGCGTCCATCCGCTCGCGCAGCAGCACCACCTGCGCGTTGTACGGCGCCACGATCAGAACGTCTTCGGGGCCAAGGGTTTTCGTGCCATCCTCGTCGGTCCACTGCCTCCCCACGAGGCCGCCGATGGCGGTGATGATCGCCTCGGCCTCCTCGGGACTGTCGGTCGCATTGCCCTCGTGCTCGACGGTCATCAGGTGCACGCCGGGTTCGATACCGGCCAATCGCCGTGCGCCGCTGACACTTTCGGCCGCCAGCAACCGGTTGTCGTAGGACAGTGCCGATACCGGGGCGCACACCGCCGGGTGCATCCGGTACGACACGTCGAGGAAATAGCCGCGTTCGGCGGGCAGGGTGTGGCGGCCCTCGACCAGCCAGCTCAGCGCCGACTCGTCGACCGGCTCGGGGTGGGTGCCCTGGCTGACCTGCGGCAGCTGCTGCGGGTCGCCGAGCAGCAGCAGATTGCTCGCCGCGGGTGCGACGGCAATGGTGTTGGCCAGGCTGAACTGGCCGGCCTCCTCGATGACGAGCAGATCCAGGCTGCCGCGCGGGACTCGGCCGTCGTTGGCGAAATCCCAAGCGGTGCCGCCGATCACGCAGCCGTTGTTGTCCTCGATGAAGCGCGCGTACTGGTTGTCCGGCACGTCGCTGAACGGTGCGCCCTCGGGGGCACGCTTCTTGCCGACGACCCGGCCGTCCACCCCGGCCTTGACCACGCTGCTCAGCACGTTCTCCACGACGGCGTGCGCCTGCGCCACGACGCCGATGCGCCAGTGGTCGAGGTTGACCAGGTCGGCGATGACCTTCGAGGCGGTGTAGGTCTTCCCGGTCCCCGGCGGGCCGTGCACCGCAAGGTACGACGAGTCCAAGTCCCGCAGGGCGGCGACGATATCGCGCGCTGCGTCGCCGGTGCGGGGGAGCGGGCCGGTGGACCGGGTGCGCGGGGCGGACCGCAGCAGGATGTCGAGCGGCGCATTGGGCGGCAGCGACGGCAACCCGGCGGCGAGCTCGGCAGCCGTCGTCTCGATCGAGGTCCGCAGCGGTTTGGTGTTCGGCGGCGGACCCGGCGTCAGGGCGAAGGGCAGTTGGCCGAACTCGTCGCCGTCCTTGCCGGTGCGGTGCACGATCAGCACCTCGGTGCCGTCCTCGTTGCAGTCCACCACCGTGGCGGTACCGGCGGCCCGGACATCGGGATCATCGGAAAGTCCTGCCGGAGAAGGTGGCTCGTAGAGTGCGAACACCTCGGCGCCGGGCCGGAGCGAGCCGGCAGCGATCTCGCCGCGCAGCAACACCTGGCGCTGCGGCTTGCGGGCCTTGGGCGGAATGTTCCAGTCGACGGCGACGTGCGGGGTTGCCGTGGACACGAAAACGTCTGTGCAGTCGGCCCATTCGTCCACCGGGTTGTTGAGCCGGTCGAAATGCTCCCACCAGAACGGCTTTTCCTCGCGCTGGTGGTACCCGCGGGCGGCCGCGATCATGGCGACGGCCTGCTGCTTGTCCGAGCGAGCCGTGGTGCCGTCGCCCGCGTACTTCGCCAGCGCACGCTGAGTGGCGTCGTCGGCCGGCGCGGCCGCCTCCGGTTGCGCGGGGCCACCGACTGCCGGGCCGCGCGGCGCGATGCCCGCGGCCCATGCCACGCCGAGCAGCCACTCGCGCAGCCGCAACGTGGAGCGGCAGTCGTAGTGGTTGTAGTCCTCGATCTCCTTGAGGACGGTCGCGGCTTCCTCGTGTTCGCCGGCCGCCTCGAGTTCGGTGTAGCGCGCGTACTGCGTGATGGAGTCGGTGGCCTTGGTGACCTCACCGACACGCAGCTCACCGCCCATGTACAGCGGCTCCAGGTACTTGATGCTGTAGCTCTCGGTCCCGACGCGAATACTCTTGCGCACCAACGGCAGCAGGTCGACCAGCACACCGCTGCGCAGCAACTCGTCCACCTCGGCCTCGCCGACGCCGTAGCGCCCGGACAGCCGCAGCAGCGTGCTCTTCTCGTAGGCCGCGTAGTGGTAGATGTGCATGTTCGGGTACCGCTTGCGTTGCTTGCGTACCAGCGCCAGGAAATCGATGAGCGCCTGCCGTTCACTGGTCCGGTCGTGCGCCCACAACGGGTGGAACTGTCCCGTCGCGGTCAGGGTGCCCCACAGGTATTCCAGGCCCCAGTCCCGGCCGTTCTCGGTCCACAGCGGGTCGCCTTCGTAGTCGAAGAACAGGTCGCCGCGGTCGGGTTCGGGCAGCGCGGTGAGTGGCTGTGGGTCGATGACCTCGAACTGCGGCTTGTCGTCGATCGGCGGCGCGACCTGCAGCCGCGCCTGCCCGACGAGATTGGCCACGATGCGCGACGAGAGCCCCGGCACCGCGCCGCTGTGCTCGGCCAGCTGGTGCATGGTGGTGATGCCGGCGTCGAGCAGCCGGGCCCGCTGGCTCACCCGCATCCCGGCCACCAGCAGCAGGTCGTCCCGCTCGCGGACTTCGACTTCGCAGTCCTCGCACTGGTGGCAGGCCCGCAGCGTCGGCGTCTCCCAGGACACCGGTGTTCCACCGGTGCGGTGCTCGTCGAGCAGCCGCTGCAGCGCCGCGCGCCGCGGCAGGTAGACCGGAAGCAGCTCGGCCACCGGATAACTGGCGATGGTGCCGTCACCGAGCACCAGGTCAACCTCGGGGGCCACCGGCACGCCGGCCTGTGTCAGCGCGTCTGCGTAGGCCGCCAACTGCAGGAGCGCCTCGACCTTCACCGACCGGGCCAGTTTCGTGTCCCGCAGGCGGTAGCGGCCGTCCTCCAGGATCAGGAAGTCGGCGAATCCCAGGAAACGGCCGTCGAACATCGCGGCCTGATAGATCACCGGTGCCCGGCGGTCGACGGCAGCGCGGGTGGCTTCGGCCGCGGCCAGCAGGCCGGCGACGGTGTACGGTCGCGGCCGGCCGATCATCGTGACGTTGTCGCCGGACGCCTCCCGCAGCTGTTCCAGATGCCGCTGCTCATGCGCGTCGCCCAGTTCTGCGGTGCGGGCCAGCAGGTCGTCGTCCACGACGGCCTTCGGTCCCCAGCCCAGCAGCCCGTTGAACCGGCGCAGCAGCGCGTACTCGCAGCGCGCCGCGGCCGCGAGATCCGATGCGCTGTAGATGACCGGCGCAGCGTGATCGGTCGGACTGAGGAACACGTCGCCACCATATGGCAGCCCGCCGACAGACCGGGGTTACCTTGGCTGGAGTGAGCAGGATTTTCACCACGAGCGTCGCGTCGGTCTATCCCCACTACGTCAACAAGGTGGCGAAGAAGGGGCGCACGTCCGCCGAACTCGACCAGGTCATCTGCTGGCTGACCGGATTCGACCAGGCCACCCTGGCCGAGCACCTGAAAGCAGAGACGACGTTCGAGGACTTCTTCGCTGCGGCGACACTGAATCCGAATGCCACCCTGATCACCGGTCTGGTGTGCGGCGTCCGCGTCGAGAACGTCGAGGACCCGTTGATGCAGAAAATCCGCTACCTCGACAAGCTGGTCGACGAACTGGCCAAGGGCAAGGCCATGGAGAAGGTGCTCAGGGCCTGATCCGGCCGGGCGTCATCTGGTTCCCGCAGGTTGGTGCCTCCGCACCGGGAATCACCAGCTCGCCGGGTGGCGCCACGAGGTTCGGAGAGCAGCTCCGTATCGTTGCTCCTCCTCGGTGCCGGGTGTCGCCACCCGCGCCACCGCGAAGTTGCTGCGCTCGAACAGGTCCGGCGTGCACCGTACGTCGGTGAGACGCTCGGCAAGCGCAAAACCGGCCGCGCCCAAGTCGATTCCGGCGATCTCCACCGGGTCGGCATCCACCGGCACGCCTATCGCAGCAAGATCGTCACGTACTGCCTCCGGATCGGCGCCGAACCGCTCGGCCGGAAACAACAGGTCGAAATCGACCACGAGTTCCCCGTCGCGCCACCAATGGAACCGGCGGACCGCGTTGATATTGCTGAAGTGCGAAACAATCGTTCGGCCGGGGGACAGGGGTCCGATCAGTCGCTCGGTGACCCCGACGAAGCCGTTGATCTCGGCAATCAGCGTCCACGCGCCGCCGATCTCGGTCACGCCGATGAGGCCAGGGTCGAAACCACCGGCCTCATCGGCCACAGCCAGTTCGTAGAGCGCATCGATGCCCTGCACCGAATCCAGCACGTCGGCGCCGAGACGGTTGACGACCTCCGCCGCAGTGATGTCGCCGACGAGCGTCAGGCAGTGCGCCTCAGCCCAGTCGGGACGCCAGGTCTTCCACCACGAGTAGTCGTCGGCTGTGGCAGTCAATTCGCACCTCCACCCCACCTCGGCACAATTGTCTTCGTGGTGAGCGCAGCTAGTGCGTGTTGCCGATCAGCTCGACACCGTTGCCGTTCCAGTGGAACCGCACGATGCTCTTGAGCCCGCTGGCCGGGTTGGTGTAGCTCAGGGCGACGGTGTCGCCGGTGGTCTGGGCGAGGTCGATGCCGTTGAACCCGTAGGTGTCGGGCACCCCGGTCGGGATCAACTGGCCCAGGTGGAACATCACGGCGCGGGTGTTCGGCTGTTCGGCGTTGGTGTTCGCTTTCACAATCACCACCGACAGTGGCGCGCACTGGTTGTAGTTCCCGGCCAGCGGTTCGGGGCTCCAGCCCTGCTTGCTGCGCGGGTCGGCCGGCAGCGTCGACACCGCTTTGGCGATATCCGGCGCCGTGAGGCTGACGGCGCAGGGGTCGGCCGGGGCCGCGCTGGTCTTCGGACCTGCGGCGACGGTCGGCGCGGCGGTTTTCTTGGCGGCGGCCGGCGCGGTCGGCTCGGGGGTCTTGGAGGCGGTGGAGTCACCCGACCCACAGGCGGACAGGCTTGCCGCCGCGAGTGCGGCCACCGCGATCGTCATCAGTTTCGGTTCGGCGCAGCGCACCCGGCCACCCTATAAGGCGGACCAGGGGGAGTCCGGTCAGCCATGCTGGGCGTACCTGGCCTGATAACCCTCTAGACTCCTTGCATAATGACGACGTCTTCGCCCGAGGCCGACCCGGATTCGGGCGGCCCCAACACCACAGCTGATCCCGCTTCAGAAACCTCCGCCGAGACCGGCGCCGAGGTCACTTTCGCCGACCTGAACATCCGTCCGGAGGTGCTGCGGGCGCTGACCGATGTCGGCTACGAATCTCCGTCGCCCATCCAGGCCGCGACCATCCCCGCGATCCTGAACGGTTCCGACGTCGTCGGCCTCGCCCAGACCGGTACCGGCAAGACCGCCGCGTTCGCGGTGCCGGTGCTGTCCAAGATCGACCCCGCCAGCCGCAACACCCAGTGCCTGGTGCTGGCCCCGACGCGTGAACTCGCGCTGCAGGTGGCCGAGGCGTTCAGCAAGTACGGCGCGCATCTTAACGTCAACGTACTGGCGATCTACGGCGGCTCGTCCTACACGCCGCAGCTCGCGGGCCTCAAGCGTGGCGCGCAGGTCGTGGTGGGCACGCCGGGCCGCGTCATCGACCACCTGTCGAAGGGCAGCCTGGATCTCTCGCACCTGGACTACCTGGTGCTCGACGAGGCCGACGAGATGCTGCAGATGGGCTTCGCCGAGGACGTCGAGCGCATCCTCGCCGACACCCCCGAGTACAAGCAGGTCGCGCTGTTCTCCGCGACCATGCCGCCGGCCATCAAGAAGATCACCGCCCGGTACCTGCACGACCCGGTCGAAGTGACCATCAAGGCCAAAGCGCAGACCGCCGAGAACATCACGCAGCGCTACATCCAGGTGGCCGGCCCCCGCAAGATGGACGCCATCACCCGGCTGCTCGAGGTCGAGCCGTTCGAGGCGATGATCGTCTTCGTCCGCACCAAGCAGGCCACCGAGGAAGTTGCCGAAAAGCTCAGGGCCCGTGGCTTTTCCGCGGCCGCGATCAACGGTGACATCCCGCAGGCCGTCCGCGAGCGCACCATCAACGGGCTCAAGGACGGCTCGATCGACATCCTGATCGCCACGGATGTCGCGGCGCGCGGCCTGGACGTCGAGCGCATCTCGCACGTGCTGAACTACGACATCCCGCACGACCCCGAGTCCTACGTGCACCGCATCGGGCGCACCGGTCGCGCGGGTCGCTCGGGCACCGCGCTGCTGTTCGTCACCCCGCGCGAGCGGCACCTGCTCAACTCGATCGAGCGCGTCACCCGCAAGAAGCTCATCGAATCCCAGCTGCCGTCGGTCGACGACGTCAATGCCCAGCGCGTGGCGAAGTTCCGCGATGCCATCACCGACTCGCTCAGTGCGCCGGGCATCGAGCTGTTCCGCCGCCTGATCGAGGACTACGAGCGCGACAACAACGTGCCGCTCGCCGAGATCGCGGCGGCGCTGGCGGTGCAGACGCAGGGTGGCGAAGAGTTCCTCATGAAGGAGCCCCCGCCGGAGAAGCGGCGCGAGCGTCCGGACCGTGACGACCGCGGGGACCGTGGCGATCGCGAGCGCAAGCCGCGCTCGACGCGCGACGACCTGGCCACCTACCGCATCGCGGTGGGCAAGCGGCACAAGGTGATTCCGGGTGCCATCGTCGGCGCCATCGCCAACGAGGGCGGTCTGAACCGCAGCGACTTCGGGCACATCAGCATCCGGGTGGATCACTCACTGGTCGAGTTGCCCGCCAAGCTGAGCAAGGACACGCTCAAAAAGCTGGAGAACACCCGCATTTCGGGCCAGTTGATTCACCTGGAGCTCGACAAGGGTGGACGTTCCGGCGGTTACGAGGATCGTGGCGGACGCCCCGACCGGGGTTCGTACTCGGACCGCGGTGGTCGCCAGGACCGCGGCTCGGACCGGGGTTCGTACTCCGACCGTGGTGGCCGTCAGGGCGGACCGCACAAGGGCCGGGGTCGTGACGACGACCGGCGCGGTGGACACGGCGAAGGTCGAGGAGAGGGCAAGCGTAAGTACAAGTGACCCGGGTTGATTCGCTCACCGGGGTTCGTGCTGTCGCCGCTCTGCTGGTGGTCTTGACCCACGCGGCGTTCACGACCGGTAAGTACACCCAGACGTACATCGGACTGATGTACTCGCGCGCGGAGATCGGTGTGCCGATCTTCTTCGTGCTGTCGGGCTTCCTGCTGTTCACCCCGTGGGTGAAGGCGCTGGCTCGAGCCGATGCCGAAAAGCCTTACGACGCACCGTCGGTGCGGCGTTACGCCTGGCACCGGGTGCGACGGATCATGCCCGCCTATGTGGTGACGGTGCTGGCGGCCTACGCGCTGTATCACTTCCGGACCGCCGGCCCCAACCCCGGACACACCTGGCTGGGGCTGCTCCGCAACCTCACGCTGACCCAGATCTACACCGACAACTACCTGTTCTCCTGGCTGCATCAGGGCCTCACCCAGATGTGGAGCCTGGCGGTGGAAGTTGCTTTCTACGTTGCCCTTCCGGTGTTGGCCTACCTGCTGATGGTGGTGCTGTGCCGGCGGCAGTGGCGGCCGGGCCGGCTGCTGGGTGCGCTGGGAGTCTTTGCCGCATCGAGCCTGGCGTGGCTGACGCTGGTGCACACCACGGATTTCCTGCCCGACGGCGCCCGGCTCTGGTTGCCGACCTACCTGATCTGGTTCGTCGGCGGCATGCTGCTCTCGGTGTTGTCCGTGATGGGGGTGCGCGCCTACGGATTCCTGTGCATCCCACTGGCTTTGGTCTGCTACCTCATCGCGTCGACGCCCATCGCCGGTGCCCCGACGACCTCGCCCGCCACGCTGCCGGAAAGCCTGTGGAAGGCGGTGCTCTACGCCGCCATCGCCACGCTGGTCGTCGCGCCGCTGGGCCTGGGGAACCGCGGTTGGTACGCGTGGCTGCTGGGGAGCCGGCCGATGGTCTTCCTCGGTGAGATCTCCTACGAGATCTTCCTGGTGCACCTGGTCATCATGGAACTGGTCATGGTCGAGGTGATGCGCCAACACATCTGGACGGGGTCGACCTTCGCGTTGTTCACCTGGACGATGCTGTTCACGATCCCGGTGTCGTGGCTGTTGCACCGGTTCACGCGGGTGCGGAGCTAGGAACAGTCGCAGCAGTCGCAGCAGCCATCGCAACAGCAGCCGTCGCAGTCACAGCAGCCGTCGCAGTCGCAGCAACAGCCGCTGCAGTCGCACGCGAAGCAGCCGTCGAACCAGCCGGCCTTGCGCTGGACCTTCTCCTCGGGATTCTCTTCGCCCGTTTCGATCCCGACCACGTCGTCCAGCGGAGCTTCGCCGAATGACGCGACCGGTGGCTCGGCGTCGGGCGGTGCCTCCGTCGCCCGGTATCCCGCGTCGCTGAAGGTCCGGGACACGGCCCGCCGCAACTCGCGCGTCAGCAGCCGGTGCACCAGCCGCCCGTCGGTGAACTGCACGTCGGCCAGGGCCAGCTCGATGCCGAGCGCTGCGTCGTCACACATGGTCCGGACATCGGCGATCGGTGTCGCGGTGGCGGCCACCGGATTCCACTTTCCGTGCACCGCGTCGTCGTGCAGATCCTCGACCGCGTCGAGCAGGTGCGCGACCCGACCGAACAACTGGCCGACCTCGTGCAGCGGCGCGACATTCCCCGGCCGCCCGGCCAGCACCGCGGTGTGGCCGAACGCCGCGGCGACGGACGTCTCGGTGGGTTCGGTGACCGCGAGCAACGAACCACCCGGTGCCGCAGCGGCTTCCAGCGCCGCCTGCCGCCTGATCGCTTTCATCAGCACGCCGGTATCGAAGCCCAGCGCCGTGCCGACATCCGTACCTTTTCGCTCCCACCGGTCGGCGATCCGTCGGGCCGCGGGCCGCACTCCTGCCGCGGCGAACACCCCGTCGCCGTCATCGACGTGATCGCGCACCCGTGCCGCCGCGAGCACCAGGGAGACGACGGCCGCCAGCCGAACCGATTCGCCTACCGCGACATCGGCCTTGCGCATGCCGCGCAGCGGACAGCGGCCGGCCTCCCGGCGGCCGGGCGCCGCGGTGGACTGCGCCTCCACCAACGCCGACACGACGAGGCCGTCGTAGTTGGTGGCGACTCGGCCGCCCTGACCGTAGTCATCGCGAAGCGCGAGACAGAGCCCGCACAACTGGGCGGTCCAGACGGCCGCAAGTTCCTTGCCGAGCCGATGCCGGCAGGGCCGGAGGATGCCGAACACGGCTCGAAGATAGCTTTGGCCAGCACAAACCGCAGGCAATCAACCAACACCATCAATTAGGTTATGCTGCCCTAAGAGTCCAATCGGAGGGTGCAACATGACCGAGTCGAAGCCGTCGCGCGGAATCCAGGGCGCGCTGGTCAAACTGTGGCGGGGCGGCGATTACGAGCTGACCGTCACCGGCCGCACCCAGATCACCCCGCACTACCTGCGGCTGCATTTCACCACCGGCAACCTGCTCGCCGAGCGGCCGGTGCACCCGACCATGTGGGTCCGGGGCTGGTTCCCCGACGGCGACAAGGCGCATCAGCGCGGCTACACGCTGGTCAACCCCGATCCGGTGGCCGGCACCACGGACATCGACTTCGCGCTGCACGACGGCCTCGCCACGCGCTGGGCGCAGGACGCCAAGCCCGGTGACACCCTCGAGGTGACGCTGCTCGGCAGCAGCTTCGAGCTGCCCGAGCCCGCGCCGGCCGGATACGTACTGGTCGGTGACACCGCATCGCTGCCGGCCATCAACTCGCTGCTGCAGGCGATCGGCGAGGCGTCCATCCAGGTGTATCTGGAGGCGGGTCACGACGACGACCGCGATCTTCAGGTGGGCACCGGTGCGCCGGGGCTGACCGTCACGTGGGTCGACCGCAAGAACAACGGCGAGGCTCTGGTCGAGACCGTGCGGGCGTCGGCGTTCGACGCCTCCGATCACTTCGGCTGGGTGGCGTGCGACAACCGGACCACCCGCTCGGTGGTCAAGGTGCTGCGCGAGGACTACCAGATTCCGAAGAAGGCGATCAAGGCACGCGCCTACTGGGAAGCCTGATCGATCGGAACCAGCTGGGACACCACGAATTCGTCGATCATCGCGCGTTCGTCGTCTTCGTCGGCGCCGGGGAACATCAACAGCGATACCAGGATCCGGACGAGCCAGCCGGCCCGGCGGTGCGCGGCTTCGGTCTCCAGTTCGGGCCACGACGCCGACAGGAACGCCGCCACCAGTCCGGTGATGACGTCGGACTGCGCGGCGACCTCGCCACCGATCGGTCGCTGGGTGGCGACGAACCACGATGACAGCGCCGGACTTTCCCGCACACTGCGCAGCGCGATCGCGACGCCGTCGAGCAGCCGGGTGCGCGGATCGGTGATGTCGGCGATCTGCTCACCGACATGGGCGAACACCCGGAACGCCTCGCGGTGCACGTAGGCCAGGTGGAGCACGTCGCGGTTCTCGTAGTACCGGTACAACGTGGCACGGGAACACCCTGCCGCCCTGGCGATTTCGAGCATCCCGACGGTCGCCGCGTCCTGCTCGGCGAACAGGCGGTCGGCGGCGTCCAGGATGGCCTCCGCCGCGACCTCGGTGCGGCGGCCGGCCAGCCAGTCGTTTGCCATCAGCCGATCGTAAACGGCACCGATAGCGGGCGTCGCACGTAGCTGCCCCCGGCCCACTCGATGTTGTCCTCATCGACAGTGAATTCCGGTATCCGGGAGAGCAGTTCGGTCAGTGCGACGCGGGACTGCATCCGTGCGGCCGCCGCGCCCAGGCAGTGGTGCGCACCGTGGCTGAACGTCAGGATGTTGCGCGGGGCGCGCGTCACGTCCAATTCGCCTGCGTTGGCGCCGTATTGGCGTTCGTCGCGGTTACCGGAACCGTAGAGCAGCAGAGCCTTGCGGCCGGCGGGGATGGTGGTGTCGCCGATGGTGACATCGCGGGTGGTGGTGCGGGCCAGACCCTGGACCGGCGAGGTGAGCCGGAGCAGTTCGTCGACGGATTCGGTGATGAGGTCCGGGTTCTCCACGAGCAGCCGGCGCTGATCGGGGCGCCGGTGCAGCAGTTGGACCGAGCCGCCCAGCATCCCGGTGGTGGTGTCGTTGCCGCCGGTGACCATGGTGAACGTGAACGCGAGGATCGACAGCACGCCGCTGATGTCGCCGTCGGCGCCGATGCCCGCGGCGACCAGGTGCGACACGGTGTCGTCTTCGGGCTCCTTGCGGCGGCGCTCGATCAGCGCGGTGAAGTACCCCATCATGTCGCCGAGCGCGCTGCCCAGCGTCTCGAGCGCACCGCCGAGGCCGCCCTCGGCGGTGTTGGCCGCGACGATGGCCTCGGTCCAGCCGTCGAACTGGTCGCGGTCGGCTTCAGGAACACCCAGGTAGTGCGCGACGACCATCGACGGCAACGGCTTGAACAGCTCGGTCACGATGTCACCGCCACCGGCGGCCTTGAGCTTCTCCAGTCGCTGCACCACGAACTCGCGCACCTTGGGCTCGACGGCCTCCACCTGGCGCGGTGTGAAGCCGCGCGACACCAGCTTGCGGAATTCGGTGTGTACGGGCGGGTCCGTCATCACCATCGGCGGGTTGTCTTGCAGGCCAATGAGTTCCAGCTCGCCGTAGTTGACGGTCAAGCCCTGCGCCGAGGAGTACGTCTGGTGATCGCGCGCCGCGGTCCAGATGTCGGCGTGCCGGGACAGCACGTAGTAGTCGGCGCCGGGATTGTCGGCGGGCACGACATGGTGGACGGGATCGTGGTCGCGCAGCGAGCGGTACATCGGCCAGGGATCGACCCACCCGGCGGAATCGGCAAGCTGGAACGCCACGGGGGAGTCGGATGTCTCGTGAGACAAAATCGCCGTCATGTCTTATGTGTACGTCGGCGGGCCAGATGTGTCAATGCCCTGTGGGTACCAGTACCTGCCCTAATCCCTCGCGTCGTCAACTGTGTATCAAATCGGATATGTAGATGGAGGGCGATGGGTGGACGCCTGCTTTGTCCCCGTGGGGGCAAACATCGGATCGAAGGCGTGGCCCAGCACTTGCGCTACTGCTGAATGGTGAGCGCTCGTCAGTTTCGATCCCGCGCATGCTCAACCAGATCGGCGTCCTGGTTGCGTCCAGCAGAGTGGTGTATGAGTCGGACCTGATTAGCGGTACCGGCGTGTCGTAGCCGACTGATTGAAGGTCATCGCGTGATTCTTCGAGGGACCCGTCAAAGTCACTCGAGCAAAGGAACCACGCGATGACCGTTGCCCAGAATATCGACCTGCCGACTGTGCTGGCCGAACGACTCACCACCACACATCCCGACGTGCTGCGCGAGCTGCTCGCCACGTTCATCCACACCCTGATGGGTGCCGAGGCCGACGCCCTGTGCGGCGCCGGATACGGCGAACGCAGCACCGATCGGACCAACCAGCGCAACGGCTACCGTCGCCGCGAATTCGACACCCGTGCAGGAACATTAGATCTCGCAATTCCCAAGCTACGGCAGGGTTCGTACTTCCCGGACTGGCTACTGGAACGCCGCAAACGCGCCGAGCGGGCCCTGACGACCGTGGTTGCGACCTGTTATCTGCTCGGGGTCTCGACACGGCGGATGGACAAGCTCGTCGAAACGTTGGGCATCACGGCGCTGTCGAAGTCTCAGGTCAGCGTGATGGCCAAGGAACTCGACACCGCTGTGGAGGCGTTCCGCACCCGCCCTCTGGATGCCGGCCCCTACACGTTCGTGGCCGCCGACGCCCTGGTACTCAAGGTCCGCGAGGGTGGCCGCGTGGTCAACGTGCACGCCCTGATCGCCGTCGGAGTCAATGCCGAGGGCTACCGCGAGATCCTGGGTATCGACGTCACCACCGCCGAGGACGGCGCCGGCTGGCTGACCTTCTGGCGGTCGCTGACCGCCCGCGGACTCTCAGGTGTGAAGCTGGTGACCTCCGACGCCCACGCGGGCCTGGTGGCCGCGATCGGCGCCACCCTGCCCGGCGCCACGTGGCAGCGCTGCAGAACGCATTACACGACCAATCTGATGGCCCTCACCCCGAAAGCATCCTGGCCTTGGGTACGCACCCTGCTGCATTCGGTATTCGACCAACCCGACGCAGAATCGGTTGCAGCCCAATATGACCGGATCATCGACGCCCTGGCCGACAAACTTCCCAAGGTGGCCGACCACCTGGAGGCCGCCCGACCGGACCTGCTGGCGTTCACTGCGTTCCCCAAACAGATCTGGCGCCAGATCTGGTCGAACAACCCCCAGGAACGGCTCAACAAGGAGATCCGACGACGCACCGACGTCGTCGGCATCTTCCCCAACCGCGACGCCCTCATCCGACTCGTCGGGGCCGTGCTGGCCGAACAACACGACGAATGGGCCGAGTCCCGCCGCTACCTCGGCCTCGACGTCCTGAGCAAATCACGCACCGTCAACGACACCCCGGCAGAACAGGAGGCCACCACCGCGGCCCTGACCGCCTAAACCATCACATCGAAGAATCACACGACGACGTCGTACACCACGTGGGTGGACTTGACCCGGCGTCCTTTCGATGAAACGCCACTTTCTGGGCCCGTGTGTCGGACGATACGGCTATATTGCCGAGGTGGATCTGCACCCTTGGGGAACGGCCGTCGATCGGTCAACGCCTCGCGCATGACCTTGAACTGCCCGCCATGTCTCGCACCTGTTCGGCGGTTCGCAGTCGCGGTCCGATTCGCGAGATGCTGTCGGCTGCTATCGGTTCCCGCAAACCGCACGCACGCAACAACGCCTGAAGGAGCACGATGTTTGGACGGGGACGTGGGACGGTTGCGCGGATTGTGCAGTCCGGCGATCTCATTCCCGACAATCGACTGTTGGGCGACGAGAGTGATCTGCTGGAGCATGAGGCGATTGCGCACGCTGTCGCAGAGATAGCTCTGGCCGCAAGGACGCCAGTAAATATTGCCCTCTTCGGGCCGTGGGGGTCTGGTAAATCCAGTATCTACACCATGATTGAGAAGCGCCTCGCCGATTTGTCATCTCACGACTTGAAGATAGCTCGATATGATGCGTGGAAATACGGGGGCAAAGAGCTTAAACGAAACTTCGTAGACAGTTTGGCCTTGGATCTAAAATTGGACAAAGATCCTGAGCTCTCTACCGGGTTAGACCGTGCGGTCAGCGATACCCGAATTGCTTTTGCCCAGTGGCTTTGGAAAAACAAATGGTCTCTGCTTGGTGGACTGGTGTTCGCGATCACTGTCGCGTCACTCTGGGTCCTCCTGATCGCGGCAGCTTTGACCGTTTTTGCCCAAAGTGGCTTCGCAACAGCCGCAAAAAGCCTCATTCCTGGGGTAGGCACGGTCTTTGGTCTGGCCCTCGTTGCGGCCTTGCTCGGCCCCAAGGTGCTAGAAGGTCTTACTGTCACGACGGAGACGCCCGCTCCTGAAGATGCCGACCAGTTCGCGAAGAGATTTGCAAAACTCGTGTCAAAGGCGCGAGGCAAAAAGGAATTTCCGCTGGTCGTATTCATTGACGAACTTGATCGGTGTGCGCCAACCGACGTGGTAGCGACATTGCGGGACCTCAAAACGTTTCTCGACCAACCAAATTGTGCATTCATCGTCGCTGCCGATCGGGAAGTAATCGTGCGGGCATTGCGCGAAGAGGTCGCCCAGGCCAAGCCCGTGCGTGAGGAGGAACCCTACTACGCAACACCGGGGGCATTCTTAGACAAGATCTTCCAGCACCAGATCTCGCTTCCGCCACTTCGGGCGCGGGCACTGACCGACTTCGCGCGCGCGCTCGCCGATGCGCAACCGGAAGGGGTGTGGGGCGAGATGCGAGGAGTTGGCAGTGACTGCTTGGACAAGGCCATCTTCGCACTGATCCCAGTACATGTCAGAAGCCCGCGGCGCGTGAAAGTGCTTTTGAACAATTTTGCGACCAACGTGCGGATTGCCGAGGCCCGGGGTTTGCCCTGGCTGGAGCGTGTTCACGAAATCGCCGTTCTCACAGTGCTACAGACGGAGTTCCCCTCTGTGATAGCGGATATGCGGCGCGTGCCCCGTTTGCTCACCTACCTGCGAGGCGGACCTCAGCCTGAATCGTCGGACGTTCAGAGAATCGCCGAAAAGTACCTATTGTCGCCAGACGGAGAGAGTTCCGACGGGAACGCGGCCGCAGTCGACGAGATCATCAATGATGACGACACTGACAAAGGACTTCGCGCGCAACAGAATGCGAGCGAGACATTGCGGCGCCAGCTACACAACTATCTGAACAAGATCGCAGCGGCAAAAATCCAAGACCCGCGACCAGACCTGCTCTACTTGAAGCCAGCGGCCAACCGGGATCTGTTGCCCGACCCCAGTCTCGGCGACGCCATTGATTACGCCACTGATACAGCGCCGTCGCAGGTGGCTGCCTCCTTCGCTGATCAAGACTCTGCGACGCTTGCCATCGCGATACCGCTGCTGACAATAGAGGGTGATAATGCGACCGGCCTGGGTAGGACATTCGCTTATGAGGCAGCGTGTCTCCTCGTCGAGCGTCTCGAACCAAACGAATTTCAGGTTGTCGCCGACCAGGTTCATCCGTCGCTGCAGGCAGCTATCACCGCAGGAGCTCTGAGCGATGAGGCTCTACCGGGTGCACTGTTGATAGCGGCCTGGGCAAGCGATTCAGAAGCAATACGCAGCTTCTTAAGCAGCTCACAGGCGAAGAACATGGCTGCTGAATTGTTGTCCAGGTTCGTTCCACTCCTTAACTACATACCCAAGAACGTTTCGTCAGCTATTGCAGGACTATTGGGTGATCGGTTCGACGCAGACCCGCTGCCGGTGCTAACGGCGCTATCGGATCTTCCGGTCGCCACCGCCTGTGACCTATGGGCAGATATTTCTCGCCCGGTTGTCTCAGTGATAAATCGGCTCGAACTACCGCCGGTTGAGGAACCGGAGGCTTCAGTGGCGGCAGCGGGCACTCAACCGGAAGCGCCCGAGCCGACCGGCGATGGCGTTGCCCTGCTCGAAACCCTTATCGAAGCTGCGATTAGACGTGACGACGGGGAACCACTTGTCTCTGACATCTTCACGTCGTTCCAGAAACGCCCGGCTGAGTCCCCGATGGTCCATTGGACGCGAGACAACGCCGACCGAGTGGTTGGACCTATGGGTTCGGCGGCCCGTAAGGCCCGGCATGCGTTAATCGGAATTGGGGCGTTCCGGCCTGGGGCATGGAAGCGGTGGGGTGCGCTGCTCCCATCCACGGAAGAAGGCTCAGCGGACGGCGACGTGCAAGATCTAGCTAACGGCGTGATTATCGACAAACTGCTACCGGAGTTCTCTGCTGATTCGTCGCCACTTACTCCCAGTGAATTGGCGGAACTGGTTGCACGCGTGAGCGAATGGTCTGTGCTCGACTCCGGTCAGATTGCCGAAGCCCTTACATCAGTGTTGGAAGATATGGAGTGGGAAGACTGCGCTGCCGACGAACTTGAAGCGCTATGGTCCAAAAAGCGTGGGTTGTTCAGTGCGACTGTTGAGCTCGCACGCAAATCGGGCTCCACTAATCTCGTGGCACCGTTGATCGCCGACGACTTAGCCGGCGCGCTGACTGCGCATGAGATTGATGAGTCCACCGTTCGGCAGTTTGTGCAAGCGTGCGAAAGTCTACCCATAGATGTTGTAAGAGCGGTTTCCGAGCGGGCTGATCGTTATGAACCACCTGAGGAACTGGCAGCTTCGGCATTGCACCTGAGGTTGGCTCTACGCAGCCAGGTCAGAGGAGACGCATTACCTGTCGATGACCTGCTAGCTCTGGAAATGGCAGATCGCTCTACGTTGATCAGCGGCGCTTGGCTGGAACTGCTGCCAGCCGCCGATCAAGTAGGGGCCTTGCCCCCATGTAGTGGACACGGGATTTGTGGTTACGCGGCTACTGGCAGCGTAGCCGGTGTTAGGGTCCTTTCGTAGGTCGCAGGGCTGGAATAGCGGCACCGGGAGTGCCGTCGTTTGGTGTTGTAGCGAGCCAGCCAGCGGAACACTTCGCGGCGGCAGGTAGCAGCGTCGGGCCAGTGGCTGCGGTCCTGCAGGATCTCGCGTTTGAGGGCGGCGTTGAACGATTCGGCCAGCGCGTTATCGGCACTTGACCCGACGCCACCCATAGACTGGGTGACCTCCAAGTCACGGCAGAGGTTCGCGAAATCCCTTGAGGTGTACTGACTTCCGTGATCTGTGTGGAACACTGCACCGGTCAGGGAGCCGCGCAGCGCCGCAGCGGCTTTGAGGGCATCTTCGACCAGTTCGGTGCGCATGTGCTCGGCGATCGCCCACCCCGCCACCCGTCCGGAGAAGCAGTCGATCACGGTCGCCAGATACAGATTCGAACCGCTTGCCAATGGCAGGTAGGTGATGTCGCCGACGTACTTGACGTTGGGTGCCGCGGCGGTGAAGTCCCGGTTGAGCAGGTCCGGGACTTTCTGTTTGGCCGGATCCGGCGTGGTGGTCTTCACCCGTCGCCGGCGGCGGTAGCCGGCGATCCCGGCACTGCGCATGACCCGGGCCACCCGCTTGTGGTTGACCCGCTCACCGTCGGGTGCACCGTCGTTGAGTTCAGCGGTGATCCGCGGCGCCCCGTAGGTGTTGTCCTCATCGTGCACGGTGCGGATACGCGCGGCCAGCGCCTTGTCAGCGGCCTGGCGGGCGGCGCGTCCGTCGGCAGCGGCCAACCAGGCGTAGAACGATGAACGCGCAACCTCGACGACTTGTTGACCGTCTCTCGGGATGGCGACCACGCGGTGGTCATTCGTCATTGAGCTTGTCGATGTGACTGTTGGTGTGGTCGCCGGGTTGATCTTGGTCGTGTGCACCATCAGTGTGACGAGGAATTGATGGGTCGCGCGGCACCCCGCTGAAGTCTTGGCGGGCTCGCAGGGTGCCGCGCTGTAGTGCACGGAGGCACTGATGGTGACGGTAGAGGCTGATCTGGTCTGCGTCGAGTCCCGGCTGGCGGCGGGCCTGATCAGATGCCCGGCGTGCTCGCAGGGCGTGCTGGGTGGTTGGGGATTCGCCCGCTCTCGCCGCGTGGTGGGTCTGGCCGGTGCTGTGCGGCCGCGGCGGGCGCGGTGCCGGTCGTGTTTGGTGACGCACGTGTTGTTGCCGGTCACGGTGCTGCTGCGCAGAGCGTATGCAGCCGAACAGATTTGGATGTCGCTGTTGGTGCGGGCCGCGGGGGTCGGGCATCGCCGGATCGCTGCCCGGCTCAACATTCCGGCGACCACGGTACGGGGCTGGCTACGCCGGGCCGGCGGCCGATTGGAGGCGATCCGGGGATGGTTCCTTGTGGTGGCGGTCCAGACCGGGATCGACGTGGCGATCCCCGACGGCCGGTGCTGTGGCTGGGGTGACGTGGTGGCGGCGGTCGAGGCCGCAGTCGCGGCGCTCGGGCAGCGGTTCGGGCCGGTCGGGTTGGTGGGCGCGGTGACGCCTGCGCAGGTGATGGTCGCGGTCACCGGCGGCCGACTGCTGGCACCGGACTGGCCGACGATGCGGTAGCCGCCGGTGCGCAACACCAGTTGCCCCTGATGCGCCACGCGGTGATCGGTGATCCTCGCGAAGGCACCTGCCCGACAGACGGTTTCGGGCGGGGCCTTCGAATGTGAGGAGAACACCGCAGTGTCGTTGGAAGAACACAAACGCCGGGAGCGGGCCCAGGCGATCGGCTTGTTCCGCTATCAGTTGATCTGCCCCGCCTTGGATGCCGGGTTGTCGACCAAACAGCGTGGCCGGCTGGTCCGTGAGATCGCCGAACGCCACCATGTGGATCCGTTCGGTTCCCGGGTACAGATCGCACGACCGACCCTGGACCGCTGGATCCGGCGCTACCGGGCGGCGGGTTCGAAGCCCTGGTGCCCGAACCGCGGCGGCTGGCCACCCGCACCGACATCCAGGTGCTGGAGCTGGCGGCCTCGTTGAAGCGGGAGAACCCTGCACGCACCGCGGCGCAGGTGGCCCGGATCCTGCGCACTGCGACCGGGTGGGCGCCCTCGGAATCCACTTTGTTGCGTCATTTCCACCGCTGCGAACTGATGGGTCCGGCAGCCGGTGTGAGCACCGAGGTGTTCGGCCGGTTCGAAGCCGCTGACCCCAACGAGCTGTGGGTCGGCGACGCCCTGCACGGGCCGCGGGTCGGAGACCGCAAAACCTACCTGTTCGCCTTCCTCGACGACCATTCTCGGTTGGTGGTCGGGCACCGGTTCGGGTTCGCCGAGGACACCGTGCGCCTGGCCGCCGCCCTCAAACCGGCGCTGGCTGCCCGCGGCGTGCCGACCTCGGTCTATGTCGACAACGGCTCGGCGTTCGTCGACGCGTGGCTGTTGCGGGCGTGCGCGAAACTCGGTGTTCGACTGGTGCATTCCGCGCCCGGCCGGCCGCAAGGACGGGGCAAGGTCGAACGGTTCTTCCGGACGGTGCGTGAGCAGTTCCTCGTCGAGGTCACCGACACCACCACCGAGGACCTCACGGCCGCCGGGGTCGACCACACCGCGGCATTGTTGGAACTCAACCGACTGTTCATGGCCTGGGTGGAAACCGAATACCACCGCCGCACCCACAGCGAGACCGACCAGTCACCGCTGGCCCGGTGGGAGAGCGGCTGGGACCGGCTCGGTCATGCCCCGGCGTTGCCGACCGCGGCGGATCTGACCGAGGCGTTCTTGTGGTCGGAGTTTCGGGTGGTGACCAAGACCGCCACCGTCTCCCTGCACGCCAACACCTACCGGGTCGACCCCGCCCTGGCCGGGCGCCGGGTGGAGTTGGTGTTCTCCCCGTTCGACCTCGAGACGATCGAGGTCCGCCATGGCGAGCGCAGTTTTGGTGCCGCGGTGCCGCACCGCATCACCCGCCATGCCCATCCCAAAGCCCGACCCGAGAACCCCGACCCCGCGCTACCGGTGACGGGGATCGACTACCTGGCGTTGACCGCCGCTGCCCACCACGACCAACTGCGCGACGACGAACGCATCGGTTACCACGCCCTCTACGGACCCGACACGGACAGCGAGCGGGCTCCCGGGCAGCTCTCGATCACTGACCTCACCAACATCGATGGCGAGTTCGAGGATGGGGTGTCGGCGTGAGTATTCAACGACTGCAATCACATTGGGGATTCACCCGGATGCCGTTCGGACGTGACCTGGCCCCCTCGATGCTGCACCGCCACCCCGGCCACAGCGAAGCGATCGCCCGGATCGGCTGGTGTGTGGACCAATGCGCCATCGGGGTCATCACCGGTGAAGTCGGCGCCGGCAAAACCGTAGCCATCCGCGCCGCAGCCACCTCCCTGGACCCCGCCCGCCACGTCATCATCTACCTGGCCAACCCCACCATCGGAGTGCGCGGCATGCTCACCCACATCGTGGCCACCCTCGGGCACACCCCGGCGTTTCACACCGCCCGACTGGCCCCCCAGGCCGCCGACGCACTGGCCGCCGAACACGCCGAACGCGGCCGAAACCCCGTGCTCGTCGTCGATGAGGCCCACCTGCTCGACAATCATCAGCTCGAAGCGATCCGCCTTTTGACCAACCACGACATGGACTCCGGATCACCGTTCGCCGCCGTGCTCGTCGGGCAACCCACCCTGCGGCACCGACTGCGCCTGGGCGTGCTGGCCGCGCTGGATCAGCGCATCGCGGTGCGCTACACCCTGCCCGGGATGAGTCCGGCCGACACCGCCGACTACATCGCCCATCACACCAAGATCGCCGGCCGCTCCGATGCGCTGTTCGCCGACGACGCGATCACGCTGATCCACAACGCCTCCCGCGGGCACCCCCGCGCAGTCAACAACCTCGCCCTGCACGCCCTGACCGCCGCGTTCGCCGCCGGGCATTCCATCGTCGGGGAGAAAGCCGCACGCATCGCCATCAGCGAAACAGCAACCGACTGAACCAAATCCACGTCACCACGGCGACGACCACGCCACCGCGACAAGGATCCCGTCACCGAGATCACCAACGCCCCGCTCGCCACAAGCGAGCGGGGCGTTCTCATCAATGCATCATCATCAACGCCGATGACGCCGACATCTTCATCGTCAGCGACGGCCAACACGACTGCGCACAGCCACTTCACCTCGAAGGTGTGCAGGTGGTCGGCGACGAACTGGAAGCGGCTCACCAGTTCGTCTCCCCGGCGAAATACTTGGCCGCCGACCGCAGAATGTCACGCTCGGTAGACAACCGAGCCTCCGTGGCGCGTAACGCCTTGTTCTCGGCCCGTAGCCGGGCCAGCTCCTGCTCTGGGGTCTCAACGCCGGGGGCTCGGCTGTGCTGCTGCGGTGGGGTTGCGGTGCCTGATCGGCACCCCGGCGGCTTTGCACCACGCTGAGAGCGTCACACCGGAGATGCCGAGTTCGTCGGCGATCTGCGTGATCGTGGCGCCCTCGGTGTCTCGGTACAGCGCTACCGCGTCCCGTTTGAACTCGTCAGGGTAATTTTTCCTTGCCATCGTGGTGGATCATCTCGCTTCCCCCGCCAACCTTGCGGGATTCAGCGTGTCCAACACACGGGGTCAAGTCCCTAGTACGGCTACTCCAGGAGTTTCCCTTCGCTCCCGCCGCGATCGGTGAATATGCCTGTCGGCTCTCAATCGACGACAGGAGCAAGCTCTGGATACGCGCAGACCAAACAAACCAGACGGACCAGCTGCTCAGTGCTGGGTCTGCTGCACGATCAGGTGACAGTTTCGGTCACGCGGCCTGACTGGCCGGTGTGGTCATGATTGCTTCGAATTCGATCGGGGTCAACCGCCCGAGGCCGGACTGGCGGCGGCGCCGGTGGTAGGTGCGCTCGATCCAGGTGACGATCGCGATGCGGAGTTGTTCTCGGGTGTCCCAGCGGCGGCGGTCGAGCACGTTCTTCTGCAGCAGGCTAAAGAAGCTCTCCATGGCGGCGTTGTCGCCGGCGGCTCCGACACGGCCCATAGAGCCGACCATCTCGTGTTGATTCAAGGCGTGTACGAATTTCCTTGACCGGAACTGAGATCCGCGATCCGAGTGCAGAATGCACCCCGCGACATCTCCGCGTCGGGCTACCGCGCTGTGTAGTGCCCGGATGGCCAGTTGTGACTTCATTCGGGAGTCGATGCTGTAGCCGACGATCCGGTTGGAGAACACGTCCTTAATCGCACAGAGGTAGAGCTTGCCCTCACCGGTGCGGTGCTCAGTGATGTCACTGAGCCACAACTGATTTGGCCCTTCAGCGGTGAAGTCACGCTCGACAAGATCGTCGTGCACCGGCGGCCCGACTTTGCCGTTCTTGCCGCGTTTCTTACCAAACACGCTCCACAGTCGATTCTGCGAGCAGATCCGCCATGCGGTGCGCTCGGCCATCGGCTCGCCGGCATCGCGCGCCTCCTCCACGAGGTAGCGGTAGCCGAACTCCGGATCGTCTGCGTGCGCGTCGAACAGCGCATTGGCGCGGTAGGCCTCGATGAGTTCGGCCTCGGTGATGGGGTCGGCCAGCCAGCGGTAATACGGTTGGCGGGAGAGCTTGAGTACCCGGCACGTCACCGCGACGGGGATCCCGTCGGCGGCGAGCTCTTTCACGAGCGGGTAGACCCTTTTCCCGGCAGATTGGCCTGCGATAAATACGCTGCGGCCCGACGCAGCACCTCGTTCTCTTGCTCTAGCAGTTTGATCCGCCGTCGGGCTTCGCGCAGCTCACCGGACTCGCTGGCGCTCTTGCCGGGCTTGGTGCCTTCGTCGATGTCGGCCTGACGGAGCCATTTCTGCAGCGTCATCGGGTGCACTCCGAAATCGGTGGCGATCTGCTCGATCGTTACACCGTCATCGCGGTTGCGAGCGACCCGGACGACGTCGTCGCGGAACTCGCGGGGGTAGGGCCTTGCCATGGGGACATCCTTCCAGCCCGCCCATGCTGGGCAAGCCAACTCAGATGTCACCTATTCGTGCAGCAGACCCGCTATTGGTCAATCTGGCATCGGAGTACAAGCTGTAGACCATATCCGCGATGCTGTCGCACAGCTGACCAGAGAGTCAGACAGGAGCAAGAAACTCAGGCGCCTTCGATTAGCCAAGCCCGTCAGCGAGCCAGGCAGCGCCGTTGCAGCACTGCAGAAAGCGTGCGGTGCGCTCGCTGGCGTGTTGATGGGGAACAACGTCTCCGGGGATGTGCGTTCCGCAGCTGAACTCGTGTGTTGGGCGGGAGGCGTCCCGGCGCGCAACCGACCCGAACTGCGTGAATTGTTTGATCAACAGCTCAAAACACACCGAAACTCCGTGACGAAAACCCTTTTTACCGAACTGGAGAGACTCGGTTTGGTCAGCAAGAAGAAGTCTCTGAAAGAGCTGCTATTTGGCTAGCGGCCCAGTGAAGTTCGATGCTGAGAGTCCGGACTCGTCGTGCAAACCATCGCGCAGGGCCCTACAAGCTGACAAACCAGACGCCACCGCCGAGCGGACTTGCCAGATACTCGGTGCGCATTGATTTAAACAGCGACTTCGTGTGCAGGCATTTCCACAGTCTGCTGCAAGAGCATGTAGACGGGATCGGCGACGCGGCCGCGCACATACCGCCAGATCACGGTGTCGTGAATTGACCGCGGCTTGTGGATGCCACAGCTCAATTTGGTGTGGCTAGATGCCCGCCCCGGGATTCAGGATGTTGTCGGGATCCAGTGCCGCTTTGATCCGGCGGTTCAGTTCCATGGCCTCCGGGCCGAGTTGGCCGGCCAGCCAGGGCCGCTTGAGCCGGCCGACGCCGTGCTCTCCGGTGATGGTGCCGCCGAGCGACACGGCCAGGTCCATGATCTCGCCGAACGCGATGTTGGCCCGCCGGGTGTTCTCGGCGTCGTTCGGGTCGTGGACGATCAGCGGGTGGGTGTTGCCGTCCCCGGCGTGCGCGATCACCGAGATCAACAGGTCGTGCTTGCGGGCAATCTCACCCACGCCGTCGACCAGGTCCGCCAGCGCGGGCAGCGGCACCCCGACGTCTTCCAGGAGCAGCGGGCCCTTGGCCTCCACCGCCGGGATGGCGAACCGCCGGGCGGCCACGAAGGCCTCGCCCTCGTCGGGGTCGTCGGTCAAAAAGACTTCTGTCGCACCGGCTTCGGTGAACACGCGGGCCATGAACTCGGTGTCCTCGACGCCCGCCGGGCCGCGGTCGTCGGAGGCCGCCACCAGCATGGCTTTGGCGCCGCGATCCAGGCCCATCTTCAGCTTGTCCTCGACGGCGTTGATGGCGACGTCGTCCATGAACTCCAGCATCGACGGGCGAATCCGGCCGGTGACGGTCACGACGGCGTCGGCGGCCGCGCGCACCGAGTCGAAGCTCGCCACCACGGTGCACCCGCGGTGCTGTGGTGGCAGCAGGCGCAGGGTCGCCTCGGTGACGATGCCGAGGGTGCCCTCGCTGCCGACGAAGAGTTTGGTGAGGCTCAGTCCCGCAACGTCTTTCAGCCGCGGGCCACCGAGTCGCACCGCCGTGCCGTCGGCCAGCACCACCTGCAGGCCCAGGATGTAGTCGGTGGTGACGCCGTACTTCACGCAGCACAGGCCGCCGGCATTGGTGGCGACGTTACCGCCGATGCTGCAGATTTCGAACGACGACGGATCGGGCGGGTACCAGAGGCCATGGGCCGCAACGGCTTTCTTGACCTCGGCGTTGAGCAGGCCGGGCTGCACCACGGCGGTGCGGGTCGCCGTATCGACGACGATGTCACGCATCCGTTCGGTGGTCAGCACGATGCCGCCGTCGACGGCGGTCGCCCCGCCGGACAGGCTGGTGCCGGCGCCGCGCGGCACCACCGCGATCTTGTGTGCGCTGGCCCACCGCAGGACCGTCTGCACCTCCTCGGTGCTGCGCGGTCGCACCACTGCGATGGGAGTGCCGGCGTCGGGATCCAGTGCGCGGTCCTGTCGGTAGGACGCGACGATGTCCGGATCGGTGACGACGGCGTCGGCGGGCAGGTCGGCGATGAGGCTGGGCAGCGCGGTATGCACGCGGGCAAGTCTAGGAGCCCGGTGGTGACCAGCGAAGACTCGCGTCATGTGCCGGGGGCATTAATCCCATGTAACGCCCGTGTTACGGGTATCGTCAGCTATGTGTACAGCAAGGCCTTGTTGGCCGAGATGGGAGCGCTGCGCGACAGCCGTCGCGGAGCGCATGTGTCTGCGACCGCCATCGAGCTCCACGTGCGCGCCGTGAGCCATAGCGTGCGCACGCGCCGGCCGGCTTTCGTGGCCGACGAGGCGCTCGATCTGATCGCGTCAGGGTCGGTGACAACCGTTGCGGCACTCGAGCTTTGGATGGCTGGCCTCTGGCAGCGGGTGCCCGGTGGCTACTTGATCGACGACCGTGAACTGATCGCCCACCTGTCATCTGGTCCGGTGCGGCGCTGGGTGCGCCGGGTGTGGCTCAAGCTCAACAGTGAGTCGGTCATCCCGTTCTGACCGCACCCGCAGTTGCGCGGACGCCGCGTAATGCGGCAAACAACAGGTCGTTCAGCATGTCGATGAGGTGGTCGCGGTCGACGGAGATCGCCCCGACGAGGACCGCGGTGAGCGTCTCGGCGACCCCACCGATGACAAATTGCGCCGCCAGTTGCAGATCGATCGGCCGCGGGTCTGTCGCGGAGCCGCTGAGCCCGGCGACGATGCCCGCGAATCGCTGAGCTTCCGAGAGGCGACGCGGGCCGAGGACGGGTGAGGACGCGGACTCGATCAGGACGATGCGGCCCTTGCGCCGATCGGTCAGTGCGACGTCGACAAGTGCGCTGAGCGCCGCGCGCGACCGTGCGCGGGGGCCGCCCTTGGTGTCGGCGATCGCGGCGAGTCCACGCTCTTCCACTTCAGCGGTGATCTCGTCGAAAACCGCGATGTGCAGGTCCTCGATGCGTGGAAACGACTCGGCGAAGTAGCGCGCCGCCAGGCCGGCCTGCTCCGCTACGCCACGCAGGGTGGTCGCGGGGATGCCCTTGGTGCCCATCAGCTCCAGGCCTGCCGCGATGAAGCGACGCCGCCGATCGGCGATGCGGTCGGCGCCACTCATGCCGCCGTACTGCCGCGCCTCACTCACGCCACCAATCTTGACACACGCGTTGACAGATGGTTGCCTCATCTCATCTATCAACGCTTGATGACAGATTGGATGCGTGCATGACCATGACTGCATCGCCCGTGGGGGCCGGCGTGGAGCCGTGGCACCCGAGCCAGCCGCATGCCGAGCTGGCGGCCGACGTCCGGTGGTGGTTGGGCTCGCCGCTGAGTCTCGGGCTCTTCGGGCGCCTGGCACTCGACCAGGTGGCATACCGCCCGATCGCGGCAGCGGTCGATTGGTCGGGACGATTTCAGGAGAACTTCACCGACCGGGGTATCCGGTCGCTCGCCTTCGGCATGCTGATGCTGTTCGGCGACGAGGCCGACCGGCGTGGGGACACCGAGGAACTCAAACGGCTGCATGCCGGCGTGCGGGGAACCGGCAACGGTGAGTTCGCCGACACGCGGTTCAGTGCACTCGACCCCGAACTCTGGAATTGGATCGCCGTCAGCTCGCTGAATCTGTTCTACCGGGGCTACGTCGCGGTCCGCGGCGAGGACCTCGATGCCGAGCAGCGCGAGGCCGTGTATCGGACCCTGCGGTGGATGATGAGCTATCTGGAGCTGCCCAGCGCTCGGGCCAAACTGCCTGAGACCCTGGCCGACATGGAGGCCTACTACGACCGCGTCGCCGAACAGCACTTGGCGGACAACGCGTTTCTCCAGTACGCCGACGACAGCTTCGACACGTTGCCGATCCCCGCTCTGCTGCCGAAACCGCTCCGGGTACTCATGTCGCCGCTGTGGAGTGCGGTGACTCCCATCGCGCTGCGCGTGCCGAAAGTGTTGGGGCAGCGCCATGTCCACCCGAAGATGCGGGAACTACTGGACATTCGGTCGACGCCCCTGACTCGGTTGGAATATGCCCTGTACCTGAGGGCATCGCAGCTGGCCTGGCGGTATCTACCGCGTGCGGTTGTCCTTGATCCGTTGGCGTACAACCGGTACCGCTACGAACGGTTGCGGTCGGCCTACCACGGGCTCCAATTGGACAGCTTCGCCGCATAGCGGCGAGGCTCGGCGCAGAATCTGGGGGTGCTGCCGCATCCCCGAACCGGAGTGTTGTTCCCGTCCCCGGTGCCGCCCGGGTCGGGCTGGCCGGGTGATCCCGCCGTGGCCGACACCCCCGTCGCGCGGTCTGCGGCACAGGTGCGGGCGAGGGCCCGACGCTGCACCGAGCTGATCGATCTCGACGCCCAGGTGTCGGTGTGCCGCGGCTGCCGGCGCCTGGTCACCTGGCGCGAAGATGTCGCAACGCGGACGCTGGCCAAGCGCAAGGCCTACGCGGCCGAGCCGTACTGGGGCCGGCCGGTGCCCGGCCTCGGTGTGGAGCGGCCGCGCATCTGGGTGCTGGGGTTGGCGCCGGCGGCGCACGGCGCCAACCGCACCGGCCGCGTGTTCACCGGTGACCGGTCGGGGGACTTTCTCTTCGCTTCCTTGCACCGGGTGGGGCTGGCCACCAGCGCTGTGAGCATCGACGCGGCAGATGGGCTGACCCTCAACGATATTCGCGTGGTCGCCGCCGTCAGATGCGCACCGCCCGACAACGCGCCGACACCCGAGGAACGCGACACGTGCGAGCCGTGGCTGAGCGCGGAGTGGCGCCTGACGGGTCAGGACGTCCGGGTCGTCGTCGCTCTCGGTGGTTTCGCCTGGAAGGCCGCGCTGGACCTGACGGGAGCGGGACGGCCGTATCCGAAGTTCGGCCACGGAGTGCTGGCCGCGCTTCCCGACGGACGACGGCTGCTCGGCTGCTACCACCCCAGTCAGCAGAACACGTTCACCGGCCGGCTCACTCCGGCCATGCTCGATGACGTGTTCACCGTGGCCAAGGGAATCGCTTCCAGCCCGAAGGAGTTGGATTAGATCGTGCAGTTGTCAGTTCTTGATCTCGTCCCGGTCCGCAGTGACCAGTCCACCGCCGACGCCTTCGCCGCCACCGTCCGCCTCGCCAAGGCCGCCGACCAGTTGGGCTACCACCGCTACTGGGTGGCCGAGCATCACAACATGCCCCCGGTCGCCGCGACGAGCCCGCCGGTGCTCCTGGGGTACCTGGCCGCGCAGACCGACCGCATCCGGCTCGGTTCAGGTGGTGTGATGCTGCCCAACCACGCGCCGTTGGCGGTTGCCGAACAGTTCGCGCTCCTTGAGGCGGCAGCCCCTGGCCGGATCGACCTGGGTGTCGGGCGGGCGCCGGGCGCCGACCCCGTCACTTCGATCGCGCTGCGGGGCCCGGCCGGACGAACCGACGAGGACATCCAGCGCTTTCCCGAGTACCTCGACGACGTCGTCGCGCTGATGAGCCCCGGCGGCGTCAAGGTGTCTCTCGAGGGGCGAAACCTGTTGGACAAGAACTACATCCTGAAGGCCACCCCGGCCGCGGTGAGCCCGCCGAAGCTGTGGCTCCTCGGTTCGTCGATGTATTCGGCGCACCTTGCCGCAGCGAAGGGGCTGCCGTACGTGTTCGCCCACCACTTCTCCGGGCAGGGCACCGAGGAAGCCCTGGCCACGTACCGCGAAGAGTTCCGGCCCAGCGAATTCGCGGACAAGCCAACCACGTTCATGACCGTCAACGCCTGCGTGGCCGAGACGCGCGACGAGGCCGAACAGCTGATCCGCCCCAACCTGCAGATGATGGCATGGCTGCGCACCGGCGAGCCGCTGCGTGCGCTGGATCTGGTCGAAGACTCGGAGCACAACCAGCTCACCGCCACGCAGCAGGCCATCGTCGCCGCGGGAATGGAGCGGGCCGTCGTCGGCGCACCCGCGGAGGCCGCGGACCAAATCCGCGACCTGGCATCGCATTTCGGTGTCGACGAGGTGATGGTCAGCCCCGTCGCCGCCGCTCGCCGGGGCTGCGATCCAGCCACCGCCCCGGCTCGCGAGACGACGCTACGGCTGCTCGCCGAGCAGCTGCTCTAGCGGGGCGTCAGCGCGACCACCGGGATCGGCCGGGTGGTGCGCTTCTGATATCCCGCGTACCGGTTGGCGTTGTTCTTGTTCACGATCTGCCACAGCCGCGCGTAGTCGGGGTCGTCCTTGCCGACCACGCGCGCGGTCACCGGGATCCGCTTCGTCCCGACGTTGATCTCGATGTCGGGCTTGGCCTTCAGGTTGAAGTACCAGCCGGGCGCCGTCGGCTCGCCGCCCTTGGACGCGACCACAAGGTAGGCGTCGCCGTCCTTCGCGTAGGTCAGCGATGTGGTGCGTGCCAGGCCCGTCTTGGCGCCGACGGTGTGCAGCAGCAGGCTCGGCGGGACGCCGGGGAACTGGTGCCCGATCCGGCCTTCGGTCTTCTGGTAGATCCGGTCGTGCATTTTCAGCAACGGGAGACCGAGGTATTTCTCCCACAGGGGCATGCTCATGGCTGCAAGTCTGCCTGCGGATCAGACAGCCGCGCCACCGCCTCCAGTAGGATCTTTCCGCTGGTCTCCCGGTCCGGATCACGGCGCAGCAGCATCCCTTTGGCAAACGCCAGCTTGTCGCCCAGCTTGCGCGGGACGACGTGCAGGTGGATGTGGAACACCGTCTGAAATGCGGCTTTGCCGTCGTTGATCGCGACGTTGTTACCGTCGGCGTGGAGGCCGGACTCGCGCGACGCCTGGGCGATGCGCTGACCGAGCTTGGCCATACCGGCCACCACGTCCGGCGGGGTGTCGACGAGGTTCTCGTAGTGCTGCTTGGGGACCACCAGGGTGTGGCCGCGGGAGAACGGGCGAATGTCCAGGAACGCCACGTAGTCGGCGTCTTCGTAGACGCGCACCGCGGGCGCCTTCCCGGCGACGATGTCGCAGAACACACAGGCCATCAGTTCACGGTAGGCCAACCGGGGTCAGACGTTGGAGGCCGCCCACTCCGACAACCGGCGGTCGCGTTCGGCGGCGTCGACCTCTTCGACGCGCGTCATCACCGCCCAGCGCTGGCCGAATGGATCGATGATCGACGCGAACCGGTCACCGGTGACGAAAGTCTGTGTCGCTTCCCGGATCGTCGCGCCGGCCCGCTCGGCGCGGTCGACCACCGCGTCGACATCGGGGCAGTACAGCACCACCGAATGCGTGACCGGACCGCTGCGGGGCGGCGCCACCAGTTCGTAATCGGGGTTGGGATCGGACAGTTGCAGCCGGCCGGTACCGAAGTCCAGCTCGGCGTGGGCCACCTTGCCGTCGCTCGCGTCCATCTTCTCGATCAGCCGCGCGCCGAACACCTCGACGTAGAAGTCGATCGCGGCGGCGGCCCCATCGATCACCAGGAACGGGGTGAGGCTGGTGTAGCCCTGGGGAATTGGTTGCACGCTCATGGCACCCAGTTTCGTAGGGTCAATGGTGTGGCGGCTTGGAAAAACCCGACAACAGCTCCCAAGCTGGGTGTGGTCGGCCGTGCCAATACCGGCTCGGTGTTCGATCTGCAGCAGTGGCAGCCGTCCGCCGCGGCAGCGGTCTGGGTCGAGAACTTCTGGTCCGTCACTTGGGATTTACGGGACGCCGAGCCGTTCGACAGCACCGTGATCACCTTTCCCGCGGTGCACCTGACGCACGAGTGGGGCACCGACGAGGTCCGGCACGGTCACCGGTTGCCGGCGACGCTGGTGCACGGCGTGGTCGAGCGGGTGTTCACCACCACGCTGTCGGGGGCAGGTTCGGTGGTGGGCGCCAGATTCCGGCCCGGCGGCTTCGCGGCCCGGTTCGGCCGGGACGCCGGCGCGCTGACGGGCCGCGTGCTCCCGGTGGGTGCGGAATTACTGGGCGCCGCAGTCCCTTTCGCCAACGATATCGACCGGGCCGCAGCGGCTCTCGACGCCGCGATCGGCAACCACACCGATGTGGACGCCACGTATCGCGACCTGACGCGATTGCTCGACCGGGTTCGCGCCGATTCACAGCTGCACCGGGTCGAGCAGGTGATGGCGCTGTCTCCCTGGAGTGAGCGGACCACGCAGCGGGTGTTTCGCCGGTACGTCGGGGTGCCGGTGAAATGGGTGCTGTGCCGCTACCGTCTGCAGCACGCGGCACTGCAGATCGAGACAGTGCCGGACCTCGACTTCGCCGACCTGGCAGTGCGATTGGGTTGGTACGACCAAGCGCACTTCATCAACGACTTCCACGCGATGCTCGGCTGCACGCCGGGGGAGTACGCCACAAAACACCGCCGATGATGGGTAATCTGCGCCGCATGGACCCTCGTGACCTGGCGTTCGCCGGCGCCGCCGAACAGGCCAGGATGCTCGCCGCCGGTACGGTGACCGCACCCGAACTCGTCGAACTGTACCTGGACCGGATCGCGCGCATCGATGCCGAATTGCGTTGTTATCGAACAGTTCTGGCCGACAGTGCCAGGGCCCAGGCGCAGGCCGCGCAGGCCCGGCTGGACGCAGGGGAACGGCTACCGCTGCTCGGCGTACCGATCGCCATCAAGGACGACACCGATGTGGCGGGCGAACTGACCACGTTCGGCAGCAGCGCGCACGGACCGGCCGCCACCACGGACGCCGAGGTGATCCGGCGGCTACGCGATGCCGGCGCGGTGATCCTGGGCAAGACCACGGTGCCCGAGCTGATGATCTGGCCCTTCACCGAGACACTGACCTACGGCACCACGCGAAACCCCTGGAATCCGGACTATGCGCCGGGCGGCAGCAGCGGGGGCAGTGGCACCGCGGTCGCCGCCGGGCTGGCGGCAATGGCGCTGGGATCGGACGGGATGGGCTCGATCCGGATTCCCGCCACCTGGTGCGGGCTGTTCGGCATCAAACCGCAGCGCGACCGCGTGCCGCTGAGCCCGCACGACGATTCGTGGTGCGGCCTGGTGGCCTACGGGCCATTGGCCCGCACCGTCGAGGACGCGGCCCTGTTCCTCGACGCCACCACCGACGGCGGCTTCGTGGCTGCCGCACGACGGGCACCCGGACGCTTGCGGATTGCGTTGAGCACCAAGGTGCCACCGCTGGTGACGGCACGGGTGGGCGCCAAGCAGCGCGCCGCGGTGGAGCAGGCGGGCGAGCTGTTGCGCGAACTGGGCCACGACGTCATCCAACGAGATCCGGACTATCCGCGGTCGGCGGTGTACGGCCACGCCCTGCCGCGCTACTTCCGCGGTGTCTACGACGACGTGTCCGCGCTGCCGCACCCGGAGCGACTGGACCGCCGCACCCGGTCCTTCGCCCGGATCGGTGGGTTGATCTCGCAGCGGCGCATCGACGCGATCCGCGCCGCCGAACCCGCGCTCGCCGCTCGGGTGCAATCCGTTTTCGACAGTGTCGACGTGGTGATCACCCCGGGCGCGGCGACCGGGCCGTCGCGGGTCGGGCAGTACCAGCGCCGCGGCGCCGTCTCGACGCTGGCGTCGGTCGCCGCGCGCGTGCCGTTCCAGGCCATGTTCAATGTCACCGGTCAACCGGCGGCCGTGGTGCCGTGGGGGCTGGACAATAACGGTGTCCCGACGTCGATTCAGTTGGTGGGCAGGCCCTTTGACGAGGCGACGCTGCTGTCGCTGAGTGCGCAGATCGAAGGTGCGCGACCCTGGGCGGGCCGGCGGCCTGCGGTCCGTTAGCGCGCGCCGAGCGCGGCCTGGATGTCCGGCTTCATCTGCAGGAGTTGCTGACCCCAGTAGGCCCAGGTGTGCGTGCCCGTCGGCGGGAAGTTGAACGTGGCGTTGTGCCCGCCCGCGGCCTGATACGCGCCCTGGAACTTGGTGTTCGACGCGAGCGTGAAACTCTCCAGGAACTGCTGTGGCACACCGCTTGTCGCGCCCGCCAGGTCGTCCGGCGTGCCGGTGCCGCAGTACACCCACAGCCTGGCGCCGGACGAGGCGATCCTGCCGACGTTGACCGTCGGGTCGTTGCGCGCCCATGCCGGATCACCGGGAGGCCCCCACATGGCGCCGGGGTTGAAGCCGCCGGAATCGTTCATCGCCAGCCCGACCAGCGACGGCCAGAACGAGTCGGACAAGTTCAGGAATCCGGACAGCGAACCGGCGTACCGGAATTTGTCCGGGTGGTCCGCCACGTACATGAGTGCGGTCGATCCGCTCATCGACAGCCCGACCACCGCGTTGCCGCCGGTTGAGATGTGCTTGTTGGCGGCCAACCACGCCGGCAATTCCCTGGTCAGGAAGGTTTCCCACTTATAGGTCTGGGTGGTGCCGTTGCCGACGGCCGGCTGATACCAGTCGGTGTAGAAGCTCGACATGCCGCCGACCGGCATCACGACGGACAGGCCCGAGCCGTTGTACCACTCGAACGCCGGGGTGTTGATGTCCCAGCCGTTGTTGTCGTCTTGCGCGCGCAGGCCGTCCAACAGGTAGAGGGCGTGCGGACCGCCGGCCTGGAATTCGACTTTTATGTCGCGGCCCATGGCCGCCGATGGGACGTTGAGGTATTCGACGGGCAATCCGGGTCGGGAGAACGCGCCGGCCGGCGTCGGTGCGATCAGACCACCGATCGTCAGCGCCGTCAGCGCCGCACCCAGATACTTCGTGAATCCCGGCAGGTTCTTGGCGATGCGTGACATGGGTAAACCCCCTGGGTCCGGATGCGGATACACACCGCATTCGCGCGGCATACCCCCATCGGCCGAGGTGAAACGTTCAGCGGACGACTTGCCACGCCGCGAGTTTGTCGGCGAACGACATGGTCAGCGCTCCGCTGCTTGACGGCAGGCGGACGGCGGGCAGCGCGATGTCGGCGCGCTGAAACAGCGTGTACGCCGTCAGTCCGTTGACGAAGCCCCGTTCGATCGTCGGGTGTTGCGTCAGGAACGCGTCGAAATCGTTGAGCACCAACGTCTTCCGGTCGATATTGGCGTCCAGGCTGCCGACTCGCCGGCAACTGTGCACGACGTCCCACAGCGCCACCCCGGCGGCGGTGACGGCATCGAGGCGCTCGGCATAGGGCAGCTCCGCGTCGAACCCGATGAGCGCACCCAGCAGCCGCCAGAACTGGTTCCGCGTGTTGGCGTAGTACTCGCCGGTGTCCAGCGACTTCTCGCTGGGAAACGAGCCCAGGATCAGCACCCGTGGGTCGGCGCCGACAATCGCCGGCAGCCCCGTGCGTAGCGGCATCTCTGGCTCGGTCATGTGCCCATTCTGCGGGGCTGCCAGGCGCGATAGGTTGGCCGGGTGAGTGAACAAGCTGCCGAGCCGGTCGACCGTGCCGAGCTGATCGACTGGCTGCTGTCCGAGGGGTTCACCGAGGACCAGATCAACGAGTCGTTCGCGCCGATGCTGCTGCCTTCGCGGCGGGCGTTGGGTGATGACGGCACCAGGTTGTCGGCCCGGCAGATCAGCGAGCGGTGGGGCGTGAATCTGGACCTGCTGCAACGAATTCTGCATGCAGCCGGCCGGCCCCGGTCCGAAGACCTGGACGCCGAGCTGTTCCTGCCGGTCGACAGTGACCTGGTCGGCTATGCCCAGCGGTTTCTCCGGCTCGGCCTGCCGGAGGATCAGGTCGTCGCGGTCGTTCAGGTCATGGCCGAAGGTCTGTCTCGCACCGTCGAGGTCATGCGTTTTGCGGCGTTGTCCGCGATTCTGCAACCGGGCGTCAGCGAACTCGACGGCGCGAAAGCCACCGCGGCGCTGATCGGCGAGGCTGCACCGCTGCTCGGGCCGATGATCCAGGACATGCTCCGTACCCAGTTGTTGCACGCCATGCTGGAAGAGGAGGTCAGCGCCACCGAACGGATGGCCGGACGGCCGCTGCCCGGGTCCGGGCAGGTGTCGGTGGCCTTCGCCGATCTCGTCGGGTTCACCAGTCTGGGGGAGGAACTGCCGCCGGAGGATTTGGAGCAGCTGTCGCAGCGGCTGGCCGATCTTGCGCGCGATCTCGCCGAGCCGCCGGTGCGGTTCGTCAAGACCATCGGGGATGAGGTCATGCTGGTCAGCGCTGAGCCGGTCCCGCTGCTCAACATGGTGCTGCAGCTCGTCGACGCGGCCGAGAAAGACGAATTCCTGCCGCGCCTCAAGGCGGGCATGGCGACGGGCCCGGCGGTGAGCCGGGCCGGTGACTGGTTCGGCAGGCCGGTCAACCAGGCCAGCCGGGTCACGGGAGTGGCCCGCCCCGGGTCGGTTCTGCTGGCTGAATCCGCACGTGAGGCAGTCGGCGACGCACCGGATTTCGAGTGGTCTTTCGCCGGTGCACGACGGCTCAAAGGCATCCGTGACGAGGTGAAACTGTTCCGCGCCCGCCGCGGCGGGGAGTAGCTGCGGCACCGATGCCCCTCGTATACCGGCTTGCACGAAGGCCGAGACGCGGCTTACATGGGTAGGCATGCCAGACATTGATCGTCGCAGCATGCTGTCGATGGCGGGGCTGGGCCTGCTGGCCGCCACGCTTCCCAGGGCCGAGGCCCACGCTGATACGCCCGGAAAACTCATCTTCGAGGACAACTTCGACGGCCCTGCCGGATCGTCGCCCGACACCTCGAAATGGGAGATCGCGACGGCCCGTGAGTCGATGGAGAACCCGACGTATTGGGAGATGCCCGAACGCGTCGGCCAGTACCGGAACGACCGCAAGAACCTGTTCCTGGACGGTAAGTCCAACCTAGTGATCCGGGCGGCCAAGGACGGGAACACGTACTACAGCGGCAAGATTTTCGGCACCTTCAAGGCCGGCATCGGCCATACCTTCGAGGCCCGGATCAAGCTCAACTGTCTGACGCCGGGCTGCTGGCCGGCCTGGTATCTGGCCAACAACTCGCCCGGAATCGGCGGCGAGGTCGACATCATGGAGTGGTACGGCAACGGGAGCTGGGCCCACGGTACGACCGTGCACGTCAACCTCAATGGCGGCGAACATGTTTCGCACAACATCACGCCGGACAGCGCCTGGCACAACTGGCGCTGCCAGTGGGACGACGCCGGGCTGCGGTTCTGGCTGGACTACACCGACGGCGCGCAACCGTACTTCAATGTCCCGGCAAAGTCGTTGCCCAACTGGCACTTCAACGACCCCGGCTACACGCTGTTCCCGATCCTGGGCCTCGCCGTCGCCGGGTCCGGTGGCGGCGACCCGTCAGGGGGAACGTACCCGGCCGAGATGCTGGTCGACTGGGTGAAGATCTGGTAGTTACCTGCTCGGTTTGAAACTGCGGAGCCGCAGGCTGTTGCTCACGACGAACAGTGAGCTGAAAGCCATTGCCGCACTGGCGATCATCGGGTTCAGCATGCCCGCGGCCGCCAGCGGAATCGCCGCGACGTTGTAGGCGAACGCCCAGAACAGGTTGCCCTTGATGGTCTTGAGGGTGGCGCGGGACAGCCGGATCGCGTCGCCCGCCGCCCGCAGGTCGCCACTGACCAGGGTCAGGTCCGAGGCCTCGATCGCCACATCGGTGCCGGTGCCCATGGCCAGTCCCAGGTCGGCCTGGGCAAGGGCGGCAGCATCATTCACGCCGTCGCCGACCATCGCCACGACCCGGCCCTGATCCTGCAGGCGCTTGATCTCGTCGACCTTGTCCGCGGGCAGCACCTCGGCGATCACCGTCGCGATGCCGACTTCGGCGGCCACCGCGCCGGCCGCGCGGGCGTTGTCGCCGGACAGCAGGACCGGGGTCAGTCCCAGCTTCTCGAGGTCGGCAATGGCTTCGGCGGCAGTGTCTTTCACCTTGTCGGACACCACGATGACGCCGGCTGTGGCGCCGTCGATCGCGACCCACACCGGGGTACGGCCTTCCGCCTCAGCCGTGTGCGCAACGTTCTCCAACTCCGGGGTGGCATTGGTGGCCAGCCAGCTGTACCGCCCGACGGCGACCTCGTGACCGTCGACTACGCCGGTGACGCCGCGGCCGTCGTGGTTGACGAAGTCGGTGACCGTCGGTAGCGGCCCGTCGGCGGCGGCCCGGGCCGCGATGGCCTGGGCGATGGGGTGTTCGGATGCGTGCTCCAAGGCTCCGGCGAGCCGTAACACGTTGTCGGACTGGGCATGTACTGCCGCCACCGTCATTTTCCCGGTCGTCACCGTTCCGGTCTTGTCCAGCACGACGGTGTCGACCTTGCGGGTCGATTCGAGTACTTGCGGGCCCTTGATCAGGATGCCCAGCTGCGCGCCGCGGCCGGTGCCGACCAGCAGGGCCGTCGGTGTGGCCAGGCCCAGGGCGCAGGGGCACGCGATGATCAGCACCGAAACGGCGGCGGTCAGCGCGGCACTCACCGTGCCGCCGGCGACCAGCCAGCCGATCAACGTCAGCAGCGCCAGCCCGATCACCACCGGCACGAACACCGCCGACACCCGGTCGGCGAGGCGCTGCACGTCGGCCTTGCCGCTCTGCGCATCGGCCACCAGGCGCGCCATCTGCGCCAGCTGGGTGTCGGCGCCGACACGGGTGGCCTTGACCTCAAGGCGCCCACCGGCATTCACCGTTGCGCCGGCGAGCTGATCGCCCGGGCCGACCTCGACAGGCACCGATTCGCCGGTCAACATCGACGCGTCGACGGCAGACGTTCCCGTCACCACCACGCCGTCCGTGGCGATCTTCTCGCCCGGGCGGACCACAAAGACATCTCCGACAGCCAGGTCCTCGATGGGCACCCGGGTTTCGTGGCCGTCACGGAGCACCGCGACGTCCTTGGCGCCGAGATCTAGTAGCGCGCGCAGCGCGGCCCCGGACTGCCGCTTGGCACGGGTCTCGAAGAACTTGCCGGCGAGAATCAAGGTCGTGACGGTGGCGGCGACCTCGAGGTAGAGGTGGTCGCTGCCCATGGCCAGCATCCATACCGACCACAGGTACGACGTGAGCACACCCAGCGACACCAGGGTGTCCATCGTCGCCGCGCCGTGCCGCAGGTTGGTCCACGCGGCATGGTGCAGCGGCCAGGCGCCCCAGAACACCACGGGTGTGGCGAGGGCCAGCGCCCACAGCGCCCAGTGCGGGAATTGCAGGGCCGGAATCATCGACAGCGCGATGACGGGGATCGTGAGGGCCAGTGACGCCAGCAGGCGCGGCAGGTAGGCCGGTTCGGCGGGGGTATCGGCCTTGTCGACGCTCGCGGTGTAGCCGGTGGCCTCGACGGCCGCGACAAGATCGTCGGTGGTCACGCTGTCCGGGTAGGTGATGGCCGCCTGTTCGGTCGCGAAGTTCACGCTGGCGTGAACACCGTCGATCCGGTTGAGCCGCTTCTCGATTCGGGCCGCACACGACGCACACGTCATGCCGCCCACGGACAGGGTGACCGACGTGGTCATGCTGGTTGGACGACGTCGTATCCGGCGTCTTCGATGGCGGCGGCAACGGCGGCCCGATCGGCCTCGCCGTCCACTCGTACGGTCCCGGCCTTGAGGTCCACCTCGACGCCGGTTACGCCGGGCAGCGGCTCGACAGCTGAGGTGATGGACGCGACGCAGTGTCCGCACGACATTCCCTGAACTTCAAGTACCTGACTCATGCCTGGAGTATATACCCATAGGGGGTATAGGTAGGGCTGTGATTCGGGTCTCGGATTCGAGTGTTGGTTGAATCTCTTCCTTTAGTCGCCTCGGGTGGCATCCTGGTTCCATGGCGCGCAAAGAAATTGACCCGGTCCGGGCGAAGAGTGCCCTCGCGGTAGCGAAGGAACACCCGGGCATGCTGCTGTTCCTGGCGTCGCCGGTGATTGCCGCCATCGTCCTGGTCGGTGTCTTCGTCAGTCCGGGCTGGGCGGTGTTCCTGGCGTTGGTGGCGCTCGGTGTGGCCGTCTTCGGCGGTTCCGCGCTGTTGCGTAAGCGCTGATAGAGCCCTTTTTGCGGCGTACGTTCGCTTGGGGTGAAAGGCCGTTTCGTTACAGCTGTAACGGTGTAATCATGTAAGCATGAGGCAACGTCATTCTGGCCAGGACCGCCGCGGCGGCTGGCAACAAGCGCAGCAGCCCGACGCGGGCGACGCCGCCGACTGGTTCGCCGGCCGGCTCCCGGAAGAGTGGTTCGCCGGCGACCCGGAGGTCACGGTGGACCGCGAGGAGATCGTGGTCATCGGGCGACTGCCCGAGCCGGAAAATCCGGAAACGACCGCCCGGGCCTCCGGGCGCGTGGCGCGCTTCCGGGAAGAGACCCGGTCCGAGCGCATGCGGATCGCCGACGAGGCCGAGGCCCGCTACGGCCGCAAAGTGGCCTGGGGCGTATCGGTGGGGGAGTCGGAGCGAATCCTGTTCACCCACTTGGCTGTCCCGGTGATGACCCGACTGAAGCAGCCCGAGCGTCAGGTCCTCGACACCCTGGTCGACGCCGGCGTGGCACGGTCGCGGTCTGATGCGCTGGCGTGGTCGGTCCGGTTGGTCGGCGAACATGCCGAGGAGTGGCTCGCGAAACTGCGTGACGCCATGACGGCGGTCGACGATCTTCGCGCCGAGGGTCCGCAACTCTGATCAACCATTGACGTTCGCCGCCGCTCGGGTGCAGGCTCAAGGTACTGGCCCGATGGGAGCGCGTCATGAGCGATCGGTTGTTCAATTACTTCGGCGAGATGCTGTGCGGCAGCCTGAATGCCGACCTCGCGTCGGCCCGGGTGCTCGCGCCGGGTGACTTCACGAAATTCCTCACGGATGACGTGCGACTGCATGCCATCCAGGGACGGTTGGCGGCCGAGGAATGGGGCACCGCGGAGCGGCATGGGCCGGTGCGGGTCCTGGCCACGCACATCATCATCACCGAGCACGGGCTGCTGTACGCGGCCGAGGTCGGCGGTCCGAATCCCGGCTACTACCTGGCGGCGCCGCGGACCTTGCTGGAACCCGTTGCCGACCACATCGCGGACAGCCCGCCGCCGTCGGGCACGGCCGCAGCCGTGGACTGCCGGATGGACCACGACCTCGCGTCCATCTGGCAGTTCGAGAGTGCGCTGCGGCATCGCCTCGAATCCGATCCAGTCATCCGGGTCCAACTGACGGCAGCGTTCGCGGCCTGAGTCATGGGCTCGACGGCGTCCCTGCGCCGCCAAAGCCTGGTGCGCAGTGCGGTTTTCACCGTCGTCGTGCCCGGCACCATGGCCGGCCTGATCCCATATTCGCTGACCGGTTGGCGGCGGATCGGTGACCTGTTCGGCGTGCCCGGCACATGGATCGGCGGCGTGGTGCTGATCGCTCTGGGCCTCCCGGTGCTGCTCGCGGCAATCTACAAATTCGCCAGTGATGGGCTCGGCACGCCCCTGCCGGCCGCGCCGACGCAGAACTTGGTCGTGACGGGCCCGCACCGGTACGTCCGCAACCCGATGTACCTCGCGGTCGCTGCCGTCATCGTTGGTCAGGCGCTGGTCCTCGGCCAGCCGGTACTGCTTTGGTATGCAGTCTTTTTCGTGCTTGGGACGGCCGCGTTCGTCTACTTCTATGAGCAACCCGCGCTGCTGAGGCAGTTCGGCGACGAGTACCGGCGCTACTGCGAGTCGGTACCTGCCTGGCTGCCGAGGGTCACGCCGTATCGGCCGTAGGTCTGTGGGTGGCGGCGCGGTCGCTAGGTGTACTGACCTGAGAGGTTAGGCACGCGGCTGGCGGGTGGGTGGCCTCCGAGTGCGGTGTGGCCGCGGTGGTGATTGTAGGTGTGGAGCCAGCGTGGGTATTCGGCGCAGCGCTCGGCGTCGTTGGTATAGAGGCGTGCGTAGGCCCATTCGTCGGCCAGGGTGCGGTGGAATCGTTCTACTTTGCCGTTGGTCTGGGGTCGATAGGGCTTGGTGCGGCGGTGCACTATATCCCCGAGCGCATCACGGAAGGCGTGCGATCGATAGCAAGAGCCATTGTCGGTCAATACGTTTCGGACCGTGATCCCACATTGGTGGAACCAATTGTTGGCGCGGATCCAGAATGCGGCCGCGGTCTCTTTGCGTTCATCGGCGAGTATCTCGCTGTAGACCAATCGAGAGTGGCCGTCGATGGCTGTGTGCAGAAAGTGATAGCCGCGCAGCGGTTGTCGGGATTTGTTGAAGACGCCGCTGCTCTTGTCTTGGTTGGAGTTGTGGCCGCCTTTGGTGCGGCCAAGCATCCGCCAGCCGCCTCCGGCAGGGATTTTGCCGAGCTTCTTGACATCGACATGAACCAGATCGCCCGGCCGCTGCAGACTCGATGCGGCGTACGACCCGGCCAGTAGGGCGGTCCAACCAACGCAGTCGGGCGATGCCGTAGCGGGTCAGCACCCGATGCACAGTCGAGGGGTGAATGCCCAGCAGGTAACCGATTTGGGCTGGGCCCCAGCGACGGGTCACCCGAACCTTGATGATCCGGCGTTCGGTCCGGGTCGGTGTCTGGTTGGGGCTGCGGTGGGGTCGAGAGCTGCGGTCAACCATGCCGGCCGGTCCCAGTTCGCGATATCGGCAGGCCCAACGCCGGGCGGTCGTGACGGCGACCTGGAACCGCTCAGCAGCCCGGCGTAGCGACCAGCCTTCATCGACCACACAACGGGCCAAGCGCAGACGACCGGTTTCTGACAGCGGGGCATTACGGTGGGACACGAAGACCTCCGAGAGAGTTGGTGCGTTCCTAGACAGCTCGCACTTCACTCGGAGGTCTTCTTCATGTCACCACGCCACGCCGTACCTAACGTCCGTGGTCAGTACAGCTAGGCGAGTGAAACTTCCTGCTGCGCCTGCGTATTCGACACCTCGCGCCCGCACGTCTTCCCGCGCCGCCCGCCTGCGCATCCTCCCCGCCGGCATCGGCGCATTCGGTGCCGGGTCGACGGCACGCCCGGGCCACGGGACCGCAACCCAAGTTCGGCGGTCGCAACTGCCCTTCCGGGATCGCTCGAACCGTCACCGATGTCCTGATGGGGCGCAAAAAACTCCTTGCTGTTCGAACATTTGTTCGATACAATTGGGCATGGGAATCACACCGGATCTCACCACCAGCCTCGACGCCCTCCGCGGCATGCAGGTCCCCGACGACATGCCCGCGGGCGACGCGGTGGAGGCGATGACGTACGTGATGAAAATGCGCAATGTGATCGATCATCTGGCGGCGATGCTGACCGGGGTGCTGGATCGCTGCGGTGCCGCGGCGGCGCAGGGCCGGACGCCACGGGAGTTGTTGATGGCGTTGGGGTGTGCGCCGTCGGTGGCCGAGCGCTTTATCCGGGTATCGGGAGCCTTGCCGGCATTGCCCACGCTCGCGGCCCATGCCGCCGACGGTGCGATCTCCGGTGAGCATGTCGATGCGATCGTCAAAGGCATCAACCACATCCGCGCCCGCGCACCCGGTGAGGTTAGCGAGGAAGCCCGCTTCGCGCAGGTGACCGATCTGCTGGGGCAGTTCTTCTCCGGCGCCACCCCCGCCGACATCGACAAACGCGCCCGCCGGCTGGGCAACCGAGTCGCCGCCGCCGAAGGGGGCCTGCCGGCCGCCGAGGACCGGTCGATCAACACCGTCGAGCACCGCGTCACCTCCGATGGTCGGGTGCAGGTGCGCGCGGACTTGGACGTGGAGGTGGGCGCCAAGCTGGTCGCAGCGATCGAGGAACACTCGGCACCGCGGCCAGAACCCGACGGCAGCCCCGACACCCGCACGGCCTCCCGGCGCCGCGCTGACGCGTTAGAGGCGGTGCTGGACATCGCCGCCCGCGGCGGCGACACCGCATCCGCGCCGCGCACCCAACTGCTGATCACCGTCCCGGCGGATGCCCCGGATTTGGCGGCGTTGGAATTCATCGGATCGATCAGCACCATGACCCTGGAACGAATCTGCTGCGACACCACCGTCACCACGATCATCGTCGACGGCGAACAGGTACCCCTGGACATGGGCCGGGAGAAACGCCTGTTCCCGGCGCACCTACGCAAAGCCCTCTATCACCGCGATCAGTGCTGCATCAAATGCGGCGCCCCACCCGGACGCACCCACGCCCACCACATCATCCACTGGACCCACCACGGTGAGACATCACTAGCCAACGGGTGCCTGCTGTGCCCGGCCTGCCACGCCAACGTCCACCACGACGGCTGGGACGTCGTCATGGGCCTGGACAAACACCCCTGGCTCATCCCACCCGCGGCCGTCGACCCACACCGAAAACCCATCCCCGCCCACAACCGCCGCACCATGCGCCTCGACAGCGCCGCATAACACCTAAAGCATTGCGCACCTTGACAACTCAACAGTGACAACACATCGCGGGCCTGCCGCTACGGCGGCGGAGCGGCAGGCCCGCGCACCGGCCGAACACAGGCAACCTTCGGTGGACGGATGCCCGGTGGGTGGGCCTAGCGTGCGACCGTCAGGCCTGCGTCATCTTCCAGTAGGCCCCGCGTCGCTGGAGCAGCTCGTCGTGGGACCCACGCTCGACGATGCGCCCGGCCTGCACCACGAGGATCAGATCGGCATCTCGGATGGTGGAAAGTCGATGCGCGATAATGAAACTGGTCCGATTACGGCGCAGCTCCGCGGTGGCTTGGGCGATCAGCAGCTCGGTGCGGCTGTCGACGGAACTGGTGGCCTCGTCGAGGATCAACAGCTGGGGTTGCCGGACCAGCGCGCGGGCAATGGTGATCAGCTGCTTCTCGCCGGCGCTGATGTTCACGCCGTTCTCGTTGAGCCGCGTCTGGTACCCGTTCGGCAGCGTGTGCACGAAGTGGTCGACGCGCGCGGTACGGGCCGCCTCGATCACCTCGGCCTCGGTGGCGTCGGGACGTCCGTAGGCGATGTTGTCGTAGATGGTGCCGGCAATCAGCCATGTGTCCTGCAGCACCATGCCGATATGCGACCGCAGCTCGGCGCGGCTCATCGTCGCGATGTCGCGGCCGCCCAACAGGATTCGGCCGGAATCCGGCTCGTAGAACCGCATCAGCAGATTCACCAGCGTGGTCTTTCCGGCCCCGGTCGGCCCGACGATGGCCACGGTGGTGCCCGGTTCGGCGACGAACGACAGGTCCTCGATGACAGGGGTCCCGGGTACGTAGGAGAAGTTGACCCGCTCGAACTCGACGAGGTCCGGCGCAGCCGTGGAACTGCCGGCCGCGGCTTCGCCAGGGCCAGGTGCAACCGAACCGCGGTCCGCCGCAACCGAGCCCCGGTCCGGCACGGCCGAGCCACCGCCAAGCACCTGCCCAGCCACGAATCCGGCCTCTTCGTCAGCATCCAGGAACTCGAAAACCCGCTCGGCGCTGGCCATCCCGGACTGCATGGTGTTGTACATCGACGCGATCTGGGTCAAGGGCTGGTTGAACTGCCGCACGTACTGGATGAATGCCTGGATGCTGCCCAGGCTGATCTGCCCGGTCGCCACCTGGATACCGCCGACCACCGCGACGCCGACATAGCTGACGTTGCCGATGAACGTCGTGATCGGGGAGACCAGTCCGGACAGCGACTGCGCCCCGAAACTCGCCTGGTACACATCGTCATTCAGCTCGCGGAACTTCTCCTCGGCGAGTGCCCGGTGGCCATACGTCTTGACGACGGTGAAGCCGCTGTAGGTCTCTTCGATGTGAGCGTTGAGTCGGCCGGTGTTGCGCCACTGCGCCATGAACTGTTGCCGCGATCGTTTGGTGATGATGCGCGTCGCCAGCAAGGTGAACGGCACCGTCAGCACGGTGATCAACGCCAGCAGCGGCGAAATCCAGATCATCGCCGCCAGCACCGCCACCACGGTCAGCGCCGAGGTCAGCAGTTGGCTGACGGTGATCGTCAACGACGTCTGGACGTTGTCGATGTCGTTGGTGACGCGGCTGAGAAGCTCCCCGCGGGGCCGGGAATCGAAGTAGGACAACGGCAGCCGGTGAATCTTGTCCTCGACGTGGGAGCGCAGCATGAACATGGTGCGCTGCACGATGGTGTTGAGCAGTCGTGCCTCGGCCCACACCATCACCGCAGAAACCAGATACAGGAGCAGCGCGAGCGTCAGCACGTGGCCGATCGCAGTGAAGTCCACGCCCTGTCCCGGAACGACGTCGGACCCGGCGAGCAGGTCGGCAAAGGTGTTGTCGCCCCGGGCCCGCGCCGCTGCCACCGCCTGCTCACGGCTGATGCCCGCCGGCAGCCCGCGGCCCAGAACCCCATTGAACAACAGGTCGGTGGCATGGCCCAGGATGCGCGGTCCGATCACGCCGACGGCGATCCCGGCGATGCCCAACAGCATCACCACGATCACCCGACCGCGTTGCGGTGCCAGCTGTTTCACCAACCGCAGCGCCGTACCGCGGAAGTTCTCCGACCGCTGACCCGAAGCCAGCATGGCGGCCGACGGCGGCCGGGTCACGCCAGGCCTCCGGCCACAACCGCTTGCGAGTCGGCGAATTCGCGGTACACCGGGCACGACTCGATCAGTTCGGAATGCGTGCCGACGCCCACTACGTGGCCGTTGTCGAGTACGACGATCTGATCGGCGACGGCGACCGTCGAAAGGCGCTGGGCGACAATGATCACCGTGGCCTCGGCAGCCACCACGGACAACGCGTCCCGCACCCGGGCGTCGGTGTGGACGTCCAGCGCGGAGAAGGCGTCGTCGAACAGGTACACCGCGGGCCGCCGGACGACTGCGCGGGCGATGGCGAGGCGCTGGCGCTGTCCACCGGAGAAGTTCGTGCCGCCCTGTGCGACGGGCATGCCCAGCCCGTCGGGGTGGTCCGCCACGAAATCGGCCGAGGCGACATCGAGCGCCGCCCACATCTCGTCCTCGGTCGCATCGGCCTTGCCGAACCGCAGGTTGTCGGCGACCGTGCCGGAGAACGCATGCCCGCGCTGCGGCACCACCCCGATCATCGACCACAGCTGTTCGGGGTCGTAGTCCCGCACGTCGACGCCGTCGACCATCACGGAGCCGGACGTGACGTCGTACATCCGGCACAGCAGCGCCATCAGTGTCGACTTTCCGGAGCCGGTCGATCCCACGACGGCCGTCACCGTCCCGGGTGAAGCGGTCAGCGAAACGCCGTGCAGCACAGGGTCGTCGGCCCCGGGATACCCGAAGGTGGCTGCCTCCACCCGTACGTCCCCGCGCCGGACCTCCGGCACCACGGGCGCAGCGGGCGCCACGATCGACGGCTCGGTCGCGAGCACATCGGTGATCCGCTCGGCGCACACCGACGCGCGCGGCAGGATCACCAGCACGATCGTCACCATCAGCACGGCCATCAGGATCTGCATGAAGTACGAGAGGAACGCGATCAGCGACCCGACCTGCATCTGGCCGTGATCGATGCGGATGCCGCCGAACCAGATCACCGCAACGCTGGACAGATTCACCACGAGAGTGGTGGCGGGCAGCATCAGTGCCTGCCACCGCCCGACGGTCAGCGTGGTGTCGGTCAGGTCGTGATTCGCGTCCGCGAACCGGGCGCGTTCGGCGTCGTCGCGCGAGAAGGCCCGAACCACGCGAATGCCGGTGAGCTGTTCGCGCAGCACCCGATTGATGTTGTCGATCAACCGTTGCATGCGGCGGAACAGCGGCAGCAGCCGGGAGATGATCAGGTAGTTGCACACCGCCATCACCGGCACGCTGACGAGCAGCAGCCACGACAGGCCGGCGTTCTGGTGCACGGCCATCGCGATGCCGCCGATGCACATGATCGGCGCGGTGATCAGTATGGTGCAGGTCATCTGCACCAGTACCTGGATTTGCTGGACGTCATTGGTGGTGCGGGTCATCAGCGTGGGCGCCCCGAATCGCACGGCTTCGGCGTTGGACCAGCCGAGCACCTGGCGGAACACGGCCCAGCGCAGGTCGCGGCCGAAGCCCATGCCGGCGCGGGAACCGAAGTAGACGGCGCCGATGGCGCACAGCACCTGCAGCGCACTGACGCCGAGCATGACGGCCCCGAGCCGCCCGATCACGCCGGTGTCGCCGCGCGCCACGCCGTGGTCGATGATGCGGGCATTGAGCGTCGGCAGATACAGCGAGGCCAGCGTGCTGATCAGTTGCAGCGTCGCCACCACCGTCAGCTGCCGCCGATACGGCCTCGTGTACTGCCGCAGCAGTGCCCAGAGCATGCGGTTACTGTGGCACACCCGGGAATGCTTATAGAAAGACCAGGTCAGTCGGCATGTCGGTGGTTGACCTCAGAACCTGCCGCTACAGTGCATGGCGTGACCCGCAGACAGGTGAAGACTGCCGCCGCGACCGTGCTTGCCGCGGCGATGATTCCGGCGATGTCCGCCTGCTCGGACGACGGCAACGGCGGCACCGCTCAGGCGGGCGGCCAGTCGGGCCCCGCTGCCTCGGGCCCGGCAAAGCACGGCCCGATGTTCCCGGTGTGCGGCGGCGTCAGCGATCAGACCGTCAGCCAGCTGACCCAGGTCACCGGCCTCGTGAACACCGCGAAGAACTCCGTGGGGTGCCAGTGGCTGGTCAACGGTGGCATCCTCGGCCCGCACTTCTCCTTCACCTGGTACCGCGGCAGCCCAATCGGCCGCGAACGCAAGACCGAGGAACGGACACGGGCCGACGTCAGCGACATCAACATCAACGGCCACTCCGGTTTCGTCGCGCTCGGTGAGGACCCGATGATCGGCAAGAGCCTGTGTGAGGTCGGCATCCAGTTCGACGACGACTTCATCGAATGGTCCATCAGCTTCTCCCAGAAGCCGTTCCCCGAACCGTGCGACATCGCCAAGGAACTGGCCCGGCAATCGATTGCGAACGCGAAATGACACGACGGAAACTGGCTGGAGCGGTCGCCGTGATGTCGGCGCTGGCGCTGGTGGGTTGCGCGCGCTCGGTCGAGGGCACCGCGATGAAAGAAGGCGCCGGCGGCGGCAGCGAGCACTCGGCGGATTCGTACCCGAACCTGCTCAAAGAGTGCGACGTGCTGACCAATGACGTGCTGGCCAAGACGGTCGGCGCGGATCCGCTGGACATCCAGAGCACCTTCGTGGGTGCGGTGTGCCGGTGGCAGGCGCTGAACCAGTCCGCGGGCCTCATCGACATCACCCGGTTCTGGTACGAGCAGGGCAGCCTCGATGAGGAGACCAAGGTCGCCCAGCATCTGAACTACAAGTACGAGTCCAAAGCGATCGCCGGTGTGAAGTCGATCATCATGCATCCGAACGACCCCAACGGTTCGTGCGGCGTGGCCAGTGACGCTGCCGGTGTCGTGGGCTGGTGGGTCAATCCGCAGGGGCCGGGCGCCGACACCTGCGGTATGGCCACCAAACTGATGGAGCTGACGCTCGCCACCAACTCCTAACGGGGGATGTGGAACTGGTCCAGCGTGGCGCTGCGCAGCTCCAGCTGCGACCAGTGCCGGTCGGTGTGCAGAACCGCGATCGCTGACGTCGGGTACTTCATCGCGATCTGGCCGGCGGCGTCAGGGTCGCTCGTGTCGAGCGACGCCAGACTCAGCGCGAGCGACGACATGACCGGTTCGTGGCCGATCACCAGCACTGTGCTCGCCGCCTCCGGCGCGCCGTTGATGACTTCGATGGCGATGCCGGCCGTCGCGTCGTAGAGGCGTTCGACATAGGTCACGGGTGCGGTGATGCCGGTGCGTTCGAGCGTCTGCCGGGTTCGGGTGGCGGTCGAGCAGAGGACGGCGTCGACGGCCGGGAGATGTTCCCGAATCCAGTCGCCCGCCAGTGCCGCTTCGCGGATGCCGCGCTTGGCGAGCGGCCGGTCGTGGTCGGCGACCCCGTCCGGGTAGTCGGATTTCGCGTGCCGCAGCAGGATCAATGTTCGGGTTCCCGTCACCCGCCCACCGTAGATCCCCGGAGTTGTCAGTGCCGGGTTTTACACTCGCCGCATGCGTTTCGTCCACACCGCCGACTGGCAGCTCGGTATGACCCGGCATTTCCTGGGCGGTGAGGCGCAGCCGCGCTACTCGGCCGCACGTCGTGACGCCGTGGCGCGCCTCGGGGCGCTGTGCACCGAGGTGGGTGCCGAGTTCGTCGTCGTGGCGGGGGATGTCTTCGAGCACAACCAGCTCGATCCGCGTGAGGTCAGCCTGTCGCTGGAGGCCATGCGCGCCATCAAGATTCCGGTGTTCCTGCTGCCGGGCAACCACGATCCGCTGGATCCGGCGTCGGTGTACACCAGCACGCTGTTCCTGGCCGAATGCCCGCCGAATGTCACGGTGCTCGACGGCGTACACGATCTGCGGCCCGGGGTGCAGATCGTCGGCGCGCCGTGGCGCTCCAAGGCGCCCACCACGGACCTGACGGGCGACGCGGTGGCCGACCTGCCGGCCGACGGCGTCACCCGAATCGTGGTGGGGCACGGCGGGGTCGACGTCCTCGATCCCGATCCCACGAAACCGGCACTGATCCGGCTGGACGCCGTCGAGGCCGCGGTACGGCGGGGCGCGGTCCACTATGTGGCGTTGGGGGACAAGCACTCTCGCACCGAGGTCGGCAGCACCGGCCGGGTGTGGTACTCCGGTGCGCCCGAAGTCACGAATTACGATGACATCGAAGCGGATTCGGGCCACGTCCTGGTGGTCGACGTGGACGACACGGATCAGTCGGTCACGGTCGAGTCCCGCCGGGTGGGTCAGTGGCGGTTCGTCACGCTGCGCCGGATCGTCGACACGGATCGCGACATCGCCGATCTGGACCTGAACCTCGACGGCCTGCCGGACAAGGAACGCACCGTCGTCCGGTTGGCGCTGACGGGCTCACTGACCATCTCCGACAAGGCCACCCTCGATGCCTGCCTCGACCGCTACGCGCGCCTGTTCGCCGCGCTGACGACGTGGGAACGACACACCGACCTCGTCGTGGTCCCGGCAGACGGCGAATTCTCGGACCTGGGCATCGGTGGGTTCGCCGCGGCGGCGGTCGACGAATTGGTCGGCACCGCAAGCACTTCGGGCGGCGACGCCGACGACGCACGCGCGGCGCTCGCGCTGCTGCTGCGCCTGGTCGATCGGGGGAGTGCCGCATGAAGTTGCACCGGCTGGTCCTGACCAATTACCGCGGCATCACCCACCGCGAGATCGAATTTCCCGAGCGCGGCGTGGTGGTGGTCGCCGGCGCCAACGAGATCGGCAAGTCCTCCATGATCGAGGCGCTCGATCTGCTGCTGGAGTCCAAGGACCGCTCGACCAAGAAAGAGGTCAAGCAGGTCAAGCCGACTCATGCTGACGTCGGTGCCGAGGTGACGGCCGAAATCTCCACCGGCCCTTACCAGTTCGAGTATTACAAGCGGTTCCACAAGAAGGCCGAAACCCGGCTGACCATCCTCGCGCCGCGCCGCGAGCAGCTCACCGGCGACGAGGCGCACGACCGGGTGCGCGCGATGCTGGAGGAGACGGTCGACACCGAACTCTGGCGGGCCCAACGCATTCTGCAGTCTGCCGCCATGGTGCCGGTCGACCTCGCCGGATGCGACGCGCTGGCTCGGGCACTCGATGTCGCGGCCGGCCAGGCCGGTGCACTCGAGGGTGCGCTGTCGGGCAACGAGCCGCTGCTGGTCGACCGGATCGACGCCGAGTTCTTGAAGTACTTCACGCAGACCGGCCGCCCCACCGGTGTGTGGGCCGAGGCAACAAAAAGCCTGAAGGCGGCGCAGGCGGAGGTCGCGGCGCGTGCCGCCGCGGTGGCCGAGGTCGACGAGGCGGTCCGCCGCCACGGCGAGCTGACGAAGGAATTGGTAACGGCCACTGAGCAACTGGCGGCCGCCGAGGTGCGGCTGGCGGCGGCTCGGGAAGCGGCGACCGCGGTGGCTCGAGTCCGCGACGAGCTTGCCCAGGCGCGCGTGCAGGCGCAGGCGGCGGTGGCGACCGCGACGGCAGCACGCAGTGCTCTCGATGAGCGGCAGCGGCTGCAGGCCGACGTCGAGCAGCGGACCGCCGGCATCGGTGAACTGACCGCCGCCGCCGAGCACGCCGCGCAACAGCAGCTGACCGCGGCGCAGCTGCAGCAGGCTGCCGACACCGCCGTGGCGGTGGCGCGGTCCGTGGTGGAGGCCGGTCGCGTCCGCCTGGATGCGGCGCGGCAGGTGGTGGACCAACTGTCCCAGCGCGCTGAGGCGGTTCGGCTGTCCGGCCTGCTGGAGCGGGTGCAGGTTGCCGCCGACGAACTGGCGGCGGTCGCCGATCAGCTGGGCAAGATCACGCTGACCGCGGCGGGCATGCGCGCCATCGAAACCGCCGCCGCCGCGGTGGACCGTGCGGCCGCGGCCGCTGAACTCGCCTCGGCGCGAATCGAATTGGTGGCTCACGGCGACGTCGAGCTGCGCGTGGGTGACCAGGACGTGACGCTGTCCGCCGGGTCGGAGTGGGCCACGAGCGCGGGCGGCCGGACCGATGTCGAACTCCCCGGGCTGCTGACGGTGCGGGTGCTGCCCGGTACCCCGGCCGCGGACACCAGCGCCGTTCTCGACGCGGCGCGCAATGCGCTGGCGGCTGCGCTCCAGCCACACGGGGTTGCTGACGTCGAGGCCGCGCGGGCCCTGGACGCCCGGCGGCGCGAACTCGAAGCGGAGCGTGATCGGCTGACCGTCACCCGGCAGACGCTGCTGGCCGCCGACACGGTCGAGGCGCTCGCGGCTCGGCTGGCGGGGCTGCGGGAGCAGCTGGGCGACACCGATGCCATCGACGTCGGGGCGGCACGCGCCGAGCTGGAAGCCGCCGACGCCGAACAGCGCCGGGCGACAACCGAGTACGAGCAATGCCGCGACACGGCCACCGCCGCGGCGGCCGCGGTGGCGGCCGCGTTGACCGCGGCGACGGTCGCCCGCGAGAAGGTGACGGCGGCGACGGCCGCGCTCACCGAGGCCACCGAGCGACTGACCCGGCAGCGCGAGCTGGAGGACGACGCGGCCTTGACCCAGCGCGTCGCGGCGCTGGGGGAGCAGGCTGCCGCGGCCGCCGCGCGCGAACAGGAACTCGCCGCGGCACTGGCTGCCGCCGCGCCAGACGCCGTCGACGCGGAACTGGCGGCGGCCACCGCGGATTCGGCCCGGCTCGGTGCCCGGCGCCGCGAACTCGATGACCAATTGCGGGATGTGGCAGCGCAATTGAAGGTGTACGGGACACAGGGCCGCCAGAGCCAGCTCGATGCCGCCGAGATCGCGCTGCGGCATGCGGAGTCCGAGCATGCAGCGGTGGGGCGTCGAGCCCGGGCCGCTGAACTGCTGCGGACGGTGATGGGCCGGCACCGTGAGCAGGCCCGGCAGCGGTACGTGGCACCGTTCCGCACCGAGGTGGAACGGCTGGGGCGCATCGTGTTCGGTGACAGCTTCGCCGTCGAGGTCGACAGTGATCTGCGGATTTGCAGTCGCACCGTCGCGGGCACCACCGTGCCGTACGAGAGCCTCTCCGGTGGGGCCAAGGAACAGCTGGGAATCGTCGCCCGGCTGGCCGGCGCGGCGCTGGTGGCCAAGGAGGACACCGTCCCGGTGATCATCGATGACGCACTGGGGTTCACCGATGCGGGCCGGTTGACGCGCATGGGTGAGGTGTTCGACGCGGTCGGCGGTGATGGTCAGGTGATCGTGCTGACCTGCAGCCCCGAGCGTTATGCCAGCGTCGGCGACGCGACGCGCATCGAGCTCACCGCTTAGGCCCCTGGTAGGCCGCGTTTCGTGACAGACTGCGGCGGTGATCGCTGACTTCGTCGTCGTGGGGACCGGCTCGGCCGGTGCGGTGCTGGCTGATCGACTGAGCGCCGACGGCACCGCGCAGGTGGTGGTGCTGGAGGCCGGGGCCGTCGACAAGAACCAGTTCATCCGTATCCCGGCGGCTTTCGCGAAGCTGTTCCGCGGCGAGTTCGATTGGGATTACTCGACCGAACCGCAGCCCGAGCTCGCCGGCCGCCGCATCTACTGGCCGCGCGGCAAGACCCTCGGCGGCTCGTCGTCGATGAACGCCATGATGTGGGTGCGCGGCCTGCCCGCGGACTACGACGAGTGGGGTGAGCTCGCCGGCGAAGAGTGGTCGTACGCGGCCGTGAAGAAGTATTTCGACCGGATCGAGGCCGGGCCGCTGGTGCTCAGCCCGCAGCGCAGCCCCCGCGGTGTCACGGCCGCGTGGCTGGAGGCCGCCGAGCAGTCCGGTTACGAGGGGTTCGTCGAGACCCGGGTGTGTCAGCGCCGCGGCGCGCGGTGGAGCACCGCCGACGCCTATCTGCGGCCCGCGCTGCGCAGGTCGAACCTGCATCTGCGCACCGGCGCCACGGCAACCCGCGTGCTGATCGAGGACGGGCGGGCGGTCGGCGTCGAGTACGAGGCGGACGGCCGTCGTCAGATCGTCCGGGCGCGCCGTGAGGTGATCCTGTCCGGAGGCGCGATCAACAGCCCGCAGCTGCTGATGCTGTCCGGCATCGGTCCGCGCGAGCATCTGGCCGAGCACGGCATCGATGTGGTCCACGACGCGCCGGGCGTCGGGTCGAACCTGCTGGACCACCTGGTCGTGCTGCTCGGGTTCGACGCCAAGTGCGAGACCCTGATCAGCGCGGAAAAACCGGTGCAGCTGCTCAACTACCTGACCCGCCGCCGCGGCATGCTGACCTCGAATGTCGGTGAGGCATATGGCTTCGTCCGCAGTGACCCTGAACTCGCGCAACCCGACATCGAGCTGATCTTCGCCCCGGCGCCGTTCTTCGACGAGGGCCTCGGCGACGCCTACCCGCGCGACGCGGTGGCGATGGGGCCGATCCTGGTGAAGCCCAAGAGCACCGGCACCATCCGGCTGGCCTCGGCCGATCCATTGGCCAAGCCGATCATCGACCCGCGCTACCTGTCCGACCCCGAGGGTGCGGACCGCAAGGCACTGCTGGCGGGCCTGCGGATGCTGGCGGACATGACCCAGGCCCCGGCGCTGAAGGGACTGCTGGGCGACATCGCCCGCCCGGTGGGTGCGCACGATCTCGACGACCGCACGCTGGAGCTGGCACTGGCCACCACGTCGCACACGCTGTATCACCCGACCACCACGTGCCGGATGGGCAGCGACGAGGCCAGCGTGGTCGACCCGCAGCTCCGCGTCCGTGGGGTCGCGGGGCTGCGGGTCGCCGACGCTTCGGTGATGCCGACCATCATCCGGGGCCACACTCACGCCCCGAGCGTGCTGATCGGTGAGAAGGCCGCCGACCTCATTACCGACTGAGGTCAGAAGTAGGCGTTGGCGGGAATCGCGGTGCCGTGCAACAGGTTCTGCCCGACCACCCGGGCCTTGTAACCGACGGGGTTGTGCAGCGTGATGGTGCGGATGTTGCGCCAGTGCCGGTCGAGGTTGCGTTGCCGGCTGGCCGCGCTGGCACCGCCGAGCTCCAGGAGCTTGGTGGCGGCGCGCGGCGCGATGTCGTCCAGGTGCACCTTCACCTTCGCCGCCTGCAGCTGGGCCTGGGCGACCAGCGCCGCGTCGGGCACACCGTCCGGGCCGGTCGAATCGATGGCCGCCCCGATCGCTGCCGCCGCATCCAGCACTGCGGCCCGGGCGATGTAGGCGGAGCTGGCCAGTTCGCCGAGCTGGCGCTGCAGCAGCGGGTCGTCGGTCGGTGATGCGGCAGAGGCGTGGCTGAAGCTGCGCTCGCGGGACCGCAGGAGCGCGATCCCGTCGTCCACGATGTTCTCCAGGATTCCGGCCACCACGGCGTGGATGTACAGCTGCAACAGGGTGTACTGCACCGACGGCACAGGCTCGGCGTCGTACCGCGTGTCCGTGAGCACTTCGTCGGGCAGCACCGTCACGTCCTGGAACCGCGTGGTGCCGGTGCCGGTACGGCGCTGACCGAAACCGTCCCAGTCGTCGATGATCGTCACGCCGGCGCGATCGGCCGGGACGATGACGGTCGCCACCGAATCATGATCGGTGGTCGCTGTCACGGTCAGGTAGTCCGAGAACAGGGTTCCGGTGCTGTAGAACTTCTCGCCGGTCAAGATGAATCCGCCGTCGTGGCCCGGCGTCAAGCGGGTGTTGAACACCAGGCTGCCCACCGCGTGGGAGCCCTTCTCACTGAACGCATTGCCGAACACCTTGCCGTCGGCCACCTTGTCCAGCCAGGCCCGGGACCCGGGCTGGTCCAGGGTGCGCAGCCGCTCCTCGACGAACCAGAAATGCGTACGGAAGATGTGCGCCACCACCGGATCGGCGCGGGCGACGTCGATGACGGCGGAAAACAGTTGCGGCACCGTGAGTCCGGCTCCGCCCAGCTCGGTGGGCAGGCGCAGGGTGCCGAATCCGGCGCGCTTGAGCGCGGCCACCTGGTCGAAGGGATTCACGTCGTCCAGATCGCGGTCTTTGGCGCCCGCTGCGATATCGGCCAGCAGGTCGGTCCACGTTGTCGTGTCGGGGAGGTCGAGGATGGTCATGTCCCAGTTCTACGTACCAGGACAGTCACAGGCACGGCTTACGCTCGCGCCGAACCAAACGCGGCAGAATGAGTGTCGATGACCATGAACGCCAAGCGCCGCAAGGCGCACGACAAGCTCGCGGCGCTGCCGGGGGTACGGTCGGTGCGGCGGCCGGTCCGGTCAAGTGGCGCAGAGGAATTCGATCTGTTCTACGTGCGGACCGGGCCGCTCAGCGAGCATCCGCTGGTGATCATTCCGGGCGGGCCGGGTGCGGCGTCCATCGGGCACTACCGCAATTTGCGCCGCCGGGCGACGGCCGCCGGTCTGGACGTCATCATGGTCGAGCACCGCGGCGTCGGCATGTCCCGACACGACGACGACGGCGCCGACCTGCCCACTGAGGCGCTGACCATCGAGGCCGCGGTCGACGACATCGCGGCGGTCCTGGACGACGCCGGCGTCGAGTCCGCGGTGATCTACGGCACGTCCTACGGCAGCTACCTGGCCGCCGGCGTCGGCGTGCGCCATCCCGCCCGCGTGCATGCCATGGTGCTGGACTCACCGCTGCTGTGCGCCGACGACATCGACGCGGTGCGCGAGGCCACCCGGGCCGTGCTGTGGGACGGCACCGAACCGGCGACGGAGGGGCTCGCCAAGAGGGTGCGGGACCTGGCCGCCGACGGGCAGCTGACGCCTTGGGTCGTGCAACTGGCGACGGGTCTGTACGGCCTGGTCGGCCCGGAAGTTCTGGAGCAGCAGCTCGAGTTGCTGCTCACCGGACGCGGGCTCCTCTGGGGCGCCATCGGGCACAGCACCAAGCTGCTGTTCGAGAGCAAGACGCCGTACCGGCATGAGCCCGACCTGGTCGAGCACATCGGCTACCAGGAGCTCAACTATGCCCCCGAGCCCGACGGTCTGCCGCTCGACCCGGCGCTGGCATACCGCGAATCGGCCACCGGCGACCCCGATTTCGTTGCCGAACCTTTCGACCTGGTGGCCGCGATGCCGGGATTCGACTGGCCCACCGTGGTGATCTCCGGCGGCCGGGACTTGATCACGCCGCCGGCTATCGCCCAGCGGGTCGCCGACCTGATTCCGGACGCTGTGCTGCTGGAACTGCCCAGCGCCGGACATAGCGTGCTCGACATGCGTGAGGGTGCGGCACTGACCATCGCCACTGCGGTGTGTGCCGGCGAATATGCGGAATTGCCGGACCGCGCAACGGAATTGGACAATATGCCGCCGGACTTCACGGTGCGCCTGATGGTCAAGGGCATCGCGACGGCCGCGGCCGCCGAGTCGCTGGTGCCGGCCGGGCTGCCACGGGCCATCAGGCAGCTCAGGACTTGGTGAAGCCGATCGTCATGTAGTTCAGGTCGCCCAGGCCCGCCGGGCCGTAGTTGGCCAAAGTGCTTCGGACCGCCGCATTTCCGGGGGATTGCGCGAGCGGCAGGCTGAACGTTTCGGCCCACAGCATGCGGTCCAGCTGGTTGGCCAGGGCCTGTGCCTTGACGGGATCGAGTTCGTCGAGCGTCTGCTCGATCTTGGCGTCGATCTCGGGCGTGCCGATCTTGCCGAAGTTGCTCTCGCCGCCCGAGGCATAGATCTGGGTCAGACCGCTCAAGGGGAAGGCGTCGCCCTGCCAGGCGAAGGCGGCGATGTCGAAGTTACTCGGAATGATGTACTGGCTGAAGAAGTCTGCGCCGGAGGACACCACGAGTTCCAGCTTGACGCCGATGTCGGCGAGGGTTTTCTGCGTCAGCTGCCCGATCTGCCGACCGCTGGGGGCGTCGTAGAAGACGATCCGCACCTTCAACGGCTTGCCGTCCTTCTCCCGCACCGAGCGGCCCGCGGGCAGCTTCCAGCCCAGCGCGTCGAGTTCCCGTCGGGCACCTTCGGGGTCGAAAGGCGTCCCGCCGCTGTTGTTCTGGTAGCCCGCCTGCCCCGCGACGTAGATGTGGTTGTTGAGTGGCACCGGGTTGTCCACCAGACCGTGCTGCAGGACGGTGACGATGGTCTTCCGGTCGATGCCCATGGCGATGGCGTGGCGCAGTGCGGGGTCGGCGAGCGGCGAGCCGGGCGCGCCGTTGAAGGTCAGGTGCGACCAGGTGGGTCCCGGCGCGGTGCGGATGTCGACGCCTTTGGTGCGTCGGGCGCGCACCATGTCGTCGATCGAGCCCAGCCCGGTGGCATCGATGGCGTTGTTCTGCAGCGCCGGGATACGAGCGGCGTCGTCGAGCACGAGGAACGTGATGCTGTCCAGCAGCGGCCGGGTGCCCCACCATTTCGGGTTGCGCGTCAGCGTGATTCGCTGCGCGCCGCGGTCGACGTTCGAGACGACGAACGGGCCGGCCGACGGCCCGGGCTTGTTCAGCTGTCCCTTGTTGAACACCTCGGGATCGGTCGTCGAGACCTTGGGCAGCAGCATGCCGTTGCCCGCGAACATGCCGCGCCAGTCGGCGTACGGGCGGGCGAACGTCATGACGGCCTGCCGGTCGTCGACGCCGCGGGTCACCGAGGCCACCCGCTCGCTGCCGTTGGGGCTCGCGATCTGGAACCGGGGGTCTTTGCCGGTCGTCGCGGTGACCTGGGCGGCGATGTCCTCCCAGGTGATCGGGGCGCCGTCGCTCCAGACGGCCTTGGGGTTGATGGTGTAGGTGACGACCTGCGGATTGGTGCCGGTGAGCTGGATGTCCGTGAAGTAGTCGTGGTTGACGGTGGTCGAACCGTCGGGTCCGACGATGAATGCCCGGGGCAGCGTGGGCCGCAGGATCGCGGCGGTGTCGACGGTGTTGCCGTCGATGTTCAGCGTGTTGAAGTTGTCCGGGAACGCGGTGAGCGCCAGCCGCAGATTGCCGCCTTCCCTCAGGGTCGCGGGGTCGTGTGGGTTGAGGTCGTTGGCCGCACCGAGTTTCGGTGCGCCGGCGCTGGACCCGCGGTACTCGCTCGAGCAGCCGGCCATCAGGGCGATCAGGGCGATGAGGGCCACCACCAGTTGACTGCGACGGGACGTCATCATTCCCCTCCCGGCTGCGGCACGGCATCGAGCAGCCGCTGGGTGTATGGGTCCTGCGGGGCGCTGAAAACCTGTGCGGCATCGCCCTGTTCGACGACGGCGCCCTTGTACATCACGGCCACGGTGTGGGCCAGGTGGCGGACCACCGAAAGGTCATGCGAGACAAACAGATACGACAGGTCGAAGCGCTCTTGCAGGTCCAATAGCAGGTTGATGATGCCGGCCTGGATCGAGACGTCCAGCGCCGACACCGGTTCGTCGAGCGCCAGAATCTTGGGCTGACGCGCCAGGGCCCGGGCGATGCCGATGCGCTGCTTCTGGCCACCGGAGAACTCGGCAGGGTAACGGGCGGCGTCCTCGTGCCGCAGCCCGACGATGCCGAGCAGTTCGGTGACGCGGTCGTCGATCCGGTTCTTGTCGAAACCGCCGACCCGCAAGGGTTCCGACAGCACATCGAACACCGGAAGCCGCGGATCCAGCGCCGCCACGGGATCCTGGAACACCACCTGCAGGTCGCCGCGTAGCTCGCGGCGCGTGTCGCGGGTCAGGCCGGCCACATCCTGGCCGAGCACCGTGATCGAACCCGACTGCGGCGCGGTCAGATTCAGGATCTGGTGCAGCGTGGTGGTCTTGCCGGAGCCCGATTCACCGACGATGCCCAGGGTCCGGCCCTGCCGCAGCTGCAGGCTGACGCCGTCGACGGCACGCAGCTCGCCGACGTTGCGCCGCAGCAACCCGCCACTGAGCTTGAACGTCTTGACGAGGTCGTTGACCGCGAGCACCACCGGCCGCTCGGCGCCGTCATCCGCGACGACCTCGGGTTCGGTTGCCACCCCGTAGATTTCGGCTGCGCTGCGGCCGGTCACCTGGTCGGTGTGGATGCAGGCGGCGGCCTGTCCGGGCGCGACCTCCAGCAGCGCGGGTTCGGCCGCCCGGCAGTCGTCGTCGGCCAGCGGGCAGCGGGGCGCGAAGGGGCAACCCGGCGGGAGTGCCGCCATCGACGGCGGCGCGCCGGGAATGGGCACCAACCGCGAGCCCTGCGGTGCGTCGAGCCGGGGCACCGAGCCCAGCAGGCCGACCGTGTACGGCATCACCCGGTCGCGGTACAGGTTCGCCACCGGCGCGGTCTCGACCGCCCGGCCGGCGTACATCACCATTGCGCGGTCGGCGAATTCGGCGACGACACCGAGATCGTGCGTGATCATCAGCACCCCGGCGCCGGTGACGTCGCGGGCAGTGCGCAGCACGTCGAGGATCTGCGCCTGCACGGTGACATCGAGCGCCGTGGTGGGTTCGTCGCAGATGATGAGATCGGGGTCATTGGCGATCGCGGTGGCGATGACGACGCGTTGGCGCTCACCGCCGGACAGCTCGTGCGGGAACGCGCGGGCGCGGGCCGCGGGCTGCTTGATGCCGACCAACTCCAGCAGTTCGACCGCCCGGCCGCGCGCGGCCCGCCGGCCCATCGAACGGTCGTGCACGCGAAGGGCTTCGGCGATCTGGTCGCCGACGGTGTACACGGGCGTGAGCGCCGACATCGGGTCCTGGAACACCGTGCCGATCACCCGGCCGCGTACCTGGGACATCGCGTCGTCATCGAGCCCGACGAGCTGCTTGCCCTGCAGTTTCACCGAACCGGTCACCTGGGCGTGCTCGGGCAGCAGCCCCACCACCGCCATGGCGGTCGCGGACTTCCCGGCGCCGGACTCACCGACCAAGGCCAGCACCTCGCCGGGCGCGATGTGAAAGTTCATGCCGCGCACGGCCGAGACGTCCTCGTCAGACGTCTGGAAGGTGACGGTGAGGTCGCGGACCGCGAGCAGCGGCGCGCTCATCGCTTCACCACCCGCCGCCGACGGGGCCGGGCCGAGGGATCGAGCGCGTCGCGCAAGCCGTCGCCGATCAGGTTGGCGCACAGCACGATCAGCACCAGGACGCCGGCCGGGAACAGGAACACCCAGGGGAACGTGGTGACCGACGGGGTGCCGTCGGCGATCAACGTGCCCAGGGACACGTCGGGCGGCTGCACCCCGAAACCCAGGTAACTCAAACCGGTTTCGGCCAGGATCGCGATGCCGACGTTGAGGGTGGTGTCGATGATCAGAATGGACGCCACGTTGGGCACGATGTGCCGGGCGATGATCCGGGCGTGGCTGACACCCATATACCGTGCGGCCGTGACGAACTCGCGTTCGCGCAGGCTCATGGTCAGACCGCGCACCATGCGCGAGCTGATCATCCACGAGAACGCCGCCAGCAGGACCACCAGCCACAGCACCGTGCTCTGGTGCCGGATGCGAGGCGTGACGATCGCGATCAGGATGAAACCGGGGATCACGAGCAGCAGGTCGACGACCCACATCAGCACCCGGTCGCGCCAGCCACCGAAGTAGCCCGCCACCGAGCCGACCGTCGCGGCGATCACCGTCGAGATCACGGCGACACAGACGCCGATCAGCATCGACTTCTGCATGCCGCGCAACGTCTGCGCGAACACGTCCTGGCCGAGGGCATTGGTGCCGAACAGATGCCGGCCGTCGGGAGGCTGCAGCAGCGCGTCGAAGTCCATGTCGGTGTACGAGTAGGGGAGCAGCGGCGGCAGGGCGTAGCAGCCAACGAACAGCGCCACCAGCAGCACCAGCGACACCACCGCGGGGCGGTTGCGGACGAAGCGCCGCGCCACCAAGGTGCGGCGCGATGCGAAGCGGGCGCGCGGCAGCCCGAACTGGACGCTCATGAGACCCGCACCCGGGGGTCGAGGGCGGCGTAGACGACGTCGGACAGCAGGCCGCCGATCAGGATCGTCGTCCCGGAGAACAGGGTGAACGCGGCGACGATGTTGGCGTCCTGGCCGTTGATGCCCTGCACCATCCATTCACCCATGCCGTGCCAGCCGAAGATCTTCTCGACGAACACCGCACCGGTGACCAGGCCCGCGACGCCGTAGGCGAACAGCGTGGCCATCGGGATCAGCGCGGTGCGCAGGCCGTGCTTGAAGAGCGCCTGGCGCCGGGTCAGGCCCTTGGCGCGGGCGGTCCGGATGAAGTCCTGGCCGAGTACGTCGAGCATCGCGTTGCGCTGGTAGCGGCTGTATCCGGCGATGGCGCCGAGGGCCAGGGTGGCGGTCGGCAGCACCAGGTGCTGCAGCCGGTCGACGAATCCGTGCCAACCGCCGGCCGCGTAGGGCGAGGTCTCGCCCGTGTACTGGAACAACTGGAAGCCCAGCACCTCGTTGACGCCGAGCGCGCCGAGAATCAGCATGTTCGCGATGACGAACGTCGGGGCGCTGAGAATCAGCAGCGCCAGCACGGTGATGGTGCGGTCGGAGAAGCGGTACTGCCGGATGGCGCCCCACGCCCCGATGATCACACCGATGATGGAGCCCAGGATCGACCCGATGGCCACCAGCCGCAGGCTGGTCCACACCCGTCGTCCCAGTTCTTCTGAAACCGGTTGCCCGGTAACGGTTTTCCCGAAGTCCCCATGTACCGCGCCGGACACCCAGTTGGCGTAGCGCGGCAGCAGTGGCTTGTCGAGACCCAGGTCGTGGGCCTTGGCGTCGATGACGGATTGCGGTGGCCGCGGGTTGCGCTGCAGCAGGCTGTCCAGCGGGTGGAAGGTCACCGACGTCAGCGCGAAGGTCAGGAACGTCGCCAGCGTCAACAGGATCGCGTAGTTGACCAATCGGCGGATCAGGAACCGCGTCATGGGTTGCTCGCTGGAAACCGCATCTGGACAGGTTAAGAGATCCCGGCGCGCTAGCGCGGGATTGGCACCTGATGGCCGCCGCCCTGTTCCCGGGCTGGTGACCCGACCAGTTCTGATTCTGTGGAATACCTGACGGCCGAGACGACTTGAAATGTTTGACCGGCTGCGGGCCCCAACGGTGTGGCGAAATCGTGGCGGATCGCGTCTAGGTGGGAGACCCGCGATGAGTCAAAACAAGCATTCTGAAATCAACAAGAAGTGGGCCGCCGGCGTCATCGCCGGGAGCATGGCTGTCTGTGCGATGGCCGTGGCGTTTGTCGGGGCGCAGGCGCAAACTCTGCAATCGACATCGGCCAACGGCACCTCGGTCAGTTCGGTCGTCAGCGCCACGACGGTCGGGCCGATCGTCAGCGCCGCGCCGGCCATCACCGGACCCGCTCCGCTGTACCCGGGGCAGGATCCGGGCTGATGAGGTCTGGGTCGTGGCGGACAGGCCTCCGCCGCGGCCCAAACTCCCGCGCTGCGGCTATGCAGGCGAACTGCCAGAAGCGATTCAGTGTGTTGCCAGATTGGCGGCGTTGACTCGAAGGCATGAAAGGCCGCGCCCCGACGGTGCGGCGCAGCGCAGTGGTCCCAAGTACACGGGAGGCAGACCATGAGTCGACCAGAGACTTCTGGCATCACCTTGAAATGGGCAATCGGCATCATCGGTGGAAGCGCGGCACTAGGCGCCGCGGCGGTATGTGCCGGGGTGCTGGCGGGCCCCTCCGAGACGACGTCGGCCAACAGCACGTTGATCACGTCGACCAGCACGACCGCACCGGTCACCTTTGCGGCGCCGTCGATCACGGGCAAGGCTCCGCTGTGGGCCGGGCAGTCGCCGGACACCAACCCCCAGGGTTAGCCACTCGGCCCAATTCACAGCTCGCGCATAGATTCGCCACAGTCGCGCCCCACACCGGTGCGAATAATGGAATCTGTGACAGGTCCCAGCAGCACCGCCCGTGACAGTGAAGCCCCGCGTGTCGTCATGCACCGGGCCGACGGCAAGCCGATCAGCGTCCTCGTGGTCGACGACGAGCCCGTCCTCGCCGAGCTCGTGTCCATGGCACTGCGGTATGAGGGCTGGGACATCGCCACGGCCGGCGACGGCGCGACGGCGATCGCGCTGGCCAAGGACAACCCGCCCGACGTGGTGGTGCTGGACGTCATGCTGCCCGACATGAGCGGGCTCGATGTGCTGCGCAAGCTGCGCGAACAGATCCCGGGCCTGCCCCTGCTGCTGCTGACCGCGAAGGATTCGGTCGAGGACCGCATCGCCGGCCTGACCGCGGGCGGCGACGACTACGTGACCAAACCGTTCAGCATCGAGGAAGTGGTGCTGCGGCTGCGCGCGCTGCTGCGCCGCACCGGTGTGGCGAATGAGGCCGGTGACGCGCAGATCGTCGTCGGCGACCTGGTGCTCGACGAGGACAGTCACGAGGTGACGCGCGCCGGCGAACAGATCACCTTGACCGCTACCGAGTTCGAACTGCTGCGGTACATGATGCGCAACTCCAAGCGGGTGCTGAGCAAGGCCCAGATTCTCGACCGCGTGTGGAGCTACGACTTCGGCGGCCGCTCCAACATCGTCGAACTCTACGTGTCGTACCTGCGCAAGAAGATCGACAGTGGCCGCGAGCCCATGATCCACACGCTGCGCGGCGCCGGATATGTCCTCCGACCCGCTCGCTGAGGCCGGCACGCGCATCTGGCAGCCGCGCACCTGGTCGCTGCGGGTGCGGCTGCTGGTCACCCAGGTTCTGCTGCTGGCGCTGGTCATCGTCGGCGTCGGCGCCGCGACCGAGTTTGCGCTGCAGCGCTTTCTGCTGCATCAGCTGGACGACCAGGTGCTGGAGGCGGGCCGGCGCTCGGCCGCCATTTTCGAGCTGCCACCGCCGCCCATGGCGCCGCCGTTGACCGGTGGGGTGCCGCGGCCGTCGATGGATCCGCATTTCCGGATGCGCTTCGACCCCGAAGCCGGCCCCGGTCCCGGCTTCCTCAACGCGCCCGGACAGGCCGTCGGCACCATCGGAGCGGTGGTGTTCCGTGGCCAGGTCGACGCCGGTGTCATCACCTCCGAGGGCAGTCGTGACTCGGTGACCACCACGGCCACAGCACAATTGGCGCAGGTGCGACCGGATCGGAAGATCCGCACCATGGACATCGACGGTGTCGGAACGTACCGGGTCATCGGCCTGCATCCCCGGCACGGCGGTCCGCAGACCATCGTCACCGGCCTGCCCACCCGGCACGTCGACAACACGCTGTTGTGGGTGCTCGGCATGTTCTGTGCGGTGGGCGCGCTGGCGCTGATCGGGGCGACGGTGGTCGGGGTGTGGATCATCCGCCGCCAACTCGCCCCGCTGTCACGGGTTTCCGCGGCCGCGCGCGATGTCGCCGACCGGGAACTGGACCGCGGTGAAGTCCAGTTGCCGACGGAGATCGTGCACGTCGATCCCGTCGCCGCGCACACCGAGGTCGGCCAGCTGGGTTCGGCGCTCAACCGCATGCTGGACCGCATCGCCGGCGCGCTCGCAGCCCGTCATGCCAGTGAGACGCGGGTGCGCCAGTTCGTGGCCGACGCCAGTCATGAACTCCGCACGCCGCTCGCCGCAATCCGGGGCTATACCGAACTGGCGCAACGCAAGAGCGACGAACTGCCCGCCGATGTCGCGCACGCCATGAACCGCGTCGAATCCGAGACGGTCCGGATGACCCGACTTGTCGAGGACATGCTGCTGCTGGCCCGTCTCGATGCCGGCCGGCCGCTGGAGATGGAGGACGTCGACCTGTCCCAGCTGGTCGTGGACGCGGTCAGCGACGCCCACGTCGCCGGCCCCGACCACAACTGGTCGCTGGATCTGCCGGAGGAACCCGTCACCATCGAGGGCGATCCGGCGCGGCTGCACCAGGTGCTGGTGAACCTGCTGGCGAATGCGCGCACGCACACGCCGGCGGGTACGTCGGTGACCATCGCGCTGTCCGCCGATGCGGACGCCACGGTGATCAGCGTCGCCGACGACGGCCCGGGGATTCCAAAGACGTTGCAGCCCGAGGTGTTCGAGCGGTTCGCCCGTGGCGACTCGTCGCGGTCCCGGCAGGCCGGCAGCACCGGCCTGGGGCTGGCCATCGTCGCCGCGGTCGTGAAAGCGCACGGCGGCACCATCAGCGTCGACAGCCGACCCGGCGCGACGGTCTTCACCGTGCGCCTGCCCGCGGGCCCGGCGGCCGCAGGCTCACAGCCGCTGCACAGCATTGCCTCGACGTCCGCCTAATCAACGCTCCCACAATGAGACTGGTGACTCGCGAACTACGCCGCCGCCCGCTCGGCGAACAACTCCGGCTCGGACTCCTGCTGGCGGGTACCGCTGTGTTGTACCTGTGGAACCTGTCGGTGAGTGGGTGGGCCAACAGCTTCTATTCAGCGGCCGCGCAGGCCGGTGCCAGTGACTGGACCGCAATGTTGTTCGGCGCCAGCGACTCCGGCAATGCCATCACCGTCGACAAGACTCCCGGCGCGCTGTGGGTGATGGACCTGTCGGTGCGGCTGTTCGGGCTCAGCTCCTGGAGCATCCTGGTGCCGCAGGCCCTGATGGGTGTGACGGCGGTGGCGGTGCTGTATGCCGCGGTGCGCCGCGCCGCCGGGCCGGCCGCCGCCCTGCTGGCCGGTGTGGTGTTCGCGCTGACACCGGTGGCCACCTTGATGTTCCGGTTCAACAATCCCGACGCGCTGCTGGTCCTGCTGCTGGTGATCGGTGCCTACTGCGTGCAGCGTGCCTGCGAAGAGGACGCGGGCCGTTGGTGGTTGGTCGCCGCCGGGGTGGCCGCGGGGTTCGCGTTCCTGGCCAAGATGCTGCAGGCGTTCCTGGTGCTGCCGGCCTTCGCGGCCGCGTACCTGGTCGCCGGGCCGTCTCCGGTGCGTACCCGGCTGTGGCGGCTGCTCGGCGGCACCGCCGCGATGGTCGTCTCCGGCGGTTGGTACCTGGCGCTGGTCGAGCTGTGGCCGGCCGCGTCGCGCCCGTATGTCGGCGGATCGCAACATGATTCGATCATCGAACTGGCACTGGGCTACAACGGTGTGGGCCGGCTGAACGGGAACGAGCCCGGTGGCCTGGGCAACCCGAACTTCGATGTCGGCTGGGACCGGCTAATCGGCGCCAGCATGGGCAGCTACGCCGGTTGGCTGCTGCCCGCGGCACTGATCTGTCTGGTCGCGGGACTGGTACTCACGCGGCGCGCCCCGCGGACCGATGCGACGCGGGGCGCCCTGATCCTGTGGGGCGGGTGGCTGGTGCTCACCGCCGCGGTGTTCAGCTTCGCGAACGGCATCGTGCACCAGTACTACACGGTCGCGCTGGCGCCGGCCATCGGCGCGTGCGTGGGTATCGGATCGGTTCTGTTGTGGCGCAACCGCACTGCGTTGGTGGCCCGGCTGACCATGGCCGGCACCGTGGTGGCCACGGCGGCGGTGGCGGCGATACTGCTGGGTCGCGCTGACATCAGCTGGTTGCGGACCTCGGTGCTGATCGTGGGCGCCGTCGCCGCACTGCTGTTGCTGGCGCCGCCGCGATTCGGCCCCGCACGCCTGGTGGTGGCCGTCACGGTCCTGGTGTCCCTAGCGGCACCCACTGCGTATTCGATTGCCACCGCTGGTGTTTCGCATACCGGGGCGATGCCGTCCGTGAGCGGGCCCGGCGGACACGGTTCGGGGTGGGGGCCGCCTCCTCCCGGGCGCATGAAGGCCCGGGGCCCCGCCGGTGGGCCGGGTCGTGCGATGGGCGCTCCGCCGCAAGGCTTCCGGCCGGGCGGCGGGCTCTTCGAGTCTCCCAAGCCCAGCGCTGCCGTCAGCGCACTGCTGAGCGCCGACGCCGCGAACTACCGCTGGGCGGCCGCCGTCATCGGCTCCACCAACGCCGCCGGCTACCAGCTGGCGGCCCGCGTCCCGGTCATGGCGATCGGCGGCTTCAACGGCACCGACCCCGCGCCCACGCTCGCGCAGTTCCAGCAGTACGTCGCCGCCGCACAGATTCACTACTTCGTCGAAGGCGACATCAACATGGGCTGGGGACACCACGGCCAGGACGATGACAAGCAGGAATCGCGGCAGATCGCCACCTGGGTCAGCGCACACTTCACCGCCACCACTGTGGACAACACCGTCGTCTACGACCTGACCCGGCCGCGCTGATCCCGCGGTGCGGGCGGTCGGCGGCTCGAAACACATAGCTGGCCCATAGCTTCAGCCCATGGCGGCCTAAAGCTGCGGTCCAAAAATCAATGTCATGACGAACCTGGTCGAGCGCGACGCCGAGCAACGCTTCACTACGCGCCCAAATGCCGCCCTCGCCGCACGCGCTGCCGGCGTCCCGGTGCTGGACATCGTGGTGCCCGTCTACAACGAGCAGGTCGCGCTGCCCGGCTGCATCCGCCGCCTGCACCGCCACCTGGAAGAGCACGTCCCGTACCCGGTGCAGATCACCATCGCCGACAACGCCAGCATCGACGCCACCCCACAGGTTGCCGCCGAGCTGGCCCTCGAGTTCGACAACGTCCGCGTCGTGCGGCTCGAGCTCAAGGGCCGCGGCCGCGCGCTGCACGAGGTGTGGTCGCACTCGCAGTCCCCGGTGCTCGTCTACATGGACGTCGATCTCTCCACCGACCTGGCGGCCCTCGGCCCGCTGGTGGCCCCGTTGATCTCGGGCCACTCGGACCTGGCCATCGGCACCCGGCTCGCCCGGTCTTCCCGCGTCGTGCGCGGGCCGAAGCGGGAGTTCATCTCGCGCTGCTACAACCTGATCCTGCGCGGGGCACTGTCGGCCAAGTTCTCCGACGCCCAGTGCGGCTTCAAGGCCATCCGGGCCGACGTGGCCCAGGCGCTGCTGCCGCTCGTCGAGGACACCGGCTGGTTCTTCGACACCGAGCTGCTCGTGCTGGCCGAGCGCACGGGACTGCGCATCCACGAGGTCCCCGTCGACTGGGTCGACGACCCCGACAGCCGCGTGGACATCATCGCGACCGCGGCCGCCGACCTCAAGGGCGTCGGCCGCCTGCTGCGCGGCTTCGCCAACGGCAGCATCCCGGTGAACACGATTGCCGCCCAGCTGGGTTCGTCGACCAAGGCGGCCGCGCCCGGCTCGCTGCTGCGTCAGGTCGTCCGCTTCGGGACCATCGGCGTCGCCTCGACGCTGGCCTACCTGTTGCTGTTCATGATGATGCACACCGCGCTCGGCGCGCAGACCGCCAACCTGATCGCCCTGCTGCTCACCGCGATCGTCAACACCACCGCCAACCGGCGGTTCACGTTCGGCGTCCGCGGTGGGGGAGCGGCGAGTGCGACCCGGCACCAGTTCGAGGGATTGATCGTCTTCGGTATCGCCCTGACCATCACCAGCGGGGCGCTGGCCGGGCTGCACGTGTTCGCGCCGCACGCCCACCATCTCCTCGAGCTGAGCGTGCTGGTGGCCGCCAACCTGGTTGCCACCGCAGTGCGGTTCGTGCTGCTGCGCGGTTGGGTGTTCCACCCGCGGCGTCAGAGCTAGAGCGTCCACCCAGTGCGCGAATTGACCTGCCTACCAACCGCTTCAGAGGAGACCCGCTCGTGATCGCCACCGCGCCTGCCAAGGCTCACCTGCCGAAGGCTCGCCGCCGCCCGGCCGTGTGGGGACGCCCGGTCTGGGAACGGACCGCGCTGCTGACACTGCTGGCCGGGACGGCCGTGCTGTACCTGTGGGCGCTCGGCTCGTCGGGCTGGGCCAACTCGTACTACGCCGCCGCGGCCCAGGCCGGCACCCAGAACTGGGAGGCGCTGCTGTTCGGATCGTTCGATGCCGGCAACGCGATCACGGTCGACAAGCCGCCGGCCGCCCTGTGGCTGATGGGCCTGTCCGGCCGGCTGTTCGGATTCAGCGCGTTCAGCATGCTGCTGCCGCAGGCCCTCATGGGTGTGGCGTCGGTCGGGATGCTGTACGCGACGGTCCGTCGCACCAGCGGCGCGGCCGCCGGACTGCTGGCCGGTCTGGTGCTGGCGGTGACTCCCGTTGCGGCCCTGATGTTCCGGTTCAACAACCCCGACGCGCTGCTCGTGCTGCTGCTGATCAGCGCGGCCTACTGCACGGTGCGGGCCATCCAGTCCGCCGAATTCGCCGTGTCCGCGCGGTGGATGACGCTGACGGGCGTCATCGTCGGCTTCGCCTTCCTGACCAAGATGCTGCAGGCCTTCCTGCCGGTACCGGGTCTGGCCCTGGCATTCCTCGTCGCCGCGCCGTTCAGCGTGGGACGCCGGATCAGCGCGCTGCTGATGTCCGGTGTGGCCGTGGTGGTTTCGGCCGGGTGGTACATCGCGCTGGTCAGCCTGTGGCCGGCCGACGCCCGTCCATACATCGCCGGGTCGACCGACAACAGCCTGCTGCAGTTGGCGTTGGGCTACAACGGCATCGAGCGGATCACCGGCGGTGACCGTCCCAGCGGCGGCCCAGGCGGCCCCGGCGGCGGCATGCGGGACAACCTTTTCTTCGGCGGCCACGCCGGCATCACCCGGCTCTTCGGCCCGTCGATGGGCGTCGAGGTGTCGTGGTTGCTGCCCGCGGCGTTGCTCGGTCTCGTGCTGCTGTTGTGGACCAGTCGCCGCGCCGCGCGGACCGACCTGGCACGCGCGGGTGTATTGCTCTGGGGCGGTTGGCTTCTGGTGACCGGTGCGGTGTTCAGCTTCATGGACGGCACGGTGCACCCGTACTACAACGTCGCGCTCGCCCCTGCGGTCGCCGCGTTGGCCGGCATGGTGGTCGCGCAGCTGTGGCAGCGCCGGGAGACGTTGTCGGCACGGCTGTTGCTCGCACTAATCTTGGTCGTTTCGGCCGGGTGGGCGTTCGCGCTGCTGTCCCGCACCCCGGACTGGATGCCCGCCCTGCGGTGGACCATCGCGGTGGTGGCGGTCCTGGCGGCGGTGGCCGTCGTGGCGGTCGGGGCGCGCTCCGGACGGGTCACGGCCGTCGTCGCCGGTATCGCGGTCGCCGCGGCCCTGGCCGGGTCGGCGTCGTTCACGATCTACAACGTGGCCGCGGCCCACAGCAGTGGCCCCGGCTCGATGTCAGGTCCGCCGCGGCCCGGCGGTGATTCGTGGCCGGGTGGTGGCCCGGGTGGTCCGCACCGCGACGGCCCCAACGCCGAACTCGAGAACCTGATCCGCGGTGCCGACAACCGTTGGGCCGCAGCGACGGTCGGGTCCTTCCAGGCCGGCGATCTGGAGTTGAGCACCGGCAAGTCGTTGATGGCGATCGGCGGATTCTCCGGCGGGGACAACGCGCCGACCCTGGCGCAGTTCCAGCGGTACGTGGAGGACGGCCAGATCCACTACTTCATCGCCGGCGATCACAAGGGGCCCGGCGGCCCCCGGCGTGAGCGGGGTAGTGCCGCCGAGATCACCGCATGGGTGACGGGGCACTTCGCCAAGCTCGACGTCGGTGGCGCGACGGTCTACGACCTCGAGGCGCCCCACTGATCGGAGCACGCGTCTATGCCTCGGATTGCAGTCAGCAGGTGACTGCGATCCGAGGCATTGCGTTTCGTTGGCCTCGATCGGGCGGCCTCGCTCAGCCGATCTTGTACGTGCCGACGGCCTTGGCCACCGGGTCGCCGCCCGGTGTCTCGATCTCGACCTCGCAGTGCACCAAGGACTTTCCGCGGTGCAGCACGCGCCCGACACCGATCAGGTCGGTCGACCGGGCGGGCGCCAGGTACTGGACCGACATCGAGATCGTCACCCCGCGAAGCGATTCGGGTTCGCGTTCGGTCGACCACGCCGCCGCCATGACCGTGACATCGGCCAGTGCGGCGATGGCGCCGCCGTGCACCATGTCGGCCAGCGTGGTGTTGGTCGGGTCCCACGGCATCCGCAACCGGACCTCCGGGGCGTCGAGTGCTTCGGCGACGATGCCCAGCTTGGCGACGAGCGGTGACTGCGGGATGAACTGCGCCATGACCTCGGCGCCGGTACTCGGGCTCATGTCATGGAAGTCTGCGCGCGGCGGGTAGTCGGTTCAATTACCTGGCAGGTAGTGATGGCGACCCGGCGTGAAGCGTGGGGTGGGGTGCTCCTTCGGGCAGAGACGGCGATCGGGAAGCCGGCAGCCGCCGGCGGCGTTGTTCCACCTGATCTCGGTGGTTACAACCGTTGACACTGCGCCACCGGGCACGTAAATTCCGACCATGGTTCTTAACTTGACCAGTTCTACCAACTTTACGGGGAAATGATGACCGTCACTCCCGACGCCGCCGAGGCGTCCAAGGTGGACCAGCGGGCCGCCAAATACGAATTGAGCCATCTGCGATCGCTGGAGGCCGAGGCCATCCACATCATCCGCGAGGTCGCCGCGGAGTTCGAGCGGCCGGTGCTGCTGTTCTCCGGTGGCAAGGACTCGATCGTGATGCTGCACCTGGCCATCAAGGCGTTCGCGCCGGGCCGCCTGCCGTTCCCCGTCATGCACGTCGACACGGGCCACAACTTCGAAGAGGTCATCGCCACCCGCGACGCCCTGGTCGAGAAGTACAACCTGCGCCTGGTCGTGGCCAGCGTGCAGGACGACATCGACGCCGGACGCGTCGTCGACAACGGTCCCTCGCGTAACCCGCTGCAGACTGTGTCGCTGCTGCGCGGCATCCGCGAGAACAAGTTCGACGCCGCCTTCGGTGGCGCCCGGCGCGACGAGGAGAAGGCCCGCGCCAAGGAGCGTGTCTTCAGCTTCCGCGACGAGTTCGGCCAGTGGGACCCCAAGAACCAGCGCCCCGAGCTGTGGAACCTGTACAACGGCCGGCACCGCAAGGGCGAGCACATCCGCGTCTTCCCGCTGTCGAACTGGACCGAGTACGACATCTGGGCCTACATCGGCGCCGAGGAGATCGCGCTGCCGAGCATCTACTACGCGCACGAGCGCCAGGTCTTCGAGCGCGACGGCATGCTGCTGGCCGTGCACGAATACCTGAAGCCGAACGACGACGAGCCGGTCATCACCAAGACCGTCCGGTTCCGCACCGTCGGTGACGTCACCTGCACCGGTTGCGTCGAGTCGGAGGCTTCGACCGTCGAGGAAGTCATCGCCGAGACCGCGGTGTCCCGACTGACCGAGCGCGGCGCGACCCGCGCAGACGACCGGATTTCTGAGGCCGGCATGGAAGACCGTAAGCGGGAAGGCTACTTCTGATATGGCAACGTTGCTTCGTATCGCCACTGCTGGCTCCGTCGATGACGGCAAGTCCACGCTGATCGGCCGGCTGCTCTATGACAGTAAGGCCGTCATGGAGGACCAGCTGGCCGCCGTCGAGCGCACCTCCAAGGAACGCGGCCACGGCTACACCGACCTCGCACTGGTCACCGACGGCCTGCGCGCCGAGCGGGAACAGGGCATCACCATCGATGTCGCCTACCGCTACTTCGCCACGGCCAAGCGGAAATTCATCATCGCCGACACCCCGGGTCACATCCAGTACACCCGCAACATGGTCACCGGCACCTCGACGGCGCAGCTGGCCATCGTGCTGGTCGACGCCCGCCACGGGCTGCTGGAGCAGTCGCGCCGGCACGCCTTCCTGGCCTCGCTGCTCGGCATCCAGCACATCGTGCTGGCGGTCAACAAGATGGACCTGATCGATTGGGACCGTGAGCGTTTCGAGAAGATCCGCGACGACTTCCACGAGTTCGTGGCCCGCCTGGACATCCAGGACGTCACCACCATCCCGCTGTCGGCGCTGGCCGGCGACAACGTGGTGACCAAGTCGGACAAGACGCCGTGGTACGAGGGTCCGTCGCTGCTGAGCCACCTCGAAGAGGTGTACATCGCCGGTGACCGCAACCTCATGGACGTCCGCTTCCCGGTGCAGTACGTCATCCGCCCGCAGACCCACGAGCACGCCGACCACCGCAGCTACGCGGGCACCATCGCCAGTGGCGTCATGCGCCCCGGCGACGAGATCGTCGTTCTCCCAACGGGAAAGACCAGCACCATCACCGCGATCGACGGCCCCACCGGGCCGCTCGAGGAGGCCTTCGCGCCCATGGCGGTATCGGTGAGTCTGGCCGACGACATCGACATCTCGCGCGGCGACATGATCGCTCGTGTGCACAACCAGCCGCACACCACGCAGGAATTCGACGCCACCGTGTGCTGGATGTCCGACGACGCGAGCCTCGAGCCGGGCCGGGACTACATCATCAAGCACACCACCCGCACCACACGGGTCCGGGTCACGGACCTCGACTACCGGCTGGACGTCAACACCCTGCATCGCGACAAGAGCGCAACGGCGTTGAAGCTCAACGAACTCGGCCGCGTCACGCTGCGCACGCAGCAGCCGCTGCTGCTCGACGAGTACTCGCGCAACGCCGTGACGGGCTCGTTCATCCTGATCGACCCGGACACCAACGGCACCGTCGCCGCGGGCATGGTGCGTGACACCACGCCGGCGGCCAACCGGTCGGCCAGCCCGAACGCGGTGCGGCACGCCAACCTCGTCACGGCCGAGGACCGGTTGTCGAAGGGCAGCACGGTGTGGTTCACCGGCCTGTCCGGCTCGGGTAAGTCGTCGGTCGCCATGCTGGTGGAGCGCAAGCTGCTCGAATTGGGACGTCCCGCATACGTTCTCGACGGCGACAACCTGCGCCACGGGCTGAACTCGGACCTGGGCTTCTCCATGGCCGACCGCTCGGAGAACCTGCGCCGCCTGGCCCACATCGCCACGCTGCTGGCCGACTCCGGCCAGATCGTGCTGGTGCCGGCGATCAGCCCGCTCGAAGAGCACCGCGAACTGGCGCGAAAGGTCCACACGGACCAGGGATTCGAGTTCTTCGAGGTGTTCATGGACACCCCGTTGGCCGACTGCGAGGCCCGCGATCCCAAGGGGCTCTACGCCAAGGCGCGTGCCGGTGAGATCACGCACTTCACCGGTATCGACAGCCCGTACCAGCGGCCGAAGAACCCGGACCTGGCGCTGGTGCCGGGCGACCTGGATGCCCAGGCGCAGCGCGTCGTCGACATGCTGGTGGCGCCGCGATGACCGATCACGAGGTTGCCGAGCGGCTGGCCACCCGCGCGGGTGACCTGCTGCTGGACGTGCGGGCCGAGTTCGCCACGGCCGACGCTTCTGAGCGGAAAGCGGCGGGGGACAAGCGCTCTCACGAGTTCCTGATGACGGAGCTCGCACGCTTGCGTCCCAATGATGCCGTGCTCTCGGAGGAGGCGACGGAGGAGGAGCGGGCCAACAGCGCACGCCTGACCTCCGACCGGGTATGGATCATCGACCCGCTCGACGGCACCCGCGAGTTCTCCGAGCTGGACCGTGACGACTGGGCCGTGCACGTGGCGCTGTGGGAATCCGGCGAGCTGGTCGCCGGCGCCGTGGCGCTGCCCGCGCAGAACACCACGCTGCACACGCCCGAGGTGGCCGCGCCCCGCGCGATCGACGGGCCGCCGCGCATCGTGGTGTCCCGCACCCGCCCGCCGGCCATCGCGCTGGCGGTGCGTGACGCCCTCGACGGTGTCCTGGTCGAAATGGGCTCGGCCGGAGCCAAAGTCGCGGCCGTGATCCAGGGCCGGGCCGACGTCTACGTCCACGCCGGTGGTCAGTTCGAGTGGGACTCCGCCGCGCCGGTCGCGGTGGCCCGCGCTGCCGGCCTGCACACCTCGCGGATCGACGGTTCGCCGCTGGTCTACAACCGCGAGGACCCGAAGCTGCCCGACCTGGTGGTGTGCCGGCCGGAACTGGCCGAGCGGGTGCTGGCGATCACCGCGACGCAGTAGCTCTCGCGACATCGACGAAAATGGCTGTGGGGACGCATGTTCCCACAGCCATTTCGCGTATCTCGGACGACTGTGTCTACCAGCCATGCAGACTCCGGAGTGGTGAAAAAGTCCCTGAGTGCAGTCGAGGTGTTGATTTGCCGATGGTTATTGAAGCCAGGGACTTCTGAGGGCCCGAAAAGGTACTTGGCTTCAACAACCACAGTCGAGATGCGCCGTGATTGAAGCTGCGGATTTCTCTTGAGGCCCTATCGAGCTACGCCGCCGTGGTAACCGGCAGCGGTGCATTGGCTTTCGCCGGTGCAACGGTGCGAACCGCGACGAGGCAGGCGATCGCGATCGCAAAGCACGCCGCCGTGTACCACAGGCTGCCGATCGGATCCCCGTGCGCGGTAACGCCGTTGACCGCGCCGAAGTAGGCGGGCAGCGCGCTGAGCCAGAGGGCCGCCATGACCACCAGGTAGGCGGCGGCGTAGCCGATCAGCCACGGCGGGCTCACGTAGCGCGGTTCGGTCGGGCTGGCGACGGTGCCGCGCAGCCGGCGCCATTGCGTCACCAGCGCCCAGACCGCCACGGCGCACACCGCCACGAGTTCCGCCGCGTAGGCAATACCGCCCGCGGTGCTGCTGCCGGTGACGCCGCCGATCACGGTCGCGGGCAGCGGCAGGATCGCGGTACCCAGTGAAGCCAACACCCCGGCAACCACAGTGCGCCAGACGATTTCGAAACCGGTGAAGCGGCGGCCCCGATCCGCGTGCCGGCCCACGAAGAACTGCACACAGAGCGCCAGCGACATCGGCCACAGCGCGGCGAAGACGACGACGCTGGGCAGCGGTACGGAGTCGAACATCGGCTGGTTCATCGGGTTGTGCACCGACCATTCCCACCACCGCAGCTGCGGGCCCAGATGGTCGAAGATCTCGTAGAACGCGTGGTGGACGAACCCGACGCAGACGGCGCCGACCAGGGTGCCGTACCGCCGGAAAACCCCTAGGCTGCGCACGATTTCGAAGGCGACGGTCGCCATCATCGGGTAGATCGCGACGATGTACAGCGGCAGCCGGCCCCACAGGAAGTCCACCGTGAACACGTTGTGCGCGAACATGGTATCGACGCGGTCGGCGATGCCGAAGGCTGCGGGGAAGTACAGCGGCGGCTCGATGATCAGCAGGTAGGCGACGGCGCCGAACCACAGGGCGATGTTGGTGGCGTCACCGTGGCGGCGCAGCCGGATGATCGCGTAGACCAGGGTCAGCACCGCGCCGGTGATCACCGTCAACTCGAGGACCGGCAAGGTCCAGTTCTCCAGGTGCAGGGGATTGCGGACCTCGAGCAGCCCGCCGGCCGTGTCGCAGGAAAAGCCAAGGCGCCCGGCGAGATCGGCGAACGTCGGGGAACACAGGTCAGACATGGGCGCTCTGCTTTCCGGCGGTGTACCAGTGGGTGACGTCGTAGCCGGCGTCGTAGCGGTCGAACCATTCGGCCGCGAGTGCGGGCAGCTTCTCGTGCTCCGGGTTGTGGCCCGGGATCTGGCTGCGGACGATGCCCGACAGCGCCACCAATTGCTCGCGGACCGGCAGGTCGTGGAACGCGCTCGTGAACGGCCCGAAGTCCGGGATGCGGCCCAGCTTCTTCAGGATCGTGTTCTTGCGGCGCTCGAGCGCGAACGCCGACAGCGCGTCGACCTTGCGGACCTCCAGCGGCAGATGCTTGTTGAACCCGTTGCACGCCATCCGCACGCAATCCATCACGTGCTTGAAGATCGACGGCGCCACCCGCATGCGGTACCACGGATCGTCGACGAGGCCGTTGTAGATGATGAGTGCCGAGCTGCGGTGTTCGACCTCTTCGACGAAGTGCCACAAGAACAGTGACGCGACGCGGTCGTCGCCCGGCGCGAACAACGTGTCGTCGTGGTCGAGCATCAATTTGAAGACCGGCGTGAACGTCGCCTCCAGGTCGGCGGTGTAGGCCAGCCGATATTTGAGGGGCTTGTTGGCGACGAGGTCGTCGAACGCGGCGATCACTTCGTCGAGGGTCTCCTTGAGCTCCGGGTGGGCCTTGATGAGGCCGCGCGCATGGGCCCGGTGGGCCATCGAATGCTGCCCCTCCTGGCGGACGAAGGCGTCGGCCTCTTCGGCGATCACCGGGTCGGTCAGCAGTGGCTTGGCCTCGGCCATGGTGCTGACGATCATCTTCTCGAACGCAATCGCCAAGAAGGACACGGCATTTGCCATTGCGGAGAACGCGGGGTTGGTCTCGTTCCAGAGGAACGGCACGGGGTGGTCCGCGAAAGCGAACCGCATCTTGCGGACCTGGAGATCGGTCACTGGGCACCTCGATCAGTAATCATACAAACTATCTCTGCTGTGTATGGTTACAGTGTTGGCGAACATCCGTCAATGCCCGGCGCGGTGCCGGCCGTGTACCGTCCGGCGGATGGCACGCAAACGTCGCGGTTGGGGAGGGGAGCCGCCCGCCGATGACGACGAGGCGACCCGCCGCATCGTCGCCGCGGCAGTCGAGCTGCTCGCGACCACGGGCACCGCGATCACGATCGCCGACGTCGCCGAATCGCTCGGTGTCATCCGGCAGACGGTGTACCGGTACTTCCCGACGGCCGACGAGTTGATGCGCGCCGCCGCCATCGCCTCGGTCGCAGGCTTTTTGGATCAGCTCAGCGAGCACGTGCGGGGGATTCACGATCCCGCCGACGCGATGACCGAAGGCGTGCTCTACACACTCGACGCCGTGACCCGGACACCGCACCTCGGCATCCTGATGTCGGCGCCGTACGTCAGCGCGCACAGCAGTGACATGGCGTCTGCCGAGGCGCAGGACTTCGGTATGCAGATGATCACCCGGTTCGACGTCGACTGGGCGAGCTACGGATACGACGACGCGGCGCTGCGCGAGCTGGTCGAATTCACGCTGCGCATCATGCTGTCCTACTTCCTCGCGCCGGCAGGGGACGGGCGCACTCCCGACGAGTTGCGGGCGTTCATCCGGCGGTGGCTGGGCGCGGCGATCCTGGGGCAGGAATCCGCACGCTGATCGATCGGTGGCGGTAACAGCCGGTCAGGGCTAGTTTGTGTTCGTATGCGTACTCATCTGTCCACTCGTCGTCTGATGGCCGCGGCCGGCGGCGCCGCACTCCTTGCCATGGGCGTGCTCACCGCGGGCTGTAGCAACAACGGCGGGCAGTCGCCCTCGACCACCACCACAACGACGACGACCTCGTCGCCGTCGCCATCGGCGACGCCGACGGAGAAGAGCATCAGCCCCACCGGAGGCAACCTGTTCAGTCCGGCTGTCACCGCGCCGGGCGCGCCGAGCGTCGCACCCGGTCTGCATCCGGGTCTCAACGGCAACAACTAGCCTCGGGCGGGGGACGTCGAAAGCGATTCCCGCCGAAGCTAATTCGTCGGCAGGGCGGGCGGCCCGGCCGGTGCCGGATCGTTGCCGACGTTCGGGCACGCGACTTTGAGCTGGTGCACGAGCGTCGTCATCGGGTGATATCCATCCATGTAGGTCTGGTCGGGACGCCAGTCCGGTGGGGCACTCGGCTTGCCTCGACGGACCATGTCGAGTTTGTCCGCCAGTGCGGTTACCTTGTTGCGCAACGTCATATCGGTGATCGCGGCCGCGTCACTGCGCACCGCGGCCGCCGCGGTGGCGGAGTCGCGGACAATGGCGGCGGGATCGGCGGAGCGGGTCAGTCCGAACTGAATGGCGGGCAAAGCGTCCGACCAATGCCGCACTGCTTGGTCGACCCGCCGGCAGTCGGCGCTGGCCTCTTGCTGCGGCGGTGCACTCGAACTGTCCGCTTTGTTGATGGCGATGAGAACCAAGATCGGCACGGTGACAGCCAGCAGCGCCAGCAGGATCTTCGGCCTCGACCAGTCCGGTAGCCCCACCAATTCAGACTAACCGCCGCCGCACGCCACTAGGCTCACAACATGACTCGCCCCACCCTGCGTGAATTGTCCAGCCTGCCTGTCGAACCGGTCCGCCTCGCGGACTCGGCCCTGGTTCTGATCGACTGCCAGAACACCTACACGCAAGGGGTGATGGAGCTCGAGGGTGTGCAGGACGCTCTCGATGAGACCGCCGCACTGCTCGACCGTGCCCGCACGGCCGGCATCCCCGTCATCCACATCCAGCACGACGATGGGCCGGGCTCGCTGTACGACATCGGGGGCGAGTCCGGTGCGATCGTCGACCGGGTGGCGCCGCGGGGCGACGAGCCGGTGATCGTCAAGCAGTTCCCGAACTCGTTCGTGCAGACCGATCTCGACGAGCGGCTCAAGGCGTTGGGCGCGTCGAACCTGGTGCTCGCCGGCTTCATGACGCACATGTGCGTGAACTCCACGGCCCGCGGCGCGTTCAGCCTCGGGTACGCGCCGACGGTCGTGGCCGCCGCGACGGCGACGCGCACCCTGGCCGGCCCCGACGGTCAGGCGGTGCCGGCCGCGGCGCTGCAGGCAGCGAGCCTCACCGAGCTGTCAGATCTTTTTGCTGTCGTCGTGACGGACGGTGCCGCGATACCCGACTAGGGCGGCTCACCCCGGCGGCCGCGCGGCATCTCAGCGCAGACACGAAACGACACCTATACCTGGATTGGTATAGGTGTCGCGTCGCCGCTTGTCATAGACTCAGGCATCCGCACTGGATGTGCGGTCCTCCGGTGACGAACCGGTTGCCTCCGCCAGAGGCCGGGCCGGACAGGTGGCAGCCTGATTCGGCCCGCTCGCCGCCGCTGGATGCGGCGGAAGTTCAATTTCTAGTCGTCCTCCTCATGTGCCGGGAAGGCCGGTTCGCCGGTGCCTGAATTCCGCCATCCTGCGGCGTAATAGGGAGGCCCACCGCTGGTGTTCGGAATCTCATCGATCACGTGGCCGACGACAGCGCGATCGATCGCGGTGTTTAGTGCGTTGTCGGGCCGCGCCCAATAGCGTTCCAGGTTTTCGCGACCATAGTGTTCGAAGAACAGGCGCTTCAGTTCGTCGCGCGTGACCAGCTCCGGCATCTTCTGCAGAAGATCGAACAACATCCGCTTCGATTTCAACCGCTTGCCGCCGACACCGAGGTACGGTTCAAGCTCGGCTGGGGGCGCCGGCTCCTCGATGTTCCGCGACTGCGCAACTGCGTTCTCAAGGAGCTCCGACGGTTCAGCTACGCGCACAGTAACTTTCGGCGCATTGCGGTCACCGGGGTGTGGTGACGTCCATGTGGATGGATCGCTCACCAGAGTCTCGATTGACTTCATCGCCGCCTCCAAGTTCCTGCGCACACCACGCATCAGTTCCAGTTCGGCGGTCAGCTGTTGCTCGTCCGCGACCACATCCTGGTGCTGGGCGCGCAGGGTTTCCAGCGCGGCCACCAGAGGTGCGATCTCCATGACGAACACCATACCAAGTATGGGGACATTGGCCAGCCTCAAAATCTTGAGACTTTTTCTTAGTTAAGGGGACTGTATAAGGGTGGGCCTGGACGTCACTCTTAGCTAAATCGCAGTTCAAGCCCTATTAACGCGTCTTCGCGGGTATTAGTCACGTCGATTCTCGTGCCGTATGTGTGCATACATACGACCTCAACAGGCTACGTGCGCCTATCTGGCGTGCTTGTTGCGTAGGTGCACGTGTGTACACCTATGTACACGCATGTGCACCTATGTACACGCATGTGGACGTAAGTGCGCGTATGTGCACACTTGCGGCATACTTCGATCACCTCGGGTTGTCCGGTTATGTGGCGACGGTCGTGGCCGCCGCGACGGCGACGCGCACCCTGGCCGGCCCCGACGGTCAGGCGGTGCCGGCTGCGGCGCTGCAGGCGGCGAGCCTCGCCGGCCTGGCCGATCTGGTGGCGGTGGTGGCGCCCAACGTCGCAGCTATTCCGGACTAATCCGACCCGGAATGGCATGATTGGCTGATGCGGATGTCAGCCAAGGCGGAGTACGCCGTCCGCGCCATGGTCGAACTGGCCGCCGCCGACGCCGGTGCGCTGGTCAAGACCGAGGATCTGGCCAAGGCGCAGGGCATCCCCGCGCAGTTCCTGGTCGACATCCTGACCAACCTGCGCACCGACCGTCTGGTGCGCAGTCACCGCGGCCGCGATGGCGGCTACGAGCTGGCCCGGCCGGCCGCGGACATCAGCATCGCCGACGTCCTGCGTTGCATCGACGGTCCGCTGGCGAGCGTCCGCGACATCGGACTCGGCGATCTGCCGTACTCCGGGCCGACGGCCGCCCTCACCGATGTGTGGCGCGCCCTGCGCGCCAGCATGCGCTCAGTGCTGGAACAGACCAGCCTCGCCGACGTGGCCACGGGCAAGCTCCCGGACCATGTCAGCACGCTGGCAGGCGACTACCGCACCCAGGAAGCCCGCCGCGGCCACAGCTAGCCCTCCCGCCGTGAGCGGCCACGTTTGTACGCCGACACGCCGTAATTCGCGTGCACTTTGCGCACCGTCGCGGGCGTCGAGCGTTCGTCGGGCCGCACTGAATTCTCTTCGGGCAAGTTTCTGACGATCGTCGATCTAATTGCAACGGCCTGATAACCTCGGACGCAGCGCTGGTCCCGGCAACCTTTCGTCCGGCAGAGCAGGCGCGCAGGCCGTTCCCTGAATTTCGGGCCGACATAACCGTTTGTGCGACTCCGCATATCTAACGCACTCGCCACACGTGTCCGAGCGTGTCACCTTCAAGGCCGAAGATCATCGACCGATGCCGAAGTAGAGCCACTCAGGACCTGAAATCGCAAGCACCACAGAATGTTTCGATATCCATGCCCAACAGAATCGAGCTGACAATGACGACATGGTCGATACCGCAGAGCACTACGGGGTCCGAACGCCGGTTGTTGGAGACCGCGCTAGACCGCAACCGCGCTGAACTGGTCAATACCGTGCGCGGGCTGCTGGAAGTCGATGCCCGGCGCCGCCTCGTTGCGTCGATGACCACCCCGATCGGGCTGCTCAAGCATGCGGCGGTCGCTGAGCGAATCTGGTTCCAGCACATCCTCGGCGGAGTGCCCGAGAGCGAATGCGGCGGCGGTACGACGGCGGGTGACACAAGCTTCGTTGTCGATGGCGATGAGGCTGTAGCCGATGTGATCGCCGAATTCGAAAGTGCCAGTGAACGTTCCCGTGCTGTCGCTGCCCGGTTCGATCTCGACGAAATCAGAACCCACCCCCACCTTGGCGAGGTCAACCTGCGGTTCATCTATTTGCTCGCGATCGAGGACTTCGCGCGGCACGCGGGTCATGGCGACATCCTTCGGGAGCAGATCGAACATTCTCGCGTCGAGGAGTGACGATGTCAGTGACTTCAATGTCACTGAACAGCACTGCCTGCCGCCGCGATGCCCGCGATCAGCATCCGCAGCCCGCCGTCGAAATCGTCCTCGACCGACACGGTCGCGGCCACCTCGGACAGTGCGGCGATGTGCGGGTACCGGACTCCGGCGGCCGATCCGATCCGGGCCGCCGTCTCGGCGGCGTCGCCCGAGAACGGGCCGGCCAGCTGGGCCTGCGCCGAGCCGGTCACCAATCCCAGCACCGCGTGAAACGCGGACAGCCTGGCAGCGTCGGACAGGCCGGCCCGCTCGAGCGCGGCGACGAGCGCGTCGGCGGCAGCGAACCCCGTGGCCGACGCCATTCGCCGGGTCAGCACGAGGGGGATGGCGGCGGGGTGGGCCCGCACGCCGCGCCACACCGCGGACGCCGTCGCATGGACATCAGCGGCCCAATCGTCGGTGGGTTCGGGCACCTCGATCCCGGCGGACACCGCGGCGACGACGAGTTCCTCCAGGCCCTCTTTGTCGGCGACGTAGTTGTACATCGTCATCGGCCCCGTGCCGAGTGCCGCGGCCAGGGACCGCATGCTGAGCGCCGCCAAACCGGATTCATCGACGATTCGCAGTGCAGCGGAAGCGATTTCGTCCGTGGTGAACCGTGCGCGCATGAGCAACCCCTTGACAAGTACGTCGTACGTGTTGAAGTGTAGACGATACGTACGGCGTACTTATGTGAGGAGTTCGGATGACATCAGCGATCCCGGTCGAGCAGTTGCACTTCGTCAGCGGTGGCGACCGGTGCGCCGCGTGGCTCACCTTGCCGTCGACCCCCGCGCCGCATCCCGCCGTCGTCCTGGTGCACGGTCTCGGCGCCACCCGCGACATGATGCTGCCGCAGTACGAACAGCATTTCGCCGCCGCGGGCATTGCCACCCTGTCCTTCGACTACCGGTTCACCGGTGCCTCCGAAGGCGAACCGCGGCAACATATTTCGATTCCCGAACAATGCAGGGACGTCGACGCCGCGATCGATTACCTACAGCGGCACCCGCAGGTCGACGCCGACCGCATCGGCTTGTGGGGCACGAGCCTCGGCGGCATGAACGTGGTGCGGGTGGCCGGCAGTCGCACCGACATCGCCGCCGCGGTGGTGCAATGTCCCATCACCCACGGTCCGGCATCGGCCCGCAGCGTCGGCATCCGGGGTGCGCTGCGGCTGACACCGGCGATCGTCGACGACGCGGTGCGTGCGCTTCTGCGCCGCGGACGTCGCTACGTGCCCATCGTGGGACAGCCCGGGACCGATGCGCTCGTGTCGGTGCCCGGAGCCGAGGACGGGTGGCGGTCGACGGTGCCGGCCGGTACCGCATTCGACAATCGGATCACCGCGGTCGACGCCGCGCTGTTGATCACGAGATCGGCGCTGCGCCATGCTGCGACGGTCCAGGCGCCCCTCCTGGTGTGCGTCTGTGATGACGAGACGCTGATGGATCCGCGCTACGCCGAGGCGGTGGCCGAGCGAGCGCCGCACGGGATCGCGCGGCACTACGCATCCGACCATTTCGCGATCTACCACCCGCCGCTGGTGCGGCGAGTGCTCGACGATCAGATCGCGTTTCTGAAGGAGCATCTCCATGTCGGCGCGTGAAGTGTTGCGCGCCAACGACGAACGCTTCGCCGATGTCGTCGCCAGGTTGACGCCCGAAGAATGGGCGGCACCGAGCCTGTGTGTGGAGTGGAGTAACCGCGACGTGCTGGGACATCTGGTGGTCGGCTGCAGTCATCCCGTCGGCGCGTTCGTGGGGGAGATGATCCGGCACCGCGATTTCGACCGCGCCAACATCGCCACTGCCACCGAACGCGCACGGGGCCGCAGCGCCGAGTGCCTGCTGGACGATTTCCGAGCCGTCAGCGCCCGTCCCGCCGGCGTCGGCCGATACTTTCCGGCCCGGCTACTGTTGGGCGACCACATCACCCACGAGCTGGACATCCTGTTCGCCGTCGGCCGGGAACCGGACATCCCGGCCCAGCTGCTCAACGCGGTCCTGGACACCCAAGTTGCCTTCCCCAACCCGTTCGTCCCCGCGTACCGCAACAGCCGGGGTCTTCAGCTCAGGGCCGTCGACACCGGCTGGCGTCACGGCACCACCGGGCCGGCGGTGGAGGGCACGGCCGCCGAGCTGATCTCGGTGCTCGGCAACCGGCCGAAGGTGTTGCCCCGGTTGCGCGGCCCGGGCGCCGTGACGCTGGCGGACCGGGTGCTCAGCCGCCTGAGCCGTACGGCCGGGTGATGATCTCCAGGTAGTGCCCGCTGGGATCCTGGAAGTAGACGCCCCGGCCGCCGTCGTTGCGATTGATCTCGCCGGGATGCTGGCCGCGCGGATCGGCCCAATGTTGCAGTCCGCGTTCACGAATCCGGTCGTAGATCGCGGTGAACTCATCCTCGGACACCAGGAACGCGTAATGCTGCGGGACGACGTTTGTCCCCTCTGGGACCTGGGCGAAATCCAAGCTGACGCCGTGGTTCAGTTCGACGGCGAGGAATGGCCCGCCTTCTTGGGCGGGAGGCAAACCGAAGAGCTCGGTGAAGAAGGTGGCCGCGGCCGAGCGGTCGGTCGAGTGGACGATGGTGTGGTTGAAGGTGATGGCCATATTCCTCCGTTCTACCCGTTCACGAGCGTCGCGTCACTGCCGCGGTGTGCGGCCCCTGCCTGTCATGATCTAGGTATGGCGTTCGACCTGCGTGAGCTGGCAGTTCCGGTGATTGTCGCGCCGATGGCCGGTGGGCCATCGACGCCCGAGCTGGCCGCTGCGGGGTCGGCGGCCGGTGGCCTGGGATTCGTGGCAGCCGGTTACCTGACGGCGCAGACGCTGGCCGACCGCATCACCGCCGCACGCGCGCTGACCACCGGCCCGCTGGGCGTGAATCTCTTTGCCTCGCAGCCCAGTACCGCACAGCCCCGCGAGATCGAGCGGTACGCGACCGAACTCGCCGTCGAGGCCACCCGCTACGGGGCGGCGCTCGGCGATGCGACATTCAACGATGACGACTGGGCGGCCAAGCTCGACGTCGTCGCCGACCTGCGGCCCGACGTGGTGTCCTTCACCTTCGGCGGGCCCACCGCCGACGAGTGCGCGCGGTTGCGGCAGGCCGGTATCACCACCGTCGCAACGGTCACCACCGCGGACGAAGCCGCGCGGGCCGCAACCACTGGGGTGGACGCCCTCGCCGTGCAGGGCCCCGGCGCCGGCGGCCACCGCGGCACCTACGATCCGCTGGCCGCGCCCGCCACGCAGCCGCTCGCCGAACTGTTGGCCGACGTACTCGCCATCACCGAACTGCCCGTCGTCGCCGCGGGCGGCCTGATGACCGGCGACGACGTCGCCGCCGTGATCGCCGCAGGTGCGGTGGCCGCACAACTCGGCACGGCATTTCTGCTCGCGGACGAGTCTGGCTCCAGCCCGGTGCACCGCGCCGCACTCGTCGATCCGCGGTTCACCGAAACCGTTGTCACCAAAGCCTTCTCGGGACGGTACGCCCGCGGGCTGCGCAACCGGTTCATCGAGGAACACGACGAGCAGGCGCCGCTGGGCTATCCCGAGGTGCATTACCTCACCAGCCCGCTGCGCAAGGCGGCGGTGGCAGCCGGCGACCCGGACGGGACAAACGTCTGGGCGGGCACCGGATTCCGGAAAATCCGGTCGGGTTCGGTTGCCGACATCATGGCCGGGCTCGTGTGAGCATCGGGAAAGGAGCAGGCATGCGAACCGTTGTCGCGATCCCGTTGGCGGTGGCCTGCGCCTGGCCGATCACGGTCGCTCATGCCGACCCCGTCCAGGTACCGCGTTGTGCCACTGCGCAACTGACACCGAGCCTCGGCCCGCCCGACGGTGCCGCCGGGACGACGTTCTATCCGGTGATCCTGAAGAACTCCGGGGACGCCCCGTGCAGCATGTCGGGTTATCCGGCGGTGTCGTTCATCGCGGGCTCCGACAACCATGTGGTCGGCGTGGCCGCCAGTCAGGATGCGGAGACCGTCATCGGTGTCGTGGTGATCGAACCCGGCCAGTCCACCGCGGCGAACCTCGGCATCGTCAACGCGGGTAACTTCCCGGCCGACTGTAATGCCGTGCCGGTCAGCGGATTGCAGGTCAACCTGCCGGGTGACACCGAGCCCATCATCATCGGCCATGCTGATACCGCTTGCGCCAGTACGGCTTACCCGACCTTGCGGGTGGGGCCGTTCACCGGCGCGTAGTGACGGAGATGCTGCCCTCGGGAGCGCGCGCGGTGATCTGGGCCGCGGCGCGAGCCGGATCCTCGGTCTGGGGAACCCGCACCTGCGCGTGATCACCGGCTTGCGCGCGCACCAGGTACGGCCCACCCGTCGGCAGCGCGATGTCGACGTCGGAGCTCTGGCTCGTGACATCGACCGTGCGCGGCGCGGTGTCACGGAAGTCCACCGCGATGTGGCCATCGGTCGAGTCGGCGATGAACGCGTCGGTGACGACGATCGGCTCACGCGTCTGCACATCGCCGCTCTGGGTGTGGATCTCGATCCGGCGGGCGTTGCCACCGAGGATCACCGCGCCGTCGGTGTTGTGGACGGTCAGCTGATCCAGATCGGTCAGACTCAGCATCACGCCGACCTGCTGCTTGGTGGTGACCGAAAGCCGGTGTGCGACATCGGGAGGCAGCGTCACCATGATCTCCCCGGGCGGCCCGAAGTCGAACAGCGGCGACGGTGTGCCGGTCACCGTGAGGCTCACAGCGCCACCGTTGCGGGTGACCTTCAGGGCCTGGTGATCGTCTTTTGCGGTGTTGAGCAGCCGCATCCGGACCCGTGGCTCATGGGCATTGCGGTCGCTGGCGATCCTGATGGCAGTCGGCAGATCGCCGGTGTCGATCGTCAGGGAGCTGAAATCGGCCGGCAGGGTCTCGGTTTCGGCCGCGACGCGCACCGAGCTGATGCCCCAGGCCAATCCGCCGATCCCGGCGGCCGCCGACAGCGTCACGACGAGGGCGGTCACCACCAGCAGCGAGCGCATCGCGGACCGGCCACCCGGGGTCAGCGCGGGCGGCGTGGCGGTGTCGGCCGGCGGTGCGGTATCCAGATTCGAAGTCATGGGAAAGTCCTTTTCTCTCTTCAGGATTCGAGATAGCGCAAGACGGCGAGGACCCGCCGGTTCTCGCTGTCGTCGGGCGTCAGGTCCAGCTTGGTGAAGATCGATGCGATGTGTTTCTCGGCGGAGCCGATCGAGATGTGCAGCAGCCCTGCGATGGCCGAGTTGGTCTTGCCTTCTGCCATCAGCTGCATGACTTCCTGCTCGCGCGGGGTGAGCACGGCCAGGGTGGAGCGGCGGTGGGTGCGCACCAGGATTTGGGACACCACCTCCGGGTCCAGGACGGTGCCACCCGTCCCCACCGTGGTGACGGCGTCCAGGAATGCCGGGACGTCGGCGACGCGGTCCTTGAGCAGGTAGCCGAAACCCCTGGTATCCGAGGCGATCAGGTCAGCCGCGTACCGTTCCTCGACATAGTGCGACAGCACCAGCACCGGTGACTCGGGATTCTGGCTGCGCAGCAGCGCGGCGGCGCGGATGCCTTCGTCGGTGAAGGTCGGCGGCATCCGGACATCGACGATGACGAGGTCGGGGTTGTGCTCGTTGACGGCCCGCAGCAGCTCGGTGGCATCGGGCACCCCAGCGAGCACGTCGTGGCCGGCGTCGATCAGGATGCGCTCGATACCCGCGCGCAGCAGGGCCGAATCCTCGGCGATCACAATGCGCATGGCAGTACCGCCGTCACGGTCGTCGTTCCGGTTTCGGGGCTCGAGACGGCGAAGGTGCCCCGCGCCGCGCGCACCCGCTCACCGAGTCCGCGCAGGCCCGTCGTGTCGTCGCCGGTCGTCTGGGCCCCGCCGATACCGTCGTCGAACACCGAGATGTGGAGCTGGTCGGTGGGCTCGTGGTAGCGCACCGTGACCACGGCGTGGGTGGCCTGGGCGTGCTTGGCGATGTTGGTCAACGACTCGGCGACGACGAAGTACGCGCACGACTCGACCTCGTCGGAAAAACGTTTCGGCAGTTGCAGTTCCAGCGTCACCGGCACGCCGGCGGTTTCGGTGCGCTGCACCACCGCCGACAGTGCGGCGTCCAGGCCGCGGTCGGCCAGGATCGTCGGCGCGATGCCGCGCACCACATTTCGCAGTTCGAGGAGCGCGGCCTTGGCGTCGTCGTGTGCCTCGGCGATCAGCTTGCGGGCCTCGGGCAGATCCGAGTCGAGCTTGGTCTGGGCCAGCCCGATCGTCATGGCCAACGACACCAGCCGGGGCTGCACACTGTCGTGCAGGTCGCGTTCGATGCGGTGCCGTTCGGTGGACGCCGACGACACCGCGCCGCGACGGGCCTGGTGCAGGGCGCTGACCTCATGCTGCAGCGCCGCCGTCGGCGATGCCGGCAGGAGCCACCGGTCGACGGCGGCGTCCACCCGGGGACCGAACACCAGGATGCCTGCGGCGGCGGCCAGCGCGATGATGGCCAGCAGCCAGGACAGCGGCGGGGAGATGAAGCTCAGTCCGGCAGCGGGATCGCTGTTGTGGATCGCGGTCGCCGCGGCAGGACCGAGCAGCGCGAAAGCCAGCAGGGAGAAGGCCAGCCCGACCGCGAAGATGTCGAAGACCATGCGCAGGTAGCTGTGCGCCAACACCTTCCAGAACCGGCCGCTGCTCACGTCCAGCCACAGTTGGTGGGCCCAACCTTGAAAACCGCTGTAGGGCGTCAGCTTTCGGTAGGGGACGGCGATGCCGAAGCCGAACACCGCCTCGCTGCGCAGCCGCTCGACCCGGTCGGTGGCGCGGACGGCGTAGACGAACACCACTCCGCCGAACACCGTCCCGATCACCGAGGGGATCGAGGTGACGGCGAGGATGAGCAGGGACAGCGGTATCCAGAACCAGATCATGCCGGCGAACGCGCCGACGATCATCGACGACGTCGGGACGACACCGAGGTCTGATGCGCGCGGCACCGGCGGCGTCGTTGTCGGATGTGTCGGCTCGGCCGACGCGGGGTCTGTAGCTGTTGCGACCATGCCTCCAACTTAGGCAGCGGCGGAGCCCGAGGACACGGCGTTTTCCCGCGACATCTCTGGGGGTAAACCCCCACCGGTTCGCCCTGTACCGGGGCTCGCCGGTCCGCTCATGGAAGGAGTCCGGCCGGCCGACCCGAACCCTCGCGCTGGACGCGCATGCCAGAATCGGCTGTGTGCAGATCGGGATGACGATGCCAGTGATGGAGCCCAACCTCGATGCGGCAACGCTGACGGCGTGGGCAAGAGTGATCGACGGCGGGCCCTTCTCGTCCCTGTGCTGGGGTGAGCGCATCGCGTTCGACAATCCCGATTCCCTGACGCTGCTCGGCGCCCTGGCGGCCTGGACCGACCGCGTGCGGCTCGTCACCACGGTGATCGTCCCGCAACTGCATGATCCGGTGATGCTGGCGAAAGCGCTTGCCACGGGCGACATGCTCAGCGGTGGACGGCTGACGGTCGGCCTCGGCGTCGGGGGACGGCACGAGGACTACAACGCCGTCGGTGCCGACCCGAAGACCCAGACCATGCGCGGCATGGCCGAGCGGGTCGCGCTGATGAAGCGCGTCTGGGCGGGGGAGAAGCTCACCGAATCCGTGCTGCCCGTCGGACCCGAGGCCGTCCAACCGGGTGGCCCGCGATTGCTGGTCGGCACCATCGGTCCGAAAACCATACGCAGCGCGGCCAATTGGGCGGACGGCGTGGCCGGTACCACGCTGGACCTCAACGTGGAGCGTGAGAGCGAACTGTTCGACGTCGCCCGGGAGGCGTGGGCCGAGGCGGGAAAACCCAAGCCGCACTTGGCCACGTCGTTCTGGTTCGCCCTCGGGGAGAAGGACGAAGCGCGCAACCAGGTGCACCGGCACCTGCGCCGGTACATGAACTGGATTCCCGAGGAGTACGTCGACGCGATGGCGCCCACCACGGGCTGGGCCGGCACGGAGGACGAATTGCTCGACGTGCTGCAGAAATTCGATGACATCGGCACCGACGAGGTGCATCTCATCCCCACCAGTTCGGACATCGACCAGCTGCGCCGGGTGGCCGACGTGGTCAAGGACTTCACCGGAGAGGCAGCGCTATGAGTCGTGCGACGGACGTGCTGGCCGGCTTGCCCGAGGTGCGGGTGTGGCAGGAGGACCTGTACCGGGACCTGCACGAGCACCCGGAGTTGTCACACCAGGAACATCGCACCGCAAAGCTGGTGTCGGACAAGCTGACCGAGATCGGCTATGAAGTGACAGGCGGAATCGGCGGCACCGGCGTGGTGGGCATTCTGCGCAACGGTGACGGTGCGTCGGTCCTCATGCGCGCCGACATGGACGCGCTGCCCGTCGCCGAGGCCACCGGGCTGCCCTACGCCAGCACGGTGCGCGGCACCGACGCCGCCGGCAAGGACGTGCCCGTCATGCACGCGTGCGGCCACGACACCCACGTCACCTGTCTGCTCGGCGCGGCCGCGCTGCTGGCCGACGGGCGAGATCACTGGCAGGGCACCGCGATTGCGTTGTTCCAGCCGGCCGAAGAGGTCGGCGGCGGTGCCGCCGGCATGGTCGCCGACGGGCTGGCCGACGTCGTCGGCACGGTCGACGTGGCGCTGGGTCAGCACGTCGCTCCGGCTCCGGCCGGATACGTCGGCACCCGCAGCGGGCCGGTGATGGCCGCGGCCGACAGCATCCGCGTGACGGTCTACGGCCGCGGCGGCCACGGGTCCATGCCCAACGCCACCATCGATCCCGTTGTGCTGGCCGCGATGATCGTCGTCCGGCTCCAGACCATCGTGTCGCGCGAGGTCGCGCCGATCGAGACCGTCGTGCTCACCGTCGGCAGCATCAATTCGGGCACCAAGAGCAACATCATCGGTGACCACGCCGTGCTGGAACTGAATCTGCGCACCTACGACGAGGCGGTGCGCACCGCCGTCATCGCGGCCGTCAAGCGTATCGTCATCGCCGAGTGCCAGGCGTCGGATTCCCCGAAGGAGCCGGAATTCGAGTTCTACGACCAGTTTCCGGTCACCGACAATGACGAGGCCGCCACCGCCCGGGTTCATGAGGCGTTCGTCGAGCAATTCGGCGACCGTGTGCTGGCCATCCCGCAGGCCTCCGCGAGTGAGGATTTCAGCGACATCCCGCGGGCGCTCGGCGTGCCGTACACCTATTGGATGTTCGGCGGCATCGATGCCGCCGAATTCAGCCGTGCTGCCGAAGCCGGCCGGATCAGTCAGGACATCCCGGTGAACCACTCGCCGACGTTCGGCCCGGTGATTCAGCCGACGCTCGACACCGGCACCGAGGCGCTCGTGGTGGCCGCGCTGTCCTGGTTGTAGTCCTTTGGGCGGTAGGCGATTTCGAATAGGCATGCCGCCAGGACGCACAGTGCGATGGCTTCGATCATCTGGATGACGAGCATCGTCCATGTGGTGTGGGCGACGGCGACGAAGAACTGCATGTTGGGGATGACGACGAACAGGCCGCCCCAGATGCCCCACCAGGCGGCCTTGCCCAGCCCGCGGCCGGGGTACAGCCGCAGGAACAGGAAGCACAGCATCGTCAGCTGCAGGACGTACGTGAACCCGAGAAACGGGAACAGGTCCATGATTTCGGCGAGCGGGCGCTGCGGGTAGTCGGCCGCCGGGTAGCTGTTGCCGAAGAGTGCCGGTCCCGCAGTCTTGTGGAATACGACGTCGAGGATGAACGTCAGAATCGATACCGGCAGCGCCACCGCCAAGAAGCGTCCCCACCCGAATTGCTTGCCCATGACATCCTTCCGATCTCGAGATTCGGCTTGTTCCTATCCCGCTCGGGCATGCAGCGGATGCCGGTGTCCCGGCAGCCGGGCACTGAACGTCCGAATGATCTGCGCGAAGTTGCGTTTGACCAGCGGTTCGGCGGGTAACCTCCGCGTTGGACACTGCCTCGGTGTGGGACGGGAGTAACGGTGAAGATCAAACTTGTGGCGCCCGTGGGGATCGCCGCGATCGTGTTCGGTATGGCCGGCATGACGGCGGGCTCTGCTTCGGCGGCCAACAACATCAAGCCGTTCGGACAGCAGGAGACGCTGAACGAGATCGGCTACACGGTCAAGGGCCTGAAGCCGAGTTCGGACCCCGTGCCGCACAACGGCCAGCTCTACTCGGCGACCGTGACTGTCGAAGGGGTCGGCGGCTGGGCCAACCCGATCACCGCGTTCTTCAACGCCCGGGCCGAGAGCGGGGCGAACTACCGCGTGATCGGTGGCGGTCTGCCGTCGGCACCGCCCGGCGGGACGTCGACCGGCAAGCTCTACTTCGACGTCGTCGGCGACGTGCCCAACAGCGTCGTCTACAACGACGGTATGCAGGACCTGCTGGTCTGGGTGCCGCGCGGTCCCGTGGGCGATGCATCTGAGGATGTTTCCGACACCCCCGTCGGCACCAGCGAGATCATCAGCACCCCACCCGCGGAGAGTGCACCGCCGGCCGAGGGCACCCCGACAGGGGGCAATCTGTTCACCCCTGAAGTTATGGCGCCGCCGCCGTTCGAGCTCTCCGAGTCGGACGTGGCGTCACCGGGGTATAACTCGGGTAGCGGCCGTCGCTGATTTCTACCGACAGCAGCCGCACGAATCCTGGCGGACGCCGGGCGGGCCCGTTCGCCCAGTTACCCGTACCGATGACTACAACCGGCCTGGCGTGTCAGGGTTCGACGACGCTAGACAGATGGACGTAGAACTCGTTTGGCGGTTCGATTGAACTGTCTTCGCGCTGGTTGGAGATGATGATGATGTGGTCGCTTCCCGGTTTCCGACTAGCTGCTTCAAGACGCCTACTTGAGTCGTAGACGGCTTGCCAGCCCTCCGAAAGGGCTGCGGCCAACTGTGCGCCTGAGATAGCCGCACTTGGCTCGTGCTTACGCAGTTCGGCGACGATTCGATCATCAAGGCTCATAGCGTGACCCTAACTCGCGTTCGTTCGTAGACGTTGATCGCGTCGATAGCTTGCGCGGTTGATTCCGCCGCAGCCATCGGGGTTACTCGGATCCCACCTGATTGATCGCGTCGAACGCTCGTGAAGCACCGCCTCCGTGCTGGTCGGTGTTATCACGGCCAACGAGCGGGCACAGTGGCTGGCTGTCTGTGCAGGACGGGATCAGGGGTGCTCGCGGCCAGGGTGTCGGGCCAAGGTGCGATGATCCTGGCTCATGGAGACGGGCATCGGCCAAGAGCACCTTTACTACGCCTGCAAGTTGTTTGGCGAATTTCATTACGAGCCTGGCAATACGACTCCCAAAGGTACCGCAACGGGTTTTGTCGTTCAGGGCCCCGATAAACGGGCTCTTCATGATTGAGGGTGTAGAACGGTCAGCTGCTGTCGGCCTGTGATTGGGGTGTCTGGTTGGCTGGGTGTGTGCCGGAGGAGAAGCGGAAGAGTAAGAGGAAGAGCGCGGTGTCCGGGGGTGGTGTGGACCTGTCGATGCTGCAACAGCTGATGGCCGATGCTGGCCGGGATTTGTTCGCGGGAGTGTTCGATGAACCGACACCCGAGGTGGGAGCTGTGCCGGAGCGTGTGCGGGGTTTCCGGGTGCGGGTCGACCTGATGTACGCCAAGCCGCCGATCTGGCGTCGTCTGGTCCTGCCGGGTGACCTCGTGCTCGATGAGCTGCATGACGTGCTGCAGGTTGCGATGGGCTGGCAGGACGGTCATCTGCATAAGTTCGGTGTCGGGGCGGACCGGCGTACCCGTGTCTACTTCGTCACCAGATTTGATCTCAGCGAAGGCGACGACGGTCTCGTCGAGGACGGTGTGCGCCTGGATCAGGTGGTCTCCGGTAAGGGCGACCGGTTGTTCTATGACTACGACTTCGGCGACGGATGGGAGCACGTGCTGGTGGTCGAAGACGTTCTCGATGATCCACCTTCGGCTCCGGTGTGCCTGGCGGGCAAGATGGCCTGCCCGCCGGAGGATTGTGGTGGCTTGGGCGGCTATGAGGAATTGGCTGCGTGGGTTCGTGGCGGGTACGACCCGCGGGCAACACCGATGGGGCTGGGTGCGCAGGAGATGCGCGACTGGCTGCCCCGAGGCTGGCACCCCGATCGTTTCTCGGTGACCGAGACCAATGACGCTCTGGCCGCGTCGAATATGCGTTGAGGACTCTTCACTGCCGAGGTGCAAGGAGCTGAGTTCGGAAGCCTCCGGTCTCGAGCAGTGACCGGGCGATGTAGTTGGTGAGGTTGCGGAAGCCCAGCGCGGATCCGCGCAGGTGTTCGAGGCGGCCGTTGATCGCTTCGGTGGGCCCGTTGGAGGTGCCGGGGCGGTCGAAGTAGGCCAGCACGTCGGCGGCACGCTTCTTCAGGGTCCGTCCCAGGGTGATCAGTTCGGTCAGCGGCTTGGGAACGCCGGTGCTCAGCGTGGTGATCAGCGCCGCCATCATCGTGCGGCCTTTCGTGCGGTCGGGTTCACGATACGCGGCCACGGTGCGCTGATACATCTGCCAGGTGGCCTCGACTTCTGCGTGGGCGTCGGCGGCGAACAAGGCGGCCAGCCGGGTGCGCTGGCGGTCGGTGAGCAGATCGGCACCGGTGTGCAGGGTGCGTCGGCAGGTGTAGAGCGGGTCGGACTTGCGGCCGCGGTGCCCACATGTCGCCAGCTGCACCCGGCGGCGGCACTCATCGAGGGCGTTGCCAGCCAGGCGCACCACGTGGAAAGGGTCCATCACCGTCGCCGCCTCGGGCAGTTCCTCGGCGGTAGCGGTCTTGAACCCGGAGAAGCCATCCATAGCAACAACGTCCACGCCGTCACGCCAGTCCTGCGGCCGCTCGGCCAACCAGTCCTGAAACGCCTTTTTTGAGCGACCCTCGACCATGTCGAGCAGCCGAGCCGGACCGGTCCCGTCACGCACAGGGGTGAGATCGATGATGACGGTGACGTACCTGTCACCGCGACGGGTGTGCCGCCAGACGTGCTCATCGACGCCGATCACCGCCACGCCGTCGAAACGGGCCGGATCGGCGATCAGCACCCGTCGGCCTTCTGCCAGCACCGCGTTGTTGGCGGTGTTCCACGACACCGCGAGCGCTTCGGCGATGCGAGCCACGGATAGATGCTGGCAGACAATGGCTTCCAGCGCCCACCGCAGAGCACGCCGCGACAGCTTGGCACGTGGTTCGGCCATCCTGGTGGTGTCTTGTCGCCACACGTGGGCGCAGCCGGCGCACCGGTAGCGACGGATGGTCACCAGCAGTGTGGTGGGGGCGCCACCCGAACGGCTCATGGGCCAGAGTACGGGTGAGGCTGTCGCGTGGGATGCCTTCTTCGCCGCAGCGACGACACCACCGGTCCTCGTCGGTCACCCGGCACGCCAGCACAGCACGGCCGGGCTCAAGGCGTTGTCCGGTCACCTGCAGCCCAAGTTCGTCGAGGCGGCAGAAAGTCGTCAGGTCAGCGCAGGCGAAGCCCGCCCGACCGGTAGCGTCAGGCACGTCGAGGTCTTTCGGATGAGGAGTGTAGGAACCCTCATTTTCGAGAGACCTCGACCTCTATCCCGGCAACGACGCGCCAACCACCTCTACACCCTCATCTGTGAAGAGCCGATAAACGGACATTAGGGCTCGTTACTAACAGGCATTTTATAGAGCCCGGTTGGTCTGATGAGCTCAAAGAGGGAACAAAGCTCACAAAGCTGCGTGCAAGTATATGGCTTACGTCGGACGATCGAATTGAAACCGACATCGTCGCAGAACCCATATTCCACGATGATCCGACAATCGATGCTTGTATCTTTCCTTTGCTTCCGGGTCACTTACTACGCGTGGATTTGTATGGAATTGCTGGACGAACCGAGGGCGCTCACAAGTGGGCTGACGGTTTGAAACAGGGCGGTGATGCTGCAATTCAATTGAAGCATTATGTGAGTTGGGGGCATCTCGATATTTCAGCGTGGTATTGGAACACGGTTGCTCCTTGTGAATCATTGTTCTTTCCAGGTTATCCCGCTTGGCACGATAAGAGTGCAGATCGGCCAATTATGAGAACGGGCGCAATCGTAAGTGATCCGAAAGAAAGTTGGCGGCTATACGCTGACGGACCAAAGCCTGGTGATGGCTCACTGCAAGTCTTGTTCGATGCCTTTTCTAGCGATGGCAACTCAGGCAGTCCAGTCTTTGTGAGTCAGCGAGGATTTCGCAACGCAGGCGAGATGAGCCATTATGTCGGTGCGTATCGCCCCATGATACTTGGCGGGATCAATGCTGGTCATATCGAAGACCATAAATCGCGGCATGTTGGTCTTTCGCGTATGCACAAAGTTTCAGTGATAGTCGATCTTGCGCGCAAGATGGTTGATTCGTTGCCCAACTCTGGCCCTCGGGACGGCTTATCGCTATGACCTTCGTGGTAATCAGTTTGTGGCTACGCGGTTTAGGGCGGGTGGTGGCAAACAGATTTGGGCCGGCTACGTCGGACCGGATAGGTAGGCCGTTTGGGCGATCCGTTAGAGCAACCTTCAAAAGCACCGCCTAGCAGCTGTTTTAGTTCCGCTAGTTAGAGTGCCCCCGGCAGGATTCGAACCTGACGAGACACCCTTAGCTGTAACCGGCTCTATACTGGGGTTTATGGGCGTTGAACAGCCAATATGATCGAAACTCGGCTACGAATTTGTGTAGCGCTTCCGGGCGTTGCGTAAGGTTGATGTTGCACGTTTATCGCACCGAGAAAACCGGTCTGGGGTCGAAGGGAAGGCGCGCATATGGCACGCAAGCGGCGCGGATTCGGACGGCTTCGCCAACTACCGTCCGGACGCTGGCAAGCCGCCTACATCGGACCTGACGGCAACCTGCACAAGGCGAAGCGCACGTACGCCACAGAGACCGACGCCGAAGGCTGGTTGGCGGATGAACGCCGCAAGATCGACCTAGAGACGTGGGGCGCCGTCGAACGGTCGGACGGCATCACGCTGCGCGCCTACGCCGATCAGTGGATGGAGTTGCGCACGCTGAGGCCGCGGACGCGCCAGCACTACCGCTCGATGCTGAATCGGCTCATTTTGCCGACGCTGGGAGACGTCAAGCTGGTGACGCTCACCCCGGCCCGCGTGCGCCAGTGGCACGCGAGCCTGGGCGCCACCCATTCGACCCGCAATGCCCACGCTTACGCCCTGCTGCACGCGATCTGTTCGACCGCCGTGCAAGACGAAGTGCTCGACGCCAACCCGTGCCGCATCCGGGCTGCGATGCAGACCAAGCGGAAGCGGGATGTCGACGTGCTCACCCCGGCTCAGGTCGACCGGCTAGCCAGTCTGATGCCTGAACATCTGAGCGCCAGCGTCATCATGGCGGCCTGGTGTGGTCTGCGGTGGGGTGAGACATCTGAGCTACGGCGGAAGGACGTCAACGGCGATGCCAGTGTTTTGCGCATACGGCGTGCCGTGACCTACCGAAAAGGCGCGTTCGACGTCGGCGAGCCGAAGACGGCGGCGGGTATCCGGGACGTCGCGGTTCCGCCGCACGTCCGCCCTGTCATCCTGGCGCACCTGAATGACCATGTCGCGGCCGCGCCTGAGTCGCTGCTATTCCCGATGCCGGACGGCGGACACATGCACGGTGACAACTACCGGCCCTTCTGGGAGAAGGCACGCGAGGGTATAGGCAAACCGACACTGCGTGTCCACGATCTGCGGCACGTCGGCGCGGTGCTAGCTGCACAGTCAGGTGCTACGACGGCCGAGCTGATGCACCGACTTGGGCACACAACGCCCGCAATGGCATTGCGATATCAGCATGTCGCGGAAGGGCGAGACGCCGAGATTGCCGAACGTCTATCGAAATTGGCCGCGGGGTAAGGGCTGACCGAGCCCGAAAAGTTGCTCAGCGGGTCGGTGTGCGCTCAGTCGCACCCGGCCCGTTGTGCTGTCTGCACGGGAGACGATTTGTCGCGACTATCGCAGTGGCGCCTCGCGGTGCCTCGGGTATGTTTCGCGACGTCTGGGCGATCCAAATAGACCCTTAAAGCTATTGCGACACAACATGAATCAAACAACAGAAACGGTACGAAACGTTCGGCGTTTCGCCCGCCATTGGTGCATCCTGCGCCTTATGAACACAAGGATGCCAACCAGTGCGAGTTGTAACCGACGTCGCACCGGCGTTTACCGCGTACCTTCGGCGGACACGGCATGAAAGCGCCGAAGATGACGAATGCGGTTGCGCGCCAATGGATAGGTCTACCGGAAGCCGCCGAGCTGTGCGGAGTCCACTATCGGACGCTGCGAAAATGGATCGCCGAGGGCAGGTTGAACGCGGTTCGGGTCGGCCCCAAGTTGCTGAAAGTCGATGCAGCAGACCTGGATAAGCTAATGAAGCCGGTTGGTGGCGCAGTGTGAAGCGGCGTAGCGCGTGGCTGGCCATAGCGACTGCTGTCATCCTGACACCGGCAATAGCGCACGCCGACACAGGAAGCACCGACCTTGACCGGCTTATCAACCTGCTGCACGCCGATGGGCTGACGCGGCTCACTTCACCGAACGATGTTCGCGCAGCGGCTGTTTCAGCGTGTGTGCTGCTGGAGGCAGGGTGGAGTGAGGACCGCGTGGTGTCGGCAGCGATGGTGTCGGCGTCGACACCGGAGTGGGTCACTCGCGACGACATGGCTGCTGCCGTGTCCGACTTCGCCGAGGTCTACTGCCCGGACGCGGCCGGGTGAGGAAAGCGAAAAGGCCGCCCCGGACCAAGGGACGGCCTTCCCGGACAACTACGGACCAGACAACAACAACGCGCTCAGTCTACCGCGATACAAGCCGGGGCAGTCGGCGTGTCGGGCGTATTTACAAAGGGGCGCAGTAATTTTGACCAACTTGAGTCAAGACCCTAACGAGACGCCGGCGGTTCCGCTGACGACGATCCATGTCAATCCGGAAGACCCAGACCTACCGGCGCACGGAGCCCGCGGCGTCCGGGATGAGAGGTCGTTCCTGCAACGCAAGGCCGAGCGCGACGCCGCAAAGGCGGCATTGGCAGCGGCAAACGGTGATACCACGTACGAGTCGGCGTGCTCGGACATCCCACCACCGTCGCCACCTGTCGACCGGCCGCCGACCGGTGGGTACCGATCCCCGGACGACCCGTACGTGGTGCGCGCGATGGAGCTGGAGCTAGCCGAGCTGGCCAGCCTTGCTTCTGACTCGCACCGGCGAAACAGCACGCTCAATACCGTCGCCCTGAAGCTGGCCAGGCTGAGCGTTCCGCGCGACCAGCTCCGCGCCGAGCTGATCAAGGCGTGCAACGCCAACGGCCTGGTGCGCGACGACGGAATGGGCTCGGTGCTCAAGACGATTCGGTCGGCGTTCGGCAAGGCCGACCGTGAGGGACAGCGCGTGGTGCCGGACATGGAGCCACTGGGCACCGTCACCGAGGTCGACCCGTCGGCAATCGTCAGTGAAGGCCAAGAATCTATCCGCGAATTGCCGGACGTAGCTCCCATCACGCTCGACCAGGCGCACGCGGTGTCCCGAAAGTGGTTAGGTGAGGACTACGACACAGACGCCCAAGACGCGGTTCTGGCCGCTGCCGCGGCTGAACGACTGCCTGGTGATCCGTTGTGGTTACTGGTCATTTCGGGCAGCGGCAACGCGAAGACTGAAACCGTGCAGGCGCTCGACGGTGTCGACGCTGTGGTTATCAGTGCGATCACTTCGGATGCTGCATTGCTGTCGGCGACTCCGAAACGCGAGCGCTCCAAGGGCGCAACGGGTGGCTTGCTGCGGCGCATTGGCTCCCAAGGCGTACTGGTGATCAAAGACGTGACTTCCATCCTGTCGATGAACCGTGATCTTCGTGCGAAAGTGCTTGCCGCTCTGCGTGAAATACACGATGGCAGATGGTCGCGTGAAGTCGGCACCGACGGTGGCAACGTCTTGCATTGGAGTGGCCGAATCGTGGTGATCGGTGCTTGCACGACGGCGTGGGACAGCGCTCACTCCGTCATTGCTTCGATGGGTGACCGTTTCGTACTTGTCCGGATGGATTCGACCACGAAACGGATACAAGCTGGCCGGAAAGCGATTGGTAACACCGGCCACGAGGTCGACATGCGGGCAGAGCTGGCAGAGGCCGCGGCCGGTGTCATCGCCGGGATGAATACCGACCCTGTCAGCCTGTCCGAGGCTGAATCGGAAGTGCTGCTGAACGCCGCCAACCTGGTGACGCTGACCCGTACCGCCGTGGAGTACGACTATCGCGGCGACGTGATCGACGCGCACGCCCCGGAAATGCCTACTCGGTTCGCCAAGCAGTTGGCGCAACTGGTCCGCGGCGGGGTGGCTATCGGGATGGATCGCACGTCGGCGCTGCGGCTGGCCATACGGTGCGCGCGGGACTCAATGCCGCCGCTGCGGCTAGCCATCTTGGATGACCTGGTCGTGCATCCTGATTCGACCGCGACGGACATTCGCAAGCGATTGAATAAGCCGCGAGCGACGGTGGATCGACAGTTGCAAGCGCTACATATGTTGGGCGCGCTCGACTGCACCGACACCGAGACCCATCGGGGCGGGCGGTTTGTCACGACCTGGTTCTACCGACTGGCCGACGACATCGAACCATCGGCGCTGGACCCCAGCACGGCGGTACCAGATTTGTCGGTCCAGATGATTCCGGTGCCAGATTTGTCACTCCATATCCCTAGACCCCCAGAAGAATTGGGTAGCAGTGAGGGCGAAGACGGTTCCGAGCTATGGGCATCAACTAACAAATCTGGCACCGCCCTGGATGGGGCGGACTCATGAATGTCACTGACATCACTGGGCGCGCCCACAGGTCGGGTTCCGACCCCCGATGGCTGGCCGACTTCATCGAGCAGACACCCGGCGGCGTGCGACCGAAACAGGCCGAGGCGCACGGGGCGAGACTCGGCCACAACAGAAACGCCACCTACCGAGCATTCCGCCGCCTGCGCCGGGCCGCTGTCGCCCGCTCGGTCAGTCGGCACACGTGGCCGAACACGACGACTTGGCTACCGGCCGAGGCCGACGCGGAAGCCACGCGATGAACGCACCCGTCCACCTCACCGAGCTATGGCCAGCCGAAGACCCGGACTCGGCACCGGTGCCGGACCAGGTATGGCTACTCGGCCTGATCGCCGAGCACGGCGGCATCCGGCCGCGTGACGCAATCGGTTTGGCCGCCGAGCTGGGCGCCGGTGCGTCGGCCGTCCGCCGTTGGTATCGCGACTTACTGAGCGCCGGACTAGTGCGGGCTGATCCTGACCCCGATGACGGTCGCGGAGTGGTCTGGCGTTTGGCCACAGCCCCACGGCTTGGCCCGACAGCGGCCCGCAGGAAGGTCGAACGCACCGGTGCCCGATTAGAGGCCACCACCGACAGCCACAGAGACGACGGAGGACCGCATGATCACACATCAACACCTGACCGACCGACTGCCCAACGGATACGCGCTGGTATGTGTTACCGAATCTGGGACGTGGTGGTTGCTCGACCCAGACCAACTCGGAGTTACTGAGCCGGAATTCGGTGCCGAACTGGCGCAACCCCATGAAATCGGCGGATCACTGCCACCCGTTTACCGCGACCGGATCGCCAAGGCGTTCGCCAACCCGATGTGTCTGCGCCGACGTGCCGATGGTCAACGGTGCCGTAAACGCGTTGCTAGTCCAACGCAGCCATGCCGACACCACGGAGGCGCGCCATGTGCGTAACCGAGAACTGCGATGGAAAGCCGCACGCCCGCGGGTTGTGCAAGCGCTGCGTTGACAAGGGGCGCAGCCGGTCCGGTGCCGTTGTGGCCAACAGGAAGCCGCCCGCGTTGCCTGGGTGGATGGAACTGGTAGGCAGAATCCTGCGCGGCATACCAAGGTTCGGCGGCGTCGCTGCGTGTTCCCAAGTCGAGGCAACGCTATTCGACGGTGAGTCTGCCGAAGACGTCGCAATGGCGTTGTCGATCTGCGATACCTGTCAAGTCAAGGCCGAGTGCGTGGAATGGCTTGCTAGTCAACCGCGATCGGTACGACCCCGGGGTGTGATCGGGGGTGTCTATCGCAAAACCACTGGCGATAATGCGGCCTGACTGTCGATCAACGGTAAGATCAAAACCCAAGGTGTGCAGCATCTTTCATCCTAAGGGAGGTAGTTCAATGGGAATCTTGAACGTTTTTGACCCGCAACCGAGTGAGGGAGCCCGCGACGCAGGGCCACTAACCCCACTGGTACCGCCAGCGCCGACCTACGGCACACCTGCCGAGAAAGCCTGGCAGCGAGCCAAGTATGTCCGGGAACAGCACGGCAAGCATCTTGCTTCCGTTGTCGACTGGGAGAAGCGCGAGGAAGCGAAGCGACCCGTTACGGCGATGACTGACGCACAGCGCGAACTTCACACCCAAATCGACACAGCGTTGCGCCGAACTTTCGAGGAAACGGGCGCTGCAAAGGATCTTGAAAGCAGTGCCGCGGAAATGTCCGATCAACTCACGCAAGCGCAGGACCGCGTCAGGCAAGTGCGGGAGAGGATGACGACAGCCGGTGACGACACAGCATCCGAACTCCGCAACGGCCGCGCATGGGATCGGGTAGTCCGGACACTTGACGCCAAACCCGAAGGTGCCTTGGTCGCGGCGGCGACTGATGTGCTGATGAAAGCCAAGGTGAGCGAGTTGCCAGTTCTCGCTGACGAGATACCTCCTTACCTGGCGAGTCGCGGCGCACCAACTGAATTCGTTGACGATGTCCTTGCTCGGCGTGACCCGGAATACGCCGCCGCGGTCTGCGACGCCCGGCTTGCTGCAAAGCAAAAAGCTGTGGCCGACTGGAACACGGCGAAGCTACGCAAGGAAATTCAGGGTGGGTACCAATCTGAAGTGCCATTGGTCGACCCGACCAAGGTCACGGCGCAGGTATACCGCGGCTGACAACTCCGACGAAAAGGATTGGGGCTCTTCCGTTGTAGAGGATGGTCGCTGCCCCAAAGCGCGCCGGTCGTACGGGACCGCGCAGCGCGGACACGCACCCGGGGCCGAGGTTCTTTGCCGAAGCCGTGAGAGGTCCGGATCGGCCCGGGTGCGTTGTTCGCATCACAACGCGAAAGGGCGTCGAACGTGAACCAAACGCACGCCGAAATGTTCTACCGCGCCGGAATTGCACCGTGGGACATCGGCGAAGCGCAGCCCGTGATCCGCCAGCTTAGCATCACTTCCCGGTGTCATCACCGGAGATGTTCTAGACCCGGGGTGCGGATCAGGTTGGCACGCCATCGAGTATGCCCGGCATGGCTGCACGGTAACCGGCTACGAACTCGCGCCAACGGCAATCAACCGCGCGCGGATGAATGCGAAGAGGTCCGGTGTATCAGTAACTGTCGCTCAATGCGACGTCACCACGATGAGCGATGGTGGACAGCGCTTCGATACCGTCGTGGACTCGAAGTGCTACGACAACCTGCGGCCTGATCAGCGCCCTGCGTACGCGACCGAGCTGCACCAGGTGACCAGACCTGGCGCACGGCTTTACTTATTCGCTTTCGGACCCGGTGAGGTCAACGGCTATCACAATCATGATGTGAGCGACGTGGTCGACGTTCGGACCGTGCTGCCTGAATGCGGTTGGCGCATAAGCTATATCGGGACCACCATGTATCAGTTGCGAACGGACTACTGGCAGCCGCATTGCTCACAATGCCCTCCGGTTGTCCGCGGCGACCGATTGGCTATCCCCATGATTGAAGTCCACGCCGACCGGGTCGGATGATGACCCTGGCCGAAAGTGATACCCGCCCAAGACCACCCCAAGGGCCACAAGCGCGGGTATCAACGCCTATGCGTTCGGGGTCCGAAAGAATTCCCCGGCAACAAACGCGACTCAGATTGGCTGTTGCCGCGCAACTCCGTGTGACTGGCGAATTAACCCGGGACAACGGCGGAGCCATTCAGCACACGTCGACAACCGGCGAAAGCGTCGAATGTCGTTAGTGCTGCGCGGCAATTTCGCTGGGCAGGTTGGCCGCGCTCGGCCGCCCGGTCGGTCTACTGAATGGCTGAACGACCGAAAGAGGAGGTCAATCCGGTACGCGGCACGTCATCGTCGCGATTCGCGACGCACTGGACAGACACAGCCACGCTGGCTAAGCACAGGCTCGGCCGAGGTCCATTGCCCCAACAGCTACGGCATCGGTCCTGGCGCGGCCGACCTCACCCGCAACTGAACATGCCTGGCGCCCATCAGGTAACGACGACACACCCTCCGACAGCTCCGCTGAATCGTGGGTGGTTGCCATTCGCGGCACTCCGTATGCCCTGGTCGAGACCGGGGCCGGGGGGAGGCCCCCCACCCCTTTGGACGCCACCGGCCGACACTGCTGATTTGGACGGCTGATCGAACAAAACATTGGTACGCACGTACTAGAATGACCACATGACCAGCGGAAACAAACCGCAGGCGGGGCCGGAATTGGTTGCCGCGGTAGCCGCTGATGCGAGGGCCGCAGGGCTGGAGCTGGACGCCCGCGAGTCCGATCTACTGCAACGCGCCGGACGGGCCGCCGATGTCGTCGCGTCGCTGGAAACGATGCTGACCAAGACCGGGCGCACCTTCACTGATAAGGATGGCGTGGTTCGGCCGTCACCGCTGTTGGCCGAGGTTCGGCAGCAAACGCTGATCATTGCGCGGTGCCTGGGCGGTATCTCGCTGGAGCCTGGTAAGGCGGTCGACACTGCCAAGAGTCGGGCCGGTAAAGCGTCGTGGGCGGCGCGTAACGGCTCCGGAGAGTATCGCGGCGCTATACCTCGGACAGCGAGCTGATGGCCCGCCCGAAGCGACTACAGAGCGACTACGCGCACCTTCCCGGCCTGCGCGAGCATCTGCGCGAATCCTTCGCGCGTGACGCGGAGTGCGACCCGCGGTTGTATCTTCCGCCAACCGGTGAAGACCGCCAGGCGAGCAAGGTCGAAATGGCGCGACTTAGCGAGACCTCACGGGTGTCGCAATCGGCCCGCCGGATGCTGCGGATGCTGGACGACGGAGAGGCCGTCACCGTGCCGTCGTGGTACGTCGGCGGCAATTACTACCCCGGAGCACGCCAGATTCCGTGGATCGCGGACCGGAGCACTCCGTTTATCACCGTCGACCGGTTCGACCGAGTGACCCCGATGCCGCCATTCGGCCGGGCAATACCGGGGGTACGCACTACGTCACCTGACTGCTGAGCATTGTCGGTCGGGTGAAGCAGAATCGGTCCTATGGCCACCATCTTGAAGCCGAAGCCCGGTGAATCGCTGGCTGAACTGTGTCCCGGGATCGCCGAGGAGTGGCATCCGACTTTGAACGGCGAACTAACTGCTTACGACGTGCGGCTCGGTTGCAACGCTGAAGTGTGGTGGCTGTGCTCCACGTGTGGCCATGAATGGCAGAACAAGGTGTACGCCCGTGGGACGCAGGGCCGAGGATGCCCGCCGTGCGGCATCGCGCGTAGGACAGCATCGGCGGCGAAGCCCAAACCCGGTGAATCGCTTGCCGAAGCCGCTCCGCACGTAGCTGCCGAATGGCATCCCACGCTGAACGGCGACCTGACGCCGGCGCAGGTCCGAGTCGGCAGCGGCAAGATGGCTTGGTGGAAGTGCGCAAGATGCCAGCACGAATGGAAGACGACGATCTGTCGTCGAACGACCCAAGGCGGCACAGGTTGTCGGGAGTGCTGGCTGGTGCGCAAAGCGATCTTGCGGTCAACGCCGAAGCCCGGTCAGAGCTTTGGCGACCAATTCCCGGGGCCGGCAGCTGAGTGGCATCCGACCCGTAACGGCGACCTCACTCCTTGGCAAGTGAAACCGGGCAGCAACAGACGGGTTTGGTGGTTGTGTGGAGACGGTCACGAATGGGACGTGTCGCCTAGCAACCGCCGCAGGGGTGAGCGTTGTCCGACGTGCGCGGAATTGCAGCGGTCCATTACGAAGTGGGTCTGCTGCACGATCAGGTGACAGTTTCGGTCACGCGGCCTGACTGGCCGGTGTGGTCATGATTGCTTCGAATTCGATCGGGGTCAACCGCCCGAGGCCGGACTGGCGGCGGCGCCGGTGGTAGGTGCGCTCGATCCAGGTGACGATCGCGATGCGGAGTTGTTCTCGGGTGTCCCAGCGGCGGCGGTCGAGCACGTTCTTCTGCAGCAGGCTAAAGAAGCTCTCCATGGCGGCGTTGTCGCCGGCGGCTCCGACACGGCCCATAGAGCCGACCATCTCGTGTTGATTCAAGGCGTGTACGAATTTCCTTGACCGGAACTGAGATCCGCGATCCGAGTGCAGAATGCACCCCGCGACATCTCCGCGTCGGGCTACCGCGCTGTGTAGTGCCCGGATGGCCAGTTGTGACTTCATTCGGGAGTCGATGCTGTAGCCGACGATCCGGTTGGAGAACACGTCCTTAATCGCACAGAGGTAGAGCTTGCCCTCACCGGTGCGGTGCTCAGTGATGTCACTGAGCCACAACTGATTTGGCCCTTCAGCGGTGAAGTCACGCTCGACAAGATCGTCGTGCACCGGCGGCCCGACTTTGCCGTTCTTGCCGCGTTTCTTACCAAACACGCTCCACAGTCGATTCTGCGAGCAGATCCGCCATGCGGTGCGCTCGGCCATCGGCTCGCCGGCATCGCGCGCCTCCTCCACGAGGTAGCGGTAGCCGAACTCCGGATCGTCTGCGTGCGCGTCGAACAGCGCATTGGCGCGGTAGGCCTCGATGAGTTCGGCCTCGGTGATGGGGTCGGCCAGCCAGCGGTAATACGGTTGGCGGGAGAGCTTGAGTACCCGGCACGTCACCGCGACGGGGATCCCGTCGGCGGCGAGCTCTTTCACGAGCGGGTAGACCCTTTTCCCGGCAGATTGGCCTGCGATAAATACGCTGCGGCCCGACGCAGCACCTCGTTCTCTTGCTCTAGCAGTTTGATCCGCCGTCGGGCTTCGCGCAGCTCACCGGACTCGCTGGCGCTCTTGCCGGGCTTGGTGCCTTCGTCGATGTCGGCCTGACGGAGCCATTTCTGCAGCGTCATCGGGTGCACTCCGAAATCGGTGGCGATCTGCTCGATCGTTACACCGTCATCGCGGTTGCGAGCGACCCGGACGACGTCGTCGCGGAACTCGCGGGGGTAGGGCCTTGCCATGGGGACATCCTTCCAGCCCGCCCATGCTGGGCAAGCCAACTCAGATGTCACCTATTCGTGCAGCAGACCCAGTCGACGCCCAAGGTGGGCCGGTCGCTTGCCGATGTGCGCCCGGATATCGCCGCCGAATGGCATCCGACGAAGAACGCGCCAACTACCGCGGCCGATGTCAACCCGGGCAGCAAGAAGCCTCGGTGGTGGCTGTGTGGGAAGTGCGCCTTATCGATATCGCACCAAGAGCCTGGCGAGCGAATGCCCAGACGTGGCAATGGAGTTCGACCCGAAAAAGAACAATGGAGTAAAGCCAGAGGAAGTGCATCCGGGTAGCAACACCAAGTTCATATGGACCTGTCGAGACTGTGGCCACGAATGGTCGTCGATGGTTTGGATTCGCAGTGCTGGACACGGTTGTCCCAAGTGCTCGCGGAAACGCGGTGCGGCAAAGCGGGCTCTACCACCACCCGGCGGATCGTTCGCTGACCTATTTCCTGTGCCCGCGGTCGAATGGCACCCCACGCGCAACGCCCCATTGACGGCTCACGACGTGCGCCCGGCTAGTGACAGGCTCGTTTGGTGGCAGTGCAAGCGCGGACATGAATGGCAGGCAAGGGTGGTCGATCGCCGGAAATTCGGACGGTGCCGGGAATGTCGCGCAGAGGGTCACCGCTAGGTCGACGACATTTTGCGACCGGGTGGCAGCCCACGGTTGTGGGCGTCGACGTCGCCCGGCCTCAGCTCCGGCAGGAATCGCAGGGCATTGGTTTGAGTGCGATATCCCATGAAAAGCGACCATGCTCGTTACTGCCATGCATCGCCATGCGAGGGTGCGTCGCACCCACGACCCGCGGGTCCTTCTGCACCAACGCAATCCGCGCATCTACGTCGGCGCTGACTTCTGCTGGAACTTCGAAGACCTCGGCCAGCAACAGGACGGCCCTGCCGTCGACCAACGTAAATCCTCCAATTGGCACCATTCCGCCCATGTTCACGGGCTGATCATGAACGCGAGAGAAGACAATATGCACGGCTATCGCCTTACCGACTGGGGCCGCGGGGACCCACACCAACTCTTTCGGAAACGTCTCCCGAAAGTCGCCCAGGTCTTGAGTGCGCATCCGAACGGAATAGCCGAGGGTCATTCGGCTATCGCCGTGCTCGGTCGCTTCCTGCCATTGGTCGAGAATTCTGTTTGGTTGGTCCGTGTACTTCTGCGCGAGTTCGGAATTCAGGAACTGGTGTCGCCAGTCTCCCGTCTCATGGAGGCTGATTTTCTGGGTATCGGCAATATCCCGTGCTGTGACGTAAACATCAAAAGTGTTGCGATTCGCCCAAACTCGCCAGACGGCGGAGTGGGACCCCGCTGGATCGCCAACGCAGAACCGGACGACTCCTCCAGGGCCACTCAGTACGACATCGTGTTGTTGGCCATCAGCGGTCCAGAGACTCAGAGTCATAGGCTTTTTCGCGTCGCCGTCCTTGTTCTGTACTTGATCGCTCACAGCGGACCCCATGGTCCCTTTTCTGGGCAGTAGGCCCGAATGCCGTCCGCGACAAGGTTGCCCGCCTGATCGGCGGACAGCCCACGAGCACGTAGCCCGATGATGAAACCGGTCATCCCGATACCGCCGTAGTTGTCACATGCTGAATGACCGTCGGCCACGAGCTGGCCAGGATCGCCCTGTATTCCGTTGGCCTGCAACGCGGCAAGGAATTTGGCATCAGGGGTATCCGCGTGAGCCAGCGGGGTGGCGCATACTAGCGCGAGCACGATACCGGCCGCTGCTTCGCGGGTCATGACGTCACCACCCGGAGCCGTGGGCGCCCCGGAGGTATGTCATTCGACGGCTGCACCAGGTGGCCAGCGGCTGCGTCTATCAAGGCAATGGCCGCTTGGAGTAGTTCGGCTGGCCATGTCTCCATCGGGTAGGCGTCGAGCTTGTCGGCCAGCTCGGCGCGCAGGTACTCAACCGGTGGCGCCGGGGTGTTGATCGTTGTCATGTTCGCCAGTGTGCGACTGACTCGGCGCGTTGGGTAGACCATTCCCAATCTTGGATATTGGCCAAGCGCCAAGGCGGCCTGACGCGCGTTGCAGTGGCTCGCCAATTTGTCGGTCAGCAACCAGCAGAATTACTGTCAGACCTGGTCAAACTCGGCTGAGCTGGCGTAGTCTCAATCGCTATGAAGACTTTGCTGGCAATGGCTGTTGCTGGCGCGGCGGTTGTGTTGGCCGCACCGGCTCATGCCGATGACGATGACGCGATATTCCTCCAGGTGATTCACCACTACGGGATTACGTTTCCCACCAATGCGAGCGCGGTGAGCGCTGCCCGGTTCGTGTGCAGCCAGATCGACTCTGGCTGGACCCCGGCCGAGGTCTCGATGAAGGTGTACAACATCACCAACAAGACGGTTACCGCGGATGACGCCGGGTACTTTGTGGGCGCGTCTGTGGCGGCCTACTGCCCGGAGTATAAGGACCAGCTCTAGCTCGCTTGCGCCTTGGTCTAGCGAGTGAAAGTGACGCGCGTGCTCGGCCTGGTGAAGCAGAATCGGTGCTGTGGCCGCCATCTTGAAGCCGAAACCCGGCGAGTCACTGGCTGATCTGCGACCCGATGTTGCAGCGGAGTGGCACCCGACGCTGAATGGTGGTCTGACCGCGTACGACGTGCGGCCTGGATGCAATGCCGACGTGTGGTGGCGGTGCTCGACTTGCGGGCACGAGTGGAAGAACAAGGTGTACAAGCGTGGGACGGCGGGCAGGGGGTGCCCACCGTGCGGGATAGCGCGGCGTGCTGCTGCGGCGGCGAAGCCCAGGCCGGGAGAATCGCTTGCCGAGGCGGCGCCTGACGTCGCCGCCGAATGGCACCCCACACTCAATGATGGCCTGACGCCAGCGGAGGTACGAGTCGGCAGCGGACGGGCCGTCTGGTGGAAATGTTCGCGCTGCCAACACGAATGGCAAGCTGCTGTTAACAAGCGCAGCCAGGTCGGCATCGGCTGCCACAAATGCGCGGTCGCACACCGCGCCGTCTTGCGATCAACCCCTAAGCGCGGCAACAGTTTTGCCGATAGATTCCCCGAAGCGGCGGCCGAGTGGCATCCCACAAAGAACGGCCACCTGACTGCACACGATGTTCGGCCAGCGAGCAGCAAACGGGTTTGGTGGCTATGCAGTGAGGGGCACGAGTGGACCGTATCGCCGAGCAACCGCCAACGAGGGGAGCAGTGCCCCGAATGCGACGAGGCCAGACGTGCAATCGCGAAATCAACGCCCAAGGCGGGCCGGTCGCTGGCTGACCTGTACCCCGATGTCGCTGTGGAGTGGCACCCCACAAAGAATGCGCCGCTAACGGCGGCCGACGTGAATCCTGGCGCCAGACAACACAGGTGGTGGCAGTGCAGGGCGGCCGGGCATGTGTGGGCCGCGCCGCCTTACAAGCGTGTGGACCGTGGCGACGGTTGCCCGGAATGTTCGACCATCGGTGTTTCGGCGCGCCAGCTTAGGCTTGAATACGAATTGGCCGCGGCTGGACTGGCTGTTGCACATGGCCATCCTCCAATACCTGTGAAGCACCGGCGGCCGGTCCGGGCTGACATCGTTATACCCAGTCTCGGCATAGTCGTGGAATACGACGGTGTGCGATTCCATGCCGACCTGGACCGCCGAGACCGAGCACAAACCGACGCGCTCAATGCGGCAGGTTGGACGGTTCTACGTGTCCGCGAACTGCCGTTGCACAGCGTTGGCGGGTATGAGGTCTTCGTATCGCCCACCGAGCCGATAAAGACAGTGACCGTGAAGGTGTTGCAGGAGCTAGCGGAAATCGGTTGCGTGGCAGAACGATTCGATGACTACTTGCGCGATCTGCAAGTGTGGGCTGAAGCCGCCGCCAATCAAGCAATATACAGGCACCGCGCGGTTAGTCTCGCGACCGAGTTTCCGGCAATCGCCGCGGAGTTGGACCCTGCTAAGAACGACGGCATCACTGCCGACCGCATCCACCCTGGCAGCAAGACGAAATTTGTGTGGACGTGCTCGGAATGCTCCAACGAATGGCGGTCGCAGGTAGGTATTCGCACCCGTGGCAGCGGATGCCCGCGATGCGGTTACCGGACGGTGGCGCGTAAGCGGTCAGCACCGCAGGCAGGCGAGTCGTTCGCTGACCTGTTTCCCGATGCGGCGAGAGAATGGCACCCGACTAGGAACGGTGAGCTGACGCCGGACCAACTGCGCCCGGCAAGCGGTGTGCGCGCGTGGTGGCTGTGCTCACGGGGACACGAGTGGCGAGCCGTGGTTGCAACTCGCAGAAGCAGCGGGTGCCCAGAGTGCTACGGCGCGCGCCGAGCCCATCGGGACTAGATCAAGGCCACCAACCGCGCGCCATTGGGGCACCGAGACAGTCATCGCTGAAGGCCAATTGCACGAATCTCGCACGGACCTGCATACACGCTGGTCAGGAAGTGCCCCCGGCAGGATTCGAACCTGCGGCCTTCTGCTCCGGAGGCAGACGCTCTATCCCCTGAGCTACGGGGGCGCTTGATGCTGGCGAGCCAGCGGCGCCGTTGGGCGATCACAGACTAGCGCATCGGTGGCCCGCCTCCCGAATCGGTGCGGACTGCCTACCGACCAGCAGGTGACCGATGACAAGCCTGAGCAGCTCAGCCCATAGGATGGACCCCCGTGACCCCCGCCGATCTGGCTGAACTGCTCAAGAACACCGCCGCCGTGGTCCTGGTCGAACACGACCTGGACATCGCCGCGCTGCCCGAAACAGTGGCCATCGAGCGTCCGCGCAACCCCGAGCACGGTGATTACGCGACCAACCTGGCGCTGCAGCTGGGCAAGAAGGTCGGCGTCAACCCACGTGACCTGGCCGAATGGCTCGCAGAGCGGCTGAACGACGCCGACGGTATCGCCGACGCCACCGTTGCCGGTCCGGGCTTCGTGAACCTGCGCATCGAGGCGTCCGCGCAGAGTGTCGTCATTCTCAACGTGTTGGGCGCCGGCGACCGCTACGGCACCTCCGAGGAGCTCAAGGGCCGCCACATCAACCTGGAGTTCGTCTCGGCGAACCCGACCGGACCCATCCACATCGGCGGCACCCGCTGGGCCGCCGTCGGTGACGCGTTGGGCCGCCTGCTGGCCACGCAGGACGCCACCGTCGTCCGCGAGTACTACTTCAACGACCACGGCGGGCAGATCGACCGCTTCGCCCGCTCGCTGGTCGCGGCGGCCAAGGGCGAGCCGGCCCCGGAGGACGGCTACGGCGGCGACTACATCAAGGACATCGCCGCCGACGTCGTGGCCAAGCGGCCCGACGCGCTGAGCCTGCCCGCCGACGAGTGTCAGGAAGTCTTCCGCGAGCTCGGCGTGGACCTGATGTTCGGCCAGATCAAGCAGTCGCTGCACGACTTCGGCACCGACTTCGACGTCTACACCCACGAAGACTCGATGCACACCTCGGGCCGGGTGCAACAGGCCATCGACAAGCTGCGTGACAACGGCTCGATCTACGAGCAGGACGGCGCAATCTGGTTGCGCACCACCGACTTCGGTGACGACAAGGACCGCGTCGTCATCAAGAGCGACGGCAACCCGGCATACGTCGCCGGTGACATCGCGTACTACCTGGACAAGCGCCAGCGCGGTTTCGACCTGTGCATCTACATGCTCGGCGCCGACCACCACGGCTACATCGGCCGTCTCAAGGCCGTCGCCGCCGCGCTCGGCGAGGACCCGGCCACCGTCGAGGTGCTGATCGGCCAGATGGTCAACCTGCTCAAGGACGGCCAGCCGATGCGCATGAGCAAGCGCGCCGGCACCGTGATCACCCTCGAGGACCTGGTCGACGCCATCGGCGTGGACGCGGCGCGCTACGTACTGATCCGGTCGTCGGTGAACAGCCCCATCGACATCGACCTGGGGTTGTGGGCCAGCGCGTCCAACGAAAACCCGGTCTACTACGTGCAATACGCGCACGCGCGGCTGTCGGCCCTGGCGCGCAACGCGGCCGACCTCGGCCTGCAGTCCGACCTCGGTCACCTCGACCTGCTCAGCCACGATCGCGAAGCCACGCTGATGCGCACCATCGGCGAGTTCCCGCGGGTCCTCAAAACCGCTGCGGCCCTCCGGGAACCGCACCGTGTGTGCCGCTACCTGGAAGACCTGGCCGGTGACTACCACCGGTTCTACGACTCCTGCCGCGTGCTCCCGATGGGCGACGAAGAGCACAGCGACCTGCACCGGGCGCGCCTGGCGCTGTGCGCGGCCACCCGCCAGGTCATCGCCAACGGTCTGCAGATCCTCGGCGTGAGCGCCCCGGAGCGGATGTGAGCGGGCAGCCGACCGGCAACGTGGTGCCGGAGAAGCCGCAAACCCCCGACGAGGTCAACCTGTTGGCCCCGAATGTCTGGCCGCGCAACCTGACTCGGGGTGCCGACGGTCAGGTCAGCATCGCCGGTGTGACGGTCGGTGCACTGGCCGAGCAGTTCGGCACGCCGCTGTTCGTCATCGACGAGGACGACTTCCGCTCGCGGTGCCGCGAGATCGCCGACGCCTTCGGTGGCGGCGAGCACGTGCACTACGCCGGAAAAGCCTTCCTGTGCGCCGAGATCGCGCGCTGGGTCGCGCAGGAGGGCCTATGCCTCGACGTCGCCACCGGCGGCGAACTGGCCGTGGCCCTGCACGCCGACTTCCCGGCCGAGCGAATCACGGTGCACGGCAACAACAAATCGGTCTCTGAACTGACCGCCGCGGTCGCGGCCGGCGTCGGGCACATCGTGCTGGACTCCGAGATCGAGATCGAACGCCTGGAGGCCATCGCCGGCGCGGCCGGTGTGGTGCAGGACGTCCTGGTCCGTGTGACCCCGGGCGTCGAGGCGCACACCCACGAGTTCATCTCCACCGCCCACGAGGACCAGAAGTTCGGTCTCTCGCTGGCGAGCGGCGCGGCGATGGACGCGGTGCGCAAGGTCTTCGCCACCGACAACCTGCGGCTGGTCGGTCTGCACTGCCACGTCGGCTCGCAGATCTTCGACGTCGCCGGGTTCGAGATCGCCGCCCACCGCGTCATCGGCCTGCTGCGCGACGTCGTCGCCGAATTCGGTGTCGAGAAGACGGCGCAGATGTCTGTCATGGATCTCGGTGGGGGACTGGGCATCTCGTACCTGCCCAGCGACGACCCGCCACCGATGAAGGAACTGGCCGACAAGCTCAAGGCCATCGTCAAGGCTGAGTCCGAGGCCGTCGGCCTACCCACGCCCAAGCTCGTCGTGGAACCCGGCCGCGCGATCGCGGGCCCCGGCACCATCACGCTCTACGAGGTCGGCACCGTGAAAGACGTTGCCGTGTCGGCCGACAAGTACCGGCGCTACGTCAGCGTCGACGGCGGCATGAGCGACAACATCCGGCCGTCGCTGTACGACGCCCAGTACGACGCCCGGCTGGTGTCGCGCGCCAGCGACGCCCCCGCGACGCTGGCCCGGATCGTCGGAAAGCACTGCGAGACCGGCGACATCATCGTCCGGGACACCTGGGTGGCCAGTGACGTGGGTCCTGGCGACCTGATCGCGGTCGCCGCCACCGGCGCCTACTGCTATTCGATGTCCAGCCGGTACAACCTGCTGACCCGTCCCGCCGTCGTCGCGGTGAAGGACGGCAACGCGCGCCTGATCTTGCGTCGGGAGACCGTCGAAGACCTGTTGAGCCTGGAGGTGAGTGGTCAATGAGTGAAAAGCCAATCGGCGTAGCAGTTCTCGGACTCGGGAACGTCGGGACCGAGGTGGTCCGGATCATCGAGAACAGCGCTGACGACTTGGCCGCTCGCATCGGTGCGCCCCTGGAGCTGCGCGGCGTCGGTGTCCGCAAGGTCGCCAAGGGCCGCGGCGTGCCTGTCGACATGCTCACCGACGACATCGAGGCCCTGGTCTCGCGCGACGACGTCGACATCGTCATCGAGCTCATGGGCCCCGTCGAGCCGGCCCGCAAGGCCATCATGGCCGCGCTTGAGCAGGGCAAGTCCGTGGTCACCGCCAACAAGGCGCTGATGGCGCAGTCCACCGGCGAACTCGCCCAGGCGGCCGAAAAGGCGCGTGTAGACCTGTATTTCGAGGCTGCCGTGGCCGGTGCGATCCCGGTGATCCGTCCGCTGACGCAGTCACTGGCGGGTGACGTCGTGCTGCGGGTCGCGGGCATCGTCAACGGCACCACCAACTACATCCTGTCGGCGATGAGCGAGACCGGCGCCGACTACGCCGACGCGCTCGCCGAAGCCGGCGTGCTGGGCTATGCCGAGGCCGACCCGACCGCCGACGTCGAGGGCTACGACGCCGCCGCCAAGGCCGCGATCTTGGCGTCCATCGCGTTCCACACCCGGGTCACCGCCGACGACGTCTACCGCGAGGGCATGACGAAGGTCAGTGCCGCCGACTTCGAGTCCGCCAAGGCGCTGGGCTGCACCATCAAGTTGCTCGCCATCTGCGAGCGGCTGACCACCGGTAAAGGCAAGCAACGGGTTTCGGCCCGTGTCTACCCGGCTCTGGTGCCGCTGGACCACCCCCTGGCCTCCGTCAACGGCGCGTTCAACGCGGTCTTCGTGGAGGCCGAGGCCGCCGGCGAGCTGATGTTCTACGGCCGCGGCGCCGGTGGGGCACCGACCGCGTCCGCCGTCATGGGTGACGTCGTCATGGCCGCGCGCAACCGCGTGCAGGGCGGCCGCGGTCCGCGGGAGTCGAAGTACGCCAAGCTGCCGATCGCCTCGATCGGCGCCATCGAGACCCGCTACTACGTCAGCATGAACGTGGCGGACAAGCCCGGTGTGTTGTCTTCTGTCGCAGCCGAATTCGGCAAGCGCGAGGTCAGCATCGCCGAGGTTCGCCAGGAGGGCATGGAGGACGAGTCGGGCCAGCGCAGCGGCGCCCGCATCGTCGTCGTCACCCACCGGGCCACCGATGAAGCGCTTTCGGAAACCGTTGCGGCCCTTGCCGATCACGAAGCAGTGCAGAGCATCAACAGTGTGCTGCGCATGGAAGGAACCAGTAAGTAATGAGCGTGCACAAGCCGTGGCCCGGCCTGATCGAGGCCTACCGGGATCGTCTGCCCGGCACCGAGAACTGGACGCCGGTCACCCTGCTCGAGGGTGGCACCCCGCTCATCCACGCCAAGCGGCTCAGTGAACAGACCGGCTGCACAGTGCATTTGAAGGTCGAGGGGCTCAACCCGACCGGTTCGTTCAAGGACCGTGGCATGACCATGGCCGTGAGTGACGCCGTCGCCCGCGGCCAGAAGGCCGTGCTGTGCGCGTCCACCGGTAACACCTCGGCGTCGGCGGCCGCCTACGCGGCGCGTGCCGGTATCACCTGCGCGGTGCTGATCCCGCAGGGCAAGATCGCGATGGGCAAGCTGGCGCAGGCAGTCATGCACGGCGCCAAGATCATTCAGGTGGACGGCAACTTCGACGACTGTCTGGAGCTGGCCCGCAAGCTGACCGCCGACTACCCGACCATCGCCCTGGTCAACTCCGTCAACCCGGTCCGCATCGAGGGTCAGAAGACCGCCGCGTTCGAGATCGTCGACGCCCTCGGCACCGCCCCTGATGTGCACTCGCTGCCCGTCGGCAACGCCGGCAACATCACCGCCTACTGGCGCGGCTACAGCGAGTACCACCGCGACGGCGTGTCCGACCGGCTGCCCCGCATGCTCGGCACGCAGGCAGCCGGTGCGGCGCCGCTGGTGCTCGGCGAGCCCGTCAAGAACCCCGAGACCATCGCCACCGCGATCCGAATCGGTTCGCCGGCTTCGTGGGACGGCGCCGTGGCGGCACGGGAGCAGTCGGACGGTCGCTTCCTGGCTGCCACCGACGAGGAGATCCTGGCCGCGTACCACCTGGTCGCCAAGGCCGAAGGCGTGTTCGTCGAGCCGGCCTCGGCCGCCAGCATCGCCGGTCTGCTCAAGTCCATCGAGGACGGCTGGGTCAAGCCCGGCTCGACCGTGGTCTGCACCGTCACCGGCAACGGCCTCAAGGATCCCGACAACGCCCTCAAGGGCATGCCCGAGGTCAGGGCCATCCCGGTCGACCCGACCGCCGTGGTCGAACAGCTCGGACTGGTCTGACGCAGTGACCGAAAACCTGCCCGCCGGCCTGCTCGCCACCGCCGTCGTCCCCGCCTCGAGCGCCAATCTCGGCCCCGGCTTCGACAGCCTGGGCCTGGCGTTGAGCCTGTACGACGAAATTCAGGCTGAGACAACCGAATCCGGCCTCGTCATCGAGGTGACGGGGGAGGGGGCCGGGCAGGTTCCGGAAGACGAGTCCCATCTGGTGGTGCGGGCGATCCGGCGTGGCCTCGAGGCCGGCGGCGTTTCGGCTTCCGGGCTGAACATCAAGTGCCGCAACGTCATTCCACATTCGCGCGGCCTCGGCTCATCGGCCGCCGCAGTGGTGGGCGGTTTGGCGGTGGCCAATGGCCTTATCGCCCAATCTGGTTCGCAGCCGCTGACGCTCGATCAGCTGGTCCAGCTGTCGTCGGAGTTCGAGGGGCATCCGGACAACGCTTCGGCCGCCGTGCTGGGCGGTGCGGTGGTGTCCTGGACCGAGCCCGGCCCGGTGTACGCGGCCGCGCCGCTGACGCTGCATCCCGACATCCACCTGTTCCCGGCGATTCCGCAGGTGCGGTCGTCGACCGCCGAGACCCGGGCGGTGCTTCCCGAGCAGATCGCGCACAAGGACGCCACGTTCAACGTCAGCCGGGCCGCGCTCCTGGTGGTGGCGCTCACGCAGCGTCCGGATTTGCTGATGGCGGCCACCGAAGACGTGATGCACCAGCCGCAGCGCGCGGCGGCGATGCCGGCCTCGGCGGAATATCTGGCGATGCTCCGGCGTTCTGGGGTGGCAGCAGTGCTTTCTGGTGCTGGACCTGCGGTTATCGCATTCAGTACCGAGCCCGAACTACCGGCCGAAGTCCTCGAATTCGGTGCGGCCAACGGTTTCGCCGTCGAGAAGATGGCGGTGGGCCAAGGGGTTCGCTGGACCGTCGGTGCCGGCGTTTAGCGGAGAGCACACGCCGAGTGGCAATTCTTGCTTCATTGTCGGATGAGCGATATTCTCGCAGCGTCCAGCAATCGCAGGCTCTAGTACCTGCGCCTACGGTAGGACGACCACTCTTCTCTTTGATGTTCAACTCGTGGACTGATGGTTCGCCGCACGGCGACAAATCCTGGTGCCTGGCTGTTGCAGTGCCTCAGCCGACCCGGCATTTGACGAATGCGGTTCGGGGAAGCCGTCCGACTGCGAACCAAACCCTCGCCTGATCAGCTGCGCGAGGGCACAGAAAGGAAATCCGTGACTGATACGGACCTCTTCACCGCCGACGGCAACACTGATGCCCCGGCAACTGAAGCGCCGGCGGCCGGACGCTCCGGATCGCTGACCAGTCTTCTGCTCCCCGACCTGCGCGCGCTCGCCGCCGAGGCCGGCGTCAAGGGCACCTCCGGCATGCGCAAGAGCGAACTGATCGCCGCCATCCGGGAACACCGTGGCGAGGCCAACGGCGCCAAGAGCGAAGCCAAGGCCGCCAAGGCCGAAGCCAAGAACGAGACCAAGGCCGCCGAGGCCGTGAACGGCACCGACGCCCCTACCGAGGCCAAGGAAGCCCAGGCCCCGGCCGCGAACACCGACAGCGACGCTGCCGCCCCCGCCGCCGAGCAGGCCCCGCGCCGCGAGCGCCGCGGCGCGTCACGCCGGGCCGGTGCGCCCGCCGACGGTGACGCCGCCGACGCCGGTGACAAGCCCGCCGAAAAGGCCGACAAGGGCGAGAGCACGGACAACGCCGAGGCCCCGCGCGAGGAGCGCAACCGCGAGCGGAACGCCGACAACAGCAACCAGGGCGGCAACAAGGCCGAAGGTAACCAGGGCGGCAACCGCGACCAGGGTGGCAACCGCGACCGCGGTGGCGACAACCAGGGCGGCGGCAACCGCAACCAGGGTGGCAACCGCGACCAGGGCGGCAACCGCGATCAGGGCGGTAACCGCGACCAGGGTGACAACGCCAACAACAATGACGACGACGACAGCCGCCAGGGCCGTCGTGGCCGTCGGTTCCGGGACCGCGACCGTCGCCGGCGTGGCGAGCGCGGCGACAACCAGGGCGGCAACGCCGAGACCGAACTGCGCGAGGACGACGTCCTGCAGCCGGTCGCCGGCATCCTCGACGTGCTGGACAACTACGCGTTCGTCCGCACCTCGGGCTACCTGGCCGGACCGAACGACGTCTACGTCTCGATGAACATGGTCCGCAAGAACGGACTGCGCCGCGGCGACGCGGTGACCGGTGCCGTGCGGGTCCCGCGCGAGGGCGAGAACACCGGTGGCGGCAACAACCCGCGCCAGAAGTTCAACCCGCTGGTGCGTCTGGACAGCGTCAACGGTGGTCCGGTCGAAGCCGCGCGCAACCGGCCCGACTTCACCAAGCTGACCCCGCTGTACCCGAACCAGCGACTGCGCCTGGAGACCACTCCGGAGCGACTGACCACGCGTGTGATCGACCTGATCATGCCGATCGGTAAGGGCCAGCGTGCGCTGATCGTGTCCCCGCCCAAGGCCGGTAAGACGACGATCATGCAGGATATCGCCAACGCGATCACCAAGAACAACCCGGAATGCCACCTCATGGTGGTGCTCGTCGACGAGCGTCCGGAAGAGGTCACCGACATGCAGCGCTCGGTGAAGGGTGAGGTCATCGCCTCGACCTTCGACCGGCCGCCGTCAGACCACACCCAGGCCGCCGAGCTGGCCATCGAGCGGGCCAAGCGCCTGGTCGAGCAGGGCAAGGACGTCGTCGTGCTGCTGGACTCGATCACCCGCCTGGGCCGCGCGTACAACAACGCGTCGCCGGCGTCGGGCCGCATCCTGTCCGGTGGTGTCGACTCCACCGCGCTGTACCCGCCGAAGCGCTTCCTCGGTGCTGCGCGCAACATCGAGAACGGCGGCTCGCTGACCATCATCGCGACCGCGATGGTCGAGACCGGCTCCACCGGTGACACCGTCATCTTCGAGGAGTTCAAGGGCACGGGTAACGCCGAGCTCAAGCTGGACCGCAAGATCGCCGAGCGCCGCGTGTTCCCGGCCGTCGACGTCAACCCGTCCGGTACCCGCAAGGACGAGCTGCTGCTCGGCCCGGACGAGTTCGCGATCGTGCACAAGCTGCGTCGGGTGCTGTCGGGTCTGGACCCGCACCAGGCCATCGACCTGCTGATGAGCCAGCTGCGCAAGACCAAGACCAACTACGAGTTCCTGGTTCAGGTCTCGAAGACGGCCCCGGGCAACATGGACGCCGACTAGGCCTCAGCCCGCGCCGAAGCCCCCAAATCAGCCGATTTGGGGGCTTCGACATTTTGAGTGGAACACGAAACCAACCGGGTGGCGGGAAACTTGGCCGAAAGCCGCCATGCGGTTGGTTTCGCGCTTGGGAAAGCCGAAGTCCGCGCCGACAACCAGTTCGCCGGCTGGTTTACGGCTGGGCCTTCAGTCCCGGCATCACGTAGCGGCGCACGTGCGCGAGCAGTTCGTCGGCGTTGTTGGCGTCCAGCCGCTGCCCGGGCATCGTGGCCAGCGACAGGATGACGCGGGCGATCCACTCGGCGGCATCGTCGATGTCGGTGTCGGGGTGGATCTCGCCGTTGTCGCGGGCGGCGACGAGGTAGCGCGACCAGAAATCGGCGAGGTCGGGCACCAGGCCCTGCACGCCGGCGCCGGCGCAGGCGGCGAACTCGTCGGGCTCCTCGACGCGCAGCTTCATCAGCAGGGCCCCGGGATCGTCATAGGCGGTGCGGCCGTGCTGGATTCCGGTGACGATCTGGTTGTCCAGGCCTTCGATCGACGCCAGCATGGCGTGCGCGTCGCTCCAGTAGGCGTTGTTGAGCCGGACGATCGCGGCGCCCAGCAGCGTCACCTTGTCCGGGAAGTGCCGGTACAGCCAGCCGCGGGAGACGCCGGCGGCCTCGGCGACCTCGGATACCGTCGTGGCGCGAATTCCCTTGGCGCGCATGCACTCTTCGGCGGCGTCGATCAGTCGATCACGCACGCTCTTCGGGGATTCTGGGCTTGCCACCGGGATGTCTCCTCACATGTCAACCGGGCGAACGACGATTCTGCCAGGGCGCTGACGCTAGTGCGCTACCCGTCAAGCATGGTAGACACTTCCAGGAATCTGTTCACTCGGGTGGTTCTCGTGATCGCCCATGCCCCGGGAGCCCACATGGCGGACACCCTTCAGCAGTTGCTTCGCGAACGCGCCGACCAGGACACCGTCGCCGTCAAGTACGGCGAGGCGACCTTGACCTGGCGAGAGTACGTCGCCGGAGCCCGGGCGCAGGCCGCCGCCCTGATCGGCCAGGCCGACCCGATGCGGCCGCTGCACGTGGGCACGCTGCTGGGCAACACCCCGGACATGCTCACGGCGCTGGCTGCCGCGGCCCTGGGCGGCTACGTGCTGTGCGGCATCAACAACACCCGTCGCGGTGCGGCGCTCGCCCGCGACATCGCCCGCGTCGAATGCCAGATCGTGCTCGTCGACGCCCAGCACCGCGACCTGCTCGACGGCCTCAGCCTGCCCGGCGTCACCATCGTCGACGTCACCGCGACCGAGTGGCCGCAGCAGGATCTGACCCCGCATCGTGAAGTCGGGCCCGACGACACCTTCATGATGATCTTCACCTCCGGCACCAGCGGTGAGCCCAAGGCCGTCGAGGTGGCGCACTCCATCGTGCTGTTCTCCGCGGCGGCACTCGTGCAGCGCTACGAGCTGACCGAGAAGGACACCTGTTATCTGGCGATGCCGCTGTTCCACTCCAACGGCGTCTACGCCGGCTGGGGCGTCGCGCTCGGTGCCGGCGCGGCGATGGCGCCCGCGCAGTTCTCCGCGTCGGGTTTCCTCCCGGATATCCGCCGCTACGGCGCGACCTACATGAACTACGTCGGTAAGCCGCTGGCCTACATCCTGGCCACCGCCGAGCAGCCCGACGACCGCGACAACCCGCTGCGGGTGGCGTTCGGCAACGAGGCCGCCGACCGCGACATCGACGAGTTCAGCCGCCGCTTCGGCTGCAGCGTGTGGGACGGCTTCGGTTCGACCGAGCTCGCGATCATCATCACCCGTTCCGAGGGGACCCCGGCCGGCAGCGTCGGCAAGGGTTTCCCGGGCGTCGCCGTCTACGACCCGGAGACCGTCCAGGAGTGCGAGGTGGCCCGCTTCGACGAGACCGGCGCGCTGATCAATGCCGAGGCGGCCACCGGCGAGCTGGTGAACACCAACGGCAGCGGCATGTTCCGCGGCTACCACAACGACCAGGGTGCGACGGACGAACGGCTGCGGCACGGCATGTACTGGTCGGGGGACCTGGCCTACCGCGACGCCGACGGCTGGATCTACCTCGCGGGCCGCACCGCCGACTGGATGCGCGTGGACGGAGAGAACATCACGGCGGCGCCCATCGAACGAATCCTGTTGCGGCACCCGGTGATCAGCCGCGTCGCGGTCTACCCGGTGCCCGACGAGTTCGTCGGCGACCAGGTGATGGCCGCCATGGTGCTGCGCGACGGCCAGGCCCTCGACCCGACGGCGTTCGCGGAATTCCTGGCCGCGCAGCCGGACCTGTCCCCGAAGTCCTGGCCGCGGTACGTCTGGATCGCCGACGACCTGCCCAGCACCGCGACCAACAAGATTCTCAAGCGGGAACTGGTTGCGTTGGGCACCGATCCGGCCTGCCGGGTGCTGTGGAAACGCGACGGCACGGAGTACGCGCCACTCGCCGAAAACTGATTTCGGCGATCGTGTCCCCACATTGGGTCCCCGTTCGTCTCACTGCTGTTGGACGATCAACCCAAAAGGAGACACCGATGAAATACGCAACGCTGATCTACACCCGTCCCGGTAGCCACGACGCCGAGCTCACCGAAGACGAGCAGGCCGCGCTGAGCGCGGAGTACATGGCCATGCGGTTCGAGCCGCAGTGCGTGGGCGGCGGCCACCTGCAGCCCGTCGAGACGGCCACCACCTTGCGGGGTGACGGCCTGATCACCGACGGCCCGTACGCCGACACCAAAGAGGTGTTCGCCGGCTACTTCGTCATCGAAGCCGACAATCTCGACCAGGCCCTGGAATGGGCGAAGCGGATTCCGGCGGTGCGCCTCGGCGGGGCCGTAGAAGTTCGTCCGCTGGTCGAGTTGCCGGGGGAGTTGGCCCACTGATCGAGGCGATCTTCCAGCGCGAGTGGGGCCGGGTCCTGGCCGCGCTCATCGGCATCCTCGGCGATTTCGAACTCGCCGAGGATGCCGCGCAGGAGGCATTCGTCCGCGCTGCCGAGCGGTGGGCCCGCGACGGTGTGCCCGATGCGCCGGTGGCCTGGCTGGTGCGGACCGGCCGCAACGTGGCGATCGACCGGTTGCGCCGCGAGCAGACGCTGCGCGCCAAAACCCGGCTGCTCCACGCCGATCAACAGGCAATCACCATGGACGACATCGACCTCGATGACAGCACCATCGGCGACGAGCGCCTGCAGCTGATCTTCATGTGCTGCCATCCCGCCCTGGCGCGTGAGGCCCAGGTCGCGCTGACGCTGCGGGCCCTGGGCGGGCTGACCACCGCCGAGATCGGCCGCGCGTTCCTGGTCTCCGAGGACACGATGAAGCGTCGGCTGTCTCGGGCCAAGACCAAGATCAAGGCGACGAACATCCCGTTCGCCCTGCCCGCGGACCCGGCACTGCCCGACCGGGTGTCGGCGGTGCTCGCGGTGGTCTACCTGATCTTCAACCAGGGCTTCACCGAGCGGGACGACCTCGCAGCCGAAGCGATCCGCCTCGGCTGCCTCCTCGCCGATCTCTTGGCCGACGAGCCCGAGGCCTACGGGCTGCTGGCCCTGATGCTGCTGCACGATTCGCGGCGCGCGGCGCGCGTGGTCGACGGCCGGGTGGTGCCTCTCGCCGAGCAGGACCGGGCATTGCACGACCAGGCCAAGATTGCCGCCGGCCGGGCCGCCCTCGACCGCGCGCTGGCCCTGCGGCTGGCCGCCGGGCCGTATGTGTTGCAGGCGGCCATCGCCTCCCTGCAGGCCGAGCCGGTCATCGATTGGCATGAGGTCGTGGTTCTGTACGAGCGGCTCGAAGCGCTGACCGGATCGCCGGTCGTCGCACTCAACCGCGCGGTCGCCGTCGCCGAGGCCGGCGATCCCGCCCGGGCGCTCGAGCTCATCGATGCCCTTGACCTGGGTGATTACCGCTATCTGCCGTCGACTCGCGCGGAATTGCTGCGTCGTCTGGGCCGCGCCGGCGAGGCGCGGACGGAGTTCGAACACGCCCTGGTGCTGGCGACGACCGAGCCGGAACGACGATTCCTGGAGCGTCGCCTGGCCGAGCTGGGGCAGTGCTGTGCCGAGGAATAGTCACCGGCCCGGAGGCGTTTAGGACCTTGGCGGCTGACCTGGCATAATCGACCGCCGAACCCCCTCGGTTCCGGTTCACGTCCGAATAATCGGGCGACCCGGCGCCATCGATCACAGAGGACCATGAAATGAAATCGGGTATTCACCCCGCATACGTCGAGACCACCGTGGTCTGCGGTTGCGGCAACAGCTTCCAGACTCGTAGCACCAAGGAAAGCGGCCACATCGTGGTCGAGGTGTGCTCGCAGTGCCACCCGTTCTACACGGGCAAGCAGAAGCTTCTCGACACCGGCGGCCGCGTGGCCCGCTTCGAGAAGCGGTACGGCAAGCGCAACGCCGGCTCGAAGGCCGCGTCCGAGAGCTAGCTTCGTTCACGGCGCCCGATCTGTCGCATTCGCGTCAGGTCCGGGCGCCGTTTTCGTATCCAGCATCCGGCACCCCAGAACAACCGCAGGAGTCCGAAAGTGGCAGAGACAGATACAGCGCCCCGCATCGAGGCACTGCTGGCCGAGCACGCCGATCTCGAGCGACAGCTGGGGGACCCGAACCTGCACGCCGACGCCGGCGCGGCCCGCAAGGTCGGGCGCCGCTTCGCGCAGGTGTCGCCGATCGTCGTGACCTACCGCAAGCTCGAGGCCGCCCAGGGCGACCTCGAAGCCGCGCGTGAGCTCGCTGCCGAAGACGCCGCATTCGCCGCGGAGGTCCCGGAGCTCGAAGCCCGCGTCGCCGAACTCGACGCCAAACTGACCGACCTGCTGGCGCCCCGCGATCCGCACGACGCCGACGACGTCGTCCTTGAGGTGAAGTCCGGGGAAGGCGGCGAAGAGTCGGCGCTGTTCGCCGCCGACCTGGCGCGCATGTACATCCGGTACGCCGAGCGGCACGGCTGGACCGTCACGGTGCTCGACGAGACGTGGTCGGACCTCGGCGGCTACAAGGACGCCACCATCACCATCGCCAGCAAGGGCGATTCCGCCGACGGCGTGTGGTCGCGCATGAAGTTCGAGGGCGGCGTGCACCGCGTGCAGCGCGTGCCCGTCACCGAATCCCAGGGCCGCGTGCACACCTCGGCCGCCGGCGTCCTCGTCTACCCGGAGCCCGAAGACGTCGAGCAGGTCCAGATCGACGAATCCGACCTGCGCATCGACGTCTACCGGTCGTCGGGCAAGGGCGGTCAGGGCGTCAACACCACCGACTCCGCGGTCCGCATCACGCACCTGCCCACCGGCATCGTCGTCACCTGCCAGAACGAGCGTTCGCAGCTGCAGAACAAGGCCCGCGCCATGGTGGTGCTCGCCGCGCGCCTGCAGGCGCTGGCCGAAGAGCAGGCCTCGGCCGACGCCTCCGCGGACCGCGCCAGCCAGATCCGCACCGTCGACCGCAGTGAGCGCATCCGGACGTACAACTTCCCCGAGAATCGGATCGCCGACCACCGCATCAACTTCAAGGCCCACAACCTCGACCAGGTGCTCGACGGCGACATGGACGCGCTGCTCGACGCTCTCGCCGCCGCCGACAAGCAGGCCCGGCTCGCACAAGAGTGATCCGCCAGGCCATCACTGAGGCGACTACGCAGCTCGCCGCCGCCGGCATCGATTCCGCGCGTGTCGACGCCGAATACCTTGCCGCGCATGCCGCCGGGGTGGACCGCGCCCGGGTGATGTTCTCCGAACCCGATCCGGAGTTCTATCCGCGTTTCCGCGATCTGGTGGCGCGCCGTGCACGGCGAATTCCCTTGCAGCACTTGATCGGAACGGCCGCTTTCGGTCCGGTGGAAGTGCGGGTCGGTCCGGGCGTGTTCATTCCGCGCCCGGAGACCGAGGCGCTGCTGGAGTGGGCCATGACCCAGCCGCTGCCACCGAGCCCGCTGATCGTCGATCTGTGCACCGGTTCGGGGGCCCTCGCCCTGGCTCTCGCGCACACCTGGCCGCAGGCGCAGGTCGTCGCCGTCGAGAAATCCCCGGAGGCCCTCGTCTACGCCCGGCGCAACTGTGCCGGCAGCGCCGTCGAGGTACTCGAGGCCGACGTCACCGTTCCCAGCCTGCTGGCAGACAGGACCGGCACAGTGGACCTCCTGGTGTCCAACCCGCCGTACATCCCGGACGGCGCCGATCTCGACCCCGAAGTCATCGACCACGACCCGGCCGGCGCCCTGTTCGGCGGGCCCGACGGCATGTCCGTCATCGTGCCGATCATCGCGCTGGCGGCCCGGTTGCTGCGTCCCGGCGGCAAGTTGGGCATCGAACACGACGACACCACAGCCGATCAGGTGGTGGCCGCCTTGGACCGCGACGGTACGTTCGGTGACATCACCGCGCGGCGCGACCTGACCGGGCGGCCCCGGTTCGTCACCGCGACCCGACGGTAAAACGGGTCATGGCAACCGACGAAACGCTTGCGTGAGGAGTGATGGATGGAGACGTTCGACTGCGGTGATGCGGCCAAGCGCGCCACCGGGATCGCCTCGGCTATCAGTGCGCTCAAGGGCGGCCGCCTGGTCGTGCTGCCCACCGACACCGTCTACGGCCTGGGTGCCGACGCCTTCAACAGCGAGGCCGTCGCGGCGCTGCTCGCTGCGAAGGGGAGGGGCCGCAACATGCCGGTCCCGGTGCTCGTCGGTTCCTGGCGCACCATCGACGGGCTCGTCTACGCCGTGCCCCCGGCGGCCCGGGACCTGATCGAGGCGTTCTGGCCCGGCGCGTTGAGCCTGGTCGTGCGGCAGGCCCCGTCGCTGTCGTGGGACCTCGGTGACACCAACGGCAGCGTCATGCTGCGCATGCCCTTGCACCCGGTGGCCATCGAGCTGCTGCGTGAGGTCGGCCCCATGGCGGTGTCCAGCGCCAACATCTCGGGCCAACCGCCCGCGGTCAACGCCGACGAGGCGCGGGCACAGCTGGGCGACAAGGTCGAGGTCTACCTGGACGCGGGACCGGCGACCAAGCAGGCCGCGTCCACGATCGTCGACCTGACCGGCGCGACGCCGCGGGTGCTGCGGGAGGGCCCGATCTCGCTCGTGCAGATCGCTGAAGTGCTCGGAGTCGAAGCGGAGTCCCTGACCGGCGAGGTGTCGTGACCGTAGTTGCCGACGCAGGCCGGCTGCTCGCGCAGATCGACCGGGGCACCGGGGTTCCCCTCCGGGAGCTCGTGCTGGTCGGTCTGACCGCGGCGATCATCACCTACTTCGCCACGGGCTGGGTGCGGGCGCTGGCGTTCCGGTTCGGCGCCGTGGCCTATCCGCGCGAACGCGACGTCCACGTCCAGCCGGTCCCGCGGATGGGCGGGCTGGCCATGTACATCGGGGTGGCGGCCGCCGTCCTGCTGGCGTCCCAATTGCCCGCACTGACCCGAGGTTTCGTCTATTCGTCCGGTATGCCCGCGGTGGTGGTGGCGGGCGGCCTGATCATGCTGATCGGCCTGATCGACGACCGCTGGGGCCTGGACGCCCTGACGAAGTTCGCCGGCCAGATCACCGCAGCCAGCGTCCTGGTCACCATGGGCGTCGCGTGGAGTGTGCTGTACATCCCGATCGGCGGTGTCGGCACCATCGTGCTGGACCAGGCGTCGTCGATCCTGCTGACCCTGGCGCTGACGGTGTCGATCGTCAACGCGATGAACTTCGTCGACGGCCTCGACGGTCTGGCCGCCGGGCTGGGGCTCATCACCGCGTCGGCCATCTGCATCTTCTCGGTCGGGCTGCTGCGCGACCACGGCGGTGACGTGCTGTTCTACCCGCCCGCCGTCATCTCGGTGGTGCTGGCGGGCGCGTGCCTGGGCTTCCTGCCGCACAACTTCCACCCGGCCCGCATCTTCATGGGGGACTCCGGGTCCATGCTCATCGGTCTGATGCTGGCGGCGGCGTCGACCACGGCGGCGGGCCCGATCTCCCAGAACGCCTACGGCGCGCGCGACGTGTTTGCTTTGCTGTCGCCATTTCTGTTGGTCGTTGCGGTGATGTTCGTACCGGCCCTCGACATGCTGCTGGCCATCGTGCGCCGCACCCGTGCCGGGCTCAGCCCGTTCAGTCCCGACAAGATGCATCTGCACCACCGGCTGCTGCAGATCGGTCATTCGCACCGACGCGTCGTGCTGTTGATCTATCTATGGGTGGGCATCGTGGCGCTGGGGGCTGCCAGCACCATTTTCTTCGACCCCCGGTACACCGGTGCGGTGATGCTCGGGGCCATCCTGCTAGCCGCCATCTTCACCCTGATTCCGCTCCTGCGGCGGCGCGATGACCTGCCAGAAGGCGAGTACGACAAAAAGTAGTAGGTGCCCGTTTTCGGGTGCTCACCATGTGGTACGGTTCTGGCAGAACCCGAAAAACCTCGCGGGTTGCCGGCCCGGCCCATCGGTTCACACAAGCCGATCGGCGCCGAATGACGACCGACAAAGGGAGCTTCCCCTTGGGTGATTCCAGTGTGCCCGACGCGCTCGATGTGACCTTCGATACGCTCTGTGGGCACGCACACAGGATTGCCAGGTATATGGGGACGGCACTCGTGACCGCGGGATTGAGGTGAACACCATGACGACACCAGCGCAGGACGCGCCTTTGGTGTTGCCGGCAGTGGCTTTTCAGCCCGTGCGTTTGTTTGCTATCTCGCTCCTCGTGACAGCCATCGCACTCGGTGGCGGCTACGCAGTGAGCGGCAATCTGAAGTTCGGCGCCTTCTTCGGTCTGGGGATGGCGCTCGGTCTGGCCAACGCCATGATGGTCCGTCGCGCGGTTGCCAAGGTCACCGCCAAGGACCACCCCCTGAAGATGCAGATGGCCGCCAACTCCGCCATGCGGTTGGTCGCCATCTCGGTGATCGCCCTGCTGATCACGTGGTTCTTCAAGCCAACCGGTATCGGCGTGCTGTTCGGGGTGGCATTGTTCCAGGCGATTCTTGTCATGAGCACCGCATTGCCGGTGATGAAGAAGGTCCGCGCCGGCCAACGTAACGGTGGCGGCGGCGACCAACCAGAAGCACACGACGGATCAGAAGCAAAGGACTGACGACCCAAGTGATTCAACAATTCACCGCCGAGGCCGCCATCGAGGTCGGCCACCACGAGCAGCACGAGCTGTGGGGCTACACCTTCAACGTCGACACGATCATCGCCACCAGCGTGGCCGCGGTCATCGTCATCGCGCTGGCGTTCTTCGTGAAGGCCAAGGTGACCTCCACCGGTGTGCCGGGCGGTGTGCAGCTGTTCTTCGAGGCCATCACCATCCAGATGCGCCAGCAGATCGAGACCGCGATCGGCATGAAGATCGCGCCGTTCGTGCTCCCGCTGGCCGTCACGATCTTCACCTTCATCCTGATCTCCAACTGGCTGTCGGTCCTGCCGGTGCAGTTCGGTGGGGAAGACGGTGGCGCGAAGGAACTGCTGGCCCCGCCGGCCTCGGACATCAACTACGTGTTGGCGCTCGCGCTGTTCGTGTTCCTCTGCTACCACGCTGCGGGCATCTGGCGCCGGGGCGTCTTCGGCCACTTCAAGAAGCTGCTGAAGGGCCACGTCGCGGTCCTGGCGCCGATCAACATCGTCGAGGAGATCGCCAAGCCGGTCTCGCTGTCTCTCCGACTCTTCGGCAACATGTTCGCCGGCGGCATCCTGGTCGCGCTGATCGCGATGTTCCCGTGGTACGTGCAGTGGGCGCCGAACGCCATCTGGAAGACCTTCGACCTGTTCGTCGGGCTCATCCAGGCGTTCATCTTCGCGCTGCTGACGATCCTGTACTTCAGCCAGTCGATGGAACTCGACGAGCACCACTGAGTACCCGCAAGACCTGTAGGAACCACAAATAAGACCCTGGTAGCGCAGCTACCAGTTACCAAGGAGGAAAAAGAGAATGGCCGACGCAGCAACGAACGCCACTATCATCCAGGGCGCCCTCATCGGCGGTGGCTTGATCATGGCCGGTGGCGCCATCGGTGCCGGTATCGGTGACGGTATCGCCGGTAACGCGCTGATCTCGGGCATCGCCCGTCAGCCGGAGGCCCAGGGCCGCCTGTTCACCCCGTTCTTCATCACCGTCGGTCTGGTGGAAGCCGCGTACTTCATCAACCTGGCCTTCATGGCGCTCTTCGTGTTCGCCACCCCGGGCCTGTCGTAATCCGTCGACATGGGTGAATTGAGCGCAACCATCCTGGCCTCGGGCCAGGCAGCAGCGGAAGGCGGCGGGGGTCAGAACTTCCTGATCCCCAACGCGACCTTCTTCGTCGTGCTGATCATCTTCCTGATCGTGCTCGGCGTGATCGGCAAGTGGGTTGTGCCACCGATCAGCAAGGTCTTGGTCGAACGCGAGGAAATGCTGGCCAAGACCGCTGCTGACAACCGGAAGTCGGCTGAGCAGGTGGCCGCCGCAGAGGCGGACTACAACGCGGCGATGGCGAGCGCTCGCACGGAGGCTTCGGCCATCCGTGACGAGGCCCGCAACGAGGGCCGCAAGGTCGTCGACCAGGCGCGTGCAGCGGCGAGTGGTGAGGTGGCCGAAACCCTCAAGGGTGCCGACCAGGCACTGTCCGCACAGCGGCAGTCCACACAGACCGAACTGCAGTCGTCGGTCGACAACCTGTCCCAGACGCTGGCGAGCCGCATTCTCGGCGTCGAGTTGGCGGCTGACGTGAAATCAGGCGGGAGCCAGTAGATGGAAATCTTCATCGGGCAGCTGATCGGCTTTGCCGTCATCGTGGCCATCATCTGGAAGTACGTGGTACCTCCGGTGAAGGGCATGATGGCCAAGCAGCAGGAGGCCGTTCGCGTCGCGCTGGCCGAAAGTGCCGAAGCCGCACAGAAACTCGCCGACGCCGACAAGATGCACGCCAAGGCTCTTGCCGACGCGAAGGCCGAGTCGGCCAAGGTGACCGACGAGGCCCGGCACGATTCGCAGCGCATCGTGGAGCAGCTCACCGAGCAGGCCGCCATCGACGCCGAGCGGATCAAGGCACAGGGCGGCCAGCACGTCGAGCTGATGCGCCAGGGCGTCATCCGCGAGCTCCGTCAGGAGCTGGGCGCGGAATCCGTCGCCAAGGCCGACGAGCTGGTGCGGCGCTACGTCGCCGAGCCCGGCGCGCAGGCCGGCACCGTCGACCGCTTCCTCGACGATCTCGAGCAGATGGCCCCGTCCTCGGCCGAGGTCGGTACCCACGCCGAGGTGAAGCTGCGGGCCGCGAGCCGGGAATCACTGACCGCGCTGGTCGAGAAGTTCGACGCGACCGCCAACGGCCTGGATGCGGCCGCGCTGACCGCGCTCGCCGATGATCTGGCCGCCGTCGCCCGCCTGCTGCTGACCGAGGTCAACCTCGGCCGGCACCTGGCCGAGCCCGCCGACAACCCGGCCCCCAAGGTCGCTCTGCTGGACGCGGTGCTGTCCGGCAAGATCGGCGCCAACGCACTGGAGCTGCTGCGTTCCGCGGTGTCTTCGCGGTGGTCGGAGCAGTCCGACCTGGTCGACGCCGTCGAGCACGTCGCTCGCCTGGCACTGATCAAGCGGGCCGAGGTCAGCGGTGACGTCGCCGAGGTCGAGGATCAGCTGTTCCGGTTCAGCCGTGTGCTGGACGCGCAGCCGCGCCTCTCGACGCTGCTCGGTGACTACGGCACCCCGGTCGACGGCCGAGTTGCCTTGCTGGACAAGGTCCTCACCGGTGCCAACGGCTCGGTCAACAGCACCGTCAAGGCGCTGCTGACGCAGACCGTGAGCCTGCTGCGCGGTGAGCGTGCTGACCAGGCCGTCCTTGATCTGGCCGAGCTGGCAGTCGCCCGCCGCGGCGAGGTGGTTGCCCACGTCGAAGCGGCCGCGGCCCTGTCGGATGCCCAGCGCACCCGACTGACGTCGGTCCTGACCCGCATCTACGGTCACCCGGTGTCCGTCCAGCTGCATGTCGACCCGAGCCTCCTCGGTGGTCTGACCATCACCGTCGGCGACGAGGTGATCGACGGCTCCATCTCGTCACGACTGGCCGCCGCCTCCAACCGGCTGCCCGACTAACTCCGAAACACCCAAGACTAGGAAGACCAAAAACCATGGCAGAGTTGACAATCTCGGCTGCTGATATCGAAGGTGCCATCGAGAACTACGTAACGACGTTCTCGGCCTCGACCGATCGTGAAGAGATCGGCACTGTCGTCGACGCCGGTGACGGCATCGCACACGTCGAGGGTCTGCCCTCGGTCATGACCCAGGAGCTCCTCGAGTTCCCCGGCGGTGTTCTGGGCGTGGCCCTGAACCTCGACGAGCACAGCGTCGGTGCGGTCATCTTGGGTGAGTTCGAGAAGATCGAAGAGGGCCAGCAGGTCAAGCGCACCGGCGAGGTGCTCTCGGTGCCGGTCGGCGACGAGTTCCTCGGCCGCGTCATCAACCCGCTGGGTGAGCCGATCGACGGCCAGGGCGAGATCAAGGCCGAGACCCGTCGTGCCCTCGAGCTGCAGGCCCCGACCGTCGTTCAGCGCCAGAGCGTCAGCGAGCCGCTGCAGACCGGTATCAAGGCCATCGACGCCATGACCCCGATCGGCCGCGGCCAGCGTCAGCTGATCATCGGTGACCGCAAGACCGGCAAGACCGCCGTCTGCGTCGACACCATCCTGAACCAGCGCGAGGCCTGGGAGACCGGCGACCCGAAGCAGCAGGTGCGCTGCGTCTACGTCGCGATCGGCCAGAAGGGCACCACCATCGCCAGCGTGAAGCGCGCGCTGGAAGAGGGTGGCGCCATGGAGTACACGACCATCGTCGCGGCTCCCGCCTCCGACCCCGCCGGCTTCAAGTGGCTGGCCCCGTACACCGGCTCGGCGATCGGTCAGCACTGGATGTACAACGGCAAGCACGTCCTGATCGTGTTCGACGACCTGTCCAAGCAGGCCGACGCCTACCGCGCCATCTCGCTGCTGCTGCGTCGCCCGCCGGGCCGCGAGGCGTTCCCGGGTGACGTCTTCTACCTGCACTCGCGTCTGCTGGAGCGTTGCGCGAAGCTGTCCGACGAGCTCGGTGGCGGTTCGATGACGGGTCTGCCGGTCATCGAGACCAAGGCCAACGACATCTCGGCGTTCATCCCGACCAACGTCATCTCGATCACCGACGGTCAGTGCTTCCTGGAGTCCGACCTGTTCAACCAGGGTGTCCGCCCGGCCGTGAACGTGGGTGTGTCGGTGTCCCGCGTCGGTGGTGCCGCCCAGATCAAGGCGATGAAGGAAGTTGCGGGTTCGCTGCGTCTGGACCTGTCGCAGTACCGCGAGCTGGAGGCCTTCGCGGCCTTCGCCTCGGACCTGGACGCCGCTTCGAAGGCTCAGCTGGACCGCGGTGTGCGCCTGGTCGAGCTGCTGAAGCAGCCGCAGTACAGCCCGCTGGCCGTCGAAGACCAGGTTATCGAGATCTTCCTCGGTACCCAGGGCCACCTGGATTCGGTTCCGGCCGAAGACGTTTCGCGCTTCTCGTCCGAACTGCTGGAGCACGTGAAGGCCAGCCACGCCGACATCCTCACCGGGATCAAGGAGACCAAGAAGCTCTCCGAGGAGAACGAGGAGAAGCTGGTCTCGGTCATCAACGAGTTCAAGAAGGGCTTCGCCGCCTCCGACGGCAGCTCGGTCGTTGTCAAGGAAGCCGAGGCCGAGGCCCTGGATCCTGCTGAGCTCGGCCAGGAGTCGGTCAAGGTCAACAAGCCGGCACCGAAGAAGGCCTAGGTAACCAATGGCAGCCACACTGCGCGAGCTACGCGGACGTATCAAATCCGCCTCGTCGATCAAGAAGATCACGAAGGCGCAGGAGCTGATCGCCACGTCGCGGATCGCCAAGGCGCAGGCCCGGGTTGATGCAGCCCGGCCCTACGCCACCGAGATCACCAACATGCTCACCGAGCTTGCGGGGGCCAGCGCGCTGGACCACCCGCTGCTCGTGGAGCGGGAGAACCCGCGCCGTGCCGGCGTCCTGGTGGTGTCGTCCGACCGCGGCCTGTGCGGCGGTTACAACGCCAACGTGCTGCGTCGGGCCGAGGAACTGTTCACGTTGCTGCGCAACGAGGGCAAGGAACCGGTGCTGTACGTCGTCGGCCGAAAGGCCTTGGGGTACTACAGCTTCCGTCAGCGCGCCGTCGCCGAGTCGTGGACCGGCTTCTCGGAGCGTCCGGAGTACGCCAATGCCAAGGAGATCGCCGACACCCTGGTGACGGCGTTCATGTCGGGTGCGGACGATGAGGGTGACGAACCGGGTGCCGACGGCGTCTTGGGCGTCGACGAACTGCACATCGTGTCGACCGAGTTCAAGTCGATGCTGTCGCAGACCGCCGAGGCCGTGCGGATCGCACCGCTGGCCGTCGAGTACACGGGGGAGCCGACCGAGGTCCACACCCTGTACTCGTTCGAGCCGAGTGCGGACGTGCTGTTCGACGCGTTGCTCCCGCGCTACATCGCGACCCGTGTCTACGCGGCACTGCTTGAGGCCGCGGCCTCGGAGTCGGCTTCGCGTCGACGCGCCATGAAGTCGGCAACGGACAACGCCGACGACCTGATCAAGGCCCTGACCCTCGCCGCGAACCGCGAGCGCCAGGCCCAGATCACCCAGGAAATCAGCGAAATCGTCGGTGGCGCCAACGCGCTGGCCGACGCGAAATAGGCCCCGTAGGAAGCGAAGAGAGATATGACTTCTGCCGTAGAGACCAAGACCACTGGTCGCGTGGTTCGCATCACCGGCCCGGTGGTGGACATCGAATTCCCGCGTGGCTCTGTGCCCGAGCTGTTCAACGCTCTGCACGCCGACATCACCTTCGGTGCGCTGGCCAAGACCCTGACCCTCGAGGTTGCCCAGCACCTCGGTGACAACCTGGTGCGCTGCATCTCGATGCAGCCGACCGACGGCCTGGTGCGTGGCACCGACGTCCGCGACACCGGCGCCTCCATTTCGGTGCCCGTCGGCGACGGCGTCAAGGGCCACGTGTTCAACGCCCTGGGTGACTGCCTCGACGAGCCGGGTTACGGCAAGGAGTTCGAGCACTGGTCCATCCACCGCAAGCCGCCGGCCTTCGCCGACCTGGAGCCCCGCACCGAGATGCTGGAGACCGGTCTGAAGGTCGTCGACCTGCTGACCCCGTATGTGCGCGGTGGCAAGATCGCCCTGTTCGGTGGTGCCGGTGTCGGTAAGACGGTTCTGATCCAGGAGATGATCAACCGTATTGCCCGCAACTTCGGTGGTACCTCGGTGTTCGCCGGTGTCGGCGAGCGCACCCGTGAGGGCAACGACCTGTGGGTCGAGCTCGCGGACGCCAACGTGCTCAAGGACACCGCGCTGGTGTTCGGCCAGATGGACGAGCCGCCAGGCACCCGTATGCGCGTCGCCCTGTCGGCACTGACCATGGCCGAGTACTTCCGCGACGAGCAGAACCAGGACGTGCTGCTCTTCATCGACAACATCTTCCGGTTCACCCAGGCCGGTTCCGAGGTCTCGACCCTGCTGGGTCGTATGCCTTCGGCCGTGGGTTACCAGCCGACGCTGGCCGACGAGATGGGTGAGCTCCAGGAGCGCATCACCTCGACCCGTGGTCGTTCGATCACCTCGATGCAGGCCGTGTACGTGCCCGCCGACGACTACACCGACCCGGCCCCGGCCACCACGTTCGCCCACCTGGATGCCACCACCGAGCTTTCTCGTGCGGTGTTCTCCAAGGGCATCTTCCCGGCCGTGGACCCGCTGGCGTCGTCCTCGACGATCCTGCACCCCAGCATCGTCGGCGACGAGCACTACCGGGTCGCTCAGGAAGTCATCCGAATCCTGCAGCGTTACAAGGACCTTCAGGACATCATCGCCATCCTCGGTATCGACGAACTGTCGGAAGAGGACAAGGTGCTGGTGTACCGCGCCCGTAAGATCGAGCGCTTCCTGAGCCAGAACATGATGGCCGCCGAGCAGTTCACCGGCCAGCCGGGTTCGACGGTGCCGCTGAAGGAGACCATCGAGGCGTTCGACCGTCTCGCCAAGGGCGACTTCGACCACCTGCCGGAGCAGGCGTTCTTCCTCATCGGTGGTCTCGACGACCTGGCGAAGAAGGCCGAAAGCCTCGGCGCCAAGCTGTGATCGCTGTAGCTACTCGAGCACGAAAGGTGGTGTGACATGGCCGAAATGGACGTCGAGATCGTCGCCGTCGAGCGCGCGCTGTGGACAGGCAAGGCCACATTCGTCTTCACTCGCACCACCGCCGGCGAGATCGGCATCCTGCCCCGGCACATCCCGTTGGTCGGCCAGCTGGTCGAGGACGCGATGGTCCGGGTCGAGCGTGAGGGCGAGGATGATCTGCGGATCGCCGTGTCGGGTGGGTTCCTCTCGGTAACCGAGGACACCGTGCGGATTCTGGTTGAAGATGCGGCGCTGGAGTCGGAGATCGATGCGCATGCGGCCAAGGCCGATGCCGCATCCGACGACGAGGCGACCGCTGCGTGGGGCCGGGCGCGTCTGCGCGCCGTAGGCCAGCTCGACTGATACTCCGATGAGCGCGTCCATGTTGATGATGGTCGCGCTCGTCGGCGTGTTGGTGCTGGCCGTTGCCGCACTGAGTTATCGGCTGTGGAAGTTGCGTCAGGTTGGCGGTACTGCCGCCATCCTGCGCGACTACCCAGCTGCCGGCGGCCACGGGTGGCGGCATGGAGTCATGCGCTACCGCGGTGGTGAGGCCGGCTTTTATCGTTTGTCGAGCCTGCGCTGGTGGCCCGACCGGACGCTGTCCCGTCGTGGCCTGGAAGTTGTTGGGCGCCGCGCCCCACGGGGCGACGAATTCGACATCATGACCATCGAAACGGTCATTCTCGAGCTGCGCGACAACAGTCCCGAACGGCGCAACGGTTACGAAATCGCTTTGGACCGTGGGGCTTTGACGGCTTTCACGTCGTGGCTGGAGGCCCGGCCGTCGCCGCGGTCCCGCCGCCGCGCGGTCTGAATTCCCCTATTGAGTTCCGGTGTTGTCGGATTGCGGCGTCCCACCGCCGGGCTGCCACAGCACATCGCCATCCGGGTTCGCGACCCGCGACAGGATGAACAGCAGGTCCGACAGCCGATTCAGATATTTCGCCGGCAGGACGCTGACCGAATCGCCGTGTTCCGCGATCGCCTGCCAGGCCGCCCGCTCCGCGCGCCGGACCACGGTTCGGGCCACGTGCAGGTATGCCGACAGGGGAGTGCCACCGGGCAGGATGAACGACGTGAGCTTCGACAGCGGCTCGTTGAATTCGTCACACCAGCCTTCCAGCCGGTCGATGTACGGCTGGGTGATCCGCAGCGGCGGGTATTCGGGATTCTCGACCACCGGGGTCGACAGATCTGCTCCGGCGTCGAACAGATCGTTCTGAATCTGCAGGAGTACCAAGCGGATTCGTTCGTCCGGGGCGCCCGCGGCGACCGCGACGCCGATCGCGGCGTTGGCTTCGTCACAGTCCGCGTAGGCGGCCAGGCGCGCGTCGTTCTTCGACACCCGGCTGAAATCGCTGAGCCCGGTCGACCCATCGTCACCGGTCCGGGTATAGATGCGGGTCAGGTGCACGGCCATGGGTGAAACCGTACCCGCGGTGACCTGTTCGTTGTCTGACACCGGCCCTCGCCGCTGTTTACACTTAGCCGCGTGAGCGAGCGTTTCGTGGTGACCGGGGGTAGCCGGTTGTCCGGCGAAGTTGCCGTGGGGGGCGCGAAGAACAGCGTGCTCAAGCTGATGGCCGCGGCGTTGTTGGCCGAGGGCACGACCACGATCACCAACTGTCCGGACATCCTGGATGTGCCATTGATGGCGGAGGTGCTCCGCGGTCTCGGGGCGACCGTCGAGCTCGAAGGCGATGTTGCCCGAATCACGTCGCCCGACGAGCCGAAGTACGACGCGGACTTCGCCGCGGTCCGGCAGTTCCGCGCCTCGGTGTGTGTGCTCGGCCCATTGGTGGGGCGCTGCAAGAAGGCGAAGGTCGCGCTGCCCGGCGGTGACGCGATCGGTTCGCGGCCCCTGGACATGCACCAATCCGGTCTGCGGCAGCTCGGCGCGCGATGCAACATCGAGCACGGCTGCGTGGTCGCCGAGGCGGACCACCTGCGTGGTGCGGAGATCCAGCTCGAGTTCCCGTCGGTGGGTGCGACCGAGAACATCCTGATGGCTGCGGTGCTCGCCGAGGGTGTGACGGTCATCCACAACGCCGCGCGGGAACCGGACATCGTCGACATCTGCGACATGTTGAACCAGATGGGTGCCAAGGTCAGTGGGGGCGGGACCTCGACGCTGACCATCACCGGCGTGGACAAGCTGCATCCGACCGAGCACCGGGTGATCGGTGACCGGATTGTGGCCGCGACCTGGGGAATTGCCGCGGCGATGACGCGCGGTGATGTCGCCGTGACGGGGGTTGACCCGCAACACCTGCAGCTGGTGCTGCACAAACTTCACGATGCCGGCGCGACCGTCACCCAGCACGACAACGGTTTCCGCGTCGTGCAGTACGAACGGCCGAAGGCCGTCAACGTCGCGACGCTGCCGTATCCGGGATTCCCGACCGACCTGCAACCGATGGCCATCGGCCTGGCATGCATCGCCGAGGGCACCTCGATGATCACCGAGAACGTGTTCGAAGCACGGTTCCGCTTCGTCGAGGAGATGATCCGCCTGGGCGCCGACGCCCGGACCGACGGACATCACGCGGTGGTCCGCGGAATTCCGCAGTTGTCGAGTGCCCCGGTGTGGGCATCGGATATTCGCGCCGGCGCCGGCTTGGTGTTGGCGGGCTTGGTCGCCGATGGCGACACCGAGGTTCACGACGTTTTCCACATCGATCGCGGATACCCGTTGTTCGTGGAGAACCTCGTGAGTCTGGGCGCGGAGGTCGAACGGGTCAGTTGACGGGGATTGGCGTGTCGCGCTGACGGTCCCGACGGACCCCTGTGCGACGTGTTTTCGCCCAAAAACCGGCCATATGCAGGCGTTTTGTAAAATCAAGATCGGCCCGCTAATCTATTCAACGTCAAGAACGAGCGGGGCCGAAAAAGCCCAGAGCAAGAGCTTGACAGCCCGACCAAGAGATAGTAGGTTGGTGGGGTTGCCCGAAAAAGGCGTGTTGTTTGAGAACTCAATAGTGTGTTTGGTGGTTTTTGTTTGTTGTTTTTTGACTGCACCTCGTGTTTTCCCGTTTGTGGGGTGTGGTTGTTTTTTTGATGCCAGTTTTTGGTGTCTTTTGTTTAGGTCAGATTGTTCTGAACTGGATTCTGCCCTGTCTGTGGATGGGGAGTTTTTGTTTGGAGAGTTTGATCCTGGCTCAGGACGAACGCTGGCGGCGTGCTTAACACATGCAAGTCGAACGGAAAGGCCCTTCGGGGTACTCGAGTGGCGAACGGGTGAGTAACACGTGGGTGATCTGCCCTGCACTTTGGGATAAGCCTGGGAAACTGGGTCTAATACCGAATAGGACCGCGCGCTTCATGGTGTGTGGTGGAAAGCTTTTGCGGTGTGGGATGGGCCCGCGGCCTATCAGCTTGTTGGTGGGGTAATGGCCTACCAAGGCGACGACGGGTAGCCGGCCTGAGAGGGTGACCGGCCACACTGGGACTGAGATACGGCCCAGACTCCTACGGGAGGCAGCAGTGGGGAATATTGCACAATGGGCGCAAGCCTGATGCAGCGACGCCGCGTGAGGGATGACGGCCTTCGGGTTGTAAACCTCTTTCACCAGGGACGAAGCGTAAGTGACGGTACCTGGAGAAGAAGCACCGGCCAACTACGTGCCAGCAGCCGCGGTAATACGTAGGGTGCGAGCGTTGTCCGGAATTACTGGGCGTAAAGAGCTCGTAGGTGGTTTGTCGCGTTGTTCGTGAAAACTCACAGCTTAACTGTGGGCGTGCGGGCGATACGGGCAGACTAGAGTACTGCAGGGGAGACTGGAATTCCTGGTGTAGCGGTGGAATGCGCAGATATCAGGAGGAACACCGGTGGCGAAGGCGGGTCTCTGGGCAGTAACTGACGCTGAGGAGCGAAAGCGTGGGGAGCGAACAGGATTAGATACCCTGGTAGTCCACGCCGTAAACGGTGGGTACTAGGTGTGGGTTCCTTCCTTGGGATCCGTGCCGTAGCTAACGCATTAAGTACCCCGCCTGGGGAGTACGGCCGCAAGGCTAAAACTCAAAGGAATTGACGGGGGCCCGCACAAGCGGCGGAGCATGTGGATTAATTCGATGCAACGCGAAGAACCTTACCTGGGTTTGACATGCACAGGACGCCGGCAGAGATGTCGGTTCCCTTGTGGCCTGTGTGCAGGTGGTGCATGGCTGTCGTCAGCTCGTGTCGTGAGATGTTGGGTTAAGTCCCGCAACGAGCGCAACCCTTGTCCTATGTTGCCAGCGGGTTATGCCGGGGACTCGTAGGAGACTGCCGGGGTCAACTCGGAGGAAGGTGGGGATGACGTCAAGTCATCATGCCCCTTATGTCCAGGGCTTCACACATGCTACAATGGCCGGTACAAAGGGCTGCGATGCCGTGAGGTGGAGCGAATCCTTTCAAAGCCGGTCTCAGTTCGGATCGGGGTCTGCAACTCGACCCCGTGAAGTCGGAGTCGCTAGTAATCGCAGATCAGCAACGCTGCGGTGAATACGTTCCCGGGCCTTGTACACACCGCCCGTCACGTCATGAAAGTCGGTAACACCCGAAGCCGGTGGCCTAACCCTTGTGGAGGGAGCCGTCGAAGGTGGGATCGGCGATTGGGACGAAGTCGTAACAAGGTAGCCGTACCGGAAGGTGCGGCTGGATCACCTCCTTTCTAAGGAGCACCATTTACATGCCCTGATCCAGGGTTTCCCCCATGCCGGCAACAGTGCCGGGGGTTCATGGTTGGGATTGTCGCCGGCGCCTGTAGTGGGCTTGCCCGGCGGGTGCATATGACAACAAACGCTGATCAGCTGGGATGACACGTTGATCGAAAGAATTGCCAGACACACTGTTGGGTCCTGAGACAACAGGCCCGTTCGCTCCCCTCCTCATGTGGGGGTGGGAGACGCCCCGGTTGCGGGGTGGGGGTTGTTGTTGCCTCACCGGTTTTGGTGGTGGGGTGTGGTGTTTGATTCGTGGATAGTGGTTGCGAGCATCTAACGCGCGCAGAAATGGTGGCCGGCGGCTTTCGGGTCGTTGGTTTTTCCGTCTGTGTGTTGTTGATGTGCAATTTTGATTCTTGTTTTCAATTGGTTTTTGTGCGTAAGTGTTTAAGGGCGCATGGTGGATGCCTTGGCATCAGAGGCCGATGAAGGACGTAGGAGGCTGCGATAAGCCTCGGGGAGTTGCCAACCGAGCGTTGATCCGAGGATGTCCGAATGGGGAAACCCAGCACGAGTGATGTCGTGTTACCCGCACCTGAATATATAGGGTGTGGGAGGTAACGCGGGGAAGTGAAACATCTCAGTACCCGTAGGAAGAGAAAACAATTGTGATTCCGTGAGTAGTGGCGAGCGAAAGCGGATGAGGCTAAACCGTATGCATGTGATACCGGGTAGGGGTTGTGTGTGCGGGGTTGTGGGACCTATCTTTCCAGTTCTACCTGGCTGGAGGGCAGTAAGAAAATGTCGTGGTTAACGGAAGTGGCTTGGGATGGCCTGCCGTAGAGGGTGAGAGTCCCGTACGTGAAAACCCGATGTCTGCCTTGATGGTGTTCCCGAGTAGCAGCGGGCCCGTGAAATCTGCTGTGAATCTGCCGAGACCACTCGGTAAGCCTAAATACCTTCTGATGACCGATAGCGGATTAGTACCGTGAGGGAATGGTGAAAAGTACCCCGGGAGGGGAGTGAAATAGTACCTGAAACCGTGTGCCTACAATCCGTCAGAGCCCTCATTGTGGGGTGATGGCGTGCCTTTTGAAGAATGAGCCTGCGAGTCAGGGACATGTCGCGAGGTTAACCCGTGGGGGGTAGCCGTAGCGAAAGCGAGTCTGAATAGGGCGTATCCACGCAAGTGGTGTAGTGGCATGTTCTGGACCCGAAGCGGAGTGATCTACCCATGGCCAGGGTGAAGCGCGGGTAAGACCGCGTGGAGGCCCGAACCCACTTAGGTTGAAGACTGAGGGGATGAGCTGTGGGTAGGGGTGAAAGGCCAATCAAACTCCGTGATAGCTGGTTCTCCCCGAAATGCATTTAGGTGCAGCGTTGCGTGTTTCTTGCCGGAGGTAGAGCTACTGGATGGCCGATGGGCCTCACCAGGTTACTGACGTCAGCCAAACTCCGAATGCCGGTAAGACAAAAGCGTGGCAGTGAGACGGCGGGGGATAAGCTCCGTGCGTCGAGAGGGAAACAGCCCAGATCGCCGACTAAGGCCCCTAAGCGTGTGCTAAGTGGAAAAGGATGTGCAGTCGCGAAGACAACCAGGAGGTTGGCTTAGAAGCAGCCACCCTTGAAAGAGTGCGTAATAGCTCACTGGTCAAGTGATTGTGCGCCGATAATGTAGCGGGGCTCAAGCACACCGCCGAAGTCGCGGCATCCGCAAGGATGGGTAGGGGAGCGTCCTGCATCCGGTGAAGCAGCCGAGTGATCGAGTTGTGGAGGGTGTGGGAGTGAGAATGCAGGCATGAGTAGCGAATAGGCAAGTGAGAACCTTGCCCGCCGAAAGACCAAGGGTTCCTGGGGCAGGCCAGTCCGCCCAGGGTGAGTCGGGACCTAAGGCGAGGCCGACAGGCGTAGTCGATGGACAACGGGTTGATATTCCCGTACCCGTGTGTGTGCGTCCGTGATGAATCCATTGTGCTAACCATCCAAATGGCACGTGATGATCCTTTCGGGGATCACGTGTTGCCGGCTGCGTGGGACCCTGGTGGGTAGTAGTCAAGCGATGGGGTGACGCAGGAAGGTAGCCGTACCGGTCAGTGGTAATACCGGGGTAAGCCTGTAGGACGAACGATAGGCAAATCCGTCGTTCACATGTCTGAGAGGTGATGCATAGCCGAGTGAGGCGAATTCGGTGATCCTATGCTGCCAAGAAAAGCCTCTAGCGAGTGCACACATGGCCCGTACCCCAAACCAACACAGGTGGTCAGGTAGAGAATACTAAGGCGTACGAGTTAACTATGGTTAAGGAACTCGGCAAAATGCCCCCGTAACTTCGGGAGAAGGGGGACCTCCATACCGTCAAGGCACTTGCTGCCGGCAGCGGGAGGGGGGTGGCACAAACCAGTGAGAAGCGACTGTTTACTAAAAAACACAGGTCCGTGCGAAGTCGCAAGACGATGTATACGGACTGACGCCTGCCCGGTGCTGGAAGGTTAAGAGGACCTGTTAACTCCTTCGGGGGTGAAGCGGAGAATTTAAGCCCCAGTAAACGGCGGTGGTAACTATAACCATCCTAAGGTAGCGAAATTCCTTGTCGGGTAAGTTCCGACCTGCACGAATGGCGTAACGACTTCTCAACTGTCTCAACCATAGACTCGGCGAAATTGCACTACGAGTAAAGATGCTCGTTACGCGCGGCAGGACGAAAAGACCCCCGGGACCTTCACTACAACTTGGTATTGGAGTTCGGTACGGTTTGTGTAGGATAGGTGGGAGACTGTGAAGCGCACACGCCAGTGTGTGTGGAGTCGTTGTTGAAATACCACTCTGATCGTATTGGGCTTCTAACCTCGGACCGTCTATCCGGTCCAGGGACAGTGCCTGGTGGGTAGTTTAACTGGGGCGGTTGCCTCCTAAAATGTAACGGAGGCGCCCAAAGGTTCCCTCAACCTGGACGGCAATCAGGTGTTGAGTGTAAGTGCACAAGGGAGCTTGACTGCGAGACGTACATGTCGAGCAGGGACGAAAGTCGGGACTAGTGATCCGGCACCCCCGAGTGGAAGGGGTGTCGCTCAACGGATAAAAGGTACCCCGGGGATAACAGGCTGATCTTCCCCAAGAGTCCATATCGACGGGATGGTTTGGCACCTCGATGTCGGCTCGTCGCATCCTGGGGCTGGAGCAGGTCCCAAGGGTTGGGCTGTTCGCCCATTAAAGCGGCACGCGAGCTGGGTTTAGAACGTCGTGAGACAGTTCGGTCTCTATCCGCCGCGCGCGTCAGAAACTTGAGGAAACCTGTCCCTAGTACGAGAGGACCGGGACGGACGAACCTCTGGTCTACCAGTTGTCCCACCAGGGGCACCGCTGGATAGCTACGTTCGGACAGGATAACCGCTGAAAGCATCTAAGCGGGAAACCTCTTCCAAGACCAGGTTTCTCACCCTTTTAGAGGGATAAGGCCCCCCGCAGACCACGGGATCGATAGACCAGACCTGCACATCCAGCAATGGGTTTAGGGAACTGGCACTAACCGGCCGAAAACTTACACACACCCAAAAAACCAACGTGTGTAAACAAGAACATTGCACATCAACCGTGCCTCGCAACCACACCACACCGAAGAATCAAACAGACCACACCCCACCACCAAACAACCCACAGGGTTAAGGCTGGTGGAGGCGTAAAATGAATAGAGTTACGGCGGCAACAGCGGCAGGGAAACGCCCGGTCCCATCCCGAACCCGGAAGCTAAGCCTGCCAGCGCCGATGATACTGCCCTGCACGGGCGGAAAAGTAGGACACCGCCGAACACAAATTACCTCAGCCCCCCGATGAAAATCGGGGGGCTGAGGCATTTTTGCGTTCAGGACGTTTTTGCATTTCGGCGCCGCGGCAATATGCGGCGCCGAAATGCCATTCGGTCAGTCGAACAGCGTCGGCTCTTCTGCTCCTGATCGGCTCTTTTCCAGATCGAGCAGCAGCCTCTTACGGTCCAGTCCGCCGCCATATCCGGTCAGGCTGCCATTTGCCCCGATAACGCGATGGCAGGGGACGATGATGCCGACGGGATTGTGTCCATTCGCCAATCCGACGGCTCGTGAAGCACCCGGTGATCCGACCTGTAAAGCGATTTCGCCATATGAACGCGTTTCGCCGTACGGGATGGTCAACAATGCCCCCCAGACCCGTCGCTGGAATTCCGTGCCGACGAGGTCGAGTTCCAGATCAAACTCCTGGAGTTCGCCGGCGAAGTACGCGGTGAGTTGCTCGACGGCTTCTGGAAATGCCGACTCATCGGGCTCCCAGCCCTCATGGCTGGGCTCGTATGTCTGATCGTCCATCCGCAGGTGCCGGATGCGTCCGTCGCGACCGGCGATCGTGATGGTTCCGACCGGGCTCTGCATCGTCCTGGTCTGCAACGTGGCGGTCATGCCTGCTCCTGTTGTGGTGATTGCGGTGGGTTGGTGGTCAGGGGCGGCCACTGGTTGACCGCGTGATCCAGGGAGGTCCACAGGTATTGGGTGGCGTAGGCACGCCATGGGCGCCAGTGCGCACTGTGCTCGATCAGCCGGCGTGAATTGTCGGGCAGCCCAGCTTGTTTGGCCGCGGCCTGAATGCCGAGGTCGCTGGCCGGAAACGCATCCGGATCGCCGAGTCCCCGCATTGCGATCACCTCGGCGGTCCATGGTCCGATGCCGGGTAGTTCGGCCAACTGAGTTCTCGCCTGCAACCAGTCCGATCCGGCGTCGAGCTCGAGGGTGCCAGCCGCGAGTGCATCGATCAGCGCCACAAGCGTGCGCCGGCGGGATTCGGGGAAGGCCAGGTGGCTCGGATCGATCTCGGCCAGTTGCGTGACGGACGGGAAGACATGCGTCAGGGTGCCCACCGGGTCGTTGATCGTCGTGCCGTACGCCAGTGCCAGCCGGTGCGTGTGCGTCGCCGCGGCCTTCATGGACACCTGCTGACCGATCACCACCCGTAATGCCAACTCGTTCTCGTCGACCGTGCGGGGGATGCGCTGCCCGGGCGCCTTGGCGACGATGGGCGCCAGGTGCTGGTCGGTATTGAGGACGTCGATGACGGCCTCAGGATCGGCGTCGAGGTCCAGGAGTCGTCGGCAGCGGGCGATGGCGGTGGCCAGATCCCGGAAGTCGTCGAGGATCAGCGTGCACTGCACGTGGTCCACGCGCGGCGACAACCCGACGATGCCGGTGCCGTTGGGGAGCCGGAGGGTGCGCCGGAACGCGCCGTCGTGCACCTCTTCGACGCCGGGCACCGCACCGGCCGCCAGGTGGCCGAACACTCCCTCGTAGGCGAAGGGTGTCCGCACCGGTAGCCGGACGGAAAGTGTTCCCGTGCCGGGGGTTTCGTTGGGTTCGAAGCGCGCTTGGGCCCGTTGCCGGAGTTCGGTCGGCGTCAGTGCGCAGACTTCGCGAATGGTGTCGTTGAACTGGCGGATGCTGGAGAAGCCAGCGGCGAACGCGACGTCACCGAAGGGCAGTTTCGTGGTCTCGATGAGTACCCGCGCGGTCTGGCTCCGTTGGGCGCGGGCGAGCGCCAACGGGTTCGCGCCGACCTCGGCCTGGAGCAGGCGCTCGAGTTGTCGAGTGGTGTAGCCGAGCCGGGCAGCCAGTCCGGTGACGCCCTCGCGATCGACGGTGCCGTCGGCGATCAGGCGCATGGCGCGGGCGACGACGTCGGTGCGGATGTTCCACTCCGGTGACCCCGGTGATGCGTCAGGTCGACAGCGCTTGCAGGCCCGGAAGCCGGCCCGCTGCGCTGCCGCGGCGGTCGGGTAGAAGCGGACGTTGCGGGCGAACGGCGGCCGGACGGGGCAACTGGGGCGGCAATAGATACCAGTGGTGAGGACGGCCGTGACGAACCAACCGTCGAACCGCGCGTCCTTGGATTGGACTGCCCGGTAGCAGCGGTCGAAGTCGTCGTACATGTCTTCGACAATGTCATGCGGCAGACTCGAGTACTAGCGGAAAATCGACATCAACGTGGCCGGCGAGACATATTTAATCATTTGTCTCGTAAATGGCTGACGCGCGAGTGCCGCCCTGTTATAACTGGAACGCGTTCTAGTCGGGGTTTCGGGGTTCAGGGGAGTTGCATGTCGATCAACAGTCGTGATGAGTTGTCAACTGGCGCAGCCAGATTCGTCGGCCGCGTGGGTGCATTGGCGGTCGCTCTGGGGATCGGTGCGGCAGTGGCGAGCAGCCCTGTCGCCTTCGCCGCCCCGAGTGACGCCGCGGGGGCGCCGTCGGACACTCATGCCAAGAGCGAGAGTCCGGCCAAGAGCGACGGAGACAAGACCGAGACGAGCAAGCCGAAGAAGGACAAGGGCGCCAAGCGTCCTGGCATCGTGAATCCGGGTAAGAAGTCGTCGAAGCGGCCCGCGGCGCAGGCGGATGTGGAAAAGCCGTCGGCTGCGAAGGATGCGACCGACACCGGCAAGACATCTGAGCCCGACGCGAAACCCGCGACCAAAAAGGTCTCCAGGACGCCTGTCGTGACGGCGGCTCAGAAGCCGGCGAAGGTGCGGGTGGCCGCGACGGCCAAGGCGGATGCGCCCGTGAGTTCTGTGCCGCGCCTGCACGCGGTCGCGCCGGTGGCGGCACTGGGTGCGCCCGTGGCAGCGGCGACAGCGGCGGTGTCGCATGCGCTCTCGGCCGTGGGCCTCAACGGGGCGGCGAACGCGTCCGGGAACCCCGTCGCGCCACTGCAGAACGCCGCGTTGTCCGCGCTGCTCGGCGTCACCCGCCGCGAGACGGCATCCACCTCCGCGACAACGGCATTGGCGGCCGCGCCGTCGTCGCTGCAGAGCGTGCCCACGGTGCTCGGCACGTCGCAGCAGTTGGCCGCCGAGCGGAAAGCCACCGCCATCGTGAAGACGGTGCCGATGCAGATCATGAAGGCGATCATCAAGTTTGCGTTCCAGCTGAACGCCAAGCAGCAGTACTCCCAAGTGGGCGGACCGGACCAGGAGAACCTGGACCAGCTGAACCAGGCGGTGGACGAATACGCCCAGCAGGCCGCCATGGAGTACCAGCTGCTCAACCCGATGCGGCCGACGGTGCTGGAAATGGTTATGCCGCCGCATGATTGGTTCGGCCAGGCGATCACCGGCACGCGCATCCTGTACGACAACCCGGACACCATCTACCGGATGATGGCGGTCAATTCGACGTCCACGTACGTGATCAGCGGGAAGTTCGGCCCGGGGGAGCGCCCGGCGGAGACGACCTTCAGCGTGCTGACGGGCCTCGGCGGCAAGACGGCCGCGGTACTCAACGCCAAGGACATGCAGATCAACCCGGACGGTAGCTTCACCGTGACGGTGAGTTCGCGTCCGGCCGAGCCGGGCCAGACCAACCATCTGCAGATTCCGACGGACACCACCTTGATCGTCGCGCGGAACACCCTGTCGGACTGGAACACCCAGGATCCGATGAGCTTGTCCATCGAGCGGGTCAGCGGCCCGCGCAACAGTCTGTTCGCGCAGATCGGCGGCTTCGACATCCCCGGTCTGGGCCCGGCTGTCTCCGGCAACCCGTTCCTGACCAACCTGGTCTCGCTGGTCCCGCCGCTTCCGGTGATGCCGCGGTTCCTGCAGGGTCTGGAGGCGTCGGTGATCCTCGCGCTCGGGCTGCGGATGGAACCGCAGTACATGGATGTGGCGACGAAGGATTCGTCGGGAAAGACGAAGCCGCCCAACGTCTTCACCGATCCCGAGAGCAACGCGACGTTCCTGTCCACCCAGGTGCAGAGCCCGGGATATTTCCAACTGGCCGACGACCAGGCGCTGGTGCTGACGATCAAGCCCGGCGACGCCGGCTATTTCGTCGTCCCGGCGACCAACGACTGGACCATCACCAAGAACTACTGGGATCAGCAGACCAGCCTGAACATCGCGCAGTCGGTGGCCAACGCGGACGGCAGCTACACCATCGTGGTGTCGCCGACCGATCCCGGTGTGGCGAACTGGGTGTCCACCGGTGGCCTCAACCAGGGGACCATCTCGATCCGCTTCCAGGACATCGACACCACGGGTACCAACCTGCCGAAGGTGAGTTCGCAGGTGGTGGCGCTCAGTGATCTCGGTAGCGTGCTGCCGGCCGGGACGGTGTATGTCACTGCGGCGCAACGGCAAGCGGCACTGGACGAGCGGAAGGCCGGCTACGACAAGCGCTTCGCGCCTTACCCGCAGGTGTGATTCACCACTCGTGGTTCGGGCACTGCACGTCGACGTAGACGGTCGCGGCTACCGGGCCGCCCGGCTTGAAGTTGCCTGGGTTGTTCACGCCGGTGACCCAGCAGATGTTGAGCGGTTTGACGTCGAAACCGTTGGTCCAGTTGATCTGTACGCGGTAGCCCTCGGCCTGGAGGTTGTTGATGACGTCGGCCGCCGAGCCCCCGGTGTCGAGGGTGGGATCGGCCGCGGCCTGCGGAGCGAGCGCGAACGACACGGCGAGCGCACCGACAGCTGCAGCCATGACGGGATATCGCTTCATGGTCACCATGATCCTCCGGATCTGTGTGAAGCAGATGTGAATTTCAGGCCAGGATCGCCAGCTGCGTCGGTTCGGACAGTCCACGCAGCGTCACGGTGTCGCCCAATGCCCAGTGCGCTCTTTCGGATTCGCTGACCGCGTCGAGCATGTCGGCGGCGACCGCCAGCTGCCCCGGTACCGACTTGGCGAGCTCGCACAGGCGGGCCGCCTCGTTGACCGGTTCACCGATGACCGTGTACTCGAACCGCTCCTTGGCCCCGACATTGCCGGCCACCACAGTGCCGGCCGCGACCCCGAGGCCGGCCTGCAACTCGGGCACCTCGTCGCGCAGGCGTGACGCGATGGCCCGGGCGGCGGCCAGCGCGTCGCCCTCGGTGCACTGCAGCGATACCGGCGCGCCGAACACCGCCAGCACTGCGTCACCCTCGAACTTGTTGACGAACCCGTGGTGCCGGTCCACCTCGTCGACGATGACGGCGAAGAAGCGGTTCAGGAGGTCGACGACCTCGACGGCCGGGCGGCTGGTCACCAGCTGGGTGGAGCCGATGACGTCGACGAAGATCACCGCGGCGTGCCGCTCCTCGCCGCCGAGTTGCGGCTTCTCCTGCTCGGCGAGCGCCGCGACCTCACGTCCCACGTGCCGTCCGAACAGGTCGCGCACGCGTTCGCGTTCGCGGAGCCCGTGCACCATCGAGTTGAATCCGCGTTGCAGCTGGCCCAACTCGGTGCCGTCGAAGACCACCAGATCCGTGGTCAGGTCGCCCTGCTCGACTCGGCTGAGTGCCTGGCGCACAATGCGGATCGGGCTGGCCGTCAGCCATGCCACGATCCACATCAGCAAGGCGCCGAAGACCAACGCGAACACCGCGAGCACCAGGACGGCGAACGCGAATTGGGTTGGCGTGAGCGTGCTTTGGGTCAAGGCGAACACCGCGGCCAACAGCACGCCCAGCATCGGCACGCCGGAACCGAACGCCCAGACGACCATGGTCCGGCCCATGATGCCCGGTGACAGCCGCGACGGCGGCCGGCCGGCCTGCAGGGCGTCGGCGGCAACGGGGCGCAGCGCGAACTCGGTGTACAGGTTGCAGCTTGTGGATACGACGATGCCGGGGAACGTGACGCCCAGCAGCAGTTTGGGGATGAACTGGGTGTCGTGCATCGCGTAGAGCGTCGTCAGCAGTACGGCGCCGGCGCCCCACAGGGAGAGCAGCACGCGCGTGAGCTGGCCCGGGGCGCGGAAAGTGTTGCGCTGGTCCTCGACCGTCGGCGTGCGTTCTTCGATGGCCCAGCGCACGCTCTGGATCACCCTGTTGGTCGCCCACACCACGCCCACGAGGAAGGCGAACACGATGTACGCGGGCGCCACGATGGTGGTGATCCACCAGACATCGGCGCGGAAGACGTTGGGGGTCGGGAACAGCACCGTCTCGATGAGGATCGAGACGCCGACGCCGATCATGTTCGCGACGATCACGAAGGTCGTCAGGATCAGTTGGATGCGGATACGTCGCCGGCGTTGGGTCTCGGAAACGCGGCCCAGAATCCACGATCCGTATTCGGGTGTGGCCTGCAAGCTGGAACGCGGGGTGATGGCTTCCCGTATCCGTGCCAGGCGCGTCGTCCCGGTCTGGTCCGCAGTCATTGGCCGTCAGCCTAGTTCGTGGGGCGGGTCCGGACCGGGATTCAATACCCCTAAGGTGGTTCGGGTGCGTCTCGTGATCGCCCAGTGCACCGTTGACTACGTCGGACGTTTGACCGCACATCTGCCGTCGGCCCGTCGCCTCCTGTTGTTCAAGGCGGACGGATCGGTGAGCGTGCACGCCGACGACCGCGCCTACAAGCCGCTGAACTGGATGACGCCGCCGTGCTGGACCGTCGAGGAAGCGCCGGTGGACGGCGTTTCGGCTCTGGTCTGGGTCGTCGAGAACAAGGCCGGTGAGCAGCTGCGGATCACGGTCGAGGACATCGAGCACGACTCCAGCCACGAGCTCGGGGTCGATCCCGGCCTGGTGAAGGACGGCGTCGAGGCGCACCTGCAGGAGCTGCTCGCCGAGCATGTCGAGCTGCTGGGCGTCGGCTACACGTTGGTGCGCCGCGAATATCCGACGCCGATCGGTCCGGTGGACCTGTTGTGCCGCGACGAGACCGGTGCGTCGGTCGCGGTGGAGATCAAGCGGCGTGGTGAGATCGACGGCGTCGAGCAGCTGACGCGGTACCTCGATCTGCTCAACCGGGACAGCGTGCTGGCGCCGGTGGCCGGCGTGTTCGCCGCCCAGCAGATCAAGCCGCAGGCGCGCACGCTCGCCACGGACCGTGGAATCCGTTGCGTGACTTTGGACTACGACAAGATGCGCGGTATGGACAACGACGAGTTCCGGTTGTTCTGATGCCTCGGCGACGTCCGCAGCGGCCGCGGCGCGATCCGCCGCCGCTGCTCGGGCTGTCGTCGCGCCGGGTGGAGACCGGGCCGGACGGATATGACTACGAGGTGCGGGCCGTGGCCGGATCCCGTGCCGTCAAGACGTATCGGTGCCCGGGATGCGATCACGAAATCCGCCCGGGCACAGCGCATGTGGTCGTGCTGCGGGTCGACGACGCCGATGACCGCCGGCATTGGCACACGCCGTGCTGGGCGAACCGGGGCAACCGGGGACCGACGCGAAGGTGGTCCTAGCTCGAGCTCAGTGCTCGGCATCCTTGGCCGGCTCGACCAGTTCGATCAGCACGCCGCCGGCATCCTTCGGGTGGATGAAGTTGATGCGCGAGTCGGCAGTGCCGCGGCGCGGGGCTTCGTACAGCAGGCGGACGCCGTCGGCGCGCAGGCGCTCGGACAGGGCGTCGATGTCGCTGGTCCGGTAGGCCAGCTGCTGCAGGCCGGGGCCGCGGGTGTCGATGAACTTGGCGATGGTCGACTTCTCGTCGAGCGGGGCCAGCAGCTGAATCTGTGCGCTGCCGACGGGCGCGCCACGGACGGAGAGCATGGCCTCGCGGACGCCCTGGTCCTCGTTGACCTCTTCGTGCAGGACGATCATGCCGAGGTGGTCGTGGTACCACCGGATCGCGGCGTCCAGATCCGGCACGGCGATCCCGACGTGATCAATAGCGGTCACGAGGGCGCTGGCCAGCGCCGGACGGGCATCGACGTGTTCGGTGGTCATAACGTAAAGGTAACCTGATACGACCGAATTTGCGCCTGTGGGATCGGCCACATTAGCCGTTACAGATTTGTTGGAGGATGGAAATGACGACCTCGGTAATTGTTGCTGGAGCCCGCACTCCAGTTGGCAAACTGATGGGCTCGCTGAAGGACTTCTCGGGTAGCGACCTGGGTGCCATCGCGATCAAGGGCGCGCTCGAGAAGGCCGGCGTCGACGCCTCGCTGGTCGATTACGTGATCATGGGCCAGGTCCTGACCGCCGGCGCCGGGCAGATGCCGGCCCGCCAGGCGGCCGTCGGCGGCGGCATCCCGTGGGACGTGCCGTCGCTGTCCATCAACAAGATGTGCCTGTCGGGCATCGATGCGATCGCGCTCGCTGACCAGCTGATTCGCGCCGGGGAGTTCGAGGTCGTGGTGGCCGGTGGCCAGGAGTCCATGAGCCAGGCCCCGCACCTGCTGCCCAAGAGCCGTGAGGGCTACAAGTACGGCAACGTCACCGCGCTGGATCACCTGGCGTACGACGGCCTGCACGACGTGTTCACCGACCAGCCGATGGGCGCCCTGACCGAGCAGCGCAACGATCAGGACAAGTTCACCCGCGCCGAGCAGGACGAGTTCGCCGCGCAGTCGCACCAGAAGGCCGCGGCCGCGTGGAAGGACGGCGTCTTTGCCGACGAGGTCGTTGCGGTGTCGATTCCGCAGCGCAAGGGCGACCCGATCGAGTTCGCCGAGGACGAGGGCATCCGCGGCAACACCACCGCCGAGTCGCTCGGTGGCCTGAAGCCGGCGTTCCGCAAGGACGGCACCATCACCGCCGGTTCGTCGTCGCAGATCTCCGACGGCGCCTGCGCCGTCGTGGTCATGAGCAAGGAGAAGGCCGAGTCGCTGGGCCTGACCTGGCTGTGTGAGATCGGCGCGCACGGCGTCGTCGCCGGCCCGGACTCGACGCTGCAGAGCCAGCCGGCCAACGCCATCAAGAAGGCCGTCGAGCGCGAGGGCATCACCGTCGACCAGCTCGACGTCATCGAGATCAACGAGGCCTTCGCGGCAGTGTCGCTGGCCTCGACCAAGGAGCTGGGCGTCGACGGCGCCAAGGTCAACGTCAACGGTGGCGCCATCGCCATCGGTCACCCGATCGGCATGTCCGGTGCCCGCATCACGCTGCACGCGGCGCTGGAGCTGGCCCGCAAGGGTTCGGGCTACGCCGTCGCCGCGCTGTGCGGCGCCGGTGGCCAGGGTGACGCCCTGATCCTGCGTCGTCCGTAGTTTCCCGCGAGGTGTGAACTACGCCTCGTAGTAGTCAGCCCGTCACTCGGGCACAATGGCGCCATGAACGCTGTTGTGCCCCGGGTGGCGGGCTGGTTTCGTTTGATCGCTCTGGCCGAGGCCGTCAGCTGGGTCGGGCTGCTGACCGGCATGTACTTCAAGTACCTCGGTACGCCACGCACCGAGATCGGTGTGCAGATCTTCGGCATGGTCCACGGCGTGGTGTTCCTGGCGTTCGTGGCCACCGGACTGGTGGTCGGCTGGGCCGCGCGCTGGTCGCTCGTGACGTGGGTGTCGGCGGCGGTGTCCAGCATCGTGCCGCTGGCCAGTGTGGTCTTCCTGCGCTGGGCCGAGCGCAACGGGGCGTTGGCAGTCGGGGCCGCTGCCGCAGAGGCCGAACCGGAGACGTCGGCCGTCGCGTGACAAACTGGAGAGCGTGACTCGTCCGCGTCCTATCGGTCCCGCGCTGGCTGGCGCGGTAGACCTCTCCGCGCTCAAAAACCGTCCCGCTGAAGGTGCTGCCGGTGCCGGTGGCGCACCCGGTGGTATCGAGATCACCGAGGCCAATCTCGAAGCCGAGGTGCTGATCCGCTCCGGTGAGGTACCGGTCGTGGTGCTGCTGTGGTCGCCGCGCAGCGACTCGAGCGTCCAGCTGGGGCAGACCCTGTCCGCGCTGGCCGCCGAGGATGGTGGCAAGTGGTCGTTCGGCACCGTGAACGTCGACACCTCTCCGCGCATTGCCCAGATGTTCGGCATCCAGGGCGTCCCGACGGTCGTCGCGCTCGCCGGTGGGCAGCCGATCACGAGCTTCGAAGGCGGCCAGCCGGCTGACCAGCTGCGGCGCTGGGTGGACTCGCTGCTGCAGGCGACGGCCGGCAAGCTCGGTGGCGGCGGCGAGGGCGAGGACGAGCAGGTCGACCCCGCACTCGCACAGGCCCGCGAATTCCTCGACAGCGGCGATTTCGACGGCGCCCTGGCCGCGTACCAGGCGATCCTCGATGCCGACCCGAACCACGTCGAGGCCAAGGGCGCCGTGCAGCAGATCGCCTTCCTGCAGCGTGCGTCCGCGCAGCGGCCGGAGGCCGTGCGTCTCGCCGATGCCTCGCCCGACGACATCGACCTGGCTTTCGCCGCCGCCGACGTGCAGCTCTTCCAGCGTGACGTCGACGGCGCCTTCAATCGGCTCATCGCACTCATCAAGAAGACCTCGGGCGACGACCGCACCCGCGTGCGGACCCGGCTCATCGAGCTGTTCGACCTGTTCGACCCGGCCGACCCCGAGGTCATCGCGGGCCGGCGCAATCTCGCCAACGCGCTGTACTAGGCATCACTGAGCCGGCACAGAGGCCCAGAAGTCGGTGACGGCCTGGGCGATCGCGTCGGTGTCGACCAACAGCGGGCCGACGTGTCCGGCGCCGGTGAGTGCGACGACGCGCGCGTCGGGCATGGTGGCGGCCGCGGCGCGGGCGTGGGCGGGGCTCCAGTGCTGATCGCCGAGTTCGCCGGTCATCAGCAGCGTCGGGACGGTGACGGCGGTGATCTGCTCGGTGAGCGCATGCCAGCTGTGCATGTATCGGATTGTGCGCCTTACTGATTCGCGGTCCATTGCGCGGAACGCCGCTTTGAGCACGGCCGCCTGATCGGTGCGCGCGGTGTCGGCGCCACCGAGAAGCACGTCGAACAGAATCCTGGTCAGCAGGGGATTGGGTCCGAGCAGTCGGTAGGCGACGGTGAGCGGGTACGTCTGCGTCCAGCGCTGACGTCGGCTGACGGGCCGCAGCGGGGCGGCGATGGTGGTCAGGCTGCGCAGCCGGTGCGGTTGGGTCGCGGCCAGCGTGATGCCGACGTGTCCGCCCCAGGCGTTGCCGATCCAGTCGACAGTATCGAAACCGAGTGCGTCGATCACTTCGCCTGCGGCACTTGCACATTCGTCGAGGGTGAAATCCCGGTGGATGGGGCTGCTCGTGCCGTATCCGGGTCCGTCGATGGTCACCACCTGTCGCTGGGCGGCGAGGGTGTCGACGAGCGGAGCCCAACTGCGGGAGTCCACCCAGAGGCTGTGCCACAAGACGGCTGCAGGCCCTGTCCCGGTGCGACGTACGTGCAGATCTCCGAGGCTGGTCGGGACGTGGACGTCGAGTGTCGTCATCGCGACCTCCATACAATCTGTATGCTGCTACCATACAACCTGTATGGTCACCGTCAAGGGGGATTCGCGGGAGCGGCTCGTCGCAGTCGCGACCGAGTTGTTCGGCGAACAGGGCTATCACCAGACCGGTACCGAGGAGATCGTCCGCCGTAGCGGCGTCACCCGTGGCTCGCTCTATCACCATTTCGCGGACAAGGAAGCGCTCTTCGAAGAGGTCTTCGACCGTGCGGATCAGGTGGTGAGCGCGCGGGTTCGGGCTGCTGCCGCGGCGGCGGCCGAACACGGCGCGGATGCGTGGTCGGTGTTCCTCGCCGGCTGGGACGCCGTGCTGGACACCGCGGTCGATGCGCCGCTGCAGCGCATCCGCGTGGTCGACGCGCCCGCGGTGCTCGGCTGGCAGAAGTGGCAGGAGCGCAACGCGCGGTACACCCTGGCCAACATCGAGGCCGGTCTCGTCAGCCTGCTGGAACAGGGTGTGCTTGCGCCGCAGCCGATTTCACCGCTGGCCGTGCTGCTGATGGGACTCAGCAACCAGGCCGTGGCCGCGATCGCGGGCGCGCCTGATCCCGTTCGCGCGCGCCGCGACATCGGGGCCGCGGTGCGGCGTCTCCTCGACGGGCTGCGCACCTAGTCTCGCGAGCAGACGTAAAACTGTCGATTTCGCCCACAAATCGACAGTTTTACGTCTCCTCACGGAGGGAACTCAGGCGGGCTTGAGCCAGAGCGCCGACAGCGGCGGCAGGACCAGGACGGCGGAGGCGGGACGGCCGTGCCAGGGCTCGTCGGTGGCCTCGACCGCGCCCATGTTGCCCGCGCCGGCGCCGTGATAGACGGTCGCGTCGGTGTTCAGCAGCTCCTGCCACGTCCCGGCGTGCGGCAGGCCCAGCCGGTACTGCGAGTGCTCGCTGCCGGAGAAGTTGAAGACGCACGCGATCGCCGACCCGTCGTCACCGAACCGCAGGAAGCTCAGCACGTTGTTGTTGGAGTCGTTGGCATCGATCCAGGAGTAGCCCTCGGGGCTGCTGTCGCGGGACCACAGCGCGCGGTTGTCCCGGTAGATGCCGTTGATGTCCCGCACCAGCTGCTGCACGCCGACGGAGAAGCTGTGCTCGCCGAGCTGGAACCAGTCGAGCCCGCGTTCCTCGGACCATTCGGCGCGCTGGCCGAATTCCTGTCCCATGAACAGCAATTGCTTGCCCGGGTGCGCCCACTGGTAGGCCAGCAGCTGACGGAGGCCGGCCGCCTTGGCGTGGTCGCCGCCGGGCATCCGGGTCCACAGTGTGCCCTTGCCGTGCACGACTTCGTCGTGGCTGATCGGTAGGACGTAGTGCTCGCTGTAGGCGTACAGCATCGAGAACGTCATCTCGTGGTGGTGGTAGCTGCGGTGCACCGGGTCGTGGCTGATGTAGTCCAGGGTGTCGTTCATCCACCCCATGTTCCACTTCATCGAGAAGCCAAGGCCGCCAAGGTTTGTCGGGCGGGTGACGCCGGGCCACGAGGTCGATTCCTCGGCGATGGTGACGATGCCGGGGACCAGCTTGTGGACGGTGGCGTTCATCTCCTGCAGGAACTGCACCGCCTCCAGGTTCTCCCGGCCGCCGTAGATGTTGGGAGTCCAGCCGCCTTCGGGACGCGAGTAGTCCAGGTACAGCATGGAGGCGACGGCGTCGACGCGGAGACCGTCGACGTGGAACTCCTCGAGCCAGTACAGCGCGTTGGCGACCAGAAAGTTGCGGACCTCGTTGCGGCCGAAGTCGAAAACGTAGGTGCCCCAGTCGAGTTGCTCGCCACGGCGGGGGTCGGCGTGTTCGTACAGTGGCGTGCCGTCGAAGCGGCCCAGCGCCCACGAGTCCTTGGGGAAGTGCGCCGGCACCCAGTCGACGATGACGCCGATGCCGGCCTGGTGCAGCGTATCGACCAGATACCGGAAGTCGTCGGGAGTTCCGAGCCGTGACGTCGGCGCGTAGTACGACGTCACCTGATATCCCCAGGACCCGCCGAACGGGTGCTCGGCCACGGGGAGCAGCTCGACGTGTGTGAAGCCCTGTGCCACCACGTATTCGGTGAGCTCAACGGCGAGTTCGCGGTAGCTCAGGCCCGGGCGCCAGGACATCAGGTGCACCTCGTAGGTGCTCATTGGCTCGAAGATCGGGTTGAGTTCGGCGCGGGCCGCCATCCAGGCGTCGTCCTGCCAGACATGGGAGCTGACAAAGGTTTTCGACGCGGTGAGCGGCGGCACCTCGGTGCTGAAGGCCATCGGGTCGGCGCGATCGCTGACGGCGCCGTTGCCGCCGTGGATCCGGAACTTGTACAGGCTGCCGACTTCGAATCCGGGCCAGAACAGCTCCCAGACCCCGGACGAGCCCAGTGCCCGCATCGGGGCCTCGCTGCCATCCCAGTGGTTGAAGTCGCCGATCAGGTTGACTCCCTTGGCGTTCGGCGCCCACACCGCGAACGAGAAGCCCTCCACCACGCCGTCGGGTGTCTTGAACGAACGAGGCTGTGCGCCAAGGATTTCCCACAGCCGCTCGTGCCGGCCCTCGGCCAGCAGGTGCAGGTCCATGTCGCCGAGCGTCGGCAGGAAGCGGTACGGGTCGGCCGTCGTGTGCACGACGTCGCCGGAGTACTCGACCTCGAACCGGTAGTCGGCCAGGTTGTTGAACGGTACCTCGACCGCGAACAGGCCGCCCTCGATGGCTTCCATCGAATAGCGCTTCTTGCCGATCAGCGCCGTGACCCCCGTGGCGTGCGGCCGGAGTGCCCGGATGACCGTGCTCTTGCCGTACTCGTGCGCGCCCAGAATGGAATGCGGATCGTGGTGCTCGCCGGCCAGCAGTCGGGCCACGTCGGCGGCGGGTGGACGGAGATGGCTCGTCACGGTTGTCTCCGTAGCAGAGTCAGCCGCTTGTCGTACGGGATTTGCGGCATGTTCAGTATGTGCGCTACCGCTTTGCCCGGGTCCAGTCGCACGTAATTTGCTGCGCCCCATTGATATTCCTCACCGGTGATCTCGTCTCGTACCCAGAACCGGTCGTGGTCCTCCATGCCGAGGGCACCCATGTCCAGCCAGAGCGTTGCCTGCTCGGGACCGAATGGGTTCAGCGTCAGCACCACGAGGACGGTGTCGCCGGTAACGGGGTCGAACTTGCTGTATGCCAACAACGCCTCGTTGTCGACGTGATGGAACTTGATGGTCCGTAATTGGCTCAGTGCCGGATGCACGCGCCGAATCTCGTTGAGCCGCGTCAGCAGCGGCTCCAGGGACCGACCGCCGGCCAGCGCCGCCTCGAAGTCCCGTGGCCGCAGCTGGTACTTCTCGGAGTCCAGGTACTCCTCGCTGCCCTCGCGCACGGCCTGGTGCTCGAACAGCTCGTAGCCGGAGTAGACGCCCCACGACGAACTCAGCGTGGCCGCCAGCACCGCGCGGATCGCGAACATCCCCGGGCCGCCATGCTGCAGGCTGGCATGCAGGATGTCGGGGGTGTTGACGAACAGGTTGGGCCGGTAGAAGTCGGCGTACTTGGCGATCTCCTGGCCGAACTCGGTGATCTCCCACTTGGCGGTGCGCCATGTGAAGTACGTATACGACTGCGTGAAGCCCAGTTTCGCGAGTCCGTAGAGCCGCGCCGGGCGGGTGAATGCCTCCGACAGGAACAGTACGTCCGGATCGATGTTCTTGGCCTGGCCGATGAGCCAGGCCCAGAAGTTCGCGGGCTTGGTGTGCGGGTTGTCGACCCGGAAGATCTTGACGCCGTGCGACATCCAGAACTTGACGACGCGCAGCACCTCGTCATAGAGGCCCGCCGGGTCGTTGTCGAAGTTCAGCGGATAGATGTCCTGGTACTTCTTCGGCGGATTCTCGGCGTACGCGATGGTGCCGTCGGGCAACACGGTGAACCACTCGGGATGGTCCTTTGCCCACGGGTGATCCGGTGCGCATTGCAGCGCCAGGTCGAGCGCCACCTCGAGCCCGTTTTCGCGGGCCGCGGCGACCATGTCGTCGAACTCGTCGATTGTGCCGAGGTCCGGGTGCACCGCGTCGTGCCCGCCCTCGTCGCTGCCGATGGCCCACGGGGAGCCGACGTCGCCGGGCGCGGCGGTCACGTTGTTGTTCGGGCCCTTGCGGTGCACCTTGCCGATCGGGTGCACCGGTGGCAGGTACAGGACGTCGAAACCCATTGCGGCAACGCGCGGGATGGCCTTCGCGGTTGTGGAGAACGTGCCGTGCACCGGCTTGCCGTCGGCATCCCAGCCGCCGGTGGACCGGGGGAAGAGCTCGTACCAGGCGCTGAACCGGGCCCGCGGCCTGTCGACCCAGATGCCGTATTGCTCTCCGCGCGTGACCAATTCGCGCAACGGGTACTTGCGCAGCAGGTCTGTCACGTCCGGTGCCAGCGCCGCGCCGGCACGGATGTACGGGTCGCCCGGTTCCCGGAGCCGCCGCGCGGCGGCGAGCAGCGGGGCGCGGTCGTCCTGGGGGACGGCCGTGGCGGCGCGCTCCAGCAGCCCCGCGCCGACCAACAGGTCGTTCGACAGCTCGGCCTCGCTCTGGCCGGCGTCGAGTTTGGCGGTGATGGCGTGCCGCCAGGTCGCGATGGGGTCGCCCCAGCCGTCGACCCGGTACGTCCAGAGCCCGACGCTGTCCGGCGTGAACTGACCGTGGAAGACGTCGGGCGTGAAGCCCGGGGCCATGGGCAGCCGGGTCGGCTTGACCTTGGCCCGTGGTGGGGCCGGCGTCGGCGTCGCACCCGGCGGGGTCTCGGCGAGCTGCGGGTAGAGGGGGCCGTGGTAGCGCACCACCAGCGTTGCGGCGACCGCGTCGTGGCCTTCGCGCCACACGGTCGCGCTGATCGGAACCACTTCGCCGACCACGGCCTTGGCGGGGTATCGGCCTGCGGACACCACTGGTGCGACGTCGTCGATCTCGATCCGACCGGCCACCAAATCACTCCTTACCCGGGACTACGGGATTACCCATACCCACCGTAGTAGTCCGTGACACTTGAAGGGCAGTGACCAGTTGGATGGGCAGTTGGGCTGTCACCGAACTGACCCTGCACGTGGAAAAAATGTCAGTAAGGTTGGCTCGTGTGAAAGCCCTTCGCCGGTTCACCGTCCGTGCCCACCTGCCCGAACGTCTCGCCGCCCTCGAGCGGCTGTCCATCAACCTGCGCTGGTCCTGGCACACGCCGACTCAGGAGCTGTTCGCGGAGATCGACCCGGTGCTGTGGGAACAGGTCGGCGCCGACCCGGTGGCGTTGCTGGGGGCGGTCAGTCCCGCGCGTCTGGACGAACTGGCGGCAGACGACGACTTCGTCGGCCGGGTGAACCACCGGGCCGCGGATCTGGACAGCTATCTGACCCGGCCGCTGTGGTACCAGGAGCAGGCCGACCTCGCCGAGGACGGTGGCCCCGCGATGCCGAAGGGCATCGCGTACTTCTCCATGGAGTTCGGCGTGGCCGAGGTGCTGCCGAACTACTCGGGCGGTCTGGGCATCCTCGCCGGCGATCACCTCAAGTCGGCGTCGGATCTCGGCCTGCCGCTGATCGCGGTGGGGCTGTACTACCGGTCCGGTTACTTCAAGCAGTCACTGACGGCCGACGGCTGGCAGAACGAGAACTACCCGTCGTTCGATCCGCAGGGCCTGCCGCTGCGGCTGCTGACCGGGGCCGACGGCCAGCCGGTGCTGGTGTCGCTGAACCTGCCGGAATCACAGGTGCTGCGGGCCCGCGTGTGGGTCGCGCAGGTCGGGCGAGTTCCGTTGCTGCTGCTCGATTCCGACATCCCGGAGAACGAGCACGAGCTCCGTTCGGTGACCGACCGCCTGTACGGCGGCGACCAGGAACACCGGATCAAGCAGGAGCTGCTCGCCGGCATCGGCGGCATCCGTGCGATCCGGGCGTTCACCGAGATCGAGGGCATCGAGGCGCCCGAGGTCTACCACATGAACGAGGGCCACGCGGGTTTCCTTGGCGTGGAACGCATTCGGGAATACATCAGCGGGTCGGGGCTGGATTTCGAGACCGCGCTAGCGGTGGTCCGGTCGTCGACGGTGTTCACCACGCACACCCCGGTGCCGGCCGGTATCGACCGGTTCCCGGTGGAGATGGTCCGCCGCTACTTCGACGACACCGTCGCTTCGCCGCTGCTGCCCGAGGTGCCGTTGTACCGGGTGGTCGCGTTCGGCGCCGAGGACGACCCCGACAAATTCAACATGGCGCACATGGGCTTACGGCTCGCTCAGCGGGCCAACGGGGTCTCGCTGCTGCACGGCCGGGTCAGCCGCGGCATGTTCAACGAACTGTGGCCAGGTTTCGACCAGGCCGAGGTACCGATCGGCTCCATCACCAACGGCGTGCATGCGCCCACCTGGGCCGCGCCGCAATGGCTCGAATTGGGCCGCGAGCTGGTCGGCGTCGAGGGCATGACCGCCGTCGACCAGGCCGCCGGAGAGCCCCAGCTGTGGCAGCGGTTGTACGACGTCGATCCCGGTCACCTGTGGTGGATCCGGTCCCAGCTGCGCGAGCTGCTCATCGCCGATGTGCGGGCCCGGCTGCGGCGGTCATGGCTCGAACGCGGTGCCACCGAGGCCGAACTGGGCTGGATCGCAAAGGCTTTCGATCCTTCGGTGTTGACCATCGGCTTCGCCCGCCGGGTGCCGACCTACAAGCGGCTGACGTTGATGTTGCGGGATCCGGAGCGGCTGGAACAGCTGCTGCTCGATGAGCAGCGGCCGGTGCAGTTGATCGTCGCCGGTAAGTCGCATCCGGCCGACGACGGCGGCAAGGCGCTGATCCAGCAGGTGGTGAAGTTCGCCGACCGGCCCGAGGTGCGGCACCGCATCGCCTTCCTGCCCGACTACGACATGTCGATGGCACGGCTCCTGTACTGGGGTTGTGATGTGTGGCTCAACAACCCGCTACGTCCGTTGGAGGCGTGTGGCACGTCGGGCATGAAGAGCGCGCTCAACGGCGGGCTGAACCTGTCGATTCGCGACGGTTGGTGGGATGAGTGGTACGACGGCGAAAACGGTTGGGAAATCCCGACTGCCGACGGCGTCACCGATGAGGCTCGTCGCGACGACCTGGAGGCCGCGGCGCTGTACGACCTGATGCAGAACTCGGTGGCGCCGAAGTTCTACGAGCGCAATGAGCACGGCGTCCCGACGCGGTGGGTCGAGATGGTGCGGCACACGCTGCAGTCCCTGGGACCGAAGGTGCTGGCGTCGCGCATGGTGCGCGACTACACCGAGAAGTACTACGGCCCTGCGGCACAGTCGTTCCGGCGCACGGTAGAGCCGATCGACGGTGTGCCGTTCGGCGCGGCCCGCTCGCTGGCGGCCTATCGCCAGCGGGTGACCGAGGCCTGGCCGAAGATTCAGATCACCGAGGTGGACAGCTACGGTCTGCCGGATACGCCACTGCTGGGTTCGGAGTTGTCGTTGACCGCCACCGTCCAGTTGGCCGGGTTGCGCACCGATGAGGTTGTGGTGCAAGCGGTTCTGGGTCGTGTCGACGCCGGTGACCAGTTGGTGGAGCCGGTGACCGTGCCGATGGCGCACACGGGTTCTGGTGAGGGCGGCGTCGAGGTGTTCTCGGCGACCATCCCGCTGCCGGTGGCGGGGCCCGTCGGATACACCGTTCGAGTGTTGCCGCACAACGCATTACTGGCCGCCGACAACGAGCTCGGGCTGGTCACGCTGGCGTGAGCGCACTGACTGTTGCGGTCGATGGCGGACCGTACGCGCTGGCGGCCGGCCCGGATGGCGCGATGTGGGTGACGTTGGTGTCAGCGGGTGCGGTGGCCCGGATCGATGCCCGGGGCGAGGTGCGGCGGTTCGACGTCGGTACCGACAGCCGGCCGATGCAGATCTGCGCGGGACCCGACGGAGCCGTGTGGTTCACGTGCTCGGGCACGGACCGGCTGGGCCGGATCACCGGTGACGGAGCTCTGTCGTTCGTCGAATTGGACACGGGCAGTGCACCGTTCGGCATCACCGTCGGGCCCGACGATGCGGTGTGGTTCACCGCGATGGACGCGGGGACCGTCGGCCGCGTGGACGCCGACGGCACGGTCGAGGTGGTAGCCGCGCCCGGCGGGATGCCGTCGATGATCACCGCAGGTGGTGACGGCGCGCTGTGGTTCACGCTGAATCAGAAATCCGCGATCGGCCGAGTGACGGTCGCCGGCAAGCTCTCGACGCGGCCCACGCCGACACCCTCGGCAGGGCCCGTCGGCATCTGCGCGACCCACGATGATGCGGTGTGGTTCACCGCAATCGGAGCGGACAAGCTGGGCCGCATCCCGCTGAACGACGCCATCCAGGAGCTGGATCTGCCGGGCAAGCCGCACGCGGTGGTCGCCGATGTCTCTGACGGGGTGTGGGCGAGCCTGTGGGGCGCCGACGCGATCGCGCGGGTCAGCGCCGACGGCGAGGTCGCCACGTTCGACCTGCCGCCCGGCAGCGAGCCGCACGGGTTGGCCGTCGACCGTGATGGCGCGCTGTGGGTGGCGCTGGAGTCCGGTTTCGTGGTGCGGCTGCCCGTCTAGGCGGGTGCTCGCGCGATGGTCCTGTCGAAATCGATGTGGTGGCCCTGAAGCCACATCATCGAGCGGCCACCGTCTTTCGCCGCCTGCCGGAACATCACCGGCAGGATCAGGTCGCGTAAGAACCGCCCCACCGGGCCCGCGGCCTTGCTGTTGGCCGAGCGGTGCCCGTGACGGACGATCTTCTCGACCCGGCGCCGGCGCAGCGACTCGAACGTCGTGAATGCCGTAGGAATATCAGGGCAATCACGCAGGCACTGCGCGAGAATCACGGCGTCCTCGACGGACATCGACGCGCCCTGCCCGGCCGATGGCGCGGTGGCGTGGGCGGCATCGCCGATGATGATCTGGTCGCGGTGGTTGTGCCAACGTTTCACCACCGGCAGGTCGTACGTGGCCCATCCGACCATCGGGCCGGGCGCGGCGTCGATGATGTCGTGCGCCGGCCCGACATCGCCGGACATCAACTGGTGCAGCCAGTTTCGCCAGTCGGCGTCGGTCATGTCGGACAGTGCGCCGCGTTCCGGCTCGCGGGCCATCGGCGGATTGGCGAACCAGACGGTGCCGCCGTCCGGGGTGGGAAACCAGCCGAAGAAGCAGCGCGTGCCGAACTGCATCCGGAATTCCCGTGGCGGGACGTCGACGGTGAAGCCGGGGATGTAGCCGCCGACATTGAGCACCGGCACGTAGCGCGGTGCGCGTGCCGCCGGATCGATGGTGCGGCGAACCGTGGAGTGGATGCCGTCGCAGCCGATGAGCAGATCACCGGTTGCGCTGCTGCCGTCGGCGAATCGAGCCTCGACGCGGCCGTCGGAAACCGTTGTCGCGGAGACGAACTCCTTGCCGTAGCTGTAGCGAGCGCCACGTGCCGCGGCCAGCGTGTTGAGTTCGCGGTACAGGTCGGCGCGGCGCATCATGACCGACAGCTGCCCGTCCGGGCGCTGGGCGGCCATCGGGATGCGGCCCAGTTGCTTGCCGGCGCCGGTGAGGAAGCTGATGGTGTCGTTCGGGTAGCCCAGCTTCGCGAGTGGGCCGGCCGCATCGACGGCACGCAGCGCGTCCATGCCATTGGCCTGGAAGTTCAGCCAGGCCCCGCGCAGGTCGGCGCCGGAGGTGGAGCGTTCGTAGATGTGGGCGTCGATGCCCACCCGTTGCAGTGCGATGGCCAGCACCGGCCCGGCGACTCCGGCGCCGATGATGAGTGCTTCGGTCATGCGTCTTCCTCGGTTGGTGCCCAGATGTCTTGACAATCAGATAGCTTGATTGTCAAGCAATAGGATGAAAGGTAGGTCGCTCGATTGTCAAGCGAAAATCCGGTCGCCGACCGGTTGGGCGCGGCGGTGCAGGGCTACCAGGCCGCGGTCGACGACTTCGACCGCGAGGTCGCGCGCCTGCTCGGCATCAACGCAACAGACGCGCGGTGCCTGGAGATTCTGATCCAGGAAGCCGCTGGTGTCACCCCGCGCGAGCTGGCCGACCGGTTGGGCCTCACGACCGGCAGCGCCACGACGATGCTCGACCGCCTGGAGAAGGTCGGCTACGTCACGCGCTCCGCGCACCCCAGTGACCGGCGCAAGCTCCTGGTCCACGCCACTGTCACCGCGCGGGCGCGGGCCTTCGAGCTGATCGACCCGCTCGTGGACGAGGGGCGGCGTACGCTGCTGAGCCGCTACAGTGGCGCGCAGCTGGAGTTGATCACCGAATTCCTCACGCGGGCAACTGAATTGCAGCGCGAGCACGTCGCGCGGTTGCGGGGGATATGAGGCTGGGCGCCGGGCTACGAGCTCGGGCGTGTCGGCGCTGTCTGGGACATGTCGCGCCTGGACCCGTCAGCATGTGCTGACAGTGTCACCACATGCTGACGATGTCAGCCAATGCTGACAGGTCCAGGCGCGACATGGTGAGGAGAGAGGTCCCGCGGACGGAAGTGGTTCGACCGTAAGCCGGGGCTCGTTGACCGTGTCCGCGTCAGCCGCGGCTCGACGCCAGCGTCGGAGGGGAACCCCGTCAGCTCGACGCAGCCAACCGCTCCAGGGCGCTGCGCACCCGGACCGGGTCGGTGGTCGACCAGTACGGCGGCAGCGAGGACTGCAGGAACCCGCCGTAGCGGGCCGTCGCCATCCGGGAGTCCAGGATGGCGATGACGCCGCGGTCGTTGACGCTACGCAGCAACCGCCCGGCACCCTGCGCCAACAGCAGCGCCGCGTGCGATGCCGCCACGGCCATGAAGCCATTGCCGCCGCGGGCCGCGATGGCCCGCTGCCGCGCCGTCAGCAGCGGATCGTCGGGGCGGGGGAACGGAATTCGGTCGATGATCACCAGGGACAGCGACGGTCCCGGCACGTCGACGCCCTGCCACAACGACAGCGTGCCGAACAACGAGGTTTCGGCGTCGTCGGTGAAGCGGCGCACCAGGGTCGACGTCGAGTCGTCGCCCTGGCAGAGCACCGGGGTGTCGAGGCGCTCGCGCATGATCTCGGCGGCGGCCTTGGCGGCCCGCATCGACGAGAACAGTCCGAGGGTGCGGCCGCCGGCGGCGGTGATCAGTTCGTAGATCTCGTCGAGCTGTTCCTGCGGAGCGGCGTCGCGGCCCGGCGGCGGCAGGTGCTTGGCAACGTAGAGAATGCCCGACTTGGCATGGGAGAAGGGCGATCCCACGTCCATGCCCTTCCACTTCGGTGGCGTCGCGGTGGAATCCTCCGGCACCGACAAGCCCCACGCCCGGGCCATCGACTCGAAGCGTCCACCGATGGTGAGCGTCGCGGACGTCAGCACCGCGGTCACTTCACCGAACAACCGGCCGCGCAGCAGCCCCGCCACCGACAACGGAGCCACGCGCAGGATGTATCGCACTGAGCCCCTGGACTCGTCGCGATCCAGCCACACCACGTCGTAGCGGTCGGGTATGGCCGGCACGAACGAATCGATGATGCGCGACGCGGTGTCGCTCAGATCGGTCAGTGCGGTGACGGCCTCGCTGCGCGCGGCCGCCGCGGTGGGATCGGACGGCGCGGTGTCGATCGCCATCTTCACCTTGTCCGTCGCATCGCGGACCACCGTCAGGTACGTGGCCAGCTCGTCGTCGAGCACGTCGATGCGGCCTGGCTCCATGTCGTGGATGGCCGAACCCAAGGTGGCGATGGCGGCCTCGAGGCGTTCTGCCAGTTCGGGTTCCACCAACCGGGCGGCCCGCCGGTGCGCCACCGCCATGGACGTGGCGGACAGCTCGCCGGTGGCCACGCTGGTCACGCGGTCGACCAGTTCGTGGGCCTCGTCGACCACCAGCAGTTGGTGCTCGGGCAGGACGTTGACCTCGGAGATGGCGTCGATGGCCAGCAGCGCGTGGTTGGTGACGATGACGTCGACCGCCCCGGCCTTCGCACGGGCCTTCTCGGCGAAACAGTCTGTGCCGTAAGGGCACCGGGTGGCGCCGATGCATTCGCGCGCGCCGACGCTGACCTGTGACCAGGCCCGGTCCAGCACGCCCGGCATCACCTCGTCGCGGTCACCGCTCTCGGTGTCCGACGACCACTCGATGAGCCGCTTGACGTCGCGGCCCAATGCCGACGCGGCGACGGGGTTGAACAGTTCCTCCTGGGGGAGCTCCTCCTCGACGGAGGCACCGCTGTGAACCTTGTTGAGGCATAGGTAATTTCCGCGGCCTTTGAGCAACGCGAACTCGGGACGGCGGGGCAGGTGCGGCGCCAGGGCATCGGCCAGGCGGGGCAGGTCGCGGTCCACCAACTGGCGTTGCAGCGCTATGGTCGCCGTCGACACCACCACCGGCTGATTCGATGCCACGGCGTGCGCGATCGACGGGACCAGGTACGCCAACGACTTTCCGGTACCGGTCCCGGCCTGGACGGCGAGGTGCTCGCCCTTGTCGAAGGCGTTGCCGACGGCCTTGGCCATCTCGATCTGGCCGCTGCGTTCGGCGCCGCCGAGGGCGGATACCGCGATGGACAGCAGCGCGGCAACGTCGGTCGTCACGCGCCCACCAGTCGGGTGGGGATGGCGGGCTCGCCGGCGGACAGCTTGAGTCCGTCCCACGGCAGGCTGTGCAGGCCGGCCTCGACGCGCGCGCGGGCGTCGTCCAGCGACGAGTCGTACACGACCGAACCCGACCGGACCAGCGGCACGGTCAGCACCCGGCCGTCTTCCGTGGGAACCGCGTCGGCGGGGTGCACCACTTCCTCGACGATGGTTCCGGACTCCTTCGCCAGCCGCAGGGCCGCCTTGCGGCCGCCGTGAGATTCCTTGTGGCTGCTGCGTTTTGCCACGGGCATGCCGTCGACCTCGACCAGCTTGTAGACCATCGATGCGGTCGGCGCGCCGGAGCCCGTGACCACCGACGTACCCACGCCGTAGACATCGACGGGTGCGGCGGCCTGGCCGGCGATCGAGTACTCGTCGAGGTCGCCGGACACCACGATGCGGGTCTTGGTCGCGCCCAAGCCGTCGAGCTGGTCGCGCACCTGGCGGGCCATGACGCCCAGGTCGCCGGAGTCGATGCGCACCGCGCCGAGCTCGGGCCCGGCCACGGCGACGGCGTTGGCCACACCCTGGGTGATGTCGTAGGTGTCCACCAGCAGCGTGGTCCCGACGCCCAGCGCGTCGACCTGGGCGCGGAACGCGGCAACCTCGTCGGGGCCGCTCGTCGCGGTGTGCACGAGGGTGAACGCGTGCGCGCTGGTGCCCCGCGCGGGGACACCGTAGGTCCGCTGTGCCTCCAGGTTCGACGACGCGAAGAACCCGGCGATGTACGCGGCCCGCGCAGCCGCGACGGCCGCCTGCTCGTGCGTGCGCCGCGAGCCCATCTCGATGAGCGGCCGGCCGCTCGAGGCACTGACCATGCGGGCCGCGGCCGAGGCGATCGCGGTGTCGTGATTGAAGATCGACAGCACCAGGGTCTCGAGGATCACGCACTCGGCGAACGTGCCGTGGATCGACAGCACGGGAGAATCCGGAAAGTACAGCTCACCTTCGGGGTAGCCGTCGATGTCGCCGCGGAACTCGTAGTCGGCCAGCCAGCGCAGCGTCTCGGCATCCAGGAAGTCCAGTGACGCCAGCGCGGCGTCGTCGAACCGGAAGTCGGCGAGGGCCGAGAGGAACCGCGCGGTCCCGGCGACCACGCCGTAACGGCGCCCGAAGGGCAGCCGCCTGGCAAACACTTCGAACGACGCGCGGCGATGCGCGGTGCCGTCGCGCAGGGCGGCAGCGAGCATGGTGAGCTCGTATTTGTCGGTCAGCAACGCGGCGGTCACAGACCTCACCGTACTGGTTCTGCGAGCGGCAACCACCCGGCTATTCTGGGCTCATGGTTCTGGGTGCCCCGGTCGCGCGGACGAGCCCGGCGACTGATGTCGAAGAGGTGGCCGGCCTGGACAGTCCGTGGGTGACCATCGTCTGGGACGACCCGGTGAATTTGATGACCTACGTGACGTACGTCTTCCAGAAGCTGTTCGGTTACAGCGAGGTGCGTGCCACCGAGTTGATGATGCAGGTGCACACCGAGGGCAAGGCCGTCGTCTCGGCGGGCAGCCGGGAGTCGATGGAGGTCGACGTCACCAAACTGCACGCAGCCGGGCTGTGGGCAACCATGCAGCAGGACCACTGAGCGGTGCGCAAGTGGAAGCGGGTCAACACGTCGTCGGGCGTGCGTATCAAGTCGGGTCTGGAAGCGCACGAGGTCACGATGTTGCGCAACCTGGTCGGCTCGCTGATCGAGATGCTCGAGGATCGCGAATCCTCCTCACCGCGTGACGAACTCGCCGAGCTGACGGGCATGAAGATCGGGCCGTCGCAGGCGCCCGACGACGACACCATGCGCCGGCTGCTGCCGGACTTCTACCACGATCCGGCCAAGCACCCGGACGGCCGCGCTGCCGGTGAGAGCCTCAACGGTGCCCTGCGAAGCCTGCACGAACCCACCATCGTCGACGCCAAACGGCAAGCTGCCCAACGGCTTCTGGATTCCCTGCCGAACCCGGCCGGGAAGTTCGAGCTGACCGAGGAGCAGGCTGAGGCCTGGGCCGCCGCGATCAATGACGTCCGTCTGGCTCTCGGCGCCATGCTGGACATCGGACCCGATGGGCCACAACGGCTTTCGCCGGACCATCCGATGGCGGGGCATCTGGAGGTGTACCAGTGGCTGACGTACCTGCAGGAGTACCTGGTGCTGAGTCTGCTGGACGAGCGGTGACGGGCTCCATCACCGACGTCGCCGGCATCCTGGTCGGCAATCACGACCGCATCGAAGACGCCACCCTGGGCAGCGGCTGGGCCACCGGCACCACCGTCGTCCTCGCTCCGCCAGGGACCATCGGGGCGGTCGACGTGCGCGGGGGAGCGCCCGGCACCCGCGAGACCGACCTGCTCGACCCGTCCAACAGCGTGCAGCACGTCGACGCGATCGTCCTCACCGGCGGCAGCGCCTTCGGGCTCGCCGCCGCCGACGGCGTCATGACGTGGCTCGAGGAGCACGACCGCGGTGTGAAGATGCCCGGCGGGCGGGTGCCCATCGTGCCGGGCGCGGTGATCTTCGATCTGCCCGTGGGCGCGTGGGCGAACCGGCCGACGGCGGAGTTCGGCTACGCGGCCGTCGCCAACGCCGGCACCGACGTGCGCACCGGCAACGCGGGTGCGGGGGCCGGAGCGCGGGCCGGGGCGCTCAAGGGCGGTCTCGGCACGGCGTCGGTCACGCTCGACAACGGCGTCACCGTCGGCGCGCTCGTCATCGTCAATGCGGCGGGCCACGTCGTCGACCCGCAGACCGGCCTGCCCTGGGCGGCCGACCAGATCGCGCGTTTCGGGTTACAACCTCCGCCGTCCGACCAGATCGAGGCGTACCGCACGCGGGTCAAAGACCCCAAGCCGCTCAACACGACCATCGCCGTCGTCGCGACCGACGCCGCCCTCAGCCCGGTCGGATGCAAGAAGGTGGCCGTCGCCGCGCACAACGGCCTCGCCCACACCATCCGTCCGGCGCACACCGCCGTCGACGGTGACACCGTCTTCGCGCTCGCGACCGGGCGGGTCCGCATCGAGCCGGACCCCGCCACGCCGGAACAGATGAACCCGGAGACGCGGCTCATCTCCGAGATCGGGGCGGCCGCCGCCGACGCGCTCGCGACCGCCGTGATGGTCGGCGTGCTGGCCGCCGAGTCGATTGCCGATATCCCGACCTACCGCGGCCTGCTGCCGGGAGCCTTCGGATAAGGCGCCGCGCCGGTAACCTGGCTCTATGACGCCAGCGAGTAGCGGAGCGGAGCGCGCATGACGTACGACCTGTCGCCCACGTCGTCGAAGCCGAAGCCGCCTGCGCCGTGGAAGGTCGGCGGCGTCACCATCGTCAGCTTCGTCGCGTTGCTGTGGCTCATCGAGGGCTGGGACGCGCTGCACAACCAGGAGCTGAATCAGGACGGCATCCGGCCGCTGGAGACCGACGGGCTCTGGGGCATCTTGTGGGCGCCGCTGCTGCACGCCGACTGGGCGCACCTGATCGCGAACACCGGCCCGGCCCTGGTGCTCGGGTTCCTGGTGACGCTCGCGGGCATGGGCCGCTTCCTCGGCGCGACGCTGATCATCTGGATTCTCGGTGGCTTCGGCACCTGGCTGATCGGCAACATCGGTGCGCCGCGTGGTGTGGAGTCCGTCCACATCGGGGCGTCCGGGCTGATTTTCGGATGGCTGACGTTCCTCATCGTGTTCGGGTTCTTCACTCGGCACGCGTGGCAGATCGTCGTCGGCATCATCGTGTTGTTCGTGTACGGAGGTGTGCTGTGGGGCGCGTTGCCGGGGACATTCGGCGTGTCGTGGCAGGGCCATCTGTGCGGTGGCATCGCGGGCGTGTTCGCCGCGTATTTGCTGAGCAGTCCGGAAAGGGAAGCGCGCGAACGGCGTAAGGGTTCAGCTCTGCCGTCGATTCCGACGTGATTTGCTGAATTTCGAATTCGCCGCACGCGGTGTTGCCGGAAGCGTGACCGGTATCGCTTTCGGGACCAATCGAGAAACTGGCCGCCCAATGGTGCCGTCTTTTCGTCGCAGGACGTGTTGACGTGGCAAGCTAGGGGTGTGCGCCTCACCATTCTCGGTTGCTCCGGCAGCGTGGGTGGGCCGGATTCTCCGGCCTCGGGCTATCTGCTGACCGCTCCGGACACCACGCCGATGGTTATCGACTTCGGTGGGGGCGTACTCGGCGCACTGCAGCGTCATGCTGATCCGGGCGCCGTAAATATATTGCTGTCACATCTGCATGCCGACCATTGTCTGGACTTGCCGGGGCTGTTCGTCTGGCGTCGGTATCACCCGAATCCTCCGGTTGGCCGCGCGCTGATGTTCGGCCCGGCGGCCACCTGGCACCGGCTGGGTGCGGCGTCGTCGCCCGAGGGCGGCGAGATCGACGACATCACCGACATCTTCGACATCCAGGTCTGGGTCGACGGTCATGATGTCGAGATCGGCTCGCTGACCGTGACGCCGCGACTGGTGTGCCACCCGACCGAGTCCTATGGCATGCGCTTCACCGATCCGTCCGGCGCGACGCTCGTCTACTCCGCGGACACCGGCTACTGCGACGCGTTGATCGACCTGGCCCGCGGCGCCGACGTGTTCCTGTGCGAGGCGTCGTGGACCGACTCGCCGGACCGTCCGCCGAAGCTGCACCTGTCCGGCACCGAGGCCGGGCGTGCGGCCCGCGAGGCCGGCGTCAAAGAGCTGCTGCTGACGCATATCCCGCCGTGGACGTCCCGCGAGGACGTCATCAGCGAGGCCAAAGCCGAGTTCGACGGACCCGTGCACGCCGTGGTGTGCAACGAGTCGTTCGACATCACCAGCCGGTAAGTCGCCGCCGCGCTGACGGCGGCCCGCTAGGGTTGTCGGGTGTCCAGACGAGAAGACGGTCGCCTTGACGACGAACTCCGCCCGGTAAAGATCACCCGAGGATTCACCAAGCACCCGGCAGGGTCGGTATTGGTGGAGTTCGGCGAGACGCGGGTCATGTGCACCGCTTCGGTATCCGAAGGTGTGCCGCGCTGGCGCAAGGGTTCCGGGCTGGGCTGGCTGACCGCCGAATACGCGATGCTGCCGGCCGCCACGCATGACCGCTCCGACCGCGAGTCGGTGAAGGGTCGCGTCGGCGGACGGACCCAGGAGATCAGCCGATTGATCGGCCGCTCGCTGCGCGCGTGCATCGACCTCAGCGCCCTCGGCGAGAACACCATCGCCATCGACTGCGACGTGCTGCAGGCCGACGGCGGTACCCGCACTGCAGCGATCACCGGCGCCTACGTGGCGCTGGCTGACGCCGTCACCTATCTGGCCGCCGCCGGACGACTGAAGGATCCGCGCCCGCTGTCGTGTGCCATCGCAGCCGTGTCGGTCGGCGTGGTCGACGGCCGGGTCCGCACGGACCTGCCCTACACGGAGGACTCGCGCGCCGAGGTCGACATGAACGTCGTCGCCACCGACACCGGAACCCTGGTCGAGGTGCAGGGCACCGGCGAAGGTGCGACGTTCCCGCGGTCGACGCTGGACAAGCTTCTCGATGCCGCGCTGGCGGCGTGCGACCAGTTGTTCGCGCTGCAGCGTGAGGCGCTGGAGTTGCCGTACCCGGGTGTGCTGCCGGAGTCGACAGCGCCGGCCAAGAAGGCGTTTGGTGCCTGAGCTCCTCGTCGCTTCGCGCAACGCGAAGAAGCTTGTGGAGTTGCGACGGGTGCTGGACGCCGCAGGCATCACGGGTCTGAACTTGTTGTCGTTGGACGATGTGCCGGCGTTCCCCGAGGCACCCGAAACCGGCGCGACGTTTGAAGAGAACGCGTTGGCCAAGGCTGTTGACGGATTCAATGCCACCGGAATTCCTTGTGTCGCAGACGATTCCGGAGTTTCCGTCGATGCGCTGAACGGCATGCCCGGGGTGCTGTCGGCCCGGTGGGCCGGGCGGCACGGGGATGACGCGGCGAACCTGACGCTGTTGTTGGGCCAGATTCAGGACGTGCCGGACGAGCGTCGCGGTGCCGCGTTTGTGTCGTGCTGCGCGCTGGTGTCGTCGTCGGGTTCTGTGGTGGTGCGGGGCGAATGGCCGGGCACCATCGCGCATGAGCCGCGGGGTTCGGGTGGTTTCGGCTATGACCCGATCTTCGTGCCCGCCGGTGGTTCGGTGTCGGCCGCGGAGCTGACGCCGGCGGAGAAGGATGCGGCGTCACACCGCGGACGGGCGCTGGCGCAGCTGGTGCCGGCGCTGCGGGAGTTGGCTGGTTCCTGAGGGCGTGTTGTCGTACGAAGTCGCCGAGACCAACTGAATGGCGATTATCGAGCCCAATTTCCGCCATCCGGTTGGTTTCGCCGGAGTTATCCACAGGCTCAGCTCGCTCGTAATGGCGAGAGCTGCGCGCGGCTGCGCACACTGCACCGGTGGGGGAGCCATTCATCGGGAGTGAGGCGTTGTCGGCAGGACGCCTGACCCGGCATCAGTTGCGGACGAACTTTGTCGCCGTGCACAAGGACGTCTACGTGCCGAGAGGCACGAGGCCGACCGCGATCATGCGCGCGAAAGCGGCGTGGCTGCGGTCGAAGCGCCGGGGTGTGCTCGGTGGCTACTCCGCTGCGGCTTTTCATGGCGCGCGGTTTATCGGCGCGGATTGCCCTGCGCACCTTTTCGACCGGTATAGCCGCCCCGCGCGGGGCGTTGTGGTCTGGGAGGACGACCTCGACAACGGCGACATCTGCCAGATCGGTGAGATGCGTCTGACGACCGCATCGCGCACCGCAGTCGATCTGGCGCGCAGACTTCCGGAGGATTCAGCTGTCGCGGCGATCGATTCCTTGGCGCGGGCCGCCAGGCTGTCGGTTGCCGACATTGCGGCAGCAGCGGAGCGCCACAAAGGCAAGCGGGGGATAGTGCAGGCGCGCAAAACCGTAGCCCTCGTTGACCCGAAGGCACAGTCGCCGCAAGAAACGTTGTTGCGGTTGTTGATCATTCGGGCCGGATTCCCGAAACCGGAGAGCCAGTATCCGGTGTGCAACGAGTACGGCTCCTTGATCGGCGTTGTCGACTTCGCATGGCCGGATTTGATGATCGCCGTCGAGTACGAGGGTAGGCATCACATGGATCCCGAGCAGGTTCGCAAGGACATCGCGCGGGTCGAGGAGATGGTCGAAATGGATTGGCTCGTCATCCGGGTGACGTCGCGCGACCCTGCGGGCGTGGTGGTGCGACGGATCGCCCGTGCACGTGCAGCGCGGGGAGTGGCGGACGACGACGTCGATCTGCGTTTCAATGGCGCGTTGTGGGGCCAGGCGTCGTGACGAAGTTGCCGAGACCAACTGCGCGGCGATCATCGAGGCCGTTTTCCGCCACTCAGTTGGTCTCGACGGTAGCCAGCGTCAGAGATTGCTCGGCTCGGTCAGATAGCCGTCGATGAAGCCATGCAGTGCGGGGGCGAGGTGCGCGACGCCGGAGTCGTTGAGCTTCGCCAGCAGGATGATGCCCTGATACTGCGCGAGCAGTGCGTGCGCGAGCTGCTGCGGATCGGTGCCGGGGCGCAGCGCTCCTGCCGCTGCGGCCTCGGTGGCGATGACCGCCATGTGGTGTTCCATCGTCTTCAGGGTGCGGGCCAGGTGCTCGCGCAGATCGTCGTCGGTGGTGGACAGCTCCGCGGCGAAGTTGCCGAAGGGGCAGCCGACGGCACGGCCGAATTGGGCTTCGAGCGCGGACTGAATAGCGCCGATGGCGTCCGGGATGGCATGTAGCTTGTCGGCGGGCGACGCGGTGGGGGAGCCGGTCAGCTGGCGCTGAAATGCCTTGGCGTGTAAGTCGATAACGGCTTTGGCGAGCTCTGATTTCGACGGAAAGTAGTGATAGAAGCTGCCCTTTTTGATGTCGGTCGCGCGGCAGAGTTCGTCGACGCCGACGGCTTGGTAGCTGCGTTCGAGGAACAGCCGTGCGGCGGTGGCGACCAGGCGGTCGCGGGCGTCGGAACTGCGGGGCACCTGAGAATCGTAGTTACTAGTTGACCGGTCGGTCAAGAAGTGGCAAGTTGGCGACATGACTACCGCTGAGGTCTTCCGTACGCCCGATGACCGCTTCGCGAATCTGCCTGGCTACGACTTCGCCCCCAACTACGTCGACGTCGACGGGTTGCGTCTGCACTATCTCGACGAGGGGCCGCGCGACGGCAAGCCCATCGTCTGTTTCCACGGCGAGCCGACGTGGGCTTACCTGTACCGCAAGATGATTGGTCCGTTCGTCGAGGCCGGCCATCGGGTGATCGTGCCCGACTACGCGGGCTTCGGTCGTTCGGACAAGCCCACCGATCGCCGGTGGTACAGCTACGACCGGCACGTCGAGTTGGTGACGCAGGTGCTGGGCGGGTTGGGGCTGCAGGACGCCACCGTCGTCGTGCAGGACTGGGGCGGGCCGATCGGCTTGCGCTGGGCCGTAGAGAACGCGGATCAGGTTGGCGCACTGGCGATTTTCAACACCGGTCTGTTCACGGGCCGGGTGTCCAAGGGCTTCATGGCGTGGCGTGCGTTCGCGGAGGCCAACCCGGACCTGCCCGTCGGCTTCGTGATTCAGGGCGCGACGACGACCGACCTGTCACCAGAGGTTGTCGCTGCCTACGACGCGCCGTTCCCGACGGTGGAATCGAAGGCCGGCGCCGCGCAGTTCCCGCTATTGGTGCCGATCACGGAGGACGCCCCGGGCGCAACGGAGATGAAGGCCGTCACCGACGCGCTGTCGCGGTGGGAGAAGCCGGCGCTGGTCGCGTTCTCCGACCAGGACCCGGTGTTCCCGTATCCGCGCGCGGGCGAGGCGTTCGTCGACCTGCTTCCGACGGTCGACGAGCAAGTGCGGATCGAAGGGGCATCGCACTTCCTGCAGGAGGACCGGGGCGAGCAGCTGGCAGTCGAGGTGCTCAAGTACCTGGGTTGAGGTGTGACTAGCGCGACCGTAACGCCAGTGCGGGTCTCGGTCTTGATTTCCGCCTTGGCGTTACGCTCGCGGCCGCCGTGGCTCGTTTATCCACAGGGCTACGCCGACAGGCCTTGGTCAGCGGCCGACGAGTGGGCACACTGCCAGCATGGGGGAGCCGTTCATCGGCAGTGAGGCGTTGGCGGCCGGGACGCTGACGCGTCATCAATTGCGAACGAATTTCGTTGCCGTGCACCAGGACGTGTACCTGCCTCGGGGTACGCGGCCGAACGCGATCCTTCGCGCGAAAGCGGCATGGCTGCGTTCCCGACGCACGGGGGTGCTCGCAGGTTTCTCGGCAGCCGCGCTCCACGGGGCTCGGTTCATCGATTCGGCGTTGCCGGCCAACATCATTCACAGTAATCGTCGGCCCGCGCGCGGCATTGTGGTGTGGACGGACACTTTGGATGGTGACGAGGTGTGCACGATCGGCGAGATGCGACTGACCACTCCATTACGCACGGCCGTCGATCTGGCCCGCAGGTGCCGAGAAGACGTAGCGGTCGCCGCCATCGACGCGCTGGCACACGCGGCGCGCTTGACCGTCGCAGACATGCAGGCCGCGATCGAACGCCATCCTGGGCAGCGGGGGCTGAAACAAGCCAGGGTGACGATTGGGCTGGTCGATCCCGGCGCCGATTCGCCAGGTGAGACGCGGTTGCGGCTATTGATCGTGAAAGCGGGCTTCCCTCGGCCAGTCAGCCAGCACCCCATCTACAACGAATTCGGCGTGCTGATCGGCGTGGTTGATCTCGCGTGGCCGGGCCTGAAGGTCGCGGTCGAGTACGAGGGGCGGCACCACATGGACCCCGATCAGGTTCGCAAGGACATTGCGCGCATCGAAGAGATGATCGAGATGGGTTGGCTTGTCATTCGAGTTACCTCCCGCGATCCCAGCGGCGTCGCGCTGCGCAGGATCGCGTCTGCGAGGGCATCGCGTGGTGCGGCCGATGACGTGACGATCCGTCTGTCGCGAGACCTGACAGACGCGGTATGGCCCGCTGGGCGGCAAGCATCGTGACGGTCGGTTCAGTGGGTCCGCGACCGTAACGCCAGGGCGGCCATCGGGCTCGATTTCCGCCCTGGCGTTACAGTCGCGGCGCGTCTCTGGCTTCAGAGGTCGAAACGCTTCTTCACGTCTTCGGTGCGGAAGTGCTCGACGATGATGCCGACGAGCGGGACGGTGCCGGCGAACAGGACGCCGATCGTCTGACCGAGGGGCCAGCGGACCTTGACCGCCAGGTTGAACGTGCAGAGCAGGTACGCGAAGTAGACCCAGCCGTGGACGATGCCGATCCAGTTCAGGCTGGCGTCGTTGAAGATGTAGTGCGCGACCAGCTCGTAGCAGAGGGCGATGAGCCAGAGACCGGTCGCCCAGGCCATCACGCGGTAGGCGGTCAATGCCTTGCGGATGGTGTCTTTCGACAGGGTGGTCGGCTGCGACTCGGTCATGTGGTGGTCCTGTCCTGTTTGTCGTTCTCGGCCAGTTCGGCCAGATAGGCGTTGTATTCGTTGAGGGTCGGGTCCGCGGTGTCCTTGGCGGCCTTGGGGCGCTCGGGGAGCAGGCCCTCGGGGATTTCGGTGGGCTCGCTCTTGGGCTGCTGCTCGGGCGGCGCTTCCTCGTAGCGGACGAACTTGTAGTAACCGTAGAAGCAGAACGCGCCGAACATCGGCCACTGCAGCGCGTAGCCGAGGTTCTGGAAAGTGCCGGCGCTCGACTGGAACCTCGACCACTGCCACCAGGCCAGGGCCATGCAGCCCAGGGCAGCGACGGTCACCAGCACGATGAGCGCCGGCCTCCTACGCCGTGTAGTGGACATATGGCAACGGTACCGCGCGCGGGTTTGGGTTTGCGATTCGTGCCTGCTAGGGCGCCGATCGGCGGGGTACGTGGTTACCTGTCGGCCGCCGCCACAACCTACGGCGGCCAGCCGCCAGGTTCAGGGTGCCGCGGCCGCGCTATCCTCGTCGTGTTGCGGGCGTGGCGAAATTGGCGATACGCGCGGGCTTTAGGTGCCCGTGTTCGAAAGAGCGTGTGGGTTCGAGTCCCACCGCCCGCACTCCTTCTGCGTTAGTGCGCGCTTTTCAGCCGCACCATGCGCGTCGTCGAGCTTTCGTCCAACTCGACGACGTCGGTGCGCGAGCGCAAGAAGTCACTGAAAGACTTGAATCCCAAAGCCTTTTCGCTGAACGACGGGTCCATGCGCTTCATCTGCGCCTTGACCGCGGAGTTGTGCAACCAGTCGACGTCGTCTTTCTCCAACCCGATGTGCAGCGCACGGGTCAGCAGGGCGGTCGCGGCGGCCTGGGGGTCGTGTTCGGACTTGGTGCTGCGACGGGCGCGCTTGGCCGGCTCGGGAGACGGCTCGCGGACGGGCACGCCGGGCAGCGCGTCGTAGGTGACGAACTCGTCGCAGGCCGCGGCGAGCGCGCGGCTCGAGGACCCGGCTACGCCGATGCCGACCACGTACCGGCCGAGCCGCTTGCAGCGCTGGGCCAGCGGAATGTAGTCGGAGTCGCCCGCGGCGATCACCACGTGGGTGAGGTCGGGCAGCCGGAACATGTCTTCGACGGCGTCGACGGCGAGCCGGATGTCGGCGCCGTTCTTGCCGTAGGCGGCCGCCGGGAACAGCTGAACGAGGTCGACGGCCCGACCGACGAGCTGCTGCTGGTAGCCCGCGTTGACGTCAGCGGACCAGTCGGCGTACGCGCGAGTGAGCACCAGTGTGCCGAAGGATGACGCGAAGTCGAGGACCGCGCCGACGTCGACGGTGGCTTGGGTCAGTTTGTCGGGATCGAGTCCCTTGGCCTTGTCTTTCTGAAATGAGTTGCGGCCGTGGACCTGGTCGTAGCGGGAGATCACGATGTTGTCGAAGTCGAGGTAGACCGCGACGCGGGTGGCGGCGGTGTCCGTCATGAACCCAGTGTGGTGCATCGGGGGAGCCCTGTGGCGCGAAACCTCGCAGGCGCATCGTCCGTCGGCTGGTTAACCTGTCGGAATGCTCACGGAACTGGCTGCGCTCCCCGGCGGGTCGTACCGCATGGGTTCACAGGACTTCTACCCCGAGGAAGCGCCGGTGCACGAGGTGACCGTCGCGCCGTTCTCGATCGAACGGCACCCGGTCACCATCGGCCAGTTCGCCGAATTCGTCGCGGACACCGGATATGTCACCGTCGCGGAGCAGGAGCTGGACCCGGCCGCCTTCCCTGGTGTTCCCGCTGATGAGCTCGTTCCCGGGGCGTTGGTGTTCCACCCCACGGCCGGCCCGGTCGACCTGCGTAATTGGCGGCAATGGTGGGCGTGGGTGCCCGGGGCAAGTTGGCAGCATCCGTTCGGGCCGGAGTCGTCGATCGCCGACCGCCTCGATCATCCGGTGGTGCAGCTCGCCTACCCGGACGCCGCAGCGTACGCGGCGTGGGCGGGCCGGCGGCTGCCCACCGAAGAGCAGTGGGAGTACGCCGCGCGTGCGGGCGCGACCACGGCCTACGCGTGGGGTGACGAGGTACGGCCGGGCGGGCAGCTGATGGCCAACACGTGGCAGGGCCGATTCCCGTATCACAACACCGGTGCGCGAGGCTGGGTCGGGACGTCACCGGTTGGCACGTTCCCGCCCAACGATTTTGGGTTGGTCGACATGATCGGCAATGTGTGGGAATGGACCACGACCCGGTACACGCCGCGGCACAGCGGCACGCCGGAGGTATCCGGCTGCTGCCCGCCGCCCGGCGGTGACCCGTCGGTGATGCAGACCCTCAAAGGCGGCTCGCACCTCTGCGCGCCGGAGTACTGCCACCGCTACCGGCCCGCGGCGCGGTCGTCGCAGTCGCAGGACAGCGCGACGTCGCACATCGGCTTCCGCTGCATCGCCGACTGAGGTGGCGAAAGCGGCGCCCAAACGCCGCCGCATAGTGCCTGGCCTAGGGCTTTACCTGAGATCAGGTGGCGTAACACGCTACGTATCGCCACCCGTGGTCATCGGTGGCACAGTGAGGTCATGACCCGCCGCCCGCACATCCCGCCGAAGGACTTTCCCCGTCCTGCGGCCCGGGAGTATGCGGGCACCCGCGCCGACGCGGCCCGCTGGGCGCGTGATGTGTTGCGCGGCCAGATCCTCGACGGCGTGTACGGGGGCCTGGCCGCGGCGCGGCCGATGCTGCCGCCGGAGAACGAGCTGGCCGCCGAAATGGGCGTGAGTCGCAACGCAATTCGTGAGGCTCTGGAGCTGCTGCGCGGTGAGGGGCTGATCACCCGGGTGCAGGGCGCCGGGACGTTCGTCACCGGTGCGAAGCTCAGCCAGCGGATCGACCGACTGGAAGGCCTCGCCGAATCGCTTGCCGGGCATCAACTTCCGGTGGAGAACACCGTTATGTCGGCGCGTGAGTCGGTCGCCTCGCCATTCGTCGCCGCGAAACTTCAAGTGCCCGAAGGCGCGCCGATTCTCTTCATCGAGCGCTTGCGGTCGGTGGGCGGGGTGCCACTGTCTCTGGACACCACGTCGTTGCGGATCGGGGCCATCCCGGTCGACGCCAATCTGGCCGACCAGGACGTCTTCGCGCTGATCGAGACCGAACTCGGGATGCGCCTGGGGTGGGCCGAGATCACCGTGGAATCGGTGTCGGCCGACGCCGACACCGCCAAGCTCCTGCAAATCCGGCCGGGCGCACCGCTTCTGCTGCTGCACCGGTTGACCCACCTCGAAGACGGCACACCTTTCGACCTCGAGACCGTGCGGTACCGCGGCGACCGCTGTTCGTTGATTACCACCGCCGCAAGAGATTCCGCGCCGCCGCCACCGTAGTCGGCACCTCTGCAATCAATCACCCGAACCCCTTACCGATTAACGCAATCGATAGAGAGGTAGTACAGCCATGCCCGAACAACCCAACATCGTCTATTTTCACGTCGACAATCTCGGCATGGGGGAGCTCGGCTGCTACGGCGGCGGCATCCTGCGCGGCGCCGACACGGCCAGAATGGACGCCTTCGCCGCCGAATCGCTGAAGCTGTCGCACTTCGTCGTTGAACCGCAGTGCACGCCAACGCGATCGGCGTTGATGACGGGCCGGTACCCGATCCGGTCCGGCAACCACACCATCGCCCTCGGCGGCAACGGCGGCGGCATCGTCGCGTGGGAACGCACCATGGGCGACATCCTGTCCGAAGCGGGCTATGCCACCGCATGTTTCGGCAAGTGGCATATCGGCGCCGAGGACGGCCGCTGGCCGACCGATCACGGCTTCGACGAGTGGTACGGTCCGGCACGCACCTACGACGAATGTCTGTGGCCCGACGACCCCTGGTACAAGGCCGAACGCGACGGCTACTCCTACATGTACGACGGCACCAAGGAAGGTGGCGTCAAGACCACCGACCAGCAGCTCACGGTCAAGCTCAAGGGTGAGGTGGACGGCGAATACGACCGCCGGGCAAAGGCCTTCATGAAGCGCAGTGTCGACGCCGGAAAGCCCTTCTACCTGTACCACAACCACTCGCTGATGCACTTCCCGATGGAGGTCCGTCCCGAGTTCAAGGGCAAGAGCACCAACGGCAACTGGGGCGACTCACTGCTGATGCTCGACCACGACTTCGGCAGCATCCTGGACTACCTGGCCGAGCTGGGCATCGAGGACAACACCATCGTGATCATGGCCGGTGACAACGGCGCCGAGGACCATCTGGCCGGCCGGGGTACCGCGGGCTTCTTCGACGGCTCCTACTTCAGCTCCGCCGAGGGAGGCATCCGGACGCCGTGCCTGATCCGCTGGCCCGGTCACGTGCCGGTGCGCGAGAGCAACGAGATGGTGCACGTCACCGACATGTTCCCCACCCTGCTGCGTTGGGTAGGCTGCGACGTGCCCGACGACCGCATCATCGACGGCATCGACCAACGCGAATTCTTCGGCGGTGCAGAGGAATCCAAGCGTGACGGCTGCATGGTCTGGCTCAACGAGGAGCTGCACGCGGTGAAGTGGTCACAGTTCAAGATCAACTTCAAACGGCAGCAGCACTTCCACGACCCCGAGATCCCGCTGGGCTTCGCCCGCATCACCAACCTCCTCGAGGACCCGAAGGAACGCGAGGCCGTCAACCAGACCTGGGTGCGGTGGTGGGTGATGCAACACGCCTACCGCTTCATCCAGGAATTCGAGGCCAGCGTCGAGACCGAACAACTCATCCCGGCCGGGGCGCCCATCGATTTCGTCCCCGCCCGCAATCAATAGCACCAGCCCAGCACGGCCCCCGCACGTCGGGGGCCGTGTCCGCTTGTCGAAGGAGTGCAGCCGTGTCCAGCTATGGCGCCCAATCGATCACGATCCTCGAAGGGCTCGACGTCGTCCGGAAACGCCCGGGCATGTACATCGGGTCGACCAGCGAGCGCGGCCTGCACCACATGGTGTGGGAGGTGGTCGACAATGGCGTCGACGAGGCCATGGCCGGCCACGCCAGCCGTGTCGATGTCACGCTCCTGCCCGATGGCGGCGTCGAGGTCAGCGACGACGGCCGCGGCATCCCGGTTGCCATGCACGCCACGGGGATTCCCACCGTCGACGTCGTGATGACCCAACTGCATGCCGGCGGCAAGTTCGACGGCGACTCCTACCAGGTGTCCGGCGGGCTGCACGGCGTCGGGGTCTCGGTGGTCAACGCGCTGTCGACGCGCCTCGAGGTGTGCATCCACCGGGACGGGCACGAATGGTTCCAGCACTACGACCGCTCGGAGCCCGGCACCCTGCAGAAGGGCGCGCCGTCGACCCGCACCGGCACCACCGTCCGATTCTGGTCGGACCCAGACATCTTCGAGACCACCGAGTACAACGCCGAGACCATTGCCCGCCGCCTGCAGGAGATGGCGTTCCTGAACAAGGGGCTGGTGCTGTCGCTGACCGACCGCCGCGTGCCCGACCACGAGACCCGCGCCTTCCACCACCCCGGCGGGTTGATCGACTACGTCCGCCACATCAACCGAGTGAAAGACCCCATCCAGCCGAGCATCATCGCCTTCGACGGCGCGGGGGACGGCCACGAGGTCGAGGTCGCGATGCAGTGGAACGCCGGTTACTCGGAGTCGGTGCACACCTTCGCGAACACCATCAACACCCACGAGGGTGGCACACACGAGGAGGGCTTCCGCGCGGCGCTGACCTCAGTGGTGAACAAGTACGCAAAAGACAAGAAACTGCTCAAAGACAAAGACCCGAACCTCACCGGTGACGACATCCGGGAGGGACTGGCCGCCATCATCTCCGTCAAGGTCGCCGAGCCGCAGTTCGAAGGGCAGACCAAGACCAAGCTCGGGAACGCCGCGGTCCGCTCGTTTGTGCAGAAGGTCTGCCATGAGGAGCTGACGCACTGGTTCGAGGCGAATCCGGCGGAGGCGAAGGTCATCGTCACCAAGGTGGCATCGTCGGCGCAGGCCCGCGTCGCCGCGCGGAAGGCGCGGGAGCTGGTGCGGCGCAAGAGCGCGACCGACATCGGGGGTCTGCCCGGCAAGCTGGCCGACTGCCGCTCCACCGACCCGACGAAGTCGGAACTGTATGTGGTGGAGGGCGATTCGGCCGGTGGTTCGGCCAAGAGTGGCCGGGACTCGATGTTCCAGGCGATTCTGCCGCTGCGCGGTAAGATCATCAACGTCGAGAAGGCGCGCATTGACCGCGTGCTGAAGAACAACGAGGTGCAGGCCATCATCACGGCCCTGGGCGCCGGTATTCACGACGAGTTCGACATCTCCAAGCTGCGGTATCACAAGATCGTGCTGATGGCCGACGCCGACGTCGACGGTCAGCACATCTCGACGCTGCTGCTGACGCTGCTGTTCCGCTTCATGCGACCACTCATCGAGCATGGCCACGTGTTTCTGGCGCAGCCGCCGCTGTACAAGCTGAAATGGCAACGCGGTGAACCGGAATTCGCGTATTCCGACCGGCACCGTGATGCGCTCCTGGACGCGGGGCTCACAGCGGGGAAGAAGATCAACAAGGATGACGGTATCCAGCGCTACAAGGGCCTGGGTGAGATGGACGCCAAGGAGCTGTGGGAGACCACCATGGATCCGTCCATCCGGGTGCTGCGCCAGGTGACACTCGACGACGCCGCGGCCGCCGACGAACTGTTCTCGATCCTGATGGGCGAGGACGTCGAGGCGCGCCGGAGCTTTATCGTGCTTAACGCCAAGGACATTCGTTTCCTGGACGTGTGAGGGACCAGTGTTGATCTCACAAAGACAAACCCTTGTATCCGGTTCCACATGTGCCAAAGGGGTACCGGTCTGTGCCGGTCGACATCATTTCGCGTTGATTGGCCCGCATGTCGTCTCTCCCTGCGGCATGTGCGGTCTGGACCCGTCAACGTGCGCTGACGATGTCAATACAGGCTGACCTTGTCAGCCTCAGCTGACAGCTCCGGATGCGACATGTTGAGCACAGAGGTCCGGCCGGCTCATCAGGTGGACGCAGCGGCATCGGTCAGGTCAGCGACCCGTCAGACTGGCGACACCATCGAGGAGGAGCGACGGCGCCAAATCGCGACGCCCTAGCCAAGCGGCATGAGGTACATCAGCACCAGCATGCCCTCGGCGATCACTGCGAGACCGACCGCCGGCAGGTACCGCATCGCAGAATAGTGTCCGCGGGCCAACTGCCGGCGCCGGCTCGCGCCGAAGCCGCACACCACGGCGGCGAGCACCGCGACAGCGGCCACGAGGACGATGCGCGTCGCGTCGTGACCGCCGTGGAACGTATCGGCGTTGCGCAGCAACACCAGAACACCCGAGGTCGCGATCGCCAGCCCCGTGCGATTCCACGCCAGCGCCGTGCGTTCGGACTGCAGGCCGCGATCCGGGGCCAGCGTCATCGCACCGTGGCGCTGATCGCCAGGACGATGGTGATCAGTCCGATCAGCGCCAGTCCGGTGGTCAGGAACGTGGGGGCGGAGGCCGGCGGCAGGGGCTCGTCGTTGCGGATGGCCCGGTCCACCTGGGTCCAGCGCCGCAGTCCCGTGACCGCCGTCAGCACCGCCATGGCGCCGACGCCGACGCCCAGCACGTGCCGTAAGCCCGGTATCGCCAGCTCCGGCATGAACTGGACGACGGCCACCGCGGCGGCCATCAGCCCGAGCGATGTGCGTTGCCAGGCCAGGAACGTACGCTCATTGGCGAGGGTGAACCGGTAGTCGGGCTCGATCGGGGTACGCGTGGACGTCACGCTCGAAATGTCCATGGCTACAAGACTTTCCGATAACTCTGTGTCACGCCAGGGCGCTCGAGGTGGCGTAACAGAGTGTTAATTCACGGTATCGGCGGCGCGGCGCAATCGGCGCGAATGGGTGCCTGACCTGCGGTTTCGGCCCTCGTAGATGGCGTAACTACCGCGCAACCTCAGATGACAGCGAGGTAACAGAAGCGGTTGACCCTTGTGGACATGGACAAGCAACAGCGAACTGGCAGCCCGTGGCAGGCCCGCTCGGTTGCTCTGCTGATCGCACTCACGGTTGGTGGGGCCCAACTGCTGACGGGGTGCGGCATGCTGTCGGAACCGACCGTCGTCGTCAACGTCGGTTACCAATCCAAGACCATCAACACCGTCAACGCCGGCACGCTGCTGCGCGATCGCGGTGACTTCGAGAACCAGCTCAAGCAACTGGGCGCCGCCAGCAACACCAAGTACCGCGTGGTGTGGCAGGACTTCGCATCCGGCGCGCCGCTGACGGCACAGATGATCGCCACCCACGTCGACATCGGATCGATGGGCGACTACCCGCTGCTCACCAACGGCTCCAAGACCCGCAAATACGATGACGCAGCAACGGAATTGGTCGCCACCACCGGCTACAACCTGCGCGGATCACTCAATCAGGTCGTGGTGCGGTCGGATTCGTCGGCACGCACGCTCGCCGACCTGACCGGTAAGAAGGTATCCACCAGCCTCGGCTCGGCCGGTGACGGCATGTTGTCCACCGCGGTGAAAACCGTTGGCATCAGCAAGGACTCGCTGCACGTCGTCAATCAGGATCCGTCGGTCGGAGCGTCGTCGATCGATGGCGGTCAGGTCGAGGCCCTCGCGCAGTTCGTGCCGTGGCCACAACTGGTCATCTACCGCAACCAGGGCCGGCTGCTCTACGACGGCGGTGACAACAATGTGCCCACCTTCCACGGTGTCGTCGCGCGCCGGCAGTTCGTCGACGGCCATCCCGAGGTGATGGCGGCGTTCCTGCGGGCGATGAAGAGCACCACCGACGAGATCGTCGCCCACCCGCTCAAGTCGGCCCTGCGGGTCAGTGCGCTGACCGGGATCGAACCCGAAGTGATCTACCTGTACAACGGCCCCAACGGCTTCGTGAGCTTCGACATGACGCTCAAGGACCAGGTGCTGGCGGCGTTCAAGCCGATCAAGGCCTACCTGGTGGGGCGCGGCGCGGTGACAAAGGATTTTGACGTTCCCAAGTTTGTCAACGACGGATACCTGCGGCAGCTGTTCGGACCCGACTACGCTCAGCGGCAGGCCAGTGTCGCCAATCCGATGACGCTCACCGGATTCGACGAGGTGTGCGGACTGCCGGTCAACGACACGGCCCAGGCCTCCGAAGTGTGGACGTCCGGAACCGCCACCGCGGTCTCCGCCACCCCGAGCTGTCTGCTGCGCCGCCTGGCCGCGACACCGCACGTCCGGGCCGCCTATGTACCCGACACGTTGACCGGACTGCGGATCTTCGCCGATCACGCTGTCTGGCTTGCTGATCCGGCCGTGCCGCCGACCCAGCGGTACAAGCCCTTCGCCACCGCCGCAGGCGCCGATACCTACCGGACCAATCACCCACAAGCAGTCTCCGTCGGCTACGCCGCTGCCATCGGGCAGTCCCGCACCGCCGGCTGATCACACCATCAGGAGAGAAAGGAAACGCATGACCGAGCTCATGACCAGACCCACGTTGGCCGTCCCTCGACTGTGGTCACCGGCGAACCGCACCGGAAAGTCTGTGCGGCACAAAATGGCCGACCTGCTGTCGACGTCCGCCGCACGGCGGTTCCCGGCACTGCTGCTGCCGCTCATCCCGATCGCCGTATTCCTGACGCTGTGGCATCTGCTGACCGCCCACAACGTCGTCGCCTGGTTGCGCTTCAACCGGATGCCGGCGCCGGAGGCGGTGTTCCACACGCTGATGGCGCGGGCCAGCTCGAGCGGCTTCTACGACGACCTGTTGGCGAGCCTGCAGCGCATCCTATTGGGCTTCGGTCTGGCGGCGGTGATCGGCATCGGGTTGGGTGTGTTGATCGGCCGCTCGGAGATCGCCCGAATGACGTTGCGGCCGTTCATCGAACTGATCCGGCCCATCCCGGCGATCGCGCTGGTGCCGCTCACCATCCTTCTGTTCCCGTCGAGCGAGCAGGGCATCGTGTTCATCACGTTCTTCGCCGCGTTCTTCCCGGTGGTCGTCAGCACCATCCACGCCATGGACTCGATGCCGAAGGTGTGGGAGGAAGCCGCACGGACCATGGGCGCCGGCCGAATGTCGTTGTTGCTCCACGTGATTATCCCGGGCGCGCTACCGGGAATCTTCGCCGGGCTCTCGGTCGCAATGGGCGTGGCGTGGATCTGCGTGGTCAGTGCCGAGATGATCTCGGGACAGTACGGCATCGGGTACTACACGTGGCAGGCCTACGGGCTGCTCGACTACGCCGGCGTGGTGGTCGGCATGATCTCCATCGGCGCACTGGGACTCGGCACCGCGTGGCTGGTGGAGCGGGTCGGACGGCGGGTCAACCGCTGGCTGCCGAGGGCCGCCCGATGACCGCCGGCGCCGTCGATCTGCAGCAGCTGCAACTGGGCTTCAACGGTGTGGTCGCGGCCAACATCAGCCTGGCCATCGAGGGCGGCGAAGTGGTCGTCTTCCTCGGGCCGTCCGGCTGCGGCAAGTCGACCATCTTGCGGGCACTGGCCGGGCTGCTCAAGCCCATGGGTGGCACTGCCACCGTGGACGGTGCGCCGGTTACCGGCAATGCGGCCCAGTGCGCCATGGTGTTTCAGGAGGACGCGCTGTTCCCGTGGCGCAGTGCGCTCAAGAACGTCGAGTTCCCGCTCAAGCTCCGTGGGGTGCGTGGCAAGGAGCTCAAGGAGACGGCGACGGCACGGCTCGAGCAGGTCGGGCTCGGGGCGTACCTGCACCACCTGCCGAGCCAGCTCTCTGGCGGCATGCGCCAGCGGGTGCAGCTGGCCCGCACCCTGGCGTGCAAGCCGCGGGTGATGTTGATGGACGAGCCGTTCGGCGCCCTGGATGCACAGACGCGCCTGGAGATGCAGCAGCTGCTGATGTCGGTGTGGGAGCAACACAAGATGACGCTGCTGTTCGTCACCCATGATGTCGACGAGGCGCTGCTGCTGGCCGACCGGGTTGTGCTGCTCAGCCACCGGCCTGCCACCGTCGCCGAGGTCATCACCATCGAGCGACCCCGCACGCCCGAGGCGCAATTCGAGGAGTCCTACCAGCGGCGCCGCCGCGACATCCTGGACTTCCTCGGCCACCGCCCGGCTGCCTGACCAAACTGGCTTCCCGCCAAGGAGTTTCGATGAGCATCACCCTGACTGGGTTCCGTGCGCCCACATCCCGTCCCGAACGACCGTCTCTGCTGTCACCCGCCGTGCTGCGCACCGAGGTGCTGGCCGGGCTGGTCGTCGGGCTGGCGCTGATCCCGGAGGCCATCGCCTTCTCCGTCATTGCGGGCGTCGACCCCCGCGTTGGGCTGTTCTCGTCGGTGACCATGGCGATCACCATCGCGTTCGCCGGGGGCCGGCCGGCCATGGTGTCGGCCGCGACGGCGGCGGTGGCACTGGTCGTCGCGCCGGTGGCTCACGAACACGGCGTCGGGTATCTGGTGGCCACCATCGCGTTGGCCGGGGTGATCCAGATGCTGCTGACGTTTCTCGGGGTGGCCAAGTTGATGCGGTTCATTCCGCGCAGCGTGATGGTCGGCTTCGTCAACGCACTCGCGATCCTGGTGTTCGTCGCCCAGCTTCGGCACCTGATCGACGTGCCGTGGCTGGTATATCCGCTCACCGCGGCGGGCATCGCGCTGATGGTGCTGCTGCCCAAGTTGACCACCGCGGTGCCACCGCCGCTGGTCGTCGTGCTGGTGCTGACCGTGGCGGTCGTGGCCTTCGGGTGGCACGTACCGAACGTGGGAGATCAAGGGGCCCTGCCGGATTCGCTGCCGCTGCCCGGTATACCGCACGTGCCGGTCACTTTGCAGACACTGCAGATCATCGCGCCGTACGCGGTGGGGGCAGCACTAGTCGGGCTACTGGAATCGTTGATGACGGCCAAGCTCGTCGACGACATCACCGACACGCCGTCGAACAAGACCCGGGAGGCGTGCGGGCAGGGCGTCGCCAACATGGTGACGGCGCTGTTCGGCGGCATGGGTGGGTGCGCCGTCGTGGGCCAGACGATGATGAACGTCAAGATCGCCGGCGCCCGGACCCGGCTGTCGACGCTGCTGACCGGCGTGTTCGTCCTGATCCTGGTGCTGGCCCTCGGGGATCTGGTCGGCCGGATCCCGATGGCGGCACTGGTCGCGGTGATGATCGTGGTCTCGGTGGCCACCTTCGACTGGCACAGCGTGGCGCCGCGGATGCTGAAAGTGTTGCCGCGCAGCGAAACTCTGGTCATGGTGATCACCGTCTGCGCCACGGTCGCCACCGGGAACTTGGCGATCGGTGTCGCGCTCGGGGTGCTGGCCGCGATGGTGGCGTTCGCTCGTCGGGTTGCGCATTTCACGTCGGTGTCGGTGGTGGAACCGGGGATATACCGGGTGAGCGGCGACCTGTTCTTCGTCTCGAGCAATGACCTGATTCATCAGTTCGACTACGCGGGTGACCCCGCCGACGTCGTCGTGGACCTTTCGGGCACCGCGGTGTGGGACGCCTCGTCGGTGGCGACGCTCGATGCCATCCGGGTGAAGTACGCGTCGCGAGGAAAGGCGGTGCGGTTCGTCGGGCTTGACGACGCGAGCGCGGGCCGGCTGAACCGGTTGTCGGGGCGCCTCGGGATTTAGCGGCGGCGGGTTGCGGCGTTGCGCCATGATGGAGGCGTGAACGTGAACTGGCGAGGTGTCCTCGGTGTCGTGGTTGGGCTGCTCATCGGACTGCTCATGGGCGGACCGATCGCGGGCCAGGCGCACGCCGCCGCTGCCGCGCCCGCCGGTGACGTCATCTCCATCGGCGACCCCAACGCGCTCGGCCAGATCGACCTCTACCTGGATCCCATCTGTCCGTTCAGCGGCAAGCTGATCCGGTCCGACGGTGACGAACTGGGCCGGCGCGTCGACAACGGCGCGCTGCGGGTGAACGTGCGATTCGTGAACTTCCTCGAAAAGTATTCGGCCAGTGGCACATACGACCGGCGCGCGATCTACGCGGCCTTCGTCACGGCCGGCGAGTCGAAGTCGAGTGACGTCGCATGGCGCTTCATCCAGCAGATTTTCGCGAAGGAGCACCAGCCGCGTGAAGGCGGCGACACGGACCTCAGCAACGACCAGCTGGCCGAGTTGGCGGGCCGTGCGGGGGCGCCGCAGTCGGCGCAGGACTTGATCCGGCTCGGCCTGCCCGTCGGCTACGACTCCCGGGTCATCGCGGCCAACAACCTCAAACTCCTGCACGAGTTCCCGGAGCCCGGGGTGCCGCTGGTGGTCATCGATGGGCAGGTCGTCAACGACGACGAGTGGCTGAGCCGGCTTCCGAGCTGACCCGTAGAGGGCGGCCCCGACCGCCCGGAGGGCTCGTCTGGGGGCAGGGGGTGTCCTGGCTTCCTATGTCGAGCGTGGCGCTTGGCGTGGTCCGTCGCGGCGTGGCATCTCGGCGGGCGACACGTTCGGCGTAGCGCCTATCGGTTCGACCAGGTCGCTGTGGCGTCGGTTCTTGTCCCCTGATCGGGGGACAGGAGTTTCACCCGGCGGAGGGGCCGGTCGGCGGATACAGGTCGACTGCTGTGCGCGGCATTCTTAGTTCAACACCGGAACACTCCGGAAAGAACTTGAAAAGCCTTCCCGCACAAAGGAGTCGACATGAACATCGCCCGCCGCATCGCCGCCGGATTCGCCCTCGCCGCCGCGCCTGCCGTCATCTTCCTGGGCGCCGCCACCGCGCACGCCGACGTCACGACCGCGAGCAGCCCCGTCGGCACGCACCACGCGTTCCCGCACCAGCAGAACGCCCCGCAGCCGGGCAGCCCGGTGCATCACCATCACCAGCACAACCACCGCTGAGACTTTCCGACACCGCTGAGGCCGCCCCTGTCGTTGCGACGGGGCGGCCTTACGCGCTGGGGCTGACCGCCCTGCCGAGGAACGCGAGCAGCTTGGTGGTGCGTGAACAGCCCGCCGGCGCGGGTTGCTCCGGACCGAACGCGCCCGGGCGCCGGAGCATGTTTTCCGGCACCGAGTGGACCAGCCCTTCGGCCAGGGTGAGCAGGTCGTCGGGCAGCTCGATCGACTCGCCGAGGGACTGGCGCAGATCCCAGGTGTGCAGAGCTAGGTCGGCAATTGGGAACAGCAGTGCGCGGCGCAGCGGAACTTCACCCTGCGGGGACTTGCGCGGCGCATCCAGGTCCGCGGTAGGCAGGGCATCGCGAAGGCGAATGCCCAACGCGCTCAGTTGATCTGCCGGGTTGTTGTACATCCAGTCCGACGGTTCGGAAGGACCGTCCCACAGCTCGCCGTCCTCGGCGAGCACGATGATTCGGGTGGCGCTGCCGGTCGCGTGCGCGACCAGTTCGCGTAGCGTCCAGTCCTGCAGGATCGACGGGTCGTCCCAGCGGTCGGCGGGGACGTCACGGACGGCGGCGGTGAGCAGGTCGAGGGCCTCGACAGCCAACACGCCAAGCTCGGGAGTCGTGTCTTCGCTCATAAGGCTCACGGTACGAGCAGGCATCGACATCGGTCGATGAATCGGGGGAGCCGGTTCGCTAATTGGCCTGTTCAGGCACCGTCCCCGTACCCTTCCACGGTGACCGCGATCGATCCTGACCAGCTGAGCACCTGCCTGAAGGTGCTGTCTGAGGTGAGCGCGCTGCCGCCCGAGCATCCCGACGCCATTGCCGTCCGCCAGGCCACCGCGAAGATGTTCAAGGAGCTGAAGAAGGAGCGCCGCGCCGCCGCACGCGACCGGATTGCGGCCGCTGACCGCGCTGTCATCGCTGCGACCGCCACGGGTGCGCCGGGTCGGATCGACGACGAGACGCAGGGGCTGCCCCTGGTGTCCACCGCGGTCGGCGCCTCGGCGGGCACGCTGCTGCGCTCCCAGCACTGCTACATCTGCAAGAACCACTTCACGGTGGTCGACGCCTTCTACCACCAGCTGTGTCCCGACTGCGCCGCCTTCAACCGGGCCAAGCGCGACGCGCGCACCGACCTAACGGGTCGCACCGCGCTCCTCACGGGTGGGCGCGCCAAGATCGGCATGTACATCGCGCTGCGGCTGTTGCGCGACGGCGCGCACACCACGATCACCACCCGGTTCCCCAACGATGCCGTGCGCCGCTTCGCCGCGATGGAGGACAGCGCCGACTGGCTGCACCGGCTGCGGGTCGTGGGGATCGACCTGCGGGACCCGGCCCAGGTGGTCGCGTTGGCCGACGAGGTGGCCGCGCAGGGGCCGCTGGACATCCTGATCAACAACGCGGCGCAGACGGTGCGCCGCCCGCCGGGCTCGTACGCCGCGCTGGTGGAGGCCGAGCGCACCCCGCCGCCCGAGCTGGTGGACGTCATCACCTTCGACCACGTCAGCGACGCGCATCCGCACGCTCTGGCCGGGAGTCTCGGTGAGCATCCCGCCCCGCACGCACTGACCGAGCTTGCGCTGCAAGCTCGTAGCGCGTCGCCGGAGCGGATTGCCGCCGGCCTCGCGATCGACGCGGGCGGGCTGCTGCCGGATACCGCGTCGATCAACAGCTGGACCCAACGGGTGCACGAGGTCGACGCGATGGAGCTCCTCGAGGTGCAGCTGTGCAACCAGACGGCGCCGTTCATTCTGGTGAGCCGGCTGCGCCCGGCTATGGCCGCCTCGTCCGCCCGGCGCAAGTACGTGGTGAACGTGTCGGCGATGGAAGGCCAGTTCAGTCGCGGCTACAAGGGGCCCGGGCATCCGCACACCAACATGGCCAAGGCCGCGCTGAACATGCTGACCCGCACGAGCGCGGGGGAGATGCTGGAGCAGGACGGCATTCTCATGACCGCCGTCGACACCGGCTGGATCACCGATGAACGCCCGCATCCCACCAAGCTGCGGCTGGCCGAGGAAGGCTTCCATGCACCGCTGGATCTGGTGGATGGTGCTGCGCGCGTGTACGACCCGATTGTGCGCGGGGAATTGGGCGAGGACCTCTACGGGTGTTTCTTGAAGGATTACGCGAAGAGTCCTTGGTAGGGCTGTGACGTTCGCGGGGCTTCCAACTTGCCCACATGCGGCGTGGTGACGCCCTACGCTGCGAACCATGTCGATCGACCGTGTTGGGCTCGTCGTCGGTGGTATTCGCCTTGCGTCGGGCGTGTCGTTCCTGGTCGCTCCGGCCCGAGCGAATCGGCTGTGGGGTGACCCCGAGAAGCCGACGGGGTCCACGTGGTTGCTGCTGCACTCGATGGGTTACCGCGATGCGCTGATCGGCGGGCTGCTCGCCGCGGCGGCGCTGCGCGGTCAGGACACCCGAGGCTGGTTCCTTGCCTCCGGTGGTGCCGATGCGGCAGATCTGTTGGGCGGCATGGGTGTTCATCACGAGATGCGGCCGTCGCAAAAGTACATCGGGCTCGGCGGCGCCGTCGTCGGGATCGGTGTCGGGTTGTGGGGTGCGACGCGGCGGCGGTCTCGTGGAGCCGCCGCTACTGACTGACCGGGGGTTGGGCGCGCCTTATGCCGCCATCCGCGCCGCGGTTGCCGCGGCGATCTGGTTGAGGTGGTTGGTGGCGACCTGCACCGAGCTCTGGTGGGGGAGCGCGTCGACGAACTCGTAGGTGATGTGCGGCAGGGTCGGCGGGTTGGTCGCGTAGAAGGCGACGGCCCGGTCGATGGCCTCGACGAGGGCGGGGCCGCCCACGATCGGGTCGGTGACGAACGCCAGCACCTGCTGGGCGAGGCTGCCTTGGCCGGTGAGTCCGGCGATCAGCGCGACGGCTGCGTTGATGCTGATGCCGAGTTGGACCGCGGCCTTGTAGACGGCGGTGATGTCGCGGCCGGCCTGGTTGTTGGGGGTGGTGGTGTAGAGATCGCCTGGGTTGGCAAAGTCCCACCAGGTGTCAATGCCGTTGGCGTCCTTGGGGATTTGCGCTGCGGTCAGGTTGGTGACGGCGATTCCGCGCCCTCCCGGGTCGGTGCCGCCGGGGAAGGTGTGGCCGGTCAGGCGCCACGGGTTGCCGAAGGTGTAGCCGCCGATCAGGTTGGGCCGGGCCCACTGCAGGCTGCCGGTCATGATCTCGGCGAGGACCCGGGAGGCGGCCTCGGCGCCCTGGCTGTAGCCGCCGAGGGCGAAGGTCTGCTTGGGGTAGTTGTTGATCCAGCCGATCGCGTTGGTGACCGCGATCCGCACCGATTCGGCGTAGCTGGGGGAGAGGGGCGCGCCGGGCGGGATGGGCCCGAAGGTCCAGGGGGCCTGGATGGGGACTTCGAAGACGAGGTCGGGGTCGGCGGCGTGGACGACGTCGGAGGGGTAGCCGGTGCCGGGGGCGGCCCAGGTGCCGGCAAAGGTCAGGACGGCGTGGCGGACGTGGTAAACGCCCGAGATGTTGGCGGCGATATCACTGAAAGTGGTCATCGCTCAGCTCATTTCGCGGTGGTGGGGAGTCCGTTTGCTTTGCGCCACTGGATGGCGAACTCCATGAGCTCGATGAGCACGTCGCCGCTGTCGCGGGTGATGCCGTCGCTGAAGGTGTGTACCCAGGCGATCTGCTCGGCGGTGGTCACCTGCTGTTCGAAGGCGTCGAAGGTGCCCTGGTAGTTCTGGCCGTTGTGGGTGGAGTTCCACGGACCGCGGTTGGGGTCGTCGACGATGTCGCCGATGTTGCGGGGGTGGCGGGCCAGGACGCGGCGCCAGGGTTCGGGCATGCCGTTGGCGGTGACGCCGGAGATGTCGGTCTGGAGCGATTGTGCATCAGCCATGGTGGGGGCCTCCTTGGTTGTGTCGCTTGTTCTCCGTGGACGCGCAGCGGGCTCGAATGTCTTGGTGGCGAGGGGGTTTGCGATGCGAAGTTTGACGGTCGCCGGTGGTTCCGGGACCGGGTATATCGCTGCGTGTGTCGCCATCGCCCGCCTTATTTGACTAGGTCGTCCAATTCCCACATTAGGCCCGGATTGATAGGCCGTCGAACTTGTCGGTGGGTGGTGCGACGATGTGCGGCTCACTCAAATTGGGAGGAAGACATGAAGAAACTGTTGGTGGCAGCGATGACGGTCGGGGCGGCTGTGGCGTTGAACCCGGTGGCAGCGGCCGAGCCGTCGTGGACGATGCCGAATCTGGTCGGGATGGATCTGCAGGGTGCCCAGGACGCGATCCAATCGCTGACCCGGGGCGCGGTGTGGTTCAGCGGGTCGACCGATCTGACCGGGAAGGGGCGGGCGCAGATCATCGACCGGAACTGGCAGGTATGTACGTCCACACCGGCAGCGGGGGCGACGATCACGACGACGACTTCGATCAGGTTCGGAGTGGTACGGGATACGGAGAAGTGTCCGTGAACGGGGTCTCGCGCACAGGGAGCGCATCTTCGCGAATAGCATGCGAGGAGAAGGTCGCTTGAGAGTTAGGGCAAATGTCGGCAAGGCCGCCTGCATCGTCGGAGCTGGTTCGTGCACGCATGAGCCGGCAGCGGCGTAGCGCCACAAAGCCCGAGCTACTCGTGAGGCGTTTGCTGCACGCCCGCGGAATCCGCTATCGCGTGGATTCCGCCCCAGAACGTGATCTTAGATGCAAGGCCGATATCGTTTGGCGCGGTTTGCATCTCGCGGTCTTTATCGATGGTTGTTTCTGGCACGGATGCCCCGACCACGCGACGAGGCCCAAAGCCAACGAAGAATGGTGGGCTCAGAAACTCGATGGCAACGTGGCACGGGACCGCAGAACGGATGCGGAGTTGGCCGCTCGCGGCTGGACCGTGCTGCGATTCTGGGAGCACGAGGAGCCGGGCGCTGTCGTCGATGCCATCTGCACAACGCTGGCGCAGTTGCGCGGGTGGGAAGTTGATCGGAGTTAGTCCTGCGCAGCTGCCATGCGGTCGTCGAGATCCTTGATTCGACTGCCGAGAGGAACGGCACGTCCCTCGAACCATGATGCACTGACGGTACGGTCGAGCTCCTCGGCGTCGATCCGCATGTTCAGCGCCTGCGCCAGGACGTGAACCGCGAGGCGTGGAGGAATTGCATTCCCGATCTGTTGACCGACGTCGTTGCCCGACCACGGGAAGTCAGACGGAAATGTCTGTAGCCGTCCGGCCTCTTGATGTGACAACCGGCTCTCCCCGCCGCCCGCAAGGCGGAGGCGATTGCGCATCACTTTGCCCGTCACCGTGGCTGCGGGTTCATGGGAGTGTCGTTGCCCGCGATTCTTCGGGTCGCCGCCGCTGCCGTAGTTGGAGACGACGGTGAAGCGGGTGCCTCGCCCCAGTGCCTGTTCCATCGACACCCACGGCAAACGTCCGAGTACCGCTTGGTCGGGAGCTCCTCGTCTGAATGCCTGATGGGTCGGCGAGGGCAGTGATACCTCACCGTCGCCAAACCTCGCGATGAGAATGGCCCGACGACGGGTTTGTGGGACGCCAAACTCCTCCGTCCGGAGTACGCCGACGTCGACCCCGTATCCGTGCTGCTTGAGAATTTCCCTGAAGGCTTGCCATATGGGCAGCACCGCGGGTACCTGCTCCAGCACTATCGCCTCATAGGGCTTGCCGGCCTGCAACGCGAGCAGGGCCCAGCGCATCGGTTCTAGGACCAGGCCCGTCCGATCGTCGGCGAACCCACCACTCGGTACGCCATCCCCGAGGTTTTCTGCCATGGCCTCGGCTTGCGCGATCAATTCGTTCAGTGCTTGCCTGCCGGATCCGCTGCCCGCGACCGTGAATGTTTGGCATGGCGGTCCGCCGGTCAGGACGGTGCATTCCGGAAAGTCAGCGGGTCCGTAGTTTCGTACATCGCCTTGGCGAGTGTCGAGCCCGGCGGCCCTGCGCGTCGCGCAGGCGTTGGGGTCCCATTCGATGCCCGTGGTCGGGATGCCGAGCCACGTTGCTCCGACGTCGAGCCCGCCGGGACCCGCGAACAGGTCGACGATTTGTGGCAGCGGATCAACGAGAGCATCTTCCCCCGGCATGCCTGAGATGCTAGCCGGCGCGGGCCGGATCTCCTATCCGAGACTCTACGACCGTGTCGCACCAGGTGCCGGGGGCGTGCGCCCATAGCAAACACAAATATATGCCTGTCATCTGCAAATTTGTCGGCGGTGAGTGGTAGACATTTCAATGACGCGGACGTCAACCCGCAAACAGGCGTTTGTCGGGGGCTAGCAGTGGGGGTATGACCGTGGCAACGGGGGATTGGATCGGCCCTGATCCTGCTTTGGAAGGGTTGGTCAACCAGTTTCGAGACACGTGTATTCGCGTCTATAAAGAGGATCCCAACCGCGTCGAGGAAGACGCCGGCAAAGAGCGAGGAATCGCCGAGGGCGGGTATGGCCGGAAGCAGATTCAGGAGCTCGTCCAGAACGCGGCGGACGCCCTTCAAGGCCTCGCAGGCCGCGTTCAGGTCAGCTTGACGAACGACGCCCTCTACGTCGCGAACGAAGGCAGACCGTTCGAGGAGCTCGGTCTTCGTGCACTGCTCTACACGCACTTGTCGAACAAGACCGGCACCGAGATCGGTAGGTTTGGGCTCGGTTTCAAGTCGATCAGCGGGATCTCCGACAGTCCGCAGGTATTCAGCCGATCGGTGTCATTCCGGTTCAGCCGTGAGAAATCGGCGGAACAGCTGTCCGACGAGCTCGGATACCAATACGAATTGAGCGCCGTTCCTGCGCTACGGCTGGCGTGGCTGCTCAACGCTACTGCCGAGTTCCGCGAGGATGCCATTCTGGGTGAGCTTGCTTCGTGGGCTACGACAGTCGTCAAGGTTCCACTGAAAGTTGGAGCGGCGAAACAGCTTTCGGATGAGATGGCAGAATTCGATGAGTCGTTCAGCCTGTTCGCCTCCCACGTGCGGATTCTCGACCTCGTGGACGACGTGGCCGACCGTCAGCGACATTTCAAGGCTGTGAAGAGCGGAAACCGCGTCACCCTCACCACAGAGGACGGTGATCGGGAGTGGTTGGTCGTATCGACGGACCACGAGCCGTCACTCAAGGCGTTGGAATCGGCGGGCCACGCAGCTCGGCGTGAATCGGTGACGGTGAGCTGGGCCCTGCCTCTGACGGGTCGGGTCGAGTTGGGCCAGCTGTCGGCCTTCTTCCCTGTCAAGTCGGATCTGACCTTGAGTGGCCGGGTCAATGCGCCGTGGAAGTTGTCCGACGATCGCATCAACGTGATCGAGTGTCCGTTCAACTACGAAATCCTGACCGAGGTCTTGCCGCAGTTGGTTGTAACCGCCCGCAAGGATCTGATCGCGGGTGGTTCCTTCGCAAGGTACATCGACGTACTCCCCGCGCGCGGCAAAGAATCTCGCAGTTGGGCCGACAAGGTCTTGAACGAGCCAGTGTTCGAAGCCCTCCGAGCTTCTCGCTGTCTTCCAGACCTCGATGGTCAGCTGCGCGCCCCCAGTGCGCTGCAACGTGTTCCGGACGACGTCGTTGACTTCGCCGACGAGTGGCTCGAGGTAACGGGCAATCGGGGTGCCTGGGTACATCCCGAATGCACCAAGGGCAATGAGCGCAGGTCCAAGGTTGAACGTCTGCTCCAGGACGAGGGGCGGGTGACGACTGCGGGCAGGGTTCTCCATTGGCTGCAATCGGTTGTGGCCGAACCGAATTCAAGGCAGTCGGCAGCTGCGATCAAATTGGCCGTAAAGCTGGTCGCCAAGGGAGGCAACACGGAGAAGGACGTCCGGGATGCTCGGATTGTCTTATTGGAGAACAAAAGTCTGGCGCAGCCCGTACGCGGGCGCTGCTTTCTGCGGACCGATAACCGCCAGAACGGCACATCGTTTGTTGATAGCGCAGTGGCCGGCAGTGAGTCGACCGTAGATGCACTGAAGTACCTGGGCATCACCGCGTTCGAAGACGGCGGCGACATGTTGCAGCTGCTCACCGAATTGCGACACACCGGGAAGGTCGACTGGGACGAGCTGTGGATCGCGATGCGTGGTTCGGGCGCGCAGATGGTGCACGAGGCCTTCGCCAGCGTGCTCGACGGCCATGCGGCGGAATTGGTTCGGGTCCGTGATGGCAACGGGCGGTGGGTTACTCCTCGCGGCCTGTACTACCCGGGTGAGTGCTTGAAACAGCTCAAGGAGGACGGCACATTCCTGGTCGACGGTGATTACCACGCAGGTGACCATGAGATCTTGTATCTGCTGGGTGTGCGCTCCAGGCCGGCGCGATCGGCGGCACATGAAAAGTGGGTGACGCGATACCAAGGGGCGGTTCGGGACAACATCGGCGACCAGCTTGGACTGAGCGTCCAGGCTCGACAGAACATCGAGATCGAGTCCATCGGTTCAGTTCTCGGACCTCTGGAATGTCTGCCCGAACTCAGCGTCACGAACAAAGTCGGCCTGAGCCTCGCGGTCATCAGCGAAGTAGACGTTCCACGCGTCCGCGTCAGTCATCAAAGTGTCCCCAAAACAGCCTTGTATGTGGCGCCAGAGCTTTGGTGGGTTCGGCAGCACGGGATGCTGCAGACGACGCTGGGTGCGACGCCGGTGTCCGAAGCGTTTGTTGCGCACGTGCCCGATGCGCCGGAGGGTCTTCTGCCTTGCGCGAACCAGGTTTCGCTCAGTTCTGATGCAGAGCGGGTGTTAGGTCTCAAACGAGCGATGGAAGAGTTGGACCCGGCGGGATTCAATTCGCTTTCACAAATTCATGTCAAACGCGACGATGTTTTGCGAGTGGGCCAGACCTACGCCTGGTGGTGCTGGACGCACAAGGATGCCGTCCCACCGGAACGAGTGTGGGTTCGCAGCGGCGGGCAGTGGATTGAAGTCGATCGCAAGAGTGTCGCTGTCGTCCACACCCCGGAGATGTACGACGAACTCGGCGAGTTCGGTATCTCGTGCATCCTCGTCGATGGCATCGAGGACGTGCACACGCTGAGCGAAATTTGGGGTTGTCTCGAGGGACGCGACCTTCCCGTCACGTATTCGTACGACACGAGCGCGGAGCCTGAGCGGCTCCTCGATGTTTTCCCCGTGCTCGACACGCTCCCCGGCGCTGACGAACTCGAAGACATCGTGCTCCAGAAGTGCCCGTCGATCAGCAAGATGGCCGCAGTGCCTGGCCGGCCCGCGACGCACGTGCCCTGCCAAGCGGGTCGTGAGTCGAACACGGTCTTGGTGACAGGTGCCAGCGATAGGGAAATTCTGAAGCAAGCACTCGAATGCCTGCTGTACGACAACTCGGACCGCAAAGTCGATCTCCTGCTCAAAGATATGGAACAACGCCGGAACTCGGCGTATATCCGTGCAATCCGGAACGCATCGAACGATGCTGAACGGCTTCTGATGTTCGCCGGCGAGGAGCGTCTGCGGACGCTGGTGCCGAAGGATGCACTCACCTATCTGGTCAACGATCGGTGGGTGGAACCTCATGGGCTCGAACTCGCCAACCTATGCGTAACCATGCTGGGCGTTCGTGCCCTGGAACGCGTATGCAAAGTTGATACGGCTGGACTTCCAGTTGCGCCTCCGTCGACATGGGCGGGATCATTCAACACGCGTGACTGGGTGAAACGTCTTGGGTTCGGCGAAGAGTGGGCAGGCCAGCGAGCCAGGCGGCGTAACAAGCCCACGGAATACATCGATGGTCCGACTCAGCTCGATGCGCTCCACGATTATCAGCGGGTGGTTTCGCAGCGCCTCTCCGACCTGCTGCGAGGTGTCGGGCCCAAGCGAGGAATCGTTTCACTGCCGACCGGGGCAGGCAAGACACGGGTAGCTGTCCAGACGGTCATCGAGTCGATCCGTGATGGCAGTCTCGACGGCTCGGCGCGCGAGACAGTCTTCTCCGGGCCTATCTTGTGGTTGGCCGATGGTGAAGAACTCTGTGAGCAAGCGATCGACGCGTGGTCATATCTGTGGCGCGCTGTCGGTCGACAGGATACCCAACTGATCCTCAGCCGCTTCTGGTCGAACTACGAGATGGAAGAAGAACCTGCAGGCGTCCAGGTAGTGGTGGCGACGTGGCAGAAAATTCTTGCTCGTGCGGTCGACAACGATTCTTACGCGTGGTTGGCCGAGGCTCCGATCGTCATCGTCGACGAGGCGCACGGTGCGTATACCCCTTCCTACACAAGGATTTTCGAGTGGTTGGGTCGAGGCACTCGACAGCGGGACAAACCTCTCATCGGATTGACGGCCACACCATTTCGCGGGCGCAGAGAGAGTGCGGAAACGGAGCGCCTGCTGAATCGCTTCGATGACAACAGGTTGGACGAGGGTGTCTTCGGCGATGAACTCCCCCAGGTCAGATTGCAGCGCGACCGAGTTCTGGCTCGAGCCAGCCTGGAGATTCTCGATGGTGTGTCGGCTGATCTGTCGCAGGACGAGCTCGACTACTTCAGATCGAATGGCTGGCTGGCGAAGAGCGCGGAAATCCGCCTCGGCAGGAATGAAGACCGTACCCGGACGATCGTCAATTCGATCATGGGCAAGCCGGCGAACTGGCAGATCGTGGTTTTCGCTGCGTCGGTCGAAAACGCTCAGACTCTGGCCACCTTGCTCACGATACAAGGCCGCCCGGCGGCGTCCATCGACCAGGACACCAGTCCTGAAGACCGACGAGTGGCCATCGAACGCTTCAAGTCGGGTGATCTCAAGGTCTTGACGAATTACGCAGTGCTATCGCAAGGCTTTGATGCGCCGAAGACTGACGCCGTCTACATTACCCGACCGACGAGCAGCGAGGTTCGCTATCTGCAGATGGTCGGGCGAGGGCTCCGCGGGCCGAAAAACGGTGGTACCGAGGAAGTTTTGATCGTGAACATGCTCGACAACATCGTCGAGTTCAGGGACAGCATCGAATACGAGAAGGTGAAGGACATCTTCGAATCGGAGCGTGACGAGGAGTCCGTCGGTGTCAGATGATGGTCGACATAGCATTGAGCTGAACGACGAACAACTTGACGTCGTCGAAGCTGCACCAGACGCGCGGTTACTCGTGATGGCGGGGGCCGGGCAAGGCAAGACCGAGGTCGTCGTCAGCAGGATCAACAGCTTGGTCCGGGACGAGGGCCTGACGGCCTCCGATGAGATTCTGGTCCTCAGTTTTTCGCGTGCGGCGGTATCGGCTGTCCGGACCCGGCTGGACTTGAGGGACGCTGCCACGCCAAATGTTCGGACATTCGACTCGTTCGCGAGCGTCTTGCTGGTCGGAGCCGGCGTTCAACCCGATGGCAGTTTCAACGACCGCATTCGGCGTGCGACGCAGCTGCTGAAAGAGGCCGACGACGCGCCCGTCGAGGTCGAACTCCTGCGTCACGTCATCATTGACGAGGTCCAGGATCTGGTCGGAGACCGCGCCGATTTCGTGCTGGCGATTCTGAAGTGGCTCGACGACGACGCGGGTATCACCGCCCTCGGTGACCCTCTGCAGGGCGTATATGACTTCCAGCTAGACGAATCCTCCAGCAAGACTTCGGCAGAGGACGTGTTCAAGCAGCTGACCGGCCCATTCGGATGTGAGACGGTCGCGTTGGGCAAGAACTACCGGGCCAGGGGCAAGTACCCGAAGGAGGTGGTGGTCTTGGGCGACAAGCTCCGTGCCGCCGCCGATAGCGACGAAGCGGACGACCTGCTGGTGGACCTGGTCTACGAATTGCCCTACCGCGGTGAGATCGAGGAGTGGTACGACCTCGTCACGCCGTCCGCCGGCAACAAGACGGCTGTGCTGTGCACGACCAATGCGGACGTCCTTCGCGTATCGAGATTCCTCAACGAGAAATCGATTCGGCACGCTGTCCGCAGGCAAGCACAGGACTTCGGCGCCGCACGGTGGATCGCAGGTGCGCTCGGTCCCTTGCCTGGGCCTAAGGAACGACGGTCTGAGGTCGAAGCTGCGCTCGAAAGGCTGATCGCCGAACACGACGTGGACCAGAAGTGGAACGAACTCAAGTCCGCCGAAGGACGTACACGTGATTTCGACTCGTTGGATCTTCACAGAATGAACAGCCTGGTGAAGGCGCGAGCGCTGCCGCTTACTCTCACCGAGCCCGACCACAGTTCGGTCATCGTGTCGACGATCCATCGCGCGAAAGGCCTTGAATTCGACTCTGTTTTTGTCGTCGAACCGAATTGGTTGCCGCCCGACGAGGACAGGTGGACGAGAGTGCGTCGTGAGTACGTGGCGTTGAGCCGAGCGCGCGACGAAATCTTCACCTGCCGATTGCCTCAATCGAAATCGACGATCAAGGCCGACGACCGGCTGGGCCGGTTCAAGGAGGAGGTCAGGAGTAGGAAGAAGGGCGGTAAGCCATGGACGCGAGCATTCGAATTCCTCTATGGCGACGTTGAAACCGCATACCCCGCTGTCTCGCAAACCGTTGACGCACAACGCATTCAACAGACGCTGCAGTCACTCGATCAAGTCGGTGTGAAGGTTTATGCCGAGCTCGACGAGGCCGAGTCCACTGCGGAATCGCCTTCCTACATGCTCGTCACGCAGGACCTGCAGCCGTTGGGCCGCACAAGCCCTGCGTTCAATTACGCCTTCCAGAAGACGTTCGGATGGTTGAAGAATCGCCCGACAGTCATCGAGGGACTCTCCCTGGTATCGGTGGAGACTGTTGCCGGTGACTATCGCGAGTCGGAAAAAGCCGGCCTCGGAAGCTCCGGATTCTGGCTGGTGCCGCGGATTACAGGCCTCGCTCGCCCTGACCTGAACACGACATAGGAGTATTAGACGCGATGGCGAATCTTGCTGAGCAGTATGGTTTTCGCGACGAGATCGTCGAGGAGTTGATCAAGGATCTGGTCGGGCCGGCAGAAGGACCTGACGAGGTCATCACGGATCTCCCGCTGGACAGGTATATCGCCGGAGTCCTCTGGCCGGCAGACGATCAGCTGCAGGAGGCGGCCGAGCCCGACAGTGGTGAGGCCGAGGAGAACGACTCCGAGGACAGTCCGATCTCGCAGGCCCTGATGCGTTACCCGACATCGATGGGGATTACGTTCTCCGTTGATCTGGAGAAGGCCACGTCGGTTCAAATCGCAATCACGGCAGCGAAATATGTTCCGTCAGGTATCAAGAGCAACGGCGATTCATCGGATCAGCGTTCGAGTCGGCGGAATCAGAAGGCGAAGCCGGACTCCTGGGTTCGCAACCAACAGGTCGTCGATGCGATCGACTGGGACGTCACGACGCCAGGGGCGAAGAAGGTCGATGTCGTGCCGGGCCTTCAGTTGTACGTGTACACACGTGTTCCGACGAACGGCCGAGTGGCTGTGTCGGTCGCGTTGCGCAATACGCAGGTGCCCCCCAAAGGAGAACTCCGCGACGGATTCGCCTGGTTTCAGGTCGGGGTGGAAGTGCGGTCGACCGAGCATGCCATCGTGGACCGGACTTCGTACGGTGTGCTGGGTAACGACTCTGACTTGCGTTCGGCTGCATTGCTTTACCGCAACGCGCGAGTCTTCGCGATCGGTCACGGCTGTGCCGCGACATGGGACCGGGAAGGCACTTCGACCCATGTCGGACGGGTGGCTTCGACGTTCGTCCCTCGGCAGGAAGTTTGGCGGGCGAAACCCGGTGGTGTCAGCGGTGATGTTGACCTTCGAATGTCGTTCCTGGCCAACGCCACCGATGAGGAGCTGGCGGCGAACCTTGGTCGACTCGTCACCGAGTATCGCGATTGGATCGACGGGCTGAGTGAGAGTGTTCAGATCGGCGAGGCGGACGTCGAGGATGGGCTCAAGCGTGTTGCCGAGGAACATGTCGTCCGTGTCCGGCGTGCGGCCGAACGCATGCAGAACGGTATCGACCTGATCGTCACCGATCCCGTTGCAGGACGCGCGTTTCGGCTCGCGAATGCTGCTATGCAGATGCAGCGTGCCCGCCAGGACTGGGTGCGTGGCGGTGCAGTCGGAGCGGTGGGCGACGGCGCCAAGCAAGGCTGGAGGCCATTTCAGATCGCCTATATTCTGTTGAACCTCCCGGGCCTCGCGGATGCAGATCATGAAGACCGCAACATCGCCGATCTTTTGTGGTTCCCGACCGGTGGTGGCAAGACGGAGGCCTACCTCGGACTGGTCGCCTTCACGATCATTCACCGCAGGCTCAAGGATCCCGACGCCCTCGGCGTGGCAGTGATCATGCGTTACACCCTGCGCCTGTTGACCATTCAGCAATTCGAACGCGCAACCATGCTGCTCTGTTCGCTCGAGCGATTACGGCAGCGCGAGAACGACCTCGGGGACCGTCCATTCTCGATCGGTCTCTGGGTCGGCCAAGGTGCCACGCCAAATACGTTGGTCGAGGCGCGGAAGTCGCTCAGGGACATCGCAGACGGCAAGGAGCTCAACGAGAAGAACCCGGTACAACTCACTCAGTGCCCCTGGTGCGGACAAGACCTGAACGAAAACCACTATTCCGTGTCGAAGGGTCCAGAAGAGAGGCTCAAAATCGCATGTGGGAACAGTTCATGTGACTTCCGCGACGGTCTGCCGGCGTACTTGGTGGACCAGGACATCTACCGGATCCGTCCCGAGCTGGTCCTGGGGACCGTCGACAAGTTTGCGCAGATGGCGTGGAACGAGAAGGTGCGAAACCTGTTCGCGCGAGATGGAATTGGAACACCACCGTCGCTGATCATCCAGGACGAACTGCACCTGATCTCCGGACCACTCGGCTCGATCGTCGGGTTGTACGAAGCCGCCATCGATGCCGCCTGCGGACGACTGACCTCTGAGGGTCTGATAAAGGGCAGGCCGAAGGTCATCGCCTCGACAGCGACCATTCGTCGTGCCGATCGTCAGATCCTGGCGGTGTTCAACCGCCGCGCCGAGCAATTCCCGCCTCCTGGCATCGATCCCGATCAGTCGTTCTTCGCAGAACCTGCCTCGCGCGACGAAGAGGGCACGCGCGAGTACGTCGGGGTGATGGCGCCGGGAACCAGCCATGCCACGCTCATGGTTCGGGTCTACGCCGCGATACTGCAGGCCGCCCACGATCTATCCGGGAGCCCCGAGACCAGGGATCCGTACTGGACGCTTCTGGGGTACTTCAACAGCCTCCGGGTGCTCGGCAGTGCGAATCTTCAAGTGGAAGGCGACGTCCGAGACCGACTCCAACTCGTCGCCCGCCGCAAACAGGCTTCGCCGCGCGACCTCAGGCCACCGGTCGAACTGACCAGCCGCGTTCCGTCCGCGGAGATTCCGCGCACGCTCAAGAGTCTCGAGAAGGATGTCTCCTCGGGCTGGGCGAATGATGTGGTCCTGGCCACCAACATGATCTCGGTCGGCGTCGACATCGACAGGCTCGGGCTGATGGCGGTGATGGGTCAACCCCAGTCGAGCGCCGAGTACATCCAGGCCACCAGCCGCGTCGGACGTCGGTACCCCGGTTTGGTTGTCACCATATTCAACGCTGCCCGTTCACGTGACAGGTCGCATTACGAGAACTTCGTCCCGTATCACCAGGCGCTTTACCGTGCCGTCGAAGCGACAAGTGCGACACCGTTCGCCGCTCGCGCACGTGATCGTGCACTGCACGGCGTCCTCGTGTCCCTCACCCGACTCATGGTGGACGATCTGGCAGGTGATGAGACTGCGCATAAGGCCGCTGATCGATACGACGAGATGACGCAAATGGTCGAGCTGCTGGGACAACGTGCAAAAGCGGTAGCACGCGAGGAAGCCGAGGACACCGCCAACCAACTCGGTGAGTTGCTCAAGGTATGGGTGGATGCCGCCGAATCCCGGCCGGATATGCAGTACAGGAACAGCCGCGATCATGACGATTCACTACTCGTACCCTCCGATGTGGCGTTGACGGATGACGACATCGAATACTCCACCCGTGAGACGCCGTGGCCGACACCGCAGAGCATGCGGGATGTGGACGCCGAAAGCACGCTCTACCAAATACCCGCAAGGAAGGTGCCTCGATGAACACCCCAAAAGCTCGGCGTAGCCAGTTGCTGAGCACCTACGGCGTGGGAGGGCTGTTCCCCTCTGAGTCAACCAGTTTCATGATTGCCGGTCTCCACGAGTGGAACGTCGACAAGGCCGAACACATCGCCGAGCCGCGCCTGGCCAGGGCGCTCGGCGTGGCGGAGCTCAAGGCACCGCCGGCCGGCGGCAAGCGCGATGTGCCGGTTATCCGCTACCCATACACGCAGGTGTGTCCCAAATGCCGGCGCATCGGCGCGCTCTCACAGCTGTCCAAGGACAAGAACGAGGCCAAGTGCAAGGTCGACAACGTCGACCTCAGCCCGTTTCGGTTGATGGGCGCCTGCCGGAACGGTCATGTGAGCGAGTTTCCGGTATTCCGGTGGCTGCACAAGGGGCAGCAGGAACAGAGCGTCGGCGATGAGCACGTAATGAGGCTCAACGTGCTCGGACGGACGTCTTCTCTCGGTGACCTGGTATTGACGTGCACCTGCGGCGTAGAGAGCCGCAGCCTCGAAGGGGCAATCGGTTCAGGATCACTCAATGACTTCGGCAAGTGCAGTGGGCTGCGGCCTTGGCTCGGACTCGAAACGACCGAAGAGTGCGACCAATACCCACGCGCAGTCCAACGCGGTGCCTCGAATGTCTGGTTCCCAGCCGTGCGGTCCTCGATTTCCATACCCCCGTACTCGGAAGCCCTCGCGAGGTTCGTAAACAAACACTGGGAGATGGTCAAGGACCCAGCCGCGGCGATCCCGCCCGTGCTGGCCGGTCTGGCTGCGATGTCCAAGGGGCGCTTCACCGCTGACCAGATCAACGGTGAGATCGAACGCCGTCGCGGTGAGGAAGAAAACGACGAAGAGATCTCAGAGGCCAAACTCCGCGCCGACGAGTACAAGGCGTTGGTCGAGGGACGTGACGACGAAGGAATCGACTCGGACTTCGTATGCCTCCGCCGCGACGTTCCTGACGGCTTCGAATCCTTGATTTCTGACGTGCGGAAGGTGACCAGGCTCCGCGAAGTGCGTGCGTTGCAGGGGTTTACCCGTCTCGATGGTGCGCCCGATCCATCCGGGCCAGCGCAGAAGCTGTGCGCACTCGCCCCCACGCACCTGCACTGGTTGCCTGCGATCGAAGTGATCGGTGAGGGTGTGTTCCTCGCGTTCCGGCGCGAAGCACTCGAGGAGTGGGCCGGCGGTGACTTCGCGCAGAAGCGACTGCGGGCGCTGCAGAAGGCAGCCGACCGGGCAGCGTTGGATTACGGCCGTCCCCAGGCGCCTGTCGACATCATCAAGGTGGCGATCCACACGCTGTCGCACATCATCATCGACCAGTTGTCCCTCGACGCCGGCTACCCGGCGGCGGCGCTCCGCGAGCGGCTGTTCGTGAACGACAAGGTGGCCGGGCTGCTGGTCTATACGGCAAGCTCGGACTCGGCGGGAAGCCTGGGTGGGGTCGCCTCTATGGCGGAGACCGAGCACCTTGGGGCGGCACTCCGCGAAGGGCTGCAACGTCTTTCGTGGTGTTCATCCGACCCGGTGTGTATCGAATCGGCGGGATCAGGTGCCGACGGACTGAATCTCGCGGCCTGCCATGCATGCGTCCTCGCGCCGGAGACGTCATGCGAGATGAACAACTCGTTCTTGGACCGGGCGCTGTTGTTCGGCACCCACGACGAGGGTTGCGAGGACGCGGGGTTGTTCAGTGAGCTCGTGGAGAAGGCACGGTGAGCACACCCCAGGACCGATTCGGCAGTACCCAGGAAGGCTGCGACGCACAGTGAAAGACAAACACCATCAGCGGTTTCCGCTCAAGTACGGAGAGCTGCGCGACATGAGGTGTGGCGCAGTTACCGACGAGGCGAAGGGCATACAGCGGGTCAGAGATTTCCGTCCGACGTACTTTACGGCTGACTGGACCGACGGTGTGCTCGTGCAGGTGAGGGTGTGGGGTCCACAGCTGCTCGACGACGGCTCAGAAGGGGAGCGCAACCTCGATTACCGCTGGCGGAATACCCGTGACCTGGGACTGGTGAAGTACCGCGATCTGCCGCGGATCGTCGCCGAGCGGCTGCTGGCCTACAACGCAGAGAACGGTTTCACCGTCCTCCCTGAGCAACAGTGAACGGGTAAACGCCGTCCGATGGAGTTCGTCGTCGAGCGGTCTTGCCGACAGCAACCATTCGCGCATGAGCTGCTCGGCATAGTTGTCGGTGGCTTGTGCGATTCTGTGCGGCTCGTTTGAACACGACCCGAGAGCTGAGGTGGGGGACGAACATGTTACTGCGGTCTGATGCCCTGATCGACGGTGGCTGCTCGCATCTGAGCACTCGGCCATTTCCCACGAACCTCGGTTTGAGCTGGATGCACTCACTAATCTCAAGGAAAGTAAAGCCATCAGGGAGGGTGGTCCGAACGGCTGGTCGGTGGGTGTGCAGTGCCTAGGTACAAGTTTCGGTGGTCGAACCTGCCAACAGAACTTCTTGAAGAGCTCTGCCAAGGCCTGTTCGACGACATCACCGGATTCGAGCCAGCTGAGGTTCTGCAGGACGCGTACGGTGCGCGCCCGAAACAGAACTTCGTGGCTGAAGCGTGGGAAACGCTGCGCGATGATTGGCTGCCTCACGACAAAGAATCGCGTGACCGCGTGGTCGACGAAATCCGTGCAATCCGCCACGAGGATGGTCAGCTGAAAACCCGCAAAGACCAAATGGCCTATCTGCGGGGGCTGAGCAACGCCAAGAATCTGCGCGCCGTCGTCCTGCAGGCGTTCATCGACCGCGGCGAGATAGAACTCGAACCGCTTGGGCGTGAACCCGATCTGCCCGCCGACGTGAAACCCCGACCGCCGGTCGTAAAACTGAAACCCCCAGCACCACCGACCGGAGATGACGTGCAGACCGCCGCAGTAGACAAACCACAAGACCTCAACGTCGCCCCCGGCTCAATCGTGGTCATCCGCGATGAGGAGTGGCTGGTCACCTCGGCCGAGCAGGGGGCGGACGGCTGGCTGGTCCGAGTACGTGGACTCTCCGAGTTGGTGGCCGAGACCACCGCCGCGTTCTACTCAAGTCTCGACACGATCGAAGTGCAAGATCCGAAGAAAGCCAAAGTGGTCCCCGATGGCTCGTCGGGGTACCGCGACTCCCGCCTCTGGCTCGAAGCACTGATCAGGAAGACGCCCGTTCCCTACGGGGACCAAAACCTGACCGTCTCGACGCACATGCTCGCCGATGCGCTGGCCTACCAACAGGCGGCGGTGACGAAGGCGCTCGACCCGCAGCACATCCGCCCCCGTATCTTGATCGCCGACGCCGTCGGTCTGGGCAAGACGCTGGAGATCGGCATGATCCTGTCCGAGCTGGTGCGACGGGGCCGCGGCGAACGCATCCTGATCGTCACGCCCAAGCACGTCCTGGAACAGATGCAACACGAACTGTGGTGTCGCTTCGCGCTGCCGTTCGTCCGTCTCGACTCGACCGGCATCCAGAAGGTCCGCCAGAAGCTGCCCGCCACCCGCAACCCGTTCACCTACTTCAAGCGGGCCATCATCTCCATCGACACGCTCAAGAGCCCCCGCTACAAGGCCCACCTGGAACGCCAGCAGTGGGACGCCGTGGTGATCGACGAATCCCACAACCTCACGAACGCCGGCACCCAGAACAACGAACTGGCCCGCGTCCTGGCCCCGAACACCGAGGCGTTGATCCTGGCGTCGGCCACGCCGCACAACGGCAAGGAGGAATCCTTCGCCGAACTGCTGCGGCTGCTGGACCCGACGGTGGTGCACGCCGACGGCACCTTCACCAAAGAAGACGTCGAGTCACTGCTCATCCGTCGACACCGGCACAGCCCGGACGTCGCCGCCGAGGTCGGCAGCGACTGGGCCGAACGTGCCGAGCCCGTGCACCTGCTGGTCAAGCCGTCCGCCGGAGAAGACGCGGTCGCCGCCGAACTGTCGCAGACCTGGCTGCACCCCGCCACCGGCAGCTCGCCCTACTCCGGCGAAACCAAGGCGTTGTTCCCGTGGACCCTGGCCAAGGCGTTCCTGTCCTCGCCCGCCGCACTGGCCGAGTCGATCAAACAGCGCCGCGCCAAGCTCGATGAGAACGTGCCCGCGCAGCGGGCCGAACTCAAGGCTCTCAACGTCCTCGACGAACTCAACTCCGCCGCGCTGGGCGAGCAGGCCGGCAAGTTCGCCGCATTGGTCAAGCGCCTCAAGCAGATCGGCGTGGGCAAGGGATCCGAGACGCGGGCGGTCGTATTCGCCGAACGCATCGCCACGCTGAGCTGGCTGCGGAAAAACCTGCCTGTGGCACTAGGTCTGAAAGCCGAGAACATCGCTGTGCTGCACGGCGGACTCTCCGACGTCGAGCAGCAGGAGATCGTCGACAACTTCAAGCTGGAAACCTCAATCATCCGGGTGCTCGTGACCGGCGACGTCGCCTCCGAAGGGGTGAACCTGCACGCGCAGTGCCACCATCTGATCCATTACGACATTCCGTGGAGCCTGATCCGGATCGAGCAGCGCAACGGCCGCATCGACCGCTACGGGCAGAAGCACCCGCCGGTGATCTCCTCGCTGATCCTCGAACCCTCCGACCCCGAGTTCTCCGGCGACCTGCGGGTGCTGTCACGGCTGCTGGAACGGGAGAACCAGGCCCACGAAACGCTCGGCGACGTGGCCTCCCTGATGGGCAAGCACAGCGTCACCGAGGAGGAGAACGCGATCCGCGATGTGCTCGCCAAGGGCGCCGATCTTGACGACGCGGTCCGTACCGCGGACGAGGTCGCTGCAGGGGAGGACTTGGACGCGTTCTTCGCCGAGTTCGACGCGGCCGAGGCGACCGCGACGCCGCTGCCGGCCTCGCCACGCCAAAGCCTCTATCCCGACGACCTGACCTTCCTCGACGAGGCGCTGCACGCCGCCTTCCACGACAAACCGCACGCCAAACCGGAGCAGGGCGGCATCGGCTGGACCGTCAGCGCCCCGCACGGCATCGCCGAGCTGTCCCCGCCCCGCGACCTTCGACAACGGCTGGGACAGCTGCCGCAGAACTACCTGCACCACGGCCGAGTGTTGGAGCGCCTCAAGCTCGCCACCAACCCGACGGTGGGCACCGCCCAACTGCGCATCGCGCGAGAGGGCAAGGGCGTCAACAACACCACGTGGCCGGAGGCCCACTTCCTCGGCCCGCTGCACCCTGTGCTGGACTGGGCCAGTGACCGCGCGTTGACGGCGCTGGGCCGCAACCAGGTGTTCGCGATCCGCGGTGACGTGGACGCCCCCACCGTGCTGCTCATGGGGACACTGAGCAACAAACGAGGACAACTGATCTCGCGAGTGTTCTCCACCGCCGAGTTCCCGAACCCGGCCAACCCCGGTTTCTGCATGGTGGAGGCTCTCGAGGACATCGGTTTCCTCACCACACAGACCGGGCTGAAGCCCGGCGCCTCCAACCCGGGACCGATCGCCGACGCCGATCGCTACCAGGCGCTGATCCCGGTCGCGGTCGAGCACGCCAGCCGCGAGATGCGTCGGATACTTGACGTGCAGGAACAGGTCACCACCGAACGCCTGGCGCAGTGGCATCAGCGGGCCCAGCGCTGGCACGTCGATGCACAACAACTCGAACTGTTCGGAGCGCAGCGCTCAAAAGTGGGCAAGCTCGGGCAGCGCATCAACGAGGAACAGCGCCTCGCCGACCTGTTGGCCCCCACCCAGCAGCTGGTCCGCCCGCTGCTGGTCATCGTGCCGACCGCAATCCCCGTTGCCGGAAAGGAACTCTGAGCCATGCCGTCCTACGATTCCATCGTCGTCGGCGAGGACTGGATCAGCGAGCACTACTTCACCACCGACTCGACCAAGGAGTCCTTCCAGGGCAAGGTGCTCGAACTGCGCAAGCAGTGGGACGCCGAAGCTGCCGAGGGGCGGGACACGGTGCGACGACGGTTGGTCGGCGCGGCCGGTGAGTTGCAGACCGCGTTGTCGACGCTAGCGGAGGATCCGGACGGAACGCCCGCGGCACATGCCCTGATCCGGACCGTCCTCGGATTCCCCGAGACGCTGACCGACTACACCGGCGAGCGTGCCGGTACCGAGCTGCGACTGCCCAACGCCCGGCCGGCCGGTGTGACGAGCATCTTGTTCCTGCAGGCCCGCCCGGTCGAATCGGTCGACGACCTACTCGCTCCCGAAACCGGGTTGCTGATCGACGCGGGGGAGGAGGACGGCAAGCTCATCGACTCGGTGACCAAGGCGGTGTCGGCCGCGTTCCGCTCCGATGAGCCCCCCGCGTTCGTCGTGGTGCAAGCCGGCCAATGGGTGCTGCTCGCCGAGGCGCAGCGGTGGGCGGAAGGGCGCTACCTGGCCGTCGATCTGTTGGTGGTCACCGAACGCCGCGACGACAAACGAGGTGGCGAGCTCGATCGTGCCGCCGCGATCCTCGGACGCCAAGCATTGCTGCCCGATGCGGATGGAAACATCTGGTGGACGAGCGTTCTCGAAGATTCGGTCAAACACACCGTCGGGGTGTCGAAGGATCTGCGCGAAGGCATCCGGCTGTCCATCGAGATCATCGCCAACGACGTGGTGCGCCGCAGAGGCGAGCGCGGCCTGCCACTCGCTGATATCGACGCCCAACATCTCGCCAAACACTCGCTGCGGTTTCTCTACCGCATCCTGTTCCTGCTCTACGCCGAAGCGTCGCCGGAGATGCGGGTGCTGCCGTCTGGCGCCCCGGAATACGGTGAGGGCTATGGCCTGGACCGGTTGCGTGAGCTGACGCTCACCGAATTGGTGTCGCCCACCGCCAAGTCCGGCACGCACCTGTACGAGTCGCTGGCCAAGCTGTTCCACCTCGTCGACCGCGGACATCATCCCCGGAAACCGGTCGTGGGTGAGGGAACCGATGACCCGGCACCCGGTTTGGAGTTCAACGCGTTGCGCGCCGACCTGTTCGCACCAGCCGCCACCGCGCTCATCGACCAGGTTGGGCTCAGCAATGAGGCGACACAACAGGTACTGCAACACCTGCTGCTGTCCAAAGAGTCCAAGGGGCGCAAGGCTGCCGACCGGGGGTTCATCTCCTACGCCGAGCTCGGCATCAACCAGCTCGGCGCGGTGTATGAGGGCCTGATGTCCTACACCGGCTTCTTCGCCGAGGAAGACCTCTACGAAGTCGCCAAGAACGGCGACCCGGAGAAGGGGTCGTGGGTGGTGCCGGTGACCCGAGCCGACCACCTCTCGGAGTCCGATTTCGTCATGGTCGACGACGAGGCCACCGGTGAACGGGTCCCGGTGATCCATCGGCAGGGCACCTTCGTGTTCCGGCTCGCGGGGCGGGAACGCCAGCAGTCGGCCTCGTATTACACGCCCGAGGTGCTGACGAAGTTTGTTGTCTCCCAGGCGCTGGAGGAACTGCTCGACCAGAACGGCAAGCGCACGACGCCGGAAGAGATCCTCCAGCTCACGATCTGCGAGCCTGCGCTCGGATCGGGGGCGTTCGCAATCGAGGCGGTCCGCCAGTTGGCCGCCGAATACCTGAAACGTCAGCAGGAAGACCGCGGCGAGGTCATCGACGCCGACCGGTACCAGGTCGAGCTGCAGAAGGTGAAGGCTTATCTCGCGCTGCATCAGGTGTACGGAGTGGACCTGAACGCGACAGCGGTCGAGCTGGCCGAGATCTCGCTGTGGCTTGACACCATGGTCGCCGGCCTGCAGGCGCCGTGGTTCGGGCTGCACCTGCGGCGGGGCAACTCGCTGATCGGCGCGCGGCGCGCCGTCTACGCACCTACATCGCTGGCCAAGAAGGCGTGGCTGAAGGAGGCGCCCAAGGACGTACCGCTCGGGAACGAGATCGGCGCGGGCATCCACCACTTCCTGCTGCCGTCCGAGGGCTGGGGCGCGGTCATCGACACCCCCGAAGCCAAGACCTATGCCCAGGACAAGCGTGAAGAACTGCGGCTGTGGCGCAACGGTATTCGATCCAATCCGAGTGCGGCAATCAAGAAGCGGTTGGCCGCTTTGGCGCAGCGCGTGGAGACCCTTTGGGAGTTGACACTGCGGCGGCTCACCATCGCTGAATCGGAGATCCGCCGCGATATCGACGTGTGGGGGCTGCACTCCCGCGACGGGTCTGGCGCCGCGGTGACCCGCGAGCAGATCGAAGCGGTACTCCACGACGAGAACGGCGCCTACCGGCGGCTTCGCCGGGTGATGGACGCCTGGTGTGCGTTGTGGTCCTGGCCACTGACCACCGACATCGAGCCGCCCGACTGGGATCAGTGGGTCGGCGGCCTGGAGGCGATCCTCGGTGTACCGCCGAAAGCCGGCAAGTTCGAAAAGCACGGGCAGATCAGCCTCGCCGGTGATCTGTCCTGGCAGGATCTCGATCTCGCAGAAGATAACGATCGCACCTTTGCCCAGGCACTGCCGATTGGAAAGGCGCTGGACGGGTTTCCCTGGCTAACTGTCGCCGCCGGCATCGCCCAAGTGCAGGGCTTCTTCCACTGGGAACTGGACTTCGCTCCGGTGTTCGAACTCGGTGGCTTCGACCTTCAGGTTGGAAACCCGCCCTGGGTCCGTCCTGACTGGGATGAGGCGGGGGTATTGGCAGAGTTTGACCCTTGGTGGCAGTTGGCCGATAAACCCTCCGAAGCGGTGAGGGGGAGGAAACGGGAGGAGATCTTCGCGCATCGCGCTGCGCTCGACGAGTTCCTAGATGAGCGTGCCGAGCAGGCCGGAGTGACCGAGCACCTCGGCTCCGTTATAGACCGGCCCGTGCTAAAAGGGCTACAACCGGACTTGTATCGCTGCTTCATGGAGCGGACCTGGCGGTCTATGGCGCCGACGGGGGCGGTTGCACTACTTCACCCGGAAAGCCACTTCACCGAGCTTCGGGCGAAGGATCTTCGCCGAGTTTCTTATAGGCGCCTGCGGCGTCATTTCAAGTTTCACAACAACACATATCAGTTTCCAGAGATTGGGCACAAGAAGACGTTTGGTGTCCATGTGTATGGCAACGAGTCGGATATCGGCTTCCTTAATGCGTCGTGGATCTTCGCACCGAGCGTGGTTGACCGCTCGTTGGTCCACGATGGATCAGGACCAGCACCCGGTATGAAGGATGATGATGACAATTGGGATCTACGTCCGCATAGTGAACGTATCGTGCGTGTCGACGAGCGTGTTCTCGCGGGATGGGCAGCGTTAATCGACGAACCTGGCACTCCGCCCGCCGAGGCTCGGATGCTGTATCCCGTAAACCGGGCCAGCGCTGATGTCCTCGATAAGATCGCAGCTGCACCGCGTTTGAGTCATACAGGCTTCGAATGGACTGCGGGCTGGCACGAGTCCGCTGATCGCAAACGCGGGTTCTTCAGATCCACTGCCGCAATTGCAGACAGGTGGGATGACGTCATCCTGCAGGGACCACACCTCACCGTTGCGACACCTCTGTTTCAACAGCCCGACATAGCTCCCGGCAGACAACATCTCTACGAATCAATCGAACTCGACGTGATCGGTGAGGATTTCATTCCGCGCACCAACTACCAGATTGCCAGGCCATACGATGAGTACATTGCGGCCTACCCGAAATGGAACAGCGAACCGAGCTCGAACTACTTCCGATTATCTTGGCGCGAGATGTGCGATACGGCGACGGTCCGCACTCTGCATTCGGCGGTCATTCCACCTGGGCCTGCGCATGTTGGCGGCCTGTTGTCATTGTCTGTCGCTGACCCCACGGACCTTGCTGTCATGACAGCTTTTACAGGGTCAATCGTTGCTGACTTCTTGATCAAGGTGATGGGGGTTGGGCACGTCAAGACCTCAGCATTGGGCAAGATTCCACATGTCCGGAACCATGTGCTCGAACCCCAGCTGCTTCTCCGTACGCTCCGCATGAACTGCCTTGTTCGCCCCTACGCCCCACTTTGGGAGGAGCTCTATGACGACGCTTGGCAACAACATTCGTGGGTACCGCATATTGGCGTTGATTACGCAGATCGCTCCCCGCTAGGTCGGGTTGCCGCCCTTTGGGAATGGGCGACTCCATTGCGCCGTGCAGCGGACCGTCGCCAAGCACTCGTCGAGATCGACGCAATCGTGGCGATCATGCTCGGCATCACTGCTGAGGAACTGCTGACGATCTACCGCACGCAGTTCCCGGTACTCCAGAAATACGAGCGGGATGCGCTCTACGACGCCAACGGCCGCCAACTGCCAGGCAAGCTCGCCTCCGAGTGCCGCAAGAAGGGGACGCTGAAGCCCGAAGACCTGACGGTCGACGGCGTGACTTATGTCGGGCCCTTCGTCGGGGTTGATCGCGAGCGTGACATGGAGCTGGCACACAAGCACTTCAGCGACATCGCAAGCGCAGGAGCGTGATGATGCACGGCGTAGAATCTGCCAAGTTTGACAGCCTGGTCGCGGCTATCGTCGGCCTCGATCCTCAACCACGAGAACGGCGTTGGGTCAGCCTCAGCCTGTGCATCACAGACGCCGTGTGGAGCATCGGAGCGCATTACGACAACGTTGTCGTGCCGTTGGTGCGCAGACTCGCCTCGAAGTTCGGCGTCGAGCAACCCACGATTCCGATGAGCGAGCGGCTCGGCACCGACCCCTTGCCGCTCGCCGAACTGGCTGACCTGAGCGTCGACGAATTGATTTCGCTCACCAACCGGCAGAACACGTCTACCCGCGGCGGGATCCGGAAGGCCGAGGCCGTGCTTCGGCACACCCATGTTTTTCGATCACATGACGTGAAAGATCTGGGCGACGCGATTGCACTGTTCGGCGACGACGGGCGGTTCGCCGCCGTGAACGCGGACTTGCGGAAGATCCCCGGCGAGGGGGCCCATGCGGTACGGCGCGACTACCTGTGGATGCTCATCGGTCAGGACGATCTGATCAAACCCGACCGAATGGTGCTGCGCTGGTTTCGACATCACGGAGTGACTGTCGATCCTATCGGTGCGCGCGACCTCATTGCTGCACTCGTCCCCGCCGTCAGCGCCGGGTTGAAGCGCCCCGTTACGGCCTGGGAGATAGACCATGCACTGTGGAACGCCGGGCGGGGGATGTAACCAATGGGCGCACTCCTCCCAACTCTCCAGGCAACGCACCTACGTGAGGGCTTGACCGACTACCTGGCAACGACATTCGCGCTGACGGATCCCGACGCGCAGGCAGCGCTCACCGACTTCATCGGTGATCCCGACAACGGCATGTTCAAGGGACCGTACGTACGGTTGCGGTTGCCGTTCGCCCCGGCCGGCGACGGCTGGCGTGACCACCTGGATTGGTGGCCCAGCGATTTCACGCCGTACGGGCACCAGGCGCGGGCATTCGAGCGCCTCTCGACACAGCACCAACAGCGGCCGCAACCCACCTTGGTGACCACCGGCACCGGCTCCGGCAAGACCGAGGCATTCCTGTACCCGATCCTCGATCACGTGCTGCGGGCCAAGAAGTCCGGCGTCACCGGCATGAAGGCGCTGATCCTCTACCCGATGAATGCGCTCGCCAACGACCAGGCCGAGCGACTGGCCAAACTGATCTCCGGCGACCCGGGCCTGAGCACGGTCACCGCCGGCCTCTACACCGGCGAGCAGGGCGGTGGCGGGCGCACCCGGGTCGCCGCCGACGGGCTGATCACCGATCGCGACCTCATGCACGACTCACCGCCCGACATCCTGCTCACCAACTACAAGATGCTCGACCACATGCTGCTGCACCCCGGCCGCGCCGACATCTGGCGGCTGTCCGCCGAATCGCTGCAATACCTGGTGCTCGACGAATTCCACACCTACGACGGCGCGCAGGGCACTGACGTCGCCATGCTGCTGCGTCGCCTCGGCCTCACCCTCAAAGCACACTGGACCGGCACGTCGCGGGTCACCGACGACGACCGGACCCGTCCGCTCGGCAAGGTCACCCCGGTCGCCACGTCGGCCACCCTGGGATCGCGCGCGGCTCCGACGGCCATGCTCGACTTCGCCCACACCGTCTTCGGGGAACCGTTCGGCGATGATGCGGTGATCGACGAGACTCGCCTCACTCCGGACGAATGGCGCGGAGCACGGTTGGGCACCCACGACCATGCCTGGCGGCCAATCGAACCCGCCCTACCCGATGCACTCGACCGGATCACCAACGCAGCAGCCTCCGCCACCGACAACCACGCCATTGCCGCCGCGGTCTTCGCCGAACTCTTCGAGCGGCCCACTGGATCCGAACTCTTCGGAAAGCCCACCCAATCCGAGCTATTCGAGACGCCTGGACAATCCGATCTCTTCCAGGAGGCCACGCATGCGGGCGGTCCCGCTGTCGCTTCGACCTTGACCATTGCCGACATGCTGGATCAGCTCAAACGGCATCGGTTCATCCAGGCCGTGCTGGAGCACGCCGTCGATGCGGTATCCCTGCCGGATCTGGCCGAGCAGGTGTTCCCGGCGATGCCTGTCGATCGCGATGCTGCCCGCACCCGCGACATCCAGATCCGGTTCCTGGAGTTCGTCTTTGCGATGCTGTCGCACGTGCGCGCCGAGACCGGACGCACGGCGCTCGGGGTCGACGTGCACTTGTGGATCCGGGAACTCAGCCGCGTCGACCGCGCGGTACGGGCCGCCGCCGAGTACCGCTGGTCCGACGACGGTACGTCAGTTGACGAGGAGCTGTATCTGCCCGCGGTGTACTGCCGGCACTGCGGACGCTCGGGTTGGGGTGCGCGGTTGGCGCCGACAGGCAGCGCTCTCGACGTCACTGACGAGGCCATCCGTGCCGACCACGCTGCTGGTGCCTCCCGGTTCCGTGCGCTGATCTCGGCGCCTGCTGAAGCGCAGGTCGTTGGCGGCGTCCAAGGTCTGCGGTGGTTCCACCTAGACCAGCGCGAACTCCTCGACACGACACCGGACCCGCAGAGCCCTGCTGTTGTCGACGGACGGGTGCTGCCGGTGCTCACCCTGGTCGGGCCGGACGCCGACGAGCAATCCAAGAACGACGTCTGCCCGGCCTGCGGTGCCGCCGACGGCATCCGGTTCCTCGGCAGCGCGGTGGCCACCCAACTGTCGGTGACCTTGTCGAACCTGTTCGGCGACAAGCATCTCGACGCTGCCGAGAAGAAGGCGTTGATGTTCACCGACAGCGTGCAGGACGCTGCGCACCGTGCCGGGTTCGTGCAGGCACGCTCGCACAGCCTGAGCCTGCGCACCGCGCTGCGCGGAGCGCTGGGTAACGCCGAGCTCGATCTGGACGAGCTCGCCCGAGCTGTCATCGACCGCGCCGGCAACGATCCGATGCTGCGCTACCAACTGCTGCCCCCGGACATCGTGGATCGCGACGAGTTCGTCGCGTTCTGGAAGCCCGACGTACACCCGAATTCGCGAAGGGCCGCGGAGAACAAGGCCAAGCGGCGGCTGCGGTTCGACGTCGATCTCGAATTCGGTTTGCAGTCCCGCACCGGCCGTACCCTCGAGCTCACCGGCAGCGTCGTTGCCGAGGTGTATCTCGGTGCAGCACGCAAGGCGCCGATCATCGGGCGACGAGCGATCGACAAGGCCGGCCCGGCTCAGTTCCCTCTGACAGGAGTGTCTGATACAGCGCTGACCCACTGGGTGCGGGGAACCGTCGAACGGATCCGTACCCGTGGCGGCATCCACCACGACTGGCTGCGGCCCTACCTGGAGAAGAACGCCAACCGGTACCACGTCTGGGGTGGGCGACCACGGGGCCAGGGTATGCCTGCCTTCCCGAAAGGCCGTCCCGCTCCGGCATTCCCCGCACTTAGATCCGGAAGTGGTGCTCTGCCAGAGGGCTTCGACTCGGTCACTGCGCCGTCTTCGTGGTATGCGCAGTGGACATCGCGGTGCCTCGACGTCAGCCCCCACGACGGCACTTTCCTTGCCAAGGCACTGTTTGTCGAACTTGCCGAGCAGATGGTGTTGTCCACCGTCACTACCGAGACCGGTTCCACCGTCTACGGATTGTCGCCGACCACCGTCCAGGTGAGTGCTCCCACGCTGGAAGCGCTACTTGACGAGCGGCACCTGCTGGCCTGCGACATCTGCCAAACCCCGATGCCGGGCAGTGCCACCACAATTGACGAACTCGACGGCGCACCTTGCACGTTGATTCGTTGCCCCGGGCGGCTGCACCGAAGCGCGAAAACTGACAACTTCTACCGCCGGCTGTACGACTCGACCGAGATGAAACGCGTTGTTGCACGGGAACACACCGGGTTGCTGCCGACGAAGACCCGCCTCGAATACGAGACTGCCTTCAAACGCGGCGGCACCGACCCGCAAGCACCCAACGTGCTCGTCGCGACCCCGACGCTGGAGATGGGCATCGACATCGGTGACCTCTCCACCGTCATGCTCGGCTCGTTACCCCGATCGGTGTCGTCCTACCTGCAGCGTGTCGGGCGCGCCGGCCGGCTCACCGGAAACTCTTTGGTGCTGGCCTACGTTCGCGGCCGTGGCGAACATTTGCCCAAGTTGTTCGAGCCGTTGTCTGTGATTCAGGGGGATGTACGTCCGCCGGCAACGTTCCTCAACGCCGAGGAGATCCTGCAACGCCAGTACATTGCGCACATCGTCGATCAGTTCGCCCGTGACCCGCAGCTGGTGGCGCCCAAGGATGCACGATCGGTGCTCGGAGATAACGGGGCGGACAGCTGGCTGGCCCGGCTGATGGACACCGCCGCCACCGAAGCCGAAGCGTTGCTGGACCGCTTCCTGGCCCAGTTCGGGGAGCATCTCAGCCCCGATGCGGTCGACGCCTTGCGATCTTGGGCGAGCACACCACCTCAGGGCGGTCCCAGTGGCCTCACCCAACGCCTGATGGCCGCGGCATACCAATGGCAACTCGATCTCAAGGAACTCACCGATCGGCAGGCGACCGTCGAGGCGGATCTACCCGAGTTCGAACGCCGGGCCACCTCCCCGGCCGCCACCGACGACGACCGTCGGGCCTTCAAGATCGCCAAGGGATCACGCAAACTGCTTGGTGCCCAGATCATCTCGCTGACTCGCGACTACTGGATCTCGGTGCTCGAACGGTACGGAGTGCTGCCCAACTACACACTGCTCGATGACGCGGTGATCCTCGATGTCGGCGTCACCTGGATCGACCCGGACAGCAACGACTACATGGGGGAGCAGCTCAGCTATCAGCGCGGCTCCCGTGTTGCACTCACCGAACTCGCTCCCGGCGCCACCTTCTACGCCCAAGGCCTCGCTGTCACTATCGACGCGGTCGACCTAGGCACCGGTGAATCGAACATCCACGCCTGGCAAGTCTGCCCGCAGTGCGGGTGGGTGCGCAGCAGCAGCGCGTCCGCGGGATCTGATCCCGTGTCGAGCTGCCCGCGCTGTCACAGCACCGGCATCGCCGACGTGAGTCAGCACCTACAAGTCGTCGAGATGACCCGCGTTTCGGCGGAAGTGCGCCGGGACGAGGCCACCATCAACGACCTGCGCGACAACCGCGCACAGGAACCGTTCACCGTGGTGACCGCCGCCGACGTCGACCCCACCCAGGTGGGGCGCACCTGGTTCCGTGCGAATTCGTCGTTCGGTGCGGAATACCTGCGGCGCTTGGATATTCGCTGGATCAACCTCGGCGGACGGACATCCAAGGGCAAGACTCGGATGATCGCCGGGCACGAATCGACCAGCGGCCTGTTCCGGGTCTGCGCGTCCTGTGGGCAACTCGACCGGGAAGCCGGGCGCAACAGTCGATACGAGCACCGCACCTGGTGTCGCCTACGCGGCTCGGCCGCCGAGGATGTCCGCGACATCGCGCTGGCGCGACGACTACGCACCCAGGGTGTGCTGCTGCACCTGCCGCCGCAGATGGAGTACGACAACTTCGCCCACCCGAGCCTGGCTGCCGCAATCCTACTGGGATTGCGTGAGATTATCGGCGGATCTCCCGAACATCTCGACGTCGCCACCATCAGTGATGCGCTGTGGGCGCCTGATCGACGCGCGCTACTTATCCACGACACGGTCCCGGGCGGTACGGGCTACCTCGCCGAATTTGCCGATCACACCAAGGTTTTCGCGGTGCTGGCGGCGGCTCGGCAGATCCTGCGGGAATGCCCGTGTCGGGACGAGGACCGGCTGGCCTGCCACCGCTGCTTGTTGCCATTCGCCGCGCCTTACGAGATGGACAAGGTGTCGCGGCTGACCGCCTTGAATCTGCTCGACGGCATCCTCGAGGTAGGTGCCCACGGCACGCCCGACCTGGATGCCTGGACCGCCGAGGTGACCGAGCAGGCACCGCCCAGCACGCCGCTCAGCGACGAGTCGTTCCTGGAACGTGACTTTTACTGCTCGTTCATCGAGCGGCTCAAGTTGATGGGTGCAGCCGTCGTAGAGAAGCCGGGAACCTACGGTCCGTCGGCGACCATCACGCTCCAGGGCAGCAAGGCGCGGAAATGGTCACTGCGACCGCAGGTTTCGCTGGACTTCGTCAAACCCGACTTTGTGTTGCAGACCGCTGATCCGGACATCCCGCGGATCGCGATCTTCGCCGACGGTCGCGCATTTCACGCTGGAACCGGCGATCGCAACCGCGTCGCCGACGACGCCGACAAACGTGCCGCATTGCGCACCGCGGGCTATCTGGTGTGGTCCTTCGGCCATGAGGATCTGCAGCGGTTCAAATCCGGTGACTCGATCGAGCCGGCTTGGTTCGATCACAAGGCCACCAGCTTCGTCACCAGCCGGTTCCATGTTCAACCGGGTTTGATTCGGCTGCAAGCCAAAGACCCGGTATCGCAACTGCTGGAGTTCATGGTCACTCCCGACATCGACGCCTGGCGGCACTTCAGTACCTGGATGCCGTACTTGTTCGTGCGCGGTGACAACCGCGCTCATTCGGAAGTGGAATCTGCGGTGGCGGCTGCCATCTCGGCGTTGGACGGCGGCACACCGTTCTCGGCATCGGGGGCCGACATTTGCTGGGCGTACACCGCCGGCGCCATCACTCTCACCGCTGGCGTGCGCACCACAGCCGACCCGCCACGGGCAGTCCTTGCCGTCGACGACCGAGATGAGAAGTTGGACGCCCACCACGGCAAGGCATGGAAGGAATGGCTACGGCTGTCGAATTGGTTGGGAATCAGCGATCCTGGTCGCGTCACGACCCGCACTCTGCTCGAGTCGGTTCCGGCGTCAGTACCGGAGCAACCCGATGAGTTCAGATTGACCGCGGAATGGAAACCGTTGTTCGACGAAGCGGTGTCTGATGGGGAACGCGCCCTGATCTTGACCTTGGCCGCGGCAGGTGCGGCGCCCCCCGAGCTGGGTTATGAGACGACCGACGGCGAAGTGTTGGACATGGCCTGGCCTGGCGCGCGCGTGGCTGTGGTGTTCGACGAAGGTGAACAGGTGGAGGGGTGGACGCTGTGCTCACCCGATGCCGATGAAATTGTGGAGACGTTGAAAGTGAACGGGGTGGTCTAGTGGCGAATCTGGTTATCGCGTCGAACAGCAAGGGCATGTCCAAGCTCGACGGGTCGATCAAGAACAAGGTGTATGACTTCTTCGAGAAGCTTGCCGCCGACGACACCCAACCTTCCCTGCACATCGAACCGCTTCACGCGGCGATCGATCCCCGGGTCCGGACCGGGCGCGTCGACCTGCACTACCGCGCAGTGCTGTTCCGGGTTGACGACAAATCCAGCGGGCCGACGTACATCTACATGGGTACCTGGGGCCACGACGACGCGATCAAACTCGCGGAGCGGGCGACCCTTCGGGTCAACCCCATCAACGGTACTCTCGAGGGGTTGATCGGAGACTCTGCGCCTGCTGAGCCTGTCCAGGCCGCGACTGTCGCGGAACCGGTTTCGAAGCCTGCGTTGTCTTATCTCGCCGGAGTCGGCTACAAGCTCACCGACTTGACAGAGGGACTGGGCATCAACCCGGTGCTCGCAGCCAAAGTCATGGAGGCGCCGGATGAATCGGCGCTGTTGGAAGCTGCGGCGGACGGGCTCGAATGGGAAGGGAGCGCACTTCTCGAACTCGCGACCGGCATGGCGATCGAGACGATCCGCGAGAACCACGGGTTCGCCAACGAACCCGTGGACACCTCACTGGACGAAGACCAGCAGATCATCGCCGCGCTGGAACGGCCGGCCTCGAAGATGCAATTCGCCTTCATCGAGGACAACGAAGAACTACGTCGAGTCATCGAAGGCGGCGACTTTGCCGCGTGGCGTACGTTCCTGCACCCCGAACAGCGCAAGTACGTTGACACGGATTTCACTGGTGCATTCAGGCTTTCGGGCGGCGCAGGTACGGGTAAGACCGTGGTCGCGATCCATCGGGCGCGTCGGCTGGCCCGCGACAATGCGGATGCCAGGATCATTCTGACCACGTACAACACTGCGCTGGCCGAAGGACTCAAAGCCGACCTCAAGGCGCTGGACCCGGGCATCCGGATCGCCGAGAAGCCCGGAGATCTCGGCGTCTACGTCGGTGGCATCGATGCGCTCGGTAGTGGCGTCCTGCGTCGAGCCGGATCTGCCGTTGTGCCGGCATGCGAGAGATTGTTCGGTCGTGGCATCGAGTTCGGTTCCAAGAGAACGGGTTCCGACGCCGTGTGGCGGGAAGTTGTGCAGACCGTGGAATCTGGGCTTGATCAGAAATTGGCTACGCCGGCATTTCTCGAAAGTGAGTACGTGGCAGTCGTTCTGGCCAACCGGATCACCACGCTCGAGCAATATGCCAAGGTCGCGCGGCCCGGCCGCGGAGTGCGCCTCAGCCGGCCGCAGCGCATCGCCGTCTGGAAGTTGGTGGATGCCTTTCGCCGTCAGAGCCAGATGGACGAGAGCATCAGCTTCCCGGAAGTCCTTGCTCTGGCAGCCGAGTCGCTGCGCGTCCGTGCGGAGCGTGACGGCACGTATCTTGCCGATCACGTCATCGTCGACGAGGCGCAGGACCTGCACGCCACACACTGGGCATTGCTGCGGTCATTGGTGGCCGAAGGACCGAACGACCTGTTCATCGCCGAGGATTCACACCAGCGGATTTACGGAAGCCCAGTTGTCTTGAGTCGGTTCGGGATCAAGATCGTCGGCCGGTCCCGCCGCCTGACGTTGAACTACCGGACTACTGCGCAGAACCTCCACTTCGCGGTGAGTGTTCTATCCGGTGCCGAATATCGAGATCTCGAACAGGGCGAGGAGTCGACCAGCGACTACCGATCGGCGCGGAACGGCCCTGCGCCGGAGTTGATTTCGTGTCCTGACCTGGCTGGCGAGCTAGAGGCGGTGGCGACGAAGGTAAAGACTTGGCTGGCTGAGGATGGTGTGGAGCCCGAGAGCATCGCCGTGCTCACCCGCAGCCAGGACGAACGTGACCGCTTCGTTCGCGGGCTCGGAGAGCGTGGTGTCGCAGCCCGCGCCGTCGATAAGAACGCTCCGACACCCGGCCAACCATTGGTTATGACGATGCACCGGGCAAAGGGGATGGAATTCTCCAGGGTTGTCCTCGCCGGCGCCGACGAGAAGCACGTGCCGTCACCGGCGACCCTACGCAACGTGCCCGATGAAGAACGCGCGGAAGCGTTGCTGCGGGAGCGTTCACTGCTCTATGTCGCGAGCAGTCGTGCGCGAGATGCGCTGGTGGTGACTTGGAGTGGGAGGAGATCGGAATTGTTGGGGGCATAGTTCTAGGGTTCGTATAACTTTGGAAGAGCGATCGAATCCGATTGGGTAGGTGTGCCTTTGCTTCAAGAGGTGCTCGTGAGCACGTAGGAACCCAATTGGCGCCAACGGTGATTGCGTCTGTCGGCACTCGGCGTCCGGCAACGTCCATCTATTGAGATAACTTCGAGTCAGCGAGACGACGGCGTAAGTGCGACATCAGACTCAGCGCATCCAAGCAGTCCTCGTGACTGATCACGCCGAGGGCCTTAATCGTAGTCATCGGCTCGTGAGACAACGGATTGCGGAAAGCGCTCCAGATGGCTCTAGCCAGGTCACGTTGGCCATTCTCGAGGTTCTTTGCTGAGTTACCCGAGATCGAAGGATCTGTTGACAGAAAGCGGTCAGAGAAGTGCAGCCGTCCTTGTCCGTCCCCGAGCGCCTTGCCGAATAGGCTACTTTCATCCTCATCGGGCATCTGAGCTGCGGCGCGAAGGTCAGCAACGTACTGCTTGCATGCTTCGACGAGCGCTTGATGGTAATCGCCTGCCTTGAAGTAACTTTCGGAGGCCGTCCGGATACTAGGGTGAAGGTGTCGCCAGACCAAATCTGCGTGTGGAGGTGCGATATTTTTCAGGCTCTCGACAGCTTTCCCTCGGTCCTCATCGCTCATATCCGTATCGTCTGACTCGATAATGTTGATGAGATCGCGGAGCGGTTCTTTTTCGGGGCCCAATACGGTGTCCACCCACTCGTCTGAATCGAGAGCAATGATCAGAACCTGTGGATGAGCCTCGGCGAGGCGGCGTAGGAAAGGGCGCACCTTCCCGAGGATGATCTGAATGTCGAAGGTCTGATCAAGAGCCGGCGTTGGCGCGCTGGTTCGGGAAGGTACGCCCATGCTCACGGTAGTTCACGATGCGGATTCATCCAACGAGGATGCTGGCTCGTCGCGGTCGTTGCTCGATGAGATTGTCCGCGACGGTGCCCGCCAGATGCTGGCCGCAGCGTTGCGGGCTGAGGTCGCCGCCTACATCGAGGCTCATGCCGGTGAGCTTGATGAGAACGGGCACCGGCTGGTGGTGCGCAATGGCTATCACCGCGAGCGCGAGGTGCTCACCGCGGCGGGCGCGGTGAGTGTGACCGCGCCGCGGGTCAATGACAAACGTGTTGACCCGGACACTGGTGAGCGGCAACGGTTTTCCTCGGCGATCCTGCCGGCGTGGGTGCGCAAGTCGCCGCAGATGACCGAGGTGTTGCCGTTGCTGTATCTGCATGGCTTGTCGACCAGTGATTTCGGTCCGGCGTTGGAGCAGTTCCTGGGCTCGGGTGCCGGCTTGTCGGCCACGACGATCACCCGACTCACCACGCAGTGGCAGGACGAGGCCAAGGCCTTCGAGGCCCGTGATCTGTCGGGCACCGACTACGTCTACCTGTGGGTCGACGGCATCCATCTCAAGGTGCGCCTGGAGCAGGAGAAGCTCTGTTTGCTGGTGATGATCGGTGTGCGCGCTGACGGCCGCAAGGAGCTGGTCGCGCTCACCGACGGGTACCGGGAGTCGGCCGAGTCGTGGGCTGATCTGTTGCGGTCGTGCCGACGTCGCGGGATGACCGCACCGGTGCTGGCCGTCGGCGATGGGGCCCTGGGGTTCTGGAAGGCCGTGCGTGAGGTGTTCCCGGCCACCGGCGAGCAGCGGTGCTGGTTTCACAAGCAGGCCAATGTTCTTGCCTGCCTGCCAAAGTCGGCTCATCCGGGGGCGATCGCGGCGATGCGGGAGATCTACAACGCCGAGGATATCGACCACGCGCAGGTGGCGATCAAGGCGTTCGAGGTGGACTACGGCGCCAAGTACCCCCAAGGCGGTCGCCAAGATCGTCGATGACGCCGATGTGCTGCTGGAGTTCTATAAGTACCCGGCCGAGCACTGGGTCCATCTGCGCACTACCAACCCGATCGAATCAACGTTTGCCACGGTACGTTTGAGGACCAAGGTGACCAAGGGGCCGGGTTCACGCGTCGCCGGAATGGCCATGGCTTACAAGCTGATCGACGCCGCGCAAGCCCGCTGGCGAGCCGTCAACGCACCGCACCTGGTCGCTCTGGTCCGGGCCGGCGCGATCTTCCACAAAGGCAAACTGCTCGAGCGACCCACCGACATCACCCCGTCGGCGGACTCGGCACCGACCGAATCAACTGGAACGGAGGTCGCCTGAAACAAGCCGATCCACAGGTATTGACAATTCCTCCTGAATCGACGCCTGTCTTCTCCTCGAGCTGCTCCTTTTTCTTAGCCGCTCGGAGCTGCCGGCGTAACTGGGCGATCTCTTCGACCATGCGTTTCAACACCGTGCGGATTCGGGCTGCGTCGACCTGCTCCCAGTTCACAGCTCTTCGATCGGTTGCTACAACATCGGGTTTGATGGCGTCCAGGCCGTCGATGGAAACATGCCCGGTGAGGTAGGCATACGCGTAGCTTGAGTCCGAGGCACCGAAAAACTCAGGTTCGTTCGCGAGGCGGCCATTCGCGTAGACACTTACTCCACGCATTTGTGTGGGAAGCGGTTTTTCTGCAGCAATCACAATGCCAACGGCGCCGATATCAGCCAGTGCGCTTGAGCCCTCAGGTAAGTCGGAAGGGATGCTCCATTTGAACTCGGTTGCGATGGAGGACATTCGAAGGTCCCGAGTAATCGCGTGTTCAGAACCGTCGCGCCCGACGACTGTGAGCGCCACCTCGCTGTCGCTGTATTGGAAGAGTCTGGAAAGGCTGGTGGCTAGGTCTGAAGGCGTAATGTCGCTCGCACGCGTCAAGTGGGACACGGTTACGGAGGTCCCATGGTCTTGGGGATCTGCTCGGAGCACCTCCGACTCGGGCTGATAGTCGCCATCCTGAGTGCCAATGAGATCAGGCCAGTTCATGGTGACGACGAGTCGCTCATCACTGCCTTTGCGGGAGGTGGAGACGACAATCTTATGGCCGATGCCGAACAGTGCCAGCTTGCCGAGGCCTTTCTTTCCTGAAACGGTGCGTCGGCCGCTTTCTGATTGGGCGGTGGTCTCGCTGCCGCGGCGGTTCCTCCCAATTCGCAGGTACTTATCGCGCACATCTTCCCGCGACATGCCGTGTCCATTATCGTCGACGATGATCCGCTGTTCTTCTCCGCTGCCCATGATCCGTACGGAGATCTCGGTGGCATCCGCGTCGTATGCGTTGGCCACCAGCTCGGCCACAGCATTTGGCAGGCGCGAGTACATGTTTGATCCGAGATGCTCGATAGTGTGCGGATCAAACCGCAGCGAGAGGTCTGTGTGGCTCGACCGAGATTCGGTAGCTTCGTCCATAGTGGATATGAGGTTAGCCGCATTGGATTCGGCTACACGAGTCTGCTACGGCGCGCCACCAACTGTCATGAGTTAAGGTAGCCGCCCTCTGCCTACTGTCGCGGCTGTGGCGCCACTCCCGCCCCGGGGTGGCACGTGTAGTTGTTAGCACCTCGTCTTTGTACCCAGCAACGTTGGATCAGGTGCCGGCTCTTGATCGCCGCCCTCGTCCCACCGCCGGCAGTAGGGACACCATGGGCGTAGGCGATGGTGCTGCCACGCCGTGTAGATGAGCGCGAACGTCCAGATGTCACCTGAGACGAAATATGCGCGCGGGACGGAGCCATCAGAAGCGACATCGAAAATTGCTGGGCTGCCAATCAATACGACCATGACGAGCGTACCGAGCACGGTTACCGAGAAGTGGAAGAACCGCAGTGACCATCGACGGCGTTGGGCGAGGCCGGGCGCATCAGCCGGAACGTCGTCCATGCACTGTGCGCAGAGGCGACCCCTATGACGATGAAAAAGTGCCGTGCCCCAGCACGCCAGCAGGACAAGGGCCACCAACGTGTTCACGCCGGTAAGCAGGCCGAACCACGAAGCCACTCGTATGGGTACTGCTACCGCGAGTACATAGATCAGTGCATGTGCCAGTGCCGATTGCACCCGCGACGCTCGTGATTCGTCTCCGAAATCTGCTGCCTTCATAGTTGCATCCAGTCATCTGGCGCCTTTCGGCGCGGCTAATGAGAACTGGACAACGTATCGGCGACCACCGACATGAGCAATGATCAGAACCTGTGGATGAGCCTTGGTAGGGCGGCGTGAATGTGGGCGCGCCTTCCCGGGGATGATCACAAGTCCAGTTCGTTTCTGATCAAGACCGGCGTTGGCGCGCTGGTTGGGAAGGCACGCCCGTGCTCACCGTAGTTCACGATGTCGCGCAGGCCAACGACACCCGCAGCGGTGCCGGTCGGTCGTTGTTGGATGAGATTGTCCGCGACGGTGCCCGGCAGATGCTGGCCGCCGCTTTGCAGGCCGAGGTCGCCGCCTATGTCGACCAGTTCGTCGATCAGGTCGACGAGAATGGGCACCGGCTGGTGGTCCGCAACGGCCACCACAACGTCCGGGAGGTGCTCACCGGCGCTGGGGCGATCGAGGTGAAGGCGCCGCGGGTCAACGACAAACGGGTCGATCCGGAAACCGGTGAGCGGCAACGATTCTCGTCGAAGATACTGCCGGCGTGGGCGCGTAAGTCCCCGCAGATGGCCGAGGTGCTGCCGTTGCTGTACCTGCATGGCCTGTCCAGCAGCGACTTCGGTCCGGCGTTGGAGCAGTTCCTCGGCTCGGGGGCGGGGCTCTCGGCTCCGGCGATCACCCGACTGACCGCGCAGTGGCAGGACGAGGCCGCCGCGTTCGGCCGCCGGGACCTGTCGGGCACCGATTATGTGTACCTGTGGGTGGACGGCATCCATCTCAAGGTCCGCCTGGAGCAGGACAAACTGTGCCTGCTGGTGATGCTGGGGGTGCGCGCCGACGGCCGCAAGGAACTGGTCGCGCTGACCGACGGGTACCGCGAATCAGCGGACTCGTGGGCGGATCTGCTGCGGGACTGCCGGCGCCGTGGCATGCGCGCCCCGGTGCTCGCGGTCGGGGACGGTGCTCTGGGGTTCTGGAAAGCGGTCCGTGAGGTGTTCCCCGATACCCGTGAGCAGCGGTGCTGGTTTCACAAGCAGGCCAATGTCCTTGCCGCACTACCGAAGTCGGCGCATCCGGGGGCGATCGCGGCGATGCGGGAAATCGCGGGCGCCGAGGACATCGACCACGCGCAGGTCGCGGTCAAAGCCTTCGAACTGGACTACGGCGCCAAGTTCCCCAAGGCCGTGGCCAAGATCGTTGACGACCTCGATGTGCTGCTGGAGTTCTACCACTATCCCGCCGAGCACTGGGTACATCTGCGCACCACCAATCCGATCGAGTCGACCTTCGCCACGGTCCGGTTGCGCACCAAGGTCACCAAGGGGCCGGGTTCCCGCGCGGCGGGTATCGCCATGGCCTACAAGCTCATTGACGCCGCACAAGCCCGCTGGCGGGCGGTGAACGCCCCGCACCTGGTCGCCCTGGTCCGGGCCGGAGCGGTGTTCCACAAAGGCAAACTGCTCGAACGACCCGTCGACATCACCCCACCCGAACCGGCCGACAACCCGGCCACCCCGACCGGAACGGAGGTCGCCTGAAAAACACCAATCCACAGGTATTGACAATTACTCCACCGACATGTTGAGGGTGCCTCGTCGGCCGAAGCAAAGCCGCCCGAACTTGTCGGTGGCCTCTGCCAATCTGTAGGGCTCGCAGGAAGCGGGCATTTCCTCAGAGGGACGGAGAGCCCGATGACCACTCAATTCAACCGCGGCTGCGCGTCGCTCCTGGCCGGCTTCATGGTGCTGACGGGGCTCATGGGCGCCGCACCGGCTCACGCCGACCAGTACGACTTCGTCGTGTACTTGGACAACAACGGCGTGTACTACTCGTCGGTGTCCGGGGTCATCGACGCAGGCAAGATGGCCTGCCGGATCTTGCGTTCCGGTGGTGGCGTGCCTGGGGCGATGGGTTTCCTGGCACGAGCGGGCTATGAGCGCTACGAGGCCGCGACCATCATCGTCGCCGCTGTCGACGACATGTGCCCCGACACGGAACCTGTGATCGACGCCTTCCTGAACCAGACTGCGGGCAGCAAAGGCGTGCTGGCATGACGGTCGATCGCCTCAATTCGCGGTGCGAGTCCGGGACTCCGCTGCCGCGGCCGCGCTCCCGGCGCGTCGACCTCGCCTTCGCGCAGCCGCGACCAGTTGGATCGATCGTGATCGATGTGGCGGAATCACACCTCGGTTACTGCTACGCCGCAGTCAGCGCGGAGAGATCATGGTCGGGTGTCGTCGCAGCGCCGAACGCCGAGGTCGCGGTGCTCAATGCGATCGATGAAATCTGTGCCGGGCGTCCCTACGACCAACGCATCCGGTTCGTTGCCTGCGTGGGCAGCGGTAGTCCGTTGTGGCGTTATGCCGGCCAGATCGCTGCTGCTGCAACGGATTGGTGGATCGAGCGTCCCGCCTGCGCAGACAAATCACTTGTTGAACGCGCGGCCGCTGAATTGGAAAATGCCCGGCTGTCGTTGCCTCCGCTTCCCGTGGACCGTGGTCCCATCACTGTCGCCACCGATGGCTCGATACGGCGCCGGCACGCCGGCTTCGGTTGGCTGGCTTCCTCTGGCGAGCACGGACTTGACGGCTTCGTCGCGTCATCGAAGCGAGTTGGCGCCAACCCCGTGCTGGTGGCCGAACTGTGCGCGATCGGCAGTGCGGTGGGCGGACTACCGCGTCATCGTCTGACGGTGCTGTCTGACAGCCGAGCCGCGGTCGCTATGGTGAATCGTTGGAGGCGGGGAGATTTCGTCCTGCCTGCGGGGTACCCGATGTCAGAGTCCGGGTCCGATCTGAACCTGGTCGCTGTGCAACGTCGGATTCACGCCGAACGGAGCCGGATCAGGCTGCGTTGGGTACGCGGCCATCGCGGAGAGCCCCTGAACGAGGGCGCCGATGCACTGGCACGTCTGGCGTCACGTTATCGACGAGGCGATCGAGATTTGACCGAGGACGAGTATCGCTGCCGTGCAGCGGGGATCGCCAAGGGCTTCGCTGCGGCGTATCGGCGGGCCAACCAGGCGGGCAGCCCTTGATGCGCAGCCATCTACGGGACGAGGTGCGATGATCAGCCTGTGACCGGCTACGACATCATCGGCGACATCCATGGTTGCGCCGATCCGCTGGAATCGCTGCTCGATGCCATGGGCTATCGCCACACTGTCGGCGCCTATCGGCACCCGACCCGCCAAGCGGTGTTCGTCGGCGATCTGGTCGACCGTGGCCCGCAGCAGCTACGCGTCCTGGAAATCGTCAAGGCCATGGTCGATGCCGGCAGTGCGCAGATCACCATGGGCAACCATGAGTTCAATGCGATCTGTTACAGCATCCCTGGTCCGGACGGGGACTACCTGCGCCGGCACTCGGACAAGAACGCCCATCAGCACCGCGCGTTCTTGGAGCAGTTGACTGCTGAGCAGCAGCGGTACTACCTGGACTGGTTCCGCAGCATTCCGCTGTGGCTGGACCTCGGCGGTGTACGGGTCGTGCATGCCTGCTGGCATGAGCCCTCGGTGAGAGTCGTTGAGCAGGAGCTAGGTTCGAATGTCTTTGGTGACGATGCGCAGTTCGCCGATGCATCGACCAAGGGCCACCGGCTGTACGAAGCGATCGAGACGCTGATCAAAGGACCGGAGCTGAGCCTGACCGACCACGGCCAGCTGTCGTATCTCGACAAGGACGGTCATGTGCGCGAACAGGCGCGCCTGCGGTGGTGGAGCACCGGTTCCACCCTGAACGAGTTGGCCGAGATGACAAGCACTTTCACCACGCCGGACGGAGCGCCTTATCCCGAGCTGCCGGCACTGTCAATTACCACTGACGACCATGTCTACCGAGGCGATGTGCCCGTTGTGTACGGCCACTATTGGCGAACGGGCGCGCCCGAGCACGGCCTGGATTGGACCGACCGCACGGCGTGCGTGGACTTCAGCGCGGTCAAGGGCGGCGCATTGACGGCGTACCGGTGGTCAGGGGAATCGACTGTGCGGGTGGAGAATTACCTGCAAATCGCCGCTGTTTGAGACTGAACCTGTATGTCAATTTCCCGCTGATTTGAGCGACAAGCTCGCGCTGGACCTCATTGTGGCGGTGGCCTCGCGGTCGGGCTCTGCTACTTGTCGGTGGTCGGTGTCATTCTGTTCGGCTTGCTTGAAATGGGCCGAGAGGACCGACATGCCGAATCACAACTACCCAATCCCAGCGCCGGGTTGGTACCAAGACCCGAGCGGCCAGCCCGGCCAGCGCTACCACGACGGCCGACGTTGGACTGAGCACTTCGTGCCCAGCGCGCCCGCGACGCCGGCACCCGCGGTCGCTGTCGCAGTATCAACCGGCGGCGGTCCCAACCATGCGCTGCACGCCATTCTGACCTTCCTGTCTTGTGGGCTGTGGCTGCCGGTTTGGATCCTGGTCGCGATCTTCGGCGGTAGTTCGTCCTCATCGGTCGCTATTGCGAACGGAGGTAATGGTCTTGGCGCCATGGCCCGGACCCACAGACGTTCCGGGATCGGAGTGGCAGCCGTCTTCGGCGGGCTGTTCCTGCTTGGACTGGCTCACGAGCATCCGTGGCTGTACGTCGTGCTGATCGCCTTCGCGGTGCTTTCAGCGTTCGCTGCCTGGACGCTCAAGTCGGCCCAGACGCGTGACGCTGAGCTGCGCCGGGAACAGTTCGAGCGCGACATGATCGCCAACCGCGCCGACCGCGAGGACCGGTTCTACGTCCAGGGCGATCCGCGCGGCACCTACGGGGGCTATATGCCTCCCGAGTTCCCGAAGGACAACGGAAATACATGACATGCAACGTGATTGCCTTTTTCGCCGCCACTCTGTGGTCGGTGAGCTGAGGTGAAGAGTTCTTCAGTCACAGGTGATGTCAATGCGTTGTGCCACGATGGCTGCATGCCGTCCACCAACTGGTTTGAGCGTCTCACCGGCTTCACTGAGGTTGACTACGAAAGCACCTGCTCGCGTCTGAGTGTCGACGGCAACCAGCTCGTCTCCTTGGTGAACGGCGCGAGGTACGGCACCGGGACGCTGCGGACTCCGACCTTGGCGGAGTTGCGAGCGACGGTCACCATTTCGGACCGCGGTCGTACCACCGTCACGTGCACGGTCGGCGACGTCGGCGCGATGCACGGCGAGCCGGAGTTCGAGGGCGCGCTGTTCCAGGTGGCCTCGCAGTTCAATCTGCTGGAGATGACGCACTACACCGTCACTCCCGAGGACGGCGTCACCCGCTACGCCCACGATCACACGCAAGGCCCCGCGTGTGCGATCGCGGCCGGCGCCGGGACCATCTACCGGAACTACTTCGCTCCCGTGAACGGAGTGCCCGGGCAGACCGCGGATCGTCAGCTGAACATGCTTGAGCGACTCGGGCTTTCGCTGTCCACGCACCTCGGGCGGCCCATTTCGTCGCTATGGCGGATGGAGAATGGTTACGCGTTGTGCACAGCCGATGGGCTGGCCGCGATCAGCGACTACCTCGCCGCAGCATCTCCTCAGACTCGTGACTCCTTGGCGGGTGAGCTGGCGATCGGTCTGCACCTTGGTGTGGAGGTCACGGGGGTCGAGCCGCTCCCGCGACAGGCCGTGTCGCAGGCGTACTGCTCGGCGTTGCCTGTTGCCTATTCGGATGTGCCGCAACGGTACTGGGAGGGATTTGCTCGCCTGGTCCTGGACTCTGCCTATGAAGCAACTCTGCTGGCGGCTGCCGAATCAGCGGCCAACGGTTGGTCGAACATCGTTCTGCTCACGCGGTTGGGCGGGGGAGTGTTCGGCAACGACGACGAGTGGATCGACACCGCCATCCTCAGGGCGCTGAAGATCGTGGAGTGCGCTGGCCTCGACGTACGCCTGGTGAGCTACGGCAGTGTCCACCCCAATATGCGTGGCATCGCCGACCGCTGGGCCAGGTAGCCCGCTGATGGACGCCCTTGCGGCGTCGAGGTCCAGCAGGTCATCGTCCACCACTTCGGCGCCGCCCGCGGAGGGCTTTCCGCGCCATGGACGGCAGCCGTCACTCGATGTCCGGTGTTGAGCAGACGGTCGATACCCTCGGCGCGCCGGTCATTCCGGTTCCATCAGCGAGGAGAACCAGCGGCAAGACAGCGCCGTTCACCTCGACCGGGTGAAGGCCAGTTGTTCGACCGGCCCGGACAGCGCCGCTTTGACCTGAACGGAGAGATCGTCGACCAGCACCTCGGCGGCGCCGGCTTCCAGTCCGTCGATGATGCGCCGGGCAACCTCGGCAGGCGCAAGCTTGGGTGCGTTGATGCCGTCGGTCATATCGGTGTCGATGTATCCGACATGCACCCCGACCACCTGCGTGTGCTGCGGCTGCAGCTCCTGGCGCAGCGAGTTGGTGATCGACCAAATCGCGGCTTTCGAGGCGCCGTAGGCGCCGGCGCCGCCGAGCCACGACAACACCGAGTGCACGTTGACCAGGGCGCCGCCACCGTTGGCGGCGAGGATAGGCGCGAAGGCGCGCGTCACCCGCAGTGGCCCAAACACGTTGGTGTCGAAGGTGTCGGTGATGTCGTCCCAGCTGCCGGTGAGCAGATCATCCAGATGGGAAACGCCGGCATTGTTGATCACGATGTCAACGTCAGTGGCAACATCCGCAAGTGCGGCAACTGAATCCGCGGAGCTGACTTCCAGGCCGTACGTGACCACCTCGGGACGATCGTCGGTGAAATTGGTCCGTGCGGTGGAGTACACTTTGCGCGCGCCCCGGGCCAGCACCTCGTCGACCAGGGCTGCGCCCAGGCCCCGTCGACCACCCGTTACCAGAACCACCTTGCCTGCTACATCGGTCATGTCTCGTTCCTTCCAGTCTGAATAACGATCTCGTTACTGAGATAGAACCACCGACGGCGGCGAGTGTGACCGCTGGCGATGTGTGGGGTTCATGACACGGGAGCTGGGGAATGGCTGCGTCGCTCGCGGCGTTCGACGGTGCCGCTACTCGCGGTAGGGGTCCACGGCGCTGAGGCGCGGCTCGCGTCGCTACGCCCGTGGCGTCGAGAATCGGCCGGGGGAGTGGATGGTCGCCGGCGGCCGCTGGAGCGCGGCGGACACCTGTGCGCTCACGACGCGCTTGAGCTCCGGTAAGTCCGCAGGTAGTCCTGGGGCAGTTCCCGTCTCAGCAAGGAGGACGACATCATTGGCAAGCCCGGGAACAGCGACAGAACCGACAGGGAGGAGGAGCGTGGCGGGGAGCAACGCGACTTCCATTTGATCGGGATACCGTGACGGCGGCCCGATGAACCGTCCGGTGATGGTCACGATGGCAACGACGCGTTCCGCCGTGAACTTCTCGGTGGCCACGCGTGGGTCAGCTGACGTGGGCATCACCCGGGACAAGGTGATCGCCGATGTCGCAGGTGCACCCGACAGACCTCGATAGGTAATGCCCGGTGTCGCAGGCAATTTGGCAAGGGTTTCGGCGATGTCAGCCGGCACGCTGGCCTCCCTTCAAATGGTTTCGTGGTCACACTTCTGCGCACGCCTGGCACCTTCAGCGTGGAGGGCGGCGGAGCGTTCTCGGAGCGCAGTTCCTCTGGCGTTCCGTCGAACAGCCGAGATTCCGACGTGTCGAATGGAAATCGAGCTTCCGTTCGTCGCATCAGACAGGCGTCCCGCGGTTGGTACCCGGCTTCAGGACCAACAGATCGTCATGCTCGCGTCGCCGGCAGGCCTCGACAAACTCGATTGCGGCAATCCTGTCAGCCAGAAAAACGTCGGACTGCTCAGCTGAAATCTCGTAGTACTCTTCATAATCCACTACGCCGTTGCTGACCGGGATCGAGACGTAGAGCCGCCCCGAGTTGAGCTCGGCGCCGATCGAGTAGCGGTCTTCTCTCGAGACGAACGTGTCGCTGAATTTCATGGCATGCGCTCGCGGAGTGCCCAACCCGAAGTGTCAATCGAGCTGGTTCGGACGTACTCGACGAGGAGCTGCCCGACTTCGTCCGGCATCAGCACTTCGTTCTGGTTCACTTCGACCGCGGTGCCGTCCTTTCGAGCAAGCGAAACCAGCGGCCCCTTGTCGCCTAGATGTCCGAGGGTGAACAGCGTCCCATTCTCCATCAGTTCCACGGTCAGACCGGCCTGAGTGCCGGTTGTCTGGACGAAATTGTCAGCCGGTTCGACATAGTCGGACGTCTCGTAGTTCTCGGGCAGCTCGAACACGAGCATGAAGAGCTTTCGCTCACCGATGAGGCTGACGAGATGTTTGAGCTGCATCTCCGCTCGTGCTGGCTCGTCTGAGAGCATGACCGTGGCGAATTCTCTGACTGCGTACGTCATGGCGCCCGTGTCTCCGGTGGACACCGCTCACCTTCGCCGTATTGTTCCGCGACCGCCGTGTCGGAGAACTCGGACTGCTCGCGCAGACTCCAGCCTTCGGGGACAGTGTGGGTGTCGTAGTAGTGCTGGAACAAGGCGATGGCATCGGTGGCTGTGAGTACCTCGGAGGGACGCACCAAATATGTGTTGTCACCGTTCTGAATTGGCTCGGTCTCGGCCCATTCACCTGCATCGCCGAGTCTGCCGATCGTGTACAGACGGTGCACACCATTGGCGTCGCGCTGCTTGATCTCGACCGTGAGACGGTCGGGCGCGACGCCGGTCGCTTGTATCCGCTCGTGCGAATAGGGGAATTCGTCGTAAGGGACTTCCGGACCCACTGGGTAGATCGAGTAGTAGGTGTCCTCGCCGTCGCCGAGGCGATTAATGCCCGCCGCGATTTGACCGGGAATCTCTTCGGTAAAGATGCTCATGCGCATCTTTGCCCGGTTGGACTCAAGGATGTGCGTCGCCTGTTCGAGTCTCATTTGGCGCCTACTTAGCCGCGCTCGGAACCCACTGGTTCTCCACCCCGTGAACGTCCCGCAGGCGACTCGCGTCCACCACCGCCTCGAACACTCCGGCTTCGACCGGTCCAGCGCCGACGCGCTCGGCATCAGCGGGGTCATCGCTGAGCAGCAGCACCTCGGCGGTTTCACCCGTGCGACGCAGTATGCGTACGGGGACACCGTCGACCTGAGCCGTGAAAACCCGTTCGAACACTTCGCATTCCGACAACGGGACGGTCTTGGACCATGCATGGGGGCGAACTCGCTCGAAACCCGTTGGGCCATTCTGGGCAATCGCGGTCAACAACACGGTCTCTGCAATGACGTCGGCGAAGAACTCCCGGCCCTGCCATCGCGCCAACGTGCCCACTATCGGGCTTGGCGGCCGCCAGCGTTTGGCGCGCACCCAGCCGCGGCCCGCCCCCGCGTAGTGCGACAAGCACCTCTGCTCGCCGTCGGAACGGATCCGCCAATACTCGGCACCGTGGGAGTAGCGGGTTCGGCTCATGCTCCATACCGGTGTTAGTGAGTCGCCGAGTAAGAAGCCATGGGGAAAGGTGGGCCACGGACGCTTCGCCTGGCTCGGCCTGGTCAATGTCGCCGCGCGCGGTTGCTCAAATCGGACTACATCGACGAACTCGGGCGCGGCGTCAACGCCATACGCGGCCAACAGTTCTGCGGGCGTCATCAGTCCGAGGGCTCTTGAGGCCTCGGCGACCATTCCGCCGACTTGGTCGAGTCCGGATTCGACTATGGCGTGAGATATCGGCGCCGCGAGGAGTTTCTGGGCTCTTCACAGATGAGGGTGTAGAGGTGGTTGGCGCGTCGTTGCCGGGATAGAGGTCGAGGTCTCTCGAAAATGAGGGTTCCTACACTCCTCATCCGAAAGACCTCGACGTGCCTGACGCTACCGGTCGGGCGGGCTTCGCCTGCGCTGACCTGACGACTTTCTGCCGCCTCGACGAACTTGGGCTGCAGGTGACCGGACAACGCCTTGAGCCCGGCCGTGCTGTGCTGGCGTGCCGGGTGACCGACGAGGACCGGTGGTGTCGTCGCTGCGGCGAAGAAGGCATCCCACGCGACAGCCTCACCCGTACTCTGGCCCATGAGCCGTTCGGGTGGCGCCCCACCACACTGCTGGTGACCATCCGTCGCTACCGGTGCGCCGGCTGCGCCCACGTGTGGCGACAAGACACCACCAGGATGGCCGAACCACGTGCCAAGCTGTCGCGGCGTGCTCTGCGGTGGGCGCTGGAAGCCATTGTCTGCCAGCATCTATCCGTGGCTCGCATCGCCGAAGCGCTCGCGGTGTCGTGGAACACCGCCAACAACGCGGTGCTGGCAGAAGGCCGACGGGTGCTGATCGCCGATCCGGCCCGTTTCGACGGCGTGGCGGTGATCGGCGTCGATGAGCACGTCTGGCGGCACACCCGTCGCGGTGACAGGTACGTCACCGTCATCATCGATCTCACCCCCTGTGCGTGACGGGACCGGTCCGGCTCGGCTGCTCGACATGGTCGAGGGTCGCTCAAAAAAGGCGTTTCAGGACTGGTTGGCCGAGCGGCCGCAGGACTGGCGTGACGGCGTGGACGTTGTTGCTATGGATGGCTTCTCCGGGTTCAAGACCGCTACCGCCGAGGAACTGCCCGAGGCGGCGACGGTGATGGACCCTTGGGTCTGCTGCACGATCAGGTGACAGTTTCGGTCACGCGGCCTGACTGGCCGGTGTGGTCATGATTGCTTCGAATTCGATCGGGGTCAACCGCCCGAGGCCGGACTGGCGGCGGCGCCGGTGGTAGGTGCGCTCGATCCAGGTGACGATCGCGATGCGGAGTTGTTCTCGGGTGTCCCAGCGGCGGCGGTCGAGCACGTTCTTCTGCAGCAGGCTAAAGAAGCTCTCCATGGCGGCGTTGTCGCCGGCGGCTCCGACACGGCCCATAGAGCCGACCATCTCGTGTTGATTCAAGGCGTGTACGAATTTCCTTGACCGGAACTGAGATCCGCGATCCGAGTGCAGAATGCACCCCGCGACATCTCCGCGTCGGGCTACCGCGCTGTGTAGTGCCCGGATGGCCAGTTGTGACTTCATTCGGGAGTCGATGCTGTAGCCGACGATCCGGTTGGAGAACACGTCCTTAATCGCACAGAGGTAGAGCTTGCCCTCACCGGTGCGGTGCTCAGTGATGTCACTGAGCCACAACTGATTTGGCCCTTCAGCGGTGAAGTCACGCTCGACAAGATCGTCGTGCACCGGCGGCCCGACTTTGCCGTTCTTGCCGCGTTTCTTACCAAACACGCTCCACAGTCGATTCTGCGAGCAGATCCGCCATGCGGTGCGCTCGGCCATCGGCTCGCCGGCATCGCGCGCCTCCTCCACGAGGTAGCGGTAGCCGAACTCCGGATCGTCTGCGTGCGCGTCGAACAGCGCATTGGCGCGGTAGGCCTCGATGAGTTCGGCCTCGGTGATGGGGTCGGCCAGCCAGCGGTAATACGGTTGGCGGGAGAGCTTGAGTACCCGGCACGTCACCGCGACGGGGATCCCGTCGGCGGCGAGCTCTTTCACGAGCGGGTAGACCCTTTTCCCGGCAGATTGGCCTGCGATAAATACGCTGCGGCCCGACGCAGCACCTCGTTCTCTTGCTCTAGCAGTTTGATCCGCCGTCGGGCTTCGCGCAGCTCACCGGACTCGCTGGCGCTCTTGCCGGGCTTGGTGCCTTCGTCGATGTCGGCCTGACGGAGCCATTTCTGCAGCGTCATCGGGTGCACTCCGAAATCGGTGGCGATCTGCTCGATCGTTACACCGTCATCGCGGTTGCGAGCGACCCGGACGACGTCGTCGCGGAACTCGCGGGGGTAGGGCCTTGCCATGGGGACATCCTTCCAGCCCGCCCATGCTGGGCAAGCCAACTCAGATGTCACCTATTCGTGCAGCAGACCCCTTTCCACGTGGTGCGCCTGGCTGGCAACGCCCTCGATGAGTGCCGCCGCCGGGTGCAGCTGGCGACATGTGGGCACCGCGGCCGCAAGTCCGACCCGCTCTACACCTGCCGACGCACCCTGCACACCGGTGCCGATCTGCTCACCGACCGCCAGCGCACCCGGCTGGCCGCCTTGTTCGCCGCCGACGCCCACGCAGAAGTCGAGGCCACCTGGCAGATGTATCAGCGCACCGTGGCCGCGTATCGTGAACCCGACCGCACGAAAGGCCGCACGATGATGGCGGCGCTGATCACCACGCTGAGCACCGGCGTTCCCAAGCCGCTGACCGAACTGATCACCCTGGGACGGACCCTGAAGAAGCGTGCCGCCGACGTGCTGGCCTACTTCGACCGCCCCGGCACCTCCAACGGGCCCACCGAAGCGATCAACGGCCGCCTCGAACACCTGCGCGGATCCGCGCTGGGCTTCCGCAACCTCACCAACTACATCGCCCGGTCACTGCTCGAGACCGGAGGCTTCCGAACTCAGCTCCTTGCACCTCGGCAGTGAAGAGTCCTCAACGCATATTCGACGCGGCCAGAGCGTCATTGGTCTCGGTCACCGAGAAACGATCGGGGTGCCAGCCTCGGGGGCAGCCAGTCGCGCATCTCCTGCGCACCCAGCCCCATCGGTGTTGCCCGCGGGTCGTACCCGCCACGAACCCACGCAGCCAATTCCTCATAGCCGCCCAAGCCACCACAATCCTCCGGCGGGCAGGCCATCTTGCCCGCCAGGCACACCGGAGCCGAAGGTGGATCATCGAGAACGTCTTCGACCACCAGCACGTGCTCCCATCCGTCGCCGAAGTCGTAGTCATAGAACAACCGGTCGCCCTTACCGGAGACCACCTGATCCAGGCGCACACCGTCCTCGACGAGACCGTCGTCGCCTTCGCTGAGATCAAATCTGGTGACGAAGTAGGCACGGGTACGCCGGTCCGCCCCGACACCGAACTTATGCAGATGACCGTCCTGCCAGCCCATCGCAACCTGCAGCACGTCATGCAGCTCATCGAGCACGAGGTCACCCGGCAGGACCAGACGACGCCAGATCGGCGGCTTGGCGTACATCAGGTCGACCCGCACCCGGAAACCCCGCACACGCTCCGGCACAGCTCCCACCTCGGGTGTCGGTTCATCGAACACTCCCGCGAACAAATCCCGGCCAGCATCGGCCATCAGCTGTTGCAGCATCGACAGGTCCACACCACCCCCGGACACCGCGCTCTTCCTCTTACTCTTCCGCTTCTCCTCCGGCACACACCCAGCCAACCAGACACCCCAATCACAGGCCGACAGCAGCTGACCGTTCTACACCCTCAATCATGAAGAGCCAGTTTCTGCAGCACCAGACGTCGATGTACTTGTGTGCGAGTCGCTTGTCTGTCGTTCAATGCGTCGGCCGCCATTCGACGTCTAGGAGGTGCGCTATAACTGGTCACGGATCTTGAGCAGTGGTCTTCCGTCTTCCCGTCGAAACGACTCTTCGATCTCATAGACGGGGGCATGGAGAAGCACGGACAAAAGGGTGAGTCGATCGGGCGCCATGAGACGACCGCCGCTGCTTACCGCAATAATCCGATAGGTCGCATCGATCAGAGTATATCGATCGACCCCTTCGAACTCTTGCGAAACTATGCGATAGCCATTGCTCGCTTCTTGGACTGCTACAGGTGTTGCCAAGCTCGGCAACGCGCTGATGCTTCTATAGGTGTTTCCAAACCAACCGAATAGAAATCGCTCTACGACCGCAAGAGAAGCGCCTGAGAATTCAAATTCCTCGGGTGCCATTCTGTCCGAACAGGTGACCTGCGTCCATCCGTCTGCCATCTCGCGGACAAAATATCGGAGTTCGCCGCCCAGATTCCAGAAAATATCGGCTCCGCTACCTGCCGTGTTCCTCGTCAACGAAAATTTGGCAAGGTTCGCCCAGTCTTCCAGTTCTTGAGAAATAGGCATTGGTATCAACTGTCCGTGTCGACTACAGATGGGAAAGGACAGAGTCCGGCATCCCGGCGAGCAACTGGGCGTCCAGCTCGCCGTAGGTCAGTGGCAATAGATGGTTTACAGGTTGAACGCCGCCGGCCTGCAATATGAAGTACCTGCTGGGATCTGACTTCAGTGAGTACTTCGAAACGTACTTCTCGAGTGATGTCTGTTGGACGCGTGGGTCTAATCCGGCGTCCTCCCACGCCCACATGATTGGGTCCAGTCGACACGACATTCGGAGGGATTCTCCGACGTTCCAAATGACGTACTTCCCAGCATCGTCGGCATCGGTGAAGAATCCCGATAGGCTTTCAAGCGGTTCGTTTCGGCGTTCGGTCGTTGCAGTGAGAACGTTGTATCCGCCGTCGGTCGGCTCGACTATGTATGACGTCCAGTCCGGGTACGGGTATCCCCGCCGTAGGTGCAGACGACCCGCTTCCCATACAGGTGCATCGCGCGCGGGTTGGTCGGCATATGCGTAGATCTGCCGCCACTTGTCATACCGATTGATCAGCTCCTCCAGTTGCGAGTCGGAGCTAGATTCAGTTCCTGTCATGTTCATCCCGTGGCTTCACTCTCCAGTTGTTTCACGAATCAGACGCCAGAGTTTCAGCTCTTCGACTGACACGGGTCGACCAGTGTCCAAGTTGATTACCGCCCATTGCTCGGCCCCGCCAGGTTGTCCGAAGGCTGGTTTGGCGGGACCGTATTCAACTCTCCAATTGAGGCCATCAGGTATCGGCCGCCCGGTTCCGACAAAGGTGTGATAGTCGTTGGCGACTCCAGGCGGCATCGAACGCGTGGAGAGAGGTGCTCCTTCGTCCCCCATGAAACCACCCCCGTTCGAGCCCAGCCTATCGAGTTGATGTCCGGCGGGAATGCGGTCCGAGACAGACGGTGGCCCATCGAACCCGTTGTTGGGTGCTTGCCTGTCCCAATCCCATTGCAGCCGGCCTTTGTCGTCGACTGTGGTGAACTCCCGCTTGAATTCTTCTTCAGTCCGGCCCGCCAGCGGGTCATATCCGTCGGTGACGCTGTGCGGCACGCCGCCTTCGTGAAGCCGGGCGATATCGTCCGCCGGGTTCCTGACGTGCTCAAAGGCGCTCTCGGGTGGGAACCCATAGTCGTGGCCGGCAACGGGAGGGGGAGGAGTCGAAGGTGGCTCAGGCGGCGATGGGTGATTCTCGACTGGGCCGTCGCCGGCGTGGGGGGATTCTGAAGGCGCACCGGTGTGGTGTTCGCTCGGGCTGCTGTGATCGACCGGGCCGTGTTCAACGGGCGCCGGAGCGTGTGGCTCGCTGGGCCCCGTCGGCTGCGCCGTATGTGGTGCGGGCGCCTCGTGAGTCGGCGCTGGCGCAGGCTCCGGCTTCGGAGCCGGAGCTGCCTCGGGCTTCGGTGCAGCAACCGGAGGCTCCACCGGCGCCTTCCCTGCGGCGGTCGGGCCGGGCGCCGCCTCAGGTACGCCAACCTTGTCGAGATTCTTGGTGATGTTTCCAGCCCTGCTGGCCACCTCTTCTGCTCCCGCAGCAGCCGCGCCACCACGCGACACGACTGCACCGGTATCGCGGGCAACAGTCCCGCCCGCGCGAGCCTCTGCCGCACCGACGCGCGCCGCTCCGCCCGCGGCGTCGGCTGCTGGTGCCGCCTCGCCCACGCCAGGGATGATCATCGATCCGACTTGTGCTGCGTCGTAAGCGAGTCCGCGTAACGGGTGACCGTTCTTGAAATCCTCGACGTCGAGCATCGACTTGCCGAGATTCATCACGTCGTTGCGGATGTGAGGCTCCGCTAGCGCGAACGGAGCGGTCAATGGATTGCCGACCAGCGCCATTTCGCCCAGCGCCTTGCCGGTGTTCAACCACGCCTTGCCGGCACCTTCTGGGTCGTAGAGGAAGCGGGTTGGATCAAGCTGGTCGAGACCTTCTGCAGTCTGGGCGACGAATTTGAAGCCACCTTCAGTGATATCAGCCAGGGCAGTGAAATCCATGGCCAGCACACCGCCGACTTCCTGCCCGAACACCTCGACGAACTCCTTGTTCGCCCAGGCTTCCAGCTTGTTGGTCAGGCCGTCGAGATCGTTGATGCCTTGGCTGACAGCCTGATCCATGGCGTTGGCTTCACGCTTCATGTTGTTCAGGACGGTGTCGATGTCGTGGGCGATCTGCTTGATTTTTTCGATGGGATTGTGGCCCTCGAACATGCCGCCGATGGTGCTGAGAATGCCGCTGGGACTCAATTGGTGGAGCAGATCTCGGATGGCGTTCTGCGCGTTCTCGACAGTGGTTGCGAACGAATCGATCTGGGCGGCAAGCGCTTGGGCCTGTTGGTCGATGTTGGTCAGGCCGCCGCTGATCTCGTTGGCGGCTTTCTGCATCTGTGAGGCTTCGGGAATCTGAAATCCGCCCAAAGTCGTTCCTGTAGCGGTCATTGCGCCCGAACCGCCGCTGATAGACGATCCGAAGGTGCGCCATGCGGCGGCCGTCGCGCGCATCTGTGCGGGATCGCCATCCGGCCACACCCCACCGACAAAGGCCTCGACAATGCCCCACCCGATCGGGGCGGCGATGGCGCCGCCGAACACCGACGGCACTGCCGGTGCCGAGAACTTTCCGGGATCGCCCGGTTTCGGCACGGGCGACTCGCCGCCCCCGACCGTTGAGTGGGCGTTCGCGGTGCCGTAGTTGTAGGCCGACATCTGGATGCCTTGCCCCGCACGCCGTGAGGCGTTGACGGCCGACGCTGCCGTGTGCAGCAACGCGTTCGCCGCATTCGTGTAGCTGCGCGAAAACACGAATGCGGCGGCATCGTGACCGAAGCCGGCTTCGTGCCCGGACAGCGCAGCCGTCAGCGTCGAGATGGCGCTGGTGACGGCGGTGGATTCAGCGCCGACCGACGCTCCCGCCGAGTTGAGCGCGGTCGGATCGACCGTGATCGGGCCGGTCACAGGTCAGGACCACATCTGGTGGTTCTTGCTCGCGGCGGACGAGTAGTTCTCGTGAGCGCCCTCAGCGATCTGTCGGAGCCGTGCCAGCGCCTCCCGCATCTCACGGGCACCTTCGTTCCACTGCGCCTGCGCCGACCGTTCCGCCTCGCCGGCGTCGCCGTACCAGCTGGAGCCCAACCGGGCGACCGAACCGGCTGCGTGCGCCAAGTGGGCTTCGAGGTCGGAATCGAACGCCGTCATCCGGTCGATGACCGCCGCCAGTGCCGCCGGATTGACGCTGAACTCGCTCATCAGAGGCCCGATCCCGCGATGTGCGCGCCGCCCTCGGCGTCGGTGCTCGTGTACTTGGCCGCCGCCTCGTTGAGCAGCGCCGACATGCGACTCAGGCCGGCCGCCACCTGGGCGGCGCCTTCGTGCCATTCCTTCCACACGCCCGCGTACGCCGAGGCCGCGGACCCGGTCCAGCCGGTGCCCATGAGGCCGGATACCTCGTTGTCCAGGGACGTTATCCCGGTGCGGAGCCCGTCCGCGACGGTGGACAGCTCATGCGACACCGCGACCAGCTCCGACGGTTCCACCTGTAACTCGGCCATGCGATACCCCCAACGCGATTGGCTGACGAATGGAGCTTACCGAGCGTGCCAGGGGGTCGCCGACGCGAATTTCCTTGTCGCTCACAGGTTTTAGACAGGTGTCTGCCAGATTGCTGGCAGAAACGTGCCTCGAAGGGCAGCGCGCCTGTGACCCAGGCCACGGCCAGCCTCACCCTCCGACCGGATCTCTCCGCGCCACAAACCCGCTGGTCCCGGCTGCAGCCGGGAATCGCCGTGGCCAGGGGCTTCGACGCCCTCTCGTAGGGTCGAACACGTGCATGTCTACCAACTGGCTTTCGAATGGACCGAAACGAACCGACACTGGCTGCTCGAGGTGCCGATCCGGATCGCGGCCTACGGCGTCATCGCCCTGATCGCGCGGTTGGCCCTGCACCGGGTGATCGACCGCGCCACGACCGGGCGCGCCGGCAAGACCATGGCCGTCGATGAGGAATCGCAGGCCAACCGTCCGCCCTTGTTGCGCTACCTACGCGACCGGGCGGCCTCGTCGAACGCCCGCAAAGCTGCCGAGCGGCGTCGCCAGCGTGCACAGACCATCGGCTCGGTGCTGAAGTCGACGGTGTCGATCCTCCTGCTCCTGTGGCTGGTGCTCGCGATCCTCAGCGTGCTGGGCGTCAACATCGCGCCGTTCATCGCCTCGGCCGGTGTGGTCGGTCTCGCGATCGGCTTCGGCGCGCAGAACCTGGTCCGCGACTTCGTCAGCGGCATCTTCATGCTGCTCGAGGATCAGTACGGTGTCGGCGACAATGTCGACCTCGGCGACGTGACGGGCGAGGTGCAGAGCGTCGGCCTGCGCATCACCACACTGCGTGGCGGCGACGGCACCCTCTGGTACGTCCGCAACGGTGAGATCAAGCGCGTCGGCAACATGAGCCAGGACTACGCCGTTGCGAACGTTGAGGTTCCGGTCGCCTTGACCGCCGACCTCGACCGCGCCGAGCTGGTGGCCATCGAAGCGGCGGAGGACGCGATCATCGACCCGGCGATCGCTGCCGATGTGTTGGGTGATCCGGAAATGCTTGGCGTGCAGGAGCTCTCGCCTGATCTACTTACCTTGCGGATGTCGGTGAAAACCCGGCCGAACATGCAGGGCGCGGTGCAGCGCCGGATCCGCCGCGCGATTCTGCGCGCCTACGACGAACACGACATCGCTCTGCCGTACCCGCAGGGGCGGATTCACGCGGTGGTGGGCGGTCGGGCCGCGGAGTAGGGCCCTGGGCTCCCCGAACAACATTGGTCGGGGAGCGGTCAGCGTCCGGCCGTCTCCTGCGGATTCACGCTGTCGACGGCCAGAACCGTGATCGCCATGCTCCGCCCGGATTCTGTCACGTATCTCCGGGTTTCGCCGACGTGCGAGGCGACGAGTGCTTTGCCCAGCGGGCACTCCACGGAGCAGGTGTCGCCCAGCGGCTTGGCGTCGGCGGGCAGGACGAGTTGGAAGATGTCCGTGTCGTCGGGGTCCCCGTTGAACGACACGGTGACCCAGGCGCCCGGCACGGCCTGACCTTCGAGGATCAGCTCGTCGCGGGCGTCGATTGTGTTGGTGGGTGACATTTCTCGCGGGTGCCGGTCTGCGATGACCGCACCGTGCTGTTCAGCGGCATTCGATGACACCGGGTGTGGGGGCGGAACCCTTGACGCGGTGTTCGGGTGAATTACAGCGTCCACGGTTGTCACTATCCGCCGCGTCGCCGGTCGTGGCGGACGCACGCGAGCTTGTTTGCCATGATGTCACGTGATGTACGTCCGTGGGTCAGACGGAGGGCGAAAGCGGCCGCGGCGTACTTGTCGTAGCCCGGGCGTAGCGTCCGCGACATGACCGACAAACGACGTTTACGGAGCCTCAAACAGGCTCGACGTGATGTGCGGCGAGCGAAGAAACGCAAGGCCGGGAATGCTCTCGACCGACGGCTGAAAAATGTAACCGGACAGCTGAAAGATGTAATCGGGCAGCTGAACGATGCAACCGGACAGCTGACAGAAATAGTGCGGCCCAGGGTCGATCAGCATCCGGTCTATCTCGTCAGCATGGCCAGCCGCGCGATCAACGTAGGGAACCTCAACCTCACTTCGCTCGATGCCAGCAGGCCGGACGGCGAAAAGCTGTATCGCCTGTTGACCGGCCTTATGTCGACACGCAACCGGCCGGTCACTGCCTTACTCGCTGTAATCGCGGAGCTTCTGGTCGACGACACAGCTCTGCAATTCGAATGTCGAGCGGAACTCGCACAGCGCCACGAGCACCTGCCGGGATGGATCCACTCACTGTCGCAGGTGAACGTGCACCGGGCTGTCTGCCGAAGTGATGTCTTCGGTGATGTCGATGAGATTGCCATTGGTGCTCGACTAGTCGGTGGTCATGGGCTGACTGTGGTCGTGCGGGTCGACCACAATCGGTTCTCGGGCGTCACCGACATCGCCATTGTGCCGGAGCTGATCGACGAAGTGCTTGCACGGATTGCGGAACCGGGTTCCGAGTCTGTTGTCGAAATGAACCTCGCCGACGCGAGGGCGTGGATCGAAGGTGCTTTCAAGAAGCCAGTATTCGCGCGAGATGCTAATACGTGGATGCCAAACCGACCGCTGGTTAGGTGGCTGATCAGTAGGCTCCCGGAAGGTGGTGAGGGCCGCACACCGTCCATGGATTGGGCTTCCGCCGAGCAGCTGTGCGAGTCGTTCTTCGTCAGCAGTTCGTCTGCTCCGTTCAACGGCCCCGGCTACCGGGAGCAGCTGCTGGAGCTTTTCGAGACCGGCTCGGAAGACCCGCTGCGGTGGAGCGAAACACGTGTCCGAGACATAATGCGCAACCCGTCCTACTACGACGACGGCACGCCATTGGAGGTGGCGCTGGACGTTCCTGACCTGCTACGTGCGTTCATCCCATATGCGCACGCGCAGAGTGGGATTGGCGACGAGCTGACGTCACGGACGCTTGCTGTGATCGATGAGCTGAGGCCGAGCTACCGGCACGAACTTATGAGCGAGGCGCGAGAGTTCTGGGGGTACGACGATGTGGGCTGATGGCTCCTCAAGTCAGCTCGGACGGGTTGCTAGCAGATTGCAAGCGAGAAGCATGCAATCTGGGTACAGTGGTCGTATGCGGACTCTGCACCTCCGTAACGTCCCTGATGACGTCATGGATCGACTCGAACGGATGGCGCGTGCAGCGAGCACCTCGGTGACAGCCGTCGCGATCCGTGAACTCGATGCCGCGACTCGTCGAGTCGACAATGCCGCATTGCTGGCCACGCTGCCCGATCTGGATATCCCGACCGAGACCATCGTCAAGCAGTTGGAGTCCGAACGCCGGTGATTGTCGTCGATGCGTCGGCGGCAGTCTCTGGGCTTCTGCACGATGGCCAAGCACGTCGACTACTCGCTGCCGAATCGATTCACGCGCCGCACTTGGTGGATGCGGAGGTGGCCAGTGTCTTGCGCCGGCAAGTGGCGTCCGGTCGGCTTACCTCTGCGGAGGGCCGGCAGGCTTTGAATGTCTGGAGCGGGCTCGGGCTGATCCGCTACGCGGCTCCACCTCTCCTGGAACGCATTTGGGAACTTCGTGAGGCTGTGACGGCCTACGACGCGATGTACGTCGCCCTCGCTGAGAACCTGGACTGCGCTCTGGTGACCGCGGATGCTCGGCTGTCAGGAGCGAATGGCCCACGATGCGCCATCACTGTCGTCCCGCGCTAGGAGAAGCATCCTCTCAGCGTTGACAGTGTTGCAGCACATGCGATTTGGAGCCGCCAAGGAAACTTGACGGCTCCAAATCGAACATGTCAGGAGAGGCGGCCCGCCCTCGCGGCCCGCGCAGGCACCACGAAATCAGCGGCAGCCAGACGACTCAGCGCTCAGCCGACACCGGCTCGCTCCCCGCAATGACGCGCGTCCGCTTGTACATCCACGCCAGCACCGCCGCGAACGCCACGACGCCGATCACTTCAGGAAGAGACCCGCCGAAACCAGGGAACAGCGCAAAGGGCTCGTCGGAACCAGTCCCGGCGACGAACCCGGCAAAGACAACGCCGTACAGACTCTCGCCGACGATCATGCCCGTCGCCAGCAGCACGCCGATCCGCTTTTTGCGCTCGACGTCGCCGCCGGTACGGTCTGCCCAGCGGTTGTAGAACCAGCCCAGCAGCGCACCCAACGGAATGATCAGCGTCAGGCTCATCGGCAGGTACATGCCCATTCCGACGGCCAGCGGCGGCAGCGCGAAACGTGATGTGCGGGTGAGAAACTCGTCAACCACAATGGCGACAACCCCGATGACGGCACCCAGCCCGATGAGCCCCCAGTTCAGCGACCCGCCGAACACGCCTTTGGCCAACGACGAGATCAGTGCGGCCTGCGGCGCGGCCAGGGCATGATCGCCGGCCCCGGGAGCACCGAGGAAACCGAACGCCCGCTGCATCAGGTTGAGCACCGGCGGAATGATCGCCGACCCGAACGCCACACCAATCACCAACGCCACCTGCTGTTTCCAGGGCGTCGCCCCGACCAGCTGACCGGTCTTGAGGTCCTGCAGATTGTCGTTGGAGATGGTCGCGACGCCGAACGTGATGGCCGCCGCGAACAACGTGAACGCCACGAGCGCGGTGGACTGGCCGGCGTCGGCCCGCCCGAAGACCACCTTGATCAACACGGCGGCGATGAGGACGGTGAGGATGCCGACGCCGGAGATCGGGCTGTTCGACGAACCGATGAGCCCCGCCATGTACCCACACACGGACGCGATGACAAGCCCGATGACGAAGATGAACACCAGGCTCGCCGCGATGATCCCGGCCGAATGCCCCTGCAGCACAGTGCCGCGACTGAAATCCCACAGCAGCACGGCGATCGGCAGCAGCATCACCACGACGGTGCCGACGACCATGGGGAAGGGGATGTCGCGCTCGGTGAGCTCGACAACCTGACCCTGCCGCCGGTCACGTGCCGACCCCAGCGCAGCGGTGACGCCTTTGACGATGGGGCGCAGGATCTTCAGCAGCGTCCAGATCGCCGCGACGGCAATGGCTCCGGCGCCGACGAACCGCACCTCGTGCACGAAGATGCCGTCGATGATGTCGCCGATCGGTTCGCTACCGGTGAGGGCGCCGTCGGTGCGGATGGGCAGCAGCACCCCGTACGAGATCACGAGCCCGACGAGCATCGCGATGCCGACCGTCATGCCGATCAGGTGCCCGACGCCGATCATCGCCATCGACAGGCCAGCGGTGAACATCGTGCCGCCCGCGCCGATACGGGTATACGCGGTAACGGAATTGGCGAGCACCTTCATATTGGCGAGCAGCCCGAAAACGGCCGACACGATTGAACCGAACGTGATGACCTTCAGTCCGGTGCGGTTGGCCTCCACGCCTTCGGTGCCGTCACCGACCTTGAGCACCTCGGCGGCGGCGACGCCTTCGGGGTAGGGCAGGTCTGTCCCGGTGACCAGGGCCCGGCGCAGCGGTATCGAGTACATGACGCCGAGCGTGCCGCCGACAGCGCACATGGCGACGGTGGTCCAGTAGGGGAAACCGGTCCACCAGCCGATCATGATCAGCCCGGGCAGCACGAAGATGATCGCCGACAGCGTGCCGGCCGCCGACGCGACGGTCTGCACGATGTTGTTCTCGACGATCGAGTGGTTTGCGAAGCTGCGCAGCACCGCCATCGAGATCACTGCGGCGGGAATGGCGGTGGCGAACGTCAGGCCGACCTTGAGTCCGAGGTAGACGTTGGCGGCGGTGAACACGAGCGTGATGACACCGCCGAGCAGGATGCCGCGGACCGTCAGTTCACGCAGCGTCGGGGTGGCGGGGGTCGCTGGAGTGGCGGTGGCCAACTCTCGTCCTCTCTCTTGGGTGCTCTACACCGTAAGCGCTGAGCGCCGCAGTGTGCCCACCTTCGAGAGGGGCGCGTCAGCTTTCGGCCGCTGCCACCAACGACCGGAGCTTGATGGACGGGTTGTCCCGCTGGAACCCTTCGAGGCGCCACGGCGTCGAGAACAGCACCAGCATGACGCCGTCGGTGCGGGTCAGCACCTCGCAGGACACCTGCTTGCTCATGAACTCGGCGTCCTCGGGCTCGACGACCCGCGCCACCTGGTACGGCAGCGACTCGAGCGAGATGGCCGCGCCGATCTCGGTCGCCATGCGGTGCGCGGCGACCTCGAACTGCATGGGGCCGACGGCCGCGAAGACGGGCGCCTGCTCACCGCGCTTGTCCGAGCGCAGCACCTGGACGACGCCTTCTTGATCGAGCTGTTCGATGCCCTTGCGGAACTGCTTGTGCTTGCTCGGATCCTTGCCGCGGACCACGGAGAAGTACTCGGGGGAGAAGCTCGGAATCGGCGGAAACTCCACGGGCACATCGCGATACAGCGTGTCGCCGGGGCGAAGCGCCGCCGCGTTGGCCAGGCCGATCACGTCGCCGGGCCAGGCGTCGTCCAGTGTGGAGCGCTGCTGGCCGAACACCGACTGCGCGTACTTGGTCACGAAGGGCTTGCCGGTCCCGGCGTGGGTCAGCACATCGCCGCGTTCGAACGTGCCCGAGCAGACCCGCGCGTAGGCGATGCGGTCGCGGTGCGAGGTGTCCATACCGGCCTGCACCTTGAACACGAACGCGCTGAACGGCGAATCCACCGGTCGCGGCTCGCCCGCGACGTCGCGGATCGCGCCGGGGGAGGGCGCCAGGTCGACCAGGACGTCGAGCAGCTGGTTGACGCCGAAGTTCAGCGCGGCCGAGGTGAACAGGACGGGGGAGGACTCGCCGGACAGGAAGGTCTCGCGGTCGTAGTCCGAGCCGTCCATCGACAGCAGTTCGGACTCTTCGACGGCGGTGTCCCAGTCACCCTCGGCGGCGTCGTGCGCCTTGTCGGCGGGGATGTGCTCCTCCGGCGCGGCGGTGGCGCCACCGGCGGTGCGGGTGAAGCGGATGTAGTGGCCCTTGCGGCGATCCATCACACCCTTGAAATCGCCGGCGATGCCCACCGGCCAGGTCAGCGGCGTCGTCCGCAGCCCGATGCGCTCGTGGATCTCGTCCATCAGCTCCAGCGCGTGCCGGCCAGGGCGGTCCCACTTGTTGATGACCGTGATGATCGGGATGCCGCGGTGCTTACACACCTGGAACAGCTTCAGGGTCTGCGGCTCAAGGCCTTTCGCGGCGTCGATGAGCATGACGGCGCAGTCGACGGCCGTCAGCACCCGGTAGGTGTCCTCGGAGAAGTCGGCGTGGCCGGGGGTGTCGAGCAGGTTGATGACGCAGTCGCGGTACGGGAACTGCAGCGCCGTCGAGGTGATCGAGATGCCGCGGGCCTTCTCCATCTCCATCCAGTCCGACACCGTGGACTTGCGGCCCGCCTTGCCGTGGATCGCGCCGGCCTCGCTGATCACCCGGGCGTGCAGGGCCAGCGCCTCGGTCAGCGTCGATTTACCGGCGTCAGGGTGACTGATGACGGCGAATGTGCGGCGACGGGCGGCTTCGGCGGCCACCCGGCCGGCGGAGCGGGTATCGGTGGCGGGGGCGGTGTCGGTCATGGCACCAGACATGCTATTGGCCGACCAGGCAAAACCTGTAATCGCGACGGCGTGACCTGCAGGTTTTGCCTACGGGCGGAACCGGCACAGCAACCGGCGGACGGCGCTGCCCGGCTCCGGCGGCCGCCGGCTCACATACGGCCACGGATCGTTGCGCTCCGGTACCGACGCCGTCCGGACCAGCTTGAGCTGCGTCCGCAGGTGCCGGCGCAGCTCGTGCAGGCTGGGATCGGCCCAGCGGTTGGACGCCTCGATCGGGTCGGCCGTCAGGTCGTAGAGCTCCCACTGGTCGTCGAGCGGATCGGTGCGGTACGTGTCGCCGCCCCGGCTGTTGGCCGCCAGATGCCGCACGCCTGGTTCGGTCCACGTCGCCGGATCGTCGAAGGTGCGGACCAGCTTCCACAGGTGCCCGGCGCCGCCGGCCGCCTCGGCGTTGGTGACGCGCGAGACCAGCCCTTCGAAGTTGGCCGCGACGTTTGCGGGCACCTTGATGCGCAGCAGCGCTGGCGGATTGGTGTTGGCGCCGATGGCCTGTGCCGCGCCCGATGCCCCGGTGTCGCCCTCGAGGATGTTGTCGCGCGTCATCAGGTAGATGGTCCGATCCTGTTCGGCCGCAGCACCATTCACCACTGGCATGAGGTCGCGGCCGGGGAGGGGATGCACCTCGGTGAACGATGCGGCGAGGGTTTCGGCGGTCGCGGCGATGTCGACGCCGGCGGCGCCGAGCAGCGTCGGCACCAGGTCGACGTGTGATGTCGGTGCGTTGACTTCGCGGGCGGTGGTCGCGTCGGCGCCGATGCGGGCGATGACGAAAGGAACACGCGTCGCCTCGTCGTACAGGTTGAACCACTTCTGGTGCAGCCCGCCGTGCGCGCCCAGCAGGTCACCGTGATCGGAAGTCCGCACCAGCACGGCGTTTTCGGACCCGTTCTCGGTGACGGCGCGCCGCACCCGGTCCAGCGGACCGTCGACCTCGGCGTGCAGGCGGTAGTAGAGGTCGCGGTACTGCTGGGCGTTGCGGCGGTAGGTGCGTTCGATGACGGCGGCCGGACCATAGCCGGAGTAGTAGGCCTCACGGAAGGCGGCCTGCGCGGCCGGCTTGTCGGTCAGATCCTCCGTGGCGGTCGGCGCCGCGGGCACGTGCGGCGGCTCGAGGACGGGATAATCGAGCAGCGGGCTGCGGCGGACCCAGGCCGGGAACAGCACGATGTCATGGGGATTGACGAAGCTGGCCACCAGCAGGAACGGCCGCAGCGCCTCCGGGTCGCCGGCGCGCCGGCGCGCGTAACGGTCGTCGAGCCAGGCGACGACGCGCTCGGCCACCAACGGGTCCCGCCGAAAACCGCTGTTGGACATGGCCGCTCCGTGCGGCTCCGGCCCGACCCAGCCGGAGAAGCCGTAGGGCCCCAGCGGGTCGGCGTCGAGGTAGGCCTGCACGGCCACGGGGTCGACGACACCGTCGGCGTCGTTGGTGGCGAGCGGCTTGCCGGTCTTGGGGTCCTCGAGGTCGGCATGCGAGATGTGCCACTTGCCGTCGTAATGCGTGTCGTACCCGGCGGCGCGCAGCCAGTTGCCCAGCGTCGGCACCTCGCCCTGGCGCAGCCACCGCAGCCGCGAGTCGTCGTACCGCTTGCCGAGACCGTCGGTCTGCGTGACGCCGTGGAGGTCGGGGTACTGGCCGGTGAAGAGCGTCGGCCGACTGGGCGCACAGGCCAGGGAGCCGGTGTAGTGCCGCGTGAAACGCACGCCGTTCTCGTCGAACCACCGCCGGCCCGTGAGGGTCCGGTGACGCCAGTCCAGGACGTCGTCGGTTTCGTACGGCGGGATGGCGCGTTCTTCGTCGGTCATGAGGATGACGATGTCGGGGCGCTGCTCCGTCATCTCGGTGCTCCCATCGGCGGAATGGGCCCTACTCGAGGGCTACCCCGTCATCCAACACGAGCGGCGACCATGGCGCCGCAAATTGGCGCGATCGACAAATAACGTTCTGTTAACTCTGATGACTCGTGTCCCAGTGGGCTGCCGTGGCCCCAAATCGGAAGTGCCGCAACAGTGCCCGACGCGCCGATCGCTAGTCGAATTGACCGGCGAGAAACTCCGCACGCGCGGCGTTGCGGGCCAGCTTTCCCGACGTCGTACGCGGGATACGGCCGGCCGCAACGAGTCGCACCTCGGCGACGCGCACCTGGTGATGGCGCGCCACGGCGGCCCGCACCGCCTCGGCCACCGGCTCCAATTCGGCCCGCCCGGCACCCACCGCGCGCTCGGCGATCACGACCAGTTGTTCACCCGAATCACCAGGAACAGCAAAGGCTGTCACGTAGCCGGAGCGCACGGCCGAGGAGGCGCGGCTGACCGTGGCCTCGATGTCCTGCGGGTAGTGGTTGCGCCCGTCGACGATGACGAGATCCTTGATGCGGCCGGTGACGAACAGTTCGCCGCCGACGTAAACGCCCAGATCGCCTGTGGCCAACCACAATGCGTTGTCCTCGGCGCCGTCGGCGTGGCTGACGGTCTGACGGGTCTGCAGCTTGTTGCCGAACACCCGCTCAGACTCCTCGGGCCGGCCGAAGTAACCCCGGCCGATGTTGTTGCCGTGCAACCAGATTTCGCCGACGACGCCGTCGGCGGCCTCGTCGCCGTCGGGCGTCACGATCGCCACCCACTGGTCGGGGATGGCCTGCCCGCACGAGACGTGGGGCACCGCACCGTCGGCGTGCCGGCCCACGACGACGGCCCGGCCCGCCGCGAGCTCGGCACGGTCCAGATATGTGGCGCACGGCTTTTCGTCCGCGCCGATGCTGGCGACCGACAGCGTGGCCTCGGCCATGCCGTACGAGGGCTTGACCACCGTCTCGGGCAGCCCGTACGGCGTGAACGCTTCCATGAACTGCTCGATGGACGGCAGCGTCACCGGCTCCGAGCCGTTGAGCAGCGTGACCACATTGCTGAGGTCGAGCGCCTCGCCGGCCGGCGGGAGGCCGCGCTGCGCGCACAGTTCGAAGGCGAAATTGGGTGCGGCCGCGAAAGTCCGGCCGTGGGCGGCCTCGTCGGCGAGGCGCCGGATCCACCGGTAGGGCCGGCGGACGAACGCCATGGGGTCCATCAGGCTGATCTGGCCGCCGCACAGCGCGGGGAACATGATCATGATCAGGCCCATGTCGTGATACAGCGGCAGCCAGCTGACGCTGCGGATGTCGGTGTCCAGGCCGCCGGCCAGGATCATCTGAATGACGTTGGTGCACACGTTCCGATGCGTGATCTCCACGCCGGCGGGGGTGCGCGTCGAGCCCGAGGTGTACTGCAGGTACGCAACATCGTCGGTGCGGGAGTCCGGGGCGAGGTACATCTCGGCGAGGGTGTCCGGCACCGCGTCGACAGCGATCACCCGCGGGCGCTGCGCGGCGGGCAGCGTCTTGATGAACGTGCGGACCGCTTCGGCGGCCGCGGTGGTGGTCAGCACCACCGATGGCTTGGCGTCGGCCAGCACCGCGGCGAGGCGCTCGGCGTGCCCGGAGAGCGCCGGCGCGAACAGCGGGACGGCGATGTTTCCGGCGTGCACGGCCGCGAAGAACGCCGCGACGTAGTCGACGCCCTGCGGCGCGAGGATCGCCACCCGGTCGCGGGGCGCGGTGACCTGCTGGAGCCGGGCCGCGACGGCGTTGACCTGAGCCCACAGGCCGTTCCAGCTGAGTTCGATGATCTCGCCGTCGGGATTGTGCGCGTAGTCGATGAACCGGTACGACGGACTGTCGCCCATCGCCGCGCGGTTGCGTTCCAGGAACGACGTCAGCGTGATGCCGTCAGGTATGACGATCCTGCCGTCCGGCTGAACGTATTGGTTCAGCGATTCCGCCGCCCCAATAATGCTGTGACTCAAGGCTTCCCGACCCATATGTCGACACTAATAGCGAATCTAAATAACCGACGAGTCAGACAATTATGAAAGTCGCCACTGGGGGAACGACGTTGTGACGTGGCCCACCGGCTCCGGGGACCGTGATCGCTGTCCGGTGGGCGATGGCCGCGCAATTTATTCCCGTTGATATACCCCCCTCGGGTACTATGTTTTTCGTACCGACACCCGAACCGGAGGCCGACGTGACGCATCGCAGCACGCGCCGCCACGTCGGCTGGTGGATTGTCGGGCTCCTGGTCTTGATCGCCGGCATCATCGGCATGCATTCGCTGGCCGTCACGTCCGCGCACGCTCCGTCGCATCATCCGCAGGCGGCCGTCCATCAGCACGCGAGCGTGCCGGTGGCGCAAACGTCCTTGTCGGATGCCTGCGACTGCAACGGACACAACGGGTTTCACGCCTGCGTCTTCGTCATGACCGAGCTGCTGACCATCCTGGGTCTGGCTTTGCTGTACTGGCTCGGCGTCGCGCCCGAGCAGAACGTGCAGGCGCGCATTCGACAGGCGTTGCGGCGCAGGCAAAGAGCTCCGCCGTGGACGGTGCTCACCCTCGCGGAACTGTCGCTCCTTCGAATCTGATGGGCCGCGCCCCGCGTCAACCCTTCCAAACTTCAAGGAGTTCAACCATGTTCAAAATCGCATCTATCGCCATCGCCGGAACCGCTGCCGCCATCGCACTCGCGGCCTGTAGCCCGCCGAACGAGCAGGCCTCGACGGTGTCCGCCACCACCTCATCCATGCCGATGTCGGGCCACGACATGCCCGGGCACTCGATGCCGGGGATGTCGGGTTCCAGCACCAGCGCTGCGCCGGCCGCCAACTTCAACGACGCCGACGTCATGTTCCTGCAGATGATGTACCCGCACCACGCCCAGGCCGTCGAGATGGCCAAGCTGGTGCCGACCCGCTCGCAGAACCAGCAGGTCAAGGATCTCGCCGCGGCCATTGAGAAGGCGCAGGCCCCCGAGATGCAGCAGATGACGACGCTGCTCGCCGGCTTCGGCAAGCCCGCGCCGTCGGCCACCATGAGCCACTCGATGCCGGGCCTGATGACGCCGCAGCAGATGACCGAACTGATGGGCCTGTCCGGCGCGGCGTTCGACAAGATGTGGCTGCAGATGATGGTCGAGCATCACCAGGGCGCCATCACCATGGCCAACGACGAGCTGAAGAACGGCACCAACGCCGACGCCAAGGCCATGGCGCAGGCGATCGTCACGGCACAGCAGGCCGAGATCACCACGATGAACGGCATGCTCGCCAAGATGTGACGGCGGTGCCGGGGCCACTAGCCGGTTTCGGCCTCGGCACCTTTCGCTGGGAAGCGTCAACTTTCCCTGACCCAGTCAGGGAAAGTTGACGCCTCCAGATCGCATGTGTCACAAGGCCGCCCGACACGCCGATCGCGACACGCCGCAAGGCCCTAGATCATGTCCTTCTCGGTCAGCCACCGCATGACGGGCCAGCCGATGAACACCGGCAGCCAGCACGTCAGCACTCGGTAGAGCAGTACCGACGGCACCGCGACGGCGGCGGGGAGGCCGAACGCGGCCAGACCACCGATCAGCGCGGCTTCTACGGCGCCGACACCGCCGGGGGTCGGGGCGGCTGACGCGAGCGTCCCACCGATCATCGTCACGACACACACCGTCACGAACGACGTCGACCCGCCGAAGGCCTCGACGCTCGCCCACAGTGCCAGCGCGGCACCCAAAGTCGTTGCGGCACAGCCCAAGACGATCAGCCCGAGGCGGCGCGGTTCGCGGGCGAGGTTGACCAGGTCGGCCCACACCTCGGTCAGCCGCGGTCGTACCGAGGTGCCGAGCCAATGCCGGGCCCGCGGTACCAACATGAACGTGCCGACCACACCCAGGGCCGCACCGGCGATCAGATACAGGACCGTCGAGGACGGGACGAAGTGCGACAGATCGGCCGATGCGCCGGCGGCGGCGCTGAAGAAGATCAGCAGCGCCACGTGCGTGAGCACCTGAACCGACTGCTGCAGCGCGACGGCGGCCGTCGCACGCAAGGCGCCGAGCCCGGCCTTCTGCAGGAACCGCGTGCTGAGCGCCAGGCCACCGACGCCGGCGGGCGTCGTCGTCGCGGCGAAGGTGTTGGCCACCTGCATGATGGTCAGGTTCTTGAAGCTCACCGACTCCGAGGCGCTGGCCCACAGCGCCGCCGCCGCACCGACGTACGTCAGCGCCGACACCGCGAGGCCGAGCAGTGCCCACCACCAGTTGGCGGACCGCAGTTCGGAGAAGAACGTCGGCACCGTGCTGATGAACGGATAGGCGACGTACACCAGCGCGATGAGCAGGACCAGCTGGATGACCTGGTTGCGGGTGAAGCGGGTGATGGTCTCGGTCTGGATGCGGTCGGCGCCGGTCTGGTGCTTCACCTCGTCGCGGGCCGCGGTGATCACGGCGCGGGAATCGGGTATCGACTCCCGCAGCCGCAGCGGCATCGCCGACTTCGTCAGCCGGCGCGAAGCGGTCAACACGGTGTCCTCGCCGAACTGCTCGATGGCGGCGGCGACGGCCTCCTCGGCGCCGTACATGGCGGTCGTCGTCACCAGCAGCTGTGCCACGTCGGATTGCAGCTGCACGTCGGACGCGCCGTACTCGGAGTTGCCCAACCCGCCGAACAGGACGGTGCGGCCGTCGACCGTGAGCTCCGCCGCGCGCAGGTCGCCGTGCGAGATCTGATGGTGGTGCAGCGCGCCCAGTGCGTGCCACACGTCGGCGACGGGGGTCTCGTTGGTCAGCGGCACGCCGCTTGCCGGGGTGTGCGCGAACATCGTCCAGCCGCGGTCGAGGGCCGCGAGCGCGATGGTCCGGGTGTTGGCGAGGTCGAGGTCGCCGACCGCGATGGTCATGAGCGCGCGGTGCTCGACGGCGCGGCGCATCGAGGTCTGCAGGGGAGCGGTCTCGTCGTTGCGCAGGGTGATCTTGCGCCAGAGCTGGCTCATCGCGCCGCCCACGCGCTGGTTCGGTCCGTACAGCTCGACGACGGCGCGCGTGCCGTCGGCCGAGTCGGCGCTGAGCACCAGGGGCCCGGTGCCGGCGGGCCGGATGACCGTCAGCGCCGACACCTCGAACTGGCGGCGGGCCAGCGCCTGGACCCCGCCCGCCAGCGGAACTTCCAGCGCCGGAGTGCCGCTGACCAGGACCACGAGCGCGCCGACGAACCACCCGACGGCCAGGCCGAGCAGTGACCGGGCCGGCACGATGGCACTGACGACGAGGTGGATCGGCACGAATGCCAGCAGCAGCGTCCACCACCAGCGGCGCAGCCGGGCGGGCTGCCAGGGGCCGGACACCGTCAGCACCGCGGCCAGCAGCGCGATCCAGCGAGGGTCGTCGAGGAATTGGGAGAAGACGGTGTTGAGGCGGTCGGACAGGTCGAAGTGCCAGTTGGGCGCCGCGATGCCGTTGGAGTTGATGGACAGCGACAGCACGGCGACGAGGCCCGCGGTGGCGTAGGGGCCCAGCAGCTTCCATTGCCGCGTCACCAGCAGGCTCAGCAGGATGACGAAGGGCAGCGCCAGGATCGCGATGGCGTACGCGATGTAGACCAGATTCGACTGCGTCGGCGTGAGCACGCCGACGATCCGGGACACCGACCGTTCCAGCCGCACCCAGTCGTTGCGGGTGATGAGCGAGCTGGTGACGACGGTGACGAGGAACGCCGTTGCGGCCACGAGCCGCAGGATGTCGTTGGTCCGGCGGGTGATCGGTTGCAGCAGGCTGCCCGAGACCGCGACCTCGCGCCCGTCAACCCGCATCAGCCAAGAATCCCAAGGACCGGGGCAGTTGGCGAAATTGGCACGCCGTTATCCGGCCAGCGCCGCACGCAGGAAGTCCCCGCTGACGGCCACCGCGGGCGCCGACGAATCTCCGCCGACCACCAGCGTCGCGAACGCGAGGTCCCCGACGATGCCCGCGAACCAGCCGTGCGAGTGTGTGTTGTCGCCGAATTCCGCGGTGCCGGTCTTGCCGCCGAGCCCGTCGATGTCCTTGAGCGCGGACGCGGTGCCCTCGGTGACGGTCAGGCGCATCATGGCCCGCAGGGCGTCGGCGGTCGGCTTGTCGATCGGGGTCGACGGCGTGCTGGCGGTGGTCTGCTGGCCGGGCAGCAGCGTCGGCGTGATGGTCGACCCGTGCGCGAGGCTCGCCTCGGCGACAGCCAATCCGAACGGGCTGACGGTGACGGTGCCCTGGCCGATGCCGTTCTCGACGCGCTGCGCCGGGGTGTCGGCGTTGGGCACCTTGCCCGTCACTGTGGTGATGCCGGGGATGACGAAATCGACGCCGATGCCGAGGTTCTTCGCGGTGTTGGGCAGCGCGTCGGCGGGCAGCTTGTCGGCCAGCGCGCCCATCGTGGTGTTGCAGGAATGTGCGAAGGCCTGCTCGAGCGGGACGGTGCCGAGGTCGAACTTGTCCTCGTTGGGGATGGTGCGGTTCTCGATGGTCACCGTGCCCGGGCAGGGCTCGGGGGAGTCGGCCTTTGCGAGGCCCTTCTCGAGGGCGGCCGCGGTGGTGACGGTCTTGAACGTCGACCCCGGCGGGTACAGGCCGGTGAAGGCGATGGGTCCCTGCGCGTTGGCCGCGTCGTTCTGGGCTGCGGCGAGGATGGCGCCGGTGCTGGGGGCGATGGCGACGAGCACGGTGGGGCGGGGATCGGTGGCCACGGCGTGCTGCGCGAGGAGCTGCAGGCGCGGGTCCAGGGTGGTGCGGACGGGTTTGGTGTCGGCGGGGGCGTTGTTCGCGAGCTCGTCGGTGGGTTGCCCTTGATCGTCGACCAGATCCACCGACCAGCCGGCGGTCGCGTCGATGGCCTTCTGCCAGACCTCGGGCAGTCCGCTGATGGCCGGCGAGTGCAGGTTGGGGTCGGCGGTCAGCAGCGCGCCCTGCTTGGTGACGGTGACACCGGGAATCTGGGTGAGCTCGTCGGCGACCTGGCCGAGGTCCGCCTCGCGGAGCTTGACGACGGTGACGCGGTCGTCCTGATTCCCGTTGAACTCATTGGTGATCGAGTCGCCGGTGATCGTCTCGTCGAACCGGGCAACCACCGGAGCCAGTGCCGCGGCGGAGTCGAGGTGGTCGCGGCTGAGGGTGATGACGCCGACGGTCTGCCAGTTCAGCAGCGGTTGGCCGTTGCGGTCGACGACGGGCGTCAGCAGCGCTTTGTCTTCGCTGAACTGGAACGTCCCGCCCTGCCGGAGCTTGGGATGCAAAAGCGCCGGGGCCCAGCGAATTTTCCAGTCCTCACCAACCTTGGTGGCAATAGCCGTTGTGTCGTAACGGAATTCGCGGCCGGGCCCGAACGACCAGGTGTAGGCGAGCTTGGCGGTCGACTTGTTGTCGCCGTCGCCGGGTGTGGCCTTGACATCGACGGTGGCGTTTTTGCCCATGCCGTCGAACATGGACTTGATGGCCGGTTCCGATGCGCTCGCATCGGTGGTGTCCTTGGCGGCCGCGCCGGAGTCCTTGCGGTGCAACGCATCAGCAAACGCGTTGAAGGCGTCCTCGGGTTCCGGGCCGCCGAACATCGAGCATCCGGTGGCGCCCAGGAGCAGCGTGCAGGTCAGCAGCAGCGCAGTACGTTTCGTCATGGCCCTTCGAGCCAACCACGAGTCGCTATGAATTCGGGCGTTGAAACGCTGAGGCGGGCCGGTATCGCGTAGTGTCCGAGCCGATCGGTATTCCGCTACTAAGCGGAGCGTATTGAAAGGTCTGACATGAGTGGTGTGGTGGTCACCGGTGGTGCGTCCGGTATCGGCCTGGCGTCGGCGAAGGCGCTGATCGCCGACGGTCGCGCGGTGTCGCTGTTCGACCTTTCACCTTCAGTAGTGGCGGTGGCCGAGTTGCTCGGGGCGCACGGCGTCGTCGTCGACGTCAGTGACACCGACTCCATGGCCACCGCCGTCGAGCAGGCCGCCGCGGCGATGGACGGCATCGACGGGCTGGTGCATGCCGCGGGCCGGGTGCTGCCGGAGCCGGTGGGGATGTTCACCATCGAATCCTGGGATGCCGTCGTCGACGTGAACCTGCGCGCGCAGGCGCTGCTGTCCCAACTGCTGCTGCCGCATTTCGAGAAGGCGCTGGCTGCCGGTGCCGCTCCGGCGATCGTGGGGATCTCGAGTATCGAAGGGCTGGTTGGTAATCCGTTCATCCCGGCGTACTGCGCGTCGAAGGCCGGCCTGCTCGGGCTGACCCGGTCGATGGCAGGCCAGTTGGGGCCCTTGGGAATTCGCGTCAACGCGGTGTGCCCCGGGTTCATCGATACCCCGATGCTGGCCGACGCCTTGGCTGTTCCCGAGGTCAAGTCGGCGTTCGTGTCAGCGGCGCCGCTCGGCCGGCTGGGGCAGCCCGAGGAGATCGGCGCGGCCGTCGCGTTCCTCATGTCGCCCAAGGCGTCGTTCATCACCGGGACGCAGATTGTGGTCGACGGGGGAGTGACGTCGCGGCACGCTTAGGGGCTTGCGATGAAAAGTGAACCGGTGCAGTCGAATTGGCGTCGTGTTACCGATCTTCCCAAACATGATCGGGGCGAAGGACTTTCAGGTCGGCTGGAAGTCCAACAATGAACGTCGACGCGCTCAGCGCCGCGAAAAACCTTTTGCGATGGCTCATAGGGTTGGTGTGTGGCTCATCTCGATCTGTCAAGGATCAGCTACGGCCTACCTGGCCGTCCGCTTCTCAACAATGTCTCGTTGTGGGATAGCGTCCCGGGGAGTGGTGGACTTCGGATCTGGCGTGGTTCACGCGTTGTGATCAACGAGTCATGGTGAACGCTAGGCGATTTGGTGTTGTTTGGCAAGTGCTGCCGCGGCGTGTTTGGCGGCGATCACGGCGCGTAGTTCGTCCATGGAGACATCGGAGAGGTAGCGGCGGGTGACCTGCCACTCGTCGTGGGATTCGATGACCACCGCGGTGGCCAGGCGAAGGAACGCCGCCGGATTGGGGAAGATCTCCACGACATCGGCCCGACGCTTGATCTCTTTATTCAGACGCTCTATCGGATTATTCGACCAGATCTTCTGCCAATGCGCCTTCGGGAACGCAGTGAACGCCAACACGTCGGTCTTGGCCTCGCCCATCATCGCGGCCACCTTCGGGAACGACGCGGCCAGGGTGTCGGCGACCCGGTCCCACTGCGCGGCGACCTCGTCGGGTTCGGTGTGAGCGAAGATGGTCTTGACCGCCGCGGTAACCGCCGGGGCGTGTTTGGCCGATACCGCGGTATGCAGGTTCCGCATGAAATGCACCCGGCACCGCTGCCACGATGAGTTCGTGAACTGCTGTGCCACAGCGACTTTCAACCCAGCGTGCGCATCGGAGATGACCAGGTGCACCCCCCGATAGGCCGCGCGCCTTAAGCGAGGCGAGGAACTCGCGCCAGAACTCGAACGACTCGCTGTCACCGACCGCGGTGCCCAGCACCTCACGGGTGCCGTCGATCGACACGCCGGTCGCGACCACCAGGGCCTGGGAGACCACGTGCGCCCCCACGCGGACCTTGCAGAAGGTGGCATCGCAGAACACGTAGGGGAAGCTGGTGTGGGTCAGCGAGCGTTCCCGAAACGCTGTGATCTCGCGGTCCAGGCCGGCGCAGATCCGCGACACCTCCGACTTGGACACCCCGGTCTGCACGCCCATCGCCGTCACCAGGTCATCGACGCTGCGGGTGGACACCCCGTGCACGTAGGCCTCCATGATGACCGCGTGCAGCGCCTTGTCGATACGCCCGGCGGGGTTCCAGCAGCGACGGGAAGAACGATCCCGCCCGTAGCTTGGGGATCTGCACCTCGATGTCCCCGGCGGTCGTGGAGACGGTCTTGGGGCGGTGCCCGTTGCGGTGCACCGTGCGGCCGTCGCTGCGTTCGTAACGGCCCGCGCCGATCGCCGCGGTGGCCTCGGCCTCGATGAGCTGCTGCAACCCGGAACGGATCAACTCGGCGAACACCGCACCCGAGTCAGCGGACTTCAGTGCATCGAGCTGAGCGAGCAGGGCAGAATGGTCAAGGGTCATCGCGCGGTTTCCTTCGGTGAGTCACTTTGGTACGTAACTCACTGACCACTACGCGATGGCCCACCCCAACACCGGCACCGACACGGCCTGAACATCTCCGCCCACCTCAGCCCCGTCCCCGAATTCCCACCACCCCAGGGGACTTAGCCCGTTGTGGGTCGGCGAAGGGGAACGTGTCGCACTGATCGGCGCCAACGGTGCGGGCAAGTCGGCACTACTGAAAATCGCGCTTGGGGAGGTCGAGCCCGAGGAGGGCTCGATCGCCCGATCCAGGGGCGTCGGGGTGATGCGGCAGTTCATCGAAGGTGACTAGGGCGTGTCTGACAAAAATTTCAGGCGTGGTACCTGAGACTCGTAGGGTGTCGCGGTTCCAGTTGCTTTCCGATGCCCAGTGGTCGTTGATCGAAGATTTGCTTCCGGTCCGGACGGGTAAGCGGGGCAGGCCTTTTCAGGATGCTCGGTCGATGGTTGAGGGCATCATCTACCGATACCGATGTGGCATTGCCTGGCGTGACGTGCCGGAGGTGTTCGGTCCGTGGCAGAGCATCTGGACGTGGCATCGTCGGATGAGCGCTGACGGTACGTGGGATGTGGTGTTGGCCCGGTTGCTGGCAGCCGCTGATGAGGCCGGGATGATCGATTGGGCGGTGGCAGTTGATTCCACGATCGCCCGAGCACACCAGCACGCCACGAACCTCACCCGTGACACAGGGGGCTGGGTCGAATTACACGAATCTGGCGATCGAGCCGCCTGACCACGGCATTGGCCGCTCCCGCGGCGGGTTGACCAGCAAGATCCACCATCTCGTCGACGGCCGAGGACGGCCCTTGGTGGTGCTCGTGGGCGCAGGCCAATCCCACGACGGCCCGGTGTTCGAGCATTTGCTCGCCCACCTGAAAGTTGACCGCCCCGGCGGCGGACGGCCCCGCACCCGCCCCGATCGCGTCCGCGCAGATAAGGCCTATTCGAGTCGCGCCACCCGCGCGCTGTTGCGGCGACGCGGCATCGGTGCAGTGATCCCGGAACCGTCCGATCAGATCGCCAACCGCAAACGCCGGGGCTCGGCCGGCGGTCGGCCACCGGCCTTCGATGCCGAGGATTACAAGGGCCGCAACGTGGTTGAACGCAACTTCAACGACGTCAAGCAATGGCGCGCACTGGCCACCCGCTACGACAAGCTGGCCATCGTCTACCGTGCCGCGGCAGTCCTACGAGCGGTCACACTCTGGCTGCCCCATTTATCGGACACGCCCTAGCCCGGATTTTGCGTGGTAATTGGTGTGGGTTCGGTGTGATGCCGAGTTGTGTTGTTGGGTAGTGGTTTTCGTGTGGTGGCGTAGAGGTGCTGTCCCGTGTCGCCGGGTGGGGCGGGCTTTCCTGGGGCCTGTGGGTCCTTCATCGTTGATGGGTCCGATGGGGTGGGGTGTTATCCGAAGGCGGTGCGGACGCGGTGCCAGGCGGCGGCGATCGCCGCCGCCCAGCGCCAGGTGGCATCGATGCGTAGCCGCAGTTGGCGGGCGCCGCGGGTGATACGGGCGGCCACGTGCAGGACCCGGTAGCGGAACGTGGTGATCTCGACGCGGGCCAGAGCGCGATCGCTGGCGAACCCGATGAGGCGGGTCCAGGTGACCAGGTCAGCGGCGGCCAGGACGATTTCGAGCCAGGCAGCATTGGCCCAGAAGGAGTGGCAGGGCAGGTTACGCAGCCCGGTGGCTTTGAGTTCGCGGATACGGTCCTCGACGCGGGCGTGCTGGCGGTGCCGTAGTTCCAGACCGGCGACCTGACCGGGTACGACACCCGGTGGTGTGTCGGTGATGAACGCGGTGACCCGCATGCCGTCGGCGTCGGTGAACCGCAACTGCGCGCCGGGGTGGGGGCGTTCTTTACGCAGGATCAGCCGGGTCCCTTCGGGCCAGGAGGCCAGGTTGACCAGGTCGGTGGCTTCAGCGACCCACGCGCCGTCGCGGATCCCGCCGTCGGTGTCGATCGCTGGATACCAGCAATCGCCGAGGTTGAGGGTGTCCACGGCGTCCTGGACGCGGGTATCGACGGGGTACCCGAAGGAGAACCCGGCCCCGGCGGCCCGGCACGCTGCGGCGAATTTGTGGGTGGATCCGGCGGTATCGCAGCGCACCAACACCTTCGGGGCCTCGGGGTTGTCGGGATCGTCGGGGGTTGGGCCGCCACGCCGCTGGCAGCGATGCCAAAGCCTGGTGCAGGACGATGATGTGGTCGGAGGCGGTGTTGGAGCCGGCGTTACCGTTGCGCAGCAACCCGGCCAGGGCTTCGCCGCCCGGCGATGTCGGGGGCGGTCCAGAAACGCCAGCAGCGGGTGCAGCCCGAACGTTTTCTTCCAGGTCGGCGCAGCCCCGGCCTTGTTGTCGGAGTGATCGATCACCAGCGTGGCATCGATGTCGATATGCAGCCAGCCGCCGGTGGTGGGGGCGGCTCCGACAGCCCAGGCCGCTGCCCGCGCCGCGGCTCGGGCTGCGCGCACCCCGGGTAGATGCGCGGCATCGATCCGCTCATCGATCAGCCGCCACATGGTGGTCGTTGAGGCCTTGGCCCCCAGGACGTGCTCCCGGTCACCGCACAGCTGACCGACCGCGTCGATGCAGTCCGCGCCGTCGGCGACCGCGGCCGCCAGATCAGCGAACACCTCCCCAGGCGCATACACCCACGGGCCGCGGTAGGTGTCGGCCAACGCGGCCGTGACCTGCGCCGATAAGCCGGTCCGGTCGGCAAGCTCACGCAGCATGCCCATCCCGGCATGCGACACAACGCCATGGCCGTCGGCGGAAACTTTCACCGGCGATGCCGCCGCGATATTCTTCACCTGCGAAGTGCCTTCCCGTCAGGGTTTTTGAACCGTAGAGAAGTCCAATTATTCCTTGCAGGACAGGCACTTTCGCTTATCTACACACCCCCACAGTCAACATTCCACGAAAAATCCGGGCTAAGCGACATCGTTGTAGGGCTCATTGTCGTCGCGATCATGCTGAGCTGGAAACGAAGCCCGGCTCGGCTACAAATACTTCCCGGGCCGCTAGTCGCAATCGTCGCCGCGACGGCGATATCGTTCGTGCCGCCGCTGAACGCCGACAGAATCGAACTCAACGGTTCGATCCTCGACGCGATCGGCTTGCCGACTCTGCCGCACGGCACCTGGGTGCCGTTTGTACTGGCTGTGTTGACCATCGCGTTGATCGCCAGCGTGGAAAGCTTACTTTCGGCAGTTGCGGTCGACAAGATGCACAACGGCCCGAAAGCCGATCTGAACCGCGAGCTCATCGGTCAGGGCGCGGCCAATATGGTGTCGGGGATGCTCGGCGGGCTGCCGGTAACCGGCGTGATCGTCCGCAGCGCAACCAACGTGGCGGCCGGTGCACGCACGCAGGCTTCGTCGATTTTGCACGGCGTGTGGGTGCTGCTGTTTTCCGTGTTGCTGGCCGGTCTGGTGCAACAAATTCCGAAGGCCGCCCTGGCCGGGTTGCTGATCGTGATCGGTATCCAGTTGGTCAAGTTGGCACACATCCGGCTGGCCTGGCGTACCGGCGACCTGGCTGTTTATGCGATCACAGTCACCGGAGTTCTGTTCCTGAACCTGCTGGAAGGCGTCGCCATCGGCGTCGCCGTCACCCTCGTCGTGGTGTTGTGGCGGGTGGTGCGCGCCTCAGTACATGCCGAACCGATCGACGAGGAGCATCACGAATGGCGTCTCACACTCGAAGGAGCCCTCAGTTTCCTTTCCTTGCCGCGGCTATCGCGCGTGCTGGCCTCAATTCCGCGTGGCAGCCGGGTCACCGTGGAGATCACAGTCGACTTCCTTGATCACGCCGCATACGAGGCCATCGAGGAGTGGGCTCGGCGGCACCGCCTAGCTGGCGGCTCGGTTTGCATCGACGAAATCGGCGAGAGCGCGATGGCAGCGGCCACCGTAGGGCCGCCGATTCGCCGGTCGCACAGCGCGATAGCCCGCGGCCTATCGCCCTGGCGCTCTCACGGCCACCACCCAGGGGACACCGGTTCGATGCTCACCCCGGTGTTGGACGGCGTCGCGCGTTACCATCGCCGACACGCCCCGCTGCTTCGCGAACATTTCAACGAGCTGCGCGGCGGGCAGCGACCGCGCGCTCTGTTCCTGACCTGCGCAGACGCTCGCTTGGTGCCCAATGTCATCACCGCCAGCGGGCCCGGTGACCTTTTCACCGTGCGCAACCTCGGCAACCTCGTTCAGCCGAACGCCGCTGACATGTCGATGGAAGCCGCATTGGCGTACGGAATCATCGAGTTGAACGTCAACACCATGATCATCTGCGGCCACTCCAGATGCGGAGCGATGACGGCATTGCTCTCCGAGGCTGGCCATCGTGACGGCATTCCCCCCGCTGTCGCGGCATGGATCGAACAGGCGCTGCCAAGCCTCGACGCGTTCCGCGCCGGTCACCCCGTCGGCCGGGCGGCGGCCAGGCAGGGGTATGACGCCTGCGATCAGTTGGCAATGGTCAACGTCGCTTGGCAAATTCAGAACTTGAAAGTCCATCCCGTGGTGGGTCCCGCTCTGGAAGAGCAGCGATTGGATACATTGGGGCTCTTCTTCGATATCGCCTCGGGCCGGGTACTGCGTATTACAGAGAGCGACGTCGAAAACCTCGGCGCGCCGAACGACTGACTCTTCCAACAGGGTAAGTCCCTCGGGCCTCGACAGCGGGGTCTCCAATCGGTCTCACGAATCTGCGCCGGCCCGGATGATTGATCGCCGGGATGCGGTTGCGGGCCGGCGGGCCAACTCGGGCGAGGGTGCGGGGCGCATGGTCGCCGGAGCGATCGCGTGATTCGTCGAGGGACCGACCAAAGTCACTCGAGCAAAGGAATCGACGCGATGACCACTGGCCACAATATTGACAGGCCGGCTGTGCTGGCTGATCGACTCACCGCCTGCCGCCCCGATGTGCTGCGCGAGCTGCTGGCAACTTTCATCCACGCCCTGATGGGTCGAAGCCGACGCTCTATGCTTCTCGAAGAGGCAGCCTCGGCGAGGTGCTCTTCACCCCAAACATGAACGGACGCAGTCGTTCTTGTTCAAGCTCCTCTGACGACGACGGGGCTAACCTCAGGCGTGCGTTCCTGCGGCGGCACATGCCGTTTGGGCGTTGTAGGCGTCGTTGTTGAGCTCGGTGGCCACATTGTCAAGGGTGTCACCGCCGCGGCGGAGTCCCATGATCAACAGGAGCTTCGTCGCGTCCACTGACCATGCCCGCATCGGCGCGGCGATCTCGGGCTGCAGACCCGGTGTCGCCGCCGCGGTCATGGCCGCGGCCGCCGCTTCCCGCAGCGCGGTCCGAGCGGTCACGTTACTGTTCCTGACAGTCGGATCTCTGTAGTCGGGAAGGTCCGTACCTTCGGTGGCGTCGGCGAAACCCGAGTAATTGGTCGCGGCGAAATTCAGCGTTGTGGCGAACTGCTTGCAGGCCACCGCCGCCGCGGGATTGACGTTGTCCGAGGTCGGCGCGGGGACCGTTACCATACCCGGAGCCGGCGTGTCCGTCTGTTCTGCGTCGTTGGGGTCGGCGGATGCGGTTGGGACGACCGCTAGCCCGATGCCAAACGCGATGAGAGACGCGGCCAACCCGCGCTCGCAAACATGTGATGACCTCAACAATTCCTCCTGCCGTGTCGGCCTGATCGCGGGCGATGCCGCGCCACCGGACCAGCTGATCTTGCCCTCACCGCCATTGAGCGGCTCTCCGTGCGAGACCACAGCAGAGTCAGGCGAATACGAGGCCGCGGTGATCGACAGAGAGCTCTCATGATCAGGTTCAAGGCATGGTTGTATATATCGAATGGTCGAGTCTACAGCTCACCAAATGATGAACCGCCGCTCAACGCTGGGTGCCCGTGCGGCGTCCATTCGATGCTGTGGACAGCCAGAGGCGCTCTCGATGGGTATGTGGCATGAACTGTTTTCGGTCCGTTTACCGTTTGGACACTCGGCCACTCAATCATACGACGCGACAGTTCCCTTGAATTCGGACCACGAGAGGCGTCACCGCGACCATGCCGAATCGTTTTGCCACCTTGACCGCCGTCTGCATGCTGATCCCGGTTGGGGTTGCGCCACTCGCGTCGGCCGAACCGCCCCCGGATCCCGCGGTGGAGCCGGCGGGAAACGCCGCACCTCCACCCCCGCCGAACAACGGCGCCGTCCCGTCCGCGGCACCGGGGGTCTTGGATACCCCGGACGGTTGGCATTTGACGGTGTCCGCGGTGGCCGAGACCCAGCTGCCGGTGGCGCCGCTGACTACCTCGCTGGCGTCGCGCGAATACCTCGTGGGCGGCACGTTCGCCGGGGCGATCACGGGCTCGGGTAAAACAAAGCTGAACGGCGGAAAACTGGAGGCAGGCTATCAGATCGGCTGCGGCATTACGCAAAATGCTATCGAAACTCTTGTCGGGGCCGGTATTACCCCTTCGATCCGCATACCGTTTGCTGGCAACGATCCGTCCTTCGCTCCGAACCTCACATACCGGGGAAGAATAGACCTCCGTCCCGGCACCGTGTCCACGGTTGCGGTCGACGAGAAAGAGTTCGAGGGGAAAGAAACGCGGGTCACGATCACCGGTTTCCGCATTGGCGTCGACCAATGTGCCGGTCAGTCGTTCATCCGGTCGTACGCGACGTTGACCAGCTCGACCGAGAACACCGAGGACGTCATCACCTATCTCGGTGTCACCAAGGCCGTGTGATGCGGTTTCGCAAGCGCGGCTGTGCCGGCGTCGATTTGGTGCCGCCGCGAAAGCCGCTCATGCAGCGAGACCTCGTGGGTTCAGGGATCGAGGCGCCGGTTCGCCTCCCGCCGACACCGGCGTATCCGTCACCGTGGTCACGCCCTGAACTGTCCGCCGACGTGATCAATCGCGCAGTGACCGAAGCGGTCCCGCGGGTCACGGTGCGTCGCCGGCTGGCCGCGGCGCGATCAAGCCGCGCCAATGGTTCACGTGTGCCGTTATCCGGCGAATCCATTTCAGAAATGGCTTACCAGCTTGAGAGACGCGCACTCGATAGTTTCGGGTGGCAAGTGTTGTTCATCCGTTCACCGTTTAGATACCTGGTCCATCGATCATTCGGCGGAACAGTTGCTTTGGATTACGACGACGAGAGGCGCCCCCGCACAATGTTTTATCGTTTAGCCACTCTGGCCGCTGTTTGCATGCTGGTCTCGACCGGGACAGCTCCGCTCGCCGCGGCGGAGCCGGATCCCAACCCGCCGCCGGTACCCGTCGCAAACGCCGGTCCCCCGCCGGACACCGGCGCCGTCCCGTCGGAGCAGCCGGGAATCGTCACGACCCCGGACGGCTGGCAGTTGACGGTGGCTGCGCTGAACGAGACCCAGCTGCCGGTGGCGCCGCTGACTACCGCGCTGTCGTCGCGCGAATACCTCGTGGGCGCCACGTTTACCGGGTCGATCACGGGCTCGGGTGACACCACGTTGGACGGCGGAAAGCTGGAGGTCGGCTATCAGATCGGCTGCGGCATCGAACTGGATAGGGTCAGGCTGGCTGGCCAGATCGGCATTGGCACGTCGGGGTCGACGCTCGCGGGTCTCGTACCTACCGGCGCCTCGCTCCCGATCAGCGGTACGTTTGAAGTCCAGCCCAAGCCGGGCGAGGTGACCACCGTTTCGGTGACCAAGAAGAAGTTCAAGGCCCAGGATGCCCGGGTCACCGTCAAGGATGTTCACATCAAGATCGACGGCTGCGTCGGTCAGTCGTTCCTGCGGTCATTCGCGGTATTGACGAGTTCGACCGCGGACACCAACGACATCGTCGCTTACTACGGCGTCACCAAGACCGTCTGACATCAGAGGTGGAGCGTGGGTATCCGAGCCGAAGGAGACGCCAGCCATGAGTAGCCGAGATCGCGGGGCGGTCGCCAAGGACGTGATCGCGAGCATTGTGGTGGCCGGTGCGCTCGCCGTCGGTGCGGCGGTCGCCCACGCGGCGCCCGCCGCTGCGGACCCTCCCGCGCCGCCCGCTGATCCGGCGATTCCGGTCCCGCCGCCGCAAGGGCCGACGATACCGATCATCGGCGCGCCTTTAGGGCCTAGTGGGCTTTCGGGATTGGCGCAAATTGGGGCTCCTGCCGCCGGCCCTCTTGGCCTACCCGAGATGCCCGACCCGACCGTCGGCAACGACTTGATGCTGGGCCAGAACCCAATTCCCTCGCCACCGGGCGGCCCCCCAGGCACGCCGCCGAACCTCAACGCGTTCAACAACGCCTACCTGCTCCCGCAGAACGTCGATCCCGCAGCGCCCGGCCAGGGAACGATGTTCGGGGTGGCGCCGGGCGATGAGAATGCGGACATCTCCGGCTTGGACTACCTCAGGCGCCTGCGTGCGATGTATAGCGACGACCGTCTGAAAGGCGGGCTTCTCGGCCAGATGCCACTGGATCAGCTCGGTGAGCCGCTGCCTGGTACCGCGCCCCCGCCCGGTACTGCGATTCCGGCCGGGCTGGGACAGGTCTTGCCGGATCAACCGCCGATCGTTTCACCCGGGCCGCCGCCGGTAAGTCCACCGGGGCCGCCGCCGGCCGGTTAACCTCCGCCGGTCCGTGGTACGCGGACCGCGTCGACGGTCGCTTCGATCAGCCGGTCTAGCCCGGATTTTGCGTGGTAATTGGTGTGGGTTCGGTGTGATGCCGAGTTGTGTTGTTGGGTAGTGGTTTTCGTGTGGTGGCGTAGAGGTGCTGTCCCGTGTCGCCGGGTGGGGCGGGCTTTCCTGGGGCCTGTGGGTCCTTCATCGTTGATGGGTCCGATGGGGTGGGGTGTTATCCGAAGGCGGTGCGGACGCGGTGCCAGGCGGCGGCGATCGCCGCCGCCCAGCGCCAGGTGGCATCGATGCGTAGCCGCAGTTGGCGGGCGCCGCGGGTGATACGGGCGGCCACGTGCAGGACCCGGTAGCGGAACGTGGTGATCTCGACGCGGGCCAGAGCGCGATCGCTGGCGAACCCGATGAGGCGGGTCCAGGTGACCAGGTCAGCGGCGGCCAGGACGATTTCGAGCCAGGCAGCATTGGCCCAGAAGGAGTGGCAGGGCAGGTTACGCAGCCCGGTGGCTTTGAGTTCGCGGATACGGTCCTCGACGCGGGCGTGCTGGCGGTGCCGTAGTTCCAGACCGGCGACCTGACCGGGTACGACACCCGGTGGTGTGTCGGTGATGAACGCGGTGACCCGCATGCGGTCGGCGTCGGTGAACCGCAACTGCGCGCCGGGGTGGGGGCGTTCTTTACGCAGGATCAGCCGGGTCCCTTCGGGCCAGGAGGCCAGGTTGACCAGGTCGGTGGCTTCAGCGACCCACGCGCCGTCGCGGATCCCGCCGTCGGTGTCGATCGCTGGATACCAGCAATCGCCGAGGTTGAGGGTGTCCACGGCGTCCTGGACGCGGGTATCGACGGGGTACCCGAAGGAGAACCCGGCCCCGGCGGCCCGGCACGCTGCGGCGAATTTGTGGGTGGATCCGGCGGTATCGCAGCGCACCAACACCTTCGGGGCCTCGGGGTTGTCGGGATCGTCGGGGTTGGGCCGCCACGCCGCTGGCAGCGATGCCAAAGCCTGGTGCAGGACGATGATGTGGTCGGAGGCGGTGTTGGAGCCGGCGTTACCGTTGCGCAGCAACCCGGCCAGGGCTTCGCCGCCGGCGATGTCGGGGCGGTCCAGAAACGCCAGCAGCGGGTGCAGCCCGAACGTTTTCTTCCAGGTCGGCGCAGCCCCGGCCTTGTTGTCGGAGTGATCGATCACCAGCGTGGCATCGATGTCGATATGCAGCCAGCCGCCGGTGGTGGGGGCGGCTCCGACAGCCCAGGCCGCTGCCCGCGCCGCGGCTCGGGCTGCGCGCACCCCCGGGTAGATGCGCGGCATCGATCCGCTCATCGATCAGCCGCCACATGGTGGTCGTTGAGGCCTTGGCCCCCCAGGACGTGCTCCCGGTCACCGCACAGCTGACCGACCGCGTCGATGCAGTCCGCGCCGTCGGCGACCGCGGCCGCCAGATCAGCGAACACCTCCCCCAGGCGCATACACCCACGGGCCGCGGTAGGTGTCGGCCAACGCGGCCGTGACCTGCGCCGATAAGCCGGTCCGGTCGGCAAGCTCACGCAGCATGCCCATCCCGGCATGCGACACAACGCCATGGCCGTCGGCGGAAACTTTCACCGGCGATGCCGCCGCGATATTCTTCACCTGCGAAGTGCCTTCCCGTCAGGGTTTTTGAACCGTAGAGAAGTCCAATTATTCCTTGCAGGACAGGCACTTTCGCTTATCTACACACCCCCACAGTCAACATTCCACGAAAAATCCGGGCTAGGTCCACGACCTGCTCCTGAGTGTCGCCCCACCGCAGGTGGTCGAAGCTGCTGGGAGAGTCGACCGTGCCGAGTGCAGCATGCGTGAGTCCGCTACCGAAGCGTCGCAGACGAGGTATGCGAACGCGCTGACGGCATGGGGAGCGGCCGGCGGCTACGAGATCGAAGTGTTCTGGGACGTCTGTACCGACGCCGCGCTCGGGACGAAGGGCGCGTCGTACGTTCCAGGCGGCGGAGTCTGTTGCGTTGAGCCGAATCGACACAATTGCTACCGGTTTTGTCGGCAGCAATCGACAGTTGCTGCAGCCGCCTACGAATTGCGGTTCGAATACCCGCCGGCATCATTCATCGATTGCACATGAGATCAACGTACGCAGTCTTGTACCGAACGAGATTGCCGACGTTCCCGGTAGGTCCTCGCTGTATCCAGGAGTGCTTGACGGCAGTGCCGTCGCGCACCGCGATGACCGTACATTGCTCGATGGGTGCGTTACCGACCTTGTTGAGTATCGGTCGAAGTCCCTGTGCTTCTAGCTCGCTGATCGTGGCCTGGGCCGATTTCTGCACCTCGGGCGCAGCCAGCGCCGGCGCCGCCGAGCCCAAGCTCAACACGATGGCTCCGCACGCAACCACGACGCCCTTGGTAATACCGCCGCCCAACAATTCAATTTCCTTTCCAGAATCCAAATACGTTTATCTGCGTATTCTCAAATTCAATTCTAGTCAGGTTCGAACGTGCGTCGAGGTATTCATATGCGACACATAATGATCGACATGCCAATTTCATGATCGATTCATAGCCATTTCAGACATTGCCAGCTCATGGCGTCCGGATGAGAGGGCCGCTGAGCGAAGCGACGCCCCTCGCGCGGTTGGGGTTGCCCGTCCCGAACGAAGGCACTCCGTGGGGCGCACAGCTATGTTTGTGCCGGCGATCTGGAGGCGCCGATGCCTGAACGGACCGATTCTGGGTATTCCGCCGACAGTGGACCGCCAGATGAAGAGGGTTGATGTGATTCGGTTCGGAATCGTCGCGGCGTTGGTCGCCGTTGCGGCAGGCCTTGCCGTTACTGCGCTTTTCGGTAGTTGGGTGTGGTGGATTGCGGCGGCGGCAGTAGGTGGGCTGGCCGCGGTAGGCGTCTTCGATGTGACGCAACGACGCCATTCTGTGCTGCGCAACTACCCGGTGATCGGACACATCCGATACCTGCTTGAAGCGGTGCGCCCGGAACTGCAGCAGTACTTCATCGAACGCAATTTTGACGGCCGACCGTTCGACCGCGACATCCGCTCACTCATCTATGAGCGGGCCAAAGGGACCGCGGCCGAGCTGTCGTACGGCACTGAACGGGATGTCGACGAGCCCGGGTACGAGTACCTGGTGCACTCGACCGCACCGGTGGAACCGCCGCCGCAGCCCTACCGGGTTCGTATCGGGGGCCCAGACTGCACCCGGCCCTATGACATGGCACTGCTGAACGTTTCATCGATGAGTTTCGGAGCGCTCTCGGCCAACGCGTTGAAAGCCCTGAATGCCGGGGCGCGACGGGGAGGCTTCGCACACGATACGGGCGAAGGCGGCCTGACGCCCTACCATCTCGGGGGCGCAGATGTGGTGTGGGAGATCGGGTCCGGCTATTTCGGCGCCCGCACCGCCGACGGACACTTCGACCCTGACCAGTTCGCCGACAAGGCCGCACACGACGCGGTCAAATGCGTGTCGCTCAAGCTGAGCCAGGGCGCCAAACCTGGGGTGGGCGGTGTGCTGCCCGCGTCGAAGGTGAGCAAGGAGATCGCCGAGTATCGCGGCGTGCCCGCGGGGGAGAAGTGCGTGAGTCCCGCTGCGCACTCGGCGTTTTCAACTCCACGCGAGCTTGTGCAGTTTGTGGGTCGGCTTCGCGAACTGTGCGGCGGCAAGCCGGTGGGATTCAAACTGTGCGTGGGATCGCGGGTGGACTTCTTGGCGATCTGCAAAGCGATGCGCGCCGAGGGGGTGACTCCCGATTTCATCATCGTCGACGGTGCGGAGGGCGGAACAGCCGCTGCGCCACTGGAATACGAGGACCACGTCGGGCTTCCGCTGACCGACGGATTGATGACGGTGCACAACGCACTGGTCGGTACCGGCCTGCGCGACGTCATACGCATCGGCGCCAGCGGCAAGGTTGCCGCGGGCAACGACATCATCAAACGACTCATTCAGGGCGCCGACTACACCAACGCTGCGCGCGCCATGATGATGGCCATCGGCTGTATCCAATCGCAGCGCTGCCACACCAATCACTGCCCGGTCGGGGTCGCCACACAGGACCCGCGACGGGCCCGAGCTCTGGACGTCGACGACAAGAGCGCGCGCGTGTATCGCTACCAGAAGGCCACTGTCGAGCAGGCAATGAAAATCATGGGATCGATGGGCATCGCCGATCCGGCGCTGCTATCACCGCATCTGCTGCGCAAGAAAGTCTCGGCCACCCAGCAGGTCTCGTACGCGGAACTCTACGAGTGGTTGGCGCCCGGTGAACTCATCGAGCAGGCGCCGGAAAGTTGGGCTTTCGACTGGGCGGCGGCCGATGCCGATTCGTTCCGGCCCATCCTGCGATCTCGGCGATTGTCCTGACGCCTGCAGGCCTTTGGCGTTCGAGCTGAGGCGGTTTGGGCGATTGACGTGGACGCGGCCGGGGTAACTCTCAGCCGAGGCCCGGACCAGTCGGGACCGTCAGGTGTGCCAGGGAGAACGATGAGCAAGATATCGAAGTCACTGTATCCGCCGCTGTCAGCTGCGTTCAGCGTGGTGGGCGGCCTGGTGGCCGGCAATGTCTTCAGTGTGTTGTGGGAGCGGATCGACGACTCTGGAGAGGGACCTCCGGCCCAAGGATCTGAACCGCTCGGGCGGGCAAGCCCTGCTCGCCGCCGGTGTGCAGGGCCTCGTCTTCGGTTTGGTCAGGGCTGCCGTAGACCGAGCGGGGGCGCGCAGCTACCGCGCTGTGGCGCGCGAGAATCCGGTGTAAAGCTCTCGCGGTTGGCTACGCGGGTTGACTCACATCACAGGTGCTCGATCGTCAGCCGTTGTCGATGCTTTGTGCCTGTTCAGCGCGCTGTCGGCTCTTCACGGACGGCCCAGGCCCGACCGAACGGTGTTTGAAGGAGACGCAAAACGAGCATGGCATGGTCATGGGCGAACACGAGAAAGCTGATGAGGCACGTAAAGGCCTGGTCGATTCGATCAAGGGCAGAGCAAAAGAGATCGCCGGCGCGGTGACCGGCAACGATTCATTGACCGCCGAAGGGCAGTTGGAGCAGGCGCAGGCGCGGGCCCGCAAGGAGGCCAACGCCATCGAAGCGGTCGCAGACGCCGAAGCCGACGCCGTCACCGGCCTGGCGTCGCAGGCCCGCCACCAGGCGGCCGGCGCCCGGGACGTGGTGCGGTCCGGCACGGACGCCGCGGAAGACGCCGCACAACAGCGGCAGGTGGACCAGGTCCAGCAAGCCACACAAACAGCGCGGCACCGCGCCGCCGAGGAGCAGGTCCGCGCCAGCGTCGAGGAGCAGCGCGAGGAACGGCAGGCGGAAATCCGGGAAACGGCCGACACCGCCGCAGCCGGCAGGGAGGCACGTGACGCGCTCGCCGAACATCGCGCCGCGCAGAGAGATGCGGACGAAGGGCAAGCCGAGGCCCGTCGCCTTCGCGAACGCGCCGAGACCCTCAGTGATCGAACCAACTTGTCCTGAAAGACATTGAGAGCCAAGGAGATATCGTGAGTATCATCGAATTGCCGTTACAGGTCTTGCGCATGCAATACCGCCTGGCCCGGTTTCCCCTGCAGTTCATCGAGGATCGGTGGATCGTCCGCCTGGACGCCGAAGCACCCGCTCGGCTGATCTATGAGCGGTCGCTCGGGGGTTTGGACGCTGCGGTCGGCGGAGTGCTGGGCGATTCCACGCTGCGCCGGCGGGGTGCGGCGCTGGCCCGCCGAAGCGAGGTTCGTGCCGAAGCTGTCGTGCGGAGCATGGACGCCGCCCAACGGCGCAAAGAGGCCGGCGCGCAGCTGGAGGACTCGCTGGAAGAGGCCGCCGACGACCGCGACGAAGCGATCGCCGCCAAGCAGGACGCAGTGGCGGAAGCGCGCGAGCGCGCGCAGCAGCGTAAGCGGCAGGCGGCGGAAGAGGCCGACAAGCGAATCGCTCAGGCCGCGAAGGCCAGCCGGGCCGAGGCCGAACGTAAGCGCGAGGCTGTCAAATCCGCCGAACAACAACGTCTGCAACGGATCGCCAAGGCCGAAGGGAAGGCGGCGGCTGCGGCCGAAGCCGCGCTCGAGGACGCGAGGGTCAAGCGTGCCGCGGCGGCAGCCAAACGCGAGCAGGCTGAGCAGGTCGAAGTACTGGCCGACGCCGAGAAGCAGAACCGGCGGGCGGGTCGGGTCTGACGCAGGCTTCCGAACCGACAGTGGCTTGTCCCGCGACGTTGCCGAGCATGGCGACTGTGCCGAAGGTGTCGCCGATCGTCGACACGAAGATATCGCCGGGGGCAGTGACGTGCCTGCGCGGCTAGGGACCTTCTTGGCAGCTGTCGAGACGCAAGGAAGGTTGACAAACGTGCACCGCTTGTTAGGCAAGCTCACCAGCCAGAGTTAGTTAGTGAGCGCAGATCGCCCCAGCATCTGGCTGCTGCTGGGGCGGGTCTGCTGCACGATCAGGTGACAGTTTCGGTCACGCGGCCTGACTGGCCGGTGTGGTCATGATTGCTTCGAATTCGATCGGGGTCAACCGCCCGAGGCCGGACTGGCGGCGGCGCCGGTGGTAGGTGCGCTCGATCCAGGTGACGATCGCGATGCGGAGTTGTTCTCGGGTGTCCCAGCGGCGGCGGTCGAGCACGTTCTTCTGCAGCAGGCTAAAGAAGCTCTCCATGGCGGCGTTGTCGCCGGCGGCTCCGACACGGCCCATAGAGCCGACCATCTCGTGTTGATTCAAGGCGTGTACGAATTTCCTTGACCGGAACTGAGATCCGCGATCCGAGTGCAGAATGCACCCCGCGACATCTCCGCGTCGGGCTACCGCGCTGTGTAGTGCCCGGATGGCCAGTTGTGACTTCATTCGGGAGTCGATGCTGTAGCCGACGATCCGGTTGGAGAACACGTCCTTAATCGCACAGAGGTAGAGCTTGCCCTCACCGGTGCGGTGCTCAGTGATGTCACTGAGCCACAACTGATTTGGCCCTTCAGCGGTGAAGTCACGCTCGACAAGATCGTCGTGCACCGGCGGCCCGACTTTGCCGTTCTTGCCGCGTTTCTTACCAAACACGCTCCACAGTCGATTCTGCGAGCAGATCCGCCATGCGGTGCGCTCGGCCATCGGCTCGCCGGCATCGCGCGCCTCCTCCACGAGGTAGCGGTAGCCGAACTCCGGATCGTCTGCGTGCGCGTCGAACAGCGCATTGGCGCGGTAGGCCTCGATGAGTTCGGCCTCGGTGATGGGGTCGGCCAGCCAGCGGTAATACGGTTGGCGGGAGAGCTTGAGTACCCGGCACGTCACCGCGACGGGGATCCCGTCGGCGGCGAGCTCTTTCACGAGCGGGTAGACCCTTTTCCCGGCAGATTGGCCTGCGATAAATACGCTGCGGCCCGACGCAGCACCTCGTTCTCTTGCTCTAGCAGTTTGATCCGCCGTCGGGCTTCGCGCAGCTCACCGGACTCGCTGGCGCTCTTGCCGGGCTTGGTGCCTTCGTCGATGTCGGCCTGACGGAGCCATTTCTGCAGCGTCATCGGGTGCACTCCGAAATCGGTGGCGATCTGCTCGATCGTTACACCGTCATCGCGGTTGCGAGCGACCCGGACGACGTCGTCGCGGAACTCGCGGGGGTAGGGCCTTGCCATGGGGACATCCTTCCAGCCCGCCCATGCTGGGCAAGCCAACTCAGATGTCACCTATTCGTGCAGCAGACCCGGCGATTGCTCTGGGCCCAAGCTTGTGGGGAGTTGCCGTTAGTCAAAGGCGCGCAGCGGAGGTCGTTTCGACGATGGACTTGTTCCCGCGTTTTTGGTGATCGGGGGTCGATTGCGGGAAGTGCTATGGCCCAATAATTTTGGTGTCTGACTTCCATGGGCAGTAGGCGTTGGCGTCCCGTCTGGTGATCGGCACGAGCGTTGTTCGGCGCCTACGGCAATAAGGTGACCGGTCGAATCGGCAGTGGCGTCCAGGTCGACACCCCGGCGCCAGAGCTTGATCGTGTAGATGGTGTGCCGGCCGAGTAGGCGAGCGGTGCCGGCCGCCATGGCAACAGCCGTCATCAGCGGCAGGATGATGGCGTACTGGCCGGTGAGTTCGAACAAGGTGACCACGGCGGTGATCGGCGCGCCAGTCGCGGCGCCTAGCATGGCTCCCATGCCGATCAGGCCGCAGGCGCCAGCTGCGATAGCCAGACTGGGGTAAAGATGGTGCGCGGCGACCCCGAAGGCGCTGCCCGCCATCGCCCCGATGAAGAGGGTGGGTGCAAACACCCCGCCTGAGCCTCCGATGCCGATGGTGAGGCTGGTCGCCAAAATCTTGCCGACGAGCAGTAGGAGCAACATGGTTGCCGCGTACCGGCCATCGATCGCGTTCTGTAGAACCGGATAGCCGACGCCATACATCTGAGGCAACGCGATCAACAAGGCGCCCAAGGCAATTCCGCCGACGGCCGGGCGGGCCCACTGTGGTCCCCGCCAGAGCCAATCGCAGGCGTCCTCGACCCAGTACAAGACTCGCGAGAACACCGTTCCAACGACGCCCGCGCCTACTCCGAGCGCGGCATACAGCACGTATTCGACTGGACGGTGCACGGTGAATCCGGGTAGGGACAGGAACGGGTGATCGCCCATCAGGGTGCGCCCTACGACGGCGGCAGCCACGCTCGACAACACCACGACACCGGCTGACTCGGCGGCGAAATCGCGCAGGATCAATTCGAGGGCGAAGAACACCCCGGCCAATGGAGCGTTAAAGGTAGCCGAGATGCCGCCGGCCGCTCCGCATGCGACGAGCAGACAAATCCGATCAGTATCGAGGCGCAGCCATTGCCCCAGTGCGGAGCCGGTAGCCGAGCCGATCTGCACAATCGGCCCTTCACGTCCGACTGATCCGCCGCCACCGATGCACAGCGCCGACGCCAGCGCCTTGACGACCGTTACCTGTGGTTTGATCCGTCCCTTGTTGCGGGCCACGGCGAACATCACTTCGGGCACACCATGGCCGCGCGCCTCGGGTGCAAAATGGTGCACAAGCGGGCCGTAGGCCGCACCAGCGATCACGGGAGCGGCCAGCAGAAACCACCAACCCAGCGCGGGCCAGTGTGCGCTGGGGACACGACCCAACGCCGAGTAGTCGGCGTACCCGGTGAACATCCGAGTGAAAAACTCAACCAGCCAACGGAACGCGAGGGACTGCCCCGGGTTCAGTTGACTCGCGGGGTGTGAATTTCAGGCCGCGGTTGCGACTGGTGTGTGGAGCAGTTCGAACTCTATCGGGGTGAGCCTGCCGAGGGCGCGTTGGCGCCGGCGGCGGTGGTAGGTCCGCTCGATCCAGGACACGATCGCCAGCCGGAGTTCGGCTCGAGTTGACCAACGTCTGCGGTCCAGGACGTTGCGTTGCAGCAGGGCGAAGAACGACTCCATGGCCGCGTTGTCTCCGCAGGCGCCGACGCGGCCCATCGATCCGTGTAATTCGTTGTGCGACAGAGCATGGACGAACTTCCGCGATCGAAATTGGCTACCCCTGTCGGTGTGAACGATCGTCGCGGTCGGTGAGCGCAGTGCCACGGCGTGATCCAGCGCCGCGACGGCCAGCGAAGACTTCATTCGGGAGTCGATCGAGTAGCCGACAATCCGGTTGGAGTAGACGTCTTTAATGGCGCAGAGGTAGAGCTTGCCTTCATCGGTGCGGTGCTCGGTGATGTCGGCCAGCCAGACCTGGTTGGCAGCGCGGGCGCTGAACTGACGCTGCACGAGATCGTCGTGGACGGGCGGCCCGGATCGGCGGTTCAGTCCTCGCTTCTTGGCAAAGACCGACCAGATGCCCTCTTGCGAGCACAGGCGTGCGACACGGTTTTCGCCGGCGATGATCCCGCGCGCGGGCAACTCATCAGCGATGAACCGATACCCGAATGCGGGGTCATCGGCGTGGATGTCGCGGGCAACGTTGATCAGGTGTGCGTCGTCCCAATCCCGCTGTGACAGGGGTGCTTTGCGCCACTTGTAGAACGCCTGGGTGGAGAATCCCAGAACCCGGCAGGTCACCGTGACGGGCACGCCGTCAGCGGCAAGGTCGAGGACCAGCGGGTACATCATTTTGGGTTGGCGTCCCGGGACAGGTAGCCGACTGCGCGGCGCATCACCTCGGCCTCTTGCTCGAGCAGTTTGATCCGTTTGTGCGCTTCGCGCAGCTGCGCGGCCATGTCGTCAGCATCGGCCGCTGAGGCGGGCTGACCGCGGCCATCCTCGCGGTCGGCGATCTTGAGCCAGCGGTGCAGGCAGGCCTCCGAGATGCCGAAGTCCTTCGCGATCTGGCGCAGCGGCGCCTCGCCCTTGCGGGCCACGGCGATGACGTCGGCTCGGAACTCGGCAGGAAACGGTGTCGGCACGAGGTTGATCCTTCCAGCAAGGACGAATCCTCACAGGTCAGGAGTCAACCAAACTGGGGGCAGTCCCCTATTGCAGTATGCAACAGTAGTGCTATCTAGGATAATCGGCTCTCCGAATGGGCGGCGACGATAGTCCCCGGTCGCAGGTGCGGCTGCACAGGAGGCGATCGGCCCGAGTCAGCCGCTAGGCGGTCGGCGTGCGACGCGGTTGTGGTGTGGGTCTGGTCGGGTATCTGGCGCGGCGCAGACTAAAGTTGACTAGGAGGAGGTTCCGGTGAACGCGCAGACCAAGACAACATCCGCCCAATCGGTCGATGCCATTACCGATGCGTTGATTACTGCGTCCCGGCTGTTGGTCAGCATCTCGGCGCGATCGATCGCCGAGGTGGATGACACGATCACCATTCCCCAGTTTCGGGTATTGGTGATTTTGTCCTCGCGCGGTACGACGAACTTGGCGACCCTGGCAGGGCTGCTTGACGTGCAGCCCTCAACGATCGGCCGGATGGCCGAACGGCTGGTCGCGGCCGGTCTGATAGACCGTCGCCCGCATCCCAATTCGCGCCGTGAACTGGTGGTCGAGCTGACCGCGCGTGGCCGCAAGGTCGTGCGCACGGTCACCGCTCGCCGGCGGGCCGAAATCGTGCGGGTCGTGGAGGCGATGCCGGCGCGGCAGCGTGAAGGCATGGTCAGCGCACTCACCGCCTTCACCGAGGCCGGCGGAGAGCCTCCGGCTGAAATCGACTTCTAGCACACCGGTTGTTCGGGGCCACGAATCCTGCACCGGCCCACAGTCGGCGTTCTACGCGCTTCATCTGACGGTGCACGCGACTTGACTCCACGGCCCTGGCGTGTTGGCTGTGGCGCGGCTTTCCCGGGCCGCGGGCGGACCGACCGGCCCTCGGGGCTGGCTCGGTGGTGGGGTGGCCCGCCCGCGGCGGTCCGTGGACATACCGGTTCGCTGCAGCGTTGGCAGCAACGTCACCGCTGATGTAGTTCGACGAGCTGTAGCAGTTGGCCGCACCGACGGCCTCATCGCGGCTTTGGAGCCTGTGCCACAGTAGCATAGTGCCACAGTAGTAATGCGCGTGTTTTCCTTGGTAGCGGCTCAGCGAGGCGTGTATGCAGCGTCTTGGGTTGTCCGACTTATCAATTCGTCGCCGGTTCTAACGGCCCAGATTCGAAGCCCGAGCGCCAATCTCGGCTCTCGTGGGGGAATGCCTGCGAAGAACTCCGATGGCGGGGCCCGCGCCGAGGGTGTTCGTCTCATGGTCTCGTGGGCGATCGATGTTAGTGGGGCTCAATGGACACGTATCGAACAGCCGCCACGAAAATCGCTGCAGCCCTCCAGAACTCGACCTCTATAACAGTTCGATAACGGTGGCGTCGCCGTTGTGTGCGATGACCCGAGGGTGAAACCGCTGATCAGGCAGGCATTTAACAGAAGGCGGAGCGCAACGGCATTGCAATTGGCGTCCTTGATTGAGCGGTCGCTGTGTGTCTACTGTCAGCAAACCCGATGATTTGAACTGACGATGATCGATGACCGTTCGGTGGTGACCTTTCTCTGTGATGCCCGATGCCAACTGTGCCGTCCCGCGCACCGAAACTGCCTTGCTACGCGCCCCTTGTAGCACGGACGCGATCGCAATCCGAAGGCTCGCCGCCGCCACCGGCGTGCTCGATGTGAACTCCACCTATGCGTACCTGCTGCTGGCCACTGATTTCGCGGCCAGCTCCATCGTCGCGGAAAAAGCTGGCGAAATCTGTGGATTCATCACCGGCTACCACCCACCGCCGCGGCCGGACGTCTTGTTCGTCTGGCAGGTCGCGGTGGCGCCGCACGCGCAAGGCCAGGGGCTGGCCGGTGTCATGCTCGACGGGCTGGTGCATCGCATTCGAACCGAACGACGGGGCCATCCGGTCACAGTGGAGGCGACGGTAGCGCCCGGCAATACCGCCTCTCGTAAGTTCTTCGGAGCGTTCGCACGCCGCCATGGCGTGCCAACAGTCGAGTTTTCACATTTTGGCGCCGAGCTACTCGACGCCGACGGCGGCCACGAAGACGAGCCGATGCTGCGGATCGGCCCACTCGTGGCACCACTGCCAAGCTGACGCGCGATACCCCGGGACAGTGCCAAATGCACTGTCCCACTTATGTTTCTGTTTGTCTATTGAAAGGATTCAACCGTGCTTCTCGCCGACGCCGCACACCTGACCGAGAGCGGCCTGCCAGATGTCTTCGATGCGGTGGAATCGGAGGTTCGCAGCTATTGCCGCGCCTGGCCCACCGTCATGGAGAGCGCCAGCGGCTCCTGGATCACCGACAACGACGGGCGGCGTTATCTCGATTTCTTCGCGGGCGCAGGTGCTTTGAACTACGGCCACAACAACCCAGTACTCAAGCAGGCGCTACTCGAGTACCTCGGATCAGACGGGATCGTGCATTCGCTGGACATGGCGACATCGGCCAAACAACGCTTTCTGGAGACTTTCCAGCAGTTGATCTTGCGGCCGCGGGGCCTCGATTTCAAGGTGCAGTTCCCAGGTCCGACCGGCACCAACGCGGTCGAGTCGGCGCTCAAGCTCGCGCGGAAGGTCACCGGACGCGAATCGATCATCAGCTTTACCAATGCATTTCACGGCATGACCCTCGGCTCGCTGTCAGTTACCGGAAACTCCATGAAGCGTGCCGGCGCCGGCGTGCCACTGGTACATGCAACCCCGATGCCTTACGACAACTACTTCGGCGGAGTCACCGAAGACTTCCACTGGTTCGAGCGCGTCCTCGACGATTCCGGCAGCGGCCTGAACCGGCCGGCCGCGGTGATCGTGGAAACCGTCCAGGGCGAAGGCGGTTTGAATATCGCCCGCGCCGAGTGGCTACACGCGCTGGCCCAATTGTGCCGCACCCGCGACATCCTGATCATCGTCGACGACGTGCAGATGGGCTGCGGTCGCACCGGCCCCTTCTTCAGCTTCGAAGCCGCCGGAATCGTGCCGGACATCGTGACCTTGTCGAAGTCGATCAGCGGATACGGGCTGCCGATGGCGCTCACCCTATTCCGGCGCGAGCTCGACGTCTGGGCGCCCGGCGAACACAACGGCACCTTCCGGGGCCACAATCCGGCATTCGTCACGGCCACCAAGGCTCTCGAAACATACTGGAGAGAAACGCAATTCAGTGCCGAGACCGAGGTGAAGGGTGAGTTGATCAGATCGCGACTCGAGGACATCGCGGCACGCCACGATGGCATCGCGGCACGCGGCCGTGGCATGGCGCAGGGGCTCAGATTCGCCGATGCCGCACGTGCCGGTGATGTTTGCCGTCAAGCGTTCGAGCGGGGAGCGTTGATGGAGACCAGCGGGCCGTCCGACGAAGTCGTCAAACTGCTTCCGCCGCTGACCACGTCAGCCGACGATCTGCTGGCCGGCCTGGACATCCTGGCCGAATCGGTCGCCGCGACCCGACCCTGATCCGACTACCGCCAACCTAGACGGAAAGAATGCCTCACCCATGATTGTCCGCACCACCGCAGAGATCACCGGAACCGACCGCGACGTGGCCGCCGGAACCTGGCGATCCAAACGCATCATCCTCGCCGACGACGGGGTCGGATTCTCGTTCCACGAGACCACGATCGACGCGAACACGGTCAGCGAGTTCCACTACCGGCACCACGTCGAGGCGGTGTGGATCACCGAAGGTGCCGGCGCACTGACCAACCTCGAAACCGGCGAGCGCCATCCACTCGGACCAGGCACCATGTACCTCCTCAACGGCCACGAACGACACCAGATCCGGTGCGACGAGCAGCTGCGGATGCTCTGCGTGTTCAACCCCCCTGTCACCGGGCGAGAAGTACACGACGCCACTGGCGCCTACCCACCCCCGCAGTCGGTCGCGTGAGCGCGCCCGGCGCCGCAACCGCTGTAGTCGAGGACCGCTATCCGACTCGGCTCGACCACGCGGTCGAACCCATTCCCCGCAGCGAGCCTGTGGTCTGGGGCATGGAGACTGACGGCCCACTGCTGCCGCACGAACTCATGCGCTTCGACGAGGTCGGTTATCTCGTGCGCCCCGGCACTGTCGCCGATGACCTGATCGGACCGCTGCGGGGCGAAACCGACCGAATCGCCATTGATCTCGAGCCGGGCGACCCACGGATCATTCGGGAACCACGCGGGTCCATCCGCTCGATCTTCGAACCACATCTGCTCAGCGAACTCGTCGCGCACGTGGTCGATCTGGACACGGTGCTGCCGGTGGCGCGCCAACTGCTCGGCGGCGATGTCTACATCCACCAGGCCCGTATCAATGTGATGCCCGGCTTCACCGGCACCGGCTTCTACTGGCATTCGGACTTCGAGACCTGGCACGCGGAGGACGGCATGGCCGACATCCGCGCGGTGTCCTGCTCGATCGCCCTCACGCGCAACTATCCGTACAACGGATCACTGATGGTGATTCCCGGGTCGCACCACACGTTCTACCCCTGTGTGGGGGCAACCCCGGACAACCACCACGGCACCTCGCTGATAGCGCAGCAGGTTGGCACGCCCGATGAGACCACCCTCTCCAAGGCTGTCGATCACCACGGCATCGACCAGTTCACCGGCCCACCGGGGACGGCACTGTGGTTCGACGCGAACCTGCTGCATGGTTCAGGATCGAACATCACGCCCCTGCCTCGGTCGAATGTTTTCCTGGTCTTCAATTCGGTCCACAACCGGCTCGGTGAACCATTCGCCGCACCGCGACCGCGGCCCCGATACTTGGCGGCGAGGTAGGTGCCGCAAGGCGCAATGTGAGCGTGACGCCGTGCCGTTGAGGCGACGCGGCTCGGTGAGCGTCTTCAGCGCCCCGGAGATGGCCCCCGCACTGGCGCCGCCGAGGGTGGCGGCCAGTTCGCCCATCGTGACGTCGGTCTGCTCGGTGAACAATAACGTCGCCAGCGCGCCGCCAAAGCCTTGTTCACCCGATACGTCATCGAAAGCCAGGCGTGCGTGCTCGCTGGTGAAAAGTTTTCGTCAGCAAGCTATTTCGTCAGCGGCTTGCGTTCGCCTTGTGTTTCGCGCTTCAGTGCGCCGTGGTCACCGGTGGCAGGTTTCGTAGCGATGAATGAGTGCCTGTTCGCCAGCCGTGGGCTGATAGACGGCCAGGTCGCGTCGGGTGCATCCGCCGATCGTGACCGCGACCGGGCCTCGCGAAACCCCGTAGCCGCCGATGTGGCCGGAAAGTTGGCTACCTGCTGTCAACGACGGTCGAAAATTGACCCCGTAGCGTCGGTTGAATTTTGACCCCCTTGGTTGTGGTTACTTGCTGGTTCTGACCAGTTCTCGGCGTGTTTTGGTCCGGTAGGAGTCGCCGTTGATGGTGATGACTTCGGCGTGGTGGACCAGTCGGTCGATCAGGGCGGCGGCGACGATCTCGTCGGCGAAGACTTCGCCCCAGCGGCCGAACGGCATGTTCGAGGTGATCAGGATCGATCCCTGTTCGTAGCGGCTGGCGATCAGTTGGAAGAACAGGTTGGCGGTGTCCGAATCGAACGGCAGGTAGCCGATCTCGTCGATGATCAGCAGTCGGTAGCGGCGCAGCCGTTTGAGCTCTTGTGGCAGGCGGCCGCTGTTGTGGGCGTCGGTGAGCCGGGCCGCCCAGCCGGTCGCGGTATCAAAGAGCACCGGGTAGCTGCTCTGGGCGGCCTTGATGCCCAGAGCGATGCCCAGATGAGTTTTGCCGACCCCGGGTGGTCCGAGCAGAATCACGTTGTCGCCCTTGGCGATCCATGTGCTTGTCGCCAAGTGTGCGATCACATCCCGCGGCAATGACGGTACATGGTCAAAGGTGAAGTCTTCCAACGTTTTTGTCGCCGGGAACCGGGCACCGGCAATACGTAATGCGGTGCCGTTGGCTTCGCGTTCGTTGACTTGGCGCTCCAGGACCGCGGCCAAATATTGTTCGTGGCTCCACGTTTCGGCGCGAGCCCGCTCAGCCAGCTCAGCCCACATCCGCCGGATCGTCGGGGTTTTCAACACCCGGGCCAGATACTCGATCTGTTTACCAATCTCGCTGTGGCCGTGCATGTTTGGGTCGTTCATGATGGTTCTCCCAGGACGGTGAAATCAACGCCGAACAGGTCGTCGTAATCGGGCAGGGAACGGATCGGCACCAGGTGCCCGTCACGGTGGGTGCGCACCCGACCGCTATCGCCGGTGGTGCGTTGTTGGTGGTAGTGGCGGCGCAGCAGCGCGGCGGCGGCCACGTGCTGCGGGTCGGTGAGCGTCATGTGCCGGGCCCAGCACCGCTGATGGGTGGCGACTACCTGCCCTTCGCAGGTGACGATCACGCGATCGAGGGTGGCGGTGATATCAACAAGCCGACCGATGACCGCCGGATGCACCGAGTAGTCGTTACCGGCGACCCGCACGTAGTAGTCCCGCGCCAGGCGCACCCGATGGCAGATGCCGGTCGCCGGGGGTACCGGCGGCAGCAGTGTCATCCCGGCCAGGTCCTCGGCCAGCAGATCGATCGGACGGGCCCGGATCGAACGCACCCGAGTGGTGTTGGCGTGCTCGGTCAGCCACGCCTCGAACTGGGTGTTGAAATCGGCCGGCGAACCGAACACCCTGCCTGGCAGGAACGAGGTCTCAAAGAACCTGTTGTTGCGTTCAACCATGCCCTTGTACTCAGGGTCCGCCGGTGGAGCCAGCTCCAGGCGGGTGCCCAACGTCCCAACAAACGACGTGGCCACCACCGTGGGCCGGCCCGTGCCGCCGATCGCAGACTCGCGGTCCCACACCAGTTTGGCGGTCACCGCGCCGATCCGGCTCAGCAGCTGCCACATCCCGGCCAGAATGTCGCCGCCCTGGCGCGAGGGGATCATCAACCCGGCCCGGAACCTCGAATACGCCAACGTCATCACCAACACCGGCAAGATCGCTAACTGGTTGTGGCCCAACGGGATACGGTAGTCGGGGAACCACAGGTCCCACTGCGAACAGGCCCCCGGCTCGTAGATCACTCGATCAGCCGGATCGAGGCCGCGGTACTCCGGGCGGATCACCCGCACCCGGTCTTTGAGCACCGTGATCGACCTGGTCCACCCGATCCGCTGTGCGATCACCGTCGCTGGCATCCGCGGATGGTCCTTGAGCAACGCCCGGATCTGCGGTTCGAACGCATCCACTGCCGAACCCCGCGGTGCCCGCGAGTACTGCGGCGGCGCATCGGCCGCCAACGCCGACCGCACCGTATTACGGGCCACACCGAGCTGACGCGCGATCTCCTTAATCGGCACCTGCTCCGTGCGATGCAAACGGCGGATCTCCGCCCACTGCTCCACTGAAATCACCCTCCTATCAATGACGGGGGTCAAAATTCACCCGTCGACAGGGGGTCAGTTTTCAGGCGTCGTCAACACCTGCGGTGTAAAGGACCGGAGCGGGCAATGCTGCGGCCAGGGGTAGGTGCTGGGTGGCGAGGGCGAGGGCCACGTCAAGGGCGTCGGTGCCCGTTGCTTCGGAAAGCCATACCGGTGGAGTGACGGGTCCGTTGATCTGCATGCTGTCGGTATGAGCGATGGTTTGATCGGTGGTCAACCGGCGCCAGAGTTCGAGTTCGGCGGCCGTCGGGAAGCGCCCGGTATACGCGATCTGGTCTTGTGCCCGTGCTGCGCTGACCGTCCAGTTCAGCACCGCCAGGTAGGGGAATCGGGCTGCGATGGTGCTGACCGCGCCGGCGATGTCCATGCTTTGTGTGCCTTCGGGAAGCTCGATATCCGCTCGGTTCGAACTCCCGATCTCCCTGGGGCTCAAGTGCGCCAACGGGTGACTGATCGTGGACCGCAGTGCAACAGTGGCCCCCGGCAGCGTGGTGCGCAGGGCAATCCAGTTGCGGGCCTGGTCGAGGATTTGCGTTGTGTTCGCAATAGGCCGGTCACTGCTGTCTACGGCGAAGACGTTCCAGCCGCGGCGGATCTCGAGTTCGGTGTGATAGTCGCGGTATCGGCCCGATGCGAGATTTTGGAGGTAGGTATCCACGACCGAGGCCAGCTCGTCGGCGGTGAGGCTCTCCGTGGCGTCGAGGTGGATGGCGAACATCACTGCGCCCTCGGCCCAGTGGTTGGCATAGTCGGCGTGAGCGGCTTGCACCCCGGGCATCGAGCCCAGTTGCGCGCTGAGTCGGTTGATGTCGTCACGGCGGTCGGGCACCCGCGTGTCGCATCCGGATAGTGGCACAAATGCCGCAATCATCGCCATGCAGATTGCGGCGCTGCGCAGGCGCGTTCCGAAGTTCCCGCGATAGCCGGTCCTCCTGGGCAGGGCGGCGCCGCGCTGTCGTACCGACCGGCGCCAACCTCCAATGATCGCGAACGGCAACTGTTGCATTATGCGATAATAGGTAATGCGCTGAAGTGACCGCGTCGCCGGCCACGCGCAGCACGAGGAGGCCGCATGCACAACCAGGGCGCGCGGAGGTTTGCACGCCGTGGCGTGATCCGAAGAACAAACTCATGAAGATCGCCATCGTCGGCGCTGGGATCGCCGGGACCACGGCAGCATTCTGGTTGCACCGCAGCGGCTTCGATGTCACCGTGTTCGAGGCGGCGCCCGAGCTGCGCGACGGTGGCTACATCGTCGACTTCTGGGGCGTCGGGTACGAGGTCGCCGAGAAGATGGGACTCGCAGCACAGGTGCACGCGGCCGGCTACGACGTCGAACAGCTCCGCCTGGTCGACCAGAATGGTGGCCGCGTTGGTGGATTCAACACGCGCGCCCTGCGCCGCATGGCAGACGGACGATTCACCAGTGTGGCACGCGGTGACCTGGCACGCATGATCTTCAACTCCGTCGAGGGTCAGGTGTCCACCAGGTTCGGGTCACGCGTGGTCGACATCGAACAATCAGAGGTCGGTGTCAAGGTGCGCCCGCGCAGCGGGCGACCACAATCCTTCGATTTGGTCATTGGTGCAGATGGCACGCATTCAGCGGTGCGACGGGCGGTGTTCGGCCCCGACGATCGGTTCGAAACCGATCTGGGATACCAGGTAGCGGCGTTCGAGGTCCCCGGCTACCGACCACGCGACGAATTGGTCTATCTCGCGCACAGTAGTCCGGGACGCATGATCAGCCGTTTCGCGATGCGGGGCGATCGCACCATGTTTCTCACCGTGTTCACCGACGATCGGCTACCCGGCCCCGCCCCCCCGCACGATCGACGGCATCAAACACGCCCTGTGGCATGTCCTCGGAACAGCTGGGTGGGAATGTCCGCAAATTCTCGCGGCACTGGAGCGAACAGAGGACATCTATTTCGACCACATGAGCCAGATCATCATGGACCGGTGGTCCAACGGACGGGTCGCGTTGATCGGCGACGCCGCCAGCGCGGTATCGCTGCTGGCCGGGGAAGGCACCGGCTTGGCGATGGCGCAGGCGTACGTGCTTGCCGGTGAACTCAACCGCGCCGACACCGATTACCGTCGCGCGTTCGCGCGCCAAGAGCGTCTGCTGCGCGGATTCATCGAAGGAAAACAAGCCGCCGCTCGCCGCTTCGCCGCAGTGTTCGCCCCGACCACCCCGATGGGAGTGTGGGCGCGCAATCAGGCCACCAAACTGCTCGCGCTGCCCTGGTTAGGTCAGCGGATTTGGCGCCGTGAAATCAGCGATGCGTTAGTACTGCCGCAGTACGGCATGTAACCAAGTCCTCCGGCCGCGGTGGAAGGCCGTCTTGGGCATGATTTACGTTGTGGAGATAGGGATTTCGCGGTACCTCGCATCGACGGGGATGCAGAACGCAACGGACCTTGCGGGGGCGGCGTCAGCGAGCTACCGCATATGCTCGAGCACCAACTCGGCAAGCCGCTGCGGCTGGTCGAACTGAATGTACGTGCGGGCGTCGTCGACGACTTCCAGCCGCGCGTAGGGCAGCGTCTGGGTCAGTCGCGCCGCGTCCGACAGCGGGAAAAAGCGGTCTTGCGCGCCCCATACGACGAGCGCAGGCCGCGGAAATTGCTGCAAACGTTTGGCAGCGTCGAGCGTGTGCTTGCACGAAATCCCCTGTAGCACAGTCTGTAGGTCCGCGCGGATGCGGGCGTCACGAAGCGGGGCAAACCATTCTCTGAGCAGCGCGTCGGGTAACGGCCGGATCGTCAGCGGTACGACGGTCAGCGCCGCTCGTCGAAACCACGGCATACGCAACAGCAGGTCCAGGCCGGCGATGAGGCCGGGAACGTAAGCCCCGGCCGCTTCGATGGGGCGAAAAACCGCGGGCGGAAAATGGTCGAACGCATCGCAATTGGTCAGCACCAACCGGTAGACAACGTCGGGGTGATGGGCGCACAGAATCTGGCACAAGGCACCGCCGGTGTCGTTTCCGACCACGGTGACGTTGGACAGCTGCAACCGCTCGATGAACTCGGCCAGCATTGCCGCAAGCGCCGGCGGGGACAGGTCGGCACCGTTCATCGGTACCGAGTGCGCGCCCAGCGGTAGGTCCGGTATGACGCACCGCGAATGTCCTTCGAGTAGATGCACCAATGGCTCCCACACAGTGCCGTCGACGAACAATCCGTGGACCAGCAGGACGCACGGTCCGCTACCGCGGTCGCGATAATGCAGTCGGCCCGCACTGAGTTCGACTTCGGGAATGGTGCACCTCCCACAAGCAAAGGGACTTCCGCAGAACCGTTTTCCGTGCAGCGAGCGCTCAAACTCAGAGATGGGAATACACTGCAACTATTGTTATAAGCAACACTATACGGCAACGGCCCGCATGGAACCGGACAGTGACGTGCGGGAATCACCTGGCTGTCGATGTGGCATGGGAGGTGCGCCATGGAGCCGTCGCAACGCGAACAGCAGATTCTTGAACAAATCTCAGATGAGTTGGAGCTGGCCGCACCGCGACTGGCCCGCCAGTTCGATGAAATGACATCTGCGACCCGGATTCGGCGTCGGCGACGCACTGCCGCGGCGCCGGTGTTCCTCATTGGTGCGGCGATGATCGGCAGCGCGGTCTTCGTGGCTCCCGGCATCGCCGGCGGGGTGTATGTCGTTGCGGCGTGCAGCTACGCAATGATGTTCACCGCAGCATTCGGCTGGATCGCCGTGCCGCCCAAAGAGGGTCTTCGCCGCCGCAAGTAGCCCGTCGAACCCGCATGTATCCGCCCTGCCTGCAGCGAGGGCTTCGCGTTGGTCACGGTGGTGCTGCGCCGTTCGCGCCGTTAACCGCCTCGCTCCGGCCTGGTCAACTGGTCGGCGGCCGTGTCAGCGACAAGTGCTGTGGTGCTGCCGTGTTCGCCTCGGTTCCGTGCCCGCACCCGCGGAATGGAGTCCGGGCCCAACGTGAGTCCGAGTGCGTTCGAGAGGTCAGCTGGGCCGACGGTGACAGGCAATGAGCTCGCCCCATTGTCTGTTGGCGGCGGCTGAGGCGATCGGATCGCTAGCCAAGGTGTTGCTGCCATCCACCAACTCAACGAGCGCCGAAGCAATCGTGAAGACTGGTACGTGCTGGCGGCGCGCTGCTTCGAGTAATTCACCGAAGGCGTCGTCGCAGCTGCAGCGCCGTAAGGCCATCAGCACTCCCTCAGCGCGGTCGAGAGCCCGCACTCCGGGGCGGAGCTGAACGGTGGTTAGCTGTTGACGGCTCATGACGGTGTCCATCAGCGTGGCTCGATCGCGGTTTCGACCGCGGTGAGGTTGGTCATTGTTGCTCCTGTCGGATCATCTTGTGGTGTAGTCCTTTTCAGATCGCTGCGTGCTCGGCTACACGCGGGTGCAGGTCGGAGTGCGTGTGCCGATCGCACACCGGGGTGGCGCGTCGCCGCCGAATAACAGGGAGACCGCCAGCGCCAGTGCCGCAGCCATGAGGACTGCGGTGACGATTGCGTGTGCTGCGAGGTGGGAATCACCGCATACGGGCGGCTGCGGCGGCCTGAGGAACTCGGAAGCTTCTCCACCGTGCCGCACATCCCCATTCAGTCCACGCCCGGGCTGCTTCTGGGTATCAACCGGTGAAGACATTGTTCCGCGCGGCCAACCGTTGCCGCAGCAGGCAGCTGATGGTTTGACGAACATGGTCTGCGAGGCCAAACACGACCATCGGGTCCTCGGCATCAATACAGCTCGATGTCCTTATGGGCGTGCCGAATTCGATCGACCACTTCGATGGCAGGGGCGCCAAGCCCATCAGGCCAGTCAACGGGAACGTAGGTGTGATCGGGAAATACGGCAGGCCCAGCATTCGGGCCAGCGGCCCCACGTTGGCCACCATCGGATAGATCTCCTCGGATCCCACGATCGCGCACGGAATAATCGGCGCACCCGCCCGCAGCGCCGCTGCCGCGAAGCCGCCGCGACCGAAACGGGCCAAACGGTACCGATCGCCGAAGCACTTACCCAGCCCCTTGTACCCCTCGGGGAAAACAGCTGCCAATTCGCCGTTCGTCAGGAGGCGGTGCGTGTCCGGAGCGCAGGCCAACGTGTGACCGGCCTTGCGTGCAATCGGACCGAGCAAGGGCAGCGTGAACACCAGGTCTGCGGCCAAGATCCGTACGGCGCGGCGGGCGGGATGGTGGTCATGAACCGCGACCGATGTCATCAGCGCATCGAGCGGCAACACCCCCGCATGGTTGGCCACGATCAGTGCCGGACCGTCGAAGGGAATATTGTTCACACCAACAACGTCAACCCGAAACCATGTGTTGAACAGTGGACGTAACACCGGCAGCACTACCTGTTCGGCGAACTCGGCGTCATAGCCGAACTCATCCACCATGTAGTCGCCCATCAGACGACGGCAGATGAACGAGGTCATCGCTGCCGCGTCACCTACGACGCCGCCCCGATATCGCGGCAACTGTTCAGTGCCGCCAAGGGCAATGCGCTTCGTGGCGACGTCCCCAAGTGCGGTGCTGGTTTTCCGAAGCGGGCCCGTATCGGCGACTTTCCGGCCATCCGCGGAACGTCGGAGCGATGCATTCCTTCCGGCGTGCGAAGCTCGCCTGTCGAGCTCGATAACGGTTGCGGCGTGGGGACTGGCCATCGTGTACTCCTGTATTTGCGTCCTGGCGCGGCAGATGAGTGATCCCCGCCTCGCCTCATCGCGAAGCTGATCCATTCCCGCACTTGGCAACTATTGCAATATGCTACCGAAACGTTCACGACACAACCCGCGCCTGCGCGGTGATCGCGGCGGCATCAGCGAAGGACGGGATTGATGACCGACTCACGAATACTGCAGTGGCATAGACATATTCGTGTCGTGAACTGGAGTTACAACCTCAGTCGTTGAGGCAGTCAGCGGCCGTTTGGACTCACTGCGCTCAGGGGTTGTCCAGGCAATTCAACTCGATCACGAAGCAACTCCACGGGTGGTCGGGCCCGGCGGGGGCCCGGCTTTCGCCGAAGGCCTCGCCGGTCGCGGCTGAGGCTCCGCCACCTCTCGGATACCGAGCGATCAGCTGCTGGTAGTTCACCACCACCAAGGCAATGATCAGCAGCACTGCTGACATTGCTGGAATCAGCAACGCCAGATCACCGTCGAGGGCCCGCAGTGCGGCTTCGATCGCGTAGGCGACCGACGACACCGGATCTGCAACTGCCGTCGCGTCCTCAGACCTGGGATTTACCTAAGAGTTGGTCACGGCAGGTGTCAGGAGGCGCAAAACGGGGATGCCGCTATTTGTGATGCTGCGGGCCACGTAGCGCGAGCGCTCGAGAATCGTTGGGAAGTGATCACTTTGTCGGACACGGTTGCGGATGTGTTGTTAGCCCGATTGCGGGACTGGGGTGTGAAACAAGTTTTCGGCTTCCCTGGCGACGGGATCAACGGCCTACTCGCGGCGTGGGGGCGCGCGGACGATAGTCCGCAGTTCGTGCAAGCTCGACACGAGGAGATGGCGGCGTTCGAGGCGGTCGGATTCGCCAAGTTCTCGGGCCATTTCGGCGTGTGCGTTGCGACCAGCGGTGAACCGCCCCAGGTTTTCCGCCGCTGCTATACGGGTTGACGCTCTCGGTCGAGGGCGCTGTAGTGGGCGTGCTCGTACTCGGTTGGGCTGACCATGCCGAGACTGGAGTGCAGCCTTCGGTTGTTGTACCACTCGACCCAGGCTGCTGTCGCGTACTCGACGTCGGCGATGGTCCTAAACGGCCCCGGGTGGAACACTGTGGTTCGGATGCATTCGGTCTTGTACAAGCCGTTGATCGTTTCCATCAGAGCGTTGTCGTAGGCATCCCCGACGCTGCCAATGGAAGGTGAAATCCCTTCCAGTTCAAGGTGTTCGGTGAAACGGACCGACGTGTATTGGCTTCCGGCGTCGCTGTGGTGGATGAGCTCGCCGGCTGCGGTGGGATGACCTTCGTGACGGCGCTGCCACACGGCCATCCGCAACGGGACCATCACCAGATCGGTGGTCTTGGTGGTGGCCGCGTGCCAGGCCACGATCCGCTGAGCGAACACGTCGACGATGAAGGCCACGTAGACAAAGCCCGCCCAGGACCGCACGTAAGTGAAGTCGGTGACCCATACCCGGTTCGGGACGCTCGCATGGAAGTTGCGGTTGAGCAGATCCGGGGCGCGGCGCCCGTCGGTGTCCGGGATCGTGGTGCGCACCTTCTTTGACCGCCGTATGCCCTGCAGACCCAACGTGCACATCGCCCGGTGCACCGAGCCCGCCGAGGCCTCTGGCAGCGCGGCACGGCGGATCAGGGCCGTCATCTTGCGCCGCCCGTAGAGCCCCTCGGGGGCCAGAACGCGCTTGCCGGCGGCGTTGGTGGTCCACGCCAGGCCACGCACAGCGTCGATGACCTGGGCGTCGGTGATGGTGCGGGCCGCTACCGTCCGGCCTGGTTGTTTCCAGGACCGGTAGGTGCGCGCGGCGATCTGACAGCCCTGCTCACACAAGACTCGGCAGATCGACTCGACCGCGTGCCCAGCGGCGCGTTGATCGTCGATGAACGCGAAGATCACCGGTTGCGGGGGTCGGTGAAAGTCGGCCCGGGACGCGGTGACAACCGTTGGGGCTGTTCCGTTTTCCCGGGCCGCTTCCCGAACCCGGCGTGCACCTTTCAATGCACCGGGCTCTCCACAAGACCCGGTCAGGCTGCTGTGGTGTCCTCCTCGTCGGTCGGCCAGGGCGAGGGAATGACCGCACCGCGGTAGCGGTAGCGGGTCGTGCCGATCTTCTCCAGATCGATCAGCACACGGTCCTCGGTGGCTGGCCACCAGCCGCCGCCGCAATATTGGCGGCGCAGGTCTTTCCAGGTCGACTTGCGGTGTTTTCGTCGGAGCCAGCGCCACACCGTCTGCCACGTGTAGTGACTGAGGTAGGAGAAGGTCGCCGAGGACACCCCCGGCCCGGAAATAGCCCGCCCATCCCTGCAGCGTCGCGTTGATGCGGCGCAGCAGGTCATCGAGCGGCTGGTTGAGTTCAACTGTTCGGCGCAGCGTCTTGATCTTCCGTTTGACCGCCAACACGGCCTTCGTGGACGGATGAACATAGACGTAGCTGCAGCTGGTGCCCCGCTTGCGGCGACGCTGGATGCGCCACCCGAGGAAGTCCAGCCCCTCGTCGATATGGGTGATCAGGGTCTTGTCCGGTGCCAGACGCAACCCCATCGTCGCCAACACGGCGGCGATGTCCTCCTGTAGTGCTTCGGCGTGGGCTCTGGTGCCCCGCACCATCAGACACCAGTCGTCGGCATAGCGGACCAGCCGAAAGTTCGGCTGCCCGTGACGAAGTCGTCGAGCGCGCTCAACCGAGCCGGTAGCCGGACCACCCGGCAACCCGGCAATGTGTTCATCGAGCACCGACAACGCCACATTGGCCAACAGCGGCGAAAGAATCCCACCCTGCGGAGTTCCGGCGGTGCTGTCCGCCAGCAGGCCGTCCTCGGTGAGGATGCCCGCCTTGAGGAACGCCTTCACCAACCCCAAGACACGGTTGTCACCGACGCGTCGACGCACCCGCCCCATCAGAGCGGTGTGGTCGATCTCATCGAAACAGGCCTTGATGTCTCCCTCAACAACCCAGTCATAACACCGGGGACGTGTTGCGAGATAACGCACTTCGGCCACCGCATCATGAGCGCGGCGCTTCGGACGGAAACCGTAGGAACACGGCAGGAAATCCGCCTCAAAGATCGGCTCCAACACCAACTTCAACGATGCCTGGACCACCCGATCGGCCACGGTGGGAATCCCCAAGCGGCGCAACGCACCACCGGTCTTGGGGATCATCCGCTCGCGCACCGGCAACGGGCGGAAACTGCGGTCCTTCAACTGCGACCGCAGTTCATCGAGGAACACCTCGATGCCCTGCCCGGCAGTGATGGACGACGCGGTGCGCCGATCCACCCCGGCCGTGGCGGCACCCTTATTCCCGCTGACCCGATCCCACGCCACCAACACGAACGCGGGATCGGCGACGAGGTTGAACAGATCGTCGAACCGGCGATCAAGATCATCGCGTGCCCAACGGTGCAGCTTGGTCTGGATCTTCAGTACCCGTTGCCGCGCCAGCATCAGCGCCAACTCCAGCTCGTCGGTATTCACCGGCGACATAACTTCCTCTCCTGACCTTCCAGTTTCCGCACTGCATGTCTTGCTGGCCCCCTTCGCCCTGTGACCGCCTTTCTCGGTCTCCACGACGGGCACGTCACCGCCCGCGACTACTACGAGGCCTCCGCCCCCACCCTGAAATGCGGTTCCTTGACTCCGAACCCGAGTCGTCACACCCGCCCCGACTGGCTGCCGGAAACGAAATGAGCGGTCCCGCAGGGTGGTTCCCACGTTCACCAGGTCATCGATTGGTCAGGGGAGGCGCCCAGCTCTACTCCGGCAGCATCGCCACGGCTACGCCGCAGGCCTTCACCGTGGCCTCCCCACCGCTGGAACTAAACGGCTTCGGAGTCAAACCCCACCCGCTCGGGTTCGTGCACTGCACACCGGCCCATATCCACCAGATTGGAGCCGGCTTCGCGGTTACGGAGCGTCTGACACTGGTTCGCTTACGCTGCACCTTCTGACCTTGCTCGACAAGCCCGCACCGTCTGGCAGTACCGGCACGGCTCGCCTTCTCGGGACCGCTTGCCACCGCTCACCGTCGTTCCCGGCGATCGGCTGCCCCGATGCTTCCTCAGGCCGCTGCGACGACCCGAAGGAGACGGTCTCTCACCGCCTCTCGATATACCCAGCGCCTCGTGGCGCACAGCTCCCCCGCGAAGAAAGTTGTCGCCGCTTTCAGAATCGCGACATCCTCACGTAGCCTTCGGTTTTCAGCCCTCAGCCGCTTGATTTCCTCGTTCTCCTCCGTGGTGACACCGGGTCGTTGACCATCATCGATCTGGGCCTGCACCACCCAGCGCCGCACCGATTCCTTACCCACCCCAAGCTGACGGGCCACCGCTTCCGAAGCGGCGGTCAACGACGAGTACTCCTGCTGATGCTCGGTCACCAGCCGCACCGCCCGCTCACGCAAGGCAGGATCGATTTTCTTCGGCATGCTGCTCATCCTTCCGGACTCAAACAGCAGCGGCATCAAACCTGGGGCGGTTCAGCGGACCCGGCGCGGTGCATCTGCTCAACGGGCTCTATGACGCCAAGCTCGACCATGTGCCGGTGGTTGCCATCGTCGGTCAGACCGAGCGATCAGCGATGGGCGGCTCCTACCAGCAGGAGGTTGACCTAATCAGCCTGTTCAAGGACGTGTGCAGCGATTACGTGCAAATGTGCACCGTGCCCCAACAGTTGCCCAACCTGATCGATAGGGCAATCCGCACCGCGCTCAGCCAGAGCGCCCCAACCTGTCTGATCTTTCCGTCCGACGTGCTCGAACTCGACTACGAGCCGCCCGGACATGCCTTCAAGCAGGTGCCGTCCAGTCTTGGGCTGAGCCCCGCTCGGGTGGCCGCCGACGATGAGGCGGTACTTCAGGCTGCGGCGATCCTCAACGCCGGGCAGAGAGTCGCGATGCTGGTCGGCCAAGGTGCGCGCGGCTGCGCCGACGAGCTGACCGAAGTCGCCGACCTGCTCGGGGCCGGGGTAGCCAAAGCGCTGCTCGGTAAGGACGTACTGCCTGATGACTTACCGTGGGTGACCGGTTCGATCGGCCTGTTGGGTACCACGGCAAGTTGGCACCTGATGATGGACTGCGACACGTTGCTCACCGTCGGATCCAATTTCCCCTATACGCAATTCCTGCCCAAGCTCGACCAGGCGCGCGGTGTGCAGATCGACCGTTCGGGGCAGTGGATCGGCATGCGCTATCCGTACGAATTGAACATCGTCGGCGACGCCAAGGCGACACTGCAGGCGCTGATTCCGTTGTTACAACGCAAGACTGACCGCTCCTGGCGCGAGAAAGTCGAACACCACGTAGAGAAGTGGTGGAACACCGTCGAACGCCGGGCGATGACCACGGCCGACCCGATCAACCCGATGCGGATCTTCTACGAGCTGTCCCAGCGGCTGCCGTCCAACGCGATCGTCGCCGCGGACTCGGGTTCGTCGGCCAATTGGTATGCCCGCCAACTCAAGTTCACCTCGGGTGTGCGGGGATCGTTGTCGGGCACGTTAGCGACGATGGGTCCGGGGGTTCCGTACGTGATCGGCGCCAAATGGGCTCATCCCGACCGGCCGGGCATCGCCTTCGTCGGTGACGGTGCAATGCAGATGAACGGGCTCGCCGAACTGATCACCATCACCAGATACTGGCGGCAGTGGGCCGACCCCCGGTTGATCGTCGCGGTGCTGCACAACAACGATCTCAATCAGGTCACCTGGGAGATGCGCGCGATGGAGAACTCTCCGAAGTTCGCCGCCTCACAGTCGCTACCTGACGTCGACTACGCCGGGTTCGCGCGCAGCCTAGGTTTGCGCGGCGAAAACATCGACGACGCTCTCGAACTGGGGGCCGCGTGGGAGCGCGCATTGGCGGCCGACCGGCCAACCGTGCTTGATGTGGTGTGCGATCCGGATGTTCCGCCGATCCCCCCACATGCGACATTCGAACAGGCGAAGTCCTTGGTCATGGCAGTGCTCGGCGGCGATGACGACGCGGGCGGGTTCATCAAACAGGGACTCAAACAGAAAGTGCAGCAGTACCTTCCGGGCGAGAAGGACGCGTGATGCACCTCCTCGGGGAAGCGCTGTATGACATCAGGACCGGCCGTTTCGAGCGTACGCTGGCGGCGCTGACCGCTGTCGGCGCCGGCATCACTGCCGGTGAAATCTATTTCTCGCACGATGGCGCCAGCTTCGGCAACAAGATGATGTATTGGCCGATCGTCGTGCTGCCCACCGCGATCCCCGCGGGCGTGGCCGGGTTCTTCTCCCAGCGCGCGGCGCGCACGGTGCTGCCACTGACCAGCGCAGCGATCGTGATCAACGGACTGCAGGGCACCTACTTACATTGGCGTGGTATTCGGCAGCGGCCCGGCGGACTGACGAAATACAACATGGAGTCAGGTCCGCCAGCATTCGCGCCACTGTTGGCATCGTTGGTCGGCGGTATGGGCTTGCTCGCAGCAGTGCTGCGCCGAGAGAGCTTGTCGCTGCATCGAGACGGGGCTGACCACTGATGCCGTTTCGCCCACCGCCAGAGCACGCGGTAACTCCGCAGAGGCAAGGCCGGTTCCCGGGGTTTGATGTCCTGGATCAAGCCCACGTGTGGGATGCCGCGACTTCCGGAGTGGTGCTGGCACGGCTGACATTGCCAAATGCTCTGTCATTCTTCACCACTGACGAAGCGGGCATCGCTCAACCGATGCTTGACCTGCTACTGGGCCAAGACGGCGAACCGAGGGTGCCGGTACTTGCATTGATCGACCAACGACTCTCAGTGGGCGAAACCGACGGCTGGCACTATGACGATCTACCCGAGGACGGCCAGGCCTGGCGCGTCACCCTCGCACACCTCAACGAGGACGCGCAGGCCCACAGCGGCACCAGTTACACCGAATTGTCGCGCCGCAGCCAGGGTCTTCTGCTGCAAGACGTGCAGGACCTCGCTGCCGCCGGCGATCCATGGCACCGGTTGCCCGCCAAGCACGTCTGGAGCCTGTGGATGCGCTACGCCACCACCGCGTTCTACTCACATCCGTGGGCATGGAACGAGATCGGCTTCGGCGGCCCCGCCTATCCGCGCGGCTACCTCAATCCAGGCGTGAACGCGCGTGAAACGTGGGAAGTGGCAGACCATCTCAATAACGACCCGATCCCGTTCGCCGCGCGCATCGAACAAGCCCGCAGGGCGCACGACGACATCGCAGGAAGGTCGGCGAGTGGCTGACGGCCATGGGGTACGCGCGCGTAACGAATCCGCCTGGCTCATTCCCAACGATGGGTCACGGGTGAATCATCGGTTGCGCCACGACATGCGTCGCTATGACGACAGCGACGAGGTCGACGTGGTCATCGTCGGCGCCGGTGCCGGCGGTGCGACCCTGGCTCAGCGGCTGGCGCGGGCGGGCTGGCACGCCGTCGTGCTCGACGCCGGCCCGTTCTGGGATCCCGATACAGACTGGGTCAGCGACGAGCGTGCCTCGCATGTGCTGTATTGGACCGATCCCAGACAGATTGGCGGCGCCGACCCGGTTCCTTTGGGGTCCAACAACTCCGGGCGGGGCGTCGGTGGATCGATGGTGCATTACGCAGGGTACGTGCCGCGTTTTCACCCCTCGGACTTCCACACGCTCAGCGCCGAGGGCGTAGGCGCGGACTGGCCTATCAGCTATGAGCAGCTGCGGCCCTACTACGAGCAGATCGAGGCCGAGCTGCCCGTGGCCGGACAGCACTGGCCATGGGGCGACCCCCACGATTACCCGCACAGCCCTCACCCCGTCGGCGGCAACGGCATGGTCGCTCTGCGGGGCGCGGAGCGGCTCGGCATCCAGATGCGAGTCGGCCCGGTGGCAATTCCGAACGGCCGGTTCGGTAACCGGCCGCATTGCATCTATCGTGGGTTCTGTATCCAAGGCTGCAAAGTCAACGCCAAGGCCAGTCCGTTGATCACCCACATTCCCGACGCGCTGGCCCACGGCGCCGAAATCCGGCCCGACTGCCATGTCGCGCGCGTGCTCGTCGACGATCGCACCGGGCGCGCGACCGGCGTGGAGTACCTGCACGCCGGTGTCCTTCGGCGGCAACGCGCCGCCGCCGTCGTCGTCGCCGGCTACTCGATCGAGACACCGCGGCTCCTGCTGCTGTCCGCCACCCCCCGGTATCCCCAGGGGTTGGGCAACGACCACGATCACCTGGGTCGCCATCTCATGGTTCAGGGCGCTCCTCAAGTGGCGGGCCGGTTCAGCGACGAGATCCGCATGTACAAAGCGCCACCACCCGAGGTTTGCTCCGAGCAGTTCTACGAGACGGACCCGACCAAGACCTACCAACGTGGCTGGTCCATCCAGACCGTCAGTCCGATGCCGATCACCTGGGCCGAACATGTTGGAGCGCAAGGCCATTGGGGATGCACGCTGCGTGAGTACATGCGCGACTACGTGCATTGGGCGACCTTGGGTGCATTGTGCGAATTACTGCCGCAGCCTGACAATCGTGTGACGCTGGCCGACGAGAAAGATCGCCACGGGCTTGCCGTCGCGCATTTCGCCTACTCTCAATGCGACAACGACAAGAAGCTGATCAGGGCTGCCGGCGCAGTCATGGGCGACATTTTGCGCGCGGCCGGCGCCGAGGAAGTCATCACGATCGAGCGTTACGCCCATCTTGTCGGCGGGGCACGGATGGCGGCACGCGCAGAAGAAGGCGTCATCGACGCTGAGCACCGAGTGTATGGCGTCGACCGGCTCTATGTCGTCGACGGCAGCACGATGCCGACACAGGGCGCGGCCAACCCGGCGTTGACCATCATGGCGCTGGCCGCGCGCGCTGCTGATCTGATGGCCGACCACGCTGCATGCCGTGCGTCGAGTGAGAAGCGCTGTGCACGTGAATAACTCAACGATCGAGCATGTCGACGTCGAGGTCTACCGCGTCGGCACGCCGCAGGCCGAGGCCGACGGCACTTTGTGTTGGGATGCGACCACTGCAGTCGTGGTGCGGGTGCACGCGGGCGACACCACCGGTCTGGGGTGGACGTATAGCTCGTCCTCGGCCGCCGCAGTCATCCGCGAGGAGCTGGCCGCCGTGATCTGCGGCCGCGATCCGTTCGATATCCGAGGGGCGTGGCAGGTGATGCACCGCCACTGCCGCAACTTCGGCACGCGGGGCCTGGTCATGCAAGCGCTCAGCGCGGTCGACATCGCGCTATGGGATCTCAAGGCGCGGCTCTGTGACCTGCCGCTCACCGTGATGTTGGGCCAGGCGCGGTCGGCGGTGCCGATCTACGGTTCCGGCGGCTTCACGACCCTCGATGAGATCGGGCTCGGCGAACAGATATCGGAGTGGCGCGCCGCCGGATGCCGGTCGATGAAAATCAAGATCGGTCAAGATTGGGGAACCGCCGTTGCCCGCGACCTGTCTCGGGTCGAGCAGGTGCGGGAGCTTGCTGGTGCAGAGGTGGACCTGATGGTCGACGCGAACGGCGGCTACACGCTCGGCCAGGCCCGCCGTGTCGGCGCCGCTCTTGACGATCTGGGGGTGGTGTGGTTCGAGGAACCGGTCAGTAGCGACGACATTGCGGGTCTGGGCGTCCTGCGTAACGCGCTGCGCTGCGATGTCGCGGCCGGCGAATACGTCAGCGACCTCTACGGTGCGCGGCAACTGGCCCCCGCACTGGACTGCCTGCAACTCGACGCGACCCGCTGTGGTGGCTACACCGGCTGGCTGGGCTGCGCCGCCGTCGCAGCGTCCCGCAATCTGCAGGTTTCGGCGCATTGCGCGCCGGCATTGCACGCCCCTGTAGCCGCCTGCGTTACCAATCTGCGCCACGTTGAGTACTTCATCGACCACACCCGACTGGAACCAGTGCTCTTCAACGGCGTGCCCGCGGCAACTGGCGGCACACTCACCCCCTGCACCACCGAGCCCGGCCATGGCATGTCGCTGGCGCCCACCGCCAAGCGATACCGCCGATCACTGCAGGAGTTCACTCCGTCCATCGACCAAAAGAAACGTCATGAACAGCAACGCAATTGACCACGCGGTTTGCGGCAGCTCCACGTTTGGTTCTCGCAACCCATCGAAGAGCCCTCCGCCGGCTCGGCCACGAATACGCAGAATCGAACTGGCGCGCGCCGGTTGGGCGGCGGCGCTGCTGTTCGCGCCGCGACAGGTCATCGGGAACATCCATGACGCCAAGGTCGATGCGAAGAGTGTGCTGATCGCCCGGGCGCTCGGCGCCCGTCATCTCGCTCAGGCCGTGTCGTCTGGACTGCGGCCGAGCCCTGAGGTGCTCGCGTTGGGGGTGTGGGTTGACGCCGTCCATGCGCTGACTGCGATTGCGCTGGCGGGCGGCGATCACTCCCGCGTCCGTACGGGGTTAGCTGATGCGGCGGTCGCAACCACCTGGGCGGGCACCGGATATCGCGACCTTGTCGCCGCTACGGCAACCCCTCCTACGCAACGGCGTCGGCGAGATCACCTGGCGCGCATCATGCTCAGCATGATCCCAGGTGGAGACCCGCTGATGCGGCGGGCCAGCGCCGCCCGACCAGGTTCAGTTGGCGAAGGTCGACGCCATGGCCGCTCTGCGCTCGCGCGGCTCAGGCGCCGTCTTCGGTAAGCGCAAATGCGGCTTCGAAGCACAGCGCATGCACGAAGGCCTGCGGGAGATTGCCCCGCAGCTGTCGTTGCTTGACGTCGTATTCCTCGGTGAACAGTCCTGGCGGGCCGCACGAGGCGCGGCTGCGTTCAAACCATCGCACCGCGGCGCGGCGGTGTCCGTGCTGCTGCTCGGCGAGCGCCATCGCAAATCCGCACAGCAGGAAGGCGCCTTCGGTGTCACCGAGCCGAATTCCGTTGTGGCGGAATCGATATAGGTAGCCCTGTGAACTGAGTTGCTTGCGCACTGCGGCCAGTGTGGCCTGGCTGCGCGGGTCATCGGCCGGGACAGCGCCGCGAAGCGCGGGCAACAATAGCGCCGCGTCCACCCGTGGGTCACCCGGGGCACGTTGCCATCGGCCACTCGGGTGCAGGCAGTCGGTGTCGGCATCTGCGACGATCGCATCGGCGAATGCTGACCACTCGCCCGCCTGCTTGCGCGGGGCGATCTTGGCTATCGCGCGTAGCCCGGCGGCACAGCTCAACCGCGAATGCGCCCAGCGCGCGTTGTCGAGTTCCCAGATCCCTGCATCAGGTTGCCGCCACCGGTGCCTGATCGCGCTCACCGCAGCTTCGACTGCCGACCACAGTGTGCGGTCGAGGCGGTCGAGGCGGCCCGCTGTCGCCAACAATGACAAAGCTTCGCCGAACGCGTCGAGCTGGAACTGACGGTTGACCCAGTTACCGGTCTTGACCACGCCGCCACCCGGATATCCGGGCAAGGACAGTCGGTGTTCGTCGGGCACCAGGCCGCCGACCACCGTGTAGGCCGGTTTGAGCTCAGGGCCATCGGCAATGAGCCGTTCAGCGACAAAGCGCACTGAGCCGTCGAGCAGCTCGCCGGGCCCGGCAGCGGCAACGCCCAGACCGGCGTAGCACTGGTCGCGGACCCAGGCGTAGCGGTAGTCGTAATTACGCCCATGTTCGGCGCGTTCGGGAAGCGACATCGTCGCCGCTGCCACCATTCCGCCGCGCGCGCTGGTCAATCCCCGCAGCACCGCGTAGGCGTGGCACGTATCCCGGTCGGCCAGTGAGCCGGTGAAGACGGGCACCGCGGCGTGCCAGGCATCTTCGGTGGTGCGCCAGTATCGCTGGGGCTCAACAGGAGCTGCCTGAATCGGGCAGTCGGCGATCTCGAGCACGAGATCATGAGTACGGCCGGCGGGCACGATGATCTGCGCTTCAGCCGAACCATCAGGGAGAATCACGATGTCGGCGCCGGCATTCCAGCGGATCCGGAACCGTCCCGACGATGCGGCCAGCCCGCCCGCGAAGCGCTCATCAACGGTCATGGGCAGGGAGCCGAAATCCGCACGAACGTCGAGCCGAGCGCGGACGACGGCGTCGCCGTCAACGGCAATGATGCGGCGCAACACGACCGCGTTGTGCGGGTCGCCGGGAAACGCCAACGCTTCCCTGCATTCAATGATGCCGACGGTGCTGACCCAGCGCGACCGCCAGATCAGTGACCGCGGCTCGTAGTACCCGCCCCACACAAAACGGTTTCCGGCGGGCGTCACCGAATACCCTCCGGCGCCGCCGATGAGCGAGGAGAAGACGGCCTCCGAATCCCAGCGGGGAACACATAACCAGGCGTAATCGCCGCGAGGACCCACTACGACGCCTCGTTCACCGTCGGCCAATAATGCATAGTCGCGCAACACCTCTGGCGAACACAGGGCGGATGTTGCGTCGTCGCCGCGCCCCTGCGCGCCGGCACCCGATGGATCGCGACCGGGTCCGTCATCACTCACCGGCGTCAGATCATTCATGAGAACCTCCCCAACCGCTGCCCCCGGTTCCCGGTACCGGCACGCGCTCTAGCAGCGCGACGCTGCGATCGTCGACTTGATCTGGATCGTTCAATCAGCCTTGCCATATGCGGTACACGGCGGCGCTCAGCGCTGCGACACCAGCTGCGGCTACCGCAGCAGCGGTCATACCAGCGTGTTGCGACACCCACAGCTGTGGCGACACATCATGTGAGCGCGGGTCGAATATCCCGTGCGCTCCGTGGTCGGCGCCCGCCGCGTCATCGCGAGGTTCCCACAAGTTGTTCGGCCTGTCGGGCTCGACCGGTTCATCGGTCTGCTGGGATGCATAGCCGTTCCTCGCCAGGTAGCGATCCAAGAGTGCGGGAACACACCGTTGGCCCAATATTGTTGCGGCAGTGCTCATCCCGACCCAATATTGTTTGCGGCGAGGATGCTGTGCAGCGTAAAGAACCGCCCGGGCCGCTACCTCGGGTTGATAGATCGGCGGTACCGGCTGTGGGTGACGTGGCAGCCGCGACAGCACCCAGCTGAACTGGGGAGTGTTGACCGCAGGCATCTGCACAACGGTGATGTGGATGTTGCTCTGATCATGCATCAGTTCCGTGCGTATCGATTGTGGTTCCCCCGAGATCGTGGAGGGTTCCTTATGCCGCTTCCGGCGTGATGTTGGATTCCCTGATCTCGTAGTTGACCGGCGATAACCCATCGGCGGCGCTGTGCCGACGCTGGTGATTGTAGAAGGTGTAACACCAATCGATCACCACAGCCTGCGCATGAACGGTATCACGGAACATATTGCGGGACAACACTTCCCATTCCAATGAAGAGAAGAACGCTTCCGCGGCGGCGTTATCGAAACACGACCCCACACGGCCCATCGACTGCCGAATACCCAAGGTCCGGCACAACGTGGTGAACACCTTCGCGGTATAAGTGCTGCCGCGATCGGTGTGAAATATGACCCGTTCGGACTCCTCATCGCGCCAGATCGCTTGGCGGCCACCGCGGGCAGCTACGGCCATGTTGATTGCCGCGCACGCCAACTCGGCATCCGGGTGCAGTCCCATCGCCGCCCCCAACAACCGCCGACTGTAGAGGTCGATCACCGTCGCCAGATACAGCTTCTGCCCGCACTCGGTGGGAATCTCGGTCATATCGCCCACCCATTTACAGTTCGGCGCGGCCGCAGTGAAGTCCCGTTTGACCAGGTCAGGGAACTTCGGTGCCGTCTGGTCCTGGCGGGTCAGGCCACCCCGGCGACGGATCTTGCGGGCCACCAACCCCTGACGGCGCATCGAATCGGCCACCGTGTTCTCCGACACCTGCCAGCCCAGATCCCGCAGGTCAGCGACCAGCCGCGGCGACCCATGCAACCCCTTTGCTCTGACAAATGCGGTGCTGACTGCCTCATCGAGTGCCACGCGGCGCCGGTCGGTGTCGGTGTGCACCCCATCATGGTTGCCGGCCCGGCCAAGCCACTTATAGAACCACGACACACCAACACCCAACAGCGCGCACGTGATCGTATGGGGCACAAGGTATTTGGTCCTCTGGTCGGCGATGAAGCGTGCCACGCTCACTTCGTCGCCTCCTTCACCCACAGGACCACTGATCGCTTGAGGACATCACGCTCCATCCGCAACTCAGCCACCTCGGCACGCAGGCGCTTGAGCTCGGCAACATCGTCCTTGGACAGCTCACCGCGACCTTCCCGCGCTTCCCGCGCCCGGGTCACCCAGTTGCCCAGGGTGCCCTCGTTCACCCCCAGATCCCGAGCCACCGCCGCGATCGACTTACCCGTCTCCTCGACGATCCGAACAGCCCCCTCACGGAACTCCCGGTCGTACTTCTTCCGCTTCTCTGACATCGCTACTCCTTATAGCTGATGCCTCCACGGTCTCGGGGGAAGGTCAGATTCGGTGAAACCGTTGATGGCGTGCTTGGCGCCGCAGTACGCCGACTGTAGTGGGATGGCGCGCGCGCCCAGCGCCGAACCGACCTGCACGATTGTGCCCGCATCGTGTTGCCGCATCCGAGAGAGCGCGGCCATGGTGCCGTGCACATACCCGAGATAACTCACTTGGGTCTGCTGCACGAATAGGTGACATCTGAGTTGGCTTGCCCAGCATGGGCGGGCTGGAAGGATGTCCCCATGGCAAGGCCCTACCCCCGCGAGTTCCGCGACGACGTCGTCCGGGTCGCTCGCAACCGCGATGACGGTGTAACGATCGAGCAGATCGCCACCGATTTCGGAGTGCACCCGATGACGCTGCAGAAATGGCTCCGTCAGGCCGACATCGACGAAGGCACCAAGCCCGGCAAGAGCGCCAGCGAGTCCGGTGAGCTGCGCGAAGCCCGACGGCGGATCAAACTGCTAGAGCAAGAGAACGAGGTGCTGCGTCGGGCCGCAGCGTATTTATCGCAGGCCAATCTGCCGGGAAAAGGGTCTACCCGCTCGTGAAAGAGCTCGCCGCCGACGGGATCCCCGTCGCGGTGACGTGCCGGGTACTCAAGCTCTCCCGCCAACCGTATTACCGCTGGCTGGCCGACCCCATCACCGAGGCCGAACTCATCGAGGCCTACCGCGCCAATGCGCTGTTCGACGCGCACGCAGACGATCCGGAGTTCGGCTACCGCTACCTCGTGGAGGAGGCGCGCGATGCCCGGCGAGCCGATGGCCGAGCGCACCGCATGGCGGATCTGCTCGCAGAATCGACTGTGGAGCGTGTTTGGTAAGAAACGCGGCAAGAACGGCAAAGTCGGGCCGCCGGTGCACGACGATCTTGTCGAGCGTGACTTCACCGCTGAAGGGCCAAATCAGTTGTGGCTCAGTGACATCACTGAGCACCGCACCGGTGAGGGCAAGCTCTACCTCTGTGCGATTAAGGACGTGTTCTCCAACCGGATCGTCGGCTACAGCATCGACTCCCGAATGAAGTCACAACTGGCCATCCGGGCACTACACAGCGCGGTAGCCCGACGCGGAGATGTCGCGGGGTGCATTCTGCACTCGGATCGCGGATCTCAGTTCCGGTCAAGGAAATTCGTACACGCCTTGAATCAACACGAGATGGTCGGCTCTATGGGCCGTGTCGGAGCCGCCGGCGACAACGCCGCCATGGAGAGCTTCTTTAGCCTGCTGCAGAAGAACGTGCTCGACCGCCGCCGCTGGGACACCCGAGAACAACTCCGCATCGCGATCGTCACCTGGATCGAGCGCACCTACCACCGGCGCCGCCGCCAGTCCGGCCTCGGGCGGTTGACCCCGATCGAATTCGAAGCAATCATGACCACACCGGCCAGTCAGGCCGCGTGACCGAAACTGTCACCTGATCGTGCAGCAGACCCCTTCGGTGACCCGACGGTATTCGTCTGACTTGATCTCGTGAAACGGAGCAAACACCGAGGTGAACGCGACGTTGATCCACACGTCAATAGGGCCGAAGGTCTGTTCGACCAGGGCTGCCGCGGCATCGACCTCGGCGTATTGCGCGACGTCGGTAGGAATGGCCAGCGCCTGTCCGCCGCGTTCCACCACGTCCTTCACTGCGCCTTCGAGCCCGGCCTGGCCTCGCGCGAGCAGCGCGACCTTGTCGCCGCGAGCCCCGAACAGTCGCGCTGCGCAACGCCCGATTCCGGCGCTGGCTCCGGTGATGACGACGGTCCGCGATGTTGTCATAAGCGGTCTCCTTCAAACTGGCTTCGGTGGTGCGGGGCTTTCTCGGCCGGCGATTGTTCTGGGGGACCTTGTGATGACGGGTTTAACCTTTGGGGTGTCGTTGTCGTCGGCATTTGCCGGCTGACAATCCGAGCCCGCCGATATTGCGGAAGATTGCGTGGCGTCCGGCACACTGAGGTCTGGTGTCTGCGTGCGCGGCCGTTTGATCCAGTCCGGCCCCTCGAGCGCGTCAGGAACAAGCCAGTACAAAATCGCGACATTTGCGGCGGCCACCAACCCGTGCACAATAATTTCTGGGGTGTGCAATCCCAACGGTCCCGGCTCGTGATGGGCGGCGGCGACGGCCCCCGCCACCATCAGCGCCACAAACATCACAGCGCCCAGGGAAGTGACCGCGACCGCGAGGCGACGGTAAGCCGCGCTTAACACTGCCAGGACCCCGAATCCGGCGAAAACGGCGCTGTGCCAAGGGGTCAACGCCAGCACCCATACTGGCGCGCCCGCCGCCCCCTCCTTGGGATGGGTTGCCAAGGAAACGAATCCAGCGGATCCGAGAAGGATCAGCGCCATGCCTTCGCCGACGAGGAACCACCGTCCTGTGCGGAAATGCCGCGGATTGCGGCTGACCTGTCGCATCCCTGCGGTGAGACGCCCGAACGGTCCTCTGGTGCGTGGCGACACAAGACTCAACCCTCGCTCGGTCGATCGCGGGCGTAATCTTCTAATGGATTGATCACCTCTCGCCAATACCCCGTCCTCGCTCTTATACGCATCAATCTCCAAACTCTCAGCGAGCGGACAAACCTGGGAACCTCGATGGCCACGCGCCGACTCTGGCCCTTTGCAATGTTCGTTCGGCTCATGACGCCGAATCCGTTGCGTGCGAGTGAGCGCAAGAACCCGCCATCAGCAAGACGCTGCTGCCCTCCGATTCGTGACAACGCCACGGAAGCAACATGTTTCGGTCCGTGACCTCGTATTGCCCTCGATCGGTGAGTCCATCTCGCTACAGGGAGCGCGGGATGAACCGGACGAATGGCATATGTCGCCCTGCTTCCCGGAAATCGGCCTCCGAACCATCGACCTCGAACCCCATGACCCGCGGTAGAAGGAACCTGGCCACCAGGCGGTGACGCGTCGCGTAGCGGGCAAAGATCTCCGCACCCTCATCTGTGTCCAGCGCTACCGCGGTTGCGGGCAGGGTGCGCCACCCCACGTCAATGACGACATCCGGACTGTGCATGACGTTCTGGTACCAGTCCGCAGTTGGCCCCCACCCCGAGGCGACGACAAAACTATCGTCAGCCGGATCGTGCTCGACGACCTCCAGCACCGCCTGACGTGGCTCACCAGACACTCGACCTAGGTGATGAAGCCGCATGATGCGCTCTGCGCACACCCAGCCAAGGTGGGCTCGGAACATATAGAGGGGCAGCCGATACAGCAGCCGGCTCAATCCGTCTGGAGGTCTTACGTGTTTGACGATCTTCACAACTGTCATCCTTTCCGCACCCGTGGATGCGCGTCATGGACAAGTGTCACGGCGTGCCGAATACCAGCCGACCGACGGACTCGTCACACACAATGCTACTGCAACTATTGCCTAGAGCAATTGATTGCGTCGCGACTCCCGCTGGTATCCGCCCATGTCGACACAAAGCCATCAAAGCAATTGCGCTGTAACGAAATAAGCTCCACTGGTCGAGATCGTCGCGCAGAAGGTAGTTGAGGTTCTTGGTCGTTGCAGAGTGAGGGCCCGGTCCGATGCGTTGGGGCCGGGCAAGGTGGCCATGGCGGCGGTCGTTCCACGCAACCCGGAATGCGCACTGCGGCTCGCCGCAATCGCGGAACGCCGAACTACAACCAGTGACGACGACTCGGCCCGACCAGTGGGGGAGTCCGTGTGAGAATCGGGGCATGGGGCGTGCAGGGGGAAAGGGCCCGATCGGCAGAGTGATCGGGACGCTGTTCGGGTTCGGGATGTTGGCGCTGGCGGTGGGGATCTTCCTCGGGGCCAAGGACGACCCGGCCGAGTTGATCAGATCGGGCGACGTGGTGACGCCCACCGAACGTGTGCACGTCGTGTATCTCGACCGATCGCAATCGAACATTCGTTGCACGGCAACGACATCTGGCGGTCAGGCCGAGCCCTTGGAGCCGTTCACCGGGGCTCACGACGAGAAGCGTTTCGGTGGCAAGCGGCTCTTCCTGATCCCCCGGGGCAAGTACCACCGCGCGGTCGGCGAGTTGCCGCTCGACCGGGGGCCGGTGACCGTGCGGTGTCCCGGAGCGAGCCGGATCTGGGTGAGTGCGCCGCCGAACGGCTGGTCGTGGCCGATTGTCGTCTTCGTCGTGATCGGGGTGGCGTGCCTCGTGGTGTTCGTCGTGGTGATGTTGCGCCGCCGGAGCGGGACGAGCGGGCCGTCGTATCCCGTACCGCCGCAACAGGGTTACCCCGGTTACCCACAGCAGGGCTATCCGGGCTACCCGCCGCCCGGCTATCCCAACCAGGGCTACCCGCCGAACCCCAATTACCCGAACTCTCCGGGCTAGTTGTGGTCGGGAGGCGTTGGGATCAGCCGGCGAGCGACGTTGCGCGGCTGGGCAATTCCACGGTGAACGTCGCGCCTGCACCGACCCCGGCGCTGGTCGCGGTGATCCGGCCATGGTGGACGTCGACAAGCGCCTTCGCGATCGCCAACCCGATGCCGGAACCGCCGTGTGCGCGGTCGCGTGCCGAATCGGCGCGGTAGAACCGCTCGAACAACCGCGGCAGATGTTCGGCGGCGATGCCGTCGCCGTCGTCGGATACCTGGATCTGCACCGAACCACCGGCGGGCGTTGCCGTCACCCGCACCGTGCCGCCGGCATCGGTGTGCCGCAGTGCATTCGTCAGCAGGTTGGCCAGCACCTGGTCGAGGCGCTGCGGGTCGGCCCAGAGGTCAGGTAGCCCCGGCGCGATATCCGATGTCAGCGCAACGCCTTTCGCGCGGTAGGGCGCGGCGAAGGCGTCGACGGCCGCACCGATCAGCGTCGCGGGCGCGACGGATTGGGTGTCGACGAGCGCCATGTCGCGTTCGGCGTCGGACAGCGCCCGCACGTCGGAGCTGAGCCGGGCAAGGCGGCGGGTCTGGTCGCGCAGGACGCCGATGGTCGTGGCGTCGAGAGGGTGGATGCCGTCCTCTATCGACTCCAGATAGGCATCGATGACGGAGACGGGCGTGCGCAGCTCGTGCGCCAGATCGGCCAGCAGCTGGCGCCGGGTGGTCTCGACCGAGCCGAGCTGCTCGGCCATGGTGTTGAAAGCGTCTGCAATGGCGTCGAATTCGGTGCCGAGATGCGGCGGTGAGACGCGGATGTCGTAGTTCCCATCGGCGACGGCGGTTGCGGCGGCGGCGAGTTCGGCGGTCGACCGGTGCATCCGTCGACTCAGATACCAGCTCAGTCCGAGTGCGGTCGTGGCGGCCACCGCGAGTGACATGCCCACCGAGACCGCGGTCGCCTGCCGGAACACATGCTCGTAGGGATGTGGACCGGTGCGCCCGGGGACCAGGACGTCCTGCATCACCTTGCGGAACATCGGCGGGCCGATGATGAGGGCGACGGTCGTCGTGGTGGCGATGGCCGCGACCACGACGACCGCGTTCGTGACGAGGAGCCGACTGCGGATTCCGTGCTTGCTGCGCGGATGGTGCTGGGCCATCAGCCTTCTCCCATCCGATATCCGACGCCTCGCACCGTCGTGACGTAACGCGGCTCGGCCGAATTGTCGCCCAGCTTGCGGCGCAGGTGGCCGACATGGACGTCGACGACGTTGTCGTTGCCGAACCACGATTCACCCCAGACCGCTTCGAGCAGCTGATGGCGCGTCCACACCTGTCGCGGCCGCGAGGACAGGGCCGCCAGAACATCGAACTCGGTGCGGGTCAGCATGATCGGGGCACCGCCGAGCAGAGTCTGTCGGCTGTCGGTGTCGATGTGCAGCTCCCCGAACACGCGTGGCGGTGTCCCCGTCTCGGGGACGGATTCGGGGGCACGGCGGGGCCGCCGCAACATGGCCCGAATCCGGGCCACGACCTCGCGGGGACTGAACGGTTTGGTGACGTAGTCATCGGCGCCGACCGACAGCCCGACGATGGTGTCGATCTCGGTGTCGCGGGCCGTCAGCATCACGACGTACGCGTCGGAGAACACCCGAAGCTGTCGGCATACCTCGATGCCGTCGAGGCCCGGCAGTCCGATGTCGAGGACCACGACGTCGGGGTCGAGTTCGCGGGCGGCGACAAGAGCCGACGGGCCGTCGGCCGCGACACGTACCTCGAACTGTTCGCGTTTGAGGTAGCTGGCCACGACATCGGCCAGCGCCGCCTCGTCGTCGACGACCAGCGCGCGCAGGCTCGGCGTCGGTTCAGTGCCGTTCACCTGCTCATAGTGCACCCGCGCAGTGGTGCGGTCGACCGGATGACCAGGTCAGCGCCGCGTTCTTTAACGAATCTTCATCGTTCCTCCGGGGAACCCTTGTCGGCCGATTCGAGTCTGGACGACGTCAGAAACCACCGTGAAGGGACATCGACATGATCAGCAGGATCGCCTTCTTCTCCACCGCCGCCGCGGCGCTGGCCGCTGCCACCTTGACCGCCGCCGGCCCGGCGCAGGCCGCCAGTGCGTCCGGCAACAACGGCGCCGACGTCGTCTCCACGCTGCGCAGCGAGGGCTACAACGTGCAGGTCGACGGGGCCCCGAGCGCTCCGCTGTCCGCCTGCACGGTGACGGACGTGCACGGGTTGCCGAATCCCGCGGACCCGACCCAGCGCGCGGACACCCGCATGATCAACAACGTCTACGTCGACGTGACCTGTGCGTCGGACTCCTGAGCGGGGTCGCAGCGCGCCGACCGGCGGTTACATGGTTATGTGAGGGGCGTGACCGAAGCGCAGTCGCTGCCGCTGGCCGGGATCACCGTCGTCGCGATGGAGCAGGCGGTGTCCGCGCCGATGTGTACGCGCGTGCTGGCCGACTTCGGCGCCCGCGTGATCAAGGTCGAGAATCCCCGAGGCGGCGACTTCGCCCGCGACTACGACGACGTGGTGCTCGGCCAGGCGGCGCATTTCGTGTGGGCCAACCGGGGCAAGCAGTCGATCAGCCTGAACCTCAAGTCAGACAAGGGCATTGCGGTGCTGCACCAGTTGCTCGACCGGGCCGACGCGTTCGTCTCCAACCTGGCGCCGGGCGCCACCGCGCGACTGGGGTTGTCACCGGAGGACCTCGGCAGGCGGCACCCGCAGGTGATTCCCGTCGAGATCGATGGCTACGGGCCGGGCGGACCCCTTTCCCAGAAACGTGCGTACGACCTGTTGGTGCAGGCGGAATCCGGGTCATGTGCGGCCACCGGCTTCCCGGGCATGCCGGCCAAGCCGGGTCCGCCCGTCGCCGATATCTCCACCGGCCTGTACTCGGCGCTGTCCATCATGGCGCTGCTGTTGGGCCGCGCCCGTGGTGTCTCTGTCGGTGCGGCGCCGTCGGTCGCGGTGAGCCTGTTCGACACGATGACCGACATCATGGGTTACCCGCTGACCTACACCCAGCACTCGGGCGTGAACCAGCAGCCACTCGGGATGGCTTCACCGGCCGTCGCACCGTACGGCGCGTTCGCGACGCGCGACGGACAGACCGTCGTTCTCGGGACGACCAACGACAGGGAATGGCAGCGCCTGGCCCGGGAGATCATCGAGCGGCCCGACCTCGCCTCGGACCCTCGATTCGCGAGTAATTCGGACCGCTGCGCGCACCGCGACGAGCTTCACGCCGACATCGGATCCTGGTGCGCTGAGCGCGATCTCGAGGATATTCAGCGAATTGCCGACGCCGCCGGCATCGGCAATTCGCGGTACAACCTGCCCAGTGAGGTGATCGCACATCCGCACCTCAAGTCCCGCGACCGGTGGCGTCAGGTCAGCACCCCGAATGGCCCCATCGAGGCGTTGTTGCCGCCGCCGGTGATCAGCGGCCTGGAGCTGAACATGGGGGCAATCCCCGGACTGGGCGAGCACACAGATGTGATACTCGGCGAATTGGGTTACCGCGCTGAAGATATCGCCGGCCTGCGGGCCGCCGGTGCCATCGGCGATGTCTATGGATCAGGGAGCGACCATGCGTGAAGTCGTCATTGTCGAGGCCGTGCGGACCGCCGTCGGCAAGCGCAACGGGGGGCTGGCCGGCCAGCATGCCGCCGACCTGTCGGCCGTGGTGTTGAACGAACTGATGGAGCGGTCCGGAGTGGCCCCCGAACTCGTCGACGACGTGGTGTGGGGCTGTGTCTCGCAGGTCGGCGACCAGTCGAGCAATATCGCCCGCTGGTCGGTGCTCGCGGCCGGCTGGCCCGAGTCGATCCCGGGCACGACGGTCAACCGGGCCTGCGGATCGTCTCAGCAGGCACTGGATTTCGCGGTGCAGGCAGTGATGTCCGGTCAGCAGGACGTCGTGGTGGCCGGCGGCGTCGAGGTGATGAGCCGGGTGCCGCTCGGTGCGGCCCGCCAGACCGGCGAGCCGTACGGGCCGAAAGCGCTTGCCCGGTATGACGGTTTCGGTTTCAACCAGGGCATCTCGGCGGAGATGATCGCGCAGAAGTGGGGTCTGTCGAGGGCCCGGCTGGACGAGTACTCGGCGCGGTCGCACGAACTCGCCGCGGCTGCACAGGATTCGGGCGCGTTCGTCACGCAGATCGTTCCGGTGTTCACCGAGGACGGCGGTGTGGTGCACGAGGACGAGGGCATCCGGCGCGGGACGACGGTCGAGAAGCTGGGTGGCCTCAAGCCGGCATTCCAGGAGGACGGCGTGATCCACGCCGGCAACTCCTCGCAGATTTCCGATGGTGCGGCAGCACTTTTGGTGATGACGCTGGAGAACGCGCTGCAGCTCGGCCTCACCCCGCTGGTGCGGTATGTCGGCGGTGCGGTGACGGGCGCCGACCCGGTCCTGATGCTGACGGGCCCGATCCCGGCCACCGAAAAGGTGCTGCGCAAGACCGGTGTGAAGATCGGCGACATCGGTGTCTTCGAGGTGAACGAGGCGTTCGCCCCGGTACCGCTGGCCTGGCTCGCCGACACCGGCGCCCGCGAGGCCGCGCTCAATCCCCTCGGTGGCGCGATCGCGCTGGGGCACCCGCTCGGCGCGTCCGGCGCGGTGCTGATGACCCGCATGATCAACCACATGCGCGACAACGGAATTCGCTACGGCCTGCAGACCATGTGCGAGGGTGGCGGCACCGCCAACGCGACGTTGGTGGAGCTGGTCGCTTAGGCGCTTTCCGTGCTGGTGAGGTCTAGTGCGATGTCGACCAGCATGTCTTCCTGACCGCCGACGAGCCCGCGCCGCCCCGCTTCTTCCAACAGTGTCCGGGCGTCGACGTCGAAGCGTTCGGCGGCAATCTCTGCGTGCCGCAGGAAGCTCGAGTACACGCCCGCGTAGCCGAGCGTCAGGGTCTCCCGGTCGACGCGCACCGGCCGGTCCTGCAGCGGCCGCACCAGATCGTCGGCGGCATCCTGCAACGCATGCAGGTCGCAGCCGTGCTCCCAGCCCAGCTTGGTGGCCGCGGCGATGAAGACTTCCAGCGGTGCGTTGCCGGCTCCAGCGCCCATCCCGGTCAACGACGCGTCGACCCGGTTGGCGCCGTGCTCGACCGCGGCGATCGAATTGGCCACTCCCAGAGACAGATTGTGGTGGGCGTGGATGCCGATTTCTGTTGCAGGGTCCAAGGTTTGGCGCAGTGCGTCAACGCGGTCGGCGACGTCGCGCATCGTCATCGCCCCGCCGGAGTCGACGACGTAGACGCACGTCGCGCCGTAGCTCTCCATGAGCTTGGCCTGCGCGGCGAGGACCGCCGGCGTGGCGAGGTGGCTCATCATCAGGAAGCCGACGGGGTCCATTCCCAGCTCGCGGGCGGCGGCGAGCTGGCGTGCGGAGAGCTCGGCCTCGGTGCAGTGGGTACCGACACGGACGACGGTGACGCCGGCGCGATGCGCGTCGCGCAACCGGCGCACGGTACCGATGCCGGGGAGGATCAGCGTCGCGATCCGCACCCGGGACACCGCGGCGGCGACGGCGGAGATCCACTCCAGGTCGGTGTGGGCGCCGAAGCCGTAGACACAACTGGACCCACCCAGTCCGTCGCCGTGCGCGACCTCGATGGAGGCGACGCCCGCGGCGTCGAGCGCCGTCGCGATGGCGACGGCCTGCGCGATGGTGTACTGGTGCCGGACGGCGTGCATGCCGTCACGCAGGGTTACGTCGCTGATGTAGATCATGTTGGGGCTCCGGCGTTTTGCGCGGCTACTTCGACGAGCGCGGTCACTCTGGTGCCCGCGAAGGTGCCGATTTCTGGGATGTGGATCGGGCCGATGCTCTCGAACTGCACGGCCTGCTTGAGCCGGAAGCCTGGCACCTCAGCGCTGATCCGTTGCACCGCGGTGTGGATGTCCCGTTCGATGGCAGCGTGATCGGCGGCGCCGTCGACCAGGCAGTAGACGGTGTACCGCGTCGCAGGGGAAGGGCTGAGCAGTGAGATGACCTTCGCATGCCGGGCGCCGACATTCTGTATTGCGGTACAGGTGGTTTCGATCAGATCGTCGACGCCGGCCCGGATGTCCGGACCGGCGGAGCACGCCGGAATCGATGACACGATCTCGGCGTAGGTCACACTTCCCGACTTCGCGACGGCAGCGATGATCGGCGCGGTGGTTCCGGCGGACGGCGTCATCGCACGTTCTCGGCGAGCATCCGGATCGCCGTGTCGTAGATGGCATTGGCGTGCATCTCGAACAACTCGAGCAGGTCCACCGAATCACCGCCGAGTTCCCTGGCGATGAACAGGCCGTCGGCGCCGGCGATGGAGTAGTTCACCAGCAGCCGGACCTGGGCGTCGGTGAGACCTGGGGCAAGCTCACTGAGTGCCGCGGTGAGCGAGTCGGAGGCCTGCGTCCGCGCTTGCAGGAACCGCGCACGGGCTCGTGGTTCCACGGGCCGGCGCTCCAGCGCCAGCATCAGCCCGAGGCGCAGGAAGTCCGGATGGTCGAGCAGGCCTTTCGCGAGCTGCCTGGCCAGTCCGATCACGCGTTCGCGGGGCTCGCCGTCAAGGGGGAGTTCCCAGACGCGCAGCCAGGTTTCGAAGCTGCGGTCGATCACCGCCGCCAGCAGGTCGTCCTTGTCCTTGAAGTGCCAGTAGATGGAACTGGCGGGGAGTCCGCACTTCTTGCTGACCAGCCCGATGCTGGTGCCTTCGTAACCACGTTCAGAGGCAATCTCGTTGGCGGCATCCAGGATTCGCTCACGGGACTGTTCGCCATCGGCGCGCTTGCGGCGGGTCTTGGGTGCTTCGGACATCTTCACTCCCGACTCTTGACTCTGTAGCGATCACTACATTACCGTAGCGATCACTACAGAACAAGTGGGAGGCTCCCAATGAGCAGTGCAGACACCTACGACGTCGCCGTTGTCGGGTACGGCCCCACAGGCGCCACGGCCGCCAACCTGCTGGGCCAACTCGGTCTGAAGGTCGTGGTGATCGAGCGGGACCCAGATATCTACAGCCGGGCGCGGGCGATCTCGACCGACGAGGAGGTCCTCCGCGTCTGGCAGTCGGTGGGCCTGGCCGAGCGGCTCCAGCGCGACATGCTGCCCGACCGTCCGGTCGCGTTCGTCGACGCCGACGGGCGCCCGTTCATCGAAACGGTGATCTACGGACGCGGGTGCGGCCATCCGTCGCAGCAGTTCCTGTACCAGCCGGCGGTCGACTCGGTGCTCCGCGAAGGGGTGGCCCGGTTCGCCAACGTCGAGGTGCTGCTGGAGCATGAATGTCTGCGGGTGACCAACCGGGCCGACGGCGTCGAGCTGCTGCTCGCCGACCTGTGTGCCGACGCCTTCAAACGGGTGACGGCCCGCTACGTCATCGCCTCGGACGGTGGCTCGTCGGCGACGCGCGGCGTGCTCGGCATCGGGTACAGCGGACGCACCTACGGCGAGCGCTGGGTCGTCATCGACACCAAGGTGATCAAGGAATGGGATGCACACGACCGCTTGCGGTTTCACTGCAACCCCGCACGTCCGACCGTTGACTGCCCGACGCCGCTCGGGCATCACCGGTGGGAATACCCCGCGCGAGGATGCGAGGACGAGAAGAACCTCACCAGCGACGAAGCGGTGTGGAAAGTGCTGGGCGAGCAGGGCATCACACCCGAGCACGTCGAGATCCTGCGCGCCGTCGTCTACAGCCACCACGTACGGGTAGCGGACCGCTGGCGCGTCGGACGGGTATTCCTGGCCGGCGATGCCGCGCACGCCATGCCGCCGTGGATCGGCCAGGGGATGTCCGCCGGCGTCCGCGACGCCGCCAACCTGTGCTGGAAACTCGCCGCGGTGCTGCGCGGTCAGGCGCCCGACGCGCTGCTGGATTCGTATGCCGCAGAACGCAAGCCGCACGTCACAGAGGTCACCCGGCGTGCGGTGCTGGTCGGCCGGATCATCACCGAGCGGCGGCCATGGCTGGCCGCCATCCGCAATCACGTCGTGCGGGCGCTGACCAGGATTCCCGGGGCCAATGCCGCGGGTCAGAAGTTCTGGTGGATACCTGACGCCCACTACGACGACGGCTTCTTCGCGACCACGCACCCCGCGGTGGGCTGGCAGATCCCGCAACCCACGGTGGGCGGCGTGCTGCTCGATGAGCTGCTCGGCGGGCGCTGGACGGTGCTGCACACCGGCGCCGTGCCGACCGGGGCGGCAGCCTGGACGGCCGCCGGCGCGTCGACCCTGCAGATCACCGAACCGAGCCTGGTGCGGTGGCTCCGTGACCGCAAAGCCGACGCCGTCGTCCTCCGCCCGGACGGATTCGTCTACGCCGCAACCTCATCCGGACAACCACTCCCGGCTCCGCCGGCCGGACTGAGCCTCACCACCCTGACAGGAGCATCAGCATGACCGCCACCCTCACCGAACACACCATCACCGTCGCCGGCCGGAAGATCTTCGTCGCCGAAGCGGGATCCGGCCCCGCGGTGCTGCTGCTGCACGGCGGTGGCCCGGGCGCCTCCGGTGCCAGCAACTACTCCCGCAACATCGACGCGCTCGCCAAGCGCTACCGCGTCCTGGTACCCGACATGCCCGGCTACGGGCGTTCGTCGAAGGGCATCGACAAGTCGGATCCTTTCGGCTGCCTGGCGGACGCGATGCGGGGCCTGCTCGACGAATTGGGCATCAGCACAGCGCATCTGGTCGGTAACTCCTACGGCGGCGCCGCGGCACTGCGGTTGGCGCTGGACACCCCGGGCCGTGTCGGCAAGCTGGTGCTCATGGGCCCCGGCGGTATCGGGACCACCCGCGGGCTGCCGACGGATGGCCTCAACAGTCTGCTGGCGTACTACGGCGGCTCGGGCCCCAGCCGTGAGAAGCTGGCCACGTTCATCCGCAATTACCTGGTCTACGACGGTGACTCGGTGCCCGACGAGCTGATCGACCTGCGCTACACGGCATCCATCGACCCAGAGGTGGTGGCTAATCCGCCGCTGAGTCGACCGTCGGGACTGTTCGCGCTGCGGACGCTCTGGCGCATGGACCTGACGCGTGACTCGCGGCTGGCCGCGCTGCAGACGCCGACGCTGATCCTGTGGGGGCGCGACGACAAGGTGAACCGGCCCTCGGGTGGACCCATGCTGCAGAACATCATGCCCAACGCCGAGCTGGTCATGACCAGCCGCACCGGACACTGGATGCAGTGGGAACGCGCCGACCTCTTCAATCAGATTGTCGACGAATTCCTTTCGGACAGCACGGTATTCCGGCCATGAGCGTCTTCGGCAACGTATCGCTCGGCTATCTTGTGGTCGAGACGGAGCGATTCGCCGACTGGCGCCGCTTCGGTCGCGACGCGATCGGCATGCACCTCGATGATCTCGACACCGATGCCCTCCGCTTCCGGCTCGACGAACAACAGTGCCGGTTCCTGCTGCGGCGCGGTCCGGCCGAGGATGTCACCACGCTGGGCTGGCAGGCCGACGACCATGAGACCTTCGAGGAAATCCTCGGCCGGGTGCACCGGTGCGGCGTGCCCGTCACCGTCGGCACCGCCGAGGACGCCGCGCTGCGTGGCGTCGAGCGCCTGATGCGGATTCCCGGCCCCAACGGGCTGGCACAGGAGCTGTACACCCGGGCGCACATCGACGGACAATTGTCTGTGGCTGGAAAGGGCTTTGTCACCGGCGAGTTCGGACTGGGACACGTCGCCGTCACCAGCACCAGGCCACACCAGATGCGCGGTTACTACAACACCTTGCTCGACGCCCGGCTCAGCGACTTCATCGACGAAACCATGAGCGGCGTCAAGGTCAAGATCCGGTTCCTGCGAGTCAATCGGCGCCACCACTCCGTGGCGATCGCCGCGGTGAATCGGTTGCCGATCAACCCGATTCGGACCCGCGTGCAGCACCTCAACATTCAGGTCGCCGAGTTGGACGATCTGACGGACAGCTACCAACGCGTGCGAGCACTGGGGTTCGACATGGCCCTGGGCGTCGGGCAGCACACCAACGACCGCGAGCTGTCGTACTACGCCGTCACCCCCTCAGGTTTCGAGTGGGAGGTCGGATGGAACCCGCTGGTGGTCGACGAATCAACCTGGAAACCGACGACTCACCAGGGCATCAGCATCTGGGGCCACGAGACGCAGTCCAGCGTCGACAAGCTCGGGCAGTTCACGACCGCGGCCAGGTCATTGCTGCACCGCGAAGACACCGTCCCGGCGCTCGCCGGGGCGGGAATCCCCGACTAGTCCCGGGATTTGTGCACGATTTTCCGCGGTGAGCGCGGAATATCGTGCACGAATCGCCGGAGGAGGAAACATCATGAACCGTATTGATACCCACCACCACATGGTGCCGCCCGACTACCGAAAGGCGTTGGACCAGGCGGGCATCGCCGACGCCGGCGGCCGGGCGATGCCGGACTGGTCCCCGGAAGCGTCCTTGGACACGATGGCCAAGCTCGGTGTCGCGACCGCCATCCTGTCCGTGTCCGCACCGGGCACCACGATGCTGCCGGCCGCGGCGGACGCGGCCGCATTGGCCCGCGATGTGAACGACTACAGCGCCGAACTCGTTGCCGCCCAGCCGGATCGGTTCGGGTTCTTCGCCACCTTGCCGTTGCCGCACCTGGATGCCGCCGTCGCCGAAGCCGTGCGCGCACTCGACGAATTGAATGCCGACGGAGTGTTCCTGCTGGCCAACAGTGTGGGAACCTACGTCGGCGCGCAAGGCCAGGACGCGTTGTTCGCGGAGCTCGACAAGCGTTCGGCCGTCGTCTTCATCCACCCCGCCGAGCTGCCCGGCCCCACGATCGACGGCGTGATGCCGTTCGCCGCCGACTTCCTGCTGGACACCAGCCGCGCGGCGTACCTGCTGGTGCGCAACGGCATTCGCCGCCGCTACCCGAACATCCGGTTCATCCTGAGCCATGCCGGCGGCTTCGTCCCATATGCGTCCTACCGCATGGCCATGGGCATCACGAGTGACGTCGGCGGCAGCCCGGCCGATCACCTCGACGACTTCGCGAGCTTCTACTTCGATACCGCGCTGTCGTCCACGGCGGCCGCGCTGCCGTCGCTGCTGGCCTTCGCCAAGCCTGGTCACGTGACATTCGGATCGGACTTCCCGTTCGCGCCGGTCGAGGTCAGCCAGCTGTACGCGGCCGGGTTGGAGTCGTACGGGGGACTGGACGACGCCGGGCGGCGCGCTATCGACCGCACCAACGCGCTGGCACTGTTCCCGCGGCTGGGCAGTGCCCCTGCGCCGGTGGCGCCGTCGCTGGTTGCGCAGGCACAGCACGCCGCGAGCCGCGTGGTGATGCGGGGCGTCACTCGGCTATTGGCGCGGTAGGTCGTCGCCTCGCGCCAGCGGACCTGGCTGTGCATGTACTTCGGGCTGGGGTCGTCATCATGTGCTGACATCGTCTACGCATGATGACAATGTCAGCCGAAGATGACGGCTCTGGATCGCAAGTGCTGCAGGAGAGCTCGACACGCCGAAGCGATGCGGTCAGGCAGCAGTCAGTGTGTCGGTGAACAGCTCGGCGAGCACGACCGCGGCGGCCGGCCGGCTAGAGATTTCCGACTTCCAGCTCCAGGTACTGCGCGTACTTCGCCTGTGCCGCTTCGCGTTTGCCCGGCAGCCATTCCGTCGGCCACAGCTCGTCGGTGCCGGTGTAGTCCCGCAGCACCTGCTTCGCGACGGTGACCTTGTGGACCTCGGTCGGTCCGTCGGCGAGCCCCATAACGGCGGCGCCGGCGACCATACCGAGGAACGGCACCTCGTTGGTGACCCCGAGCGCGCCGTGGATTTGCATTGCGCGCCAGGCGATGTCGTGCAGCACCGTCGGCATCACGACCTTGACGGCGGCGATGTCCTTGCGCACCTTCTTGTAGTCGTTGTACTTGTCGATCTTCCACGCGGTGTGCAGCACGAGCAGCCGGAACTGCTGCAGCTGCGCCCACGAGTCGGCGATGAAGCCCTGCACGGCCTGCTTGTCGGCGAGCAGGCTGCCGGCGGTGTGCCGCGACAGCGCGCGCTCGCACATCATGTCCAATGCCCGCTGCGCGAGCCCGATGGTGCGCATCGCGTGGTGGATCCGGCCGCCGCCCAGGCGCGTCTGCGCGATGACGAACGCCTGGCCCTCGCCGCCGAGGACGGCCGAATTCGGCACGCGCACATTGTCGTAATGAATCAGTGCGTGTGAGCCGTGGCCGTCGGATTCCCCGTAGATCGCCGAGTTGCGGATGATGTTGACGCCCGGCGTATTGGTCGGCACCAGGAACATCGACATGCCCTGGTAGGGACTGACGTCGGGGTTGGTCACGACCATGACGATCAGGAACGTCGACGTCGAGGCGTTGGACGAGAAGAACTTGTAGCCGTTGATCACCCAGTCGTCGCCGTCGCGCACCGCGGACGTCGTGAACTGCGTGGGGTCGGCACCGCCCTGCGGCTCGGTCATCGAGTAGCAGGAGAACACCTCGCCATTCAGCAGCGGCCGCAGGTACTGCTCCTTCTGCTCGGGGGTGCCGTAATGCGCGATGATCTCGGCGTTGCCGGTGTCGGGCGCCTGACAGCCGAAGATGATGGGCGCCCACTGCGACCGGCCCAAGATTTCGTTGAGCAGCGCCAGCTTCAGCTGCCCGTAGCCCTGCCCACCGAGTTCGGGGCCGAGATGCGTGGCCCACAAGCCTTTTGCGCGCACTTGTTCCTTGAGTGGGTCGACGACGCGGCGCCGGGTCTCGTCGAGCGCGGTGTACTGCAGGTGCGGCCAGATGAGGTCGAGCGGCTCGACTTCGTCGCGCACGAAGGCGTCGGCCCAGTCGAGGAGTTCCTGGAACTCCGGATCGGTTTCGAAATCCCAAGCCATGCGGCCTCCTTCAGTTCAACCCCGCCGCGACAGGAACACCCGTTTGTTGTTTGTAACGCACCGGCGAGGGTTTGGGAATGGCTAGCGGGGCTAAGCGACGGCGAGGGAATAGGTGTTGCCCAGATCGTCCTGCGTGACGTGGGCGGCCTCGGTCGTGGTGTCGATGCGCAGCGGGCTGGTCAGCGTCGACGTCCGGTAACTCCACCCGTCGGGCAGCTGCAGTCGCGCACCCAGCGCTGGCAGGTCCGCCAGCGACAGCGTCGGGTCGACCGTCTGGCTCCATGACTGCATGACCCACCGCTGCCCCTGCGGGTCGAGCAGTTCGAAGACCGGCCGCCCGGCGCCGAACACGAACACCGTGCGGCGACTGACCGTGTTCACGCTGTAGGGCGCGGGGTTCATCGACGACAATTCGACCGTCGCCTGCTGCCGCATGTCGATGCCGCCGAACGTCTTGATCTCGCCGACGTCCTCGTGGGCTTTCACGATCTCGCTCATCAGCCAGTAGCGCGGACCGTTGAGCAAAGCGGCGGCCACGCCGTTCTCCGTGGCGAGGGCCTGCGGGTCGAGCGCGGACCACGCGTCGGGTGGGCAGTCGTTCAGCGGGAAGGTGTTGAACACCGCAACCTGCGGCCCCGTCGGCGTCTGGGAGACCAGCAGGACTTCGCCGTAGCGCTTGCCGAAGGTGTCGGCCGGAGAATTTTCCACAGCGTCAACGCTACGGCCGAAAACGGGCGGAAAGATGCCGATTTGTCCCATTTCGCGGGAGGTAGAGGGCTTTTTGTGCCGTCGGTATGGCTAAAAGTTTGGTGGGCTAGGTATATTTCGCGCGACAGTGAATGTGTAACGCCGCCGAGCTCCATCTCCATGGACCTACCGGGCCTGATGGAAGGGTGCCCCGAGTGAGTGCCACCAACACCGAGCGATCCAGGATCGGTCACCTGATCTGGGTCCTCGCGGTGCCCATCGTGATCGGCTGGTTCGCGCTCAATGTCGCCACGAACACGCTGGTCCCACCGCTGGAGAAGGTCGGTGAGGAGCACACCGTCGGGCTCAGCGCCAAGGATGGCCCGGCGATGATCGCGATGAAGCAGATCGGCGCGAACTTCCAGGAGTTCGACTCCGACAGCAACGCGATGATCGTTCTCGAGGGCGACCAACCGCTCGGCGCCGAGGCGCACCACTACTACGACGGGCTCGTCGCGAAGCTGACGGCCAACACCGCGCATGTCGAGCACGTCGCGGACTTCTGGAGTGACCCGCTCACGGCCGTCGGCTCACAGAGCGCCGACGGCAGGGCCGCGTACGTCCAGGTCTACCTCCGTGGCAACCAGGGGGAGACGAAGGCCAACGACTCCGTCGCCTCGGTCCGGCAGATCGTCGCGGACTCCAAGCCGCCGGCCGGCCTGCACGTGTACGTCACCGGCGGCGCCCCGCTGGTGTCGGACCAGCACCACGCCGGCGACAAGAGCGTCACCAAGGTCACGATCGTCACCCTGGTGGTGATCGCCGTGATGCTGCTGTTCGTCTACCGGTCGATCATGACGATGATCCTGATCCTGCTGATGGTGTTCCTCGAACTCGGCGCTGCCCGCGGCGTCGTCGCGTTCCTGGCCGACGCGAACGTCATCGGGCTCTCGACGTTCGCGGTGAATCTCCTGACCCTGATGGTGATCGCGGCGGGCACCGACTACGCCATCTTCGCCATCGGCCGTTACCAGGAAGCGCGCGGCGACAAAGAAGAGCGCGTACAGGCCTACGACACGATGTTCCGTGGGACGGCGCACGTGGTGCTGGGATCGGGTTTGACGATCGCCGGCGCCATGCTCTGCCTGAGCTTCACGCGGCTGCCGTACTTCCAGACCATGGGCGTGCCCTGCGCCATCGGCACGCTCGTCGCCGTCCTCGCGGCGCTGACACTCGGGCCCGCCGTCATCAAGATCGGTAGCCGCTTCGGGCGCTTCGAGCCCAAGCGCGCCATCCACTCTCGTGGCTGGCGCCGTGTCGGTGTGCTGGTGGTGCGCTGGCCGGGTCCGGTGCTCGTCGCCACGCTGGCGCTTGCCCTCGTCGGGCTGGTGACGCTGCCCGGCTACAAGACGAACTACGACGCCCGCCGCTACGTGCCGGCCGAGCTGACCGCCAACGTCGGATATGCCGCCGCCGAAAGGCATTTCAGCGCCTCGCGGATGAACCCCGAGCTGCTGATGGTGCAAAGCGACCACGACCTGCGGAACTCGGCCGACTTCCTGGTGATCAATAAGATCGCCCGGGCCATCGTGCACACCCCGGGTGTCGCGCGGGTGCAGACGATCACCCGGCCCGACGGAAAACCCATCAAGCACACGACGATTCCGTTCATCATGGGCATGCAGTCCGTCACCTCGAAGATGACGGAGAAGTATCAGCTGGACTCGATGGCCAACATGCTGCAGCAGGCCAACGACATGCAGGTCAGCATCGACACGATGACCAAGATGCAGTCCATCACTACGCAGATGGCCGCCACCACGCATGACATGTCGATGAAGACCGCCAACATGGCGCTCGACGTCGCCGACTTGCGGGACCACATCTCCGATTTCGACGACTTCCTGCGGCCGGTTCGCAACTACCTGTACTGGGAACCGCACTGCTACGACATCCCGATGTGCTGGTCGACGCGGGCGCTGTTCGACACCCTCGACGGCATCGACGTCATGACCGACGACATCCAGACGCTGGTCCCGGATCTGATGAAGATGGACAAGCTGACGGCCGAGATGGTCACGGTGATGCCGCCTCAGATCGAGGTCATGAAGAACATGAAGCAGTACATGCTGTCCATGTATCAGACCCAGAAGGGTCAGGTGGATCAGCGTGCGGCGGCGTCGGACAACGCGGCGGCGATGGGCGAGGCATTCGACAACTCGCTCAATGACGATTCCTTCTACCTGCCACCGGAAGCCTTCGACAACAAGGACTTCAAGCGCGGCATGAAGAACTTCATCTCGCCGGACGGCAAGTCGGTCCGCTTCATCATTCAGCACGAAGGCGACCCGGCGACGCCCGACGGCATCGCCCATGTCGACCCGATCAAGCAGGCCGCCAAGGAAGCCATCAAGGGCACGCCGCTGGAGGGCTCCAAGATCTATCTGGCCGGTACCGCTGCCACGTACAAGGACATGCACGACGGCGCGCAGTACGACCTGATGATCGCCGGAATCGCCGCGGTGTCACTGATTTTCATCATCATGCTGCTCATCACGCGAAGCATGGTCGCGGCGGCCGTGATCGTCGGCACCGTGTTGCTGTCGCTGGGCGCGTCGTTCGGCATGTCGGTGCTGTTGTGGCAGCACCTCATTGGCCTCGAGCTGCACTGGATGGTGCTGCCCATGTCGGTCATCCTGCTGCTCGCGGTGGGCTCCGACTACAACCTGCTACTGGTGTCCCGGTTCAAGGAAGAGCTGTCGGGCGGTCTGAAGACCGGCATCATCCGCTCGATGGCGGGCACCGGATCGGTGGTCACCTCGGCGGGTCTGGTGTTCGCGGCCACCATGGCGTCGTTCGCCTTCAGCGACCTGAAGGTCATGGCGCAGGTCGGCACCACTATCGCGCTGGGCCTGCTGTTCGACACCCTGATCGTCCGGTCGTTCATGACCCCGGCCATCGCGGCAATACTCGGCAGGTGGTTCTGGTGGCCGAAGTTCGTCCGCCCGGAGGCGTCCGAGCGGCGGCTGGCGGCCATCGGGATTCAGCCGGCGGCAGCAGGTAAGTAGCTGTTGTCTCGCAGACGGGCGGCGTCGCGGCTGTTCTGAGGGGAGCTGGCCGGCCAGGTAAGCACGTGGTTTCAATCAGAACGGCCATGGGTCAACATGACTGAAGCCAGGTACGTTTTCGGGCCCCCAGAAGTCCCTGGGTTCTACAACTACTGGCAGAACACTGCCGTGATTGAACTCAGGTACTTATCCGTCTGTCCGGCCGCTGGCGCATGGTGATGAGCGGACGGCTCGGACATTCAGTTCGGTGCTCTCGCGCGTGCGGGAGATGCCTCAGGCTCGGGAATAGCTCGCGATCAGCTCGACGACCATCTGCCGGGCCAGGGTGATGGGCGCGGCTGATCGTTCGAGTTTGGACGCGGTGAGGGCGCCGTCGTAGATCAGCTGGATGCGCTGGGCAACCGCGGCGGCGTCGGGCACCTCGGCGTCGCGCAGCAGCTCGGTCAGCAGCCGGCGCATCCACAACCTATGGGCGCGCACCGGTTCGAGGGTGTCGCCAGGGAACTCGGTGGCCGCGTTGGTGTAGAGACAGCCCCGGAACTGGCGCTTGCGTGCCGCGGCGGCCGCGAGGTCGAAGAACGACAGCAGCTTGTCGACCGGGTCGTCGGTGCCGGAAGTCTTCGATTCCCAGCGGTTGCGATCAGCCTGATCCAATCGGTTCAGGTACGCGATCACCAACGCGTCCTTCGACCCGTACGAGCTGTAGAGGCTGGCCTTGGCGACGCCCGCCTCGCGCAGGATGGTGTCGATGCCCACAGCGCGAATGCCCTGCGCGGCAAAGAGATTCGATGCGGTGTCGAGCAGTCGCTGGGCCGGTCCGGCGGTGTCGGTGCGGGACGCCGGCCGGTCCGGGCGGGGGGTGCGGGTCGCGCTCATAGCTGCACCATAGCCGAGAAACCTTGATAGACAGACCGGTCTGTTCATGCGAGCGTCGTGATGTCATCGACGCCCGACGAACAGGAACACACCGTGACGCTGTACCTCTACGAAATCGCAGGACTGCCCGGCCGGGCCGAGGTCGACCAGGCCATCAAGACCGTCGACGCCGAAGTGCACCGGGCCGGCGGCGAACTCATCGAGGCTCAGGTGACCGGCCAGCACCGGTTGTTCGTCGTTGCTGAGCTCACCGGCGGTCCGCTGCAGATCGAGGCGTCGTCGGTCGGGGCGGCCGAACTGACCGGTCCGCACGAGGTGCGGCTCGTCGGCGCGGAGTTGGACCAGCTGAAAGCCATCCGCCCCACGGCCGGATACCTGGTCGAGTGGGACCTGCCCGCCGACCTGGACATGGACAGCTACCTGAGCCGCAAGAAAGCCAACGCGCCCAAATACGCGGAGGTGCCCGAAGTCAGCTTCCTGCGCACCTACGTGCGGGTCGACATGGACAAGTGCCTGTGTTTCTACGACGCGCCGGACGAGGACGCGGTACGGCGGGCGCGCGTGGCTGTGCAGACCCCGATCGATCGGTTGTACGGACTGGAAAGCGGTGGACAATGACGACTTTGGTATCCGACGACGTCGCAACCCGACTGGCGGACGTCACGGCCGGAGTGGACGCCCGGGCCGGTGACCTCGACGCGGGGCAGACCGACGTCCGTGACGACCTGCGCGCCCTCGGCGCGGCCGGATTGTTCGGCCTGCCGGACCTGCCCGACACGGTGCGGGTGATCGAGCAGGTGTCGGCGGTGAGTCTCGCCGCCGGATTCTCGGCCTGGGCGCACCAGATGGCGATTCACTACCTCGCCGACCGGCCGGACCTGTCGGAGGCGTTGCGCACCGCACGCCGTCCCGGCGTGACCGCCATGGCCGCCGGGCTCAAGCATGTGGCGGGCCTCGGACAGCTCCCGATCTTCGCGGGGGAGACGCGTCGTGGTCTGCGGCTCAACGGACCGATCCGCTGGGCATCCAACGTCTTTGACGACGCGTTGATCGTACTGCCGGCACGGACGGCCGCCGGCCGGCTGTATGTCGTCGCGGTCGACGTGAGTGCGGTCGGCGTCGTGATCGATCCGGCGCCCGCGCTGATGGCGTTGGGCAGCACCGGGTCGACATCGCTGCGCCTGGAGGAGGTCGAGGTGCACGCCGACCGCATCATCAGCGCCGACCTCGCCGGCTTCGTCCGCGGGATCAAGCCGACGTTCCTGCTGTTGCAGACCGCGTTCTGCGTCGGCGTCACCGGGGCGGCGCTGACGGCGGCCGGCCGGGCGACCGACGGCCTGGCCGCCCAGTTCGACGGCGACCTCGCCGACCTGGTGTCGCAGGCCGAACGCAATCGTCGACGGCTGTACGAGTTCGCCACGGCGCCAGGGGAAGCCGATGTGGCCGAGGTGATCCGGCTCCGACTGGACGCCGCCAACACCGCGGTGGGGGCGACCCGGCTGGAGTCGGCCCTGGCCGGTGGCCAGGGCTATCGCGCGGGGACGGCCGCCAACCGCCGGTTCCGCGAAGCAGCCTTTCTGCCCGTGCAATCACCATCGGAAGGACAACTCAGGTGGGAACTGAAGCAGTTCGGATAACCGCGGGCACCAAGACATTTGGCGACAGCGTCGTCCTCGACGGCATCGATCTCGCCATCGAGTCAGGGGAGTTCGTCGCGGTGCTCGGGCGTAGCGGCAGCGGGAAATCGACCCTGCTGCGGGTGCTGGCCGGGCTGGAATCGCTGAGCTCGGGAACCGTCAGCTGGCCCGCCGGCGGCGAGCGTCCGCACATCGGAGTCGTTTTCCAGGACGCGCTGCTGTTGCCGTGGCTCACGGTGCAGGGCAACGTGTCCTACGCGCGGCGATTCGCACACCGGCGCAAGGGATTCGACGCGGACTATGCGGCAGAGCTGATGCGGCGTTTCGGCGTCGACGGGCTGGCCGACCGCTATCCCGACCAGCTGTCCGGCGGTCAGGCCCAGCGGGTGGCCATCCTGCGCGCCGTGGCGACCCGGCCGCAGTTGCTCCTGCTCGACGAACCGTTCAGCGCGCTGGACCCCGCGACACGTGCCGACCTGCAGCAGTGGCTGACCACGCTCACCACCGAACTGGGTGTGACGGTGCTGCTGGTAACGCATGACGTCGAGGAGGCGCTCACCCTGGCGCAGCGCGTCGTGCTGCTCGCGGATGGCGGCCGGATTCAGCGTCAGTGGCGCCTGGGGGAGGCGGACCAGTCAGGTCTGCGTGACGAAATCCTCAGCCATTACCGGGTTTCCGAACTGTGGGTGGCATGAGCCGGCTGCTGATCTCCCGGCGGCACGCCCTGATCGCCGCGGCAGCGGCCGCCGGTGGCGCCTTCGGCCTGGCCGACCTGGCGCACAGTGCCACGACCGATTCGGCCGCCGGCGGGCCGCTGCGCGTGGGCTATCTGCCGATCACGGACGCCGCACCGCTGTTGATGGCGCACTCCGCGGGTCTGTATCCGGCCGGTGTCGGCAAGCCGGTGCTGTTCCGGAGCTGGGCCGCGCTGGGTGAGGCGTTCCTGAACCGTCAACTCGACGTCGTGCACCTGCTGATGCCGATGGCGGTGCAGCTGCGCTACGCGCTCGGTGGCGGTGTCCGGGTACTCGGGTGGAACCACACCAACGGCTCGGCACTGACGGTCGCACCGCACATCCGGGAGCTGCCGGACCTTGCGGGTTCGCAGCTGGCGATCCCGTTCTGGTGGTCGATCCACAACATCGTGCTGCAGAAGCTGTTGCGGGCCAACGGATTGCAACCGGTGATCCGCCGCTCGGCGTCACGGGCCGACCGCACCGTGGAACTCGTCGTGATGAGCCCGTCGGACATGGTGCCGGCACTGGCCACCGGCACCATCGCCGGCTACGTGGTGGCCGACCCGTTCAACGCGATGGCCCAGACCAAGAAGATCGGGCGCATCCACACCTTCCTCGGCGACGTGTGGCGCGACCATGCCTGCTGCGCCCTGGTGACCCGCGACGACGTCATCGCCAGTCGACCTGCCGCCGTGCAACAGCTCACGGACGCGGTGGTGACGGCACAACTCGCGCTGTCGAACGATCGGAAGGCGGCCGCGGCGAAACTCGGCGGCGGGCGGTACCTGCCTCAGCCGGTACCGGCGATCACGCTCGCGATGACGTATCCCACAGCGCCCTACCCGCTGCGGCACCCGGAGTGGCAACCCCAGCGGCTCGGCTTTCAGCCGTTCCCGTTCCCGAGCTTCACCGATGAACTCGTGACGGCCATGCGCGACACCGTCATCGATGGCGACCGGCGATTCCTGGAGCGGCTGGACCCCGCCACCGTGCACAGCGACCTGGTCGACGACACCTTCGTCCGTAATTCCATTCAGGCCCATGGCGGTCCGGCCGCCTTCGGCTTCAGCGGCGATTACACCCGAACCGAGCAATTGGAGCTGTCATGACCACCACCACACCCGCCCGCTCGGTGATCGATCCGCCGGTGGCAGTGCGCCGTTGGGCCCCGCCGGTCGGCGCCGTCGTCGTCGCGATCGGCCTCTGGTGGCTGACGACCACCGTCCTGTCCGCCCCGCATTCCCTGCTGCGGCAGGCCGCACCACAGCGCGTCGCGCCCGCCGTCGTCGACCTGTTCTCCCGCGGCGTGCTGCTGCCCGACATCGGGATCAGCCTGTGGCGCTTGGTGATCGGCCTGACGGTGGCGGTCGTCATCGGCATTCCCGCCGGCCTGCTGCTCGGACTCAGCGGCACGGCCGAGCGCGCGGCGGCGCCGCTCGTCCAGTTCGTCCGGATGATCTCGCCACTGTCGTGGGCCCCGATCGCCGTGGCGGTGTTCGGCATCGGCAACGAGCCGGTGATCTTCCTGATCGCGGTGGCGGCCGTGTGGCCCGTGCTGATCAACACCGTGGCCGGCGTGCGCGCTGTCGACCCGGGCTTCCTGGACGTGGCGCGCTCGTTCCACGCCACCCGGTGGGAACTGATCACCGCTGTGGTGCTGCCGGCGATCCGGGGACAGCTGCAGACCGGCGTGCGCGTGGCGCTGGGCATCGCCTGGGTGGTGCTGGTCCCGGCGGAAATGCTCGGCGTGCGTTCGGGTCTGGGCTACCAGGTGCTCAACGCCCGCGACCAGCTGGCCTACGACCAGGTCGTGGCAGTGATCGTGGTGATCGGTGCGCTGGGTTTCCTGCTGGATGTCGTCGCCCGGCGGCTGACTTCCCCGGAGCGGCCAGGGGTCGCGCGCTGACGGCGCTAAGGTGGCGCGGTGACTCTTTCGGCGATCGTGACCGTGCCCGCGGCCCTGGCACCGGCCGACTTCACCGCGCCGATCGCCGGTGCACCGGCACTGGTGCGGGCCGTGCGGGCAGTGCGTGACGTGGCGCCGGTAACGGTGGTGGCCGCCGATAAATTGGCCGCCGCCGCAACGGAATGCCTTGCGGCTCATGGCCTGGGCGATGTGCCCGTGCGTACCGGACCTGCGCCGCTCACCGAGGCGGATGCAGTCCTGATGCACGACGTCCGTTACCCGCTCGCTCCCGCTGATCTGGCCGCACGCGTGGCGGCGGGGCTGACCGAACACGACGTCGTCCTACCGGTCCTGCCGATGACCGACAGCGTGAAAAGCGTTGCCGCAGAGGGCATCGTGCTGGGCAACGTGGACCGGTCGGAGCTCGTCACCGCGCAATACCCGCGGGCGTTCTCGGCGGCGGCGCTGGCTCTGGGCGCAGATCCCGATGACCTCGCGGCGCTGACGGCCGCCGGCCTGAAGGTCGGCACGGTCGACGGCGATCCCAACGCCTTCGTCGCCGACCTAACGCAGGATCGGGAACTGCTTGATGCGATCGTCAGCGCCGGCTGAGCAGGCGCTCGGCGACCTGCACATCGTGCGCGAAGGTCACCTTGAAGTTCTGGGCCGATCCCGCGATCGCGTGGACCTCGAGGTCGGTGAAACGCTCCACGCACGACGAGGTGTCGGTGCCCTCGAAACCGGCGGCGGCCGCGTCCTGATACGCCTGCCACAGCGGCGCGGCGCGGAAGGCCTGCGGCGTCTGCACCCGGACCAGCGACTGCTCGATGGCGCCGAGGCCATCCTCGGTCAGGCGCAACACGTCACCCGCCGGCAGCACCGGAATGGCCCCGCCCCGCTCCCGTGCCGTGGTGACGGCGGTGTCCATCAGCTCGGCACCGGCCAGCGGGCGGGCGGCGTCGTGGATCAGCACCACGTCGACGGCGCCGGCATCGATGTCCGCCGCGAGGTAACTCAGCACGTTGTGTTCGGAGCCGTGCCGGGTGTCGCCGCCCTCGACGAATTCGACTGGGGTGTCGGGGAGTTCGTCGGCCATGAGTCGCACCACCTGGTCGCGTTCACCACGCCGGAACACCAGGATGGTGCGGGCGACCTCGGGGCTGGCAGCCACGGCGGCCACCGACCACGCCACCATGCTGCGGCCCGCCAGTTGCAGGTAGGCCTTGTTGCCGTCGGCGCCGACGCGCGATCCGATGCCGGCGGCAAGGACGACGCCGACGGCGATCGGGGGAGCGGACACGTCTTCACGGTAGTGGGACGCCGGCGGGGATCTGCGGCAGGCTTACCGTGATGCGGCCCGGACGGGGCCAGGATCGTTGAAGGGACACGGCATGGATGGGACGCACCAGGACGCGCCCGACCCACACGGCAAGGTGCGCGCGCATCGACTGACCCCGATGCGGGGCCGCGATCCGCACGAAAGGCACCGCGTCGCCACTCCGCTGGAGCTGCTGTTCGACCTGACCTTCGTCGTCGCGTTCGGGGTCGCGGCGTCGGAACTGTCGCACATGCTGGCCGCGGGCCACGTCGGCGCCGGCATCACGGGCTTCGTGTTCTCCACCTTCGCGATCTGCCTGGCGTGGATCAACTTCACCTGGTTCGCCTCGGCGTATGACACCGACGACTGGGTGTTCCGGTTGATGACCATGATCGAGATGGTCGGCGTACTGGTCCTGGCACTCGGCCTGCCCGCGTTCTACGCCTCGATCGAGCACGGACACCATGTCGACAACGCGGTGTTGGTGGCCGGTTATGTCGTGATGCGAATTGCGTTGGTGGGCCAGTGGTTACGGGCCGCGAAGCAGGACCCGTCGCGGCGTGCGGCGGCGATGACGTACGTCTGGATCGTGGCGGTGGTCCAGCTGGGCTGGGTCGGCACCGTGTTCCTGCCGACGAGTGTGCCGGTGACACTGGGTTGCTGGGTGCTGCTGGCGCTCATCGAGCTGGGCGGTCCGATGATCGCCGAGACCAAGTGCGGCGGCACCCCGTGGCACGCGCATCACATCGCCGAGCGCTACGGACTGCTGGCGATCATCGCCCTCGGCGAGGGCGTCGTCGGGACGGTCGCCTCGCTGTCGGCTGTCGTCGGCGAGCACGGCTGGTCGTGGGACGCGGTGCTGCTGGCGATCGCGGGCACGGCGCTGACCTTCGGCATGTGGTGGGTGTACTTCATGGTGCCGTCGGCCGACGCCCTGCACGCGCACCGCGAGCGGGGCTTCTGGTTCGGGTACCTGCACATGCCGGTGTACGGCGCCATCGTCGCGACCGGTGCCGGCCTGCACACCGCCGCGTACTACATCCAGCACCACTCGGCGCTGGGATCGGTGGCCACGGTGCTCAGCGTGGTGATCCCGGTCGGCGTCTACATCGCGTTGGTCTACGTGCTGTACGCGCTGATGCTGCGCTCGGTGGACGCCCTGCACCTGCTGCTGGTGGTGCTGACCGCAGTGGTCCTGATCGCGACGGTGGTCCTCGCGGCCGTCGGGGTGCCGATGGCGCTCTGCCTCCTGGTGGCCAGCCTGGCGCCGGCGGTGAGCGTGGCCGGGTTCGAGATCATCGGGCACCGGCACGTCGCCGAGGCGGTCGCTCGCCAAACGTGAGCGCCAAACGTGAGCGCCGAGCGTGAAGACGATGGCGAGAAATCGCGAAATCTTGACGATCTTCTTCACGCTTCTTCACGTTGGGTGGGTCAGGATTGCACTGGTGTGGCTAACGGGCCGGAAGTGGTAGCTGTCATATCCTGAGACGCGTGGCAATTTCGCGTCGTGACCTGCTGAAATACGCTGCAGCTGCGCCGGCGGCAGTCGGCCTCGGCGCCGGATTGCAATCGGTACTGGGCGCGGCCACCGCCTCGGCGGCCCCCTACGGAGTGTTGCTGGACTACGCGGCAGGGGTGATCAGCGCGTCCGACATCCGGTCGGCCGGGGCGCTGGGCGCCATCCGGTATGTCTCGGACCGGCGGCCCGGCGGGGCGTGGATGCTGGGCAAGCCCATCGAGCTGCCGGAAGCGCGCGACCTCTACAAGGGCGGCCTGAAGATCGTCTCCTGTTACCAGTACGGGAAGGAATCCACGGCCGACTGGCTGGGCGGCCACGCCGCCGGCGTGCAGCACGCCCAGCGCGGGTTCCAGTTGCACACCGCGGCGGGTGGTCCGGTCGGAGCGCCGATCTACGCGTCGATCGACGACGATCCGACTCCGGCCCAGTACAAGGCGCAGGTTGCGCCTTACCTCCGCGGCTGGGAATCGGTCTTGGGTCACCAGCGGGTCGGGGTGTACGCCAACTCCAAGACCATCGAGTGGGCCGTCCAGGACGGTCTGGGGTCGTACTTCTGGCAGCACAACTGGGGCTCGCCCGGTGGGGCCGCACATCCCGCGGCGGCACTGCATCAGGTCGAGATCGACAAGCGCCATGTCGGGGGAGTCGGGGTCGACCTCAACCACATCCTCAAGCCACGCTTCGGACAGTGGGACTGACGGGCGCGCAGATTACCGCTCAGTAGTTAGCTGGCGCCCAGCTCTAAGAAAACGAGATCAAACCGCAGCAAATGGCGGCTCGGTAACTTACCGCCTGTATAGACACACAGACCGTCATTGTCGAGTGTTTTCTGGAACGGGTCTTTTCCTACTCATTAGTAAGGTCCGGCACCGTCACAAGCATGGTCACGATTTGATAACAATACCGCTTTGATCTGCGATATTGCCCCTACTCGACCGTAACCACCCGCCAGCAGGACGTTTGTCCTGTTGGGTACGGGCAGTCCCACGGCGCGGTGTTACCCGCTTAGGTGGTTACCGATCCGTAGAACTCGTTGGTAACCATTTCGGGCCGAAAAACGCCGCGAATCTTATGACACTCTTAGTGCAGTCGGCCCGGCTCTCAGGCACCCGAAAACCAGGGGCGCCAGACGTAGCACGGGCCTCACGTGATCCGACGTCGCATCGCGTTGCCCCAGGGCCGACTACCAAGACCAAGCACCTGACCGGTTCGCGCGGCAACGACGAGAGGGACGCATGACGATCAACGAGCACCGCAATGTGACCAGTGGCAACACCGAGGCGGTGGCGGCGAGCGCGCATGCTCTCGTAGACCTGCTCAATGCCGGCGAACCCTATGCCGTCGCGTTCGGTGGCCAGGGTGCGTCCTGGCTGGAGAACCTCGAGGAGCTCGTCAGCTCGGCCGGCATCGAATCCGAGCTCAGTGAGATCGTCGGCGAAGCGGCCCTGTTGCTCGAGCCCGTCGCGCGCGAGCTCGTCGTCGTGCGGCCCATCGGCTTCGAGCCCATGCAGTGGGTGCGCGCCCTCGCCGCCGACGAGCCGCTGCCCTCGGCCAAGCAGCTGACCACCGCCGCCATCTCCGGCCCCGGCATCCTGCTGGCCCAGATGGCCGCCATCCGCGCCGTGCAGCGTCAGGGCCTGGACCTCGCGGGCACCCCGCCGGTCGCGGTCGCCGGACACTCGCAGGGCATCATCGCCGCCGAGGCGCTCAAGGCCAACGGCACCCGCGACGCCGAACTCCTCGCCCTGCTCCAGCTCATCGGCGCCGCCGGCTCGCTCGTGTCGCGCCGCCGCGGCATGGTCGGCCGCGGCGACAAGTCGCCGATGGTGTCGGTCACCAACGTCGACCCCGAGCGCATCGCCGAACTGCTCGAAGACTTCTCCAAGGACGTCCGCACCGTCCTGCCGCCGGTGCTGTCGATCCGCAACGGCCGTCGCAGCGTCGTCATCACCGGAACCCCGGAGCAGCTGGCCCGCTTCGAGCTGTACTGCAGCAAGATCACCGAGAAGGACGAGGCCGAGCGCAAGAACAAGCTGCGCGGCGGCGCCGTCTTCAGCCCGGTTTTCCAGGGCGTGCAGGTCGAGGTCGGCTTCCACACCCCGCGCCTGGCCGACGGCATCGAGGTCGTCGACCGCTGGGCCGCCAAGTGCGGTATCGACACCGAGCTGGCCCACGCGATGACCGAGGCCATCTTCGTCAAGCCCATCGACTGGGTCGCCGAAGTCGAGCGCATGCACGACGCCGGTGCCCGCTGGATCATCGACCTCGGCCCGAGCGACACCGTCACCCGCCTGACCTCGCCGATCATCCGCGGCCTCGGCATCGGCATCGTGCCCGCCGCGACCCGCGCCGGCCAGCGTTCGCTGTTCACCGTCGGCGCCGCCCCGGTCGTGCAGCCCGCGTGGTCGAGCTTCGCGCCGACCGCCGTCGAGCTGCCCAACGGTGACGTCAAGCTGTCGACCAAGTTCACCCGCCTGACCGGCCGTTCGCCGATCCTGCTGGCCGGTATGACCCCGACGACCGTCGACGCCAAGATCGTCGCCGCGGCCGCCAACGCCGGCCACTGGGCCGAGCTGGCCGGTGGCGGTCAGGTCACCGAAGAGATCTTCGAGAACCGCGTCGCCGAGCTGACCCAGCTCCTCGAGCCGGGCCGTGCCATCCAGTTCAACTCGCTGTTCCTGGACCCGTACCTGTGGAAGCTGCAGCTGGGCGGCAAGCGCATCGTGCAGAAGGCGCGCCAGTCGGGCGCCCCGATCGACGGCGTCATCGTCACCGCCGGCATCCCCGAGCTCGACGAGGCCGTCGCGCTGATCGATGAGCTGCACGAGATCGGCATCACCAACGTGGTGTTCAAGCCGGGCACCGTGGACCAGATCAAGTCGGTCATCAAGATCGCCGAAGAGGTCCCGGACAAGGAGATCATCGTCCACGTCGAGGGCGGCCGCGCCGGTGGCCACCACTCGTGGGAGGACCTCGACGACCTGCTCGTCAGCACCTACTCGGACCTGCGCAAGCAGGCCAACCTGACCATCTGCGTCGGTGGTGGCATCGGCACGCCCGAGCGCGCCGCCGAGTACCTGTCCGGCCGCTGGGCCGAGACCTACGGCTTCCCGCTGATGCCGGTCGACGGCATCCTGGTCGGCACCGCCGCCATGGCCACCCTCGAGGCCACCACCTCGCCTCAGGTCAAGCAGCTCCTGGTCGACACCAAGGGCACCGATCAGTGGGTCGGCGCCGGTAAGGCCCAGGGCGGCATGGCTTCCGGCCGCAGCCAGCTGGGTGCGGACATCCACGAGATCGACAACACCGCGTCGCGGTGCGGCCGCCTGCTCGACGAGGTCGCCGGTGACGCCGACGCCGTCGCCGAGCGCCGCGACGAGATCATCGCCGCCATGGCCAACACCGCCAAGCCGTACTTCGGTGACGTCGCGGACATGACCTACCAGCAGTGGCTGCAGCGCTACGTCGAGCTCGCGATCGGCGACGGCAGCAGCACCGCCGACACCAAGCGCGACCACTCGCCGTGGCTCGACATCACCTGGCGCGACCGCTTCGAGGAGATGCTGCAGCGCGCCGAGGCCCGCCTGAACCCGGCCGACGCCGGTCGCATCGAGACGCTGTTCCCGGCCACCGCGGAAGGTGAAGCGCTGCTGGAGGATCCGCAGCGCGCCATCGCCGAGCTGCTGGCCCGGTACCCCGAGGCCGAGACCCTGCGCCTGCACCCGGCGGACGTCCCGTTCTTCATCACGCTGTGCAAGACGCTGGGCAAGCCCGTCAACTTCGTGCCGGTCATCGACAAGGACGTGCGCCGCTGGTGGCGCAGCGACTCGCTGTGGCAGGCCCACGACGCCCGCTACGACGCCGACCAGGTCTGCATCATCCCCGGCACCGCAGCCGTCGCCGGCATCACGCGCGTCGACGAGCCCGTCGGTGAGCTGCTGGACCGCTTCGAGCAGGCCGCCATCGACGAGGTGCTGGCAGCCGGTGTCAAGCCCGTTCCGGTCGTGTCGCGTCGCCAGGCCCGTGCCGACGTCACCGGCCCGCTGGCCGTCGTCCTCGACTCGCCCGACGTGCTGTGGGCCGGCCGCACCGCCATCAACCCGGTGCACCGCATCGGCGCGCCCAGCGAGTGGCAGGTCAACGAAAACCGTTCGGCGACACACCCTTCCACCGGCTCCCGGCTGGAGCTCGACGGTGACGGCGTCGTCCTGAACGTGCCGCTGTCGGACATCTGGATCGCGATCCGCTTCACGCTGCCGGCCGCCACCGTCAACGGCGGCATGCCCGTCGTCACCACCGAGGACGCCTCGGCCGCCATGCGCGCCGTGCTCGCCATCGCCGCGGGTGCCGACGGCGTCGACGCGCTGCCGACCGTCACCGACAACGTCGCCACCGTCACCGCCGACTGGGACCCCGAAGAGGTCGCCGACCACACCGGCGTCACCGCCACCTTCGGCGCCCCGCTGGCGCCGGGCCTGACCCTGGTGCCCGACGCCCTCGTCGGCCGCTGCTGGCCGGCCGTGTTCTCGGTCATCGGCGCGGCCGTCACCGCCGACGGCATCCCGGTCGTCGAAGGTCTGCTGAGCCTGGTCCACCTGGACCACGCCGCGCACCTGCTGGCCCCGATGCCGGCTGAGAAGGCCGAATTGACCGTCACCGCAACGGCTTCCGCCGCGGTCGACACCGAGGTCGGCCGCGTGGTCCCGGTCTCGGTCAGCATCACCGACGCCGAGGGCACCGAGCTGGCGCGCCTCGAAGAGCGCTTCGCGATCCGTGGCCGCAGCGGTGCCGCCGAGCTGACCGACCCGGTCCGCGCCGGCGGTGCCATCACCGACAACGCCACCGAGACGCCGCGCCGCCGTCGCCGCGACGTCACCGTCACCGCGCCGGTCGACATGAGCGCCTTCGCCGTGGTGTCGGGTGACCACAACCCGATCCACACCGACCGCGCCGCCGCACTGCTGGCCGGCCTGAAATCGCCCATCGTGCACGGCATGTGGCTGTCCGCCGCCGCCCAGCACGTGGTCACCGCCACCGACGGCCGCGCCACCCCGCCGGCCCGCCTGGTCGGCTGGACCTCGCGCTTCCTGGGCATGGTGCTGCCGGGCGACGAGATCGAGTTCCGCGTCGACCGCGTCGGCATCGACCGCGGCGCCGAGATCATCGAGGTCACCGCGAAGGTCGGCGGCGAACTGGTGATGGCCGCGTCGGCTCAGCTGGCCGCGCCCAAGACCGTCTACGCCTTCCCGGGCCAGGGCATCCAGCACAAGGGCATGGGCATGGAGGTCCGCGCCCGCTCCAAGGCCGCCCGCAAGATCTGGGACTCCGCGGACAAGTTCACCCGCGAAACCCTGGGCTTCTCGGTGCTGCACGTGGTCCGGGACAACCCGACCAGCATCATCGCCAGCGGCGTGCACTACCACCACCCGGACGGCGTGCTGTTCCTGACGCAGTTCACCCAGGTGGCCATGGCCACCGTCGCGGCCGCCCAGGTGGCCGAGATGCGCGAGCAGGGTGCGTTCGTCGAGGGCGCCATCGCCTGCGGCCACTCCGTCGGTGAGTACACGGCGCTGGCGTGCGTGTCCGGCGTGTACGAGCTCGAGGCGCTGCTCGAGGTCGTGTTCCACCGCGGCAGCAAGATGCACGACATCGTCCCGCGTGACGCCAAGGGCCGCTCGGACTACCGCCTGGCCGCCATCCGGCCGTCGCAGATCGACCTCGACGACAACGACGTCACCGACTTCGTCGCGGGTATCGCCGAGGAGACCGGTGAGTTCCTGCAGATCGTGAACTTCAACCTGCGTGGTTCGCAGTACGCGATCGCCGGTACCGTCCGCGGCCTCGAGGCCCTGGAGGCCGAGATCGAGCGTCGTCGCGAAATCACCGGTGGCAAGCGCTCGTTCATCCTTGTCCCCGGTATCGACGTGCCGTTCCACTCCGAGGTGCTGCGGGTCGGCGTCGCCGACTTCCGCCGCGCGCTGGACCGCGTCATGCCGCACGGGCAGGACCCCGAGCTGCTGGTCGGCAAGTACATCCCGAACCTGGTGCCGCGGCCCTTCACCCTGGACAAGGACTTCATCCAGGAGATCCGCGACCTGGTGCCGGCCGAGCCGCTCGACGAGATCCTCGCCGACTACGACACGTGGCGTAACGAGAAGCCGTCGGAGCTGATGCGCAAGACCGTCATCGAGCTGCTGGCCTGGCAGTTCGCCAGCCCGGTCCGCTGGATCGAGACGCAGGACCTGCTGTTCATCGAGGAAGCCGCCGGCGGCCTCGGTGTCGAGCGGTTCGTCGAGGTCGGTGTGAAGACCATGCCGACGGTTGCCGGCCTGGCCACCAACACGCTGAAGCTCCCGGAGTACTCGCACAACACCACCGAGGTGCTCAACGTCGAGCGCGACGCCGCGGTGCTGTTCGCGACCGACACCGACCCGGAGCCCGAGGACGATGCCCCCGCCGCGCCCGCAGCTGAGGCAGCCCCGGCGGAAGCCGTTGCCGCAGCACCGGTTCCGGCCGCCGCCCCCGCGGCGCCCGCCGGTGGCCCGCGTCCGGACGACATCACCTACGACGCCGCCGACGCCACCATGGCGCTCATCGCGCTGTCGGCGAAGATGCGCATCGACCAGATCGAGCCGCTGGACTCCATCGAGTCGATCACCGACGGTGCCTCGTCGCGACGCAACCAGCTGCTCGTCGACCTGGGTTCGGAGCTGAACCTCGGCGCCATCGACGGTGCCGCGGAAGCCGACCTGGCCGGCCTGAAGGGACAGGTCACCAAGCTGGCCCGTACCTACAAGCCGTTCGGTCCCGTTCTCTCCGACGCGATCAACGACCAGCTGCGCACGGTGCTCGGCCCCTCGGGCAAGCGTCCGGCGTACATCGCCGAGCGTGTCAGCAAGGCCTGGGAACTGGGCCCCGGCTGGGCCAAGCACGTCACCGCCGAGGTCGCGCTGGGCACCCGTGAGGGCAGCAGCGTCCGTGGCGGCGAGATGGGCGGCCTGCACTCCGGTGCACTGGCCGACGCCGGCGCCGTCGACAAGGTCATCGACGCGGCCGTCGCCGCCGTGGCCGCCCGTAAGGGCATCGCCGTGTCACTGCCGTCCGCCGGCGGTGCCGGTGGCGGTGTGGTCGACTCGGCCGCGCTCAACGAGTTCGCCGAGAAGGTCACCGGCCCCAACGGTGTGCTGGCCGGCGCCGCCCGGTTGATCCTGGGTGAGCTGGGTCTGCAGACGCCGGTGTCCGCGCCGGACGCCACCGACTCCGAGCTGATCGACCTCGTGACCGCCGAATTGGGTTCGGACTGGCCGCGTTTGGTGGCTCCGTCGTTCGACGCCCGCAAGGCCGTGCTGTTCGACGACCGCTGGGCCAGCGCCCGTGAGGACCTGGCACGCATCTGGCTGCTCGAAGAGGACGACGTCAACCGCGACTGGGCCAAGCTCTCCGAGAGCTTCGAAGGTGCCGGACACGTGGTGGCCACGCAGGCCAGCTGGTGGCAGGGCAAGGCGCTCGCCGCCGGCCGCACCCTCCACGCCGCGCTGTACGGCCGCGCGGCCGCCGGTGCGGAGAACCCGGAGAAGGGCCGCTACGCCAACGAGGTCGCGGTCGTCACCGGTGCCTCCAAGGGCTCGATCGCGTCGTCCGTGGTGGGCCAGCTGCTCGCCGGTGGCGCGTCGGTCATCGCGACCACGTCCAAGCTGGACGACGACCGGTTGGCGTTCTACCGGACGCTGTACCGCGACAACGCCCGCTTCGGTGCCCAGCTGTGGGTCGTGCCGGCAAACATGGCCTCCTACAGCGACATTGACGCGCTGGTCGAGTGGGTCGGCAACGAGCAGGTCGAGAACCTCGGCCCCAAGGCCATCCACCTCAAGGACGCGCAGACCCCGACGCTGCTGTTCCCGTTCGCCGCACCGCGCGTCGCCGGGGACCTGTCGGAGGCCGGCTCCCGTGCCGAGATGGAGATGAAGGTCCTGCTGTGGGCCGTGCAGCGGCTCATCGGTGGGCTCTCGCACATCGGCTCCGAGCGTGACATCGCGTCGCGTCTGCACGTGGTGCTGCCCGGTTCCCCGAACCGCGGCATGTTCGGCGGCGACGGCGCCTACGGCGAGTCGAAGGCTGCGCTCGACGCGGTCGTCGCCCGCTGGAAGGCGGAAACCTCGTGGTCGCAACGAGTTTCGCTGGCGCACGCGCTGATCGGCTGGACCAAGGGCACCGGCCTGATGGGCCACAACGACGCCATCGTGGGTGCCGTCGAGGAAGCCGGTGTCATCACGTACACCACCGACGAGATGGCCGCCATGCTGCTGAACCTGTGCAGCATCGACGCCAAGGTCTCGGCCGCCCGTGAGCCCATCCAGGTCGACCTGACCGGTGGCCTCGGCGACATCGAGCTCGACATGGCCGAGCTGGCCGCCAAGGCCCGCGAGGAGATGGTGGCCGAAGCTGCTGTCGACGAGGAGGACCTCGAAGGCACCATCTCGGCACTGCCGTCGCCGCCGCGGGGCTACCAGGCCGCGCCGGCTCCGGAGTGGGCCGACCTGGACATCGACCCGGCCGACATGGTCGTGCTGGTGTCCGGCGCCGAACTCGGCCCGTACGGCTCGTCGCGCACCCGCTTCGAGATGGAGGTCTCCGGCGAGCTGTCGGCCGCGGGCGTCCTGGAACTGGCCTGGACCACCGGTCTGGTCAAGTGGGAAGACGACCCGAAGCCGGGCTGGTACGACACCAACACCGGTGAGCTGGTCGACGAGTCCGAGCTGGTCGAGCGCTACCACGACATCGTGCTGGAGCGCGTCGGCATCCGCGAGTGGGTGGACGACGGCGCGATCGACCCCGATCACGCTGCGCCGCTGCTGGTTTCGGTGTTCCTCGACAAGGACTTCTCCTTCGTCGTATCCGCCGAGGCCGACGCCCGGGCGTTCCACCAGTTCGATCCGGAGCACACCGTCATCGCGCCGGTGCCGGACAGCAGCGACTGGCAGGTCACCCGCAAGGCCGGTACCGAGATCCGCGTGCCGCGCAAGGTCAAGCTGTCGCGGACCGTCGGCGCCCAGGTGCCGACCGGCTTCGACCCGCAGGTCTACGGCGTCACGCCGGACATGGCCAGCTCGATCGACCGCCTGGCGCTGTGGAACCTGGTCACCACCGTGGACGCGTTCCTGTCGGCCGGCTTCACGCCGGAAGAGCTGATGCGCTGGGTGCACCCGAGCCTCGTGGCCTCCACGCAGGGCACCGGTATGGGCGGTATGACCTCGATGCAGACCATGTACCACGGCAACCTGCTGGGCCGGAACAAGCCGAACGACATCCTGCAGGAAGTCCTGCCGAACGTCTTCGCCGGTCACGTCGTGCAGTCGTACATCGGTAGCTACGGCGCGATGATCCACCCGGTCGGCGCGTGCGCCACCGCGGCGGTGTCCGTCGAAGAGGGTGTCGACAAGATCCGTTTGGGCAAGGCCGAATTCGTGGTCGCCGGCGGTTACGACGACCTGACGCTGGAAGCCATCATCGGCTTCGGTGACATGTCGGCCACCGCCGAGACCGCGATGATGCGGGCCCGCGGCATCAGCGACTCGAAGTTCTCGCGCGCCAACGACCGTCGTCGTCTCGGCTTCGTCGAAGGCCAGGGCGGTGGCACCGTCCTGCTGGCCCGTGGTGACCTCGCGGTGAAGATGGGCCTGCCCATCCAGGCCGTCGTCGCCTACGTGTCGTCGTTCGGTGACGGTGTGCACACCTCGATCCCGGCTCCGGGTCTGGGTGCGCTGGGTGCCGGCCGCGGTGGACGTCAGTCGCAGCTGGTGCGCGACCTGGCCAAGCTGGGCGTCACCCCGGACGACATCGCGGTGATCTCCAAGCACGACACCTCGACGCTGGCCAACGACCCCAACGAGACCGAACTGCACGAGCGGCTCGCCGCCTCGATGGGCCGGTCCCCGGGCAACCCGCTGTTCATCGTCAGCCAGAAGAGCCTGACCGGACACAGCAAGGGTGGCGCCGCGGCGTTCCAGATGCTGGGTCTGTGCCAGATTCTGCGCGACGGCGTCATCCCGCCGAACCGCAGCCTGGACTGCGTCGACGACGAGCTGTCCAACGCACAGCACTTCGTGTGGGTCCGCGAGACGCTGAAGTTCGGCGACCGCCTGCCGATCAAGGCCGGTCTGGTGACCAGCCTCGGCTTCGGTCACGTGTCGGGCCTCATCGCCCTGGTGCACCCGCAGGCGCTGGTGGCGGCTCTCGATCCGGCCGAGCGCGAGGACTACCTCCGCCGTGCCGGTGAGCGGGTTCTGGCCGGTCAGCACCGGTTGGCGTCGGCAATCGCCGGTGGGCGCCCGCTGTACGAGAAGCCGGCCGACCGTCGCTTCAACCACGATGCGCCGGAGAAGCGTCAGGAAGCCGACATGCTGCTCGACGCCGATGCGCGCCTGGGCGAGGACGGGTGGTACGCCCGCTCGTGAGGCCTTCTGAGGTATCGGGATTGGGTCCGCTAGGTTGTTGCCCATGAGCATCCTGGGTGTGGGCATCGACCTGGTCTCGATTCCGGATTTCGCCGAGCAGGTCGACCAGCCGGGCACCGTCTTCGCGGAGACGTTCACCCCAGGGGAGCGCCGTGACGCCGCCGACAAGAGTTCGTCGGCGGCACGGCACCTGGCGGCCCGCTGGGCGGCCAAGGAGGCCGTGATCAAGGCGTGGTCGGGCTCGCGGTTCTCGAAGCGTCCGGTGCTGCCCGAGGGCATCCACCGCGACATCGAGGTCGTCACCGACATGTGGGGCCGGCCCAAGGTGCGGCTGTCCGGCGAGATCGCCGAGCACCTCAAGGGCGTGGCCATCCACGTGTCGCTGACCCACGAAGGCGACACCGCGGCCGCGGTCGCGGTCCTCGAGCAGGACTAGTTTTTCTTCTGCTTGCGTGAATACCCCAAAATCAGCTGATTTTGGGGTATTCACATTTCCAGAGCCGGAGGCGACAGCCGGTTTGCCGTTCAGTCTTTGCGGCCGGTGACAGCAAGGCTGACACCCAGGCCGACCATGGCCAGCCCGCCGGCGCCCCCGATGGCGGCGAAGCGGCGCGGGGACTGCGCGAACCAGTCGCGGGCCAGGCCGGCGGCCAGCGCCCAGATGCTGTCGGAGATCACCGCGATGGACAGGAACACGACGCCCAACACGAGCATCTGGGCCGTCACACGTCCGGCCGCAGGATCCACCACCTGCGGCAGCGCCGCGACAAAGAACACGATGGTCTTGGGATTGGTCATCCCGACGACGAAACCGTCGGCCAGGACCCGGCTCGGCCGCTTGGCGGACGCACCGCCGGTGAGCACCTCGCCGAGGCCATGTCGATGCCGGATGGCTTGGACGCCAAGGTAGATCAGGTAGGCCGCGCCGACGAACTTGATGACGCTGAACGCGAGCGACGAGGCCAGGATGAGGGCACCGGCACCCAGGGCCACCGCAAGGATCTGGACGTAGGCGCCCATCGCGTTACCCGCCACGGTCAACAACGCCTGGCGACGGCCGACGGTCAGCGCCCGGCCGACGGTGAACAGAACACTCGGCCCGGGGATCACGATGACCAGCAGCGAGATCAACCCGAACGCCAGCAGATGTCCCATCGACGGCATGCGGTGACGATACGCCGGGCAGACGGCCGGCGCACTACGCTCGATGGCATGGCTGATCTTGTCGAACGTGTGCGGGACGTCCTGCCGTCGGTGCGTGCCGACCTGGAGGACCTGGTCCGTATCCAGTCCGTCTGGGCCGACCCGGCCCGGCACGCCGAGGTGCACCGCAGCGCCGCGCTGACCGCAAAGCTGTTGTCCGAGGCGGGCTTCGGTGAGGTGCACATCGTCCACGAGGGCGGGGCGCCGGCCGTCATCGCACGTCATCCGGCGCCAGAAGGAGCCCCGACCGTGCTGCTCTACGCGCACCACGACGTGCAGCCCGAGGGCGACGCCGCACAGTGGGACTCCGATCCTTTCGAACCCACCGAGCGCGACGGCCGGCTCTATGGCCGGGGCAGTGCCGACGACAAGGCCGGTATCGCCGTCCACCTGGCCGCCATGCGGGCCCACGGCGGCAACCCGCCCGTCGGCGTGACGGTTTTCGTTGAGGGCGAAGAGGAATCGGGCTCGCCGTCGCTCGGCGCCCTACTGGCCGCGCATCGCGACCTGCTGGCCGCCGACGTCATCGTCATCGCCGACTCGGACAACTGGAGCACCGAGATGCCCGCGTTGACGGTGTCGTTGCGCGGGCTGGTCGACTGCGTGGTCGAGGTGGCGACGCTGGATCATGGGCTGCACTCGGGCATCTGGGGCGGCGTGGTGCCCGATGCGCTGAGTGCCCTCGTGCGGTTGTTGGCCACCTTGCATGACGACGACGGCAACGTCGCGGTCGAAGGGTTGTACGAGGGCACCGCCGCCGACGTCGACCGGGGCCCGGACTGGGTCGCGGCTGAGACCGGCATGCTCGAGGGCGTGCAACAGATCGGTTCCGGCTCTGTGGTGCAACGACTTTGGGCCAAGCCGGCCATCACCGTCATCGGCATCGACACCACATCGATCGCGAAGGCGTCGAACACGCTGATACCGCGGGCGCGGGCCAAGGTCAGCATGCGCGTCGCTCCAGGTGGGGACGCGCTGGCGCATCTGGCCGCGCTGACCCGGCACCTGGAGAGCCACGCGCCCTGGGGCGCCAAGGTCACCGTGACGCCGGGTGACGTCGGCCAGCCGTATGCCATCGACGCCAGCGGCCCGGTGTACGACGCGGCGCGGTCGGCCTTCACACAGGCGTGGGGTGTTGCCCCGGTGGACATGGGGATGGGCGGGTCGATCCCGTTCATCGCCGAGTTCGCCGAGACCTTCCCCGACGCAACGATTCTCGTGACGGGCGTCGAGGACCCCGGCACGCAGGCGCACAGCATCAACGAGAGCCTGCACCTGGGCGTGCTCGAGAAAGCGGCGATCTCCGAGGCGCTGTTGTTGGCCGCCCTCGGGCGTTAGTGCATCGAGCGTGGGGGTTTACGTGAAAAATCCGTCAGATCTCCGCGTAAACCCCCCACGCTCGGCATCGGCGCTAGAACGACTCGGGGTCTTTTTGTACCGACTCGGGCACCGGGTGGTGGTAGAGCCGAGAGGCGTTCTCCCAGGTGATCTTTCGAATGACGTCTGCGGGCAGGTCGCCGATCTCTTCGTGGATGGTCGCCTGTGTGTGCGGCCAGGTCGAGTCGCAATGCGGGTAGTCGGCTTCGAGCATGATGTTGTCGACGCCGATGCGGTCGCGCTGCACGAACGACGACTGGTCTTCCACCGCGCAGAACCAGAAGTTGCGGGTGAAAACCTCGGCCGGGGTGAGCTTTTCGCCGAGCCGTTGCCAGGTGCCGTACATCGAGTGGTAGCTGAGCATGTGGTCGAGCCGGTCCAGCAGCCCGGCGACCCAGCCGATACCGCCCTCGGACAGGCAAATCTTGAGATCCGGGAACCGGCTGGGCAGACCGGAATACAGCCAGTCGACGGCCGCCGAGATGGCGTAGGCGAAGAACAGCACGCCCTGCACGTCCGGCGGCGCGTCCGGCGTGGTCGAGGGGGAGGAGCCCGACGACCCGATGTGCAGGTTGACGACCGTGCCGGTCTCGGCGCAGGCCGCCATCATGGGGTCCCAGTAGCCCGAGTGGATCGTCGGCAGGCCCAGCATCGCCGGGTTCTCGCTGAAAGTCATGGCGTGGAAGCCGCGTTCAGCGTTCTCGTAGATCATCTTGGCGCCGACTTCGGGGTCCAGCAGCCAGGGCAACTGACAGGGGATGATCCGGTCGGGGTACGAGCCGGCCCACACGTCGAAGTGCCAGTCGTTCCAGGCCCGCACCGAGGCCATCGCCAGGTCGCGATCGGTGGTGACCTGCTGCAGGCGCTGGCCGGCGAATCCCGGCAGGAACGACGGGAAGTTCAGCGAGGCGTACACCCCGTTGAGGTCCATGTCGCGCACGCGTTCGTGGATATCCCATGCGCCCCGGCGCATTTCGTCGAACCGGACCGGCTCGAAGCCGTACTCGGATACCGGACGGCCGACCACGGCGTTGAACCCGACGTTGGGTAGTTCCTGGCCGTCGTACACCCAGGTCTGGCCGCCGCCCGCGGTGTCGACGACCCGCGGAGCCCGGTCGGCGAACTTGCTCGGCAGTCGCCCGGTGAAGGTGTCGGGCGGCTCGACGATGTGGTCGTCGACCGAGATCACCGTGTAGCGGCGCGGAGCACGCGGCGGGTCGGGCAGCAGTGTGACGGTACGGTCCGCGCCCGTCTTGGCGACGGTGAAATCGAGGTTGGCGGCCAGATCGTCAATGGATTTCATGTGGTACCAACGCCTTTACTGGAGAACGGACGGATCGGATTTGATGGTCAGGCGGGCAGCGCCGGCCCAGTACACGTCAGCCGCGCGCTCGATCAGGGAGGACTTCATGCCGACCATGTCGGACCACTTCATCTCGCTCGGCTTCAGGCCCGTCAGCAGGACGTCGTAGGCCAGCTTGCAGACCCGCTCGATCGAGGCGGCCCGGTACACCGCCTCGGCGAGGTTGCGGCCCGTGGCGATGACGCCGTGGTTGGCCAGGATGGTCGTGTTCGCCGAGCCGATCCGGGCCGCCAATTCGGCTGCGCGGGAAGGGCTGTCGACTTCGCCGTCGTATTCGTCGACGAGGCAGAGGTCGTCCAGGAACAGCGATCCGGTCTGGTGGACCAACTCCGGCAACCGGCCCAATGCTGCCAGCACGCACACGTAGTAGGGGTGGTTGTGGATCACGACGCGCGCGTCGGGGCGGGCGCGGTGCAGCTCGGTGTGGATGTGGATGGCCGGGGTGACGTCCCAGCGGCCCCGCTGTACGCGGGCGTCCTCGTCGACGACGCAGATGTCGGAGGCGGTGACCTCCTGCCACCACAGGCCCCACGGGTTGACGTACATGTCGGTCCGGTCGTCGGGCTGCCAGGTGATGTGCCCCGCCAGATTCTCGGCGAAGCCGATGCTCGCGAGGTGCCGGAACGCGATGGCCATGGCCTGTTCGTCGGTGAGGTCGGCGCCGATCGGTGGTGTCACCGCCGGCGCCCAGACTTCAAGTCCGCCGCGGCGGGGCTTTTCAGCTGCGGTCATGACCGTCTCCCATCCGGGCGCGGATATCTTCGCGGAGTTGGCCTTTGGCGACCTTGCCGCCCGAGGATCGGGGGAGTTCGTCGACCACGATCAGCCGCTCGGGCAGCAGTTCCTTCGAAACGTCCTGCGCGAGCAGGTGCGTGCACAGCTCGGCGAGCTCCAGCGCCGCCGCGCCGATCAGTTCGACGTAGACACAGACCTTTTCGCCGAACACCGGATCAGGCATGGCGACCGCGGCGGCCAGACCGACCGCGGGGTGCGTCATCACGACGTCCTCGACCTGGGCCGCGCTGATGTTCTTGCCGCCGCGCACGATGAAGTCGGACGTGCGGCCCGTCACCCGCAGGTAGCCGTCGGCGTCGATTTCGCAGATGTCTCCCATCCGCATCCAGCCGTCGGCGGTGAAGAGTTTGTCGTGGTCGGTGCCGCCCAGGTAGCCGAGACTGGTGGCCGGGCCGCGGCAGGCGGGCTGGCCCCGGCCGGTGTCGGTGACGTCGGTGTCCCCGTCGAAGAGGCGGACGGCCATATCGGCGACGATCCGGCCGCCGGTGCGCAGCCGGTGCTCGAGCGAGTCGTGCACCGTGGTGCCGCTGAGCAGGCCCGTCTCGTTGGAGCCGTAGAACTGCAGAATCGTTGCGCCGGTCAGCTTTTCGAACTCGTGTGCGGGCCGGTACGGCAGGGCCTCGCCGCCGGTGAACACCACCCGCAGCGAGCTCAGGTCGTACTCGCGGGCCACCGGGTCGGCCATGATCATGGTCAATTGGGTACTGACACAACACAACACGGTGACCTTGTGCTGTTCGATGGCCGCGCACGCCGCGGCGACGGTGAACCGGTCCAGCAGGACGTTGGTGGTGCCCAACAGAATCGGGGTGATGTGGGTGGTCCACAGCCCGAAGCCGAACGGGGTCGGGATGACGGGGAGGAACACGTCGTCGGACGTCAGCAGGCCGTTGGCGACCGCTTGCTGATGGAAGTAATACCAACGGTTCTGGGTGTGCACGACGCATTTCGGTAGCCCAGTGGTGCCCGACGTCGAGTTGATGAGGAAGACGTCGTCGGCGCCCAGTTGGGCCTCGGGGCTCAGGTCCGTGGAGTCCGTACCGACGGACAGTTCATCGAGCGTCAGTAGCGGGCAGCCGATGGCGCCGGCCACGGTGTGGGCTTGGGCCTGGCGCGGGGGATCGGTGACCAGCAGCCTGGGTTCGGCGCTCTGCAGGATGGCTGTCACTTCTCGGATTCCGGCGCGTGCTCCGACGCCGACGACCACCGCACCACAGCGCTCGATGGCGACGAACAGCACGTGAATGGCCGTGGTGTCGCCATGCCACACCGCGATCCGGTCCCCGGGGCGCACGCCCGCGCCGGCCAGCTGACCGGCCAAAGTGGTTGCCGCGGCATCGAATTGACGCCAGGTCAGCGACCGGTCCGGGTGATCAACATATGCGACGCGATCCGGGGTGCGAGCGGCGTTGGCGCGTACGGCATCCGAGATCGTGGAGTCGGTCCACCAACCATTGGCATGGAAGCGTGCGACGTCCTCGGCGGTGAATGCCGGCGAACTCGTGACCGCCATGTCCATCGTGGTCGCCTCCGCAGGCCGCATCTTCAAATCATATGAAAATAAGCGTGCACATTGTCAAGGATTCACGAAGATCGCGTGCGGGTGCGCACCATCGCCGGGTCGACCACGCCGGCCGAACCGGGGTAGTGCTGGGCATCGAGCAGATGCGTCGCGGCCAATTCCCGCGCGCGTTCGGCATCGCCGGCTTCGATGGCATCGATCAGCGTGCGGTGATCGTCCAGTGCGGCCCGGCGCTCGTCGACCGGAATGCCGGCATGGTCGGTGAACTGCCGTGACCAGTTCAGCTCGTGCGACGACCACAGCTTCTCCAGGGCACCGGCGAGGATGATCATGGTCTCGTTCCCGCAGTGCTGCACCAGCGCCTCGTGAAAGCGCCGGCTCGCGGAGGTCACTGCCACCAGATCCTCGACAGACTCGACCGACTCGGCGTGGATCTGCCGAAGGACCGGCGCCACCGCGGTCTTGCGGTCGCTCCGCTGTGCGCACAACGCCGCACAGGCCGGCTCCACCTGCTGCAGCGCGGAGCCGACGTCGCCGAGGCTCACCTGGTTCGCGCCGAGAACCAAACCCATGGTGTAGGCCACGTTGCTCGCGCTCGGCCGGTGCACGACCGAGCCGCCGAGCTTGCCGCGGCGCACGCTGAGCAGGCCCTCGGCATCCAGGATTCGGATCGCCTCGCGCAGCGACGGCTTGCTGATCGGAAACTCGGTCAGCAGTTCATCCTCGGTCGGCAGCACGCTGCCGTCGGGGAGGTCACCGCTGAGGATGCGCCGGCGCAACTCATCGGCCACCTGCTCGGCGAGGCGGCGGAAACGGACGTCGGGCGCGGCCACGGGTCGAGTGTGCCAGAGCGGGGCGCCAGGGTGGTCGAAGCCGGCGCCCGGTCTATCCGGTGTGGCCGGGGTACGAAACGCCGTACCCCGGCGCCGGGGTACTACTCGTCGTCGTCCTCGTCGTCTTCGTCATCCTCGTCGAATTCCAGATCGAGCGGGTCTTCACTGTGCGGGTCGACGGAGTACTGCTGCCAGTAGGACGGGCTGAAGTAGATGGTGTCCGAATGGTCGGCGTCTTCGCCGATCTGGACCCAGAGAATCTGGTCCTTTTCGCCATAGCTCAGCGCCTGGGGGTAGCGAATGCTGCTGTCGACGGTGCGGATGTGGATGTTGTGCGTCACGCCAAAAGTCTTGCACCTGAACGTATCTGCGGCTGTTTGCGGAACGCCGGTGAAGACAACGATTAGCCGAATGGCCACGCAGCTGTCACGCGTGGTTGGGCGGGCCGCCACGCGGTGCCGGCTCGGCTCGTCCAGCCGGGAACCGTCGATGGCGCGGCTGTCAGACCGACAGGTCGCGCCGCAACTTGGCCACGTGGCCCGTGGCCTTGACGTTGTACTGCGCGACCTCGATGTTGCCCTTCTCGTCCACGAGGAACGTCGAGCGGATGACGCCCTGCACGGTCTTGCCGTACATCGTCTTCTCACCGAAGGCGCCGTAGGCGGTGAGCACCTTGCGGTCGGGGTCCGATAGCAGCGGGAACGTCAGGCCCTCGTTGTCGCGGAACTTGGCGAGCTTCTCGGGCTTGTCGGGCGAGATGCCGATGACGTCGAGCCCGGCCTCGTTGAGTTCGGCCAGGCTGTCGCGGAAATCGCAGGCCTGCTTGGTGCAGCCCGGCGTCGAGGCCGCGGGGTAGAAGTACACGATGACCTTGCGGCCCTTGTAGTCCGACAGCTTCACGGTGTTGCCGTCGGCGTCGGGCAGGCTGAATGCGGGGGCTTTGTCGCCCACTTCGAGTCGCGGGGTCGGTGCCACCGGGAGGTCCCTTCTGTCGGCCAGGCGTTGCTGTTGCGGCAAGCTGCTCTAGGGTAGAGCGCCTAGGAGCAACGCGAGCTGGAGGGCTGAAGTGGCTGACCGGAATCCTGACGAGATCAAGCAGGAAATCGATCGTGCACGCGATCAGTTGGCGTTGACGGTGGACGCCCTCGCGGAGCGGGCGAACCCCCAGCGACTGGCCGACGACGCCAAGGCCAAGGCCATCGCGATCGCGTCCAAGCCCGCGGTCATCGCTACGTTCGCCGGACTCGGCGTTGTGGTGCTGGTGGTGGTTATCCGCAAGATCCGCGGATAACGCGACTTTCTAGTTCCCGCGGCGCGGCGTCAGCCAGCCTGGCAGCCAGCTGCGCGGGGGATTCGCGACCCGGCCCAGCCGGGTGCAGTTACGGACGATGACCGGGGTGCCGTCGGCTGCTGCCGCCACGTCGGCGCTCGGCGCCGCGTAGGTCGCACCGGCGATGGGTGTCATCAGCTAACTCCCTTCAGTCATCGTCACTTACATTTCTACACCATCATACGCGGTTTCAGCTAACTTTGTTTTTCGGTGGCTCGTCACAAAATTGCAGGTCTATGTGATTTCTGACGGGTTTTGGCATCAGGCCGCTATTGACGATTGTGTGTGGATACAGGATCTTGACAGGTGTGCATTGGCTACTGTTCGGCCGGGATTCGCTGTGGTGGTGCGGGTTTCGGCCGGGTCCGGTGGTGCGCAGGTGGGCGGCGAGTCCATCGCGTGTGATGTTGGACACCTCCAGGGCTGCGTGGAGGGTCCATCGGGCCGTCCGACCCGGTGGGGATACCCGCGATCGGGGCCCGAAAACCCCGCTGACCATACGATTTCACCCTGCGGCCATCGGGCTGTTAAGGTCTCTCTCGCGCGCCGTTAGCTCAGTTGGTAGAGCAGCTGACTCTTAATCAGCGGGTCCGGGGTTCGAAACCCTGACGGCGCACAGATGCGAAAGCCCCCTCCTTCGGGAGGGGGCTTTCGTCGTTTGCGGGCCGGCTCTACGCCATCGCCGCAGCGTCAACGCCGGCTTGGCGACGCCAATGGCGGTGGTGTCGCCGAAAACCCAAGCGGCAGAACATCATTACCTGCCAAGTAATCGACTTGCCTCGTTTTGGCCGCCAAGCTTTGAGCTGACCACCCCGACACGAAAGAGGTCAGCATGAACGACATCGTCACCGCCTACCTGAAGACGTGGAACGCCACCGATCCGATCGAACGGAAGGCGCTGCTCGACGACCACTGGGCATCCGAGGCGTCGTACACCGATCCGATGGCGGACGTCACGGGTCACGACGCCATCTCCGAGGTGATCGGCGCGGTCCACGCCCAATTCCCCGGTTTCGTCTTCTCGCTCGTCAGCGGCCCGGACAGCCACCACAATCAGGCCCGCTTCCAGTGGGGCCTGGGGCCGGCGGGGGAGCAGCCGCCGATCATCGGGTTCGACGTGCTGGCGACGGACGCCGACGGCCGCATCCGGACGGTGCACGGCTTCCTGGACCGGGTGCCCGGCTGACCCTAGGAGTCGACGCGAAGGGCTTCGGTGCGAAGGAACGTGGCCAGCCGAGCGGTCGCCAGCGCTTGCTCGGCGTCGTACTGCTCGAACGTCGCGACGACATTGAACCCGAGACGCTCGGCCAGCCGGAGCGAGGCGCGGTTGGCGGTCTGGGTGATGACCACAACAGGTTGATCGTCCAGCTCGCCGGCCGCGTACTCCAGCAGTAGCCGCGTAGCTTCGCTCGCATAGCCCCGACCCCACGCGTGCGGCCGGAAGACGTAGCTCAGCTCGAGTTCGTCGCCATCGGGGTCCAGATGGCCGGGAACGTCGTTGCGACGGCGGCTCAATGTCACCGTGCCCAGCATGTCGTCGGAATCCATGGCGGTCGCGATGTAGCAGCCGGGGGCTGCCAATAGCGTTGCCGCGCCGACCCCTTCGAGCACGGCGCGCACTTCGCCGACAGGTCGCGGTCCGCCCAGATACCGGCGTACCCGCTCGTCGGTCTGCGTTTCGATCAGGCCGTCGGCGTCGTCGTCGCGTGCTTTGCGCAGGCGAACTCGGGGCCCTTCGAGGCAGGACGCATGCAACTCGATCGCATCACCCACGCCCACCACTGTGCCAGCCGAGCGCGCAACCCCCGGAAAACAAACATCGCCTCACCCGCTACGTGCAGGTGAGGCGATGTTCTACCTCGGGGTGGCTGACGGGACTCGAACCCGCGACACCCAGGATCACAACCTGGTGCTCTACCAGCTGAACTACAGCCACCATTGCCGCTTCTCAGAAGCAGCGTCGTAGATACTAACCGCTTAGGCCCGCTAAGCCGAATCGGTCTCCACGGCGTCGTTCGTCGGCGGGCCTAGCTCGCCGGCGACAGCCGCGATTTCGCTGGTAGACGGGCCGGGAGCGGGTACGAACGCGGTGCCGCGGTAGTACTTCAACTCGCGGATGGATTCGTGGATGTCGGCGAGGGCGCGGTGCGCCAGCCCCTTGTCGGGCTGCCCGAAATAGATGCGCGGGTACCAGCGGCGGCACAGCTCCTTGATCGAGCTGACGTCGATCATCCGGTAGTGCAGGAAGTCGTCGAGACGCGGCATGTCGCGGGCGATGAAGCCACGGTCGGTGGCGATCGAATTACCGGCCAGGGGAGCGGTTTTCGCCTGCCCGATGTGGCCGCGGATGTAGTCCAGCACCATCTGCTCGGCCTCTTCGAGGGTGACCGTGGAGGTCCGCACCTCGTTGATCAGGCCCGAGCGGGTGTGCATCTTCATCACCACATCGGCCATGCCGTCGAGTGCGGCGTCGTCGGTGTGGATCACCACGTCGACGCCCTCGCCGAGCACGTTCAGGTCGCTGTCGGTGACCAATGCCGCGATCTCGATGAGTCGGTCGGACTTGAGATCCAGCCCCGTCATCTCGCAGTCGATCCATACCAGTTCGTCACGCACGGTGTTCCAGACTATTCCCAGGCGCTCAACGGGGTGTCCATACCCGGCCACCAGTGACCTGACGAAGTAGGGTCAGGCGCATGACGACTGACTCGAGTGCATCCCCCGCGCAGCAGATCGCCGCTGGTTACGCCGTCACCGGCCAAGCGCTGAACCTGGGCGCGGTCGTCGTCGACGGGAGCGTCGACGCCGGTGCTCAGGTCAAGATTCCGCTGGCCACCATCAACCGGCACGGCCTCATCGCCGGCGCGACCGGTACCGGCAAGACCAAGACGCTGCAGGTCATCGCCGAGCAGTTGTCGACGGCCGGGGTCCCGGTCGTGATGGCGGACGTGAAGGGCGACCTGTCGGGGCTCGCGCAGCCGGGGGCTGCCAATGACAAGACTGCCCAGCGTGCGAAAGACACCGGCGACGACTGGACGCCCACGGCCTTCCCGGTCGAGTTCCTGTCGCTGGGGACGACGGGCACCGGCGTCCCGGTGCGTGCCACCGTCACCAGCTTCGGGCCCATCCTGCTGTCGAAGGTGTTGGGACTCAACCAGACTCAGGAGTCGACACTCGGGCTGATCTTCCACTGGGCCGACCAGAAGGGCCTGCTCCTCGATGACCTGAAGGATCTGCGCGGCGTCATCCAGTTCCTGACCAGTGATGAGGGCAAAGAGGAGCTCAAGGCGCTCGGCGCGGTTTCGCCGGCCACCGCGGGCGTGATCCTGCGTGCGCTGATCAACCTGGAGGCCGAGGGCGGCGACACGTTCTTCGGTTTGCCCGAGCTCAAGCCCGAGGACCTGATGCGTGTGGACCCACAGGGCCGCGGCATCATCACGCTGCTGGAACTGGGCAGCCAGGCCGCGCGTCCGGTGTTGTTCTCGACGTTCCTGATGTGGGTGCTGGCCGACCTGTTCTCGACGCTGCCGGAGATCGGTGACGCGGACAAGCCGAAGCTGGTCTTCTTCTTCGACGAGGCGCATCTGCTGTTCGCCGACGCGTCCAAGGCGTTCCTGGACCAGGTCGAGCAGACCGTCAAGCTGATCCGCTCCAAGGGCGTCGGCGTCTTCTTCTGCACCCAGCTGCCCACCGACATTCCCAACGACGTCCTCAGCCAGCTGGGCGCGCGCGTCCAGCATGCGATCCGCGCCTTCACTCCGGACGACCAGAAGGCCCTGACGAAGACGGTCCGGACCTACCCGAAGACAACCGTCTACGACCTGGAGTCGGCGCTGACGTCGCTCGGGATCGGTGAGGCCTGCGTCACGGTGCTGTCCGAGGTCGGTGCGCCGACCCCGGTGGCGTGGACCCGGCTGCGCGCGCCGCGGTCGCTGATGGGCACCATCGGCCCCGACGCCATTGCTGCCGCCGCCAAGGCCAGCCCGCTGCAAGCGACCTACGGGGCGACGGTCGACCGCGACTCCGCCCACGAGCGGCTGTCCGCGCAGCCGGCGCCGGCAGCTGCGCCGCCTGCGGCCCCGGACGCGGCGCCCGCTCCCGCTCCGGCCGAAGAGCCCGACCTCACCGCATCCGGCCGCGTCGAGGTGGAGGCCGAAGGACCCGGCATGGTGTCGGAGGTCCTGCAGAGCTCGGCGTTCAAGAGCTTTCTGCGCTCGGCGGCGACCGTGGCAGGCCGCGAGATCACCCGCAGCCTGTTCGGTACGACGCGCCGGCGGTAAGTCGGTTCGGTTGGGGCGCGCCGAGAAGGACCAAATGGTCGTTGCGAAGCCGAATCAGCAGCCATTTGGTCCTTCTCGGCGGCCTGAAGCCTTACGACCCGCCGAGCTTCTTGTAGACGGCGCCGACGATCGGCGCGACGATCGCGCGCGGGGCGTAGCCGCTGGCGGCCGACATGGCCTTCGAGGTCAGGCCCGGGACGACCCGCATCTTGTTCTTCTCGAGGCCGTCCAGCGAAATCCGGGCGGTGTACTCGGTGTCGATCCACAGGAAGTCGGGGATCAGTCGCTCGACCAGTGACTGCTCGGACGGGTCGGGCAGCTCGGTGCGCACCGGTCCGGGTGCCAGCAGCGTGACGTTGACGCCGTGCGGCTTGAGCTCGCCGCGCAGCGACTCGCTGAAGGTGTTGGCGAACGCCTTGGACGCGGCGTAGGTCGCGTTGTTCGGGATGGGCGAGTTGCCCGCGGCCGAACCGGAGATCAGGATGCCGCCGCCCTTGCGCGCGATCATGCCGGGCAGCACGGCGAGCACCAGGTCGTGCACGCCCTGCACGTTGAGCTGCACCTGGGCCTTCTCACCCTCGGCGGGCAGGTCGGCGACGGCGCCGAACGTGGCGGTGCCGGCGTTGGCGCACAGGATCGAGATGTTGCGCTCCGCGAGTTCCGCACAGAGCTTGTCGCGGTCGGCGGGGTCGGTCAGGTCGCAGGCCCGGACCTCGACGGTGACGCCGTACTTGTCCGTGATGCGCTGGGCGACCTCGGCCAGCACCTCGCCGCGGCGGGCCGTGATGATCAGGTGGTGGCCGCGGGCGGCGAGTTCGGTGGCCAGCGCTTCACCGATGTTCTGCGAGGCGCCGGTGACGACGGCGCGGGCGTCGGGACTGGGAGCGGGTACAGGCATGGGTGCAATCGTAGGGACCAATAGAGTGAGCGCATGAGCGAGGCTTGCCGAGCGAATCGACGGGCCTTGAGCAGCCACGTCCCGCCCGTCGGCCGGGGTCGTGTCGCCGCCTGGGCGCTGTGGGACTCCGGTGCCACGGGCGTGAACGCGATCGTGACGACCTTCGGTTTCAACATCTATCTCATCTCCGAGGTCGGCAAAGGCCTGCCCGGCCCGACGACGCCGGAGAGCTGGCTGGGGCGCGCGGTGCTGGTGGCGGGCATCGCGGTGGCGTTGTTGGCCCCGGTGACGGGCGTGATGGTCGACGCCGCGTACCGGCGACGGCGGGCGCTCGCGGCGCTCACGGGCGCCGTGGTGGTGCTGACGGCATCGATGACGTTCATCAGGCCGGACTACCACTATCTGTGGATCGGCCTGGCGTTGTTGGCCTGCACCGCGGCGTGCATGGATCTGGCGACCGTCCCGTACAACGCGATGCTGCGCCAGTTGTCGACGCCGCTGACGTCGGGTCGCGTCTCCGGATTCGGCTTGGCGGCAGGGTTTTTCGGCAGCGTCGTGCTGCTGCTTCTGGTCTTCGTGGGGCTCAAGTCCGGTAGTGGCGACACCTTGGGCCTACTCGGTGTGCCGAACTCGGACGGCAAACCGGACCGGTACGCGGTCCTGGTGGCCGCGGCGTGGTTCGTCATCTTCGCGCTGCCGTTGCTGCTGACGGTGAAGTCGCCGCCGCACGACGGCACCCCGGCCGTCGGATTCTTCGGCGCCTACCGCAGGTTGTGGACGGAGGTCGTCGGCGAGTGGCGACGCGACCGCAACGTCGTCTACTACCTGCTCTCCAGCGCCGTCTTCCGCGACGGCCTGACGGGTATCTCGATCTTCGGTCCGGTGGTCGGGGTCAGCGTCTACGGGCTGGCGCCGACGAGCGTGCCGCTGTTCGGGGCCGGTGCGTTCACCATCGCGGCTCTGGGTGCGGCGCTCGGCGGCATGCTCGACGACCGGATCGGTTCCAAGCGCGTCATCGTCGGCTCACTGACCGCGATGGTCGCCGTGGGCATCACACTGATGTTCCTGTCCCGCCCGCTGGCGTTCTGGATCTGCGGCCTGACGCTGTGCCTGTTCGTCGGCCCCACGCAGTCGGCGTCGCGGAACCTGATGCTGCGCATCTCGGCGGACGGCAAGGAGGGCGTGGCCTTCGGGCTCTACACCACCACGGGCCGGGCGGCGCACGTGCTGTCGCCGTGGTTGTTCTCGATGTTCATCGACATCTTCGCGACGACGCGGGCGGGCCTGGGCGGCCTGTGCACGGTCCTGGGGATCGGGCTGGTCGGGATGCTGCTGGTGAAGGTGCCGGCCCGGCGTTAGTGCCCGTGCGTGCGGCCGCGTTTGCCGGACTGCCGGCACACCGTGAGGCCGGCGCCTTCCCGCTGCTGAATCTGGGTGCCGTCGACCGAGATGGTGCAGGCGATGCCGCGTCCGGCGTTGACGATGCTGACGCTGGCCGACCGTGCGGCGGGCCGGTTCAGCTGGACTTCCTTGGTCCACGGCAGCGGCACGTTGAACTCCGTCTGGAGCACCCCGCCGGTGTCGACATACGTGATGCTCACGGCCCGGCCGTTGCCGATCACGGCGTACAGCACGGCTTCGGTGTCACCGCTCTCGTCGTCCGGGGGCGCGGCCGCGGCGGGCGGGCTGACGGCTTCGCTGGGCTCGCTGCTCTCGGGCGTCGTGGTGGTCGTCACGGTCGTCGACGACGTCATCGGGTCCTGCGTCGGGACCGGCAGCGGCGGCGGTGCGACCAGGGTCTGTTGTTCGGAGCTGTTGACGATGACCAGTGCGATCACGGTGCAGAGGGCCAGGATCAGCACCGCGCCGGCCAGCGGGAACAGCCACTTGTGGCGGCGGGCCTTCGGCGGTGCGGTGACACCGTAGGGATCGGTGAAGGCGTCGGTCTGGTACCCGGCCGTCGGCATGGCCGGGAGTTTCTTGGTGGCGTCCAGCCCGTCGTCGCGCGATCCGGTCATGCCCACCTCATGTTTGCAGGGTACCTGCGGCGGGTGAGGGGACGCGGTGACGTTGCGGCGGGTGCGTTCAGCGGTGCGGGGCCAGTGCCGCGACTGTCATGGCGCGCAGCACGGCGCGTGAGGATTCCTCCTGCTTGCGGGCGCCGCCCGCGCTGACACTGTGCGGCGTCGAGTTCAGGAGCCCGAATGCGGCGTGCGCCATGGTGCGGGCGTCGGCTTCGCTGCGTGACGGGTCGAGCCGGCGCAGGACGTCCACCCAGATTTCGACGTACTGGCGCTGTGAGCGGCGCACCTGCCGTTTGGCGGCGTCGGGAAGGTTGTTGAGGTCGCGGTCCTGGATCCGGATCAGGTCGGATTCGCCGAGCGCGAAGTCGAGGTGGAACTCGATGAGGCCGTTGAGGGCGTCGGCGGGGTCGTCGCATTCGGCGACCACGGCACGTCCGCCGGCGTGCAGCCGGGCGCTGACGCTGACCAGTAGCTCGACCAGCAGCGCTTCCTTGTTGGGGAAGTGGCGGTAGATCGCGGGCCCGCTGATGCCGGCCGCGGCGCCGATGTCCTCGAGACGGACGGCCAGGAAGCCGCGTTCGGCGAAGAGTCGTTCGGCGGCGGCGACGAGTTGGCCGCGCCGGTCGGATTTGGCTCTGCTACGCGGTGTTTCGGCGTCTGACGCTGATGCCGTCATCGACACCTCCAACCCGGTCTGGACATCTCAGTTAATGAAGACTAACATCGCGTTCGGTTATTCGCCATTAACTCAAGTGAAATGGAGCGACGATGTCGCCGAGCGTTTCCCAACGGGTATCGCATCGCGAGCAGCACCTGGCGCTGGTGGCCGAGCTCAAGGGCAAGCTGGCCACCGCTGCTCTCGGGGGATCGGAGCGCTCCCGCGAGCGTCACGTCGGTCGCGGCAAGCTGCTGCCGCGCGACCGTGTCAACGGACTCCTCGACCCGGGCAGTCCGTTCCTGGAGATCGCACCGCTGGCCGCGGGCGGCATGTACGACGACGAATGCCCGGGCGCCGGGATGATCGCCGGCATCGGCCGGGTGTCGGGCCGCGAATGCATGATCGTCGCCAACGACGCGACCGTGAAAGGTGGCACGTACTACCCGATCACGGTCAAGAAGCACCTGCGGGCGCAGGAGATCGCCAGCCAGAACCAGCTGCCGTGCATCTACCTGGTCGACTCCGGCGGCGCGTTCCTACCGCGCCAGGACGAGGTGTTCCCCGACCGCGAACACTTCGGCCGCATCTTCTTCAACCAGGCCAACATGTCGGCGCGCGGTATCCCGCAGATCGCCGCGGTGCTCGGCTCCTGCACCGCCGGCGGCGCGTACGTCCCCGCGATGAGTGACGAGGCCGTCATCGTCCGCAACCAGGGCACCATCTTCCTGGGCGGCCCGCCGCTGGTGAAAGCCGCTACCGGAGAAGTGGTTTCGGCCGAGGACCTCGGTGGCGGCGACCTGCACTCCAAGGTCTCCGGCGTCACCGACCACCTGGCGCACGACGACCGCGACGCGCTGCGCATCGTGCGCCGCATCGCCGCGACGTTCGGGCCGCGCGCGCAGGCGCCGTGGGACATCGCCCCGACGGTGGACGCGGTGTGCGACCAGACCGAGCTCTATGACGTCGTACCGATCGACTCCAAGGTGCCGTACGACGTGCACGAGGTCATCACCCGCATCGTCGATGGTGGCGAATTCACCGAATTCAAGGCCGAATACGGCACCACGCTGGTGACCGGCTTCGCGCGCATCCACGGCCACCCGGTGGGCATCATCGCCAACAACGGCGTGCTGTTCGGTGAATCCGCCCAGAAGGGTGCACATTTCATCGAACTGTGCGACAAGCGGTCGGTGCCGCTGCTGTTCCTGCAGAACATCTCCGGCTTCATGGTGGGCCGCGACTACGAGGCCGGCGGCATCGCCAAGCACGGCGCCAAGATGGTCACCGCGGTGGCGTGTGCCCGGGTGCCGAAGCTGACCGTCGTCATCGGCGGCTCGTACGGCGCGGGCAACTACTCGATGTGCGGCCGCGCGTACTCGCCGCGGTTCCTGTGGATGTGGCCCAACGCCCGCATCTCGGTGATGGGCGGCGAGCAGGCCGCCTCGGTGCTGGCCACCGTGCGCGGTGAACTGACGCCGGAGGAGGAAGAGGCAATCAAGGCCCCGATCCGCCAGCAGTACGAAGATCAGGGCAACCCCTACTACTCGACGGCCCGGCTCTGGGACGACGGCGTCATCGACCCGGCTGACACCAGAACCCTGGTGGGACTGGCTCTTTCAGTTGTCGCGCAGGCTCCGCTCGAGCCTGTGTCCTACGGCGTATTCAGGATGTGACATGAAAACCTTCAATACGGTCCTGGTCGCCAACCGTGGCGAGATCGCGGTCCGCGTCATCCGGACGTTGCGGGCCATGGGGATTCGCTCGGTCGCGGTGTTCAGCGACGCCGACGCCGGTGCCCGGCATGTCCTCGAGGCCGACGTCGCGGTGAACATCGGGCCAGCCCCGGCCCGGCAGAGCTACCTCAGCATCGAGGCCATCGTGAACGCGGCGCGGCGCACCGGCGCACAGGCCGTGCACCCGGGCTACGGATTCCTTTCGGAGAACGCCGAATTCGCCGCCGCCCTGCACGACGCGGGCATCGTCTTCATCGGGCCGCCGGCCAAAGCCATCGGCACCATGGGCGACAAGATCACCGCCAAGGCAGCGGTGTCGGCGTTCGGAGTGCCGGTGGTTCCGGGCATCTCGCGTCCGGGTCTCACCGACGAGGAGCTCATCGCCGGCGCCCCCGAGGTGGGGTTCCCGGTTCTGGTGAAGCCGTCCGCCGGTGGTGGCGGCAAGGGCATGCGCGTCGTGCATGCGGCGGCCGAGTTGCCGGCCGCGCTGGCCTCGGCCCGTCGCGAGGCCGCCTCGGCATTCGGCGACGACACCCTGTTCATCGAACGATTCGTGTTGAACCCCAGGCACATCGAGGTGCAGGTCGTCGCGGACAGCCACGGCAACGTCGTACATCTCGGCGAGCGTGAGTGCAGTCTGCAGCGCCGGCACCAGAAGGTCATCGAAGAGGCGCCGTCGCCCGTACTGGACGAGGCGACGAGGGACCGCATCGGTGCGGCCGCGTGCGACACCGCCCGCAGCGTCGACTACCGCGGCGCCGGCACCGTCGAGTTCATCGTCTCCGCCGACCGGCCCGACGAGTTCTTCTTCATGGAGATGAACACCCGTCTTCAGGTGGAACACCCGGTGACAGAACTGGTCACGGGCATCGACCTCGTCGAACTGCAGGTGCGGGTGGCGGCCGGTGAGGCCCTGCCGATGGCGCAGGACGACATCACGCTGACAGGCCACGCCATCGAGGCCCGCGTGTACGCCGAAGACCCGGCGCACGACTTCCTGCCCACGGGTGGCACCGTGTTGGCACTGGCCGAGCCCGCCGAAGCGCGGGTGGATTCCGGTATCCGGGCCGGTTCGGTGATCGGCAGCGACTACGACCCGATGCTGTCGAAAATCATTGCGTACGGGCCGGATCGGGAGTCGGCGCGACGCGGCCTGGACCGGGCGCTGGCCGATACCGCCGTGCTGGGTGTCGGTACCAACATCGACTTCCTGCGGTTCCTGCTGGCCGACGAGGACGTCATCGCCGGACGCCTCGACACCGGACTGCTGGACCGCCGCACGGGCGACTACGTCGCCGCGCAGGCCGGCGACGACGAGTTCATCGCCGCAGCCGCGTACCGCTGGCTGCACAGCTGGGCGGACGCCGGCGAGCTGTGGGCCACCCCGACGGGCTGGCGGGTCGGCGAGCACGCACCGACCACCATCCGGCTGCGGGCCGGCGACCGGACCGACCACGTCCACCTCACCGGTACTCCCGCAGCCGCCACGGCAAGCATCGAAAACGGCGAACCACGCAGCGTCACAGCATCGTTGGACGGTGACCGGCTGATCGTCACGGTTGACGGCCTGCGCACCGAATACCTGACCGCCGTCGAGGACCACCGGCTGTGGCTGGCCGGAGCCGGCCGCACGACCGTCATCGAGGACGTGCGTGAGGCGCCCGTCCGGGCCGACGACGAACACAGCGGCGACGCCGAGATCGTCAGTCCCATGCCCGGATCCGTCGTGGCCGTGGGCATAGCGGACGGGTCGACGGTGAGTAGTGGTGACGTCGTCGTCACCGTCGAGGCCATGAAGATGGAACACGCGCTGTCGTCGCCGGTCGACGGCACCGTGGAATTACTTGTCGCCGTGGGCGATCAGGTCAAAGTGGGCCAGCCGCTGGCCCGGATTACCGCAGCAACCGAGGAGACCAAATGAGCGACTTCATTTCGACCGGCACCCTGCCGGACCACTACGCCGAACTGGCCAAGACGGTCCGGGAATTCGCGCAGACGGTCGTCGCGCCGGTGGCCGCGCAGCACGACAAGGACCACACCTTCCCGTACAAGGTCATCGACGGGATGGCCGAGATGGGCCTGTTCGGCCTGCCGTTCCCCGAGGAGTACGGCGGCATGGGCGGCGACTACTTCGCCCTCTGCCTGGCGCTGGAAGAACTCGGCAAGGTGGACCAGAGCGTCGCCATCACGCTGGAGGCCGGCGTCGGTCTGGGCGCGATGCCGGTGTACCGCTTCGGCACCGAGGCGCAGAAGCAGGAATGGCTGCCGCAGCTGGCCAGCGGAAAGGCCTTGGGCGCCTTCGGCTTGACCGAGGCCGGTGGCGGCAGCGACGCCGGCGCGACCAAGACCACCGCCAAGCTGGACGGCGACAGCTGGGTGATCAACGGCTCCAAGCAGTTCATCACCAACTCCGGCACCGACATCACCAAGCTGGTGACCGTCACGGCCGTGACCGGCGAACTGCCCGGTGGGCACAAGGAGATCTCGTCGATCCTGGTGCCGGTGCCGACGCCGGGCTTCACCGCCGAGCCCGCCTACGACAAGGTCGGCTGGAACGCCTCGGACACCCATCCGCTGAGCTTCGACGACGTGCGGGTGCCGGTCGAGAACCTGCTCGGCGAGCGCGGCCGCGGCTACGCCAACTTCCTGCGCATCCTCGACGAGGGCCGCATCGCCATCGCCGCGCTGTCGGTCGGTGTGGCGCAGGGTTGTGTCGACGAGTGCGTCAAGTACTCGAAGGAGCGGGAAGCGTTCGGCCGCAAGATCGGTGGCTACCAGGCCATCGCCTTCAAGATCGCCCGGATGGAGGCCCGCGCCCACGTCGCCCGCACCGCCTACTACGACGCCGCGGCGCTGATGCTGGCGGGCAAGCCGTTCAAGAAGGCAGCCTGCATCGCCAAGATGATCGCCAGCGAGGCCGCGATGGACAACGCCCGCGACGCCACCCAGGTGTTCGGTGGCTACGGCTTCATGAACGAGTACCCGGTCGCCCGGCACTACCGCGATTCGAAGATCCTCGAAATCGGTGAGGGCACAACGGAGGTTCAGCTCATGCTGATCGCGCGTGAGGCCGGGCTGTGACCGAGAAGCGGGTCATCGAGCAGCGCGGGCTCTGGTACGAGGAGTTCCAGCCGGGCGTCATCTACCAGCACCGGCCCGGCCGCACCATCACCGAGGCCGACAACGTCCTGTTCACCACGCTGACCATGAACACGCAGGCGCTGCACCTGGACGCCGCGTTCTCCGATGCGCTGCCGCCGTTCCATGCACGGCTGGTGAATTCGATGTTCACGCTGTCGACGCTCGTCGGCCTGTCGGTCGCTCAGCTGACCCAGGGCACGATCGTCGGGAACCTCGGTTTCTCCGACATCGCGTTCCCCAGGCCGCTCTTCCACGGTGACACGCTGTACGCCGAGTCCGAGGTGATCGAGAAGCGCGAGTCCAAGAGCCGGCCGGGGGAGGGCATCGTCACGTTCGCCCACACCGGTCGCAACCAGCACGGCGACATCGTCGCCACGGCGACACGCAAGACCATGGTCCGTAAGCGCCCCGCGGAGCAGCCGTCATGAGCCTGACCGCCCCGGGACCCGGCTGGCTGTTCTGCCCCGCGGACCGTCCTGAGCGGTTCGAAAAGGCCGCCGCCGCAGCAGATGTGGTGATCCTCGACCTGGAGGACGGCTGCGCCGCGAAGGATCGGCCGGCGGCTCGCCAGGCGCTCATCGACACCCCGCTGGACCCGGCGCGGACGGTGGTGCGTTTGAACCCGTCGGACACCGCCGATCACCCGCTCGATCTGGAGGCCCTGGCGAAGACGCCGTACACCACGGTGATGCTCGCCAAAACCGAGTCGGCCGAACAGGTTCGGGCGCTCGCGCCGCTCGACGTCGTGGTGCTGGTGGAGACGCCGCTCGGTGCGCTCGCCGTCACCGAGACCGCCCGCGTCGAGAACACTTACGCCGTCATGTGGGGCGCCGAGGACCTGTTCGCGGTGCTGGGCGGTACCGCGAACCGCTGGCCCGACGACAGCTACCGCGATGTGGCCAAGCACGTCCGGTCGCAATCGCTCTTGGCCGCCAAGGCTTTCGGCAAGCTCGCGCTGGACTCGGTCTACCTCGACATCAAGAACCTGGACGGCCTGCGGGCCGAGGTCGACGACGCCGTGGCCGTCGGATTCGACGCCAAGGTGGCCATCCACCCGACGCAGGTCGCGGTCATCCGGAACGGCTACGCGCCGACCGAGAAGGAGATCGCCTGGGCGCGTGCGGTACTCGATGCCGCGACCCGCGAGCGCGGCGTGTTCCAGTACGACGGTCTGATGGTCGACATGCCGGTGCTCCGCCGGGCCGAACGCATCGTCGCCCTGGCGCCGTAGGAGCTACAGGTCCTCGACGCTGAGGATGCCGTCTTGCACGGCACGGGCGACCAGTTGGGCCTTGGTGGCCGCCGGTCGCCCCGCGGCGGCGTACTTGGCGCGAACGCGTTGCAGGTGGGTCCGGACTGTGGTCGGCGCGAGGTGCAGGCGCTTGGCGACGATGTCCTTGCTCTCGGTCTGAAACCAGGCCTTGAGCACTTCACGTTCGCGCTTGGTGAGTCCGGGCCGGCCGGAGTCGGTGTCCGAGCAGATGGCCGCGGCCATGCGGGGACCGACGTACGGCTCGTGGGTGCTGGCCGCGCGGATGGCCTCGATGAGATGGCCCTGGCCTTCGCTCTTGGCCAGATAGGTGACCACCCCGATGGCCAGGCAACGCAGGATCACCTCGGAGTTCTCGAGGTGCGAGTAGACGATCACCGCGTGTCCCGCGTCCACGATGGCGGCGACCGCATCGAAATCGGGCTGGCGACTGCGCAGTTCGAGATCCAGGATGACCGCGGCCAGCTGGTGGTCGGCCTTGGGGTAGACGGCCAGGAACGACTCGGCGTCGAGATGGTCGGATGCGACGCGGATGGGTGGGTCGGCCTGGGCGCACCATGCCGAGACGCCGGTGTGGATGACGTCGTGGTCATCGACAACGGCGATGGCCAGAGGCTCAGATGGGTTGGCCGGCGCGGACATGATCGGTCGGTCTTTCTGGGAGTGGGTGGCGCACGGTGATCCACACCGTGTCATCGAGGGTGGTCAGGTCGAATTCATCTTCGTCGTCGACACTGGATTTCGTCGGCAAATCGGCGTGCTCGGCCCGCTGACACATGACGCTGAGTTCGACTGCCGCCGTTTCGGCGGCGACGGTGATGCGGGCCGGCGAGGCGGCCGCGTGGAGAATTTGGTCGATGAGCCGGGCCAACCGCCGGGCAGTGGGGACATCCATGGCCGGCAGTGTGCCCTGGACGTCCACGGAAACGGCCAGGCCGCGATTCTGGGCGGCGTCGATGCGTGGGCGCAATTCGCGAAGCAGTACGTGCTCGAAGCTCGAGGACTGGTCGAAAAGGGTACGCAGCCGCTGGTATTCGAGTTGTGCGCGGCGCCGGGTCTCGGCATCCACCGGTTGTCCGTCGGCGAGGGTCGACAGCAGCGGCTGGATGGTGGCGGCGAGGTCCGCGTAGCGGCGGTCGTATTCCTCCTGCACGGCGTCGGCGATGTGTGCTGCCGCAGTCAGGCGCATGTGACTTTCGGTCTCGGCGGAAGCGGCTGCGGCAGAACGCCGGATCATGTCGGCGACGACCAGAGCACACAGTTGGGCGACGAGGACACTCGCCGTGTCGTATCCGAGGTCGACGACGGTGTGGACCGACGGATTCCGAATGATCGCGTAGACGGCGGGGACGACCCAGCACCACACCAGGACACCAACGGCGTAGCGCAGCTGGACACTGAGCAGCAGCGGCAGCACACACCAGCCGATCGCGCCTTGTGCCCACTGCAGCCGGGGGTCGAGGTCTTTGATCGGCATCGAGATCGACTGCACCAGCGCAACAACGACGAGGATCATGATGCCGAAACGTGCCCGCGGATAGGCCCGGCCCATGACCCGGGGGATCGCGGACAGCGTCGCCGCCGTCGTCACGACGATGAGGGACCACTGCAGATACGGGTATGCCGCGAACTTCAGGGATGAGGGCACGGTCACCAGCAGGTTGGCCAGGCCGTAGGCAACCAGTGCCAGTCCGTAGCCCATGTGTGCCCGCTCGATGAGCCGCTCCGGGTCCGGCGCCGGCGCGGCACTGGCCGGTATTGATGTGGGCCAACGCAATTCGACCGTGGTGCCCTGCCCGGGCTGCGTGATGATCTCCGCGACACCGCCGAGCTGCTGCATGCGGGCGATGATCGAGTCTGCGATGCCGTGCCCCCGCGTCGGCCGGGTCAGATCGAATCCATGCCCGTCGTCGGCGATCTGGATCCGGCCGAGATGCACGGTGATGGTGACCGCCGTGGCGCCGGAATGCCGGTCGATGTTGGTCAGAGCTTCGCGCGCGGCGGCCGCGATGGTCGCCGCCGTCGCGCCGTCCACCCACATCGCGGTCACCCCGGCATAACTCACGGGCGTCGTGGTGTGCATGGCGTGATCACGCAGAGTGGCAACGAGATCGGCCGGCGGCGCGGGCGTGTGCGATGTCTCGGTGAACACGCGAAGGTCGCGCCGAGCCTGGGCGGCGACGCGCTCGGGTGACAAGGCGGTGCCGGTACCCACCATCAGCAGGGTCGAGGCGACGGTGTCGTGGAGCAGCCGCATCTGTTCGCGGTCGTAGTCGCGCACGGCGGCGTTGACTTTCTGGCGGAGCTCGGCAGCGAGCCGCTCGGCGCGGGCGACGTCGACCCTTTCGGCCACGTGCACCGTCAGGAAGCGGATCAGCGTCGATGCCACCCACAACAATGCGAAGTAGTAGACGTTGACCCATTGGTCGCTGTCGTGGATACCGCCGACCGACGCCGCGCCGGCGGCGAGCGCGGCAACGACGCCCGCGGTCATCGCCGTGTTCAGCAGCGGTTCGAACACCGTGAAGCTCGCGATGGCCGTACCGGCGATCGCGATCGGCGCGCAGGTCGACGGGCACGCCCGGTCGTCGGCAGCCGCGACAGGCAGGACCAGGCAGGCGGCGAGCGTGACGACGTAGTCGATCGCGAGGATGCGGGGCGTTGCGGAGCGGGTCAGCAACCGGTACAGCGACCAGGCGCCGGCCAGACCGGCGAACGCGACGCCGGCCAGGCTGATGCGCGGCGCCGAGACCAGCACCACGACGTACACCACCAATGCCCCGCCGTGCCGCATGAACAGGCTGACCCGCATCGCGTGCTGGAGGAAGTTGCGGCGTGCCGCGCCTGTGCCGGTGTCAAACATGATGGGACTGCCGTACGTGTGCGGTCAGGGTGCGGGCGCGGCTGACGCTCGGGCGACGTTGGGGCCGGCGCGGTTCGGACGTCTCATCGGTTTCTCGCTTCTGGCACTGCCACGTTGATGATGCGATGGTTGTAGCATGCGGCAACGACATTTAGCCTTTGAGTGAGTCCGTGGGCAGGTCGAGGCACCGACCGGGACATCTGGTGATCCCTGACGTCTGAGTGGCCGCCCGCGGGCTCGGTGCCTGGTCGAGCGGTGTCCTTGTTTGGGAACTTGGAGCCAGCCTGAGGGTGGGACTCCTGCTTAGAGAATGTCTGGGCCGTGGCCGCGATGGTCAGTCACCTGGGATGACAGGATCGGGCTGACAGGAGCAAAACGACAATGGCATTGACGTTGGGGATCGACGTGGCAGTGCGGGCAGCGCATCAAGGGGACGCTGGCCCGCGACGGAATCGCGGTGTGGCGTGGCCGTAAGTTCTCGACCCGGCCGGCGGAGCTGGAACGGTTGTGGGATGACCTGAATCTGGCTGATCCGGGTGATCTGACGGTCGTGGTCGAGCCGACGCGCAACGCGTGGATCGTTGTGGCGGAGTGGTTCCGCCGCCGCGGGGGCCCGCGTGGTGATGGTTCCCACCACCCAATCGGCGGATCTTCGCAAGTACTACTCCAAGCACACCAAGAACGATCGGATCGACTCCGAGTTGCTGGCCCGGCTGCCACTTCTTCATCCCGAAGGCCTGCGTGAGTATTCCGGCCAGGGACCTGCAGACCCGTTGCGGCGCTTGGTCAAGCAGCGCTCCACCATGGTCAAACGCCGGGTCGCCGTCTACGCCCGACTCGATGCACTCGTCGAGCTCCTCGGGCCGGCTTGGTATGCGGTGCTCGGTTCGAATTACGGCATCGCGGCGTTGGAGTTCCTGGCCCGTTACGCCGATCCGAACGCGGTGATCCGCCTCGGCCACGGACGTCTGAGCAGGTTCTTGATCGCCCGGTCCCGTGGCGCGTGGCGCAGCGACCACGCCGCCCGGCCTCATCGCCGCGGCCAAGGAAACCCTCGCGCTGTGGGGGTCGGACGGGATGAACTTCGCCGAACTGGCCGAAGACATCGCCCACGAAGCCGAACAGGCGCTGTTCTTGACCCGCCAAATCAAGCAGATCGACGAACGAGTCGCGAACCTGTACGCCGACGCCGACCCCGATGGGATCGTTGCCTCGGCTCCCGGCGTGGGACCGGTCATCAGCGCCGTGATCGCGGGGCGGATCGGTGATCCGCACCGATTCACCTCACTGGCGGCGGTGCGCGCCTACACCGGACTGGTCCCCAAGGTCAGCCAGTCCGGGGTGGGCAAGGTCGAATCTTCGATCACCAAGGCCGGTGACCCACTGCTGCGCGAAATGCTCTGCACCGCAGCCGATCAAGCCCGCAAGGTCGACCCGCAGATCGCGGCGAAGTACCAGCGGCTGATGGCGGCGACCGCCACCATGATTCGGCGATCTGCCATCTGGCCACTCTGCTGGTCACTCGGATCGCCACGTGCATGCGCGCCGGCCAGCCCTACGCCCTACGCGATGTCGACGGCACCCCCATCACCGAAGCTCAGGGCCGCGTGCTCGTCAAAGAGCGCTACCAGATTGAGCCGCGCCGCCGAGACAACATCCGGCACCACCGTATGCGCGACCGCCGCAAACAGAGGGCGGGCCAGGAGTCACAGGAGTCGCCGAACGCTCCAACATCCAGGCCCGCCACCAATCACCCTACGAGCCAACACATCGCTTGACATCCGTTAGGAACTCAGACTCTGGGCCGATTCGCGTGTCACCAGCGCAAATGACAACGAATTCATACGTTCGGGCTACAAGTTGGCCGTATTGCGACCGACCCGCACCGGCCCGACCGGCCGCTGCGACACGTCTTCAGTCTGTTACCTGCGATAACCGCGGCCGGCCGGCCTTCGGGCGCATAATGGCGGTGATGCCCCAGCACTGCGGCGAGCAGAGCGGATCATCCGACTGATGCCACACCCCGGCATCGGCCGGCGACCCTCACCACCTGAGGGGTTGCCCTGGTCGCCACCGCGCTGAGCTTCTCGCGGACTGACGGCCGAACATGCCGTCACCGAAAGGAGGCGGTATGGCTGACGTGACGGTCCCTGGCCTGGACAACCGGGTGGACCTCGAGCCCGTGCAACTCGTCGCGCCCGACGGCGCGCCCACCTCCGACGCGCGATATCGCCGCGACCTGCCGCCCGAGACGCTGGGCTGGCTGTACGAGGAGATGGTCGTCACCCGCGACCTCGACGTCGAATTCGTCAATCTGCAGCGCCAGGGTGAACTGGCGCTGTTCGCCTCGTGCCGCGGTCAGGAAGCCGCGCAGGTGGGTGCGGCGGCGTGTCTGCGCAAGACCGACTGGCTGTTCCCGCAGTACCGGGAACTCGGCGCCCTGCTGGTCCGCGGCATCACCCCCGCCCAGATCAGCGCGGTGTGGCGGGGCCGCTGGCACGGCGGCCTGGGCTTCACCGAAAAACACTGCGCGCCACTGTCGATCGACATCGGCTCGCACGGCCTGCACGCGGTCGGCGCGGCGATGGCGGCGCAGCGGCTCGGTGAGGACTCGGTGACGGTGGCGTTCATCGGCGACGGCGGCACCTCCGAAGGCGACATGCACGAAGCACTCAACTTCGCGGCCGTCACGTCGGCGCCCTGCGTGTTCTTCGTGCAGAACAACCAGTGGGCCATCTCGGTACCGGTGCGCCATCAGCAGGCGGGACCGTCGATCGCGCACCGCGCCATCGGCTACGGCATGCCCGGCATCCGGGTCGACGGCAACGACGTGCTGGCCTGCTACGCGGTGATGTCCGAGGCGGCGCAGCGTGCCCGCGGGGGCGACGGGCCGACGCTGATCGAGGCCGTCACCTACCGGATGGGGCCGCACACCACGTCCGATGATCCGACCCGCTACCGCGACCCGGATGAGCTGAAGCACTGGGAGGCACGCGATCCCATCACGCGCTACCGGACGTACCTGGAGCAGACCGGGGTGTGGACGCCCAGGCTGCAGCAGCACGTCGAGAACCGCTCCCGGCGGCTCCGCGCCGAACTGCGCGAGACGGTGCTGACGGCGCCGGACGTCGACGTCGCGGACATGTTCGACAACGTCTACGCCGACATCACACCCGAGCTGGCCCGGCAGCGTGACGCGTTGCTGGCCGAATTGGATTGGGAGGGTTGACATGACGCAGCTCATCGAGCGGCCGCCGTGGTCCGGCGACGCGGAGCCCGACGAGCCGGGACGGCCGGCGGGGGAAATTGCCACGGTCACCACAGTGTCGATGGTGCAGGCCATCAACCGCGCGCTCCGTGACGCGATGGCGGCCGACGACCGGGTGCTGGTGTTCGGTGAGGACGTCGCGCAGCTGGGCGGGGTCTTCCGCGTCACCGACGGCCTGCACGAAACCTTCGGGGAAACAAGGTGTTTCGATACACCGCTGGCGGAGTCGGCCATCGTCGGCATCGCGATCGGCATGGCGATCCGGGGCATGGTGCCGGTACCCGAGATTCAGTTCGACGGATTCGCGGCGCCGGCGTTCGACCAGATCGTCAGCCACCTCGCGAAGTACCGGATGCGTACCCATGGCGATGTCGACATGCCGGTGACCATCCGCATCCCGTCGTTCGGCGGTATCGGTGCGGTGGAACATCATTCGGAGTCGACCGAGTCGTACTGGCTGCACACCGCCGGGCTGAAGGTCGTCATCCCCTCGACGCCGTCGGACGCGTATTGGCTGCTGCGCGAGGCCATCTCGTCCCGTGACCCGGTGATCTTCCTCGAGCCCAAACGCCGGTACTGGACCAAGGGCGAGCTGGACACCAGTGTCCCCGCGTTGCCGATCGGGCGGGCCGCGGTGCGGCGCACCGGGCGCGACGTCACCGTCATCACGTACGGCTCGCTGGTCGACACCGCATTGGCCGCAGCGGATCTCGCGGACGGCCACGATCTGGAGGTCATCGACCTGCGGTCACTGAATCCGCTCGACTTCGACACCGTCGCGGCATCGATCCGCAAGACCGGACGCGCGGTGATCATGCACGAGGGACCGCGCACCCTCGGGTTCGGCGCCGAACTGGCCGCCCGGATCTCCGAAGAACTCTTCTATGACCTGGAGGCACCCGTGTTGCGCGCCACCGGCTTTGACACGCCCTATCCGCCCGCCCGGCTGGAGAAACTCTGGCTGCCCGGTGTCGACCGCCTGCTGGACTGCGTGCACAAGGCGATGAGCCAGCCATGACCGCGACACACGACTTCCTGGTCCCCGACCTGGGTGAGGGATTGGAAGACGCCACCATCACGTCGTGGGCCGTGGCGGTGGGAGACACCGTCGAACTCAATCAGGTGTTGTGCACCGTCGAGACCAACAAGGCGGCCGTGGAGATCCCCAGCCCGTACGCCGGCGTGGTGACCGAACTCGGCGGGGCCGAAGGGCAGACGCTCGCGGTGGGCGCCGTGCTGGTCCGCATCGCCACCGACGCGCCGGCGGCCGCAGAGCCCGCCGAGCCGAAAGCCGATGAGCCGAAAGTCGAAGCGCCGAAGGCCGAGGAGCCGAAAGCCACTTCGCCACAACGCAAACCCGTGCTCGTGGGCTACGGCGCGGACGCCGATCTCGATACCACCCGCCGCCGGCCCCGGGCCAAGCCGCGGGTGCGCAAGCTGGCGGCCGACCTGAACGTCGACCTGACCGGGGTGGCGCCGTCGGGCCCGAACGGCATCGTCACGCGCCAGGACGTGCTGGCCTCGGCGCACCAGACCGGCGACACCGGCTTCGTTCCGGTCAGTGGTGTGCAGGCCGAGATGGCGCGTCGGATGTCGGTGTCACGCAAGGAGATACCGGACGCGCACGCGTCGGTTCAGGTCGACTGCACCGAGTTGCTGCGGGTTCGCGACACCCTGGCCGGTGCCGATGCCACCGTCACACCGTTCGTGCTGACGCTGCGGCTGCTGACCATCGCGCTGCGGCACCACCGCGAGTTCAACGCCACCTGGGTGCCGGCCGAACACGGCGCGAGCGTGCACCTTCACGAGTCGGTGCACCTCGGCATCGGTGTCGCGACATCGCGTGGGCTGCTGGTGCCGGTGGTCCGGGACGCCGAGCGACTCTCCACCCGCGACCTGGCCTGGGCGGTGGACGGACTGATCCGTTCCGCTCGCGACGGCACGCTGAAACCCGTTGAACTGCATGGCTCGACGTTCACCGTGTCGAACTTCGGCGCGCTGGGTCTGGACGAAGGCGTCCCCGTCATCAACTATCCGGAGGCGGCGATCCTCGGCATGGGGACACTCAAACCCCGGGCCGTCGTGCGCGACGGCGAGGTGGTGGCGCGACCGACCATGACACTCACGTGCGCCTTCGACCATCGGATCGCCGACGGCGCCGGGGCGGCCGCCTTCCTCGGCGAATTGCGGGCGCTCATCGAGGCGCCCGAACTCGCGCTCCTCGACGCCTAGAGCTGATCAGCGCTGCTTGGCGGCAGCCAGGCGGGCGGCGAATTCCGGTGACTCGATCGACGCTGCCTGCGGGACGATCTCGATGTCGACCGCCTTCGCGTGCTGCTCGTGGTCCAGGACGCCGGGATGGTCCGTCGCGCGCATCGAGGCCTTGGTCGCCAGCACGACCTCGCGCGGCGCCGCGGCCGGACCGGCGGCCAACGCCAACGCCGCGGCGACGGGATCGTCGGCGACCTCGAGCGCCAGGCCGTGCCGCAAGGCGGCGTCGGCGTCGAACTTCATGCCGAACAACAGCGCCGCCCGCGCCGCCTGCGGACCGATGGCCCGCTGCAGCATCCAGGTCGCGCCGCCGCCCGGGTGAATCCCGAGCTTCTGGAACCGTGGGTCGAAGACCGCCCCGGGCCCGGCGATCCGGACATCGGCGGCGAGCGCGAGGTTGAGCCCGGCACCGACGGCCGGGCCGTTCACCGCGGCGATGGTCGGCAGCGTGCAGTCGGCCACCGCGAGGAAGCCGTCGTAGATGACCCGCAGGCCGTTGACCGTCGCGGCGCCGAGCGCGGTCAGGTCGGCGCCGGCGCAGAACGCCTTCCCGGCGCCGGTCACGACCACGGCGTGCACGCCATGGTCGGCCTCAGCGGCGTTGATCGCGGCCCGCAGGCCGGCGGACATCTCCGCGGTCACCGCATTGCGGCGGTCGGGATCGTTGACCGTGATGAGCGCGACGCGGTCGATGACCTGCGTCAGTACGAGATCGGACACCGCCTCAGCCTATGGCTTGTGTTTCGACTCACGTGAGTCAAAACCTTTACCCGCGGCTGTATCTGCGAAACAACTGTGTGATTCCTTTGGCTGTGCATGTTGAGAGGCGTTCGGAGTTCATGTTGAAGCGTTTTGCTGTGGTTGCTGCTGTGGGCATGGTGCTCCCGTTCGGGGCAGCGACCGCTGCGTACGCCGACCCCGCGCCCGTCGGTGACGAGGGCCCGCCGCCGGACACCGGTGTGGTGGCGTCGGAAGAACCGGCGACGGTCACGACGCCCGACGGCTGGGTGCTCACCGTCGTGGCCAAGAACGAGACCGAACTGCCCGTCGCACCGCTCACCACCGCGGTCAGCTCGCGTGAATACCTGGTGGGCGGCACGTTCACCGGGACCGTGACCGGCAAGGGCAAGACCACCCTCAACGGCGGCACGCTGGAGGCCGGCTACCAGATCGGCTGCGGTATCGAGCTGGGCCAGGTGCGTCTGGTCGGGTCGATCGGTATCGCCACCTCCGGGTCGACGCTGGCCGGCCTGCTGCCCACCGGCGTGAGCGTCCCGATGTCGGGCACCGTGGAGATCCACCCGAAGCCGGGCACGGTGACCCAGGTGCCGGTCGACAAGAAGTCCTTCAAGTCGGCGCCGGTGCGCATCACGCTCAAGGACACCCACGTCAAGGTCGACGGTTGCGTCGGTCAGTCGTTCCTGCGGTCGTACGCGGTGCTGACCAGCTCCACCTCGGACACGGACGACATCGTCGCCTACTACGGCGTCACGAAGTCCGTCTGACCCGAGCCGCACGCCGTTCCGGCGCGCAGAGCACCCCCGACCGGGCACAATGCCCGGGTCCGTAGAAGGGGGAGCATGAGCGACGACGCCGAATCGCCGGCCATGCGGCAGCGCGTCGAAGACCGCTACCGGCAGCTGGCCGAGCTGCGTCAGCTGCGGCCCATCGTCGCCGTCGTGAACCGCTTCACCGAGATCGACGGCGGCACGCTGGGCACCGTGGTGTCGGTGCAGCTGTTCACCACGGTCATCCCGCTGGCGATCATCGGCTTCAGCTATCTCACCGGGTTCGCCGACAGCGCCAGCCCCGGCGTCGTGGTGAGTCGGCAGCTCGGTCTGGCGTCGCCGCTGACCGACCATGTCCGCGCCGCCTTCGGCCGCGCGTCGGGTCTGCGGTCCAACTGGACGTTCTTCGGTGTCGCGAGCTTCCTGGTGTGGGGCATCCCGATGTCGATGACCATTGCCGGCATCTTTGCCAAGGCCTGGCGCCGCGAACCGTTCGGCTGGGGCGGCAAGCTGTGGCGCGGCGTGACGTGGTTCGTCCTGTATCTGACGATGATCGGGGTCCGGGAGCGGATCGCGTTCGGTGCCGAGCACCACGGGTGGAGTCAGATTCTGCTCTTCGCGGTGTCGCTGATCCCGGTCTGGATCTTCTGGACGATCACGCCGGCGCTCCTGGTGCGCGATGGCGGCCGCGCCTGGCGTGCGCTGCTGCTCGCGGGCTTGGCGGGCGTCGTCATCGAGGGCACCATCCTCCCGCTGGCCGCCCGGATGATCTTCCCGCCGCTGCTGCGCGGGTGGGACGACTTCGGACCGATCGGTGTGGCGATGGCGCTGCTCACGTGGTGCGGCATCAGCGGCGCCGGCTGGGTCGTCACGGCGTGCGTCGGCGCGGTGCTGTGGGAGCGGACGGCGCCGTCGCGCACGGTCATCGAGGCCGAGACGGATGAGCGCCCCTGTCGGACTTCGGTTGATGGGTGACGGATCTGTTTCGGTTGATCCTTGACACTCGTGTTGGTGGTCAGGCCTGTTCGCGGGTGCGGCAGGCCTTCTTGTTTCGTACCGCCCCGGTGCTGTTGCGGGCTGCGGTTTTGACCAATTGCTCACCGACCCAGAACCTCAGCAGGTCCCCGTCGACATGAACGTCGCAGCGTTGCCCGGCCCAGTGCCTGCCGATACTGACCTGCTGCCACGACACGCACACCACCCCGTTGGTGGTGACCCGCCGCGAGACCCAATCTGAGCCCTGGCGCTGGTGCTCGCGCGCAGCCGTGGAGTTCGAGGGCGCCGCCGCCGGCGCTGATGCGGTGAACCGCTGAGCTGGGTGTCCATCTTCAGGGACTGGTGCGGCCGGGCGGTGTTGTACTCGATCACCCACTCATCGAGCGCCTGCTGCGCCGCCTTCAAATTGGGGAAAGGTGCTGCGGTAGAAAGGAATTCCGCGCGCAGACTCCGGTGAAACCGCTCGATCTTGCCTGTAGTGGTCGGCGAGCGCGGCTGGGTCAACAAGTGCTCGATGCCGTGCTCGCGGCAGATCGCATCAAAGAGCACCTCCACCGGTGGATGGTTGAACCGGCCGGTGAACACCTTGCCGTTGTCGGTCAGGATCTGTTCTGGTGAGCCGTAGGTCGCCAACGCACCGCGCAGTCCATCGCACACCGCGCGGGTGCGCTCGCGAGTCATCAGCCGGGCGCACACGCACATCCGGGAGTGGTCGTCGATCCCGGTCAAGGCCTTGGCGCTGGTCCCGTCGGCCAGCGGGAACCCACCGACGACATCCATCTGCCACAACTCCATCGGCGCGCCCCGCTCCCAGCGTTTCCACTTGCGGGCCCGCCGGTCGCGCAACCGCGGATCGATCAACCCCGACCGCACCAACGCCCGGTACACCGCCGACTCCGAGGGCACCGGTGACACCTTGCGTTTGGTCAGCTCGAACACCAACCGCCGCGGCCCCCAATACGGACGTGAGCGCCGCAACTCCAGCACCGCCGCTTCAACCTCGGCTGACATCTGATGCGGACACGACACCGGCCGATGCGACCGATCAACCAACCCGTCCAAACCCTCGGCCTCATACCGGGCCAACCAGGCATGCACCGTCTGACGCGACACCCCCGCCTTCTCGGCCGCCTGCGTCACCGACAACCCATCACTGATCACTGCCAGCACCGTCTGATACCGCTGCTCAGCCACGCTCAACTCCCTCATTCAGGGAGTGTCAAGGATCAACCGAAGCAGGAGTAAAGCATCAGCCGAAACACTGTCAGGCATCACCCGACAGAGAAATGTCAGCCATCAACCGACGTAATACAACGGATGAGCGCCCCCGACAGGACTCGAACCTGCAACCTACGGAGTAGAAATCCGCTGCGCTATCCATTGCGCCACGGGGGCACGTAAACGATACGCAACCGCGCAGATGTGAAGGCAACGCACTCGCCATAGCCCGATGACGCCGCTGCACAGTGGCCATGGCAACAGCCGTATTGCCCGCGCTGTGTCCGGCGGCGGACTAGCGTTAGGGTCCAGCGCTGGGCAACGACGGAGGAGAGCGACAGCCATGAGCGACGTGCCGGACTTTGACACGGCCGGGTTGCCCGAAGAGTTGAGTGCGGTTGATCAGTTGATGCATCGCGGGGAGGCCAATCCGCGCACCCGGTCCGGCATCATGGGCGTGGAACTGCTGGACGTCACCCCGGATTGGGAGCGGTACCGCGCGGGGTTCGAGCAGGCGTCCCGCAAGGCCATCCGTCTGCGGCAGAAGGTCGTGATGCCGAGTCTGCCGACGGCGGCGGCGCGCTGGGTCGTCGACCCCGACTTCAATCTGGATTTCCACGTGCGGCGCGTGCGGGCCCCCGGCGCGGGAACGTTGCGTGAGGTCTTCGACTTCGCCGAGCTGGCGCTGCAGTCGCCGCTCGACATCTCGCGTCCGCTGTGGACGGCCACGTTGGTCGAAGGGCTGGCCGGCGGTGGCGCCGCGAACATCGTGCACATGAGCCACGCCGTCACCGACGGTGTGGGCAGCATGGAGATGTTCGCGAACCTCTACGACCTCGAGCGCGATCCCGCGCCGCGGCCGTCGGCGCCGTTGCCGATCCCCGAAGACCTGTCGCCGAACGACCTTGCGCGCCAGGGCATCAACGCGTTGCCGAAGGGCATCGCCAACAACGTGCTCGATGTGACGCGCGGTGCGGCCGGGCTGCTCGGGCGCATGATGCGCGACCCGGCCGACGCGGTCGGCGGGGTGGTCGACTACGTCCGGTCGAGCCGACGGGTGATGACGCCCGCGGCGCCACCGTCGCCGGTGCTGCGGCGGCGTGGTCTGGCGTCGCGCAGCGAGGCGATCGACATCAAGTTCGGCGATCTGCACAGGGCGTCCAAGGCCGCCGAGGGCTCCATCAACGATGCCTATCTCGCCGCGCTGTGCGGCGCGCTGCGCCGCTACCACGAGGCCAAGGGCATCCCGGTGGCGACGCTGCCGATGGCGGTGCCGGTGAACGTGCGCTCCGACTCGGACCCCGCGGGTGGCAACAGGTTTGCGGGGGTGAACATCGCCGCGCCCATCGGCGTCGTCGACCCGCGCAAGCGCATCCAGAAGGTGCGCGCCCAGATGACCCGCAAGCGCGAGGAGCGCGCCATCGAGGTGGTGGGTGTCGTCGCGCCGTTGCTGAACCTGGTGCCGGACCCGCTGCTCGAGTCCATGGCCGGCTCGGTGGTCAATTCGGATGTGCAGGCCAGCAACGTGCCCGGCCCGCCGATGGACACCTACATCGCCGGCGCAAAGGTGCTGCGGCACTACGGAATCGGGCCCCTGCCCGGTGTCGCGATGATGGCGGTACTCATCTCGCGCAGCGGCTGGGTCACCATCAGTACCCGCTACGACCGGGCGTCGATCAACGATCCCGAGCTGTGGGCCCGCTGCCTGCTCGACGGATTCAACGAGGTGCTGGCCCTGGGCGGGGACGGCCGGGCCATTCCGGCGTCGTTCGCGCTGTCGGACGAACAGGCCGAGCCGGCAGTGAACGGGGGTGCCGCACAATGAGTTCGGACGACGACTACGCGGGCGAGTTCCGCAACGCCCGGCTGCCGGGCTCGGTGGCAGAGATTCTGGCCAGCCCCGAGGGGCCGGAGGTCGGCGCGTTCTTCGACATGGACGGCACCCTGGTCGCCGGGTTCACCGGCGTGATCATGACGCAGGACCGGTTGCGCCGCCGCCAGATGGGCGTCGGTGAGTTCATCGGCATGGTGCAGGCCGCGGTGAACCATCAGCTGGGACGCGCCGAGTTCGAGGACCTGATCGGCCGGGGCGCACGGATGCTGAACGGCAATTCGCTCAGTGACCTCGACGAGCTGGGGGAGCGGCTGTTCATCCAGCACATCAAGAAGCGGATCTATCCCGAGATGCGCGAGCTCGTCCGCGCGCACCAGGCGCGCGGGCACACCGTCGTGCTGAGCTCGTCGGCGCTGACGGTCCAGGTGGAACCGGTGGCGAACTTCCTGGGCATCAAGAACGTGCTGTGCAACAAGTTCGAGACGAACGAGGACGGACTCATCACCGGTGAGGTGGTCCGGCCGGTGCTGTGGGGGCCCGGAAAGGCCAACGCCGCACAGCATTTCGCGGCGAACAACGGTGTCGACCTGGCGAAGAGCTACTTCTATGCCGACGGCGACGAAGACGTCGCCCTGATGTACCTGGTCGGCAATCCGCGGCCCACCAATCCGGCGGCGAAACTGGAATCGGTTGCGGCCAAGCGTGGTTGGCCGGTGCTGAAGTTCTCCAGTCGCAGTGGGAGCAGCCCCATCGCACAGCTGCGGACCTTCGCCGGTATCGCGTCGCTGGCGCCGGTCGCCGCCGGTGCGCTCGGGCTCGGGCTGTTGACCGGCAGTCGGCGCACGGGCGTCAACTTCTTCACGTCGGCGTGGAGCAAGGCGTTGATGGCGACCCTGGGCATCGACCTGAACGTGCTCGGCGCGGAGAACCTGCGGGCGCAACGGCCCGCGGTGTTCATCTTCAACCACCGCAACCAGGCGGACCCGATGATCGCCGGCGCACTGGTGAGCGACAACTTCACCTCGGTGGGCAAGAAAGAGCTGGAGAGTAACCCGATCATGGGCACCATCGGCAAGGTGATGGACGCCGCGTTCATCGACCGCGATGATCCCGCCTCGGCCATCGAGAGCCTGCACAAGATGGAAGAGCTTGCCCGCAAGGGCCTTTCGATCCTGATCGCACCGGAGGGCACGCGCCTCGACACCACCGAGGTCGGTGAGTTCAAGAAGGGCCCGTTCCGGATGGCCATGGCCGCGGGTATCCCCGTCGTGCCGATCGTGATCCGCAACGCGGAGGTGATCGCCGCGCGCGATTCGTCGACCTTCCACGCGGGCAAGGTCGATGTCGTCGTGTACCCGCCGATCTCGGTCGAGGACTGGACCCTGGACGACCTGTCGGAGCGCATCGCGGAGGTGCGTCAGCTCTATCTCGACACCCTCCGAAAATGGCCGCACGACAAGGTGCCCGACGCCGCGCTGTACCACCGGACCGCGGCGCCGGCCGAACCTGATGAGTCGCCCGACGACAGCGGTGATGCGCCGCGCAGCGCCAAGGGCCGACGGTGAAGCACACCGCGGACGACCTCGCCAGCTTCGACCCGACGGACGACGCGCTGGTGCTGACCGCGGTCGGCTCGGCTGCCGAATGGGACCTGCTCAACGACTGGCTGGCGCACCAGCGTAAGCAGCACCCGGATACCCGCCTCGAGGTGCTCCGGTTGCCGACCGAGGGGGAGCCCTCGCCCGGCACGCTGGCCCGCCTGGTGGAGCTGCTCGGCGCCGACGAAAGCCGGTCGGTGGTACCCGTCCGGGTGTTCTGGGTGCCCGCCGGGCTGCCGACGCGCTCCAAGATCGTGGGGTTGATCTCGGGCCGCGACCGGTACCGGCCACCGGAGCTGCTGCAGCGCCGCATCCTGCGCAAGGACCCGCTGCGGGCCCGGGTGGTGGCCGGTGAGCCCGCCACGGTTGCGCAGTTGCGGCAGCAGTGGAAAGACACCACGACCGCCGAAAACCCCAGGGAATTCGCCCGTTTCGTGCTGCGCCGGGCCCAGCTCGCCATCGAGCGGGTGGAGCTGCGGCTGCTGGGGCCCGAGTACAAGTCACCGCGGCTGGTCAAGCCCGAGGTGCTGGCGTCGGCGCGGTTCCGGGAGGGCCTGGAGAAAATCCCCGGCGCGACGGTCGAGAAGGCCGGCGAGATGCTCGACGAGCTCTCGACGGGCTGGAGCCGGTTCTCCGTCGACTTCATCCCGAAGATCGGGCGCGCCATCTTCAGTCGCGGTTTCGACCCCAACGTGGACTACGACCGCGAGCAGGTCGAGGCCATGCGGCACGCGCTGGAGCTGCACCCCGCCGTCCTGCTGTTCTCGCACCGGTCCTACCTCGACGGCGTGATCGTGCCGGTGGCGATGCAGGAGAACCGCCTGCCACCGGTGCACACGTTCGCCGGCATCAACCTGGCCTTCGGCCTGATGGGGCCGATCTTCCGGCACTCCGGCGTCATCTTCATCCGGCGCAACATCGCCGGCGACCCGCTCTACAAGTACGTGCTCAAGGAGTACGTCGGGTACATCGTGGAGAAGCGCTTCAACCTCAACTGGTCCATCGAGGGCACCCGCTCCCGGACCGGAAAGATGTTGCCGCCCAAGCTCGGTCTGCTCGCCTACGTCGCCGACGCGTACTTCGACGGCCGCAGCGAGGACATCCTGCTGCAGCCCGTCTCCATCAGCTTCGACCAGCTGCACGAGACGGCCGAGTACGCCGCGTACGCCCGCGGCGGCGAGAAGACCCCCGAAGGCCTGAGCTGGCTCTACCACTACATCAAGGCACAGGGCGACCGGAACTTCGGCAAGATCTACGTGCGGTTCCCCAAAGCGGTGTCGATGCGCGAACAGCTGGGGCCACCGGACGGTGAGATCGCCAACGACCCGGCAGCCAAACGCCTTGCGCTGCAGAAGATGGCGTTCGAGGTGGCCTGGCGCATCCTGCGGGCCACCCCGATCAACGCCACGGCGCTGGTGTCGGCGCTGCTGCTGACCACCCGCGGTCTGGCACTGACGCTGGATCAGCTGCACCACACCCTGCAGGACGCGCTGGACTACCTTGAGCGCAAACAGATTCCGATGACCAACTCGGTCCTGCGGCTGCGCACGCCGGAGGGAGTCCGGGCCGCGCTCGATGCGATGTCCGGCGGGCATCCGGTGACGGCGGTCGACAGTGGCCGGCAGCCCGTCTGGTACATCGCGCCGCAGGACGAACACGAGGCCGCGTTCTACCGCAACACGACCATCGACGCGTTCCTGGAGACCGCCATCGTCGAGTTGGCCATGGCACACGCGGCCAAGGCGGAATCCGATCCGGTGGAGGCCTTCTGGTCGCAGGTGATGCGGTTGCGCGACCTGCTCAAGTTCGAGTTCTACTTCGCCGACTCGGCATCCTTCCGCGAGCACATCGTGGAGGAGATGTCGTGGCAGGCCAATTGCGAGCAGCAGTTGGCCGAGGGCGGCGAAGCCATCTACGCGATGCTGCGGGCCAAGCGCCCGATCATCGCCGGCGCGATGCTGCGGCCGTTCCTGGAGGCCTACGAACTGGTTGCCGACGTCTTGCGGGGTACGCCGCCCGACATCAGTGAGAAGGACCTGACGAAGCGGGCCCTCGGCGTCGGCCGGCAGTACGTTGCACAGGGCCGGATTCGCAGCAACGAGTCGGTGTCGGCGCTGCTGTTCACGACGGCACGGCAGGTGGTCGCCGACCAGAAGCTGCTCGAGGCGGCGCCTGATCTGGAAGAGCGGCGCACGGCGTTCCTCGCCGAGCTGCGGGCGATCCTCGCGGACCTGGCGACCGTCGACTCGATCGGCTGGATCAAGTTCGACGTCCGGGAGCTGCAGCGGCGCAAGGCCAAGAAGGCCATCGACGTCATCGAGGCCGAGTAACCCCATCCCGGGTTATCCACAGTTCGCGATTCATCCACAACCGGCGCCGCTCTGGGAGCGGCGCCGGTTCTTTTGTCGGTGCCTGACGGGTCAATGGACGCACAGGCCGACGAGAACGCCGGCAACACCGAATTGGATGGAGAAGCACATGTTCGAGACACCGATCACCGTGGTCGGCAACGTCGTCACCGACGTGGTCGCGCGCCGGGCCGGGGAGAGCAACGTCGCCACGTTCCGGATGGCGAGCAATTCCCGGAAGAAGACCGAGGACGGCTGGGAGCCGGGCAACTCGCTGTACGTCACCGTCAACTGCTGGGGCCGGGTGGCCGACGGGGTGGCGGGCCGGCTGTTCAAGGGCGACCCGGTGGTGGTCGTCGGTCACATCTTCACCAACGAGTACCTGGACAAAGAGGGCAACCGGCGGTCGTCGATGGAGGTCAAGGCGACGTCTGTCGGTCCGGACATGGGCCGGTGCCAGGTCAAGATCGATCCCCGGCGGCCGAACCCGGTCGAGCAGGAGCCATCGCAGGCGGAGCCCGAGGCCGGCCCCGAGTCACCCGAACCCGAGAATTCCGGCGCGCTGGTGCTGTCGGCATAGGGGAAATGCCGGGGCGCCTCACGAGGCCCATCGCGGGGCGCCCCGACCGCGCCATCGGGCGATTTGGCGGCTTGCCTAGGATGGTCAGCGAGTTTTCGCAGGGCCGCGCCACTTCCAGTGAGCCGGGGCTCGCGCTACGAGAACGCTTCGACGAACAGCCAACGAAAGGCATGACGACGGCATGGCCGAATTCATCTACACGATGCGCAAGGTCCGCAAGGCGCACGGCGACAAGGTCATCCTCGACGACGTCACCCTGAACTTCCTGCCCGGCGCGAAGATCGGTGTCGTCGGCCCCAACGGCGCCGGTAAGTCCAGCGTCCTGAAGATCATGGCCGGCATCGACAAGCCCAACAACGGCGACGCCTTCCTGGCGCCGGGGGCCACCGTCGGCATCCTCATGCAGGAGCCCGAACTCGACGAGACCAAGACGGTGCGGGAGAACGTCGAGGCCGGTGTCGCGGTCAAGGCCAAGCTCAACCGGTACAACGAGGTCGCCGAGCTGATGGCCACCGACTACACCGACGAGCTCATGGAAGAGATGGGCAAGCTCCAGGAGGAGCTCGACGCCGCCGACGCGTGGGACATCGACTCGCAGCTGGAGCAGGCCATGGACGCGCTGCGCTGCCCGCCGCCGGACGAGCCCGTCACCCACCTGTCCGGTGGTGAGCGCCGCCGTGTCGCGCTGTGCAAGTTGCTGCTGAGCAAGCCCGACCTGCTGCTGCTCGACGAGCCCACCAACCACCTGGACGCCGAGAGCGTGCTGTGGCTGGAGCAGCACCTCGCCGACTACAAGGGCGCCATCCTCGCCGTCACCCACGACCGGTACTTCCTGGACAACGTCGCCGAGTGGATTCTCGAGCTCGACCGCGGCCGCGCCTACCCGTACGAGGGCAACTACTCGACGTACCTGGAGAAGAAGGCCGAGCGTCTCGAGGTTCAGGGCAAGAAGGACCAGAAGCTGCAGAAGCGCCTCAAGGACGAGCTGGCCTGGGTGCGTTCGGGCGCCAAGGCCCGGCAGGCAAAGAACAAGGCGCGCCTCGGACGCTACGAGGAGATGGTCGCCGAGGCCGAGAAGACGCGGAAGCTCGATTTCGAGGAAATCCAGATTCCGACGCCGCCGCGTCTGGGCAATGTCGTGGTGGAGGTCGACAACCTGAAGAAGGGTTTCGACGATCGCGTCCTGATCGAGAACCTGTCCTTCACCCTGCCGCGTAACGGCATCGTCGGCGTCATCGGCCCGAACGGTGTCGGCAAGTCGACGCTCTTCAAGACCATCGTCGGTCTGGAGCAGCCGGACGCCGGTACCGTGAAGGTCGGCGAGACGGTCAAGCTGTCGTACGTCGACCAGAGCCGCGCGGGCATCGACCCGAAGAAGACGGTGTGGGAGGTCGTCTCCGACAAGCTCGACTACATCGAGGTCGGCCAGAACGAGATTCCGTCGCGGGCCTACGTGTCGGCGTTCGGCTTCAAGGGACCCGATCAGCAGAAGCCGGCCGGTGTGCTCTCCGGTGGTGAGCGCAACCGCCTGAACCTGGCGCTGACCCTCAAAGAGGGCGGCAACCTGATCCTGCTCGACGAGCCGACCAACGACCTGGACGTGGAAACGCTGTCTTCGCTGGAGAACGCGCTCGAGCAGTTCCCCGGTTGCGCCGTGGTCATCAGCCACGACCGCTGGTTCCTCGACCGCACCTGCACCCACATCCTCGCGTGGGAAGGTGACGACGAGGACGAGGCCAAATGGTTCTGGTTCGAGGGCAACTTCGGTGCCTATGAAGAGAACAAAGTGGAACGACTTGGAATCGAAGCGGCGCGTCCGCACAGAGTGACCCACCGCAAGCTGACTCGCGACTAACGTCGCACGTACGTGCCGATTGCGGCACGACGGCGCGACGTCAGGAGCAAGTCGGATGACGGAAAATCGGGGCGGACTCAGCGGCACGACGCGGTCCGCCGGTGCGGACGGCAACGCTGGTCTCGCACGGGCATATCTGCTGACCTACCGCGGCCCCAGCGATGGTTCGCCGGCCGACGGTGGGGTCACCGCCCCGATCGACGTCGCGATGGCGACCCGCGTGTCCCCGGAGTTGCTGGCGGCGCACTATCGCCTCGGTCATCGCCGGTCGACGGGGGAGACCCTCGTCGCGATCTACTCCGCCGACGATCCCGGTCGCTTCGGCCCGGCGCTGCAGATCGTCACCGATCACAGCGCGCTGCTGATGGATTCGGTGATGGTGCTGCTGCATCGCATCGGTGTCGCCTACACCGCGATCATGAGTCCCGAGTTCCGGGTGCGGCGTGATGCGGCGGGCGAGGTCGTCGCGATGGGTCCGGCGGGTGACCCCAGCGCCCCGGCCGACGGCGTCGACGAGACCTGGATCCATGTGCAGCTGGCGACCATGGGTGACGGCAAGGCCGTCGCCGAGGCCGCGGCTGTGCTGCCGCACGCCCTGACCGACACGCGGGCGGTGGAACTCGATACGCCGGCGATGAACGCCGCGCTCGTGGGGTTGGCCAACGCGCTCGACGCCGACCACAACGGCCGGTTCCCCGGCTACGACCGGCGTGACGTGGCGGCCCTGCTGCGCTGGCTGGCCGACGGGCACTTCGTCCTGCTGGGCTACCAGCAGTGCACCGTGGAGGACGGGCAGGCGCAGGTGGACCCGGCGACCCGGCTCGGCGTGGCCAAGCTGCGCACCGACGTGCTGCCGCCGCTCGCGGGCGACGACGAACTGCTGGCGGTGGCCCAGGCCACCATGCCGAGTTACCTGCGCTACGGCGCCTACCCGTACATCGTGGTGGTCCGCGAGAGCGCGGGGCCGAACGGTCCGGCGCGTGAGCACCGCTTCATCGGTCAGTTCACCGTGACCGCGGGTAACGCCAATGTGCTTGAGATTCCCTTGATCTCACGTCGCGTCAACGAGGCATTGGCCTTGTCCCAGGGAGATCCGAGCCGGCCCGGGCAGCTGATGCTCGACATCATCCAGACCATTCCGCGCTCGGAGCTGTTCTCCCTGACCGCGCGCGACCTCGTCGCGATGGGCAAGTCCGTCATCGACCTGGGTTCGCGGCGGCGCGCGCTGCTGTTCCTGCGCGCCGACAAGCTGGCCCACTTCGTGTCGTGCCTGGTGTACCTGCCGCGCGACCGCTACACCACCGACGTCCGGCTGGCCATGCAGGACATCCTGGTGCGCGAACTCGGCGGCGAGAGCATCGAGTACACCGCCCGGGTCAGTGAATCGCCTTGGGCCGTCGTACATTTCACCGTCCGGCTGGGCGAGTCCGCGAGCCCCGCGACCATCGACACGTCGACCGCCAACGAAACCCGTATCCAGGGTCTGCTGACCGAGGCCGCCCGTACCTGGGGCGACCGCCTGATCGGGGCGGTCACGCCCGGCACCATCACCCGCGCCGAGGCCGAGCACTACGCGGTGGCGTTCCCCGAGGTCTACAAGCAGGCGTTCACGCCGGCCGGTGCCATCGAGGGCATCAGCATCATCGATCAGCTGCAGGACGACAGCGTCAAACTGGTGCTGGACTATCCCGAAGCCGGGCCCGACGACGACGGCACCGCCCAACTCACGTGGTATCTGGCCGGCCGGTCGGCCTCGCTGAGTGAGCTGCTGCCGATGCTGCAGTCGATGGGCGTGGTGGTGCTGGAGGAGCAGCCGTTCAACGTCGTGCGCGCCGACGGCATGCCGGTGTGGATCTACCAGTTCAAGATTTCCCGGCACCACTCCACCGTCGACGCCCCGGAAGCCGAGCGCGAAGTCATCGCCACCCGCTTCGCCGACGCGGTCACCGCCATCTGGCAGGGCAAGGTGGAGATCGACCGGTTCAACGAGCTGGTGCTGAGCGCGGGACTGACCTGGCAGCAGGTGACGATCCTGCGGGCCTACGCGAAATACCTGCGGCAGGCCGGTTTTCCGTACAGCCAGTCCCACATCGAGACGGTGTTGCGGGACAACCCGGCCACTGCGAAGTCGCTCGTCGAACTCTTCGAGGCGGTGTTCGACCCGACCGGGGCCGACGCCGCGGATCGCGCCCAAACGGCCGCGGCCGCCGTTGCCGCGGACATCGACGCCCTCGTGAGCCTCGACACCGACCGCGTGCTGCGGGCCTTCGCGGCGCTCGTGCAGGCCACCCTCCGCACCAACTACTACGTGACGGCGCCCGGCTCGGCGCGGCAGCGAAACGCGTTGTCGTTCAAGCTCAACCCGCAGCTCATCGACGAATTGCCGCTGCCCAGGCCCAAATACGAGATCTTCGTGTACTCGCCGCGGGTCGAAGGCGTGCACCTGCGGTTCGGCAACGTGGCGCGCGGCGGCCTGCGCTGGTCGGACCGGCGGGAGGACTTCCGCACCGAAATCCTGGGCCTGGTCAAGGCACAGGCGGTGAAGAACGCCGTCATCGTGCCCGTCGGTGCCAAGGGTGGCTTCGTGCTGAAGTCGCCGCCCGCCCCCACCGGTGACGCGGCTGCCGATCGCGATGCCCTGCGCAACGAAGGCGTCGCCTGCTACCGGCTGTTCATCGCCGGCCTGCTCGACGTCACCGACAACGTCGAGACGGCCACCGGCGCTGTCGTGCCGCCGCCGCAGGTGGTGCGCCGCGACGGCGACGACGCCTACCTGGTGGTCGCCGCCGACAAGGGCACCGCGACGTTCTCCGACATCGCCAACGATGTCGCCAAGTCATACGGCTTCTGGCTCGGCGACGCGTTCGCCTCCGGTGGTTCGGTGGGTTATGACCACAAGGCGATGGGCATCACCGCCAAGGGCGCGTGGGAGTCGGTCAAACGGCACTTCCGCGAGATCGGGCACGACACCCAGACGCAGGACTTCACCGTCGTCGGCGTCGGCGACATGAGCGGCGACGTGTTCGGCAACGGCATGTTGCTGTCCAAGCACATTCGCCTCGTGGCGGCCTTCGACCACCGGCACATCTTCCTGGACCCGAACCCCGATGCGGCCCGCTCGTGGATCGAACGCGACCGGATGTTCAAACTGCCCCGGTCGAGCTGGGACGACTACGACAAATCGCTCATCAGCGAGGGCGGTGGCGTCTACAGCCGCGACCAGAAGTCCATCACGATCAGCCCGCAGGTGCGCGCGGCGCTGGGTCTGGCCGCCGACGTCACCGAGCTGACCCCGCCGGCGCTGATGAAGTCGATCCTGCTGGCGCCGGTCGACCTGTTCTGGAACGGCGGTATCGGCACCTACATCAAGGCCGAGACCGAGTCGGACGCCGACGTCGGTGACCGCGCCAACGACGCCATCCGGGTCAACGGAAATCAGGTGCGCGCCAAGGTGGTCGGCGAGGGTGGCAACCTCGGTGTGACGCAGCGCGGCCGCATCGAGTTCGATCTGGCCGGCGGCCACATCAACACCGACGCCATGGACAACTCGGCGGGTGTGGACTGCTCCGACCACGAGGTCAACATCAAGATTCTGGTCGACGCACTGGTGACCTCGGGCAAGGTCGCGGCCGCCGAGCGCACCGACCTGCTGATGTCGATGACCGACGAGGTGGGCCGGCTCGTGCTGGCCGACAACATCTCTCAGAACGACCTGATGGGCACCAGCCGCGCCAACGCCGCCAGCCTGCTGCCGGTGCACGCCGCCCAGATTCGCAATCTGGCCGCCGAACGCGGCCTGAATCGCGAGCTGGAGGCGTTGCCGTCGGACAAGGAGATCCGCCGGCGGATGGAGACCGGGCTGGGGCTGACCTCGCCGGAGCTGGCCACCCTGATGGCGCACGTGAAGCTCGCGCTCAAAGAGGACGTGCTGAACAGTGATCTGCCCGACCAGGAGGTGTTCGCCGGACGACTGCCGGACTACTTCCCGGAGGAGCTGCGGGACCGGTTCGCCGCGGATATCCGGTCGCACCAGCTGCGCCGGGAGATCATCACCACGATGCTGGTGAACGACCTCGTCGACACCGCGGGCATCACCTACGCGTACCGCGTCGCCGAAGACGTCGGCGTGGGGCCGGTCGACGCGGTCCGCAGCTACGTCGCGGTCGACAAGATCTTCCGGGTCGGCGAGGTGTGGCGGAACATCCGGGCGGCCGGCCTGGCCGGTGTCCCGGTGGACGTCACCGACCGCATGACGCTGGACCTGCGTCGCCTCATCGACCGCGCCGGGCGCTGGCTGCTGAACTACCGGCCCCAGCCGCTGGCGGTGGGCGCCGAGGCCAACCGGTTCGCGGCGAAGGTGGCCGAGCTCACGCCGCAGATGGCGCAGTGGCTGCGTGGCGACGACAAGGCCATCGCCGAGACCGATGCGGCGCAGTTCGTGGCCGCCGGTGTCTCGCCGGACCTGGCGTACATGGTGGCCACCGGTCTGTACCAGTACAGCCTGCTGGACGTCATCGACATCGCCGACATCGCCGAGCGTGAGCCCGCCGAGGTCGCGGACACGTACTTCGCGCTGACGGACAACCTGGGCATCGACAACCTGCTCACCGCGGTCTCCGAACTCAGTCGCAATGACCGCTGGCATTCGTTGGCGCGCTTGGCGATTCGGGACGACATCTACGGGTCCATCCGGTCGCTGTGCATCGACGTGATGGCGGTCGGTGAGGTCGACGAGACCGGCGAGCAGAAGATCCACGAGTGGGCGTCGACCAACAGTTCCCGGGTGATGCGGGCCCGGCGGACGCTGACCGAGATCCTGGGTGACGAGGTGCGTGACCTGGCGACCCTGTCGGTGGCCGCGCGGCAACTGCGGAGCATGACCACGAGAACGACGGGAACGGGCAATCAGGGATGATGGGCGGGTGACTGAACGCTTCACGACGCCGGTGCCGGTGCGCTGGTCGGACATCGACATGTATCAGCATGTCAACCACGCCACCATGGTGACCATCCTCGAGGAGGCGCGGGTGCCGTTCCTCACCGAGCCCTTCGCCGAGGACGTCGCCACCACCGGCCTGCTGATCGCCGAGGTCAACGTGAAGTACAAGGACCAACTGCGCCTTGTCGATTCACCGCTGCAGGTGACCATCTGGACCAACCGGCTGCGTGCCTGCGACTTCACGCTGGGCTATGAGGTGCGGTCGGCGCAGGCCGATCCGGATTCCAAGCCGGCCGTGATCGGGGAGACCCAACTGGCCACCTTCAACATCGAGCGACAGATGCTGGTGCGCATCGCCCCGCATCAGCGGGAGTACCTGCAGCGTTTCGCGCGATGAGCGAGCGGGGCATCTGGCTTGCCGACGCCGCCCAGGCGCAGAACCTGGCCACCTTCGTCGAGCGCGTGCTGCGTCTCGACGAGGCAGCCGTGGTGCGGTTGCGGGCGCGCGGCGAGGGCGTCGTCGTTGCCTGGGCGGCAACAGGTTTCGAGGTGCTGGCCGCGCGCGTGGTGAACGGGCGGGTGTCGCCGTCCGACCTCAGCGCCGGGGCCGACGCGTTGAGTCGCGAGCTGCCCGGCTCGGGCCGGATCGATCCGGGATTCGCGATGGACTCGGCGTGGCGTGGCGCGTTGCCGCCCGACGACGGCTTCAGCCACCTCGACGATGTGCCGGCGGCCGCGGTGCTCGAGCTGTTCCAGCGCGGCGTCGAATTGGCCAAGGAACACAGCGGGCCGCAAGGTCCGCCGCCGTCACTGCTGGACCAGGACGTCCTCACCGTCAGCGCCGGTGACATCGAGGTGGGCATCCCGATGCGGTGTGTATTCGCCTTGACCGCCATGGGTTTCGTACCCGATCCGCTGCCCGAGAACGAGGTGGTCCGGGTCCGGGTGCATCCGACGTGGCTGCGCATCGACGCGCGGTTCGGCTCGGTGTACCGCCGCCGCGGTGGCCCGATCCTGTTGTCGCCGTAGGGCTGGGCTGGATCGGGCAAGCGCGAATCAGTGCTTGCGGACGACGTGCTCGGCTTTGCCGGGCTTCCACACCGTGATGTCGAGGTGTCCGTCTGCCACTTCGACCGCGGACGCCCCGACCAGGTTGGCGCGATAGCAGTGCTCGAACTCCTGGCCGCGGATGTCGAAGCCGGTCTGTTCGTACAGCGCCTCGGCGAACCGCCGGTGCAGGGCCTTGTCCTGCACGTCCTCCACGACACCCCACAACTTCGCATCGCCATCGCTGACGTGGGTGTCGACCGTCGCGGTGTGCAGGCAGAAGCGCGGATCACGGGCGAGGTCGTCGAACTTCGTGGTGTGCGGCATGCCCGAGATCCACAGTTCGTCTTCGAAGAACCGTGGCTCCATGGGGCTGATGCGCGGAAATCCGTCCGAGCGCAGCGTGCCCAGCATGCACAGGTTCCCGGTGGCGGTATGTCGGCGGACGAAGGTGGTTGCGATTCGCGGCGCGGCGTCCGCGAACTCTTTCCAACTGGTCATGTTCGCGACGGTAGTCCGCGGCGCGCGGCCTGAAAACCCTCCAGAGGACTCGGTCCAGATCCGTCAGCTCGCAACGAGAGCGTCGTGCCAGCGTTGGGTATCGGTGATCTGGACCAGTCCGACGACCTTGCCGGCCCGGATGGTGATGTCGTGGACGAACGCCGCTGAATACTGCTTCCCGGTGGCGCGGCTGCTGCCTCGGTAATAACCGAACGCGATGATGCGTTCGTCGTCGACGACGACGAATTCGTCTGGCTGGGGCGCAATTTCGAAGTGGGCGGCCGCCTCGCCCCAGACCTTCGACAACATCTTTTCCGGGCTGTCGATGTCGCCGCCCAAGCCGAACGGCATGCCCGCGCTGACCCGGCCGGTGAAATCGGGGTGTAGCAACGCCGCGAGGCCGGCGGGGTCATGCGCGGCGAATGCCGCGTACAGGTTCGTCGCTATGTCGCTGTGTGTGCTCATGGTTATCTCCCTCGGGACGAAACCAGCGCATCGGGCTGGTTTTAGAGTGATTGCTCTAAAACCGTATTAGAGCATATCCTCTAATACATGGGAAGACCGCCGCGGCATTCTGCGGACGACTTCGTGGACGCCGCGATCCGGCTATTTGCCGAAGGTGGCGTGCGGGCGCTCACGATGAATGCGGTGGCCCGCGAAATCTCTGCCCCGAGTGGGTCGATCTACCACCGGTTTCCCGACCGGGCAGCACTGTTGGCTGCCGTCTGGTTTCGTACCACCGGGGATTTCCAGCGTGGCTATCTCGATGTCCTCGGTGATTCCGTCACGCCTGCCAGTGCCGTCGACGCCGCGGTCTGGATCGTCGACTGGTGTCGCACACACCTATCGGAAGCTGTTGTGCTGCAGGCCGGGGTGCGTGCGTTCGAGCCGGACGAGTGGGCGGAGGCAGCCCGGACGGATTTGGCGGTGCGGGACGAGAACAGCAAGCGCGACATCGACAAGGCAATTCGACTACTGGCCAAAACGTCTGGCCGTCCTGTCGATCAGATCGCGTTCGCATTGCTCGATCTGCCGCTGGCCGCCGTCCGGCGCCATCTGCTCGCCGGCGAAGTACCGCCCAAGCGGACCGGCAAGCTGGTGCGGGACATGGTCGGGCTGCTCCTCGGCGTTGCCGGCGACTAGCCGGCCAGACTCGTCAGTGCAGTATCCGCATACGGAGGAAGGACCGGCCTCCGGTTCGCGACGTCAAGGTTAGGCCGGCCGGTCCGCCGTCAGTCAGGGATGGTCGCGTATGCCCGGACCGGGAAGGTGCCGAACCCTTCGATCCGCGGTGGGACGGCGGTGAAGCGGGCGCCGCGGGCCGGTACCGACGCCAGGTTGGTCAGGTGCTCGACGACGTGAATCCCGTTGCCCAGCAGCGCGGTATGGATGGGCCGTCGGCCTTCGGCCCCCGGGCCGGCGTCGTCGATGTTGACGGAGTCGATACCGACGAGCGCGACCCCGCGGCTCACCAGGAGCTCGGTCGCGCCCTCGGAGAGAAACGGCGCGTCGACGGCGTAGGCCGGGGTGCCGAAATATCGATCCCACCCGGTGTCGATCAGCACCGCACAGCCGGCTTCGATGTCATCGGGCAGCTCGGCGGCGGCGACCGCGCGTGCCGTGACGTCCCGACGGTGCACGACGATCGTCGGCAGGTCCACCAAGGTGTTCAGGTCGAGGCCGGCCAGGTCGGCGCCGTTCTCGTAACGGTGAAACGGGGAGTCGAGGTAGGTGCCGGTGTTGCCGACCATCGTGATCGCGCCGATCGCGAATTCGGTGCCGGCGGCATAGACGTCGCGGGATGCCTCGCGGGTCAGGTGGTCGCTGATCGACGGTGCCGGCAGCCCCGGATAGGTCACCAGCCCCGCACGAATGGTGTGAGACAGATCGACGAGCATGGTGGGCCTTTCCCGCGCGGTTGACGACCAACCTTAGCGAGCCGGGACGGCCTCCTTCGCGGCGGTCGACGGCGTCACCCGGTCGAGCAACGGCCCGGCCAGCTTCCCGAGCAGATCGAACGAGAAGGGCTGTGTCATGCGGCGATTGACGCCCGGTGCGAGGCGGTGCATGACATACCCGAGCCAGGCCTCGGCCCGCACGGGCACCACCGCCAGGTCATAGCTGACGGCCCGCACCACGGCCCGCGCCACGAGGTCGGGGCTCATCGGTGAGAACGGCAGCTTTTCGGCGAACTCCTGCAGTTGCCTGGTGAGACGTTGGGCCTGTGCGACGAGCGCGGGGTCCACGCCGACGGTCACCGCGCGGTCGCCGATGTTCGTGTTGATGACGCCGGGGCAGATGGCGCTGACCCCGATGCCGTACGGCCTGAGCTCCAGGCGCAGGCACTCACTGAGCATCTTGACCCCCGCCTTGGACACCGAGTACGGCGCCATGACCGGTGTCGGCGTGAACGCCGCCGCCGATGCGATGTTGACGATGTGACCACCCCGGCGGCGCTCGGCCATCTGCGCGCCGAACACCCGGCAGCCGTGCACCACGCCCATCAGGTTGACGCTGAGCTGCTTGTCCCAGTCCGCCGCGGACAGTTCGAGGAACGGCCCGCCGACGACGATGCCGGCGTTGTTGACGACGACGTCGGGCACCCCGTGCTCGGTGCGAACGTCAGATGCGAAGGCCTCCCAGTCCTCCGGATCGGTGACGTCCAGCCGGGCTGCCGACGCGCGGCGGCCGGCGCCTTTGATCATGGCGGCGGTCGCTTGTGCCGAGTCGAGGTCGATGTCGGAGACGACCACGTGCGCACCGCCTTTGGCGAAGCGGATCGCGGTGGCGCGCCCGATGCCGTTGCCGGCACCGGTGACGACCACGAGCCGTGGGTCCAGGCTGTTGATCTTCATCCGGCGTCCTTCGCGGTGGCTGCTACTTGGTGGGCATCGGCGGTGCCGGTCCCGTACCGATACACGTCGAGGTCGTAATGGCGGTTCTGCCAGTACATCTCGCCGTGCGTCGTCGGCCGGAACGGGGAATCACCGTGATAGTCGATGTAATACGTGTTGGACCCTGCGCAGGTGGGCGTGAACAGGACATTGCGCGCCTGTCGGCGGAGGCAGTACCGGAAATAGGCGTCATGGACTTCGCGCCGGATCTCGACCTCCCGGGCGCCGCGACGCTTGGCTTCGGCGATCGCGCGACTCAGGTGTGCCGCGGTGGCCTCGATCATCCACAGGTACGACCCGAGCACGAAGCCGTAGGGCCCGGTGATCATGAACATGTTCGGGAAGCCGGGTACGGACACGCCCTGATAGGCCTGAAAACGATTGACCGCCCAGAACTCCGCGGCATCGAGCCCGTCGCGGCCGACGACGGGGAAGGGCGGCACCGAATCCCGTTCCCACAGTTTGAATCCGGTCGCGCAGATGAGGACGTCCACCTGGTGCTCGACACCGTCGGCCGTCACCACGCCGGTCTCGGTGATGCGCTCGATGGCGTCGGTCACCAGGCTGACGTCACTGCGGTTGAACGTCTTGAGGTAGTCGTTGGACATCGACGGGCGCTTGCAGCCCAGGCCGTAGCGGGGGATCAGTTTCTCCCGGGTCTCCGGATCGCTGACCTGGCTGCGCATCCACGCCCGCACGGGTGCTTCGGCGAGCTTGCGCGTGGCCTCGACCAGCCAACCCGGCCCGGTGAGCATTCCGCCCATCCCGATCTCGGTCGCGACGGTACCGACGGCGCGCAGCGCGGACCGCACCTGGCCGATCTCCAGCACTGCGCGGGAGATGCCGTGAATCGTGCTGTCGGGCTTGGGAAACACCCAGATCGGCGTGCGCTGGAAGACCGTGAGGTGCGCCACCTCGTCCACGATCGCCGGCACCAGTTGCAGCGACGTCGCGCCGGTGCCGATGACCGCGACCCGCTTACCGGCCAACTCGACGTCGTGATCCCACAGCGCGGTGTGCATGAGCACCCCGCCGAAATCCTGCAGACCGGGAATGCCCGGAAGTTTGGGCCGCTCGAGTCCGCCGACCGCCATCACCACGTGGCGGCCCGTGATTTCTGCGCCGCCGTCGAACGTCAACCGCCACATGCTGTTCTGCTCGTCGAACGCCGCTGCGGTCACGGTTGTGTTGAGGCGCAGCTTGTCGCGCAGGCCGTACTTGTCCACCATGTCGTCGGCGTAGTCCCGCAGCTCGTTGCCGGGCGCGAAGACGCGTGACCAGCCGCCGCGCTGCTCATACGAGAAGCTGTAGATGACGGATGGGATGTCCACTGCCACACCCGGATAGGTGTTGGCGTGCCAGGTGCCGCCGACGTGATCCCACTTGTCGACGATGACGAAGTCGTGTATTCCCTTGCGCTGGAGCGCGATCCCGGCGCCGATGCCGCCGAACCCGGCACCGACGATCACCACCTCATGATCGGGCTCGTGTCGCTCCGCCGTGGCCGACCGTGCGGCCTTCGTGCTTGTGGTCATGTCCGGCCCGGCTACCGGACGTAGCCGACGAGCTCGCCGTCGGCGCCGAACAAGTCGTGCTGCCACCGGGCGAGGAGCTCGTCGGTGGGCACGTCGTCGGGGTGGAAGCCGGGCCGCAGGTACTCGGCGATCTCTCCCAGGAAGCCGCGCAGCAGGGGTCCGCGGAAGACGTCGTAGGTCTGGCGCAGCACCGTGATCGGTCGCGGCCATGCCGTCGGGTCCAACAGGATCGACAACGCCACCGCGGCGGTGACCACGGGGATGGTCAGGAAGTACATGAACCACATGACCGCGATGCGCGTGCGCTCGGAACCGCCCACCGACCGGTAGACGTCGAAGGCGACGGACTTGTGCTCGAGTTCCTCCATGGCGTGCCAGTTCAACAGGCGCCAGACCTCGGGATCGCCTGGGATCGCCTGGATTTCGTCGTTCGACAGCACCCGCGCGCCCAGGACCGCGGTGTAGTGCTCGGCGGCGGCCGTCATCGCCAGATGCACCTTCGCCGGGATCAACTTCTCGATGCGCAGCACCACCTTCTGGCGCACGCTCGTCGGGGCGAACAGCAGGAACCGCACGAGGGGATAGCCCATCTCGGCGAGCTGGGTGTTCAACTTGCGGTGCTCCTGGCCGTGCACGGACTCCTGGCCGATGAACCCTGCGACGCGCTTCTTCAGTACCGGGTCGGTGATCTGGTCGGAGAAGCGGCGAACGGACCGGATGAACGACTCCTCGCCGGGCGGGAAGGAACCGGACAGCACCGCCACCAGGTGGCTGAACACGATGTCGCCCTCGACGAAATGCCGGTGCAGCGGTTCGGGTTCGCCGAACCGGAACCGCATCCGCCGCACCTTGGGAAAAGCGACCGCGTGCGCGGTGATCGGGTCAGCACTCATGATCGATTCCTTCCGTTGTGCCGGCTATCTGAGGTGGTCAACGAGGACGCCGTCGGTGCCGAAGAGGGTGTCGCGCCACTGCTGGGCCAGTTCGGTCGTGTCGACGTCGTCGGGGTGGAAGCCAGGGCGTAGGTAGACCGCGAGGTCGGGCAGCAGACCCTTGAATATCGGGCCGGTGAACAGCTCGTACGTCTCGCGCACCAGGCGGTCGGGCCGGCGCCGCGCGACCGGGTCGGACCCGACCGAGACGGCAAGAGAAACGAGCGTCACCGGGAGCAGCAGTGCGCACGCCGCCACCATGACCGCGATGCGGGTGCGCTCGGTGCCACCGACGGCGCGGTACACGTCGAAGGCCACCGACTTGTGCTCGAGTTCTTCCAGCGCATGCCAATTCAGCAGATGCCACACTTCCGGATCGGCCGGGATCGATTGCAACTCGTCACTCGACAACACCCGTTCGGCCAGCACCGCGGTGTAGTGCTCCGCGGCGGCCGTCAATGCCAGATGCACATGAGCGGGCAACCGGTCTTCGAGCCGAATCCGCCTGTCTTTGAAGGATTCTGAATCCCACCACGCGAGGGGGTAGCCCATCGCGATGAGCTTCTCGTTGAGGTGCCGATGTTCCTGTCCATGCATCGACTCCTGGCCGATGAAGCCGGCGACCCGTTTCTTGAGCTCGGGATCGGTGATGCGGTCGGCGAATCGGCGGACCGATCGGATGAAGCCTTCCTCGCCGGGCGGAAATGCGCCCGAGAGACCGGCGACGAAATGGCTGAACACCATGTCGCCGGCGACGAAGTACTTCCGGCTCGCTTCCTCGTTGAAGCGGAAGCGGATTCGCCGGGTCCGGGGATACACCGCCCCGGCGTTCCGCGCTGACCTGGGTTGCGCACTGCGTACGGCCATGCCGCCCGCCTTTCCTCGAACATTCAGTAACTAGTACCGCGAGTTCTAGTAGTTCGAAGTTACGACGGCGTGCGCCATTGCGCAAGGGTTTTGGATAATGACGTTTTCTGAGCGAGCGCGGCGGCCCGGGTGGGCCGGGGACCGGTTCAGTCGGTGGTGCCGAACAACGCCATCTGTTCGTCGGGTGCGATGACGACGCCGCGGGCAGCAGCCGCCGCCGACACCGCACCCCAGATCACGGGCGTCAGTTGCGCGATGAGTTCGTCTTTACCGATCGTCGGCTCGTTGAGCCAGCGCAGCACGCCGAGTGCCACGGCGCCGAGGATCGCGTCGGCCGTGTATTCGAGGTGGTCGCCGTCGCCGCCATGGGCGCGCACCATCGCCGCGAGCACCTCGGTCATCGCGCTCGACAGATTGCGGCCGTTCTCGAGCAGCTTGGTCCGGGAATGGTCGTCGCTGAAATGGGAGCCGACGACGAAGCGAAAGAGGTTGGGCCGCTCGGCCACCAGATCGACGTAGGCGGTCAGTGCGGAACTCACGAGCTCCAATGCCGTCGCCGTGACGTGGAAGCAGGGCATGACGCGCTGCACGATCAGTTCCTGCATGCGCTCGCCGACCGCGGCGAACAACGTCTCCTTGTCGGTGAAGAAGCGGTACAACTTCGGCCGCGGGACGCCGGCGGTTTTCACCACGTCGTCGATAGACAGGTCGGGACCGTACTCGTCGATGGCGCGCAAGGTGGCCTCGATCAGGTCGGCCTTCACCGTCGCGCGATGCGCCCGCCAGCGGTCGGCCCGCGCGTCACCGGTCGGTGCGGACATCCGCACCGCGACACGGGTGACGTCCACGGGCATGGGCTAATCGTAAGTCAGCCAGAGGGCCGTGTCGGGTGGGATTCGCCCGTCGGGCAATGGTCCACTCGCGAGCACCACCCGGCCGCCGGGCATGTCGACCGTTGTGCTGCCCGCGTTCAGCAGGCACACCAGGCCGTCCTCGCACTGGAATGCCAGCAGGTCGTCCGCGGTCGGCAGCCACCGCACCGACCGTCCCAAAACTGTTCGGCCCCGGCGCAATTCGATGGCACGCCGGAAGAGCGACAGTGTCGAATCCGGGTCCGCGGACTGCGCGGCGACCGTCAACGGCCCCCAGCCGTCGGGCATCGGGAGCCACGTCCGCGCGGTCGACGAGAACCCGTACGGGGCGCTGTCGCCGGACCAGGGCAGCGGCACCCGGCAGCCGTCGCGGCCCCGCTCGGTGTGGCCGGAACGCTCCCACACGGGGTCCTGCAGCACGTCGTCGGGCAGCTCGACGTTGGGCAGCCCGAGTTCTTCGCCGTTGTAGACGAACACCGCGCCCGGCAGTGCCAGCATCACCAGCGCCATCGCCCGGGCTCGCGAAAGCCCCTGTGCGCCATCGCCGTAACGGGTCACCTCGCGTTCGACGTCGTGGTTGGACAGCGTCCACGTGGGCGGTGAGTCGGCCAGTTCGGCGGCGGCCAGCGAATTCTCGATCGCCTCGCGGACGGCCGCTGCGGTGAAATCGGCTCGTACCAAACGGAAATTGAAGCCCAGATGCAGTTCGTCGGGCCGGAGGTACTTGGCGAAATCCTCGTTGTCGAACACCCAGACCTCGCCGACGGTGGCGGCGTCGGGATAGTCGTCGAGCACCGTCCGGATGCCGCGGTGAATGGCGTGCACGCCGTCGTTGTTGAACCGCGGATCGTCGACCCGGGTGGTGAGCATGACCCCTTCGGGATCGGCCATGTCCGGCAGGTCGGCCGGTTTCGCCATCCCGTGCGCCACGTCGATCCGGAATCCGGCGACGCCGCGGTCCAGCCAGAACCGCAGCGTCCGTTCCAGATCCGCAGGGACCGCCGGGTTGTCCCAGTTCAGGTCCGGCTGTGCGGCGTCGAACAGGTGCAGGTACCACTGGCCGGGGCTGCCGTCGGGTTCGGTGACCCGGGTCCAAGCGGGCCCGCCGAACACCGACCGCCAATTGTTCGGCGGCAGACCGCCGTCCGGCCCGCGCCCATCACGGAAGAGGTAGCGGTCGCGTTCGGGGCTGCCCGCGCCCGCGGCGAGCGCCGCCCGGAACCACGGGTGCGCCGAGCTGGTGTGGTTGGGGACCAGATCCATGGTGACCTTGATGCCCGCCGCACCGGCGGCGGCGAGCAGCCGGTCGAGCGCCGCCATTCCGCCGAACAGCGGATCGACGTCACGCGGGTCGGCGACGTCATACCCGTGATCGACCATGGGGGAGACCATCACGGGGTTGAGCCACAGCGCGTCGACGCCGAGTGCGCGCAGATGGTCCAGGTGCGCGGTGACGCCGTCGAGATCGCCGACGCCGTCACCGTCGCTGTCGGCGAACGAGCGCGGGTAGAGCTGATAGAAGACCGCGCGGGACCACCACCGCGGATCCGTCATCAGAACGCCGAGTTGACCATGTGCTGGGCGGCCATGTCGAAGTAGTCGAGCAGCGCCTGCCGGTGCGCGTCGTCGATGGTCTCCGGGCCGATCGAGGCGAGCGCGCTGTGCATGCACCGCAGCCAGGCGTCACGCTCGAGGAAGCCGATCCGGAACGGGGCGTGCCGCATCCGCAGCCGGGGATGGCCGCGTTCCTGGCCGTAGGTGCGGGGGCCGCCCCAGTACTGCTCGAGGAACATCCGCAGCCGGTGCTCGGCGCCGTCGAGGTCGTCCTCGGGATACAGCGGGCGCAGGATTTCGTCGTCGCGGACCAGTTGGTAGAACCGCGACACCAGGAGATGGAAGGTCTCCGCTCCACCGACTTCGTCGTAGAACGACCGCTGCGCCTCTGTCACGGTCGCCATTGTCCACGAGGACGTGATGACGCGTTCCATGCGGGACTCGTCACGCGAAGTTCATCGAATGGTCCAGCTAAGACGCCAGAATTCTCGTGCGTTGGCTGTCGATCCGTGGTGAACTGTCAGCACGGAGGACGTATGTCGCAACGGAGGAAGGTCCGCGGCCACAGACTTCACGGCGCCGCGGCGGGTTCGCCTGTGTCGAGCCCGGCACTGTCATCACCCCTGCACGCAGTCGAATCAAGTCCCACCGACGGCTCGCTCTGGGGCCGCCGCCGCGTCCTGCTGCTGAATTCGACCTACGAACCGCTGACCGCGCTGCCCATGCGGCGCGCCGTGATCATGGTGCTGTGCGGCAAAGCCGATGTGGTCCACGCCGATCCGTCCGGTCCCGTCATACACTCGGCGACCCGCGCGGTCGCCGTCCCGTCGGTCATCCGGCTGCGTAGCTATGTGCGGGTCCCATATCGGGCCCGCATTCCCATGACCCGGGCCGCTCTGATGCACCGGGACCGGTTCCGCTGCGCGTACTGCGGCGGCAAGGCCGACACCGTCGACCACGTCGTGCCGCGCAGCCGCGGCGGCGAGCACTCCTGGGAGAACTGCGTCGCGGCGTGTGGTCCGTGCAATCACCGCAAGGCCGACCGGCTACTGAGTGAACTCGGCTGGACCCTGCACGCGGTGCCGTTGCCGCCCAAAGGGCAGCACTGGCGACTGCTCTCCGCGGTCAAGGAGCTCGATCCGGCCTGGGTGCGGTATCTCGGCGAAGGGGCCGCCTGACATCCGCACGCGGATTGCCCCTGTCCTCAGCGTGAGCGGTGGGCGTACTGATACGGTTTGCGCGTGAGCATTGCACTTACTCATTCGCTGCTCGGTGGGGTGCCGCTGGCGCTGCTGCTGGTGCTTGGCGCGCTGTTCTTGCTGCGTAAGAGTCCGCATCCGGACACCTACAAGATGACCGACAAGTGGACCCACGCGCCGATCTTGTGGGCGGCCGAGGAACCGGCGGATCACGGCCACGGTGGCCATGACTCGCACCTGACCGTGGGAGGTGGCGCAAGTGGCAAGTGGTAGCCAGACCGAGGTCGCAAACATCGATCCGGCCAACCTGCCGTACGGCTACGCCGTCACGTACAGCGGCCGCATCTCCGGCGTCACCGAGCCCGGTGAGCTGTCGGTGCACTACCCGTTCCCGGTCAAGGACCTGGTGTTCCTCGACGACGCCCTGAAGTACGGCTCGCGCGCCGCGGGCGCCCGCTTCGCCGTCTACATCGGCGACCTGGGTGCGGACACCGCCGCCACCGCGCGTGAGGTGCTGGCCACCGTGCCGACGCCGAACAACGCAGTGCTGCTGGCCGTCTCGCCGAACCAGAAGGCCATCGAGGTCGTCTACGGCGCCGAGGTCCGCGGTCGCGGTATCGAAGAGGCTGCCCCGCTGGGTGTGTCCGCGGCTGCGGCGTCGTTCAAGCAGGGCAACCTGATGGACGGCCTGATCAGCGCGGTCCGCGTGCTGAGCGCCGGCGTCTCGCCCGCCTGATTTCATTCACCCTGCCGGGTGCGGACCAGTGGTTCGCACCCGGCAGAGTGCTATCCAGGGGCGGCCGACCTGGCGGTGAGAGGTCGTTCACTCACGCGAATGTGCCGCGTCGGCAGGGTTCAGTGCGCAGCCGGATAGCGCTTGCGCAGGCGGGCCTCATAGCCCGGCTGCAACGCGGTGCGGCTGATGTCGCCGTCGTAGTGCGCCAGCACGCGGGGATCCATCACCCGGCGCCACAGCGGCGGGCAGATGGCCAGCAGCAGCATCGTGCCGTAACCGCCCGGCAGCTGCGGCGCCTCATCGGCATGGCACAGCGCCTGGTACCGGCGCATCGGGTTGGCGTGGTGGTCGGAGTGCCGCTGCAGGTGGAACAGGAAGACGTTGGCGATCACGGTGTTGCTGTTCCAGCTGTGCCCGGCGCGCACCCGCTCGTACCGGCCATTGGGCAACTTCTGCCGCCGCAGGCCGTAGTGCTCCAGGTAGTTGACCGTCTCCAGCAGGAAGATGCCGATCACGGCCTGTCCGAACAGCCACGGCAGCACAACGGGTCCGAACCACACGGCCAGGATGATGAACAGCACGACGCTCAGCAGCCAGGCGTTGAGGACCTCGTTGTGCAGCGACCACTTGGACTTGTGCACACGGGCGAGTCGCTCGGATTCCAGCTTCCAGGCCGACCGCAGACTGCCGATGACCGAACGGCCGATGAAGGCATACAGGCTCTCGCCGAGGCGCGAGCTGGCCGGATCCTCCGGCGTCGCCACCCGCACGTGGTGACCGCGGTTGTGCTCGACGAAGAAGTGGCCGTAGCAGGTCTGGGCCAGGGCGATCTTGGAGAGCCGGCGCTCGGACATGCCGCGCTTGTGGCCGAGTTCGTGGGCGGCGTTGATCGCGATACCGCCGACCGTCCCGACCGCGGCCATGAGGCCCAGCTTGTCGGCCAGCGACATGCTCACCCAGCCGCCGCCGGCCCACAGCCAGCACGCGAAGATCAACGACAGATACTGCGCCGGCAGGAAGAGGTGCGTGGCGATCCGGTAGAACGGGTCGTCCTCCAGGCTGCGCAGGTCGCCGGGAGCCTTCTCGGCCTCGGGGCCGACGATGTGGTCGAGCAGCGGGACCAGCCCGAACGTCAGCACCGACCCCGTCCACCAGAACGCGTCCATGCCGGTGAGCCAGACCAGCAGCCACGACAGGCCGACCATGCCGGGGGTGATGGGACCCAGCAGCCACACGTAGCGCTTGCCGTCGCGCCATTTGGACTTGGCAGCGGGGGCGGGCTGGGCGGCGGGAGTGTCGGGCGCCTCGGGCGCGTGGGGTTGCGACGCCTCCTGGCTCGCGCGCAATGCCGACAACACCCCGTATTCGTACCCGTATTCGGCCGTTTGCGCAAATACAAGTCGGTTGCCAGAGCCACTTCCTGTCCGTTTTCTCATCGTTATCCAGCAAATTGTTTGAGCCGTCAGCGCGCGGGGGTATTCGGGATGGTCGCCCGGCCTCGGTCCCGGCGGTTGGGCAGCTGTGGTCCGGTCGCCGCCGTCGCCGCCAAACTTGCAGGTAGAGTGCCATACACCGATATGGGTGACGTACGACATACCGGGCGTCGGGCGGGGCGGACGACGCGCTGGCGGCCGGATCCCGCACGGCGGCGGAAACTCCGCGCCATCGTGTAATTTTTGAGATGAATCCGTTATTCGGAGGCCGGTAGGCGACTGGCTTCGGGTTAGCTGGCGGTCAGGCGGAAGGACGATCTTGGCAGTGATGCACGGCCGGCATCGACACATCCGGTGCTGGGGCGCGGCCGCGGCAGGTCACCGATGAGCCCCATCAGCCGGCGCCAGTTCCTCGGCGGTGCGGCGGTGGTGGGCGTCGCCGGTGCGGCGGGTATCGGGGCCCTCGTCGAACGATCACGCGACCGTACGGAGTCCCGCAAGCATTTTTCGGCCATCGTCATCGGCAGCGGCTACGGCGGGGGAGTCTCCGCGCTGCGCCTGGGACAGGCCGGTATCGAGACACTGGTGATCGAACAGGGCCGGCTCTGGGACAAGCCCGACGACGACGGCAAGCGCTTCTCCAAGATGCTGCCCGCCGACACCCGCGCCGGCTGGTTCACGAAGATTCCGCCGAGCCTGGTCACGTCCTTCGGTGGCTTCACCGTCGAGCAGGTGGCCGAGCACGCGCCGTCGCCCCAGCCGATCCAGGCCGGCATCTGTCAGAAGGTGACGCACGGTGCCCACGACGTCTTCCGGGGCCTGGCCGTCGGTGGTGGCTCGATGGTCAACGCGGGCATCGCCGCCATCCCGACGCCGCGCCAGATCGACAAGGCGTTCCCAGACATCGGCGCCGACGAGTTCCTGCGCACCTATGTCGAACGCGCCAAGACGTCGCTGAAGATCAGTTACCGCGACATGGCCTGGTTCGAGCAGACCCCCTGCTTCCAGTACGCCCGCGCGGGCCGCAAGTATGCGGCGGCGGCCGGCTACAAGGTCGACTACAACGGCAGCTCCTACTCGTTCGACTACCTGGTCAAAGAGGCGGCCGGCCAGGTGCCGCAATCGTCGCTGGCGTTCGAGCAGCAGTTCGGCAACAACTACGGCCGGTTCGGCAGCGTCGATGCGACCTACCTTGCCGACGCGCTCAAGACCGGCCACGTCACGCTGCGCCCGCTGACCGAGGTCATCTCGATCCGCCAGGAGCGTTCGGGTGAGTTCGTGGTGTCCACCCGCGAGATCGACCGCTGGGGCAAGGAGCTGTCGAAGACCGAATTCGGTTGTGACCAGCTGTATCTGGCGGCCGGTGTGCTCGGCACCACCAAGCTGCTGCTGAAGGCGCGCGAGACCGGGGACCTGGCCCACCTCAATGATCAGATCGGTAAGGGCTACGGCAACAACGGTGACGTGATGGTCGGGCACAACCTGGCCAAGAGCGATCCGGCCGGCACCACCCAGTCCCTGATGGGCATGATCAACATCGACGGCCGCGACGACCCGGACAATCCGGTGTACGCCAGCATGTTCTCCATGCCGCTGCCGGTGGAGACCTACCTGCTCGGGTACTACGTCATGGTCGACACCGGGGACCGGGCCGACATCACCTACGACCGCCAGTCCGACACCGCGACGATCCAGTGGACCGACGCCTTCGCGGCGAACAACGAGGCCAGGGCCAAACAGGTCTTCGACAAGATCCTGAAGGCCAACAAGGTCGACTACCGCAACGATCTGTTCAGCGGAAAAATCTTCGCGCCCAACACCGTTCACCCACTGGGTGGATGCGTGCGGGGCAAGGCCACCGACGCGTTCGGCCGGGTGAACGGCCACCGCAACCTGTTCGTCAACGATGCGTCGCTGATGCCCGGGCACCTCGGCTGCAATCCCTACATGACCATCACCGCGCTCGCCGAGCGCAACATCGAAGGCATCCTGCAGGGCCGCACCTAGCCGGTGGCCAGGTGCGGCCCATGCAGTCGCGTCAGCTCACGTCGAAGGCACGGGCGCGCAGCGAACGCTCCACTCCCGCACGGCCTTCCAGCACCAGGCGGCGCAGGGCCGGCGGAATCTCCGGATCGGACAGGTACCGGTCGGCGGCGTCGAGGCCGGCCTGGCTGATGTCCCACGACGGGTACAGGCCGATGACCACGGTCTGGGCCACCTCACTCGAGCGCCGCTCCCACACCCCGGAGATCGCCGCGAAATAGCGGTCCCGGAACGGGGCCAGCAGTTCGGTCTGGCCCGGCTGGACCAGACCGCCGACGATGGCGCGCGTGGTGATGTTCGCCAGGGTGTCGTCCTCGATGACCTGTTGCCACGCCGCCTCTTTCACCGCGGCCTGCGGGCGCGCGGCGGCGGCGGCAGCGGCACTGCGCCGGCCGGCGGCCGTCGGATCCTGCTCGGCCTCGGCGTCGATGAACGGCGTCTGCGTGCCGTCCGCGTCGATGACGCCGGCACGCGCCAGCGCCGTCACGATGCGCCAGCGTAGATCGGTGTCGATCACCAGCCCCGGCATGTTGACCGCGGCGGGCTCGTTGTCCAACAGCGTCGACAGCACCGCGATGTGGTTCGGCGCCAGCACCGACGTGCACAGCGCGTTGATGTACGCCAGCTGATGGTCCGATCCCGGCGACGAATCCCGCGCCAGGTCCAGCAGGGCGTCACCGAAAGCGGGCCAACCGATTTCGGCCGCCCACGCCGGATCGGCGTAGGAGGTCAGCGCCGTCTGTGCCTGCAGCACCAGCCGCTGGGCGACGCCCACCTCGGACTCGGCGTGCAGCCCGCTCATCACGAGGGCGACGAACTCGCGGGCCTTCATCTCGGCCTCGCGCGTCATCTCCCACGCCGCCGACCATGCCAGGGTCCGGGGGAGCGGGTCGTCGATGTCGGCGATCCGGCTCAGCACCGTCTGCAACGACGCGGGATCGAGCCGCATCGAGCAGTAGGTCAGGTCGTCGTCGTTGACCAGGACCAGCTTGCCGCGCGAAACCCCCACCAGGGCAGGAACATCCGTCACCGGGCCCTCGACGTCGAGTTCCTCGCGGTGCACCCGGACGAGCTTGCCGGAGCCGTCGTCGTCGTAGATGCCCACCGCGAGCCGGTGCACGCGCGTCTCGCCGGCACCGGGCGCCGCGCCGCTCTGGGTGATGGCGAATCGCGTGAATGCACCGGCGCCGTCGACGTCGAAATCGGCCCGCAGCGTGTTCAGGCCCGTGGTCTTGAGCCACTGCTGGCCCCAGTCCGACAGGTCCCGGCCCGACGACTTCTCCAGCGCGCCGAGCAGATCGGCGAATGTGGCGTTGTCGTACGCGTGGTCGCGGAAGTAGTCGCGCAGGCCCGACAGGAACGGCTCCAGCCCGACATAGGCAACCAGCTGCTTGAGCACGCTGGCGCCCTTGGCGTAGGTGATGCCGTCGAAGTTCACCTCGACCGCGGCCAGGTCGGGGATGTCCGCGGCCACCGGGTGGGTCGACGGCAGTTGGTCCTGCCGGTAGGCCCAGGACTTCTCCACATTCGCGAAGGTGGTCCAGGCCTGCTTGTACTCGGTGGCCTCGGCCTGGCACAGCACCGAGGCGAAGGTGGCGAAGGACTCGTTGAGCCACAGGTCATCCCACCACCGCATGGTGACCAGGTCGCCGAACCACATGTGGGCCATCTCGTGCAGCACGGTCTCGGCACGCCGCTCGTACGAGTAGCGCGTGACCTTGGACCGGAAGACGTAGTCCTCGAGGAACGTCACGGCGCCGGCGTTCTCCATGGCGCCCGCGTTGAACTCCGGCACGAACAGCTGGTCGTACTTGCCGAACGCGTACGGCGTCCCGAAGTTGTTGTGGTAGAAGGAGAATCCCTGCTTGGTCTCGGTGAACAGCCGCTCGGCGTCCATGAACTCGGCGAGCGAGGCGCGGCAGAAGATGCCCAGCGGAATGTCCCCGTGTTCGTCGCTGTAGACGTCGTCCCACCGGGCGTACGGGCCGGCGATGAGGGCCGCCAGGTACGTGCTCATCTTCGGGGTGGTGGCGAATCGATGGACCGTCCCCGTATCTGATGTCGCCGCCGGGGCGGCTCCGGCCGACGTGCCGGCCCCGTTGGAGATCACCTGCCAGTGCGCCGGCGCGGTCACCGACACGTCGAAGGTGGCCTTGAGGTCCGGCTGGTCGAAGCAGGCGAACATCCGCTTGGCGTCAGCGGTTTCGAACTGCGAGTAGAGGTAGACCTCACCGTCGACCGGGTCGACGAAGCGGTGCAGTCCCTCACCGGTGTTGGAGTAACGGCAGTCCGCGTCGACCACGACGACGTTCTGCTCGGCGAGCCCGGCCAGCGGCACGCCCGTCGATTCGTCGTAGGCGGACACGTCGATGGGTTGCCCGTTGAGGGTCGCGCTGCGGATGGAGTCGGCCGCGATGTCGATGACGGTGTTGGCGCCGGGAAGGGCGCTGAACGTCACCGTGGTGACGGAGCGGAACGTGCGCTCGCTCGGTGCGCCGGCTCCGTCGGTGAGGTCGAGATCGATGCGGTAGTTGTCAACGGTCACCAGCGCGGCGCGCTCGGCGGCCTGGTCGCGGGTCAGGTTCGGAAGTGCCACGTCACCAACTTAGGGGACAACCGGTTGCCGTGACCGGGAACATAGGGACGCCGGGCATAGTTGTTGGCAACGAGATCTGTACCGACTCAGTAAGGACGAGCAATGGCCGACGCCACCGCCACGAAAGACCCAGCCGTCAAGAAAGATGTCGCGGGGTTCTGGTTCGACCCGCTGTGCCCGTGGGCCTGGATCACCTCCCGCTGGATTCTCGAGGTCCAAAAGGTCCGCGACATCGACATCGAGTTCCACGTCATGAGCCTGGCGGTGCTGAACGAGGGCCGCGACCTGCCCGAGCAGTACCAGGAAATGATGAAGAAGGCCTGGGGTCCGGTCCGCGTCGCCATCGCGGCGGAGGAAGCCGTCGGCTCCGAGGTGCTGGCGCCCCTGTACACCGCGATGGGCACCCGGATTCACAACCAGGGCAACAAGGATTTCGACGTGGTCATCGCCGAGTCCCTCGAAGAACTCGGCCTGCCCGCCGAGCTCGCGGAGGCGGCCACCAGCGACAAGTACGACGAGGCGCTGCGCAAGAGCCACCACGCCGGCATGGACGCCGTCGGCCCCGATGTCGGCACCCCGACCATCCACGTCAACGGCGTCGCGTTCTTCGGTCCGGTGCTGTCGCGCATTCCGCGTGGCGAAGAGGCCGGCAAGCTGTGGGACGCGTCCGTGATTTTCGCCGCCTACCCGCACTTCTGGGAGCTCAAGCGCTCCCGCAACGAGGCGCCCGAATTCGACTGACCGCAATCACCCGCTAGTCACGCTCACCAGGGTCGGCCCGGGTAATCTCGTCGGCGTTCCGCAAGGAACGTCTGGACGCGGTTACCGTGGCCAGACACATCCGAAACATGAGCCACAACGATGCAACTGGTGGGGAGCGACGTGCCGACGGACAGTTTCGTCCTTCGACGTGCGGGTTTGAGTAGGATGCGCTGATGTCGCTGGAGACGGGCGCAACCTTCGCCGGGTACACCGTGCGCCGGTTGCTGGGCTCAGGGGGAATGGGCGATGTGTACCTCGTCCAGCACCCCCGGCTGCCCCGCCTCGACGCCATGAAGGTGCTCCGGGAAACCGCCTCCACCAACGACGAATTCCGCATCCGGTTCGAGCGCGAAGCGAACATCGCCGCGGGTCTGTGGCACCCGCACATCGTCGGCCTGCACGACCGCGGCGAGTTCGAGAGCCGGCTGTGGATCACCATGGACTACGTCGACGGCACCGACGCCGCCCAGCTGGTCAAGTACGAGTACCCGAACGGCCTGCCGCTGGAGCTCGTCGTCGACATCGTCAAGGCCATGAGCTCGGCCCTGGACTACGCGCACCAGCGCGGCCTGCTGCACCGCGACATCAAGCCGGCCAACATCCTGCTCAGCAACATCGACACCGACGAGCGGCGAATCCTGCTGAGCGACTTCGGCATCGCCCGCCAGATCGGTGAGGTGACGGGCCTGACGTCGGCCAACCTGGCGATCGGCACCGTCTCCTACTCGGCGCCCGAGCAGCTGATGGGCGGCGAGATCGACGGCCGCGCCGACCAGTACGCGCTGGCCGCGACGGCCTACCGGTTGCTCACCGGACAGACGCCGTACCAGGACACCAACCAGATCGCGGTGATCAGCCAGCACCTCAGCGCGCCACCGCCCAAGGCCAGTGACCTCAAGCCGTGGCTGGAGCCGCTGAACGAGGTGCTGATCAAGGCCATGGGCAAGTCGCCCGAGGACCGCTTCGACTCCTGCACCAAGTTCGCCCGGGCCTTCGAGCGGCAGGCCGAACTGGTCACCGAGTCACCCACGCTGAACCTGCGCACCGCGGAACTGAAGCTGCCGACCGTCACTCCCGTGGTGACCCCGGAGCCGGCCGCCGAGCCGCCGTCCGCGCCGGAGGTGACGCCGCCGCCGGTCGCCCCGCCGCCGGTGCCGCCGGTGGTGTCGGCCGAACCCGCGCCCGAGCCGGAACCGGCGCCCGCCCCCGAGCCGGAACCCGAACCGGTCGCGCCAGAGCCCGTCGCGCCGCCGCCGGCTCCGGAACCGCCCGTGCCGCCCGTGCCGCCGGTGTCGCCACCGTCGGTCGACCCGGTCTCGGAGCCGACGCCGCCGCCGGTGCCGCAGCGCGGCCCTGTCGGTCCGCCGCCCGACCCGAAACCGTTTCGGCCGGAACCTGATTCGTCGCCGTCGGCCCCGCCGTACCGGCAGCCGGTGCCTGGGCCACCGCCCATACCGCCGCAGCGGCCCGTCCGGCCGACGCACGAGACGGTGTCGCCGACGGTGGTCCTGCCGGTCATCCCCGCAGACCCGGCGGCGCACGCCGCACCCGGAGTCGGCCGTCCCACCGCACCGCCCCCGCCGTCGTACTCGCAACTCGCGGCCGACATCGGCAAGACGCCACCGGGCCGTGGCCAGTCCTCGGGTGGCAAGACCAAGATCTGGGTGATCGGTGGCGCCATCGCCGCCGTGATCGTGGTGCTGATCGGTGTCGTCCTGCTGAATTCCGGTGACGATTCGAGTGGGCCCTCGGACGCCTCGGGAACCAGCACCCAGAGCTCCGGGGCGAACACGCCATCGTCGTCGCACAAGCCCGCACCGCCGGTGCTCGTGGGTACGCCCGGCAACTACCAGACGATCGCGACCTACCTGAAGAGCAACAACATTCAGGAATCACTGGTGCACCGCAACGAACCCGGCGCACCGGTGGTGACCATGCCCATGCCGCCGGGCTGGGCTGACGCCGGACCGCAGACGCCGGCCTTCGCCTACCAGTCGATCGTCTACAACGGCCCGAGTGCCGGCAACTACCGGCCCAGCGCCACGGCGTTGATCTCGCGCCTCGGCCCGAACGCCGATGCGCAGAAGATCCTCGACTTCGCGCCGGGTGAACTGAACAACCTGCCGGGATTCACCCCGACCGACACCGGCACGCCCGGGACCGTCGACGGCCACAAGTCGTTCCAGATCGCCGGTTCCTGGAACTCCAACGGGGTGACCAAGCTCATCACCCAGAACACCGTCGTCATCCAGGACGGCACCGGGCTCTACGTCATGCAGATCAACATCGACGGCGTCGCCGATCAGGCCGAGATCATCAAGCAGATCACCGAGGCCATCGACCGCGACACCAAGATCGCCGCGGGCTGAGCCGGCGAGGGTGCCGGCCCCGCTGAGCCACTGATTCTGTCCCGGGCCGCTGTTCTGCCAGAATGTGCGCCATGCGCGTATATCTCGGAGCCGACCACGCCGGATACGAACTCAAGCAGGCCCTGCTCGACCATCTGACCGCGGCCGGCCACCAGGCCGTCGACTGCGGTGCCTTCGCCTACGACGCGGAGGACGACTACCCGGCATTCTGCATCGACGCCGCCAAGCGCACCGTCGAGGACCCGGGCAGCCTGGGCATCGTCATCGGCGGCTCGGGTAACGGCGAGCAGATCGCGGCCAACAAGGTGCCGGGCGTGCGCTGTGCGCTGGCGTGGAGTGTCGAGACCGCGCAGCTGGCCCGCGAGCACAACAACGCGCAGGTAATGGGCATCGGTGGCCGCATGCACAGCACCGAAGAGGCCTTCGCCATCGTCGACGCCTTCCTGGCCGCCGAGTGGTCGCAGGCCGAGCGGCACCAGCGCCGCATCGACATCCTGGCCGAGTACGAGAAGACGCACGTGGCTCCCGAGGTTCCGGGCGCTCCCGCCTGATTCCCGAGGCCTGACTCGTGCCGGAGGGGCATACCCTCCACCGGCTGGCCCGCCTGCACCAGCAGCGTTTCGGGCGGGCGCCGGTGGTCGTCAGCAGTCCGCAGGGCCGGTTCGCCGATGCCGCGGCCGCCGTCAGCGGCCGGGTGCTGCGTAAGGCGGACGCCTGGGGCAAGCATCTGTTCCACCACTACGACGGTGGTGCGGTGGTGCACATTCACCTCGGGCTGTACGGCACGTTCACCGAGCAGCCACTGCCGATGACGGCGCCTGTCGGGCAGGTGCGCATGCGCATGGTCGGGGCCGAATTCGGGACCGACCTGCGCGGCCCGACGGTGTGTGAGCTGATCGACGAGGGCGGCGTCGACGATGTCGTGGCCCGGCTCGGTGCCGATCCGCTGCGCCGCGACGCCGACCCGGGATTGGCCTGGGCGCGAATCAGCAAGTCCCGCAGGTCAATCGGATCGATGCTGATGGACCAGACGGTGATCGCCGGCGTCGGCAACGTCTACCGCAGCGAGGTGCTGTACCGGCACCGGATCGACCCGCACCGTCCGGGCACCCAGTTGACCGAGGCCGAATTCGCCGAGCTGTGGACCGATCTGGTCGCTCTCATGAAGGTCGGGGTGCGGCGCGGCAAGATCGTCGTCGTGCGCCCGGAAGACGATCACGGCGCGCCGTCGTACGCCGCCGACCGGCCGCGCACGTACGTCTACCGACGGGCGGGGGAGGCGTGCCGCGTGTGCGGCGCTACCGTCCGCACCGAGGTCATGGAGGGGCGAAACCTGTTCTGGTGCCCCAACTGTCAGGTGTGACGGCTAGTCGCCGCCACCGCCGCAGCCGCCACCGCAACCACCGCCGCAGCTGCTGCCGCCACCACCGCAGCTGCTACCCGAGTCGCTGCTCCCGGAGTCCCAGCTACCGCTGCCGGCATCCCAGCCGCCGTTGTTGTCGTTCCAGCTGACGTCCTGGCCCTGGCCGGAGTCCGCGAACTGGCTCTGATCGAGGCCCTGCTGGTAGCCCTGGTCGAATCCCGAGCCGTATCCGGACTCGAAACCCGATGCGCCGTAACTGACTCCGTGCATGCCGTCGAACAGGGCGTCGAACAACAGCACCGAACCCACACCCCACGCCCCGGCGACCAGCGCCGGCTTCCACCACGGCTCGGAGTACCAGCCCTCGGGCACCGGGCGCCCGGCGACCCGGCCGCCGGGGTAGTAATTCGGTGTGGCGGCCGTCGGGCCCGGTGAGGCCTGAATCTGCCTGCCGCCGAACTGGATTCGGCGGTCCTCGGTGACCGAACCCGCGCCGCGCTGGCCGGCCAGCTCCTGCAGCGGGGGACCGGGGTCGATGCCCATGGCGGTCCGGGCGGCCCGCACGTAGTACAGCCCTTCCATCGCGCTCTGTTTCGCAAAGGCCGCCTGCTGGGCGGTGGTGGCCTGCTCGATCTGCGACGCGGCGGCGTTGTAGCGCTCGGACGCGTCGGCCAGGGCCTGGCGTGAGGCGTCATCGGTGCCGGTCAGGTTGAACACCTGGCCGCCGAGCATCTCGATGACGCGCCGGGCGTCGGCTTTCGCGTTGGCCAGCGCGGCAGCCTTGTTGGCCTTGTTCTGCCTGCTGAACAGGAAGAACCCAATGGCCGCGATGACGATCAGGATGAGCACGAACTCCATGGAGGCAGCTTACCGATGACCACCGTCACATAGATATGGACATTTGCGTCCATATCTATTACGGTCGTCGTCATGAACCTGACATTCCACGTCTTCGACACCGAACGCGGTGCGCTGGCGACCGCACCCGGAATCGTCACCAGCTATCCCGGTGGCGACACCGCGGTCCGTGAACTGGAACCGCTCGGCCCGGGATTGCGCCCCGTCGCCTGGAACCGTTGCGGTGCAATCGATTACGCCGCGGTCGGGCAGTGGGCGGCCTTCCACCGCAACCGGTCGGCCGATGCTCCGGTGCTGGTGGCGCCGTACCTGCCGTCGGCCCGCGGTGATCACGACCCGACCGACGACGCCCGCGTCGCCGCCCGGCTCACCGCCGCGACGGGCGTCGCGCACATCGTGACGGTGGACCCGCACTCACCGGTCTGGGCCGACGAGGCCCGGCGCGGGGGAGCGGCCGTCACCGTCATCGAGGCCGTGGACCTGGTGGGCTGCGCCGCGCACCACCCGGGTTGGGCGGGCGTCGTCGCACCCGACAAGGGGGCCCGCGACCGCGCCGGCCGGGTGGCGTCCCGATTGGGTGTGCCGCTGTATGTCGCTGGGAAACAACGCAATCCGGCCAACGGCAAGTTGTCGGGGTTCGTCGCCCCCGAGGGTCTGCCGGACCGCGGCCGACTGCTGGTGATCGACGACATCTTTGACGGCGGCGGCACCTTCGCCGGGCTGGCCGATGCCATCCGGGCAAGCCGGCCCGAGCTGGCCCTGCATCTGTGGGTCAGTCACGGTTGCTTCACCGGCCGCTGGCGCGAGAACCTCGCCGGCTACGCCTCCGTCACCAGCACCGACTCCCGCGCCACGCCCGACGGTGTGCACGTCCAGCCGCTGGAACCGTTCATCGTCCGCGCACTGACCACCTTGACCTGAGGACTTTCCCAATGACCATCGAAGCAACCACCACGTACCGGCCGGAAACCATTGCGGCCCTGGACGTCCTGATGGACACCGACGCCTACAAGCTGGACCACCGGCGCCAGTACCCGGCCGGCACCGAGTACGTCTACTCCAACCTGACGGCCCGCGGAAGCCGCATCCCCGGCGTGAGCTGGACGGCGTTCTTCGGCCTGCAGGCGTACCTGCGCGACCTGAATCAGCGGTGGAACGCATTCTTCGCCGCCGACATCGACGAGGTGTGCCGAGCCTACGTGGAGCGGGTCACCCAGGTGTTGGGGCCCAACGACGTTGGCGCCGAACACATCCGGCAGCTGCACGCGTACGGCAGACTGCCGCTGCGGGTGCGCGCGCTGCCGGAGGGCACCATCGTCCCGGTCGGCGTCCCGTACCTGACCGTCGAGAACACCGCGCCCGAATTCTTCTGGCTGACCAACTACATCGAGACCGAGATGTCGGCCGCGCTGTGGCAGCCCATCACGTCGGCGACCACCGCGTGGCGCAACCGGACGCTGCTGGACGCCCGCGCGCGCGACACCGGCGCCGACCCGGCCGTCGTCGACTGGCAGGGGCACGACTTCTCCTTCCGGGGCATGGCCGGCAGCGCGGCCGCCGCCGCCTCGGGTGCCGCGCACCTGTTGGCGTTCACCGGCACCGACTGCCTGCCCGCACTGGGCTGGATCGACCGGAACTACCCGGGCTCGCCCGAGGGCACCGTGATCGGCGGCAGCGTGCCGGCCACCGAGCACAGCGTCATGTGCGCGGGCACCCGGGACGACGAGGTCGCCACGTTCGCACGGCTGCTGGACCTGTACCCGACCGGCATCGTGTCCATCGTCAGCGACACCTGGGACCTGTGGCACGTCTGCACCGGAATCCTGCCCGCGCTGAAAGACACGATCATCGCGCGCGACGGCAAGGTGGTGATCCGCCCGGACAGCGGTGACCCCGAACGCATCCTGTGCGGCGACCCACAGGCCCCGGTCGGCAGCCCTGCCAACAAGGGCGTGGTGAACCTGCTGTGGGAGGTGTTCGGCGGCACCGTCAATGCGGCCGGCTACCGGGAACTGGATCCGCACATCGGCGTCATCTACGGCGACTCGATCACCCACGACCGGGCCGACGCCATCACCGCCAACCTGGCGGCCCAGTGCTACGTGTCCACCACGCCGGTGCTCGGATTCGGTTCGTACACATACCAATACGTCACGCGCGACACGTTCTCCATCGCGATGAAGGCCACCTGGGTGCAGATCGACGGTCGCGGCCGGGACATCGCCAAGGCGCCGGTCACCGACCCGGGCAAGCGCAGCGCACGGGGCCGGTTGGCGGTCATCCGCGACGAGCGGGGGCGCCTGACGTTGGTGCAGGGCGCGGCCGGTGTCGTCGAGACGACGGCCGCCATGCGGACGGTGTTCGAGGACGGCGTCGTCGTCAACCCGGTGACCTTCGCGGAGGTGCGCGCTACCGTGCGACGTGAGTGGGCGGCATACGCCGCCGGCGAGGAGGACGCCCGTCATGGCTGAGTCGCCGGCCACCTGGCTGAGCGTCGACGTTGTCGCGGTGAGCCCCGGCGACGAGCCGGGGCTCATCCTCGCGCGTCGACAGCGTCAACCTCATCAGGGTGACTGGGCGCTACCCGGTGTGGTGCTCGATGCGGCCAACGGCGAGACGGTCGCGGCGGCGGCGCACCGCGCGCTGCGGGACCGGGCCGGCGCCGAGCCGATCGAGGGGCCGCCGACGGTGGCCCTCGTCGTGTCCGACCCGCAGCGCGACGAGCGTGGCCACACCGTGTCACTGGTGAACGTGATGCGCGCGCAACCCGGCGACGACGACGTTCTCGTGGTGCGCACCGGCGAACCCGTGCCACCGCTGCCCTTCGGACACAACGCGATGATCAGGGACACCGCGGCGACGGTGTCGCAGCGACTGTTGTCGGACCCCGCGACCGTCGCGGCGATGTTCGGCGCCGGCTGCACGGCCGGTGAGGTCTGCGAGCTGACCGAGCTGCTGTTCCACCTGTCCGGCGGCACGGGAGCCGAGCCGATTCCGTTGGCGGCGATGCGGCGCCGGCTGGAACGGGCGCCGCTGTTCACCCCGGACGGCAGCCGGCCCGCGCACACCCGGCCGGTGACGGTGTACCGGGTCGCCGGATAAACGTCTACTGCGTAAACGCTGGCAAATTGCTGGGGCATATGGGTGGGCGCGGTGCGCGGCGCGCACGTTACGTTCCTGTGAACACGCCACCGACCTGGGAAAATGGTTTCACTATGAGTCGCGACCTGCTGATTTACGGGATACGCTCCCGGCACCCTGCTGGGAGGAGATCGACTTATGGCAGACGCAGAGACCGAACCGGTGGCAAACGCTCACACCGCATCGGCACCGACGGGCTGGTTCACCACCGACACCGGCAAGGTGCTGATAATCGGGGGCGGTGCTGTCCTCATCTTGTTGATCCTGTTGGGGATCGGATCGCTCGCCGGATTCAAGATCCCGCCGCCCGCGCCTGAGCCCCCGGCCACCCCCACCAGCTCGACCACGTCGGCTCCCGCCGCCACATCGTCGGCCTCGACGACCACCACACCGGCCCCGGCACCTGCGCCTGCCCCGGCCCCCACGCCGACGACGACCGCGCCCCCGAGCCCCGCGCCCGCGCCACCGACCCGTCCCTCGACGGCGACGACCCAGGCTCCTACGACCTACACGCCGCCCGCCCGGCAGTACACGCCACCGGCCAGCGCACCGGCCCCGGCGCCTCCGCCCGCCGCGTCACCGTCGGCCACCGCGACCGCGACCGCGAGCTCGGAAGCCCCCGCCCCGGCCAATCCGCCGCAGTTCAACGTCATTCGCACGACCAACGGCGTGGCGCGGCCGATTCCGGGTAGCAGCTAGGCGAGCGGGGAGACCCGAGCGCACAAACAAAGCTGCACGGCCGTTAATGTTGGTGAAGTGTCACAGCAACTTCCCAGCATTACGGTGTCCCCGTCGTGGCAGAAGCGGTTCGACTTCTTCAACGCCTACGGTCTGCCGAACTCGACGCCGGAGTCCAAGGCCGCCTACAAGGCCCTGACGTTCCTGGAGCGGGTGAAGCTCACTTCGAACATCCTGGCTTTCCTGTTCGGCCCCATCTACTTCTTCGTCAAGGGCATGTGGCGCAAGGGGCTGACGCTGCTCGGGATATTCGTGGCGGTGGAGGTGGTGCTCGTCGTCCTCAACGTGTCGGATTCCCTCGCCCGTGCCATCGGATTCGGTCTTGCCGCCATCGGTATGTCGACCGCGAACTACGCGTACTACCTGCACGTGGTGCGGGGGAGCCAGTCCTGGAACCTGTTCGAGGGGCACGGCCGGCAGCGCTAGGAGTCTGCTGAATTAATCGGTGTGGCGGCCGGGGTTGACCTGGGATTTCGCTGATAATTGGTGGGTGCAGGGTCGCTCTGATGATCAGCGTGAGTTGTTGGATGCCGAATCGGTTGCCGGGCATCTTCTGAAGCCCGACAGCGTGTTTGCGTTCCTGGCCGCTCATCGCCACGAGCTGTTCCCGGAGGAGATGTTCGCTGATCTGTTCCCGTCACGGCGGGGGCGACCCAGCGTGCCGGCCGAGGTGATGGCCTCGGTGATCACGCTGCAGGCCCTGCACGGGCTCTCCGACAACGAGACGGTGGATGCGGTCACCTTCGATCTGCGGTGGAAAGCCGCGTGCGGGCTGCCGGTCACCGCGCCGGCGTTTCACGGCTCTTCATGATTGAGGGTGTAGAACGGTCAGCTGCTGTCGGCCTGTGATTGGGGTGTCTGGTTGGCTGGGTGTGTGCCGGAGGAGAAGCGGAAGAGTAAGAGGAAGAGCGCGGTGTCCGGGGGTGGTGTGGACCTGTCGATGCTGCAACAGCTGATGGCCGATGCTGGCCGGGATTTGTTCGCGGGAGTGTTCGATGAACCGACACCCGAGGTGGGAGCTGTGCCGGAGCGTGTGCGGGGTTTCCGGGTGCGGGTCGACCTGATGTACGCCAAGCCGCCGATCTGGCGTCGTCTGGTCCTGCCGGGTGACCTCGTGCTCGATGAGCTGCATGACGTGCTGCAGGTTGCGATGGGCTGGCAGGACGGTCATCTGCATAAGTTCGGTGTCGGGGCGGACCGGCGTACCCGTGCCTACTTCGTCACCAGATTTGATCTCAGCGAAGGCGACGACGGTCTCGTCGAGGACGGTGTGCGCCTGGATCAGGTGGTCTCCGGTAAGGGCGACCGGTTGTTCTATGACTACGACTTCGGCGACGGATGGGAGCACGTGCTGGTGGTCGAAGACGTTCTCGATGATCCACCTTCGGCTCCGGTGTGCCTGGCGGGCAAGATGGCCTGCCCGCCGGAGGATTGTGGTGGCTTGGGCGGCTATGAGGAATTGGCTGCGTGGGTTCGTGGCGGGTACGACCCGCGGGCAACACCGATGGGGCTGGGTGCGCAGGAGATGCGCGACTGGCTGCCCCGAGGCTGGCACCCCGATCGTTTCTCGGTGACCGAGACCAATGACGCTCTGGCCGCGTCGAATATGCGTTGAGGACTCTTCACTGCCGAGGTGCAAGGAGCTGAGTTCGGAAGCCTCCGGTCTCGAGCAGTGACCGGGCGATGTAGTTGGTGAGGTTGCGGAAGCCCAGCGCGGATCCGCGCAGGTGTTCGAGGCGGCCGTTGATCGCTTCGGTGGGCCCGTTGGAGGTGCCGGGGCGGTCGAAGTAGGCCAGCACGTCGGCGGCACGCTTCTTCAGGGTCCGTCCCAGGGTGATCAGTTCGGTCAGCGGCTTGGGAACGCCGGTGCTCAGCGTGGTGATCAGCGCCGCCATCATCGTGCGGCCTTTCGTGCGGTCGGGTTCACGATACGCGGCCACGGTGCGCTGATACATCTGCCAGGTGGCCTCGACTTCTGCGTGGGCGTCGGCGGCGAACAAGGCGGCCAGCCGGGTGCGCTGGCGGTCGGTGAGCAGATCGGCACCGGTGTGCAGGGTGCGTCGGCAGGTGTAGAGCGGGTCGGACTTGCGGCCGCGGTGCCCACATGTCGCCAGCTGCACCCGGCGGCGGCACTCATCGAGGGCGTTGCCAGCCAGGCGCACCACGTGGAAAGGGTCCATCACCGTCGCCGCCTCGGGCAGTTCCTCGGCGGTAGCGGTCTTGAACCCGGAGAAGCCATCCATAGCAACAACGTCCACGCCGTCACGCCAGTCCTGCGGCCGCTCGGCCAACCAGTCCTGAAACGCCTTTTTTTGAGCGACCCTCGACCATGTCGAGCAGCCGAGCCGGACCGGTCCCGTCACGCACAGGGGGTGAGATCGATGATGACGGTGACGTACCTGTCACCGCGACGGGTGTGCCGCCAGACGTGCTCATCGACGCCGATCACCGCCACGCCGTCGAAACGGGCCGGATCGGCGATCAGCACCCGTCGGCCTTCTGCCAGCACCGCGTTGTTGGCGGTGTTCCACGACACCGCGAGCGCTTCGGCGATGCGAGCCACGGATAGATGCTGGCAGACAATGGCTTCCAGCGCCCACCGCAGAGCACGCCGCGACAGCTTGGCACGTGGTTCGGCCATCCTGGTGGTGTCTTGTCGCCACACGTGGGCGCAGCCGGCGCACCGGTAGCGACGGATGGTCACCAGCAGTGTGGTGGGGGCGCCACCCGAACGGCTCATGGGCCAGAGTACGGGTGAGGCTGTCGCGTGGGATGCCTTCTTCGCCGCAGCGACGACACCACCGGTCCTCGTCGGTCACCCGGCACGCCAGCACAGCACGGCCGGGCTCAAGGCGTTGTCCGGTCACCTGCAGCCCAAGTTCGTCGAGGCGGCAGAAAGTCGTCAGGTCAGCGCAGGCGAAGCCCGCCCGACCGGTAGCGTCAGGCACGTCGAGGTCTTTCGGATGAGGAGTGTAGGAACCCTCATTTTCGAGAGACCTCGACCTCTATCCCGGCAACGACGCGCCAACCACCTCTACACCCTCATCTGTGAAGAGCCGGTATGAAGAGATGATCGACGCGGTCATCGGGCATTTATACCGCCACCGAGTTGGAGTCTCGACTTGGATGGCAAAAATATTTGCCAGTGTTTCCTGAATTTCTCCATGAATCGTCGTTGAGCTGCTGATTCTAGGTTAAATGCATACGGCATTCGACATTGCGGTAATTTGCATCGAATTGGCAGGAAACTCCCAGAATTAGTGGTGGTCAATATGGCGGTAAGTGGAATTTACCGACCGCCACGCCAGGGATGAACTTCGGTTGATGAGGCAAAGTTGCTATAGACGGAAACCGTCCGCGCTCGCGCTCGCTGGTGCTTCGGTTCGGAGGCTCCCCGTGTCATGCGACGCCACACCGGAACCGTTGGCACGGCGCAAGCGGGTCAAGTCCACCCACGTGGTGTACGACGTCGTCGTGTGATTCTTCGATGTGATGGTTTAGGCGGTCAGGGCCGCGGTGGTGGCCTCCTGTTCTGCCGGGGTGTCGTTGACGGTGCGTGATTTGCTCAGGACGTCGAGGCCGAGGTAGCGGCGGGACTCGGCCCATTCGTCGTGTTGTTCGGCCAGCACGGCCCCGACGAGTCGGATGAGGGCGTCGCGGTTGGGGAAGATGCCGACGACGTCGGTGCGTCGTCGGATCTCCTTGTTGAGCCGTTCCTGGGGGTTGTTCGACCAGATCTGGCGCCAGATCTGTTTGGGGAACGCAGTGAACGCCAGCAGGTCCGGTCGGGCGGCCTCCAGGTGGTCGGCCACCTTGGGAAGTTTGTCGGCCAGGGCGTCGATGATCCGGTCATATTGGGCTGCAACCGATTCTGCGTCGGGTTGGTCGAATACCGAATGCAGCAGGGTGCGTACCCAAGGCCAGGATGCTTTCGGGGTGAGGGCCATCAGATTGGTCGTGTAATGCGTTCTGCAGCGCTGCCACGTGGCGCCGGGCAGGGGTGGCGCCGATCGCGGCCACCAGGCCCGCGTGGGCGTCGGAGGTCACCAGCTTCACACCTGAGAGTCCGCGGGCGGTCAGCGACCGCCAGAAGGTCAGCCAGCCCGGCGCCGTCCTCGGCGGTGGTGACGTCGATACCCAGGATCTCGCGGTAGCCCTCGGCATTGACTCCGACGGCGATCAGGGCGTGCACGTTGACCACGCGGCCACCCTCGCGGACCTTGAGTACCAGGGCGTCGGCGGCCACGAACGTGTAGGGGCGGCATCCAGAGGGCGGGTGCGGAACGCCTCCACAGCGGTGTCGAGTTCCTTGGCCATCACGCTGACCTGAGACTTCGACAGCGCCGTGATGCCCAACGTTTCGACGAGCTTGTCCATCCGCCGTGTCGAGACCCCGAGCAGATAACAGGTCGCAACCACGGTCGTCAGGGCCCGCTCGGCGCGTTTGCGGCGTTCCAGTAGCCAGTCCGGGAAGTACGAACCCTGCCGTAGCTTGGGAATTGCGAGATCTAATGTTCCTGCACGGGTGTCGAATTCGCGGCGACGGTAGCCGTTGCGCTGGTTGGTCCGATCGGTGCTGCGTTCGCCGTATCCGGCGCCGCACAGGGCGTCGGCCTCGGCACCCATCAGGGTGTGGATGAACGTGGCGAGCAGCTCGCGCAGCATCGTCGGGATGTGTGGTGGTGAGTCGTTCGGCCAGCACAGTCGGCAGGTCGATATTCTGGGCAACGGTCATCGCGTGGTTCCTTTGCTCGAGTGACTTTGACGGGTCCCTCGAAGAATCACGCGATGACCTTCAATCAGTCGGCTACGACACGCCGGTACCGCTAATCAGGTCCGACTCATACACCACTCTGCTGGACGCAACCCGCAAGCGGCGGGTCTTCACTCGAAGGCCCACCGCTTGGCCTAGGCATTACACCAGGGCAGCGACTGTGTCGTAGTACGTCTGTTTGTGTACACCTGAGGAGTCCAGAATCCCGTAGCCACCACCGTCGCCCGCGGTGTCCTGGTAGCAGAAGAACCACGTCAACGGGAAGGACGGATCCTGGTTGGCCAGTTGCCATGTCAGCCAGTCCGAGGCGTCAGTCAGGCTCACCTTGCCTGGCGTGATGTATCCGACTTCGGTGAATGCCATCGGCCGAGTGTCACCCTTGGCGGCCTGCGCCGCCTTGAGTGCGTTGATCTGGGCAATGCCGAATGGTGTCGTACGCGGATCCACGAACGTGGCGTTCTGGTCGTCTTTGATGCTGTACGGGTGGTAGCCCAACAGGTCGTAGTCACCGTTTTCGCCGGCGGCGTACATGCCGTTCAGCCAGTCGACCGGTGACTTGTTCGACCCGAACGTCGGGTACGCCGCCATGCCACCTGAGATCACCTGTGAGCCAACAGCTCTGATCTTCGGCGCGGCAGCCTTGAGGTAGGACAGGTAGGTGGCTGGACTGCCGATGCTGAACGCGATCAGGTTCGGTTCGTTCCACACTTCGTAGTAGGGAATGCTGCCGAAGATCTGAACGCACTTGCCCACGAAGTTGCCGAACGCGGAGGCGCTGTGGTTGAACGGGTAGTGGATGCCCAGGCACGGCATGGGGGTCAGGCCCCGGGCGACCAAGGCGTTGTTCACCGCGGTGACGGGAGCGTAGTTGGTCGAGCCGAAAGCGTTGCTCAAATAGCCCCAGTCGACCGCGAATCGGACTGTCTTGAAGCCCATTTTGGCAATACCGTCCAGAGCTTTCGCCAGGTCGGCGGCCGACAGCTGGCACAGATTGCTCTGATTGATTCCGATGGTCAATTCAAATCCCCTTCATGCGTAGGCATCACTTTGAGAGTCGGGCGATCCCCTAGCGGCACTCATGTCGTTGGGCCCCCCTCTTTTACTATCAGCGGGGGCCGACAAGCTCTCTGGCGTGCGGGCTTCGGTTTGGGTCCCGGGCGGTGAAATATGTTGCGCGCAAGGAATTTATGGACTTTCCGGCGCCCCCTCGGAGGTCGACGTCGGCCGGACCCGCCGCAAGCGGTGCGGCCGCTTGCCGGATGAGGCTGCCGCACGACTCACGCTCAATCGGGACGCGCCGATCGGCCTCGACGCCTGCCCTCGGCAGGCGTGGACTCGGCGGTGTGGCGGGCGGATCGCATTGGCACCGAGGCCCGACAGGCTGTCGCGGATCGGCCACGCGGCGGGGACGACGATGAATGTCTACGCGTGCCTGGACCGAGAATCTGGCACCGACATCGCCGCCCTCAGTTCCGTGGCGGTGTCAGCTGCGCCAACTACCACGAAGCGATTGAGTCGTCGCACAGCGTGGGTCGGCAGCTCGCCGGGGCGGGCGGGAGCTCTGATGGGTCGGGCAGGTTGAACAACGTAGTCAAGTGTTGCCGCTGGAACTCCAACGCCGACCAGTCGGTTCGTCTTCTTGCTGTTCCTGCTCACCGTGACACTGGTCGATGACGATTGCCTTGACGCAAGACAGCCGGGTACCTCGCAGCACGGCCGAACCAGCGGCACAGGGCCGGACCAGAGGGGTGTTCCGAATGGGTGGTAGACCTGCGATAACAGGCCTACCAGCCACTTCGATGGAGCGGGCGACGGGAATCGAACCCGCGTAGCTAGTTTGGAAGACTAGGGCTCTACCATTGAGCTACGCCCGCGTGCACTGCTGCGATCACAGTACCGGCAGACAGTACCGGGACAGCGGCCGCCAATCCAATTGATGGTGTCGCGTGTCTAGGACGTAGTATCTCGACCGCGGTAATGCGACCGCGACGAGGCACGGGGTGTAGCGCAGCTTGGTAGCGCATCCGCTTTGGGAGCGGAAGGCCGCAGGTTCAAATCCTGTCACCCCGACCACCGACTGATGGCAAGTATCAAAAAACAAGGAGTAACGCTGTGAAGAGCACCGTGGAGCAGTTGAGCCCCACCCGGGTTCGCATCAACGTGGAGGTGCCCTTCACCGAGCTTCAACCCGAGTTCGACCAGGCCTACAAGGAGCTGGCCAAGCAGGTCCGCCTGCCCGGCTTCCGTCCCGGCAAGGCCCCGGCCAAGCTGCTCGAGGCCCGCATCGGCCGCGGCGCGGTGCTGGAGCAGGTCGTCAACAGCGCCATCCCGGCCCGCTACGGCGAGGCCGTCACCGCCCAGGACGTCAAGCCGCTGGGCCAGCCCGAGATCGACATCACCAAGCTCGAGGACAACGACGAGCTCGTCTTCACCGCCGAGGTCGACGTCCGCCCGGAGATCACCCTCCCGGACCTGAAGGCCCTCACGATCACCGTCGACCCGATCGTCATCAACGACGACGAGGTCGACGCCGAACTGCAGAACCTGCGCGCCCGCTTCGGCACCCTGACCGGGGTCGACCGCGCGGCCGCCGACGGCGACTTCGTCTCGCTCGACCTGTCGGCCACCGTCGACGGTGAGGACGTGCCGGAGGCCAAGACCGAGGGCCTGTCGCACCAGATCGGCTCCGGTCAGCTGATCGAGGGTCTCGACGAGGCCATCATCGGCCTGAAGGCCGGCGAGTCCAAGGAATTCCCGACCACGCTGGCCGCCGGCGAGCACGCCGGTAAGGAAGCCCAGGTCACCGTCACCGTCAAGTCGGTCAAGGAGCGCGAGCTGCCGGAGCCCGACGACGACTTCGCCCAGCTGGCCAGCGAGTTCGACACCATCGAAGAGCTCAAGGAGAGCCTGGTCGCCCAGGTGCGCCGGGTGAAGCAGATCGGCCAGGCCGAGCAGATCCGCGACAAGGCCGTCGAGACCCTGCTGGAGCAGATCGAGGTGCCGCTGCCCGAGGCCATCGTCCAGGCGACCGTCGACGAGACCGTCCACAACGCGATCCACGGACTCGACCACGACGAGGCCAAGTTCGAGGAGCAGCTCAAGGAGCAGGGCAGCAGCCGCGAAGAGTTCGACGCGGACACCCGCACCAACGCCGAGAAGGCCGTCAAGACCCAGCTGCTGATGGACGCCATCGCCGACGAGCTGGACGTCAAGGTCGGCCAGGGCGACCTGATGGAGCGCATCGCCCTGATGGCCCGCCAGTACGGCATCGAGCCGCAGCAGCTGATCCAGATCCTGCAGCAGAACAACCAGCTGCCGTCCATGTTCGCCGACATCCGTCGCGGCATGACGATTGCCGCTGTGGTCTCCGGTGCGACCGTCACCGACACCGACGGCAACACCGTCGACACCGCGGAGTTCTTCGGCCCGGCCGGCGACGCCGCCGAGGCCGAGGTCGCCGAGGCTGCCGACGAGGCCGAGGCTCTCGCCGCCGACGAGCCCGAGGCCGTCGAGGACGAGAAGCCCGCCAAGGCCAAGAAGGCGAAGGCCGAGGCCAAGGACGAGAAGCCGGCCAAAGAGAAGAAGGCCAAGAAGGCGAAGGACGAGGACTGAGTCCTCGAACTCTGATCGTGGTACGGGTGCCGCAGGTGTCTTCACTGATGCCTGCGGCACCGTCCGCTCTCCGGCGACTGTGACGCTGTGAGCGAACTAGACCGCGTCGGGGACTCGCGGCCGTCGGCCGTTGGTTAATGTCGTGTGGACGAACTCGAGAAAGCAGGTATCCAGTCGTGACTGACATGCGTTCAAGCGCACCGGGGCTCAACCTCACGGACTCGGTCTATGAGCGTTTGCTTGCCGAGCGCATCATCTTCCTGGGGTCGCAGGTCGACGACGACATCGCCAACCGGCTGTGCGCGCAGATTCTGCTGCTGACGGCCGAGGATCCGTCCAAAGACATCCACATGTACATCAACTCGCCGGGTGGCTCGATCAGCGCCGGCATGGCGATCTTCGACACCATGGAGTTGTCGGAGTGCGACATCGCCACCTACGCGATGGGTATGGCGGCGTCGATGGGCGAGTTCCTGCTGGCCGCCGGCACCAAGGGCAAGCGTCACGCCCTGCCGCACGCCCGCATCCTGATGCACCAGCCGCTCGGTGGCGTCACCGGCAGCGCAGCGGACATCGCCATCCAGGCCGAGCAGTTCCACGTCATCAAGAAGGAGATGTTCCGGCTGAACGCTGAGTTCACCGGCAAGAGCATCGAGCAGATCGAGGCCGACTCCGACCGCGACCGCTGGTTCACCGCGCAGGAAGCGCTGGAATACGGCTTCGTCGACCACATCATCACCCGTGCAAACCTCAACGGCGGCAAGGGAGCCTCGAAGTGATCTCCAAGCATCTGAACCCGGAGCTGGCTCCGCAGGCCCGCTACATCCTGCCGCAGTTCAGCGAGCGCACCCACCTCGGTGAGCGCATCGTCGACCCCTACGCCAAGCTGTTCGACGAGCGCATCATCTTCCTGGGTGCCCAGGTCGACGACGTGTCCGCCAACGACGTGATGGCCCAGCTGCTGGTGCTCGAGTCGCAGGACCCCGATCGCGACATCACGATGTACATCAACTCGCCGGGTGGCTCGTTCACCTCGCTGATGGCGATCTACGACACCATGCAGTACGTCCGCGCCGACATCCAGACGGTCTGCCTCGGTCAGGCCGCGTCGGCCGCCGCGGTGCTGCTGGCCGCCGGTACGCCGGGCAAGCGCATGGCGCTGCCGAACGCCCGCGTGCTGATCCACCAGCCCTCGCTCGGTGGCGTCATCCAGGGTCAGTTCTCCGACCTGGAAATCCAGGCCGCCGAGATCGAGCGCATGCGGACCCTCATGGAGGAGACGCTGGCGCGACACACCGGCAAGGAAGCCGCCGTCATCCGCAAGGACACCGACCGCGACAAGATCCTGACCGCAGCCGACGCCAAGGAATACGGGATCATCGACACGGTCCTGGAGTACCGGAAGCTCTCGGCCCAGAAGGCCTAGTCGCCGAACGCACAGCGGCCGCCAGTCTGTTCAGACTGGCGGCCGCTGGCGTTTTTGTTCAGTCCTTGGCCGAGGAGGACTTCGAGGCGCCGGACGGCGCGCCGCCCTTGGCCTTCTTGTCCGTGGTCTTCTTGTCGGCGGCCTTCTTGTCCTTCGTCGAATTGTGCTGCGGCGCCGACGAATTATCGGTGCCGGGCTTCTCCGACTTTTCGGACTTGTCCGACTTCGCGGGCTTCTCCGGTTTGGTGGCCGGCGCCGGATCGCTGTCGGTCTTGGTGGGCGAATCGTCCGTCGCGTCGGTCGTCTTGGCCGGCGAGGTGCTCGCGGTCGGTGCGGGCGAAGTCCTCCGGGTCCGCGGCTTGTTCACGGTCTTGGCGGGCTTCTTCTCGGTCTGGGTGGACGGCTTATCGGCACCGGTGGCGTCGGTCGTGCCCGCGTTGCCGGCAGCGGGGGAGTCCGGCTCCGACGCTTTGTCGGTCGCGGCGGTCGCGCGCGGCGCGGTCGACGCCACCGACGAGGCGGGCGACAGCTGCGGCTTCACCACGTTGAGCGGCAGCGCCTTGCCCGTCACCAGGACTGAGATGAAGTTCGCGACGGCGATCGCCGGTGACAGGGCAGCGAAGGCCGCGCCGGCGATGGGCGCGAGCGGAGCGAGTGCCGACGGCAGCTGCAGCCCGGATGCCAGCGCCGACGGCGCGGCGGCCAAGGCCGAGCCGGCGGCGTTGGTCGCGTCGGTCACTCGCGTCTTGACGGTTTCGAGGGCCTGTTGGACCGGGTTGGCCGCCGTCGGGGACGGGGTGGCGACCGGCGCCGGGTCGGCTGCCGCGGCGGGTGCCGGGCCGGCGGCCGCCGGCACCAGCGCTGTCACCACCTGCGTCAGGTTCGCGACCAAGTCGTACGCGAACGTTCCCACCACCTGGAACGGGAGGGTGAACGCGTAGGACACCAGCGCGATCGGTAGCCACGGGAGATAGAAGGGATCAGTGGCCGCGCGATTCAGCATCACCAGCGGTATGGAAACCACGGAGACGGCAGTGCTCTTGGCTGCCTCGACCACCGCCTGTCCGAGGGCTGTGATCACGTTGATGACAGCGCTGCCGGCAGTGGCGAGCGGGTCGGTGGCTGCCAGGGGCGCCGGCGCTGCGAACGTGTTCGTCGCCGCGGTGGACGTGATCTGCTCGACCAACGCCTGCTCGCGGGTCGTCATCTCCTGGACGAACGCGGCGAACTGGACCGCGCGAGTGTCCAGTCGTGGGGCGCTGATGGGCGCGGCGTGCGTCTGGATTGCGAGCTGGCCGTTCGGCGTCAGGACGCAGGCGGCCGCGACGACGCCCGCCAGCGGCAGGCATTGGAGCCGCCGGCGCGCGGTGGAGGTCGTGGCGGGGCTGGGGTGATTCATCGCGCGGTGGCCTTCCCGTATTCGATTGAGTGCGTTGGTCGTCGGGAGGGCGATCCCCCCCCCCGCAAGCAGACTAATTGACGCAATTGGAACATTATGTCGAATGTCGAAGGCCGCCGCTCGCCGCGCGCCAAGAATTCACCAAGACGCCCACCGCACCCTGTGACGCGACCACGAATTCCGGCCACTGAACAGGACCTGCCATGAGCCGACACTCACACCGCACCGCCGCGCTGGCCGCAGCCGCTCTCGCCGTGTCCATGACGGTCGGATTGCCTGTGGCCCAGGCGAATCCCACTCCTGAGACCGCGAAGCAGGTGCCGTGGAACGAGGTGGGCGACGGCTGGACCCTGGCGACGTGGAACCCGGTCGCCGGGCACCGTCCGGGTGAGCGCCCGGCGCCCGACGAGCCGCGGCCCGAGAACGCCGCCAACACACTGTTTCTGATCGACCCGGTGGGGCGCCGGTACGCCGTCACGACGTTCGCGCCGAACGACAAGGGGTGGAAGCCGCACCTGCTGGACTGGTCGGGCGACGGCGGCCGGGCGCTGTTCTCGATGGGCGACGACACCGTCATCGTCGTCGATCTGCACACCGGCCGGCAGACGTCGTTCCCGTCTCGGGCGTCCGCGCGGTTCAGCCGCCCGAACGGTGAAGCGATCGTGCTGTCAAGCAGCAGCCAGGGCCAGCCCAGCACGCTGCAGCGCGTTGACCTCGCGGGCAACGTCCAACTGACCTACCCGACCGAGAACCTCGCCGGCGCGGGCCGATTCGGCGGCGACTACCTCGAGACTCCCGACGGCACGACGCTCGTGCTGTCGACGGCCAACCGTGGCAACGACGCGGCCCCGCGAACCGACAACAGCTTCGTCCTCGTGGGCAACGACGGCAGTGTCGGGCGGGTGCTGCCGGTACCGATGCCGAATGGCGTGTGCATGACGACCCGCTGGCTGACACCGACGGATTTCGTCGCCCGGTGCAACATCGAGAACTCTGCGGCAAGCCAACTGTGGAAGGTGCCGCTCGACGGATCGGCGCCGACCGCGCTCACTGCCCTCAACAACGCCAAGAACGAACCCGGATTCGACGGCGACTACGGCGACGTCGGGCTCTGGCAGTTGCCCAGCGGCACCTTCGTGCAATCCCTGGGCGCCTGCGGCGTCGTGTTCCTGTCACGGGTGACCAGCGATGGTCATACGCAGCGGGTCAAGGTGCCGGGGGCCGGCAACAAGATCGACGTCGTCGGTTCGTCCGGCGGCTCACTGATTCTCAAGTCGACGTCAGGCTGCAGCCCGTCAACAGCGCTGATGTCCTACGACCCGGCCGCGAACGCCACCAAGGTGCTGCTCGGTCCCACCGTCAACGACGGCCGCGTCGTCGAGGCCATGACCTTCGGCCAGGGCTACCGGTCGTGAGGCGGCTGGCCTCCGCGCTGACGGCAATGGCCGTCGCGGTCACTCTGTCGCCGGCCGCGCACGCCGACGACAACGCGACCACCGAGGCCTGCAGCTGGGTGCACGCCGACGAAGCCGCGGTCTTTCTCGAAGGTCCGGCGACAGCCGAACCGATCCGAACTCAACTCCCCGAATTGTCCTGCGCCTACCGGGTATTGGACGGACCGGTGGGTGGCCGCAGCCTGCTGTCCGACGTCCGTTTCGCCGATGCGTTTCCGTGGGACGCGGCAACGACATTCAAGGAGGTGGCTGCGTGGCCCGGGGCCACCGAGGTCGACGGCGTGGGCCTGCGGGCCGTCTGCACGTATGAACCGAATGTCACGCCGCCGTCGACGACGCTCACGGTGTTGTTGACGGGGGAGCGGATCTACCGCGTCACCGGCAGCTACGTGTGGCGCTGCGAAACTCTGAAGACGTTCGCGGAACTGGCAATAGCCCGCATCGGCCGATAGCACCCGATACCCTCGGCCCATGCGGCCGACCGGAATCGATTTCGGTGTCCTGGGCACGCTGCGGATGGCCGTCGACGAACGCGTCGTCTCGCTCGGCGCACCCAAACAGCGTGCGGTGTTCGCGATGCTGCTTCTCAATCGAGGTCGCCCGGTGTCGGTGGACGCGCTGATCGACGCGGTGTGGGAGCTGTCCCCGGCCGCCGCCGCCCGCACCGCATTGCACTCGTACATCTCCAACCTCCGGAAAATCCTGGCGGAGTCCGGAATGCCGCGGGAGACACTGGCGGCCGCCCCGCCCGGGTACCGGCTCGACGTACCGGAGGACGCCACCGACCTGGGGCGCTTCGAGAAGGAGAAGGTCGCCGGGGTACGGGCGGCGGCCGCCGGTCACTTCCCGTCCGCGGCGGTGCACCTGTCGGCGGCCCTGGCGCAGTGGCGTGGCCCGGTCCTGGGTGACCTGTCCGACTTTGCCTTCGTCGACGCCGTCGCCGCCGCGCTGGTCGACGAGCGCATCGTCGTGGAGACCGCCCGCGCGGAAGCCGAAATCGCCTGTGGCCAGGCAGCTCTGGTGATCGGTCCGCTGGAATCGCTGGTCGCTGAGCATCCCTACCGCGAACCACTGTGGGCGCAGCTGATCACCGCCTACTACAGCTGCGGGCGGCAGGCGGACGCGCTCGACGCGTTCCGGCGCGTGAAGTCGATCCTGGCCGAGGACCTCGGTATCGATCCCGGCGCGGCGATAAGTGCCCTGCAGCAACGCATTCTGCGTCAGGAACCACTCGACGTTCAGGGTGCCGCGCAGGCGACGGCGGTGCACACCATCGGCCGGCTGCGGTCCGGCTCGACCCGGTCGACCGCATCCCGTGCGGGGCTGCGCGACGCGTCCGGGCAATGGTTTGCCTTGCGCGCGATGGCGACCCGGATCGGTCGCCTGGCCGACAACGACATCGTGCTCGACGCGGCAGACGTCAGCCGGCACCACGCCGTCATCGTCGACGCGGGCACCGGGCCGGTGATGGTGGACCTGCGTTCGGCCAACGGCGTATACGTGCAGGGCACGCGGATCGAGGCCAACACCAATCTGTTCGACGGCGACCGCATCCGTATCGGCGCACATGAATTCACCCTCGAGCTCGGGTAGGAGCACGCCAAGAATCTGCCAAGGGCTGCGGCGAACCATGTGGGCATGAGGATTTCGGTTCTTGGCCTGGCCGCGGTGGTGACGTTCCTGAGCGTCGCGCCGGCGGCGCCCGCTCAGGAGGCGTGTGGTGCCCTGGGCGGGACACCCGACGCCACCGGCATGTGCCGGATCCATGAGGTCGGCACCGGATACGAACGGACCGTCGCTTTCCCGGTGGACTATCCGGACCAGCGGGCGGTCGCGGATTTTCTGGCCCAGGACCGCGACGGTTTCGTCGGCTGGGTCGGCGACTTCGGCCGCGGCCGGGTGTACACGGAGACCGTGACGCCGACGGTGTACCGCTCGGCGCGGACCCAGAGCCTGGTGCTCAAGGTCGTCGACCCGACGGGCCTGGCCCACGAAGGACATCCCGACATCCGGTACCGGACCTTCACGTACGGCGCCGGCGGACCGGTCACCATCGACTCGCTGTTCGACCCGGGCTCCGATCCGGCGGCGATCCTGACGCCGGTGGTGCAGCGCGCGTTGAAGGCGCGCAACGCGGCGTTGATCGAACCGGACCGCGCCTCGTACCGGAACTTCGCGCTCACCGACGACGCCGTCACCTTCTTTTTCGGCGAGAGCCAGCTTGCGGGCAACGGTGGCCCGCTCACGGTGGCGGTGCCGGTCGACGAGCTGGGCGGTCGGCTCCAGGGATAGGCCGCAGGGGCCGGGTGCTTGCGCTGGCCGCGAAATGCGTCGGCAGCTTCGATGTGCACACGGTAGGGTTGCGGATAGGTGAACAGCCCTGATCAGAGGCCTGCCGAGCCAACGCCACCCGGCGCCGGAAAGACACGCCAGAATCACGGTCAGCGCGCCGAGGGGTGGCAAGCCACCGATCGGGCTATGTTCTCCTGCACACGGATAAATACCACCGGAGCGATTCGACCCTTTCGGTCGCACCGCAACGGAGCGAACGGGTAGCGTCGGGATCACACCCGCAGTAACCCACTATCTGGTGTAACGACTGACGGCGACCGGAGAAAGTAGGGCCTCACCCCATGGCGCGCATCGGAGACGGCGGTGACCTGCTGAAGTGCTCGTTCTGTGGAAAGAGCCAGAAGCAGGTCAAGAAGCTGATTGCTGGACCTGGCGTCTACATCTGCGACGAGTGCATCGACCTCTGCAACGAGATCATCGAGGAGGAGCTGGCCGACGCCGACGACGTCAAGCTCGACGAGCTGCCCAAGCCCCAGGAGATCCGGGACTTCCTCGAGGGCTACGTCATCGGTCAGGACAACGCCAAGAAGACGCTGGCCGTGGCCGTCTACAACCACTACAAGCGCATCCAGGCGCAGGAGAAGTCGCGCGACTCCCGGGGTGAGCCGGTCGAGCTCGCGAAGTCGAACATCCTGATGCTCGGGCCGACCGGTTGCGGCAAGACCTACCTGGCGCAGACCCTCGCCAAGATGCTCAACGTGCCGTTCGCGATCGCCGACGCGACCGCGCTGACCGAGGCCGGCTACGTCGGCGAGGACGTCGAGAACATCCTGCTGAAGCTGATCCAGGCCGCCGACTACGACGTCAAGCGCGCCGAGACCGGCATCATCTACATCGACGAGGTCGACAAGATCGCCCGCAAGAGCGAGAACCCGTCGATCACCCGCGACGTGTCCGGCGAGGGCGTGCAGCAGGCCCTGCTGAAAATCCTCGAGGGGACGCAGGCGTCGGTGCCGCCGCAGGGCGGTCGCAAGCACCCGCACCAGGAGTTCATCCAGATCGACACCACCAACGTGCTGTTCATCGTGGCCGGTGCGTTCGCGGGCCTCGAGAAGATCGTGTCCGACCGGGTCGGCAAGCGCGGTTTGGGCTTCGGCGCCGAGGTGCACTCCAAGGCCGAGATCGACACCCAGGACCACTTCGCCGAGGTGCTGCCCGAGGACCTGATCAAGTTCGGCCTGATCCCCGAGTTCATCGGCCGTCTCCCGGTCGTGGCGTCGGTGACCAACCTGGACAAGGAATCGCTGGTGTCGATCCTGTCCAAGCCGAAGAACGCCCTGGTCAAGCAGTACGTCCGGCTCTTCGAGATGGACGGGGTGGAGCTGGAGTTCACCGACGACGCCCTCGATGCCATCGCCGACCAGGCCATTCACCGCGGCACCGGTGCCCGTGGCCTGCGCGCCATCATGGAAGAGGTCCTGCAGCCCGTGATGTTCGACATCCCGAGCCGGGACGACGTCGCCAAGGTGGTCGTCACCAAGGAAACCGTGCAGGACAACGTGCTGCCGACCATCGTGCCGCGCAAGGCGCCCCGCTCGGAGCGTCGCGACAAGAGCGCGTAGTTCTCTCCAATGGAAAAGCCCCCGCTCCGGCGGGGGCTTTTCCGTTTCACCGCTATCGGGCGATGCGGTCCGGCCGGGTGTAGACGTTCATCGACTCGCCGCGGAGGAACGCCACCAGGGTGAGTCCCGCCTGGCTGGCCAGGTCGACCGCCAACGAGGAGGGCGCGGACACCGCGGCGAGCACCGGGATGCCGGCCATGACGGCCTTCTGCGTCAGTTCGAACGAGGCCCGGCCGCTGACCAGCAGGACGGTGCCGGTCAGCGGAACGCGGCCCTGCTCGAGCGCCCAGCCGATCACCTTGTCGACCGCGTTGTGGCGGCCGATGTCCTCGCGGGCGACGAACATCTCGCCGTCGGCGCTGAACAGCGCGGCGGCGTGCAGTCCGCCGGTGCTGTTGAACACCTTCTGGGCCTGCCGCAGCTGCTGGGGCAGGGCCGACAGCGTGGCGTTGGTGACCGTCGTCGGGTCGTCGCCGGGGGAGTAGTGGCTGACGGTCCGGACGGCGTCGATCGACGCCTTGCCGCACACGCCGCACGACGAGGTGGTGTAGAAATTGCGCGTCACATCGACCGAGGGCGGCGGGACGTGCGGTGCCAACATCACGTCGAGCACGTTGTAGGTGTTGGTGCCGTCTTCGGTGGCGCCGCGGCAGTAGGCGACGCGGGCGATGTCGTCGCGGTGCGCGATGACGCCCTCGGTGAGCAGAAACCCTTGGGCCAGTTCGACATCCGAGCCCGGCGTCCGCATGGTGACGGTGAGGGGAGTGCCGTTGACGCGGATTTCCAGGGGTTCTTCGACAGCCAGGGTCTCCGGGCGGGAGACCGCGCCGCCGGCGGTGACGTGTTCGGCTCGGCGCCGTGCGGTTACCCGACCCACGGTTCCAGCCTGATCACCACGGCTTTGGACACCGGCGTGTTGGATTTCCGGGCAGTGTGGTCCAACGGGATCAACGGGTTGGTCTCCGGGTAGTAGGCCGCGGCGTTGCCCGCGGGCGTCGAATAGGGCACCACCAGAAAGTCTTTCGCACGGCGCTCCTGGCCGTCGAACTCGGAGACCAGGTCGACACGGCTGCCCTCGGCCAGGCCGAGCGCCGCGATGTCGGCCGGGTTGACGAACACCACGCGCCGGCCGCCCTTGACGCCGCGGTAGCGGTCGTCCAGGCCGTAGATGGTGGTGTTGTACTGGTCGTGGCTGCGCAGGGTCTGCAGCACCAGCCGGCCCTCGGGCACGGGCACCCATTCGAGGGGCTCGATCGAGAAGTTGGCTTTGCCTGTGTGCGTGGGGAATTCGCGGGAATCCCGGGGCGGGTGAGGCAGCTGGAAGCCGTCCGGCCGGCGGACCCGGGTGTTGTAGTCGGCGCAGCCGGGGACCACGTCGGCGATGGCGTCGCGGATGCCGTCGTAGTCGGCGTTGAAGGATTCCCACGGCACCGGGTGCGCCGGCCCGAGCAGGGTCCGGGCCAGCTGGCAGACGATCGCGACCTCGCTGCGCACCTGGTCACTGGGTGGGGTCAGGCCACCGCGCGACAGATGCACCATCGACATCGAATCCTCCACCGACACCACCTGTTTACCTCCGGCCTGGAAGTCTTTGTCGGTGCGGCCGAGGGTGGGCAGGATCAGTGCGGTGCGGCCGTGGATGACGTGGCTGCGGTTGAGCTTCGTCGAAATCTGTACCGTCAGAGCGCAATTGCGCATCGCCGCGGCGGTGACGTCGGTGTCGGGCGTGGCCGAGACGAAGTTGCCGCCCATGCCGATGAAGACCTTGGCGTGCCCGTCACGCATGGCCCGGATTCCGTCGACGGTGTCGTGACCGTGCTTGCGCGGGGAGGTGATGCCGAACCGGGCGTCCAGCGCGGCCAGGAATTCTTCGGGCATCTTCTCCCAGATGCCCATGGTCCGGTCGCCCTGCACGTTGGAGTGGCCGCGCACGGGACACACGCCCGCCCCGGGCTTTCCGATCATGCCGCGCATGAGCAGCAGATTGGTGGCCTCACCGATGGTGGCCACGGCGTGCTTCTGCTGGGTCAGGCCCATCGCCCAGCAGATGATGGTGCGCTCCGAGCGGACCAACGCGTCGGCGACCCGCTGCAACTGGTCGCGGCTGATGCCGCTGGCCGCGGTGACGATGTCCAGATCGACTGCACGGGTTCGGGATTCGTAGTCGTCGAAGCCGGCGCAGTGCCGGTCGACGAAGTCGCGGTCCACCACGGTTCCCGGCGCCCGGTCCTCGGCCTCCAGCAGGAGCCGGCCCAGGCCGGCGAACAGCGCCATGTCGCCGCCGATGCGGATCTGTACGAACTCGTCGGCGATGGGCACCCCGTGGCCGACGACGCCGTGCACCTTCTGCGGATCCTTGAACCGCATCAGTCCGGCCTCGGGCAGCGGGTTGATCGCCATGATCTTGGCGCCGCGCGCTTTTGCCTTCTCCAGCACCGACAGCATGCGCGGGTGGTTGGTGCCCGGGTTCTGTCCGGCGATGACGATGCAGTCGGCGTGGATGACGTCGTCGACGGTGACCGAGCCCTTGCCGATGCCGATCGATTCGACCAGTGCGGTGCCCGACGACTCGTGGCACATGTTGGAACAGTCCGGCAGGTTGTTGGTGCCGAAACTGCGCGCGAGCAGTTGGTACAGGAAGGCGGCCTCGTTGCTGGTGCGGCCTGAGGTGTAGAACAGCGCTTCGTCGGGGCTGGCGAGGGCGTTCAGCTCGTCGGCAATCAGTCGGTAGGCGTCGGCCCAGTCGATCGGACGGTAATGGCTGTCGCCGGGCGCCAGCACCATCGGATGCGTGAGGCGGCCCTGTTGGGACAGCCAGTATTCGGGCTTCTCGGCAAGTTCGGCGACCGAATGCCGGGCGAAGAATTCCGGGGTGACGCGGCGCCGTGTCGCCTCCTCGGCCACGGCTTTGGCGCCGTTCTCGCAGAACTCGGCCAGCTTGCGTCCGCCGTGTTCCTCCGGCCATGCGCAGCCCGGGCAGTCGAAGCCGTGCCGCTGGTTGATCTTGGTCAACGTTTCCGCGGTGCGCAGCGGCCCCATCTGTTCGATGGTCCGGCGCATGCTGACCATCACGGCCTTGACGCCGGCGGCCTCGTGTTTCGCCCCCGTGACCGCTACGTCGTGTTCGTCGTAGGTGGCATCGACGTCGTTGTCGCTGACAGTGGTCATTCTCCCAATCTAATCCTCACAATCGGCCGGATCAGGCCGAGAGACGGCGTTGATGATCGGCATTTCAGATGCACCGATAGGCGGCACCTATCACTGGTCGGTACAGCGCCGGTGACCCGCAACGCTGAGGTAGCGCGGGCAGCAGGCAGCGGTGCGGGACCTAAGTCTCTAGGCCGGGCATATGGGTCGGGGTAGCTTTCAGGAGAGCGCGAAAAATACCCCCACCCGTATTTTCGTAAGTTGGAATAAGATACCCCCGGGGGTATATTGAATACCCATGAGGGTATAGCTCAGAGTGGTGCTACCCAATGAGGAGAAAGAAGATCGACGATGATCCTGCAGCAGTACTACCTGGACTGTCTGTCGCACGCGTCCTACCTGATCGGTGACGAAACCACCGGCCGCGCAGTCGTTGTGGACCCGCAGCGCGATGTGGCCGGGTACCTTGCCGATGCCAAGGAGCTTGGGCTGACCATCGAATTGGTCATCGAGACCCACTTTCACGCAGACTTCCTCTCCGGTCACCTCGAGCTCGCCGAGGCCACCGGCGCGAAGATCGTCTACTCGGCTGTCGCCGAGACCGAGTTCGAGTCGGTCGGTGTCGCCGACGGTGAGCGGTACTCGCTGGGCGACGTGACGCTCGAGTTCCGGCACACGCCCGGGCATACCCCGGAGTCGATGAGCGTGGTGGTGTACGAGCACGCCGACGACCAGACGCCCTACGGCGTCATGACCGGGGACACTCTGTTCATCGGTGATGTCGGTCGCCCCGACCTGCTGGCCTCGATCGGTTTCACGCGAGAAGAACTGGCGGACAAGCTGTATGAGTCGCTGCACAACAAACTGATGACGCTGCCCGATGCGACGCGGGTGTATCCGGCGCATGGCGCGGGCTCGGCTTGCGGCAAGAATCTGTCGACCGATCTGTGGTCGACGATCGGCGACCAGAAGGCGACGAACTACGCACTACGTGCCGCCGATAAGGCGACGTTCATGAACCTCGTCACCGAAGGGCAGCCGCCCGCGCCGGGTTACTTCGTCTACGACGCGATCCTCAACCGCAAGGATCGCGAGCTGCTGGACGAGACCAAGATGCCGTCGGCCCTGACCTATGAGCAGGCTCGCGCGGCGATCGACGCCGGCGCTGTCCTCGTGGACGGCCGTGGCCCCGAAGAATTCGCGCAGGGTCACCTGCGCGGCGCGGTCAACATCGGCCTGCAAGGTCGTTACGCCGAGTTCGCCGGCTCAGTCCTGCCGTCCGACGTCGATATCGTGCTGTTCACCGAGCCCGGCGAGGAGCTCGAGGGTAAGAACCGGCTCGCCCGGATCGGCTTCGACCGGGTGATCGGCTACGTGGCAGAGCCGTACGCGGCGCTGGTCGCGCATCAGAATGACGTGCAGGTGGCATCGAGGTTGACCGCCAAGGCATTTGGCGAAAGGGCCGCCGAGCTGCCGAACCTGCAGATCGTCGATGTCCGCAACCCCGGCGAGGTCGCGGCCGGCACCATCCCGAACGCCGTCGCCATCCCGGTGGGCCAGTTGCCCGCCCGGCTCGGCGAGCTCGACCCCGCCAAACCGACCGTGGTCTATTGCGCCGGCGGCTACCGCTCGTCGGTCGCGGCAAGTCTGTTGCGGCGGAACGGATTCGACGACGTCAGCGACATCTTGGGCGGGTATGGCGCCTGGGCACAAGCCGTCGAGAACGCCTGAAGACAGGAGACATCACAGCTATGACCATCACTGCCAAACACCAGATCGTGATCGTTGGCGGCGGCACCGCCGGCATCACGGTCGCGGCCCGGCTGCAGCGTAAGGGCTACACCGGCGTCGCGGTCATCGAACCCTCGGACAAGCATTACTACCAACCGCTGTGGACCCTTGTCGGCGGCGGACAAGCCCGGGCTGCCGCCACCGAACGCGCCGAGTCCTCGGTGATGCCCAAGGGAGTGACGTGGATCCGGAAGGCCGCGAGCGCTTTTGATCCCGATGCCAACACGGTCACCTGTACCGACGGCACCACCTACGAGTACGACGCGCTCGTCGTCTGTCCAGGCATCCAACTCGATTGGGATCGCACCGAGGGACTGGCGGAGACCCTGGGACGTGACGGAGTCTCCTCGAACTATCGCTTCGACCTCGCACCCCGGACCTGGGATTTCATCCGGAACCTGCGTTCGGGCACCGCGGTGTTCACCATGCCTTCCGGAGCCATCAAGTGCGCCGGCGCTCCGCAGAAGATCGCGTATCTGGCCTCCGACTACTGGCGGTCACAGGGCGTGCTCAAGGACATTGACGTCCACCTGGTCATGCCGGGCGCGCGGCCGTTCGGGATTCCCGCGATCGCGGACAGTCTCGACAAGGTGATCGCCGACTACGACATCACCCTGCACACCAACTCCGAGGTGACCCTGGTCGACGCGGCGTCGCACAAGGTCGGCGTCACCAGTGTGGGGGAGGGCGGAACCGACGCCATGCTGCCGTACGACGTCCTGCACGCCGTGCCGCGGCAGTCCGCACCGGACTGGATCAAACGCAGCGCGCTGTCGACGGGTGACGCCATGGGCTACGTCGACATCGACAAGCACACCATGCAGCACGTGCGGTACCCCAACGTCTTCAGCCTCGGTGACGCCGGTTCGTCGCCGAACTCGAAGACCGGCGCCGCGATCCGCAAGCAGGCCCCGGTGGTGGTCGAGAACATCGACTCCTTCTTGACCGGCCGTCCGCTGGGGGCGTCGTACGACGGCTACTCGTCGTGCCCGATCGTCACGTCGTCGGACGCGATGCTGCTCGCCGAATTCGACTACGACTTCAACCTGAAGCCGTCGTTCCCGCTGCTCGATCCGGTCATCCCGCACCGGGCGTACTGGTACCTGAAGAAGTACGGACTGCCGTTCATGTACTGGAATCTGATGTTGAAAGGCCTTGCCTAGCAAGGCAATTGCTCGACCATGAAAGGAATTCGTCATGACCACCAAAACCCTGACCGCCGCCGACTTCGAGGCGACCATCACCGGCAATCCCATTGTTCTCATCGATTTCTGGGCGTCGTGGTGCGGTCCGTGTCGTGCGTTCGCTCCGGTTTTCGACCGATCGGCGCAGTCGCACCCTGATGTGGTGCACGCCAAGGTCGACACCGAAGCGCAGCAGCAGCTTGCCGCGGCGCTCGAAATCCAGGCGGTCCCAACGATCATGGCGTTCCGCGACGGCATCCTCGTGTACCGCCAGCCCGGTGCGATGCCGGCCGCGGCGCTCGAGGATCTGATCACCCGGGTCAAGGCGCTCGACATGGCCGATGTGCGTGCCCAGATCGCAGCCAAGACGCACTGACCGAGATGTCGTCGCGCGCATGCGCGCGACGCGTCCCGCCGTTTCCGTTTGAGGAGAGTGACGTTCCGTGAATATCGTTCTCGCCCTTGGCCTGGGCGCCGTCATCGGCGTCCTGCTCGGCCTGCTCGGCGGCGGAGGTTCCATTCTGGCGGTACCGGCGTTGGTCTATGTGCTGGGGCTCGGCATCGAGCAGGCGATTCCGATGTCGCTATTGGTCGTCGGCATCGCCTCGGCGGTGGGCGCGCTGCCGAAGATTCGGGCCGGCCACGTCCAATGGCGGTTGGCCGCAGTCTTCTCGGCGGCCGGTATCCCGGCGACCTTCATCGGCAGCGCCATCGGCCGCCACCTGCCGCAGCCGGTGCTCCTCGTCGGCTTCGCCGCGGTCATGGTGCTCGCCGGAATCCGGATGCTGCAGGACAACGGCGGCACCGGTACCGCCTGCAGAGTCGGTGATTCCGGCATCGACTGGCGCCGCTGTGCCTCCAGATCGATTCCTGCGGGTTTCCTCGTCGGGCTGCTCACCGGACTCTTCGGCGTCGGCGGCGGCTTTCTGATCATTCCGGCGCTCGTGTTGATGCTCGGGGTGGAGATGCCCATCGCGATCGGTACCTCGCTGCTCATCATCGTCGCGAACTCGTTGGCGGGCCTGCTGTCCCACCTCAGCGGCACCAGCATCGATTGGACGGTCACCGCGGCGTTCGTCGGTACCGCGATCGTCGGTTCGCTGGTCGCCGGCCACCTGGGCACCCGGCTCGACACCGGGCGACTGCAGCGCTGGTTCGCCTACCTGGTCTTCGCGATCGCCGCGTATGTGCTCATGGATACCGTCGCCGTGAGCTTCTTGTGACGTGACCAGCGGTGTCCGCAAATCTTCACCGGACCGACATGTCGGCGTCCCGTCGCGTGACGTGCGCGGTTGCCCAGCTTCTGGACAATGGCCGTATGGATACCGATACCGGACGTGGTACGCCGGGTCGCCGCGCCTGGGCCGACCCGCTGGCGTTGGGGTTCCAGGCACACCGGCAGCTGATGTTGCTCCGCCTGCGGTGGCACGGCCGCCGTCTGGACACCCGTCCAGACGGGCAACCGGACTGACGCCTAATCGCTTGTGCCGCCGGATGTTTCCGATGCGGCCGAGTGCTAGCGCGGACCGTTACCGATCGGTAACCGCGTTCTTAGGAATTCCACCTGCCGGAACGTGATGAAAGCCACATTTTGACAGGTGTCAAGCGGCCGCAATCGATTTGACGTGCGCATTTGTGGGGCCGCCACACCGCCTTCAATGGCGCGTCCTGGCGAGTGCACCCTAAGAGAAGTGCAATAATCGGTACTAGCAGTGACATCAAAATTTTGGCGGGCGCCGGGCTGGCGATCGTGAGCACCGTTCTGCGGCGTCTCCGAAACAGTGCGACGGACGGTCGAAACAGAGTGTGAAAGGCAGGCGTCGTGGGTCTCAACGACGACGACAACGGCACCGGCGCCGGGAGTGGCGCAGCCTCGCGGCAGAAGCTCGAGAAGGTCGTCATCCGCTTCGCCGGTGACTCCGGCGACGGTATGCAGCTGACCGGTGACCGGTTCACTTCGGAAGCCGCGCTCTTCGGCAATGACCTTGCGACGCAGCCGAATTACCCCGCCGAGATCCGCGCACCACAGGGCACCCTGCCCGGTGTGTCGTCGTTCCAGATCCAGATCGCGGATTACGACATCCTCACCGCCGGTGACCGTCCCGACGTGCTGGTCGCCATGAACCCGGCCGCACTCAAGGCCAACGTCGCCGACCTGCCGCGCGGCGGCATGATCATCGCCAACTCCGACGAGTTCACCAAGCGCAACCTGGCCAAGGTCGGGTACGAGGAGAACCCGCTCGAGAACGACGAGCTGTCCGAGTTCGTCGTCATCCCGGTGGCGATGACCACGCTGACCCTGGCCGCCGTCGAGGCCATCGGCGCGACCAAGAAGGACGGTCAGCGCGCCAAGAACATGTTCGGGCTCGGCCTGCTGTCCTGGATGTACGGCCGCGAGCTGGAGCACAGCGAGGCCTTCATCCGTGAGAAGTTCGCCCGTAAGCCCGAGATCGCCGAGGCCAACGTGCTGGCGCTCAAGGCCGGCTGGAACTACGGCGAGACCACCGAGGCCTTCGGCACCACCTACGAGGTGGCCCCGGCCAAGCTCAAGTCCGGTGAATACCGCCAGATCTCCGGCAACACGGCCATGGCGTACGGCATCGTCGCCGCCGGTCAGCTGGGTGACATCCAGGTGGTGCTCGGCACCTACCCGATCACCCCGGCCAGCGACATCCTGCACGAGCTGTCCAAGCACAAGAACTTCAATGTCCTGACCTTCCAGGCCGAGGACGAGATCGCCGGTATCGGCGCGGCCATCGGTGCCTCGTACGGCGGCGCGCTCGGCGTGACCAGCACGTCGGGCCCCGGTGTCTCGCTGAAGTCGGAGGCCATCGGCCTCGCGGTGATGACCGAGCTGCCGCTCATCGTCATCGACGTGCAGCGCGGTGGCCCGTCCACCGGTCTGCCGACCAAGACCGAACAGGCCGACCTGCTGCAGGCGCTGTACGGCCGCAACGGCGAATCGCCCGTCGCGGTGCTGGCGCCCGCCTCCCCGTCGGACTGCTTCGACGTCGCGGTCGAGGCCGCGCGGATCGCCATCACCTACCACACGCCGGTGATCATCCTGTCCGACGGCGCCATCGCCAACGGTTCGGAGCCGTGGCGGATCCCGGACATCGCCGGCTACCCGGCCATCGAGCACACGTTCGCCAAGGCGGGCGAGCCGTTCCAGCCGTACGCGCGTGACCCCGAGACGCTGGGCCGCCAGTTCGCCATCCCCGGTACCGCGGGTCTGGAGCACCGCATCGGTGGTCTCGAGGCGGCCAACGGCTCGGGCAACATCTCCTACGAGCCCAAGAACCACGACCTCATGGTCCGGTTGCGCCAGCTCAAGATCGACGGCATCAAGGTGCCCGACCTCGAGGTCGACGACCCGAGCGGCGAAGCCGAGCTGCTGATGCTCGGTTGGGGCAGCTCGTACGGCCCGATTGGCGAAGCCTGCCGCCGCGCCCGGCGCAACGGCGTCAAGGTTGCCCACGCGCAGCTGCGCCACCTCAATCCGTTCCCGGCGAACCTCGAAGAGGTGCTGCGTAGGTACGACAAGGTCGTCGTGCCGGAGATGAACCTCGGCCAGCTGGCGCTCCTGCTGCGCGGCAAGTACCTGGTCGACGTCCAGTCGGTGACCAAGGTCGAGGGCATGGCGTTCCTGGCCGACGAGGTCGAGGGCATCATCAGCGCGGCGCTGGACGGATCGCTGCGCGAGAAGGAAACTGACAAGGCCAAGTTCGCACGGCTGGCAGCCGCCACCGTGGAAACCGGTGTGGGAGCAAACGCATGACGGATCTGATCGGTGCTGATCTGGGCCTGACCGAAGCCCTCAGCAAGACTGCCCTGGTTCCGACCACGGACCAGCCGCAGAAGGGCAAGGACTTCACCAGCGACCAGGAGGTGCGCTGGTGCCCGGGTTGCGGTGACTACGTCATCCTCAACACCATCCGCAACTTCCTGCCGGAGCTGGGCCTGCGCCGCGAGAACATCGCGTTCGTCAGCGGCATCGGCTGCTCGAGCCGGTTCCCGTATTACCTGGAGACCTACGGCTTCCACTCGATCCACGGTCGTGCCCCGACCATCGCCACCGGTCTGGCGCTGGCGCGCCCGGACCTGTCGGTGTGGGTCGTCACCGGTGACGGTGACTCGCTGTCGATCGGTGGTAACCACCTGATCCACGCGCTGCGCCGCAACATCAACATCACGATCCTGCTGTTCAACAACCGGATCTACGGTCTGACCAAGGGTCAGTACTCGCCGACCTCCGAGGTCGGCAAGGTCACCAAGTCGACCCCGATGGGCTCGCTGGATCAGCCGTTCAACCCGGTGTCGCTGGCCCTGGGTGCCGAGGCGACGTTCGTCGGCCGCGCGCTGGACTCCGACCGCAAGGGTCTGACCGAGGTGCTCAAGGCCGCGGCCCAGCACCGCGGTGCCGCCATCGTCGAGATCCTGCAGGACTGCCCGATCTTCAACGACGGTTCGTTCGACGCGCTGCGCAAGGAAGGCGCCGAGGAGCGCCTGATCAACCTGCAGCACGGCCAGCCGATCACCTTCGGCGCGGAGAACGAGTACTGCGTGACCAAGTCCGGCTACGGACTGGAGATCGGCAAGACCGCCGACGTCGATCCGTCGGACATCGTGGTGCACAACGCTCACCTCGACGACCCGGCGTACGCCTTCGCGCTGTCGCGCCTGTCGGAGCAGAACCTCGAGCACACCGTGATGGGCATCTTCCGTCAGGTGAACCGCCCGACCTACGACGACGAAGCGCGGGCTCAGATCGCCTCTGCGCGGGAATCCAAGGCGCACGACACCGCCGCTCTGCAATCCTTGCTGCGTGGCAAGGACACCTGGACCGTCGAAGAGTAACGACACCTTGAACGAAGACGCCCCGCTGGCCGCAGTTGTACTGGCCGGCGGGGCGTCTCGTCGTATGGGGCGCGACAAGGCCACCGTGCGGTTCCGCGGGCCGGCGGGGGAGATCACGTTCGTCGAGCAGACGGTGGCGACGCTGCGGTCCCGCTGCCAGGCGGTGTTCGTCATCGCCGCCCGCGGCCAGGCGCTGCCTGACCTGGACGCGGAAGTGCTGCGCGACGCGACCCCGGGGGTCGGACCGCTGCTGGCCACCGCCCGTGGTTTGCGCGCCGCGGCCGACGCCGGATACCCGCGCGCGTTCGTATGTGCCGTCGACATGCCGTATCTGACGGCCGAGCTGATCGACGAGCTCGCCGAACACGCGGCCCGGGTGGACGCCGACGTGGTGCTGCCCTGGGACGGGCGGGACCACTACCTGGCGGGCATCTACCGGACCGCACTGGCCACTCGGGCCGACGAGCTGGTGGCCCACGGGCGGCGCAGCATGCGGGCCCTGGTCGACACCTCCGACACCCAGCGCGTGGTGATGGACCGGCAGCGGGCACTGGTCAACGTCAACAGCCCGGACGATTTCGTCTGACCCACAGCAAAGGTCCATCGCCCGGCTGTGAATCCCTGAATTCCTCGCTGTTCCACGAATTCGAATAACTGCGATTTCCGCGCTCTGCGCCCAATTCGGAAATTCATCGTCGCAATTCCGAACAATTCGTCGCCTGGGGCATTCGCGAATTCGAAACCTGTTGCAGTGCAACAGGTTTAGTTGTTCACCAGCGTAGGTGGTCGGTTAACGCTGCTCGAACAGTGCGCATCGGACGCATGAAAAGTGCTGATTGGCGGCGGTGTCGAGCGGCCCTAGCGAGTCCCGCCGGGTTTGACGCGTCCGTCGGCAGCGAACTGCGGCGCCGGCGCAACTGGATTTCACCGGGCGACACGCCGGATGTTTAGCGGCGGCGCTGCCGAAATGTGCCGCTGACCTGCGACGACTGTGACTCGTGTGAATTGAATTCTGTGTGCCACGCCACAATTTCATGGTGACCTCTATCACGAAATGTTGCCGAACCGTGATTTGTTAGGGGTGCTTTATATATCGCGTGACCTGCTTATGTTCCTCTCAGGTTCGGCTGTGATCTGCTTGTTATCTGGCTGGGACCGGTTCGACATTGCCGCGCGAATTCTTGCTACGGTCCTCGTGCTGCTCCAAGAGAGCAAACAACTGAAAAACCATGAACCTGCGTGTGAGCGGGATCGCGGTGGGACCAGAGCAGATGGCCTGTTGCCCGTGGCGTCCGCCGGCCTCGAGCCCGGACCGATCAAACCGCCCCCGCTGTCGTGTCCGACCGAGACGACACGATTCAGCCCCCTAACGCCTGCCCGGCAGGCAGCAGTTCGCACCGCCTATGCGCGGGCGATGTTTGGCGCGCGCTCGGCGAGAGGAACAACGTGAAGAACATCCGCACAACGCTTGGACTGGTTGCCGTTGCTGGGGCAGTTGCTGTGGCCCCGATGGTCATCGGAACCGGTACCGCGAATGCGGACGGCGGCCACAACTGGGACGCCGTTGCAGCCTGTGAGTCTGGTGGCAACTGGTCCATCAACACCGGCAACGGTTACTACGGCGGGCTGCAGTTCAACCTCGGCACCTGGCGTGCCAACGGTGGTTCGGGCATGCCCCACACCGCCAGCAAGGACGAGCAGATTCGAGTCGCCGAGAACGTCGCCGCCCGTCAGGGCATGGGCGCTTGGCCGGTCTGCGGCCGTCGGGGCTGATTCCCGAAGGCTCAGGGCGCCACAACCGCGCCGACGAGACAAGCAGAGGGCGCCGGACCACAAGGTCCGGCGCCCTTTGTCGTCGTCACCGCCGTTGCCCCGGCGTCCACGGATGATCCGTCACTTGATGAAACTATGGGGACATGGCGACGCATGACATCGCGACCGGCCTCGGCACCCTGCAGGTCCACGTCAGCGGCTCCGGTGCCCCGATTCTCCTGATGCCGAGCCTGCTGACCGATCACACGCTGTACGACGCTCAGGTGGCGCACCTCTCCGCCCGATACACCACGATCGCGGTCGACCCGCCGGGGCAGGGGCGCAGCGAACCGCTGCGCAGCGCCTTCACCTTCGCGGACAGCGCCAGGGCGTACATCGACGTCCTGGACGCGCTGGGGCTGCCGTGGGCGCACCTCGTCGGCAATTCGTGGGGCGCCATGATCGGCGGCACGATGTCGGCGACGTTCCCCGACCGGGTCGGGTGTGCGGTCCTGCTCAACGGCACGGCGTCCGAGGGGCCTCGCTGGGACCGTCTGCAGCTCGCGCTCGCGGCCCGGATGACCCGGCTGGCCGCGCGCCCACTCTTCGTGCGGTCGACGGTCGTGCCGCGCTTCCTCGGGAAGACGACGCGGCGGCGGCGGCCGGATCTGGTCGCCGGGCTGGTGACGATGATCAAGCGCAACGATGCCCGGTCCGCCAGCTTCGCGGTGGAGAGCATCGTGGTCAGGCGTCCCGACCAGCACGCGCTGTTCGGCCACATCGCCGTCCCGACACTGGTGGTGGCCGGTCGCGAGGACGCGAGCTTCCCCGTCGCCGAGGTGCGCCGGATGGCCGAGGCGATTCCGGGCTCGGAGTTGGTGGTCCTGGATCGGATCGGCCACCTGGCCGCCTATGAGGCGCCCGACACCGTCAATGCCCTCATCGACGACTTCCTCGACCGCCACCCCAGGCAATGATCGCGCGAGGCGGCGCCCCGTCATGTGCTAACAACGGAGCATGGCCCTGACACCGTTCGACGACCTGGATACGTACTTCTCACTGCCCCGGGTGTCCGGGCTCGCGGTCTCACCCGACGGCCGTCGCGTCGTCACGATGATCAGCGAGCTGAACGCCAAGGGCACCGAATTCGTCACCGCGGCTTGGGAACTCGACCCCGACGGTCAGCGCGAGGCGCGCCGGCTGACGTACGGAGCCAAGGGGGAGTCCCAGCCGGCCTTCACCGCGGCCGGTGACCTGCTGTTCGTCGCGGCCCGTCCCACCGACACCGACGACGACCCGCCGGCGGCGCTGTGGCAACTGCCCGCCAACGGCGGTGAGGCACAACGACTTCTGGAGCTGGCGGGCGGCGTCACGGGCGTGCACGCCGCCCGCGCGGCCGACGTCGTCGTGGTGACGGCGCCGATGCTCCCGTCGGCCGGCACGCCCGAGGACGACAAGCGGCTGCGCACCCTCCGCAAGGACAAGAAGGTGTCGGCAATTCTGCACACCGGGTACCCGGTGCGGCACTGGGACCACGACCTGGGTCCCGATCACGCGCACCTGCTCCGCGTCGAATCGGGTGCGGCCCATGACATCACGCTGCAGCCGGGGATGGCATTGAACGAGGCCACCGTGGCGGTCAGTGCGGACGGCAGCTTCGCCGTCGCGTCGTGGCAGGTCCCCGCTGCGGGGGCCGCGCTGCGCAGCGTGCTGGTCCGCATCGACATCGCGACGGGGGAGCGCACCGTGATCGCCGACGACCCGGCTGCCGACCTGGGGCACCCGGCGATCTCGCCCGACGGCACCACCGTCGCGTACCTGCGGGAGACGCTCTCGACACCCGCGCAGGCGCCGCGGATCACGCTGTGCCGCCAGGTCTTCGGTGCCGAGCCGGTGGAGCTCACCGCGCACTGGGACCGCTGGCCGGCATCGGTGACCTGGTCGCACGACGGGTCGAACCTGCTGGTCACCGCGGACGACAACGGCCGGGCGCCGATCTTCGCCGTCGACCCGTCGAGAGGCGTCGTTACCCAGCTGACGCACGACGACTTCGCGTACGGCGAGGTGCGGCCCGTCGCCGGCGGTGCGCTGTATGCCCTGCGCAGCAGCTACCTGACGCCGCCGCATCCGGTCCGCGTAGACGCCGACGGATCCGTCACCGTGCTGCCGGGCGTCGAATTTCCCGAACTGCCAGGCGAATTGGTCGAGCTGACGGCGACCGCGGACGACGGCACGCCCGTTCGTTCCTGGCTGACACTGCCGGCCGGCGACGCGCCCGCGCCACTGCTGTTGTGGGTGCACGGCGGGCCGCTGGGCAGCTGGAACACCTGGCACTGGCGGTGGAATCCCTGGCTGCTCACCGCGCTCGGCTACGCGGTGCTGATGCCGGACCCGGCGCTGTCCACCGGCTACGGTCAGGACTTCATCCAACGTGGCTGGGGCGCTTGGGGTTTCGCGCCGTATACCGACCTGATGGCGGCCGTCGACGCGGCATGCGCGCACCCGCGCATCGACGCCGGCCGGATCGCCGCCATGGGCGGCTCGTTCGGTGGCTACATGGCCAACTGGATCGCCGGGCACACCGACCGGTTCGCCGCCATCGTCACGCACGCCAGCCTGTGGGCGCTCGATCAGTTCGGGCCGACGACCGACGGCGCCTACTGGTGGGCCCGTGAGATGACACCCGAGATGGCCGAACGCAATTCGCCGCACCGCCATGTCGAGAACATCAGGACGCCGATGCTGGTGATCCACGGCGACAAGGACTATCGCGTCCCGATCGGCGAAGGACTGCGGTTGTGGAACGACCTGGTGACCCGGTCGGGGCTACCGGCCGACGACACCGGTGAAACTGTGCACCGCTACCTCTATTACCCGTCCGAAGGTCATTGGATCGCCGCGCCGCAGCACGCCAAGATCTGGTACCAGGTGGTGACGGCATTCCTGTCCGAGCACGTGCGCAAAGAACACGTCGACCTGCCGGAGACCCTCGGTTAGGTTGGCAGCATGACCGCACCGCAGCGCGAATTCGACATCGTCCTCTATGGCGCCACCGGCTTCGTCGGGAAGTTGACCGCCCAATACCTGGCCGAGAACGGAGGGCAGGCGCGGATAGCGCTGGCGGGCCGGTCGATGGACAAACTGGCCGCGGTCCGCGACTCGCTCGGCGCGGCCGGGCAGAACTGGGGCCTGATCCAGGCCGATGCCGCGTCGCAGCACACCCTGGATGCCATGGCCGAGCGGACCCAGGTGGTCGCCACCACGGTCGGGCCGTACCTCAAATACGGCCTGCCGCTCGTGGCAGCGTGTGCCGCCGCCGGCACCGACTACGCCGACCTGACCGGCGAGAGCCTCTTCATCCGCGAGAGCATCGACCTGTTCCACAAGCAGGCCGCCGACACCGGTGCGCGCATCGTGCACTCGTGCGGATTCGATTCCATCCCTTCGGATCTCACCGTCTACGCGCTGTACAAGGCCGCCGCGGCGGACGGCGCCGGCGAGCTCACCGACACCGACTACGTGCTCCGCGGATTCTCCGGCGGGGTATCCGGCGGCACCGTCGCCTCGATGCTCGAGCTGTTCACGCGGACGTCCGGTGACGAGGAACTGCGCCGGACCATGATGGACCCGTACACGCTGACGACCGATCGCGGTGCGGAGCCCGACCTCGGCCACCAGACCGACACCCCGTGGCGCCGGGGCCGCGACATCGCCCCCGAACTCGCCGGCACGTGGACCGGTGCCTTCGTCATGGCGGTGGCCAACACCCGCATCGTGCGGCGCAGCAACGCACTGCTGGGCTGGGAGTACGGGCGCCGCTTGCGGTACGCGGAGCACATGAGCCTGGGGTCGTCGCCCATCGCGCCGGTGGCCTCGGCGCTGGGTACCGCGGCCAACGCGGCCGTCATGAACCTCGGCAGCCGCTTCTTCAACAAGCTGCCCCGCGGCCTTATCGACCGTGTCGTGCCGAAGCCCGGGACCGGCCCCAGCGAGCAGGCGCGGGACAAGGGCTACTACCGCGTCGAGACCTACACCCGCACCACCAGCGGCGCCCGGTACCGCTCGGTCATGGCGCAGCAGGGTGACCCGGGCTACAAGGCGACCGCGGTGCTGCTGGGCGAGAGCGGGCTGGCGCTGGCCCTCGACCGCGACCGGCTGTCGGATCTGAAGGGCGTGCTGACGCCGGCCGCGGCGATGGGCGATGTGTTGATGACGCGGCTGCCGGCCGCCGGCGTCACGTTCGAAACCGAGGCGCTGGGGCGCTGATTCGCGCAGCAAGCGCCGAAGTGCTGTGCCTCGCCGCCGACCCGGCTAGTGTCGGCGGCGAGGCGCTTCACACACATCGGTGACGAGGGGAACATGCCATGGCTGGTCTTGACGAACTGCTCAATCAGATTCCGACACAAGAGATTGCGGCCAAGCTCGGCGCTGATGAAGGGGAGGTGAACAGCGCCGTACAACAGCTGGTGCCGTTGCTGCTCGGCGGTGTACAGCAGACCGCGCAGGACCACCCCGACACCGCGGCCGGCCTCGAAAGCGAAGCCGCCGATCACGCGGCGAGCGGGCTGCTCGACGGTGGGGTGACGGTCGACCAGGTCAACCAGGACCAGGGCGCCGACGCCGTCGCGAAGATCTTCGGCGGCAACGACAGCGGCCAGGTGGCGTCGGCGCTGGCCGGCGGTGGCGCGGGTAACAGTGAGCTGATCCAGAAGCTGCTGCCGATCCTGGCGCCCATCGTGCTGGCCTACATCGGCAAGCAGCTCACCGGCGGCGGCGCAGCGTCCACGCCCGCGGCGTCCGGTGGCGGTGGTCTCGGCGACGTGCTGGGCAACATCCTCGGCGGCGCGCTGGGCGGTAACAACGCCGGCGGCAATACGAGCTCCGGTGACAACCCGCTCGGCAGCATCCTGGGCAGCGTCCTCGGCGGTGGCGGCAACCAGGGCGCCGGCGGCGTGCTCGGCAGCGTCCTGGGCGGGCTGTTCGGCAACAAGAAGTAGGCCCCGAGGGGCAGTTTTACGTCCGGTCACCGGGTTTACCTAGAATTGGCCGGTGACTGCCAGCGATACGCCTGATCCCACGACCGTGAACGCGGCCGATGCCCTGCCCAAAACGTGGGATCCGAGCGCGGTAGAAGCTGACATGTACCAGGGCTGGGTCGACGCCGGGTACTTCACCGCCGACCCGACCAGCGACAAGCCGCCGTACTCCATCGTGCTGCCGCCGCCGAACGTCACCGGCAGCCTGCACATGGGCCACGCGCTCGACCACACCCTGATGGACGCGCTCACCCGGCGGAAGCGCATGCAGGGTTACGAGGTGCTGTGGCTGCCCGGCATGGACCACGCTGGTATCGCCACGCAGACCCTGGTCGAGAAGCAGCTTGCCGCCGACGGCAAGACCAAAGAGGACTTCGGCCGCGAGGGCTTCGTCGAGAAGGTCTGGGAGTGGAAGCGCGAGTCCGGCGGCACCATCGGCGGCCAGATGCGCCGCCTGGGCGACGGCGTCGACTGGAGCCGGGACCGCTTCACCATGGACGAGGGCCTGTCGCGCGCCGTCCGCACCATTTTCAAACGGCTGTTCGACGCCGGCCTGATCTACCGCGCCGAGCGGCTGGTGAACTGGTCGCCGGTGCTGGAGACCGCGATCTCCGACCTCGAGGTGAAGTACGACGACGTCGAGGGCGAGTTGGTCTCGTTCCGCTACGGCTCGATGAACGACGCCGAGCCCCACCTGGTCGTGGCCACCACGCGACTCGAGACGATGCTCGGTGACACCGCCATCGCGGTGCATCCCGACGACGAGCGCTACCGCGCGCTGGTCGGCAAGACCCTGCCGCACCCGTTCCTGGACCGCGACATCATCATCGTGGCCGACGAGCACGTCGACCCCGAATTCGGTACGGGCGCAGTCAAAGTCACGCCGGCCCACGATCCGAACGACTTCGAGATCGGACTGCGGCACAACCTGGCGATGCCGACCATCATGGACACCAAGGGCGCCATCGCCGGTACCGGAACCGAATTCGACGGCATGGATCGGTTCGAGGCCCGCGTCAAGGTGCGCGAGAAGCTGGCCGCCGAGGGGCGGATCGTTGCCGAGAAGCGGCCGTACCTGCACAGCGTCGGGCACTCGGAGCGCAGCGGCGAGGCCATCGAGCCGCGGCTGTCGATGCAGTGGTGGGTCAAGGTCGAATCGCTGGCCAAGGCCGCCGGTGACGCAGTCCGGAACGGCGACACCGTGATTCACCCGACCAGCCTGGAGCCCCGCTGGTTCGCCTGGGTCGACGACATGCACGACTGGTGCATCTCCCGGCAGCTCTGGTGGGGACACCGCATCCCGATCTGGCACGGCCCGGACGGCGAGACCGTGTGCGTCGGCCCCGACGAGGAGCCGCCGGCCGGCTGGGAGCAGGACCCCGACGTGCTCGACACGTGGTTCTCCTCGGCGCTCTGGCCGTTCTCGACCATGGGCTGGCCCGACAAGACGCCGGAGCTCGAGAAGTTCTATCCGACAACGGTTCTGGTCACGGGCTACGACATCCTGTTCTTCTGGGTGGCCCGCATGATGATGTTCGGCACCTTCGTCGCCGACGATCCGGTGCTGGGCGGCGCGAAGGTGCCGTTCGAGAACGTCTTCCTGCACGGGCTGATCCGCGATCAGTTCGGGCAGAAGATGAGCAAGTCCAAGGGCAATGGCATCGACCCGCTGGACTGGGTCGAGACGTTCGGCGCCGATGCGCTGCGCTTCACCCTGGCCCGCGGTGCCAGCCCCGGTGGCGACCTGTCGATCGGTGAGGACCACGCCCGCGCGTCCCGCAACTTCGCGACCAAGCTGTTCAACGCAACGCGTTTCGCGATGATGAATGGTGCGGCGCCGGCTCCGCTGCCGGAAGCCGCTGAGCTCACCGACGCCGACCGCTGGATTCTGGGCCGTCTCGAAGAGGTCCGGGCCGAGGTGGACAACACGCTCGAGCGCTACGAATTCAGCCGGGCCTGCGAGGCGCTGTACCACTTCGCGTGGGACGAGTTCTGTGACTGGTACCTCGAGCTCGCGAAAGCCCAACTGTTCGAAGGTGGTTCGCGCGCCGAGCACACCAAGGCGGTCCTGGCCGCGGTGCTCGACGTGCTGCTCAAGCTGCTGCACCCGGTGATGCCGTTCGTCACCGAGGCGCTGTGGAAGTCGCTGACCGGTGGCGAGTCGCTGGTCATCGCGGAATGGCCGCAGGCCTCCGGTGTCGCGCTCGATCAGGATTCCGCGCAGCGGATCACCGACATGCAGAAGCTCATCACCGAGGTCCGCCGGTTCCGTAGTGACCAGGGCCTCAACGACCGGCAGAAGGTGCCCGCCCGCCTGGTGGGCATCAGCGAGGCCGACCTGGATGCCCAGGTGGCCGCGGTGACCTCCCTGGCCTGGCTGACCGAGCCGGCCGACGGCTTCAATCCCTCGGCGGCGGTGGAGGTCCGGCTGTCCAAGGGCACCGTCGTCGTCGAGGTGGACACCTCGGGCACCGTCGACGTCGCCGCCGAGCGGCGCCGGCTGGAGAAGGACCTGGCCGCCGCGCAGAAGGAACTCGCCCAGACCGCAGGCAAATTGGGTAACGAGGCGTTCCTCGCGAAGGCGCCGGAGGATGTGGTCGCCAAGATCCGGGCCCGCCAGCAGCTCGCCCAGGAAGAGGTCGACCGGATCAACACCCGGCTGGCCGGCCTGCCGTCCGCATGAGCACCCCCACACCCGACGAGATCGCCGAACTGCTGCAGGTCGAGTATCTGCTCGACCAGCGGTGGCCGGAGACCAAGATCGAGCCGAGCACCGTCCGGATCGAGGCGCTGCTGGAGATGCTCGGTTCGCCGCAGCGCGGCTATCCGAGCATCCACGTGGCCGGCACCAACGGCAAGACCTCGGTCACCCGGATGATCGACGCGCTGCTGACGGCGTTCTCGCGGCGCACCGGCCGGACGACGAGCCCGCACCTGCAGGCCGCCACCGAACGCATCGCGATCGACGGAAAGCCCATCAGCCCAGCGCAATACGTCGCCACCTACACCGAGATCGAGCCGTTCGTCGAGATTGTCGACCGGCAGTCGGAAGCGGGTGAGCTGGGTGAGCCCGGCCCCAAGATGAGCAAGTTCGAGGTGCTCACCGCCATGGCGTTCGCCGCGTTCGCCGACGCACCCGTGGACGTCGCAGTCATCGAAACCGGCCTCGGCGGACGGTGGGATGCCACCAACGTCGTCGACGCCCCGGTCGCCGTCATCACGCCGATCGGCCTGGACCACACCGATTATCTCGGCGACACCATCGCCGCGATCGCGGGGGAGAAGGCCGGCATCATCGCCCGCCAGCAGCCCGACCTGGTGCCCGCCGGCACCGATCCCAGCACTGTCGCGGTGATCGCCCGCCAGGTTCCCGAGGCCATGGAAGTGCTGATGGCGCAGGCGGTTACGGCCGACGCCGCCGTCGCCCGTGAGGAGTCCGAGTTCGCCGTCCGCGCCCGGCAGGTCGCCGTCGGGGGGCAGCTGCTGGAACTGCAGGGCCTCGGCGGTGTCTACACCGACATCTTCCTGCCACTGCACGGCGAGCATCAGGCGCACAATGCCGTCCTGGCGCTGGCTGCCGTCGAGGCGTTCTTCGGCGCCGGTGCCGACCGTCAGCTCGATGTCGACACCGTCCGTCAGGGCTTCGCGTCGGTGACCACCCCCGGCCGCCTGGAGCGGATGCGCAGCGCCCCAACGGTGTTCATCGACGCCGCGCACAATCCGGCCGGCGCCGCGGCGCTCGCCGACGCATTGCAGACCGAGTTCGAGTTCCGGTTCCTGGTCGGCGTCATCTCGGTCATGGCCGACAAGGACGTCACCGGCATCCTGGCCGCGCTCGAGCCGGCGTTCGACCTGGTGGTGGTGACCCACAACGGGTCGCCGCGCGCCATGGACACCGAGACGCTGGCGTCCCTGGCCGAGGAGACCTTCGGCCCCGAACGCGTCGTCACCGCACCGAACCTGCCCGACGCCATCGAGGCGGCGACGGCGCTGGTGGAGCAGTCGGGCAACGACTACGGCTCGTCCGACGGGTTCTCCGGCGCGGGCATGGTGATCACCGGTTCGGTCGTGACGGCCGGTGCGGCCCGCACCCTGTTCGGAAAGGACCCGGCATGACCGCCCCGAACCAGCCCGACCCCTGGAAGAGCTTCCGCGGCGTGATGGCCGGCACCCTGATCCTGGAAGTCATCGTGGTGCTGCTGGCGCTGCCGGTGGTGTCGGTGTTCCACGGCGGCCTGACGCCGCTCAGCAGCGGCTACCTCATCGGCATGGCGGTCGTCCTGGGCCTGTTGTCGGGGATGCAGGGCCGGTCGTGGGCGCTGTGGGTCAACATCGGGATGCAGTTCGTGCTGATCCTCGGCGCGTTCATCGACGTCACCATCGGCATCGTCGGCATCATCTTCCTGCTCGTCTGGGTCCTGATCGCGTACCTGCGGTCCGAGGTCAAGCGCCGCCAGGACCGCGGCCTGCTGCCCGGCCAGCAATGAGCTGCGCCCGAATCGCTCCATTCGGTTACTGAACTAGTACGCTGTCCGCCGTGACTGAGCAGACCCTTGTTTTGATCAAGCCCGACGGCGTCAAGCGCAACCTGATCGGCGAAATCATCAGCCGGATCGAGCGCAAGGGCCTGACCTTCGCTGCACTGGAGCTGAAGACCGTCAGCGTGGAGCTGGCGACCAAGCACTACGCCGAGCACGAGGGCAAGCCTTTCTTCGGTGACCTGCTGGAATTCATCACCTCCGGCCCGGTGGTGGCCGCCATCGTCGAGGGCCCGCGGGCCGTCGCCGCTTTCCGGCAGATCGCCGGCGGCACCGACCCGGTGGAGAGGGCCGCGACCGGCACCATCCGTGGTGACCTGGCCCTGGTCACCCAGGACAACTTGGTGCACGGCTCGGATTCCCCGGAGTCCGCGGCCCGTGAAATCGCCTTGTGGTTCCCCGGTAACTGACACTGTGGTCCGCCGGTAGCTGAGCTACCGGCGGCACCTCGTCGGAGATTGGCCGACGATGTGGGATACTGGCGTACGGGTGACCTGCTTCATACCAGGAGCGGACGCCCGGATGAAGACTTAGACGACGCGACCACCCGGAGTAATCCGGGTGCGGCGCCGACCGTCCAGCCATCATTCAGCCAGGCACCGAGGGCTCCCCGTGGGCCGCTAGGTGCGAGACCACAACAATCTCGGGAGAAGTTCCCCGAGCCAATACAAGAAGCCCTCGCGTGGCCGCGTCGCACGACGCGCCCGGGGGCTTGAGGAGAATACGTGGCCGACGATGCCCAACTTGAAGCCCGATCCGAAGACGCCAGCAGCGCAGCGGAGCCGATAGAGCTCCCCGAGCGCCTGCGGATTTTCTCGCTCGCCCGGATCCTCGGGACGACCAGCAAGAAGATCACCGAGACCCTCGCCGGGGTCGACGGTAGGCCCCGCAACCCGGCGTCCACGGTGACGCGCGCCGAGGCCGAGCGAGTCCGTGACCTGCTGGGACTCGGTGGCGAGGCGACGCAGGACCCCGCACCGGCCGCGACCGTCGAGCCGGCGGCCGAAGTGCTGGTCGAGGTCGTCAGCGAAAGCACCGAAGTGACCGCCGAGGTCGCCGTCGAAGCCGTCGACGTCGCCGAAGCCGCCGTCGAGATCGCCCGCGAGGCGGCCGATGCCGGTGCCGCGGAGCCCGACGAAGACGAGCCCGAGTCCCGCCTGCTACTCGAGACGGTCCCGGCGCCCGCTGCCGAGCCCGCCGACTACCTGCCGCTGTTCGTGGCGCCGCAGCCCGTGACATTCCGGCCGCCCGCCGAGCCCGACGACTTCGCCGACGACGACACCGCCGACGATGCGGCCGACGCCGCCGACGAGGGCGGCGAGGACGGCACCGACGAAGACGGCGAGCGGCCCGCCAACCGGCGCCGCCGTCGTGGCCGCCGGGGTCGTGGCCGCGGCCGGGGTGAACAGAGCAGCGACGACGCCACCGACGGTGACGCCGAAGGCGAGACGCAGGATGCGTCGGCCGAAGGTGACGAGGACACCGACGGCGAGGCCGACGAAGACGCCGGTGACGACGACGCGAACGCGTCCGACGGTGCCAGCCGCCGTCGCCGCCGTCGTCGCCGCCGCAAGTCGGGCGGTGCCGGCGGTGACGATGCCGATGGTGAGGCCGGTTCGCCCGACGATCCGCCCAACACCGTCGTCCACGAGCGCGCCCCGCGCACCAAGTCGGACAACAACGAAATCCAGGGCATCACCGGGTCCACCCGGCTCGAGGCCAAGCGGCAGCGCCGTCGTGACGGCCGGGACGCGGGCCGGCGCCGGCCGCCGATCCTGAGCGAGGCCGAGTTCCTGGCCCGCCGCGAAGCCGTCGAGCGCGTGATGGTGGTGCGCGACAAGATCCGCACCGAACCGCCGCACGAAGGTGCCCGCTACACCCAGATCGCCGTGCTGGAAGACGGCGTCGTGGTCGAGCACTTCGTGACGTCCGCCGCGTCGGCCAGCCTGGTCGGCAACATCTACCTCGGCATCGTGCAGAACGTGCTGCCCTCGATGGAGGCGGCGTTCGTCGACATCGGCCGGGGCCGCAACGGTGTGCTCTACGCCGGTGAGGTCAACTGGGAGGCTGCCGGCCTCGGCGGCAACAACCGCAAGATCGAGCAGGCGCTCAAGCCCGGCGACTACGTCGTCGTCCAGGTCAGCAAGGACCCGGTCGGGCACAAGGGCGCGCGCCTCACCACGCAGATTTCGCTGGCCGGGCGCTACCTGGTGTACGTGCCGGGAGCGTCGTCGACCGGCATCAGCCGCAAGCTGCCGGACACCGAGCGTCAGCGCCTGAAGGAAATCCTCAAGGAGGTCGTGCCCGCCGACGCCGGTGTGATCATCCGCACCGCGTCCGAGGGCGTGAAGGAAGAGGACATCCGCGCGGACGTCAACCGGTTGCAGGAACGCTGGACCGAGATCGAGACGACGGCTGCGGAGACCAAGGCCAAGGCCGCCGGCGCCGCCGTGGCGCTGTACGAGGAGCCCGACGTCCTGGTCAAGGTCATCCGCGACCTGTTCAACGAGGACTTCTCCAAGCTCGTGGTGTCGGGTGACGAGGCCTGGAACACCATCAACGGCTACGTGAACTCGGTTGCGCCCGAACTGCTTTCGCGCATCTCGCAGTACGAGCCCGCCGGCGGGCCCACGGGTCCGGACGTGTTCTCCGTGTACCGCATCGACGAGCAGCTGGCCAAGGCGATGGACCGCAAGGTCTGGCTGCCCTCGGGTGGCACCCTGGTGATCGACCGCACCGAAGCCATGACCGTCGTCGACGTCAACACCGGCAAGTTCACCGGTTCGGGCGGCAACCTGGAGCAGACGGTCACCCGCAACAACCTCGAAGCGGCCGAGGAGATCGTCCGTCAGCTGCGGCTGCGGGACATCGGCGGCATCATCGTCATCGACTTCATCGACATGGTGCTCGAATCCAACCGCGACCTGGTGCTGCGCCGCCTGACCGAGGCGCTGGCCCGGGACCGGACCCGCCACCAGGTGTCCGAGGTCACCTCCCTCGGACTGGTGCAGCTGACCCGCAAGCGGCTCGGCACCGGCCTGATCGAGGCGTTCTCCACGACGTGTCCGCACTGCGCGGGCCGCGGCATCATGCTGCACGGCGATCCGGTGGACACCGCGTCGGCGAACGGCCGGAAGGCCGAGGCCGCCGGCGGCGCCGGTGGTGGCGGCCGGCGCAGCAAGCGCGCCAAGAAGGCCGCGCCGCGCGTCGAGGAGACGCCGGTGGCCAAGGTGCCGTCGCATCCGCAGGGCGAGCACCCGATGTTCAAGGCCATGGCGGCCGCGAACGGCAAGCACGAGGACGAGCTCGACGACGAGGACGCCACCGAGGACACCGAGGGCCTGGCCGACGAAGCGGCCGACGGCGATGCCATCGAGTCCACCGAGGTGCTGACCGAGCTGGACACCGATGAGGACGTCGAAGAGGACGAGGACTCGGAAGACGATGAGCTCGAAGTCGAGCTCGACGAGGACTTCGAGGACGGCGACGACGACAGCGATGAGCTGGACCTCGACGACGACACCGACGAAGACGACGACTCGGACGAGGACGACTCGGATGAGGACGACGAAGACGAAGACGACGAAGACGACGAGGACGAGGCTGATCAGCCCGCTGAACCGGTCGTCGCCCAGGCTCCCGTCGTCCGGCAGCGGCGCCGCGCTGCGGCCCGTCCCGCCGGTCCGCCGGTCGGAGGTGTCGATGGCTGATGCCGTGAGGGTCCACGCGGTTTGACCCTCGATTAACTGGTCACGTACCCTTGACCAGTTGTCGCCTGGCCGACACCGGCGACATGGAGAGCTGCGGACGCCCGCGCCGCTCCAACCTAAGACCCGCGCTCGCAGCCTTCGGGTGGCGCGCGCCCCGCAGTAGACGAAACGAAGAACAGAGGAACACCAACGATGGCAGCCGATAACGCCACGTACGCAATCGTCAAGACTGGTGGCAAGCAGTACAAGGTTGCCGTCGGTGACGTGGTCAAGATCGAGAAGCTCGACGCTGAGCAGGGCGCCTCGGTGTCGCTGCCCGTCGCTCTCGTGGTCGAGGGTGCGAAGGTCACCACCAGTGCTGACGCGCTGGCCAAGGTCGCTGTCACCGGTGAGGTGCTCGAGCACACCAAGGGCCCGAAGATCCGTATCCACAAGTTCAAGAACAAGACCGGCTACCACAAGCGCCAGGGCCATCGTCAGCAGCTGACGGTCGTCAAGGTCACCGGCATCAAGTAAGTAAGGGAGCGAACAGACATGGCACATAAAAAGGGCGCGTCCAGCTCTCGTAACGGTCGCGATTCAGCCGCCCAGCGACTGGGCGTCAAGCGTTTCGGCGGCCAGGTCGTCAAGGCCGGCGAGATCCTCGTCCGTCAGCGCGGCACTCACTTCCACCCGGGCGTGAACGTCGGTCGCGGTGGCGACGACACCCTGTTCGCCACGGCCGCCGGCTCGGTGCTCTTCGGCTCCAAGCGTGGTCGCAAGACGGTCAACATCGTCCCGGTCGAGGCTTAACCTTTTCCCACGAGGTGTGAAGCTGCCACGAGGTTTCGCCTCGTGGCAGCTTTTCTTTTTCTTGAGGGAGAGGACGTCAGATGGCACCCCGGTTCGTTGACCGTGTGGTGATCCACGCACGCGCCGGCAACGGCGGCAATGGCTGTGCATCGGTACACCGGGAGAAGTTCAAGCCGCTCGGTGGGCCGGACGGCGGTAACGGCGGCAAGGGCGGCAGCATCGTCCTGGTCGTCGACCCGCAGGTGCACACCTTGCTGGACTTCCACTTCCGCCCGCACGTCGACGCGCCGTCCGGTAAGCCCGGCGCCGGCAGCAACCGCGACGGGGCCGCGGGCGCCGATCTCGAGGTCCACGTGCCCGACGGCACCGTCGTGCTCGATGAGCAGGGCCGCATGCTGGCCGACCTGGTGGGCGCCGGTACCCGCTTCGAGGCCGCCGCGGGTGGCCGCGGTGGGCTGGGCAACGCCGCGCTGGCCTCGCGGGCCCGCAAGGCGCCCGGCTTCGCGCTGCTGGGGGAGAAGGGCGAGATCCGGGATCTCACCCTCGAACTCAAGACGGTCGCCGATGTGGGCCTGGTCGGTTTCCCGTCGGCCGGTAAATCCTCTCTGGTGTCGGCCATCTCGGCCGCCAAGCCGAAGATCGCGGACTACCCGTTCACCACACTCGTGCCCAACCTGGGTGTGGTGTCGGCGGGCGACAACACCTTCACCGTCGCCGACGTCCCGGGGCTCATCCCCGGTGCCTCGGAAGGCCGTGGCCTGGGCCTGGACTTCCTGCGGCACATCGAGCGCTGCGCCGTGCTGGTGCATGTGGTCGACTGCGCGACCCTCGAACCGGGCCGCGACCCGATCTCCGACATCGAGGCGCTCGAGGCCGAGCTGGCCGCGTATACGCCCACGCTGCAAGGGGATTCGACCCTGGGTGACCTGGCCGAGCGCCCCCGCGCGGTGCTGCTCAACAAGATCGATGTGCCCGACGCCCGCGAACTCGCCGACTTCGTGAAGGACGAGGTGGCGGCCAAGTACGGCTGGCCCGTCTACGAAATCTCGACCGTGAGCCGAGATGGCCTGCGCCCGTTGACCTTTGCCCTGTGGGACATGGTCGCGGCATACCGTGCCGCGCAGCCGGTCGTGGCCCCGCGCCGGCCGATCATCCGGCCCGTCGCGGTCAACGAGACCGGCTTCACCGTCGAATCCGACGGCTCGGGCGGCTTCATCGTGCGCGGCACCCGGCCGGAACGCTGGATCGCCCAGACGGCCTTCGACAACGACGAGGCCGTCGGCTATCTCGGTGACCGCCTGGCGCGCCTGGGCGTCGAGGACGAACTGCTCAAGATGGGCGCCCGCGCGGGCTGTGCGGTGACCATCGGCGACGTCACGTTCGACTGGGAGCCGCAGACGCCCGCGGGTGTCGACATGCAGATGTCCGGTCGCGGCACCGACATTCGCCTGGAACAGACCGATCGCGTCGGGGCCGCGGAACGCAAGGCGGCCCGTAAGGAGCGCCGTCGGTCAGCGGAGGATGCCGAGGAAGACCTGTGACGCAGGGCTCCGGCACGGTCTCGGCGCATCGCGAGGCCGTGCGCACCGCACGCAGCGTCGTCGTCAAGATCGGCACCACGGCCCTGACCGCGCCCAACGGCATGTTCGACGCCGGCCGGCTGGCTACGCTGGCCGACGCCATCGAGAAGCGGATGAAGGCCGGTTCGGACGTCGTGATCGTGTCGTCCGGCGCCATCGCCGCGGGCATTGAGCCGCTCGGTCTGAGCCGGCGCCCGACGGACCTGGCCACCAAGCAGGCCGCGGCCAGCGTGGGGCAGGTGGCCCTGGTCAACTCGTGGAGCGCGGCGTTCGGCCGGTATGACCGGACCGTCGGGCAGGTACTGCTCACCGCCCACGACATCGCCCAGCGCGCGCAGCACAACAACGCGCAGCGCACGCTGGACCGGCTCCGGGCGTTGCACGCGGTGGCGATCGTCAACGAGAACGACACCGTGGCCACCAACGAAATCCGGTTCGGCGACAACGACCGGCTGTCGGCACTGGTGGCGCAGCTGGTGGGGGCCGACGCGCTGATCCTGCTGAGCGACATCGACGGTCTGTATGACTGCGACCCCCGCAAGGGCAACGCGCGCTTCATTCCCGAGGTCGCCGCGTCGGGTGACCTCGACGGCGTATCGGCGACCGGGGGCAGTCACCTGGGCACGGGCGGTATGGCCTCCAAGCTGTCGTCTGCGCTGCTGGCCGCCGATGCCGGTGTGCCGGTCCTGCTGGCGGCCGCCAGCGACGCTGCCGCCGCGCTGACCGACGCGTCGGTGGGTACGGTCTTTGCGGCGCGTCCCGAGCGCATGTCGGCGCGGCGGTTCTGGGTGCGCTACGCGGCCGAGACGACGGGGACCCTGACGCTGGACGCCGGCGCGGTGCGGGCCGTCGTCGGGCAAAGAAAATCGTTGCTGCCCGCCGGGATCACCGCGGTTGCCGGGCGCTTCCACGGCGGCGATGTCGTCGAGCTGCACGGTCCCGACGGCACCGCGGTGGCGCGGGGCGTCGTGGCCTACGAAGATTCCGAGCTCGCGGGCATCATCGGCCGCTCCACGCCCGAGCTACCCGTCGAACTGCGCCGACCTGCGGTGCACGCGGATGACCTGGTAGCAATTTGACGTCGAATTCGTGTGTATTTGGCTAGAATCGGCGTCTCGTTCGAGGTTTTCCCTGCTGGAGAAGGCCGACCTATTAAATTAGGGTTATGCTGCCTTCAACACTGGCGCAGCAAACAGAATTGAGGGGGCGATGGCGAGACAGTCCGTGCTGGCGGTCGGCGCGCATCCCGATGACATCGAACTGGGCTGTGGCGGTGCGCTGGCAAAGCATGTGGCGGCCGGCGACCGCGTCACCATGTTGGTGGTGACCCGCGGCGAGGAGGGGCCGGGCGACTCGCAGGAGCGGGTGCGTGAGCAACTCCGTGCGGTGGAGGTGCTCGGCGTCCATGAACTGCTGTGGGGCCAGGGTTTCGGCGACTGCAGCGTGTCGCTGCAGGAGTTCGAGCTGGTCCACCTGATCGAAGACGCCATCGAAAAGTCCTCTGCCACAATCGTTTACACCCACACTGCCAATGACAGCCACCAGGATCACCGGGTGGTCTCCCGCTGCACCCTCGGTGCCGCGCGATGGGTGTCGTCGATCATGACCTACGGCGGACCGTCGGCCATCGGCTTCAACCCGACGGCGTTCGTCGACATCTCCGACTCGCTGGACAAGAAGATCGAAGCCCTGATGTCGCACGTGTCGCAGGCCGAGGCCAGCGAAAAGGTCAGTGCCTCCTGGGTGCGCAGTTCCGCCGAGCACTACGGCTTCCTGTGCCGCCGGACGTTCGCCGAGGGATTCGAACCGGCCCGACTGGTCGTCGATTTCTGACCCTGTGCCGACCTTTCTCATTGTCGGTGCCGGCCCGACGGGGCTGGGCGCTGCAGTCCGGCTGACCGAACTCGGCATCGACCACGTGTTGGTGGATGCCGGCGATCAGGTCGGTGGCATGGCCACGTCGGTCCGCGACGAACACGGCTTCACCTGGGATCTTGGCGGCCACGTGCTGCACAGTCACTTCGCGGAGTTCGACCGCGCGGTCGACGCCTCGGGCGTGAAGATGAACGACGTCGCCCGTAACGGCTGGGTGTGGCTCGAGGGCAGCGGGCCGCAGAGTCTGGTGCCGACACCCATCCAGCAGCAACTCGCCGAGATGCCGACCGACCTGTACCCGGATGCCCCGCTGCACAACCTCGCCGACTATTACCGGAACAATTTCGGTGGCAAACTTTTTGACGAGTTTTTCGGCCCCTACAACTACAAGATGTGGACGGCCCCACTCGAGGACATCGACCACGAATGGACGTCGCTGCGCAGCGGCAGCGCCGCGCCGAACGTGCCGCGCCTCGGTTTGGCCGGTTCGGCGCCGGCAGCCGCGGGCAGTTTTCCCTATCCGATCGGCGGCACCGGTGCGCTGTGGCAGGGCGTGCACGATCAGCTGCTGGAGCCCGGGACGGTGCGGCTGCGCACCCGGGTGGTCGACGTCGACGTCGTGCGGCGGGTCGCCACCCTGGACGACGGCTCGACCGTCGGGTACGACCACTGTGTCAGCTCGGCGCCGTTGACGACGGCCTGGGGCTGGCTCGGTGGCGCCGGCGCCGAAGGGACGGCCGAGCGAAACAGCTTGTGCGCCAGTCGCATCTACGCGGTCGGATTGGGGTACCGCGGTGCGGCGCCGGAGGCGCTGGCCGACAAGACCTGGCTGTACTGCCCCGACCTGGGCGTGCCGTGGTACCGGGCCACGATGCTCAACAACTACGACCCAGCCAACGCCGGCGACGGCCGCTGGAACGTGCTGTGCGAGGTCCCGCTGCTGCCCGGGCAAACACTGACCGCCGACGACGCGGTGCGGCGCACCGAGGAGTCACTGCGGGCGCTGGGGGCCGAGTCGGCGTACGTGGTGAGCCGGTTCGTGCGGGAAGTGCCGATGGGCTATCCGGTGCCGACCCTGGGCCGTGACGACATCGTGCGGACCGTCGACGAGCGGCTGCGCGCGCACGGCATCCACAGCCGGGGCCGCTTCGGTGGCTGGCGCTACGAGTCGTCGAATCAGGATTACGGCTACATGCAGGGCCGCGAGGCCGTGGACAACGCGTTGTCCGGCACACCCGAGGACGTCTACTGGCACCCGGACAGGTTCTGAGCCGGCAGTTCACTGGCCAGCAGGGCGAGGATTTCCGAACAGCCACTGTCGATCTTGACCGTGGCCAGGGCGTCGCCCCGGGTGGGCCCGCGGTTGATGACCGCGACGGGTTTGCCGGCCGCCGCGGCGTGCCGGACGAACCGGTAGCCCGAATACACCGTCAGCGACGAGCCCGCGACCACCAGCGCGTCGGCGTCGTCGACCAGGGCATACGCCTGCTGCACCCGGTCTTTGGGCACGCTGTCGCCGAAGTACACGATGTCGGGCTTGAGGATGCCGCCACAGCGCGGACAGTCGAGGTACCGGAATGTCGCGGTGTCCTCGACCGTCGCGTCGGCGTCGGGCGCGACGCCGATACTGCCGACCTCGGCGCGTTCGGCGAATCCGGGATTGAGCCGTTCCAGCTCGACGGCCAGCGCGGCGCGGGTCATGGTGTGGCCGCAGCTCAGGCAGACGACCTGCGCGTACGTGCCGTGCAGGTTCACCACCGTCTGGGAACCGGCCTTGGTGTGCAGCAGGTCGACGTTCTGGGTGATGACGCCCGTCACCAGCCCGGCCCGTTCCAGGGCGGCCACGGCGCGGTGGCCGGCGTTGGGCCGGCGGGCAGCCATATGCCGCCACCCGATGTGGTTGCGGGCCCAGTACCGCTGCCGGAATGCCGGCCCGGACAGGAACTGCTGGATGGTCATCGGATTGCTCGGCGGCGAGTCCGGCCCGCGATAGTCCGGAATGCCCGAATCGGTGGAGATGCCGGCGCCGGTCAGCACGGCGAGCCGCCGGTCGGCCAGAAGATTGACCAGTTCAGGAGCCTGCACCTCATCGAGGGTAGGCCGTCCACGGAGTTGCACCACGGGTCGGTGCAACAATCGAGACGTGGACTTCTACTCCGCCTATCGGCACGGATTCGTCCGCGTGGCTGCATGCACGCACCACACCGCGCTCGCGGACCCGGCGGCCAACGCCGAGTCGGTGCTGCGCCTGGCCCGGGAGTGCCACGACGACGCCGTCGCGCTGGCGGTGTTCCCGGAACTGACCCTGTCGGGGTACTCGATCGAGGACATCCTGCTGTCGGACACGCTGCTGGAGTCGACGACCGAGGCGCTGGCGACGATCGTCGAGGCGTCCGCCGAGCTACTGCCGGTGCTGGTGGTCGGTGCGCCGCTGCGGTACCGGCACCGGATCTACAACACCGCGGTGGTCATCCACCGCGGCGCGATCCTGGGCGTGGTGCCCAAGTCGTACCTGCCGACCTACCGCGAGTTCTACGAATCCCGTCAGATCGCGGCCGGTGATGATGTCGAGGGGACCATCCGGCTGAACGGGGTCGACGTGCCGTTCGGCCCCGATCTGTTGTTCGCCGCCGACGATCTGCCGAACTTCGTGCTGCATGTGGAGATCTGCGAGGACATGTGGGTGCCGGTGCCGCCGAGTGCGACAGCCGCACTGGCCGGTGCGACGGTGCTGGCGAACTTGTCCGGCAGCCCGATCACCATCGGCCGGGCCGACGACCGCAAGCTGCTGGCCCGGTCGGCGTCGTCGCGATGCCTGGCGGCGTACGTCTACGCGGCCGCGGGAGAGGGCGAGTCCACGACGGATCTGGCGTGGGACGGCCAGACCATGATCTACGAAAACGGCGTGCTGCTGGCCGAATCCGAGCGTTTTCCGTGCGGCGAGCGACGGTCGGTGGCCGACGTCGACACCGAGCTGCTGGCCGCCGAGCGGTTGCGCATGGGGACGTTCGACGACAACCGGCGCACCTTCGCCGACCGGACATCGGATTTCCGCCGCATCGAGTTCACGCTCTCGCCGCCGGCGGGCGACATCGGCCTGCTCCGGGAGGTCGAGCGCTTCCCGTTCGTGCCGGCGGATCCCGCGCGGCTGCAACAGGATTGCTACGAGGCGTACAACATCCAGGTGTCCGGTCTGGAGCAGCGCCTGCGGGCGCTGAACTTCCCGACCGTGGTGATCGGCGTGTCCGGCGGGCTGGACTCCACGCACGCGTTGATCGTGGCGGCCAAGGCGATGGACCGCGAGGGCCGGCCGCGCAGCGACATCCTGGCCTTCACCATGCCGGGTTTCGCGACCGGCGATCGCACCAAGAACAACGCGACCGCGCTGGCGAAGGCGCTCGGAGTCACGTTCTCGGAGTTGGATATTCGGGACACCGCGCGGCAAATGCTGGGCGAGATGGGGCATCCGTTCGCCCGCGGTGAGGCCGTCTACGACGTGACGTTCGAGAACGTGCAGGCCGGCCTACGGACGGACTTCCTGTTCCGGTTGGCCAACCAGCGCGGCGGCATCGTACTGGGCACCGGCGACCTGTCCGAGCTCGGCCTGGGCTGGTGCACCTACGGCGTCGGCGACCAGATGTCCCACTACAACGTCAACGGCGGGGTGCCGAAAACCCTGATCCAGCATCTGATCCGGTGGGTGATCTCCTCGGGTCAGTTCAACGCCGACGTCAACGAGGTGTTGCAGTCGGTGCTGGACACCGAGATCACCCCGGAGCTCGTTCCGGCGACCGACGGTGAGGCAGTCCAGAGCAGCCAGGCCAAGGTGGGACCGTATGCACTGCAGGACTTTTCGCTGTTCCAGGTGTTGCGGTACGGCTTCCGGCCGTCGAAGATCGCATTCCTGTCCTGGCATGCGTGGCACGACGCCGACGCCGGTGACTGGCCGGCCGGCTTCCCGGACGACGAGCACGTCGCCTACTCGCTCGCCGACATCCGGCACTGGCTGAAAGTCTTCGTCCAGCGGTTCTATTCGTTCAGTCAGTTCAAGCGGTCGGCGCTGCCGAACGGCCCGAAGGTGTCCGCCGGCGGCGCGCTGTCCCCGCGCGGGGACTGGCGGGCGCCGTCGGACATGTCGGCGCGCATCTGGCTCGACGAGATCGACCGTAACGTGCCGGAGGCCTGAACGGGCCGGCGTTCCTGACCCCGCAGCAGAAAACCTACCCTGATCATCCACGGCACGGTCGACGACCTCATCACGCTCGATCCGGCGAGCCCCATCCAGAACCAGCTCCTGGCGAGCGAGACCTCAACTGACTGGACCGCTTCCAATGGGTCGACCAGGATGGGCAGTTCTACACATCCGACGTGATGCCGACCGACCCGAGTTTCCACGGCACCCCGATCAACTCGCCTCGACCACGCCGTACCAGAGCTTCACGTCGGCCGGGTCATCAACGTGTCCTCGGTGGCCGTGTAGCCGCACCGCCTTCAGAACGGTGGTGAGCTGTCGCCGTCGATGAGTTGTTGGGCGAGTTGGAGTTTGGCTTCGGCGGTCGACTCCGACGCCAGGAGCTCGGCCCAATTGAGTTTGCGCTCGTGCCGGGTACGTCGAGCGCGGTCGCCGATGCGGGTGCGCCGGCGGGTGGGCATCATGAGGTCGCGACCGGGTTGATCGCTGGTGGTCGCCGTAGCCGATGGTGGCGGCGCTGCCGATGGTGGCGGCGCTGCGGTAGGGAAGTGCCTGTCGGGAAACAGGATTCGGCTACCGGGCACGGTCGTGTAGGTATGCCCGGTGGGTGCGGTCCACACGATGGTGCCGTCCTGGTTCTGGCGGGTGTGCCATCCGGTCGCGCCGCTGTAGAACGTTTTGACCAGGTGATGCTTGCGGCACTTCGGGCTGAGATTGCCGGGATGCGTGGCTCCGGCCGGCCAGGGGATGGTGTGGTCGAGGTCGGCGTCCACGGCGGGGCGGTCGCAGCCGGGGTGCATGCAGGTGATGTCCCGCATCCGCACGTAGTGGTCGAGCGCGGTCGACGGCCGGTACCGCGGTTGCCCGTCGGCCGGAACCTGCGGCGTGGTAACCGTTTTCACGCTGGCGCCGCGGGCGGCCAGGTCTGCCATGACCACCGCGGGTATCACCGGCCCGCCGGGCAGATAGCCGACCGCGCTCTGGTCGACGACAGGCTCGGGCTCAGGCAGAGGCGCGAGTGCCTCGGCGACCGGAGTGTTTGCCGTCACCGGCGGTGCGGCCTCCGGCGCATCGAGCAGAGGATCGCTGATCGGTTGTGGCGCAGCGCCAGTCAAGACATTTATGACGACGGCTGCGGCGCGCGGATCGGCTCCGGCTGCCGGGCAGTCGGGTTTGCCGCAGTGACAGGGCAGCCGATCGCCACGGACGGCCAGGATGCCCAACGCGTCGGCGCGGCGCTGGGCGAGGCTGCGGGGATCGTCGTCGCAGACCTCGTAGGCCATGGCGGTGAGGGTGCGCTTGAGCAGTTCGGCGTCGGTGGTCAGTAACAGACCCCAGACAGACGTGACGCCTGCGGGGTCACCCGGCTTGCCGAACTCGACATCGCGACCGCGGACGGCGTTACGGCTACGACGCACCGCGGCCGGGTCGAACTTCTCGATCCAGCTGTCGATCTGCCGGATCGTGTCGGCCTTCGACAACGGTCCCCATTCGCGCGCGCTGCCGGCCATGGCGGTGTCGATGAGGGCGAGCGCTGCGGGGTCTTGCACGAACTCGGTGTGCCAGCAGATCAGGGTGACCAACGGAAGTGATAGGTCCCCGCGCGCCAGCAGGGCGCCGACGTGTGGGAGCCGGTCACGCAGTGCGAGCGCGAGGTGCATCTGACTGGCGGCTTGCCAGCGATTGATCGTCAGGGCCGCGCCGATCTCGCACGCCGCGGCGTCCCAGCCGTCGCACGCCCACAGGTCGCGGTCCTCGTGGTCGATGCAGCGGCGGTGGGTGAGTTCGGCGATGGCAGCCAGCCGGCGGGCGGCACTCTGGGCTTCGGCCCGTATTGCGCTGGTCATCGTGTCGACCAGGGAAGCGTCGTCGGCTTCCCTGGTTTCGATCACCAGTTCCTCGTACATATGTTCGATTTTAGCGATCTCGACCGCTTCAAACTACGTGGCAGGCGCAGATTGTGGATGAATCGCGTTCTGTGGATAACTTGCCGCCGCGCTCACGCGGCGGCGAGCACGTTCGGCTCATCAAGGTCGTCGTCGGTCCGACGCTGAGACCGCGCGGCCGCACGCACCACCAGCGCGAAGGCGACGGTGATCGGGATGACCGGGCCGTCCATGCCGCCGGCGAGAACGGCGTCGGCCGTCGTGAAGGCCGGCGGCACGATCTGCGCGTACAAGGCGGCCGCCGTCGGGGCCGCGGCGAAGCCCCACAACAGCCAGCGCCACTGCCGTTCGCGCGCCACATCTCCCGCGGCGCGGGCACGGAACACCCCACGTGCGGCGATTGCGATGCTGATCCAGGCCGGTACGAGATGAAAGAGCGCGAGGCCGTGCGGTATCGGCGCCGGCAGTCGCACCACGAGGCCGGCGTAGGCGAGTGAGCCGGCAATCGCCAATCCCACGGCAGCGCCGTACGTCCACCTTGGAGCCGAACACCTTGGAGCCGAACCGATTTGGGTGTCGGGTGACGATCGTTGCGTCAGCATGAACGCGAACACCGCGCTGCCGGGCGCGACGACGCCGAGGACGATGGAGCCCACGCCGATGTTGGTCAGCAGATCGTGTTGGGGGATCAGCGGCTGAATCCCGATCCAGATCACGCGCAGCAACGGCGCCGTCATCATCAGGGCGATGCCGTAGGTCATCCAGGCCCGGTGCGTGATCACGTCGCGGCGGCGGATCGCGTAGACCGCGTACCACGCGCTGCCGAGGGTGCCGATTGCCAAGGCGCGCAACTGGGTTTCGAATGCCGGGCCGATGAAGTGCTGGGCCGGCGGCGTGACGTACAGGAACACCAACGCGGTCAGCATGCTGATGGACATCAGTGCCAGATAGCTGCGGCCGATCCAGCGATGCACCGCCGGCCGGCGGTTGCGCAGCCGCGACGAGAACTGAAACAGCCCCAGAGTCAAGGCAAGTCCGGCCAACGTGGTGTGCACCATGAGAACCACGCGATGCTCGGCGTAGGCGCCGTGGCGTACCGACTCGACGGACCCGTCACCGATCGCGTAGTGATCACCGTTGATGACGGTGTTGACGGCGTCCTGCCAGCGCGCCAAGCCAGGGGCGAAAAGTGGCCAGGTGTAATTGAGTGCCAGCGGTACATAGAAGACGGCGATGGCGACCGTGAGCACGAAGAATCGCCGTGACACCGCGATTCCCTTGTGACCGTCCATTTGAACGTCAGATTCTAGGACCACCCACGGCAAACCCGCAGTATTTGCTGAATCGCAACGTCTGTGTGGTTTTGGGCGGTGGCACCCTCACTCGGCGCGCGCAGACAGCTCGCTCAGGAAGCCGCCCGCCATGACTGATCGACGGGGTCGAAGGCGATGGGCAGGGTGAGCGGTCCGCTCAGGCCCACCAACGGTTTCCACGGCACCGGCCCGGTCACGCGGGCGTTGGGCATGCGCTGGGTCATGAGGGCGAGCGCTTCGGCCAGCTCCATCTTGGCCAGGTGCACGCCGAGGCAGTAGTGCATCCCGGCGCCGAAGGTCTGCATCGCCGGGGCGCCCGCGCGGGTGATGTCGAGGCGGTCGGGATCGTCGTACACGGCGGGGTCGCGGTTGGCCGCGCCGGTGTTCACCTGCAGGAAAGTTCCTGCGGGAAACAGCATTCCGGCGAGTTCGACATCCTCGCGGGCCATCCGCAGCGAGCTGATCACGATGGGGGAGTGCCGCATGGTCTCTTCGACGGCACGGTCGGCCATATCCGGGTGCGCCCCCAGGAGCGCCCACTGGTCCGGGTGCTCACACAGGACCTGTACCGAAGCGGCCACCTGGTTGCGGGTGGTGTCGGTGCCGGCCGCCAGCAGGCCGGTGGACAGCATGCGCAGTTCGTCGGCACTGAGCCGGTCACCGTCCTCCTCGGCGCGGATGAGATCCGAGATCAGATCGTCGGTGAGATTGTCGCGCCGACGGGCAACCATGTCGTCGATGTAGTCATCAAGCGCGTCCCACGCGGTCAGGATCGCGGTCTCGTGTTCGGCGACGTGCCAGTCGAAGGCCTGCATGAAATCGTCCACCCAGGCCGACAATTGTGCCCAGTCCTCGGCGGGGGCGCCGAGCAGCGCACAGATGACCGGGGTCGGGTACTGGCGCGCGATATCGGTCACCACGTCGCAGTGCCCGCGGGCCACCTGGCGGTCGATCAGATCGCTGACGACGTCGACGACCGTGGTGCGCAGGCGTTCGATGGCGCGGCGGCTGAAGGCCGTCGCGATCAGTCGGCGCAGGCGGGTGTGTTCGGGACCGTCGATGCTGATGATCGATGCGCTGACGCGGTCCCACACCGGGCCCGACGTGATGCCCTGCGCCACGAGGAACATGCCCTGGGGTATCCGGAATCGCGGATCGCGCAGCACTTCGTGCGCGAGGTCGTAGGTCAGCACCTCCTGCCCGTGCGGCCCCATCGCGATCGGCGACTGCGCCCGCGCCGGCGCGAGGATCGCCTGCGCTTCGTCGGGGCTTTGCGCGCCCGAATAGTCGATCGCCGGAAGCGTGACGTCGAAGACGCTCGGAATACCGCTGGCAATGGTCATGCGTCGACTATCCGGCGTCGCGGCCGGCAGATCATCCGCCAAGTGGCGTATATCTGCGCGTCAGTTTGACGCGTCGTCTTCCAGCGCGTCCTCGATGACCTCGTCTCGCGGTGCGCAATCGCCGGCACCGGGTGTCAGGGTGGCGAGCGCGCCGGCTGTGACGGCCCGCCGGAGGGCATGCGCGGGGTCCGCGGTCCAACCCGCAGCCAGAACGCCGGCGAAGACATCACCCGCGCCGGTGGTGTCGACGGCTTCGACCCGGGGCGCCGGGACCTGTGTCTCACCGTCCGCCGTGCGGTGCTCCGCGCCGTCGGCGCCCCGCGTGATCACCAGGTGTGGGACGGGCCAATGCCATTGGGCGGCTTCGGTTTCGTTGACGATCACAACGTCGGTGACGGCGGCCAGCGCGGCGAGCACCTCCGGATCGGTGCCGGCAGGAGAGGCGTTCAGCACGACCGTCGCGCCGGCGTCCTTCGCCAGCCGCGCCGCCGCCAGCGCGGTGGCCGGCGGGATCTCCAGCTGCAGCAACAGCACGTCGCAATCGGCGACCACCGCGCGAACGTGTGCGGAGTCCAGGGTCAGGTGTCCGTTGGCGCCCGGCGCCACCACGATCATGTTTTCGGCGTTGTGGCCGACCATGATCGCCGCGGTACCACTCGGGACCGGCAGGCTGACGGTCGCGACCAGACCGACGCCGTTGTCCTGCAAGTGCTTTCGCAGCGCGCCGCCCGTGGCGTCGGCTCCGAGCGCGGCGACGAGCTGGACATCGGCACCCGCCCGGGCCGCCGCGACGGCCTGATTGCCGCCCTTGCCGCCGGGCTCCGAATGCAATGACGACGCCAGCACCGTCTGCCCCGGTCCCGGCAGGTCGGCCAAATCGAAGACCAGGTCCATGTTCACGCTGCCCACGACAGTGATGCGAGTCACCGGGCCACCGTAGCCCCGACCGGCCCGGACCGCCGATACCTCGTTACCCTGGGTTAATGAGTGTGCACGCAGCTACGGACACCGATCTGCGCCAGCAGGTGCATGACGCCGCCCGGCGGGCCCGCGTCGCGTCGCGCGTGCTGGCCACGCTGACCACCGAAGCCAAGAACCGCGCGCTGCACGCCGCGGCCGATGCAGTGCTCGCCGCCGCGGACCTGGTGCTCGCCGCCAACGCCGAGGACATCGACGCCGCACGCGCCGCCGGCACCGCCGAGGCGATGATCGACCGCCTGGCCCTGAACCCCCAGCGCCTCGACGGCATCGCCGCCGGATTGCGGCAGGTCGCCGGGCTGCCGGACCCCGTGGGTCAGGTGCTGCGCGGCAGCACGCTGCCCAATGGTCTGCAGATTCGTCAGCAGCGGGTGCCGCTCGGCGTGGTCGGCATGGTCTACGAGAGCCGGCCCAATGTGACGGTCGACGCCTTCGGGCTGGCGCTGAAGTCCGGCAACGCGGCGCTGCTGCGTGGCAGCTCGTCGGCAGCCCGGTCGAATGCGGCTCTGGTCACCGCACTGCGGGCGGCGCTGGCCGCCGAGGGCCTGCCCGAGGACGCGGTGCAGCTGCTGCCCAGCGAGGACCGCGCCAGCGTCACCCACCTGATCCAGGCTCGCGGGCTGGTCGACGTGGTGATCCCGCGCGGCGGCGCCGGCCTGATCGACGCCGTGGTGCGCGACGCCACCGTGCCGACCATCGAGACCGGCGTCGGTAACTGCCACGTCTACGTCCACGAGGCCGCCGATCTCGACATGGCCGAGAGCATCCTGCTGAACTCCAAGACCCGCCGTCCCAGCGTGTGCAACTCGGCCGAGACCCTCCTGGTGGACCGGGCCATCGCCGACACCGCGCTGCCGCGGCTGGTGACCGCGCTGCAGGACGCCGGGGTGACGGTGCATCTGGACCCGAGCGAAGACGAGCTGCGCGCCGAGTTCCTGTCGCTCGACATGGCGGTTGCCGTGGTGGACGGTGTCGACGGCGCCATCGCGCATGTCAACGAGTACGGCACCGGGCACACCGAGGCGATCGTCACGACCAATCTTGCTGCGGCCCAGCGGTTCTCCGAACAGGTGGACGCTGCCGCCGTGATGGTCAACGCGTCGACGGCCTTCACCGACGGTGAGCAGTTCGGCTTCGGCGCCGAGATCGGCATCTCGACCCAGAAGCTGCACGCGCGCGGTCCGATGGGGCTGCCGGAACTGACCTCCACCAAATGGATCGTGTGGGGCGACGGCCAGACCCGGCCCGTGTAAGAGGAGAAGAACTTGAGTACACCCGCTCGTTCGGTGCCGCTGTTCGGCGAAAATGCCGCCATCGATGACGTCGCCAAGCGACTCACCGAAACCGGATACCTGCCCGACACCGCAACGGCCACAGCGGTTTTCCTGGCGGACCGGCTGGGCAAGCCGCTGCTGATCGAAGGACCGGCGGGTGTCGGCAAGACCGAACTGGCCCGGGCCATCGCCCAGTGCACGGGGTCGGAGCTGGTGCGGCTGCAGTGCTACGAGGGCGTCGACGAGGCCCGCGCGCTGTATGAGTGGAACCACGCCAAGCAGATCCTGCGGATCCAATCGGGTCAGCAGTCTGGTGACTGGGACCAGACCAAGATGGACGTGTTCAGCGAGGAGTTCCTGCTGAGCCGGCCGCTGCTGACGGCCATCCGCCGCACGGAGCCCACCGTGCTGCTGATCGACGAGACCGACAAGGCCGACATCGAGATCGAAGGCCTGCTGCTGGAGATCCTGTCCGACTTCGCCGTCACCGTGCCCGAACTCGGCACCATCAAGGCGCAGCAGACACCGCTGGTCGTGCTGACGTCGAACGCCACCCGCGAACTGTCCGAGGCGCTCAAGCGTCGCTGCCTGTTCCTGCACATCGACTTCCCCGACCCCGATCTGGAACGGCGCATCCTGTTGTCCCGGGTGCCCGAGCTGCCGGAGAAGATCGCCGACGAGCTGGTCCGGATCATCGGCGTGCTGCGCGGCATGCAGCTCAAGAAGCTGCCGTCGGTCGCCGAGACCATCGACTGGGGCCGGACGGTATTGGCGTTGGGCATGGACACCATCGATGACGAGATGATCGCCGCGACGCTGGGTGTGGTGCTCAAACACCAGTCAGATCAGCAGCGCGCCATCGGCGAGTTGAAGCTGAACTAGGGGAGTCCGCATGGCCGTCGCCCGCACGCCCGCGCAACCGCTTGCCCCGCACGGCATTCCGGGCCACCTCGTGGGGTTCGTCGAGGCCCTGCGCAAGGTGGGCATCAACGTCGGGCCGTCGGAGACCGTCGATGCCGGCCGGGTGATGGCCACCCTGGGACTGGGTGACCGCATGGTGCTGCGCGAGGGTCTGGCGTGTGCGGTGCTGCGCCGGCCCGACCATCGCGAGACGTACAACGCGCTGTTCGACCTGTGGTTCCCCGCGGCCATGGGGGACCGGGCGGTCTTGGAACTCGACGACGACGAGGATCCGGAGCACCGGCCCGACCGGATCCCGCCCGAGGACGTCGAGGGCATGCGCGCGGCACTCGTCGACCTGCTGTCCGACGCGGACATGGCGAACCTCGACGACCGCCTGATGGCGATGATCGCGCAGATCGTCGACGCCTACGGCAAGTACAACTCGAGCCGGGGCCCGTCGTACTCGTCGTATCAGGCGCTCAAGGCCATGGGTCTGGACCAGCTCGAAGGCAAGCTGCTGGCCGGACTGCTGGCGCCGTACGGCGACGAGCCCACGCCGACGCAGGAGCAGATCGCCAAAGCGATTGCCGCCAAGCGTATTTCGCAGCTGCGGCACATGGTCGAGTCGGAGACCAAGCGGCGCACCGCCGAGCAGATCGGCCGCGACCACGTGCAGACCTACGGCATCCCGCAGCTGGCCGAGAACGTCGAATTCCTCAGGGCGTCAGGCGATCAGCTGCGGCAGATGCGCAATGTCGTTGCGCCGCTGGCCCGTACGCTGGCCACCCGGCTCGCGGCGCGCCGGCGTCGTTCCCACGCCGGCCAGATCGACCTGCGCAAGACCCTGCGCAAGTCGATGTCGACCGGCGGCGTGCCCATCGAGGTCGTCCTCAAGAAGCCGCACCCGGCCCGTCCCGAGCTGGTGGTGCTGTGCGACGTGTCCGGCTCCGTCGCGGGCTTCAGCCACTTCACGCTGATGCTGGTGCATGCCCTGCGTCAGCAGTTCTCGCGGGTGCGGGTCTTCGCCTTCATCGACACCACCGACGAAGTCACCGAGCTGTTCGGCCCCGACGCCGACCTGGCCGTCGCGGTGCAGAAGATCACCCGCGAGGCCGCCGTCTACACCCGGGACGGGCATTCGGACTACGGCCACGCGTTCGTCTCGTTCCTGGACAAGTGGCCCAACGCGCTCTCGCCGCGCACGGCCCTGCTGGTGCTCGGCGACGGCCGCAACAACTACCGCAACCCGCAGGCCGACCTACTGGCACACATGGTGAACGCCAGCCGGCACGCGCACTGGCTCAACCCCGAGCCCAAGCACCTGTGGGGCAGCGGCGACTCCGCGACGGCCAAGTACCAGGACGTCATCACCATGCACGAATGCCGGTCGGCCAAGCAGCTCGCGTCGGTGATCGACAACCTGCTGCCCGTCTGATTCCCGCAAACACGCACGTTCGCGGGTATCAGGGGCTCCAGTAAGCTGGCCAATCGTGACTCGACGCAGGCTGGGCGTGATGGGTGGGACGTTCGACCCCATCCACCATGGACACCTCGTCGCGGCCAGCGAGGTGGCCGACCTGTTCGAACTCGACGAAGTGATCTTCGTGCCGACCGGGCAGCCCTGGCAGAAGCGCGACCGGCACGTCACCGCCGCCGAGGACCGGTACCTGATGACGGTCATCGCGACGGCCGCCAACCCGCGGTTCTCCGTGAGCCGCGTCGACATCGACCGCGGCGGCCCGACCTACACCAAGGACACCCTGCGCGACCTGGCCCGGCAGAACCCGGACACCGACCTGTTCTTCATCACCGGCGCCGACGCGCTGGCCTCGATCCTGTCGTGGCAGAACTGGGAGGAACTGTTCTCCACGGCCCGGTTCATCGGGGTCAGCCGGCCCGGCTACGAGCTGGACGGGAAACACATCGAGGCGGCACAGAAAGAACTGCCGCTCGACGCCCTGACCCTGGTCGAGGTGCCTGCGCTGGCCATCTCGTCGAGCGACTGCCGTCGCCGCGCCCAGGCCAACCGGCCCATCTGGTACCTGGTGCCCGACGGCGTCGTCCAATACGTGTCCAAACGTGGGCTCTACCAACCCACGAACAAGCAGGAGAATTCATGACGGCCACCCCCGAAGCCCTCAGCATGGCGACCGTCGCCGCCCGTGCGGCCGCCGCCAAGCTCGGCGAGAACATCAGCGTCATCGACGTCTCGGATCAGTTGGTCATCACCGACTACTTCGTCATCGCTTCCGCGTCCAACGACCGCCAGGTCAACGCCATCGTCGACGAGGTCGAGGAGAAGATGCGCTGGGCGGGTCACAAGCCGGCCCGTCGCGAGGGTGCCCGCGAGGGCCGCTGGGTGCTGCTCGACTACGTCGACATCGTGGTGCACATCCAGCACCAGGAGGAGCGCGAGTACTACGCGCTGGACCGGCTGTGGCGGGACTGCCCGGCCGTCGAGGTCGACCTGGATGGTGCGCTGCCGGTCAACCCCGACGGAGACGACGCATCCGACGAGTCCGCCGAGGGCCGAGAGTGAGGAACCGCCGCCTCCTGCTGCTGCGTCACGGTCAGACGGAGTACAACGCCACCAGCCGGATGCAGGGTCAGCTCGATACCGACCTCAGTGATCTGGGCCGGGCGCAGGCGGTGGCGGCGGCCGAGGTGCTGGCCAAGCGCCAGCCCCTGGTGATCGTGTCCTCCGATCTGCGCCGCGCTCTCGACACCGCGACGACGCTGGGGGACCAGGCCGGGATGCCGGTGTCGATCGACGAGCGGCTACGCGAGACGCACCTCGGGGACTGGCAGGGCCTGACCCATCACGAGGTCGACGACATTGCGCCCGGTGCGCGGCTGGCCTGGCGTGACGACGCCCGCTGGGCGCCGCACAACGGCGAGAGCCGGGTGGACGTGGCGAGACGCAGCCTCCCGGTGGTGGAGGAGCAGCTGCGCAATCTGCCCGAATGGGGAGTCGACGAGGTCGACCGACCCGTGGTGCTCGTCGCGCACGGCGGGCTGATCGCCGCGCTGACCGCGGCCCTGCTGGAGCTTCCCGTCGACAACTGGCCGATCCTCGGCGGCATGGGCAACGCCAGCTGGGTGCAGCTGTCGGGGCACAGTGCCGGACTCGCCGACGACGATCCGGTGAAGTGGCGGCTGGACGTGTGGAACGCCTCGGCTCAGGTGGCCAACGATGTCCTCTGACACGCCGACTGCCTCGAAGAAGCCCGTCCTTCTCGTCTTCTGCGACTCACTGTCCTACTACGGGCCGACCGGCGGGCTGCCGTCCGACGATCCACGCATCTGGCCCAACATCGTTGCGTCCCAACTCGGTTGGGACCTCGAGCTCATCGGCCGCATCGGCTGGACCTGCCGCGACGTGTGGTGGGCCGCGACGCAGGATCCGCGGTCGTGGGCGGCGTTGCCGAAGGCCGGCGCGGTGATCTTCGCGACGTGCGGCATGGACTCGCTGCCGTCGCCGTTGCCGACGGCACTGCGGGAACTGATCCGCTACGTGCGGCCGCCGTGGCTGCGCCGCATCGTGCGCGACGGTTACGGCTGGCTGCAGCCGCGCCTGTCGCCGATCGCGCGGCCCGCGCTGCCGGCGCACCTGACGGTCGAATATCTCGAAGAGACCCGCGGGGCAATCGATTTCAACCGTCCTGGCATTCCGTTCGTCGCCACCATTCCGTCGGTGCACATCGCGGAGACCTACGGCAGCTCGCACCGCTGGCGCGACGCCACCGTCGCGGCGATCACCGATTGGGCCGAGGGTAAGCAGATTCCGGTCGTCGACCTCAAGGCCGCCGTCGGTGACGAGGTGATGTCGGGCCGCGCCAACCCGGACGGTATCCACTGGAACTTCGAGGCGCACCGTGCCGTCGCCGAACTGATGCTCAAGGGGCTGGCCGAGGCCGGTGTGGTGTCGCAGCGGACCGACGACTAGCCATGGCTGTGGTGGTGGTCACCGACTCGTCGGCTCGGCTTGACCCAGATGAGTTGAAGCGCTGGGACATTCGGGTCGTGCCGCTGCATGTGCTGCAGGACGGCACCGACTACCAGGACGGGATCGACCCGATTCCGCAGGACATCCAGGACCGGTCGCACGTGTCCACCTCGGGCGCGGCGCCCGCGGATCTGACCGATGTCTACAAGCAGGCGCTGGCCGACAGCGGCGGCGACGGCGTGGTGGCGGTGCATCTGTCGGCCGGTCTGTCGAGTACGTTCAGTTCCGCCGCGGCCGTGGGCCGTGAGCTGGGTTCGTCTGTGCGCGTGGTCAATTCGCGATCGGCGGCGATGGGGGTCGGCTTCGTCGCGCTGGCAGCGGCCCGCGCCGCAGCGGCCGGCGCCGACCTGGATGCCGTTGAGGCGCTGGCACGTGCGGAATCCGGGCGGCAGCACGGGTTCATCGTCGTCCACCGTTTGGACAACCTGCGGCGTAGTGGCCGCATCGGCACCGCCGCGTCCTGGCTCGGCACCGCATTGTCGCTGAAGCCGTTGCTGCAGTTGGACATCGACGGCCGGCTGGTGCTCGATCAGCGAATCCGAACCGTGGCCAAGGCTCATGCCGCGATGATCGAACGGGTGGTCGCGCTGGTCGGTGAGCGGCCCGCAGCGATCGCCGTGCACCACGTCGACAACCACGACGACGCCGCGCAGATCGGCGCCGCACTGACTTCCCGCCTGCCCCAGGTCGATTCACTTGTCGTGACCGACATGGGGCCGGTGCTGGCGGTGCATGTCGGCTCCGGCGCCGTCGGCGTCATCGTCAACACGCAGGACTAGCGGCCCGGCGCCGGGGAGCTTTTTCCGGCAGTCTGCCAACAACTACGCGGGCAAGCGCGCGGTGCTGGCCGGTTTTCGAGTACCCGTCTACTCGCGATCCGGCGCCGTCGTCGTCGCACTCTGAAATCCCGCGCGGCACTCCATCGCCGCGAACCCCGATTGAAAGGTGACGACGATGAGCCACACACTGAACCTCGGCTGGACCCACGCCCTGCCGTTTCACGCACCCACGGTGCCCCAGTGGATCACCAACATGGAGCGCTCTGTCGGCCAGGCCATGCACCGGCTGGCCGACGAGCACCACCCGGAGAACCCGGTCTACGAGACACACTTCGACTTCATCGAAGAAGCGCTCATGGCGCGCGAAATGTACCGGCTGTGACGGCTTTTGGCCTAGCCGGCGAACCGGCCGGTGACCGGCGGCAGATCTTTGAGCGTCAGGATGCCCGGCGCGGCTGCCACCACTGCCGGCACTGCGTTGGTCACCGGCAGCGCGGTGTAGATCATGCCCAGCCCGTTCAGGCTCACCTCGCTCCAGTCCTTCGACGGCAGGCAGTAGATCACCGTGCGCATGTTGGGTACGCCGAACACCTGGATGACGTGACCGTGCGCCACGGGCTTCGGCGGGGTGACGTGTTCGCCCATGATCCAGTTGAAGCCGACGCTGACGACGTTCTTGTCGCCGACCCAACCGCGGTGATAGCCGTAGACGCTGGCGACCGTGCCCTTGGCAATCTGCATGAACCCGAGGTCGGAATCCGCGGTCGCCGGCGTGAAGGTGACGTCGAAGGTGATCCGGTCCAGCTTGGCGCCGATGGCGTCGGCCATCATCGCGGCTGACTCGGCGAACACCTCGCTCTCCAGGCGCACACTCTCGGCCAGACCCGGTGTCTCGGGGTCCTTGCCGAAACCCATCGCGGCCATGGTGCCGGCCGATTCGTAGACGCCGCAGTCGACCGACTCGGTGATGCGGATTTCGTCGACGCTCTCGCACGCGCTGGACAGCACCATGCCCATCATGTTCGTCAGGCCGGGGTGTGCGCCGCTGCCGAAGATCGTGGAATTGCCTGCCTCGCAAGCCTTCTGGATACGCGCCAGATCCTCGGGGCTCTGCTTGCCGCCGGTGATCCAGGCGGCGGTCGAACACACGTTGATGCCGGATTCCAGCAGCCGGACCAGCTCGTCGACGCTGGGCCAGATCGGGTTGTAGCAGCAGGCGTCGGGCTTGAGAGCCACCAGCTCTTCGATGTCGTTGGTGGCCTTGATGCCCGTGAGCTCGGGCCAGCCGGCCAACTCGGCGGCGTCCACCCCGACCTTCTCGGCGCCGTACGCGTAGACGCCGACCAGCTCCATGTCGTCACGGGCGATGATGGCGTGCAGGGATCGCTTGCCGATGTTGCCGGTGGTCCACTGGATGACGCGGAGCGGGCGGTCGGTGGTCATGGAGGCCTCCTCGTTGGGGCTGTGCTTTCGCTAGACACTATGCCGCAGGTGTCTACCCGGCGGTGCCGGTGGTGCGCTGGAGCCGGCGGCGGTGCGAACCCGTCAGGCCGCGGAGACGTGCAGAACTTCGTAGGCGGCCACGTGGGTCAAAGTCTGATCGGGCTCCTCTGTCGTGAGTTCGACCTGGATGAGGGTCCAGCTGGTTATATCGACAGCGGTCACGAGGGCCAGAGTGGTGTCTTCGACGTGCTCGAGAAACCGTTGGGTGATCGAATCCAGGCAATCGGACGGTGAGCCAGCGGAAGGCAGCGACGCAGACTTCACGGTGAGACTGCGGGCTTGTGCGTAGGCGGCGGGGCCGTGGACGATCTTGTGAAGCGTCCAATCTTGGATCGGCTGCCGGCCGAAGTCTCGAACGATAGCGGAAAAACCCGGCTCGCCCCAGCAAAAGTTGCGCATGCCGTCGATGTCGCGCCAGACATAGAACGGGGCGTACGCGTTTCGTGGAGCGCCTTGGGACTTCTCCTGGATCAAGTAGGCCTTGAACTCGAGGCCGGCGAAGCCGTCGAAGAGGTGGCCGGTCCTGCGCACCCGGTTCCGGATGATGCCCATGTCGTAGTCGGTGGGCAATGCGATCTGATACTGCATGGCGTACATCAGTGATGCCTCTTGGTCGCCCGGACGTGGGCCCGGTCAGCAACAGGCTCGTACCACTTTGTGGTGGTTCCGTCGTTTGCGGTCTCCTGATGGGCTACGTGGGTCATGGCGGCATGCCCAGCTACGGCGGTCATCGCAGATTCCGGCTCTGTAGGAGGCCTGCAGCTCCTTGTACCGCCGCCTCGAAAGCAGCTGGGTCCTGTTGCGCCCGCGCGAGGACGTAGCCTCCCTGGACGGTCGCGACCACCATGGATGCGAGCTGATGTGCGTCTGTGGCGGCGGGGAACTCGCCCTCGTCAATGCCCTGGCCAATTACTTGAGCGATGCGGTCGACCAACCAGCTGAGGGTCTCTGCAACCGGGCGGAGAAGATCTGGTGTCGCCAAAACATCAGCGTCGTAGGTCATGCGTCCCATGCGGCAGCCCCGCAACGAATCGCGCTGGCGTTCTAGGTAAGCGATCACCCGCTCGAGTGCCGTCCCGTCGTCCGAGAGTAGAAGGTCCGCTTCGGCGCGCATCGTGGCTGCGCTCGCTGCCAAAGCTGTGGCCGCGAGCTCCTGTTTTCCGGCGAAGTGGTGGTACATGCTGCCCTGCCCTGCTTCCGCGCGTTTCAGAATGTCCTTTGGGCTGGTTGCCGCATAACCGCGTTCCCAGAGCAGCTCTTGAGTCGCGTTCACAAGACGCGCGCGCGTTTGCATAATCACGGACCATACGTACTAGTAGTTACAGTCGTCAACTGAAAAGGTCCCGATTGCTGTGAGCCTGCAGGCGGGCTGGCGAAGGGTGCGGAGGTTCAAGCGTCGCGGGAACGCTCAGCATCCGACATGGAGAGGCCTCGTCAGAACGGTCTGTGAGCTGGAGTCCTGTCACCCATGCCAAATCCGGTCGTGCTCGGCGTGGGTCGACAGATACGCCCCCGGCTGGAAATGGCTGTCGTAGAACCCGAGGTCGATGTGTTGTGCCTGAAGGTAATTCATGATGTGCACGGTAGGTACGGTGCCGGGAAACTTGCCGAACGTGTCGTCGATGTATTGCGCGGCAATCGTCAGCAGGGTGATGAACTGCTCGTCGTGCCCGGCCGCCGCCGAACGCACCGCTCGCGAATCCCGCCACGGGCCTGGGGTATCCGGGTGAAAAGGCCCGCCGGGGCCGAACTTTCGGTCGGCGAAGGCGCGCACTGCGGCCGCGATGTCCGGGTAGTGCGGGCGGCTGTAGGTTTCGAAAACGCCGGCCAGCCCCGTCGGATTGGGCAGTGCCCACCGTTCGTCGGTTTGCACGTTGAATCCCAACCCGGGCACCTCCGGGTCGCCCGACGCGCCGAGGATGGTGAGCCGGTCGATACCGTCGAACGTCCAACCGCCCAGGCCCAGCGCCCCGAGTAGTAGGTGCCCGTTGTAGACGCTCGTCATCAACTCGGCGGTGGCTTCGGTGAGCGAATACTGCTCGACGAAGGTCAGCGGGAACGGGTCGTCGTCGCGGTGCGCCAGACCCGCGGCTGCCTCCTTCAGTCCTGGGATCGGCCGGTTGTTCACGTCGTCATAGACCAGGTAGCCGTTCTGCAGGAAGAAGGCCAGATTGGCCAACAGATGCTGTGCGATATCGGCGACCGGGATGACGAGCAGCGAGCCGGGGTGATTTGCGATCCACGTGTTGTGGCCCTCGAGGTACGGCTCCGACCGCGGAATGTGGATGCGATCGGTGGAGAGCTGACGATAGGACGACACCGTCGCGGCCAGCCAGTCGTCGATGTCCACCACGCCGTCGTTGACCGGCACTGTCGGTGCCGTGTCTCGGGACGACAGAAAGTAGGTGCCCGAGTCATCGGTGAAGAAGAACTCGACGATCTCGAAACCCGCGGCTGACGGGAACGTGCGACCTGATGCCGACCCGCTGTAGTTCGGGAACGCCGGTGCATATCCGGGATGGTGACTGATCCCGAAATGCCAACCGGTTACACCGGTTACCGTCGCGAGGATCAGTGCGCGTTCGACCTCGTCGAGTGGTTCGACGTCGCGGCTACTGGTGTAGGCCAACGGTCCCGATGGGATGGAGCCGCCGACGGGGAAGCGCCGCGACCGCCTGCCCTGGATCGCGCTCAACAGCGGGAACCTCGCCGCCGCAGCCAGCGCTTCGCGTTGCTGCGCGGTCAAACTCAAACGTGGCGAAGGTGTTTCGGTCGTCATGGTTACCCAGACTCTAGGGTCCGCGGCGCTTGTCGGCCCACAGTTCGGCGCACCACGATGCCAATTTTGGTGGCGATCGACCGGCCGACGGCGCGAGCCGCCCACATCTATCCACAGAACGCGATTGATCCACAGGCGGCGGGTTCGACTGCCTCTTGCGGCGTTTCCGGTCGGTGCCGCCACCTAACGTCGCGGGCATGGTCACTCAGACACCGGTCGATCGGGCGCAGCGGCGGTTGGCCGCGCAGCCCGGAGACGCGACGGACCCCGACGCAGAGCCCGACTCGAACGACGACACCTCGCTGTCGCGGTGGTTGCCCGACGCGATGCCGGGCAGGTCCGGGTGGCTCGCGACGGTGCGGGCCGACCCTGGGCGTGCGGGCGTCATCGCGCTCGCGGTGGTCGGCGTGGTTGCGGTCCTGGTGACCATCATCGCCGTGCTCGGCGATGACAAGCCGCCGGTGACCGCGGCGAAACTGCCACCCGTCCAGATGGTTTCGTCCTCGGCGCCTGGGACGCCCGCGTCGGCGGCCAAGGCCGAGGACGTCGTGGTCAGCGTGGCAGGACTCGTTCACAAACCGGGGCTGGTGACACTTCCTGCCGGTGCCCGCATCGCCGACGCCGTCACCGCAGCTGGGGGAGCGCTGGCCGGCGCCGACATCGTCGGCCTGAACATGGCCCGCAAGGTGGCCGACGGCGAGCAGATTCTGGTCGGCATCACCGCGCCGTTGGGCGCGCCCACGGTGATGCGCAGTTCGGCCGGTGCGACGTCCGGGCCGCCGGAGAAGGGGCCGCCCGGCGACGGAAAAGGTGCTGGAGCACAGGGGCCCGTTGATCTGAACACCGCGACAAGGGAGCAACTCGACGGCCTGCCCGGCATCGGACCTGTGATGGCGAAAGCGATCGTGGCGTGGCGGGAGGCCAACGGCCGGTTCGCGAGCGTCGACCAGTTGGGCGAGGTCGACGGCATCGGGCCGAGCCGGCTGGAGAAGCTGCGTGCCCTGGTCAAAGTGTGACGGCCGGTCCCGCGCCGGACGTCCCCGGCATCGACGTGCGGCTGGTACCGGCCGCCGTGACGTGCTGGACGGTGACGGCGGTCGGCGTGTGGTGGGGGCCGTGGGCAGCGCTGACGGCGGTGGTGATCGCGGTGGCGGGCACCGTGGGAGTCGGGTTGTGGATGGGCTCGGTGCGTTGGCCCGCAGTGCTCGCCGTGGCGGCGGTGGGCGCGGCATTCGCGATCGTCGCGGCGGTGCGGGTGCACGCCGTCGATACCCACTCTTTGGCGGCGCGGTTCGGCTCGACGGTGACGGTGACCGTCACGCCGTCCGAGTCGCCGAAGACCATCCAGGGTGGCCGCCTCATGTTCGCGGCGTCGTTGCAGCGGCTGCAGGATGCCGAATCATCGGGGCGGGTCATGGTTTTCGCGCCGGCCCTGGGGTATTCGGAGGTCGGCGTGGGCCGCCCGATGGCATTCCGGGCCCGGGTCACCCGGCCCAAGCGGCGCGACCTGTCGGTGGCCGTCCTGGCCGCTGTGGGCACCCCCCGGTTCGGAACCGCCTCGACCGGGCAGCGCGCGGCCGCACACGTGCGGGCTGAATTCGGCGAGGCCGCTCGACTGGCGTTGCCGCCCGACCAGGCGGCGATGCTCCCGGGCTTGGTGCTGGGCGATGTGTCGGCGGTCGAGTCGGATACGACGGCCGCCTTCCGCCGGGCGGGGTTGACGCATCTGACGGCGGTGTCGGGCGCGAATGTGACCATCGTGTGCGGCGCGGTGCTCCTCAGCGCCGCGGTGGTGGGACGGCGGATCGCGGTGGCGCTGGCGGCGGTGACGCTGTTCGTGTTCGTCGTCATCGTGCAGCCCTCGCCGAGCGTATTGCGGGCCGCGGCAATGGGTTCGGTGATGTTGATGGGCATGCTGGTGCATCGGCGGCGGCAGGCGATTCCCGCGTTGTCGGCCAGCGTGCTGGTGCTCATGGTGCTCTCGCCGGCGCTCGCGGTCGACGCCGGCTTCGCGCTGTCGGTGGTGGCGACGGCGGGGCTCGTCGTGATCGCGCCGGGGTGGTCGCGCCGACTGGTCGGCCGGGGCTGGCCGAAACCGCTCGCCGACGCCGTGTGCGTCGCGGTTGCCGCTCAACTGGTGACGGCGCCGTTGGTGGCGGCGATCTCGGGCAGCCTCAGTCTGGTCGCGGTGGCAGCCAATCTCCTTGTTGCTCCGGTTATTCCACCCATCACGATCCTCGGCACCGCGGCTGCCGCGGTGGCGTGGTGCTGGCCGGCTGCGGCGCAGCTGTTGATCCGGTTCACCGGACCCGAACTGTGGTGGTTGTTGCATGTCGCGCGGTGGAGCGCCGCGGTTCCCGGAGCGGCGGTCCGCGTCCCGTCGGGCTGGGGCGGCGCGTTGCTGCTCGGCGGGGTGACGGTTGCAGGGGCGCTGCTGCTGGCCGTGTGGCGCCGGCGACGAGGAAATGCGATCCGGCCATGAACTCGCGCGCCGAGTTGCAGAATTATTGACGTGAATGACGAACCGGCCGGGTCCGCGGCGAAGGTGGCGGCGCTCGAAGCGGCCGGCGTCCGGACCCTGATCGGCACTGTCGTCAATGCCGCAGGCCTGACGCAGGTCAAAGTGGTATCGCTCGATCGGGTGGCGGTGTTCGCCGACCACGGGCTGGGTACCAGCCCGACGTGGCATGTCTTCGCCATCGATCAGGCGGGCATCGTGGTGAGCGATGAGATCGGTGTGGTCGGGGACCGGCGGGTGCGCGCCGACCTGGCGGGTGTGGCCCTACTCGGCGACGGGGTCGCCTGGGCGCCATGCTCGTTCTTCACTCAGGACGGTAACCCGGACCCGCACTGCGGTCGCGGTGTGCTGCAACGGGTTACGCAGCGATTGGCCGCCGCCGGCCTGACGGCCGTCGTCGGGCATGAGGTGGAGTTCGTGCTCGTCGGCCCGGACGGCGCGCGATTGCCGTCCGATCTGTGGGCGCAGTATGGCCTGGCCGGCGTGCTGGAATTCGAGGGGTTCGTCCGGGACGTGATGGAGGCGGCCGCAGCTGCAGGGGTGTCCATCGAACAGTTCCATCCCGAGTACGGGGCCAACCAATTCGAATTCTCGCTCATGCCCCGCGATCCGGTCACCGCCGCGGACCAGCTGGTGCTCGCGCGAATCATCATCAGCCGCGTCGCCCGCCGCCATGGGCTGCGCGTCAGCCTGTCTCCGGTGCCGTTCGCGGGCAGCGTGGGTTCCGGCGCGCATCAACACTTTTCACTGAGTCGCGACGGTGTGTCGTTGTTCTCGGGTGGTACGGGGGAGCGCGGCATGACGACAGCGGGCGAGTCCGCAGTGGCGGGCCTGCTGGCGGGACTGCCCGGCGCGCAAGGAGTCCTGTGCGGGTCGATCGTCTCCGGGCTGCGCATCCAGCCGGGAAGCTGGTCCGGCGCCAACGTCTGCTGGGGCACCGAGAACCGGGAGGCCGCCGTCCGCTTCGTCAGCGCGGCATCCGGAAATCCATACGGCGCCAACGTCGAGGTCAAGATCGTCGACCCGTCGGCCAACCCATACCTGGCGTCGGCGACCATTCTCGGCCTGGCACTTGACGGCATCAGCCGGGAACTGTCGCTGCCGCCCGAAGTCACCGTCGACCCGGGATCCCTGACGCTCGCCCAACGCGAGCATGCCGGAGTGGTGACACTGCCGTCGAAGCAAGCCGAGGTGCTCGACGCGTTACGCCACAGCGCTGTGGTCCGCGACATCCTCGGGGACGCGCCGGTCGACGCCGTGCTGGGTGTGCGCGGCTACGAACAGCAGAACTACGGCGGCCTGTCCGACACCGAACTGGCCGAGAAGTTCCGGCTGGCCTGGAGTATGTGAGTGCGTGCGAGGGCGTGTCTGCCCGCCATGAAACGATCAACAGGTGAGTGGATCGACCGAGGCGTTGCATCTGGTGCTGGGCGACGAGGAACTGCTGGTCGAGCGTGCCGTGGCCGATGTGTTGCGGAACGCGCGCAAGCTGGCCGGCAACGACAACGTCCCGGTCGACCGGCTCCGGGCCGGTGACGTGTCCACCAGCGAGCTCGCCGAGCTGCTGAGTCCGTCGCTGTTCGCCGAGGAACGCGTGGTGGTCCTCGAGTCTGCCGCCGAAGCCGGCAAGGACGCCGTCGCCCTCATCGCCGACGCGGCGGCCGACCTGCCGGGCGGCACCATGCTCGTCGTCGTGCACTCCGGTGGTGGCCGGGCGAAGGCACTGGCCGATCAGCTGAGAAAGCTTGGCGCCGAGGTGCATCCGTGCGCGAAGATCACCAAGGCAGCCGAGCGCGCCGACTTCGTGCGCAAGGAGTTCCGATCGCTGAAGGTGAAGGTCGGCGACGACGCCGTCAACGCCGTCCTCGATTCCGTCGGCTCTGATATCCGGGAACTGGCGGCGGCGTGCTCGCAGCTGGTGGCCGACACAGGCGGTCAGATCGATGCGGCGGCCGTGCGGCGCTACCACTCCGGCAAGGCCGAGGTGAACGGCTTCGACATCGCCGACAAGGCCGTCTCGGGTGACGTCAGTGGCGTCGCCGAAGCGCTGCGCTGGGCGATGGCCGGCGGTGTGCCGCACGTGGTGCTGGCCGATGCGCTGGCCGAGGCCGTGCACTCGATCGCGCGGGTCGGTGGTCAGTCGGGTGATCCGTACCGGTTGGCAGGGGAGTTGGGGATGCCGCCGTGGCGGGTCCAGAAAGCGCAGAAGCAGGCCCGGCGCTGGTCCCGGGACACCGTGGCCGAGGCGCTGCGGGTGGTCGCGGCGCTGAACGCCGACGTCAAGGGTGCCGCGGCCAACGCCGACTACGCGCTGGAGTCGGCCGTGCGTCGCGTGGCCGAGCTGGCCGACAGCTGAGCCGCCACCTATTCACAGACACAACAAAACCGCGGCCCGATCATCGGGCCGCGGTTTCGCGAAAACTACAGGCTCAGATCAGAGCTTGTTGAAGGCCAGGGTCAGCGCCGACTTCTTGTTGGCGGCCTGGTTCTTGTGGATGACACCCTTGGTGGCGGCCTTGTCCAGCTTGCGGTTGGTGGCGACGAGCAGCTCGCCGGCCTTGTCCTTCTCGCCCGCCTCGACGGCCTCACGGAAGCCGCGGATGGCCGTACGCAGCGCCGACTTCACCGACTGGTTGCGCAGACGCGCACGCTCGTTGGTGCGGATCCGCTTTTCCTGCGACTTGATGTTGGCCACGCGTGTCGTTCCTTCTAAATCTCAAATTGGGCACGTCCGGGAAGAACATGCTCGGTCTTAAGTCTGCGCTCTTCGCCCGTCAACGGGCAGCGACTGTTCAGGTTACCAGCGTCCATGCGAAATCCCCAAAGCGCGGCATACGCGCACTGGCCGGCGACGACCCCGAGCATATCCGTGAATGCCAAGTTGCCCTGCCGAAACCGCCAGGTTGATGCAGCATGTCTGCCATGAGCCCACGGACATCGCACAGTGGCCCCGCGCGGACGCGGCCGACCTCGCCAGGGAATCGCTACGACGGTGTTTTCAACGGCTACGACGACGTCGACAGTTATGCCGCCGCGTACGACGAGATGTTCGACGCCCAGGGCGCCGTGCGCGGTCTCTACAAGGGCGTCTTCGCCGAGTTGGCGCCGTCGGACACCGACGAGCTGGCGGCCCGGTCCGAAGCGCTCGGCCGCGCGTTCACCGATCAGGGCATCACGTTCTCGCTGTCGGGCCAGGAACGGCCGTTTCCGCTGGATCTGGTGCCCCGGGTCATCTCGGCCGCCGAGTGGTCGAAGCTGGAAAAGGGCATCAAGCAGCGGGTCAAGGCGCTCGAGATGTACCTCGACGACGTCTACGGCGATCAGGAGATCCTGCGCGACGGGGTCATCCCGCGCCGGCTGGTGACCTCGTGCGAGCACTTCCACCGCGAGGCGGCCGGCATCGTCCCACCCAACGGCGTCCGCATCCACGTCGCGGGCATCGACCTGATCCGGGACGACAAGGGCGACTTCCGCGTGCTCGAGGACAACCTGCGCTCGCCGTCCGGGGTGTCCTACGTCATGGAGAACCGGCGCACCATGGCCCGCGTCTTCCCCAACCTCTTCGCGACGCACCGGGTGCGGGCGGTCGGTGACTACTCGTCGCACCTGCTGCGGGCACTGCGCAACGCCGCGGCATCGAACGAAGCGGACCCGACCGTGGTGGTGCTCACCCCGGGCGTCTACAACTCGGCCTACTTCGAGCACTCCCTGCTGGCCCGGCAGATGGGCGTCGAACTGGTCGAGGGCCGCGACCTGTTCTGTCGCGACAACGTCGTCTACATGCGGACCACCGAGGGCGAGCGCCAGGTGGACGTCATCTACCGCCGGATCGACGACATGTTTCTCGACCCCATGCAGTTCCGGCCCGACACCGTGCTGGGCGTCGCCGGCCTGCTCAACGCGGCCCGCGCGGGCAACGTCGTCATCTCCAGCGCGGTGGGCAACGGCGTCGGTGACGACAAGCTCGTCTACACCTACGTGCCGACCATCATCGAGTACTACCTCGGCGAGAAGCCGCTGCTGGCGAACGTCGACACCTACCGCTGTTGGCTCGAGGACGAATGCGAGGAAGTACTCGACCGCATCCGCGAGCTCGTCATCAAGCCGGTCGAGGGCTCGGGCGGCTACGGCATCGTCTTCGGGCCGGACGCCTCCGAGAAGGAGATCGTGGCGATCTCGAAGAAGGTGCGCGCCGACCCGCGCGGGTGGATCGCCCAACCGGTGGTGCAACTGTCGACGGTGCCGACGCGGATCGGCGACAAGCTGGCCCCGCGGCACGTCGATCTGCGGCCGTTCGCGGTCAACGACGGTGACGACGTGTGGGTGCTGCCCGGCGGCCTGACGCGCGTCGCGCTGCCGGAGGGCTCGCTGGTGGTGAACTCCAGCCAGGGCGGGGGATCGAAGGACACCTGGGTGCTGGCGTCGCGGGCCTCGACCGCCGACCACGAGCTGGCGGCCGCCGAAGTCGTGCGCTCGCTGCCGTCGGCCGGCCAGGCCGCCGACGAGGGGCCCCCACAGCAGGCCGTCCAAACTGCCCATCAACAGCAGCAGCAACAGCAACAGGCGGTGATGTACTGATGTTGGCGCGCAACGCGGAATCGCTGTACTGGATCGGCCGCTACGTCGAGCGGGCCGACGACACCGCCCGCATCCTGGACGTCACGGTGCACCAGCTGTTGGAGGACTCGAGCGTCGACCCCGACGTGGCGTCCCGAACGCTGCTGCGGGTCCTGGGGATCGAGCCGCCTGCGGCGCCGCTGGACATGTGGTCGTTGACCGACCTGGTCGCGTTCGGCCGCGGTGATGCGCAGAATTCGATTGTCGAGTCGATCTCGGCGGCTCGCGAGAATGCCCGTGGGGCACGGGAAGTCACGTCCACCGAGATGTGGGAGTGCCTCAACACGACCTACAACGCCCTCTCTGAGCGCGAGCGGGCCGCCAGAAGGCTTGGGCCGCACGAGTTCCTGAGCTTCGTGGAAGGCCGCGCCGCGATGTTCGCGGGCCTGGCCGACTCGACGCTGTCGCGCGACGACGGCTACCGCTTCATGATGCTGGGCCGGGCGATCGAGCGCGTCGACATGACGGTGCGCCTGCTGCTGGCCCGCGTCGGTGACAGTGCGTCGTCGCCGGCGTGGGTGACGGTGCTGCGCTCGGCCGGTGCCCACGACACCTACCTGCGCACCTACCGCGGGGTGCTCGACGCCGGGCGGGTCGTCGAATTCATGTTGCTGGACAGGCTGTTTCCGCGGTCGGTGTTCTATTCGCTGCGGCTGGCCGAGCGGCATCTCGACGAGCTGCACAACCGGCCGCACGACCGCATCGGCGCCACCGGTGAGGCCCAGCGACTCCTCGGCCGCGCGCGCAGTGAGCTGGAGTTCCTGCAGCCGGGCCTGCTGCTGGACTCGCTGGAGGATCGCCTGGCGGGCTTGCAGCGCAGCTGCCGGGAAATCGGAGAAGCGTTGGCGCTGGAGTACTTTCACGCGGCGCCGTGGGTCGCCTGGACGGACGCGGGCCACGCGGTGTCGGTTATCGAAGAAGGTGAGATCTGATATGTGGCGGCTCAGAGTTGTCCATGCCACCGGGTATGCCTACAAGTCGGCGGTGACGGCGTCGTTCAACGAGGCCAGGTTGACGCCGCGCTCGGACTCGCGGCAGAACGTCGTCCTCAACCGTGTCGAGACGACGCCGGCCACCCGGTCGTACCGGTACATCGACTACTGGGGCACCGCGGTGACGGCCTTCGATCTGCATGCGCCGCACACCGAGTTGGAGGTGACGTCGTCCTCGGTCGTCGAGACCGACAAGGGCGAGATGCCCGCGGAACTGGTCACCTGGGACGACCTGGCGGGTGCCGGCGTGCGCGACCGGTTCGACGAACTGCTCGTCCCGACCGGCTACACGCCGGTCAGCAAGCGGCTGCAGCGCGTCGGCCAGCGGATCATGAAGTACTACGACCCGCAGGAAGCCGTGATCGCCGCGGCGAACTGGGTCAACACCGAACTCGACTACGTGCCCGGCACCACCGGGGTGCACTCGTCCGGGCTGGATGCGCTGCGCGAAGGCAAGGGCGTCTGTCAGGACTTCGCGCACCTGACGCTGATCTTGTTGCGCAGCATGGGGATTCCGGCCCGGTACGTGTCCGGCTATCTGCACCCGCAGCGCCGGGCCGAGGTCGGTGACACCATCGAAGGCCAGAGCCACGCCTGGGTGCAGGCCTGGACCGGTGGCTGGTGGGACTACGACCCGACCAACGACGTCGAGATCAACGAGCAGTACGTGACGGTCGCGGTGGGGCGGGACTATTCGGACGTCACCCCGCTGAAGGGCATCTACTCGGGCGAGGGCTCCACCGACCTGGATGTGGTGGTGGAAATCACCCGGCTCGCTTGACTTTCGCCGCGCACTCTCCGCCGCCGACTACCATGGATGTGAGGTGGATCACGATCGGAGGCGGGCGATGCGGATCGCGGACGTACTGAGCAACAAGGGTGCGGCGGTAGCGACCATCGCCCCCGAGACCACGGTGTCGCAACTACTGGCCAGCCTCGCCGCGCTGAACATCGGTGCCATGGTGGTCGTCGGGGACGACGGATTGGCCGGCATCGTGTCCGAGCGCGACGTCGTGCGCGAGCTGCACAAGCGCGGCGGTGGCCTACTGGGCCAGCCGGTTTCGGAGATCATGACGACGGTCCTGGCGACCTGCACGCCGCGGGACACCGTCGACCATCTCGTGGTGCTGATGACCCAGAACCGGGTGCGGCACGTGCCCGTCCTCGACGACGGCCGGCTGGCCGGCATCGTCAGCATCGGCGACGTGGTCAAGACCCGGATGGAAGAGCTCGAGACCGAGCAGCAGCACCTGCAGGACTACATCACCCAGGGCGGTTAATCTCCCGCGAGCCGGCCTGGGGGCACCTCCCGCTTGCGGGGGAGTTTGTACCGCGACACGCCGGTATCCGCGTGCAATTTTGGGCCGCTCGTCGGCTGCGAACGGGCGCAGACTGCACGGAGATCCGGGCGGGGCGTAGCAGTTCACGGCAAGCTGGCGGCATGCGTGAAATTCAGACCCGGCCGGCCACTCGTTCCGACATCGGTGGCTTGTCGCACACCCTTGCCCGCGCGTTCGCCGACGACCCGGTGATGAAGTGGATGCTGCCCGACGCTGGGCTGCGCCGGCGCCGGCTGCCGCGCCTGTTCACGGCGCTCACCAAGCACCACCATCTGGGCAACGGCGGGGTCGAGATCGCCTCGTCGGCCGACGGCATCGGAGGCGCGGCGTTGTGGGATCCCCCGGGCAAGTGGCAGCAGACGCGCGGCGCCGAGCTGCGGGCGGTGCCCATGATGCTGCTGACGTTCGGCACCGCGGTGCTGCGCGGCCAGGCAGCCGCGGAGTTGATGAAGAAGCACCACCCGGAGGAGCCGCATTGGTACCTCGCGGTGATCGGCAGCGACCCGACGGTGCGCGGTGGCGGGTTCGGACAAGCGCTGATGCGGTCGCGGCTGGATCGCGTCGACGCGGAACACGCCCCGGCCTATCTGGAGTCGAGCAACCCGGTGAACGTGCCCTACTACGAGCGGTTCGGTTTCGAGGTCACCGGTGAGATGGTGCTGCCGAACGGTGGACCGAGCCTGATTCCGATGTGGCGGCAGCCGCGGTAGGTGCGTTCAACGCCCGCTCGTCGGGCGTGAGTGGCCCCTGAATGCACGCAAAAAGCGGCGTGTCGCGGTACAAACACGGCCGCTCGCGGGAAGTGGGCCTAGCGCCAGGAGTAGCTGGCGCGGAGGCGGGCGGCGATGATCTCGAACTTCTCGCGCTCGAGGATCGCGCCTTCGCGGCGGATGCCTTCCTCCGGGACGTCGAGCACGCGGTCGAGGCGAACCCAGCTGGCGCGTCCCTCGTAGTCCCAGCTGCCCGATCCGATGCCCACCCAGTCGGGGTCGCCCTGGTGGCGGTCCTGGCTCGACAACATCAGCCCCAGCAAGGTGTTGCGATCGCGGCCGACGACCAGCACCGGGCGGTCCTGGCCGCGTGTCGGGTCGTCCTCGTAGACGACCCAGGTCCAGACGATCTCGCCCGGGTCGGCCTGGCCGTCCAGGTCAGGTGAGTAGACGATGCGACGGGCGCGGTGTGCGGTGGGGACGATGTTCTCGGTGACCGGGCGGCCGGCGGTGATGGCCGCCTGCTGCTCCGCCGGAACCGCGCCGAGCGCCGTCAGGCCCACTTCGATGCCGAACCGGATGCCCTGCTGAATGGTCCGGGACAGCCCGTCAGGCTGCTGCAAGGTGCGGATGAGCTTGGGCGCGTCGTTGAACACCAGTTGTTCCGCCAGACGCTGGAACGTCCTCCACTGCGACGCCATGCCATCGAGCATAGGGGAGTTTCCGGGCCGCGATTTAGTCGCCGGGGTCCTCGCTAGATACCCTGGTAGCCGCGCGTGATACGCGCAGACCCATCGTCACCAGGAGATTCCCATCAGCAGTTTCGCCGACAAGACGTTCACTGCGCCGGCGCAGATTCGGAACTTCTGCATCATCGCCCATATCGACCACGGCAAGTCCACCCTGGCCGACCGCATGCTGCAGCTCACCGGCGTCGTCGACGACCGGTCGATGCGCGCGCAGTACCTGGACCGCATGGACATCGAGCGTGAGCGCGGCATCACGATCAAGGCGCAGAACGTCCGGCTGCCCTGGAAGGTCGGTGACGAGGAGTTCGTCCTGCACCTGATCGACACCCCGGGCCACGTCGACTTCACCTACGAGGTGTCGCGCGCGCTGGAGGCCTGTGAGGGCGCCGTGCTGCTGGTCGACGCCGCGCAGGGCATCGAGGCGCAGACCCTGGCCAACCTGTACCTGGCGCTGGACCGCGACCTGACGATCATCCCGGTGCTCAACAAGATCGACCTGCCGGCCGCCGACCCGGACCGCTACGCGGGTGAGATCGCGCACATCATCGGCTGTGAGCCGTCCGACGTGCTGCGGGTGTCGGGCAAGACCGGTGAAGGCGTCAAGGAGCTGCTCGACGCCGTCGTCCGCCAGATCCCGGCACCGACCGGCGACCCGGATGCCCCGACCCGCGCGATGATCTTCGACTCGGTCTACGACATCTACCGCGGCGTGGTGACCTACGTCCGGGTGGTGGACGGCAAGATCGTCCCGCGCGAGAAGATCGCGATGATGTCGACCGGAGCGACGCACGAACTGCTCGAGGTCGGCATCGTGTCGCCCGAGCCCAAGGCCTCCGAGGGCCTCGGCGTCGGCGAGGTGGGTTACCTCATCACCGGTGTGAAGGACGTCCGTCAGTCCAAGGTCGGTGACACCGTGACCACGGCCCGCAAGGGCGCCACCGACGCGCTGACGGGCTACCGCGAGCCCAAGCCGATGGTCTACTCGGGCCTGTACCCCGTCGACGGGTCGGACTACCCGAACCTGCGCGACGCCCTCGACAAGCTCCAGCTCAACGACGCCGCGCTGACCTACGAGCCGGAAACCTCTGTGGCCCTTGGCTTCGGCTTCCGCTGCGGCTTCCTGGGCCTGCTGCACATGGAGATCACCCGGGAGCGCCTCGAGCGCGAGTTCAACCTGGACCTGATCTCCACCTCGCCCAACGTGGTCTACCGGGTGATCAAGGACGACAACACCGAGATGGTCGTCACCAACCCGTCGGACTGGCCGGAAGGCAAGGTGCGCAGCGTCTTCGAGCCGGTCGTGAAGACGACGGTGATCGCGCCCAGCGAGTTCATCGGCACCATCATGGAGCTCTGTCAGTCCCGCCGCGGTGAACTGCAGGGCATGGACTACCTGTCCCCGGAGCGCGTCGAGCTGCGCTACACCATGCCGCTCGGCGAGATCATCTTCGACTTCTTCGACTCGCTGAAGTCCCGCACGCGCGGCTACGCGTCGCTGGATTACGAAGAGGCCGGCGAGCAGGAAGCCGATCTGGTGAAGGTCGACATCCTGCTGCAGGGCGAGGCCGTCGACGCGTTCAGTGCCATCGTGCACAAGGATTCGGCGTCGGCGTACGGCAACAAGATGACGACCAAGCTCAAGGAGCTGATCCCGCGTCAGCAGTTCGAGGTCCCGGTGCAGGCCGCGATCGGCTCGAGAATCATTGCGCGCGAGAACATCCGGGCCATCCGCAAGGACGTGCTCTCCAAGTGCTACGGCGGTGACATCACCCGTAAGCGCAAGCTGCTCGAGAAGCAGAAGGAGGGCAAGAAGCGCATGAAAACCATTGGCCGGGTTGAGGTTCCGCAGGAGGCCTTCGTGGCCGCGCTGTCGACCGACGCGGCGAGCGACAAGCCCAAGAAGTAGGGATTTGTGCACGATTTTCCGCGGTCACCGCGGAAAATCGTGCACAAATCGCCTCTGACGCCTGCGGATTTGTTCCCATCGCATCGTTCTGAGCGCAAACCTGGGTGCCGGGCGCCTCGAGTCGTAGCTTGCACGGTGTGTCGAAAGAACTTCACCTTCTAGCGTTCGGCAACACTCGATCCGCCGGACCGTGGCGGCACCCCGATGCAGACAACAGCACCGCGGGTGTGCGGCGCCGCCTCATCAAACACGCGCAGACGGCGGAAGCGGGCACCTTCGACGCACTGTTCTTCGCCGACGGGCTGAACTACGGGCCGCCGGCCACCTGGGCCTACAAGATTCCCGAGGATTTCGAACCGCTCACCGCGACGGCCGCGCTGTCGTCGGTGACCGACCACATCGGTCTGGTGGTCACCGGCTCGGCGACGCTGCAGCATCCTTTCCACCTGGCGCGGCAGCTGCTTTCGCTCGATCACCTCAGCGGCGGGCGAGCCGGATGGAATCTGGTGACCAGTTTCGCTCGCGCGGCGGCGGACAATTTCAGCGCGCGGGGCGTCGTCGATCACGACGAGCGCTACGCGATCGCCGAAGAGGCGCTCGACGTGGTCCGCAAACTCTGGGACGGGTGGGGCGAGGACACGATCATCGAGGACCGGGCCGCCGGAGTCTTCCACGATGTCAACACGATTCGTACGGCAAACCATCACGGCAAGTACTTCGATGTGACGGGCCCGCTGGGTGCGTCGCGCTCCGCGCAGGGCCAGCCGGTGATCTTCCAGGCCGGAGCGTCGACCACCGGTAGGACTTTCGCCGCCCAGCACGCCGAGGTCATCTTCACCAGCCACGGCAATCGCGAACGGGCACAAGAGTTCTATCGGCAAATCCACCAGGAGGCCCGGCGTCTCGGCCGCGCCACACCGCCGCTGATCACCCCGTCGTTCCGCTACGTCATCGGCTCGACCGAGGACGAGGCGCGCCGCGCCGAACGGGACGAGTACGAGTACTTCAGCCCCGAATATCAGGCGGCCTGGCTGCTCGAGGTGGAGGTCGACGTCGTCGGCGCCGATCTCGACGGACCCGTGCCCGACTCGGCATTTCCCGAATCCACGCAGACGCACCAGACCGCGCTGGCCGGATATCGCGCGCTGGCCGCGGAAAGCCCGACCGTGCGGGACTTCCTGTATCGCACCGTCAACGGCTGGGGCGCCGGCGTCGTCGGCACCCCGGAACGCATAGCCGACGAACTCGAGGAGTGGTTCACCCAAGGCGCCGCAGACGGTTTCGTCCTTCGCGACTCCGGATTGCCCGGCCAGGCCGAGTTGTTCGTCGATCAGGTGGTTCCGGTGCTGCGCAAGCGCGGCCTGTTCCGCCACGAATACGCGGGCACGACGTTGCGATCGCATCTCGGGCTGGAGGTCCCCGCTCGCGCCTCGTCTTTCGCTGAGCCAGGTGCCCGATGACGGAGCCCTTCGTCCTCGCCGGTTTCACCATGTCGACGGTGTCGCACGGCAACTTCGGCATGTGGCGTCACCCGCAGGACCAGACCTCCCGGTACACCGACCTCCGGTACTGGGTGGAACTCGCGCAGCTCTTGGAGGCCGGCGGCTTCGATCTGCTCTTCATCGCCGACGCGGTCGGCCAGCTCGACGTCTTCGGTGGCAGCGCGCAGGCGGCGCTCACCGGCGCGGTGCAGACACCGGTCACCGACCCGCTGCTCGCCGTCTCCGCGATGGCGGCCGCCACCGAGCATCTCGGCTTCGGCATCACGGTGTCCACCACGTACGAGAGTCCATATCTGCTGGCGCGCAAGTTCAGTACGCTCGACCACCTCACCGGTGGGCGGATCGGGTGGAACATCGTCACGTCGCTGCTGGACAGCGCCGCCCGCAACATCATCGCGCGCGACCGGCAGATTCCGCACGATGAGCGGTACGCGATGGCGCAAGAGTTCCTCGAAGTCACCTACAAGCTGTGGGAAGGGTCCTGGGAACCCGACGCGGTACTGCGCGACCGCGACCGTGGCGTCTACACCGACGCCGACAAGGTGCACCCCATCGGGCATCACGGCCGCTACTTCAGCGTGCCGGGTGCGCATCTGGTCGAACCGTCCCCGCAACGCACTCCCGTGTTGTTCCAGGCCGGAACATCGACGGCGGGAAGGGAATTCGCGGCGCGCAATGCCGAATTGGTGTTCGCCAGCGATCCCCGTCCGGAGGTGTTGCGCGCCAACATCGCCGACATCCGGCGTCGCGCAGTGCAATACGGGCGGCGTCCGGACGCCATCAAGTTTCTGACCTCGGTCGAGATCGTCACCGACAGCACCGATGCCGCCGCACAGGCGAAGGCCGACGAACTGGCGCGTTACCACGATCTCGAAGCCGGTCTGGTGCTGTTGTCGGCGCTGTCGGGTGTCGACTGGTCCGGCTACGGGGTGGACCGGCCGATCGAACAGTTCGACACCGACGCGAGCCGGTCGATCCTGGCCGCCGTGGCCGATCCCGATGCGCGCCAGCGTCTTACGTTGCGTGACTATGCCGGTGGGCTCGGCGGCTTCGGGGGCGCGTTGTTCGTCGGCTCCGGCCGCACCGTCGCCGACGACCTGGAAAGTTACGCGGAGCGCGCGGGCGTCGACGGCTTCAACATCTCGTATCACATCACACCGGGCAGCTTCGTCGATGTCGCCGAACACCTGATCCCCGAGCTGCGCCGGCGCGGGCGAGCGCGGGAGGCCGGTTCTTCGGAGACGTTGCGACAGCGAATTTTCGGCGGCGCGTCTGCACTGCTGCCCGACGATCATCCCGGTACCGCGTTCCGGCATCAAAGAATCGCGTCGATTTGATCGCTGCCGTATCGACCGTGACTGGAGGAAAGTGAATATCACGGTAATAGATCGGTAAATACCTGTGCGGCAAAGCATTACGCGATACGCAGGGTGGAAAGGCAGGCAACGTGTCCGCACCGAATCGCGTGGAACTGGCCGGTCGCGCACTGGCCTCCGCGCAAGGTCATGGGTTACAGAACGACGCGCTGGGATTCTGGGGGGTCTTCGCGCAGGGGCTGGCGGCCGCCGCACCCAGTGTGGCGCTGGCGTCGGTGCCCTTTTCGCTTTTCGTGGCCGCCGGTAACGGAGCGACCTGGGCGGTGCTCGTCGGCTTGGCCATCACCGTGCTGATCGCCACCACCATCAGCTTCCAGGCCCGGCGCACCGTGTCGTCGGGCTCGCTGGGCACCTACACCGGTAACGGGCTGGGCCCGGGATTCGCCTACGCCGCAGGTTTCAGCCTGTTGATCGGATACATCGGTTTCGCCACCACCGGCACCCTGGGCGGCGTCGTCTACCTCGACTCGTTCCTGGAATCCATCGGATTGGGTTCGCAGGCAACGTGGTTCCGGCTGCTGCTGGTGGTGATCATCGTCGGCGTCGCGACGTACCTGCCGTTCCGCGGTGCGTCCATCGCAGCCAAGTACGAGCTGGTCTTCGAGCTGATCGCCATCGCGTCGATTCTGGTGATCATCGTCGCCTCGTATGTCGGCTATGGATTCCGCGTCGATTGGGAGCAGTGGAACCCGGCACACCTGGGCAGCAGTACCACTTTCATTGCCGCGGTATCGGCCGTCGGTTCATACGCCGGCTTCGAGAGTGTCGCCTCGCTCGGCGCGGAAGCCAAAGACGCACACCGCAATATCGCCCGCTCCCTGCTGCGGGTGGTTTTACTGCTGGGTGTGCTCTACGTCGTGTCGACCTATCCGCAGATCCTGCACTTCAACTCGATCGACGGTGACAAGGCGATCCTGCCGCAGCTCGCGGACTCCACCGGCGTGCACTGGGTGAACCAGGTCGTCAGCGCAACCGTGGCGATCGCGTTCATCGTGTTCGTCACCGCTGTGACCACCGCCGCGGCACGGTCGCTGTTCACCTTCGCCCACGAGGGTGCGCTGCCGGCCGCGTTGACCAAGGTGCATCCCAAGTACAAGACGCCGTGGGTCGGCATCGCCTTCATCGGCGTGCTGTCCTTCGTCTTCTCGGTGGTGGCCACCGTGAGTTCGGCCGGCCGCGTGGTGTTCGACGTCTACGGCGCTTTCGTGGCCAATTGGGGATTCCTCGTCAGCTACCTGCTGGTCGTCGTCGCAACGCCCATCTGGCTGTACAAGATTCGGGCCCTCACCCCGGTGCGGCTGGCCGTGTCCGTGGCCGCGACGCTGGCCATCGGGTACGTCATCTTCAGCAATTTCTATCCGGCACCGAAGTTCCCGTTCAACATCCTGCCGCTCATCTATGCGGGCATCCTGCTGGCGGGGCTGGCCTGGTACTGGTATCTCAAGCGCACCCGGCCTGAGGTGGCCCGTCGGATCGGCAGCATTCAGACCCTGTCCGAATCCGAGCAGCAGCGGCTGATCGACGAAGGCATCCTCGAAGTGCTCGATCACCGGGCCGAGCAGACGAGTGCCGATGACGATCGTGAGCCGGACCGCGACAAGGAGCCGGTGGCCCCATGACAGTGGAAGCAGAACGCCGCGTGACAAGCTGGACGGTGACACCTGCGACGCCGATCGACCATCCACAGATCGCCGATTTCCTGGCCACCACTGTCGGTATCGGGGGACGCAAGTTCGCGGCTGATTCCCGTGATATCGCCGAACAATTCGACGACGCCCTACCCGACGCGCTGCTGGTGGTGCACGACGAAGCGCAGCGCGTCCGGGGCTACGCGGCATTGCACGAGCCGCACGGGCTGGCCCCGGAGTTCCTGGCGGACTTCGTCTTCGACCCGGCGACCGCGGACGACGTCGTCGACGCGACTGTCGTGGCGGTAGTCGCCCGGTTCCAACGGGAAGCCGCCGTGATCCCGAAAGCGTTCCTGCGCAGTTTCATCGGGCCCACGCAGCAGATCGCCCTCGACGCCCTCATCCGACTCGGCGCCACGGAGGAAGGCCGCTTCATTCGGACCCGCAAGTCCCTGGAAGACGAGGACGCCGAGGACCTGCAGGCCCTGACGCTGTCCGGACTCACGTTGCTGAGCTGGCCGGAGGTGATCGAGCGGGGTCTCACCGAACAGGTGCGCAGTCTGCAGTTCGACACGTTCCTCGAACACTTCGGCAACATGTCCAAGTCGCCGGAGAGCTTCGCCCACCACATCGAGAGTCGTGCTTTCACACCGGATTTCAGCAACGCGGTGGTGAACGAAGCGGGCGAGGTGGTCGGGTACGTGCTGGGCTCGACCTACACCCACCTGACCGGCGACGCCGAGGAGCGCAGCGCGCACACCGACTACATCGGCGTACGCGCAGACGAACGCAAGCGCGGGATCGGTGAATTCCTGCTGCGCAAGATCTGGCTGGCGGCGCTGCGCCGCGGCCTGTCGATCGCGTCGCTGGGCACCGATATCAACAATGCGAGCAAGGCGCACCTGCTGTATGCCCGACTGGGATACGTCGCGGTCGAACACCAGTCCGCGTACCGCATCGACTCGGAAGGATCCGCCAAATGAGCTCCACCGCAAACTATCTGCAGACTCCGACCGCCGATCTCGACGACCTACGGGCGCACTTCGCGCCGGTGTTCGCCAAGATCGCCGAGGCGAATCTGGACCGCGAACGCACGCGGACGTTTCCGCACGAGCAGGTGAGCCTGCTCAATGAAGCGGGGTTCGGCACGCTGCGAATCCCGGTGGAGCGCGGCGGTTTCGGCGCCTCACTGCAGCAGGTGTTCCTGCTGCTCGCCGACCTCGGGGAGGCCGATGCCAACGTCGCGCACATCTGGCGCAACCATCTGGCCTTCGTCGAGGACCGGCTGAACGCACCGGTATCCGATACCAATGACATCTGGATCAACCGGTTCCGGGCCGGTGAATTCGTCGGTGGTGGCTGGACGGAGGCCAACAACGTCACGCTCGCCAACCTGGTCTCGACCGTCACCACCGAGGGAGACCACTACCGGGTGACGGGCACGAAATTCTATGCCACGGGCAGTCTTTACGCGGACTGGCTCGATGTGCTCGGCCGCGGTGACGACGGCGAACTGCTCACCGCACTGGTGCGCGCCGACGGTCCCGGGGTCACCCTGGTCGACGACTGGGACGGCTTCGGCCAGCGCACCACGGCCAGCGGGACCGCCCGCTATGAGCGGGTGCGGGCCGAACGCGGCGATGTGTTTCCGGCCGCCGAACGGTTCGCCTATCAGGGCCACTTCTACCAGATCGCGATGTTGTCGGTACTGACCGGAATCACGCGGGCCGCGCTGCGCGACGGCTCGGCGGCTCTGCTCGGTCGTAAGCGCAACTACCCACAGGGCCTGACCGAGGTGCCAGCTCAGGACGCGCAGCTTCTGGCCGTCATCGGTGAGGTGTCCGCCGACGCGTTCGCGGCGGAAGCCGCACTTGCCAAGGCCGGCGAGGCGCTGGACCGCATCGCCGGAGACGACGACGGCGCGCGGCGGCGGCTGATCGCGGCCGAGGTGGCGGTGTCCCAGGCGCAGCTGGTGATCATCGCGGCCGCCCTGCGCGCCACCACGACGATCTTCGACGCGCTCGGTGCGTCCGGGGTGTCCGAAGTGCGTGGCCTGGACCGGCATTGGCGCAACGCCCGCACACTGGCCTCGCACAACCCGCGGGTGTACAAGGCGCGCATCCTCGGCGATCACCTGATCAACGGCACCGACCCGGTACCCGACTTCGCCGCGCTCGGGCGTGGGGGACAAGGCAATTAGGCGGCCCGCCGCGGTCGGGTCAGACCGCGTGACGCGGTCCTGCTGCGCGATGGTGCGGGTGTAGTCCCGGGATCATCATCGGCACCTCGGCGCGGTAGTCCTGGTACGGGGCTCCGAGGCCGGCGACCAGGTCGTGCTCCTCGAGCTGGATCGCGATCAGGATGTACCCGGTGGTGGCGAGCGAGAACAGCAGATGTCCCGCCGTCATCGTCGGGGTGGCCCAGAACGCGATGATGAAGCCGACCATGATCGGGTGCCGCACCACGCGGTAGAACATCGTGGTCCGGAAAGGCAAGTCGCGGTAGGGTTCTCCGCGCCACGCGAGATACACCTGGCGCAGCCCGAACAGATCGACGTGGCTGATCATGAACGTCGACATCAGCACGATCGCCCAGCCCACCCAGAACAGCGTGAGCAGCACGTAGCGCCCGGCCGGTGCGGTGACGTGCCAGACGACCTGTGGCATGGTCCGCCATTGCCAGTACAGCAAGCCCAGCAGCAGGCTCGACATCAGCACGTAGGTGCTGCGCTCGATGGCCTGCGGCACGACGCGCGTCCACATCCGTTTGAACGCCGGCCGGGCCATCACGCTGTGTTGCACCGCGAACAGCCCGAGCAGGATCAGGTTGACCACGACGGCCTCGCCGATCGACGCGGTGATGCCGTGGTCGACGGTGCGGGGTACCACCACGTTGCCCACGAAGCCGACGGCGTAGAGGAACGAGGCCAGGAACACCGCGTAACACAGCACGCCGTAACCAAGTGTCAGATAGCGCTTCATCCTGTCCTCCGATTCTCGGAATGATCCGGTGACGACGTCCGCACCGGTCGACTCGCACGCAGCGTCGGGGACGGCCCTAGGCGCGGCCTGGATGTCGGGAACGATTGGGCCCAACGAGAGGGGAGGGGCCGGCAGACCGCCGGTCCGTGACGTCACACCTGGTGCCGCAGCCCCTGGTCACTCTTCCAATATATTCCTGGCCGGAGATACGCGAAAACCCCCAGTTTTCCGCGGAATACTGGGGGTTTTCGGGTCTGCTCGTGAGGGTTAGGGCGAGCCCTCCGCGATGCGGCGGACCGCATCGATGAACACGTCGATCTCCTCGAACGTGTTGTAGAACGCGAACGACGGACGCACCGTCGCCTCGAGTCCCAGGCGCCGCAGGATGGGCTGGGCGCAGTGGTGCCCGGCCCGCACCGCGATACCTTCGGCGTTGAGCGCCTTGCCGACCTCGAGCGGCTCGTGCCCGGCCAGCACGAAGGACAGCACGCTGGCCTTCTCGTCGGCCGTGCCGACCAGCCGCACTCCCGGAATGGCCGCCAACCGCGGGGTGGCGTATTCCAGCAGAGCGTGCTCGTAGGCCGCAATCCGTTCGATACCAACACGTTCCACGTACCGGATCGCCTCACCCAGTCCCACCGCGTCCGCGATGTTGCCGGTGCCGGCCTCGAACTTGTTGGGCGGTCCCTGGAACACCGAACGCTCCAGCGTCACGTCGGCGATCATGTTGCCGCCGCCCTGCCACGGCGGGGTTTCGGCAAGCACGTCCTCGCGGCCGTACAGCACGCCGATGCCCGTCGGCCCGTAGATCTTGTGCCCGGAGAACACGAAGAAATCGGCGCCGAGTTCGGCCACGTCGATCGGGACGTGCGGGATGGACTGCGCCCCGTCGATCAGCACCCTGGCCCCGTAGCGGTGACCCAGCTCGACGATCGTCTTGACCGGCGTCACCGTGCCCAGCGCATTCGAAACCTGCGTGGCAGCAACCAGTTTCGTCCGCGGACCCAGCAGGTCCTCGAACTCGCTGAGCAGCAGATTGCCGGCGTCGTCGACCGGGGCGACCTTGATGACCGCGCCCGTCTGCTTCGCGATCAGCTGCCACGGAACGATGTTGGCATGATGCTCCAGGTGGGTGATGACGATCTCGTCACCCGGGCCCAGGTGCTTGCCACCCCACGAGTACGCCACCAGGTTGATGGCCTCGGTCGTGCCGCGGACGAAGATGATCTCTTCGGTCTTCGACGCGCCGATGAACCGCCGGACCGCCCTCGCGGGCATCCTCGTAGGCATCCGTGGCCCGTGCCGCCAGTTCATGCGCGGCCCGGTGGATGTTCGAGTTCTCGTGGGCGTAGAAGTACGCCAGCCGGTCGATGACCGACTGCGGCTTCTGCGTCGTGGCCGCGTTGTCGAACCAGATCAGCGGCTTGCCGTTGACCGTCTCCTTGAGGATCGGGAAGTCGGCCCGGATCGCGTTGACGTCGAAGACCTCGTGGTCGTCCGGCACCACCGGAACCGGTTCGGCAGCAACGGATTCCGTGGGTGACTGCAGGAAGTAGTAACTCCCGGCATCCTCCGACGGCGGCGGAGCGCCCGTCCAGTTCAGCTCCGGCACTGCCGGGACGGTGCCCGGCCAGGTCGGCGCGGAGCCGCGCGGCGCGACAGGGGCGCTCGGCGGCGCAGCCAGCACCCCCGGCACCGTCGGGACCAGACCCGACGGCACCGCGAACGCCTCCAGCCCGCCGAACGGCGCGACCGGGCTCACCGCGTTACCCCGCGGTGCGACCGGCGCCGTGCCCGGCGGAATGCCTTCCGGCCCAGGCGAAGTCGGTGCCGGCGCGAACAGCTCCGGCACCGATACGAACTCGCCCGGCGTGCCCGGGTGCGCCAGACCGGCCGCGGTGGCGGCCGCCGACGTCCCGGTGGTCGCATCCCGGGCCACCCCGCGCGGCGCCACCTGTGTGGTCACCGGCGGGCTGTCCGGACCGGGGCGAAGGCTGGTGGCGTAGATCTGGCTGGCCAGTGCCGAGAGTTGGGCCTCGCTCAGTGCCGTTTGTTCGCTCCCGCTCAGTGGCAGATCACTTGTACTCATGGAAGTGGTCCACTCCGACGTCCTCGAGGACCGCCAGCGCATCGTCGGTGAGAACCGCCAGCGACGAGTACAGCGTGACCAGGTAGGACGCGATGGCCGACCGGTTGATGCCGGTGAAGCGGACCGACAGGCCCGGGGCCTGCTCGCCGACCAGACCCGGCTGGAACAGGCCGACCACGCCCTGACGCTCCTCGCCGGTGCGGACCAGGATGAACTTGGTTTTGCCGTCCACGACGGGCACCTTGTCCGACGGGATGATCGGGATGCCGCGCCAGGTGATGAACTGGGCGCCGAACAGGCTGACGACTGGTGGCGGCACGCCGCGGCGGGTCGCTTCCCGGCCGAACGCCGCCACACCCAGCGGGTTGGTCAGGAAGAAGGCGGGGGTCTTCCACACTTTGGTGATCAGGGAGTCCAGATCGTCGGGCGTGGGGGTGCCGCGCAGCGTCTGGATGGTCTGCTCGGGCGTGACCTGCGACAGCAACCCGTACTCCGGGTTGTTGATCAGCTCGGACTCCTGGCGTTCCTTGATGGTCTCGATGGTCAGGCGCAGCTGCTGGGCGACCTGGTCATGTGGGCTGGAGTAAAGGTCCGATACCCGGGTGTGGACGTCGAGCAGCGTCGAGATGGACCGCAGCGTGTACTCGCGCGGGCTGGTCTCGTAGTCGACGTAGGTCTCGGGCAGCGGATCCTCGGTACCCGAACCCTGCTCGGCAGCGATGGCGACCTGTTCGGGGTTCACCACGCGGTTGACGCGGTAGATACCCGCCTCGACCGGTACCCAGCTCAGCAGGTGCAGCAGGAATCGCGGGGTGATGGTCGACAGTTGTGGAACTGTCTTGGTGGCATTGGCTAGCTGCCTTGCGGCGAGATCGCCGAGGGCCTGCGATTCGTTCTGCGCAGACGTCATGGGGGGCTACCTCCGACGGGTTGTGGTGGGGATGCGGCGGCCACGATACGGCTTTGCGGGGGTCTCCACAGGGTTAGCGCGCAGCGTGGTTGAAACCCGTGGCTAAGTCCCCTGGGGTGGTGGGAATTCGGGGACGGGGCTGAGGTGGGCGGAGATGTTCAGGCCGTGTCGGTGCCGGTGTTGGGGTGGGCCATCGCGTAGTGGTCAGTGAGTTACGTACCAAAGTGACTCACCGAAGGAAACCGCGCGATGACCCTTGACCATTCTGCCCTGCTCGCTCAGCTCGATGCACTGAAGTCCGCTGACTCGGGTGCGGTGTTCGCCGAGTTGATCCGTTCCGGGTTGCAGCAGCTCATCGAGGCCGAGGCCACCGCGGCGATCGGCGCGGGCCGTTACGAACGCAGCGACGGCCGCACGGTGCACCGCAACGGGCACCGCCCCAAGACCGTCTCCACGACCGCCGGGGACATCGAGGTGCAGATCCCCAAGCTACGGGCGGGATCGTTCTTCCCGTCGCTGCTGGAACCCCGCCGGCGTATCGACAAGGCGCTGCACGCGGTCATCATGGAGGCCTACGTGCACGGGGGTGTCCACCCGCAGCGTCGATGACCTGGTGACGGCGATGGGCGTGCAGACCGGGGTGTCCAAGTCGGAGGTGTCGCGGATCTGCGCCGGCCTGGACCGCGAGATCACAGCGTTTCGGGAACGCTCGCTGACCCACACCAGCTTCCCCTACGTGTTCTGCGATGCCACCTTCTGCAAGGTCCGCGTGGGGGGCGCACGTGGTCTCCCAGGCCCTGGTGGTCGCGACCGGCGTGTCGATCGACGGCACCCGTGAGGTGCTGGGCACCGCGGTCGGTGACAGCGAGTCGTTCGAGTTCTGGCGCGAGTTCCTCGCCTCGCTTAAGGCGCGCGGCCTATCGGGGGTGCACCTGGTCATCTCCGATGCGCACGCTGGGTTGAAAGTCGCTGTGGCACAGCAGTTCACGAACTCATCGTGGCAGCGGTGCCGGGTGCATTTCATGCGGAACCTGCATACCGCGGTATCGGCCAAACACGCCCCGGCGGTTACCGCGGCGGTCAAGACCATCTTCGCTCACACCGAACCCGACGAGGTCGCCGCGCAGTGGGACCGGGTCGCCGACACCCTGGCCGCGTCGTTCCCGAAGGTGGCCGCGATGATGGGCGAGGCCAAGACCGACGTGTTGGCGTTCACTGCGTTCCCGAAGGCGCATTGGCAGAAGATCTGGTCGAATAATCCGATAGAGCGTCTGAATAAAGAGATCAAGCGTCGGGCCGATGTCGTGGAGATCTTCCCCAATCCGGCGGCGTTCCTTCGCCTGGCCACCGCGGTGGTCATCGAATCCCACGACGAGTGGCAGGTCACCCGCCGCTACCTCTCCGATGTCTCCATGGACGAACTACGCGCCGTGATCGCCGCCAAACACGCCGCGGCAGCACTTGCCAAACAACACCAAATCGCCTAGCGTTCACCATGACTCGTTGATCACAACGCGTGAACCACGCCAGATCCGAAGTCCACCACTCCCCGGGACGCTATCAAACCCGTTTGCCGTGACGAATTCGGCCGTGGCTTTTCTGCGTGAGTGCCGTATGGTAGGCGGCGTGACCCACGACGGAGAACTGCGCATGCCCATGCGGCGCTGCTTCGTCGTGCCGTGTTGTTGTTGTTGATTTTCTGACGCCGACCCTCTGCGTTCTGCCCGCCCATCTTCTGGCGGTGCACGTAAACGCGCTGTTCACAGCCTCCAGGAAAGCAACACCGCAATGCCCTCCTCCTCTCTGCTCGCCCCCACCCGCACTGCCGTCACGGTCCGCCGGACCGTGCGCCGGGACGCCGAGATCACCCGGATGACCCGCTACCGCGGCGGCACCTATTCGCCGACCGTCGATACCGTGGTGTTCACCGACGGAACGACGGCGCGCACCGACCTGATCCGGCTGAACCCGAACATCGACGCGTACTCGCTGGACTTCCTCGGCGTGGCCCCCACCCGGCCGTCCCAGTACCGGCCGGCGAACTGGTCGGCGGTCCCCAACGTGGCAGCGCGTGCCTTCGAGGCCGAGGTCGACTGGATCATCCGCAACTCGTACCCCACCCTGGGTACGGTCGAGCTGAGCCGCCGGGTACGCGGGGCGGGCCACCTGAGCGGTGACGCCCACCTGGCCGAGCACGAGGCCATCGCCGCGACGCAGGCCGCGATCTGGCATTTCACCAACGGCCTGCGCCTGGACAACCGTCCCCTCAACGTGCCGGTCGCGATCACCACGGAACCAGGTGCCATCACCTTCGAATTCGACGGCGAACCCCAATTGGGCAGCTACACAGTCGAATTGACGAGCGACGCCGCCGTCTCGCTGGTGCTGCAGAAATCGGTCGACGGGACGTCATGGCGCGAAGTGGCCGCATCGGGACTCAACGTCGGGGCGGGCTACGGGCGTCACCGCCGGGGCATCGGGGTCGGTGCCACCGCGTCGGACAGCCGCCCGGGCCGTCAACACCGCGGGTACCGCTTCTACCGTCTGCAGATTCTCGCCGACAACGGGGCGTTCGTCGACATCGAAGACGTGCGCTTCACGCTCCATGGGTCCGGCCACTACCGCAACGCCGAACGCGTTGTCGCGCTGTACAACTACCTCGTGGCCGGTGCCGAGGCGGCACGGAGCCTGACGGTGGTGCCGCGGCTCACCGCCGACCGCGCAGTGGTCGCCGATGTGGTGGGACCCTTCCGGTTCGAGGCCACCGACGCCGCGACGCTCGCCGCCGCCGGCGGCACCCTCGTCGACGCGGCCGGGGGGTCGATCTCCGCCCCGGTCGCCCCCGGCAGCGACGTCTACCTGCGGCCAGCACCACAGGTTCGGCGGGTGACCATCACCGCGAGTGTGCCTGCGGCACAGAACGGTTTCGGCGGCCGCGTCATCACCGGGGTGGCGCACGACAGCAGCCTGACGCCCGTCGCACTCGCGGTGCCGACCCCGACCGTCATCGACTTCGAACTCACCTTCTAGCCGCGGGATTTGTGCACGTTTTTCCGCGGCCACCGCGGAAAAACGTGCACAAATCGCTCACTACATCGGCGCGTTCGCGGGCTGGAACACCCCGCTGCTGTCGGCTTCCTCTTCGGCGCGGATGACGTGCACGACGGCGTTGATCAACGCCAGGTGCGTGAACGCCTGCGGGAAGTTGCCCAGGTGCCGGCCGGTGCGCGGTTCGATCTCCTCGGCGTACAGGTGCAGCGGGCTGGCGAACGACAGCAGTTTCTCGCAGAGGTGCCGGGCCCGGCTCACCTCGCCGATCTCGACCAGCGCAGACACCAGCCAGAACGAGCAGATCGTGAAAGTGCCTTCCTCGCCGGACAATCCGTCGTCGGTCTCCTCGGTGCGGTAGCGCAGTACCAGCCCTTCCTCGGTGAGCTCTTCGGCGATGGCCATCACCGTCGCGCGCACCCGCGGGTCGTCGGCCGGCAGGAACCGGGTGAGGATCGCCAGCAGCAGTGAGGCATCGAGCGCGTCGTCGCCGTACCGCTGGGTCAGCACGCCGCGCTTGTCGACACCGTGGGCCAGGACGTCGGCCTTGATCTCGTCGGCGATCGCACGCCACTGCTGCGCGTACGACTTTTCGCCTTGCAGCTCAGCGAGTTTCGAGCCGCGATCCAATGCCACCCAGCACATGATCTTGCTGGAGGTGAAGTGCTGCGGCTCGCCGCGCACCTCCCAGATGCCGCGGTCGGGTTCCTTCCAGTGCTTGATCGCTTCTTCCACTTGATTTTTCAGCACCGGCCACAGCATCTCGGGAATCTGCTCACGGGATTTGGCGTGCAGGTACACCGAATCGAGCATGGTGCCCCAGATGTCGTGCTGCATCTGGTTGTAGGCGCCGTTGCCGATCCGGACCGGCCGCGAATAGTCGTAGCCGGACAGGTGGTGCAGTTCTTCCTCGACCAGGCTGCGTTCGCCGCCGACGCCGTACATCACCTGAAGGGGATGGCGCTCACCGTTGTTGGCGCCGGACACGTCGGCGATGAACGAGAAGAAGTCGTCGGCCTCACGGTCCAGCCCCAGGGTGTACAGACCCCACAGCGCGAACGTGGAGTCCCGGATCCACGAGTACCGGTAATCCCAGTTCCGTTCGCCGTGAGGGGTTTCCGGCAGCGACGTGGTGCTCGCGGCCAGCAGCGCGCCGGTCGGGGAGTACGTCAGGCCCTTCAGCGTCAGCGCGCTGCGCTGCAGGTACGACCGCCACGGATGGTCCGGGAAGTCGCCGACGTTGATCCACTGCCGCCAGGCCTCGCTGGTCTTCCACATCTTGTCGGAGGCCTCGTCGAAGGTCTGCGGCGACGGGTGCTTGGACCACGACAGCGCGACGAAAACCTTGTCACCCTCGGTCAGCCGCGTCCGGGCCCGCGCTTCGTGGCCCTCCAGACCGATCCGCAGGTTCGTGGTCAGCCGCAGGGTCGGGTGCGCCTCCGGGTTCTTGCCCGCCCGCGCGATCGCCTCGCCGTAGGCCGCGGCCGAGTACTCCCACGTCGCGCTCTCTCGGTGGTAGTCGAACGACGGCTCGCAGCTCATGACGAACTCGACGGTGCCGCTGACGCAGCGGACGGTGCGCAGCAGGATGTGCTCGGCGTCCCAGTCCATCGGGGTGCGACGGTGTGTGCGGGACCGGGTCTCGATGTCGTGCCACGGCCCCATCACGAGGGCGTCGCGCACGATGGCCCAGCCGGTGTGCGTCTGCCAGGTGGTCTCCAGGATGAGCGAGCCCGGCAGGTACCGCCGCGCCGACGGCACCGTCACCCCGTAGGGCGCCAGGCGGAAGTGGCCGGCACCGCGGTCCAGGATCGAGCCGAAGACGCTGGGGGAGTCCGGCCGCGGCACGCACATCCACTCCACGGAGCCCGCGGACGAGATCAGGCAGGTGTTCTCGCAGTCGGAGAGGAAGGCGTAATCCGCGATGGGTGGAAACGGCGTGCGGACCGCCGTCGAGATCGCACCGCCAGTCAGTGAATCGTCGCCCGCTGCGGCGAGGTGAGGAATCCCGTGGCCGTTCGCCAGGATGTGGCCTGGGTCGCTGGATTGGCCCGACTTGTCCGTTTGTGGCAGCACCATTCGCACATCATCGACTGCATCTGCGGTTGCCGTCCACCGAAAGCCCCGACGGGGCCTGCCGGATTCGACCCAGCGCGATTCGAAAGGGCACACACCGTAGGCTGAGAATCGATGAACGGCATTCTGAATTGGTGGGACGGCGTCGAGCTGTGGCTGTCCGGCCTGTCGTTCGTGGTGCAGACGATCATCGTGATGCCCGTGGTGCTGGCGCTCGCATACGGCCTGGCAGTGGTGCTCGACGTGGCGCTGGGCTACTCCATCACGCTGCTGCACCGGGCCCGCCACGTCGAGGAGGACGCGCTGTGAACGGACTGCCGCAGTCACGAGTGACGCTGATCCTGGTGCTGCTGGTGGTGCTCGTCATCGTCACGTGGCTGCTGACTCGCTGAGCAGTGGCTACGAGCCGGCCTCTGATATTCTTCCGGCCATGCACGCAGCGTCCGGCACAACCGAGGGCCACATCCTGGCCCTCATTGCCGTGGGTACCCGCGCTGTTGCTGACGTCGCCTGTTGTCGCTGACCCCGTTTCCGTCCGCGGTTTCCGGGATCGGCGTCGGCTTCTGCTATGCCCACGTGCTGATCGATCACCTTGCCGTGTGACGGGTAGTCCATCCGTAAACCAGCAAGGAAGGCCCATCAATGCACAAGATCATCAAGAACTGGCGGCCCGCCACCGCGGTCGCTGCCGTCGTGGCCAGCACGACAGTGCTCGCCGCATGCGGTGGCGGAGCGAGTGACGTCGCCGGCGGTGGCGGTGCACAGTCGGGCGCCAACACCACCCTGACCCTGGTGGCCTACGCCGTGCCGGAGCCCGGTTGGAGCAAGATCATCCCGGCGTTCGCTGCCACCCCTGAGGGCAAGGGCGTCGCCGTGACCACGTCGTACGGCGCATCGGGCGACCAGTCGCGCAAGGTCGAGTCCGGTGCTCCCGCCGACATCGTCAACTTCTCGGTGGAGCCCGACGTCACCCGCCTGGTTAAGGCCGGCAAGGTCAGCAAGGACTGGAACGCCGACGCCACGAAGGGCATCCCATTCGGTTCGGTGGTGTCGCTGGTCGTGCGCAAGGGCAACCCCAAGGGCATCAAGGACTGGGACGACCTGCTCAAGCCGGGCGTCGAGGTCGTCACGCCCAGCCCGCTGAGCTCGGGTTCGGCCAAGTGGAACCTGCTGGCGCCGTACGCCGTGAAGAGCAACGGCGGCAAGGACGCCCAGGCGGGTATCGACTTCGTGCGGCAGCTGGTCGTCGAGCACATCAAGACCCGTCCGGGTTCGGGCCGCGAGGCCACCGATCTGTTCCTGCACGGCACCGGTGACGTGCTGATCAGCTACGAGAACGAAGCCATCAACGTCGAGCGTCAGGGCAAGGACGTCGAGCACATCAACCCGCCGCAGACCTTCAAGATCGAGAACCCGGTGGCGGTCGTGACCTCGGGCCCGCACCAGGACAAGGCCAACGCGCTGAAGAACTTCCTCTACACCGCGGACGGCCAGAAGCTGTGGGCGCAGGCCGGGTTCCGTCCGGTCGATCCGGCCGTGACCGCTGAGTTCGCCAAGGACTTCCCGACGCCGGAGAAGCTGTGGACCATCGCTGACCTGGGTGGATGGAAGACCGTCGATCCGGCGTTGTTCGACAAGGAAAATGGCAGCATCACCAAGATCTACAAGCAGGCCACTGGATGACGAGCACTGTTCAGTTCGACGGCGTCCCGGCCCGGCCCGAGTCCAATGGTGACTCGGCCGGGCCGGGCCCTGGCGTGAGGAACGCATTGGGCACGACGTCGTTGCGCGTGGGAGCGGCGAGCATCTGGCTGTCCGTCATCGTGCTGCTGCCGCTGGCCGCGATCCTGGTCCAATCCGCTCGCGGCGGCTGGGGATACTTCTGGTCGGCGGTGACGTCCAACTCGGCCATCGCGTCCTTCCGGGTGACGCTGGAGGTCTCCGCGGCCGTCGCGCTCATCAACCTCGTCTTCGGGCTGTTGGTGGCGTGGGTGCTGACCCGGGACGACTTCGTCGGCAAGCGGCTTGTGGACGCCGTCATCGACCTGCCGTTCGCGCTGCCCACGATCGTGGCCAGCCTCGTGATGCTCGCGCTCTACGGTCCGGCCAGCCCGGTGAACCTGCATCTGCAGCACACCAAGTGGGGCATCGGCGTCGCGTTGCTGTTCGTCACGCTGCCGTTCGTGGTGCGGTCGGTGCAGCCGGTCCTGCTCGAACTCGACCAGGAGACCGAAGAGGCGGCCGCGTCGCTCGGCGCCAACAACTTCGTCATCTTCACCAAGGTGGTGCTGCCGGCGTTGCTCCCGTCATTGCTGTCGGGCGCCGGTCTGGCCTTCTCCCGCGCCATCGGCGAGTTCGGTTCGGTGGTGCTGATCGGCGGCGCGGTGCCCGGCGAGACCGAGGTGTCGTCGCAGTGGATCCGCACCCTGATCGAGAACGACGACCGTACCGGTGCGGCCGCTATCTCGATTGTGCTGCTGGTGATCTCGTTCGTCGTGCTGTTCGTGTTGCGAGTCATCGGGTCGCGGGCGGCCAAGCGTCAGGAGTTGGCCGCATGACGGCCGGCGAGGAGCCGAAGGCGGATCGCGCATGACCTTGTCACCGGTGGTTCGCTACCTGGCCCGGTACGTGGCGCTGGCCTACATCACGGTGCTCGTCATCGTGCCCGTCGGCCTGATCCTGTGGCGGACGTTCCAACCCGGCCTCGGCGAGTTCTTCACCCAGATCACTACGCCGGCAGCCATTTCCGCGCTGCAGCTCTCGCTGCTCGTCGTCGCCATCGTGGTGCCGCTCAACGTGCTGTTCGGCGTGCCGACCGCACTGGTGTTGGCCCGCAACCGGTTCCGCGGCAAGAGCGTCCTGCAGGCCGTGATCGACCTGCCGTTCGCGGTGTCGCCCGTCGTGGTCGGTGTGGCCCTGATCCTGCTGTGGGGCTCGGCCGGACTGCTCGGCTTCGTCGAGCACAGTTGGGGATTCAAGATCATCTTCGGCTTCCCCGGCATCGTGCTCGCCAGCATCTTCGTCACGGTTCCCTTCGTGATCCGCGAAGTCGAACCGGTGCTGCACGAGCTCGGCACCGACCAGGAAGAGGCGGCCTCCACCCTGGGTGCGCAGTGGTGGCAGACGTTCTGGCGGATCACGCTGCCGTCCATCCGCTGGGGCCTGACCTACGGCGTCGTGCTGACCGTCGCGCGCACGCTGGGGGAGTACGGCGCCGTCATCATGGTGTCCTCCAACCTGCCCGGCCAATCCCAGACCCTGACCCTGCTGGTGTCCGACCGGTACAGCCGCGGCGCCGAATACGGCGCCTACGCCATGTCGACAGTGCTGATGGCCGTCGCGGTGATCGTGCTGATCGTGCAGGTAATCCTCGACGCCCGGCGTGCCCGGGCGGCACAATAGCTTTTCGATAGGAAGAACCGATCATGAGTGACGAGCAGAAGCAGGGCAGCCCGCCCGCCATCACGGTGCGCGGTGCCAACAAGCACTACGGCGACTTCGCGGCCCTCGACAACGTCGACTTCGACGTACCCGAGGGCTCGCTGACCGCGCTGCTGGGCCCCAGTGGGTCGGGTAAGTCCACGCTGTTGCGGGCCATCGCCGGCCTCGACACCCCGGACACCGGCACGATCACCATCAAGGGCAACGACGTCACCGGGGTGCCGCCGCAGCGGCGCGGCATCGGTTTCGTCTTCCAGCACTATGCAGCGTTCAAACACCTCACCGTCCGCGAGAACGTCGCGTTCGGGCTGAAGATCCGCAAGAAGCCGAAGGCCGAGGTCAAGGCCAAGGTCGATGATCTGCTGGAAGTGGTGGGGCTCAGCGGTTTCCAGACGCGCTACCCCAGCCAGCTCTCCGGCGGTCAGCGTCAGCGCATGGCGCTGGCCCGCGCCCTCGCGGTCGACCCGCAGGTGCTACTCCTCGACGAGCCGTTCGGCGCCCTCGACGCCAAGGTCCGCGACGACCTGCGCAGCTGGCTGCGCCGCCTGCACGACGAGGTGCACGTGACCACCGTGCTCGTCACGCACGACCAGGCCGAGGCGCTCGACGTCGCCGACCGGATCGCGGTGCTGAACAAGGGCCGCATCGAACAGGTCGGGTCGCCGACCGAGGTCTACGACAGCCCGGCCAACCCGTTCGTGATGTCGTTCCTGGGCGCGGTGTCGACGCTGAACGGGACGCTGGTGCGGCCCCACGACATCCGCGTGGGCCGCAACCCCGACATGGCCATCTCCCAGGCCGACGGCGACGTGGCGGCTACCGGAGTGCTGCGGGCCAAGGTCGACCGCGTGGTCGTCCTCGGCTTCGAGGTGCGCGTCGAGCTGACAACCGCGGCCGACCACACGCCGTTCACCGCCCAGATCACGCGCGGTGACGCCGAAGCGCTGCAGCTCATCGAGGGCGACACCGTGTACGTCCGGGCCACCCGCATCCCGCCGATCGCGGGGCAGACGCAAGAGGTCGAGGCGGTCCTCGCCGGGGCCTGAGCCACGAGGGATCACGCACCGCGGCCGCGCAACCAGACTGGTTGCGCGGCCGCAGTGTTTTCGTGTTGACCCGGTGGCCGGGTGCGTCAGATGTACATCGCGGGGTCGATGTAGGTCGTCGGGTCGACGGCGGGTTCGCGCTGTTTCTCGGTGCGCGGGCGCACGATCGCCGGAATGCCGGTGGCGATGGAGTCCGCCGGAACATCGTGTGTCACAACGGCATTCGCGCCGATCGCCGAATCGTCGCCGATGAGGATGGGGCCGAGTACCTTGGCGCCGGCGCCGACGGTCACCCGGTTGCCGATGGTGGGGTGGCGCTTGCCCTTGTTGAGGCTGCGACCGCCCAGTGTCACGCCGTGGTAGAGCATGACGTCGTCGCCGATCTCGGTGGTCTCACCGATCACCACGCCCATGCCGTGGTCGATGAAGAACCGCCGGCCGATGGTGGCCCCCGGGTGAATCTCGATGCCGGTGAGGAATCGGGTCACCTGTGCCAATACCCGCGCCGGCCCGCGCCAGGCCGGCCGCGCCCACAGCCGGTGGGCCAGGCGGTGCGACCAGATGGCATGCAGGCCCGAGTACACCAGGGCGTTCTCGACGTCCCCGCGTCCTGCCGGGTCGTGGCTGCGAGCGTTGTCCAGGTCCTCGCGGAGGGTCGAAAGAGCCCCGGCGAACAGCGTCATTTTTGTTTCTTTTCCCGTCGCTTCGCTCGCCCGGTCAGTCCCGGATGTGCTCGTACAGCGCCGTGGAGACGTACCGCTCGCCGAAGTCGGGGACGATGACGACGATGAGCTTGCCGGCGTTCTCGGGGCGCTTGGCCAGCTGCAGCGCTGCCCAGACGTTGGCACCCGCAGAGATGCCGCCGAGGATGCCCTCGTCGGTGCCCAGCGCCCGCGCGACCTCGATGGCGTCCGGGAAGGCCACGTCGATGATCTCGTCGTACACGGCGCGGTCCAGCACCTCGGGGACGAAGTTCGCGCCGAGGCCCTGAATCTTGTGCGGGCCGGCCTGGCCGCCGGTGAGGATGGGGGAGTCGACGGGTTCGACACCGACGATCTTGACGTCGGGCTTGCGGGACTTGAGGACATGCCCGACACCGGTGAGCGTGCCGCCGGTGCCAATGCCTGCGACGAAGATGTCGACCTCACCATCGGTGTCGGCCCAGACCTCCTCGGCCGTGGTCTTCTCGTGGATCGCCGGGTTGGCCGGATTGGCGAACTGATCGGCGGCGACGGAGTTCGGGGTCTCGGCAAGGATCTGCTTGGCCTTGGCGACCGCGCCGGCCATGCCTTCGGAGCCCGGCGTCAGCACGATCTCGGCGCCGTAGGCACGCAGCATGACGCGCCGCTCCAGGGACATGGTCTCCGGCATCGTCAGGATGACCTTGTAGCCACGGGCCGCGCCCACCAGTGCCAGCGCGATGCCCGTGTTGCCGCTCGTGGCCTCCACGATGGTGCCACCGGGCTTGAGTTCACCGGACTGCTCCGCGGCGTCGACGATCGCCACACCGATGCGGTCCTTCACGCTGTTCGCCGGGTTGTAGAACTCCAGCTTTGCCACAACCTGTGCACCAGCGCCCTCGGTCAACCGGTTGAGCCGGACCAACGGCGTGCGTCCGACCAGTTCGGTGACATTGGCGTAGATCTTGCCCATCGGTGACCTCTCGTCGGCGCTAGCTTGGTGAAATTGTGATGCCCGCGCAGGCACCTGCCGAATCTGCTGAATGGCGGGTGTCCCGTCAAGGGTTTCGTTCATCACAAAATCTATCTGTTTGCGACAACGCTTCAGCCCGGGGTGGGTATTTCACACCTCGATGCGCGATCCCAGGATCACCGTGCGGTCGAGAGGCAGCCGGAAGTAGGCCGCGGCGTCGGATGTGATGTAGGACGTACCGATGAAAAGCCTTGTGCGCCACGGGGCCATCGACGGCTTCTTGCCCATCACCAGATCGACCTTCGACAGGAAATAGGTCGCGCCCGCCAGATCCAGCGGCCCCTCGGTACGGGTCGAGTCGAGCAGCGCCAGCGCGGCGGGCACGTCGGGCCGGTCCATGTATCCGTAGGTGGCGGTGACGTGGATGATGCCGTCGTCGCGGTAGCCCAGGTCGTCGACCGCCAGCCGGGCGCCGTCGGTGACCCGCGGCACCGTCGCGGTCTCGAGAGACAACACCACCACGTGCTCGTGCAGCATCCGGTTGTACTTCACGTTGGCGCGCATGGCGAGCGGCGCGGTCTCGATGCCGCGGTTGAGGAACACCGCGGTGCCCGGTACCCGGGTCAGCGGGGGATCGCTGGCGACGATCGATTCCACGAACTGCCGCAGCGGGCCTTCGACGGCGTCACGGGCCCGCGTCACCACCGCGCGGCCGTCCTGCCACGTCGTCATCACGGTGAACGCGATCAACCCGATCAGCAACGGCAGCCAGGCGCCATGGACCAGCTTGGTGAGGTTGGCGGCGAGGAACAGCAGGTCCACGGTGAGCAGCGGGGCCCCGATTGCGATGACGGACCACCGGGGCCAGTTCCACCTGGCGCGGGCGATGTTGAGGAACAGCAGCGTGGTGATGGTCATGGTCCCGGTGACCGCCATGCCGTACGCGTAGCCCAGCGCCGCGGAGCTGCGGAAGGCGAAGACCAGGGTCAGCACCGCGATCAGCAGCATGCTGTTGATCCACGGCACGTAGATCTGGCCCATCGTGGACGCCGACGTGTGCAGGATCCGCAGCCGCGGCAGATAGCCGAGGTGTGCGGCCTGGGCCGCGACGGAGAACGCCCCGGTGATGACGGCTTGCGACGCGATCACGGTTGCCGCGGTGGCGAGCAGGACCATCGGCAGCCGGCCCCATTCGGGCGTCAGCAGGAAGAACGGGGCGTCGTGGACGTTCGGGTTCTGCAGCAGCAGCGCGCCCTGCCCGAAGTAGCTCAACATGCAGGCCGGGAACACCAGCAGCAGCCAGGCGACGGTGATCGGTTTGCGGCCGAAATGCCCCATGTCGGCGTACAGGGCCTCGGCGCCCGTCACCGACAGCACCACGGCGGCCAGCGCGAAGAACGCGATGTGGAAATGCCCCGCCATGAAGCCCAGCGCGTACAGCGGATTCAGGGCGCGCAGGATCTCGGGCTCCCTGATGATGCCGCCGACGCCGCAGGCGCCGATCACCGTGAACCACACGATCATCACCGGACCGAAGAACTTGCCGACGACCGCGGTGCCCCGGTGCTGCACGCTGAACAACGCGATGATGATCACCGCGGTGATGGGCACCACCCAGTCGGCAAGGCCCGGGTCGATGGTCTTCGAGCCTTCGACGGCCGACAGCACCGAGATGGCCGGGGTGATCATCGAGTCGCCGAAAAACAGTGCGGCACCGAGGATTCCGAGCGCGGCGAGGAAGGCCGCGGTGCGCCTGCCGAGCTTGTTCGACGACTGCTTCACCAGGGTGATCAGCGCCATGACGCCACCCTCGCCGTCGTTGTCGGCGCGCATCACCAAGCTGACGTAGGTGATGGTGACGATCAGCATCACCGACCAGAACACCAGAGAGACGACGCCATAGATGTTGTCGTGGCTGATCGGCACCGGATGCGGGTCATCGGGATTGAACAGCGTCTGCATCGTGTAGATCGGGCTGGTGCCGATGTCGCCGAAGACGACGCCCAGTGCACTGATGGCCAGGCCCGCTCCCAGCCCCTTGCGACCGGTGTCGGGGTGTGTGCCCACGCGCGGCGTCTCCTTCGTCCGGATCGTTGACCAACCGTCCGGATCGTAGGCGACGTAGCCGTGCAGTGTTGTCAGGTTCGAACTGCGCCCGACGGCGGGTTGCGCCGGTTGACGCGCCGGCACACCAGCAGCACCGTCGCCGGCAGCGCCATCATCGACAGCAGTTGCAGCAGCTCAGACATCGGTGGTCCCGGAAATTCGCATGAGGCCGAGTCAACCGGCGCCGTCGGCGCGGCGCCACGATCTATACGCAATCCATACGGCGCCGGCCGCGGTCTTGCCGGGATTCAGACGAGTTACGCGGCGCGTGGAATCGCGGCGACCTCGTCGAAGCGGTCCAGTACGGTCTCGGCGACGAGCCGGTGTGCGCCCAGCGGCTGGGCCATGGCGATGTGTTGTGCCGCAGCGAATTCGGCGACGCGATCGGTGATCGTGCCGTGCGCCAGGAACCAAGGCGCGATGACCAGACGCGTCGCACCCTGCTCCCGCAACAGCTCGGCGGCTTCGGCCAGGTTGGCGTGCGGGCCGGTGGCGAACGCCGTCGTGGCGTGCCAGTGGGTGCCCGCGGCGAGCCCGGGGGCCACGGTGGCGGTGCGTGCGTTGGCGGCCGCCGACGACGACCCGACAGCCGTCACCAGGACGCCGACGCTCGAGTCCAGCCGGGACACCCCGCAGTGTGTCAGCCGCTGGCTCAGCACGTGGATCAGCCGGTCGTCCTCGCCGAGCACTGGCGCTTGCCGGACCGCCGGACCGGCGTCGGCGATCATCGCGGGGATGTCGACGCGCGCGTGATAGGCGTCGGCCAGCAGCAGTGGCACCACGACGCCGTCGGTGGGCGAGTCGGCCAGCACGTCCCGCAGATTCGGCGAATTCTGTTCGCAGAACGCCACTTTGACGTCGACGCCGCGCCGTAGGGCGGCCACGGTGCGGGCCACCTCACGGGCGTTCGCCGCAGACCGCGGATCGGCACTGCCGTGCGCGGTGAGGATCAGTTGCACGGGTTCCTTCCCGTCGCTGCGCTCGCCCAGGGCGAACTCAGGACGCGTGCAGACCGCACTCGGTCTTGGCCAGGCCGGCCCAGCGACCACTGCGGGGATCGGCGCCCTCGGCCGGCTTCTGGGTGCACGGTGCGCAGCCGATGGACGGATAGCCCTCGTCCACAAGCGGATTCACCAGAATGCCGTTGGCTTCGATGTACGCCTGCATGTCGTCATCGCTCCACGCGGCGATCGGGTTGATCTTCACCAGACCGAACGCCTCGTCGAAACTGATCAGCGGAGCGTTGGCGCGCGTCGGCGCCTCGACGCGGCGGATGCCCGTCACCCACGCCGAGTAGCCCTTGAGCGCCTTCGACAGCGGCTGCACCTTGCGCAGGTTGCAGCACTGCGCCGCATCACGCGCGAACAGGTCCTTGCCGAGGAGCTGGTCCTGCTCGGCGACGGTGTGCTCGGGCGTCACGTTCACCACGTGCACGCCGTAGACGGCCTCGACGGCGTCCCGGGTGCCGATGGTCTCGGCGAAGTGGTAGCCGGTGTCCAGGAACAGGACATCGACGCCGGGACGGACCTTCGCGGCCATCTCGACGAGCACCGCGTCCTGCATGTTGGACGCCACGACATACCGGCCGGCGAAGTTCTCGTCGACCCAGCGCAGCAGTTCCTCAGCAGTGGCGTCGGCCAGTTCGGCAGCGCCGCGCGCGGCAAGTTCCCGTAGCTCGGTTTCAGTCATGGCTGTGTTCACCAAGGTCACCTCAAGTCAGCTTCGTCGGCCCGAACGGCCCACTGGGCAAAACGCTCTCCGGCCTCGCGTTGTTTCACGAAGTTGCGCACGACACGGTCGATGTAGTCACCGAGCTCGGTGGCCAGCACCTTGTGCTGACGCAGCTTGCGCCCGAAACCGCTGTCCAGGCCCAGGCTGCCGCCCAGGTGCACCTGGAAGCCCTCCTCGGGACCGTTGCCGTCGTCGATCATCTGGCCCTTGAAGCCGATGTCGGCGATCTGGATACGGGCGCACGAGTTCGGGCAGCCGTTGAGGTTGATGGTGACCGGCACGTCGAGCTGCGAGTTCAGGTCGGCGAGCCGCTGCTCGAGCTCGGGGACCAGCGACTGCGCCCGGACCCGGGTCTCGGCGAACGACAGCTTGCAGTACTCGATACCGGTGCAGGCCATCAGGTTCTTGCGCCAGTGCGACGGCCGGGTCTGCAGGCCCAGCGCGTCCAGGCCGGCGATCAGTTCCTCGACCTTGTCGTCGGGCACGTCGAGGATGATCAGCTTCTGGTACGGGGTGAGGCGGATCCGGTCGGAGCCGGCGGCCTCGGCCAGGTCGGCGACCTTGGTCAGGATGGTGCCCGACGAGCGGCCGGCGATGGCCGCGACGCCGACGGCGTTCAGGCCGTTCTTCAGCTTCTGCACGCCGACGTGGTCGATGGTGTGCGGCACCTGCTCGGGCGCCGGGCCGTCGATGAGCTTGCGGCCGAGGTATTCGGTCTCGAGAACTTCCCGGAACTTCTCCACGCCCCAGTCCTTGATCAGGAACTTAAGGCGGGCCTTGGAGCGCAGCCGGCGGTAGCCGTAGTCGCGGAAGACCTTGGTGATGCCCTCCCAGACTTCGGGCACCTCGGCCAGCGGCACCCACGCGCCGAGGCGCTGCGCAAGCATCGGGTTGGTGGACAGGCCGCCGCCGACCCAGACGTCCAAGCCGGGGCCGTGCTCGGGGTGGTTGACGCCGATGAAGGCGATGTCGTTGATCTCGTGGGCGACGTCCTGCAGACCCGAGATGGCGGTCTTGTACTTGCGCGGCAGGTTCGAGAACTCCGGGTTGCCGACGTAGCGGCGCACGATCTCGTCGACGGCCCAGCTCGGGTCGAGCACCTCGGTGAGGGACTCACCGGACAGCGGGCCACCGAGCACGACGCGCGGGCAGTCGCCGCACGCCTCGGTCGTCTGCAGGCCGACCGATTCGAGGCGACGCCAGATCTCCGGCACGTCCTCGACGCGGATCCAGTGGTACTGGATGTTCTCGCGGTCGGTGATGTCGGCGCTGTCGCGGGCGAACTCGACCGAGATTTCGCCGATGGTCCGCAGCGCGGCGCTGGTCAGGGCCCCGCCGTCGCAGCGCACCCGCATCATGAAGTAGGGCGCCTCGAGCAGGTCGGCGTTGTCGTCGCCGGTGTAGGTGCCGTCGTAGCCCTGCTCGCGCTGCGTGTACAGACCCATCCAGCGGTAGCGTCCGCGCAGATCGTCCTTGCTGATCGACTCGAAGCCCTGCTTGGAGTGGACGTCGATGATGCGCTGCCGCACGTTGAGCGCGTCGTCCTCCTGCTTGAACACCTCGTTGGGGTTCAGCGGTTCACGATTGCCCAGCGCCCACTGGCCTTCGTCGCGGGTCTTGGCGGGTTTTGCTGTTGTCACTGGGTGGTTTCCTTCGCGCAAGAGCTGGCGTTGGATCACGCGTACGCCGGGGGCTGTCCGGCACTGCCGATCCTGTGCCGGCTGAAAGATTCTGGTGGCAGAACTAGGGCATCAAGGCAGCATCAAGGCAGACAGCAACAGCTGCATACACGCTTGAAGTCGACATGCCGCCGCATTACCAATGCGGAACCGAGGGCGCGGTTGAGGCTGGCGGACACCCGGCCATTCTGCCACGAACAGGACATTCGGCCTAACCGGGCCAGGTTCGGAATCATCGCGAGCAAAACCTTGCTCGCCGCGGTGGGACACTGGTTGCCATGACCGACGCCCATACCAGCGCTACCGGGCCGTTCGGCATCTATATCCACGTCCCGTTCTGCGCGACCCGCTGCGGCTACTGCGACTTCAACACCTACACCGCCAGTGAGCTGGGCGGAGCCAGCCCCGAGGGCTGGCTGACGGCGCTGCGCACCGAGCTGGCGATGGCCGGCGCCCAGGTCGACCTGCCGGTCGACACGGTGTTCGTCGGCGGTGGCACGCCGTCGCTGCTGGGTGGCTCCGGCCTGCGGGCCGTGCTCGACGCGGTGCGGGACAACTTCCGGCTCGGTCCCGGCGCCGAGGTGACGACCGAGTCCAACCCGGAGTCGACGTCGCCCGAGTTCTTCGCCGAGTTGCTGGACGCCGGCTACACGCGGGTTTCCCTCGGCATGCAGTCGACGGCGCCGCACGTGCTGGCGGCACTCGACCGCACCCACTCGGCCGGCCGCGCCCCGGCGGCGGCGCGGGAGGCGCTGGCGGCCGGGTTCGCGCACGTCAACCTCGACCTCATCTACGGGACGCCGGGGGAGTCCGACGACGATCTGCGCCGGTCCGCGGATGCGGCCATCGAGGCCGGTGTCGACCACGTCTCGGCGTACGCGCTGATCGTCGAGGACGGCACCGCGCTGGCCCGCAAGGTGCGGCGCGGCGAGATCCCCGCACCCGACGACGACGTGCTCGCAACCCGCTACGAGCTGCTGGATACGCACCTGAGCCAGGCCGGGCTGGACTGGTACGAGGTGTCGAACTGGAGCCGTCCGGGCGGCGAGTGCCGGCACAACCTCGGCTACTGGGACGGCGGCCAGTGGTGGGGCGCCGGGCCGGGTGCGCACGGTTTCGTCGGCGCCCGGCGCTGGTGGAATGTCAAGCACCCCAACGCTTATGCCGAGGCCCTCGCCGCGGGCAGGCTGCCGGTCGCGGACTTCGAGGAGCTGGACGACGCCACCCGGCACGTCGAGGACGTCATGTTGCGGTTGCGGCTGCGCAGCGGTCTGCCGGTCGCCGTGCTCACCGCGGCCGAGCGGGACCGGGCCGAAGGTGCGGTGGCCGACGGTCTCGTGGCGGTCACCGACGACCGTCTGGTGCTGACGGAGTCCGGCCGGCTGCTGGCCGACGCCGTGGTGCGCACGGTCCTGGACTGAACCACTGGACTGAACCCAGCGGGCGGGTTCTCGCATCCCACAGCCAGTCGCTATGGTTAGGCAAACCTTAGTCTACGGGTGGAGTGGGTATTCCGATGACCGACGCAGAACCGTCGCCGCGTGCGCAGCTCAAACAGGCGAAGCTCGCGGCAGCGCAGGACCGCGCGGCGCTCAAGGAGCTGCTGGCGCCCGTGCGCGGCCGCACCGCGCTGGCCCAATTGCTGCAGCTGATCGCGGCGGCCGCGACGGTGGTGCCGTTCATCGGCATCGTCGAGCTGGGCCGGTATCTGCTGGCGAGCGGCCCGATCGAGGCGGCCCGGGTGTGGACGATCGTCGCGGTCTTCATCGGCGGCGGCCTCGGCCTGCGCACCCTCGCCGGCGGCCTGGCGCTGACGCTCACCCACCACGCCGACGTCCAGCTGCAGGGCGAGCTGCGCCGCCGGTTGGTGACCACGCTGGGACGGTTGCCGCTGGGCTGGTTCGGTGCGACGTCCTCCGGCGAGGTACGCAAGGCCGTCCAGCACGACGTCGGCGAGCTGCACCACCTGGTGGCCCACGCCGCGGTCGAGAAGACCGGCGCACTCGCCACACCGGCATTCGGCCTGGCGTACTGCTGGTACCTGGACTGGCGGCTGGGGCTGCTGGCCATCGGCACGATTCCGATCTACCTCGTCGTCTACAGCGTCCTGATGCGCGGCGCGATGGCCCGCATGGCCCAGATGAACGAGGGCATCGCCCAGATCAGCGCCACCATCGTCGAGTTCATCGCCGGGGTCTCGGTGGTCAAGACCTTCGGGGAAACCGGCAAGGCGCACAAGCGATTTGCCGACGCCGCCGACGAGTTCAACGACGGCTTCGCCGGATTCGTGGGACCCATGGTGCGGCTGCGCGCGGTGTCGTCGGTGTTCGTCGAAGCGCCGGTGGTGCTGCTGGTGAACCTCGCCGGCGGCCTGTGGTTCATCCGCAACGGCTGGGTGACGCCGATCGAGGTCCTGGGGTCGACGCTCGTCGCCGTCACCATCCCCACCGCCGTGCTGGCCGTCGGGTACTCCGCCGCCGCGAGCCGCCAGGCCGTCGCCGCAGCCGGCCGGCTGACGGCGTTGCTGACCGCCCCCGAGTTGCCGATCGCCCAGAACCCGCAAGTGCCGCAGGATAATTCGGTCAGCTTCTCGGGCGTCGAATTCTCGTACGACGGCACCAACACGGTGCTGCACGACATCTCGCTCGACCTGCCCGCCGGCAGCATCACCGCGCTGGTCGGCCCGTCGGGCAGCGGCAAGTCGACGCTTGCGACGCTCGTCCCGCGCTTTCACGACGTCACCGGTGGCGAGGTGCGCATCGGCGGCGTGGACGTCCGTCAGATCGACCCCGCGGTGCTGTACCGGCACGTTGGTTTCGTCCTGCAGGACGTGCAGCTGCTGGGCATGAGTGTGGCCGACAACATCCGCCTGGGCCGTGCCGATGCCGACGACGATGCGGTGTACGCCGCCGCGCGCGCCGCACACATCCACGACCGGATCCTGGCGCTGCCCAAGGGGTATGACTCGGTGGTCGGGGAGGACGCGCACTTCTCCGGTGGCGAGGCGCAGCGCATCAGCATCGCCCGCGCGCTGCTCGCCGACACCCCGATCCTGGTGCTCGACGAGGCCACGGCATTCGCCGACCCCGACTCCGAGGCGCAGATTCAGGCCGCGCTGTCGACCCTGATCGAGGGCCGCACAGTGCTGGTGATCGCCCACCGGTTGGGGTCGATCGTCGGCGCCGACAACATCGTCGTCCTGCGGGACGGGCGCATCATCGAACAGGGGCGCCACGACGAATTGCTCTCCCGGGAAGGTGTTTTCGCGCGCATGTGGCAGACGTACACGGCCACCGGTGAATTGGAGGCGGTGCGATGACGATGATCAACGGGTTCCTGCGGATACTCGGCCCCGAGCGTGGCCGCATGTACAGCTTCCTGGCCTGGGCCGTCGCGTACGGCCTGCTGCACGGTCTTTCGATGACGCTGCTGGTGCCGATCTCGCTGGCTTTGTTCGACGGTGACTTCGGTGCGGCGGGCCGCTGGCTCGTCGTCCTGGCGGCGGTGGTGCTGCTCAGCGCCGTCGCCCACTACGTGCAGGCCGCGCAGTCGATGCGGATGGCCCTGACCACGATGCGGCTGCTGCACCACCGGCTCGGCGACCACATGGTCACCCTGCCGCTGGGCTGGTTCACCCGCGAGCGGGTCGGCCAGGTGTCCCAGATCGCGGTCAAGGGCACGACTTTCGTCGGCACGAGCAGCGCGCACCTGGTGACGCCGCTGGTGGTCAACACCACCAGTGCACTGACCGTCGTCGTCGGGCTGTTCGTCTTCGACTGGCGCATCGGCGTCGCGGCCCTGGCGGGTGGGGTGGTCCTCATCCTGGCCACCCGGGCGTCCGCCGCGTTGATCGCGTCGGCCGAGGCGCGCACGCATGCCGCCGAGATCGAGGTGAACTCCCGTGTCATCGAATTCGCGCGCTGCCAGCCGGTGCTGCGCGCGTTCGGGCGGACCGGGGCCGAATTCGATCCGCTGACCGGGGCGCTGGCCGAGCAGGAGCGGGTCGGCAAACGGGCGCTGTGGGCCTCGGTGGCCGGCATGATGCTGAGCGGCGTCGGCGTGCAGGCGGTGCTCGGCGGACTCATCACGGTGGGCGTCTGGCTGGCCGTCGGCGGCGAGATCAACCCGGTGACGCTGGTGGCCATCCTCGGGCTGGCGGCGCGCTTCACCTCGCCGCTGTCGGAACTGGCCGAATACGGCTCCGCGATGCGGATGGCCGGTGCGGAGCTGGATCGGATCACGTCGGTGCTCGACACGCCGGCGCTCCCGGAACCGGCTGCACCGCAATCGGTTACGACGCCCGGGCAGGTTGAACTGGACGGTGTCGCCTTCAGTTATCCGGGGCGCCGCGTGCTCGAGGACGTCAGCTTCGTCGCGGCGCCCGGCACCATGACGGCGCTGGTCGGCCCGTCTGGCTCGGGCAAGACCACCATCACCCGCCTGCTGGCGCGCTTCTACGACGTCGACGCCGGCGTGGTCCGCGTCGGTGGCGTCGATGTCCGGGACCAGAGCACCGCGGAGCTGATGGCCCAGCTGTCCCTGGTGTTCCAGGACGTGTACCTGTTCGACGACACGCTCTGGGAGAACGTGCGGATCGGGGCACCGGCCGCGTCCGACGACGACATCCGGGAAGCGGCCCGCACCGCCGGCCTGCAGTCCGTCGTGGACCGGCTGCCGGCCGGTTGGCAGACGCGGGTCGGCGAGGGCGGTTCGGCGCTGTCCGGCGGTGAACGTCAGCGTGTCTCGATCGCGCGGGCATTGCTGAAAAACGCTCCGGTGGTGCTGTTCGACGAGGCCACCAGCGCGCTGGACCCCGAGAACGAACGCCACGTCGCCGCGTCCATCCGCGAACTGGCGGATCGCAGCACCGTCATCGTGATCGCGCACAAGCTGTCGACGGTCACGGCCGCCGACAACATCGTCGTGCTGTCCGATCGCGGCACGGTGGACGACATTGGCACGCATGACCAGCTGATGGCGCGCGGTGGCCGCTACGCCGACTTCTGGGCGCAGCGGACGTCGGCCAGTGGGTGGACCGTCGCGACGCGGGAGGCGAAAGCCGGCGCTGGGTCCTGAATCACAGGGGCGGGCAGTGTTTTTTGGGTGAGGTTAGGCTAAATTAACTTTCGTGACTGCTGAAGCTATAGACGCGGCGTCGGTGACGCGCATTGCTTTGCCCGCCGACGTCGTCCCGGCCGATCTGATCGCGCAACTGGCAGCCGAACTTCCGGAGCGCTCCGGCGCCGACTATGTCGGCTACGAGCACTCGGGCGAGTGGGTGCTGGCCATCGGAGTGCGCACCGCCATCGAATTCGACAGCGACGAATTGCGGATCGTCGACGCCGGCGGCGCAGTCGCCCGCCAGGCGTGGAGCGGCCGGCCCGGTGAGGTGCTGGGCGACGCCGTCGACCGGCTGCTCCTGGAGACGGACCGGCTTTTCGGTTGGGTCGCTTTCGAATTCGGCACCTACCGCTTCGGGCTGGCACAGCGACTGCCTGCGGGGACCCCGCTGGCGCGGGTCTTCAGCGCGCAGACGCAGGTGGTCGTCGCCGACGGCGAGGTGTGCGTGTCGGGCGACGGGGACGTGGTGGTCGAGACGCTGAATCGGCTGCTGCAGTCGGGTATTCCGGCGGCCGGGGCCACCCGCGCCGTCGACGTGAGCGTCGACGGCAGTGACTACCCGTCGCGGGTTGCCGCCGCCGTCGCCGAGATTGTGGCGGGCGACTACCAGAAGGTCATCCTGTCGCGCCGGTTCGAGGTGCCGTTCGCGGTCGACTTCCCGGCGACGTACCGGGTGGGCCGGGCGAACAACACCCCGGTGCGGTCATTCCTGTTGCGGCTGGGCGGAATTCGCGCGCTGGGCTTCAGTCCGGAGCTCGTCGCCGCGGTGCGGGCCGACGGCACCGTGGTCACCGAGCCGCTGGCCGGCACCCGCGCCTTCGGCCGCGGCGTGGATCACGACCGCGCTGCCCGCGCCGACCTGGAATCGAACTCGAAAGAGATTGTCGAGCATGCGATTTCGGTCCGCAGCTCGCAGGAGGAGATCGCCGAGGTGGCCAAGCCCGGCACCACGGTCGTCAGCGACTTCATGACGGTGCGGGAGCGCGGCAGCGTGCAGCACCTGGGCTCGACGGTGTCCGGCGAGCTGTCGGAACATATGAACCGGATGCATGCGCTGGAGGCGCTGTTCCCGGCGGTGACGGCCTCGGGCATTCCCAAGGCCGAGAGCGTCGACGCCATCATGCGGCTCGACGAGTCGTCGCGTGGTCTGTACTCCGGCGCGGTCGTGATGTTCAGCGCCGACGGCGGTATGGACGCCGCGTTGACGCTGCGCTCGGCCTACGAGGCCGACGGCCGGACCTGGCTGCGCGCCGGCGCCGGGATCATCGCCGAGTCGACGCCGGAACGCGAGTTCGAGGAGACCTGCGAGAAGCTGACGACGCTGGCCCCGTATCTGGTGCCCCGCGCCTGAGCTAGAAGTCCAGGCCGGCCGGGGCGTCGGCGGGCGGTTCGCCGCCGGCGTCGGTGAACGCGTGGAGCGCGCGGACCAACCCCATGCGCTCACGGGCCGGCATGACCTCGACGATCCGGGCGATCTCGGCACGGCGGCGGGCGGTCACGGTGTCCACGACGGCGCGTCCCCGGCGGGTCAGCTCCACGACGATCTCGCGGCGGGAACCGGGGTTCGGGTGCCGGTCGATCAGACCGGCCGTGACCAGGCGCTCGGTCATCCGGCCGATCGTCGAGGGCTGTACGTCGAGCTGACCGGCAAGTGTCGTCAGATTGCTCGTGCCGTGTGCCGCCAGGATCGCCAGGACTCGGAGCTGGGGGATGGTCAGCATGTCGTCGACGGCCGCAACGGAGCGGGCCGTGATGTCCAGGAGCAGGCGCGATGCGGTCACGAGAGCGTCGGCGATGGTGTCGACCGACGGCTCGGCGGCGGTTCTCGGTTGGGCGGACACCGCGGTTCCTCCTCGTGGGGTAGAGATAATTTACCAGCTCGCTAATTTTGAAGCCGTTACCAAACGGTGACCTGCGGGGTATGGTGCACCGGTGGACAAGGCCGGATTAGCTACCGCGACGCGCGCCAGGCGCCGCTGGTCGGTGGCTCTGGCGGCGCTCGTCATGCCGGCTGCGGCGTTCGTCACCGCCGGCACCGCGACCCAGGCCGTCACCACCGCCGCTGACGTGGATGTCTGCTGCGCGCAGGTGGTCCTGGCCGAGCGGGCCGCTTCCCATCCGGGTTCGCTGATCGTCGCCGAGGCCGCCGAGAGTTCGCGCGCCATGGTGCGCACCATGGCTTTGCCGGTGGGCGTCGCCGCCGAACGCGGCCTGCAGGTCGACACCATCCTCGCCGAACGCGCGGTCAGCGCGACGTTCCCGGAGATTCACACCATGACCGGGGTCCGGCCGGACGCGCTGCGCTGGCATCCCGAAGGCCTGGCGCTCGACGTGATGGTGCCCGACTACGGGTCGTCGGCAGGCAAGGCGCTCGGGGACCGCATCCTGCGGTACGTGCTGGCCAACGCGCAGAAGTTCGATCTGAACCATGTGATCTGGCGGCAGGCCATCTACTTCCCGGACGGCACCGCCCACCGGATGCCGGACTACGGCGGGCCCGACGCCAATCACTACACACACGTGCACATCTCGACCAACGGCGGCGGCTACCCCACGGGCAACGAGTCCTACGTCTTGTCCGCTTCCGGGCCGACGTTGGTCAAGGGTTCATCGACGCCGACCGTGACGTTCGTCAGCGCGCACTGAGTTCGACCCGCACTGAGTCGGGCCCCGGTGAGCGCACCGATGAAGAGCGCCAACAACATCCAGCCCGCGCTCGTGCCCAGCCCGTTCTTGGCCATCAGCAGCAGCGCCACCCCGGCCACGCAGACCAGCACACCGGCCGCGGTCGACGCGCGACCCGTCGCCCGCACGCGCGCGTCCCACCAGCGCAGCGGGTTGTGCTCGAGCGGGGACAGCAGCAGGAACATGACCGTCATCACCACGGCGAAGACCAGCGCGCGGATCGCGATGTTGCGCCAGAAGTACGGGGCCGCCGGGTCGTACGCGTCCAGGCCCACGGCATGCAGGCTGAACGTCGCGATGGCGATGGCCGCGATGTGCCACAGGTACAACGTCATCGCCCCGCTGTTGCCCACCACGATCAGGTACCAGATGCGGGGACGCCCGGCCCACCGGCGGACCGCACCGGCGCAGGCGATGAACAGACTGGACATCCAGACGCATTGCAGGGCAAGCAGCAGCGTCGGCGGGGTGACGTTCGACATCCGTTCGGTGCCGGTGACCACCAGTGACACGTCGTAGGGCCCGTACCTGGCAACCAGCACCTGGACGGCCAGGGTGCCGGCGGCGACGGCCAGCGCCGTCCTCGGTGCGATGAGCCGGTGCGCGTACGCCGCGCCGATGACCATCGGAATCAGCCAGACCACAATCAGATTCGCCGCGCCGGCTTCCAGCATGTGCGTGCTGATCCGGGCCCAGTCGCCGAGCGCCGCAGCCGCCATGAGGGCCGCGACGACCAGTGCGGCCGACCGCGCCGAGCGCAAGCGCGCCAAGGCGGGGACGAACGCCAGCACGATCAGATAGGTGCCGAGGAACCACAGCAGTGCGACGGCCTCGTTGCCCAGGGCCGCCGCGGACTCGGCACCCATGGTGAATCGCACCACGATCAGGGCGACGGTCCAGGCGCCCAGGTACCACAGCGCCGGCCGGCAGAGGCGTTGCGCCCGGGTGAAAAGCCAGGTGCCCCAGGGTGTCCCGTCGCGCCAGCTGTGAATACCCGCCGCGGCTCCGGCGAAGAAGAACAACGGCATGACCTGGAGCACCCAGGTGGCCGGCTGCAGGCTGGGTACTGCGCCCAGGGTGTTGCCGATCTGGACGCCGTCGGCGGTGATGGTGGCCAGCAGCAACGCGCAGTGACCGAACATCACGACCAGCAGCGCACCGAGGCGCGCCACGTCGATGCTGCGGTCGCGGTCGGGCGCGGTGCCGTCGATCACGGCGTGGAAGTCGGGCAACAATCTCGGCATGAGCTGATGATGCCCGAGCGCCGGGCGGCGCGGATGAGTGTGACTACTCAGACCCGCCCGCGACCACCGCGACGTCGGCGGCACCGTCATGCTGCCCGACGAACCGGCGAATGCGGGCCACCGCGAACACGATGCACAGCACCACGAGCGTGGGGCCGGTCGCGACGATGACGAACTGCGAGATGTCGACCGGGTAGTTGAAGATCATGTACAGCGCGAAGACGGGATAGAAACCGCAGAGGAGCCCGAGCCCGACGCACAGCTGCGTGTGCAGCCGGTGCCAGTCCTGGATGCTCTGCTCGGTCCAGCCGCGTTCGGGCAGGGCCGGCTCGGCGAGCGCGGGGGAGATGACGCCGGCCATCTTCTTCGAATTCGGTTTGCGCAGCAGCCCGCTGATGGCGAACGACCACACCAGCAGCGACATGGGGACGAGCTCGAGGGCCTGCACGATGCGCGGGTTCTTGGTGGTCAGCGCGATGATCAGCGAGCACGCGGCGCCGACGATCACCACGACGTTCGCGGGCTCGACCTTGCGCTTGCGCACCATGGTCAGGACCCCCTGCGCGGCGGCGGTGATGATCGCCCCGACCAGCGCCAGATACGGCTCGAAGTCGAACACACGCAGCACGTAGTACGCGATCAGCGGTGGAATGGTGTTGATCGCCGTGTTGACGATGTACTCGCGCAGGGTCTTCGGGGTATCGGACATGGAAGCTGGCTCCTAGCGGGGGTTGGCTTATCTCGCGAGCAGACGTAAAACTGTCGATATCTGGCGAAATTCGACAGTTTTGAGTCTGCTCGCGAGGGATTTCATGGTCAGGCGGATGTGGCGGCCGCGATGGCCCGGCTGATGGCCTTCTTGTCGACCTTGCCGACGGCCGTCACCGGCAGCGATGGCTGTGCGATCAGGGTGTCGGGCCGGCTGTGTACCGCAACGCCGCGGTCGTCGAGGTAGCTGTTGAGATCACTGAGGCTGACGGCGGGACCGCTGAAAACAACCACCGCGCATATCTTTTCGCCCAGATAGGGGTCCGGCAGCGGGACGGCGGCCGCGGCCCGGATCGACGGGTGCGTGAGCAGGTGTTCCTCGAGATCGAGCGCCGAGATCGTCTCCCCGCCCCGGTGGATGACGTCCTTGATGCGTCCGGTGACCTCGAGGTAGCCGTCGGCCCTGCGGCGCACGCGATCCCCGCTGCGGTAGAAGCCATCGGGGCTGAATGACCGCTCGTTGTCGGACGGGGCCCGGTAGTAGCCGTTCAGGGTGTACGGCCCACGCACCAGCAGCTCACCCTCGCCGCCGACCGGCACGTCGGCGCCCTCGTCGTCGACGATGCGCAGCTCGTCGTCCGGGCACAGCGGTGCCCCTTGGGTGTGGTCCAGCAGTTCGGGATCATCGCCGGGACGGGTGTAGTTGATCAGCCCCTCGGCCATGCCGAAAACCTGCTGCAGGCCGGGCGTCAGCGCGGCGCGCGCGGCCGCCGCGTCCGGTGCGGACAGTTTGGCGCCGCCGACCTGGAGCAGTCGCAAGGTGGTGGGGCGCTGCGGTTCCCAATCGCAGGCCTGCGTCCACAGGGTGGCCAGGGCGGGCACCAGAGCGCAGACGGTGACGCGGTGCCGGGCAATGGTGGCGAACGCGGACTCCGGGCTGGGATCGGTGGTGAAGACCGTGGTGGCGCCGACGGACATGGCACCCAGCATCCCCGGGCACGACAGCGGGAAGTTGTGCGCAGCCGGCAGCACCGTCAGATAGACGTCGTCACCGGTCATTTCGCACACCGCGGCGCTGGCGGTGGCGTTGTAGTAGTAGTCGTCGTGGGTGCGGGGGATCAGCTTCGGTGCCCCGGTGGTGCCGCCGGAGACCAACAGCAGAGCGGGTTCCGCGGTGTCGATGGCCGGCGCGGCTGCCGGCGCGTGGCCGAAAAGGGAAGTCCAGCTGGTGAATTCGCCGGCATCGCCGCTGACGACCACGTGTCGCAGGCGCGGGTGCTCGGCAACCAGCTCGCGCGCCATGTCGCGATAGTCGAAGCCGCCGAACCGGTCGGCGATGACGAGCGCGACAGCGCCGCTCACCGTCGCGAAATGACCGAGTTCGGCGCGCCGATGAGCGGGCAGGCACATGACGGGCACCGCACCCGCGCGCAGCAGTCCGAACAGGGCGATGGCGAAGTCCGTGGTGTTGGGCATTTGCAGCAGTACCCGGTCGCCGGTTTCGATGCCGAGAGCGGCGAAGCCGGCGGCGGCTTCGGCGGCCAGCCGATCGAGTTCGGCAAACGTGTGCGACCCGGATGAGTCGACGACGGCGACGCGGTCCGGCCACTGTCGCGCGGCGTCGGACAACAAGCTGTCCAGCGGTTTACCTGCCCAATGGCCCGCCTCGCGGTAACGCTCTGCGCGATCGTGCGGAAACGGAACGAATCCATTCAGCAAATGCTGGTCGGCCTCGGTGGAGACAGTGGTGCGCGTCACGGCGGATCCCTCGGGGTAGGCATGGAGGTAGCGGCAATATAGGGTAGCCTAATCAAAATTAGGACAGCCTGTCTTTAACGTGTTCGGGAGGGTTTTGTGGGCGTCGTGGCAGTGAATTCGCAGGCCATCCGCGAGGAGGTTGCCGAACTGCTGGGTGCCCGTGCCGACACCCTCGACCCGGGCGCCGACCTGATCAGCCAGGGCCTGGATTCCATCCGCATGATGTCCCTCGCCGGACGCTGGCGGAAGCAGGGCATCGACATCGACTTCGCCGCACTGGCCGCCGAGCCGACCATCGCGGCCTGGTCCGAACTGCTGTCCGCGGCGGGCGGCCTGCAGCGCGCCGAAACCTCGGCATCGCAGGATGATTCGGAACACGACCAGCCGTTCGGCCTGGCCCCGATGCAGCACGCCATGTGGATCGGGCGCGAAGACGACCAGCAATTGGGTGGCGTCGCCGGGCACCTCTATGTCGAATTCGACGGCCACGGCGTCGATGCCGAGCGACTGACCGCCGCCGCAACGGCTTTGGCGGCGCGGCACCCCATGCTGCGCGTACAGTTCCTCGCCGACGGCACGCAGCGCATCAAGGCGCTCGACGGCGACTTCCCGGTGACGGTCACCGACCTGCGGGACCTGCCGGCGGACCAGATTGCCGAGCAGCTGGCCGCCACCCAGCGCCGCAAGGCGCACCAGCAGTTGACCGACCAGGTCTTCGAACTGACCCTGACCCTGCTCCCGGACGGCAAGACCCGCCTGCACGTCGACCTGGACATGCAGGCCGCCGACGCCATGAGCTACCGCACCCTGATGACCGATCTCGCGGCCCTGTACCGCGGTGTCGAGCTGGCTCCGCTGGCCTACACGTACCGCGAATACCGCGTGGCCACAACGCAATCGGCGCAAGAACCCAATCCCCGCGCCGACGCGGATCGGCAGTGGTGGGGCGAGCGGCTCCCAGAACTGCCCGACCCGCCACGCCTGCCGCTGGTTCCGGTTGCCGAGCAGAACGACCCGCGGCACACCACGCGGCGCTGGCACTGGCTGGCCCCCGACGTGCGGGACGCACTGTATGCCGCGGCCCGCAGGCGCGGCATCACGCCCGCGATGGCCCTGGCCGCGTCCTTCTCCGATGCCCTGGCCTGCTGGTCGGCCGGACAGCGCTTCCTGCTGAACGTGCCGCTGTTCGGGCGCGAACAGCGGCACGCCGACGTCGACCGCCTGGTGGGTGACTTCACGTCGTCGCTGCTGCTCGACGTCGACCTGACCGACGCGGCCACCGCGACGGCGCGCTGCGGCGTCCTGCAGGACGCATTCCGCAGCGCCGCAGCGCACTCCGAGTACTCCGGGCTCGAGGTGCTGCGCGACCTGAGCCGGCACCGCGGCACCCAGGTGCTGGCACCCGTGGTCTTCACCAGCGCCCTCGGCCTCGGCGAACTGTTCGGCTCGGCCGTGCTCGAGACGTTCGGTACGCCCGGGTGGATCAATTCGCAAGGGCCGCAGGTGATGCTGGACGCCCAGGTCACCGAGTTCAACGGCGGCGTCCTGGTCAACTGGGATGTGCGCGAGGACGCGTTCCCCGACGGCGTCATCGACGCCATGTTCGCCCGGCACATCGCCGAGCTCGAACGGCTGGCCGGCGACGACGCCGCATGGGAGGCACCCACCCCGGAGCCCTTGTCGGCGGCGCAGCGCGCGGTCCGTGACGCGGCCAACAGCCGCACCGCGGCGCCCAGCGGCGCGGCGCTGCACACCGGCTTCTTCGCCTCGGCAGCAGCCCGCCCCGACGCCACCGCCATGATCGGCGAGTCCCGGCAGTGGACGTATGCCGAACTGGCCGAGGAGGTTTCGGCCGTCGCGTCCGCGCTGCAGATCGCCGGTATCGTGCCGGGGGACACCGTGGCCGTCCTCGGACCCAAGGGCGCCGAACAGATCATCGCGCTGCTGGCCATCCTCGCCGCCGGCGCGGTCTACCTGCCGATCGGCGTGGACCAGCCCGCCGACCGCACCGAGAAGATCCTGGCCACCGGCGGCGTCCGGATGGCGCTCTACTGCGGTGACCTGGCACCGTCGTGGAAACCGTCGCTCACCGTGACGGAGGCATTGCGGATCGGCCGTCGCGCCGAGGGACCGTTCGTCCCGGCCGCCACCGATCCGCACGAACTGGCCTACGTGCTGTTCACCTCCGGCTCCACCGGTGAGCCCAAGGGCGTCGAGGTCACCCACGACGCGGCGATGAACACCGCGGAATTCCTGTACGGGCACTTCGACATCGGACCGGCCGACCGCTGCCTCGCGCTGGCCACCCTCGAGTGTGACCTGTCGGTGCTCGACATGTTCGCCACGCTCGCGACGGGCGGCAGCATCGTCGTCGTCGACGAGCCGTACCGGCGCGACCCGGACCGCTGGGCCGCCCTCATCGCCCAGCACGGCGTGACGGTGCTCAACTTCCTGCCGGGCTGGCTGGAGATGCTCGTGGAGGTCGGTGCGGGGCGTCTGGACACCGTCCGGGTGGTGCTCACCGGTGGCGACTGGGTCCGGACCGCCATGGTCCGGCACCTGCAGGCGCAGGCGCCCGGTGTCCGCGTCGCGGGCCTCGGCGGAGCCACCGAAACCGCCATTCACGCAACGATTTTCGAGGCCGGCAAGTTGCCGGACACCTGGTCGGCGGTGCCCTACGGCGTGCCGTTCACCAACAACGCGTGCCGCGTGGTCAACGAGTCGGGCCAGGACTGCCCCGACTGGGTGGCCGGCGAACTGTGGTTCGCCGGACGCGGCATCGCCTCGGGCTACCGCGGCCGGGCCGATCTGACCGCCGACCGCTTCGTGCGCTACGCGGGCCGAACCTGGTACCGCTCAGGGGATCTGGCGCGCTACCGGCCGGACGGCATCCTGGAGTTCGTCGGGCGTGCCGACCACCGCGTGAAGATCAGCGGCTACCGCATCGAGCTCGGTGACGTCGAGGCCGCACTGCAGCGGGTTCCGGGCGTGCGTGCCGCGGTGGCCGGAGTGGTCTCCGGCGGGGAGCGTGGACATGACGTGCTGGCGGCCCTCGTCTCGGTCGACGACGCGGAGCTGACCGCCGAGCGCATCTCCGCGGCCGTTGCCGAACTCGTACCGCCGCACATGATCCCGCGGCAGCTGCAGGTGGTTGCGGCGATTCCGTTCACCGTCGGCGGCAAGACCGACCGCCGGGCCGCGGCCGGTCAGCTCGCGGCACTGGTCCAGGCGGCCGACGGCGCCGGACGGGCGCAGCCGGAGACGATGCTGGAGCGCGCCCTGGTGGCGATCGTCTCCGAGCTGGTCGCAGTCGATGCGGGTGTCGAGGACGACTTCTTCGAGCTCGGCGGTGATTCGGTTCTGGCGACCGCCACCGTCGCGCGGATCCGGAAGTGGCTGGATACCCCGACCGTGGGCGTGCCGGACATCTTCGCCGCCCGGACGGTGCGGGCGCTGGCGCAGCGGCTGACCGGCCGCGAGAACGGCAGCGACCGACTGGAAATGGTCGCCGAGCTCTACCTGGAGATTTCCGAGATGAACCACGACGACGTGCTCACCGCGCTGGACCCGGCGGCCGTCTCATGACCGACGTGCATACCGGCTCCGCGACCGAGCCGAAAAGCGCCTTCGCGCCCTGGATCAAGCACTACGCGGGCTCCGGCGACGCCGGAGCGGTCGTGATCTTCCCGCATGCCGGCGGGGCCGCGGTCGCCTACCGGGACCTGGCCACCGCCTTGTCGGGCAAGGGGATCGACGCGTATGTCGTCCAGTACCCGCGCCGCGCCGACCGGCTGGCGCATCCGGCGCACCCGACCGTCGAGCAGCTGGCCGCCGACCTGTACGCCGCGGGCGACTGGCCGGGCCTCGGCCCGCTGCGACTCGTCGGGCACTGCATGGGTGCGGTGGTGGCCTTCGAATTCGCACGCGTGGCGGAACAGAGCGGCGCCACCGTGCACAGCCTGTGGGCGTCGGCCGGCCAGGCGCCGTGCGATGTGGTCGACGCGCCGCCGCTGCCGACCGGCCCGCGCGAAATGCTCGCCGAGATGGTCGATCTCGGAGGTACCGACCCCCGGCTGCTCGCCGACGTGGATTTCGTCGAGATGCTGCTGATGGCGGTGGGGGCCGACTACGAAGCCCTCAACAGGTACGTGGGCGGCGGCCGCATCGCTGCCGACATCCACGCTCTCGGCGGGCGCGACGACCATCGCATCGACCGGGACATGCTGCGCCGCTGGGAGAACCACACGTCGGGCGCCTTCACCCTGGCCGAGTTCGACGGCGGCCACTTCTACCTCAACGACCAGCTGGACGCGATCGCGGAAGTGATCAGTGCGCGCTGAATCGATGGGCGCCGACTCGGCAACGGACGATCCGGTGGTCATCGTCGGGATGGCGGTCGAGGCCCCCGGCGATGTGGACGACGCGGACAGCTATTGGCAGCTGCTGTCTGCCGGGCGAGAGGCGCTCGGCGCGTTCCCCGAGGACCGCGGCTGGGCCGTGCGCGACCTGCTCGCGGGCTCGCGCCGCGACGGGTTCAAGCGCATCCACAACCGTGGCGGATTCCTGACCGGCGCAGCGCTTTTCGACCCCTCGTTCTTCGGCATCTCGCCGCGCGAGGCGGTGGCGATGGACCCGCAGCAGCGCGTCGCGCTGCGCGTGACATGGCGGGCGCTGGAGAACGCCGGCATCAACCCCGATGATCTGGCCGGGCACGACGTCGGCTGCTACATCGGCGCCTCGGGCACCGGATACGGCCCCGATCTCGCCGAATACTCCGACCTGAGTGGGCATCTGATCACCGGGACGTCGCTGGGCGTGATCTCCGGACGAATCGGTTACCTGCTGGGCCTCGACGGCCCGGCGCTGACGATCGACACGTCGTGCTCGTCGGCGCTGACCGCGTTCCACACCGCGGTGCAGGCACTGCGCTCGGGTGACTGCAGCATGGCGCTCGCCGGCGGGGTGTGCGTGATGGGGTCGCCGGGATACTTCGTCGAATTCGCCAAACAGCACGCCCTCTCCGACGACGGGCACTGCCGGCCGTACAGCGCGCAGGCCAGCGGCACCGTCTGGGCCGAAGGCGCCGGCATGTTCGTGCTGGCACGAAAGTCGGTGGCGCAGCGGAGCGGTCACCGCGTGCTCGCGGAGGTCCGGGCCAGCTGCCTCAACCAGGACGGCCGCAGCACCGGCCTGACCGCGCCGAGCGGGCCGGCGCAGGCGCGGCTGTTCGCCCGCGCGCTCGATCTAGCCGGTGCCCGGCCCGACCAGATCGGGATGATCGAAGGCCACGGCACCGGAACCAAACTCGGGGACCGCACCGAATTGAACTCGCTGGCGCAGACCTACGGTGCCACCGCACCCGGCCGGGGCGCGGTCCTCGGTTCGGTGAAATCCAACGTCGGACACAGCCAGGCCGCCGCCGGTGCGCTGGGACTGGCCAAGGTCCTCGTGTCGGCCGAGCACGCCACCATCCCGGCAAGCCTGCACACCGCGCAGGCCAGCGCCGAAATCGACTGGAGCGCACAGGGATTACGGCTCGCGACCGACCACACCCCATGGCCCGCCGTCGGTGGTGAGCGCCTTGCCGCGGTCTCGGCGTTCGGCATGAGCGGCACCAACGCGCACGTCGTCGTCGCGATGCCGGAGGGATTGGTGGCGTGATGAGCCTTTCGCACTTTCCCGACGGCCGCGTCCCCGTCCTGCTCAGCGCGCACACCGAGGAGCTGCTGGCCGCTGAGGCGACCGGCGTCGCCGACTACCTGGACCGGCATGGTGCCGTGGGCCTGGGCGCGGTGGCCGCGATGCTGCTGCGGCTGCGCCGTCGCCGGCGGTTCCGGGCCGTGGTCCGGGCCCATGACGCCGCCGAGTTGGCCGCCGCACTGCGGGCACTGGCGGCGGGGGAGGAGCATCCCCTGGTGGCCGTCTCCGCGCGGACCACAGCGCCCCGGACGGCCTTCGTGTTCCCGGGTAACGGCGGCCAGTGGCCGTCGATGGGCACCGATGCATACCGGCAGCTGCCGGTGTACCGCGCCGCGGCCGACCGCTGCGCCGCCGCATTCGTCGCCGCGGGCATCGACTCGCCGCTGGCCTTCCTGGTCGACCCGGGCGACCGCGAGTGGACGCAAATTCACAGTCAGAGCGCGCAGTTCACGCACGCCGTCGGTCTCACGGCGGTGTGGCGGGCACTGGGCATCGAGCCCGACGTCACGCTGGGGCACAGCCTCGGTGAGATCGCCGCGGCGTATGTCGCCGGGGCCATCACACTGGACGAGGCCGTCGCCGTCGTCATCGCCCGGGCCGGGGCACTCGACAGCCTGGCCGGTGAATTCGGCGCCGCGAGCCTGGGGATGAGCGTCGACGAAGCGCAGCAGGTGGTTTCGGACGCCGCCGGGTGGATGGAACTGTCCGTGGTCAACTCGTCGGCATCGGTCGTGGTGTCCGGCGAGCGCACCGCCGTCGCCGACCTGGTGTCCGACCTGCAATCGCGCGGCCGCTTCGCGCGCGTCATCGCCATGAGCTTCCCGGCGCACACCAGTGCCCTGGATCCGCTGCGCGCACAACTGCTTTCCGGCGTGCCGAAGACACAGTTCGGTGCCGGCGCGGTGCCGTTCATCGGATCGGTGACCGGCGCGGCAGTCGAGGCGGGCACCGAATTCGGTGAGTACTGGTACCAGAACCTGCGGAACACCGTGCGGTTCGACCGGGCCGCCGCCGCAGCGCGGGACAGTGGCGTCGAGGCCTTCGTCGAGATGTCGGCGCACCCGGCGCTGCTGCACGCGCTCGCCGATACCGATGCGCCGCTGACAGTCGGCTCGGGACGCCGCGACGAGGCGCTGCCCGACGTGCTGTCCGACAACATCGCCACGGTGGCCGTGTCCGACCCCGATTACGACTGGGCCGGGCACATCGAGCCGTATCAACCCCTGCTGCGCGGATTTCCGCATGCCCCCATGGCGGCGATGCACCTCTGGGCGACTCCCGAACCGCTGCCGCCGGTGGCCGGCCTGACGGTCGGTGCCGAGCAGTGGCTGCCCCAGCCGGACGAGACCGTGCCGCTGATCATCCGGCGCGCTGCCGTGGTCGAACTGGCGGGACCGCGCGGCGAGCTCGCCGACCAGCTGCGCGACGGCGTGCGGGCCAACCTCGGCACGGTGCTGGTCGAGCCCGTCGACGCCGATCTGCTCATCGTCGTCGCACCGATGCTCGACCACCCCGACGCCGAAGCGGCGGCCACCGACCTCGCCGAGCTGATCGGCGGCGGGCTGTGTGACTACCCGAATGCCATTGGGCCGCAATGCGCCGACGTGTGGCTGGTCACCGTCGGCGGCCAGCACGTGCGCGACGACGAGCCGGTGGCGCTGCCGGCCCAGGCGGCCCTCGCCGCCATGCACCGCAGCATCGGCTTCGACCATCCGGACCAGTCCTTCCGGCACCTCGACCTGGCATCCTGGGAACTCGACGCACCGGCGGCCACCGCCGTCATCGAGACCATGCTGGGCACCGGAACCGAAGTGGCGCTGCGTGATTCGCAGCAGTACCGCCGCGGTCTGCAAGCCCTGCCGGACGCCGACGCACCGCCGCCCGGGCTCCTCGACAACGTGGTGATCACCGGCGGCAACGGCGCCGTCGGGCTGCATTTCGCGCGGACCCTCGCCGCCGCGGGCGCCCGCCGCATCGTGCTGGTGAGCCGCAGCGGCACCGGCGCGCAGCAACTGGCCGGCCTCGACGGCACCGACGTGGTGTCGGTGCAGTGCGACATCACGTCGCCCGAACAGCTTTCGGCCGCCGCGGCCGCCCACGGCGGTGACGGTGCGACGCTCGTGGTCCATGCAGCCGGTGCGGCGGTGTTCGGCACCGAGGTCGGTGCGGACGAATTCATCACCACCGCGGCCGCGAAGGTCGGCGGTCTGGCCCGGCTGGCCGAGTACTGGCCGCTGCGTCCGGACGCCCGAATCCTGGTGTGCTCGTCCGTGTCCGGACTGTGGGGCGGGCTCGGTCATGTCGCGTACGCGGCCGTCAACCGCATGCAGGACGTGCTGGCCGGGCAGTTCCGCGCCAAGGGTCTCGACTGTGTCGCCGTGCGGTGGGGACTGTGGCCGGGTGCCGGTATCGTCGGGGCCGACGAAGTGGCGCGCATCGAGCGCGCCGGACTGCGGGAGATGGATCCCGACATCGCGATCGAGGCGGCTCTCGGAACCCAGGCGCCCGCACCGCTGATCTTCAGCGCGGACGCCGAGCGGCTGGCGACGCTGCTCGGCGCTGCGCCACTGGCCGCGGAACCCGCTGCACTGCAGCATGTTCCGGCGACCCTCGGAGCCGGTGCCGACGCCGCGGACGTCGTCCGGCACGAACTTTCGGCAGTGCTCAAACTGGGCGACCCCGCTGCCATCGACCTGACCGCGGCCCTGTTCGACCTGGGCCTGGATTCGCTGCTGGCACTGGACCTGCGCAAGCGACTGCGCCGGGGCACCGGCCGATCCGTGCCGCTGGCCGGGCTGCTCAGCGGCATCACCGGTATCGAACTGGTGGATTTGCTAACCGACAGAACAGAAAAGGTGGAGAGCTAGCGTGACCGAGACCGACATCGGGGCACTGCGCACGCGAGGAGCAAACGGGGCAGACGACGCGCGCCTGGAGCTGTTGCGGCGCAAGCTGGCCGAGCGCGGCCTGCAGTCCCAGAACGGCACGCAGTCGAGCGATGGCGGCCCCGTCGTGCCGGTGCTGTCCGACGGCCAGCGCCGGATGTGGTTCGTGCAGACCGCCGACCCTGCCGGCGCACTGCTCAATGTCTGTGTGTCCTTTGCGATCACCGGTGCGCTGGACCACGAGCGCCTGCGGGACGCGGTGAACGCGGTGGCCCGCCGCCACCCGGTCCTGCGCACCACGTACCGGGCCGATGCGACGGGCGAACCCGGGCTGACGGTCCACGACGAACTGGCGCCCGGCTGGAGCACGCACGACCTCAGCGACCTCTCCGAAGCGTCGCGCGCCCTGCGGCTCGAAGTGCTGGCACAGCGGGAGTTCGGCACGCCGTTCCAGCTCGACACCGAATCACCCTTGCGGATCAGCCTGATCCGCACCGGGGCCGACGAGCACATCATGCTGCTCACCGCACACCACATCGCCTGGGACGACGCCTCGTGGCAGGTGTTCTTCAGCGATCTCACGCGGGCCTACGAGGGCGAGCAGCTGGCCGAGGTGATTCCGGCCGCGGTGCCCGCCGACGACCACACCGAGGAACTCGAGTACTGGCGCTCGGTGCTCGCCGATCCGCCTGAGCCCCTGGAGCTCCCGGGTGCGCACGGCTCCCTCGTGCCGACCGGTCACCGCTCGCAGCGGGTCACCCGGCGCATCGACGCCGACACCGTGGCCCGGATTTCCGAGCTGGCGCGCCAGACGGGCTCCACCCCCTACACCGTGCTGCTGGCGGCGTTCGGGACCTTGCTGCACCGCTACACCCACGCCGACGACGTCCTGGTCGCCACGCCGGTCCTCAACCGCAGCGGTGGCACCGAGGAGGCGCTGGGGTACTACGGCAACACCGTGGCGCTGCGGCTGCGCCCCGACGCCCGGCAGAGCTTCGGGGAGTTCGTCAGCCATGCCAAGGACACCACCCAGGGGGCCTTCGCCCATCAGCAGATCAACCTCGATCGCGTAGTACGCGAGCTGAACCCGGACCGCCGCCACGGTGTGGAGCGGTTGGCCCGGGTCTCCTTCGGCGCCCGCGAGGCCGACGGCCGGGGCTTCTGCCCGTCCGGGATCACCTGCCGCCGGGCCGAGTACCGGGGTCACCAGACCCAGTTGCCGCTGGGCTTCATGGTGGAATTCGACGACGCCGGGGCAATCGTCGAGGCGGAGTACCTGACCGAGATCCTCGACGCCACACTGGCCGACCAGATGCTGCGGCACTACGCGGTGCTGCTGGAATCCGCGCTGACCGACCCGGGCCGGGCCCTCGCCGAGCTGGACCTGATGGACGAGCACGACGCCGACTGGCTGCGCCGGATGGCCACCGGCGAGCAGTTCAGCACCCCGGACACGACGCTGGCCGCGCTGATCGAAGCCCAGGCCGAACGCACCCCGGACTCGGTCGCCGTCGCGTACGAGGGCCGGTACTACACCTACCGCGAGCTCAACGCCGAGGCGAACCGGTTGGCACACTGGCTGATCGGGCAGGGCATCGGTACCGAGGACCGCGTCGCGGTGCTGCTGGAGAAGTCGCCCGAGCTGGTGATCACGGCGCTGGCCATCGTCAAGGCCGGCGGTGTGTACCTGCCGGTCGACCCGACCTATCCCGAGGACCGGCTGTCGTTCATCCTGAGCGACGGTGACCCGAAACTGGTCATCCGCGAGCCGATCACCGACCTCGACGGCCTGCGGGACGACAACCCGACCGATGCCGATCGGATTCGGCCGCTCACGGCGGCCAACACCGCCTACCTGATCTACACGTCAGGTTCGACGGGGCTGCCCAAGGGCGTGCCGGTGCCGCACCGTCCGGTCGCCGAGTACTTCGTGTGGTTCGTCGACGAGTACCAGATCGACGCCGACGAACGCCTGCTGCAGGTGGCCTCGCCGAGCTTCGACGTGTCCATCGCCGAGGTGTTCGGCATGCTGGCCTGCGGTGCGCGCCTGGTCATTCCGCGCCCGGGCGGGCTCAACGACATCGGGTACCTGACCGAACTGCTGCGCACCGAAGGCATCACCTCGATGCACTTCGTGCCGTCGCTGCTGGGGCTGTTCCTGTCCCTGCCCGGCGTCAACGAATGGCGCAGCCTCAAGCGGGTGCCGATCGGCGGCGAAGCGCTGCCGGGCGAGGTCGCCGACAAATTCCACGCCACGTTCGACGCGCTGCTGCACAACTTCTACGGGCCGACCGAGACCGTCATCAACGCCAGCCGGTACCGCGTCGAGGGCACGCAGGGCACGCGCATCGTGCCGATCGGCAAGCCGAAGATCAACACGCAGATGCACCTGCTGGACGACGCGTTGCGCCCCGTCCCGGTCGGCGTCATCGGTGAGATCTACATCGGCGGAACCCATGTCGCGCACGGTTACCACCAGCGCCCCGGCCTGACCGCCGAGCGTTTCGTCGCCGACCCGTTCACCCCGGGCGGTCGGCTGTACCGCTCCGGCGACCTGGCCCGGCTCAATGCCGACGGTGACATCGAGTTCGTCGGCCGCGCCGACGAGCAGGTCAAGATCCGCGGCTTCCGCATCGAACTCGGTGAGATCGCCGCCGCCATCGCGGTGGATCCCAGCGTCGGCCAGGCGGTCGTCGTGGCGAGCGATCTCCCCGGGCTGGGCAAGAGCCTCGTCGGCTATCTCACCCCGGCCGAGCGCGGCGACCTGGAATCGGTCGACGTGCCACGGATCAAGGCGCGGGTGGCGGCAGCGCTGCCCGAGTACATGGTGCCGGCCGGGTACGTCGTGCTCGACGAAATCCCGATCACCGCGCACGGCAAGATCGACCGCCGCGCGCTGCCTGATCCGGACATCCAGTCCCGCACCGCATTCCGGGAACTGACGACCGACACCGAGCGGAAGGTTGCCGAGCTGTTCGCCGACCTGCTCGGCGTCGAGCAGGTCGGTGCCGACGACTCCTTCTTCGAACTCGGCGGACACTCGCTGCTGGCCACCAAGCTGGTCGCGGCGATCCGGGCGCGGTGCAACGCCGACATCGGGGTGCGTGAGGTGTTCGAGTTGGGCACCGTGGCCGAGATCGCCGCGCGGGTCGACACCGGCGCGCCGCGCAACCGGCCGCCGCTGCTCGCCATCGAGCACACCGGCCCGCGCCAGATGTCGGCATCGCAGCTGCGCCAATGGTTCCAGTACCGCATCGACGGTCCCGGACCGGTCAACAACATCCCGTTCGCGGCCCGGATCACCGGACCATGTGACGTCGACGCCTTCGTCGCGGCGCTCGGTGACCTGGTCGAGCGGCACGAGGTGCTGCGCACCACGTACACCGAAATCGACGGCGTGCCATACCAGGTCGTGAACGACCCGGCGCCGCTGCCGGTGCGCCGCGCGCGCGGCGCCGACGAGGAGTGGCTGCAGGCCGAACTCGACGCGGAACGTCGCTACGTGTTCGACCTGGAAGCTCAGTGGCCGATCCGGGCTGCGGTGCTGTCCATCCCCGGGCAGCACGTGTTGTCGATCATGGTGCACCACATCGCCGCCGACCACTGGTCGGCCGGCGTGCTGTTCACCGACCTGGTCACCGCCTACCGGGCGCGCCTCGAGCAGCGGGCGCCCGAGTTCGCGCCGCTGCCGGTGCAGTACTCGGATTACGCGGCCTGGCAGGCCACCCTGCTGGCCGACGAGTCGGGAACGCTCGCCGCGCAACGGGACTACTGGCGCAGCCAGCTGGCCGAACCGCCCGCCGACCCGGGTCTGCGTCCCGATTTCACGCGGCCACCGGTGCTCTCGGGTGAGGGCGCGTCGGTGCCGTTCGTCGTCGACCCAGAGGTGCGGACCAAGCTGACCGCGCTGACCCGAGAACTCGGTATCACCGACTTCATGCTGCTGCAGTCCGCGGTGGCGGTGGCGCTCGCGAAATCGGGTGAGGGGCTGGATATTCCGCTCGGCACCCCGGTGGCCGGGCGTACCGAGGCCGAACTCGACGCACTGGTCGGCTTCTTCATCAACATCCTGGTCCTGCGCAACGACCTGAGCGGGGATCCGACACTGCGCGAGATTCTGGTCCGGTCCCGCGACACCGCACTGGCCGCCTACGCGCACCAGGACCTGCCGTTCGATCACGTCGTCGACGCGGTGAGCCCGGCCCGGTCGCTGTCACGCAACCCGCTGTTCGGTGTCGTCGTGCACGTGCGCGAGGACCTGCCCACCGACCACGTCATCGATTCCCGGGCCGACGGCGACACCACGTTCACCGCGCTCGAGCCGACGTTCGACGTGGCGCACGCGGACCTGTCGGTGAATTTCTTTGCCACCCAGGACAGTTACCGTGGCCACCTGATCTACCGCACCGATCTGTACACGGCGGAGACCGCGCAGCGGCTCGCCGACCGGTTGGTCCGGGTGATCACGGGCATCGCCGAGGACGCCGATCAGCGGCTGCGGGACCTGCGGGTCGACGAAGCCGTCCGAGGCAACGACGGGGTGCAGGTGCTCGATGAGTGGCAGCAGCCCGTGGGCGTCGGCGTGGTGGGCGACATCTACCAGGAGTCGGCACCCACCGGCGAACGCGGCAGGTGGCTGGCCGACGGACAGCTCGAGCGCATCGAGGCCGTCCAGTTGCGCGCCGTGCGCACCGGGTCGGCGGTGGCAGAGCCCGCGCGTACCGACACCGAACGCGCCCTCATCACCCTGCTGACCGAGGTGCTCGACGCCGAAGGCGAGATCGGCCGGGGCGACGACTATTTCAGCCTGGGCGGCGACAGCATCAAGGCGGTCCAGCTGGCGGCGCGGGGCCGCGACGCGGGCATGAAGCTGACGGCCCGCATGGTCTTCGAGTACCCGACGGTGCACGAGCTGGCCGCGGCGATCGACGCCCGGTCGTCGGCGGAAACCCAAGGGGCACCAGGTGAGGACCGCGAACACGCGCCGATGACGGTCTCGGGCCTGTCGGCCGACGAACTCGCCGAGCTGACCGCATCGTTCGCGTCATCGTGGAACGCACCGCAGGAGCCGCAGTGACAACGGTGCAGCCGGCGCCGGTCATCGAGGACGTCCTGGCGCTCAGCCCGCTGCAGCAGGGGCTGTACTCGATGGCGCAACTCGATCAGGCGGACGACCCGTATCTGATCGCGATGTCCGCCGACATCGACGGCGACGTGGATGCGGCGCTGCTGCGGGACTGCGCGGCCGCATTGCTGGTGCGTCACCCCAACCTGCGGGCCAGCTTCGTGCAGGCCGGAGCCCGCACGGTGCAGGTGATCCCGAGTGCGGTCGACCTGCCGTGGCGGCAGCTGACCGCCGCGTCGCCCGATGCCGCCGATGACCTCGAAGCGCAGGAACGGCGCCGGCCCTTCAGCCTGGAGCGCGGCCCGGCGATCCGGTTCCTGCTCATCGAAATGCCGCAGCAGCGTTGGCGTTTCGCGGTCGTCGCGCACCACATCGTCATCGACGGGTGGTCGCTGCCGTTGTTCGTCGGTGAACTGCTCGCGCTGTATGCCGCCGGCGGCGACATCTCCGTGCTGCCTGCCGCGCCACGCCCGTACCGCGACTACATCGGCTGGCTCGCGGCCCGTGACCCCGAGGCCAGCCGCGGGCTGTGGCGGCAACACCTGGCCGGGCTCGACGGCCCCACGATGCTGGCTCCGGCCCTCGGCTCCGGTGAACTCGGCGACGACCTGCCGCACACCACCGAGATCAAGGCACCCCGAGACGAGACGCACCGTCTGGTCGAGGCCGCGCGGGCCCGCGGTGTCACGCTCAACACCCTCACCCAGATGGCCTGGGCGGCAATCCTGTCGGTGCTCACTGACCGCCGCGACGTCGTCTTCGGCGTCACGGTCTCGGGCCGGCCGGGCGAGCTCGCCGGCGTCGAGACCATGGTCGGTCTCTTCATCAACACCGTGCCGCTGCGAGTTCGCCTGGACCCGCAGCGCCGCGTCGGCGAGCAGTGCCTGGCCCTGCAGCGGGACGCCGCCGAGCTGCGCGAGCACAGCTACCTGTCGCACACCGAACTGCGCTCGCTCGGCGGTGTCGGCGAACTGTTCGACAGCCTCCTGGTCTATGAGAACTTCCCGCCGGGCGGCCTCGTCGGCAGTGGCGAATTCGACGTCCGCGGAGCCACATTCCGGCCCCGGGCACTGCAGAGCCTGGCGCACTTCCCGGTCACTGTCGCAGCGCACCTGACCGATGGCGAACTGACCGTCCTGGTCGAGACGAAAGACGGTGCCACCGGGCTCGTGCCACCGGAGAGCCTCGGCCGGCAGGTGCTCGCGGTGATGCAGCGCCTCGTCGACGGTTGGGACCGCCCGTTGCGCGACGTCGGTATCCATCTCGCCGCGCCCACGGTGGCAGCACATCCCGCCAGTACCGAAACCGGTGGCATCCATGAGAAGTTCACCACTACCGCGCGCAGCAAGCCGGGTTCGGTGGCACTGAGCTATGACGGCGGCGCGCTGACCTTCCGCGGTCTCGACGAGGCGTCCGACCGCGTCGCCACCGAACTGCGGCGCCGCGGCGTCGAGACCGAGACGCCGGTGCCGGTGCTGTTGCGCCGGGGACCCGACTACGTGGTGGCGATGCTCGGCGTGCTCAAGGCCGGTGGGTTGGTCGTGCCGCTGGATCCGTCGATGCCCGCCGACCGGATCGAGGAGATCCTCGGCCAGACCAATGCGTCGGTGGTCGTGGACGACGCCCTGCTGGCGGCTGCGGGCAACCACCCCGCCGGCGAATTCACGCCGCTGCCAATACATCCCGGCCAGGGCGCCTACATCGTGTTCACGTCGGGTACCACCGGCAAGCCCAAGGGCGTCATCGGTACCCATGACGCGGTGCTGGCCTATGCCGCAGACCATGCCGCCCGGGTGCTGCGGCCCGCGGTGGCGAAAGCCGGTCGGCCACTTCGGGTTGCGCACGCCTGGTCGTTCACGTTCGACGCGGCCTGGCAGCCGCTGGCCGCGCTGCTGGACGGCCACGGTCTGCACATCGTCGGTGACGAGGTGCAGCGTGATGCCGAGGCACTGGTGGCGACCATCGGGCAGTACGGCGTCGACCTGATCGACACCACACCGTCGATGTTCACGCAGCTGCAGGCCGAAGGTCTCCTGACGACGGTGCCGCTGACCGCGCTGGCGCTGGGCGGCGAAGCCGTCGACCCGAACGCGTGGGCGGCCATCCGCAACGAGTGCGACCGCACCGGCATGTCGGCCTACAACTGTTACGGCCCAACCGAAACCACGGTCGAAGCCGTCGTGGCCGCATTCACCGAGCACGGCACCCCCTCGATCGGGCACCCGACCACAGCGACGCGCGCCTACGTCCTCGACGCCTGGCTGCGCCCGGTGCCGGACGGCGTCACCGGTGAGCTCTACCTGGCCGGTGGACAGCTCACGCGCGGCTATCTGGGCCGCGCCGCCGAGACCGCCGCGCGATTCGTCGCCGACCCATTCGTGGCCGGCGCGCGGATGTACCGCACCGGCGACGTGGTGCGCCGCGACCCCGGCACCGGTGGCCTGCAATTCCAGGGGCGGTCCGACGATCAGGTGAAGATTCGCGGATTCCGGGTGGAACCCGGTGAGGTCGCCGCGGTCCTGCACGCGCACCCGGGTGTGCGGCATGCGCACGTCACCGTCCGGCGGCACGGCAGCGGGCCGCGGTTGGTCGCGTACGTCGCCGGGGCGGCAGGGGCCACCGAGTTGCGGCGCATGCTGGCGGCCCGGCTGCCCAGATACCTGGTGCCGCACCACATCATCGCCGTGGACGAGATTCCGCTGACGGTCAACGGCAAAGTGGACGACGCGGCACTGGCCGCGATCGATGCTGCCGCCGGCACCGGGCAGGCGGCGGCGCCGGCGACCGCAACGGAACTGGCCGTGGCCGAGTTGTTCGCCGACGTGCTGGAGGTGGCCGATCCGGCCGGACTCGACGTCACCGCCGATTTCCTCGATCTGGGGCTCGACAGCATCGTCGCGCTGTCGGTGGTCCAGGCCGCGCGCCGCCGCGGCCTGGCGCTGCGTGCGCGGATGATGCTGGACTGCAGCAGCATTCGCGAACTGGCCGACGAACTGGACGCCGAGGACGAATTGGCCGCGACGGCGGTCGAGGAGGCGGGCCCGGTACCCGTGCTGCCCAACGTGCATTGGCTGTATCAGTACGGCGACGGCCGCCGCCTGGCCCAGACCCAGGCGGTGCGGCTACCGGATGCCATCACCGCCGAGCACCTGACCACGTTGCTGCACAGCGTCATTGCCGCGCACCCGGCCCTGCGAAGCCGCTTGGACCGGGCCACCATGACTCTGGTCGACCATCCGGTGGGCGACGTCCTGTCCGAGGTCACCGTCGACGGTGACGTCGTGGCCGCGGTGGCCGAGCAGACCGATCTCGCGGTCGAACGCCTCGATCCCGAGCAGGGGCGCCTGCTGCAGGCGGTGCTGCTGAACACCACGTCCAGCGGCAAGGTGCTGGTCCTCAGTGCTCACGTGCTGGCTGTCGACCCGGCATCCTGGCGAATTGTGCTCGGCGAGTTGGAGAATGGCTGGCACGCGCTGGCCTCCGGTGCCCGGCCCGCAGTCATCCGCGAGCACACCAGCTACCGGGCCTGGTCACGGCTGGTCGCCGAACGGGCGCAGCGCCTCGACACCGTGGACTTCTGGGAGGCACAGGTCGCCGGCCCGGATCCCGCGCTCGGCCGTCGCCGCGTGCAGCCCGAGACCGACTGTGCCGCAGACGTGGTGGTCGCCATGTCGATCATCGACACCGACCTGACGGCGCGCGTACTGGGGGCCGGCCGGCCGGTCACCGATCTGCTGGCCGCGGCGACCGCGCGCACCATCACCCGGTGGCGGCAGCGTCGCGGCCAGGACACCCCGGCGCCGCTGGTGGCGCTGGAGACCCATGGCCGCGCGGACACCGTCGTCGCCGGTGCTGACGTCGACACCGGCGACACCGTCGGACTGTTCAGCGCCATCTACCCGGTGCGTATCAGTTCCGAAGCGCCACAACAGGTCAGCGCCGAGATCGCCGCGGTCCCCGGCCACGGCATCGACTTCGGGCTGCTGCGGTATCTGCGCGCGGACACCGCGGAGCGGTTGGCGGCCTACCCGGAACCACAGGTGCTGCTGAACTATCTGGGCCGGGTACACCTCGGGGCGAGTGGGGCCGCACTGCAGCTCGACGGTGCGCTCCTGGCCGGTGCGTCACCGGTGCCCGAACCGAACTACGCGGTGCACCACGACCTGACCCTCCTGGCGGGAATCATCGACCATGACGGCACCGCGGCGCTCGGTGTCCAATGGCGCACGGTGCCAGACATTTTCAGCGCAGACGACATTGCCGAATTGCAACAGCTGTGGGAATCACAGCTCAGGGAAGTGATGAAATGACCGACACCCGAAATACCCTGGCCGTCATCGGCGCCGGCGCCAAGGCGGTCGCCGTGGCCGCCAAGGCCGCCGAGCTGCGGGCCATGGGCGTGGACGCGCCCGACGTCATCGCGGTGGAGCGCCTGGGCGTCGGCGCCAACTGGCAGGCCGCAGGCGGCTGGACCGACGGCCGGCACCGGCTGGGCACCGGCCCGGAAAAAGACGTCGGCTTCCCGTACCGGTCGGCGCTCGTGCCGCGCCGCAACGTCGAACTCGACGAACGGATGATGCGGCACAGCTGGCAGTCGTACCTGATCTCGACGGGACAGTTCGCCGAGTGGATCGACCGCGGCCGGCCCGCACCCACCCACCGGCGCTGGAGCCAGTACCTGGCGTGGGTCGCGGAAAGCGTTGCCATGCAGGTGGTCACGGGTGAGGTCACGAAGCTGTCGGTCGACGGCGACCAGTGGGTGCTGCACTGCCGCGATCAGCAGGTGCGCGCCGACGGCGTGATGATCACCGGGCCGGGACAGGCCGAGCGGTCCATCCTGCCGGGGCATCCGCGGGTGCTGTCGATCGCTCAGTTCTGGCACCGCGTCGCCCAGGACGAGCGCATCAACGCCGAGCGGGTCGCCGTCATCGGCGGTGGGGAAACCGCCGCCACCATGCTCGACGAGCTGTTCTCGCACCGGGTTTCGACCATCACGGTGATCTCCCCGGGTGTCACGCTGTTCACCCGCGGCGAGGGCTACTTCGAGAACACCCTGTTCTCCGACCCCACGGGCTGGGCCGGGCTCAGCATCTCCGAGCGCCGAGATGCCATGGCCCGCACCGACCGTGGCGTGTTCTCCGCCCGCGTCCAGGACTCACTGCTGGCCGACGACCGCATCCGGCACCTGCGCGGCCGCGTCGCCCATGCCGTGCCCCGCGAAGACCGGATCCGGTTGACCCTGCAGACCGAACGCGACTCCGGCTGCCTGGAGACGGTGCACGGCTTCGACCTGGTGATCGACGGTTCCGGCGCCGATTCGATGTGGTTCGCCCCGCTGTTGAGCCAGGACGCGTTGGACGTGCTGGAGCTCGGTATCGGTGCGCCGCTGTCGGCCGACTCCCTGCAGCGTTCCATCGGCTACGACCTCGCCGTCAGCGGCGTCACACCGAAGTTGTTCCTGCCCAGCCTGTCCTGGCTCACGCAGGGCCCCGGATTCCCCAACCTCAGCTGCCTCGGTCTGCTCAGCGACCGCGTGCTGGGGGCCGAATATGCCACACCATCCGTGAGGAGAAGCGATGAGCAGCAATCCGTTCGATGACGAGAACGGCGCGTTCTACGTCCTGATCAACGACGAAGAGCAGCACAGCCTGTGGCCGGTGTTCGCCGACGTGCCCGCCGGCTGGCGGGTCGTGTTCGGTGAGAGCACGCGCGCCGACTGCCTGGCCTACGTCGAAGAGACCTGGACCGACATCCGGCCGAAGACGCTGCGGGAGACCCTGGCCGGCTGAGCCCGGGTAAAGTCGCGGAAGCCAGAGCTGACCAGGGGGAGTGCAGCAATGACGTATCCGGATCCGCGATATCCGCAGCAACCGCCGCCGGGGCCGTATCCCGCACCACCGGGCCACCCGCAGTCCTACGGCTACCCACAGCCACCGCCCGAGCCGAAGAGCAATGGCAACTCCGCGGGCTGGCACGCCGCGAGCATCGCGATGGCCACGTTGTTCCGTGGCACCTACCGGCTGGGTGGCGACGCCCGCAGTCGCGTCGTCACAGCGCTGATGTGCCTGGGCATCGGGCTCGTCGCGCTGGTGCTCGTGGTGCTGGTCGGCACGTACCTGCGCTAGCGCGCGCTCATTCGCCGGCCGGCGAAAGCTGCTGCGACAGCGGCACATCCATGTCGTACACCCGGGCGTGCAGCACCACCCGGTTCCGCAGCGCCGACCGCACTGCACGGTGCAGGCCGTCCTCCAGGTAGATGGTGCCCTGCCAGCGCACGGCATGCGGGAACAGATCTCCGTAGAACGTCGAATCCTCGGACAGCAGCCGGTCCAGGGCGAGCACCGTCGTCGTGGTGACGATTTCGTCGAGACGCAACTGGCGCGGCGGAATCTGGGCCCATTCGCGGTAGCTCAGCCCATGCTCCGGGTAGGGCTTTCCGTCGCGTACCCCTTTGAAAATCATGAGTAGATCACTCTGCAAAGCTCCCCGTGAGCCGAGCGGGTCCGCGGTGACAGCGTCGGCATACAGGTGACCCTAGCGGGTCGACTCGGCGTTTGCCGAGGCATCCGACCACCAGATGCTGCCGAATGACGTCTGTCGACCGCCCGAATCCATCGTCACCGTAAAATGGCGGTGAAACTGGAGGTGACGAATGGGTAGTGCCGACGACCGTCGCTTTGAAGTGCTGCGTGCCATCGTTGCCGACTTCGTCTCCACGAAGGAGCCCATCGGCTCCAAGACGCTTGTCGAGCGCCACAACCTCGGCGTTTCGAGCGCCACGGTGCGCAACGACATGGCTGTGCTGGAGGCGGAGGGCTACATCACGCAGCCACACACCAGCTCGGGCCGGGTGCCCACCGAGAAGGGCTATCGCGAGTTCGTCGACCGGATCGACGACGTCAAGCCGCTGTCGTCCAGCGAGCGCCGGGCCATCCTGAGTTTCCTCGAATCCGGCGTCGACCTGGACGACGTGCTGCGCCGCGCGGTGCGCCTGCTCGCGCAGCTGACTCGGCAGGTCGCCATCGTGCAGTACCCCACCCTGTCGCGCTCCACGGTCCGCCACCTCGAGGTCGTGGCGCTCACCCCGGCCCGGCTGTTGCTGGTGGTCATCACCGATACCGGACGCGTCGACCAGCGCGTCGTCGAGCTCGGCGACGCCATCGGTGAGCACGAGCTGTCGCAGCTGCGGGAGCGGCTCGGCGCGGCCCTGGAAGGCAAGCTGTTGTCGGCCGCGTCGGTCGCGGTGGCCGACCTGGCATCGCAGATGGACGGTCACGGCGGCCTGGGCGACGCGGTGGGCCGCGCGGCGACGGTCTTGGTCGAGACGCTGGTCGAGCACCAGGAGGAGCGGCTGTTGCTCGGCGGCACCGCCAACCTGACGCGCAACACCGCCGATTTCGGCGGGTCCCTGCGGTCGGTGCTGGAGGCGCTGGAGGAGCAGGTCGTGGTCCTGCGGTTGCTGGCCGCCCAACAGGAGGCAGGTAAAGTCACGGTACGCATCGGCCACGAAACCGAGGCCGAGCAGATGGCTGGGACGTCCGTCGTGAGCACCGCCTACGGCAGTTTGGGCAAGGTTTACGGCGGCATGGGCGTGGTGGGGCCCACCCGGATGGACTATCCGGGCACCATCGCCAACGTCGCGGCTGTCGCCCGGTACATAGGCGAGGTACTGGGCACCCGGTGAGGGTGCCCAGCAGTTCGAGAGATTAGGCAAGGTTCTTAGGCGTGGCACGCGATTACTACGGCCTGCTCGGCGTGAGCAAGGGCGCCAGCGACTCGGAGATCAAGAAGGCCTACCGCAGGCTGGCCCGGGAGCTGCACCCCGACGTCAATCCCGACGAGGGCGCGCAGCAGCGGTTCGCCGAGATCAGCACCGCGTACGAGGTCCTCAGCGACCCGGAGAAGCGGCGCATCGTCGACCTCGGCGGCGATCCCATGGAGAGCGGCGGCGGTGGCGGCGGTGCCGGTGGCTTCGCCGGTTTCGGTGGCCTCGGCGACGTGTTCGAGGCCTTCTTCGGTGGTGGCGCGTCCGCGCGCGGTCCGATCGGCCGGGTGCGCCCGGGCTCGGACTCGCTGCTGCGCCTGCGGCTGAACCTCGAGGAGTGCGCGACGGGCGTCACCAAGCAGGTCACCGTCGACACCGCGGTGCTGTGCGACCTGTGCCAGGGCAAGGGCACGCACGGCAATTCGCAGCCCGCCCGCTGTGATACCTGCCACGGCCAAGGCGAGGTGCAGACGGTCCAGCGCTCGCTGCTCGGCAACGTCATGACGTCGCGCCCTTGTCCCGTGTGCGGCGGTGTCGGCGAGGTCATCCCCGACCCGTGTCACCGCTGCGGCGGCGACGGCCGGGTGCGCGCACGGCGCGACGTCAGCGTGAAGATTCCGGCCGGCGTCGGCGAGGGCATGCGGGTGCGCCTGGCGGCCCAGGGCGAGGTCGGCCCGGGCGGTGGCCCCGCCGGCGACCTGTACGTCGAAGTCCACGAGCAGCCCCATGAACTGTTCCTGCGCGACGGCGACGACCTGCACTGCACCGTCTCGGTGCCGATGGTCGACGCCGCGCTGGGCACCACCGTCACCGTCGACGCCATCCTCGATGGGCCCACCGAGATCACCATCGCGCCGGGTACCCAGCCCGGTTCGATCACCACGCTGCGCGGCCACGGTATGCCACACCTGCGGTCCGGGGTTCGCGGCAACCTGCACGCGCACATCGACGTCGTGGTGCCGACGCGGCTCGACAACCGTGACCTCGAACTGCTGCGCAAGTTCAAGGAGCAGCGGTCCCGCGACGTCACCGAGGTGCGCTCGACGCAGGCCGTGGCCGGCGGCGGGGGCGGCTTGTTCAGCCGCCTGCGCGAAACCTTCAGTGGCCGTTAGCCTTCGGGGCTGTTGGTGAGCCGGGCGCTGTTCTACGTCGACGCGGTACCGGAGGTCGGCGGTCTCGCCGTCGTCGACGGCGACGAGGGCTTCCACGCGGCGACGGTGCGACGCATCCGTCCGGGCGAGGAACTCGACCTGTCCGATGGGGCCGGGACGCTGGCGCACTGCGTGATCGAAGACGCCGTGAAGGGCCGGTTGACGGCACGCGTGCTGTCGGTCACCGACGTCCCGGCCGCGGTGCCGGCGGTGACGGTGGTGCAGGCCCTGCCCAAGTCCGAACGCTCCGAGCTGGCCATCGAATTGGCCACCGAGGCCGGTGCCGACGCGTTCGTCGCGTGGCAGTCCGAGCGCTGCGTCGCGCGCTGGGATGGTACGGCCAAGGTGGAGAAGGGTTTACGGCGCTGGAGTGCGGTGGCCCGGTCGGCGGCGCGGCAGTCCCGTCGCCCGTTCGTACCTTCGGTCAGTGGCCCGCTGTCGACGGCTGAGCTGGTCGCGTCGATCGGCGAGGGCAGCGACGGGACGGGTCACGTCGCGCTCGTGTTGCACGAATCCGCGGAAGTCCCCCTGCGCGAGGTGGTTTCGGCAGCCACCGAGGCGGTGACGCTGATCGTGGGTCCGGAAGGCGGCATCACCGACGGCGAGTTGGCGGCGTTGGTGGGCGCCGGCGCCGTTGCCGTTCGGCTGGGGCCGTCGGTGTTGCGCACGTCGACCGCGGCCGCGGTTGCCTTGGGTGCCCTGGGTGTGCTGACGCCGCGCTGGCAGGTCTAGAACCAGCGCGGCCGGTCACGGCGGGCGAACCTCTCAGTCGCCCAACCATGTTCGGGCCGGCTATCGATGCTCACCGCGCAGGTATGCCGCCTCTGCCTCGGCGACCGCGTCGTCGGCCTGTCGCGGTGTCGGCAGGTCGGGCGCGTTCATCTCGATGATGGTCTCGACGCGCTCTTCGTCGAGCCCTTCGGCCGCGAGGACGCCTTCGATGAGTGCCCGTTGCACCGCACGGCCCTTCATGTTCGCGAGCTTCGCGGTCGCCAGGATGCTGCGGGCGAGTTCGGCCTCGGGCATCGAGGCCGCCTTGGGCGCCAGCTTGATCCGCTGGATCGACCCGGCGATGGACGCCTCGGCCGTGACGTTTCCGGCGGGATCGGAGACCGCGAACACCACCACCCGGGGTGCGTCGTCGTCCGACGTTTCGTCGTCGGCGTCGTCCACCGCGCCACGGACATTCGGCGCGATGGCGTCCGCATAGGAGCCCGCCGTCTCGTCGTCGTACGTCTCGTGATCCGACGTCACCAGGTGGTCGAGACCCGAATCGCCCGGGTCCGGGTCGTCAGTGCCGTCGGTGGTGAAGTAGTCGAGCGAGCTCTCGGGTTCGGCGAGATGCTCGTCGTCGTCGTGGTCGTCCCAAGAATGGTCTGACATCGATCAGATCTGCATCTGCTTGCCGAGGTTGGAACCTTCCTGCGCATCCGTCTGGTCGTATTGCGCCGCGGCCTTGTTCAGGTTCGAGGCCAGGTTGCGCGACTTGTTCATCATCTGCTCGCAGGCGGCCTTGCGCGCGTTGTTCGCAGCACTCAGTGCCGATTGCGTCGACATGCACAGCGGCCCGTGGGTCGCGAGCACCTTGACCTCGACGTAGGACGTGGTGTTGCCGGCGGCGCTGAACGTCGCGGCCGCATCGGTCTGTTTGGTGGAGAGCGCCTGCAACTCTGAGGTCTCCACGGTGAGCTTGCCGCCCATGTGTTGCTCCTTTCGGGAAAGCCGGAAAAACTAGGTTTCGGTCGTGATGCGCGGGGGCGCAGTGGGATTCGACGGGTCCAGGCTCACGTGCACGGGGCCTTTGGCGGTGTCGGGATCGACGGCCACTTCGACGTGGTGCGCGCCGTCGTCGAACGACACCTGGATGGGCGCCCGTCCCGCGGGCGACTCCGTCCCGGCTGCCGCGCCCGGCGGATTTGCTTCCGCGGGTTGGGCATTGGGGTCGGCGGCCGGATCGTCCGGCTTGCCGTCGCCGTCTTTGTCTTCGCCGAGCGCGTTGGGGTCCTGTGCGTTCGGATCCTGCTTGCCCTGCTGGGCGGCCTGGGCCGCCTGCGTCGCGGTCTGTGCCGCCTGGCCGGCCAGGCCGGCGAGGGTGCCGAGGAGACCGCCGCCTCCGCTGCCGGAGCCACCGCCGCCCATCTGCGGCAGCGACGGCATACCGCCCATACCGGACCCGGCGCCGGTGCCGGCACCCGATGCCGCTGGGGCGGACGGCATCTCGGGTACCTCGGGCATCTTCGGCATGCTCGGGGTGCCGCCGCCACCGGCGCCCGAACCGCCGCCGGAGCCCGAACCGCCGCCGGAACCTGAACCGCCACCGCCGCCACCGGTGCCCGTCGGGCTGCCGGTGCCGGGCGGGTTGCCCGTGGGCGGACCGGACGGCGTGCCCGTCCCCGGCCGCCCGGGCTGGTTGGGATTGCCCGGCGCGTTGGGGTCGGCATTGCCGAAATCCGGTCCGTCGCCCGGCTTCTTCGCGGGCGGCGGCATGGTGCTCAGCGGCGGAGCGTGCGAGGCGCTCTGGTACATGCTCGTCGCCTGGCTCAATTGCGCTGCGTTGCTCGATGACTGCGCCATCATGTTGTTCATCGTCACGGCCGAAGCCGCGGCCGCGACGGCGACGGATGCGGCCTGCAGCGCGAGCGACTCGGGAGCGCCGATGACCGTCGCCTCCAGGGCCAGGCAGACGGGGATCATCGCGCCCAGGCAGGTGGCGATGTTGTCCATCTGCTGGCGGCCCGCGTCGACCTGCTCGGCTTCGGCGCTCAGGATTTGCACGACGAGATTGTCGGCCTGCAGCAGCTGTTCGGCGCTGCCGATCTGTTCGGCGTTCCGGTTGGAGTAGGCCGTGGAGGAGGTGCCCTGCCAGACGGTCGGATAGGCGCTGCTGAGTCCGTCGCCGGCGGCCTGGAAGAGCTCGGCGCCGTCGGAGAACGATTCGCCGGTGTCCGGATCGCCGATGCCGAAACCGAGCCCCGCGAGGTCCAGGGCCCACAAGCCGCCCTCGATGATGGGCGTGCCGGCGGCCGCGGGCATCAGCATCTTGGCGATGTCGCCGGCATCGCTGATCAGCCCGACGGCGCCCATCGGATCGCCTTCCATCAGCTTCTTGACGTTGTCGGCGATGTCCGAGGCGGTGTCCAGGACGTCGTTGGCCTTGTCGAGGATGTCGTTGATCTTCTCGCCGAGGCTCGGGCTGTCACCGCCGTCGTGGTCACGCCGGTGCGAGTTGCCGTCGTGATCGTCGTGGCGCCGCGGGTTGTGGTCGTTGCGGTCGTTGTGGTTCGGCCGGGGGATGCGCACGGTGGGCTCGTCGTCGTGGCGCGGATGGCGGTTGCTCGGCGAATTGTGCGAACCGCCGTGATGACCGCGACCCCTACCCATGCAGAACCCTCCCCGATTCCTCATCGCCCCGGCGGACCCTCGCCGGTGAATCGAGCGTAACAGCGGCCGGCGCCCCTCCAATGCGCTAATTCCGAACTCCGCGACGTGGCCTTCCGGGCCAATCCTGTGGCCTGGGTTACAGCAATTCCTGCCAGTAAACACTAATTTCCTGCCAGCGGAATTAATCCTTTGACCTGCCTGTTTACATGGATGTCACAGCGGCTCGGGCCGCCAGGGGACAAAGACGGACAGAAGACGCGAAGGGAACACTCCATGAAGAATTTCGGAATTGCAGCAGTTATCGCCGGTGCATTGGCCGCCGGTGCCATGGGGTTCGCCGTTCCCGCCGTAGCCGCCACCGGACCGGCCCCGACAGGGGTGCAGGCAACTGTGGTGCCGACGGGAGTTGATCACCTGAACTGGCTGGACGACGTGCACCAGGGCGCCAAGTCGCCCAAGGTCGACACCAACGTCCACCAGAGCCGGTAATCGGCGACCCAACTACTACGCAACCCGCGGGCGGTACCGAAAGGTGCCGCCCGCGGCTTGCGTGACCAGCCAACTCGTTGGGCGTGCCTTCGGCCCGGCGGTAGAATGTGCTCCTCAGCTCGACACCAGAAAGCAGGCATCGAAAACCACGTGACGCCCCGCGATACGAACGCCGCCGCGTCGCGCTCCCCGGAGCTCGACCCGTCGGTTCGAAGCAGCATCACTGTTCCGCCTGATCTTGTCGTGGGCCTGCTCGGCTCGGCCGACGAGAATCTGCGAGCTCTCGAGAACCTGCTCGCGGCCGACATCCACGTCCGCGGCAATTCGCTCTCGATATCCGGCTCGCCCGCCGACGTGGCGAAGGCCGAGCGCGTGGTCAGTGAGCTCATCACCATTGCCGCCGGCGGGCAGACACTCACCCCGGACGTCGTGCGCCGCAGCGTCGGCATGCTCGACGGCGCCGACGCCGAGTCGCCGGCACAGGTGCTGACGCTCGACATCCTGTCGCGCCGCGGCAAGACCATCCGTCCCAAGACGCTCAACCAGAAGCGCTACGTCGACGCCATCGATGCCCACACCATCGTCTTCGGCATCGGCCCCGCCGGTACCGGCAAGACCTACCTGGCAATGGCCAAGGCCGTCAGCGCTTTACAGACCAAACAGGTCAGCCGGATCATCCTGACGCGTCCGGCCGTCGAAGCGGGCGAGCGCCTCGGCTTCCTGCCGGGCACGCTCAACGAGAAGATAGACCCGTATCTGCGGCCGCTGTACGACGCGCTGCACGACATGATGGACGCCGAGATGATCCCGAAGCTGATGGCAGCCGGGGTGATCGAGGTCGCGCCGCTGGCATACATGCGCGGCCGTACGTTGAACGACGCCTTCATCATCCTCGACGAGGCGCAGAACACGACCGCCGAACAGATGAAGATGTTCCTGACCCGCTTGGGTTTCGGTTCGAAGATCGTCGTCACCGGTGACGTCACGCAGGTCGATCTGCCCGGCGGATCGAAGTCGGGTCTGCGGTCGGCCATCGAGGTCCTGGACGGTATCGACGACATCCACATCGCTGAGCTCACGAGTGCAGATGTGGTGCGCCACAAGCTGGTTTCGGAGATCGTCGACGCGTACGAAGCGGCGGAAGCCAAAGTGAGCGAGCACGGTCTGGCCAACCGCGCGCACCGTCGAGCCACCGGCCGGACGAGGCGGTGACGCAGTGACGGTCGAGGTTTCCAACGAGTCGGGAATCGACGTATCCGAAGACGAGCTGATCAGCGTCGCGCGGTTCGTCATCTCCAAGATGGACGTCAACCCCGCCGCTGAACTCTCGATGGTCCTCGTGGACCAGTCGGCCATGGCCGATCTGCACATGCGCTGGATGGACCTGCCGGGCCCCACCGACGTGATGAGCTTCCCGATGGACGAGCTCGAGCCCGGCGGCCGGCCGGATGCGCCCGAGCCCGGGCCGTCGATGCTCGGGGACATCGTGCTGTGTCCCGAGTTCGCCGCGAATCAGGCTGAGGCCGCCGGACATTCACTGGGGCATGAGCTGGCGCTGTTGACCGTGCACGGCGTGCTGCACCTGCTGGGCTACGACCACGCCGAGCCGGACGAGGAAAAAGAGATGTTCGACCTGCAGCGTCAGCTGCTCGAGGAGTGGGTCGCCGACCAGGTGCACGCCTACCACAAGGATCGGCAGACCGAGAAAGACCGCCGGCTGCTGGACAAGTCGCGGTACTTCGACGAACCGTGACCGGGTTGACGCCGTTGATCGGCGCCATAGTGCTCGTCGTGATCGGCGGGGTGTTCGCGGCGATCGATGCCGCCATCAACACCGTCTCGATCGCGCGGGTCGACGAGCTGATCCGCGATGAGCGGCCCGGTGCGGTGCGGCTGGCCAAGATCGTCCGGAACCGGCCGCAGTACGTCAATCTCGTTGTGCTGCTGCGGGTTGTCTGCGAGGCTTCGGCGACCGTCCTGCTGGTCGACTACCTCGACGAGCTGATGACGCGCGGGTGGGCCCTGGTGTCCGCCGCGGCCATCATGGTTGTCGTCAGCTTCGTCGCCATCGGTGTCGGCCCCCGCACCGTGGGGCGGCAGAACGCGTACTCCATCTCGCTGCTGTCGGCGCTTCCGCTGCAGGTGATCGCGGTGCTGCTGACCCCGATCAGCCGGCTGCTGGTGCTCATCGGTAACGCCCTGACGCCGGGGCGGGGTTTCCGCAACGGACCCTTCGCCTCGGAAATCGAACTGCTCGAGGTCGTCGACCTCGCGCAGCAGCGGGGTGTCGTGGCCGCCGAAGAGCGGCGAATGATCAAGTCCGTCTTCGAACTCGGTGACACCCCGGCACGCGAGGTCATGGTGCCCCGCACCGAGATGGTGTGGATCGAGAGCGACAAGTCGGCCGGGCAGGCGACCTCGCTGGCGGTCCGCAGCGGACACTCCCGCATCCCGGTGATCGGGGAGAACGTCGACGACGTCGTCGGCGTCGTCTATCTCAAAGACCTTGTGGAGCAGACCTACAACTCCACCAACGGCGGTCGCGAGACCAAGGTGGCCGCGGTGATGCGTCCCGCGGTGTTCATGCCGGACTCCAAACCGCTCGACGAGCTGCTCAACGAGATGCAGCGCACCCGCAACCACATGGCGTTGCTGGTCGACGAGTACGGCGCGATCGCCGGCCTGGTGTCCATCGAGGACGTGCTCGAGGAGATCGTCGGTGAGATCGCCGACGAATACGACACCGACGAGGTGCTGCCGGTAGAAGAACTGGGCGACAACCGGTTTCGGGTGTCGGCGCGGCTACCGCTGGAGGACCTGGCCGAACTGTGTGGCTTCGAGGTCGACGGCGACCTGGACGTGGACACCGTCGGCGGGCTCCTGGCGCACGAACTGGGGCGCGTGCCGCTGCCGGGCGCCGAGGTCCGGGTGTCGTTCCCGTCGCATCGATCGCAGTACCCGGCGACCCTCCAGCTGCGGGCCGAGGGCGGCCGGGACCATCGCGGCCGGGTCCGGATCGGCACCGTCCTGGTGACGCCGGTGGAGCCGGAACGCACTGATGACGTGGAAGAAGGAGAACCCGATGAGTGACGAATTCCGTTCCGGCTTCGTCTGTTTGGTCGGCCGGCCGAACACCGGCAAGTCGACGCTGACCAACGCGCTCGTCGGCACCAAGGTCGCGATCACGTCGAATCGCCCGCAGACCACGCGGCACACCATCCGCGGCATCGTGCACCGCGAGGACTTCCAGATCATCCTGGTGGACACGCCCGGTCTGCACCGGCCGCGCACGCTGCTCGGCCAGCGGCTCAACGAACTGGTCAAGGACACGTATTCCGAGGTCGACATCATCTGTCTGTGCATCCCGGCGGACGAGGCCATCGGGCCCGGCGACCGCTGGATCTACCAGCAGATCCGTGCTGTCGCACCGCGAACCACGCTGCTGGTGGTCGTTACCAAGACCGACAAGGTGCCGCGCGACAAGGTGGCCGCGCAGCTGCTGGCGGTCAGTGAGCTCACCGAGGGCAAGGCCGAGATCGTGCCGGTGTCCGCGGTGGCCGGCGAACAGGTCGATGTCCTGATCGACGTGCTGGCCGGCAAGCTGCCGCCGGGGCCGGCGTTCTACCCGGACGGCGAACTGACCGACGAACCCGAGGAAGTGCTCATCGCCGAGCTCATCCGCGAAGCCGCGCTGGAAGGCGTCCGCGACGAACTGCCGCACTCATTGGCGGTGGTCATCGAGGAGTTCACCGAGCGCGAAGGCCGCACCCCCGAGCAGGGCGAGATGTGCGACATCCACGCCATCATCTACGTCGAGCGCGACAGCCAGAAGGGCATCGTGATCGGCAAGGGCGGCTCCCGCTTGCGTGAGGTCGGGACGGCGGCGCGGACGCAGATCGAGAAGCTGCTCGGCACCAAGGTGTACCTGAACCTGCGGGTCAAGATCGCCAAGAACTGGCAGCGTGACCCGAAACAGCTTGGCAAGCTGGGCTTTTAATCACCCGCGAGCGGCCGTGTCTGTACGCGACACGCGGGTCTTGGTGTGCCGTCCGCGCACGCTCGCGGCTGGCGAGCGCGACGATAGTGCTCGGTTCACGCGGCGTGTCGCGGGCAGACACGCACGCTCGCGGAAAATGAATGGCCAGGGCCTAGGGCTGAGTCCACCAGTTGTCGGGCTGCTTGGTGGCCCAGCCGCTGATCGCCTCCAGACTGGCGGCCAGGGAAATCAGCAGCGGCTCGCTGCCTTCGGGACCCATCAGCTGCACACCGATGGGCAGCCCGTCGGCGGTGAAGCCGGCCGGGACGTTGATCGACGGCCAGCCGAGCGCGTTCCACGGCCAGCACACCGGGCACGCCGCGATGATGGCGCGGTCGGTGGCGGTGCTGCCGAGCCGGTCGAAGGCGTCGATCAGCGGTGGCGGCTGCGCGGTGGTCGGCGCCAGCACGACGTCGACGAGATTGAAAATCCAGCCGATGCGGCGCTGATGGGCGGCTTCACGCCGCCGTGCCTCGCGGAGCGCGTGCTCCGACAGCAGCCATCCCGTCCGGATGTTGGCCCGGGTGCGGCGGTCGAGGGTCACGTCGGGTCCCACCCGGTCGCGCCATTCGGCGAGTCCCGTCGTGGAACGGGCGAGGAAGTCCACGGACAGCTGCAGTCCGTACTCCGGATCGTCCGGCCGGACGGTGTGCCCGAGTTCTTCGAGTTGTCCCGCAACGGTGTTCAGCGCGGCCCGGATCTCCGGATGCAACCGGGCGGGGAACAGGGTGAACGGAAACTTGGTCGACAACGCGACGCGCAAAGGACCCGGTGCCCGGCCGACGGCCTCGGCCGCGGCGATGGGCGCCGGTTTGTGGAGATCACCGTCGACGTTGCCGGAGGCGGCGTCGAGAACCAGGGCCGCGTCGGCGACCGTCCGGGCCAGCACCCCGTTGACCGTGATGCCGTTGAAGGCCTCGGGCAGCGGCCAGGTGGAGATGCGTCCGCGCTGCGGCTTGATGCCGACCAGATGGGTCCATGCGGCGGGGATGCGGACGCTGCCCGCACCGTCGGATCCGATTGCGGCGGTGACCAATCCGGCCGCGACGGCCGCGGCGCTACCGCCCGACGACCCGCCCGGGGTGTGCGCGCGCGACCAGGGATTGCGGGTGTGCCCGAAACCGGGCCCGCTGGTGAACGGCCACTGGCCGAGTTCGCAGGTGTTGGTCTTGCCGACGATCACCGCGCCGGCCGCCTTCAGCCGGCGCACCACCTCGGCGTCCGCGGTGGCCGGGGGCACGTCGCCGTCGGTGCCGAACCGGGTGGGCACGCCCGCGACGTCGACGTCGTCCTTGATCGCGATGGGTACGCCGAGAAGCGGAAGATGTTGTCCGGCAGCACGTTTGCGGTCTGCTTCGGCGGCGTCGGCGAGCGCCTGTTCGGTGAAGACCACCCGGAAGGCGTTCAGCTCGAGCTGACTGGCCGCGATGGCATCCAGCGACTGCCGCACGATCTGCTGTGACGTCACCGTGCCGCTCGCGAGGCGGTACAACTGCTGGGTCAGAGTCGGGAATCGGGGCTGCGCGGAACGTTCGGCCATGTCGGTTCCGAGGATAGTGGTGCGCACTTGCCCGGCGCTGCCTAACGGAAGTTGTCGGTCCGTGATGGGACAATCGCCCGATGCGGTTGTACCGGGATCGAGCGGTCGTGCTGCGCCAGCACAAGCTCGGCGAGGCCGACCGGATCGTCACGCTGCTCACCCGCGAACACGGGCTGGTCCGCGCGGTGGCCAAGGGCGTGCGGCGGACCCGCAGCAAGTTCGGCTCGCGGCTGGAGCCGTTCGCCCACATCGACGTGCAGCTGCATCCCGGCCGCAACCTCGACATCGTCACCCAGGTGGTGTCCCTCGACGCGTTCGCCGCCGACATCGTCAACGACTACGGCCGCTACACCTGCGGCTGCGCCATCCTGGAGACCGCCGAGCGGCTGGCCGGTGAGGAACGCAACCCGATGCCGGCACTGCAGCGGCTCACCGTCGGCGCACTGCGGGCCGTCGCCGACGGCAGCCGGCCCCGTGAACTGGTCCTCGACGCCTATCTGCTGCGGGCCATGGGGATCGCCGGCTGGGCGCCGGCCATCACCGAGTGCGCGCGCTGCGCCGCACCCGGTCCGCACCGGGCGTTCCATGTCGCGGCAGGCGGCAGCGTGTGTGTGCACTGCCGGCCGTCGGGATCGGTCACCCCGCCGCAGGGTGTGCTGGATCTGATGGCCGCGCTGCACGACGGCGACTGGGAGTTTGCGCAGGCCTCGCCGACCGGGCACCGCAGCCAGGCCAGCGGGCTGGTGGCCGCGCACCTGCAGTGGCATCTGGAGCGTCAGCTGCGGACATTGCCCCTCGTCGAGCGTGCGTACCGTCCCGATACCGCACTCATTGAGCAGCGCGTGACCCTACTCAGGCAGGATATTGCCCATGGCACTCAACCGGGCGCGCAAGACCAGCTATCCACAGCTGCCTCAGGCGCCTGACGACTATCCGATCTTCCCGGACGTTTCGACCTGGCCCGTGGTCTTTCCGGAGCTCCCACCGAACTCCAACGGCCGCTTCGCACGGCCGCCGCAGCACCCGTCCAAGGCCGTCGCACCGCAGATTCCCGCCGACCAGGTACCCAACCACGTCGCCGTCGTCATGGACGGCAACGGCCGGTGGGCCACCCAGCGCGGGCTCGGACGCACCGAGGGCCACAAGATGGGTGAGGCGGTGTTGATCGACATCACCTGCGGAGCCATCGAACTGGGCATCAAACACCTGTCGGTGTACGCGTTCTCCACCGAGAACTGGAAGCGCAGCACCGAAGAGGTGCGGTTCCTGATGGGCTTCAACCGCGAGGTGGTGCGCCGCCGCCGCGAGAACCTCAACGCGATGGGCGTCAACATGCGGTGGGTCGGGTCGCGGCCGCGCATGTGGAGCAGCGTCATCAAGGAGTTCGACATCGCCGAGCAGATGACCGTCGGCAACGACGTCATCACCGTCAACTACTGCGTGAACTACGGCGGGCGTACCGAGATCGTCGAAGCGGCGCGCGAACTCGCCGAGCAGGCGGCGGCCGGCAAGATCAACCCGAACCGCATCTCCGAGGCGTCGTTCGCCAAGCACCTGCACCGCCCCGACATCCCCGACGTCGACCTGTTCATCCGCACCTCGGGCGAGCAGCGCGCCAGCAACTTCATGCTGTGGCAGGCGGCGTACGCCGAGTACGTCTTCCAGGACAAGCTCTGGCCGGACTACGACCGCCGCGACCTGTGGGCGGCGTGCGAGGAGTACGTCAACCGCAACCGACGGTTCGGGAGGGCCTGATGGCGGACTTGTTGCAGCGGTTGGCAGCCGTGCTCGCGGATTCGGTGACCATCGTCGAAGAGACCGACGGCGCCCTCACCGTCGCACACGACGGGACGGTGGCGTCACTGCGCGTGGTGAACATCGGCGAGGGACTCGACCTGGTCTCACTGACGCAGCCACTGGCATGGGATATCAAGCTGGACAACAAGGTTCGGGACCGCGTGGCCGATCACGCGGGTCGCACCATGCTCGGCTCGGTGGTGCTGGTGGAGCGGGCCGGTGATCCGCGGTCCAACGGCGCCAAGAAGGTCGGCGACGTGATGCTGCGCTACAACTTCCCGGCCGCCGGACTCAGCGACGACGCCTTGTCCACCCTCGTCATGCTGGTGCTGTCCACCGGCGTCGACGTGCGGGCCGACCTGACGTCGTGACGCCGGCGTGACCGTCATCCGGATCGTCGCCGCGGTGGTCGCCGACGAACGCGGGCACCTGCTGGTCGTCCGCAAACGTGGCACGACGACGTTCATGCAACCCGGCGGCAAGTTCGAACCGGGGGAGTCGCCGGTCGACGCGCTGGCCCGCGAGATCCGGGAGGAACTCGGGGTCGGCATCACCGACGTGCGGGAGTTGGGTCACCACACGGCGGTCGCGGCCAACGAGCCCGGGCACACGGTCGACGCCGAGCTGTTCCTCGTGCAGCTCGACGGCGCGCCGCAGATCGCGGCCGAGATCGAGGAGATGGCCTGGATCGATCCGTCGGCACCCGGCGACATCAGGCTGGCGCCGCTGACGGCCGAGGCGGTGCTGGACTGGGCGCGGAGCCGGGCGGCTCTGGAGCCCTGAACGTCAGGCGCCGGTGCAGGCCGAGCACACCCCGAAAATCTCGATGGTGTGACTGACATCGGAAAAGCCATGGGCGGCAGCGGTTTCGGTGGCCCACGCCTCGACCTCGGTGCCGGCCACCTCGACCGTGGCGCCGCACTGCCGGCACACGAGGTGATGGTGATGGTGGGCCTGCGAGCAGCGCCGGTAGAGCGCCTCACCGCTGTCGTTGCGCAGGCTGTCGACCTGTCCGGCCGCGGCCATCGACTGCAGGGTGCGGTAGACGGTCGTCAGGCCGATGCCCTCGCCGCGGCGGCGCAGTTCGTCGTGCAGCTCCTGTGCGGACCGGAATTCTTCGACGTTGGTGAGCAGCGCCGCGATCGCGGTGCGCTGCTTGGTGGACCGGGTGGGAGCGCTCACGACCGGTCCTCCTCGACGTGCGCGATCGCGTCGACGACGATGTGCGCGAGGTGATGGTCGACCAGGCGGTACATCACCTCGCGGCCGGCGCGTTCACCCGCGACGACCCCGGCCGACTTGAGGATGCGCAGGTGCTGGCTGACCAGGGGCTGCGGGACTTCCAGGGCGTCGACGAGTTCGTGCACGCAGCGCTGTGACTCGCGCAGCTGCATCACGATGGCGATGCGGATGGGCGCGGCGAGGGCGCGCAGCAGGTCGCCGGCGGCGTCGAGCGTGTCCCGCGGCGGGGACGACGGAAACGGCGCGCCGCTGTGCTGGTGGTCGAGCTCGTCATGCGTAGTGGTGGGTGGCACCCCGGCAACTCCCGGCTATTGGAAATAGTTTTCATTTAGCTTTCCATGCGCGCATACGCATGTCAAAGGTGGGTGCGACATTGGCCGATCAGCGGGGCCTTTAGGCTGGACGGGTTGCATCCCAGCTGACTCGAGGAGTGCTCGAACATCGTGGCGTCCATCATCGACACCGTTGCCAACCTGGCCAAACGCCGTGGTCTGGTCTTCCAGTCCGGCGAAATCTACGGCGGCACAAAGTCTGCGTGGGATTACGGGCCACTGGGTGTCGAGCTCAAGGAGAACATCAAGCGCCAGTGGTGGAAGTCCGTCGTCACGTCCCGCGACGACGTCGTCGGCCTGGACAGCGCGATCATCCTGCCCCGTCAGGTGTGGGTGGCCTCGGGCCACGTCGCGGTGTTCAACGACCCGCTGGTCGAGTGCCTGAACTGCCACAAGCGGCACCGTCAGGACCACATGCAGGAGGCCTACGCCCTGAAGAAGGGCCTCGATGACCCCGATGCCGTGCCGATGGACGAGATCGTCTGCCCGGACTGCGGCACCAAGGGCCAGTGGACCGAGCCCCGCGACTTCAACATGATGCTCAAGACCTACCTCGGGCCCATCGAGTCCGAGGAAGGCATGCACTACCTGCGCCCGGAGACCGCGCAGGGCATCTTCGTGAACTTCGCCAACGTGGTGACCACCGCGCGCAAGAAGCCGCCGTTCGGCATCGGCCAGATCGGCAAGAGCTTCCGCAACGAGATCACGCCCGGCAACTTCATCTTCCGCACCCGCGAGTTCGAGCAGATGGAGATGGAGTTCTTCGTCGAGCCCTCGACCGCGCCGGGGTGGCACAAGTACTGGATCGACACCCGCTTCCAGTGGTACGTCGACCTGGGCATCAACCCGGAGAACCTGCGCCTCTACGAGCACCCGCTGGAGAAGCTGTCGCACTACAGCGCCGGCACCACCGACATCGAGTACAAGTTCGGCTTCGCCGGCAACCCGTGGGGTGAGCTCGAAGGTATCGCCAACCGCACCAACTTCGACCTCAGCACGCACGCCGAGCACTCGGGCGTCGACCTGTCGTTCTACGACCAGGGCACCGACACCCGCTACGTGCCGTACGTCATCGAACCCGCGGCCGGCCTGACGCGCTCGCTGATGGCGTTCCTGGTCGACTCGTACCACGAGGACGAGGCCCCCAACGCCAAGGGCGGCGTCGACAAGCGCACCGTGCTCAAGCTCGACCCGCGCCTCGCGCCGGTGAAGGCCGCGGTGCTGCCGCTGTCGCGCAACGCCGATCTGTCGCCCAAGGCCCGCGACCTGGCCGCCGAGCTGCGCAAGAACTGGAACGTCGAGTTCGACGACGCCGGCGCCATCGGCCGCCGCTACCGTCGCCAGGACGAGATCGGCACGCCGTTCTGCATCACGGTCGACTTCGACTCGCTCGAGGACCACGCCGTGACCATCCGCGAGCGTGACGCCATGACCCAGGAGCGCGTCGCCATCGACGCCGTCAGCGACTACCTCGCGGTGCGCCTCAAGGGCTGCTGACGGCCAACTGCCAACCGTCGTATGCGCACCGGTGAGAAATTGCCGCCGGGGACCCGCCGCGGGCTCGAATAGGCTTGTGGGCCAGGGGCAAGGGACGCCGGAGGGGGCGACAGTGACGGTTCTCGGCGCATTTCTTTCGACGTGGGACGACGCGCGCGCGACGTTCGGGTCGGGTACGCCGGTCGGCGGTGCCGAATTCGACATGAGCGACCAGTTCCACGAACTTCGCAGCACAGTGCTGTCGGCGGCGAGCGGCGGCGAGTGGACGGGCACCGCGGCCGAGGCGTACGACGACCGCAATCGCGCGCATGCCGGGGCCATCGGCAGGCTCGCCGAACTCGACCGACGGCTCGGTGTCGAGGTCGACCGGTCGGCGGCCGTGGTGACGGCGGGCCGCCGCGATCTCGACTCCGTCAAACAGTGGGTGGTCGACGCGGCCGCCAGCGTGCCGCCCACCGCCGCGGGCGACCGTGTACTGCTTCCCGTGGTGGTGAAGGGGACGGCCGAGATCGCCGACATCATCAGTCGGTCGAACGCCGATATGGATGCCATCGCGGCGCGCATCCGCGAGATTGGTTCGGGCTATGAGGAAATCGCCGGGCGGGACGGACGCGATCCCGGCGATCCGAACGGAAAACCGGAGGACCCGCCGGCCGACAAACACCCGGGCGACACCATTCCGGCGCCGCCGCCATGGGCGAAACATGATGGCGGGGCTGGAGAGTGGGGTTCGCAGCCGTGGTACGCGCGGGGTGACGACGCCGCCTTCAAAGCCGCCATCGAGGCCGGGTTGCCATTGATCGGGCTCAAGTGGCCGCATGCGGCCGACCTGATGGATCACTATCTCGACAACACCGGGAAGCCCTACAACCTCGATGTGAATTCGATGATGAACGACATCCCGCAGATGCGCGCGCGAGCCGACGCCAGGATCAACGACGAGGTCAACCGGATTGTCGCGGACGCCGCGGCGACGGGGCAGTACGGCCGGCCGGTGGCGTTCCGGACGGGCTGGGACGGCTATTACATGGACGCCGAGGCCAATCCCGACTGGTACCACGCTGTCGGCGGCGTCGACATGTCGGTCGGTGGGGTGGTCACCGTCTACCCGCCGGACACTCCGGGCGGGCCGCCTCGCGTCCACGTCGAATCGCAGGTGAACGTGGCGGATCAGTACAACTGGGACGAAGGGAAGGAGACCAAGGTGGGACCCATCACGATCACCGACAAGGACATGGGCGGCCTCCAGACCGCCGGCATGGCAAGGGAATTCGAGATCGCGGGTGCGTCGTCGGTCACGACGTACGACGGGGTGCCGCGGTGATGCGGCACCTGGGAATGTTGGCCGCCGTCCTGGTGATGTGCGCGTTCTCCGCGTGTTCGGTCGAGAAAACAGGAGAGCAGAAGGTGTCTGCGGAAACGGCCGCGGCGTTCGGCGATGTGACCCTGCCGCAGGGCGCGCAGGTTCTGGCCACCGCCACCGATGCGGGCCGGGACACCCGCTACCGGCTGTCCCTGCGGCTGACCGACAGCCAGCTGCGCGAATTCCTGGGCCAGTTCCCGGCGCAGCCGCGGCCGTCCGAGATTCCGAAAACCATCACCGTGCTCGCCGGGCCGTCGCCGGTGACCGCGTCCAAGCCGTTGTTCCTGCAGGACAAGGTCACGACCAAGGACCACAAGCTGGTCAACCGTGAGGTCGTCGTCGACGAGCGCGGGCCCGACGAGGTGTACGTCCACCTGTCGCTGTACACCACCTGACCGAAGTGCTGAGCAGTCTCTCAGCACCCGTCGTCGATCCCGTTGCACTCTCGGTATAGCGTGGCGCCCATGACACGAGTTTCGGTGATCACCGGCGGTGCCGGCGGGATGGGCCGGGCGACGGCCAAGATCGTCGGGCGGGACCACACGGTGGTGCTGGCCGATGTGCGTCAGGACCGTCTCGACGCCGCGGCGGCAGAACTGTCCGGTCTCGGAATCGCCGCAATACCGGTCCACGCCGATGTCACCGACCGGGTCGCAGTGGACCAATTGTTCGCCACCGCAACAGAGTTCGGTCCGATCGTGTCGGTGATCCACGCTGCCGGCGTCAGCCCGAGCATGGGGCCGGCGGAGTACGTGGCACGCACCAATGCGATCGGCACCGTCAACGTCAACGAGGCCTTCTACCGCTTCGCGGACGCAGGTGCGGCGATCGTCAACGTGGCGTCGATGGCGGCACACCTGCTGCCCGACGAGATCATCCCGACGGCGAAGTTCCCGCTGGCCCTCACCGATGAGGCCGCGTTTCTGGCCGAGATGCTGGCGGCCTGTGCGTTCGCGCCCGAGGAACTGCGCTCGGGCATGGCCTATGGCGTGAGCAAGAATTTCGTCAAGTGGTGCAGCAGCTCGCAGGCCGAGCGCTTCAACGGCAAGGGGCTGCGCATCGTCTCGGTGTCACCGGGCTCGGTCGACACCGAGATGGGACTGCTCGAGGCCGACGCGGGCGCCGGTGCGATGGTCATGAACGCCGCGGTACCGCGCTGGGGCAAGGCCGAGGAGATGGCCGAGCTGTTCGCATTCTGCGCCAGCGACAGGGCCGGGTACCTCACCGGCACCGACATCCTGAACGACGGTGGCGTGGTCGCCTCGATGCGCGAGCGGGCCCGTCGCGACGCCGCGGCGGGCTGATCGCTCACCGCGACTAGAACCGCCCGCCACCGCCGGAGAAGCCGCCGCCGGAGCCACCGAAACTCGTTGAGCTCCAACCGCCTCCGTGGCTGCCACCACCGCTGCCGCCGCCGCGGATCATCCCCGACAAGATGCCGCCGATGATGATGCCGCCGATGTCGCCTGCGGTACTCGTACCGGTCCCGGCGTAGGCCTGGCGGGCGGCGCGGACGTCGTCGTCGGCCAGTCTCTGGGCCTGAGCTGCCAGGGCGTCCGCGGCGTTGGCCTGTTCGATGGCCGCCGGCAGGTCGGTGGCCTGTGCTGCCTGGGCGGCTTCGAGGCGGCGCTGCGCCTCGGCCAGGCGGGTACGGGCTTCGGAACCGACGCTGCCGCGGCGGGTGTCGATGAAATCCGAGACGCCCCGCACCCGGGACTGGGCCGCCAGCAGTGCCTGACCGAACGACTGCCGGAGCCGGTTCAGGGCAGCGGTTTCCTCCGAGATGGTCGCGAGGAGCTTGTCGAGCTGCGAGTCGGCGGCGGTCAGTTGCGTGAACGCACTCAGCGGATCGGCCGCACCCGACGCCTGCGCGTTCGAAACCGCTTGTACCGCAGCGGTACGCGCGGCCATCAGCTCGGCGTAGTGCGCGCCGGGCGGTGTGGCCTCCGCCGCCGCGATGCCGTTCTGGATGTCGGTGATCGCGGCGGGCAGCGCGCTGATCGCGTGGGCGATATCGGACGCGGCGCTGTCGACCGAATCGAGCAGGCGTTGCGCCTGGCCCACTGCGGATTCCGCGGCCCGGATGGCGTTGACCAGCGCGGCCTGACTGTCGCTCGGCTTGCTGACCAATCCGCGGGCGGCGGTGATGTTCTGATCGGCGAACGCGAGGCGCTCTCTGGCGCCGTCCACATTGCCGGCCACCGAGGCCAGTGCGGTCTCGGTGAACTGGCCGTGCAGCCCGGTCAGGGTCTGCTGGGCCGGCTCGATGCGGGCGGTCAGGGCGACCATCTGCTGTGTCAGCGCGTCCAGCCGGGTCGGTGCGTTGATGACAAGGTCGCGCATCTGATGGAAGGCAGTGCGCTGGTTCTCCAGTTCTCTGTCGGCGCGGGCCGCCGAGACGACCACCTGGGTCAGGAGATCGCGGCGTTGTTGCGGCGTCTCGGGCACCGCGTCGTCGAGCGTCTGGCGCACGCTGAACGCCTGTGCTATGGCGGCTTTCGCGTTCTGCACGGCGGCGATGAACGGCGCGGTGTCGCGCTCGCCGAATTCGCCGACGGCCAGGGCCAGCTCGTTGTCGCTGGTGCGCACGGCGTTGTCGACCTCGACGAGGATCGACTTGGACAGGTCCTCCAACGTCTCCGGCGACATCTTCGCGAGGACCGCGGGATCGGTGGCGTCGGCCTGCTGTGCCGCGTTGAGGTCGGCCTGCCGGCGCTGCCGACGCCGCCGCCGGGCCCACCAGATGAGCCCGGCGAACGCGACGCCGATGACGGCCAGCGCAATCACCAGCCCGACCCAGTTGAACGGCGCAGACGAGGCACCCCGAAGTCCGTCGGCTGCCGCGACGGCCGCGCCCGCCCAGTCGCCGTCGTGCAGCTTGGCCTCGACGACCTCCTGGCGCAGGCGGTCGACGTCCACATCGCCCGTCGCGGCCTCGGGGACCAGGAGCGCGTAGGCACGATCCTTGATCGCCACGGCGAGGATGGCGTCGTGGTTGCCCAGAAAGCTTTTGCGCCAGGTGCTTTCTGCCCAGTCGCGGGGACTGGACTCGGAGAAGGTGTCGACATAGACGACCCACAACCGGGTACCGCGCTTGTCGTACAGCTGTTGCACCGCGCCGGAGACCTGGCTGTGTTGTTGCGCGTTGAGCGCACCGGCCTCGTCGGTGACGTAGTCCGGGAGCCGCATGGGTGGTTCAGCGCACGCGACCGGGGCCAGCAGCGTTCCCACCAACAGGACCGAAATCATCAGCCAGAGCACTCGCACGATGCGCATGTCGCTCAATGTAGTGACAGGGTATGTGGTAGGCGGACGCGCCCGGGCTGGCAGACTTCGGCCGTGGGCATTGCAAGCGACGGATACAGCGACTTCGACCGGCAGCGGCTGGTCGGGGAGGGCACGAAGAGCGCCACGCTGCCCGGCACAGATTCCGGCCACCGTACGGATTTCGCGCGGGACCGGGCCCGTGTGCTGCACAGCGCCGCGCTCCGCCGGCTCGCCGACAAGACACAGGTGGTCGGACCCCGGCAGGGCGAGACCCCGCGCACCCGGCTCACCCACTCGCTCGAAGTGGCGCAGATCGGACGCCACATGGCGGTGGGTCTGGGCTGTGATCCCGACCTGGTCGACCTCGCCGGTCTGGCCCACGACATCGGCCACCCGCCCTACGGCCACAACGGCGAACGCGCGCTCGACGAGATCGCCAAGCCGTTCGGCGGGTTCGAGGGCAATGCCCAGAACTTCCGCATCCTGACCCGGCTCGAACCGAAAACGCTTGACAGCGAAGGGCGTTCGGCCGGACTGAACCTGACCCGGGCCGCACTGGACGCCGTGATCAAATACCCGTGGTTCCGTGAGGACCGCGTGAAGTTCGGCTTCTATGACGACGACGCGGCGGCCGCCGCCTGGGTGCGGGAGGGCGCGCCCGCCGAGCGGCTGTGCCTGGAAGCCCAGGTCATGGACTGGGCCGACGACGTCGCGTACTCCGTGCACGACGTCGAGGACGGCATCATCTCGGGCCGTATCGACTTGCGCGTCCTCGCCGACGCCGACGCCGCCGACACCCTGGCCAAACTGGGTGCCCGGTCGCATCCGACGGTGACGCACGACGACATGCTGGCCGCCGCCGCGCGGTTGTCGCAGCTGCCCGTCGTCACCGCCGTCGGCAAGTACGACGGTTCGGTCGCGACGTCGGTGGCGCTCAAGCGGCTCACCAGTGAGTTGGTCGGCCGGTTCGCCAATGCCGCGGTCACCGAGACCAAGAAGCAGGCGGGCCGCGCGACGATGCGCCGTTTCGACGCCGAGCTCGCGGTGCCGACCCTGGTCCGGGCCGAGGTGGCGGTGCTCAAGATGCTGGCCCTGCAGTTCATCATGTCCGACCACCAGCACCTGCAGATTCAGGCCGACCAGCGCACCATGGTCCGCGAGGTCGCGCTGTCGCTGTGGGGCCAGGCCCCGGCGAGTCTCGACCCGCAGTTCGCCGCCGAGTTCGCCCTCGCCGACGACGACGGGGCCCGGCTGCGGGTGGTCGTCGACCAGATCGCGTCGTACACGGAGACCCGGCTGGAACGCGTGCACGAGGCGCGCTCGCCGCGGCCGCTGGGCTGAATCCCGCGCCGCCTACACTGGGCGCGTGGCCGGCCGGATTCCTGATCGCGATATCGCGGCCATTCGTGAACGCACCCGCATCGAGGACATCGTCGGCGAGCACGTGCAGTTGCGGCGCGCGGGCGCCGACTCGCTCAAAGGCCTGTGCCCGTTCCACGACGAGAAGTCGCCGTCGTTCCATGTGCGGCCCAACCACGGGCTGTTCCACTGCTTCGGCTGCGCCGAGGGCGGCGACGTCTACGCGTTCGTGCAGAAGATCGAGCACGTCACCTTCGTAGAAGCCGTGGAGCTGCTGGCCGACCGGCTGAACTACACCATCAGTTACGAGGGGTCGTCGACCACCAACGTGCAGCGCGACAAGGGCAGCCGCAGCCGCCTGCTCGCCGCCAACGCCGCCGCGCAGGAGTTCTACGCCGAGGCGTTGCAGTCGGCAGAAGCCGCCGCCGCCCGCCAGTACCTGATCGACCGGAACTTCGATGCCGACGCCGCCAAGCGTTTCGGCTGCGGATTCGCCCCGTCGGGCTGGGACACCCTGACAAAACACCTGCTGCGCAAGGGATTCACCTTCAAGGAGCTGGAGGCCGCCGGGTTGTCCCGGGAGGGTCGCCGCGGCCCCATGGACCGCTTCCACCGCCGGCTGCTGTGGCCCATCCGGGGCGCGACGGGTGAGGTGATCGGGTTCGGCGCCCGCCGCCTGTTCGACGACGACCACATGGAAGCCAAGTACGTCAACACGCCGGAAACGGTGCTGTACAAGAAGTCCCACGTGTTGTTCGGCCTCGACCTGGCCAAGCGTGACATCGCCAAGGGCCATCAGGCCGTCGTCGTCGAGGGCTACACCGACGTCATGGCCATGCACCTTGCCGGGGTGACCACCGCGGTCGCATCGTGCGGCACGGCCTTCGGCGACGAGCACCTGTCGATGCTGCGGCGCCTGATGATGGACGACAACTTCTTTCGCGGCGAGCTGATCTACGTGTTCGACGGTGACGCCGCCGGACGCGCCGCCGCCGTGAAAGCCTTTGAGGGCGAACAGAATCTGACTGGCCAGTCGTTCGTGGCGGTCGCCTCCGACGGCATGGATCCGTGCGATCTGCGGCTCAAGTCCGGTGACGGTGCGCTGCGGGATCTAGTGGCGCGCCGAACCCCGTTGTTCGAGTTCGTGATTCGCACCGCGCTCGAAGAGCACGACCTGGACAGCGCGGAGGGCCGCGTGGCGGCGCTGCGCCGGTGTGTGCCGCTGACGGCCCGGATCAAGGACCCCACCCTGCGTGACGAGTACGCCCGCCAGCTCGCCGGCTGGGTCGGTTGGGACGACGTGGCACAGGTGATCGCGCGGGTGCGCGAGACCGCCAAGTCGGGCCCGGTGGCGTCGAAGCGGGACGCGCGGCGTCCGGCGGCGCCGGCGGCCCCGGCCGCGGCAGTGGGGCGCCCGAACCCGAAGGACCCGACGCTGTGGCCGCAGCGCGAGGCACTCAAGTCGGCTCTGCAGTACCCGGCGATGGCCGGCCCGGTGTTCGACGGGCTGCCGGTCGACAGCTTCACCCATCCCGGGTACGCCGCCGTCCGGCAGGCGATCACCGCGGCAGGCGGGACATCGTCGGGCCTGGGCGGTGCGGAATGGATCGAGGCGGTCCGGGCGGCCGAGCCGTCGGCCGCGAACCTGATCAACGAACTGTCGGTCGAGGCCTTCCAGGCCGAAGAGGACAAGCTGCCGCGGTACATCGCGAGCGTGCTGGCCCGCTTGCAGGAGGTCTGGGTCGGCCGCGAGATCGCCGAGCTGAAGTCGAAACTGCAGCGCATGTCGCCCGTCGAGCAGAGCGACGAGTACCACGCCCTGTTCGGCGACCTCGTCGCCATGGAGCAGTACCGGCGCAGCCTGCTGCAGCAGGCCAGCGGCGACGATCTCAGCTGAGGGCTTTCGTCTGCTGTAACGCGGGGACGCAGTCTGCGCGATATGGTGGGGCAGAACCGACCCCAGGGGAGAGGCCAATCATGACCTTCGGAGCAACCCGGCTCTTCGCCGCAGCAGCGCTCGTGGCCACCGCAGTGGCCGCCCCCGTCGTCGTTGCGCTCAGCAGCGCCCCGTCATCGCAGACGACGGCCGACGGTGGCTGCCTCGCCTGGTTCGGTAACAAGGAAGACGGCTACTGCATGGGCCGTTCCAACGGCCAGCCCGTGAACGTGGGCACGCCGTGGGGCGTCTGGGGACCGCAGGGCGGCATCAGCAGCGGCCCGCTGCTGCCGGGCCAGAGCTGGAACCAGCCGCTCGGCTGACGCCGCCCGCACCGATAACCGCCCGATTGTCGGTCGGGTCAGTCGTGAACCGACTCCGGATGCAGCACAGCGGTCTGTGAGTCGATAGCCGTCAACCGCACCATGTTCGGGTCCGGTGACACCTTGTCGGCCAGCTTGCGCCGCCCGGCATCCAGCATCGCCTTGGTCATCGGGCTCTCGGTGATGGCGCGGTATGTGCCGGCGATCTGCTCGTAACGGCGACGGCCTGCTTTGGCTCCCAGAACATAGCCAACGGCCATGACGGCGACGGCTCGGATCACTGGACCCCTCCCTGATGACGGTGCGTGGCTCCATCCTGCCTCACGATCGCCGATGCGTCTGGCCCGACCGGCAGCTACCAGCCGATTCAAAGATCCGCGCAGTCATGCGCTAGAGTCATGCCTCGGTTCAGGGACACGCGCCCAGGGCCTGAGCACAATCCCCTGTAGCTCAATTGGCAGAGCTCCCGACTGTTAATCGGGCGGTTATTGGTTCGAGTCCAATCGGGGGAGCAACGGTGACCAGCACGAAAGTGCTGGTCATTTTGCATTCCGGGGCTGCTGCGTCGGCCTCGCCTCAGGCCCTGGGCCGAGCGTGCGGCCTGACGTGATTTTTCTGGCGCGTGACCTCGAAAAGACCCACGCTCGGTGCGCGCCCGGAGTTTGGTGCCCACGCTCACGGGTACCCGCAAGGCATGAACGAATCGCGTACCTCGGTCGGCGCCATGGTGCCGGGCCTGGTGACCATCGCCACGAGTTTCGTGGCCCTGGTCGTCGGAGCCGTCGCGATGGTGGCCGGATATCTGACGTTCGGCGCAGTGGCGATGATCGTCTCGCTTGCCGCTGCGACCTTCGGCGCCGTGTGGTTGCTGTCGGGCATGCTGCTCAGTGAGCACCATCCGCACCTCCACGGCCGGCACGTCTGAGCCGCCGGCAGAGCCCAAAAGCACTCGAGAAAAAGGCATTTGAGCGCCTTTTTCGGTGTGGTGTTGCCGCGTGCGGCAACCGGGACCGGCCGAGATCGCCGTCAACACGCCCACGTGGGCCCGAACGGGTCTGCGGCGCAATGGGAAATAGGAGTACGGACGAAAGGGAGCGAATCTATGACGAACGTTTTGGAACAGATCAAGGGAGCGACCGCGTACGACCCGTCTGGCGAGAAGATCGGCAAGATCCACGAGCTCTATCTGGACGCACAGAGCAGGCAGCCCAAGTGGGCATCCGTTCACACCGGCCTCTTCGGTATTTCGGAGTCGCTGGTCCCGCTGGCGGGCGCACGCCCCGACGGCGACGATTCGGTGCAGGTGGCCGTGGCGAAGAGCGCCGTCAAGAACGCCCCGCACGTGGACATCGGTGACCGGATCAGCCCGGCCGACGAAGCCACCCTGATGCAGTACTACGGCATGCGGTCCGATCGGCCGGCCACCCCGCAGCCTGGGCAGCAACCCGCGCCGCAGCCCGGCCCCGAGACCCCGCCGTCCAATGGCGGCAAGCACCTGCGCGGAGCGGCACCGGCCCTCGGCGGCATCGGCGGCACCTCGGCGAACACGTCGGCCCACGCCTCCCAGGTGTCGCCCACTGCTCAGACCGGGCCGGAGATGATCCGCTCGGAGGAGCACCTCCAGGTGGGCACCGAGCGCGCGACGTCGGGTACGGCCCGCCTCAACAAGCATGTGGTGACCGAGCAACAGACCGTCCAGGTGCCCGTCACCCACGAAGAGGTGCGCGTGGAGCGCGCCGCCATCACCGACCCGTCCCATGCCCGTGACAACCGGATCGCCGACGACCAGCGCGAAGTGACGCTGCACGAGGACAAGGTCGTCGTGAGCAAGGAATCGGTTCCTGTCGAACGGGTTCGACTCGCAGTCGACGAGGTCACCGAGAACAAGCAGATCACCGAGAACGTGCGCCGCGAAGAGATCAACGCGGAAGGCGTGCATCGCCGTCAGCGCTGACCATCTCAGTCGAGCGGAGCCGACGGGGCGGGGCCCAGATGCAAGATCGGAAACGGTCGCCCGTCGCCGTCGGTCTCCGACCGGCTCAGGGTGACGAAGCCCTGCCGCTGGTAGAACCCGACAGCTTGTGGATTCTGCTCGTTCACATCGACCAGCAGCCCCGGATTCTTGGCCCGCGCAGCGGCCAGCAGGACCGAGCCCGCGCCACGACCACGGTGCTGGTGGTCGATGAACAACATCTCCAGGTTGCCACCGGCAACACCCGAGAAGCCGACCGGCACACCGTCGGAATCCGCGACCGTGAGGTCGACCATCTTCAGATACTCCTCGGCCAGTCGGCGCTCGTAGAAATCGATGTCGCCGGCAGTCAGGAAGTCATGCGTCGCTTCGACCGCGCTACGCCAGATCCGTAGGAGCACCGGCCATTCCGCGGGTCCGTGGCATGGCCGGAGGGCGAAGTCTTGCGTCGTGGTCACGTTCTCAGCGTAAAGACACGCCGAGTCGCGTCACCAAGCCAGGACGTGATCCGGGCCGGAATTCGGTTCTTCGTCGGCGGCCGCCGGGGGCGTCAGCAGGTCGCCCCAATGCTTCAGAGCGATTCGCATCGCGTCGGGTCGAGACCCTCCCGCCAGCCGCAGCGAATGGCCACCGGACAGTTCGACCAGGGCCTCGGCCAGGACGTACGGCGACATGTCGGAATCGTGGGCGACGCCGATCAACTCGACGGCCGCATCCTGCCACCGCCGTCGCTGCAGTCCGACGAGAACGCCGACGGCAAGGGCCAGTACGCGACGTTGCGCCTTGCTGCCCGCGGCCGGCCAGGTGCCGCCGCCGTAGAGACCGGCGACGCCTCCAGGCAAATCACCGTCATACTCCGGTGGCCCACTACCGACCGTGATCGACATGGCCATTGTTTACCCGCGCGACAGTGCGGCGAAACGCACAGCTATCCGGAGCGGTGCAGGCGCACCGCCCCGGATGACTCGCTGACGCTACTTCTTCGTGGTGTTCTTCGGCGCGGTGTTCTTCGGGCCGGAGTTAGTCGGCGCCGACTTCGCCTTCGGGCCCTGTTTCGGTGCTGTTGCCTTCGAGGACGCCGCCGGTGCTGCGGTATCGGCGGTTGCCGTCGAGGTGGCCGCTGACGCTGTGGGCGCCAACGCCTTTGGCGCGGCAGGGGCCGTTGGCACGGCCGGCGCCGAGATGGGTGCGGCCGGCGTCGCCGGAGCTGCCGGTGTGGCCGGAGTGGCCCGTGTTGCCGGGGTGGCCCGGGTCGCCGGCGTGGCTGCGGTGGCCGGGACTGCCGGCGTGGCTGCGGTGGCCGGGGTGGCCGGAGCGGCAGGCGTCGCGGGAACGGCAGTGACGGGCGCGGTGGCCGCGGCTATCGGGCCGGCGATCACGGGCACCGCCGCCGGGTCGGTCGCTGCCGAGGTCGTGCTCGTCGTCTTCAGCGCTGCCGCAGGCTCACTGGAGGCAGTGCGCATCGTCGAAACCGACGGGTCGGCGACGGGATCGGCGGTGGCGCTCAGTGTCGAAACCGATGGATCGGCAAGGGATCTGGTGGCGCTGAGTGTCGTGATGGCCATCATCGGGCTCGAGACCGTCGCCGGGTCCGACGCGCCGATCGGCGTCTGCGGATGCGTCGCCGTCCATTGGGCGATGACGTTCGCTGCGGGCTTGGGCGTCCAATCCGTCTGGAAGACACCGAGAGTGTCCTGGTCGCTCGTGCTGGCGGTGTTCCGGTCGCGGGTGGTGTAGATGAACATCGGCCCGGTGTAGTCGAAGCTGCTCCACGAGTTCAGGAAGTTGGAGATGAACGCCGCCTGGGTGTTGTTGTCGACGACCGAGGTCGGCTCTCCGTACTCGGTTGCCCAGATATGCTTGCTGCCGTCGCCGGCCGCGACCATTTCCTGATGGATCGTCGCGAGCTGGTTGATCGGGGCCACCTGCCCGTACGGCGTGCCGTTCCCGAACGGCACCTGGTACTGGTACGGGTGGAACGAGAGCGCGTCGAAATACCCTTGGGCTCCGTTGTCGTACATGCCCTGGACGTATGAGGCCGCGTTGATGGCCAGGCCAGGGGTATCGGTGACCCAACCGACCACACCGCCGATCACCGTCGCGTTCGGATCAGCGGCCTTGATCGCCGGATATGCCGCCTGCAGCAGCCGGGTGTACGCCGCGGGATCGGGTGTCGGGTACCAGGAGGGCGCCGCGTTGGGCTCGTTCCACACCTCGTAGGCCGACACCTTGCCCGCGTAGCGCTCCGCCACTGCGCTGACGAATTGCGCGTACTGCGTGTTGTCGGCCGGCGGCGCGGCCACGGCCGGATAACCGGGCTGCACTGCCCACGCCGGCGTCGCGTTGAGCACGCCGAGGATGCCCATGTTGCGTTCGGCGGCAGCGTTCACCAGGGTGTCGACGGTGCTCCAGTTCCAATAGCCCGGTGCGGGCTCGATGTTGTTCCACGGGAGCAGAATCCGCACGTTCTGCACACCGAGTGACTGCATCTCGTCGAGTGTCTTGTTGATGTCGGCAGTCGACATCCCGATGATGTCCGAATCGGCGAAACCCACCGTCGTGTTCGATTCGGTGATCGCCGCGGACAGCAAATAGGGCACCGGTCCAGGACCGGTGCCCACGCTCGCAAAAATCAGACCCGCAACCCCAACGGGCAATGCCGCCGAGATTGCCACTCTCACACCGGTCTTGATCACCGGCCGTTGCTGCTGACCTCGCTTCTGTCTGTGCCACATCGAAATTCCCCTAATCACAATTGATTTCGCTCCCGGCTAACCCCGCCGGGGCGTCAAAGACAAGGTTTGGGTGCCCCGTGCAAACTGTGGGCAAACCAGGTTGCTGTCAAAAAGCTTGGTGCGCTTGGCCGTAGGCTGGCCGCATGCGGTCCTTCGGCTACCCCTCGGCGTTCGTCCTGCTCTCGGCATCTGCCCTGCTCACCGCGGGATGTGGGTGGAGTCCGAAAGGTCCGGACCCGATGCCGCAGGCCGACAAATGCACACCCGCCGACGGGCCGGCGCAGAACGTCGTGACCGCAGCCGTCTACGCGCTGCCGGCACCGCCGTCGGGCAAGTGGACCCAGATGAGCAGTGGCCACACCGCGAACTGCGCGTTGTACTGGGTGCAGGTCGGGCAGAACAATTCGACGCCGGACAGCCTGCAGCAGGTGGTGTTCTTCAACAAGAACACGATGATCGGCACGCCGACGCCCGCCGCGCGGCCGTACATCACCGTGACCGCGAGCGCTCCGGACACCGCGACGGTGCAGTACCAATGGCAGCAGCCCAAGGATCAGCCGGGGATGCCGACCGGTATCGGCAGTGTGCGGTTCACCGTCGACGGCGGCGCGCTCAAGGCGCTGGACCCGGTCCCCGGGCCGTGACCGTCAGTGCGCGGCGAGCAGCCCGCGCATGATCTCGACGGCCGCCGCCAGGGTGTCCCGATCGGCGCTGTCGAGTTCCGCCAGGAACGGGTCGATGGCGTTGCCGCGGTCGGCGCGCACCTGCGCCAGCGTGGCGATGCCCTGCGGCGTGATGCTGATGAGGACGGCGCGGGCATCGTCGGGGTCGACGGTGCGGGACACCAGCCCGGCGTCCTCGAGGCGACGGACCTGGGTCGTCATCGTCGGTTGTGAGCAGTGGTCGAGCGCGGCGAGATCGGAGATGCGGGCGCGGCCCTCGGCTTCGATGGTGGAGAGCAGCCGGGCCTGGGCGAAGGGCAGCGGAAGCCGGACGCGCTGATTGGCCAGGCGGTTGATGCGTGCGACGACGGCGAGCAGATCCGAGGCGAGGGTCGTTTCGGTCGCCGGTGCAACTGTCATGTTCAACATGGTTCCATAGATTCTCTATGTAGTCGAACCTGCCATCGAGAGTGGTGACGGTCACAACACCGTCGAGTTTACGCGTCTGCGCAGCTGGCAGAATTGTGCAATGACTGCTGCCGGCACCAGAGATAAGGCCGGTCCCCTCAATCCGGGCGAGTACGCCCAGGCCGCTGTGATGGCGGCACTGAGCGCGGCCACCGCCATCATCGCCGTCGTCGTCCCGTTCGCCGCGGGGCTCGGCATGCTGGGCACGGTCCCGATGGGACTGCTGGCCTACCGCTACCGGATTCGGGTGCTGGTCGCCGCGACCATCGCCGGCAGCACCATCGCGTTCCTCATCGCCGGCATGGGCGGTCTGATGACCGTGGTGTTCTGTGCCTACATCGGCGGACTGACCGGCATCGTCAAGCGCACGGGGCGCGGGATCGTCACGGTCCTGTGGGCGTCGGTGGTCGCGGGCGCCGCCTTCGGCGCGTACGTCATCGGCATCCTGCTCCTGGTCTCGCGATTGCGAGAACTGATCTTCGCGTCGATGACCTCGAACATCCACGGCATCGCCAACGTCATCGCGGCGGTCCCGGGCGGGGAGCGCGCGGCCGAGGATCTGCGCACCGATTTCGCCGTGTTCCTGCACTACTGGCCGGTGCCGGTGATGATCTCCGTGATCATGCACATCATCGTCGTCACGCTGCTGGGCTGGTGGGCGCTGTCGCGGGTGCTGAAGCGGCTCTTCGGAATTCCCGATGTGCACAAGCTCGACACCGTCGAATCCACCGGCCTCGTCGCACCGGTGCCGGCACGCCTGCGCGACGTCCGATTCCGGTATCCGGGTACCGATCGCGATGCGCTCGGCCCGGTCAGCATGGACATCGACGCGGGTGAACATGTCGCCGTCACGGGCGCCAACGGATCGGGCAAGACCACCCTCATGCTGACGCTCGCCGGCCGTGCGCCGACTGCCGGCACCATCGACCGGCCGGGTGCGGTGGGGCTCGGCAAGGCCGGCGGCACCGCGGTCGTCATGCAGCACCCGGAGAGTCAGGTGCTCGGCACCCGCGTCGCCGACGATGTGGTGTGGGGCCTGCCGTCGGGGACGACCATCGACGTCGAAAAGCTGTTGGGCGAAGTCGGTTTGAGCGGCATGGCGGACCGCGACACCGGCGGGCTGTCCGGTGGCGAACTGCAGCGCCTCGCCGTCGCCGCCGCCCTGGCACGCGAGCCGGCACTGCTGATCGCCGACGAAGTCACCAGCATGGTCGACCAGGAGGGCCGCGACGTGCTGCTCTCGGTGCTGTCCGACCTCACCCGGCACCACCGCACCTCGCTGGTGCACATCACGCACTACAACGACGAGGCCGACTCGGCTGACCGGGTCGTCCGGCTCGACGGCGCCAGTGACAACATCGAGATGGTCGCGACCGCACCGGTGCCGATCGTGTCCGCCGGCGTCGAACCCGACGGCCCGGCCGTGCTCGAAGTCCAAGGTGTGGGACACCAGTACGGCAGCGGGACGCCCTGGGAATCAACGGCATTGCGCGATATCAGCTTCACCGTCCACGAGGGCGAGGGTGTGCTGATCCACGGGCTCAACGGCTCCGGCAAGTCGACACTGGCCTGGATTCTGGCCGGCCTCACGGTGCCGACCACCGGCAGCTGTCTACTCGACGGCAAGCCCGTTTCCGATCAGGTTGGCGCCGTGGCGATCTCGTTCCAGGCGGCGCGGCTGCAGTTGATGCGGTCCCGCGTCGGTGCCGAAATCGCGTCGGCCGCGGGCTTCTCGAAGCGCGACACCGTCCGGATCACCGAGGCGCTCGCGATGGTCGGGCTCGATCCCGAACTGGCCGACCGCCGCATCGATCAGCTCAGCGGTGGCCAGATGCGCCGGGTCGTGCTGGCGGGCTTGCTGTCTCGTCGTCCCCGCGCGCTGATCCTGGACGAGCCGCTGGCCGGCTTGGATGCGGCCAGCCAGCGCGGCCTGGTGACGTTGCTCGCCGAACTGCGCCGGACCACGGGGCTGACGGTCGTCGTCATCTCGCATGACTTCGCCGGGCTCGACGAACTGTGCCCGCGCATCCTGCGGCTGCACCGCGGCGAACTCGTCGAGGCTCCGATCACTGCGGGAGGACGATCATGACGGCTCCCGCGACGCAGCGCCGGTCGATGGTGCTGCTGCGTCCCGTGCCGGGGACGTCGCCTATTCACGAACTGTGGGCCGGTACCAAGCTCATCGTGGTGGCGCTGATCGGCATCGTCCTGACGATGTATCCCGGCTGGGTGCCGATCGGCCTGGTCGCCCTGCTGGTGCTGCTCACGGCGTGGCTGGCGCACATCCCGCGCAGCGTGCTGCCGTCGGTACCGCGCCTGGTGTGGGTGCTGCTGTTGCTCGGTGGTGGAACGGCCGCCCTGGCCGGCGGCGAGCCGTTCCTCGACTTCGGGTCTGTGCATCTGGGAGTGGGTGGTCTGCTGAACTTCCTGCGGATCACGGTGCTGTCGATCGTGCTGCTGGGACTCGGCGGGCTGGTCTCGTGGACCACCAACGTCGCTGAAATCGCGCCCGCGGTGGCCACTTTGGGTCGGCCGCTGAAGTGGCTGCGCATCCCAGTCGACGAGTGGGCGGTCACGCTGGCCTTGGCGCTGCGCGCCTTCCCGATGTTGATCGACGAATACCGGGTGCTGTTTGCGGCCCGCCGGTTGCGGCCGAAGGTGCGGCCCGAGACGCGACGGGAGCGCAGCCGGCAGCGCCGCGCCGAGATCGTCGACCTGCTGGCGGCCGCCATCACGGTGGCGCTGCGCCGCGGCGATGAGATGGGCGACGCCATCACGGCGCGCGGTGGCGTGGGCCAGATCGTCGCGAGTCCGGCACGGCCGGGACGGGCCGATACGGTGGCGCTGCTGATGGTCGTCGCGATGTGCGCGTTGTCGCTGTGGGTCGAGGTGGCCACGCCGCTGGCCACCCACCGGCTTTAGCGATCGGCGGCGGCGTTGGCTGCGCGCTGGGCATCGGCCAGGGTTGATGCGACCGGCGCGCGGCCCAGGAACATCTCGTCGAAAAATGGCCTGATGGCGAGGAACCCGGCCGGGAAGCCCGCGCCGCCGGGGGCCGGGAGACGGGGGCCGTCCAGCACGGTGAAGAACGGCTGCACGTCGACACCGCGCCGTTTCCAGTAGTCGAAGTAGACCGGTTGGGCAGCCAATACGGCAGGCACTGCCGCCCCTTTGGTGCCCAGGAACGCATTTCCGTCGGCGCTGCCCATCCACTGCAGTACCGCGCGCACCGCATCGGGATGGCGGGTGGCCGAATTGGCCGCGGCGGCAATCCCGTTGGTGACGCTGACGCGGCCGTCCGGTCCGCTGGGCAGCATGGCCACACCCCACCGGAAGCGCGCCTGATCGGCGATGGCAGCCAGGTTGTAGGTGCCCGACTGGAACAGTGCCATGCGGCCCTGCAGGAACTGGTTGCGGGAGAAGTCGCCGTTGCCGTTGGTGTTGGCGGCCGAGGGGGAGACGTGGTCGGTGTTGATCAGCCGCACCAGGTACTCGAAAGCCTCCCGGGCTCCCGGATTGTCGAACGCGAACCGGTCACCGTCGCTGAATATCCCACCGGCCGAACCGATGTAGTTGAGATAGATACCCTGCAGATCGTTGGCGGCGTTGTAGCCCCACTGCCGTACCTGCTCGGGGTCGAATCCCGGTGTCCCGGCCTGGTTTCCGTGCCGATCCAGCGTCAGCCGGGCCAACAGCGGACGCAGCGTGTCATCGGCGCCGGGGGACCAGCGCAGCGTCTCCAGGTCGGCGGGCTCGATTCCGGCGGCCGCCAGCAGGTCGGCGTTGTAGTACACCGCGATGCCGCCGTCGGTCAGTTGCGGTACCGCCCACAGCGTCCCGTCGCGGGTGAACTGCTGATTCACCGACGGCTCCCACGCATCGGCGGCGCCGCGGCCCAACAACTTTCCGATGTCGAGCAGCCGGCCGGTGTCCGCGTAGCCGGCCAGGTAGGCGTTGGACAGCCAGAAGATGTCGTCGGCGCCGCCGCCGGCGACATCGGTGCGCAGCGAATCGAAGTACGACGCATAGGCGACGACGTCGACCCGGACCTCGATGCCCGGATGCCGGCGGGCGAACTCCGTGAATGACGACCGGTACGCGGCTGCGACCTGCGCGTCCCACAGCCGCACCGTGACAACGGTTTTCCCGGTGTCCTGCGTCCGGCCCATCAGCACGGCGGCCACCAGCAGCACCGCCATGGTGGCGGCCAGCGCGATGACGAACCGGGTCGAGAACTTCATTTCAAGCCGGTGACGACGATCGAGCGGACGATGTGCCGGCCCAGCACGCTGAACAGCAGGATCAGCGGCACGATCGCGACGGTCGTCGCGGCGAGTACGACGGTCCACTGGGTGTCGAACTGGGATTGCAGCCCTGCGGTCGCGACGGTCAGCACCCGCCAGGACGAGCCGCTGGTGATCACCAGCGGCCACATGAAGCTGTTCCATTGCGAGACAACGGTGATCAGTCCCAGCGTGACGAGAATCGACCGGCTGGCCGGCAGCACCACGTGCACGATGACGTCCAGCGTGCCGGCACCGTCGATGCGGGCGGCGCGGATCAGGTCGGCCGGGATGGACCGGAAGTACTCGCGCAGCAGGAAGATCGCGTAGGGCGAGCCGAACATGAACGGCAGCACCAACGCCCAGAAGGTGTTACGCAGCCCGGCCTCGGCCATCATGAGGTACAGCGGCACGACCGTCACTGTCGCGGGCACCATCAGGGTCGCCAGGTACAGCCAGAACAGGGTGTCGCGTCCCGGAAAATCGAGCCGGGCGAAGGCGTACGCGGCCGTCACCGAGAAGGCCAGCTGGCCCAACAGGATCACCGCGGTCATCAAGGCGGTGACCAGTGCGGCCCGGCCGAAGCCGGCGTCGGACAGGGCGGTGTAGTTGGCCAGCGTCGGTGGATTCGGTAGGGACAGCGGCGATTCGGTGTTGAATTGGCGCGCCGAGGTGAACGACGTCAGCAGGCCCAGGCCGAACGGCACGAGGGTGATCGCAGCTGCGAGCACCAGCACCGTATAGATGAGTGCGTTACGTGAGGTCATAGGTGACCCGTCGGCGGAAGTAGATGTGCTGCACCAGCGTGATGCCGAGCAGCAGGACGAACAGGATGAGTGCCATCACGGCGGCGCGGCCCACGGCCGCCGAGCCGAAGGCCTCGGCATAGATGCGGTGGGCGATCAGGTCGGTGCGGCCCTCGGGGCCGCCACCCGTGAGCGCGTAGACGGTGTCGAAGACCTGCGCCGCGCTAACGACACCCGTCACCAGGACGAAGAAGAATGTCGGCCGCAGCATCGGCAGCGTGATGCGGCGGAACCGCTGCCAGGCGCTCGCCCCGTCGATGCGGGCCGCGTCGTGAACGTCGTTGGGGATGGCCAGGATTCCGGCGAGGAAGAACAGCGTCACATAGCCGACGTTGGTCCACACGGTCACCGCCGAAACCAGCGGCAGCGCCAGGGTGGGGTCGGTCAGCCATTCGATGCGGTGCCCGAGCACGGTGCTCACTGCGCCGTCGGTGGGGCTGAGAATCCAGCGCCACAGCACCGCGATCGCCAAGGGCGAGCAGATCCAGGGCAGGACATAGAGCGTGCGGAAGAATCCGGTGCCCGGCAGTCCGCGGGCCAGCTGCATCGCGGCCGCCAGACCCAGCACCGTCTGGACCGGCACCACCAGTGCGACGAAACCCAGCGTCACCGCCAGCGAGCGGTCGAATGTCGGGTCGGTCAGCACGGCGTGCCAGTTGTCGAGTCCGACGAACCGGATGGGTCCGAGCAGGTCCCACCGCTGCAGGCTCAGCCAGCCGACGACCAGCATGGGGAGCAGCAGGAACATCACCACGCCGAACAGGCTGGGGGCGAGCAGCGCATAGCCGGTCAGGGTGTCCCGAAACCTGCGGCGTGCCACCGGATCATTAAAGCGTGTGGTGCTACTACGGTGTAGCCGTGACTGCGCTGCGACGGGTTGACGCCGACTTCCTGGCCTTGCCGCGCCATTTGCTGGCCGAGGCCGCGGTGTCGGCCGCGCTGGCTGCCGGTGCGAGCTACGCCGACCTCCGGATTCACCGGATCACCACCGAACACATCCAGCTGCGTGACGGCGAGCTGGAATCCTCGGTGGTCAACCGGGAAATCGGGCTGGCGGTGCGGGTGATCGTGGACGGCACCTGGGGTTTCGCCTCGCACGCCGAGCTGAACCCCGAGGTCGCGGCCGAGACCGCCCGTCGCGCCGTGCAGGTCGCGGTGGCGCTGGCGCCGCTCAATGCCGAGCGCATCGAGCTGGCTTCCGAACCGGTCTACACCGATGTGTCATGGGTGTCGCCGTACCGGATCGACCCGTTCGAGGTCACCGCTGCCGACAAGATCGCGCTACTGGGCGAGTACTCGGGCCGGTTGCTCGCGGCCGACGGCGTGGACCACGTGTCGGCGGGACTGCAGGCCGTGAAGGAGCAGGTGTTCTACGCCGATGCGTTCGGTTCGTCGATCACGCAACAACGGGTCCGGGTGCAGCCGACGATCGAGGCCGTCGCGGTGGATGCCGCAGCCGGTGCGTTCGAAACGATGCGCACACTGGCGCCGCCGACCGCGCGTGGTTGGGAGGCCGTCGCCGGTGACGAGGTCTGGGACTGGACAACCGAATTGGCGGAGCTGCCGACGCTGTTGGCCGAGAAGATGAAGGCGCCCAGCGTGACGGCCGGTCCCACCGATCTGGTGATCGACCCGACCAACCTGTGGCTGACCATCCACGAATCCATCGGCCACGCCACCGAATACGACCGGGCCATCGGCTACGAAGCGGCGTACGCCGGTACGTCGTTCGCCACCCCGGACAAGCTGGGGACCATGCAGTACGGGTCACCGATCATGAACGTCACCGCCGACCGCACCGTCGAACACGGTTTGGCCACCATCGGATTCGACGACGAAGGCGTCCGCGCGCAGAGCTGGGACCTGGTGCGCGACGGTGTCTTCGTCGGCTATCAGCTGGACCGCGTGTTCGCGCCGAAGCTCGGGGTCAGCCGGTCCAACGGCTGCTCGTACGCGGATTCGCCGCATCATGTGCCGATCCAGCGGATGGCCAACGTCTCGCTGCAGCCGGGTACTGACGACCTCAGCACCGAGGATCTGATCAGCCGGGTCGAGAACGGTATCTACATCGTCGGCGACAAATCGTGGTCAATCGACATGCAGCGGTACAACTTCCAGTTCACCGGGCAGCGGTTCTTCAAGATCCGCGACGGCAAGCTGGACGGCCAGGTGCGCGACGTCGCCTACCAGGCGACCACCACCGACTTCTGGGGATCGATGGAAGCCGTTGGCGGAGAGTCGACCTGGCGACTCGGTGGCGCGTTCAACTGCGGCAAGGCCCAGCCCGGCCAGGTGGCCGCCGTCAGCCACGGCTGCCCGTCCGCGCTGTTCCGCGGAATCAATGTGCTCAACACGCGAACTGAATCGGGGCGTTGATGCTGAATAATTCTCCCGGTCGCTACGCTCGCCCTGCTGCACCGCAGGTTGTCGACCTGGTGTTGGACGAGGCTGCCCGCCGGGGTCGAGCCGACGAGACCATCGTCCTGGTGACCGACAGGTCCACCGCGTCACTGCGCTGGGCCCGCAACACCATGACCACCAACGGTGAGTCGGTGAGCCGCGAGACCACCGTCATTTCGATTGTCCGCCAAGGGGATAAGGCCCGGGTCGGCGTCGTGAAGTCCAGTGAGGTCGATCCGTCGACCATCGCGGGCCTGGTGGCGGCGTCGCAGGACGCCGCGGAGGCGGCGCCCGAGGCGCGTGACAGCGCGCCGCCGCTGGCCGGCGTGGAGACCTCCGACGACTGGGACGCACCGTCGCCGTTGACCGGTGCCTCGGTGTTCGGGAACGTGGCCACGCGTCTGGTCGACGGCTTCCACCGCAGCGACGCGCTGTACGGGTTCGCGCGGCACGAACTCGACACCACGTACCTGGCGACGTCCGGTGGCATCCGGCGGCGGTTCACCCAACCGACGGGCTCGGTGGAGATCAACGCCAAACGCGATGGTGCCAGCGCGTGGGCGGGCGTCAGTACCGCCGACTTCGTCGACGTGCCAGTCGATTCCATGCTCGACGATCTGTGCCTGCGTCTCGGCTGGGCCTCGCGGACCGTCGAGTTGCCCGCCGGTCGGTACGAGACGCTGATGCCGCCGTCGACCGTCGCGGACATGATGATCTACCTCGGCTGGAGCATGGACGGTCGTGGCGCGCAGGAAGGCCGAACCGCGCTGTCGGCGCCGGGCGGCACCCGGGTGGGGGAGAAGCTCACCGACCTCGGGCTGACGCTGTACTCGGATCCCTTTGCGCCCGGGCTGGATTGCCTGCCGTTCGTGGCGACGTCGAGTTCGTCGGAGCGGGTGTCGGTGTTCGACAACGGCTTGGACATCGGTCGCGTCGACTGGATTCGCGACGGTGTCGTGAACGCGTTGGCGTATCCGCGTTCTGCCGCAGCCGAATTCGACGCGCCCGTGGCCGTGCCGGCCGACAATCTGCTGATGACGGGCGGCACGGTGAGTCTGTCGGACATGATCGCCGGCACCGAACGCGGCCTGCTGCTGACCACGCTGTGGTACATGCGTGAGGTCGATCCGACGGTGCTGCTGCTGACCGGCCTGACGCGTGACGGCGTCTACCTCATCGAGGACGGGGAAGTGACGGCCGCGGTCAACAACTTCCGGTTCAACGAGAGTCCGCTGGACCTGCTGCGGCGCGCGACCGAGGCCGGCGTCAGCGAAACCACGCTGCCGCGCGAATGGGGCGACTGGGCCACCCGGGCCCAGATGCCGTCACTGCGGATTCCGGACTTCCACATGTCGTCGGTCAGTCAGGCGCAATAACTTTCAGCGCCCCGGCGACGTCGTCGTTGGTGGTGGCCCAGGAGCAGACGAAGCGCACGATCGGTCTCAGCGGGTCGGGAGCATGGATCGCGAACCGCTCCCGGACACGCGCTGTGGTCGCGGCGTCGAGGATGACGAACACCTCGTTGGCCTCGGTCGGCGCCGCCAGCTGCAGCCCTGCCTCCGCGAATCCGGCGCTCAATGTCGCCGCCATGCGGTTGGCGTGGGCTGCCGTCTGCAACCAGAGATCGTCGTGCAGCATGGCCTCGAACTGAGCCGAGATGAAGCGGTGCTTGCTGGCGAGGTGGCCGATCTGCTTCTGTACGAAGCGAATTCCCTCGAAATGTGCGGGCCGGCGGATCAGTACCGCGTCGCCGAACAGCATGCCGTTCTTGGTGCCGCCAACCGTGACGATGTCGGCGTCACCGATGGCTTCCTGTGGACTGATACCAAGGGCGGCAATGGCATTGGCGACCCGCGAGCCGTCCACGTGGACCAGCAGGTCGTGCTGGTGGGCGTAGTCGATGAACTCCGTCAGCGCGGCGGGCGACCAGACGCGGCCGTTCTCGGTCGACTGGGTGATGGTGACGATGCGCGGCTGCGAGTGGTGCACCTCGCCGCGGCGCGCAATGTGTCGATCGAGCTCCTTCGGTGAGATCAGGCCGTCATCGCTCGGTAGTGGTGTCAGTTGTGCCGCCGCGATTCGTACCGGCCCACCGGCTTCGTCGAGCAACGAGTGCGCGATATCGCTGCACAGAATTTCCTGCCAGGGCCGCACTGCCGAAGCCAGCGCGATGATGTTGGCCGCGGTGCCGGTCAGCGCGAACAGGACCTCGGCATCGGGGGCCCCGAAGGCCGCTCTGAGGGCCTGCGCTGCGCGTTCGGTGCCCGGGTCGGTGCCGTACGAGCTCACCGGGCCCTGGTTGGCGGCGACGATCGCCTCCAACACCCGTGGGTGAGCACCAGCAGCGTTGTCGGAGGCGAATGCGGCCGAGACGGTCGAACTCATGCGTCGATGGTCTCATCGCGGCAATAATCCGGGGTGTGGAGGAGCTACTGACGTCCCTGATCGCACTGTCGCCACCCGCCGATCGGCGGCTCAACGCGGCGATGCGGCAGACGTGTGCCGAGACCCTGGGCCTCGCGCCATTGCCCTATGAAGCAGTGTTCGGGCCCGTGTCCGACGCCGAGCCGCTGGTGGCTGAGTTCGCCGAGCAGTTCAGCACCGACGTGTCGGTGATTTCTGTGGCTCAGCGCGGAGAGCTCACTGCAGCGCTGGGCGCCAACAGTTTTCGCATCGTGGCGTTGATGTACGTCGCGGACTTCGTGCCGCGAGTGCGGGCCGGATTTGCGGCGCTCGGGCTGCCGCCGATCGCCGATCCCGACGGCTGGGACCACGACACTGACCCGGTGGACCTGCTGTTGAACCGCTTCGCAAGTTCGGTAGGGGCGCGTCGCGAACTCGATCCGGTGATGACCGAGGTGGTGCGACTGCGCGGCGCGGCCGCGCACAACTGCCGGCTGTGCAAGTCGCTGCGCGAGGGCACAGCATTGGATGCCGGCGGCAATGAGTCGCTGTACTCGGAGATCGAGCTGTACGAGTCGTCGACGCTGCTCGACGAGAGGCAGAAAGCCGCGCTGCGCTACGTCGACGCCCTGGTGTGGACGCCGTCGCGGATACCGGCCGACGTTGCCGCGGGCGTACGGGCGCACTTCTCCGACGCGGAGGCCACCGAGATCACCCTCGACGTGATGCGCAACGGCATCAACAAGATTGCCGTCGCGTTGGGTGGGGACGCGCCGCGGGTCAGCGAGGGCACCGAGCGCTATCTGCTCGGAGCCGACGGGCAGCCGGTGTTCTCCTAGGCGTTCTTCGGGAGCTCTCTGAAAAACTTTGGTCACTTTGTTTGCGCTGGTCACAGTGGGTAACTAGCGTCACATTCGCGGCGGCTTCTTGTCGGTGGTTCGAACTAATGTTCGATGTATGGGGTTGACCGATCCGGCTGTTGTCGAGGAGGCGTACGCCGCCTACGAAGCGGCGCACGCGCGGCTCGCGTCCCTGGATTACAGCGGTCTGGATGTGGCGACGTTGTTGGCGTTGAAGTCGCGCCGCGAGAGGTTGAGGTGTGCGGCCGAGGCGGTGGATCACCGGATCTTGGTTGCGGCGCAGTCTCAGGTCACGGCCCGAGAACTTGGCGCGAAAAACTGGGCCGAGGTGCTGCGTATCCGGCTGCGCCTGGACACCACCGAAGCCAACCGCCAGGTCCGCGACGCCCAGTATTTGGCGCCCCGCACCGGGCTGACCGGCGAACCGTTGCCGCCGCTGTGGGAGTTCGTCGCCGCCGCCCAGGCCGAAGGCGCGCTCAACACCGAGCACGTGAAAGTGATCGGCCAGTTCATCAACAAACTCCCCGGCTGGATCGACCCCGCCACCCGTGGGCAGTTCGAACAGTCCCTCGTTGCCGGGGCGCGGCACCAGACCCCCGAAGAACTGCGCGCCGCCGCCGAGGCGCTGCTGTACCTGCTCGATCAGGACGGGCCGCTGCCCGATGACGCCGAACGCGCCCGCAAACGCAGCTTCCGCATCGGCAAACAACAACCCGACGGCATGTCCAAAGTGGACGGCTGGCTCGACCCCGAAGCACGCGCCACCCTCGAAGCAGTCCACGACAAACTCGGCGCCCCCGGCATGTGCAACCCCGCCGACCCCACACCCTGCCAATCGGGCACCCCCACCCAGGCCCAGATCGACCACGACACCCGCAGCACCGACCAACGCAACCACGACGCCCTGGCCGCCATGGGCCGCATCGCCCTCGGCACCGACCTCGGCGACCACAACGGCCTACCTGTGGCCATCGCGGCCACCTGCACTGTCGCCGAATTGGAGCGCGGCACCGGCCACGCACTGACCCTCACCGGCAGCCGGTTACCGATCCGCGATCTCATCCGCATGGCTGCCCGCGGCGCCGACCACTACCTCGTCGTCTTTGACGACCACACCGAACAACCGCTGTACCTGGGCCGAGCGCGTCGCACCGCCACCGTCGCCCAACGCTTTGCCCTGTTCGCCCGCGACCTGGGCTGCACCAAACCCAACTGCACCGCCCCCGCCTCCCGCTGCCAGGCCCATCACGTCGACACCGACTGGCGCGATGATGGCCCCACCGACATCACCAACCTTGCCCTGGCCTGCGGCCGCGACAACCGCCTCGCCGACACCGGCGGCTGGACCACCACCATGGCCAACGGCCGCGCCCACTGGACCCCACCACCACTACTGGACGTCGGCCAACCCCGAACCAACCACTACTGGCATCCCACGCTCTACCCACCCGAGAGCGGCGATGATGACGGTGAAACAGACAGGCCCGCAAGCTAACTCGGCACCGCGCCACGGCATCCGATGCCGCGACGGCAGTGCCACGTGCGTCGCAACGAGTCGCTCGCCGGTGAGGACGTCAGCCCTTGAAGTAGACGACCTGGTGGGTGCTGGCGAGCAGCGCGCCGTCGCGGGCCCACGCATGCGCACTCTGGTCGAAGTATCCGTCCGAGAAGCGATTTGCGTGCGCACTGCCCAATACGTAGTCCCCGCCGATGCTTTCGAGCTCCTGCCCATTGGCGTGGAAGTACGTGGTGAGTGAGATGGTGCCGGCCGGGAAGAATCCGCCGCGCCGCAGGAAAACCCGGGGATAGAAGATGTCGGACATCGCGGCCAGGGCGGCGAAGTCGAGGCCGCGCTGGTTGGCGTCCCGCACCCACAGCGTCGTCCGCGAGGACTCACTGGGCTCGGCATCCTCTGCCGGGAAAGGGTTTTCGACGAAACGCATGTCGTACTGGCTGACCCATGGCAGGGGAGGGCCGCTGACTTCGAGTCCCTCGGGCCCGGGCGCACTCGGCATGCGTGACTCGTCGTCCGACCAGGTGTCGCGGCGGATGCCGAAAACCATGGTGGCCGTGGTCTTGATGTCGCCGTCCTGGCTGAGTTCGGCGATCCAGTGCTGGTTCGTCCGGTTGGTGCGGGCGGGCTTCAGTGCGATATCGAACTCGCCGTCGGCGATGGGTGCCGCGAAGTTGACCGTGAGTGCCAGCGGTTCACCGATGCGGTCGGGCCGCAGCTCGACTGCATGCAGCAGCGTCGCCGCAGTGATGCCGCCGAAGGGGCCGACCATGTTCGCCCAGTCCGGGTGCGTCTGCCCACGCATGCGCGTGTCATCGACGGGCTGTAGTTCCAGGGCTTGGTCGAACGGATGAGAGTCGGTCACGCTCCACATGATGCCTGGTGGCAGTGCGGTCAAAGAGACGCATCCGCTCAGGGCCGATCAGATGCCCGTTTACACAGAGCCACGATGACAAACGGCGCGGTGCGCAGTCTCGATAGATAGGCGGTGAATTCGCAGAGGAGATCAGTGATGGCTATCCAACACAGCCGCATACAGGTATCGCGTGTCGTGGACGCGAGTGCAGATCTCGTGTTCGCGTTTCTGACCACGCCGGACAACCATGTTGTGCTCGATGCGAGCGGCATGATCCTCAGTGCGGCCGACCATCGCCCCTTCAGCGAATTGGGTGCGGTGTTCGTGATGAACATGCGTGCGGGCAACCGCGTCGAGAACCACGTCATCTGTTACGAGCCCGACCGTGCTGTCGGATGGGCCCCCGCCGAACCCGGCCAGGAACCTGCGGGTCACACCTGGATATGGCGGCTCACGCCGATCGGACCGGAGCGGACACTTGTCACTGAGACATACGACTGGTCGGCATTCCGACACACCGACATGCTGGAGCACCTGCCGGTCATCGGCCGCGCGCAGATGGAAGAGTCGACGGAGCGGCTGGCGGAAGCGCTCTGCCGGCGTGGCATCTCTTAGACCGCAACGCCGATGGCAGCCCATGGGGTGCCGGCCCGTGGCGCCATGCGAACATGGTGGCCGCGATCTTCGCGATGGGGCGGTAGCTCAGTTGGTTAGAGCCGGGGACTCATAATCCCTTGGTCGCGGGTTCGAGCCCCGCCCGCCCTACTCAAAGCCGCTGGGACGGTGGACTCAACGACACCCGCCGCGTCACCCGTGCCGAACTGCCCCGACTATCCGTCGCTTCGACTTCGATCACGGCGATGACGGGTTCGCCTCGTTTCAGTGCGCGAGCGGCCTTGCGCTGCGCGACGGGAGGAATCTCGACAGCAAGCGTGGCTTTGCGCAAGGGCGGCAGGTTCAGCATGGCGGGCCGCAGATGCAGTGTCCGCGGCTGGCGCATCCGGCGCGGGACGTCGATCTCGCCGGTGGCGATGACGTCGCAGGGCAGGCCGGCCGAGCGCACTTGCAGAACCACCGAATCGCCAAGTGGCTGATTGCGTTCGCCGCCGAGCCACAGCCGCACGTTCGGCAGCGTCATCCCGCCGACTTCTTCATCGCGACTTAGCCGCGATGCGATGGCAGCGCTGATCAACCTGCTGGTCAGCCCACCTTTGCGACGCGCCACGACGGTAACTTACGCCCGTTGGCAACGCTGCGAAGCCAGAACCGCGACGTCCACCGAGCTGGACATGCCACACAGGCTGATGCCGCAGAATTGGCCTGTGCAGGTAGCGGCGGTGGTGCGGAGAGCGAGTGTCCTCGGCGCTGCCGACCCCGGACGCATCCGGTTGCGCAGCGCGGCGGCGACCACCTTCTCGCTGCTGCTGGCGATCGGCGCGATGCTGGTGTTCACCCGTGCGGCCGGCCAGCCGGTGACGGTCGCGATGCTGGGCGCGGTGGTGGCGATGCAGGCCTCGGCCGCCGTGAAGGACCGAGACCAGCGCAGCCGCAACATCACGACGCTGCTGCTGTTCTTCCCGGCGATCGGCGCCATGGCCTTGGCCGCATTCCTGGTGCCCCACGGGAAGATCGTCGACGTCGGCTTCATCGCTGTGCTCTTCGCCGCGGTGTGGGTGCGGCGGTACGGCCCGCGCGGAAACGCGCTCGGGATGGTCGCCTTCATCTCGTACTTCTTCGTGATGTTCCTGCGGACCCCGGTGCATCAGATTCCGGTGTTGGCAGTGGCCGTTGCGGTGGGCATCGTGTCGTCACTGTTGGTGCACGTGCTGCTGTTTCCCGAACGGCCACGTGTCGAGGCACGTCGCCTCCTGTCGGCACTGCGTGCCGCGTCGCTTTCGACACTGGATGTCGCCACCCGGCGCGGCGAGGTGAGTGTTGAGGTCGCCCGGCACCAACTCGACCAACTCGGTGAGACGGCGCTGCTCATCGACGACTGGCTCGATCGGCACGAGGCCGCCAAATCACTGAGCGTCACCAGTAAGGACCTGGCGCTGCGGGTTTTCGAGGCGCAGATCATGCTGGAGCAGGCGGCGTCGTTCCTGTGGTGGCTGGACCAGGACGAGCCGTGGCCCGACGGCCTGGTTGATGCGGTCGCGGCGCTGCGGATCTGCCTGGACAACAACCCCACCGACGAACAGTTGCGGCAGGCCCGGCGGATGGGTGCCGCAGCGGCGGACAAGGCTGACCTTTCGACCTCGGCGGGCGTCGCGACCGTCACGGCGTACCGGGCGATGCAGGCGCACTTGGCAATTCACCACATCACCACCAACGCCCGCGGCATCAGCGACGACGATATCGCCGCCGCCGAGACCGACGGCGACGACGACCACGACACGCCTCAGGGGCTCAATCCCAGCACCAAGGCCGCGATTCAGGTCGCGGTGGCGACCAGTGCCGCAACGGTTCTGGGCAATCTGATCTCGCCCGATCGCGGATATTGGGCGGTGCTGACGGCCTTCCTGGTGTTCACGGGCGTCTCGACGCGCGGCGAGATCCTTTCGCGTGCCGGTCATCGCATCGTCGGCACCATCGCCGGGGTGGTGGCGGGCGTGCTGCTCGCCGCGGAGATCGGGCGGAACCCGGCGCTGCAGATCGTCGTCCTCGTGGTCTGCGTGTTCTTCGCGTTCTACCTGGCAACCGTCGCCTACTTCTGGTTGACCTTCTTCGTGACGGTCCTGCTGGCGATGTTGTATGGCCTCCTCGGCAATTTCAGTGCCCAGGTGCTCGAGGTGCGCATCGCGGAAACAGCAGTGGGAAGCCTGGTGGGTATCGCGTCCGCGTACTTCGTCTTCTCCACCAAGACCCGCGCCACGTTCGCCGAAAAGGTCACCGATTACCTCGACCAGATGGAGCGGGTGATCGACACCGCGGTGACGGCGGTACTGACCGCCGGCGATGCCGGCGATCTGGTTGTCGACACCCGCCGGATGGACAACTCGTTGAAGGCAGCCATCACTGCCGGCAAACCGCTCCAGATGGGCCCGGTTTCGGAACTGCGGCACGGGGTGCGGCGGCTGATGCGCGGATTGCAGGTCGCCAACCGTTCGGCGCATGCCCTGGCGCGTGCCGGGGTGACCGCGTCGCATGCCGGGCAGCCTCCCGATGGCGCCGACGACGCGTTGCATCAGGCCGCCGCACGCGCCGATGAAGCGATAGCGCGGGTGCGGAGACTGATCGCCGGCGAAGACGTCGGAGCTGAGAAGCGAAGCGACGCAGCCGTATTCGATGTCGGTCTACCGGAGATGCGGCCGGGCCCGGTGCGTGCGTCGGTGCGTGCGCTCAACATGCTGGATCGGGCGCTGACCGAGGTCACCAGCAGGGTCTGAGTCATGCGTAGGGCCTCCGAGAATCGGGGCTGCCGTTTACGCATCTGAAAGCGGGGAATGCCGGTCGATGAGAGGAGTCGATCGATGTCACTGCGAACCCTGGGCAGGCACGCGTCAGCGCACGTCATCCGCTCCGTCGCGATCGAGGCGCCCGACGGGGTACCGCCGGTGGACGTGCTGGAACAGCTGATCGGCGATGCGCGAATCGTCCTCATCGGGGAGGCGTCACACGGAACGCATGAGTTCTACGCCGCACGTGCCGCGATCACGCGGTGGCTCATCCGGCAGAAGGGATTCTGCGCCGTTGCGGCCGAGGCGGATTGGCCGGACTCCTACCGGGTGAACAGGTTCGTTCGTGGACTGGGCGACGATCGGTCCGCGGATCAGGCGCTGAGTGGGTTCGAACGATTTCCGGCCTGGATGTGGCGCAACATCGTGGTCCGGGATTTCGTCGATTGGCTGCGCCGCTGCAACACCGAATTCGCCGATCGCAGCGGCAGGCCGGCCGGTTTCTACGGCTTGGACCTCTACAGCATGCACCGCTCCATGAGTGAGGTCATCGCGTATCTCGACAAGGTTGATCCGCGAGCCGCGGGGAGGGCCCGCGAGCGCTACGCCTGCTTCGACCATGTCGCGTCGGCCGAAGACGGTCAGGAATACGGCTATGCCGCGGCCTTCGGCGCGGGACGGACGTGTGAACGCCAGGCGATCGAACAGCTCTTGGATATGCAGCGCAACGCGGCGGATATCGCCAATCAGGACGGCCTGCTCGGTGAGGACGAGGCGTTCTACGCCGAACAGAACGCGCAGGCCGTTCGTGACGCCGAAGAGTATTACCGCACGATGTTCGGTGGCCGGGTTTCGTCATGGAATCTGCGCGACGAACACATGGCTCGCACGTTGAGCGCGTTGCTGGACCACCTGGACCGCGACGGCGCCAAAGACTCAAAAGTCGTTGTCTGGGCGCATAATTCGCATGTCGGTGACGCTCGCGCGACGGAGGTGGGTCGTGATGGAGAGCTCACGCTCGGCCAGTTGGTCCGGGAACGGTATGGCCGTGAATGCCGGTTGATCGGCTTCAGTACCTACGCAGGCACCGTGACCGCGGCGAGCAGGTGGGGTGGCGTCGCCCAACGCAAGGCGGTCCGGCCTGCACTCAGCGGCAGTGTCGAGGAGCTCTTGCACGCAGTGGGTGGCCCGTCATTCTTCGTATCGCCCCTGCTCACTCGCCAAGCCGCCGAACCGCTTTCGGTCGCGCGCCTGAGCCGCGCCATCGGCGTCATCTACCGCCCCGAGACGGAACGGCAGAGCCACTACTACCACGTGCGTGCCGCCGATCAGTACGACGCGATGATCCACATCGACCGGACCCGGGCGCTGGAACCACTCGAGCCGACCAGCGTCTGGCACGAAGGGGAAACGCCGGAGACGTATCCGAGTGGGCTCTGAACCGCTCGCCTCAGCGTGAGGTCGATGCCGCGCCTACGGGCGGGAGCGGGCGACCGTCAGCCGTGCAGTCCGTTCTTGATGGCCAGGGCCTGTTTCTGGCCGACGTCGAGCACGAAGTCGGACGGCGGGGTGGCGTCCTTGGGTCCGTCGAATTCGAGGGTAACGAACGCGCGGCCTTCGGTGAACAGCACGACGGTCACCGATTTGGAGTCGTCTGGCGAGTTCCCCGACACCGAAATGCCGCCGCTACCAACCTCGATCGGCGTGGGGGTACCGCCGACCACGCTGCCCCCGAGCGTGGCTTTGGCTGCCTCGAGCGCCGCGGTGGCGGCGGCGGGGTCCGGCAGGATCAGGATGGTGTCGCCGACGACGTGGGTGCGGTCGGCGTTGCCGAACGACGTTGCGACACCGGGTTTACCGCCCGGGTCCGGTACGGGCGGGGTTGCGATGAATTCCTCGGGTGCGACGAGGTCGGTCGCCTTGATCAGCAGCGCCGAGTAGTCGACGGGCTGGGCCGGAGTGGAGGCGGTCGTCGACGTGGCGGCGCTCGACGACGTCGCCGACTTCGACGCGGCGGGTGGCGCAGAATCCTTGCTGCATCCGGTGATCGTCACGATCACCGCCGCGCTGACCGCAACCGCGCCGCCGGCCACCCTCATGCGAGAGCTCATCGGTTTCACTCCTCTCCGGCCCCCGCCGTCAGTTCAGCGGACCGTCCGGCATCGGGGCGTTGCAGCGCGCGCGGAAGTCGGCCGCAGGCTGGCGGATACCCTCGATGTCGGTCTTCACCTGCGGGTTCGCATCCATGTACGCGGTGATATCGGTCCGCATCTGATCCCGAGTCTTGCCCTTGAGACCCGTGAAGAACGCATTCACATCGGGGTGCGTGAACAGGTACGACGCGGTTGCGGCGTTCACGCCGGACATCACGTTCGCGAGGTCGCCGGCAGTGCAGTCCGGCGGGTCGGCAATGGCGGTCGTGGCTGTGCCGATGAACGTCGCACCGGCGATCAGGCCGGCACCGATGATGTTGCGGATTCTCATGTTTGGTTGCTCCTCGAGGTTGTCGAAATAAAGGGATCAGCGACGCGGACCGATACCGCCACCGCCGCCGGGGCGCAGCGGCGGGCGCGGGGGCAGGGGCACGATGACGTCCACGCCCCAGCCGTCGTCGCAATACCAGGGATCAGCGCAGTACGACGGGTAGGCCGCGCTGGGCGGCGTGGGGCCGCCGCCACGAACGTCACCCTGTGCGCACACGGTGGCGTATCCGGCGCCGGTGCAGTCGGCCGAGGCCGGCGCTGCCGCACTGAGGCCGATGGGCACAAACGTGAGCGCCAGACCCAGACTCAGGGAGCGCTGCTTCAGTCGCATGGTCTTCTTCCTTCGAACGGCTGGCTCGCGGTGGTCGGCACGGTGCCGGTGCGCGGAACCGGTGTCGGCTGAGCATAATTGGGCGTTGCCGCTCAAGAAGCGGTTGCGCGATTATTGCGTTGTTTAGGCTGTGTTAATCCTTGGTGCGGTTTGCTGAGCGGCCGGGCCACAATCGCCGCGCGAAGCATGGCGGCGGTGGTACCGTCCGTCCCGTCGAGTATGCGTGACGAAGGGGTCAATATGAGCGAGAACAGCCAGGATTGGACCAAACCGGCGGCCATGGCGATCCCCAAGGAGGGCTACTTCGAGGAGGTGCGGGGCCGCTACGGCCCGGTGTTCCCGAAGACGCCGGCCTGCTACGGCTTCTCAATCATCGCGAAGGTGAAAGAGGGCCGCGAGGAAACGGTCAGGGCGTACGGCAAGACCATCGAGGAGACCATCAAGGCGAGCCCGGACGCGTTGGCGCCGCTGCGCTTGCACTACCTGCGCTGGAACCTCTTCGACGTGGGCTCGGGTCTGCACTTTCAGTACATGGGCATCTTCGACACCGATTTCGACAAGTACACCGAGGACGCGGTGGCACTGTTCAGCGCGACCGGCATCACGACGGTGTTCACCAATCTCGAAGGCTTCCCCGAGGATTGGAAGACCAACACCGAGGCGTTCATCAAATTCGTCCGGGACCACCAACAGCCGAGCTTCCTGGAGTACGGCGAGTACCCCTACGTGACCGCGGACGAGATCAAGAAGGCGTTGCGGCTCAAGGCGGCGTTCTCGACGATGCTCGATCAGATGCAATGACCGATACCCCACTGGGTGCGGTCCGTGCCTACATCGATGCGTTCAACGCCAACGATCCGGATGCGATGTCGGCTGCCTTCGCTCCCGATGGGGCGATCCTCGATGGCATGACTCCGCACCTGTGGGTGGGTCCGACCGCGGCGAAGGACTGGCATCGCGATGTCGTCGCCGAAGGAGCCCACCTCGGAGCCGCGAACTACCGGGTCACCCTCGGCGACCCGCTGCACGACGAGACTTCCGGCGACAGTGCGTATGTGGTGGCCCCGGCAACCATGACGTTCGACCTCAACGGCGTCCCCGTGACCCAGACGGGAGCGGTGTTCACCGTGGCGCTGCGCCGACTTCCGGACGGCTGGCGAGTCGCGGCATGGGCTTGGGCGAAGGGGCAGCGCACACCGTGACGGGCACTCCCAACCTGGAATTCGACGATATTCAGCACATCCTGCTGACCCGGACCCCTGCGCTGACCGGGCGCTACGAGCTCCTGACGTTCGACACCCCTGAAGGTGGCCGGGCATGGCTGGCAGAGATGCAGGACAAGGTGCAGTCGGCGACCGACGCCAAGGCCACGATGGACGAGTCCGATCGTTGGGTCACGTTGGCGTTCACGTGGAATGGCCTGCGCGCGTTGGGCGTGCCCGAGGAGTCATTGGCGACGTTTCCCGATGCGTTTCGGGAGGGTATGGCATCGCGGGCCGCCATCCTCGGTGACGTCGGGCCCGCGGCACCGGAGCACTGGGTCGGCGGGTTGGCCGGTGACGACCTGCACGCCATCGCAATCCTGTTCTCCCGCACGGACGAACAGAATGCGAAGTCCATCGCGGCGCATGACGACCTGCTCGCGCGGACCGACGGCGTGCGCAGCCTGTCGTATCTGGATCTCAATGCCACGCCGCCGTTCAACTACGCCCACGACCACTTCGGATTCCGGGACCGGTTGTCGCAGCCGGTCATGAAGGGGTCGGGGGAGGAGCCGACGCCAGGCTCGGGCGACCCGTTGGCGCCCGGGGAGTTCATTCTCGGGTACGACGACGAGAACGGGCCGGTGGTGGATCTGCCTCAGCCCGAGGTGCTTTCGCGCAACGGCAGCTACATGGCGTACCGCAGGCTCGAGGAGCACGTCGCCGTCTTTCGCGAGTACCTGCGCCAGAACGCGGACAGCCCGGAAGGTGAAGAGCTGCTGGCCGCCAAGTTCATGGGCCGGTGGCGCAGCGGCGCCCCGCTGGTGCTGGCTCCGGACAAGGACGACCCCGAGTTGGGCGCGGATCCGATGCGCAACAACGACTTCAACTACAAGGAAGAGGATCCGTTCGGTTACGCGTGTCCGTTGGGGGCGCACGCACGGCGGCTCAATCCGCGCGATACCGCGCACTACATGAATCGCCGCCGGATGATCCGGCGCGGCGCGACGTACGGTCCGGCACTGCCCGACGGAGCACCGGACGACGGTGTCGACCGCGGTATCGCGGCCTTCATCATCTGCGCGGATCTGGTGCGCCAGTTCGAGTTTGCGCAGAACGTCTGGATCAACGACAAGGCGTTTCACGAACTCGGCAACGAGCATGATCCGATATGCGGTACGCAGGACGGCACGCTCGACTTCACCGTCCCGAAACGGCCGATTCGCAAGGTGCACAAGGGACTTCCGGCCTTCACCACATTGAAGGGCGGCGGCTACTTCTTCCTGCCGGGTATCGGCGGCATCCGTTACCTGGCGTCGTTGGGGGACTGAGACTTCTCCGCGGCCGGCGTGGGCCGATGTTGTGCAGCCACGTGGGCCCATGTTTCGCATCCGACGGTCGGGGAACCCATCCAGTGGCGGCTGGATGGCTCGGCCGTCGCGAAACCACGACCGGAAAGAGGAGCTCATGGGTAAGAGCGGTCCGGAAGAAGCTGCCAGGGGTGTCGTCGAAGGCATCAAAGGCAAGGTGAAGACGTTGCTCGGTGCGCTGATCGGCCGCGACGACCTGTTCCGTGAGGGGCAGGCGCAGCAGGACAAGGGCGAGGCGCAGCGCGATGCGGCGAAGCGGGAAGCCGAGGCGGAATCCGCCCGGGCGGCCGCAAAGGCGGCAGAGGCGCGGGAGCGCGCGAACCAGCAGGATCAGTAGTTGGCGCTACATCGGAGAGGCGCGCGTATGACTTCATTCGGCTACACCTTGATGACTGAACAATGCGGCCCGAAAGAGCTTGTCAGACATGCTGTTCGGGCCGAGGAAGTGGGCTTCGACTTCGAAGTCTGCAGTGACCACTACTCGCCGTGGCTGGTCTCGCAGGGGCATGCGCCGAACGCCTGGGTGGTGCTCGGTGCCGTTGCGCATGCGACCAGCCGGGTGGAGCTCTGTTCCTACGTCACGTGTCCGACGATGCGGTACCACCCGACCGTCGTCGCACAACAGGCGGCGACCGCACAGATTCTCGCGGACGGCAGGTTCCTCCTCGGGCTGGGCACCGGCGAGAACCTCAACGAACACGTGGCGGGTCAGGGCTGGCCGGCCTACGAGCGCCGGCTCGACATGCTGTGCGAGGCGACCAAGATCATCCGCCAGCTCCTCGACGGCGCGGTCGTCAACCACAAGGGTGAGTACTTCCAGGTCGACTCCGCGCGACTGTGGGATCTGCCGGCCGATCCCGTCCCGATCGGCATCTCGATGACAGGGGAGAAGGCGGTCGGGCGGTTGGCTGACTTCGCCGACTTCATGATCGACGTGTCACCTGACAAACCGATCGTCGACCAGTGGATCCATGAGCGTCGGGTGCAGGGCCTGGAGACGACGGGACGCGCGGTGGCGCAGTTGCCGATCTGCTGGGACCGCGATCGCGACAAGGCAGTGGCGCGTGCGCACGAACAGTTCCGGTGGTTCGGCGGTGGCTGGCCGACGAACGCGGAATTGCCCAACCCCAAGGCTTTTGATGCCGCGACGCGGTTCGTGCGACCGGAGGACGTGGCAGAGCAGATTCCCTGTGGCCCGGACATCGACGCCGTCGTTGAGGCCGTCAGCGCCTACCGGGACGCCGGCTTCACCGATATCGCACTCGTGCAGATCGGCGGAGATTCCCAGGACAGCTTCTTCGATGAGGCGGCCCCGGCGCTGTTGGCGGCACTGCGCGCCGACGCCGCCTGACGGGCGTCGTGTCGCGGAGCGCGGCACGGTCTCACGACGATTGCGCGCGACACGCGCACGGCACGCCAACGTGCGCGACATGTGATGCAGCCGTATCCAAAATGTGACGCGTGTAGACCAGTGTGATCAGAGTGGCCGGAGGGCAGTCAGGCCATTCAGTTCGTGGTTGGGAGCGTCCAATGATGTCTACAGCTCGCAAGGTGGAACGCATCGTCGCGCAGGTCACCGCCGCCGTCACCCGTCGTCCGTCCGACGACCAGGCCTACCGGGCCGAGATGGAGCGCTTGGTCACCGAGCAGGAACTCGCGATGCTGACCAGCAGGTAGTTCTCCTGGCCGTCAGCGGAAGACGCTGAGCAGCGTCCGGCACAGGAACGGCAGGTTCGACAGCGGGATGAACTGCACGAGAGTGCGGCACACGTTGGGCGCTTGAGCCTGTCCAGCCGCGCTACCGCATACCGGCCATGCGCCGATTCCCTGTGTCTTCATGACATTTCGGGCCACGCGGATCTGTTCTCCGCGGCTGGCCGCCGCCGGTGAGCCGGTGCCGCCGTTGGCGGTCCAGGTGCCGGGGCTGAATTGGAGCCCGCCGTAGTAGCCGTTGCCGGTATTGGCCGACCAGTTGCCCCCCGATTCGCACTGGGCGATGGCGTCCCAGTTGGGTTCGGCGTTTGCCTCGGAGATCGCCAACGACAGTTGGGAGATCGCGAGGACGCCGGAGATGGCGACCGCACGAACAAATAGGTGCCCGCTCATACCCACCTCGATCCTGTTGTGCGAACGGCCTGATTCCGCTCGCAAAAATGGTTCGCAATTGACGCATGGTGCTGTCTATACAGACGTTAAACCTGATAATCAGCTGTGCTAATGGGGTAATTGTTATTCTTCGAGTAATTTTAGTGTTTCTGCATATTTCTGATGCAGAAGCGACGGCGCTGACTGTTGTTACTGGGCGTGTCGCTGCAGGTCAGTGAGTTGTTACGTGAGTAGTGTTTACCGTGTGGTTATAGGCACTACTGGGGCCTGTGATTCTTTTGTTATTAGTGATTCAATCGCGCTCAGTGATGCAATTGTTATTGAAGTGATCTGAGTTACTAATCCACATTAGAGTTTCCTATGTGACAGCTGTGACTGCTGTTACTAGAGTGAATTGGACCGTCTGGCATTCGTTCGGAATGGTCCTGGCGTCCCGAATCGGCCGGGCGCAAACTGGTCACAAGGCGGAAACCGGCATGGCGACGAATGCCCGAGCAATGACGAGTGCAATGAACGCGATGAACAAGACAGCGCGGCTGGCCGCCGGACTGTCGGCGGCTCTCTGTGCCGGATTCCTCACGGCGCCGACCGCGACCGCCGACCAGCCGGCCACCTGCCAGAGCCGGCACGTCGACGGCGTCGAGGAGGACGTCTGCGTCGGCATTCCGGGACAGGCCGGCGGCGCCAACCCGCGCGACCTCTTTCCGGGCGTCGTGCCCGAGCTGTATTTCGGCGTGGGGATCGGCTAGCCCGAAGCTCACGAGCCTCATGCGGTCAGCACAGCCGGCGCACAGCTACCGCCACCATCATCGAATTCTGTGACGACGACGCTCCTTGCCGACGCCTCCGGCGGCCCCGCCGCCCCGACTCTTCCGCCCGTTGTCGCCCCCAATCACCACGGACTGTCCCTGCTCTACGGCTGGCTGCCGGTGACCATCCAGGTGATCGCCGCGATCGTGCTGCTCGTCGCCATCGGCTGGCGGGGCCGGCGGTGGCGCTACCTGTGGCTGCCGGTCTGCGCCATTCTCGGCATCGCGGCCGCCGCATGGGCGAACTGGTTCACCACATCGCAAGGCCTGGCGGGGAACCCGGCGCCGCCGGCCCTGTGGATCTGGGTGGGCCTGTCGGGCCTGGCGCTGGGCGTGCTGATACTCGGCTGGCGCGGCACCCCGTGGTGGCGCCGCGGCGTCGCGGTCCTCGCCGTGCCGCTGTGTGTGCTCAGTACCGGCGTTGCCCTCAACGACTGGGTCGGCTACTTCCCGACGGTGCAGACCGCGTGGGGCGAGCTCACCGCCGGCCCGTTGACCGACGAGACCGAGATGTCCAGCGTCACCTCGATGAAGGCCGCCGGTGTCGTCCCGTCGCACGGCGCGGTGGTCGAGGTGGACATCCCGGACACCGCATCGGGCTTCAAACACCGCACCGAGATCGTCTACCTGCCGCCGGCATGGTTCGCGCGCAACACCCCGCCGCTGCCGGCTGTGATGATGGTCGCCGGCGAGTTCAACACCCCGGCGGACTGGCTGCGCATCGGCAACGTCGCCAGCCTCTTCGACAACTTCGCCGCGACCCACGGCGGCAACGCGCCGGTGTTCGTCTTCGTGGACGCGGGCGGTTCGTTCAACAACGACACCGAGTGCGTCAACGGCCCGCGCGGCAACGTCGCCGACCACCTCACCAAGGACGTCCCGCCCTATATGGAATCGACGTTCGGCGTCAGCGCCACACCCGCCAACTGGGGCGTCGTGGGCTGGTCCATGGGCGGCACCTGCGCGGTGGACCTCTCGGTGATGCACCCCGAGCAGTTCGGCACGTTCGTGGACATCGCCGGGGACATGGGACCCAACGCGGGTACCAAGGAGCAGACCATCGCCCGGCTCTACGGCGGCAGTGAAGCTCAGTGGGCGGCGTTCGATCCGCGCACGGTGATGGCCAAACACGGTCCTTATCAAGGTGTTTCGGGCTGGTTCGCCATCTCGTCGGATGCCCCGACGCAGTGGAAGGGCGCCAAGGCACACCCCGATGCCATCGGCCTCGGCGGCCGCGACGGCGCCGGCAACCCGGGCGACCAGACCGAGGCCGGGAAGACGCTGTGTGCCCAGGGGCGTCAGCTGGGCATCGACTGCGCCGTCGTGGCGCAGCCGGGCAAGCACGACTGGCCGTTCGCGGTGACGGCGTTCCAGACCAGCCTGCCGTGGCTGGCGGGACGCGTCGGCACTCCCGGTGTGCCGGTGACCGGGTTCCCGGCGGGATCGACGACCCCCGCACCGCCCGCCGGCCCGGCCGCGACGATCGCGGCCGGAACAAACCCGGGCAAGTAGACGTCGAATGTAACGCCGAGCCCGTCTAAGTAGATGGACTCGGTGAGACGTTGCGACACAGCAGGGAGTCGATGCGCGATGGGTACTCGAACCGATAAAACCGATAACAAAAATTTTGGCCAGGCACGCCGGCAGAGCCGGCTCGTGGGAGTCGTCGCCACTGGTGTGGTGACGACGTTGACCGCGCTCACCGTGGGCGCGGCGCCGGTGTCCGCCAAACCGAGCAGTGATTCAGACAGCTCGAGCACCACCACGCTGGTGCCGAAGCCGCCGCGGCAGGATTCGTCCGCTGCGCAGGACGGCTCCGGTTCCGGTGGCGGCTACGGGCAGGACGGCGGCCAGCGGGGACGCAAGCAGCGCGAGCAGCCGGTAGAGGCAGAGGCGCCGAGCCGGCCTGTTCCTGCCGACGTTCCCGCCGTTCAGGCCAAGCCGCCGGCCGATCCGCCCGCGGCGCCCGTCACCCCGGTGGCGCCGGTGATCGCCGCTCCGGAGAACAAGGTCCCGGAGAACAAGGCTCCCGAGAAGGCACCGGAGAAGACGCCACAGGCTCCGGCGACCACGACCCCGCCGGTCGAGACGCCTGTCGTCGCGGCCCCGCCGTCGCACACCGAGGCTCCCGCGCCGACCACCAAGGTCACCAAGGCGCAGGAAGCGCCTGTCGACCCGACCACGCCGGCGCGGCCATCGACCGCCGTCGCCGAGCCCGACAAGTCGGCGCCGTCCGCCACCTCGGTGACGCAGGGCCCGACCACCGCGCTCGCCGAGCGTCCGGCGCCGGCCGGTGCTGTCGATCCGGACAAGTCGACGGCGCCCACGGATCGCACTGTGGCAGAAGGCAAGCCGGTCGCCGGTGTGGAGGGCCAGCTCGGTGAGCGCGTCGAGGCCGGGCCGGGACGGGTCGAAGCCTCGGCCTCCGCGTCGGCCACGGTGACGGCAGGTTCGTCGAAGTCGGCGTCGCCGTCGACCGCCGCGGCCCGCGAAGTCCGCGACGTGAAGCCGATCGAGCTGCTCAAGCCCGAGACGCTGACCGCTCCGGTCGAGGACATCGCCACCGCAAAGGCCGCCGCAGCAGTCGACGTGAAACTGCCTGCGCCGGCCCCGGTGCACGACGTGGCCGATCTCGCCAAGGTCGTCAACGTCGCCAACTTCCAGTTCGACAGCCGCGCCGACTGGAACCTTCGTGACAACCGGCGGGACTGGGACCGTCGCGACGACCGGCCCATGGGCCGGGACTGGGACAACCGCGTGCGGCAGTGGCGGCCGGACTGGGTGCAGTACGACGACTACTACCGTCCGGTGCTGTTCAACCCGTACCGCGACCCCGTGCGGGTGGTGTACGTCTACCGGAACGCGCCGCGCATCGTGTACATCCCGCCGCTACAGCGCATCGTCATGGAGGTCGCCGACCTCGCGGCGTACAGCTTCACCGCAGTCGTGGTGAACGCCGTCAACACCGCCGTCAACGTGGCAGTCGGCAGCTTCTTCGGTGGCGGCTACTACCCGGGTGTCGGCGTGCCGCTGCCCCCGCCGCCTCCGCCGGTGCTGAGCTACGCGAATGTGCCTGTCCAGGTTCGCTATTCGGATGCGGTCTACCAGCCGTTCCGGGTGCAGCGCATCGTCGACGCCGGTGACGACGTGCAGTACGGCGAACGCCGCGTGCTGCTCGACGGTGTCACCCCGGCCTGGGGTCAGTGGACCCAGAGCCCCAGTGGCGAACGGCAATTCGAGGTGCACCGGACGCAGCAGTTCCCGGGCCTCGACGAGCCGCGTGAGGCGCCGCTGCCCGGTGACTACAACCTGCAACTGGTCAACGACCAGAAGGGGCTGGAGAACCCGAACAAGGCGCTGACCATCGCCGCGGTGACCTGCGGCGTGCTGAGCCTCGGTGCGGTCGGCCTGGCCGTCTACATCGGGCGCCGTCGCCGCGAGGTGGTCTGACGTTGTCCCCGCGGTCAGTCGCGCTGCTCGAGCCGGCTGCCGCGGGGAAACGTGATCGACATGATGTCGCTGGGACGTGACAACGCGATGCGGTGCCACGTCCCACTCGGCACGACCAGCGCGTGTCCCGTCGTCAGGGTGACACCTGGACCGTCGTCGGCAGCCCTTAGGAACAGCCGAATCTCCCCGGCGAGGCAGACGACGAGTTCGTCTGCCTCCGTGTGGATTTCCCAATAGTCCGCATGCACCTCGGCGTCGGTCTCCGCGTGGAATGTCATGACGTGCCACCCTGGCTCGCCGGAGCCGAACGTGCGCTCGGCCGGTTCGATGCGGCCGTCGTCGTAGAGATGGACGAACGAGGCGAACAGATCGACGGCGGTGGTCATGCCGGCACCGCCCGCAGGTCCGCCGAGCCGGCGGTCAACCCGCGGCGCAACGCACCGCTGATCTCGGCGAGCAGACGAACCGAGACGTCGGCACCGAGGATCACCTGAGATCCGTGGAACGTGCCGGGCCACTGGTGCAGTTCGACGGACACGCCGGCCTGCAGCAGCCGGATCCCGAATTCGAGCGCTTCGTCGCGGTTGGGGTCGAACTCCGCGGTGGCGAGGTACGTGGGCGGCAGCCCGGACAGATCCTCGGCCCGGGCCGGTGCCGCGTAGGCCGTCGCGGGTCGGCCGCCGAGATAGTGCCGCCAGCTGGCGGCGACCTTGGCGCGCGTCATGAAGACGGTGTCGGTGAAGGTGCGGGCCGACCAGCTGCGCTGACGGTCGTCGAGCGGTGGCTGGTTCAGCAGTTGAAAAGCGATCCGGGGGCCACCCTCGTCACGTGCCCGCAGCGCGGCCGCGGCGGCCAGGTTGGCGCCCGCCGCATGACCACCGACGGCGATGCGGCCCGGCTCGACACCGAGCTGTGACGCATTCGCCGCCAGCCAGGTCAGTGCCTCGTAGACGTCGTCCAGCGCTGCGGGATAAGGGTTTTCGGGTGCGCAGCGGTAGCCGACGGACACCACGACGACGTTGGTGGCCTGGGCGATGCGCGCGGCCCAGGGGTGCTCGGTGTCGAGATCACCCATGACGAATCCGCCGCCCCGCAGCCACAGGATCGCGCCGACCGGTTCCGCGGGTTGGTACAGCCGTACCGGAACGTCGGGGCGGCCGGGAACGCTACGGTCGCTGATCTGCAGGCCGGCGGTGTCGGGAGCGGGCACGGCGGCGGACAGTTCGGCGAGCCGCCGGCGGGCGGCCACCGGGTCGTCCAACTCGGCTTTCGGGAACAGCGACAGGAAGGGCTGCAGCTCGGGGTCCATGCCACCACGATGGCGGCCCGGTGGGGCGGTGTCTTGGAGGAATGTTCCCGCGGACTACCGCCACGCCACGGGATCGACGTCGAGCCACGGCGCCTCGGCGACACCCGCCGGCGTCAACCCCGCGAACAACCGGGCGTCGCGGTGCAGATGCGATTGGTCGGCATAGCCGCAGGCACCGGCCACCTCGGCGGGCGCGGCGCCGGTCGCAAGGCGGTGCGCGGCGTCGTCGAACCGGATCAGTTGTGCGGCCCGCTTGGGTGGCAGGCCGATCTGCGTGCCGAACCGATGCCACAGTCGCTTGCGACTCCAGCCGATCTCGTCGGCGACGTGCTCGATCCGGACTTGTCCACGGCTGCGCACCATCGCGTGCCACGCCGCGGCGACCTCGGGGTCCGCGGCGGGCCCGGTTTCGCGCCGGTGCGCCAATTCCGTTGTGGCGATGGCGAACCGCTCGTCCCACGACGATGCCGTGTGCAGCCGCTCGCACAGGCGCTCGGCGGCACGGCCCCAGACCGCGTCGAGGGGCAGCACCCCGGTGGGGTCGCAGTCGCCGAACACCGTGTGGGCGAGTGTCGGCGACAGCCGGATCTGGAGGCAGTCGACGTTGTGGCCGACAGCGACCACGGTGCCGGGCGTCAGGCCGACGACCCCGCCGCCGGTCCGGCGTGCGCCTGTGGCGTCGACGAGTACACCGTCGCCGAACTCGATGAACACCGTCACCGCGGGGTAGGGCACGAGCTGCAGCGCGAGTTGCGACGGTGCCCGGCCGCGGAAACCGGCCATGGCCAGCCCCGGCTGCCGATGCGCCGGAATCGCGAGGTCCCACACGGCGGCACTCAGCCGCCGCGTGCTCGCTTCCATGTCTCGATGGTAGGCGTGGCGCGGGCTTGCCGAGGGTTCTCGACACAGCCGAGTCCGGACTCCGTAAGGTGACTCTGTAACAGCGTTACGGAACGCCGGATCAGCAGAGGTGGACAGTTGAGAACCGTATCGATCGACGCCCCCGGGAATGTCTACGTCGACACCGTGCCCGACCCGGCGCTGCCTGGGCCCGACGGCGCCGTCGTCCAGATCACCACGGCGGCCATCTGCGGATCGGACCTGCATTTCTACGAAGGCGACTACCCGTTGGCCACGCCGCTGGCGCTCGGTCACGAGGCCATCGGCACGGTCGTCGAGGTGGGTCCGGAGGTGCGCACCGTCAAAGTCGGTGACCCGGTGCTGATCTCGTCGGTGGCGGGTTGCGGCCACTGCGTCGGCTGCGACACCAAAGACCCGATCACCTGTGTATCGGGCCCGCTGATCTTCGGCTCCGGGGTGCTCGGTGGCGCGCAGGCAGAACTGCTCGCGGTGCCGTCCGCCGACTTCCAGTTACACCGGCTGCCAAGCGATCTCAGCACCGAGGCCGCGCTGCTGCTGACCGACAACCTGGCCACCGGCTGGGCCGCGGCGCAGCGCGCCGACATCCCGCCCGGCGGCACCGTTGTTGTCTTCGGTCTGGGTGCGGTCGGCCTGTGTGCGGTGCGCTGCGCCATCGCGCAGGGTGCGGGTCAGGTGTTCGCCGTCGACCCGGTCGAGGGGCGCCGCGAGATGGCCGCGCTCAGTGGCGCCACCGCGATCACGCCGGAGCAGATCGGCGCCGTCCACGAAGCGACGGGCGGCAGGGGAGCAGCCGCGGTCATCGACGCTGTCGGCAACGACACCACCATGAACGCGGCGCTGGCCACCGTGCGCGCCGGCGGCACGGTGTCCGTCGTCGGCGTGCACGACCTCAACCCGTTCCCGTTCCCCGCGACCCTGTCACTCATCCGCAGCATCACGCTGCGCATGACCACTGCGCCGGTCCAGCAGACCTGGCCGGCGTTGATCCCGCTGCTGCAGTCGGGCCGGCTCGACGTCGACGGCATCTTCACTCACGCCATGTCGCTCGATGACGCGCCGAAGGCCTATGCCGCGGTTGCGGCCCGGACCGCGGATTGCATCAAGGTCACGCTGACCCCGTAGTGATGATGGCCAATCAGGAGACCCTGGACCTCACGCTGCCGCGACTGCGCATGCGGGCGCTGGCGTGGGGGCCGGCTGACGGACGATTGATGTTGTGCCTGCACGGTTTTCCGGACAGCGCACATGGCTGGCGCCGGGTCGCCCCGCTGCTCGCCGAGGCGGGCTACCGGGTTGTGGCACCCTTCATGCGCGGCTACGCCCCGAGTGGCGTGCCCGCCGACGGCAACTACCACGTCGGCGCGCTGGTGTCCGACGTGCTCGACCTCTACGACGCGTTGGGCGGCGGGCCCGACGCGGTGCTGGTGGGGCATGACTGGGGCGCCTTCGCCGCCAATGCCGTTGCCGCGTATCAGGATTCGCCGTTCGCTGCGGTGGTCTCGATGTCCGTCCCGCCGCTGGCGGCAATGAGCCAGGCCAAGTTCAGCCCGGCCCGCACCGCCCGGATGGGCCTGGTCCAACTCCGAATGAGTTGGTACATCATGTACTTTCAGCTCCCCTGCCTGCCGGAACGCACGCTGCACCGGGTCATCCCGCGACTCTGGCGCGACTGGTCGCCGGCCGGCACCGACGTCGCCGCGGATGTCGCGACGACGCTCGCGGCGCTGCCGACACCCGAGCACCGTGCGGCCGCCGTCGGCTACTACCGGGCGCTGGTGCGGCCGGGCAGTGTCGGTGGGCCGTACGCCGAGTTCGAACGCTATCTGCGGGAGCTGCCGTGCGCGCCGATCCTGTACCTGCACGGTACGGACGACGGCGCCATGCAGGTGGGCTACACCGAGCAGCTGCTGACCGCGCTGCCGGCCGGTTCGGTGGTCCGAACCATCGACGGGGCAGGGCATTTCCTGCAGGTCGACCGTCCGGCCGACGTGGCCGCGGCGATCCTGAGCTACGTCGGGCGCAGCTAGCCGGCGCCGTTGCGGTGCTCGCGACCCTGACAACAGGGTGATTTTCGACGCCGGTTCCGCCACCTGGTCAGGGCCGCGGAACCGGCGGCCGGCATGTGCCCCCTTCAATTACATCGTGTCATTGACAACGCGTAATTATGGGCGCAAGCTGGTGCCATGACCACGACAAAGCGAATTGTCTTCATCGGTGCAGCCGGCGAGATGTGCCGCGTCGCCATCGAACGTTTCGCCACGGCGGCCGGCGACGGCGGCTGGGCGCTCGAGCTCTACGACATCCGGCCCGAACTCCTGCACGACTTCGCGGCGAAGCTGCCCGGCACCGCGACGGTCGGCTCGTTCGACCTCTTCGACGGCGGCGCGTTGCGCCGGGCCATCGAGGGTGCCGACCTCGTCGTCCTCGGCGCGGGGCCGTACAACCGCACCGCCGAGCCGGTGATGGCCGCCTGCATCGAGAAGAAGGTGCCCTACCTGGATCTCGACGACGACGAGGCGAGCACCCGCGCGGCGCTGGCACTCGACGCCAAGGCGAAGGCCGCGGGCGTGCCGATCCTGATCTGTTGCGGGGCCTCACCCGGATACACCAACGTGATGACGGCGGACGCCGCTCGCGACATGGATGTTGTTGAGCGCATTGACATCTGCTGGGTCACCGGCGACGAAGGACCGGTGCCGTATGGCCGCGCGGTGCTCGACCACGCGATCCGGGGCTTCGCCGGGCCGTGCTGGACCTGGGAAGGCGGCCGCGCCGTGCAGCATCAGACGTTCATCGAGAACGACGTCTTCGACGTCGGCAACTCACTCGGCGATGCCTACCGGTTCTACGAGTGCGCGCATCCGGAAGCGGTGACGTTGCCGCGGCGCTGGCCGGGCGCCGACCGGGTTCGCGTGCTGGGCGCGCTCGACCCGCCACCCACGAACGGCATCATGCGCGGCGTCGCAGTTGCCGTACAGGACAACAAGATCACCATGGACGAGGCCATCGACTTCGTCAACGACCTGCTGACCGACAAGACCGGCTCGGTCAAGGTGTGGCGGCACGCGCTGTCCGGGCTCTGGGGCACCATCCGTCGCGGCGAGATCGGGGCCGTCGAGGTGCTGAAGTTCATGGCGACATCGGCGGCCAAGAAGCACCCGCCGTTCCGGGGCACCAACTACGTGCGGGTGACCGGCACCCGCGATGGGCAGCCGGTGGTTTCCGTGCGGCGGGCGCCCGTGAGTGGGCCGGGCACGCCGTGGACCACCATGGCGTCGCTCACCGGATCGGCCACCGCGGCGTTCATGCTGTTGGCACTCGATCGGTTGGGTGAACGGTCGGGTGTCCTGGCGCCAGAGGACTGGGCGGACCCGGAGACGTTCTACCGCGCGCTGGCGGCGACCGGCCGGGCGCCGCTGCACCAGGTGGTCGAGGCAGTGGTCACGCCGAGCACCGCGGTGACCTCCCGGAAGGCGGTCTCGGCATGAACCTGTTGACGGAAACCGGTTGGGCCGAGGTACCGGTCGGCGAACCCGCGCTCGCCGGCGAGGTGACATGTGATGTCGCGGTCGTCGGGGGCGGCGTCGGCGGGATGACGGCAGCCCTGCGGCTCGCCGAGTCCGGTGCCGACGTCGTGCTGATCGAGGCACAGACCTGCGGCTGGGGCGCCAGTTCGCGCAACGCCGGCTATGTCACCAACTCGATCGCCGCTGACCCGGCGCTCCTGGCGCTGCTGTTCCGGCGGGAAAAGGTCCGCGCGCTGTTCCAATTCGCCGAATGCGCAGTCGAATTCACCGAGGAAGCCATTGCGCGCCGGGGCATCGACTGCGACTTCGAGAAGGTCGGCATCGTGCAGGCCGCCGTGTCGAAGGGGCAATTGCGCAAGGCCCGCCGCAACGCGAAGATCATGGCGGAGGCCGGATCGTCGGCCGAATTCGTCGAAGGACCCGCGGCGGGGTTGCCGGACGGGTTCCTCGGCGGCATGCGCGAGGGCATCGGCGGCACCCTGAACCCGGGCAAGTACGTGCTCGGTCTCCGTGACGCCGTCTTGCGCTCGGGGGCAAGGGTTTTCGAGCATACGGCCGTGCAGGACGTCGATGCGGGTCCGGCCGGGGTGACGGTCCGGACCGCAGGTGGTCGCGTCCGCGCCAAGCAGGCGCTGCTCACCGCCAACGCCTACGGCAAGGACCTCGCCGTCACGCCGCGGCGGCTGGTGTCGCCGGTGTGGACCTCGCTGGTGGAGACCGAGCCGGTCGCACCGGAACGGCTGGATGCGATCGGCTGGACGAGTCGTGCACCCCTGGTGACCGCCCACATGATCCTGGAGAGCTACCGCGTAACCCCCAGGAAAACCATCGTTTTCGGCACGCGCCGGCTGGAGACCACCAACGGCCCGCTGCGCGCACGGACGCCGTCGGCGCCCGTCGTCGACGACCTCGTGCGCGGCTTCCGGGAACGCTTCCCCGGACTGAGTGATGTTGCGCCTGGGCGGGCGTGGGGTGGCTGGATCGGCATGAGCTCCACGTGGCTGCCGGTCGCCGGAGAAGCGGCGCCCAATGTCCTGTATTCGTTGGCGTGCAACGGACATGGCTTCGCCCAGGCACAGTATGTCGGCAGCATGCTCGCCGACAGGCTGTCCGGCGCACCCGTGCCGGACGACCTCGCGGCCATCTGGCACGAGGGCCGATTCTGGCCCAGCTTCGTCAGCCAGCCGGCGCTGACCCTCGGCTGGTTCGGCGACCGGGTTCTCGACCGTCTGGCCCGGGTGTAGCCATGGACGTCATCGGCGCGCTGTTCGTCCTCGCGGACCTGCTCATGATCTTCGCCGGGTTCACTTACGGGTGGAAGTTCATCCGGCGCCATGGGAACTACCTGCTCGGCCTCGAATGGATCATCGTCGCGACCTCCGGGGTCAACTTCCTGCTCTACGCGGTGCTGCGGCTGAGCCAGGACAGCCCGAGTTTCCACGTCGCGATCTTCTTCGACGCGTTCTCCCGGTCGGTCGGCATCACCTTGATCCTCGTGTTGGGGTTGATGGCGGTGACCCACGGCTACAAGCCGTCGCGCGCCGTCGACATCGGTGTCTTCGCGCTCGCCGGTGCGGTCGGTCTCGGCCTGACGTTCTACGCGCTGCGGACGGCGTCGCCCGTCACCCACCACATCGGGTTGGCCGGCGCGGTGTTCCTGGTCACGGTCAACGTCCTCACGAGCATCTTCCTCGTCTATTTCGCGGCCCGGCTGTGGCGCGTGGGGGAGCGCAAACATGCGGTTCTCGTCGGCGCCGTCACGGCGATGGGAGCCGTCATCGCCGCGACGTACGACTTCTATGACGTCCCCGGTGATGATCCGAACCGGACGATCTTCTACACCGCGGCGTTGACGACGTGGGGGCTGCAGTTGATCGTCTACTACTACGCCTACCGCGCACTGGACAAACACAATCGAGCGGTTGTGATGAACTAGGGACACGATGAGCAGACGTCCGAAGCACGACCCCAAAGAGTCTGAACGCGAGATCCTCGTCGCCGCGGAGGAGTTCTTGCGGGAGCGGCCCTTTCGCGAGATGACGGTCGACGCCGTGATGAGCCGGACCGGGCTCAAGCGGCCGGCGTTCTACGTGCACTTCCGCGACCGCCACGACCTGGCGCTGCGCGTCGTCGAGCATCTCGGGATGGAGATCGGAGAAATGGTCGACCGGTGGCTCGTGGGAACCGATCTCGTCAACGATGCCCGGTCGGCATTCCGGGGCCTGACCGAGGTCTACTCGCAGCACGGGCGCGTCTTGCGTGCGCTGTCGGATGCGGCGGGCTCCGACGAGAAGGTCGAGGCCGCATACGCACAACTGATTCAGCAGTTCATCGACGCCACCGCCAAGCGCATCGCCGACGACCAGGCGGACGGGAAGATCAAGGCCGGCCTCGATGCGGTGGAAACCGCGCGGGCCTTGGTGTGGATGGACGAACGCTATCTGACACAGTCGTTTTCGGCCGAGCCGCACCCGGATCCCGATGTCGTCGTCGAGGTGCTGTACAACATTTGGATGGCAGCGTTATACGGACCGCGGTAGTCATGCGGGTACAACTGCAGATCGACGGAGCACCGCAGCGGGCGGCCGACCACGCCCGCGAGCTGGCGGGTCTCGGTGCCGACGGGGTGTTCACCTTCGAAGGCCCGCACGATGTCTTCCTGCCGCTCGTCGCGGCGGCCGGCGCGGCGAACGTGGACCTGATGACCAACGTCGCGATCGCCGGCCCGCGCAGCCCGCTGCATCTCGCGCACGCCGCCTACGACCTGCAGGTGTACAGCGGTGGCAGGTTCCGGCTGGGCCTGGGCTCACAGATCAAGGTGCACATCGAAAAGCGTTACGGCGCACAGTGGGCCAAACCCGCCGAGAAGATGGCCGAGACCGTCACCGCGATCAAGGCGATCTTCGACTGCTGGGAAGGCAAGGCGCCGTTGAATTTTCGCGGCAAGCACTTCACCCACACCTTGATGCCGCCGAACTTCAACCCCGGGCCCAACCCCTTCGGTCCGCCGGCGGTGCTCATGGGGGCGCTGGGGCCGATCATGACCCGCACCGCCGCGCAGGTCGCCGACGGGCTGCTGGTGATGCCGTTCCACAGCGCGCGGCATTTCGCCGACCGGACCCTGACGGCAGTGGGGGAGGGCTTGCAGATCGCCGGGCGCGCGCCCGGCGATCTGCAGATCATCGCGCAGGCCATGGTGGCGGTGGCACGGACCGAGGTAGATCTGACCGCGGCGATCAACGGCGTCGCCACGCTGATCGCGTTCTACGGCTCCACGCCCGCCTACCTGCCGGTGCTCGAGACCGAGGGGTGGGCGGACCTGCAGCCCCAACTCAACGCGATGTCCAAGGTCGGTGACTTCGCGGGCATGCGCGCCTTGATCAGTGACGACATGGTGCGCACCATCGGCATCGTCGGCACCCCGGAGGAATGCGCCGCCGAGATCGGCCGCCGCTTCGGCGGACACGTCGACGAAATCTGTTGCTATTTCCCGGGTTACGAACAGCGGCCCGAGGACGTACGGGACCTGGTCACGGCCCTGCACACCCAGTGATTTGTGCACGAAAATCCGCGGTCCGCGCGGAAAATCGTGCACAAATCGCTAGGAGACTACGGTGCCTGGACCCAGTTCCAGACGCTCAGGTCGCCCTTGGGGTAGTTCTGGCAGACGTCGGTGGCCTTGGCGACGACGCCCTTGTTATTGAAGAAGATCTTGGCCCAGTTGCCCCAGTGCGTGGCCACCTGCTCGTAGTAGACGTTGGTGGCGGTGTCCTCGGAGTACTGGCGGCGGCCGACCGGGTCGAGCGAGAAGAACCAGTGGATGCGGTCCTGGGCCATCTGCTGGATGTCGGCCGGGCGGTTGTGCATGTCGATCATGTACCGCGAGTAGTAGACCGGGCTGGTGTCGCGGGCGGCGGCCAGGTACTGCTCGGCATCACAGGTGGTGATGATGATGCGGTGGGGGATCGGGTAGTCGTCGGTGGCATCGGCGGCTGCCGGTCCGGCGAGCGTCGTCGCGACCGCGCCCAGGGCTGCGACCGCGGTACCGGCGCGCTTCAGGCCACGCTTGATCTGGACCATAGTCATTACTCCTGTTTCCTAGATACCTGTGCTGCTGGAGGCTGATTGCAGTTCGCCGGTCGGCTTGGGCTGGGGCCACGGCTCTGGCACCGGACGCTGACGCACCCGCTGCGGCCACCAGAACCACTTGCCCATCAGGGCGGCGATGGCCGGTGTCATCAGAGATCGGATGATCAACGTGTCGAACAACAGACCCAGACCGATGGTTGTTCCCACCTGACCGACCACGTGCAGCTCACTGACCGCCATGGACATCATGGTGAAGGCGAAGACCAGGCCGGCCGAGGTGACCACGGAACCGGTGCCGCCCATCGACCGGATGATGCCGGTGTTGAGGCCGGCGTGGATCTCTTCCTTGAACCGGGCGACGAGCAGCAGGTTGTAGTCCGCGCCGACGGCCAGCAGGATGATGACCGCCATCGCGATGACCATCCAGTGCAGGTTGAGCCCGATCAGGTGCTGCCACAGCAGAACCGACAGACCGAATGATGCGCCGAGTGAGAGCACCACGGTGCCCACGATGACCGCCGCGGCCACCACGGACCGCGTGATGATCAGCATGATGACGAAAATCAGTGCGAGGGCGGAGATTCCGGCGATCAGCAGGTCGTAGTCGGCGCCCTCCTGCAGATCCTTGAAGGTCGCCGCGGTGCCGCCGAGGTAGATCCTGGAGCCCTCCAGGGGAGTGCCCTTGATGGCCTCCTTGGCGGCGTTCTTGATCGCGTCGATGTGCGAGATGCCTTCGGCACTCATCGGTTCGCCCTCATGCGAGATGATCAGCCGCACGGCTTTGCCGTCGGGCGAGATGAAGTTCTTCATGCCGCGCTTGAATTCGGCGTTGTCGAAGACCTCGGGCGGCAGGTAGAACGAGTCGTCGTTGCGGGAGTTGTCGAACGCCTCGCCCATGGCGCTCGCGTTGTCCTGCTGCGCCTGCATCTGATCCTGCAGACCTTTCTGGGTCTGGTACATGGTCAGCATGTACTGCTTCATGTTGGTCATCGTCGAGATCATCTCGGGCATCAACGCGACCATCTGAGGCATCAGCTTGTCGAGCTTCAACATGTCCGGCATCAGGTTCTGGATGTCGTCGGTCATGGTGTCGATGCCGTCGAGGGTGTCGAAGACCGAGCGCATGGTCCAGCAGACCGGGATGTCGTAGCAGTGCGGTTCCCAGTACAGGTAGTTGCGGATCGGCCGGAAGAAGTCGTCGAAGTCCGAGATGTGGTCGCGCAGGTCGGCCACGTCCAGGGTCATGTTCACCATCTTGGCGACCATGCTGTGCGTGGTGGCCGCCATCTGGGTGGTGATGCCCTGCATCTTCTTCATCGTGTCGATGTTGATCTGCATGTCGTTGGCCTGCTTGAGCATGTTGGCCATCGAGTCCTGCGCGTACTTCTCGTTCATCTTCTGAGAGGTGCCGCTCATGCTCATCAGGAACGGGATCGAGGTGTGCTCGATCGGCTTGCCCTCGGGGCGCGTGATCGTCTGCGACCGCGAGACGCCGGGGACCTTGAAGATGGCCTTGGCGATCTTGTCGATCACCAGGAAGTCGGCGGAGTTGCGCAGATCGTGGTCGCTCTCGATGAGCATCAACTCGGGGTTCATCCGGGCCGGCGAGAAGTGCCGGTCCGCCGCCGCATAGCCCTCGTTGGCGGGGATGTCGGCGGGCAGGTACAGGCGGTCGTTGTAGGCGGGCTCGTAACCCGGCAGCGTCAGAAGGCCGACCAGGGACAGCGCGATGGTGCCGACCAGGATGGGAGCCGGCCACCGGACCACGACGGCGCCGAGCTTGCGCCAGCCGCGCACGCGCATGGCGCGCTTGGGCTCGAGCGTCTTGCGGAACCGGCTGGCGAGCGAGATCACGGCCGGGCCCAGGGTCAGGGCGGCGAACACCACGGTGATCATGCCGATGGCCAGCGGGACGCCGAGCGACACGAAGTACGGCATGCGGGTGAAGTGCAGACAGAACGTGGCGCCGGCGACGGTCAGGCCGGAGCCGAGCACGACGTGGGCGGTGCCCTCGAACATCGTGTAGTAGGCGTCTTCGCGGGATTCGCCCGCGCCGCGCGCCTCCTGATACCGGCCGATCAGGAAGATGGCGTAGTCGGTGGCTGCGGCGATGGCCAGCGTGACCAGCAGGTTGGTGGCGAAGGTCGACAGACCGATGATGTCGTAGAAGCCCAGCGCCGCGACGACGCCCTGTGCCGCGGACAGCTCGAGGACCACCATCAGCAACGTCAGCAGCACGGTGATGAACGACCGGTACACCAGCAGCAGGGTGACGATGATGACGAGGAACGTGACGCCCTCGATCATCTTGACGCTGCGGTCACCGGCGATGTGCTGATCCGCCGCCAGTGCCGCGGGGCCGGTCACGTAGACCTTCAGGCCGGGCGGCGTCTTGATGCTCTTGATGATGTCCTGCGCGGCCTGAACGGACTCGTTGGCCAGCGCCTCGCCCTGATTACCGCGCAGGTAGACCTGGACGTATGAGGCCTTGCCGTCATTGCTCTGGGAGCCGGCGGCGGTGAGCGGGTCGCTCCAGAAGTCCTGGATGTGCTCGACATGCGTGGTGTCGGCCTGGAGCTTCTTGATCATCTCGTCGTAGTAGGCATGTGCCTCTGCGCCGAGCGGCTGATCGCCTTCCAGCACGACCATGACCGAGCTGTTCGACTTGAACTCCTGGAACACCTCGCCGACGCGCTTCGTCGCGATGACCGACGCGGCCTGGTCCGGCGACATGGAGACCGAGCGCATCTTGCCGACCTCGTCGAGCGACGGGACGGCGCTGCCGAGGAAGACGATGACGCCGATCCAGAAGAGGATGACCGGGATCGCGAAGGTGCGGATCAGGCGGGCGATGAGCGGCCGGTGCGGCGGCTGCTCGGCCTTCGGGAAGATGACGGTGTCTTCGTCTGTTGGCTGTGTCATGCGGATTTCACCAGGCAGAAGGTCTGGGCGTGCACGCCGGTGGAGGTGCGGGTGTCTTTGAGTTCGTCGTCGACGTGGACGGTGCAGGTGATGGAGTCACCGTCGCCCTGGGCGACGATGTTGGGCGATGCTGCCGGTGCGGTGGTGGACAGGGTGAGCTTCCAGGGCAGCGGCGCGTGGTCGATGCGCTGGGGCTTGGCGTCCAGGTCGAGGTAGTTGATGTCGGCGTAGCTGCCGGTGCCGGTGATCTCGTAGGTGACGACCTTGGGTTTGAACGGTTTGGCATCGTCGGCGAAGTTGCGTGGGGTGACGATGACGGGGTTCTGGCCGAAGTAGGTGCGTACGCGCTGCACGGTGAAGCCGGCGACGAGGGCCACGGCGAGGATGAGCAACGGGATCCACGCCTTCTTGAGCGCATTGCCGATCACGCTGCGGACACCATGGTCGACTGCACTCGCTGTTCCCCGCTTCCCGTACCCTGACCCCGACAGATTAGGTCATTTAAGTGTTAGATTAGACCAGTTAAGTTAATCATGGGAAACCTACGCTGCGGGTGGCTCGTATCACCGTAGCCGGTAACGCGCAGCAGATCGAACCAAATACGCAGCAGTTCAATGGGATTGAACAGGCGGCGACGACTGTTCAGGGAGCAGGGGCACATGGCAACCAGCACGAATAGACTCCGTCACATGAAGGCACGCACTCTGGTCGCAGTTGCGGGTGCCGTGGCGGCTGCCGTCACCATGGCGGCTCCCGCGCAGGCCGACCCCGACACCGATTTCGCCAACCAGCTGCACACCTACGGGATCTACGGCCCCAAGGACTACAACGCCTGGATCGGCAAGATCACCTGTCAGCGGCTCGACAACAACGTCGACCACAGCGCCACCGACTCGGCGGCGTTCCTGAAGAAGAACCTGCCCCGCAACAGCAGCTCGGAGCAGCAGGTGTACCAGTTCCTCAACGCCGCTTTCGACACGTACTGCCCCGAGAAGCACGACCTGCTGGTCGCGCTCGCGCACTAGTCGCCGGACTCGATTCCGGCCGGTCAGGCCGGGCCCTTGCCGTTGTCGACGCGGTACACCGAGCCGTGGATCGCGGCGGCGTCGTCGCTCGCCAGGAACGCGATGACGTTCGCGACGTCACGCGGCTCCATGAAGCCACGCGGCGCGGCGATCCGCATGATCAGGTCCCAGTCGGCGTTCTCGGGCGCCGCGAACTCGGTGACCTGTGCGGTGAGCATGCCGCCCGGGCACACCGCGTTGACCCGGAGCTTTTCCTTCGTGTACTCGACGGCCAGTGCCCGCGTCAGACCGATCAGCCCGTGCTTGGCGGCGCAGTAGCCCGCCGAGTAGATCTCGCCCTCGACGCCGGCGATCGACGAGACGTTGACGATGTTGCCGCCGTTCTCCAGCAACTGCGGCAGCGCCGCCCGGGTCAGGTAGAACGGGCCGTTCAGGTTCACCGCGAGGTCGCGGTCCCAGTCGTCATCGGTCATCGACAGGGTGTGCCGCATGACATGGAATCCCGCGACGTTCACCAGCACGTCCAGCCGCCCGAATTTCGCGATGCAATCCTCGACCGCCTGCCGGCAGGCGTCGGCCGTGCTGATGTCCACCGCGGCGAACGCGCCGCCGGGCTCGTCGCCGTAGGCGTCGGCGAATACCGTCGCCATCCGCTCGGCGTCCCGCGCGATACCGAAGACCGATGCGCCGCGTTCGGCGAAAACCTTGACCGTGGCCGCGCCCAGGCCGGCCGAGGCCCCGGTGATCAACGCGACCTTCCCGCTGAGTGAACTCATACGGTGACTTTCTCACGCCGTGGGCAAGTCATTTGCGATACTCGGGCGGTGAAAATGAAACGTGTTCTCGCTATGGTTTCGAGTTTTGGCTTCGTCGCAGCGGGCGCACTCTTCGGCACGGCGGCGCCGGCGCAGGCCGACAACATCCGGCTGCCCGAAGGCATCTACACCTACATCCAAGAGGGCACGCCGATGAGCGTGTGGACCATCTGGCCCGTCTGCGCCCCGACCGTCGGCGATCTGCGCAACAACCTGGAACTGCCGGTGGGCTGCCTCGTGCACGTCGGCTCCGACCAGTACGGCGGCACGCTGGGCGGCGATGCCCGCCAGACCGGCGGTGAGGGACATTGGATGTTCACCCAGACCGACCTCCAGGGTTTCACGTGCCCGGACGGCACCAAGTCGAAGCTCGTAGAGACCTACGAGTGGGAGGACACCAACTGGACCGGTACCCGGACCACCACCAACAACGAACAGTGCGGCGTGCAGGCGGCCATGACGAAGAAGTCGTTCCGGCTGGAATTCCAGAAGCCGCTGCCGATTCCGGTGCAGCAGTTCCCGTTGTTCTGTGATCCCAACGACGGCCTCAAGCGCTGCCGCTGACGGCCGGGCCGGTCAGGCCGAGCCCTGCTCCTCGGCGACCGCGGCGGCGGCCTCGTCGATGATGGCGCGCATCGCGCGTTCGGCGCCGGCCTGATCGCGCATCCGCACGGCGCGGGCCACTTCGTCGTGCAGCGCGATGGCCGCCGGGTTGGGGGAGTCGGGCATCATGCCGTGGTGGGTGCGTCCCGCCAGGACCTCCGACACCACCGCGGTGAGCGCGCGGAACATCTCGTTGCCGCTGGCCTCCAGCAACGTCTGGTGGAAGATCTTGTCCGCCAGCAGGTATGCCTCGAGATTGCCGTCGCGCCCGTGTACCGCCATGTCCGACACGGCGGCGGCCATGATCCGGCACTGGTGCGGGTCGGCGCGCTCGGCAGCCAGGGCGGCCGCGACGGGTTCGAATCCGCGCCGCAACTCCGACAACGACACCAGTTGGGCGGCCCGGTCGCCGGACTCGAGTCGCCAGCGAATCAGCCTGGGGTCGAACACATTCCAGTTGGCCGCCGGCTGAATCGTGATGCCGACCCGGCGGCGGGAGGCGACCATGCCCATCGATTCGAGGACCCGGATCGCTTCCCGGACGACGCTGCGGGAGACGCCGTGTTCCGCGCTCACTCCTTCGAGCGTGATCACCTCGCCGGGGGCGTACCTACCGGAGACCACCGCGGCCCCCAGCGCGCTCAGCACGTTGTCGTGGAGAGCGCCGACGTTTGACGGGGTGGACACGCATAACATCCTGTCATAACTCCGGAGATCTGACTTAGAACCGATGTTTTTCTGTGGCCTCTTGAAAAAGTATGACTTTTGAGTCACGCTGTGTGAGTCAAACCACAACAAGGGGCGGGTGCAGAACATGCCATCACCCATCGTCGTCATGGGCGTTTCAGGATCCGGTAAGTCCACCGTCGGCGCGGCGCTCGCGCAGCGGCTCCGCGTGCCGTTCGCCGATGCGGACGACTTCCATCCCGCCGCCAACATCGCCAAGATGAAGGCCGGTCACCCGCTGAACGACGACGATCGCCGGCCCTGGCTCGAGACCATCGGCCGATGGCTCGGGGAGCACTGCGGCACCGGCGGCGTGATGAGCTGTTCGGCGCTGAAATACAAGTACCGCGTGCAGCTGCGCAGCCACTGCCCGGAGACCCGGTTTCTGCACCTGTTCGGCACCCCCGAGGTCATCGGCGCCCGGCAGGCCAGCCGCCCCGGCCACTTCATGCCGGCGTCGCTGCTCGCCTCACAGTTCGAGACCCTCGAACCCCTGCAAGCCGATGAGGCCGGCATCGTGATCGACGTCGGGCAGAGCATCGATTCGATTGTCGACGAATACATTTCGCGCACCCAAGGGGAGAACCGACGGGGCGAGCGGAGCGACGGGGAGAAGATCTGATGCGCACCGCCGTCACCGTCCTCGCCGACGCACCCAAACTCATCGAACCGGTCTCCTCGGCCACTCAGCTGATCCTGGCCTTCGTGGCCGGCATCAGCGTCATCGTCGTGCTCATCACGCTGCTCAAGCTGCACCCGTTCCTGTCGCTGATCTTCGGTGGCCTGACGGTGGGGCTGACGGCCGGCGAGAACCTCGCCGCGGTTCTCAAATCGTTCTCCGACGGGTTCGGCGCGACGGCGGCCGGCGTGGGCATCCTGATCGCGCTCGGCGCGATGTTCGCCAAGCTGCTCGCGGACTCCGGTGGCGCCGACGAGATCGTCGACACCATCGTGGGTGCCGCCTCGCCCCGAGCCCTGCCGTGGGCGATGGCGCTGGTCGGCGCGATCATCGGGCTGCCGATGTTCTTCGAGATCGGGCTCGTGCTGCTGATGCCCGTCATCTATCTGGTGGCCCGGCGCTCGCAGCAGTCGCTCATCACCATCGGCATCCCGGCACTGGCCGGCCTGTCGGCCATGCACGGCTTCGTGCCACCGCACCCCGGGCCGCTGACCGCCGTCGGACTGCTCAATGCCGACCTCGGGGTCACGCTCGGCCTCGGCGTGCTCGTCGCGGTCCCGACGATCGTCGTCGCGGGCCCGCTGTTCGGCCGCCTCGCCGGCAAGTGGGTCGTCGTCGCGGCACCGGACACCTTCACCACCGATCCGGAAGCCCTTCGGGCACATGGCAAACGGCCCCGCTTCAGCGTCACGCTGTTCTCGGTGCTGCTGCCCGTGGCGCTCATGCTGGGCAAGGCCCTCGTCGACATCTTCATCGACGACAAGACGCAGTGGTTCCGCCGGATCTTCGACGCCGTGGGCACTCCGCTGGTCGCGCTGCTCATCGCCGTCGTGGTCGGCACCGTCACCCTCGGTCGCGGCGCCGGCATGGACCGCACCGCGATCACCAAGTGCATCGAGTCGAGCCTGCCCCCGGTCGCGGGCATCTTCCTGATCGTCGCCGCCGGCGGTGGCTTCAAGCAGGTGCTGGTCGACACCGGCATCGGCACCATGCTGGCGCGCTGGGCCGAAGGCGTGCACATCTCGGTGCTCGTGCTGGCCTGGGTGCTCGCGGTCCTGATCCGGCTGGCCACCGGGTCGGCCACAGTCGCCACCATCACGGCGTCGTCGCTGGTGCTGGGTCTGGTGCATGGGATGGGCACCGGCGAACTGTCTCTGGTGGTGCTCGCCGTGGGCGCCGGCTCGCTGTTCTTCTCGCACGTGAACGACGCCGGCTTCTGGTTGGTCAAGGAGTACTTCAAGCTCAGCGTCGGCCAGACCATCAAGACCTGGTCGATCATGGAGACCGTGCTCTCGGTGTCCGGTCTGGCCATGGTCCTGATCCTGGACGTGTTCGTCTAACTTTCGCGCTGCTGTTTCTCGACGACGATGTGCGCCACCGGAATCGGCATCGGGCGGGGTGCGGCGGACAGTAGCTCCACCAGTGCGGCGTCCAGGGCATCGGCGAGCTGACATCGGCGCGCCGGGTCGGCCGGCTCCAACGCTTCCAGCAGGGTGTCGAACACCGCCGCCCTGGTGAAACCGACCCAGCTCTTGGCGAAAGCCGTTGCGTCACCGTCGGTCTGGTATCGCTGCCAGAAGCGGTCCGGTTCGTCGGCGACCACGAGGTGGGTGATCCGCAGGCGCTCGAAGCGACCCGAAGGGGCGAACGGTGAGCGGAAGTCGGCTTCACTGCGGCCCACGATCGGCAGCCGCATGCGCCGCACCTCCTCGGAGGTGACGAGCCGTTGGTCCTGCAGGTCGGACAGCGCACGCATCAGTCCGTCGAAAAGCGGCTCGAGTCCGAGCCGTCCGTCGTCGTGCTGGCCCATGGTCATGACCACGAGGCGGCCGCCCGGACTCAACTCGCGGCCGCGGAACGCGATGAACTCATGCCAGTCGTGCGCCGCCTGCCGCGCGTACGCGGCGCGCACCTGCGCGTCGGCGCTGTAGGACGGCTGGATGTGATCGGGGATGTCGGACGGCATGCGGCTGAGCCAGTGGATGGCCCACGCCGACCAGCCCAGGTGCACGCCTTCCGACGGCAGGATCTGGCTCAGATACGACCGCCCCACCGCCGAGGCGAACGTGGCCCGATCGGTCCGCAGGTAGCTGAATGCGTCGTCGCGCAAGGTGCGGAACAGGGCGCTGAAATCGTTGTCGGGGATGTCGGTGTGCGTCACCGCGATGGGGTGCTCGGGCCGGATGCGCTTGCGCAGCGCGGTGATGCCCGCGCCGATGGGCAGCAGGCCGTTGTGCGCGTTGCCGCAGCCGTACTCGGCGATCACCACCGGCCGCGGCGCCGCCGGGAGCGGCACCTCGGCGGCGGCCTGTTCGAAAAGCTTTGTGGCCGTGCGGAGTCCGACGGTCTGCAGGCGCGCGCTCCCGATCGGGTCGGGCTGCACCACCACGCTGGACTCGGGCATGTCTCACGGTAGCGCCGTGAGCTGTGTGGCGCGCTCTGAACCAGCGTGGAATCAGTGGCCGGTGCTCGATCGGCAGCTCAGCTGCCGCGGGCCACCCATTCGTCGTAGTGGACCAGCTCGCCGCCGATGGTCGTGGTGTCACCGTGGCCGGTGTAGACGACAGTGTCGCCGGGCAGCTTGCCGAGCTTCTCCGATATCGACGCCAGGATGGTCGGGAAATCCGAGTACGAGCGGCCGGTCGCGCCGGGGCCGCCGTGGAACAGGGTGTCGCCCGAGATCACCGCGCCCAGTTCGGGGATGTGCCAGCACACCGAGCCGGGGGAGTGCCCCGGGGTGTGGATGGCCTTGATCTCCAGGCCGCCCACGGTGAGCACCTGGTCGTCGTCCACGGTGTGAAAAGGGTTGTCCGGGTGGACATCCCGCCACAGCATCTCGTCGGCCGGGTGCAGCAGCACCGGGGCGTCGAGGGCCGCGGACAGTTCCGGGGCGACGGTGATGTGGTCGTTGTGGCCGTGGGTGCAGACGACGGCGACGACGTTGCGGCCGTTCACCGCCTCGATGATGGGCGCGGCGGTGTGGGCGGCGTCGAACACGATGACGTCCGTGTCGTCGCCGACGAGCCAGATGTTGTTGTCGACGTCCCAGGTGCCGCCGTCCAGGCTGAAGGTGCCGCTGGTGACGACGCGCTGGATGGCACTCATTTGAGGACCACCACCGAGCGCAGCACCTCGCCGCTGTGCATCTTGTGGAAGGCGTCCTCGATCTGGTCGAGCCCGATGCGTTCGGTGACGAACTTCTCCAGCGGGAGCCGGCCCTGCAGGTACAGGCTGATGAGGGTGGGGAAGTCGCGTTCGGGCAGGCAGTCGCCGTACCACGACGACTTCAGCGACCCGCCGTGGGAGAAGAAGTCGATCAGCGGCATCTCGAGGGTCATGTCGGGCGTCGGAACACCCACGAGGACAACGGTTCCGGCGAGGTCGCGGGCGTAGAACGCCTGCTTCCAGGTCTCGGGCCGGCCGACGGCGTCGATCACGACGTCGGCGCCGAAACCGTCGGTCAGGTCCTGGATGGTCTCGACGGCGTCGAGGTCGCGGGCGTTGATGGTGTGGGTGGCGCCGAACTCGCGGGCCCAGTGCAGCTTCTTGTTGTCGGTGTCGACGGCGATGATGCGCTTGGCGCCGACCAGGGCGGCGCCGGCGATGGCCGCGTCGCCCACGCCGCCGCAGCCGATGACCGCGACGGTGTCGTCACGCGTCACGCCGCCGGTGTTGATGGCGGCGCCGATGCCGGCCATCACGCCGCAGCCCAGCAGTCCGGCGACGGCCGGGTCGGCCTCGGAATCGACCTTGGTGCACTGGCGTTCGTGCACGAGGGTCTTGTCGGCGAAGGCCCCGATGCCCAGGGCGGGGGTCAGTTCGGTGCCGTCGGTCAGCGTCATCTTCTGGGTGGCGTTGAAGGTGTCGAAGCACAGGTGCGGGCGGCCGCGCTTGCAGGCGCGGCACTCGCCGCACACGGCGCGCCAGTTGAGGATGACGAAGTCGCCGGGGGCGACGTGGGTGACGCCCTCGCCGACCGACTCGACGGTGCCGGCGGCTTCGTGGCCGAGCAGGAAGGGATATTCGTCGTTGATGCCGCCCTCGCGGTAGGTGAGGTCGGTATGGCACACCCCGCAGGCGATGATGTCCACGACGACCTCACCGGGTCCGGGATCGGGGATGACGATGTCGACGAGCTCGATGGGCTGCTTCTTGGCCCGGGAAATCACACCACGCACTGTCTGACTCATGGCTATAACCTAATGCCTCCGGGAAGGGTTGGAATGGTGTCCATACAAATGTCTGGTCAACGGCGGCTCGGCGCCCGCCCATCGGCGCTGCGATGTGTGACAGGGTCGATGACGTGACCGCTCTCGAGCTGCTGGATTCCTGGCCGGTACCGAACGCCGCGGCGGCGGTCGTGTCGCCCGCCGGTGTGCTCGCCACGCACGGACCCGTCGACCGCGCGTTCCGGCTCGCGTCGGTGACCAAGCCTCTGGTGGCCCGCGCCGCGCAGATCGCGATCGAAGAGGGCGTCGTCGAGTTGGACACCCCGGCCGGCCCGCCCGGGTCGACGGTGCGCCACCTCCTGGCACACACCTCGGGTCTCGCGATGCAGACACCCGACGCCATCGCCGCGCCCGGCACGCGCCGCATCTACTCGAATGTCGGGTTCGCGGTACTGGCTCAGGTGCTGCAGCACGAGTCCGGCATCGAATTCGCGCAGTACCTGCGGGAAGCGGTTTTCGAGCCGCTGGGGATGAGCGATTCCGACCTGCCGGGCGCGGCCGAAACCGCCGGCTACGGCGCCTGGTCCACGGTGGCCGACCTGGCGGCATTCGCCGGTGACCTGCTGCGTCCCGCCCTGGTGTCGACGCCCATGCATGCCGACGCGATCTCGGTGCAGTTCCCGGGTCTCGACGGCGTGCTGCCGGGATTCGGATCGCAGCGCCCGAACGACTGGGGTCTGGGTTTCGAGATTCGGGACGGCAAGCAGCCGCACTGGACGGCGGCGGGCAACTCGGGCCGGACGTTCGGCCACTTCGGTCAGTCGGGGACGTTCCTCTGGGTGGATCCCGAAGCGGACCTGGCGCTTGTCGTGCTGACGGACCGCGATTTCGGCGACTGGACGCACGCCGTCTGGCCGGAAGTGTCCGCCGCGGTTCTGCGCGAGTTCGCCTAGCGGACGACCCCGATCATGCTGTCGATCCAGCCGCGCGCGAAGAACAGCAGGAACCCGGCGGCGACGACCCAGAGCAGCGGACTGATCTCTTTGATGCGGCCCGACGCCGCACGCAGCACCGCCCAGGCGATGAAGCCGACGCCGATGCCGTTGGCGATCGAGTAGGACAGCGGCATGACGGCCACGGTCAGCACGACCGGCAGGGCCACCGAAAAGTCGGAGAAGTCGATCTCGCGGAGCACCGAGACCATCAGGGTGCCGACGATGACCAGCGCGGCGGCCGCGACCTCGGTGGGCACGATCTCCGTCAGCGGTGTCAAGAACATTGCGGCCAAGAACAATCCACCGGTCACGAGGCTGGCCAGACCGGTGCGGGCACCTTCGCCGATGCCGGTGCCCGATTCGACGAACACCGTGTTGGACGATGCCGACACCGCGCCGCCGACCACGGCGCCAGTGCCCTCGATCACCAGCGCGGACTGCAGGCGCGGGAAGTTGCCGTGTTCGTCGGACAGACCGGCCTGCCGGGACAGGCCCGTCATGGTGCCCATGGCGTCGAAGAAGTTCGTGAAAAGCAGCGTGAACACCAGCATGAGCGCGGCGATGGCGCCGATCCGGCCGAAGCTGCCGAAGTCCACGTGACCGATCAGGGCCAGGTTGGGCACCGCGAACGGCGAACCGGACAGCGTCGGGACGGACAGGCTCCAGCCGCCGGGCTTTTCCGTCGCCGAGCCGAGGTGCCAGATCGCCTCGATGATGGCGGCCAGCACGGTGCCCGAGATGAGGCCGATGAGGATGCCGCCGCGCACCTTGCGGGCCACCAGCACACCTGAGGTCAGCAGGGTGAACACGAACACCAGGGTCGGGATGGCTCGGACCGAGCCGGTGCCGCCGGCGCCCAGACCCAGCGGCGGCGACGGGTGCCCGGTCGACGCGACGAAGCCGGCGTTGACCAGGCCGATGAACATGATGAACAGCCCGATGCCTGCGGTGATGGCCAGTTTCAGAGGCATGGGCACGGCATCGAAGATCATGCGCCGCAGGCCGGTGACGGCCATCGCGACGATGATCAGGCCTTCGATGACCACCAGCCCCATGGCTTCCGGCCACGTCAGGACGCCCACCACGGAGCTGGCCAGGAACGAGTTGATGCCGAGGCCGGCGGCGAACGCGAAGGGCAGGCGGGCGACGACGCCGAACAGGATCGTCATGGCGCCGGCCGCCAGTGATGTCACCGCCGAGACCTGGCCGAACGGGAGCTTGTGCCCGGCGATGTCTGCCGTGCTCGACAGGATGATGGGGTTCAGCACGATGATGTACGCCATCGCGATGAAGGTCACCGCGCCGCCGCGCAGTTCAGCAGCGACAGTCGAGCCGCGTGCGGAGATCTCGAAGAACCGGTCCAGGGCAGTCACGGCTTAGAAGATAGATGGCGCGCTGGTGCTCCGCGCGGGTGTTTGGGTGTGTCCGGTAATTGCCGGGATCGGCGACGCCGAGTCGGCAACGCCCCTGATCGCGGTGCGATTCTGTGGCCGTCCTGAGAGATTGCGCGACAGACTAGCGCAACAGGGGTCTCAGGCGGCACAATAGACACGCACTAAACAACTGCAACATTTCAGCAACACCAGGTCGTTGGGGAAGACGTCCCTCGTGTAGCTGAAGGAGCAGATGATGCGTGCGTCGAACCAACTCGCCGACGCGACGACGGGCGTGGTGTATATCCATGCCTCTCCCGCGGCGGTATGCCCGCATGTGGAGTGGGCACTTTCGTCGACTCTGTCGGCGCGGGCGAACCTCAAGTGGACGCCCCAACCCGCCATGCCCGGTCAGCTGCGCGCCATCACCAATTGGATGGGACCCGTCGGCACCGGAGCTCAACTCGCCAGCGCTTTGCGGTCGTGGTCGGTGCTGCGCTTCGAGGTGACCGAGGATCCGAGCACCGGCGTCGACGGCCACCGCTGGTGCCACACCCCGACGCTGGGCCTGTGGAGCGGATCGATGAGCGCCAACGGCGACACCGTGGTCGGCGAGCAGCGGCTGCGCGCGCTGATGGAGGGCGGCGCCGACATGCTCGCCGCTGAACTCGACACCGTGCTCGGCACCGCCTGGGACGAGGCGCTGGAGCCGTATCGCGGCGGCGGCGCCGAGGTCGGCGAGGTCAGCTGGCTGAACCGGGGCGTCGGCTAGTTCGACCGGTCCACGCGGCTGTCGCATCGACGCGAGCGTGCACACAGCTCGCCGAACCGGCGAGATTCGCGATCCACGTGCACCTTCGCGGTCGATAGAGTTCTACGCGCCGATCCATCCCCGGCTAGCTGACCCGGTAGTGCTCCGGTTCGGGCTCGCTCAGCATGCTGGTGATCGTGGCGACGTCGAACGGCCACAGGTCGATGGTGCCGCCTTCGCTGAAGTACCAGGAGTTGCAGCCGGTGTTCCACACCGTCGGCTCCATGGCCTCGACAGCGGCGGCGTTGAATTCGTCGGTGGCCGCCTCGGTCACTTCGACCTCGTTGATCTCGCCACGCTCGAAACGCTTGAGCCACTTCACGATGTACCGCGCGGTGAGTTCCGCGGTGTACTGCAGCGAGATGGACCCCGTGGGTGAGTTCGGGCCCAGCACGGTGAACAGATTCGGGAAGCCGGGGATCGCGGTCATCCGGTAGGCGCGCGGGCCTTTGACCCAGGCGTCGTCCAGGGTGACGCCGTCGCGCCCCACCACCTGCATCGGACGCATGTAGTTGTGCGCCTGAAAACCGGTGGCCAGCACGGCGATATCGATCCTGTGGTGCTCGCCCTCCGTGGTGCGGATGCCGGTGGGCGTGAACTCCGCGATGCGATCGGTGACGAGTTGGGCATTGGGGGCCTTGATCGCCTGGTAGTACGTGCCCGACAACACCTGCCGTTTGCACAGCGGCTGGTAGTCGGGCGTCAGCTCGGCACGCAACTTCGGGTCGCGGACCTGGGCCCGCAGGCTCAGTCGGGCGTACTGCTGCACCAGCTTGCGACGCCACGTCGGCTTGGTCACGATGTCGACGAGAACGCTCGAACCCCACAGCGGAATGCGTTCGGCGACAGCCTGATACAGCTGCGGCATGGCGCGCAGCAGCGCGGTGACGGCACCCAGCTGCGGCAACTTCATCGGTGCCCACAGCATCCACTGCGGCGACCGCGCGAAGTGCAGCAGCCTGCCGGCGGTGGGCTGCAACGCCGAAACCACCTGCACGCCGGTCGACCCGGTGCCGATCACGGCGATGCGCTTGCCCGCGGTCTCGAGTTCGGGATCCCACCGGGCGGTGTGCACGACGGTGCCCTCGAAGGCGTCCATGCCGGGGATGTCCGGCGTGAAGGGGTGGTGCAGCACGCCCGTGGCACAGATGACGAAATCGGCTGTCAGCGTCTCGTTCTGGGTCGTGACGGTCCAGGTGTGTTCGTCCTGGTTGTAGTGCAGCGCCGTGACCTCGGTGTTGAGGCGCAGGTGCTTGTCGAGCCCGAAGCGCTCGACGACGTCGCGGTGATACTCCTGAATCTCCTGGCCACCGGCCCAGATATGGCTCCAGTCGGGCTTGGGCGCGAAGGCGAACTGGTAGATGTGCGACGGCACATCACACGTCAGCCCGGGGTAGCGGTTCCAGTGCCACACCCCGCCGACGTCCGAACCCTTCTCCAGGATGGTGAAGTTGGTGAACCCGGCCTGCTGGAAGGTGTACGCGGAGGCGATCCCGGCGACGCCGGCGCCGATGATGACGATGCGCGGATCACGTGTGCTCATCAGGACTCCCAGGCTCGACGCACCGTGTTCGGTGCGGTGGTCATGGCGGATTCGAACGCCGCGCGCCGCTTGCCGCGCAGCATGAAGTTGGCACCCAGGCCGGCCAGATCGTCGGCGTCCGGTTGGATCACGACGACCTCGATGCCGCGGGCCCGGGCGGTGGCGACTTCGGCATCCAGCACGGTGGACATCGGGCGGCGCAGCAGTCGGTGTTCGAGGATGCCGCCCAACCCCGGTGCGCGAACGCCGCTTTCGGAGGCCATCGGCGTGATGACGTAGATGAGGTCGGCGTCGTCAGGGCTGATGAGGTCGACCGACGCGGTGGACGCGGCGCCGCCGTCGACGAACGTGCGATCGCCGATACGGACCGGTGGCATCCAGCCGGGGACACCCCATGACGCCCGGAGTGCTTCGCCCGCCGTGGCTTTCGGCGCGCCGGGGGCGCCGAAAGCCACCCGCTCGCCGCGCTGGTAGTCGAATGCCACCATGCGGGCGCCCGGGTGATCCAGCCAACCCGATTTGTTGGCGAAGCCAGATGCCAAGTGCTGCAGCCAGTCTGCGTTGCCGCGGCCGGTCGGTGCGATGCCGGTGACCGCGGCCAGGCCGTTCTGACTGCGCAGAAGTGCGGGGTTGAGCAGGCGGGGTGCCGGCAGCGGCGGCAGGCTCGGCGGCGTCGCCTCGATGTGCCGGCGCAGACGTTCGTCGGTACTGGTGCCGCGGTGCATCGCGACCAGGTCGTCGACGGACGCGCCGCCGCCGAGCATCGTGACGATCTCGGCGCCCGCCGAGGTGCCCTGCAACACCGAGGCTTCCCGCGGGTCCCAACCGGTCTGCTCCTGGAGGGCGTGCAGGGCCGCGACGATCCAGGCGCCGCCGATGGTCCCGCCGCAGCCGATGACGAGCGCCCGCTTCATCGGCGCGCTTCCGAGTTCGACTCGACATCATGGTCTTTCGACTGCCGCTCGATCCGATCCAGGTAGGCCGAACGGCCGACGGGGTCGAGGGCGGTCAGGGCGCGGCGATCGTCGATGAGCGCGCGTGCCGCACGCTGGACGAACTCCGGCACCAGCGCGTCGACCAGAGCCCAGCCTGGTGCCACCCATTGGGGTACCGAGGTCCGGGCGGCCTTGGTGCGCAACGTCTTGAGGACCGCCTGCGCGACATCTTCCGGGTCGACCGTCGGCATGCCGCCGCCGAGTTGGACGCCGGAGGACAGTTCGGTGCGGACTGCTGACGGCAGCACCGCGCACACGGTGACGCCCGTTCCGGCGTATTCGGTTCTCGCCGCCAGCGACGCCCCGACGGCGGCGAACTTGCTGGCGTTGTAGGTCACCATGCCCGGGACGGGAATCATGCCCGCCATCGATGCGATGTTCACGACGTGGCCGCTGCCGCGCGTGATCATCAGCGGGATCACTGCCCGCATGCCGTTGAGCACGCCCCGGACGTTGACGTCGAGGATCAGGTCGGTCGTGGCCTCGGCTTCGGACTCGAAAGCGCCCAGCGGCATCACGCCGGCGTTGTTGATAAGGATGTCGATGCGGCCGGACTCCTTGACCACCTGCCCGACGAACTGGTCCCAGGAGTCACGCCGGGTGACATCGAGGCGTGCGCTGCGACAGCGGGGGATTTTGCGGGCCGTCTGCTCGGCGATGTCGGCGTCGACGTCGCCGATCCACACGGTGGCGCCGTGCTGAGAGAACAGCTCGGCGGTCTTGGCGCCGATGCCCCTGGCACCTCCGGTGATGATGACTGTGGCGCCGTCGAGTGACATGGCGCGTCGTGCTAGCTGCATCGATAGCCTCGAATCTGCTGGTAGGAGCCTTGCTGGCTCGTTCGAATACTCACGGTATCCGAATTCTCCGAGTAAAGCCAGTACTCCCGGTATCGCAAACCATTAATATCAACGCATGCCGCGATTGACCAGGGTGCAGCGTCAGGAACAGACGCGTGCCGAACTGCTCGACGCGGCGAAGGCCCGGTTTCTCGAGCACGGTTATGCCTCCACGAGCCTCGAGGACATCGCCGACGACGCCGGCTACAGCAAGGGCGCGGTGTATTCGAATTTCGGCAGCAAGCCGGTCCTGTGCCGGGAGGTGCTCGAGGCCATCCACCGCGAGAAGTTCGCCGAGATGTCAGAGCTGGCGATGTCGGATGCCGATGTGCCGAGCCGCGTCGAGGCGGTGAACGCCTGGCTGGAACGGACCGCCGGCGACGTGGGCTGGACGATGCTGGAACTCGAATTCGTGGTGCTGTCGCGCAACGATCCCGAGTTGGGGCAGATGGTCACGGACCTTCGCAACGAAGCCGCTCAGATGGTCGTCGACGTATTGCGTTCGCTCGCGGTCGATTTGGGGCTCGGCGAAGAGCAGATGGTCGCCGCCGGGGTGATCGACAGCTTCGACGACATCGGCAACCTGTTTCTCAGCGCCGGCATCGGGCTCGGGATTCAGCGTGCCGTCGATCCGACACTGCCGGCCCGGCCGGTCACCGGCGCCATCACCCGGTTGATGAATCTGCTTGCGCTGCTTGCCGCTACGCAGGACTGACGACCGCCGGACTACGGAACCAGGACCCGCAGCGCGTTGGGCACCGCGGACACCGTCACCGGCAGCGGGCACACGTATTCGCCGTCGGCATAGGCGTTGATGCCCGGCACGTCGATGGTGACGGTTCGGGCCCGCCGCGTGGTCACCTCGTCGAGGTGGACATGCGTGCCCTTGAACACCGTGGGGAACAGCCGGATCAGTTTGGTGCGCGACGCCGAGGCCGCCATCGTGACATCGAGCAGGCCGTCGCCCAGGTCGGCGCCCGGGCAGATCAGCATGCCGCCGCCATAGCTCTTGCCATTGCCGAAAGTCGCCAGTGTCACGGGGATTTCCTGCTCGGGACCGCCGTCGAAACTGACCCGCGCCGTGTGCAGCCGCAACTGCGACAGCTCGACCAGCATGGCCGCGTTGTAGCGCATCCGGCCCCGCGGCCACGTCATCCGGTTGGCGCGATCGGTGACCAGCGAGTCGAAGCCTGCTGACATCACCGTGCCGAACCAGCGGACGGTGCCGTCGGCGCCCTCGATCCGGCCCAGGTCGATGGTGCGGGTGCGGCCTGTCGCGATGATGTCGGCGGCGGCTTCCGGGTCGTCGCGCGGAATCTCGAACTCGCGGGCATGGTCGTTGCCGGTGCCGGCCGGGATGATGCCGAGCGGCACGTCGCCCTGCGCAAGTGCCTGCAGCGCAAGGGAGATGATGCCGTCACCGCCGGCCACCACCACCGCGTCGGTGCCGTGGTCGAGTGCCTCGTCGAGCAGTTGGCGGGCATGGGCGGCGTCGGACCCGATCAGCTCGACCACGTCGACACCGCGGCGTTGCAGCCGCACGACGGCGCGCTGCGCTGCCGCCGAGCCGCGTCCCTGGCCCGAGGCGGGGTTGGTCAGCAGGGTGACTCTCACGGGATCAGCTTGCCCGGGTTGAGGATTCCGCCGGGATCGAGCACGTTCTTGACGGCGCGCAGTACCTCGACGCCCAGGTCGCCGACCTCGGCCGTCATCCACGGCTTGTGGTCGGCGCCGACGGCGTGGTGGTGGGTGATGGTGGCGCCGCAGCGCACCATGGCCTCGGACGCCGCGGTTTTCGCCGCGCGCCACTGCTCGATGGGGTTGCCGCGCTGGCCGGCCACGACCGTGAAGTACAGCGAGGCACCGGTGGGGTAGACGTGCGAGATGTGGCACATCACCAAAGCCGGTGTGCCGCTTTCCTGTAGCGAGCTGGTGAGGGCCTCGGTGACGGCCGCCTTCAGCGCCGGCACGTTGGACCACGTCGTCGCGGTCTCCAAGGTCTCGCACAGGGCGCCGGCCGTGAGCAGTGAGTCGCGTAGATACGGGGCGCCGAACCGGCCGTGCTGCCACGCGCGGGCCGGGGCCTCGCCGAGCGAGGTGCCACCCTGAGCGGCCAGCAGCGCACGCGTCTCGTCGTGGCGGCTCTCGGTGTGCGCGGCCGTGCCTTCGAACAGCGTGATGGCCAGGCAGCCACCGGTGATGGTCTGCTCGCCGATGCTGTCGGTGGTGGCCAGGTTGATGCCGGTCTCCACCTCATCGGACAGGCGGATGACCGTCGGGCCGGTGCCGGTCTGCACGACGGCGCGCAAAGCCGCTGCGCCGGTGGCGAAGTCGGGGAAGGACCACGCCTCGTAGCGGGTGGTCTCGGGCACCGGGTGCACGCGCACCCGCACCCGGGTGATGACGCCGAAGGTGCCCTCCGAGCCGACGATCAGCTGACGCAGGTCGGGCCCGGCTGCCGACGCGGGGGCGCGGCCCAGGTCCAGGACGCCGGCCGGGGTGACGACGGTGAGTCCGCGCACCATGTCGTCGAACCGGTTGTAGCCGGCCGAGTTCTGCCCCGACGACCGCGTCGCGGCGAACCCGCCGATGGTCGCGAATTCGAAGCTCTGCGGGAAGTGGCCGAGCGAAAAGCCCTCGGCGCCAAGGAGTTCCTCGGCCTGGGGGCCGGTGACGCCGGCCTCGAGCTCGGCCTCGCCGGATTCCTTGTCGAGCCCGACCAGCCGGTCCAGGCGGCGCAGGTCCAGCGATACGACGGCGCTGAAGCCGTTCCGGATCGGGTCGAGTCCGCCGACCACACTGGTGCCACCACCGAACGGGACGACGGCGATGCGGTGTTCGGTGCAGTACTGGAGCACCCGGGCGATCTCGTCCTCGGAGCCGGGCAGCAGGATCGCGTCCGCTGCGTCCTGCTCGCCGGTGTCCTTGCGGCGCAACAGGTCCAGTGTCGACTTGCCGCCGGCCCGCAGCAGGCGGTCGTGATCGTCGGTTCGGCAGAACTCGTCGCCGACGATCGCCGCGAGTGCAACGCGGTCGGCGTCCGCCAGGGCGGACGGGCGCAACGTGACCTGGTCGGCCTCGAGCTCGTCGGCCGGCGTCGCGTCGATGCCCAGGGCCGCGGTCAGCAGGCCGCGGATGCCGTCGGACAGGGGCTTGGCTGCAGCGGGGTCACCCCAGGCGTTCCACTTCATCGGCGGTTCGAGGTGGTCACGTGTCGCGGTCATGCGTTACAGTATTACACATGATGTCAATCAGTAACGATGAAGCTCGGGATTCTCTGGATGCCCGAATCATCGACGCTGCGGCTGATTGCGTGATCGCCTTCGGCGTGGATCGCGTGACGTTGGCCGAGATCGCACGTCGTGCCGGCGTCAGCCGGCCGACGGTGTACCGGCGCTGGCCGGACACGCAGGCGATCCTCGCGGCGCTGCTGACGGCACGAATCACCAACGCGCTCAATGAGGTTGCCGTCACTGGCGACGACCGCGAGGCGATCGTCAAACGCATGGTCGGCATGGCGGAGCGGCTGCGCGCCGACGAAGTCATCATGTCCGTCCTGAGCAGCGCACCCGCGCTGGCGATGGTCTACATCTCGCAGCGCATGGGCACCAGCCAGCAGATCCTGCTGGAAGTGCTGGCCGGCGCGCTCGCCACGGCGCAGGCCGACGGCAGCGTCCGCCCCGGCGACCCCAGGCAACTCGCCGCCATGTGCCTGCTGATCGTCCAGTCCGCCATCCAGTCGGCGCAGATGGTCGCGCCTGTCCTCGACGTTGCCGCGCTGGACATCGAACTCGCGCACTCCCTGAACGGATACCTGAAACCATGAGCAGCAGTGCCCTCAACGCCGCCCGCCGCACAGCCGAGCTGACGGCGCTGGCGGACGGCGAGACCGTCGACGTCGTCGTCATCGGCGGCGGCATCACCGGCGTGGGCATCGCGCTGGACGCCGCGACCCGCGGACTGTCGACGGTGCTCGTCGAGAAGCACGACCTGGCGTTCGGCACCAGCCGGTGGAGTTCCAAACTCGTGCACGGCGGCCTGCGCTACCTGGCCACCGGAAACGTGGGCATCGCCCGGCGCAGCGCCATCGAGCGCGGCATCCTGATGAGCCGCAACGCCCCGCACCTCGTGCACGCCATGCCGCAACTCGTGCCGCTGCTGTCCGAGATTAACCGGGCCTCAAGGGCTTTGGTGCGTACCGGATTCATCGCCGGCGACGGCCTGCGCCGGCTGGCCGGCACATCGGCGTCGATCCTGCCGCGGTCGGGACGGGTCGACGCGGCCCGCGCGGCGGAGTTGGTGCCCGCGGTGCGCCGCGACGGACTCGACGGCGCGTTGCTCGCCTACGATGGCCAACTGATCGACGACGCCCGTCTGGTCACCGCGGTGGCGCGCACCGCCGCCCAGCATGGCGCCCGCATCCTGACCCGGGTGGCGGCGTCCGACGCCACCGGCACCTCGGTGCGGCTGACCGACCAACTCACCGGGGAAACTTTCGATCTGACGGCGCGCGCGGTGATCAACGCCGCCGGCGTGTGGGCCGGTGAGCTCGACGGCGCGATCAAGCTGCGGCCCAGCCGCGGCACCCACCTGGTGTTCGACGCCGCGGCGTTCGGCAATCCGACTGCGGCGCTGACGGTTCCGATCCCGGGCGAGCTCAACCGGTTCGTCTTCGCCATGCCCGAACAGCTCGGCCGCGTCTACCTCGGCCTCACCGACGAGGACGCGCCCGGCCCCATTCCGGATGTGCCGCAACCGACTCCGGCCGAGATCACGTTCCTGCTCGACACCGTCAACACCGCGCTGGCGACGAGCCTGGGGCCGGACGACGTCCTGGGTGCCTACGCGGGGCTGCGGCCATTGATCGATACCGGCGAGGGCAACACCGCCGACGTGTCGCGCGATCACGCCGTCGTCGTGTCCGGCAGCGGTGTGCTCAGCGTCATCGGTGGCAAGCTCACCGAATACCGGTACATGGCCGAGGATGTGCTGAATCGGGCGATGTCGCTGCGCGGGCTCGGCGCGGGGGAGTGCCGGACCCGGAATCTGCCGCTGGTCGGCGCTCCGGAGAACCCGGTGTCAGTGGATCGTCTTGCGGCGCTGCCGGAGTCGCTCGTGGCGCGCTACGGCGCCGAGGCGCCGAACGTGTTCGCCGCCGCCACGTGTGAGCGTCCCACCGAGCCGGTGGCCGACGGCATCGACGTCACCCGCGCCGAATTCGAATACGCCGTCACGCACGAAGGCGCGCTGACCGCCGACGACATCCTGGACCGCCGGACCCGGATCGGGCTCGTCGACGCCGACCGCGACCGCGTCGCCGAGGTGGCACAGGAGTTCATCTAGCTCCAAGACCCGTGTTGGAATCAGCATGATTCTGACGGAATCGCAGCCACGTCCGGTGGTCACGCCTGTCGCGGCACCGGGATCGGAGTCAACGGCAGTTCCCGGTGACGGCGCTTGGCTCTAGATTCCGGAGAGAAGTCTGCATTCGCCACTGCTCTTCTCTTGTGGTGGCATCACGTTCCCGGGAGTTGAGAAATGCCTGTTCTGACCACGACCACTCGCAACGGCAGTCGCGTCGAGTTCTCGCGGTAGACCGATGGCAATCACATTGCACTGGTTCCTGCCGACCAACGGTGACTCGCGCACCGACCTGAGTCTCGGCAACGCGGTCGGTGGCGCAGGCAGCCGGGCCGACGCCTTCGGCGCGGATCGGGCTCCCGACCTCGACTACCTCAGCCTGGTGGCCGGCGCCGCGGAGAAACTCGGGTTCACCGGCGCGCTGACCCCCACCAGCAGCTGGTGTGAGGACGCCTGGGTGTTCACGGCAGCGCTGACCCAGCGGACCGAACACTTCAAGTACCTCGTGGCCTTCCGGCCGGGGCTGCAGGCGCCGACCCTGGTCGCCCAGGCCGCCGCCACCTACCAGCGCATCTCGCGAAACCGATTGCTGCTCAACGTCGTCACCGGTGGTGATGACATCGAGCAGCGCCGCTTCGGCGACTACCTCGGCAAGTCGGAGCGCTACGAGCGGGCCGCCGAGTTCCTCACGATCTTCCGGCAGCTGTGGTCCGGCGAGCCGGTCACCTTCACCGGCAAGCACCTGTCCGTGGAGAACGCGACGATCATCCCGGCCGAGACCTGGCCGGACATCTACCTGGGCGGCTCGTCGGCCGAAGCGCTGGAAGTGGCCGCCGAACACGCCGACGTGTATCTGACCTGGGGTGAGCCGCCCGCTCAGGTCGCCGAGAAGCTCGACGCCGTGCGTCACCAGGTCAAGAACCTGGGCCGAGCGCGGCGCGCTGCCGGGGAACTGCGGTTCGGGATTCGGCTGCACGTCATCAGCCGCCCCACGGAAGAGGAGGCGTGGGCGCAGGCCGACAAACTGCTCGCGGGCCTCGATCCCGAGAGCATCAAGCGCGCCCAGCAGGTGCAGCGCAGCTCGCAGTCCGAGGGGCAACGCCGGATGTCGGCCCTCCACGGCGGTCGGACCGACAACCTGGAGGTCTCGCCCAACCTGTGGGCCGGTATCGGTCTGGTCCGTGGTGGCGCCGGCACCGCACTGGTCGGCAGTCATGAGCAGGTCGCCGACCGCATCGCCGAGTACCACGAGCTGGGCCTCGACGAGTTCATCCTGTCCGGGTATCCGCATCTGGAAGAGGCCTTCAGCTTCGGCGAGGGCGTCATCCCGATCCTGGCGGAGCGCGGCCTGCTCGCTGATCGGCACTCCTGAGACATGGCCCGCACCCGGGCTCCCCGGAGCCACGCCGAAGTCGTCGCCGTCGCGGAAGAGTTCGCGGCATCGGTGAAGCCCGGTGCGGCAGAACGTGATCGGGCCGGTGCGGTACCCCGCGCCGAAGTGGCCGAGTTCGACAAGCTGGGCCTGCCGGCCGTCACGGTGCCGATCGACGACGGGGGAGACGGGCTCGGGCCGCGTACGCTGGCCGAGGTCATCAGGATCGTCGCGGCCGCGGATCCCGCGCTGGCGCAGACGCCGCAGGGTCACTACCTGGCGGTGGACATCCTGCGCCTGCTCGGCACACCACTGCAGCGGGCCCGAATCCTGCCGGCTGTCGTCGACGGCGCGCGCATCGCCCCGGTGCTCGCCGAGCGCGGCGGTCACCATGCCCAGGACCTCAAGACGCGCCTGGTCAAGGACGGTGCGCGGTGGCGACTCGACGGCACCAAGTACTACTGCACCGGTGCCATCACGTCGCGGTGGCTGGCGGTCAGCGCGCTCGATCCCGCCGACCGTCTCGTGCTGGCCTTCGTCGAACGTGACGCCCCCGGGGTGTCGATCGACGAGGACTGGGCCGCCATGGGGCAGCGCTCGACCGTGAGTGGCACCACCACGCTCGACGGCGTCGCCGTCGACAGCGATCTGGTGGTGCCCTACTGGTCGGCATTCGAGAAGCCGCAACTGCTCGGTGCCCGCGCGCAGCTGGTGCACACCGCCATCGAAGCCGGCATCGCCGAGGGTGCCCTGGCCGATGCCGCCGAGTTCGTCCGCACCCGCAGCCGGCCGTTCTTCGAGGCGGTGCGCTACGGCGGCGCCAAGGCCGCGAGCGACGATCCGCACATCCTGCTGCGGTTCGGTCAGCTCGCCACCCGGACGCGCGCGTCGACCCAGCTGTTACGTTGGGCCGCAGGCGAACTCGAAGACATCGGGCTCGATGTCGCCGATCCCGACGCCGCCGCGCACGGCTCGATTGCGGTTGCGCAGGCCAAGGCCTTCGCCAGTGACGTGGCCGTCGACGTCGCCAGTCAGCTGTTCGCGTTGACCGGCGCGAGCGGCACCGACCGCCGCCACGACCTCGACCGGCACTGGCGCAATGCGCGGACCCACAGCGTGCACGACCCCGTCGACTGGAAGTACCACCACATCGGCGCGTGGGAGCTCTCCGGTGTCGCGCCGCCCAATCACGGGCAGATCTGAACCACTTGCGATCCGGGCGATTCTGAATCTTCGGACGCCGTCCGGTGCCCGATACCGTCGACAGATGTCCGCGAATCTGGAAGAGACACAGGTCGATTCGCCCCCGCGGAAGTCGCAGCCGTTCAAACCGGCGTTGTTTGTGGCGGTGACGGCGGGGCTGGGGTACGGCTTCGACTCCTACGCCGTGAACATCTACGGCCTGGTCCTGCCCGAGATCAAGAAGACCCTGCAGATCACCGAGGCCCAGGCCGGGTACATCGGGTCGATCTTCCTGGTCGGCTACACCATCGGCACCATCGGTTTCGGTATCGCCGCCGACCGGTGGGGCCGCAAGACCACGCTCGGTGCGTCGATCCTGCTCTACGGCATCACCACGGCACTGGCGGGCATCACCACCAATCTGGCCGCGTTCACCGGCCTGCGCTTCCTCACCGGTGTGGGCGGTGCCGGCGAGCTGGCGGTGGGCGCCCCCTATACCGCCGAGGTGTGGCCGACCAAGACCCGCGCGATCGGGGTGGGCGGCGTGATCTTCTCGTTGTTCTCGCTCGGTTACGTCCTCGCGGCCGCCGTCGCGCTGGTGCTGGTGCCGCGGTTCGGCTGGCAGGCGTCGTTCATCGTGGCGATCGTCCCGGCCATCATCCTGTTCCTTGTCCGCCAGGGCATCACGGAATCACCGCGCTACACCGAGGTCAACGAGACACGGAAGCGCGACGGCATTCCGCGAGCGAAGCTGTGGCAGCTACCTGGCGTACGGCGGCGGCTGGTCGTGGGCTGGCTGATCTACACCGCCAATGCGGTCGGCTACTGGGGCTCGACGCTGTTCCTGACCACCTACATCGTCAAGAGATTCCACGCGTCCACCACCGATGCGATTCGCTACGCCCTGGTGTTCTTCCTGCTGCAGGTCGTCTTCGTCTTCATCGGCACCGCGTTGGCCGACCGCTTCGGCCGCCGGCCCTCGGCGATCCTGGGCGCCGTCATCGAGGCCGGTTCGGCGATCTTGGCGGCCACGTCGGATTCGCTTGCCGAATACCAGGTCTACGGTGCCATCTCCATCGCCACCCTCGGCTGGCTCTGGGGCGTCGGGGACGCGTACATCTCCGAGCTGTTCCCAACCGTGCTGCGCGGCACCGGCTTTGGTGTCGCCGTCGGTGGCGGCCGCATCGTGTCGATCGCCGCGCCGACCGTCGTCGGCTGGGCCATCGGTCATTACGGCGTGCAGACGCCCTATCTGGCGCTGTCCGCCATCTGGCTCCTGACCGTGATCGGTTATCTGTTCGGGCCAGAGACCAAGGGCAAGGAGTTGGACGACCTTGCCGACGAGGCGCTGCTGGCGCGCGCCTGACTACGCCTGCTGGGCGAGCAGCAGGTCACGGATCGGCGAGCGCGTGTGCCGCTGCCACATGGCCTGCACCGGCAGCAGCAGCGGCGGCTGGAGGTCGACGACCGTGACCCGCCCGTCCAGCACCGGCCCCACCGGATGCGTGACGAACGCCACCGCGCCCGTCGTCAACGGCGCGGCCACGGTGGCCGCGCCCTGTACGCGACTCACGACATAGTCCGGCTCGAATCCGGCGCGGCGGCAGGCGCCGAGCAGCAGGTCGCTGTAGTACGACGCGCCGGGCGGTGCCCAGAGTGCGATGCGTTCGTCGGTCAGGTCGGTGAGGTCGACGGCGTCGCGCCCCGCCAAGGGGTGCGAACTCAGCACCGCCACGCGCACCGCGTGATAGCCCAGCACCGCGGTGGCGAGGTCGCGGTCCGGCACCACGCCGCGGCGCAGGGCGAGCTGGATCGAGCCGTCGAGCAGCGCGGGGGACAGCTGATCCGGAAACATCTGGCGGAACGTGAAGGACACGTCGTGGTAGGCGTCGATCACCGGCTCCAGCAGTGCGTACACCTCGACGCTCTCGAGCGCCGGCGTGTGGCCGACGACGTAGTTCTCCCGTGCGGCGCTGGCCGCGCGCTGCACGTGGTCGGTGACGGTGTGGGCGGCGGCCAGGAGGGTGCGCGCATCGCTGTGCAGCTGCCGGCCTGCCGGCGTCAAGGTGACCCGGCGGCCGTCCCGGTCGAAAAGCGTTGCGCCCAGCTCTTTTTCGAGCTGGCGGATCGAGCTGCTGAGCGCCTGCTGGCTCAGGTGCAGCTGGTCGGCGGCGCGGGTGAAGCCGCCCGCGTCGGCGACCGCGAGGAAGTGCTGCAGCCGGCGCAGATCGGGATACGGCCTGGTCATGCCGACCACCCTAACTACAACCATTGCTTGTGGATAGGTAGAAAAGTTTCGTTTCTAATTGTGGTCCGCCGTGGCTAGCGTGGGCCACATGAGCAATCTCGAAGGTAAAACAGCAGTCGTCGCCGCCGGAGCCAAGAACCTGGGCGGCCTGATCAGCACCACCCTCGGTGCCCGCGGCGTCAACGTCGCGGTGCACTACAACAGCGCGGCCACCGAGGCCGACGCCGATCAGACCGTTGCCGCCATCGAGTCCGCCGGCGCCAAGGCCATCAAGGTTCAGGGCGACCTGACCGTTCCCGGCAACGTGGAGAAGCTGTTCGACGCGGCTGTCGAGGCGTTCGGCGGTGTCGACATCGCGATCAACACCGTCGGCAAGGTGCTGCGGAAGCCGATCGTGGAAACCACTGAGGCCGAATACGATTCGATGTTCGACATCAACGCCAAGGCCGCGTACTTCTTCCTGCAGCAGGCGGGCCGCCGGCTCAACGACGGCGGATCGGTGATCACCATCGTGACGGCGCTGCTGGCGGCGTTCACCGACGGTTACAGCACCTACGCCGGCGCCAAGAGCCCCGTCGAGCACTTCACCCGCGCCGCCGCGAAAGAGTTCGCGGCGCGCGGGATCAACGTCAACAACGTGGGTCCGGGGCCCATGGACACGCCGTTCTTCTACGGCCAGGAGACCCCGGAGCGCGTGGCGTTCCACAAGTCGCAGGCGATGGGCGGCCGGCTGACCCTCATCGAGGACATCGCCCCGCTGGTCGTGTTCCTCACCGACGAGGGCCACTGGATCACCGGCCAGACCATCTTCGCCAACGGCGGCTACACCACGCGGTAGTGGCCGAAAGCTCAGCGGCGCCAGAACAAGTGGTGGATGACGCCGCTGGAGCTGGGCACCACGTCGCAGTGGTACCGGTCGAGCAGCTCGTCGGGGGACTCCCAGAGTCGTGAGCCCTCGCCGAGCGTCACGGTGGGGGACACCACGATGTGCAGGGTGTCGATCAGGTCGGCGTCGAGGAACTCCCGGACCGTCGTGGCCCCGCCGCCGATGCGAATGTCCTTGCCCTGCGCGGCCTCTCGGGCCAGTTCCAGCACCTCGGCGGGGGTCGCGTCGACGAAGTGGAATGTGGTGTCCGACAACGTGAACGACGGCCGCAGGTGGTGCGTCATCACGAAAACCGGGGTGTGGAACGGCGGTTCGTCGCCCCACCAGCCCTGCCAGTCGAGCCGCGCCGGCCCGCGGTAGGGGCTGAACTTGCCCGCGCCCATGATCTCGGCGCCGATGTTGTGGTGGAAGTCGCGCACGAGGTGGTCGTCAAGGCCGCGGGTGCCGCCCGGATCGGTGCGGTTGGGCCAGCTGGCGGTGGCGCCGGCCCAGGCGAACATGGTGCCCGGGTCGGCGTGGCCGAAGGGCCGCTCGAAACTCTGCCCGACACCGGCACCGAAGCCGTCCGCCGAGACGTTGAAGTTCTGCACTTTCACCAGTTGCGTCATGTGCGTGTTGACCTCCGGGGTTGGCGAAATTCATCGCGGACAAACAAAACTGCCCCTCGTCCTAAGGAGAGGGGCAGTTTTGTGGTTTGTCGCGTGATTACAGCGCGATGTTCTTGTGGCGACCGCGGCGGGCCGGGGCCTCGGCGAGGGCCTGGGTGATCTTGGACCGGGTGTGGGCCGGGTCGATCTTCTCGTCGACGACGCCGATCTCGATGGCCGAGTCGACGCCACCGGCGATCTTCTCGTGCTCGAGGGCCAGTTCCTCGTGCAGGGCCTCACGCTCGGCGGCGTCCTCGACGGCGGCCAGCTTGCGCTTGTGCAGGATGCCGACGGCGGCCTTGGCGCCCATGACGGCGACCTCGGCGTCCGGCCAGGCGAACACCTTCGTCGCGCCCAGCGACCGCGAGTTCATGGCGATGTACGCGCCGCCGTAGATCTTGCGGGTCACCAGCGTGACGCGGGGGACGACGGCCTCACCGAACGCGTGCAGCAGCTTGGCGCCACGGCGCACGACGCCGCCCCACTCCTGGTCGACACCGGGCAGGTAGCCGGGGACGTCGACCAGAACGATCAGCGGGATGCCGAAGGCGTCGCACAGCCGCACGAAACGTGCTGCCTTCTCGGCGCTTTCGGAGTTCAGGCAGCCGCCCAGACGCAGCGGGTTGTTGGCGATGACGCCGACGGAGCGACCGGCGAGGCGGCCCAGGCCGACCACGATGGACGGCGCCCACTTGGACTGGAACTCTTCGAACGGCACGCCCTCGTCGAGCAGGGCCTCGACGATCGGGTGCACGTCGTACGCGCGACGCGCCGACTCGGGCATGAGGGCCTTGATGTCGGTGTCGCCGGCCTCGGCCTTGGTGCGGTCGAAGTGGCCCTGCTGGCTGAACAGGCCGACCAGGCGACGGCCGCGCTCGTAGCAGTCGAGTTCGTCGTCGGCGACGATGTGGCACACGCCGGACTTCTTGTGGTGGGTGTCGGGGCCACCGAGCGAGACCATGTCGACGTCCTCACCGGTGACGCTGCGGACGACGTCCGGGCCGGTGACGAAGACGCGGCCCTCGGGGGCCATGACGATGACGTCGGTCAGGGCGGGGCCGTAGGCGGCACCACCGGCGGCGAAGCCGACTACCAGCGAAATCTGCGGGATGTAGCCCGAGGCCCGGATCATGGCCTCGAAGACCTGGCCGACCGCGTGCAGCGCGCGCACACCCTCGGCGAGGCGGGCGCCACCGGAGTGCCAGATGCCCACGATGGGGGCCTGCTCGTCGATGGCGGTGTCGTAGGCGCGGACGATGTGCGCGCAGCCGTCAACGCCCATGGCACCACCCATGACGGTGCCGTCGGTGGCGAACGCGATGGTGTGCACGCCGTTGACGGTGCCGGAGGCGGCCAGGACGCCCGACTTGTCGCGCTCGTGCAGCGGCTTGACGCTGCCCGGGTCGAAGAAGGTCGAGAGCCGCAGCAGCGGGTCGCGAGGATCAAGTGATTCGGCGGCCGTCGCCTCAGGTGCCAGGGTCGTCATTCTCTAATCTCCTTGATCTCGCGGTATGCGCTTCGTCGCTCAGTACCGGCCGAATGCGAGTGCGACGTTGTGTCCGCCGAACCCGAACGAGTTGTTGATCGCGTACTTGTAGTCGCCCTGCCGCGGAGCCTTGGAGACCACATCCAGATCGATCTCCGGATCCAGGTTGTCCAGGTTCAGTGTGGGCGGAATTACGCCGTCGCGCAGCGCGAGCACGGTGAGGATGGACTCCACCGCACCAACTGCACCCACCGAGTGGCCCAGCGCCGACTTGGGGGCGTACACCGCCGGCCGGTGGCCCTTCATGGCGTTGTTGATGGCCACGCCCTCGGCGACGTCACCGACGCTGGTGCCGGTCGCGTGCGCGTTGACGTGGTCGATGTCGGACGGCACGAGCCCGGCCAGTTCGATGGCCCGGGTCATGGCGTAGCCGGCCTGCTCACCGTTGGGGTCCGGCGCCACGATGTGGTAGCCGTCCGAGGTGACGCTCGCGCCCATCAGGCGGGCCAGAATGTTGGCGCCGCGGGCCTTGGCGTGTTCCTCGGTCTCGAGCACCAGCATGGCGCCACCCTCGCCGAACACGAAGCCGTTGCGGTCGCGGTCGAACGGGCGGCAGGCACCGGCCGGGTTGTCGTTGGTGTTGGACAGCACGATGCGCATCTGGGCGAACCCGGCGATCGGCACTGCCTCGATCTTGGTTTCGACACCGCCGGTGATGGCGACGTCGGCCTCGCCCAGCACCAGCTGGCGCCAGGCGTTGGCGATGGCTTCGGACCCGGACGCGCAGGCCGAGATCAGGGTGGACACCCCGGCCTTGGCCTTGCGCTCCAGTCCGACAGCGGCCGCCGCCCCGTTGGGCATGTACATCTGCACGACCAGCGGCGAAACCGCTCGCAGGCCGCGCTCGCGCATGCCGTCGTAGGCGAAGACCAGTTCCTCGGTCGAGCCGAGGCCGGTGCCGATCGACACCATCAGTCGTCGGGGGTCAACGTCCGGCGAGCCTGCGTTTTCCCAGACTCGCCGGCCGATGACCGTCGACATTTTCTGCAGATATGACAGCCGACGCAGTTCGACGCGCGTCAGTTCACTGTCGAAATCCTCGTGCAGATGCCCACCGATACGGACGGGAAGGTCGTACTTCTCGATGAAGTCATCTTCGAGAAGACGGATCCCGCTCTGCCCGTCAAGGAGCTTCTGCCACGTGGTTTCGGCATCGGTCGCCAGGGCAGTCGTCATGGCTACACCAGTGACGACCACATTGGGGAGACCATTCCCCGTTGACAACCTCTGTGCGGTTACCCCTGCCATTACTGCTCAATGTCCCTTCGACTTAATAACGCCCAAAGGCCAGGGCGACATTGTGTCCACCGAACCCGAACGAGTTGTTGATGGCGTACTTGTAGTCGCCATAACGAGGCTCGCCCGCAACAACATCGAGATCGATGGCGGGATCCGGCGTCTCGTAGTTGAGCGTCGGGGGGATGACCCCGTCGCGCAACGCGAGCACCGTCAACACGGACTCCAGCGCACCGACCGCACCGATGGAGTGGCCGAGCGCCGACTTCGGCGCGTACACCGCGGCGTTCTGACATCCGGCGACGCGGATGGCATTGGCCTCGGCGGTGTCACCGATCGGGGTGGCAGTGCCGTGGGCATTGACGTGGTCGATGTCCTTGGCGTCCAGCCCCGCGGTCTCCAGTGCACGCTTCATCGCGGCACCGGCGCGCACGCCGCCGTCTGCCGGGGCCACCATGTGGAACGCGTCCGAGGTGATACCGGCACCCAGCAGGCGGGCGATCGGCTTGGCGCCACGCGCCAGCGCGTGCTCTTCGGTCTCGATGATCATCATCGCGCCGGCTTCACCGAACACGAAGCCGTCACGATCCTTGTCGAACGGCCGCGACGCACCCGCGGGATCGTCGTTGCGGGTCGACATGGCGCGCATCATCGAGAACGCCGCGATGGGCAGTGCCTCGATGCCGCCTTCCACGCCACCGACGACGGCGAAGTCCGCGTCGCCCATGACGATCTGACGCCAGCCGTGGGCGATGGCCTCAGAACCCGACGAGCACGCCGACACCGGGGTGATGACCCCGGCGCGGGCGCCCAGCTCCAAGCCGGCGACCGCAGCCGCGCCGTTGGGCATGATCATCTGAACGGCGAGCGGGCTGACCTTGCGGATGCCGCCCTCGTTCATGGCGTCGTAGGTTTCGACGATCTTCTCGCCGCCACCGAGACCCGTGCCGATCACGACGGCGAAACGGTCGGGATCGACCTCGGGCGCACCCGCGTTCTTCCACAACCGTCGCGCCAGCACGAGCGACATGCGCTGCACGTACGAGTTACGGCGCAGTTCGACGCGGGTGAGCTCGGCCTCGAGATCGTCGACCAGGTGGCCACCGATACGCACCGGAAGGTCCCACTTGGTGACGAAATCGTCGGTCAACTCACGGATGCCGCTTTCGCCTGCCAGGAGGCCCTTCCACGTGCTCTCGATGTCAGCAGCGAGCGCCGTGGTTGCCTCCACGGCGGTCACCACGACGTTCGGGAAGCCTCCGTTAGCCGTGGAAGGCCTGGTCACTTGCTGAACTTATCGCGCAGCGCGGCAGCAGCCTCGGGGTTCTCTTCCTCGAGCTTCTGGATGTAGGCGACGACGTCACCAACGGTGCGCAGGCCGGCCAGGTCCTCGTCCGGGATCTTCACGCCGTACTTGTCCTCGGTCTGGACGGCGATCTCGACCATCGACAGCGAGTCGATGTCCAGGTCGTCGACGAAGGACTTCTCGGGGGTCACCTCAGACGGCTCGATGCCGGTGACCTCTTCGATGATCTCGGCGAGGCCGGCGATGATTTCTTCTTGACTGGCAGCCACGATGGCTCCTTCTTTTTGTTGTGTCGGCACACCGGATTTGGTGTGCCGGGTCGGTTGATTCGGGTTGGTTGCTTTTCAGGCCTACAGCCCTGTCAGAACTCGGTGAGTCCGTCCAAATCTGCGGGGGTCTTGATGGCGAAGGTGGGCACGCCCTTGACTTCGCGCTTGGCGATACCGGTGAGGGTGCCCGCCGGGGGGAACTCGATGATGCCGGTCACTTCCTGGCCTTCCTGTGCGGCACTGAAGCGCTTCCGCATCGTTTCCGAGCACAGGTCCCAGCGGACCGGGCGGGTCATCTGGGCGACCAGCTTGGCCATGGCGTCCGCGGCGTCGGCGACCGGCTGGCCGTCGGCGTTGGACAGCAGCGTGGTGGTCGGCTCGCTGGGGGTGACGGTCGCCGCGGCAGCCGCGTACGGCTCCTGCGCCGAGCCCATGAAGTGCGTGTGGAAGGCGCCGGCGGTGGCCAGGACACGGACGCGGGCCTTGGCCGGCGGATCCTCGGCCAGCTTCTCCAGCGCCGAGACGGCACCGGCCGCGACGATCTGACCCGCCGCGTTGCGGTTGGCCGGGACCAGTTCCAGGGCTTCCAGACGTGCGAGCACCTCGGCCTCGTCGCCACCGAGCACCGCGGCCATGCCGGTGGGCTCCAGGGCGCAGGCCTTGGCCATCTCGGCGCCGCGGGTGGCGGCGAGCTTGATGGCCTCGTCGGCGGAGATGACGCCCGCGATGGCGTAGGCGGCGATCTCGCCGACCGAGTGGCCGGCCACGATCGTGGTGGCACCGGCCAGGAGGCCGCGCTTGGTCAGCTCTTCGTGTGCGAGCAGCGTGGCCGCGACGACCAGCGGCTGGGTCACCGCGGTGTCGGTGATCTCCTCGGCGGTCGCCGTGGTGCCCAGCTGGGCGAGATCGAGACCGCTGATCTCCGACCAGGTGGCCAGACGGTCAGCCGCACCGGCCAGCTCCAACCATGGGGTGAGCATGCCGGGCGTCTGAGATCCCTGCCCGGGGGCAAGCAGCGCAAGCACAGGTGTTTGAGGCACGGATTAAGAAAACACTGTGAAGCGGGATTTATGCCGTGTAAGAGATTATGAACCTGGTCTTAAAGTTTTGTGGAATGTCTACAAAAACGCACGTTATGCAACGTTGGCGAGACCTGGCTGCGATGTGGATCACAGTCGGGGGTCGATAGCTACCGGCGGGTAGGTTTGCTGTAACTGTGCTGATCAGGCCGTTTGCTGGTTGGCTTGAGCGGGGGTACGGCTCAATCGACCCACTGTCGAGGCCACTCGGAGCACATAGGCGTCCCTGGGCACCATCGGATCGCGGCCGGTGAAGTCCGCGATCCGGCGCAGCCGGTACCGGACGGTGTTTGGATGAACGAACAATTTACGGGCGCACGCTTCTATGGCGCCGCCGGCGTCGAGGTAGGCGTCGAGCGTCTCTGTCAGCGCCGGACCCGCGTCTGCCAGCGGCCGGACGACCTCGAGTTCCAGGGCCGCGATGGCCGTGCGGTCCCCGAGCAGGGCGCGTTCGGGCAGCAGTTCGCGCGCGGCGACGGGGCGCGGTGCACCCGTCCAGCCGCTCACCGCATTCATTCCGGAGATGGCTTCGGTGGCGCTGTAATGGGCGGCTGCCAGCGTGGCGGCGGTCGGGCCGATGACCACCGGGGCGTCGGCGAACACGCCCATCAGTTCGCCCAGGAACCGATCGGTGGGCGAGATCTGTCCGGAGATGATGGCCACCAGCCAGGTGCCGTGGACGTCGGACAGGGCGACGCGACCGTTGCGGCTGGCGACGTCGTGGACGTCCTCGCTGGCCAGATCGGCGCGGTCGGGTTGCGGGTAGCCCACCACGACGGTGGCGGGCGCGGTGGCGTCCCAGTTCAGTGCCGCCGCCTGCGACTGCAGGCTGGTGCCGACGTCGCCACGCACCACGGCGTCGACGACGTTGGCCTCCATCCGGGTGTCCCAGGCGCCGCGGGCCTCGGCCTGATCGGCGTACGCGCTGGCGGCAGCGAACGCCAGGTCGCGGCTGTACCGCAGGATGCCCGCGGTCAGCGCCGTCAGCTGTTCCTCGGTGCGGGCCAGTAGCGGCACCACTTCCTCGAAGAACTCCATGGTGGTCCGCACCATCTCCACCGACTGCCGCAGCGCGATGCGGCGCCGCAGATCCTGGGGCACGACCTCGAAGGCCTCCGCGGTGTAGCTGACGTCGCTGTTCGGGTCGCGCATCCACTCGACGAAGTTGACGACGGCGGTCTGCACCACCAGGTGAACGCTGGCGCGCTGCGAGGCCTCCAACTCGGCGAAGAACGGCAGGCGCTCCTCGAGGGCGTGCACGGCCTGCGTCGCCAAGGTGCCGGAGTACTGCTTGAGGCGACGCAGCACCGTGTCCGGGACGTTCTCGAGGACTTCGAGCGTCGACTTGGGCGGAACGAACCGCTTACCGCCGTTCGTGTTGTCAGGCATGACTAAAAGCTACGCCTGATTTCTGGAGACTTCTGCCAATCCGGTCGCGCCGAGATGACGGTTCCTGTCGGAAACCGTCATCTCAGCGTCTGCGGACTACGCGCTGCCGGTGTCGGCGTACGACACCTCGGCGGCCGAGACGTCGTCGATCCGGTACTGCTTGGCCGCCGCGACGGCCACCGACGGGTCGATCTCGCCGTCGCGGGCCAGGGCCTCCAGCACCGCCACCACCACCGACTCGGCGTCGGTGTTGAAGTAACGCCGGGCCGCCGGGCGGGTGTCGGAGAAGCCGAACCCGTCGGTGCCGAGCGTGACGTAGGTGTTCGGCACCCACGGCCGGATCTGCTCGGGCACCGCGCGCATCCAGTCGGACACCGCGACCACGGGGCCCGCGGTCTTCGCGAGCTGGGCGGTCACGTACGGGACGCCGGCCTGCTGGTCGGGGTGGCGCAGCGCCTGCCGGTCGATGGCCACGCCGTCGCGGTTCAGCTCACCCCAGCTCGTCACCGACCACACGTCGGCCGCCACATCCCAGTCGGCGGCCAGGATGTCGGCCGCCCGCAGCGCGTCGGGCATCGAGACGCCCGACGCCAGGATCTGCGCCGTGCTGGAGCGCTTCTCCGTCGCGGCGCGGAACCGGTACATGCCGCGCAGTACGCCCTCGGGGTCGAAGTTCTCGGGCTCGGCCGGCTGGACGTACGGCTCGTTGTAGATGGTGATGTAGAAGTAGACGTTCTCGGGGTTGTCGCCGTACATGCGCTCGAGGCCGCTCTCGATGATGTACGCGATCTCGTAGGCGAACGCCGGGTCGTAGGCCACCACCGCGGGGTTGGTCGAGGCCAGCAGCAGCGAGTGACCGTCCGCGTGCTGCAGGCCCTCACCGGTGAGCGTGGTGCGCCCGGCTGTCGCGCCCAGCACGAAGCCGCGGCCCATCTGGTCGGCGGCCGCCCAGAAGCCGTCGCCGGTGCGCTGGAACCCGAACATCGAATAGAAGATGTAGATCGGGATCATCGGCAGGTCGTGCGTGGCGTACGACGTCGACACCGCGGTGAACGACGCCGTCGACCCGGCCTCGTTGATGCCCTCGTGCAGAATCTGGCCGACTTCGGATTCCTTGTACGCCAACATCAGATCCGCATCCACGGCGGTGTAGAGCTGGCCGTTGCGGTTGTAGATCTTGAGGCTCGGGAACCACGAGTCCATGCCGAAGGTGCGGGCCTCGTCGGGAATGATCGGGACGATGCGCGGTCCGATGTTCTTGTCCCGCAACAGTTCTTTGAAGGTTCGCACCGTCGCCATCGTGGTGGCGACGGCCTGGTTGCCCGAGCCCTTCTTGAGCGACTTGTAGACGTCGCGGCCCGGCAGCTGCAGCGGCTTGGACTTGGTGCGCCGCTCCGGCAGGAAGCCGCCGAGCGCCCGGCGCCGGTCGAGCATGTACCGGATTTCCGGCGACTCCGAGCCCGGGTGGTAGTAGGGCGGCAGGTACGGGTTCTCCTCGAGCTGGGCGTCGGTGATCGGCACCCGCGTCGCGTCGCGGAACTTCTTGAGGTCGTCGAGCGCCAGCTTCTTCATCTGGTGCGTCGCGTTGCGGCCCTCGAAGTGGCTGCCCAGGGTGTAGCCCTTGATGGTCTTGGCGAGGATGACGGTCGGCTGGCCCTTGTGCTCCATGGCCGCGCGGTAGGCGGCGTACAGCTTGCGGTAGTCGTGGCCACCGCGCTTGAGGTTCCAGATCTCCTGGTCGGTCATCGGGTCGACCAGCGCCTTGGTGCGGGGGTCGCGGCCGAAGAAGTGGTCGCGGACATACGCGCCGTCATTGGCCTTGTAGGTCTGGTAGTCACCGTCGGGCGTGACGTTCATCAGGTTCACCAGTGCGCCGTCCTTGTCGGCGTGCAGCAGGGCGTCCCACTCGCGGCCCCACACCACCTTGATGACGTTCCAGCCGGCGCCGCGGAAGAACGACTCCAGCTCCTGGATGATCTTGCCGTTGCCGCGGACCGGGCCGTCGAGGCGCTGCAGGTTGCAGTTGACGACGAACGTCAGGTTGTCGAGCGCCTCGTTGGCGGCAACCTGGATCAGGCCGCGGCTCTCGGGCTCGTCCATCTCGCCGTCGCCGAGGAACGCCCACACGTGCTGATCGCTGGTGTCCTTGAGCCCGCGGTCGTGCAGGTAGTGGTTGAAGCGGGCCTGGTAGATGGCGTTCATCGGGCCCAAACCCATTGACACCGTGGGGAATTCCCAGAAATCGGGCATCAGGCGGGGGTGCGGGTACGACGGCAGGCCGCCGCCGAGGCCGGCATGCGAGTGCTCCTGGCGGAAGCCGTCCAGCCGGTGTTCGTCGATGCGGCCCTCGAGGAAGGCGCGGGCGTAGATGCCGGGGGAGGCGTGGCCCTGGATGAAGATCTGGTCGCCGCCGCCCGGGTGGTTCTTGCCGCGGAAGAAGTGGTTGAAGCCGACCTCGTACAGCGAAGCCGACGACGCATACGTCGAAATGTGGCCGCCCACACCGACTCCCGGCCGCTGTGCGCGGTGCACCATGATGGCGGCGTTCCAGCGGATCCAGCGGCGGAAGCGGCGCTCGACCTCTTCGTCACCGGGGAACCACGGCTCCAGATCGGTGGGGATGGTGTTGACGTAGTCGGTGGACGTCAGCGCGGGGATGGACACGCGCATCTCCCGCGAGCGCTCCAACAGCCGAAGCATCAGATACCGCGCACGTGCGGGCCCGGACCGAGCCAACAGGTCGTCGAACGATTCCAGCCATTCGGCGGTCTCGTCCGGGTCGATGTCGGGAAGATACGACGCGACGCCATCACGGATCACCCGAACCCGGTCCGGTTCGGCTGAGGTACTGGAGTTTTGAGCCAGGTCTTGGCGCACGAACTCAGTGGTCAACTGCCACTCCTTGGTATGCGATTTTGGGGATGCTTTTGGCACTGCCCATGGTCCCCCCATCGTTCCGCAGATTAGGCGTTGGGGTGGGCTACCGGCGAGTACGCGTTCGGATGCCTGTGATTGCCGCATCGACCCTGTACGGTCAGCTGATGATGACCAGCGCGGCTAGTGTGTCGCGGCTTCGCGCAGCCGCTTTGGTATCCGGGGCCCTGGCGATGGTCGGGATGATGATCGTCGGCTGCAGTAAGTCCGTCGAAGGCAGCTCCACGGTCGACCAGCCCGGCGCGGCGGCGTACCGCACCTCGGTGTCGCTGTCCGCGGCAGCGTCGGCCAGTTCCAGTTCGTCGAGCGCCTCCGCGGCGGCGACAGAGGCTGCGTGCCAGACGTTCGTCGACACCGGCAAACCGGCGATGCAGGCGGTCAACGCCTACGTCGACGCCGAGAACGCCGGTGGCACCGACGCCGCCAAGCTGCAGGCCGCGGTCGACGCACTGCACCATGCCGCGGACGCGGTGACCAAGAGCGCCACGACGGTGCAGTCCGACACCCTCAAGGCGGCGCTCGCCGGCTGGTCGGCGGCGGCCCAGGCGCTGGCGACGGCGATCAGCACCAACGCGTCGACCTCTGATTTCAATGCGGCGGTCGACTCGTTCAACAACGCCAAGTCGGCCACCGAGACCGCGTGCGGGTAACACGTGCGCTGATCTTGTCGATCAAAGATGTGTCTTGCGTCGAATGAATCGTCGTCGCGTGCGACTATTGGGTTCCACACACACGGGCTGCAAACAAGCAGGTTAGAGGAGGACACCGGTGGCCGCGGCGGACGCGCCGAACTACGCCCAGAGACTGGGCATTCACAAAGATCAGATCGTCCAGGAGCTGGGTTGGGACGAGGACACCGACGACGACATCCGCGCTGACATCGAAGATGCGTGCGGCGGAGAGCTTCTCGACGAGGATTCCGACGAAGTCGTGGACGTCGTGCTGCTGTGGTGGCGCGATGACGACGGCGACCTGGTGGACCGTCTGATGGACGCCATCACCCCGCTGGCCGACGACGGCGTGATCTGGGTGGCCACCCCGAAGACCGGCAAGAACGGCCACGTCCAGCCTGCCGAGATCGCCGAGTCGGCGCCGACCGCAGGGCTCGTCGTCACCTCGTCGGCCAACCTCGGGGACTGGATCGCCAGCCGCCTGGTGCAGCCCAAGTCGAAGGCCGCGGGCCGGCACTAGTGGTGGTCGGTGCCCTGGCGCCGCGGTCTCGTAGGTCTGACGTGCCCGGCTCTGTGCGGTGTTCGTGGGCCGCTGTCTGTTTGTGGGCCACCGTCTGTTTGTGGGCCACTGTCGCCGCGAGTGCAACCACACGGCGGAAAAGCGGCCTGATTTCCGCCACCACGTTGCATTCGCGGGTTGAGTCATGATCGAGGTCGGGTCCGTCGCGCCGGACTTCACTCTCAAAGACCAGCACGGTCGCGCCGTGACGCTGTCGGCGCTGCGCGGCCGGAATGTGCTGCTGGTGTTCTTCCCACTGGCGTTCACCCCGGTGTGTGCGGGGGAGCTCGGCGAGATTCAGGAAAACCTGGCCCGGTACCGCAATGATTCGGTGGAAACGCTGACCATCTCGGTCGGGCCGCCGGCCACTCACAAGGTGTGGGCGCGGGAATCGGGCTTCGAGTTCCCGATCCTGTGCGACTTCTGGCCGCACGGCGCGGTGTCCCAGCTGTACGGGGTTTTCAACGAGGTTTCGGGCTACCCGGACCGGGGCACATTCCTGGTCGACCGGGAGGGCATCGTGCGGTTCGCGGAGTGCACATCGCCCGGCGAGGCGCGGGACCAGCAGGTCTGGGTCGACGCCCTGGCGGCCTTGGACTGATTTTCCCTGACCCGCCATCGGCGTGTAGCGTGCCCGGGGCGGGGCGCGTAGCTCAGTGGTAGAGCTCTGGTTTTACACACCAGCGGTCGGCGGTTCGATACCGTCCGCGCCCACCAACTTTCCCCAGGTAGCGGCTTACTAGTCGACCGGGCTCATGTCGTCGGCACTCCACCGCACCGCGGTGACGGCAGGTGCCTTGATGACATCGGCGAGGGCCGCTTCGATGCGGTGGTCGTCTCGCTCGTCGGCGATGACGGTGGCCGTGATGCGGACTCCTTCGTCATCGGGTAAGTCGACGGCAGAGATGGAGCGCACCGTCAGGTTGGGGTGCGAGATGGCGTCGAAGATGAGGCTCCGGATGTGGAGTTCGGCGCTCGTCGCGCACCGCACCTCGAACCGGTATTCGGCGGAGGACTCTTCGGCGCCCGGGCGGCGGTGACGGTCCAGCGTGCGCCCGACCGGCCGCAGGAAGATGTTGGCGGCGATGACCGCGCAGCTGCCGATCACCGCGGGCAGCATCAGTCCACCGCCGGCCAGGGCGCCGATGGCGGCGGAGGCCCACAGGGTGGCCGCGGTGTTGAGCCCCGAGATCGTGGCGCCCTGCTGCATGATCACGCCGGCACCGAGGAAGCCGATGCCGGACGCCACCTGGGCGGCAACACGGGTTGGGTCGGCGTGTTCGCCTGCGAAGGTGTAGCCGCCCATGATCACGAACAGCGCGGAGCCGAGGCTCACCAGCGCGGTGGTGCGCAACCCGGCGTTGCGGGACCGCCACTGGCGTTCCAGCCCGATCGCCGCGCCCAGCCCGAGGCCGGCGCCGATCCGCAGCGCGATATCCAGTGTGTCGATCACCTTGTGCTCCTGTTGCTTTCGTGCGCCGGGGCGCGCTCTCGGCGCGTCCACGGCTGCGACGGCAGTAGGGGCGGATGATAGGGACGGTGTGCGAACTCAAGGTGAACGGCGGCCGACCCGCCGTTCACCTTGAGGCGCGGATATCGTTGAACCAGTGCGGATTTCGCGTTGCTGAGGTCCGCTGTGAGTTACCTCCCGATGTGCTGGGCGTCAGGCGGCGGCCTGCGACGTCGCCGCGGCCTTCTTGCCCTGGGTCTTCTTGCCGAACTTGGACTTCGGCTTCTTCGGGGCGGTCTGCTTCTCGGCCTTACTGCCGGTGTCCGACGTTCCAGCGCCGGCGTTCGTGTCGGTTGCCGCTCCGGTGGTGTCGGGTTTGGTGTCGGGTTTGGTACCGGAGTCGGTGTCGTGCTTCGTCGTCGAGACGGTGTCGGGTGTCGTTGAATCCTTGGGATCCGTCGGGTCTTTGGTGTCCTTGGGGTCGGTCACCGTTGGCTTGGCCGCTGTCGGCGCAAGCTTGATCGTGGGCTTGACCTTGGTGGTGGTGATCTTCGGTATTGCGGTGGCCTCGACGCCGGCTGCCGCCGTGGGCGTGGTCGTGTCGACCGCCGCGATTGCCGCGGGCTTGGTCGCGAGCGCGTTGGCAATGGTGTTCTGCGCGAAGGCGATTCCGTCGATGACGTTGGCGGCGCCGGTCTTGAGGCCCTGGACGACGAGCTTCACGCCGTCGACGACGGCTGTGACGAGATTGCCGATGTTGATGGGCAGTAGCGCCGCCACGACGTTCTGGGTGGCGATGATGGCCGAGGTCGCAAAAGCGTTGAATCCGCCGAGCAGACCGGTGCCGAGACCAATCAGCGCTACCGGGACTGCTTGCACCAGCGCCTGGTCCACGGCCAGCACGCGTTGGTCGCGCGCGATCATGGACACCAGAATCGGTCCGCCGATGACGGTCACCGCGCCGATCACTCCGGCTTCGACGGTGCCAAGCGCCCCGACGAAGTCGCGGGCCAGAACCTGCTGCGCGACGGTGGTCACGAGTCCCGGGATGGCGGCGATGGTCTGCCCGACGCCCTGGCCTGCTTTGACCAGGCCCGCACTGATTGTCACGAAGTCGGTGATCTGGTTGGCGACCCACTGCTTGAACGCGGGGAATTCCAGGATGTCGGCGATGGTGGCGGTCAGCTGGATGTCGGGTACCTGGATGTGCGGCACCTGGACGCTGTGGACGATCGGTGCCGGCAGGGCACTCAATGCTGGTGGCGGGGGAGCGGAGACGATGACGCCCGCGGCCATGACAGCGGCGGCGGTGGGCAGGCTCAGACGGGCGGTGAGTGTATGCATGTGAAAGCTCCTGACCGAGAGTGGAACCCAAGCAATATTGACGGTATCGACAAAATTGTCTCGGTGCTGGGCAATCGCAATGTTCGTGCCGGGATCCGGCCGCGCTCAGTGCTGCGGGCGGTGCTCGTCGGGGTGGAAGCTGCCGGGTGCCATTTTCGGGGCCTCGGGTTCGGCCGACAGAGTGCGGCGCAGGCGCTGGCCCAGTTCGTGGTTCTGCACGGGCTTGCCGACGTGCGGAACGAGCGCGCGGGCAATGGCCTGTAGTGCGGGCTCGCGCGGCGGGATGGGATAGAAGTGGTCGCCGATGACCAGCCAGCCGTTGCCGCCGGAGGCGGCGCCACCAATCAGCTTGCCGACCAGATCTGGCAGGTGGAGGTCCGCGGGTGTGACGTGCAACTGGGCGATCACCGACACCGTGTTGGCATGTCGGTTGGTGACGTAGATCCGTGATCCGTCGGGCGAAACAGCAACGGCCCCTGCGTAACTCCCGATGCTGACCGCATCTGTCACGGTCATGGTGCTGGCGTCGATCCGGCTCACGTCGCCGGTCAGCTGCGTGACGTAGACCGCCGAGCCGTCGGGCGCGACGGCGATGTCGCTGAGTTCCTTGCCGAGCGGGAAGGTGACGCCGCCGATGATCGCACCGGTGGCGGCGTCCACCGCGGTCACCGAGCAGGTGGTGACGCCGAACTCAACCGCGCCCATCACGTAGATGCGACTGTTGTCGGGGCTGACGACGAGTCCGGAGACCGGCTTGCCGACGGAGATGGTGCTGACGACGCTGTGGCTGGTGGTGTCGAGGACAGCTAGCGTGTCCGCGCCGTAGCCCGCCACGTAGAGTCGGGCGCCATTGGGGCTGACGGCCACATAGTAGGCGTCATCGACCTTGATGGTTCCGGCCACAGAATTGGTGGTGGCGTCGATCAACATGATCTTCGGGTCGGCAGTGCCGTTGATGTCCCCGCCCGACGCGAGGTAGATCGTCGAGCCGTCGGGGTGAATGGCCACGTTGCCGGCCCAGCCGGATGGAACCACGGCCACAACCGATTTGGTGTTGATGTCCATCACGGAGAGCCCGCCGAAGTTGTTGCAGTACAGCCGCGTGCCGTCCGGGTGCACGACCAATTGCTGCGCGTCCGGCAAGCCGACGCCGGGTCCGATGGCATCGACCACGGTGTTGGTCGCGGTGGCGATCACGGAGACCGTCGGACTACCGCTGTTCCCGACGTAGATCCGGTCGCCGCCCGGACTCGCCACCGCCGCCGTCGGCCCGCCACTCTCCGGGATCGTGGCGATGACTGCGAGCATGGCGAAAGCTCTCTTGGATTAAAGGGATTCGATGACCCGGGTCGCGGTGGGCAGGTCGACCCCGGCCTCATCGCGGTAGGCCTTGACGGCCGCGATCTTGTTGCCTGACGCCAGTAGTTCGAGCACGCGGTTCGACACCTGCGTTTTCGCCATCGACCGCACATCGGGCAGCGGGATCCCGGTCTGCGCATAGAGATGTCGCACCAATTGCTCCAGCGCGCCGAGCCGCTCGTAGACATCGTTGGTCGTCACGTCGCCAGTGTGGCACCTATGCGCCGGCTGTGGGCCGAAAGCGCCATCAAGTCTGGGCGGACTCCGGCCCGCGGCAGGCTGTGTGATCATCCGGCTGCGCCGGCCTCAGTAGCCCATTCCTGGGTGACGCGCCGTTTTTGTTCCGCGGCAACCTGACTCAGATGCGCGGCTTTGGGCCATCCGCAGTGCGCGGCGAATTGCAGTATCAGTTCGTCCATCTCGTTGAACGACACGTCGCGGCTCTTCAAGGCGGCGTAGACGTGGCTGACGATCGGGAACGGCGCGTCCTGGAATGCCACACAGGCCACGGTGATCAGGCGCCGTTCCTTTCTCGCCAACCCGGGCCGCAGCCACATTTCGCCGAAGACGAAGTTGAGGATGCCGGCGCCTTGGAACGGGTTGTCCTGGTCGGGCGCGAAGGGCAGGCAGTTGATGTCCTTGAAGCACGCCGCGCCGACGGCCAGCCGTTCGTCGGGGTCGCTGGGAGTGGACAGTGGCAACAGCGGTTCGGGATCGGGGACCGGTAGGCCGCGCTCCTGATGGATGCGGTTCCACTCCTGGTCGACGATCATGTTGAAGCGCGAAGCCTTCGGCCAGCCCGCGTAGACGGCGAAATGCAGGACTGTTTCCCGGATCTCGACGATCGTGATGTCACCGCTGTTCAGGGCGGCGTACACATGGGCGCGTAACGGGTCTTCGGCATCGGCGTCCGCGACGCAGGGGAGAGTGATGAAACGCCGCTCGCGCCGGGTGAGCCCCGGGCGCTGCCAAACGTCGCCGAAGACGACATCCAGCAGGTGGTCGTCCACCGGTGTGGATCCGGGCGGCGCGTCGACCGTCATGACATCGGCGTACGCCGACCTGCCGCGTTCGGTGCGGTCGGTACCGAGTCCTGTCATGGTCGTCCCTTCTGATTCACCGCAGTGTGACGCCGGCATCGACTTTGAGTTCCAGGCCCGTGACGTATCGGGATTCGTCGGACATCAGGTACAGCACGGCGTTGCTGATATCGATGGCCTCGGCCATGACGACCGGCAGGGCATTGGCGAAAAGGGGCGCCAGGTCAGGCCGCGTCTCCCGGATCAGGCCGTGCAGGGAGGCCGGCTGCATTCCGGTCGGCACCCCGGTGGGATGCACCGTGTTCACGCGAACACCCTGCGCGGCAAGCTCATTGGCCAGGCTCTTGCTGAGACCCACGATCCCGTGTTTGGACGCCGTGTAGGGCAGGTGCAGCGGGGTGCCCTTGGTGCCGGCAGCAGAGCTGATGTTGACGAGGCTGCCGCCGTGGTCGATCAGGTGGGGCAGCGCGGCTCTGCACGTGTTCCAGGTGCCGAACAGGTTCACATCGACCACGGCGTGCCATTGTTCGGTCGTGGTGGTGTCCCAGGTTCCCGCGGTGAGCACACCGGCATTGGCGACGGCGCCGTCGAGACCGCCGAGCTGTCGGACGCCGTCGTCGACTGCGGCCCGCAACGCGTCGGCATCGCGAACGTCGACGACGTACGTCGCGGCGCGGCCCCCGTATTCCCGGACGAGGCCGGCGGTTTCCTCGAGGTCCTCGCGAGTGGCCAGCGGATACTCGAGGACCGAGAGGGACTCACAGATGTCCACGAGGATCAGGTCGGCACCCTCCTCGGCCAGGCGCACGGCGTGGCTTCGGCCCATCCCGCGGGCCGCGCCCGTGATCAGGATCTTCTTGCCGGCGACTCGTCCGGTGACAGTGTTCATAGCTTGTTGCAGAAGCCGGCGTCGACCGGAAGCGTGACTCCGGTGATGTACTGCGCGGCATCGGAGGCCAGGAAGGCGACGGCATGGCTGATGTCTTCTGGTTCGAGCAACCCGACCGGCATGGGGTTCTGCAGGTGCGGGCCGCCACCGGGATAGTTCTCGAGGAACGCCGTCATGGCCGGATTGACCGCCATCATGGTGTTGACGGCCGTCGGGTGCACGCTGTTCACCCGGATGCTCTGTGGGGCAAGCGCATTGGCCAGTGTCCGCATCAGCCCGACGATGCCGTGCTTGGATGCCGCATAGCCCAGACCGCCGGCCTGCGCACCGCCGAAGCCCTTCAACCCGGCAGTGGAGCTCGTGAAGATGATGGACCCGCCGCGCCCGCCGGCGACGATGTGCGGGATCGCCGCCTTGGCGGTGTGCAGGGCGCCCGTCAGATTGACGTCGATGGCGTCGGTCCACATCTCGAGTTCTTCTTCGATGGTCAGTTCACGGAACGCCATCGTGGCGATACCGGCGTTCGCGCAGACGATGTCGAGGCGGCCGAATTGCTCGACGCCGGTGTCCAGCGCTGACTTGAGTCCGGCGAAATCACGGACGTCGGCGACCGCGGCGACGATCTTGCCGCCCACCGATTCGACGAGTTCCGCGGTTTCGTCGAGTTCGGCACGGCTGGCCATGGGGTAGCCGTTCGATGCGATGTCGGCGCAGATGTCCACGGCGATGATGCCCGCACCTTCTCTGGCGAGATGTACGGCGTGGCTACGCCCTTGTCCGCGGGCCGCTCCGGTGATGAAAGCGACCTTCCCGTCCAACGATCCCATCTGAACTCCTTGCCGTGTACTCAAAGTTGGGCGTAAACCGTCTTGGTCTTCAGGAAGCTCTCGATCCCGTCGCGTCCCCATTCGTGGCCCCAGCCGGACTGCTTGTAGCCGCCGAAGGGCATCGAATGGTCGAACACCATCTGGCAGTTCAGCGTGACGGTGCCGGCGTCGAGACGTTTGGCGAGCCGGTGTGCGCGGCCGATGTCCTTGGTCCAGGCGGTCGCCGCCAGTCCGTACTCGGAATTGTTGGCGAGGGCCACGACCTCGTCGTCGTCATCGAACGGCAGGACCGCGACGACCGGCCCGAAGATCTCCTGCTGGTACAGCCGGATGGTGGGAGCGACATCGGTGAGAACCGTTGGATGTACGAAGAATCCACTGCGCTCGAGCCGGTTTCCTCCGGTGACCACCTCGACCCCGTCGCGGCGGCCGCCTTCGATGAAGCCCAGCACCTGGTCGAGTTGTTTGGCGCTGATGATCGGGCCGATCAGGACGTCGTCCTCGGTCGGGGCGCCAAGCTTGACCGAGTTCGCGATGGTGGCGACGCCCTCGACCACCTTCTCGTACACGCTGCGCTGGGCGAAGATTCGCGATCCGCTGATGCAGCCCTGCCCGGAATGGATGAAGATGCCCATCGCCGCCATCGTGATCGCGGTATCCAGGTCGGCGTCGTCGTAGATCAAAACCGGTGACTTGCCGCCCAATTCGAGCGCCACCCGCTTGAGGTTGCCGCTGCCGGCGGCCTGCACGATCTGCTTGCCTACTTCGGTGGAGCCGGTGAAGGCCACCTTGTCGACGCCGGGATGCGCGGTGATCGCCGCACCGACCGTGTGGCCGTATCCGGTGACGAGGTTGACGACGCCGTCCGGCACACCGGCCTCGGCCAGGATCCGCTCCAGCAGCAGGGCCGAAAGCGGGGTCTCCTCAGCAGGTTTGACGATACAGCTGCATCCGGCGGCCAATGCGGGCGCGAGCTTGGTGCACGCGTTGAACACCGGCCCGTTCCACGGGAAGATCAGTCCGACGACGCCGTATGGCTCCTTGAGCGTGTAGGCGTGCATCGTGGTGAACGCGCCGGTGATGCCGCCGGTCTGCTGCACGTCGTGGGCGATGCCGTTGACCTTCGTGCACCAGCCCCCGTAGTAGCGGAACGATTCGGCGCACGTCGACATGATCATGTGCGCCTGGAAATAGGGCATTCCGGTGTTCAGGGAATCGATCTGGGCCAGTTCGCCGGCGTGCTGGTCGATCAGATCGGCCACCCGCCACAGCACTTTGGCCCGCTCGCTGCCCGGCAGTCCGCTCCACACCCCGGACGTGAAACTCTCTCGCGCACGGGTCACGGCGGCGTCGACGGCCTCGGCGCCGCCGTCCCGGAACTCGGCGATCACCTCCTCGGTGGCGGGGTTGATGATCGCGATGGTGTCTCCGTTGCCCGGCCGATTCGCGATGTCGTCCAGGACCGACTGCACCGTCACTGCCGCACCTCGGTGAACTCGATGTGCAACTCGGTGAGGCCGCGCAGCAGGAACGTCGGCTCGTAGCCGTAGGCGCGGTGGCCCGGGGCGCCGTGCTTGGCCTCGCTGATCCGGATGTCGCGTGTCCGGTCGAGCAGGCGGTTGATGGTGACGCGGCCCTCGACCCGGGCCAGCGGAGCGCCGGCGCACGTGTGGATACCGCGGCCGAAGGCAATGTGCTCGCGGACGTTCTTGCGATCGAGGCGGAACTCGTTGGGATTCTCGAATTTTCGGGGATCCCGATTGGCCGCACCGAGACACAGCATCAGCACCGTGCCGGCCTTGATCGGCACGCCGCCCAGGGTGGTGGACTTGCGGCAGAGGCGGAAGTCCACCTTGGTGGGGCTCTCGATGCGTAGTGCTTCCTCGATGAAAGGGGAGATCAGGTCGCGGTTCTCCCGCAGGTGGTGCTGGAGCTCCGGCCGGTCGCCGAGCACCTTGACCGCGGAGCTGAGCAGCTTCGTGACGGTCTCCTGTCCGGCGGCGAACAGGAACGTCGCCGGGCGCACCACCTCCAGCAGCGGCGGGACGGAGCCGTCGGGGTAGGTGGCGGTGGCCAGCCCGGTCAGCACGTCCTCGCGGGGGTTCTCGCGCCGGTCGGCGATGTACCCACTGAACAGATCGTCAAGGTACTGAAGGGGATTGGAGCCGACGGGTTCGTGGTCCAGCGCGCCGACGCGCGAGCCCGGGGCGTTGCCGGCCCCCAGGTTGCGCCGGATCTCGGGGCGGTCTTCCTCGGGCACGCCGAGCAGATCCGCTATCGCCAGCGTCGCGAAGGGCTTGCCGTACTCACCGAGGAACTCGCACCGGCCTTCTGGGGAGCCGGGGACGATGAATTCATCCATTTGCCGGTCGGCGAGGCTCCAGAGGTAGTCCGAGTTCTCCTGCAGACGGCGCGGTGTCAGCAGCCGGCTCAGCAGGGACCGGGCGTTCTCGTGCTGGGGCGGGTCCATCACCACCATGTGTTCGAAGATCGGGAACTCGTGCCGGTGTGCCTCGATGAGCTCGCTGATGTCGTCGCCGTCCGGCGTGAACGGCAGCGGCGGGAATGGACCGCCGATGGCGTTGACCGCCGAGAACGAATCGACATCTTTGAACGCCGCCTGGACTTCCTGATACCCCGTCACCGCGAGCACGCCGTAGTGCGGTTCGCGCACGACGGGTCCCTGCTGGCGCAGCTGCTCCCAGTAGGCGTACGGGTCCTGGGCGATCTCGGGGTTCGTGAAGTAGTCGACGTCGGCGATGTCGGTCACGGTGGACTTGGGCTGCATGACAGCAACTCCTGATCGATCGATCAAAATGTTAGACTGCCGTATGCCTATCACGCGCCGCGACGGCCGGTCAAGCATTTCGGGGCGGACTCGTCGATGACTCAGGGGCGCAAAGCGAAGGCTGATGACGGCGGTGCCCGGCAGCGTCTGATCGAGGCGACGGTGCAGATCATGCACGACGAGGGGTACGCCGCGGCGACCTCGCGGCGGGTCGCCGCGCTGGCCGGCGTCAAGCAGGCGCTGGTCTATTACTACTTTCCGACCATGGACGACCTGTTCGTCGAGGCCTTGCGCGCCGGCGGGGAAGTGGCACTGGAACGGCTGCGCGAGGTGCTGCTCGACGAGGACCCGCTGCGGGCGTTGTGGCGCATCAACAGCGATCCCCGGCAGACGGTTCTCAGCACCGAATTCATGGCATTGGCCAACCACCGCAAGGCCGTTGGCGCCGAATTGAAGGCGTACTCGGAGCGGGTGCGCGATATCGAAACCGCGGCGGTGACCCTGGTCCTGCGGGCCGGCGGCGTGGATCTCAACGCGTACCCGCCGGTGGTGATCTCGATGATCGTCGCCCAGATCGCGCGCAGTGTCGGCAACGAGGCCGCAGTGGGTGTGACGCGCGGCCACGAGGAGCTGCGCGACTTCATCGACCGGCAGATCGAGCTGCTGACGAAGTCCGCGGAAGTCGTGCGCGACTGACCTTCGGTCGGGTGGGCCGGCGCGCCCAGTCTTTCGCTGACTTCGGCGACGGTCGCCGGCGTCTTCCCAACTCGTCATTGACAGCGCGGTGCGGCCGTGCCATGGTTCCTGATCGATCGACAAATTTCTGAGTCGATGAGCCGAACCGCCCGTTCTGCGGCGGCGGCGACAATCAGACAGCGAGGTGGACTCATGGCGGGACGGGTAGAGGGCAAGGTCGCATTCATCACCGGAGCGGCCCGCGGCCAGGGCCGTAGTCACGCCGTGCGGCTCGCCGAAGAAGGCGCCGACATCATCGCCATTGACATCTGCGGCCCGGTCAGCAGCAACCCGCAGATCGCCCCGGCGACCCGCGACGATCTCGCCGAGACGGCGGACCTGGTCAAGCAGCTGAACCGGCGCGTCGTCACCGCCGAGGTCGACGTGCGCGACTACGCCGCGGTGAAGGCCGCCGTCGACAACGGCGTCGAACAGCTCGGCCGGCTGGACATCATCTGCGCCAATGCCGGCATCGGCAATGGCGGCCAGACGCTGGACCACACCAGCGAAGAAGACTGGAACGACATGATCGACGTCAACCTGTCGGGCGTCTGGAAGTCGGTGAAAGCCGCAGTGCCGCATCTGATCTCGCAGGGCGGTGGCTCGATCATCCTGACGAGCTCGGTGGGCGGCCTCAAGGCCTATCCGCACACGGGCCACTACATCGCCGCCAAGCACGGCGTGGTCGGGCTGATGCGGACCTTCGCCGTGGAACTTGGGCACCACTCGATCCGCGTGAACTCGGTACACCCGACGAACGTGAACACCCCGCTGTTCATGAACGAGGGCACGATGAAGCTGTTCCGGCCCGACCTGGAGAACCCGGGTCCGGACGACATGAGGGTCGTCGCGCAGATGATGCACGTGCTCCCGGTGGGTTGGGTCGAACCGGTCGACATCAGCAACGCCGTGCTGTTCCTGGCGTCGGATGAATCCCGTTATGTGACAGGTCTTCCCATGACCGTCGACGCCGGAAGCATGCTCAAGTAAACCGTTTCGCCACCAACAGAATCGCCAACAACCGAATAGTCATCAACCCAACGGCAACGGAGCCAAAGCCCATGGCCAGTAACAGTTCTCGTGTCAACCCCCTGTTCGCCTCAGTCGCACCCGAGGTGCGAGCGTGCCATCCGTGTCAGAGAGGCGCGAAGATCGGCGGTTACGGCGGCCTGGCCGTCGCGGCCTGGCTGGTCACCGCGGTGGCGACCGGACATGGCGTGGCCGTGGCGGACACCGCCGGCGGATCGGCGAGTTCCGCCACGTCGAGTTCGTCGAGCGCATCGGGTGCGTCGACGTCCTCGAGTTCGCCCGGCGGGACACCGGGTACCGCCGGTGGTACGACGTCGGGGACGACGGGAACCACCGGCACCGGCACGGCGGGGACCGCGGGATCAACCGTTTCGTCGTCCGCATCCGGGCCATCCGCGACACCGGGCTCGACTTCGTCGAGTGCCGAGGTGGGCTCGGGCGTGGTCGTCAGCAACAGCGGCGGTGCCCACACCGGCAGGAGTGAGAAACCCAGACCGGCCAAGCCCAGCACGAGCAGTAAGTCCGCGTCCAAGGCGAGTGCGAGCACCAAGGCCTCGCCCAAGCCGACACGCACCGCGACCACCAGCGCCGACCCGAAGCCCGCCGCGCAGCCGGCAGTGAGTGCCGCCGCAGTCAGTATGAATGTCACCGCCAAGACCACTGCAGTGACAGCGGCGGCCGCGGCGCCCACGAACCAGACGGTGTCCGTCGCCGCGACGACGGTCGCTTCGGCCACCGCCGCGGTACCGGCCGCCGTGGCCGCTCAGGTGGCTTCTCCGGCAACAGGTTTCGTTGGCTTCCTCAACGGTGTCGTGACCAACCTGCTCAATCCGTTCCTCAAGCCGGTGCCCCACACGCCCGAGCCGTTCGCCCCCGCGGTGTGGGCGGTGCTGGCGTGGGTGCGGCGCAACGTGTTCAACCAGGCTCCGACCATCGCGTACAACCCGACCACCACGGTCCAGACCGGGCAGACCGTGACCGGCAATCTCGGCGCCACCGACCCAGAGGGTGACGCCCTGACCTACAAGGTCACGCAGGGGCCGAAGTACGGCACCCTGACCATCGACCAGGCCACCGGCAACTTCACCTACACCCCGAACGACATCAATTACACGGCGGTGCAGACCGATTCGTTCTCGGTGTCGGTGACCGACGGAAAGTTCAACCTGCTGAAGCTGTTCAGCCCGCACAGCGCCAAGGCGGGTATCGACGTGTCGGTGCTCAACCCCGAGGTCGAGCGGGTGATCCTGAACCTCCCCAACACCATTGCCAGCCCGGCCAATCCGCGGTACTCGGCGGACGGCACGTCCATCTTCTTCGCGGGCCAGCCGACGTCCGGGGGCCGCTCGGAGATCTACCAGATCAAGACCGACGGGACCGCGCTGCAATGTGTCACCTGCGGCGTCAGCGTCGGTGAGACCGGCAATCTGGCCAAACCCGTTCCCGTCGACGACGGTTCGGGCCGGGTGCTGGTGCTGGTGAACGTCGCCGGGCAGACGCCGCGGTACTCCATGCTGGAAACCGGAATCACTGGGGCCCAGCTGGTTCCGATCACCACGCCGGCCGGCGGTGGATACGCCATCGACCCACAACGGGAGATGCGGGTGTCGCCCGACGGCACCCACGTGCTGTACACGCGCATCGTGATCGGGCCCAACAACCTGCTGCAGGCCCTGCCGATCGTCGGCACGCTCACCCGGACCGATAGCGGCTACACGGTCACCGATGCCCGCGTGGTCTATCCCACCGGTGAAGGCAAACAGTGGACGCCGGACGGCAAGGGCGTGGTGATCCTCGGCGGGCAGTTCGACGCCGGCAATGTGGACGACATCGAGGTCGACCTCGCCACCGGCAAGGTGACCAGGGTGACGGCCAACCTCGACTACGACGAGGACATGGACTACTCGCCCAATATGCAGTGGATCGCCATCGGCAGCACGCGCGGGCTGAATGCGCTGACGCCGATGACGCGGATCATCCGGCAGAACTTCCTGCCGGTGTACGTCGGTGCACCCGTGTACCTGGAGTGGGCTGACCCGATCAACGTCTCCAACCAGGAATGGATCGTCGCCGTCGGCGATGAGCTCAACCGGGAGAACGGTATTCCGCTGTTCGACACCGGCGACGGATACACCGCCCGCAGCATGCCGAGCTGGAATCCCGATGGCACCGCCGTCACGTTCTGGGAGTCCAGCGTCAGCGATCCGACGGTATCCCGCCTGGTCATCGCGAACCTGAAGTACACCACCAGCGTCGGCCCGGTGGCGGCGGACCGGTCGACCCCGAGCTCGGATTCGTGGGCCCCGGCCCTCAGTAGTTACGTCGCCGCCACGACACCGCTGCCGGCCACCGGAACCTATGCGGGCGTCGGTGGTGGCACCGCGGTGGTGACCGAGGCGCCGGACGCAAACGACGCCACCCGCACCGTCCGCACCGTCACCTACACCAATTACGTGAACGAGCTGGGTGAGATTCTCAACGGCACCGAATCGGCCGACTACAACGCCAGCCAGACGACGGTCCACTACCTGGCCGATATCACCGTCACCGGGGCCCACACCGGCTATCTGACGGCGGACGCGAACATCAACGCGTTCCAGCAGTCGCTGACCGGCACCATCACCTCGAGCGTCGACGGTGACGTGCAGTCACTGCCGGACCCGGATGCGGCGCATCAGGCACAGCAGGACGCCTAGCCGCTTTCTGGACAGGGAATGGACCGCATGATCGGAATCGACACCGAATTACCCAGCGGTGCACTGCTTCTCGGTGCGGACCGTGTCACAGGCTCCTCCGGCGGAACGCATCATCACGTCTATCCCGGCACCGGTCGCGTGAACGCCGTCGTCGAGGTCGCCGGAGCCGTTGAAGTCGGCAGGGCGATCGAGGCAGCTGCGCGGGCTCAGCGGACGTGGATGTCGTACCCGCCCGAACGGCGCCGCGATATCTTGTTCGACCTGGCCGATCTGATCGGGGAGCACCACGGCGAGTTCGCCCGGGTCAACACCCACGACTACGGTGTGCCGACGTCGTTGGCCGCTACGTCCGTGCTGACCGAGCGGTTCTTCCGGTACTACGCCGGGTACATCGACAAAGCCGATGGCGCAAGCACTCCCGTGACGGGCAGCTTCGACCTCAACCTGGTGGAGCACGAACCGTACGGTGTCGTGGGCGTCATCGCGCCGTGGAACGGTGCCCTCGTGGTGATCGGGATGGCGGTCGCGCCTGCCCTCGCGGCGGGCAACGCCGTCGTCGTGAAGCCGTCGGAACTCGCACCGCTGGCGGCTCTCCGGTTCGGCGAGCTGTGCCTCGAAGCCGGCTTGCCGGCCGGGCTCGTGAATGTGCTGCCGGCGGGCGCGGAAGGCGGCGAGGCGCTGGTGCGGCACCCCGGAGTGGGCAAGATTCATTTCACGGGAGGCACTGCCACTGCCCGGAGAGTGCTGACCGCTGCCGCGGCGAACATCACGCCGGTGGTCGCCGAACTCGGGGGCACCGCTGCCGCCATCATCTTCGACGACGCCGATCTGGATGCCGCAGCGAGCCTGTCCGCGCATCAGGGGCCGATCATGCAGGCCGGTCAGAGTTGTGCCTGTAGCAGCCGAATCCTGGTTCACGACAACGTCTATGACGCCTTCCTGGACAAGTTCCTCGCCGCCGTCAGGCGGGCACCGATCGGCGACCCGCTGCGCTCCGACGTGCTCTTCGGTCCGGTGATCAACCAGGCCGCCGTCGACCGCATCCTCACGACCATCGAGTCGGCGGTCACCGCAGGGTCCGGCGATCTGGTGCTGGGTGGCAAGCGCATCGGCGGCGAGCTGGCCTCGGGGTTCTACGTCGAGCCGACGGTGTTCGCGGACGTCGACAACCGTTCACCACTGGCCCAGCAGGAGACGTTCGGGCCCGTCGTGTCGGTGCTCCGGTTCCGCGACGACGCCGAGGCGGTGGCCCTGGCCAACGACACCCGGTACGGGCTCAACGCTTTCGTCCACACCACGAATCTGCAGCGCGCCCACACCGTGTCGCGGCAGCTTCAGGCCGGATCAGTCTGGGTGAACAGCCGCAGCGACATCCAGCCCCAAAGCCCCTACGGCGGTTACAAACACAGTGGCATCGGCCGGTCGGGCGGAATCGAAGGCCTCCGAGAGTTCCGTCAGACCAAGAACATCCGGATCAAAGTGTCGTGATCAGCCGGACTCCAGCCGCGCGCGGACGGTCTCGAGCCGCTCCTGCAACTCGGCTTCACTGATGACGCCGCGGGCGACGAGCGAGTGGGCGAGCGAGACCAACTGGCTCTCGGGGTACGGCAGGCCCGCATACACCGTGGCGGAGAGGGCGTCCTCCTCGTCGCGACGTTCTTTGAAGCTGAGCACCTCGGTATCGCACGCCGAATGGTCGAGTGCGTCGCACAGACCGTCGAGGCTGGTCTTCCATGGGGGAACAGGGTTTTCGACGCCCCACTTGGCGGCCATACGTGACCAGACCTGGTCGCGCTCCACAATGTCCCGCAGCGGGGCGATGTCGCTCATCCGGCCGTCCCCGGGTGCATGGCCGGCCGCGTCGTCACGATTGCGTTGGTGGTGACGCCCGGCTTGGGGAGTGCCACGCCGATCAGGCAGTCGCGCGTGATGATCTCGGCCAGTTGATCTTCGGTCCACCCATCGGTGCCCTCCGGGCGCATCGGCATCACCATGAACCGGTGCTTCTGGTTGGAGTCCTCGACCCGGACCTCGATGTCGTCGGGGAGGTAGAGCCCGAACTCGGCCAGTACCTGACGGGGCCAACGCACCAGGCGCCGCCGGTAATTGGGCGTGCGGTACCACTCCGGTGAGTTCCCCAGGATCGGCCGGGGGTAGCACGAGCACAGCGCGCAGACGATGACGTGATGCACCGTCGGGGTATCGGCGAGGATCTGGAACGCCACGAAATCGCTCGGTGTGCCGAAGCCGGTCGGCTCCAGCCAGTCGACGCCGACGGCCTTGCTGGCGGCCAGTGAATCGTTGACGGCGAGTTCGGCGAACTCGGGATCGAGCCACGCCCGTGCGACGAGCCGGGCCGCCGGGGTGGGCCCGATCTGCTCGGCGAACTCGGTGAACCGCCGATGCTCCTCGGCGGTGAAAATGCCTTTCTCGATACACAATTCGCGCAACACGATCTCGAGGACCTCGAAGTCGGTGATCTCGTCGACCATGGGCTTCACGGTGCGGGCGTGATCGTGGTCATGATCGTGGTGGTGATCGGAACCCTGATCAGACATGCAAATCCTTTCTGGCAAAGGTGATTCGAGCTAGGTGGCCGCTTCCAGCCAGCGTTCGGGGATTTCGGTGCGCAAGGTGTCCTGCTTGGTGCCGGTGTAGTCGTGCCACAGCTCGGACTGGTTGAACTCGACGACGTAGAACCACTCCGGCGGCGCGTCGGGGATGTCCCAGGTTTCGTCCTCCGGTGCCGGGCTCTCGTAGGCGAGTACGGCGATCCTGCCGGTCGCGCCGCGCACGTACTCCGGGGTGCGGGTGTAGAAGATCACCGGAAGCTCGCGCACCCGCACGGCGTCACCGACTTTGAACTTCGGTGTCCCGGCCTTGCCGGCGTAGATCTGCGGATCGCCGATGCCGACGGCTTCGATGTGGTGCTTGTTGCGCTTGACGTTCGCGCCGTCGCCCTCGGATCTGGGCGTGGCTTCGAGGGTCTTGCCGTCGAGTCCGCCCTCGTAGCGCGCCTTGACCTCGGCCATTCGCTCCATGAGCTCGCCGAGGCTGATGTGGTGCTTCTCGATCAGGACCCGGGCGACCGACAGCAGCCAGCGGCCGTAATAGGGGAGACCCAGGTACTCCGCGCGGCCGACGTCGACGTTGCCGATGCGGCGGCGTTCCTCCGACAGCCAGATGCCGCGCCAGGCCAGCACTTCACAGATGACGTACGTCATGTGTTCCCACAGTTCGTACTGCTTGTTGACGTACTCCATGGGCGCATCGGGCTCACCGCCGACGTCGTGCACGGGCTTCAGGTACGCCTGGATGCGGGCGGGGTCCAGCATGTCGGGGTACGGAGCGTCGGGCAGCTCGGGATAGGACGATTTCAGGCGGGACACCAAGCCCAGTTGGGCTGCGCGCTCGGCCGCTGTGCTCATGACAGCTCCTCAGGTTGTGCAGACGCCACAAACTGACGCGAGGGCCGGTCCGGCATCCAACACGTACTGAGGAACGAACGCACCCCCGCGTCCTGGCTCACATGACTACGTTTCGACCATATCCCCGCGTCGGCAGTTGCGTGCCGGTTTGCGCGCATTCGCCAAACGCATTGCCGCATAAACCGATTCGCACACCTTCGCGGGCGTGTGCAGGCGGCGCTGGCGACGGCCGGTCCGTCGGTCGGTGTCCCCGGCGCCGGCCGGCACCGGCCGGCCGAGTTCACCGAGATGAATGCCAGCAAATCATCTCTTTCCCCAACCGGCCTGACGTGTGATGCTGTGCTCGGCAGCCGCAGAGGAAGGCCGGGAGATGGACGTCAGCACGATCAGCGACGAGATGCGGGAACTGTTGGAGCGCGCGCTGGGCCCATTGCCTGATCCGTGCGATCTACCCCTGCCGCCCATGGGCCTGTCGGTCGAGGAGGAACGCGAGCAGCGTAAGCGCGACCTCGCCATCGCGTTCCGGGTGTTCGGCAAGTTGGGATTCTCCGAGGGCGTCGCAGGGCACATGACCGCCCGCGACCCGGAAAACCCGGATCTGTTCTGGGTCAACCCGTTTGGCATGAGTTTCAACCATATTCGCGTCAGCGACCTCATCTGCGTCGACCATCAGGGCCACGTCGTGCACGGCACGCGGCCGGTCAATGCAGCCGCGTTCACGATCCACGCGCAGGTGCACAACGCCCGGCCTGACGCGGTCGCCGCCGCCCACACGCACTCGCTGTACGGCAAGTCGTTCTCGGCCCTCGGCATCCCGCTCGAGCCCCTCACTCAGGACGCCTGCCCCTTCTACGAAGACCACGGTCTGTATCTCGATTACCGCGGCGTGGTTCTCGCGGAAGAAGAGGGCAAGAACATCGCCGCGGCAATCGGCAGCAACAAGGCCGCCATCCTGCGCAACCACGGACTGATCACCGTCGGCACCTCGGTCTCGGCGGCCGCCTGGTGGTTCGTCACGATGGAGCGATCGTGTCAGGCACAACTGCTGGCCATGGCTGCCGGGACGCCGACCGTCATCGACCACGACACCGCCAAACTGGTGCACAGCCAGATCGGCAGCGACATGGTCGCCTGGTTCCAGTTCCGGCCGCTGTGGGAGCAGATCGTCGCGAGCCAGCCGGACGTCTTCGACTGATGGGATTCTTCCCGGGGTTCACCGACGAGCGGTTGGCCGTCAACGGCGTCGAAATCCAGGCCGTCATCGGCGGCTCGGGCCCGCCGCTGTTGCTGCTCCACGGCGCACCGCAGTCCCACGTGATGTGGCACCACCTCGCGCCCCGATTGGCCGAGCGCTTCACCGTCGTCGCGACGGACCTGCGCGGGTACGGCGACAGCTCGAAACCACCCGGCGGCGGTGACCACGCCGACTACAGCTTCCGGACGATGGCGGCCGACCAGGTCGCGGTCATGAACCAGTTGGGGCACAACACCTTCGACGTGGTCGCCCACGATCGCGGTGCGCGCGTGACGCACCGGATGCTGCTCGACCATCCCGCGGCAGTCACCCGGGCCGCGCTGCTCGACATCGTCCCCACCAAGTACGTCTATGACCATGCCGACCGGGCCCTGGCCACCGCGTACTTCCACTGGTTCTTCTTCATCCAGCCGGCGCCGCTGCCCGAACTCATGATGGAGCCGAGCGCCGCACTGTTGCTCAAGGCGTTTCTCGGCGCCTTCGGCGGCACGGACTGTTACGACCCCGCGGCCATGGCCGAGTACGAGCGCTGTTTTGCCACGCCCGAGGCCATCCATGCCATGTGCGAGGACTACCGCGCCGCGGCGAGCATCGATCTGGTGCACGACGCCGTCGACGAGGGTCGAAAGGTCCAGTGCCCGCTGCTGGTCCTGTGGGGTACGCGTGGCGTCGTCGGCCAGCTCTATGAGCCGCTCGAGGTGTGGCGGCAGTACGCCGGCGACGTTCGGGGTCACGGCATCGACGCCGGCCACTTCCTGGCGGAAGAGCGCCCCGACGACACACTCGCGGCGTTGGCTGCATTCCTCGGCTGACCGTCGCGCCCAGCGTCTTCATATCAAGATCTGGGCTGATTCATGGCTGGGCCGTTCACTGTGGGCTCATGTCCACTACATCCCGTACCCGGCGCTACGGCGTCGTCACCCTCGCCGGATTCGCCGCGCTGTCCCTGGCGGCCTGCGGATCATCGAACACACCGTCGGCCGGTTCCAGTGCCGCCGCCAGTTCAGCGCCGTCGTCCGCGAGCCCGGCACCTGCGGCTCCCGGCGGTCCGGGCGGTAAAGACCGGCTGTCCGGGCTGGTCAACTCGGTGTCCGGCGGCACGGTATCGATCACCGGGAAAGACGGGCCGGGGACCGTGGACATCACGTCCTCGACGCGCATCACCCAGCTCGCCGCCGGCCAGCTGACCGACGTCACGGCCGGCGAGTGCGTCGCGGTCCGCCCGGTCAAGGGCAACGACACCGGGAACGCGGTGACTGCCGCCAACGTCCTCGTCGGGCAAGCGGGCAACGCGCAATGCGGTCAGAAGGGCGGAAAGCGCGAACACGGCATCAACGGCACAGTCGCCTCGGTGAACGGCAGCACGATCGTGGTCACCGACGCCGACAACGCGCAGATCACCGTGACGGTGACGCCCGATACCCGCTACACCAAGAGCTCCAGTGCCGACGCGAAGGCGATCGCCGCCGGGATGTGTCTGGGTGCGCGCGGCACCAAGGACGGTAACGGCGCCCTCCAGGCCACATTCGCCATGGTGCGGCCGGCCGTGAACGGGGCGTGTGGCGGCGGGGGTGGCGAGCACCAGCACCGCTGAGTCACTCCGGCGGCGCGAAGAACTCCAAGGCGATGCCGTCGGGGTCGCGGAAGCTCAGACCGGAGCCGTAGGGCGCGTCGACGACGCCGCCATGGGTGATGCCCAGCGCCTCGAGTTTGGCGGCCCAGTCGACGAGCTCGGCCCGGGAGGCGCAGCCGAAGCCGACGTGGTCGAGGCCGGCCCGGAACTCGCTGAACGGGCCGGGCTCGATGGCGCGGTCATGTTCGTGGATGCCGAACAAGGTGCCGCCCGGCAGTGCCCACACCAGATGTCGGTAGCCGGCGTCGGTGTGTTCGTCGAGCACCGGGTCGTCGCCGATCAGGGTGCGGTACCAGGGACCGCTGACCGCCATGTCGCTGACGGTGACCGCGACATGGTTCAGAGCTGCGAACGCCATGAGATGCCTCCTGATCGTGAATGTTGCGTCATACCACCGGTTTTCCGCGCCGGGCGCGGGACCGCATGTCCCACAGGTACAGCTGGTAGCCGAACAGCCACACGTCGCGCGGAATCACCCGGTCGGCCAGGCGCAGCGCCGTCAGCAGCCGGCCGAACCAGCGCTCCTGGCTCGGTGTCCACGCCAGTTTCATGTGGGTGCGGAATTCGGCGGGCAGGAAACCCGTCGTCGCGAACAGGTTGATTGGCCCCGCCAGTTGCCGCAGCGGGGTGGGCAGGAACGCCAGCGACGCCACGCCGTGCAGGTGCGCGCGGACGGGCTCGTCGATCTGCAGCTCGTCGAGCGTGCGTTTCCAGTACTCGTCGAAGGCGACGCGGTCGGCCGGCCACATGCCGTCGCGGACCTGCAGCGTGGTGCCCAGCGTGCGGGCGTCCTGATAGACGGCGTCCGCGGCCTCGGGGCTGAGCGGTCCGTAGAGGAACTCGTGCTGGTCGACGTAGTAGCGGTAGAGGCACGACGCCACCCACAGCTGCAGCTTCGGGTCGAACGCGTGGTATTTCACCGGGCTGGACGCCGTCGACCGCACCAGCGCGTGCACCCGGTCCACCTCGCGGCGGATCAGCGCGCGGTCGTCGTCGGTGCCGTACACCGCGGCCGCCAGATAGGTACCGGTGGTGCGGGCGCGCTTGAACGGGTGCTTGTAGACGTTGCCGCTGTCCACGGGGCTCTCCAGCACGCCGTAGCCCACCCCGGGCAGGGCCAGTTGCATGATCACGTTGGCCGCCGGTGCGAGCGCCGCCGCGGGGTTGATGAGGTCGACAACCCGCTTCGGGTGCCGAGGTGGACCGAGCCGCATGCTGCCGAGTAAACACCCTGTGAGACGCTGCCCGGCGTGTTTGACAGAAGCGCCCCGAGGGCGGCCGGTCTGGCGCTCGGCTACCTGGCGGATGTGTGCTGGGGCGATCCGCAGCGCGGTCATCCGGTAGCGCTCTTCGGTACGGCCGCGGCCGCCCTGGAACGCCGCACGTACCGCGACAACCGGCCGGCCGGGGCCGGTCACACGGCCGCGCTGCTGGTCGGTCTGGGGGCGCTGGGTTTCGGGCTGGAACGCGTCGCGCGCGGCCCGGTGGCGAAGACATTGGTCACTGCCGCGGCGACCTACACGGTGCTGGGGGGCACGTCGCTGGCCCGCACCGGCGCCGACATGGCGGCGCGACTGGACCGCGGCGACGTGGCCTCGGCCCGTGAGCTACTGCCGTCCCTGTGCGGCCGGGATCCGTCGGCGCTCGATGCGGACGGGCTGGCCCGCGCCGCGCTGGAATCGGTTGCGGAGAACACGTCCGACGCGCAGGTCGCGCCGATCCTGTGGGGCGCGGTCGCCGGGGTGCCGGGGCTGCTGGTGTACCGCGGCGCCAACACCCTCGACGCGATGATCGGTCACCGCAACCCGCGCTACACCCGGTTCGGTTGGGCGGCAGCACGATTCGACGACGTCCTCAACTACGTGCCGGCGCGCGTGACGGGGCTGTGCGTCATGGCGGCCTCCGGTCGGCCCGCCGCGGCGTGGCGCGCCTGGCGTGCCGACGCGCACAAACATCCGAGCCCCAATGCCGGTGTCGCGGAAGCGTCGTTCGCCGGTGCCCTGGGTGTGCGGCTCGGGGGCGCAACGCAGTACGCGCACCGGCTCGAGATGCGGCCGACGCTGGGCGTCGGGCCCGCGCCCGTGCCCGCCGATCTGCGCCGGGCGGTGCGACTGACCCGCCGGGTGCAGGCGCTGGCGGCCGTGCTGGCCGTCGGGATCAGCGGCGCCGGCCGTAGCGGTCGGCGAGTTTCCGCTCGGTCTTCTGCTCGGCGGTGAGCGGGGCGGCCGGTTCCTCAGCGTTCGGGCCGGGGTCGGGGCCGCCGGAAGTCTCGGTGCTCGAACCGGATTGGGCCTTCTCCAGGCGGCGCTGCCGGATTTCGGCCATCACGAAGTAGCCCAGCCCGATGGGTGCGACGATGCCGAACGCGATCCACTGGATGCCGTACGACAGGAACGGGCCGGCATCCAGATGGGGGAGCGCGATGACCCCGAGACCGCCCGGCTGGCCGTCGACGAGCTGCAGGTACTCCGCCGTCAGCGGCACCCCGGTCAGCTGCGAGATCTGCGTCGGGGCGATCGAATAGACCTGCTGGATGCCGTCCTGCTTGAACGGTTCCTTGCCCGACATGATCGGCTCGGCGTCGCGTAGGCGCCCGGTGATCGTGACCGTTCCCGTCGGCGGCGCGGCGAACGGCGGCACGCCCGGCCCGTCGCCCTGCTTGACGTAGCCGCGGTTCACCAGCACCGTCGGGCCACCGTCGACCGCGAACGGGGTCAGCACTTCGTACGACGGGTCGCCGTCGTCGGTCCGCAGCCGGACCAGCACCTGCGCCTCGGGGCGGTAGTGGCCCGTCGCCGTCAGCCGCCGCCACTGCGCGTCCGGGGCCGACGAATCCTGGTGTGGCAGGACCGAGATGAGGGGCGCGGGTTCGGTGTTCAGCGACGACGCGATCTGGTTGTTCTCCCGCGAGGTGCGGGTGTTCTTGCCCAGCTGCCACGGCGCGAGCACCGTGAAGCACAGGTAGGCGAACGCGATCACCACGACGAACAGCGCCAGCCACTGCGGCCGGAGCAGGAACCCGAGCCGGCGCATCAGTCGCCTCGCTCCGCGAGTTGCTTGTCGACCCAGTCGTGCAGGCCCGGCAGCGCGGCCTCGATGACCGCGAAGGTCTCCTCGAAATCGTCGATGCCGCCGTAGTACGGGTCTTCGACGTCGAGCGCGTGGGCGCCCGACCGCGGGTCGAACGAGCGCATCATCCGGACCCGGTCCGGGTCGGCACCCAGGTCGCTCAGGATGCGGGTGTGGTTGCGGCCCATGGGAACGATCATGTCGGCGGCGAGATGGTCGTCGTCGATCGCCGCGGCGGCGTGCGCGGTGGGGTAGCCGTGCGCGCGCAGCACCCGCTCGGCGCGGCTGTCGGCCGGGTCACCCGCGTGCCAGCCGCCGGTGCCGGCGCTGGTCACCCGGACCAGGTCGGCCAGCCCGCGCTCGTTGATCTGGTGGGCGAACATCTTCTCGGCCATCGGCGACCGGCAGATGTTGCCCGAACAGATGAACGTCACGTGCACGGGGTCAGACACCCAGCACCTCCCGTAGCTCGGCGACGGTGGCGACCCGCCGGACCGTCGAATCGTCGGCGAAATCGGTTGCGCCGTAACCCCAGTCGACGACGACGGTGTCGATGCCGTGGTGCGCGGCGCCATGCACGTCGTGCGACCGGTCGCCGACCATCAGCACCTGTTCGGGTACCGGGGCCAGCTGGGCGAGGGCATGGGCGACGACATCGGCCTTGGCTGACCGGGTGCCGTCCACGCTGGCGCCGGCGACGACCTCGAAGTGCTCGTGGATACCGAAGTGCTCGACGATGCGCCGGGCGGTCGGTTCGGCCTTCGACGTCGCGACGGCCAGGCGCACTCCCGCGGCCCGCAGGTCCGCCAGGAGATCCTCGATGCCGTCGAACATGCGGTTCATGGACCAGCCGCGGGTGGTGTAGTCGGCGCGGTAGGCGGCGATGGCGTCGGCGGCCTTCTCGCCGAGGCCCAGCGAGCCCAGCGTCACGTGCATCGGCGGGCCGACGATCCGTTCCACGAGGTCACCGTCGGGGATGTCGGCGCCGACAGCGCCGAGCGCATGACGGAAGCTGGCGACGATGCCCTCGGCGGAGTCGGTCAGCGTCCCGTCGAGGTCGAATAGCACCAACTGCGGGGTCACGGTGTCATTGTCCCTGATGTGTCTGGCCGCCTGCGCCGCGCATTAGGGTCTACCTGTGGAACTCGGGGCGCGCTATCACGGCGATCAGGCGGTGGCGCCCGGCATGCTCGACTTCGCGGTGAACGTCCGCGGCGCCGGTCCGCCGCAGTGGCTGGCCGACCGCCTCGCGGCCCGGCTGGCCGAACTGGGCAGTTATCCGGCCTCCGCCGACGTGGCTGCAGCCCAAGCGGCCGTGGCGGCCCGGCACGGCCGTGACCTCGACGAAGTGGCGCTGCTGGCGGGCGGCGCCGAGGGTTTTGCGCTGCTCCCGTTGCTGCAGCCCAGCCTGGCGGCGCTCATCGCGCCGTCGTTCACCGAGCCGCAAGCCGTCTTCGACGCCGCCGGCGTGCCCGTCGCGCACGTGGTGCTGGACGCGCCGTTCCGGCTGTCCGGCGCGGCGGTGCCGGCGGACGCGGACCTCGTGGTTGTGGGCAATCCCACCAATCCGACCGGCGTCCTGCACCGCCGCGACGAGATTCTGGCGCTGCGGGCACCCGGTCGCATCGTCGTCGTCGACGAGGCCTTCGCCGACGCGGTGCCCGGTGAACCGGAGTCGCTGGCCGGGCGGTCGCTGCCCGACGTCGTGGTGCTGCGCAGCCTGACCAAGACGTGGTCGCTGGCCGGGCTGCGGGTCGGCTACGCGCTGGGCGCGCCCGAGGTGCTGGCGCGGCTGACGGCGCAGCGGCCGCACTGGCCGCTGGGCACGCTGCAGTTGGAGGCGTTGACGGGGTGCAGCACGCCGGCCGCGGTCGCCGAGGCCGAGGCCGGGGCGCGCCGGTTGGCCGACCTGCGGGCCGAGATGGCGGCGGGTCTGACGGCGGCGGGTTTCGCGGTGGCCGACGGTGCCGCACCCTTCGTGTTGTTCTCGGTGCCGGACGCCGAGCTGGCCCGGAAGCACCTGGCGGAGAAGGGGATTGCGGTGCGCCGCTGCGACACGTTCGTCGGCCTGCCCGGCGGCTACCTGCGCGCCGCGGTCCGCCCGGAATGGCCGGTCCTCGTCGAAGCCCTACAGGAGGTGCCCTGGTGAGTGTGCCGCTGCGTGACGTCATCGCCGCGCTGGACCGCGCCTACCCGCCGGCGCTCGCGCACAGCTGGGACTCCGTGGGCCTGGTGTGCGGTGACCCGTCCGAGGCCGTGGAGTCGGTGACCGTCGCGGTCGACGCCACCGCGGCCGTCGCCGCGTCGGTGCCCGAGGGCGGACTGCTGCTGGCGCACCATCCGCTGCTGCTGCGCGGCGTCGACACCGTGGCCGCCGACACCGGCAAGGGCGCCCTGATCCACTCGCTGATCCGCCGCGGCGCGGCGCTGTTCAGCGCGCACACCAATGCCGATGCGGCCGCGCCCGGGGTGTCGGACGCCCTCGCCGAGGCACTGGGCCTGCAGGTCGAGGGTGTGCTCGACCCCGCCGAGGCGCGCGCTGACCTGGACAAATGGGTCGTGTTCGTGCCGCACGTGAACGCCGACGCGGTGCGGGACGCGATGTTCGCCGCCGGTGGCGGCCAGATCGGCGACTACTCGCACTGCAGCTGGGCGACCATGGGCGTAGGCCAGTTCCTGCCGCACGAGGGCGCGACACCGACCATCGGCATGGTCGGCGCCATCGAGCAGGTCGCCGAGGACCGCGTCGAGGTGATCGCGCCGTCCCGGCTGCGGCGGGCGGTGCTGACGGCGATGCGCGCGGCGCACCCCTATGAGGAACCGGCGTTCGACGTGCTCACGCTGGCGCCGCTGCCGTCGGACGTCGGGATCGGGCGCATCTGCTCGTTGCCGGAGCCGGAACCGTTGTCGGCCTTCGCGTCCCGCGTCGCGCGCGGCCTGCCCACCACATCGTGGGGGGTACGGGCAGCGGGCGATCCGGACGCCCTGGTGTCACGCGTCGCGGTCTGCGGGGGCGCCGGCGACTCGCTGCTGGGCGCGGTGACGAGGTCGGGAGTCGATGTCTACGTGACGTCCGATCTGCGCCATCATCCCGCCGACGAGCACCGCCGCGCATCGGACGTGGCGCTGGTCGATGTAGCGCATTGGGCGAGTGAATTTCCGTGGTGCGAGCAGGCCGCCGGGGTCTTGCGTGCACAATTCGGTGATGCGTTGCCGGTGCGGGTCAGCCAGATCCGTACCGACCCCTGGAACGTCGAGATAACCTGCTGAGAGACGTGAAGATGAAAGCTGAAGTGTCGCAACAACGTTTGTTGCTCGAGGTGGCCGAAGTGGACGCCGCGCTGACCCGCCTGACGCACCGGTCGACGCACCTGGTCGAGCAGCAGCGCTTCGACGCCGTGCAGGCAGAGCACCGCGAGGCCAACGATCGGTTGGCGGCGCTGAGCATCGCTGTCGAGGATTTGGACGCGCAGATCGCCAAGTTCGAGTCCGAGATCGACGCCGTGCGTCAGCGTGAGGCCCGTGACCAGAAGCTGATGGACAGTGGTTCGGTCGGCGCCAAGCAGGTGGCCGAACTGCAGCACGAGCTCGAGACGCTGCAGCGCCGGCAGGCCGCTCTCGAGGAGCAGCAGCTGGAGATCATGGAGCGTCGGGAAGAGCTGCAGGGTGAGCGGAACGAGGAACTGGCCCTGATCGACGCGTTGCAGGGGGATCTGACCTCGGCGCAGGTCGAGCGCGACCAGGCGCTGGTGTCCATCGACGAGTCGCGCAAGGTCGCTGCCGACCGGCGCAAAGCGCTGCTGGACTCGGTGTCCCCGGAACTTGCCGAGATGTACGAGAAACAGCGCAAGCTGGGCGGCCCCGGCGCGGGGCTGCTCCAGGGCAGCCGCTGCGGCGCCTGCCGCATCGACCTGGATCGTGGTGAGCTGTCCCGGGTTTCGGCGGCCGCCCCCGACGACGTGCTGCGCTGCCCCGAGTGCGGGGCGATCCTGGTGCGGGTCAAGGACTTCCGTGCGGGAGAAACCGGTCTGTGAGAGTTCTGGTCGAGGCCGACGGTGGGTCGCGCGGCAACCCGGGACCCGCAGGCTATGGCGCCGTGGTGTTTTCCGCCGACCGGGCCGAGGTGCTCGCCGAGAGCAGCGCCTCCATCGGCGTGGCGACCAACAACGTCGCCGAGTACCGAGGTCTGATCGCGGGGCTGGAGGCCGCGGCCGCACTGGACGCCGACGACGTTGCGGTGTCGATGGATTCGAAGCTCGTGGTCGAGCAGATGTCGGGCCGCTGGCAGGTCAAGCACCCGGACCTGATCCCGTTGAACCGCGAGGCGGTGGCGCTGGCCCGGCGGTTCGGGCGGGTGAGCTACACGTGGATTCCGCGGGCGCAGAACGCGCACGCCGACCGGTTGGCCAACGAGGCCATGGACGCCGCGGCGTCGGCGCCGGTGGCGGCCCCGGTGCCTGTGGTGGTTCCGGAGCCGAAAGCCACTGCGGCACAACCGGCGGCCCCCGGGTGGACCGGTGCCGTCGGGGCGCCGACGCGGTTCCTGCTGCTGCGCCACGGGCAGACCGAGCTGTCGGTGCACCGCCGCTACTCGGGTCGGGGCAACCCTCCGCTCACCGATTTGGGGCGCGAGCAGGCCGCGGCGGCCGCGGCGTATGTCGCTGGTATCGAGGGCATCTCGGCCGTGATCAGCTCTCCGTTGCAGCGGGCGCTGGACACCGCGAAGGCGGCGGCGAGTGCGCTCGACCTTGATGTCACCGTCGACGACGACCTGATCGAGACCGACTTCGGTGCCTGGGAAGGCCTGACCTTCCGCGAAGCGGCCGAACGGGATCCGGAATTGCACCGCAGCTGGCTGGGGGACACCAGCGTCGCGCCGCCGGATGGGGAGAGCTTCGATACGGTGACGCACCGGATTCGCCGCGCCCGCAACCGGATCATTGCCGAGCACGGCGCGACGACGGTACTCGTGGTCTCGCATGTCACGCCGATCAAGACGATCCTGCGGCAGGCGCTCGATGCGGGGCCCGGCATCCTGTACCGCCTGCACCTGGATCTGGCGTCGCTGAGCATCGCGGAGTTCTTCGGCGACGGCGGTTCCGCGGTCCGGTTGGTCAATCAGACCGCTTATCTCTAAGCCGGTCTGTAGCTCCGGCGGTTTGCTGACTCACAGATTTGTCGTGTCAGGACAGAGCAGAGCGGGCGACGCTGGTTTTTTCGTCGGTTGCGGACATAGGTCGAAAGCTGTCGCCCACGCAGAATCTGCGTAGCAACATTTCAAACGGTTGTTGAACGCGCATCGGTCGCAGCTGGGCAGAGCTGCCGCGGGTCCGACCCGTCTGGCCGCGCACACCGCGGAACATGTTGGCACCAGTCCCGTTTTCGACCTCGAGGCAGGGGAGTGAATGGCCACGCTCATCGCCGGGCACGCTGCGACGACGACGGGAGCGGACCGCCTGCACTCGCTAGGCCGCAATCTTCGCGATCCCGGCGCATACCACGAGCTGGACCGGCAACTCGACCGCTTCCGCCGCCGCCTCGAACGCCAGCGCAGTGCCGGCACCGCGACCGAAGACGTGTTGGCCGGCGTCCAGCGGCTCCGTCGTGAGCTGAGCCGTCGCGCGGTGGCCCATGGTGCCGGGCGCGTGACCGCCATTCGCCACGCCGTCGATTCGTTGCGCGGCACCTCGTCGCGGGAGACCATCAAGGCCGCCATGACACTGCTGTGCCGGGACTTCGGATTCAGCCGCGTCATGGTCTCCACGGTCCGCGAGCACGATTGGCTGCCGCGGCATCTGCATGGCCGCGGTGCGACATCGCTGTCCTTCCATGGGTTCTCGGTGGGCGTGCCCGTCCGGTTCGAGGAAACCGAGGCAGAGGCCGCCCTGATCCGCGGGCGACACGGCGTCGTCGTGTCCCGCCCGACCGCGTCGGCCCGGCTGGACTACCTCGCGGCACCGATCACCGTCGGCGGCGCGGTGATCGGGATGCTGCACGCCGATTTCCCCGAAGCCCCCGGCACCACGGTCATGGATCAGTTCGATCTGCTCGAGGCATTCGCCGAATGCCTGGCCGTGGTGTACGAGCGGGCCGTTCTGGCAGAGAAGGTCTCGCAGCAGCGCGTCGAGGTCGACAAACTCTGCGCCACAATGGATCACCTCATGACGCGGCCCGCACCGGGTGGCGCTGTCGTGTCGGATGCAGGCGAGTGCGAGCCGGATGTCCAGCCGACGAGCGCGCCCGTCGTCGCGGCCGAGCTGACCCCGCGTGAGCGGGAGGTCATGTCCTACGTGGCGACCGGAGCCACCAATCGCGACATCGCGCGCTGTCTGGAGATCTCCGAGGGCACCGTCAAATCCCATCTCAAGCGCATCGCCGAGAAATTCGGCACCACCAACCGCGCGGCCGCCCTCGCGATGTATCTGGCCATGGATGCCGGCGTGGGGAGCGGACGGTCGCGATGACGCGCCGTGCGATGGTGACCAGGCTCAACCAGATCGACGGACACCTGCGCAGCGTGCTCAACCTGCCGAGACCGGCCGATCGCGATCAGCTGATCGGACAGGTCGTCACCAACCTGAACACCGTGCTCGGCACCTTCGGCGGCAAGAGCGACAAGCTCGACAAGGCCGTGGTGTCACTGTCGGAGCTGGTCGACCGGCTGGCACAACGCAAGACCGACATCTCGCAGGCCGTGGCCTACACCGACGCGGCGGCCAACTCGATCGCCGGCCTGCTGACCGAGGCCCGGCCGCCACTGGCCAAGACCGTCCACGAAGTTGACCGGACCGCCGGAATCGTGCTGGCCGACCACGACTACTTCGACAACTTCATCAACACCCTGCCCGACAAGTACAAAGCCCTGACGCGCCAGGGGATTTACGGCGACTTCTTCAGCTTCTACTTGTGCGACGCGGTACTCAAACTCAACGGCAAAGGGGGACAACCGGTTTACGTGAAGGTGGCCGGACAGAGCACGGGACGGTGCACGCCGAGATGAAACCTTTTGCCGAGCGAAGTCATTTCGCCCTGGGCGCGATCGGGATCAGCGCCGTGGTGGTGATCGCCACCGTCGCGCTGCTGTTCCAGAAGATCCCGTTCGTCAGCGGCACCACCACGTACTCCGGGTACTTCGAAGACGCCAGCGGCCTGCACACCGGTGCGCCCGTAGACATCTCGGGGTTTCCGGCCGGTCGGGTCGCCAGCATCGACCTCGACGGTCCGCGCGTGCTGATCAAGTTCACCGTCGACGACAACGTGCATCTCGGCGAGCGCACCGAGGCCGCCATCAAGACCAAGGGGCTGCTGGGCAGCAAGATGCTGGAAGTCGTCCCCAAGGGCGACGGCGACCTCAAGGGCACCATCCCGCTCGAGCGGACCGTGTCCGCATACCAGCTGCCGGACGCCCTCGGTGACGTCACCAACGCGATCAGCGGCCTGGACACCCATCAGCTGTCGGACTCGCTGGCCACGGTCTCGGAGGCGTTCGCGAACACCGCCCCGGATCTGCGGGACGCGGTGAACGGCATCGCGCGGTTCTCCAAGACGCTGAACGATCGTGACGCGCAACTGCGCGGCCTCCTGGACAACGCCGCCAAGGCGACGACGGTGCTGGCCAAGCGCAGCGATCAGGTGGTCAGCCTGGTGAAGAACACCAATGCGCTTCTCGTGCAACTGCGTTCGCAGAGCGCCGCGGTGAGCCGGCTGTGGAACAGCCTGTCGGCGGTCTCCCAGCAGTTGAAGGGACTGATCGCGGAGAACAAGACGCAGCTGCGGCCGGCGCTGGACAAGCTCAACGGCGTCGTCACGATGCTCGACAACCGCAAGGAACGGCTGCAGGAGGCCGTCAAGCGACTCAGCCAGTACGCCATGGCACTGGGTGATGCGGTCGGTTCGGGCCCGTTCTTCAAGGCGCACATCGTGAACCTGTTGCCGGGCCAGTTCGTGCAGCCGTTCGTCGATGCCGCGTTCTCGGACCTCGGGGTGGACCCGAACACGAAACTGCCGTCGCAGCTTCAGGATCCGCAGGTCGGCCAGCCGGGCACCCCGCCGTTGCCGGTGCCGTTCCCGCGGACCGGCCAGGCCGGCGACCCACGCATGACCATCCCGGACGCGATCACCGGCAAGCCCGGCGACACCGCGTGTGGCCCGCCCGGAATCCCGCTGCCCGGGCCCGGCTGCTACCCGGCTCGGGAAACGCAACCGGCGCCGCCGCCCGGTGGGCCGCCGCCCGGACCGCCGGCGCTCGCACCCGGCCAGACCGCCATGCCCGAACCACCGAAAACCCCGCCACTGCATGTGTCGGACCCCGTTGAAGTACCCACACCGACGCCAGGAGGACAGTGATGAGCAAGCTGTCCACGCGTCTGCTCGCGGTGGCAGCCGCACTGGCCCTTGTCGTGGGCGGTGGCTATTTCGCCGTGACGGCGTTCCAGCGGGCGTCACGCATCCCACGGTGCCGTTCCCGAGCGACACCATCGAGAAGTGGCAGCGCGGCGACTACGCGAACCTCACCGCGATCGTCGACCTCACCCTCAGCCGCATCGATCAGGCGTTCTTCACCGGTACCCGCTGGGAGTGCGACCTGACCGAGCTGGAACTGCAGTGGGGCCGCACCATCGGCCAGTTCCCCAGTCCGTGCACCGCCGGCGGGCCGAACAACCCGGGTAATCCGCTGACCATTCCGTACCGCTGGGATCAGGGGCCGTAAATGCATCTCGACAAACGCGTGAGAATTCAGCTCGCGATCTTCGCCCTCGTCGCCCTGGTCGCGGTGACGATGATGAGCCTGATCTATATGCAGTTGCCCGCCAAGCTTTTCGGCATCGGGCGCTACGTGGTCAAGATGGAGTTGCCCGAGACCGGCGGCCTCTACGCCACCGGCAACGTCACCTACCGCGGCACGGTGGTGGGCCGGGTGCAGTCTGTCGGGCTCACGCCCACCGGGGTGCAGGCCGAGCTGTCGCTCAATTCGGGCACCGACATTCCGTCCGACGTGCAGGCCGACGTGCACAGCCAGATGGCGATCGGTGAGCAGTTCGTGTCGTTGACGCCCCGGGGTACCGGCTCGCGACCACTGAAGGACGGCGACGTGATCCCGCTGGCGCACACCTCGGTGCCGCCCGACATCAACACCGTCATCGACTCGCTGACCAAGGGGCTGCAAGCGGTGCCCAAGGACAACCTGAAGACGGTCATCGACGAATCCGCCACGGCTGTGGGCGGTTTGGGGCCGGAGCTCTCCCACATCGTGAAGGGCGGCAGCCAGCTGGCCATCGACGCGCGCGCCAACCTCGACCCGCTGCTGAGCCTGATCGATCAGGTCAAACCCGTGCTCGACTCGCAGAACAACACCTCGGGTGCCATCCAGGCGTGGGCGGCGAACCTCGCCACGGTGACCGGTGAGCTGCAGGCACAGGACAAGGCCGTGGGCACCCTGCTCGACAAGGGCGGACCGGCATTCGGCGAGATGGGGCAGTTGTTCAACCGGCTGCGTCCGACACTGCCGATCCTGTTGCAGAACCTGGTGTCCATCAACAAGGTGGCGATCACCTACCAGCCGAACCTCGAACAACTTCTGGTGCTGCTGCCGCGCACAACCGAAGCGGCGCAAGGCGTCACGTTGGCCAACCGCGACACCAAGCAGGCCTACAAGGGCGCGTATCTGAGCTTCAATCTGAACCTCAACCTGCCGCCGCCATGCACCACCGGGTATCTGCCGGCGCAGCAGATGCGCAACCCGGCCTTGGAGGACTACCCCGAGCTGCCGGCCGGTGAGCTGTACTGCCGGACCCCGCAGGACGGCATGTTCAACGTGCGCTGTGCCAAGAACCTGCCGTGCGAGACGGTGCCCGGCAAGCGCGCCGCGACCGTCAAGCAATGCGAGAGCAACGAGCCGTACGTGCCCCTCAACGACGGCTACAACTGGAAGGGCGATCCCAACGCCACCTGGACCGGGCAGGACGTGCCACAACTGCGGCCGGGCGCGGCCCCGCCTCCGGGCGCGCCGCCACCGCCACCGCCACCGGTCGCCGTGGCCGAGTACGACCCGGCCAGTGGGTCGTATGTCGGCCCGGACGGAAAGACCTATACCCAAGCCGATCTGGCCCACACGGCTCCGAAGGAGAAGACATGGCAGAGCATGATGACGCCGCAGCCGGGGAGCTGACCGACGGCGGTGGGGTCGCCGTCCTCGACCCCGAGATCGATGACATCGACGAGACGGATGCCGATGACGCCGGTGACACGGACGGTGCCGATGAGCGCGTCGACGAGCCCGCGAAGCCGAAGCGGGTGCGCCGGCTCGCGGCGGTGCTCGGGCTGGTCCTGGTGGTCGCGCTGAGCACGCTGGTCGGCTGGCTGGTGGTCCGCACGCACCGCGCGACCGACGTCGACGAGCGGCAGAGCCAGATCGTGCAGGCCGCCCGGCAGGGCGCCCTGAACCTGACGACCATCGACTGGCAGCGCGCCGACGCCGACGTCCAGCGCATCCTCGACAGCGCGACCGGCGAGTTCTACGACGACTTCGCCAAGCGCTCAGCACCTTTCATCAATGTCGTCAAGGAGGCGAAGTCGACGTCCACCGGGTCGATCACCGAGGCCGGGCTGGAATCGGAGTCTGGCGACTCGGCTCAGGTGCTGGTCGCGGTGGCCGTCAAGACCTCCAATGTCGGTGCGCCGGAACAACAACCACGCGAGTGGCGGATGCGCCTCGCGGTGCAGAAAGTCGGTGATGTGATGAAGGTGTCGAACGTGGAGTTTGTGCCGTGAAACTGATCAAGACCAGCGGCGGCGAGGCCGCAGCCGAAAAATCTTTCGAGGCAACGGCATCGGTGGATGAGCTCGCCGCCGATGAGGGTGAAGGTGCGGCCGAGTCCGATGCCGCAGAGACCACCGACGCGGCGCCTGCCGCCGGGCGGCGCCGCGTCGCGTGGGCGAACGTGGCGGTCTACGGACTGCTGCCCGCCGTCGTCCTCGCGCTCGGTGGCGCGGCCGGCTACCTGCAGTGGAAAGACGTGTCGCTGAGCCGATCCGACACGGCCAAAAAGGAATCCACGAAGGCCGCCACCGACGGCACGGTCGCGCTGCTGTCCTACAAGCCCGAGACGGTCGACAAGGATCTGGAGGCCGCCAAGAAGTACATGACCGGCAACTTCCTGAACTCCTACACCTCGCTCACCCGCGACGTGGTGATCCCCGGGTCCAAGCAGAAGAAGATCTCGGCCGTCGCCACCGTACCCGCAGCCGCCTGGACGAAGGCGACGCCGAACCATGCGGTCGTGATGCTGTTCGTGGATCAGACGATGATCATCGGCGACAGCGCCCCGACGAGTACCGCGTCGAGCGTGCGTGTGACGCTCGACAAGGTCGATAACCGTTGGCTCATATCGCAATTCGATCCGATGTGAGCGCCATGATTCGACGCTGGACCTGTGGGCTGCTCGCGGCGGCGACGCTGGCCGTCCCGGCGGTATCCGCGCCGTCGGCTCATGCCGATGCGACGGCGTATCTGATCGGTGTGACCGTGCGACCGGGCTACAACTTTCCCAATGCCGATGCGGCACTGGGCTATGGCTACGGCATCTGCGACAAGGTGGCGGCCGGCCGACCGTTCGCCGAGGTGATGGGCGACGTACGAGGCGATTTCGGCACCGACGACGACTATCAGGCGTCCTACCTCGTCTCACAGGCCGTCAACGAACTGTGCCCCGCGCAGATCTGGCAGCTGCGCAACTCCGCGGCGCACTACCAGTCACCGCCCGGTGTTCACCCCTGATGCAAAGGAATTCACGATGAGGTGTCGGCCGCTGGTGATGTCCGCGTTGACCGTCGTGCCCGTCACCGCGGCGCTGTGCGCGCCGCTGGCGCACGCCGACAACGGCAACACCCTCATTCCGAACAACAAGCGGCTCAACGATTCCGTCGTGTCGAACGTCTACACCGTGCAGCACCAGGCCGGTTGTACCAACGACATCGCCGTCAACCCGCAACTGCAGCAGGCCGCCGCGCGGCAGGCCCGGGACATGATGGCCAACCGGGACCTGGACGGGGACATCGGTTCTGACGGATCGACGCCGCAGATTCGGGCCGAGCAGGCGGGCTACCGCGGTGGCCCGGTGGCGCAGACGGTGGCCACCAACCCGGCGCTCGCGATCAGCGGCGTCGAGCTGATCAACCGGTGGTACTACGACCCCGTCATCAAACAGATCATGTCCAACTGCGCCAACAACCAGATGGGGGTGTGGTCCGAGAACAGTCTGGACCGCACCGTCGTCGTCGCCGTCTATGGCCAGCTGCCCGAGCCGCCGCACCGCGACGAGAAGGAAGGCGGCGGCAACAACGGCTTCGACCCGAGCCCCGACTACGACGGCAGCGACGAAGTCGAGCATTTCTTCAACTGGTTCCCCTGGATCCTGCGCGAGGTGAACCCGCCGCCGGCGTATCCGGCGAACTAGCCGGACCGTCGCGGCATGTCCGCATTGGTTCTGCGCTGGGGGCGACAACTGTCGAGTAGATGCCGCCCTGGCCGCAGGGTCGATTGTGGTGCCTGGTTGATCCTGCGGTTGTGGCGGGAAAAGCCGAGTGCCTGACGCCGCTGACGCAGAGCCAACGACCGTGCTCAGTTGCGGATGTGCAGCTTCTCGCCATGCGGCCCGAAGATGGCGATCGCCTCGACGGGGCCGTCCACGGTGCCGAACCAGTGCGGGGTCCACGTCGAGAACTCCACGGCCTCACCGGGTTTGATGGTGAAGTCGCGGTCGCCCAGCAACAGTCGCAGATTGCCCGACAACACGTAGAGCCACTCCTGGCCGTCGTGCACCGGCAGCTCGGCAGGTGGCGTCCGGCGCCGGGTGCTCACGCGGATCTTGAAGGTGTGCAGCCCGCCGGCCGGCCCGCCGCGGGTGAGCGGCCAGTAGGTGATGCCGTCCCGGCTGTGTGACGCCCCACGGACCCGCGGGTCCTCGGCCTCGGGTGCGCGCATGAGTTCGTCGGTGCTGATCGACAGTGCCGCGGCGAGCCTGGGCAGATGGTCGAGCGCGAACCGCCGCTTGCCCGATTCCAGACGGCTCAACGTCGAGATGTCGATATCGGCCGCGCGCGCAACATCTTCCAGCGTCATGCCGCGTTGCGTGCGCAGTTCCCGCAGTCGCCGCCGGACCCGCGCTTCGATGTCGTCGTCCTCAGGGTTTGCCTGCATGGCAAATCAGCTTGGCATTTTCGCCGGCGCCCGGCAAGGTCGATGTCATGAACAACGAATGGGAATGCGCCATCGTCGGTGGCGGCGCGGCGGGGCTGAGCGCCGCACTGGTGCTCGGCCGCGCGCGCCGGCGGACGCTGGTCATCGACGCCGGCGAGCAGAGCAACCGCGCGGCCCACGGCATCGGGGGTCTGCTGGGACAGGACGGACGGCCGCCTGCCGAGCTGTACGCCGACGGCCGCCGTGAGCTGACCAAGTACCCGTCGGTGCAGGTCGTCGAGGGGGAAGTCACCGGTGCGACGGCGCAAGAGGGCCCCGCGTTCCGGCTCGAACTCGCCGACGGCTCGGTGCACCACGCCCAGCGGGTACTGCTGGCCGGCGGCATGCAGTACGACGCTCCCGACATCCCGGGGTTGCACGAGCACTGGGGCCGGGCGGTGTTCCACTGCCCGTTCTGCCACGGCTGGGAAGCGCGCGACCAGGCGCTGGCCGTCCTCGCCGACGGCGACCGGGCCGTGCACATGGCGCTGATGCTGCGCGGCTGGACCGACGACGTCGTCGCCCTCACGAACGGTTCCTCCGGCCTGGACGACGCCCAGAACCGCGCCCTGGCCGACGCCGGTGTGCGGGTCGACGAACGCAAGGTCGTCGAATTCGCCTCGCGCAATGGCGAATTGGCTGCCGTGGTGTTCGCCGACGGCGACGAACTCAAGCGCGAGGGCGTGCTGGTGGCCAGCGCGTTGCGGCAGCGGACCGACCTGGCGACGCAGCTCGGTGTGCGGATCGCCCCGCCCGGCCCGGTCGTCGTCGACGCCGTGAAGGTCGACCCGATGCAGCGCACGTCGGTGCCCGGCGTCTTCGCCGCGGGCGACGTCTGCGCTCAGATGCCTCAGGTGGCGGCGGCGATCGCCACCGGTTCCGCCGCGGCCGCCGCGATCGTGCAGAGTCTGCTGCACGACGAGTTCGGCCTACCCGTCATGCCCTGGCCCCATTTCGATCAGCAGGAGGATTGATGTCCACGACGGAAACGCCCCAAGAGCACTGGGAAAGCCGGTACGCCGAGAAGCCACAGATGTGGAGCGGCCGGGTCAACGCCCATCTCGCGAGGATTGCCGGCGAGTTGAGCCCGGGCCGGGCGCTGGATCTGGGGTGCGGCGAGGGCGCCGACGCGATCTGGCTCGCCACCGAGGGCTGGCAGGTCGTCGCGGTCGACATCGCCACCAATGCCCTCGACCGGGCCCGCAGCGCGGCCGAGGCCAGGGGAGTGGCCGAGCGCATCGACTTCCAGCATCACGACCTGTCCCACAGTTTCCCGGCGGGCAGCTTCGATCTGGTGTCGGCGCAGTTCCTGCATTCCACGGTCCATCTCGAGCGCCGGCAAATACTGCAACAGGCGTCAGCGGCCGTCGCTCCCGGCGGCACGCTGCTGATCGTCGACCATGGCGAGGCGCCGCCCTGGGCCGCCAAACACGTCCATGACCACCACTTTCAGTCCGCGGACGAGGTCGTCGCAGAGCTGGACCTGCCCGACGAAGGCTGGCAGCGGCAGCACGTCGGTACTCTGGAACGCGAGGCGATCGGCCCCACTGGCGAAGCCGCCGTTTTGCGGGACAATCTGATTGTCCTGCGCCGCACGCACTGATCGGAGGTCACCAGGTGGTCAAGCACCGGCTCGACGTCCGGCTGATTGCCGAGTCGATGCTCCTGGTGACCGCGTGCCTGTGCCTGCTGTTGGGTGGTCACCAGGCCATTCAGCTGCTGACCGATGCCGTGGGAAACTCACTGGCCACCTCCGGCGACTGGTCGCTGGGTCCGGCTGCCGCGCTGCTGGTGTACGGACCGCGGCAGGTGTGGTCGGAGTGGGCGATCACGGTGCCGCTGATCCTGGTGCTGGGCATCGGCCTGGCGCTCGCCCGCACGCATCGCGACGGGCCGCGCTGGCTGGAACAGGTGCTCTTGGCGTACGGCGCGGTCGTCGTCCTGGACTCGTTGGTCGCGGCGCTCTGACCAGCTGATATGGTGGTCGACGCGGACGAGTTGGCCGGGCGGCCGCGGGACCGGAAGGTTTCGAGGAAAGTCCGGACTTCACAGAGCAGGGTGATTGCTAACGGCAATCCGAGGTGACTCGCGGGACAGTGCCACAGAAAACAGACCGCCGTCTGAGCCTGGTGCGAAGACGGTAAGGGTGAAACGGTGCGGTAAGAGCGCACCAGCATTCCGGGTGACCGGAGTGGCTAGGTAAACCCCACCCGAAGCAAGGCCAAGAAGGCCGCAACCTGGTTGCGGCCCGCGCAGGTGCCCGAGGGCTGCTCGCCCGAGCCTGCGGGTAGGCCGCTCGAGGCACCCGGCGACGGTGTGCCCAGATGGATGGTCGCCGCCCCGGCACCAGTGATGGTGGCGGGGAACAGAATCCGGCTTACAGGCCAGCTCGTCCGCCCGCCACCGTTTAACAGGCAATATAAGGCCGGCTAAGTCCCCTGGGGTGGTGGGAATTCGGGGACGGGGCTGAGGTGGGCGGAGATGTTCAGGCCGTGTCGGTGCCGGTGTTGGGGTGGGCCATCGCGTAGTGGTCAGTGAGTTACGTACCAAAGTGACTCACCGAAGGAAACCGCGCGATGACCCTTGACCATTCTGCCCTGCTCGCTCAGCTCGATGCACTGAAGTCCGCTGACTCGGGTGCGGTGTTCGCCGAGTTGATCCGTTCCGGGTTGCAGCAGCTCATCGAGGCCGAGGCCACCGCGGCGATCGGCGCGGGCCGTTACGAACGCAGCGACGGCCGCACGGTGCACCGCAACGGGCACCGCCCCAAGACCGTCTCCACGACCGCCGGGGACATCGAGGTGCAGATCCCCAAGCTACGGGCGGGATCGTTCTTCCCGTCGCTGCTGGAACCCCGCCGGCGTATCGACAAGGCGCTGCACGCGGTCATCATGGAGGCCTACGTGCACGGGGTGTCCACCCGCAGCGTCGATGACCTGGTGACGGCGATGGGCGTGCAGACCGGGGTGTCCAAGTCGGAGGTGTCGCGGATCTGCGCCGGCCTGGACCGCGAGATCACAGCGTTTCGGGAACGCTCGCTGACCCACACCAGCTTCCCCTACGTGTTCTGCGATGCCACCTTCTGCAAGGTCCGCGTGGGGGGCGCACGTGGTCTCCCAGGCCCTGGTGGTCGCGACCGGCGTGTCGATCGACGGCACCCGTGAGGTGCTGGGCACCGCGGTCGGTGACAGCGAGTCGTTCGAGTTCTGGCGCGAGTTCCTCGCCTCGCTTAAGGCGCGCGGCCTATCGGGGGGTGCACCTGGTCATCTCCGATGCGCACGCTGGGTTGAAAGTCGCTGTGGCACAGCAGTTCACGAACTCATCGTGGCAGCGGTGCCGGGTGCATTTCATGCGGAACCTGCATACCGCGGTATCGGCCAAACACGCCCCGGCGGTTACCGCGGCGGTCAAGACCATCTTCGCTCACACCGAACCCGACGAGGTCGCCGCGCAGTGGGACCGGGTCGCCGACACCCTGGCCGCGTCGTTCCCGAAGGTGGCCGCGATGATGGGCGAGGCCAAGACCGACGTGTTGGCGTTCACTGCGTTCCCGAAGGCGCATTGGCAGAAGATCTGGTCGAATAATCCGATAGAGCGTCTGAATAAAGAGATCAAGCGTCGGGCCGATGTCGTGGAGATCTTCCCCAATCCGGCGGCGTTCCTTCGCCTGGCCACCGCGGTGGTCATCGAATCCCACGACGAGTGGCAGGTCACCCGCCGCTACCTCTCCGATGTCTCCATGGACGAACTACGCGCCGTGATCGCCGCCAAACACGCCGCGGCAGCACTTGCCAAACAACACCAAATCGCCTAGCGTTCACCATGACTCGTTGATCACAACGCGTGAACCACGCCAGATCCGAAGTCCACCACTCCCCGGGACGCTATCATAAGGCCGCTGGGCCCAGCCGCTACGCAGAGGCTACGCACGGCAGATTACGATCCCGTCTCGTGAGCACACCGGGCGTGAAGCGTCGTTCCCCAGGGGCACGCGTTGAAGATCAATGGCACCGAGTACCCCGTAAGGGTGAGCAGGTGTTTTACCCCGCCGACAACGCAGACGGCGCGTTGTGGTGCACCGACCGCACCCACTTCAAAACGCCCGGCACGATGGTGTGTACCAAGCTCCATGACAAGGGCCGAAGGTGGCGTTGCCGGTGGGTCGATGAGACGGGCAGGGAACTCACCAAGTCATACGCGAAGCGCGCCGAAGCAGATGCGCATAAAAGGCAAGTTGACTCCGACTTGCACACCGGCAGTTACATCGACCCCGGCGGCGGGACAGGTCACGTTCCGTGACTACGCGGAGGCGTGGCGCAAGCGACAGGTTCACCGGGACAGCTCAGCGGACCACGTCGAGAGCCGCTTACGGCTCCACACCTATCCGGTGTTCGGTGACCGCCCGATATCTGCGATCCTCCCGAGTGAGATACAGGCATGGATTGCCGGGGTTGAGCTGGCACCTGCGACCGTGGGGGTTCTCCACGGCGTCGTGTTCGGCATCTTCAAGGATGCGGTGCGCGACAAGTGCATCGCGTCTAATCCGTGCGATGGCACCAAGCTCCCGAAAGCGGAACCCAAGCGGGTTGTGCCGCCGACGACTGAACAATTCGAGATTGTGCGGAGCAAGTTGCCCGTAGAGCTGCAAGTGTTGGCGACGTTCGCGGCTGGAACCGGGATGCGGAAAGGGGAGTGCTTCGGCCTGGTCGTAGATCGGCTTTACCTGCCCGAGAAGCCCGGCGACCGTAGTGGCACCGTGAAAGTTGACCAGCAACTCGTCCGAGCGAACCCCCTGACGTTGGGGCCGCTGAAAACGCGGGCGAGCTACCGGACTATTCCGCTGCCCGATGTGGTGGTGGCGGCACTAAAAGAGCACTTGGAACAGTTTCCGCCCGGTCCCGATGGGCTGGTGTTCACGTGGCGCGGAAAGCCTATCCCTCGTTTGTCAATGGCCAGGTTGAAGTATCCACTGGTGGCCGGAATAAAGTATCCGCCCCGTGTTTGGTGATTGTTAGGTCGGTGGTGGGTTCTCCTTTCGGTGTTGGGCGTCTTTCATGCGGTAGGAGTCGCCGTCGGTGATGACGACGGTGGCGTGGTGCAGGAGGCGGTCCAGGATGCTGACAGCGGTGGTCTGCTCGGGCAGGAATCGACCCCATTGTTCGAAGGGCCAGTGCGAGCCGATGGCCAGGGAGCGGCGTTCGTAGGCGCCGGCAACCAAGCGAAACAACAGTTGGGTGCCGGTGTCATCCAGCGGGGCGAAGCCCAGCTCATCCAAAATGATGAGGTCGACCCGCAGTAGGGATTCGATGATCTTGCCGACGGTGTTGTCGGCCAGGCCGCGGTAGAGGGTTTCGACGAGGTCAGCGGCGGTGAAGTAGCGGACCTTGTGCCCGGCGTGAATCGCGGCGGTCCCCAGCCCGATCAGGGTATGGCTTTTGCCGGTGCCGGCGGGGCCGATGATCGCCAGATTCTGGTGCGCCCGTATCCATTCCAGGCTGGCAAGGTAGTCGAGAACTTTCGACTGGATCGACGAGGCGGTGACGTCGAAGGACTCCAGTGTCTTGGGTACCGGGAAGGCTGCGGCCTTGAGTCGGTTGACGATGTTGGAGGCATCGCGGGAGGCCAGTTCGGTATCGATGAGGGTGCGCAGCACTTCCTCAGGGGTCCAGCGTTGCGTCTTGGCGGTGAGCAGAACCTCCGGTGCGCTGCGTCGTATCGCGGCCAGCTTCAACCGCCGCAGCCCGGCATCCAGATCAGCGGCCAGCGGTGGGATCGAAGGTGGTGCAACAGGTTTGGCGGATATCACCGATGATGTCTTGGTCATGGGGTGGCCTCGCCGTCGAGGGCGGGGGTGATTTTGTAGGCGTCCAGGGAGCGGGTCGGGGCCACGGGTAGGTCCAGGATCAACGCATCGCCGGCCGGTCGGGGTTGCGGTGTTCCGGTGCCGGCAGCCAGGATCGAGCGCACGTCAGCAGCCCGAAATCGCCGAAACGCCACCGCCCGGCGCAGTGCGGCCACCAACGCCTGTTCACCGTGAGCGGCACCTAGGGCGAGCAGGATTTCCAACTCCGCGCCCAGGCGGGTGTTGCCGATCGCTGCCGCGCCGACCAGGAATGCCTCGGCCTCGGCGCCGAGTTCGCAGAACTGTTTCTCCACAGTGGTTTTCGGTCGCGGGCCACGGCTGGGTTCGGGCCGTGGCCCGTCGTAGTGGTCATCGAGAATCGATGCGCCGCCAGGGGCAACCAGTTCGTGTTCAGCCACGATCATTCCCGTACTGGGTTCGACCAGGCAGACCGCGCCGTGATCGACCACCACCGCCACGGTGGACCCGATCAGCCGGACGGGTACCGAGTAGCGGGCCGAACCGTAACGGATACACGAGAGCCGGTCGACCTTGCGGAGCACCGACGGCGCCCCGATCTGCAGCCGCAACGACGGCAAGCGTTGCAGCAGTTCACGTTCGGCTATCAGCCGCTCATCGGGGATCGCGCAGATCTCCGAGTGCATCGCGGCGTTGACTTCGGCGCACCACGCCGCCGCAGCAGCATTGGCGGACCGCAGATCGACCGCCACGCCATCAACAGCGGCCTGGGTCAACAATGGCACCGCGAGGTCGCGTTGGGCATACCCGCACAGGTTCTCCACAATGCCCTTCGATTCGGGATCAGCTGCGTGGCAGAAGTCCGGGGCGAACCCATAATGAGACGCCAAACGGACGTAATCAGGCGTGGGGACAACAACATTGGCGACCACACCACCTTTGAGGCAAGCCATCCGGTCGGCCAGCACCCGCGCCGGGACCCCGCCGATCGCGGCCAGGGCCTCGCCGATCAACGCCAACGTCGTCGACGCCCGCTGATCGGCGGCGAACCGCACGAACCGCCATCGGGAGAACGCCAGCACCGCACAGAACAGGAACAACCCCGGCGCGGCCTGGGCCCAGTCGATCACCAGATACTGTCCCGGTGACCACACCGCCGGGCGGCGGCCACGGTGATTCTCACTGCGCCACAACGCTTTCGCATCAGCGACCAGGCGCCGAAAGTTCCGATCAGAACCGACATAGCCGGCGGCCACCGCGATCGGCAGCAGTCGCTTGGCCGAGATGCGGCCCTGCGATTTCTCGACACGCTCGGCGACCAGGTCGGCCACCGCATCGTAGTTGTGGGTTCGTTCGGCCCGTGGTTGCGGCGGCACGCCCGCCTGGTCGGCTTCGAACCTGTCCATGACCTTCTTGACGGTCCGGTGAGTGGTGCCGCACGCATCGGCGGCGGCTCGGTACGACCCGAGCTGTTGATAGGTAGAAATGATGTCCATACGGTCCCTCGCAGACTTCAATGGAACTCCCCGGTGGTGACGGCGATTGGTTGGCGCCTTCACCGTCACCATCGGGGCCCGCAGTTCCTGATCGACACGACGAACACAGGGTGGATACTTTTACCTGGCCAAAACTGGATACCTCTACCTGGCCACCAGTGGGTACTTTTTCATGGCCGCGGACATCGTTCGTCGTTTAGCTACCACTGGAACGTGGGGGCGCGAGCTGCGAAGCTCCCGCCACGTAGCGGGCTGCATACCTTGAGGCACTACTACGCAAGCTTGCTTATCCGGTACGGGGAGTCTGTCAAGACGGTTCAGGCCCGCTTAGGCCATGCGTCGGCGGCGGAGACGCTGGACACCTATTCGCACTTGTGGCCGGACTCAGACGACCGGACGCGGGACGCGATTGACTCAGTGCTCAAGTAGGGCGACGCGCCGACATGAGCGCGGTGTGCCGCCGTCGCACACATGTTCGGTACACTTCTCACCAGTGGACGCCCACAGCAGCTAGAAACGACAGCTAACCCAGCAACTTCACGTAACCCCGGTGTCCAGTGCGCAACCGCGCAACGCCTATACGGCACGGGTTATTCATGGTGCCGAGGAAGCCAGGGTTAGAAAGTGTCAGATCAGCCATTTATTGATGCTGCCGGTATCGCTGGGGTCTGCGGTCGGAGCATCGACACTGTGCGCTACTGGGAACGGCTAGGTCAACTCCCCAAATCGGCCAAGTTGGGCCGTCGTCGCGTATGGAAGCGCGATGAGATTGTGGCGCATTTCGACGCCATGTTTAGCGCCGCTTAGCTGCGCTTAGCAGGTTCGGCAATTAACTAAGCGCATCTCTATTTGTGCTGCAAAATATGAAAGATGGACGATGAATAGTGATGAGTTCTGAGCAATTGTCAATACCTGTGGATCGGGGTGTTTCAGGCGACCTCCGTTTCGGTGTGTTGATCGCCGTCTGACGGTGGTGTCGGTGGGGTGATGTCGGTGGGCCGTTCGAGCAGTTTGCCTTTGTGGAAGACCGCTCCGGCGCGGACGAGGGCGACCAGATGTGGGGCGTTGACGGCCCGCCAACGGGCTTGGGCGGCGTCGATCAGCTTGTAGGCCATGGCCAATCCAGCGGCCCGCGATCCCGGACCCTTGGTGACCTTCGTTCTCAAACGCACTGTGGCGAAGGTGGATTCGATCGGATTCGTGGTACGCAGATGGATCCAGTGCTCGGCGGGGTAGTGGTAGAACTCCAGCAGGACATCGAGGTCGTCGACGATCTTGGCGACCACTTTCGGGTACTTCGCGCCGAAGGCAACCGCGAAGGCCTTGACCGCGACCTGAGCTTTGTCGATGTCTTCGGCGTTGTAGATGTCCTTGATGGCCGCCAGCGCGGCCGGATGCGCTGACTTCGGCAGTGCGGAAAGGACGTTGGCCTGCTTGTGGAACCAGCAGCGCTGCTCTCGGGTCTTCGGGAATACCTCCCGCACCGCCTTCCAGAACCCGAGCGCGCCATCGCCGACGGCCAGCACTGGGGCGGTCATGCCGCGTCGTTTGCAGTCGCGCAGCAGATCCGCCCACGACTCGCATGACTCCCGATAGCCGTCGGTGATCGCCACGAGCTCTTTGCGGCCGTCAGCGCGCACGCCGAGCATCACCAGCAGGCACAGCTTCTCCTGGTCCAGGCGGACCTTGAGGTGAATGCCGTCGACCCACAGGTAGACGTAGTCGCTGCCGGACAGGTCCCGGGCAGCGAACGTACGGGCTTCGTCTTGCCACTGCGCGGTCAGACGGGTGATCGTGGTGGCCGACAACCCGGCACCCGAGCCGAGGAACTGCTCGAGTGCGGGCCCGAAGTCGCTGGTCGATAGGCCGTGCAGATACAGCAGCGGCAGCACCTCACTCATCTGCGGGGACTTGCGTGCCCAGGCCGGCAGGATCGCCGAGGAAAACCGCTGCCGCTCACCAGAATCGGGGTCGACACGGCGATCGTTGACCCGCGGCGCCTTCACCTGCACGGCACCGGCCGCGGTCAGCACCTCACGCGGCTGGTGATAGCCGTTGCGGACCACCAGTCGGTGACCGTTCTCGTCGAGCTGATCAGCGAATGCGGCCACGTACGCGGCGACCTCGGCCTGCAGGGCAGCGGCCAACATCTGCCGGGCTCCGTCGCGGACGATCTCGTCCAACAACGACCGGCCGGCCTCGCCGCCGTTGGCCTCCTCGGCATCGTGAACTACGGTGAGCATGGGCGTACCTTCCCAACCAGCGCGCCAACGCCGGTCTTGATCGAATACCTGATTCCGTGATGATCATCCTCGGGAAGGTGCGCCCACTTTCAGGCCGCCTCCTCGGGCCTCATCCACAGGTATTGATCATTGCTCGGAGGAATTGTCAATACCTGTGGATCGGCTTGTTTCAGGCGACCTCCGTTCCAGTTGATTCGGTCGGTGCCGAGTCCGCCGACGGGGTGATGTCGGTGGGTCGCTCGAGCAGTTTGCCTTTGTGGAAGATCGCGCCGGCCCGGACCAGAGCGACCAGGTGCGGTGCGTTGACGGCTCGCCAGCGGGCTTGCGCGGCGTCGATCAGCTTGTAAGCCATGGCCATTCCGGCGACGCGTGAACCCGGCCCCTTGGTCACCTTGGTCCTCAAACGTACCGTGGCAAACGTTGATTCGATCGGGTTGGTAGTGCGCAGATGGACCCAGTGCTCGGCCGGGTACTTATAGAACTCCAGCAGCACATCGGCGTCATCGACGATCTTGGCGACCGCCTTGGGGTACTTGGCGCCGTAGTCCACCTCGAACGCCTTGATCGCCACCTGCGCGTGGTCGATATCCTCGGCGTTGTAGATCTCCCGCATCGCCGCGATCGCCCCCGGATGAGCCGACTTTGGCAGGCAGGCAAGAACATTGGCCTGCTTGTGAAACCAGCACCGCTGCTCGCCGGTGGCCGGGAACACCTCACGCACGGCCTTCCAGAACCCCAGGGCCCCATCGCCGACGGCCAGCACCGGTGCGGTCATCCCGCGACGTCGGCACGACCGCAACAGATCAGCCCACGACTCGGCCGACTCCCGGTACCCGTCGGTGAGCGCGACCAGCTCCTTGCGGCCGTCAGCGCGCACACCGATCATCACCAGCAAACAGAGCTTCTCCTGCTCCAGGCGCACCTTGAGATGGATGCCGTCGACCCACAGGTAGACGTAGTCGGTGCCCGACAGATCACGGGCCTCGAAGGCCTTGGCCTCGTCCTGCCACTGCGTGGTGAGTCGGGTGATCGTCGTGGCCGACAAGCCGGCACCCGAGCCCAGGAACTGCTCCAACGCCGGACCGAAATCACTGGTCGACAAGCCATGCAGATACAGCAACGGCAACACCTCGGTCATCTGCGGCGACTTGCGCACCCACGCCGGCAGGATCGCCGAGGAAAACCGTTGCCGCTCACCAGTGTCCGGGTCAACACGTTTGTCATTGACCCGCGGCGCGGTCACACTCACCGCGCCCGCCGCGGTGAGCACCTCGCGCTCGCGGTGATAGCCATTGCGCACCACCAGCCGGTGCCCGTTCTCATCAAGCTCACCGGCATGAGCCTCGATGTAGGCGGCGACCTCAGCCCGCAACGCTGCGGCCAGCATCTGGCGGGCACCGTCGCGGACAATCTCATCGAGCAACGACCGCGACGAGCCAGCATCCTCGTTGGATGAATCCGCATCGTGAACTACCGTGAGCATGGGCGTACCTTCCCGAACCAGCGCGCCAACGCCGGCTCTTGATCAGACCTTCGACATTCAGATCATCCTCGGGAAGGTGCGCCCTTTCCTACGCCGCCTCGCCGAGGCTCATCCACAGGTTCTGATCATTGCTCATGAGTTCTTCCTGAACTCTGGTAGTGAACAGTTAGAAAAAATTCATGGATGGGCGAGGGCACGTTATGCGGCACCGTGGGCGGTGGGGTCTGCTGCACGAATAGGTGACATCTGAGTTGGCTTGCCCAGCATGGGCGGGCTGGAAGGATGTCCCCATGGCAAGGCCCTACCCCCGCGAGTTCCGCGACGACGTCGTCCGGGTCGCTCGCAACCGCGATGACGGTGTAACGATCGAGCAGATCGCCACCGATTTCGGAGTGCACCCGATGACGCTGCAGAAATGGCTCCGTCAGGCCGACATCGACGAAGGCACCAAGCCCGGCAAGAGCGCCAGCGAGTCCGGTGAGCTGCGCGAAGCCCGACGGCGGATCAAACTGCTAGAGCAAGAGAACGAGGTGCTGCGTCGGGCCGCAGCGTATTTATCGCAGGCCAATCTGCCGGGAAAAGGGTCTACCCGCTCGTGAAAGAGCTCGCCGCCGACGGGATCCCCGTCGCGGTGACGTGCCGGGTACTCAAGCTCTCCCGCCAACCGTATTACCGCTGGCTGGCCGACCCCCATCACCGAGGCCGAACTCATCGAGGCCTACCGCGCCAATGCGCTGTTCGACGCGCACGCAGACGATCCGGAGTTCGGCTACCGCTACCTCGTGGAGGAGGCGCGCGATGCCCGGCGAGCCGATGGCCGAGCGCACCGCATGGCGGATCTGCTCGCAGAATCGACTGTGGAGCGTGTTTGGTAAGAAACGCGGCAAGAACGGCAAAGTCGGGCCGCCGGTGCACGACGATCTTGTCGAGCGTGACTTCACCGCTGAAGGGCCAAATCAGTTGTGGCTCAGTGACATCACTGAGCACCGCACCGGTGAGGGCAAGCTCTACCTCTGTGCGATTAAGGACGTGTTCTCCAACCGGATCGTCGGCTACAGCATCGACTCCCGAATGAAGTCACAACTGGCCATCCGGGCACTACACAGCGCGGTAGCCCGACGCGGAGATGTCGCGGGGTGCATTCTGCACTCGGATCGCGGATCTCAGTTCCGGTCAAGGAAATTCGTACACGCCTTGAATCAACACGAGATGGTCGGCTCTATGGGCCGTGTCGGAGCCGCCGGCGACAACGCCGCCATGGAGAGCTTCTTTAGCCTGCTGCAGAAGAACGTGCTCGACCGCCGCCGCTGGGACACCCGAGAACAACTCCGCATCGCGATCGTCACCTGGATCGAGCGCACCTACCACCGGCGCCGCCGCCAGTCCGGCCTCGGGCGGTTGACCCCGATCGAATTCGAAGCAATCATGACCACACCGGCCAGTCAGGCCGCGTGACCGAAACTGTCACCTGATCGTGCAGCAGACCCACTTGCTACTTTTTGCCTTTCCTGTACGAGCAATGATCAGAACCTGTGGATGAGCCTCGGCGAGGCGGCGTAGGAAAGGGCGCACCTTCCCGAGGATGATCTGAATGTCGAAGGTCTGATCAAGAGCCGGCGTTGGCGCGCTGGTTCGGGAAGGTACGCCCATGCTCACGGTAGTTCACGATGCGGATTCATCCAACGAGGATGCTGGCTCGTCGCGGTCGTTGCTCGATGAGATTGTCCGCGACGGTGCCCGCCAGATGCTGGCCGCAGCGTTGCGGGCTGAGGTCGCCGCCTACATCGAGGCTCATGCCGGTGAGCTTGATGAGAACGGGCACCGGCTGGTGGTGCGCAATGGCTATCACCGCGAGCGCGAGGTGCTCACCGCGGCGGGCGCGGTGAGTGTGACCGCGCCGCGGGTCAATGACAAACGTGTTGACCCGGACACTGGTGAGCGGCAACGGTTTTCCTCGGCGATCCTGCCGGCGTGGGTGCGCAAGTCGCCGCAGATGACCGAGGTGTTGCCGTTGCTGTATCTGCATGGCTTGTCGACCAGTGATTTCGGTCCGGCGTTGGAGCAGTTCCTGGGCTCGGGTGCCGGCTTGTCGGCCACGACGATCACCCGACTCACCACGCAGTGGCAGGACGAGGCCAAGGCCTTCGAGGCCCGTGATCTGTCGGGCACCGACTACGTCTACCTGTGGGTCGACGGCATCCATCTCAAGGTGCGCCTGGAGCAGGAGAAGCTCTGTTTGCTGGTGATGATCGGTGTGCGCGCTGACGGCCGCAAGGAGCTGGTCGCGCTCACCGACGGGTACCGGGAGTCGGCCGAGTCGTGGGCTGATCTGTTGCGGTCGTGCCGACGTCGCGGGATGACCGCACCGGTGCTGGCCGTCGGCGATGGGGCCCTGGGGGTTCTGGAAGGCCGTGCGTGAGGTGTTCCCGGCCACCGGCGAGCAGCGGTGCTGGTTTCACAAGCAGGCCAATGTTCTTGCCTGCCTGCCAAAGTCGGCTCATCCGGGGGGCGATCGCGGCGATGCGGGAGATCTACAACGCCGAGGATATCGACCACGCGCAGGTGGCGATCAAGGCGTTCGAGGTGGACTACGGCGCCAAGTACCCCCAAGGCGGTCGCCAAGATCGTCGATGACGCCGATGTGCTGCTGGAGTTCTATAAGTACCCGGCCGAGCACTGGGTCCATCTGCGCACTACCAACCCGATCGAATCAACGTTTGCCACGGTACGTTTGAGGACCAAGGTGACCAAGGGGCCGGGTTCACGCGTCGCCGGAATGGCCATGGCTTACAAGCTGATCGACGCCGCGCAAGCCCGCTGGCGAGCCGTCAACGCACCGCACCTGGTCGCTCTGGTCCGGGCCGGCGCGATCTTCCACAAAGGCAAACTGCTCGAGCGACCCACCGACATCACCCCGTCGGCGGACTCGGCACCGACCGAATCAACTGGAACGGAGGTCGCCTGAAACAAGCCGATCCACAGGTATTGACAATTCCTCTTCCTGGACGGACGTGAAGCTGCTGTCGTTTGGGCTTTACTTAACAGTGAACCGTGCCGAGAGCTGATCGAGTCTCTCGTCTTCTGGGACTCGAAGCGTCCACTAACGAAGAAGCTGCTGGCGCGTATCGACCTCAACCTCCTGCCGGTCGACCGGAGCAATTGTCAATACCTGTGGATCGGGGTGTTTCAGGCGACCTCCGTTTCGGTGTGCTGATCGCCGTCTGACGGTGGTGTCGGTGGGGTGATGTCGGTGGGTCGTTCGAGCAGTTTGCCTTTGTGGAAGACCGCTCCGGCGCGGACGAGGGCGACCAGATGTGGGGCGTTGACGGCCCGCCAGCGGGCCTGCGCGGCGTCGATCAGCTTGTAGGCCATGGCCAATCCAGCGGCCCGCGATCCCGGACCCTTGGTGACCTTCGTTCTCAAACGCACTGTGGCGAAGGTACTTTCGATCGGATTCGTGGTACGCAGATGGATCCAGTGCTCGGCGGGGTAGTGGTAGAACTCCAGCAGGACATCGAGGTCGTCGACGATCTTGGCGACCACTTTCGGGTACTTCGCGCCGAAGGCAACCGCGAAGGCCTTGACCGCGACCTGAGCTTTGTCGATGTCTTCGGCGTTGTAGATGTCCTTGATGGCCGCCAGCGCGGCCGGATGCGCTGACTTCGGCAGCCCGGCCAGGACGTTGGCCTGCTTGTGGAACCAGCAGCGCTGCTCCTTGGTCGACGGGAATACCTCCCGCACCGCCTTCCAGAACCCGAGCGCGCCATCGCCGACGGCCAGCACTGGGGCGGTCATGCCGCGGCGTTTGCAGTCGCGCAGCAGATCCGCCCACGACTCGCATGACTCCCGATAGCCGTCGGTGATCGCCACGAGCTCTTTGCGGCCGTCAGCGCGCACGCCGAGCATCACCAGCAGGCACAGCTTCTCCTGGTCCAGGCGGACCTTGAGGTGAATGCCGTCGACCCACAGGTAGACGTAGTCGCTGCCGGACAGGTCCCGGGCAGCGAACGTACGGGCTTCGTCTTGCCACTGCGCGGTCAGACGGGTGATCGTGGTGGCCGACAACCCGGCACCCGAGCCGAGGAACTGCTCGAGTGCGGGCCCGAAGTCGCTGGTCGATAGGCCGTGCAGATACAGCAGCGGCAGCACCTCACTCATCTGCGGAGACTTGCGTGCCCAGGCCGGCAGGATCGCCGAGGAAAACCGCTGCCGCTCACCAGAATCGGGGTCGACACGGCGATCGTTGACCCGCGGCGCCTTCACCTGCACGGCACCGGCCGCGGTCAACACCTCACGCGGCTGGTGATAGCCGTTGCGGACCACCAGTCGGTGACCGTTCTCGTCGAGCTGATCAGCGAATGCGGCGACGTACGCGGCGACCTCGGCCTGCAGTGCAGCGGCCAACATCTGCCGGGCTCCGTCGCGGACGATCTCGTCCAACAACGACCGGCCGGCCTCGCCGCCGTTGGCCTCCTCGGCATCGTGAACTACGGTGAGCATGGGCGTACCTTCCCAACCAGCGCGCCAACGCCGGTCTTGATCGAATACCTGATTCCGTGATGATCATCCTCGGGAAGGTGCGCCCACTTTCAGGCCGCCTCCCCGGGCCTCATCCACAGGTATTGATCATTGCTCGGTCGACCGCGAGTCGATCCTCAGCACCGCTCGTGTGGAGGCTGCGCAGCTTGGCATCGATATGAACGAGCTACCGACGGAATCTGCTCTCAAGATACTTAGCGGGGAACCAGCCGCTACGACGTTGTTCTGACTTGTTGGACAGAGGCTCGCCCGGGTGAAAACCGGGGTGCTCACGGCGGTTAGCACCCGGCTCCTGTGGCCAGGTGTCCGTTGACGTGTTGACGTAGGCCAACAGATGGCCCACGCCAGCTCATGTTTCCACATGTCGCGCCGTGTTGACGCATTAATCAAAGGTGCTGGTAATCAACGTTATTCGCGGCTTCAATTCCCGGCAGCTACTGGATCCTCCAATCGTCAGGCTGCCGGTTGGCGGTGTTCCCACTACGCAGGCGCTACGCACAGCACCACTCTGCGTCCACTGGTGGCAGCTTGAGGCGGGCCGAAAAACATGCTCTGAACTGCGTAGTCAATCTGGCGTCCACAACTTGCCACCACTAGCACCAAATTGCGTTGAACTGGGAATATGGCGAAAGACAATTTCCGGCTTACAGGCCAGCTCGTCCGCCCCGCTACTTCTTCACCTTGCGCATCGCGCGGGCCAGCGCCTTGAGCGACGCGTCCAATTGCAGCCGGGCGTACTCGGCGACCTCGGCCTCCTGCTGGTACAGGATGCCGTAGGTGAAGGTGTCCTCGCCCGCGGCATGGGCGGCCTCGGCCTGCTGGACCAGATGTCCGCGGCTGACGTAGCTGTCCTGGTGGTCGCCCAGGAGCGTCTGGATGTCCTTGGCGCAGTCGGCCACCTTCGACTCGCCCATGGCGGCAGCGGTGTAGCGAAGCCGCTTGGCGCCCTTGCGGATTCGGTGCAGCGCTTCCTCGCTGTCCTCGGCGCCCTCGGCTTCCGCCGATTCGGCCCGCCGCACCGACTTGCGGACGCGGCGGTAGGCGCCGCCGACGGTCACCGGCTTGGCGTCCTCGTCGGCGGTGGCCGGCTGGGTGTTGTCGACGACGATCGCGTCGAGCGCGTCGAGCAGCCGGAAGTACCGCTCCGACCGCATGGCCGTCAGCGACCGGCGCAGCCCGGACTGGTAGCGCCGCTGCGAGCCCTCGACGAGGCGCTCGCGCACCTGCCCACGAACCAGCTCCGGCGCCAGCCCCTTCAACGCGTCGTCGTACCGCATGGCGAGCACCTCGGCGTCGCGCGCCGTGCCCAGTACGGCGGCCAGCAGTTTCAGCTCGTCGAGCACCCACTCACGCTCGCCGAGATTCCCGGTCTCCTGCAGCAGGCTGCGGATCTTGCGGATCGTGACCCGCATCTGGTGCACCGAATCGAAGGCGTCGGCGCGGACGGCGCGATCCCAGTCGATCAACTCGGCGATGTGTGCCGCGATGGCGCGGTGCACCTTGTCCGTCGGCTCGGGCGCCGCCTGGGGCGCGTCCCCGCCCCGCGCCGCGGCGAGGACCTTGGCCAGCTTGGACCCGTGCCCGGCCGGCTGCGCGCCCGCGTCGAAGAGGCGGTTGGCCAGCCGGTCGAGCACCTCGGGACCCGAGTCGGCGGCCTCCGAATCCGCGCCGACCAGCTCCAGCTCCCACTCGCGCCAGTTCTGCAGCGACTCGCCCGCCGTGGCGGTGACCCGGTCGTCGCAGAACTCGGCCAGCTCGGTGTCGTCCGGCGTGTAGAGCATCGAGACGGTGCGCTCGGTCTCGATGCGGGCGACGGGCTGCAGTGAGCGGTCGCGCACGATGGCCAGCACGATGTCGCGCAGTTCGTCAGGCACGCTCTCGCGCGCCGCGGTGATCGGCAGCCGCACCTCGGTGCGGGCGTCGGCGCCGGCGGGCAGCTTCAGGTGCCAGCCCGCATCGGTGCCGCCGGTGCGCCGGCGCAGGGTGATCTTGTGCGCCGCCAGGTCATGATCCGGAGTGTCGAAGTACACCGCGTCGAGGTGCGCGACGGGCAGTTGCTCGACCCGGCCGACGGCGGACAATCCGTCGAACGACGGGGACACCGTGCTGTCGACCACCGCGAACTTGCGTTCAATCTCGGTGTGGCGGGACGGTTTACGCTTGCCAGCGGCCATGTTCACCTTCATTTGCGACCCGGGACGGGCAGTACCAACGCTGCCATTAGGGTGCCATATCGCGGCGCGGCACCCGCTGCCGATAACGTCTTGAAGCGTGACCGAATTCGAGACACTGAAGTTCGCCCAGTCCGGTGCCGTCGTGAATATCGTGCTCGACCGGCCCGAGGCGGCCAACGGCATGAACGACGCGCTGACCCGCGACCTCGCGAAGGCTGCCGCGCTGTGCGACACGGCCGGCGTGAAGGTCGTCACCCTCACCGGCGCCGGCCGGTTCTTCTGCGCCGGCGGCGACCTCAAGGCGATGGCTGCCGCCGAGGACCCGGGTGCGTTCGTCAAGGGCATCGCCGACGACCTGCACCGCGCCATGTCGACGTTCGCCCGTATGGACGCCGTGCTGATCACCGCCGTCAACGGCGTCGCCGCCGGGGCGGGCTTCCCGCTGGGCGTATCCGGTGATCTGGTGCTCGCCGCCGAGTCGGCGTCGTTCACCATGGCGTACACCAAGGCCGGCCTGAGCCCCGACGGCGGATCGTCGTATGTGCTGCCGCGGTTGATCGGCCTGCGCCGGACGCAGGAACTCATGATCACCAACCGCGTGCTGAAGGCTGCGGAGGCCGCCGACTGGGGCCTGGTCACGCGCGTCGTGCCGGACGCCGAACTGCCTGCCGCGCTCGACGCGCTGGCCGCCGAGGTCGCGACGCAGCCCGGCGGTTCGAACGCCGCCGTCAAGCAGCTGCTGCTGACCACCTACGGCGCCGACTACGAGACCCAGCTGGAACGCGAGGGCCGGCTGATCGCCAAGTGTGCGTCGTCGGCCGACGGCAAAGAGGGCGTCGGCGCGTTCGTCGGCAAGCGCAAGCCGGAATTCGCGTAGGGATATCTCGCGACAAGACGCAAAACTGCCCTTCTTCTCGAGAAGAAGGGCAGTTTTGCGTCTTGTCGCGGCTGACTCAGTAGGAGTGTTCCTCGGCCGGGAACACGCTGGACGCCACCTCGGCGGCGTATTGCCGTGCAGCACGGCCCAATTCGGCCCCGACGTCGCCGAAACGCTTGACGAACTTGGCGGTCTTGCCCGCCGTCATGCCCGCCATGTCCTGCCACACCAGAACCTGCGCGTCGCAGTTGGCGCCGGCGCCGATGCCGACGGTCGGGATGGTCAGCTTGCCGGTGATCTGGGTGGCCAGCTCTGCCGGCACCATCTCGAGTACGACGGCGATGGCACCGGCCTCGGCGACGGCGATGGCGTCGTGGATGGTCTGGTCGCCGGCCTCACCGCGGCCCTGGACCCGGAAGCCGCCGAGCCCGTTGACGCTCTGCGGGGTGAAACCGATGTGGGCCACGACGGGGATGCCGGCCTGGGTCAGTGCGGCGATCTGCTCGACCATCCGCTCACCGCCCTCCAGCTTGACCGCGTGGGCGCCGGTCTCCTTCATGAAGCGGGTCGCCGTCGCGAGAGCCTGCTGCGGGCTCGCCTCGTAGCTGCCGAACGGCAGATCAGCGACCACCAGCGCGTGCGGGGCACCCTTGACGACCGCGCGGGCCAGGGGGATCAGCTCGTCGATGGTGATGGGCAGCGTGGTGTCGTAGCCGTAGACCACGTTGGCCGCCGAATCGCCGACCAGCAGGACGGGAATCTCGGCGTCGTCGAAAATGCGGGCTGAGGAGTAGTCGTAGGCCGTGAGCATCGCCCACTTGTGGCCTTCGGCCTTCCATTTCGCCAGGTGGTGGGTACGAATCTTGGTGCGCGGGGTCGTACAGACAGACTCCGGGGCAGCGCCGTAAACCTGATCAGACATCGTCGTCCTCAAATGTGTTGGTCGGTACGAACCTCGAGGCCCATATCGGGTCCCCGGGACGTTTGACGCCGTCAAGTCTGCCACCATCGCACCCCCAAGGTGAACGACACATGAAGTGGAATGCCTCACATTGGGTAATCCGGGCCGCCTACGATCACGCCCATGCCCGGATACCAACGGCTCAGCGGACTCGACGCCAGCTTCCTCTATCTGGAGACCGCCGTGCAGCCCCTGCACGTGTGCGCGATGCTGGAACTCGACGCCGCCACCATTCCGGGTGGCTACACGTTCGACAAGATGCGCCAGATGCTCAGCGAGCGCATCGCGGCCATGCCGCAGTTCCGCGAGAAGCTGGCCGACTCGCCGCTGAACCTCGACCACCCCGTGTGGGTCGAGGACCCGGATTTCGACATCGACCGGCACGTCCACCGGATCGGGCTGCCGGCCCCGGGCGGCCGTGTCGAACTGTCGGAGATCTGCGGCCACATCGCCGCGCTGCAACTGGACCGCAGCCGCCCGCTGTGGGAGATGTGGGTGATCGAGAACATCGCCGGCACCGACGCCCACGACGGCGGCCGGCTGGCGGTGATGACCAAGATGCACCACGCCGGCATCGACGGCGTCACCGGCGCCAACCTGATGTCGCAGCTGTGCACCCTCGAGCCGGACGCACCGGCGCCCGAGCCGGTCGCGGCCGCCGGCACCGCCTCCGAACTCGAGATCGCGGTTGGCGGCGCGGTCAAGTACTTCACTCGGCCGCTGAAGCTGGCCAACGTGCTGCCCTCGACGGCTACGACCGTCATCGACACCGTCCGCCGCGCCGCCAAGGGACTCACCATGGCGGCGCCGTTCGCCGCACCCAAGACGGCCTTCAACGTCAACGTCACCGCGCACCGCAACGTCGCCTTCGCGCAGCTGGACCTCGCGGACATCAAGACCGTCAAGAACCACTTCCACGTCAAGGTCAACGACGTGGTGCTGGCGCTGGTGTCGGGCGCGCTGCGGCGCTACCTGGCCGAGCGCGACGCGCTGCCGGAATCGACCCTCGTGGCCATGTGCCCGGTGTCCGTGCGCGACAAATCCGACCGCCCGGGCCGCAATCAGGTATCCGGCATGTTCGCCAAACTCGAAACCACCATCGAAGACCCGGCCGAGCGCCTGTGGGCCATTGCCGACTCGAGCACCGTTGCCAAACAACACAGTTCGGCCATCAGCGCGACGTTGCTGCAGGACTGGTCGCAGTTCGCCGCGCCGTCGGTGTTCGGCGCCGCGATGCGGGTGTTCGCATCGACGGGCCTGGCCGAGGCCAAGCCCGTGCACAACCTCGTCGTCTCGAACGTGCCCGGTCCGCAGGATCCGCTGTACATGCTCGGCGCCGAGGTCAAGGCGATGTACCCGCTGGGCCCGCTGTTCCACGGCTCCGGGCTCAACATCACCGTGATGTCGCTCAACGGCACGCTCGACGTCGGCCTGATCTCCTGCCCGGAACTGGTTCCGGACCTGTGGGACATGGCCGACGAGTTCGCCGCCGCGTTGGATGAACTGGTTGCCGCCGCCACCGTCTGACGGCGCGCGGCAACGCCCTCATCAGGTCAGACCAGCGCACATGGCACCATGGTCGACCATGAACCTCAGACGGGGGAGTCTCGCCGCAGCAATGGTGCTCGTGCTGGCGACAGGCTGCAGCCAGGTGATCGACGGACGCGCCACCCGCGCGGTGCCGAAGCCGGGCGCGCCCCTGCAGTGGTCGCCGTGCCAGACCACATCCCCGGACTCGCAGTCGCGCATCCCAAAGGGCGCCGAGTGCGCGATGCTGTCGGTGCCCGTCGACTACAGCAAGCCCGACGGCGACGTCGCCCAGCTGGCGCTGCTGCGGATCAAGGCGACCGGCGACAAGATCGGTTCGCTGGTGATCAACCCCGGCGGTCCGGGGGAGTCCGGCGTCAGCGCCGCGGTGTCGTTGCTCAACAACATTCCCGACTCGGTACGGCAGCGCTTCGACCTTGTCGGCTTCGATCCCCGCGGCGTCGGGTCCTCCAAGCCCGCGGTGTGGTGCAACTCCGACGCCGACAACGACCGACAGCGCGCCGACCCACAGGTCGACTACTCGCCGGCCGGTGTCGCGCACATCGAGGCCCAGACCAAGGAGTTCGTGCAGCGCTGTGTCGACAAGATGGGCAAGGAGTTCCTCGAGAACGTCGGAACGGCCAACGTCGCCAAGGATTTGGATGCCATCCGGGCCGCCCTCGGCGACGACAAGCTGACCTACCTGGGTTACTCGTACGGCACCCGGATCGGCGCGCAGTACGCCGAGGACTACCCGGACAAGGTGCGCTCGATGATCCTCGACGGCGCCGTCGACCCCAACGCCGATCCGATCGAAGCCGACATCAACCAGGCCGCCGCGTTCCAGACCGCGTTCAACAACTACGCCGCCGACTGCGCCACCAGCCCGGACTGCCCGCTGGGGACCGACCCGGCCAAGGTCAACGACGTCTACCACAGCCTGGTCGACCCGCTGGTCCAAAAGCCTGCTCCCACAAAGGATCCGCGTGGTCTGAGCTACAGCGACGCGTTGGTCGGCACCATCCTGCCGCTGTACTCGCCGGCGATGTGGAAGGACCTCACCGCCGGCCTCACCGAGCTGGCGGGCGGCCACGGCGACATCATGCTGCGGCTCGCCGACGCCTACATGGGTCGCGACCCCGACGGCCACTACGACAACTCGACCGATGCCCGGGTGGCGGTCAACTGTGTCGACGAACCGCCGATCACCGACCGCGCCAAGGTGATTGCCGAGGACAAGCGCACCCGCGAGGTGGCGCCGTTCATGAGCTACGGCCAGTTCACCGGCGACGCACCGCTCGGCACCTGCGCGTTCTGGCCGGTGCCGCCGACGTCGAAGCCGCACGAGATTTCGGTCAAGGGCCTGGCGCCGACGCTGGTGGTGTCGACGGTGCACGACCCGGCCACGCCGTATCAGGCCGGCGTGGACCTGGCCAAGGAACTCGGTGGAAGTCTGCTGACGTTCGACGGCACGCAGCACACCGTGGTGTTCCAGGGCAACAGCTGCGTCGACGACCACGCTGCCGGCTATCTGGTCAACGGGACCGTGCCCGAGGCCGGCGCGAAATGCTGAGTCGCGAATAGCGGCATCGCGAAAAACGCGGTGCCGCCGGGAGATAACCGTTCGGTCACCGTCTGATTGCCGGGTTGTCTCCCTCCGGAACCAGGCTTCGGCTCGGCTGTGCGCCGTGCGACCATGTGTGCCATGTGGCGGGCGGGCAGTCGAGGACGACGGTGTGCGGTAGGGGTCGTCGGATTGCTGGTGGCCATCAGCGCCGCACCGGGATCGGTCGCGCACGCGGCTCCCGAATCTCTGCAGTCCTACTACGAACAGGCACCGGCCTGGGGTGGCTGCGAACCCTTCATCGGTGACACCACGGACCTGCCGACGGCGCGGTGCGCCAACATCAGCGTCCCCGTCGACTACGCGGATCCGCAAGGGCCGCAAGCGAAGCTGGCCGTCATCCGGGTACCGGCATCGGGCCAGCGGCTCGGCGTGCTGCTGGTCAACCCGGGTGGTCCGGGCGCGTCGGCCGTCAACACCGTCGCGGGTATGGGCGCCGTGCTGTCCGACACCGAGATCGGCCGCAGCTTCGATCTCGTCGGCTTCGATCCGCGTGGCGTGGGGCATTCGACGCCGCAGTTGCGGTGCCGCAGCGACGCCGAATTCGACGCGAACCGCCGCGACCCGATGGTCGACTACAGCCCGGCCGGTGTGGCGCACATCGAAGCCGTCAGCCGCCGCACGGCGCAGGACTGCCTGCAACAGATGGGCAGCAGCTTCCTGGCCAACGTCGGAACCGCCTCGGCGGCAAGGGATATGGACGTGGTGCGGGCCGCGCTCGGGGAGTCGCAGATCAACTATCTGGGTTTCTCCTACGGCACCGAACTCGGTGCGGCCTACGCCGAACGGTTCCCCGACCGGGTGCGCGCCATGGTGCTCGACGGCGCCGTCGACCCCAATGCCGATCCGGTCACCGAGAACCTGCTCCAATTGGCCGGATTCCAAACGGCTTTCAACGACTATGCGGCGGACTGCGCGCAGTCGGTCGGCTGCCCGCTGGGGACCGACCCGACGCAGTTCGTGGCGCGGTACCAGCAGTTGGTCAATCCGCTCGCCCTGCGTCCGGGCCTGACGTCCGATCCGCGGGGCCTGAGCTACTCGGACGCGATCACCGGCACCATCAATGCGCTCTATACGAAGAAGTACTGGAAGTTCCTGACCAGCGGGCTGATCGGACTGCAGCGCGGCGGCGACGCCGGCGATCTGCTGCTGCTGGCCGACGATTACCAGCACCGTGATCAGAACGGTCGCTACGCGCCCCTGCAGGACGCGTTCACCGCGATCCGGTGCGTCGACGCGCCGTTCCCGACCGATCCCGCGACCTGGGCGGCCGCCGACCAGCGCGCGCGCCAGCTGGCGCCGTTCATGAGCTACGGCCAGTACACCGGCTACGCACCGCGCGACGTCTGCGCCATGTGGCCGGTGCCCGCGACCTCCCGTCCGCACGCACCGGCGTCGCCCGGCCCGGGCAAGGTCGTCGTCGTCTCCACCACGCACGACCCGGCCACGCCGTACCAGGCCGGGGTGAATCTGGCGCGCGAACTCGGCGCCTCACTGATCAGCTACGAGGGCACCCAGCACACCGTCGTGTTCAACGGCGACCGGTGTGTCGACACGGCTGTGGTGGCGTTCCTGCTCCAGTCCGTGCTGCCTGCGGCGGGATTGCGGTGCTGACCTGAGCGTCTCACCAGCGAAACATGCCGAACAGAGTCCACTTGGTAACACGGATTTAACAGCTACTGCCTACGCTGCGGACATGGATCGCCAGAAGGAATTCGTGCTGCGCACGCTGGAAGAACGCGACATTCGCTTTGTCCGGTTGTGGTTCACCGACGTGCTCGGATACCTCAAGTCCGTGGCGATCGCGCCGGCCGAGCTGGAAGGCGCCTTCGAAGAGGGCATCGGCTTCGACGGATCCGCCATCGAGGGCTTCGCCCGCGTCTCCGAGGCCGACATGGTGGCCCGGCCGGATCCGTCCACGTTCCAGGTGCTGCCGTGGACCACCAAGAGCACCGGCAAGCACTACTCGGCCCGCATGTTCTGCGACATCACCATGCCCGACGGCTCGCCGTCGTGGGCCGACTCGCGGCACGTGCTGCGCCGCCAGCTGGCCAAGGCCAGCGATCTGGGCTTCTCCTGCTACGTGCACCCGGAGATCGAGTTCTTCCTGCTGGAGCCCGGCCCCAACGACGGCTCGGTGCCGGTGCCGGCCGACAACAACGGCTACTTCGACCAGGCCGTGCACGACTCGGCACCGAACTTCCGCCGGCACGCCATCGAGGCCCTCGAGTCGATGGGTATCTCGGTGGAGTTCAGCCACCACGAAGGCGCGCCCGGTCAGCAGGAGATCGACCTGCGTTACGCCGACGCGCTGTCGATGGCCGACAACGTCATGACGTTCCGGTACCTGGTCAAGGAAGTCGCGATCAACGAAGGCGTGCGGGCCACGTTCATGCCCAAGCCCTTCAGCCAGTACCCGGGCTCGGCGATGCACACCCACATGAGCCTGTTCGAGGGCGAGACCAACGCCTTCCACAGCGCCGACGATCCGCTGCAGCTGTCGGACGTCGCCAAGTCCTTCATCGCCGGCATCCTGACGCACGCCAGCGAGATCAGCGCCGTCACCAACCAGTGGGTGAACTCCTACAAGCGGCTGGTGCACGGCGGCGAGGCGCCGACCGCCGCGTCGTGGGGGGCGGCCAACCGCTCCGCCCTGGTCCGGGTCCCGATGTACACGCCACGCAAGGCGTCGTCACGCCGTATCGAGGTCCGCAGCCCCGACTCGGCATGCAACCCGTACCTGGCGTTCGCGGTGCTGCTGGCCGCCGGCCTGCGCGGCATCGAGAAGGGCTACGAGCTGGGGCCGCAGGCCGAGGACAACGTCTGGAACCTGACGCCCGAGGAACGGCTCGCGATGGGTTACAAGGAGCTGCCGTCGAGCCTGGGTGTGGCGCTCGGCGAGATGGAGAAGTCCGAACTCGTCGCCGAGGCGTTGGGGGAGCACGTCTTCGACTACTTCCTGCGCAACAAGCGCACCGAGTGGGAGAACTACCGCAGCCACGTGACACCGTTCGAGCTCAAGGAATACTTGTCGCTGTAATGGCCTAGTGGTGCGCTAACGTCGGGTGGTGCCCACCCCCGCGACGCAGCGCCCCAAGCAGCCCAGCGTCGGCCGGCTCGGGCTGGTTGCGCCCACGGCGCGGGCGGATCTGGACCGGCTCGGCTGGAACACCGACGCGCATGTTGCGCTCTTGTGGTCGCTGTCGCGCGCCCCTGACGCCGACAGCGCGTTGCGCGCCATGGTGCGGATCGCGGACGCCCTCGAAGGCGACTGGGCCGAACTCAGCGCACTGCTGGTGACCGACACGGCCCTGCGCGGTCGGCTGTTCGCCGTGCTGGGCTCGTCGCTGGCCCTGGGCGATCACCTGGTGGCGCACCCGCTGTCCTGGCGACTGCTGCGCGGCGACATCGCGCTGCCGTCCCGCGCCGAGATGCTCGACGACTTCGAGCGGTTGGCGGCCGAAGTCGCCGGTACCCCAACGGCTTCCGCGGTATTGCAGACCTACTACCGCGACCGCATCCTGGTGCTGGCCGCGCTGGACGTCGCGCCGACGGTCGAGAACGAGCCGGTGCTGCCGTACGTCACCGTCGGGGAGCACCTGTCCGATCTGGCCGATGCGGCACTCGGGGCGGCACTTGTCGTCGCGACCCGGACGGTGTGCGGCGACGAACCCGGTCCCCGGCTCGCGGTCATCGCGATGGGTAAATGCGGTGCGCGCGAACTGAATTACGTCAGCGACGTCGACGTCATCTTCGTGGCCGAAGCGGCGGACTCGGTGACCACGCGGGTGGCCGGCGAGATGATGCGGTTCGCCGGCGAGACCTTCTTCGAGGTCGACGCCGCGCTGCGGCCCGAGGGCAAGGCCGGGCAACTGGTCCGCACCCTGGAGTCGCATGTCGCGTACTACCAGCGCTGGGCCAAAACCTGGGAATTCCAGGCACTTTTGAAGGCCCGCGCGGCCGTCGGCGATGCCGAGCTGGGCGAGCAGTACATCGACGCGCTGATGCCGATGGTCTGGACCGCTTGTGACCGTGAGGATTTCGTGCCCGACGTGCAGGCCATGCGCCGCCGCGTCGAGGAACTGGTGCCGGCCGGGGTACGCACGCGGGAACTGAAACTGGGCAAAGGCGGCCTCCGGGACGTAGAGTTCGCGGTCCAGCTGTTGCAGCTCGTGCACGGCCGCAATGACGATTCGCTGCATGTCGCCTCCACGGTCGACGCATTGGCCGCGCTCGGCTCCGGCGGTTACATCGGCCGCGATGACACCGCGAATCTCACGGCGTCCTATGAGTTTCTGCGGCTGCTGGAGCACCGGCTGCAACTGCAGCGACTCAAGCGGACCCACCTGCTGCCCGAGGACGGCGACGACGAGGCGTGGCGCTGGCTGGCGCGGGCGGCGCACATCCGGCCCGACGGCCAGCACGACGCGCTCGGGGTCCTGCGCGAGGACCTGAAGCGGCAGAACATGCGGGTGTCCCGCCTGCACGCCAAGCTCTTCTATCAGCCACTGCTCGAAGTGGGGAACCAGTTCGGTCCGAGCCTGACCACCGCCGCGGCCGAAAGGCAGTTGGCCGCACTGGGTTACGAAGGCCCGCAGAGCGCGCTGACGCACCTGGCCGCGCTGACCAGTGCCAGCGGCCGCCGCGGCACGGTGCAGCAGGTGCTGCTGCCGACGCTGCTGGACTGGCTGTCGGACACCCCGGATCCGGACGCCGGCCTGCTCGCGTACCGGCGGATCAGCGAGGAACTGGGGGACCAGCGGTGGTTCCTGTCCACACTGCGTGACGAGGGCGCCGTCGCCAAGCGGCTGATGCGGGTGCTCGGCACCTCGGCCTATGTGCCGGAGCTGCTGATGCGGGCGCCCGAAGTCCTGCAGCAGTACGCCGACGGTCCGCAGGGGCCGAAACTACTTGAGGTGGAACCAGATGCGGTGTTCCGCGCGCTGGTCGCCTCGGCCGGCCGGCACGCCGACCCGGTGCGGGCCATCGCCGCGGCGCGCACCCTGCGTCGCCGGGAACTGGCCCGGGTGGCGTCGGCGGATCTGCTGGGACTGCTCGAGGTGGTCGATGTCTGCAAGGCGCTGACGTCGGTGTGGGTCGCGGTGCTGCAGGCCGCGCTCGATGCGGTGATCCGGGCGCGCTCCCGAGCCGACGGCCCGCTGGCGCGCATCGCCGTCATCGGCATGGGCCGGCTCGGCGGCGGGGAGCTGGGCTACGGATCGGACGCGGACGTGATGTTCGTCTGCGAACCGGTTGCGGGCGTGGAGGATTCGACTGCCGTGCGCTGGGCGATCGGCGTCGCCGAACAGGTACGGACGCTGTTGGGGCAGCCCAGCAGCGACCCGCCGCTGGAGGTCGACGCCGGGCTGCGGCCGGAGGGCCGAAACGGCTCACTGGTGCGGACGCTGGCGTCGTACGAGTCGTACTACGCGCAGTGGGCCCAGCCGTGGGAGATTCAGGCCCTCCTGCGGGCGCACCGGGTGGCCGGCGACCTGGAACTGGGCGAGCGCTTCCTGCTGATGGCGGACAAGACCCGCTACCCGCCCGGTGGTGTCTCGGCGGATGCGGTACGGGAAATCCGGCGGATCAAGGCGCGGGTCGACGCCGAGCGGTTGCCCCGCGGCGCCGACCCCAACACCCACACCAAGTTGGGCCGCGGTGGCCTGGCCGACGTGGAATGGACCGTGCAGCTGCTCCAATTGCGTTACGCGCACCAGGTTCCCACGCTGCACAACACCTCGACGCTGCAGGCGCTGGACGCCATCGAGGCGGCCCAGCTGATCGAGGGTGACGAGACGGACACCCTGCGGCAGGCCTGGCTGACCGCGACCCGCGCGCGCAACGCCCTGGTGCTGGTCCGCGGCAAGCCGACCGACCAACTGCCCGGACCGGGCCGTCAGCTCAACGCGGTCGCCGTGGCAGCCGGATGGCCGAGCGGCGACGGCGGCGCCTTCCTCGACAACTATCTGCGCGTGACTCGTCGTGCCAAAACCGTGGTGCGCAAGGTGTTCGGGGAGTAGGCGGCGTGAGTGATTTTCCGTTCGACGTGATCAGCGATGCCGAATACGAGCGTCAGCTGGCGGTGTACCGGCCGTTCACCGACGCGGTGCGCCGGCTGATCGACGCCGGCATCCGGACCGGTGTCGACGACGCCACCATCGCCGAGGCGCAGGCCGCGATCGAAGCGGTCACCGAGCGACTGGCCGAGGTGCAAGACAGCAGCACCTCGACGCTGCGCAATGCCGACACCGGACGGCCGCTGGCGTACACGAATCCGGGTGTGGGCGTGCGCAACGCGATCGCCCCGCCGATGGAGATTCACCATGAGGGCGGGGCGGGGGACGGCGGCCGGTGCTGGGCCGAGTTCGAACTCGGCCTGCCCTACGAGGGACCGCCCGGCCTGGTGCACGGCGGTATCTGCGCGCTGGTGCTCGACCATATCCTCGGGGAAGCCGCCAGTGACGGGCTGACCAAACCACATTTCACGGGAACCATCACGCTGCGATACGTGCGGGGGACCAAGCAGGGGCCCGTCCGGGCCGAGGCCTGGATAGACCGAGTCGACGGCATCAAGACGTTCGCCCGCGGCACGCTGTCCGATGCCGAGGGTGTCAGCGTGGAGGCCGACGGCATCTTCATCAAGCCCTCCTGGGCGCGCGAGTGAAGTTCTACGTCTCCCTGGCGTTCCTGGACATCAGTGAACTGACCGAGATCGCCCGGGCCGCAGACGAACTCGGCTACGACGGCATCGCGATCCCGGACCATGTGGTGAACCTGGAGACGCTGAGCACGCCGTACCCGTACACGCCCGACGGACAGCGGCGCTGGCAGCCGTTCACGCACTGGCCGGATCCGTGGGTGCTGGTCGGCGCCCTCGCGCAGGTGACCAGCCGCGTGAAATTCGTGACGACGGTGTACATCCCGGGGATGCGCGACCCGTTCTCGGTCGCGAAGTCGGTCGGGACCGCGGCCTGCCTGTCCGGCGGCCGCGTGGAGTTCGGCGTCGGTGTGGGCTGGTGTGCCGACGAATTCGCCTTGATGGGGCAGACTTTCGAGCGCCGCGGCAAGCGCACCGACGAGATGCTGGAGCTGATCCGGCAGCTGTGGCAGCCCGGCTGGACATCGTTCGACGGCGAGTTCTACCAGGTGCCGCGGCTCGAGATGGAGCCGACGCCGCCTCCGGTGCCCGTCTACGTCGGCGGGCTCAGTGAGATCGCACTGCGCCGCGCCGCGTGCCACGACGGCTGGATCGGCGACTTGATCACCACCGACCAGGCCATCGCCGCGGCGACGCGGGTGCGCGAACTGCGGGTCGAAAACGGTTTACCGCTCGAGGGTTACGAGATCCTGACACCGCTCGCCGACGCCTATCTGCCGGAGCATTTCGAGCGCGCCGCGCGGGCCGGCATCACCGGCAACATCACGATGCCGTGGATGTTCTACAGCGGTCCGACGGCCACGCTGGCCGAGAAGATCGACGGACTCAAGCGGTTTCGCGTGGACCGAGGTCTGTAACTAGCGTTTGCGCAGCGCGTCCAGCGCGATGGCGCCACCGCCGGTGAACACCAGCAGGAACAGCGCGAAGCAGTAGAGGACCGCCGGCTCGCCGCCATTGGCGATGGGCAGCAGGCCCTTCGGCTGGTGCGCCATGAAGTAGGCGAAAGCCATTTCGCCGGAACCGATGAAGGCGGCGATGCGGGTGGCCAGACCGGTGAAGACCAGGATGCCGACGATCAGCTCGATGGCGCCGGCATACCAGCCCGGGAAACTGCCGAAATCCGGTGCGGCCATACCGGGATTGGTGTCGACGGGCCACTTGAAGAGCGTGGTGGCGCCGTGGATCGTGAACAGGAAGCCGATGACCATCCGGAACACGGAGAGCACGATGGGAGCTACAGCGTCGAGCCGGGATTCGATGTCAGTCTGAGCCATGGCGACATCATATGAGGTTCCTGTGACGCGCCAGGTGCTGCGAGATTGCGGAATGGGAGCAAATTCTCGCGATTTGCCTCACAGCGCCGCGGCGACGGGTGATGAGCCACCGGGCTGCCCCTCCCTGGAGGGAGAGACGACCCGGCTACCGGTCATCCGATAGCGGCCCGGCCGTAGTTGTCCGCGTAGGCATTCGCGACTCCGGGCAGGATCTCGACGATGGCGAAATACCGGTCCCACAGCGGTGTTTCGCGCAGCTCTTCGACCGCCAGCTCGTACTCGTGCGGGTCGGCGGCCGTCAGCATCCAGACATCGGTGACCCGGGCGGTGTAGAACTCCGTGTCGTACCACGTGAAGTTGACCGACTTGTGGCGGTCGAGGATCGGCTGCAGATGCAGGGTGAGTTCGTCGAACCGTTTGGCGACCGGGAAACCGAGCCACTCGGGATTCGTCTTGACCAACATGAAAACCGTGAACATGGGTGAACCTCGTTCTCTCGCTTGTGAATAGGGCTGGAGAGAAACGAAAAGGCCAACGAATCTCTCCGTTGACCTGTGAGGTTGTCAGCACCGCGAGCAGCGACGCTCGCGATGGTTAGGCTACCGTACTTGTTCGTGGTGGGCAAGCGGGCACCCCCGACGTCGTCACCCCGATACAGAACTGCCCCTCTCCCGGAGGAGAGGGGCAGTTCGTGTGCTCGCGACTCAGCAGTCGTAGTAGAGCGAGAACTCGTACGGGTGAGGGCGAATCTGCACCGGCAGGATCTCGTTCTCGCGCTTGTACGAGATCCAGGTCTCGATCAGGTCCTCGGTGAACACGCCACCCTCGGTGAGGTAGTCGTGGTCTTCCTCGAGCTTGTCGATGACGCTGGCCAGCGAGGTCGGGGCCTGCGGGATGTTGGCGGCCTCGTCCGGCGGCAGCTCGTAGAGGTCCTTGTCGACCGGGGCCAGCGGCTCGATCTTCTTCTTGATGCCGTCGATACCGGCCATGAGCATCGCCGAGAAGGCCAGGTACGGGTTGCCCGAGCTGTCCGGGCAACGGAACTCGAGGCGCTTGGCCTTCGGGTTGTTGCCGGTGATCGGGATACGCACACACGCCGAGCGGTTGCGCTGGCTGTACACCAGGTTGATCGGGGCCTCGTAGCCCGGCACCAGACGCTTGTAGGAGTTCACCGTCGGGTTGGTGAACGCCAGCAGCGACGGGGCGTGGTGCAGGATGCCGCCGATGTAGTGGCGTGCCATGTCGGACAGGCCCGCGTAGCCGGACTCGTCGTGGAACAGCGGCTTGCCGTCCTTCCACAGCGACTGGTGGGCGTGCATGCCCGAGCCGTTGTCGCCGAACAGCGGCTTCGGCATGAAGGTGACGGTCTTGCCGTTCGCCCACGCGGTGTTCTTGATGATGTACTTGAACAGCAGCACGTCATCGGCCGCGGCGAGCAGCGTGTCGAACTTGTAGTTGATCTCGGCCTGGCCGGCGGTGCCCACCTCGTGGTGGCCGCGCTCCAGGGTGAACCCGGCGTTGATCAGGTTGGTCGACATCTCGTCACGCAGGTCGACGTAGTGGTCGTACGGCGCGACGGGGAAGTAGCCACCCTTGGGGCGGACCTTGTAGCCGCGGTTGGGGGAGCCGTCGGCCTCGTAGGGCTCGCCGCTGTTCCACCAGCCCGACTCGGAGTCGACTTCGTAGAACGTGCCGTTGATCTTCGAGTCGAAGGCGACGGAGTCGAAGATGTAGAACTCGGCCTCGGCACCGAAGTAGGCGGTGTCGGCGATGCCGGTGCTCTTCAGGTAGTTCTCGGCCTTGCGTGCGACGTTGCGCGGGTCACGGGAGTAGGCCTCACGCGTGAACGGGTCGTGCACGAAGAAGTTCAGGTTCAGCGTCTTGGCGGCGCGGAACGGGTCGATGCGCGCGGTATTGGCGTCCGGCAGCAGCATCATGTCGGACTCGTGGATGGACTGGAAGCCGCGCACGGACGAACCGTCGAACGCGAGGCCGTCTTCGAAAACGCTCTCGTCGAAAGCCGAAGCCGGGATCGAGAAGTGCTGGACAACACCAGGCAGATCGCAGAAACGGATGTCGACGTACTCGACGTTCTCGTCCTTGATCAGCTTGAAAATGTCGTCAGACGTCTTTTCTGCCACGTAAGTGATCTCCTTTACTGGTGTTACCCGCGGTTGAACCTAGGGACACGATGTTGCACGCCAATCAACCGTATGTTTCGCGGACGTTACGCGATCGGTGGTTCCTGGAACCGTGGACCACCCGCCGCGCGGTTCGGTTGCATGAGCGCGCACGCCTATCCTGACACCATGGCAGGTGCTGATGAATTCCGGCTCGGTTCGTGGCTGTCCGGGCCCGAATCGCAGCGCCCCGTTGATGACTCCACATACCCGGGTAAAGCCCTCGGCCTGCCGGAAACCGGCCCGGGTTCCCTCGCCCGATTCGGGCGCCGCTTCGCCGCGTTGTTGGTGGACTGGCTGATCTGCTACGGCCTCGGCACCCTGAGTGTGGTGTTCGGCGGATTGAGCGAATACGAATACCAGTACGTCTGGCACGGCACACCCGCGGTGATCGCCTGGGTCGTCGTCGGCACGGTGTCGGTGCGGCTCTTCACCTTCACGCCGGGCCAGTTCGCACTGGGGCTGCGGGTCGTGTCCGTCGGCCGGAGCCAGTACGTCGGCCTCGGCCGCGCCTTCGTCCGCATGCTGCTCGTGCTGCTGGCCGTGCCCGCGCTGTTCACCGATGCCGACGGCCGCGGGCTACAGGACCGGCTGACCAACACCGCCGTCCTGCGCCGCTGACCAAAGCGATTTGTGCACGATTTTCCGCGGTCAGCGCGGTGTTCTGTTTCGGGACATCGCTGACACATGGATGTCTCGGGACATCGCTGACACCTGAGTGAGGTTGTGGACCCATCGTGGTTCATGGCCCAGAAGGTGACGGCGATGGATATTCGTGCCGCGACGGCGTTGGCCGGGCAGGTCGAGAATGTGGCGGCGTTCTGCCGGGATCAGCAGATCAGTCGGCAGACGTTCTACAAGTGGCGAAAACGGTTCGGGCAGCTGGGGCTGGCCGGACTCGAACAGCGGTCACGTCGGCCGATGTCGTGTCCCGGACAGACCGCGGCCGCGGTCGAGGAGCTGGTGCTGCGCCGCCGCAAAGAACTGTTGGAGGCCGGCCGGGATCACGGCGCGCACTCGATCCACTGGACCCTGCAGCGTGAGGGCCATGCTGATGTGCCTGCACCGGCCACGATCTGGCGGATCCTGACTCGCCATGGTGCGATCACCCCGCAGCCGCGTAAACGCCCCAAGTCAGCGACCAAACGGTTTGTCTTCGATCGCCCGAACGACTGCTGGCAATCAGACTGGACCGAATGGGCACTGACCGACGGCACCGCGGTGGCCATTGCGGGCAGCCTTGATGATCATTCTCGCTACCTGGTCGGGTTGGCCGCCGCGGCCGGGCCCGGCACCGGTGAGTTGGTGTGGTCGGTGGTGCTGGCCGGTATCGGTGAGTGTGGGATTCCGTCAATGTCGTTGTCGGACAACGGACTGATGTACACCGGGCGGCGGCTCGGGTTTGAAACGACGTTCGAGGCCAACCTACGCGCCCTGGGAGTCAAAACGATCAACTCCACTCCCTATCACCCGCAGACCTGCGGCAAGATCGAGCGGTTCTGGCAGACCCTCAAAAAGTGGCTCCACGCGCACCCCACCCCGGACACGGTCGCTGATCTCGACGATCTGCTCGAGGCGTTCCGACACTTCTACAACCACCAACGACCACACCGAGCACTCGGCGGAGCCACTCCCGCAGAGGCTTTCGCCGCCACCGAACGCGCCCGCCCCGCCGACCGGCCCTTGCCGGCCCCGGTGTTCGTCACCACCGGCACCGTCAACGACACCACCGGTCGGGTGTTCGTGCCGCCCTACGTCATCAACGTCGGCCGGTACTGGGCTGGGCACCACTGCGACTGCATCCGCGACGGCGACCACATCGCCATCTTCAGCGGCACCACCTTGATCCGCGCACTCACCGCCGACCCAACCCGCCGCTACCAGCCCGGCGACAAAACCACGCGAACCTACCGCACCCGCGCACCCAAACCCGCACACTGACTGTCAGCGATGTCCCGAGACATAAGTGTCAGCGATGTCCCGAGACACCACTCCGCGGTCAGCGCGGAAAATCGTGCACAAATCGCAGGGGGCGGGCTACTTGCGACGCGCGGTGCGCTGCATGCCCTTCATCTTGGCGCCCGCGGGCAGCGGGCCCTTGGGCAGGCCGCCGGGGCCCAGCTTGGTACCGAGGGCGGCCAGACGGGACTCGAGCGCGTCCATCTGCTTGGTGGTGATGTTGGCGGGCAGCTTGGTCAGGTGCCGTTCCAGCTTGGCCAGCGGCACCTGGTCCTCTTCGTTGCCGACCACGATGGTGTAGATCGGCACCTCGCCGACCAGTCGTGCGGTGCGCTTCTTCTCCTGCGCCAGAAGCGGTTTCAGGCGCTGCGGCGAACCCTCGCCGACGAAGATCACACCCGGCCGGCCGACCACGCGGTGCACGGCATCGAAGCTGCCGGTGGCGGCGACGCCCTGCGTGACGCGCCACTGGCCGCGCATGTTGTCCAGTGCCCAGGCCGCCGCGCCGGTCTGGCCGTCAGCCTTGCTGTAGACCGACTTCTGCGCGCGTCGGCCGAAGATGATGAACGCGACCAGCGCGCCGAGCAGCACACCCAGGATGGGCAGCGTGATCCAGCTGAAGATGCCGCCGGAGTACGCGGCCATCGCGACGGCGAGGCCCACGATCAGGACGAACGCGCCGATCATGTACGGCAGCAGCCGCTTGTCCTCTTTGCGCTGAATCTGGAACGCCTGCCAGAGCTGGGCGCGGCGCTGCTTCGAAGCGGCCTTGCGCGCCGCCTTCGCCTCGGCCTTCGCGGCCTTCACAGCGGCAGGATTGGTGGTCTTCGCCATGCCACCAGGATAGATTCAGGAAACCGGTGGCCGTAACCGGGCAGCCTGGGCGTACAGCTTGCCGGCCCGGTAGGACGACCGGACCAGCGGTCCGGCCAGGACACCGGCGAACCCGAGACCCTCGGCGAACTGCTGGTGCTCGACGAATTCCTCCGGTCGCACCCACCGCTCGACGGGGTGGTGCCGCGGCGACGGACGCAGGTACTGCGTGATGGTGACGATGTCGCAGCCCGCGTCGTACAGGTCCTGCAGGGCCACCCGGATCTCCTCGGGCGTCTCACCCATACCCAGGATCAGGTTGCTCTTGGTCACCAGGCCGTAGTCGCGGGCGGCGGTGATGACGCCGAGGCTGCGCTCGTAGCGGAACGCCGGGCGGATGCGCTTGAAGATGCGCGGCACGGTTTCGACGTTGTGCGCGAACACTTCTGGACGTGAGTCGAAGACCTCTTCGAGCAGTGCGGGCACACCGTTGAAGTCGGGCGCCAGCAGCTCGACACCGGTGTTCGGGTTGAGCGCGTGGATCTGGCGGACGGTCTCGGCGTACAGCCAGGCGCCGCCGTCGGGCAGGTCGTCGCGGGCCACGCCGGTGATGGTGGAGTACCGCAGGCCCATAGTGTGCACGCTCTCGGCCACCCGGCGCGGCTCGTCCCGGTCCAGGTCGGCGGGCTTGCCGGTGTCGATCTGGCAGAAGTCGCAGCGGCGGGTGCACTGCTCGCCACCGATCAGGAAGGTGGCCTCGCGGTCCTCCCAGCATTCGTAGATGTTGGGGCAGCCGGCCTCTTCGCAGACGGTGTGCAGGCCCTCGCGCTTGACCAGGCTCTTGAGGTCCTTGTACTCCGGGCCCATCTTGAGCTTGGTCTTGATCCACGGCGGCTTGCGCTCGATGGGCGTCTCCGCGTTGCGGACCTCCAGGCGGAGCAGCTTGCGGTTACCGGGATCAACGCTCATGGTGTCGATGTTAGTGCCGCGGCGCCGAGCGCCTTGACGGACGGAGCGCCGAGTACCTCGCACACTGCCTCGGCCACCCGGTCGATGACGTCCTCGGGCGTGATCTCGCGGCCCAACTCCTTCGTCAGCGACGTGACGCCCGCATCGGCGATGCCGCACGGGACGATGCCGCCGAACGCCGTCAGGTCGCAGTTGCAGTTCAGCGAGAAGCCGTGCAGCGTCGTGCCGCGGGCGACGCGGATGCCGATGGCGGCGATCTTGCGTTCGGGCCGCAGGTCGTCGGCCGGCAGCCAGACACCGGACCGGCCGTCCACCCGGATGGTCTGCAGGCCCAGGTCGCCGCACACCGTCATCAGCGCATCCTCGAGCAGCCGAACGAATCTCACGACGTCGAGCGGCTGTGCCAGGCCGATGATCGGGTAGCCCACCAGCTGCCCGGGGCCGTGCCAGGTGATCTTGCCGCCGCGGTCGGTGTCGATGACGGGGGTGCCGTCGACCGGCCGCTCGTGCGGTTCGGTGCGGCGGCCGGCGGTGTAGACGGGCGGATGCTCGAGCAGCAGCAGCGTGTCGTTGCCGCGCTCGTCGGAGCGGGCGGCGGCGAGCTCGCGCTGCAGCTCCCAGGCGTCGTTGTAGTCGATGGTGCCGAGGCGGCGCACGTCGATCGGGCCGCAGGCAGATCGGATCGTCACTGAACTGACGCTACGCCTGCCGGAGTCAGGCCGCGTTGGGGGCGGTGACGTACGACAGCGCCTCGCCGATGGTCCGCTGGTGGAACTCGAAGCCGGCGTCCTCGAGCGCGGCCGGGATGGCCCGCTGGCCGCCGAGCAGTCCCTCCTCGGCGAACTCGCCGAGCGCGGCCCGCAGCGCGAAACCGGGCATCAGCAGCGGGGTGGGGCGGTGCAGTGCCCGCCCCAGCGCCTCGGTGAACTCGCCATTGGTCACCGGCGCCGGGCCCGTCAGATTCAGCGGGCCGGACAGGTCGTCGTGATTGAGCGCGAACAGCAGGGCCCGCACCTCGTCCTCGAGCGTGATCCACGGCATGTACTGGCGCCCACTGCCCAGCCGGGCACCGAGGCCGAGCCCGAAGACCGGGCGGAGCCGAGCCAGCATGCCGCCGGCCGGTGCCAGCACGAGGCCGGTGCGCGCGAGCACGACGCGGACGCCGGCGTCGGCGGCCGGCCGGGTGGCGGCCTCCCAGTCCAGACAGAGCCGGGCCAGGAAGCCGGTGCCGGCGGGGGATCGCTCATCGGCGATGCGGTCGCGCGTATCGCCATAGAAGCCAACGGCACTGGCGTTGATGAGCACGGGCACCCCGGCGTCGACGACGGCGTCGGTCAGCACCTCGGTCGGGACGATCCGGCTGTCACGCAGGCTCTGCTTGAACGCTCCCGACCAGCGGCGCGCCCCGATGCTCACGCCGCACAGGTTGACCACGGCATCGACGTCACGCAGCGTGCGCCAGTCGAAGTCGCCGGCGTCGGGGTTCCAGTACACCTCGTCGGCGTTGGCCGGCTGCCGGCGCACGATGCGCACCACCCGGTGGTCGGTCGCGCGCAGCGCCGACACCAGTGCGGAACCGATGAGTCCCGACGAGCCCGCGATGGCAATGACCGCGTGCGCCATGGGATTACAGCCCCAGGTCGGCCTCGAACGCACCCTCTTCGAGACGACGTTTGATGGTGGTCACGAACCGTCCGGCGTCGGCGCCGTCGATCAGGCGGTGGTCGTAGGTCAGCGGCAGGTAGCAGACCGACCGGACACCGATCGACTCGTTGCCGCTCTCGTCCACGACGACGCGCGGCCGCTTGACGATGGCGCCGGTGCCGAGCATGGCCGCCTGCGGCGGGACCAAGATCGGGGTGTCGAACAGGGCGCCCTGGCTGCCGATGTTGGTGATCGTGAAGGTGCCACCGGCCAGCTCGTCGGGCCGCAGATTGCCCGAGCGGGCGCGGTCGGCGATGTCGACGATCGCCCGCGCGAGGCCACCGAGGGACAGGTCACCGGCGTTGTGCACGACCGGCGACAGCAGGCCCTGCTCGGTGTCCACCGCGAAGCCGAGGTGCTCGGCGTCGTAGTAGGTGATCTCCTTGGTTTCCTCGTTGTAGCTGGCGTTGACGTTCGGGTGGATCTTCAACGCGTCGATCACCGCGCGGGCGATGAACGGCAGGTAGGTCAGGTTCACACCCTCGCGCTCGGCGAACGAGTTCTTGGCGCGCGCCCGCAGCGAGACGATGCGGGTCATGTCGACCTCGTGGGTCTGCGTCAGCTGCGCCGTGGTCTGCAGCGACTCGCGCGTCTTCTTGGCCGTGATCTGCCGGATCCGGGTGGCCTTCTGCGTGGTGCCACGCAGGTGCGCCAGGGCCGGAGCCGGTGCGGCGGCCGGGGCCTTCGCCGCCGGAGCTGCGGGGGCCGGGGCGGACGAAGCGGCGGCAGGTGCGGCCGGGGCCTTGGCGGCCTCCGCCGCGGCGAGCACGTCCTGCTTGCGGATGCGACCACCGACACCGGTGCCCTGCACCGATGCGAGGTCAACGTTGTTCTCGGCAGCCAACTTTCGCACCAGCGGGGTGACGTACGGGCTGGCGTCGTCCGACGACGACGCGGCCGGGGCCGCAGCAGCCGGAGCGGCGGGCGCCGGAGCGGCCGGGGCGGGAGCGGGCGCGGGGGGCCGGCGGCGGGGGTCGGTGCGGCCGGAGCCGGGGGAGCCGGCGGTGGCGTCGGCGCGGCGGCAGGCTCGGGGGCGGGTGCCGGTGCCGGGGCTTCGGGGGCCGGGGCGGCGGCCGGGGCCGAACCGGCGGCACCGATCTTGGCGAGCTCGCCACCGATGGACACGACGTCGTCCTCGTCGGCGGTGATGGACAGCAGCACGCCGGCGATCGGCGACGGGATTTCGGTGTCGACCTTGTCGGTGGACACCTCGACCAGGGGCTCGTCGACCTCCACGGAGTCGCCGACCTTCTTGAGCCAGCGGGTCACGGTGCCCTCGGTGACGGACTCGCCGAGCGTCGGCATCACGATCGAGGTGGCGTCGGTCGCGTCGGAGGCGGCCGGGGCGGGGGCCGATGCGGGTGCCGGCGCGGGAGTTTCGGCGGCCGGAGCCGGGGCTTCGGCGGCGGGCTCGGGAGCCGGGGTGGGCTCCGGCTCGGGTGCCGCTGCGGGCTCGGGGGCGGACGGAGCCGGGGACTCGCCGGCCTCACCGATGACGGCGAGCTCGCCGCCGATCTCGACCACGTCGTCTTCCTGCGCGACGATCTTGGTCAGGACACCGGCTGCCGGCGACGGGATTTCGGTGTCGACCTTGTCGGTGGACACCTCGAGCAGGGGCTCGTCGACCGCGACGGTGTCGCCCTCCTGCTTGAGCCATCGAGTGACGGTCCCCTCGGTAACGCTCTCACCGAGTGCGGGCATCTGGACGGAGATGGCCATTACGTTGACTCCTCGAAAAGTCGCTCGTCACTTCGAATGTCTACAGGGCCCATCCTGTCATGCTCGCGCAGTCGAGGAGGGGCGGGTCGGGACTTTGTCCCGCTGTGTTGACACCCTCGCTGAGCAGGCTACTGTCGCAATCGAACCAGTACCGGCGGTACGGGATACTTTGAGGTCAGGCGGGTGTGGCGATGCAGTTTGTGGACAGTGCCGACGGGACGCGGATCGCGACCTACGACGAGGGCAACCCCGACGGCCCGGTGATGGTGCTGGTGCACGGCTGGCCCGACTCGCACGACATGTGGGACGCCACGGTGCCGCACCTCGCCGACACCTACCGGGTGATCCGCTACGACAACCGTGGCTCGCGCAATTCCGGTGTGCCCAAGAAGGTTTCGTCGTACACCATGGCGCACTACGCCGACGACTTCGCGGCCGTCATCGCCGCGCTGGCGCCCGGTCAGAAGGTCCACGTGCTGGCCCATGACTGGGGCTCGGTCGGTATCTGGGAGTACCTGTCGCGACCGGAGTCGGTGGACCGCGTCGCGTCGTTCACCTCGACCTCGGGGCCGAGCGCCGACCACACCCGGCGCTTCATCATGGAGGGTCTCAAGCGGCCGTATCAGCCGGCGCGGTTCCTGCAATCGGTGTCGCAGTTCCTGCGGCTGACATACCAGGGCTTCTTCTCGATCCCGCTCGTGGCGCGAGTGCTGGTGCGCGCCAGCGTGCCGACCATCATTCCGCTCCTGCTGAAGTGGCTGGATGGCATGTCCGACAACCAGATTCGGCATTCGGACACCTTCGCGACCGACGCCGCGAACAGCCTCAAGGTGTACCCGGCCAACTACTGGCGCACCCTTTTCAAGGGCCGGCGCGACCACTACGTCACGGTGCCTGTGCAGGTGATCGTCAACCGCGGCGACCAGTTCGTGCGCCCGTACCTGTACAACGAGACGCCCCAATGGGTCTCGCAGTTGTGGCGCCGGGACATCGAGTCGGGACACTGGTCGCCGATGTCACATCCGGAGCTGCTCGCCACCGCCGCCCGCGAACTCGCCGAGCATGTCGCCGGCGCCGCGCCCACGCCAGAGCTGCAACTGGCTCAGGTCGGCAGCAAAGCCGGCTAGGGCGGCCTATCGGGGCGGCTCGCCGTTGACGTTGACGTTGTGCGTGACTTCGCCCTCGTGGTTCACGTTCACGTTGACCGTGGGATTGCAGGCCGGGTTCTGGAACGCGACGCTGTCGCACGGCATGCCGTTGTTGTAGAACAGCCCGCCGCCGTTGTTGTCGCCGTTGTTGTATCCGGGGTCGCACTGATCGTCGCCGCCCAGCCGGTCGATCACATTCCGGAAGGGACACAACTGGTCGGCGATGATGTCCTCGTCTTCGGGATCGGCAAGCGCCTGTGCGGCACCGCTCATCCCGGCTAATTCCATGCCGATAACAGTGGCTGTGACGGCAGCCAGCTGAATGTACTTATTCATGCAGGAACGGTACGCCTCGGACAAGCTCGGCGGTAGAAAAATTCGGTAACTGCCGTCGTCTCAGCTACCGCCGAGCTGTCGTTGTGTGCGTGGTCAGCCGTTGGCGGCGATGTCCTCCAGCACGGCGAACATCGTGCGGGTCGGGACGCCGGTGCCACCCTTGCCGGTGTAGCCCCACGGGCCGCCGGTGTTGTACGCCGGGCCGGCGACGTCGAGGTGTGCCCACTGCACACCGTCGGCGACGAACTCGCGCAGGTACACCCCGGCCACCAGCATGCCCGCGTTGCGCGCGCCGCTGACATTCGCCAGGTCGGCGACCGTCGACTTCAGGTCGTCCTTCAACTCCTCGGGCAGTGGCATCGCCCACGCGTTCTCGCCGACCTGCTGCGACAGCTTCGCGACCCGGTCGCGGAACTCGTCGCTACCCATCACGCCGGGGGTGCGCGTGCCGAGCGCGACCAGTTGCGCGCCGGTCAGCGTCGACGTCTCGATGAGGTAGTCGGGGTTGTCCTCGCAGGCGCGGACGATGGCGTCGGCCAGGATGAGCCGGCCCTCGGCATCGGTGTTGAGCACCTCGATGGTGGTGCCGCCGTACTGCGTCAGGACATCGCCGGGCCGCTGCGCCGTCGACGACGGCATGTTCTCGGCCATGGGGACGGTCGCGGTGACGTCGACCGCCAGCTTCTGACGCGCCGCCAGCACGACGGTCGCGATGACGGCCGCGGCACCGCCCATGTCGGAGGTCATGTGGTGCATGTTGGCGGCCGGCTTGATCGAGATGCCGCCGGTGTCGAAGGTGATGCCCTTGCCCACCAGCGCCACCTTCTTGGCGTTCTTCTTGCCGGAACGGTAGGTCAGCCGCACCAGGCGCGGCCCGCGGGACGAGCCCTTGCCGACACCCACGATGCCGCCGTATCCGGCGTCCTCCAGTTCCTTCTTGCCCAGCACCTCGACCTCGAGGCCCGCCGACTTACCCAAAGCCTTTGCGCGCTTGGCGAATTCGCCCGGGTACAGGTGGCTCGGCGGGGTGTTGACGAAGTCGCGGGCCGTCGCCACGGCAGTCGCGACATCGACGCCGCGGGCCGCTGCGGTCTCGGCGTCGTCGGCGGTGGACAGCACCGTCAGCGCCGTGAGGCCCGCCTCCTTCGGGGCGGTCTTCGCGCTGCGGAATTCGGAGAAGCGGTAGGCGCCGAGGATCAGGCCTTCGACGGCAGCGGCCACGTCCACTTCGGACAGGGTGGTCACGACGGTCTCGGTGCCGTTGAGGGCGCGGGCCGCCACGCCGGCGGCGCGGCGGATGACGTCGGCCGGCCACTCGTCGCGGTCCTTGCCGAGGCCGACGGCCAGCACGCTGGCCACCGGCAGCGACGGCACGAGCACGCGCGTCACCTGCTCGGTCGAACCCTTCGCGCCAAGGGTCTTCAATGCCACCTCGATCTCGCCGGTGGCTTCGGCGTCCAGGAACGGGTTGGCCAGAACCGTGGCCTCGTCGTTCTCGCCGGTGATGACCGGCACGATCAGCACCGCGGCGTCCAGATCGGACGGCAGGGCGGATGCGACGGTGACGGCGGGGGACTGGTAACCGGGTGCGCTGCTCACCGGTCCCACCCTAGTCATCACGCCTGCCGGGCCGCCCGCTCAGCCTCCGGGCACAGCTCGAACGCGGTCACCGGGTCGTTGAAGCCCTTGAGTACCAAAGGCTCCCGCGGCGCCACCGGCCATTTGCCCGGCATGTCGTACCACGGTGCGGCCACCAGAATCTGCCCCGGCTCGGCTGCGGCCACCAGGCGGGCCGCCAGATTCACCGGATTGCCGAAGTAATCACCACCGGTGGCCACCACCGAGCCGAAACTCAGACCGGCCCGCACGCTGATGTGGGCCATCTTCGGCCGCGGATGGTGCACCAGGTCCATGGCGACCCGCGCCAGCGACTCGGGTGTGGCACTGACCCACATCACCGCATCGCCGATGAACTTGACCACCCGGCCGCCGTCGGCGTGCACCACGTCGTTCGTGATGGCGTTGAACTCGTTGAGCAGGCTGGTCAGGTCGGCCGGCGTGAGCCGTTGCGTGAGCTGCGTGAAATTGGACAGGTCGGCAAACCCGACACCGCAGTCCACCGTCAATGGCTCGCGGCGGGCGACGGCATCGAAATACGTTCGGGCAGCGAACAAGTGGTGGCGGTGAAAGGAGTCGATCATGCCGCCGATGCGCGGAATGAAGGCGGCCGCCGATCGGTAGGCCTGCGCCGTCACGAGTTCGTCGTGGCTGTGGGCCAGGTCGAGTTCCGGCAGACCGGCGCGGCTCATCGACGCCAGCGCCTCGGCCACCCGCGCCACACTGGCGCCGATCACCCGGAGGAAGCCCGTCGCGGCGTCGTCGCCGATCGCCGTCCGCAGGTCGGCCCAGGTGCGCAGCGCCTCGATGTCGTTGTCGGTGAGCGTCGGTGTGTTCGGGTCGGCGACCGTCAGGCCCAGCACCGCCCAGGCCTGCTCGACGTCGGCCAGCGGTAATCCGAGCGCCTCAGCGGCGGCGGTCAGGCTGTGGCTGGGCTGCCCCGACCACTGCACGACGTCGCCGGCCAAGCCGAACAACCGCCCCTGGCGCTCGGCCGTGACCATCTGCTCCGCGGTGAAGCCCAGGCCGTCCAGATACTCGATGAGCGGTGCGCGCCGGCGGGCATCGGCGATGCCCGCGGCTTCCAGGGCGTCGAAATCGACCACGAAACGAGTCTGCCAGCTACCGGGGGACCGGCGGGGCGATCTGACCATCGATAACGCCTCGGATCACAGCCACATACCGACTGCGATCCGAGGCGCAAGCACTAGGCTGACTGGCCGTGAGCGAACTGTTGCAGGGCCCGCTGGAAGACCGTCACCGCGAACTCGGGGCGAGTTTCGCCGAATTCGGGGGCTGGTTGATGCCGGTGTCGTACGCCGGCACCGTGGCCGAGCACAACGCCACCCGCGAGACCGTCGGGCTCTTCGACGTCAGCCACCTCGGCAAGGCGCTCGTGCGTGGCCCCGGCGCCGCCGAGTTCGTCAACTCCGCCTTCACCAACGACCTGCGCCGCATCGGTCCGGGCAAGGCGCAATACACGTTGTGCTGCAACGAGTCCGGCGGCGTGATCGACGATCTGATCGCCTACTACGTCTCCGCCGACGAGATCTTCCTGGTGCCCAACGCGGCCAACACCGCCGCCGTCGTCGCCGAGCTGCAGCGCGTCGCCCCGCCCGAACTGACCATCACCGACGAGCACCGCTCCTACGCCGTGCTCGCGGTGCAGGGGCCGAAATCCACCGACGTGCTCACCGCGCTCGGGCTGCCGACCGACATGGACTACATGGGCTACGCCGACGCCGAGTACAACGGCGTCCCGGTTCGGGTGTGCCGCACCGGCTACACCGGTGAGCACGGCTACGAACTGCTGCCCGAGTGGGACCGCGCGGGCGTGGTCTTCGACGCGCTCGTCGCCGCGGTCAAGGATGCCGGCGGTGAACTCGCCGGGCTGGGCTCGCGCGACACCCTGCGCACCGAGATGGGCTACCCGCTGCACGGACATGAACTGTCGCTGGACATTTCGCCGCTGCAGGCCCGCTGCGGCTGGGCCATCGGCTGGAAGAAGGACGCCTTCTGGGGCCGCGACGCGCTGCTCGCGGAGAAGGAAGCCGGGCCGAAGCGGACGCTGCGCGGCCTGAAGGCTGTCGGACGTGGCGTGCTGCGGGCCGGTTTGACAGTGTTGGACGCCGGGGCGAGCGAAGCGACGGGGGAGGTACCTGCCAAGCCGGTGGGCATCACCACGTCGGGCACCTTCTCGCCGAGCCTCAAGGTCGGCATCGCGCTGGCACTGCTCGACACCGCGGCCGACATCGCCGACGGCGCGCGGGTGACCGTCGACGTCCGCGGCCGGGCGCTCGAATGCGAGGTCGTGGCGCCGCCGTTCGTGGCGGCCAAGACGCGTTAGCCGCGGCGAAAACGCGCTAGCCACGGGCGATACAATCGGCATATGACCGATGGCCCCCTCGAATTCACCGTTTCGCGCGCGAGCAACCCGGCGAGCGATGAGGTAAGGGCTCAGGTTCTGGCCGACCCCGGATTCGGGCGGTTCCACACCGACCACATGGTGGCCATCGACTACACCGTCGACCGTGGCTGGCACGACGCACGGGTCACCGAATACGGGCCCATCGAGCTCGATCCGTCGGCGATCGTCCTGCACTACGCGCAGGAGGTCTTCGAGGGTCTGAAGGCGTACCGCTGGAATGACGGCTCGATCGTGTCGTTCCGTCCGGAGGCCAACGCCGCCCGGCTGCAGTCGTCGTGCCGGCGCCTGGCCATCCCGGAGCTGCCCGGCGACGTCTTCGTCGAGTCACTGCGCCAGCTGATCGCCGTCGACAACGAATGGGTGCCGGCCGCCGGTGGTGAGGCGTCGCTGTACCTGCGCCCGTTCATCATCGCCACCGAGCCCGGCCTGGGTGTGCGCCCCGCCAACGAGTACCGCTATCTGGTGATCGGTTCGCCCGCCGGCGCGTACTTCAAGGGCGGCATCAAGCCGGTGTCGGTCTACCTGTCCACCGAGTACGTGCGGGCCAGCCCGGGCGGCACCGGCGCGGCCAAGTTCGGCGGCAACTACGCCGCGTCGCTGCTGGCGCAGGCGCAGGCCGCCGAGATGGGCTGCGACCAGGTGGTCTGGCTGGACGCCATCGAGCGCCGGTACGTCGAAGAAATGGGTGGCATGAACCTGTTCTTCGTGTTCGGCAGTGGTGGTTCGGCACGACTGGTCACCCCCGAGCTGTCCGGCTCGCTCCTGCCCGGCATCACGCGGGACTCGTTGCTGCAGTTGGCGGTTGACGCCGGCTTCGCCGTCGAGGAACGCAAGATCGACATCGACGAGTGGCAGAAGAAGGCCGCCGCGGGGGAGATCACCGAGGTGTTCGCCTGCGGTACCGCCGCCGTCATCACGCCCGTCGCGCATGTGAAGTACGGGCACGGCGAATCGGCCGGCGAGTTCACCATCGGCGACGGCCAGCCCGGTGAGGTCACCATGGCGCTGCGCGACACCCTGACCGGCATTCAGCGCGGCACCTTCGCCGACACCCACAACTGGATGACCCGCCTGGGCTGATCACGGCCAACGTGAAGAAGATCGCGAGAAATCTCGCGATCTTCTTCACATTCGGCGGCTAGTGGACGGCCAGCCCGAGGGCAGTCAACGTGGTCGTGACTTCGACGGCCGCACCCAGTACGTCGCCGGTGATCCCACCGAACCGGCGGACGCAGTGCGCCACCAGTAGTGCGGTGATTCCCAGCGCGACCAGCACGGCCACCGGACCCTGCCACAGCCGCGGCGTCGCCCACGCGGACGCCGCGGCCACCGCCACCGTCCACGCCGCGACCACCCCCACCGGCTGACTGCCGGCGACCATCGCGCCCAACGTGCTGCCCGGCGCGGCCGGTACCGACGTGCGGCAGGCCGCCAGCGCGGCGACACGGCCCGCGGTGACAGCGACGACGACCGCCACCGGGCTCAGCGCGGCGAACGTCATGCTCTGCGCGCCGATCGCCACCACGATCGCGGCCACCCCGAACGGGCCCGCGGTGCCACCGCGCATGACGGCCAGCGCCCGCTCGGGCGGTCCGTAACAGCCGAGGCCGTCGACGGTGTCGGACAGCCCGTCGATGTGCAGGCCCCGGGTCAGTAGAAGTAGTACCGCCACCGCGAGCAGCCCGGCCAGTGGGCCGGTCACGTACACCTGCCCGGCGCCCCAAACGACGGCCGCGGCGATACCACCGAGAACGATGCCGACCGCTGGAAGCGCAGTCAGTGTGCCCCGCCCGAACGGCCGGTCACTGCGCACCGGCAGGACGGTGCTGAACGCGAAAGCCGAAGCGAGGGAACCGATCACAGTCAGTGTGCGGGCTTGTCGGTGACGTTCGCCTCGCCGAACGTGGCCATCGACGCCAGCGTCGCGACCGCGGCCCGCAGCACGGGCAGCGCCACCGCAGCGCCGCTGCCTTCGCCCAGGCGCATGCCGAGGTCCAGGATCGGCGTCAGTTGCAGGCGCTGCAATGCCACCGCATGCGCGGGTTCGGTCGACAGGTGGCCGGCCTGCCACCACGCCTTCGCGCCGGGGGCCAGCCGGTCGGCGACGAGCGCCGCGGCGGTCACCACCATGCCGTCGAGCAGCACCGGGGTGCGCCGCAGGGCGGCCTGGGCCAGGAAGCCCGCCATGGCGCCCAGATCCGCACCGCCGCAAACGGCAAGCAGCGCAACGGGATCGGCCTTCACCTGACGCGCGCGGAACAGCGCGTCGCGGATGGCCGCCGTCTTGCGGGCCCAGCCCTCGTCGTCGACGCCGGTGCCGCGGCCCACCACGGCGACGGGTTCGGTCGCCGTCAAGGCGGCGACCAGAGTCGTTGCCGGAGTGGTGTTTCCGATGCCCATGTCGCCGGCGATGAGCAGGTCGGCGCCGGCGTCGACCTCCTGATCGGCAATGGTGCGGCCCGCCGCGATCGCCGCGATGGCCTCCTCGGTCGACAGCGCGTCCTCGACAGCGATGTTGCCGCTGCTGCGTCGCACCTTGTGGGCGCCGATCGCGGGGGAGTGGGCCTCGCCGTCGACGGCGATGTCGGCCACGCGCACGGTCGCGCCGGCCACCTCGGCCAGCACGTTGATGGCGGCGCCGCCGGTGTCGAAGTTCGCCACCATCTGCGCGGTGACCTCGGACGGGAATGCCGAAACGCCGGACGCCGTCACGCCGTGGTCGCCGGCGAACACCACGACCCGAGCACGCTCGAATTGCTTTGGCGGACAGGCACCTTGGCACGCCGACACCCAGACCGACAGATCCTCGAGACGTCCCAGGGAGCCCGGCGGCTTGGTCAGGGTCAGCTGGCGCGCGAGGGCGGCCTCCCGCACATCGGCGTCCGGTTTGGTGAGGTCGGGGAACTGGGCGCGGGGATCGCTCATCGGGGCTCCTTGACGGTGAGAGGCTGGCCGGCCACCACCAGCACCACGCGGTCGCAGACGGCGGCCAGGCGCTGGTTGAGCGCGCCCAGCTCGTCGGCGAACCGGCGGCCCGACTCCGTGGCGGGGACGACGGTCAGGCCGACCTCCGGGCTGACCAGGGCCAGTGGCGCGGTGAATTCGTGGACCGCAGAGGTCAATTCGTCGATATCGGTCCGAAGGGAGGCGCCGGACCGAGCCCCTTCCCATGCGCCGCGCCGGTCCATGGCGGCGACCAGCCAGCCGCCGATGTCGTCGACCATGGTGGCGGCAGCCGAGCCACGCAAAGTCGTTGCCACATCGGCGGATTCGACGGTCGACCAGTGTGCCGGCCGGCGGTTCCGGTGTGCCGAAACCCGGGCCGCGAAGTCGGCGTCACCGGCGACGGAACCGGTCGCGACGTAGCGCACCGATCCGCCCGGACCCGCCGCACCGGCGACCCAATCCTCGGCCCACTGCGACTTGCCCGACCGGATGCCGCCGAGCACCAGGGTGCGCACCGGGCTCAGTCGACCTTGTCTCCGCGGTTGACCTGCGGCTTCGGCACGCGCATCCGGCGCAGCTGCGAAGCCCGGCTGGACGCGTAGAAGCCCAGCTTCCAACCGCTTTCGGTGTTGCCCGGGAACTTCGCGTCGACCCGCTTGTTGATGCGCCGGCTCAGCAGCACACCGTCGATGGCCATGATCACCATCAGACCCAGCATCGCGACCGACAGCAGGCCCTGGGTCTGCACGGGCGGCAGCGCCATCATGAAGAACACCAGCACCAGCGCCGACGGCATGAACAGCCCCAGCACGTTGCGCCGGGAATCGACGAGATCGCGGACGTAGCGCTTGACCGGACCCTTGTCGCGGGGCAGCAGGTAGGCCTCGTCGCCGGCCATCATCTTGGCGCGGCGCGCATCCATGTCGGCGCGGCGGGCCACTCGGTCGGCCTTGCGCTCTTCCTTGGTCTTCGAGTTGCGCAGTTCCTTGCGGCGCTTGCGCGCCTCGGCCGTCGTCATCGGCGCCGGTGCGACCGGGCCGCGCTTGCGGTTCGCGCTCTGCTTGGGGGTCGGGCGGCCCTTGGGCGCCGTGGTGCGGGCCCCGGCGTCGTCGCCCGAGTCGACGGTCACGTCGACGTCGTCAGCATTGCCGCTCTCGTCTCCGGAGTCGGCGTTGTCCTTCTTGCGGCCCAGCAGATTCACGGTGTCAGGTTACTTCGGTGGCCGGGCTCGGCCGTCATGCACCCGAGCTGTGGGCGGCTTAACCTGCTCCGATGAGAGTTCTGGTCGCCCCCGACTGTTACGGCGACAGCCTCACCGCGGTCGAGGCCGCGGCGGCGATCGCCGCGGGCTGGGCCGCCGCGCGGCCGGCCGACACGCTGGTGCTCGCCCCGCAGTCCGATGGCGGCCCGGGCTTCGTCGACGTCCTGGCCGAGCGGCTGGGCGGGCTGCAGACCGCGACGGTGCGCGGCCCGCTGGATCGCGACGTCACCGCGCACTGGGTGCTGCACCAGGACACCGCGTACATCGAGTGCGCGCAGGCCTGCGGATTGGCGCTGCTGGGCGGGCCGCCGACGGTGCGGACCGCGCTGGATGCCACCAGCTTCGGGGTGGGGCAACTGGTGGACGCGGCGCTGACGGCGGGCGCGCAGAAGGTGGTCGTGGGCCTCGGCGGCAGTTCGTGCACCGACGGCGGCCTGGGGCTTGTCGCGGCGCTGGGCGGGCTGACGCCAGCATCTCGGAGGCTCGCCGGCATCGAGGTCGTCGTCGCCTCCGACGTCGAACACCCACTTTTGGGGCCGATGGGTGCGGCCGCGGTGTTCGGTCCGCAGAAGGGCGCAGATCCGGCCACGGTGGTGCTGCTGGAGCAGCGGCTCATGGCGTGGGCCCGCGAACTCGAATCGGTGGCCGGCCGGGACGTCGCCGTCGAACCGGGAGCCGGCGCTGCCGGCGGGCTGGGAGCGGCGCTGCTGGCGCTGGGCGGCCGGCGCGAGTCGGGCGCGACGGTCATCGCCACCCATACCGGGCTGGCCGCGGACCTGGCTGCCGCTGACCTGGTCATCACGGGTGAGGGCCGGTTCGACGACCAGTCGCTGCACGGCAAGGTGATCAGCGCGCTGGTGGGCCAGGCGGGCGGCACGCCTGTGCTGGTGCTGGCCGGGCAGGTGACGCTGGACCCGTCCGCGCTGGCCGCCGCCGGGGTGACGGCCGCGTATTCGATCACCGACCACGCCGGGTCGGTGGAACTGGCCATGAGCGATGCGGCCAACCAGCTGACCGGATTAGCTGCAGGCGTAGCCGCTGAACTCGGGAATACCGGCCCGACAAGGTACCGTTGATGGTGCCTGGATAGTGCCAGGCAATCGATGCACCAGGGAGATGCAATGACTGTTGAGGACGCGACCAGCACCGGTACCTCGACCGAGACCCACGGCGTGATCTTGTCGGACGCGGCGGCCGCCAAGGCCAAGGCTCTGCTGGACCAGGAAGGCCGTGACGACCTCGCGCTGCGTATCGCCGTGCAACCGGGCGGCTGCGCCGGCCTGCGTTACAACCTCTTCTTCGATGACCGCACCCTCGATGGTGACCTCACCACCAACGTGGGCGGCGTCAACCTGACCGTCGACCGGATGAGTGCCCCGTACGTCCAGGGCGCGACCATCGACTTTGTCGACACCATCGAGAAGCAGGGCTTCACCATCGACAACCCGAACGCCACCGGCTCCTGCGCCTGCGGCGATTCGTTCAACTGAGATAGCCGACCGTGCTGGTCCGGCGGTCTCCTACAGGGAGTCCGCCGGACGCGGCAGGTACGAGCAGACCAGGGTCTCGCGCGGCTGCACCAGCAGCTGTGCGACAGCCTGCAATTCGTTGTTCTTCGGTCCCGAACCGCGCGGCAGCCGGCCCGACGGCGCCACCTTCATGGTGAACAGCACCTGCGCCTGATTCGGTGACAGCATCACGATCTTGTCGATCGACGTCACATCCGCCTGACCGAACTGCTTGCGGAACGCATCACTGGCCAGATTCGCCACCGTGAAATCCGTGGCGTGATCCTTGATGCCGTCATACAGGCCGCACAGGGCGTGGCGTGCCACCGTCTGCTTGTCCTGCTGCAACAGCGCGTTGAGATAGCCCTGGATGGCGGACTTGGCGGAGGCGTCGGTCAGGCCGCGATCGCTGGTGCTGCGCACCGCGAAGATGATGCCGCCGATGACGGCGACGACCGCAAGCACAGCGCCGACGACCAGCAGGATTCGCTTGGTGTTGTTACCGCCGCCCGACGGGTATTCCACGGCCGGTGGGAGAGTCGTCGGGTACGACGTCGGCGGGCCGCTGTAAGGGGCACCGTAGGTGGAGTTCCCCGGACCCGGCTGCGGGGGGATCGATTCCGGGTACGGATATGCGCCGTCCATGTTGTCCACAGGCTAGCGCACCCGCGCAGGCAGCCCGGACCTCAGCCTGGGTAAGCTCGCCGAATGACCATTGCCGTGACCGGATCGATCGCGACCGACCATTTGATGCGCTTCCCCGGCCGATTCGCCGAGCAGTTGCTGGCCGAACACCTGCAGAAGGTGTCGCTGAGCTTCTTGGTCGACGACCTGGTGGTGCACCGCGGCGGCGTCGCCGGCAACATCGCCTACGCCATCGGCATCCTGGGCGGTAGCCCGACGCTGGTCGGCGCGGTGGGCAAGGACTTCGACGATTACCGCGGCTGGCTGACGTCGCACGGCGTCGACTGCTCGCAGGTGCTGGTGTCCGACTCCGCCTACACCGCACGATTCGTTTGCACCACCGACGAGGACATGGCGCAGCTGGCGTCGTTCTATCCGGGTGCCATGTCGGAGGCGCGCAACATCAAGCTTGCCGATCTCGTCGCCGCTCAGGGTGAGCCCGAGCTCGTGATCATCGGGGCCAACGACCCCGAGGCCATGTTCCTGCACACCGAGGAATGCCGGAAGCTGGGTCTGTCGTTCGCCGCGGACCCCAGCCAGCAGCTGGCCCGCCTGTCGGGCGAGGAGATCCGTCGCCTCATCGACGGCGCCGCCTACCTGTTCACCAACGACTACGAGTGGGACCTGCTGCTGCAGAAGTCCGGCTGGTCCGAGGCCGAGGTGATGAGCCAGATCGAGCTGCGCGTCACCACGCTGGGGGAGAAGGGCGTCGACATCGTCGGCCGTGACGGCTCGTTCGTCCACGTCGACGTCGTGCCCGAGAACGAGAAGGTCGACCCGACCGGTATCGGTGACGCGTTCCGCGCCGGCTTCCTCACCGGCCGCGGCGCCGGCCTGAGCCTCGAGCGGGCCGCTCAGCTGGCCTCGCTCGTGGCCACCCTGGTGCTCGAGGCCCCGGGTCCGCAGGAGTGGACCTGGGACAAGACGACTGCGCTGCCGCGGCTGTCGGCCGCGTTCGGCGCCGAAGCGGCCGACGAGATCGCCGCAGCGCTCGCATAAGCACTACGCCGAAAGTGCGGGAAACGACCGAATTCAGTGCGAATTCGCGGTCGTTTCCCGCACTTTCGGCGTAGTGGTCAGAGTTCGACGGGGTAGACGGGCTCGCTGATCTGCGGCGTGACGCTGCCCTCGATGAAGATGGCGTGCCACAGCATGAAGATCAGCACCGTCCACAGCCGGCGGCTGTGATCGCTGACGCCGCCCCGGTGCTCCTCGAGCATCTGGCGGACGGCGTCGAGGTCGATGAGATGCCCGGCCTGCGACGCGTCGACCGTCGCGTAGGCCCACTCCAGCAGTTCGCCCGAGCGCAGCCAGTGCCGGATCGGCACCGGGAACCCCAGCTTCGCGCGGTGCAGCACATGCGCCGGGACGATGGGCTCGAGGGCCCGCCGCAGTGCGTACTTGGTCGTGGTGCGGGTGATCTTCTGGTCGTACGGCAGCTTGGACGCGACCGCGAACACCTCGGGATCCAGGAACGGCACCCGCAGTTCCAGGGAATTGGCCATGGTCATCTTGTCGGCCTTGACCAGGATGTCGCCGCGCAGCCAGGTGAACAGGTCCAGATGCTGCATGCGCGCCACGGGGTCCCAGCCCGCGGACTCGGCGTAGATCGGCGCCGTCACGTCGGTGTGGGTCCACTCCGGGTTGAACTGCGCCAGGGTTGCCTGCAGTTGCTCGTCGGAGAAGCTGCGGGCGTTGCCGTAGTAGCGCTCCTCGAGCGTCAGCGACCCGCGGTGCAGCAGGCTCTTGCCGCGCATGCCGTCGGGCAGTGACTTCGAGGCCTTGCCGAGCCCGCGCCGCAGTCCCCGCGGGACACGGTCGAAGGCCTTGAGCGACAACGGTTCCCGGTAGATGGTGTAGCCGCCGAACAGCTCGTCGGCGCCCTCACCGGAGAGCACCACCTTGACGTGCTTGCGGGCCTCGCGGGCGATGAAGAACAAGGGCACCAGCGCCGGGTCGGCCACCGGCTCGTCCAGGTACCAGACGATCTCGGGCAGCGCCGCGACGAACTCGGCCTGGCTGACGACCTTGGTCACGTGCCGCGCCCCGATGGCCTCGGCGGAGGCGACGGCGACGTCGACCTCCGAAAAGCCTTCGCGCTCAAAGCCCGTCGTGAAGGTGATCAGCTTGGGGTTGTGCCGCATCGCCAGCGCGGCGATCGCGGTCGAGTCGATGCCGCCGGACAGGAACGCACCGACGGTGACGTCGGCCCGCATGTGCTTGGCGACGGAATCCTCCAGGACGGCGGTGATCTCGTCGTACCGGGCCTGCTCCTGCCCTGTGACAAATGGCACAGCGGCGAACTTCGGCTTGAAGTAGCGCGTCACCTCGGGCTGCTGGCCCGGGCGAATCCGGGCATAGCTGCCCGACTCCAGCCGCCGGATCCCGCGCTGCAGGGTCTCGGGTTCGGGCACGTACTGCAGCACCGTGTAGTGCTGGACGGCACGTTCGTCGATGCTCAGGTCGACGCCGGCACGGGCCGCCAGGTCGAGAATGCACTTCTTCTCGCTGCCCACGATGGTGCCGCCCGGGCCCGTCGCCAGATACAGCGGTTTGATACCGAACGGGTCCCGCGCGCAGAACAACTCGCGGGTCTCGGTGTCCCACAGCGCGAAGGCGAACATCCCGCGCAAGCGGTTCAGCGCCGCGGTGCCCCAGTAGTGGTAGGCAGCGACGATCGCCTCGCTGTCGCCCTCGGTGGCGAACTCGGCACCGAACTCGGCGCGCAGTTCCTCGCGCAGCTCGAGGTAGTTGTAGATCTCGCCGTTGAACACCAGCGCGTAGCGATTCGGCGCCTCGGGCGGACCCCAGCGCAGCGGCTGGTGGCTGTGCGCGATGTCGATGATCGACAGTCGGTTGAAGCCGAACACGACGGTGTGATGACCGTCGCTCGGATCGCTGTCGTCGGCCCAGGCGCCCGACTCGTCCGGACCCCGGTGGCGCATCGGATGCGTGGCATCCGAGACCGCGTTCACCAGGTCAGTGGAATGGTCGGCAACAGGGTCGGCCAGGTAGGCCAGCAGTCCGCACACGGCGCCAGTATGCCTGTTCAGGCAGGTGAACTCAGAACCGACGTTGCCGATTGGCCGGTCGCTTCGCTCGGCGCTGCGGGCGTGGTCTACGCTGCGTAGTATTCGACCGGCTTGACCGACTCCTAGGAGGGCCTCAACGTGACCGCTCGCGGGCTCCGTTTGGTGGCGTTGTCCGCCATTCTCGGCGCGTCGACGCTGCTGCTCAGCGGATGCAGCTGGCAAGAAGTCTTCGGCCTGGGTTGGCCGACCGGCATCACGCCAGAAGCGCACGCAAACCGTGACCTCTGGGTGTGGTCGGTTATCGCTTCGTTCGTCGTCGGCGCCATCGTGTGGGCGCTGATCTTCTGGGCGATGGCGTTCCACCGCAAGAAGAAGACGGACACCGAGCTGCCGCGCCAGTTCGGCTACAACATGCCGCTGGAACTGGTGCTGACCGTCGTGCCGTTCCTCATCATCTCGGTGCTCTTCTACTTCACCGTCGTGGTGCAGGAGAAGATGATGGACCACAGCAAGCCCGCTGAGGTCACCATCGACGTCACCGCGTTCCAGTGGAACTGGAAGTTCGGCTACCAGAAGGTCGCCTTCAAGGACAACACCTTCTCTTACGACGGCGCCGACGCGGCCCGTAAGGAAGCCATGAAGTCCAAGCCCGAGGGCAAGGACGAGCACGGCGAGGAGAAGGTCGGCGCGATCCGCGGCGAGAACCCCGAGGACCGCAGCTACCTGAACTTCGACAAGGTCGAGACCATCGGCACCAGCACCGAGATTCCGATCCTGGTCCTGCCGAAGGGCAAGCGCATCGAGTTCCAGATCGCCTCGGCTGACGTCATCCACGGCTTCTGGGTGCCGGAGTTCCTGTTCAAGCGGGACGTCATCCCGAACCCCGAGGCCAACCACTCGGACAACATCTTCCAGGTCAGCGAGATCGAGAAGACCGGTCCGTTCGTGGGCCGCTGCACCGAGATGTGCGGCACGTACCACTCGATGATGAACTTCGAGGTGCGCGTCGTGGAGCCGGAGCAGTTCAAGGCTTACCTGCAGTACCGCATCGACCACCCGAAGGCGACCAACGCCGACGCCCTGGTGTCGATCGGCCTGCCGCCGGTGGCCCAGACGACCCATCCGTTCGACTCTCGCCGCGGCGAGCAGGTCGGTTCGCCGGCTCAGGCGAGCAAGTAGGGGATACGCCATGCATATCGAAGCCCGACTTTTCGAGATTCTGACTGCCTTCTTCGCCTTGGCGACCGTCGGCTACGGCGCGCTGACCGCGCTGTACGCCAACGGTGGCATCGAGTGGGCCGGCACCACCGCGCTGGTGCTGACCACCGGTCTGTCGCTGATCATCGGCACGTTCTTCCGGTTCGTGGCCCGTCGCCTCGACACCCGGCCCGAGGACTACGAAGACGCCGAGGTCTCCGACGGTGCCGGCGAGCTGGGCTTCTTCAGCCCGCACAGCTGGTGGCCGCTGCTGATCGCCCTGTCGGCCTCGACCACCGCGGTCGGTATCGGCCTGTGGCTGCCCTGGCTGATCGTCGCCGGCGTCTGCTTCGTGCTGGCCACCGTCGCCGGCCTGGTTTTCGAGTACTACACCGGTCCCGAGAAGCACTAGACACCTACGGCCCCTGTGACCTGATCGCTCTGCGGTCAGGTCACAACCGTATGTCAGATGGTCCTCTGGCACCGTCCGGTACGGCCATGCCGGGCCCATGTTGGGTAATGTCTGCCAAAGGCTGGACTGTCGCCGCAAGCGGCGTTCACCAGCTACAGCGACACAGTGGTCGAGAGGGATAGGCGTACGTGAGCGGGTCACATTCCCCGGGCTCGGATGATGCGGCCCGGGAGTCATCGGGAGTCGGTGAAGGCACCGGCGAAACCGAGATCTATTCGCAGGCCTACTCTGCGCCCGAGTCCGAGCACTTCACCATCGCGCCGTACGTGCCGCCGGAGCCCGCGCTGTACGACTACGACAGCTACGAGGCCAAGTCCGAAGCCGACGACACCCCGCCGCCGCGGTGGCCGTGGGTTGTCGGCGTCGTGGCGATCATCGCGGCCATCTCGCTGGTGGCGTCCGTCGCCATCCTGGTGACCCGCAACACCGATTCCGAGAATGTGGCGACGCCGTCGACCAGCACCACCTCGGCGCCGCCGTTCCAGGACGAGTTCACCACCACGACCACGCCGCCGCCTCCGCCCACGACAACCGAGGCGCCCCCGCCGCCACCACCTCCGCCGCCCCCGTCGACGGTGACCGTGACGCAGCCGCCGCCACCTCCGCCGTCGGAAGAGCCGCCGCCTCCGCCGCCCAGCTCCGCCGCGGCCGCGCCGCCGGCGACGACGTCCGCGCCGCCGACCGGGCCGCGCTATGTCACGTACCGGATTTGGGGCACGAAAGCGCCGCTGGACCGCATTTCGGTGACGTACACCGACGCCGCGGGACGCCAGCGCACCCAGCAGAACGTCTACATCCCGTGGATGATCACTCTGACACCGATCTCGATGTCCGACGTGGGCTCGGTGCAGGCCTCCAGCCTGCTGCGGTTGAGCCACCTGAACTGTTCGATTGTGACGAGCGACGGCCAGACACTGGCCTCGCAGACCAACGATGATTGGCAGACGAGCTGTTAAATGCCGTACAACGCTGAGACTTCAACCCGGTCGCGAGTGACCGGCGGTAGCCCCGACCAGTTGGACCGTCTTCTGCTCGGCGGCTCGGTGGCCGTGTGGCTCGCGGCCCTGGGCGCCGGCGTGGCCGCCGTCGTCGCGATGGTCGACCTCGGCACCCGGCACCCGTCGGGTGCCGGGTCGTCGCACACGCCGTGGCTGCTGTACTCGGTCATCGCGGTATCCGCGGCGGTGATCGTGGGCGCCATTCCGCTGTTGTTGCGCGCCCGTCGCGGTGGGGCAGCGCCGCTGCCGCTGCTCGGCGGCGGGCCGTCCGAGGCCGACGACCGTCGTCCCGCCGGTGAGCTCCCGCAGAGTGCCCTGCGCTCCTTCGACGATCCGGTCGTGCGCCGCTACTCGGCGTCGCCGGCGACGAGCATGCTGGGCTTTCCGGTGGCGGCGGTGGATCAGCTGTGGCTGCGCTGCACGCTCGGGATCGCCGCGGCCATGGGTGGCGCGACACTGTTCGTCTTCCTGGGCGCGTACATGCTGGCCGACCGCCACGACGAGTTGGCCTGGATCCTGTACGGCCTGGCCCTGATCATCACGGCTGCCATGGTGGCCATTCCGTGGTACTGCCTGCGCAGCCTGCACGCCGTGTTGGAGGCGTCGGCCGAGGACGCCCGCGCGGCTTAGCGTTCCGCGAACGCACGGATGGTGCGCCGCGCGGTCTCACTCAGGTGGTCGGGCGTGATCGCGTCCGCGGTGAAGAGTGCGCGGAAATAGACCGGACCCGCAGCCATCTCCAGCACCGCGCGCGGGTCGGTGCCCGGCGGGATTTCGCCGCGGGTGATCGCGCGGTCGACGACAGCGCCGCTGCGCCGGAAGCGTTCCTCCCAGAACCTGGTCTGCGTGGTTCGCACGTCGTCGCTGTCGTCGGCGCCCGTCAGCGCGGCGTAGAGGACGGCGCGGATGGCCCGGTCGGACAGTGCGGTGACGATGTCCGAGAGCAGCTGCTCGAGGTCTGCCTGCAGTGACCCGGTGTCCGGCGTCGCGACATTGCTCTCCGTGAAGCGCGCCAGCAGGTCGGCGACCAGGGCGGCCTTCGTCGGCCACCGGCGGTAGACGGTCGTCTTGTTCACCTGCGCCCGCTTGGCCACATCGGACAGTTGCAGGTTGTCGTACCCGATCTCGGTCAGGAGTTCGAGGGTCGCCGCGTGGACGGCGGCAACAACACGCGCGGACCGGCCACCTGGTCGCGGCCGGGGGACTGCGGAGTCTTGACTGGGCATCGCACTCCATCATATAAAAGCAACTACAGATGCTTTTAGTGTAGGAGGTGTTCGCATGCCGGACCAGACGCTCACCATCGACGCCGTGATCGGGGGGCGTGCGGTAGCTCGCGACGAGGTGCTCGCCTGGGAGGCCAGGCGCCTGCCGAAGGCCGCCGGCAAGATCGGTCTGCCGGTGCCCGCCGGGGATATCGCCCGGCAGCGAACAGCTTTCGCCGACGCCAAACTGGCTCTGGGCGCCGACGACATCCGTTGTCGCTTGGCGCGTGACATCCGGGCGGCCGGCGTGGTGGCCCGTGGTACGACGCGGTTGTCGTTCGGACGTCGTGCGACGAGTGTGTGCGACCTGTACGTGACCGGCGGCAGCGCCCGCGCGTTCGTGGACTGGTTCACCGACGACGGCCGAGCCGACTACGCGCGCAGCATGATCGCCGCCAACCCCGACCACTTCCTCATCGACACCGCCCCGGACGGCCGGCAGGAGGTCATCGAGACGACCGGCGGAAGTCCATTGGCGACGCGGTTCTTCGTCGACTACGACGACACGTCACCGCTCGTGACGCCCCGTGACCCCGCGTTCCCCGTCGAGGCGGCGGGGGTCGCGCGTACCGAGGGCGGCTTGGCGATCGGCGGCGTCCGGCATGAATTCCGCGACGAAGCGGGCGGCTTCCATGCCCGGCTGTGCGTCGAATTCCCTTGGCTCACCGCGCCGTACCTGATCGCACAGCATCGCTGGCACCTGGCGTGCGAGTTCAGCAACTGGATCGAGGCGGCGTTCGCGGCAACCGGATAGGCGTGGGTCACCGGGGTAGGGGAGTGGACCCGAAAACGACTTCGGCCCGGTCTGGTGAAAAACCAGACCGGGCCGAAACCGTAGATCGAACTAGTGATGCCCGTTGGAACCGTTGGGCGAAATCTCGTCCTGGTATTCCTTGAGGGCGGTGAGTGCCTTGTGCTCGGCGGCGTGTTCGGCGTCGGCCAGGGCAGCCTGCTCGACGGCGGAGTCGGCGAACAGGAAGCTGCCGGTACCGGGCGAGCCGGCAGAGCCGAGCTTGTTCATGCGCTTGGGCAGTGCGGCACCCTGGTACTCCAGCGGGATCGGGTGGCCGTGGTCGTCGACCGGTCCCAGGGGCTGGTGCAGTTCGACGTAGGCGCCGTGCGGCAGTCGCTTGATGATGCCGGTCTCGATACCGTGCTCGAGGACGGCGCGGTCGCTGCGCTGCAGGCCGACACACCAGCGGTAGGTCAGGTAGTAGACCACTGCGGGCAGGACGACCATGCCGATGCGGCCGATCCAGGTGGTGGCGTTCAGGGAGATGTCGAACTTGAGCGCGATGATGTCGTTCATCGCGGCCAGGGTCAGCACCATGTAGAACGCGATGGCCATGGCACCGATGGCGGTGCGGACCGGCACGTCACGCGGACGCTGCAGCAGGTTGTGGTGCGCATCGTCGCCGGTGAACTTCTTCTCCAGGAACGGCCAGGCGATCAGCAGACCGAACACCAGACCCATGATCACGGCGACACCCATGACGGCCGGGATGGTGTGGCCGAACGGGTAGAACTCCCAGGCCGGCCAGATACGCGCCAGGCCTTCGGTCCACATCATGTAGAAGTCGGGCTGGCTACCGGCGGACACCTGCGAGGGCTTGTAGGGGCCCAGCTCCCAGATCGGGTTGATCTGCAGCAGACCACCCATGATGCCCAGGATGCCGGTGACCATGGCGAAGAACGCGCCACCCTTGATCGCGAACACCGGCATGACGCGCACGCCGACGACGTTCTTCTCGGTGCGGCCGGGGCCGGGGAACTGGGTGTGCTTCTGGAACCACACCAGCGCCACGTGAGCGCCGATGAGGGCCAGGATGATGCCCGGGATCAGCAGGATGTGCAGGGCGTACATCCGCGGGATGATGATGTTGCCCGGGAAGTCGCCACCGAACAGGGCCCAGTGCATCCAGGTGCCGATGACCGGGATGCCCAGGGTGATCGACGACAGCGCGGCGCGCAGACCGATACCCGAGAGCAGGTCGTCGGGCAGCGAGTAGCCGAAGTAGCCCTCGAACATCGCGAGGATCAGCAGCACCGAGCCGATCATCCAGTTGGCCTCACGCGGGCGGCGGAACGCACCGGTGAAGAAGATGCGGGCCAGGTGGACCATGATCGACGCGGCGAACATCAGCGCGGCCCAGTGGTGAATCTGGCGGACGAACAGGCCACCGCGGACCTCGAAGGAGATTTCGAGGGCCGATTCGTAGGCGCGCGACATCTGGACGCCACGCAGCGGCTGGTAGACGCCGTTGTAGATGACCTCGGTCATCGACGGGTCGAAGAACAGCGTCAGGTACACGCCGGTGAGCAGCAGCACGAGGAAGCTGTACAGCGCGATCTCACCGAGCATGAAGGACCAGTGCGTCGGGAAGACCTTGTTCAGCTGCCGGCGTACGGCGGCCGACGGGTGGTACCGCGAGTCGATCGCATCGCCTTGTGCGGCAGCGATGTCAGCGAGCTTGGGACTCATGATTTGCGCTCCCAGAATGCCGGTCCGACGGGTTCGATGAAGTCGCCGTTGGCGACCAGGTAGCCCTCTTTGTCAATCGTGATCGGCAGCTGCGCCAGGGCGCGGGCCGCCGGACCGAAGATCGGCCGCGCGAAGTGCAGCGCGTCGAACTGCGACTGATGGCAGGGGCACAGGATGCGGTAGGTCTGCTGCTCGTACAGCGACGAGGGGCAGCCCAGGTGCGAGCACACCTTGGTGTACGCGAAGAAGTCACCGAAGTTGAAGCTCTCCTGGCCCTTGCGCTTGACCACGCGGGACAGGTCCTCGGGCTTGATGCGGATGAGCATCACCGGGTTGCGCACACCGAGTGCGATCTCCGACAGCTTCTCGTGCGACTCGAGGGTGGTGCCGTCGCCGTCGGACTCACGCCACGGGAACACCGTCTCCATGCCGCCCGCGTCGATGTCCTCGGGGCGCATCTTCACGAAGGGGGACTCGCCCGGCAGGCCGGTGGCCCGAGCCAGGTAGATGGTCTCGCCGTGGAAACGCGGGGTCCAGCCGGACGTCCACAGGACGGCCTTCTTGCCCTCGGCGGTCGGGACGACCGGCTTCCACGGGTTCTTGATCAGACCGCCGATGAAGGCGACCGCGGTGCCCAGGCCGAACGCGCCCAGGCCGACGCCGAGCGACAGGCCGATCAGCTTGCGGCGCTTGAGGGTCGAGCCCTCGAGCGCGTCGGTCAGGTTGGCCGCGACGGTGGCGCGGTGGACCTCGGGGGAGGCGCCGTCGTGGCGGTCCTGGATCGAGATTTCCTCGGGGATGAACTTCTTCTGGAAGAGCACCGCACCGATGCCGATCGCCAGGATCGACAGGCCGAAGGTCAGGCCGTACAGCGGGGTCGCCAGCGAGTAGATGAACTCGCCCTCGGACTCGAACGGCTTGTACTCCCACGGCCAGAACAGGAACACCAGCAGCAGGGCCAGGCCGGACAGGCCGCCGAGCAGCAGCCAGGCCGCGACCTGACGCTCGGCGCGCTTCTCCGCCTTGGTGCCCTCGACGGGCCAGCGCGGCTCCTTGAAGACGGTCGTGACGCCGTCGATCTTCCCGCCCAGTTCGACGAGCTCCTCGCGCGACATCTCGCGCAGTTCGTCGTCACTGGGAATGTTCACGTTCTCGCTCATGCGCGAGCTCCGATCCACATAGCCGCGCCGATCACGGCGACCATCCCGATAATCCACATCGCCATGCCCTCGGGCGCGGGGCCGAAGCCACCGAGGCCGTAGCCGCCCTGGCTGCGGGCGTTCGCCGACTCGTGGACGTAGGCGACGATGTCGCGCTTCTCCTCCGGGGTCAGCTGACGATCCGAGAACTTGGGCATGTTCTGCGGGCCGGTGAGCATGGCGGTGTACACCTGCGCCGGCACTTCGGCGGCCTTGCCGAGGTCAGGCGCGTACTTGCCCGACGACAGCGCGCCGCCCTTGCCGGTGAAGTTGTGGCACGACGCGCAGTTCAGACGGAACAGGTCGCCACCACGGGCGACGTTCTCACCGATGAACGAGTGCTGGTTGATCTGACCGTTGGCGTCACGCGGGACCTGAGGTCCGCCGCCGTTGGCCTGGATGTAGGCACCGAGGGCGTCGATCTGGTGCTCGTCGAACGCCGCGTCCTTACGGGGCGCCTGCGCCTCACCGCGCATGGCGGGCATGCGGCCGGTGGACACCTGGAAGTAGACGGCCGCGTCGCCGACACCGATGAGGCTCGGGCCGCGGTCGGTCACACCCTGCAGGTTGGCGCCGTGGCAGGAGACGCACGACGTTTCGAACAACTGCTTGCCGGTGCGCAGCAGAGCCAGCTGCGACTCGTCTGCCTTCGCGACCTGAGGCCGCGGAGTCAGGGTGGCCGCCAGGCCACCAGCGACTAGAAGTCCGAGCAGCAGCAGCATCGCTGCCGAGAGGCGCCGGTGTAGCCGGCGACGGGACTTGCTGGTCATCGAACCCCTTCTCATAGGAAGCATCGGCGAGCCGATCAGCGAACGAAGTAGATGGTGGCGAACAGGGCGATCCACACGATGTCGACGAAGTGCCAGTAGTAGGACACGACGATGGCAGCGGTGGCCTGGGCCGGCGTGAACTTGCTCATCTTCGTGCGGGCCAGCAGGTACACGAATGCGACCAGACCACCGATGACGTGCAGACCGTGGAAACCGGTCGCCAGGTAGAACACAGACCCGTAGGCACTGCTCGGAATCGTGGTGCCCTCTTCGACGAGCATGAAGTACTCGAACGCCTGGCCACCGACGAAGAACGCGCCCATCAGCAACGTGATGACGTACCACCGGCGCAGGCCGAAGACGTCACCGCGCTCGGCGGCGAACACGCCCATCTGGCAGGTGAACGACGACGCGATCAGCACCAACGTCACCGGAACGGCCTCGGCCAGGTTCAGGTGCGTGGGGGGAGGCGGCCATACGCCGCCTGCCTGGGCGCGCGCGGTGAAATACATTGCGAACAGTCCAGCAAAGAACATCAGCTCACTGGAAAGCCACACAATGGTGCCGACACTGACCATATTCGGCCGGTTCAGCGAATGCACCCGCGACGTGATCGCGGTTCCGGAGGTACCTACAGCGCTCGTCACAGCGGTAAGTATGACGCTTTGTAGTTGTTGAACTCCACCCGGGTGCCGACATTGGCCATAATCGGGTCCGTGCCAACCACCGATCCTCATCAGGAACCGACCACCGACGGGCCGTTGTGGCCCCAGATCCTGGGCCGGCTGACCACCGGCCAGAACCTTGCCGCGGGTCAGGCGGGGTGGGCAATGGACCAGGTCATGACGGGTACCGCCACGCCGGCGCAGATCGCTGCATTCGCCATTGCGATGAAGATGAAGCGACCCACCTCCGCGGAGGTGTCCGAGCTCGCCGATGTGATGTTGCGACACGCCCGAAAAGTGCCCGCCGACGCGCTCGCCGCGATCGGCAGCGATGTGGTCGACATCGTGGGGACCGGTGGGGACGGCTCCAACACCGTCAACCTCTCCACGATGGCGTCGATCGTCGTCGCCGCGTGCGGGGTGCCGGTGATCAAACACGGGAACCGCGCGGCGTCGTCGTTGTCGGGCGGTGCGGACACCCTGGAGGCGCTGGGCGTCCGGATCGACCTGTCGCCGGGCGACGTGGCCCGCTCGGTCGCCGAGGTGGGGATCGGCTTCGCCTTCGCCCCGCAGTTCCATCAGTCGTACCGGCACGCGTCGTCCGTACGCCGGGAGATCGGGGTGCCGACGGTCTTCAATCTCCTGGGGCCGCTGACGAATCCGGCCATGCCGCGCGCCGGCCTGATCGGCTGCGCGTGGGCAGAGCTGGCCGAGGTGATGGCCGGCGTGTTCGCCGCGCGCGGCTCCAGCGTCCTGGTCGTGCACGGCGACGACGGGCTCGACGAGCTGACCACCACGACGACGAGCACCATCTGGCGGGTGCAGGCGGGCACCGTCGAGCGGCTGACGTTGGACCCGAAGGCATTCGGTTTCGCGCGGGCCGACCTGAGCGAGTTGCGCGGCGGTGACGCCAAGGCCAACGCGGAGTCGGTGCGGGCGGTGTTCGCGGGCCAGAAGGGTCCGGTCCGGGATGCCGTGGTGCTCAACGCCGCAGGGGCCATGGTGGCTCATGCCGGGCTATCCAGCGACGCCCAGTGGGTGCCGGCGTGGGAGCGGGGCCTGGCCCGAGCCACCGAGGCGATCGATTCGGGTGCGGCCGAGCAGCTGCTCGCGCGGTGGGCTCGGTTCACCCAGAAGGTCTGACCGCTCTGCCTGCTGCGCTGCCGCCCGGGCCGACCGGGCGGTGGCGGCCCACTCGGCCCACCGGCCCGCGGCGGTGATCGGCGAGCAGTAGCCGACCTCCGGCCCGGCGCCGGAATCGGTGCGCACGATGCGCACACCGGGCGCGGCGAGCCAGCGCACGATCAGTGCGACCTCCTCGACGGGCGCGCCGCCCAGTGGCCGCTCCGATGTCAGGATCACCTGTGCCGCAGCGGATATCGCGTCGACGACGGGCATCGGGGGGACTCGCCGCGGCGCATTGCCTGCGGCTGCCAACTGGCCGTACCGGACCACGACGAGATGCCAGCCGCCGGCGCCGTCGGGCCGGGCGGCCACGAGTTCGGGGAGCGCCGTCAGGGCGCGCAGGCGCTGGCCGCGCCACAGTCCGTCGATGACGGTTGCGGCGTGGTCCCGGAGCCGCGCCGCGCTCTCGAAACGGCCCTCGGCCGCCAGCTCGTCGATGTGTTTCACTGCCGCGCAGAGCGCGGAATCGTCAACGCCGGCAATGTTTTCCGCGGCCCGGTCGGCGAATTCGGCGTAGGCGCCGGCGGTGATGCCGCGGGGCGCCGGACATGGCGACAGTTCCCGCTCCGGACACTGCGGGCCGTGTTGGGCGGCGCGCGCCAGCCGCGTCGTACAGGTCCGCACGCCCGTGAAGCGCGCCAGCAGCAGCGCGGCGTCGACGGCGTCGGCATGGGCCCGGAACGGGCCGACCGCCCGGTCGTGTCGCGGTGCGCGCACCACGCTGAACCGGGGGAAGGCCTCGTCGGTGAGCACCGCCCACCACCACTTGTGCGGTGCCTTCGAACGCCGGTTGTAGGGCGGCGCGTGCGCGGCGAGCAGCCGCAGTTCGCGCACCCCGGCCTCCAGCTCGTGCGCGCACTCGACGTGGTCGACGCGAATGGCAAGGGACGCCATCTCTTTCATACGGGCGCGGGGGTCGGCGCCGGTGAAGTACTGCCGCACCCGGCGGCGCAGATCGACCGCGGTGCCCACGTACAGCACCTCCTCGGACGGTCCGCGGAACAGATAGACGCCGGGGGAGTTGGGCAGTGCGTCGGCGAGCTTGCGGTTGCGGCGCTGTGCCCTGGTGACGTCCGGGAGATAGCCGCGCAGCTCGGCCACGGTGTGCACGCCCTGATTGCCGATGCGCTCGAGCAGTCCGTGCAGGACGTCGACGGTGGCGCGGGCGTCGTCGAGGGCGCGGTGTGTGGGTGTGGTGGTGGCGCGGAACAACCGGGCCAGCTCCGAGAGCCGAACACTCGGCGCCTCGTCGCGCGTGAGGACCCGGCGGGCCAGCTTGACGGTGCACAACACCGGCGGGTTGGGCCAGGGCAGCTGCGCCCGCTCGGCCGCGGCCCGCAGGAATCCGATGTCGAAGCCCGCGTTGTGGGCGACCAGGACCGCGCCGCGGCAGAACTCCAGGAATGTGGGCAGCACCGATTCGATGCGCGGGGCGTCGCAGACCATGGCCGTGGTGATGCCGGTCAGCTGCACGATCTGCGGCGGGATGGCGCGACCCGGGTCGATCAGGGTGGCCAGTTCGCCGATGATCTCGCCGCCGCGCACCTTGACCGCGCCGATCTCGGTGATGGCGTCCCAGCCGCCTCCGGTGTCGTCCGCCCGGGCGCGGCCACCGGTGGTCTCCAGGTCGACCACCACGAATGTGGTGTCGCGCAGCAACGCCTCGTCGAGGTCGAAAGCCAACTGGTCGGTGGCGCTGCCGGAGCCCATGACGTGACAGTAGGGGCCGGCACCGACAAGAAATCCCATCGATGTCATTCCGTTATCCGGTTGCTGATCACCCGCACTTTTTTGTCGGTGGACGTCGCTAGCGTGCGCCTCAACCGATGAAGGAGTCAGAGATGAAGTTCGACAACGGGCCGGTCAAGATCGACTGCGACGACTGCGCGGTGCGCGGTCCCGGCTGCGGTGACTGCGTGGTCAGTGTTTTGCTGGGCGTGCCCGAGACACTGCTGGACGACGAGCGCCGCGCGCTCGAGGTGCTCGCCGATGCCGGCATGGCGCCGCGGCTGCGGTTGGTTCCGATCGGCCGACCCAAGGGAGGGGTGGGTACTCAAAACGAGACAAAGTCAAGCACTACGGGCGTAGCGTGACGACCCTCACATTGTGATGCTGGTTAACGGGATCGGGGGACGGGCTGATAGATTGGCCATTCCCGTTGGACAACGCCGATGCCGTTTCGTAACCTATTCGAGACCTCACTGAGTTCGAAGCGGCTCGAACCCGCAGTTGAAGGACGCGAAATCTTGAGTCTCCACCGCACGCACCGCACCATTTGCGGTCTTAAACGACCAGTAGCCGGTGCGATCGCGGGGCTCACCATACTTGGTAGTGCCTTTGCGGGCAACGTCCAGGCCGATCCGGCGGACGACGCCGTAGCAAAGCTCAACGAGCTCTCGCGCCAGGCTGAGCAGACCACTGAGGCCATGCACGCCGCGCAGCTCGATCTGGACAAGAAGCTGGCTGCTGCCAAGGCCGCCGACAGCAAGCACGAGGCTGCGGCCGCCGCCGCGGAGGTCGCCAAGAACGACCTGGCTACCTACCAGGACTCGGTCGACAAGATTGCTGCAGCGCAGTACATGGGTGGCCGCACCGACGGCATCGACGCCATCCTCACCGCCGATTCCCCGCAGGGGCTGATCGACCAGCTCTCGGTCCAGCGCGTGATGGCCGGCGAGATGGCCGTGCAGATGGCCAACTTCCACAGCGCCTCCGACTCCGCCACCAAGGCCGAGGCCGACTCGGCCAAGCTGGCGTCCGAAGCCAAGACCGCGGCCGAGCAGGCTGCCGCCGTGCGTGCGGATCTGCAGTCGAAGCAAAGCAAGCTGCAGGTGCAGATCGCCATCGTCAAGTCCCGCTACACCGCGCTGACGCCGAGCCAGCGGCAGGCGCTGGCCGCCCTTCCGCCGGCTCCGGCCGCTGCGCCGCCCGCCCCGGCCCCGGACGGCCTCCCGCCGAACCCGGACGCGGTGCCGCCGGCCCCGGGCCAGGATCCGTCCATCAACGCCGCCGGCCCCAACCCGCCCGTCGAGGGTCTGCCCGCCCCGTCGGATGGCAGCGGCACTGCTGCCGGCGCCATCGCGGTGCAGGCCGCGCTGACCCGCATCGGCGACCCCTATGTCTGGGGTGCCGCGGGTCCCGGCCAGTTCGACTGCTCAGGTCTCGTGATGTGGGCGTTCCAGCAGGCCGGCATCTCGCTGCCGCACTCGAGCTACGCGCAGGCCGCCGGCGGACAGCCGGTGTCGCGCGACCAGATGCAGCCCGGTGACGTCGTGAGCTACTACTCCGACGCCTCGCACGTGGGCATCTACATCGGCGACGGCATGATGGTCCACGCCTCGACGTTCGGTGTGCCCGTGCGGGTGGCGCCGGTCGACAACGCGCCGATCTACAACGTGCGTCGCTACTGAGCGTCTCCCGTCGCGTAGTTCTCGGCCTTCTCGCCGCAGAGTCGGCTGCGGCCGCATTCGTGCTGAGCCGCGGCCATGCGGCTGACGTGCCGGCCGCCGCACCACCGTCCGTGCCACCGACGGCGCCACCGATGCCGACGGCGCCGACCACCATCCGGCTGGCCGATGGCCGGACCGCTGAACTGCTGGTCCTCGATCCCGGGTCGACGCTGCCGGGGCGCATCACCGCCGAACTCGACGGCGCGGCCGCCGCGGTCACCGCATTCTGGGGTGCCGACTGGCGCCGTCAGATCACCATCGTGACCACCGGCACCGACGAGGAGTTCCGGGCACTGGCCGGCGGGAAGGAAGAATTCGCCGCGGCCACCACCGTCGACCGCATCGTGTTCGCGCCCGGCGCCGCCGCGATGGGGCCCGGCGCGCTGCGAATCGTGTTGCGCCACGAGCTTTTTCACTACGCCTCCCGGCCCGTCACGGCAGCCGACGCGCCCTGGTGCCTGACCGAGGGCGTCGCCGACTACGTCAGCCGCCCGCGCACCCCGCGACCGGCGCCGGCCGGCATGGCGGTGCTGCCCACCAACGCCGACTTCCAGGTGGCCGGACCGGCGCTGTCGCTGGCCTACGACCGCGCCTGGTGGTTCGCCCGGTTCGTCGGCGCGCAGTTCGGCGATCCGGTCCTGCGCCGGCTGTATCTGGCGGCGTGCGGCGCCGGGCATCCCGACCTCGACACCGCGCTGACCGCCACCCTCGGCACGGATCGCGACGCGTTGACCGCTGCGTGGCAGCGGTGGCTCGCGGCCCGGGGCTGACGCGATAGCCTGACCGCGATGTCTCGGGTGCTGCTGTTGACCAACGATTTTCCGCCCCGCCGCGGTGGCATCCAGTCGTATCTGGAGAGTCTGGTCGGCGAGCTGCTCGTCCGCGGGTCGCACGAGCTGACGGTGTACGCCCCGAAATGGAAGGGCGCGCCGGAATACGACAAGGCCGCCGCGGCCGCCGGGTACGAGGTGGTCCGCCACCCGACGACGTTGATGGTGCCCGAGCCGACCGTCGCGCTGCGGATGCGCCGCCTCATCGCCGAGCACGACATCGACACCGTGTGGTTCGGTGCGGCCGCGCCGCTGGCGCTGCTGGCGCCGCTGGCCCGCGATGCCGGGGCGACCCGGGTGGTGGCCAGCACGCACGGGCACGAGGTGGGGTGGTCGATGCTGCCCGTCGCGCGAAACGCGTTGCGGCACATCGGAAACAACACCGACGTGGTGACCTTCGTCAGCCACTACACGCGGAACCGGTTCGCCGCGGCGTTCGGGCCGGACGCGGCGCTGGAATACCTGTCACCCGGCGTCGACGTCGACCGCTTCGTCCCCGATGAGGTGGCCCGCGCCGAGCTGCGGGCCCGGTACGGGCTGGGGCAGCGGCCGGTGATCGTCTGCCTGTCCCGTCTGGTGCCGCGCAAGGGACAGGACATGCTGATCCGGGCGCTGCCCGTCATCCGGCAACGGATCGACGGTGCCGCGCTGGTCATCGTCGGCAACGGGCCGTACCGCGACGATCTGCAGAAGCTCGCGCGCCGCTACGACGTCACCGACCACGTGGTGTTCACCGGCGGCGTGCCCGGCGACGAGTTGCCGGCCCACCACGCGATGGCCGACGTCTTCGCCATGCCGTGCCGGACCCGGGGCAACGGGCTCGATGTCGAAGGCCTGGGCATCGTCTTCCTCGAGGCCTCGGCGTGCGGCGTGCCGGTGGTCGCCGGTGACTCCGGCGGCGCACCGGAAACCGTCGTGGAAGGCAAGACCGGCCATGTGGTCGACGGCCGCGACGTCGAAGACATCGCCGCGGCCATCACCGACGTCCTGGCCAACCCCGACCTGGCCGCCGCGATGGGCGCCGCCGGCCGTCAGTTCGTCGTCGACAACTGGCAGTGGAAGCTCAAGGGCGAGCGGCTATCCGAGCTGTTGTAGCGCTCTTGTAGCGCTGCTCAGCTGTAGAGCGCCGCGATCTCGGCCGCGAACTTCTCGGCGACGACCTTGCGTTTGACCTTCAGCGTCGGCGTCAGCTCGCCGGTGTCCTCGGTGAAGTCGACCGGCAGAATCCGGAACTTCCGGATGGCCTCGGCCTTCGACACCGTCTGGTTGGCGTCGTCGACGGCCTTCTGGATCTCGGCGACCAGCGCCGCGTCCTCGGCCAGATCGCCCACCGATGCGCCGGCGTCCTTGTTGTTGCGCTGCTTCCAGCCCTCGAACGCCTCGGGATCGATGGTGATGAGGGCGGCGATGAACGGCTCCTGGTCACCCACGCACATGGCCTGGCTGATCAGCGGGTGCGCCCGCATGACGTCTTCCAGCGGGGCCGGGGCGACGTTCTTGCCGCCCGCGGTCACGATGATCTCCTTCTTGCGCCCGACGATCGACAGGTAGCCGTCGTCGTCGATGGCGCCGAGGTCACCGGTGTGGAACCACTCGTCAGTGAACGCCTCGTCGGTGGCGGTCGGGTTGTTCCAGTAGCCGCTGAACACCACGCCGCCGGACAGCAACAGCTCGCCGTCCTCGGCGATCCGCATGCTGTTGCCGGGCACCAGCTTGCCGACCGTGCCGACCTTCAACTCGCCGACCCGGTTGACGGTGATGGCGGCGCTGGACTCGGTCAGGCCGTAGCCCTCGTAGATGGTGACGCCGACGCCGCGGTAGAAGTGGCCCAGCCGGGCGCCGAGCGGGGCGCCGCCGGAGATGGCGCCGACGCAGTTGCCGCCGAGCGCGGCCTTGAGCTTGCCGTAGACCAGCTTGTCGAACACCGTGTGCTTCAGGTTGAGCAGCAGGCCCGGGCCGCCGGGGGTGTCCTGCGCCTTGCTCCATTCGATGGCCGTGTCCGCGGCGATCTGGAAGATCTTGCCCTTGCCGTCGTTGCGGGCGTTCTGCTCGGCGGTGTTGTAGACCTTCTCGAACACGCGCGGCACCGACACCACGAGCGTCGGCTTGAACACCCCGAGGATCGGCACCAGGTTCTTGATGTCGCTGGTGAAGCCGAGGGTCACCTGGTTGCTGAAGCCGGCCACCGCGACGGCGCGGGCCAGCACGTGCGCCAGCGGCAGGAACACCAGCAGCTTCTGACCCTTGGCGAGCAGGTCGGGGAAGCAGGCCTTGACGCCGCGCAGCTCCGACAGGAGGTTGGCGTGGGTCAGCTGGCAGCCCTTGGGGCGGCCCGTGGTGCCGGAGGTGTAGATCAGGGTGGCCGGATCGCTCGACTTGATGCCGGCCAGGCGGGCGTCCAGCTCGGCGCGGTCGACGCCGGCGCCGGCGGTGGCCAGCTGGTCGAGGGCGCCGCCGTCGATGACCAGCACCTCACCGAGCGCGGGCACCTCCGACCGGATGGACTCGATCTTGGCGGCGTGGGCGTCGGCCTCGGCGAACGCCAGCACGGCGCCGGAGTCGGCCAGCACGTGCCGGATCTGATCGGCGGCGGAGGTCTCGTAGATGGGCACCGTCACCGCGCCGATCGACAGGATCGCGAAGTCGATGATCGGCCACTCGTAGCGGGTCGCCGACAGCAGCACCACGCGGTCGCCGGGCTTGACGCCCTTGGCGATCAGGCCGAGGGCGGTGGCCCGGACCTGGGCGGCGACGTCGGCACTGGTGACGTCGGTCCAGGTGTCTCCGACCAGGCGCTGGATGGCTACGTGTTTGGGGTCATCGCGCTCGAGGGAGTACACCGGGGCGACGACGTTGTCGTATTCGCCGATGGTGAACGATGCGGGAACGCTGAACTCACGCACGGATGTGGCCTTTCGGGTCAGAGCAAAGCAGTACTGGCAGCAGTGCCGTGACAGCAATGCCGTGCTCAGCGTAGTCGGGTGCTTCATCACACTGTGGAGGCGTATGTGAAGCTGGTCGGGATGAACAGCATCCAGATCGCCGACGAGACCTTCGTGTGCGCCGACCCAGCCGCTGTCGGTGCCGCCGTGGCGAACCAGAGCAGCTGGCGGCGCTGGTGGCCGGACCTCAAGCTGACGGTCGTCGAAGACCGCGGTCCGGCGGGGCAGCGGTGGACCGTCACCGGTGCACTGACCGGGACCATGGAGGTGTGGCTGGAGACCGTCATGGACGGCGTCGTGCTGCACTACTTCCTGCACGCCGAGCCGACGGGCGTGTCCGGTGCCGCGCTGGCCGAGCTGAACCTGGCGGACCTCAACCATCGTCGCCGGGTGGCCGGCAAGAACATGGCTTTCGAGATCAAGACCGATCTCGAGCGGTCGCGCCCGGTGGGCGTATCCCGGTTGGCCTGAGCCCCGGCATCGCCCGGCCAGGGCCGGGCGCTGGCGGTACATTGAGAACTCGGCAGACGGGCGCACGACGCCCGCGCCGGCATCGTCAACTCGGGAAGTGGACACGTGGCTGACAAGACTGCGCAGACCATCTACATCGACGCCGACCCGGCGACCGTGATGGACGTCATCGCCGACATCGGCTCATATCCCGACTGGGTCGCCGAGTACCCGGAGACCGAGGTCCTGGACGTCTACGCCGACGGCTACCCGAAGACCGCCCGGATGGTCCTCGACGCCACGGTCCTCAAGGACACCATGGTGTTCACGTACCAGTGGCCCGCCGACCGCAAGTCGGTGAGCTGGTCCCTGGTGTCCAGCACCCTGCTCAAGGCGCTCGAAGGCACATACCGGTTGTCGCCCAAGGGTTCTGGCACCGAGGTGACCTACGAACTGTCGGTCGATCTGATGATTCCGATGATCGGATTGCTCAAACGCAAGGCAGAGCGCCGCCTGACCGACACGGCGCTCAAGGACCTCAAGAAGCGAGTCGAGTCTGAGTGACGCGGACCCTGCTGGGCGTGCCAGGATCAGTCTGTTCGTCGGTAAGGGTGGAGTAGGCAAGTCGACGGTGGCCACGGCCACCGCGGTGCGTGATGCCCGCGCCGGGCAGCGGGTCCTCATCGTGTCGACGGACCAGGCCCACTCCACGGGTGACGTGCTCGGCGCGGACGTCCCGCCGACCGGACTCCGGACGCCCACGCAGGTGCCCGTCGACGACGGCGCCGGCGTCGTGCTCGATGCCCTGGCGCTCGACACCCTGGCGCTGCTCGAGGCCAGGTGGCGTGAGGTGGCCGCGGTGCTGGTCGCCCGGTTCCCGGACTCCGATGTGGGAGACGTTGCACCGGAGGAACTTTCGGCGCTACCCGGGATTCAGGAGGTGCTGGGTCTGCACGAGGTCGCCGAGCTGGCGGCGTCGGGCAACTGGGACCACGTGATCGTCGACTGCGCCTCGACGGCCGACGCGATGCGGATGCTGACGCTGCCCGCCGCGTTCGCCCTGTACCTGGAGAAGGCCTGGCCGCGGCACCGGCGCCTGTCGGTCGGTCTGGCCGACGCCAAGACCGTCGCCATGGTCACGCTCGTCGAGCGACTCGCCGCCGCCACCGAGGCGCTGGGGGAGTTGCTCGACCAGCCGGACGTCACCGCGCACCTGGTGCTCACCCCGGAACGGGTGGTGGTGGCCGAAGCGGTGCGGACGCTGGCGTCGCTCACCCTGATGGGCGTGCACGTCTCGGAGCTGATCGTGAATCAGGTTCTGATCCAAGACGATTCGTACGAGTACGTGAACCTGCCCGCGCACCCCGCCTTCGACTGGTACGCCGAGCGCATCGCCGAGCAGCGCAGCATGCTCAGCGACCTGGATGCCGCCGTCGGTGATGTGCGCCTGGTGCTGGTGCCGCACCTGGCCGGCGAACCCATCGGGCCGAAGGCGCTGGGGGAACTGCTCGAGGCGTCACGGCTGCGGCACGGCGCCGCGCCGCCCGCGCCGCCGCGCCCCATCGTCGACCGCGAATCGGGCTCAGGATTGGATGCCGTCTACCGGCTGCGGATAGAATTGCCGCAAATCGACCCGGGGTCTCTGACGCTGGGCCGCGTCGACGACGACCTGATCATCGGCTCGGGTGGCACACGGCGCCGGGTCCCGTTGGCATCAGTCCTGCGCCGCTGCATCGTCATCGGCGCGTCGTTGCGCGGCTGTGAACTGACCGTCCGTTTTCGCCCTGACCCGGAGGTGTGGCCCAAGTGACGCACACCGATTTCGGGGCAGACGCTCTGGGCGACCTACCGGTGGACCTGCGGCTGCTGGCCCAGGCGCTTCTCGACAAGATCGACCCCGTCGTCCGCCTGTCCGTGGCCATGCTCGCCGACGGCGAGAACCCGAGCGACTGCAACCAGGTGTGGTGCCCGGTGTGCGCACTGGTCGCCCTGGCCAACGACGAACAGCACCCGATGCTGACGGCCATTGCCGAACACAGCACGACTTTTCTCGACGCGGTGCGCGCCGCGCTCGCCGACAAGGGGCCCGTCGGCCCGCACCCCGAGCCGCCGACGGACCCGTCCGGTCCGGGCGGCAGGCACCGCCAGGCCGACGATCCGGACGGCCCACCAGGGCCGGGTCGATACCAGTCCATTCCGGTATCTGTGGAGGAATGACCAGTCCGCTGCGGGCTGTGGTCGGGCCGACAGTCGGTGGGTAAAGTTGTCGGGGGCACCGTCCGGGGGCCCTCAGCGGGAGGTTCGATGTTCTTCTGGTTCTACAAGTACATCTTGATGGGCCCGTTGCTGCGCCTGCTGGGCCGTCCGAAAGTGACGGGGCTGGAATACGTTCCCGACGAGGGGCCCGTTCTGCTGGCCAGTAACCACCTGGCCGTCGTCGACAGCTTCTATCTGCCGCTGGTCCTGCGCCGCCGGATCTTCTTCCTGGCCAAGGCCGAGTACTTCACCGGTACCGGCATCAAGGGCAAGCTGATCAAGTTCTTCTACTCGTCGACCGGCCAGGTGCCGATCGACCGCACCAACGCCGATTCCGCGGCCGACGCACTGGCCGCCGCCGCCAAGATCCTCGACCAGGGCAAGCTGCTCGGCATGTACCCCGAGGGCACGCGCTCGCCCGACGGCAAGCTCTACAAGGGCAAGACCGGCCTGGCCCGCATCGCACTCGAGACCGGCATCCCCGTCATTCCCGTCGCCATGATCAATACCGACGTCGTGAACCCGCCGGGAAGCAAGATGTGGCACTTCGCGCGCGTCGAGGTGAAGTTCGGCAAGCCGATGGACTTCCGCCGCTTCGAGGGCCTGGCCGGTAACCGCTTCATCGAGCGCGCCGTCATCGACGAGGTCATGTACGAGCTGATGCGGCTGTCCGGCCAGGAGTACGTCGACCTCTACGCGGCCGACGTCAAAGAGGGCAAGACACCGCCGCCCGCGATCAAAGCCGGCTGAACACGCCACAACGCTGAGCCGAGGATTGCCGTCACCAAACGGCAGTCCTCGGCTTACGTGATTTCGTGGGCCGGCACGCCGCGTCGCCAACGTGACGCGGTGGCGGAAAATCGGCTCTCGGACCGCCGTGTCGTCACCGTCGCGCCGGCCGGGCCCCCGGCGCGGTCAGTTCGTCGCCGAGACCGGTGCGACGTGCTCGGCCGCGTCGGCTGACGGCGTGCCGCGGCCGGTGATGGTGCCCGCCGCGGCGATGACGGCCAGCGCCCACCACACGTACGAGCTGCCGATCACCTGACGCCACACCGTCGCGTCGACCTCGTGGTGCTCGGGCAGCAGCCGGATCGGCGTGAAGATCAGCAGGAACGCGCCGAGCGCGCTCACCGCGGCGAGCGTGGCACTGCGTTCGCGGTAGGCGATCACGGTGATGGTCACCATGGTCGGCAGGGCCCACACCCAGTGATGCGACCACGACACCGGCGACACCACCAGGCCGAACATCGCCACGCACATGAGAGCCAGCACCGGCTGTCCCGCGCGGAGCACCCGATGGGCCGCCCACACCGTCAGCGCCAGCACCGCGAAGCACAGCAGCACCCAGAGCACGAATCGCGGCGTCGCCGACATCCCGAACCGCGCCAGCGTGCCGGAGATGTTCTGGTTGGTGTTCAGCGTCGCGGTGCCGATGCGGTCGGTGTTGCGGACCGTCTTGGTCCAGTACTCCCACGAGTCGCCCCAGGCCAGCGCGAACGCGACAAGCGTGACCACGACCGACGACGCCACCGTGGTGAGCAGCGCGCGGAAATCGCGGCGCAGCAGGAAGTACAGCAGGAAGACGGCCGGGGTCAGCTTGAGGGCGATCGCCACGCCGAGCAGGACGCCGCGCGGCCACGGCGTACGGCGGGGGACGCAGTCGGCGATCACCAGCGTCATGAGGACGACGTTGATCTGACCGAAGTTGAAGTTGGACCGCACCGGTTCGAGGAACAGCACGGCCGGCCCGACGATGGCGACGGCAAGCCAGCAGCGGCGGGCCAGGGCCGATCCGCCGAGCCGCGACTGCGGCCAGACATCCAGCCGGGTCAGCACGATCACGATGGACACCAGCAACAACACGAACGTCGTCACCGTGATGGCCACGCTTGCCGCGGGCAGGGGGAGCCAGGCGAACGGCGCGAACATGATCGCGGCCAGCGGCGGGTAGGTGAACGGCAGGTCGATGCCGGCCTCGGTGCGGAAGATGGTGCTCTCGCTGTACAGCGGCGTGTTGTTCAGCCAGGCGCGGCCGCCCATGCGGTACACGTCGATGTCGATCCGGTACGGCGTATGACCCAGCAGCCGCCAGGCGCCCCATACCAACGTCAACATGGCCAGCAACTGCAACAGCAGCCAGGCCAGCCGTTGACCGGAGGAGGGCCACGACCAAGTTCCCATACGCATCTCGCCGGACAGCCTATCGGGGGGACCGGCGCGTCGACGCCCTGCGGGGCAGTGACACGCATGCACGGGCGTAAGTTTCTGCCCGTGCGGTCGCCCTTACCTACGGAGTTCGTATCGAGTGGGCGGCTGCCACTGTTGTGGTGCCTGATTGCGTTCATCCTGACGTTTTTCGTCACCCGCACCGTGGTCCGGTATATCCGGGCCCACGCCGACAACCCGGCGCCGCGCAAGTGGTGGCAGCCGCGCAACATCGGGCACGGCGGCCTGCACATCCATCACGCGGTGATCGGCGTGGTGCTGGTGATGGTGTCGGGCGTGACGATGGTGACGCTGGCGGTCGACGGCGGCGTCCCCGAATTCACCGTGGCGGCAATCTTTTTCGGTATCGGTGCGGCCCTGGTCCTGGACGAGTTCGCGCTGATCCTGCACCTGTCCGACGTGTATTGGGCCGAGGACGGCCGCACCTCGGTCGACGCGGTCTTCGTCGCGATCGCGGTGGCCGGCCTGCTGATCCTGGGGTTCAACCCGCTGTCGTTCTTCGACATCACCGTCTGGCGTGACGATCAGGACGTGGCGGCCCGCGTCATGGTCGTCGCGCTGGCCCTCATCACGCTCGCCATGGCCGTCATCGTGCTGCTCAAGGGCAAGGTGTGGACCGGTCTGATTGGGATGTTCATCACACCGCTGCTGGTCATCGGCGCAATCCGGCTGTCGCGACCGCACGCGCCGTGGGCCCGCTGGCGGTACACGAGCCGGCCGCGCAAGATGCACAAAGCGCTGGAACGCGAGCGGTGGCTGCGCCGGCCGGTGGTGCGGGCGAAGCTGTGGTTACAGGATGCGATCGCCGGTATGCCAAAGTTTCCCGACGACGCGGACGTGGACCAACAGCTCGACCGCGAGATCCACGCGGCACCCGCGCCGCTGGACCGAACGCCGACCGAGGTTGCCTGAATGAAGTTTTTTTACGACACCGAGTTCATCGACGACGGTCGCACCATCGACCTGATCTCGATCGGTGTGGCCGCCGAGGACGGGCGCGAGTACTACGCCGTCTCCTCGGAGTTCGACCCCGACCGGGCCGGCTCCTGGGTGCGCAAGAACGTGCTGCCGAAGCTGCCGTCACCGTCGTCGCAGGTGTGGCGGTCGCGGCGGCAGATTCGGTCCGAGCTCGAGGACTTCTTCAACATCGACGGTGACGAGCCGATCGAACTGTGGGCCTGGGTCGGCGCGTACGACCACGTCGTGCTGTGCCAGCTGTGGGGCCCGATGGCCGACCTGCCGCCGGCGATGCCGCGCTTCACCCGCGAACTGCGGCAGTTCTGGGAGGACTGCGGCAGCCCGCGGATGCCACCGCGGCCGCGCGATTCCCACGACGCGCTGGTCGACGCCCGACACAACCTGCACCGCTACCGGCTGATCGCCGAGATGATGACGGCGCCCCGGTAGCTCAGGTCACCAGGCCCGGAACGGCACGCTGGTGACGGTGGCGTCGTTCGGGCCGAACTGGACCGTCAGCTGCAGCGTCCACAGTCCCGGCCGCGGCGCGGTGGCATACGTGCTGTGCCAGTGACCGTCGGGACCCGCCGTGAAACGCACCGGCAGAGAGGCGATCTCGGCGCTCGACAGAGTGCCCCGCAGCCCGGTGGCACCGGGCACCGCGACGTCGATCGGGATGGCGCCGTGCCGCGTGGTGTCCAGATGCACCTGTGCCTGCCGACCCTCATCGAGTGCGGCGGTGGCGGTGAACGCGGGGCCGTACGTGGTGCGGGCGGGCGGCTCGCCGGTGAGCACCGTGGTCATGATCAAGACCAGCACCGCGAGCGCGGTCTCCCACGGTACGGTCCGGCGCAGCCGCTCCGGGGTGAGCCGGCGCCGGCCGAGGTAGGCCAGGGCGGCCATGAGCGTCACCAGGAAAACCTTGGCGCACAAGGCCATTCCGTAGCCGGTCGACCAGAGTGACTCGATCGGCGACACCTGCCGCCAGGCCTGATACTCGCCGGTGAGCAGGACCGCCGCGACGCAGCCGAACGCCACCCGGGACCACCGCTGCAGCTCGTCGCTGCGCCGGGCGGGCAGGACCACCAGCATCAGCACGGCCAGCCCGCCCAGCCACAGCGCCATGGCCAGCAGGTGGACGGTGGTGACGGTGGTGGCGAGCCACGGGTCCGGGCCTGCCGAGGCGTGCCCGGACGCGGCGACACCGGCCGCGAGTGCCGTAGCGATCACGACGAACAGCGCGGTCCCGGCGCGGGTGGTCGCCGCGAGCAGCACGAGCAGGGCGGCCTGCACGTAGAGCTGGATGTCGGGGCCGGTGGTGACGGCGTTGATGACGGTCGCGGCGGCCAGCAGCAGCCAGCCGATGCCGGCCAGGATGCGGGTGCGACGCAGGGCGAGCGCCCACGTCCACACCAGCCGGGCCGCCGCGAGCACACCGACACACAGCACCAGGCCGGCATACGTCAGACCGCGAGCGACATCCGACGCTACCGACGACGACGCGACCGGACGAACCTCCGGCGGCGCGTCCGGCGCCTGCTGCACACCGAAACTCACCGAGCCGGACACCTCGTGCCCGTCTGCCGACATCAGCCGCCACGTCGCGGTGTAGCTGCCGCGCGGCAGGTCCGGCGGCAGGTCCAGTTCCACGGTGGTGTTGCCCGACCGCTGCCGCACCTCCCGGTCGACCCGCGCGCCGGAGTTCGAAATCACCTGAACCGCACCGGGAATCAGGCGAACCGGCTCATCGAAGCTCAAGGTGACCCGGCTCGGCGCGGCCGGCAGGGTGGCGCCGTCCACCGGATCGCTGGAGACCAGGACGGCGTGCGCGTGTGCGAGGGGAGCCGGCAGCAGGAGCGCGAGCAGAGCCGCGAGCAGCGCTGCGACCGGTCTCAGTTTTCTAGTCGTGACTCGTCTTTCGTCGGGAGGCTGCCAGGCTAGCGATCGCCACCAGCAACGCGACCACCGACACGGCCAGCGCCGTCAGGCCCGGCCACGTCGGCGCCGCAGCCGCCGGAGCCGCGGCCGCGGGCCGGTCGTGGTCCCCGCCGCCGGCGGGCTTGAGGTGCAGGGCCGGCGCCGGGTGCTCGGGCTCGGGCTGGCCCGGGTTGGCCTTCTCGTTCCAGTTGACGGTCTTGCCGTCGCTGTAGGTCTGGACCGCGGGCAGCGTCAGCGTGTTGACCTTGGGCAGCGGGCCGGCCGAGATGGCGAAGACGTTGAACTGATGCGGCGGAATGGGCGCGTCCGGCGCGGTGGCCTTCCACTCGACCGACGAGACGTACTCGGTGACCTCGGCGCCGTCGTCGTCCTTCTGCGGAGCGGGAAGCTTCTTCTTGGTGATGGTCGCCGTCCAGCCGGCCTTCTGCTGCGTGCTGACCGAGATGATCGGCTGGTCGTCGGGCAGCACGACGAGCAGGCCGGTGGTGGACGCGGTGTCCGACTCGGTCGGCACGCGGAAGTTCAGCACGCCCCAGCCACCCTGGGTGGCGTCGCCGGTGACCTTGACGTGGGCGGCGGCCGGTGCGGCCAGCGCGACGGCGCAGGCCATCGTCGCGGTGACGGCGGCGAGGGTCTGGATCAGCTTGGGCATGTTGTCCTTAAGTTTGTAGTTGCAGTTACTTCGTATTGCTGAGCGTTACGTTTGGCTGTGACCCGGGTGGGTCGGGTATGGCTGCCATGTTGGTGCCGGCCCTGGTGGTGCGGCTTGAAAGGACTGGCCGCCCGGCCTGCCTGGACTTCCTCGGGCCGCTGATTGAGATCTGCGATGCGATCGCTTGTTTAAGGAAATGCCGGCGAGGTCGTCCTTGGGGATTCTGTTGGCAGACAAGCGAAAAGAGGTCCGGTGACCGAAGACCAGGTATGGGCTGGCGTCGACGTCGGCAAAGAACATCACTGGGTGTGCGTCGTGGACGGCAACGGCAACATGGTGTTCTCGCGCAAGGTGGTCAACGACGAGCGCACGATCCGCGACCTGGTCGCCGAGGTCGAAAAGCTTGCCGGTGAGGTGTCCTGGGCGGTGGACTTGAGCAACGCGTACGCCGCACTGGTCCTCACGGTGCTGGCCGATGAAGGCAAGACGGTGCGTTACCTTGCGGGCCGGCAGGTGTGGCAAGCATCGGCCACCTACCGGGGTGGTGAATCCAAGACCGACGCCAAAGACGCCCGGGTGATTGCCGATCAATCCCGGATGCGCGGTGCGGACCTGCCGGTCCTGCGTCCCGGCGATGACCTGATCACCGAGCTGCGCATGCTCACCGCCCACCGCGCCGATCTGGTGGCCGATCGCACCCGCACCATCAACCGTCTGCGCCAACAACTGCTGGCCGTATGCCCGGCCCTCGAACGCGTCGCCGAGCTCAGCCAAGACCGGGGTTGGGCGGTGCTGCTGGCGCACTATCAACGGCCGAAAGCGATTCGCCGAACGGGTGTTTCGCGGCTGACCAAAGTTCTGGCAGCGGCCGGGGTGCGCAACGCCGCCACGATCGCGGCTGCCGCGGTGACAGCGGCCAAAGCTCAGACCGTCCGCCTCGCGGGTGAAGATGTTGGCGCCGGATTGGTCGCCGAGCTGGCCCAAGGGGGTGATCAACCTCGATGAGCGCATCAAACACACCGACGCGGACATCGAGGAACGATTTCGCCGCCATCCGCTCGCCGAGGTGATCACCAGCCTGCCCGGCATCGGCTTCCGACTCGGCGCCGAATTCCCTTGCCGTGGTCGGCGATCCCGCACTGCTCCAATCGCCTGACCAGCTCGCCGCCTGGGCCGGCCTGGCGCCGGTATCCAAAGACTCCGGCAAACGCACCGGCCGGCTGCACACGCCCAAGCGCTACAGCCGCCGCCTGCGCCGGGTGATGTACATGTCCGCGCTGACCGCGATCCGCTGCGATCCCACGTCGAAGGCGTACTACCAGCGCAAACGAGACCAAGGCAAACGCGCTATCCCGGCCACCATCTGCCTGGCCCGCCGACGCGTCAACGTCCTTTACGCCCTCATCCGTGACAACCGGACCTGGCACCCCGACACGCCCCAAATCGCCACTGCGGCGGCTTGACACGGTCATTGAGAGTCCTTTCGAGAGGGTCAGACGGCCATGACGGCGAAGGCGGCGCTCATGCCGAGCGCCATGAGCAGGTCGGCGTACGGGCGCTTCGGCCCGCGCACCAGCAGGTAGAACCACCACAGCGCGGCGGCGCAGAATCCGATCGCGAGCACGATGCACACCACGGTGAACCAGCCGGGGGGAGTCACGGCGACGGCGCCGTGACCCAGGTGGGCGCTGTGGTGACCGGAGGCTTGAGCTGTCGAACCGGCCGCAGCCACCGGAACGCCCGCATTGGGCGCCATCAGCAGGCCCATCAGTGCCATCGCGGCCATCATCGTGCAGTGGTAGACGGGGTGCGGTAGCTCGAAGCCGAACAGGGCCAGGTAGGCGAAGTACAGCGCCCCGGCGGTGAACACCAGCACGTACAGCAGCGGCGACACCTGCATGCCCGCCGGCCAGAGCATCGCGATCATGCCCACCGAGGCCAGCGCATGCAGCACCCCGACGCCACGCTGTCCGGGCACCCGCCGTCCGGCACCCACGAACAGCAGCGCGGCCACCGCGAACACGGCAGTCAGCGCCCAGCGCAGGGCAGAGTCGGCGATCACGCTGTCATTGGTCGTACGAAAGGGGGCTTCAGTTCCCGGCGGGCTTGAACCGCATGTCGGGCTGGGACCGTTCCAGCGGCGTCAGCACCACACCCAGCCAGCAGACGGCCAGCACCGCGGCAGCGACGAAACCGGCCAGCGGCCACCACACCGAGACTCGCGCCGGTGACGTCTGGCACCACCAGACCGCGCCGAACCCGGCGGCCGTGGCCACGCCCGACAGGTACAGCGCCGCGCAACAAACGCGAAACCGCTTGCGCCACAGCGCCGTTGCCGATGCAATCGCGGCCAGCGTGAACAGGATGGCGACGACCTTCAGTACCCACCGATGTGATTCCGACCAGCTGACCCCGGCAGACAGCACCAGCACGACGATCGCGACGGCGGTGGGGTAGCGGCGGGCGGGACCGATCCAGACCTCGTCGAACACCCGGCGCCCGATGGCGCTCAGGGTGTGCTCGAGATCGATCGCGTGGCGGGTGGACAAGCCGAACTCCGTTCAGTCTGTAGACCAGTTTCGCAGAGTTGGTCGGACGCGCGGCAGTGTGGGTTCCGCGGTGGGTCGGCCGACGCTCTCGCCCGGGGCCTACCGCGGAGGAGCTCCTGCTCGGATCGTGCGGCTCACGCGGCCGAAATCATCGATCGCTGCGCGCTGATCCGGAATACGACTGGTGAATGCGGAGATCATGGCGGAGTACTCCGCCCAAGCCGCTTCACCGAACTGCAGCCGGACCTGTGATGGTGACATCAATTCGCTGTTGTTCGTGAAGTACTTGGGCGAGATGTCGGCATTCGGTCCGGTCGCCGTCGCGCGGGCGAAGAGGTAGTTCAGTTCGGTTTCTTCGATTCCCTGGGACCAGCCGGAGTTCGGGTCAACGGAGCGCACACCGGCTGTCGCGGCAAGTGCGGTCAGGCGCGCGACGGCCGCCACAGGCTCGCTCAGCGCTTTCGATGCGCCCGGCTGACGCCGGATGACTTCAGACAAGCTGTCCTGATACCTGGCTACCTGCCGGTCGATCGCCTGCCCGAGTATCAATGAGCTTGTCGGGTCGCTGGCGAGGACCGCAAGCAAACTGCGAGTTTTGGGCATTGCGCTGTCGAGTGCATCCAGCGGTGGAAACTGGGGTGTCAGTTGATCCTCGGTGACCAGGCTTCCGAGGTACGGGACGATAGCCAGCGTGTAGCTCTGAGTGAGGCCTGGGTTTTCGTTGCCCAGCTGCTCGAGAGAATCCGAATTGGCGGCGAGGTAGGTCGCAATGGTGTGAGCCGTCTCGGCCGCGAGTGCCCGGTCATCAGGGTTGGGTCCGGTTGCGGCCGCGGGTATCCATTGGAACCAAGCGGTGACGCGATTGGATTGATCGCCCCATTTGTATGTGGAGACTGATTTCAGGAACTTTTGCCCGGCCGGGCCGGGGGCGATCTGGTGTATGGATTTCGGGTCGGAATCCCCGGGCAGGTCCGGTGCGGACGGCGGATGAGAACACCCAGGCACGAATACGAGGGTTGCGAATACTGCCGCAAACCACCGATGACCGTAGCGAACATTTAGCAAGTGATTGCTACTTCCTGGCGGGAGGGATTTGATCCAACGGTGCGTGGTAATTCTTGCCGAAATTTATAATCGACGAATCGAGAGAACGTTGTTGATTCGCGAAGTAGCGTTCTAGCGCGGCAGAATAATCGGACCATCCGGCTTCTCCGTATTTCACTCGAACTTCGGCAGGCGTCATCAACACTCCGGAACCGTTGTTGGTGAAGTACTCGGGCCCGATGTCAGCATTCGGTGTGTGTACCAGCTGAGCTGCGACTGTGTATGCGACTTGGGTGGACGCGTTCCCCAATCCCTGGCTGCCGCTTGGGGTGTCAATGTCAGGGGTGGAGTAGTCCCCGGGGAAACTGTCGATTTTCGGCTCTTTACCGATCATCGCGTCTTGGAAAGCCGAATGCGCGCGGTCGAACCCCGGAAGGTTCTCGCCAACCACGTCCCAAGCCAACTTCTTCATCTCCCACGCGTCATGTGCGCGGTCAAATGCACTTGCCTGGGTATTGTTGCCGTGCTGCTGTACTTCCATGAAAACTCCGGCATCAACGAGGCCGATTAGTCGACCCGCTCTGTCGAGGTCGGCTCGATGGGGGCTTGTACCGGTAATATTCGGATCCGTTTTTGCGGCTTCGGCGAATGATTTTTCGTAGTCCATGGCAGTTTTGTACGCATGGGCATTGAATTCTTTGGCTGCGTCGGGATTCGAGTCCATTACCGCGAACAGTGATCGGGTGTTATGTAGATTGCTGCCGAGTTGGTCCAGTGGTTCGAAGCCATGCTTATTCTCGCCTACCATGTCGGACTGGTAGGGCAGGAGTCCATGAGCCATGCTCTGTACCAACTTTGGATCCATCTCGCCGAGGCTGTGGTGACCGGGAAGATTGAGTAACTCTCCACCATGCACGCCGACGTAGTTGGCGTAGGCGTGGGCAGTTTTGGCGGCAATATCGGAATTCGGACCATTCGCCTCCTCGTTTGTCCAACTGAACAACGATCCCGCCGCAGCACCGTTGTCCTTCCAGGCATGAGTGGTGATGTCGTGGATGAAATCGTTGCCTTTGTTGCTGGTGACGAGGTCGGATACCGCAGTATGGTCGCGGCCCGCCGACTCGAAAATGCTGGAAACCGCGGGATCGATCCATGGGTCACGTTCACCCTCGCCCTTGACGCTCGCCGGGTCGTGCTCCCAAATGGGGGTATCCATTATTCGATCGGCTTTGTTGAGCATTTCCCGATCCAAACTGGTTCCCGCTTGTAGCGAGGAATTGCCATCCTTGACAATTCCCGAAATATCGTGCATTTGGTCTATATATTCTGCGCCAGGCGATTTTATCGCTGTCTGTACGCTTTGTGGAAGATTGTTAAATCCACCCTTCGTCATATCGTTCGGGTTGTCGAGGTCGCCCGGGTGTAGTGGAGTCTTCGGGAACTGCACCTTGTCGTTGCTCATCAATTGCCAGGAATTGGCGATGATGCCCTTTTGGTCGCCGAGGCGTTGTTCTGCGGCCTTGAGATCTTTGATGCTCATGCCGTTCTGCTGAGCCTGCATCTGACTGAGATACGAGCCTTGTTCGGGACTCAGCGGCTGTCCTGGCTTGATCGTGTCGAGTACATCACCGACCCGCTTCGCAGCTTTCTGGTCGCCGGCCAGCGCGTCATGCACATCTTTTTCCGCTCTCCGGCGAGCGTCGTCATCCTTCTCGCCCGTGAGTTTGTCGACGCCATCTTTGTCGCCGGGGCCTTTATCCTTCGGATCGCCGCCTAGCTCGTCCCAACCGGCTTTGAGGATATCTACTCGCCCCGCGATAGACGCCATTTCATTGTGCGTGCGTCGAATAATCTCGGAGATCTCGCTGCTGCCTTTAGAAACCACCGAGAACAGCTGTGCGTCTCCAGCGGCGGTTTTTGGCAAACCGGCGGCCGCATCGTTCACCCATTGGCGTACTGCGTCTAATTGTCGCCGACCTGCTAACACGGCATCGGCCGAGCGGGTGATCTCCACACCCATTTTCTGATCGAGTTCGGCCATGCGGCCGAACTTACGGGCGCGGGCGTCGTTGGCGTCGGCGTACGCATCGGACGCTGAGCCGGTCCAGTGAGAACCCGGCGCAGCCGACTGAGTTTGAGATTGGAGGTCGCGGAATTGGGAGCTCTTGTCGTATCCGCTGCCGTCCACCGGGACGCCCTCACCGAACGTAGCCCGCGTTTGGCCCCAAATCGCATTGAAGGCATCCAATGCACCCACAGCAGTTGACCTCCCCGCACTGTTGTGGGGTTCAGTCTATGGCGCCCTACGTCAGGTCAGGCCCGCCAATTTCGCAGCGACTCAGCCCGCGCTCTGGTCCTGATTCCCCGCCCGCAGCAGATCGTCGCGGGCCCGGGCGACCCGGGAGCGGATGGTGCCGACGGGGCAGCCACAGATTTCGGCGGCCTCGGCGTAGGACAGGCCCAGCACCTGGGTCAGCAGCAGCGCTTCCCGGCGGTCGGCGTCGACGCCGTCGAGCAGCATGCGGATTTCGACGATGTCCTCGAACCGGGCGGTCGGCTGGTGCATGTCGATGACGGTCTCGGGCTCGATGGCGGCGCTGCTGCGCGGCCGGCACTGCTTGCGCCGGATGTGGTCGACGACGACGCGGCGCGCGATCGACAACAGCCAGGTGCGGGCCGTCGACCGGCCGCGGAACCGGGGCAGCGAGCCGAGGGCGCGCAGGTAGGTCTCCTGCGTCAGATCGTCGGCGCTGCCGGGCTCGTCGAGGTAGGCGACAGTGCGCCAGACATCGCGCTGGGTAGCCTTGATGAACTGCTCCAATGCGGCGCGATCGCCCCGGCCGGCCGCCAATGCGAGGCGGGTCACCTCGTCGTCGTCGCCGCGGCTGTTCACAGGCCGACCATATGCGACGGTTGCCGGGAACTCACAGCCGGGCACGTCCGACCATTGATTTGGTAGCCCGCACAGCGCAGGACACGACCGGGGGACAATAGGAGGATGATGACGGCCAGCACAGCGGTCGGCAGCGCGGTCGACGCTGCCGCAGCTGCCGACGACAGTGCGGCCGCGCGCCGGGTGCAGCTCGACGTGACCGGCATGACGTGCGGCGCCTGCTCCGCGCGAGTCGAGCGGACGCTCAACAAGATGCCGGGTGTCCGCGCCTCGGTGAACTTCGGCACCCGCGTGGCCACGGTCGACGCCCTTCCCGAGATCGCCGATTCCGAGCTGTGCGACGCGATCCGCAAGGCCGGTTACGACGCCGAGCCCCGCTCCGGCGTGATCGCCGGCGACCGCGACGACGAGGATCTGTCGCACGCCCACTACCTGCTGCGCCGCCTGCTGGTGGCCGCGGTGCTGTTCGTTCCGCTCGCCGATCTGTCGGTGATGTTCGCCGTCGTCCCCAGCACCCGTTTCACCGGTTGGCAGTGGGTGCTCACGGCGCTGGCGCTGCCGGTCGTGACGTGGGCCGCCTGGCCGTTCCACCGCGTCGCGTTGCGCAATGCCCGCAATCGTGCGGTCTCCATGGAGACCCTGATCTCGGTCGGCGTGTCCGCGGCCACGGTCTGGTCGCTCTACACGGTCTTCTTCGGACACCACGCCACCGAGGCCACCGGCATCTGGCAGGCCCTCGTCGGCAGCGACGCGATCTACTTCGAGGTCGCCGCCGGCGTCACGGTGTTCGTGCTGGCGGGCCGTTACTTCGAGGCCCGCGCCAAGTCCAAGGCAGGCAGTGCGTTGCGCGCGCTCGCGGCCCTCAGCGCGAAGAACGTCACGGTCCTGCTCGCCGACGGCACCGAAATGGTGATCCCGGCCGAGGAGCTCGCCGAGCAACAGAAGTTCGTGGTGCGCCCCGGTCAGACCATCGCGGCCGACGGACTCGTGGTCGAGGGCTCGGCCGCCGTCGACACCAGCGTGATGACGGGCGAGGCCAAGCCGGTGCGCGCGACGCCCGGCAGCAGCGTCATCGGCGGCACGATCGTGCTCGACGGACGCCTGATCGTCGAGGCCGCCGCGGTCGGCGCCGACACCCAGTTCGCCGGCATGGTGCGACTGGTCGAGGAAGCGCAGGCGCAGAAGGCCGAGTCGCAGCGCCTCGCCGACCGCATCGCCTCGGTGTTCGTGCCGTGCGTCTTCGCCATCGCCGCGCTGACCGCGCTGGGCTGGGCGCTGGCCGGGGCCGGCCCCGACAAGGTTTACGCGTCCGCGCTGGCGGTTCTGGTCATCGCGTGCCCGTGCGCGCTGGGCCTGGCCACGCCGACGGCGATGATGGTGGCGTCCGGACGCGGCGCCCAGCTCGGCATCTTTCTCAAAGGGCACCGCTCGCTCGAGGCGATCCGGGCCGTCGACACCGTCGTCTTCGACAAGACGGGCACCCTGACCACCGGGCACCTGGCCGTCACCGCGGTCACGGCTGCCGACGGCTGGGAGTCCGACGACGTGCTGGCCCTCGCCGCGGCGGTGGAGTCGGCGTCCGAACACGCGGTCGCGGTGGCCATCACCACGTCGGCGCCCGAGCATGCGGAAGTCGTTGATTTCCAGGCTGTTCCCGGTCGCGGCGTCGTCGGCACCGTGGGGGAGCGCGAGGTGCGCATCGGCAAGCCGGCCTGGGCGGCCGGCCGGGCCGCGGTGCCCGCGGCCCTCGCGGAAGCCCGGCGCGGCGCGGAATCCCGCGGCGAGACAGTGGTTTTCGTGGCCGTCGACGACGAGCTGTGCGGTGCCATCGCGGTCGCTGACGCGGTGCGCGAATCGGCGGCGGGTGCCATCGCGGCACTGCACGAACGTGGGCTGAAGACCATCCTGCTGACCGGCGACAACCCGGCGGCCGCCGCCGCGGTGGGTGCCGCGGTGGGGATCGACGACGTCATCGCCGATGTGCTGCCGGACGGCAAGGTCGACGTCATCCAGCAGCTGCGCGACCGCGGCCGCATGGTCGCGATGGTCGGTGACGGTATCAACGACGGCCCGGCGCTGGCCTGCTCGGATCTGGGCCTGGCCATCGGCCGCGGCACGGACGTCGCGATCGGCGCCGCCGACATCATCCTCGTCCGCGACAGCCTGGATTCGGTGCCGCAGGCCCTGGACCTGGCCAAGGCGACCATGCGCACCATCCAGTTGAACCTGGTGTGGGCCTTCGGCTACAACATCGCCGCCATCCCGGTGGCCGCCGCCGGGCTGCTGAACCCGCTGATCGCCGGCGCGGCGATGGCCTTCTCGTCGTTCTTCGTGGTGTCGAACAGCCTGCGCCTGCGCAACTTCAAGTGATTTGTGCACGATTTTCCGCGCGTGACGCGGAAAATCGTGCACAAATCACTGGTTGACGTCGGGACTACTGCTGGCCGCGCTGGCGGGCCAGCTCGCGCAGCATCGCGTTGTAGGCATCCAGGTCGTCGTCGGCATAGTCCGCGTCGGCGTGCCGGTCGGCGCGGGAGGCGGCGCGGCGATCCTGCCGCGCCCACTGTGCCACCAGGGCGATGACCACCAGGATCACCGGCAGTTCGCTCGAACCCCACGCGATGGCGCCGCCGAGGTGCTGGTCGGCGCCGATGCTCGACAGCCACGGCAGGCCGACGAACTTGTAGAACGGTCCGCCGATGGTGTCGGTCATGGTCATGGTCGCGATGCCGAAGAACGCGTGAAAAGGCATGACCGCGAACAACAATCCGAGCCGGCCGAGGAACGGCAGGCGCTTGGGGCCCGGGTCGATGCCGATGATGCCCCAGTAGAAGAGGTAGCCGACCAGCAGGAAGTGCACGCTCATCAACTCGTGGCCCCAGTGGTAGCGGACGAGCGTGTTGAAGATCGGGGTGAAGTACACCGCGTACAGCGACGCGACGAACAGCACGAACGCCACGATCGGATTCGACAGGGCGGCGGTGACTTTCGAGTGCACGAGCCACAGGATCCATTCGCGGGGTCCGGGCGGGGCGCCCTCGCCGGCCGGGGGCAGGGCGCGCAGCGCCAGGGTCACCGGGCCGCCCAGCACCAGGAGCACCGGCACGAACATGTTGAGCGTCATGTGCTCGCCCATGTGGACGCTGAACATCGCCGAGCCGTAGGCCCGCACACCCGAGCTACTGGTGAAAAGCAGTGCCGCGCAGCCGATCAGCCACGCGAGCAACCGGCCCACCGGCCACTCGTCGCCCCGGCGCCGCAGCTTCAGGTAGGCGTAGAGATAGGCGCCGGCAAGCACCAGCGCACCGATGCCGATGAAGGTGTCGAACCGCCAGACCGTCAGCAGCCGAACCACATTCGGCGGGTCGGGCAGCTCGTAGCCGAGGAAGACGTCCCAGGTCGTGTACTTGTGGTGCAGCAGGCGCGGCGCGGTTTGCACCGCCATCGCGGACACCGCGGCGAGCGCGGTGAGCGCGGGCAGGCAGGTGGCCAGTCGGGACGGCTTGGCGCGGCGCAGCGCCGCGGCATCGGTGATCCACGACGCCGCCAGCGCGATCGCCGCGACGATGGCCCACCGTCCGTAATCGCTGCCCGTCAGTCCGGGCGGGCCGAGTTGTTCGGCCAGCAGCAGCACGCCGTAGATCAGGGCCGCGGTGCCGCAGGCCACCTGGATGATGAGCACCCGCCGGTAGAGGTCGGCGGCCGGCGGGCTGATGACGGCCGCGATCTTGGTGCCGGCCAGCACCGCCAGTGCCACCGCGAACACGATGACCGCGCTGGTCGTGTAGTCGTGGTCGGGCCCTTCGCTGGCGTTGCCGGTCACCGGCAGCGCCAGGACGCCGATCACGCTCGGGAGCAACAGCACGACCATGGCGATCCACCGCACGCTGAACCGCAGCGTCAGCGCCACGACCGCGGCGCACAGGGTGGCGACGATCCAGCCGCGGGCCATCTCGGACGCACCGATGGCCTCACCCAGTCGGCCGCTCTCGACCAGCCGCAGGGCCGGCGCGCCGGCGTCGGTCGCTGCCTGCACCACCACCATGAACGCTGCGGCGACCAGCCAGACCAGCGAAACCCGTTCCAGCACAAGGTGGATGCGGTAAGTGGGTGGGTCGATGACGCCCTTGGAGTCGGGCCGGGCGGTGGTCACGATGTACAGCAGGCCGCCGAGGCAGATCGCGGCGGCGAGGACGGCCGTGAAGTAGCCGACCGGTTCGGCCACAGCGGTGAACGTGCCGGGGTAGCTGTCGCCGGTGGCGACGAAGCGCTGGTCGCCCGAGATGAGTGCGTAGGTGACCAAGGCGGCGACCGCGGCCAGATAACCCAACAGCGGCAGCGTGATCCTGCCCGCCCGGTCCGAGCCCATCGAAATACCGGCCTTCCACCTGAAGAACTGATCAGGCCCAGTCTACGACCAGGTGTCGTAGAAATTTTCCGGGCGCAGGAACTCCTGGCGCCGCGGGCCGACCAATACAAGTTGTGAGTCACACCCAACTGCCCGAATCGGACGTTGCCGTCGCGTCCGATCCGTCGGCGTGGAAGCGCTTCCGCCCGGCATTGCTGCGGCTGCACTTCTACGCCGGCCTGTTCGTCGCGCCGTTCATCCTGATCGCAGCCGTCACCGGGCTGCTGTACGCGGTGATCCCGCAGATCGACAGCGCGGTGTACCGGCACGAACTCACCGTCGACCACGTCGGCGACCGCCAGCTGCCGCTGGCAGCCCAGCTGGCAGCCGTCCGGGCCGCGCATCCGGAGGGCACCGTCACCAGCATCCGGCCGCCCGCCGCGGCCGACGAGACGACGCAGGTGACGCTCGCGGTCGACGACGTCCCCGCCGACTACGCGCGCACGGTGTTCGTCGACCCGTACACCGGCGCGATCCGCGGCGCCCTGACCACCTACGGCCAGTGGCTGCCGGTGCGGGCCTGGTTCGACGAACTGCACCGCAACCTGCACCTCGGCGCCTTCGGCCGCAACTACAGCGAACTGGCCGCGAGCTGGTCGTGGGTGATCGCCGGCGTCGGCCTGATGCTGTGGATCGGGCACAACCGGGGACAGCCGCGGCGGCTCGTCGTTCCGGATGTGCGGGCGACCGGGCGGCGCCGGCTGCTGTCGTGGCACGGCACCCTCGGGGTCTGGATCCTCGCGGCGGTGGCGCTGCTGGCGGTGTCGGGCATGACGTGGTCGCGGTTCGCGGGGGAGAACGTCGCACAATTGCGGACGCAGCTGAGCTGGACCAGCCCGTCCGTCGACACCGCGCTGCCGGGGCAGACCGCCGGGGCGGCGTTGGATGAGGCCACCGCGCTGCGCGGGGCCGACGCGGCGCTGCGGGTCGCCCATGACGCGCACCTGCGGACCCCGATGTGGATGTATCCGCCGGCGACGGCGGGCCAGGGCTGGCAGGTCGCCGAGCGCAAGCGTGATTGGCCGACGCAGTACGACGCGATCGTCGTCGACCCCGCCACGGGCACGGTGACGGCGCGGCTTGACTTCGCCGAGTGGCCGCTCATGGCCAAGATGACCGACTGGGTCATCGACCTGCACATGGGCATTCTGTTCGGCCTGGTCAACCAGCTCGCGCTGATCGCGGTCGCCCTCGCGATGATCGTCGGGATCCTGCTGGGTTACCGCATGTGGTGGCGTCGCCGCCCGACCCGCGGGAACGGGTTCGCCCTCCCGACCGGGCAACGGCGCGGCGCGCTGTCGGCGCTGCGGCCCCATGAGGCGGCGCTGCTGGTGCTCGTTCTCGGTGGCGTCGGGTGGTTCGCCCCGTTGTTCGGCCTCACGCTGGCCCTGTTCGTCGCGGTCGACGTGGCACTGGGCTGGCGGCAGCGGCGGCGGGCGGCCAAGTGATCGCCGACATCTGGCTCCGGTTGTTCGTGACCGGGATATTCGTGCTGAGCGCGGCGCAGTGCGTCTATGCCCTGGTCACGGCCCGTGCGGACCGGGCCTGGATCGACCAGACGAGCCGCGCGCTGCACCTGTTGATGGCGGTGGCGATGCTCGTCATGGCGTGGCCGGCGGGGATGGGTGTGCCGAACCGGCCGCCGATGGTGTTCTTCCTGCTGGCGGCCGGCTGGTTCGTCGTGGTCCTGGCGGTGCGCGCCGGCCACCGGGTCGCCGACGGCTATCACGCGGTGATGATGCTGGCGATGGCGTGGATGTACGCCGTGATGGACGGGCGGGTGCTGCCCGGGCAGTGCGCCGGGACCGCCGCCGACGCGCCGCAGTCGGCGTCGTCGATGCCGTCCATGCCGGGCATGGACATGTCCGGGACGACGGCGCATTCGGGGCCGATGGGCGGCTGCGGGCACCCGGCGGCGTGGGTGGACGCCGTGAACTGGGCGCTCACCGCGATGTTCGGGGCCGCCGCATTGTGGTGGGCCATCCGCTACTTCGCGGTGCGGCAGGAGCGGCCCGACGTCCCGGCCCGGCTGTGGTTCGCCGTGGCCTGTCAGGCCATGGCGGCGGCCGGGATGGCGATCATGTTCGCCGTGATGATCTAGGCCGCATTGCCGTCGGTGGGCCACAGGTGGCCCCGGCGGCGGCCGCGGGAGGCGTTGTCCGGCAGCGTGATGTCGTCGAGCGTGGGTGCCGCGTCGCGGTCCGGCCGCGGCGGCTCGCCGGCATGGCGGCGCCACACCAGCACCGTCAGCACCACCCCGGCCAGCGCCGGCAGATGGCTCAGCATGCGGACCGCACCGACTGCTCCGGTCAGTCCGTCGACGACGACGTAGCCGGTGAGCACGAGGGTGAACACGCCGCCGACGATCGCCAGGCCCATCGCCGCGGTCGGGCGGGCGGCGGCGACCAACATGCCGACGCCGAGTGCGACGGACCACGCCGTCGACTCGTTGACCACATGTCCGCCCGCGGCATGCCCGACGTGCACGCCGATGCTGACGCCCGCCGCCTGCAGCACGGCCAGGACGATCTGGATGGCGCCCACCACCGCGAGGCCGATGCGCAGCCAGTCGAGGCCGGGGCGGGTTTCGGGGAGCGCGGTCTGCGAGACCGTGTCGGCCACGGCGGTGATCCGGGTGCGGTCGGCGGCGATCAGCCCGCGCAGCAGCTGCATCTGGCTGTCCAGCTCGTCCTGCCACTGCCGGCACTCGGGGCAGGACGCCAGGTGCTCGTCGACGCGGCGCGCGGGGACGGGTTCGTGCTCGCCGTCCATCCGCGCGGACAGCGCCTCCCGGGCAATCTCGCACTCCACATCGTCAATAGTCGCGCACCGGGCCCGGTTTTCTCCCGGCAGTCCCGAATCCGTAGATCGGTGCCGTTTTGGTGGGTAAATAGTCGCTGGTCGGCGCCGGTACCATAGACACGTGAACTGGACCGTCGACGTACCCATCGACCAGCTGCCCGAGCTGCCCCCGCTGCCCGAGGACCTGCGCACGCGCCTTGCCGACGCGCTGTCCCGTCCGGCCGCGCAGCAGCCCAGCTGGCCTGCGGACCAGGCTGCTGCGATGCGCAAGGTGCTCGAGAGCGTGCCGCCCATCACCGTGCCGTCCGAGATCGAGAAGCTCAAGCTGCAGCTGGCCGACGTGGCGCAGGGCAAGGCGTTCCTGCTGCAGGGCGGTGACTGCGCCGAGACGTTCGTCGACAACACCGAGCCGCACATCCGGGCCAACATCCGGACCCTGCTGCAGATGGCCGTCGTGCTGACGTACGGCGCCAGCATGCCGGTGGTCAAGGTGGCCCGCATCGCGGGGCAGTACGCCAAGCCGCGTTCGTCGGACACCGACTCGCTGGGCCTGACGTCCTACCGCGGCGACATGGTCAACGGTTTCGACCCGGACCCCGCGGTGCGCGTGCACGACGCGTCGCGTCTGGTGCGGGCCTACGCCAACGCGAGCGCCGCGATGAACCTGGTGCGGGCGCTGACCTCGTCGGGCCTGGCGTCGTTGCAGCAGGTGCACGAGTGGAACCGTGAGTTCGTGCGGACCTCGCCGGCGGGTGCCCGGTACGAGGCGCTGGCGGCCGAGATCGACCGTGGCCTGAACTTCATGACGGCCTGCGGCGTCAACGACCGCAACCTGCAGACCGCCGAGATCTACGCCAGCCACGAGGCCCTGGTGCTCGACTACGAGCGCGCGATGCTGCGGCTGTCCACCGAGTTCGACGAGCCGCGTCTGTACGACCTGTCGGCGCACTACGTCTGGATCGGCGAGCGCACCCGCCAGCTCGACCACGCGCACATCGCGTTCGTCGAGACCATCGCCAACCCGATCGGCATCAAGATCGGTCCGACGACGACGCCCGAGATGGCCGTCGAGTACGTGGAACGCCTTGACCCGCACAACATTCCGGGCCGGCTCACGCTGGTCAGCCGGATGGGCAACGGCAAGGTGCGCGACGTGCTGCCGGGCATCATCCAGAAGGTGGAGGCCTCGGGCCACCAGGTCATCTGGCAGTGCGACCCGATGCACGGCAACACCCACGAGAGCTCGACGGGCTACAAGACCCGGCACTTCGACCGCATCGTCGACGAGGTGCAGGGCTTCTTCGAGGTGCACCGCGCGCTGGGCACCCACCCGGGTGGCATCCACGTCGAGATCACCGGCGAGAACGTCACCGAATGCCTTGGTGGCGCGCAGGATATCTCCGACGACGACCTGGCCGGCCGCTACGAGACGGCCTGCGACCCGCGCCTGAACACCCAGCAGAGCCTGGAGTTGGCGTTCCTCGTCGCGGAGATGCTGCGCGACTAGCTTCACCCCGCCGAATGGCCACCCGGCGCATTGGTTTTCACGCGAAACCCGTGCGGCAGGTGGCTATTCGGCGTTTCTAGAACAGCCCGTCGATGTTGGTGCCGAGGGTCCAGGCGCCGGCGGCGACCAACGCGGTCAGCGTCAGCACCGCGATGAGCCAGAACAGCACGGCGCGCCGCGACCGCTGCCGCGCCCAGGCGAAGTCGTCGAGGTCGATCCCCGCGAATTGTTTTGTCACCACCGGTGATTCGAGCAGTGCGGGGTCCATCGCAGGGTCCATGGTGAACTGCAGGGTGTGCTGCGGCGCCGGCTTCGGGGCTGCTGCCCGGCCCGTCGCGACCGTGGTGTGCTCGGCGCGGCCGCGCTGTGCGGCCGCCGCGGTGTGTTGCGCCGAGTTCGTGGGTGCCGGCACCCGGAATTCGGGCAGACCGAGGTCGGTGACGATCGCGGCGAGTTCGGCCGCCATGTCGCCGGCATCCAGGTAGCGGTCGTCGGCCAGGCGGGCCGTCGCGCAGGCCACCAGGTCGTCGAATTGCTTTGGCACACCGGCGATTGCCGAACTCGGCGGCGGCACGTCCTGGTCCAGCCGCTGATAGGCGACGCTGAGCGGATTGTCGCCGGTGAACGGCGTGGTGCCGGTCAGCAGCTCGTAGGCCAGGATGCCGACGGAGTAGACGTCGCTGCGCGGGTCGGCGTCACCGGTGCTGACCTGTTCGGGGGAGAGGTACGCCGCGGTGCCGAGGATGACGCTCGTCGACGTGATCTTGGCCTCAGCGACAGCGCGCACCAGCCCGAAGTCGGCGATCTTGACCTCGCCACTGTCGGAGATCAGCACGTTCTCGGGCTTGATGTCGCGGTGCACCAGGCCCGCCTGGTGGGCCACCGCCAGGCCGTCGAGCATCGGGGCCAGCACGGCCGCCACGGCGTGCGGGGGCATCGGGCCACGTTCGCGCAGCAACTCGCGCAGCGTCCCGCCCTCGACGAGTTCCATCACCAGGAACGGGTGCCGACCGTCGAATCCCTGGTCGTAAACCGCAACCAGCCCAGGGCTTTTCAGTCCGGCGGCGGCGCGGGCCTCGCGCTGGAAGCGGGTCAGGAACTGCTGATCGCCGGAGTACCGCGAATCCATGACCTTGAGTGCCACCAGGCGGTCGAGCCGGGTGTCCAGCCCGCGGTACACCGTGGACATGCCGCCACTGGCGATGGGTGCGTCCACGCGGTAGCGCCCGTCCAGCACCGCACCGATCAGTGGGTCCGGTTGTCGGGATGGCTGCACCTGGCAATCGTACGGCTCTAGAATCTCCTGGGTGAGCAGCATTCCGGCCGCCGAGGACGTTATCGATCCCGATGAAGCGGTCTACGACCTTCCCGCAGTGGCATCGATGCTGGGTATTCCGGTGACGAAGGTGCACCAGCAGTTGCGGGACGGACACCTCCTCGGAGTGCGCCGGAACGGTGCCATCGTGGTGCCCAAGATCTTCTTCGACGACAAGGGGCATGTGGTCAAGCAGCTGCCGGGCCTGCTCGTCGTGCTGCGCGACGGTGGCTACCACGAAACCGACATCGTGCGGTGGCTGTTCACCGCCGACGAGTCGCTGACGCTGACGCGCGACGGCACCACCGAGCGCGTCGTCAACGCGCGTCCGGTCGACGCGCTGCATTCGCACCAGGCCAGGGAAGTGCTGCGGCGCGCCCAGGCTATGGCGTACTAGCCGGCTCGGCCGCCGTCGTCTTCGGCTCCGGCGCGTGGGCCAGCGAATACCACGCGGCCACCGCGCATCCCGTCGCCAGGATGACGTGCAGCCACGAGTACATGCCGTGCGATCCGTCGGGTTTGAAGATCACCATGATCCAGGTGGAGAACCCGGCGATCGCGGCGACGGCCGAGCGGCTCTGCGCCAGCGCCGAGACGATCGCCAGCGGCCAGGTGTAGTACCAGGGCAGCGCGGCGGGCACGAACAGCACCACGACGGCCATCACCAGCGCGATGCCGATCAGCGCTTCCCGGTCGGTGTGCCGGAATCGCCACCACAGCAAGGGCAGTGAGATCGCGATGATCGCGATACCGATGATGCGGGTGACGTCGAGCACCGCGTAGAAGCTGACGGTGGTGAACAGTCCGCCGATGGCATGGATCAGGTTGGCCACCGCCGTCGGGATGGTCAGCCAGTTGACGATCTTCACCGAACCGGCCAGTGCCGTCAGCCAGCCGAGCCCGACCCCGGCCGCCACCGTCACCACGGCGAACACCACGGTGAAGATCACCCCTGACGCCGCGGTGGCCACCAGCCACGCGCGGACCTGACCCCACGGGTGGCGTTCGCGCAACTGGCGCATCCAGACCCACACCATGAACGGAAGTGCCAGTCCCGCGGTGGCTTTCACCGCCACCGCGAGCGCGATCAGGCTGACGCCGGCGATGGGATGCCGTTCGAACGTCAGCGCGATGGCGGCCATCATCAGGCCGACCATCAGCATCTCGTTGTGGACGCCGCCCATCAGATGGATGATCACCAGCGGGTTGAGGACGCAAATCCACAGGGCGGCAGCGCTGTTGGCGCCGACGTGGCGGGCGACGCGGGGCGCTGCCCAGATCAGCATGACCAGGCCGGGCAGCATGCACAGCCGCAGCAGCATGGTGCCCTCGACCACGTGGTCGCCGACGATCATGGTGACGAACTTGGCCACCAGGATGAATGCCGGCCCGTAGGGCGCGGTGGTGGTGGTCCAGATCGGACTCACGTTGTCCAGCAACGAGTTCGGGTTGTCGACCGGCCCGACGAGGTAGGGGTCCAGCCCGTCGCGCAGCAGGGCGCCCTGCGCCAGGTAGGAGTAGGTGTCGCGGCTGAACACCGGCACGCTCAGCAGCAGCGGCGCGAGCCAGAAGCCGGTCGTCGCGATCATCGTGTAATCGGTCGCGGTGCGGTCCACGACGCGCCGGCCCAGCGCGAGCCAGGCGATCAGCATCAGGGCGACGCCGGTCCACAGCAGGATCGACGACAGCACCAGCCCGTGGCCGAACCGGAACCACGACAGGTGCATCGACTCGAGCAGGGGATCGTGCTGCCGGGTGCTGCCGGCGCCGAGGCCGCCGAGGGCGATCAGGATGGCGCCGGCGAAGCCGAGCAGCGCGGGGCGGCCCTCGTCGGACCGTCCGAAGGCGGTGAGCCGGGCCAGCGCCCCGGGAGCCGTGGTCGAAGTCGACATCGTGGCCTACGCGGACCGGTTGGACGCCCGCCGGGCGAGTTCGGTGAGTCCGGCCTTGGCGCCGTCGTCGATGGGGGCCGCGGCGAGGGCGTCCAGTCCACGCTGGGTGAGCAGCGTGATGCGCTCCTCGACGGCGCTCAGTGCGCCGACGGCCTCGATCACGCCGCAGAGTTCGCCGACCTGGGCGTCGGTCAGATCCGTGCCGATCAGGTCGCGCAGCAGGGCCGCCGCGGCCGGGTCGGAGCTCTCGGCCAGTTCCACGGCCTCGGCCAGCAGCACGGTGCGCTTGCCCGAGCGCAGGTCGTCGCCCGACGGCTTGCCGGTGACGGCCGGGTCACCGAACACCCCGAGCACGTCGTCGCGCAGCTGGAATGCGATGCCGAGGTCGGTGCCGACCGCGTGGAAGATCTTCTGCACGTCGGGCCGGTCGGCGGCCGCTGCGGCGCCCAGCTGCAACGGCCGGGTGACGGTGTACGACGCGGTCTTGTAGAGGTTCACGTTCATGGCCGAGGCCACGGTGTCGGCGCCGCTGGATTCGGCGACGATGTCGAGGTACTGGCCGCCGAGGACCTCGGTGCGGATGTGCGCCCACACCTCGTTGACGCGCCGGCGGGCGTCGGCGGACAGGTCGGCGTTCGCGACGATGTCGTCCGCCCAGGACAGGGCCAGGTCGCCGAGCAGGATGGCCGCGGACAGCCCGAACTGCTCGGACGAACCGCGCCAGCCCTGCTGGCGGTGCCGCTCGGCGAACAGCCGGTGCACGGTGGGCAGGCCTCGGCGGGTCGCCGAACAGTCGATGACGTCGTCGTGCACCAGGGCGCAGGCCTGCAGCAGTTCCAATGCGGAGAACAGGCGCAGGACCGCCGGGTCGGCCGGGAGGCCGGGGTCGGGGGCGACGGCACGCCAGCCCCAGTACGCGAAGGCCGGGCGGACGCGCTTGCCGCCGCGCAGGACGAACTCTTCGAGTGCTCCGGTCACATCGGCGTAGGCGTCACCGATGTAGGCGCTGTCCCGCCGGCGTTCGGCGAGATAGTCGCGCAGTTGATCTGTGATGGCATTCGCCAGCTCGCCAGCCGACGGACCTGCGGCATCGACGCTCAGCGCGCGTCCCCTCTCCTGACCCCGAAATGGTGCATCCAGATTAGAGGGTGCCGAGTCGGCGGTCGGACACAGTGACAAAGTCACTCATCGGACACCGCGGCCAACTTGGGGGATCGGTCGCGGCTCCAGTAGGCGACGCCGCCGATCACGCCGGCGACCGCGAAGGCCAGGATGGCCATCCAGATGGCGGCCGTGGTGAACGAGCGCGCGCTCGGGTCGGTGTAGCGGGCCTGGGCCTTCATGGTGGTCACGACGCCGGGCTTGAGCTTCCACTGCACGATGTCGCTGGCCACCCGCTCGCCGTTGGTCGACGTGACATCGCCCGGAAACGCCACCGACAGCGTGACGTCGGACTCCGGGTCGCTCAGCGTCGTCAGGTCGACGCGGCCTTCGAGGATCACCAGGTCACCGGCGCGGCGAAGGGAGATGTCGGCACCCGCCGAGTCGCGGCTCAGATTGGCCAGCTGCGGCACCTCGGAGAAGTTCAGGTCCGAGAACACCGCCTCGGAGCCGACGTAGTCGTCCTTGCGGTAGTCCGAGACCACGACCTTCTGGGCGAACGGCAGGTTGTTTGTCAGCTGCGGACCCTTGTCGTCCGCGTTCTTGGCCTTTGCGGCGGCCACGATCTGACCGGACACCCGGTCGTCGGGCGAGATGGTGAGCGAGGTGTGGACGCGCACGCAGCCGACCGCCAGGGGGAGCAGCATCAGAAACAGCAGCAAGGCACGCAGGTGGCGGCGGCGGTTCACGCCGTTATCGTGCCAGATCGCGTCAGGGACAGCGGCACACCGGATGGATCACAGTGGCAGGGCGCGGCCGAGAATGGCGAACGGCCGGGGATCGCCCGGGAAGAAGTAGCTGCGCATGACGTCGTGGAAATCGAGCCGGCGGTACAGCTTCCAGGCCCGGTTGTCCTCGCCGTGGATCTCCGGGGTGGACAGCAGGACGTGGGATTCCGTGGCGCCGGCGAGCAGCCGGCGGGTGAGCGCCTCGCCGAGTCCCTGCCCCTGGGCCCGCGGGTGGATGTGCAGTTCGGTGAGCTCGAAATACCCGTTCATCAATTGGTCGATGCGTTCGCTGGGGGTGCCGACGTGGCGCAGGCCTGTCGCGACCTGTTGGTACCACCACTGATCGGGCGCGCCGCGGTACCCGTAGGCGACCCCGAGCATGGGGGCGGATCGCAGTGCCGCCTCCGGCGCCTCGTCGGCTGTGGGGACGTCGAACGCCGCGACGCCCGTCCAGCCTTCGCGGCGGGTGTGCTCCAGCCACATGGCGGCCCGCTGGCGTTCGGTGCCCCGTGGGTAGCGCATCGCGTCGACGTAGACGGACAGTGCGTCGTCGAGGCGGTACTGCATGTCAGCCGGCGACAGATCGGTCAGGAGCGTCGCCACGGTGTGAGCCTTTCGGTGCGGCAGGGAAGTCGGGTGTCGGGTTGCTGAACAGGCGCTGTCGCCCGGCCGACGTCCCAGTCTTACAATTCGGGAGTCTGAAGTATGTGGTACGTGTCTGTGTGACCTCGTATCATGACTGTTAGGTATCCGTGACCACGGGTGCAGACGTCAGGAGCCGCTGCCGGCAGCGGTGTGAGTTGGGAGGCGCGGATGCCACTCTCCGATCATGAGCAGCGCATGCTCGACCAGATCGAGAGTGCGCTGTACGCCGAGGACCCGAAGTTCGCTTCGAGCGTCCGGGGCGGCACGCTGCACGCGCCGTCGGCGCGACGGCGACTGCAAGGCGCAGGGCTGTTCGTCCTGGGTCTGGCGTTGCTGGTGCTGGGTGTGGCCTTTCGGATTCTGTGGATCAACCAGCTGCCGATCCTGAGCGTCATCGGTTTCGTGGTGATGTTTGCCGGTGCCGTGTTCGCGGTGACCGGGCCCCGGGTGTTGTCCAAGGAGAAGTCGTCCCCGGCGGGTGGCAAGTCCAAGCGGGCCCGTGCGGGCAACTCGTTCACCAACCGTATGGAAGACCGGTTCCGTCGCAGGTTCGACGACTAGACGCGGACGCGTGACGCAGGGGTAGCCGATTCGGCTGCCCCTGTTTTGTTTTTCGCTCGGCCTGGTTTGTTTTCGGCGCGCTCTTGCCTGTTCCGGGTGGTGTGACACCCGACACGCCGGATCCGTAGCGAAATTTGCCGGCGGCGATGTGCGCCGCGATTTTTCAGGGGCTGTGCTCCGCGGCTCCCCACAATGCCCCACCAATCTCCCACATGGGCTGCCAACTGGGATTTTGGCGGTCAGCCTGGCCGTTTGAGGCCGTTCTCCGCTCCCGTTCTCTCGTGATTGCTGCGTCAGGTGGGGCAGATAAGGCGATTTTTAGACTTGAGATGGAGAGAAGTGGGGGATTGTGGGGTAATGTGGCGGACATCGGAGAAACCGGACTCCGGAGTGGTGGGAGGTGCCTGATGTTCCTGGGTACCTACACGCCGAAGCTCGACGACAAGGGGCGACTGACGTTGCCCGCCAAGTTCCGCGATGCACTGGCAGGAGGGTTGATGGTCGCCAAAAGTCCAGATCACAGCCTCGCCGTGTACCCCAGGGCCGAGTTCGAAGCCGAGATCGCCCGCCGCGTGGCGAGCACTCCCCGGAACGACCCCGCCGCTCGTGCCGACCTGCGCGTTTTCGCCGCAGGCGCCGACGAGCAGCACCCCGACGCTCAGGGCCGCATCACCCTGTCGGCCGACCACCGTCGCTACGCGAGCCTGACCAAGGAATGCGTCGTGATCGGTGCGGTCGACTACCTGGAAATCTGGGACGCCGCGGCCTGGCAGACCTACCAAGAAACTCACGAAGAGAACTTCTCCGCGGCAAGCGATGAAGCGCTCGGCAGCACCCTTTGACCTGCAGGCCCGTGCAGCGTGGCCTCTGCCCGAACCGGCCCTGGCGTACTTCCCCAACGTCAGGTTCGCGAACTCGGACAGAGACCTCGCTGCAGGGGCCGCACAAATCCACCAGCTGAAGCCTTTTGGGGGTGTTGCGTTGACCGATCGTCGGCCGCACATTCCGGTGCTGCTGGACCGCTGCGTCGAGCTGCTGGCCCCGGCCCTCACCCGGGTCAGCGCCGATGGTGCCGGCGCCGTCATGATCGACGCGACGCTCGGCGCCGGTGGCCACTCCGAAGCCTTCCTCACGCGGTTCCCCGCTGTGACGCTCATCGGCCTGGACCGCGACCAGACCGCGCTGCGGCTCGCGGGGGAGCGCCTGGCGCCGTTCGGTGACCGCGTGCACCTGGTCCACACTCCGTACGACGGCATCGACGAGGCGCTGACCCAATCCGGTTACCGGCCAGGCGAATTGGACGCCATCCTGTTCGACCTCGGGGTGTCCTCGATGCAGCTCGACCAGGCCGAGCGTGGTTTCGCGTACGCGCAGGACGCGCCGCTGGACATGCGCATGGACCAGACCTCGGGCCTGACGGCGGCCGACATCCTGAACACCTACGACGCCAAGGCACTGACCCGCGTGCTGCGCGAGTACGGCGAGGAGAAGTTCGCCTCGCGCATCGCCGGCGCGATCGTCCGGGAGCGCGCCCGCCGCCCGTTCACCACGACGACCGAGCTGGTCGAGCTGCTCTACGCGGTGATCCCGGCCCCGGCCCGTCGCACGGGCGGGCATCCGGCCAAGCGGACGTTCCAGGCGCTGCGCACCGAGGTCAACGGTGAGCTGGACTGCCTGCGGGCGGCGATTCCCGCCGCGCTGGACGCGCTGCGTCCCGGCGGCCGGATCGCGGTCGAGGCGTATCAGTCGCTGGAAGACCGAATCGTCAAGGGGTACTTCACCGATGCCATCGCATCGCGTACCCCGGAGGGCCTGCCCATGGAGCTGCCCGGCTACGAGCCGCTCTTCACCGCGTTGACCCGGGGCGCCGAGCGGGCCGACGAACACGAACTCGAATTGAACCCGCGCAGCGCGTCCGTCCGCCTGCGCGCACTGGAAAAAGTTGTCACAAGGGGAGGTCTGTGATGGCAAAGCGGCCAGCACCGGTACGCGGCGGCAATGCTCGACGGGACTCCGACCCCGATCCGCGCCGCCGCACGACGCGCCGCGGCGGCGACCCGGCATCGCGTCGCGAGGGTGGCAAGGGGGAAGTCAAGCGCGACAACAAGACTGACGCGCGCGTCAAGCGCGGCAAGCGCGACGTCCGGCCGCAGCGGTCCAAGCCCACCGGCGCCGGCCCGCAGACCACACCGTTCGCCCGGCCGACGGCGGCGCCGTCGCGACCCAAGAGCGCCTCACAGGCCAAGGCCCGCGCCAAGGCACGGAAAGCCAAGGCGCCCAAGGTTGTTCGCACCCCGCTGCGGGAGCGGCTGCTCATCCGCATCGCCGAGATGGACCTCAACCCGCGGCATCTGATCGCGCGGGTGCCGTTCGTCGTGCTGATCATCGGGGCACTGGGCATGGGCCTGGGCGTCACGCTGTGGCTGTCGACGTCCGCGGCCGAACGGTCGTACGAGCTGGGCCGCGCCAAGGAGATCAATCAGGCTCTGCAGCAACAGAAAGAGGCGCTCGAGCGGGATGTGCTGGTCGCGCAGGCGGCGCCGGCCCTGGCCGATGCGGCGCGCAACCTCGGCATGATCCCGTCGCGCGACACCGCGCACCTGGTGCAGGACCCCACCGGCAACTGGCTGCTGGTCGGCAGCCCGAAGCCGGCGCAGGGAGTGCCGCCACCTCCGCTGAACACGCCACTGCCCGAAGCGGCCCCGCCCGCCCCGGCTGCGGCCCCGCGCCCGGCCCCGGCTGCCGCGCCCGCCCCGCAGCCGGCGCCTGCTGCCGCGCCCGCCCCCGCTCCGGCGGGTGTCCCAGCTGTTCCGGCTCCCGCAGCTGTTCCGGTCCCGGGTGCCGCTCCGGCCCCCCGCCGGCGTTCCGGCCCCGGCCGCCGCTCCGGCGCCCGTCGTGGTCGACCCGCGCGAGCAGGTCGTGCACGCACCGGCGCCCGCGGCTCCGGTACTCGCGGCGCCCGCCCTCGCGGCGCCCGTGCCCGCGGCTCCGGCGCTCCCGGTGCCTGGGCAGGGCACGCTGCCCGGCCCGGCGTTGCAGCCTGAGGCCGCGCTGCCGGCGCCCGTCGCACAAGCCCCGGTCGCACAAGCCCCGGTCGCACAAGCCCCGGCACAGGCCCCGGCTCCCGCTCCGGTCCCGGCCCCGGCGCCGGCGCAGCCCGCCCCCGGTCTGCCCGCATGAGCGGCACGCGACCGCGCAAGACCGCTGCCGCGCGGACGGGCGCGCCCCGCAAGCGGCCGGCCGCCAAACCGCGTCCCGCGCAACCGCATTCGGCGCACGACCGGCGGACCCGTGAGGCCGTCGTGCCCGAGGGGCGGACCGGCTCGTTCGGGTTCCGGCACAAGGCCGGCAACATCGTTATCGCGGTGGTGCTGCTGGCCGCGGCCGTCCAGTTGTTCTTCCTGCAGGGCCCGCGGGCGGCCGGTCTGCGCGCCGAGGCCGCCAGCCAGCTCAAGGTCACCGACGTGCAGAAGGCGGTGCGCGGCAGCATCATCGACCGCAACAACGCCAAGCTGGCGTTCACCATCGAGGCCCGCGCGCTGACCTTCCAGCCGAACCGGATCCGTCAGCAGCTGACCGAGGCCAAGGCCAAGACCCCGGCGGCGCCGGACCCCGACAAGCGGCTCAACGAGATCGCCGTCGGCGTGGCCGGCCTGCTGAACAACAAGCCCGATGCCGCGACCCTGGCCAAGAAGATCACCGGCCGCGACTCGTTCGTCTACCTGGCGCGGGCCGTCGACCCGGCGATCTCCGACGCCATCACCAAGAAGTACCCAGAGGTCGGCGCGGAGCGGCAGGACATCCGGCAGTACCCCGGTGGCTCGCTGGCCGCGAACGTCGTCGGCGACATCGGCTGGGACGGCCACGGCCTGCTCGGCCTCGAAGATTCCTTCGACGCAAAGCTTTCCGGCACCGACGGCTCGGTCACCTACGACCGCGGCTCGGACGGCGTGGTGATCCCCGGCAGCTACCGGGACCGGCACGACGCGATCAACGGCGCCACCATCCAGCTCACGCTCGACAACGACATCCAGTACTACGTCCAGCAGCAGGTGCAGCAGGCCAAGGACATGTCCGGCGCGCACGACGTGTCCGCGGTGGTTTTGGATTCGAAGACCGGCGAGATCCTCGCCATGACCAACGACAACACCTTCGATCCGGCCCAGGAGCTGAGCCGGCAGGACGACAAGCAGATGGGAAACCTGCCTGCGACGTCGCCGTTCGAGCCGGGCTCGGTGAACAAGATCGTCACCGCGGCGTCGGTCATCGAGTTCGGGCTGTCGAATCCCGATGAGGTGCTTCAGGTTCCGGGCAGCTACAACATGGGTGGTGTCACCATCCGCGACGCCTGGGGCCACGGCACCGACCCGTACACCACCACCGGCATCTTCGGGAAGTCCTCGAACATCGGCACCCTGATGCTGGCCCAGCGGGTCGGCCCGGAGCGCTTCGCCGACATGCTGACGAAGTTCGGCCTCGGCCAGCGCACGGGTTCGGGCCTGCCCGGGGAGAGCGCGGGTCTGGTCCCGCCGATCGACCAGTGGTCGGGCAGCTCGTTCGCGAACCTGCCCATCGGACAGGGCCTTTCGATGACCCTGCTGCAGATGACCGGCATGTACCAGGCCATCGCCAACGACGGCCTGCGCATCCCGCCGCGCATCGTCAAGTCGATCGTCTCGGCCGACGGCACGCACCAGGACCAGGCGGCTCCCGAGGGCGTGCAGGTCGTGTCGCCGCAGACCGCGGCGACACTGCGCAACATGTTCCGCGCGACCCTCCAGCGTGACCCGCGCGGCACCCAGCAGGGCACCGGCTGGCCGGGCGCTGTCGAGGGTTACCAGATGGCCGGCAAGACCGGTACCGCCCAGCAGATCAACCCGGCGTGCGGCTGCTACTACGACGACGACCACTACTGGATCACCTTCGCCGGCATGGCGCCGTCGGACGACCCGCGTTACGTCGTCGGGATCATGGCCAACAACCCGCAGCGCAATGCCGACGGCACGCCGGGCCACTCGATGGCGCAGCTGTTCCACAACATCGCGGCCTGGCTGATGCAGCGCGAGAACGTGCCGCTGTCGCCGGACCCCGGTCCGCCGCTGGTCCTGCAGGCGACCTGACGGGCGGGGCGCCCGTCTCCGGCCCGGTACTGTGTCATGGCCATGTCTTCGCCTACCTTGCGCCCCGCTGACCCTGTCGGGGCCGCGCTGGGCTCGTTGGCCGACCACGTCGGCGCCGCGCTGCCGTCCGAGGCCCAGGCCGGTGAGCTGCGCGTCACCGGTGTCACGCTGAGCAGTCGCGACGTCGTCGCCGGTGACCTGTTCGCGGCGCTGCCGGGATCGGCCGCCCACGGCGCGCGGTTCGCCGCCGACGCCGTCGCGGCCGGCGCCGCCGCGGTGCTGACCGACCCGGAGGGGCGGGAGCTCCTGGACGTGGATGTGCCCGTCCTCGTGCACCCCGACCCGCGGGCGGTCCTAGGGGAAGTTGCCGCCGAAATTTACGGCCGGCCCTCGGAGCGGCTGCGCGTCATCGGCATCACCGGAACGTCCGGCAAGACCACGACCACCTATCTGGTGGAGGCGGGGCTGCGCGCCGCGGGACGGGTGGCCGGGCTCATCGGCACCGTCGGCATCCGGATCGACGGGCGCGACCTGCCGAGCTCCCTGACCACCCCCGAAGCGCCGGCGCTGCAGGCGCTGCTGGCCACCATGGTCGAACGCGGTGTCGACACCGTCGTGATGGAGGTGTCGAGCCACGCGCTGTCGCTGGGCCGGGTGGACGCGCTGCGCTTCGCCGCCGGCGGTTTCACAAACCTGTCGCGCGACCACCTCGATTTCCACCCCACCATGGACGCCTACCTGGACGCCAAAGCCCGGCTGTTCCAACCTGATTCGCCCAACCATGCCGAAGTGTCGGTCGTCTGCGTGGACGACGACTGGGGCCGCAAGATGGCGGCGCGGGCCGCCGATCCGGTGACCGTCAGCACCACCGGCGACGCCGACTGGACCGTCACCGACATCGAGGCGGACCGCGGCGGCCAGCAGTTCACCGCCGTCGGGCCCGACGGCGCCCGGCACGCGCTGCGGATCGGCCTGCCCGGCGGCTACAACGTCGCCAACGCGCTGCTCGCGGTGGCACTGCTCGACGCCGTCGGTGTCACGCCTGAGCAGGCGGCACCCGGACTGGCGACCGCCACCGTGCCCGGCCGCCTGCAGCCCATCGACCGCGGCCAGGACTTCCTGGCCCTCGTCGACTACGCGCACAAGCCCGGCGCCCTGGAGGCGGTGCTGCAGACGCTGCGCCCGCAGACCCAGGGCCGCCTGGCGGTGGTGTTCGGCGCCGGCGGCAACCGGGATGCCGGAAAGCGCGAACCGATGGGACGCATCGCCGCGGAACTCGCCGACCTGGTCGTGATCACCGACGACAACCCGCGTGACGAGGATCCCGACCTCATCCGGGCCACCATCGCCGCGGGCGCCGCCGACGGTTCGGCCGAGGTGGTGGTGATCGGTGACCGCCGGGCCGCCATCGACCACGCCGTCGCCTGGGCGCGCGCGGGCGACACCGTCCTGGTGGCGGGCAAGGGCCACGAGTCGGGCCAGACCCGCGCCGGCCAGACCCGGCCCTTCGATGATCGTGATGAGTTGGCCGCCTCGCTCGATGCGGCGGCCGGGAAAGCTGGGGAGTCACCCGCATGATCGACCTGACCCTGGCAGAGATCGCCGACATCGTCGGCGGCGAACTGTCCGACATCACGCCGGAGGCTGCCGCCGCCACGCGTGTGACGGGCACCGTCGAATTCGACTCGCGGGCTGTCACCGCAGGCGGGCTGTTCCTGGCGTTGCCGGGCGCCCGGACCGACGGACACGACTTCGCCGCGGGTGCGGTGGCGGCAGGTGCCGTCGCGGTGCTGGCGGCCCGGCCGGTCGGCGTGCCGGCCATCGTCGTGAAACCGGTTGCCGGACAGGTCGATTCGGCCTCGGGCGCGCTGGAGCACGACACCGACGGCTCGGGTGCCGCGGTGCTGGCGGCCCTGGGCAAGCTGGCCCGTGCCGTGGCCGACCGGCTGACCGCCGGCGGTCTGCGGATCATCGGCGTCACCGGCTCGTCGGGCAAGACGTCGACCAAGGACCTGCTGGCCGCGGTACTGGCGCCGCTGGGTGAGGTGATCGCGCCGCCCGGATCGTTCAACAACGAGCTCGGCCATCCGTGGACCGTGCTGCGCGCCACCGGCGACACCGACTTCCTGGTGCTGGAGATGTCCGCGCGGCACCCCGGCAACATCGCCGCGCTCGCCGAGATCGCGCCGCCGTCGATCGGTGTGGTGCTCAACGTCGGCACCGCGCATCTCGGCGAATTCGGTTCACGCGACGTCATCGCCGCGACGAAATCCGAACTGCCGCAGGCTGTCCCGGCATCCGGTGTCGTCATCCTCAATGCCGACGATGGTGCCGTGTCCGCCATGGCGGACGTCACCCGGGCCCGGGTCGTGCGGGTATCCCGCTCGCCGGGCGCCGACCTGTGGGCCGGTGACGTCACCCTCGACGAGTTGGCCCGCCCGCGCTTCACCCTGCACGCGGGGGAGCAGCAGGTTGACGTCGCTCTGGCCGTGCACGGCGACCACCAGGTGTCCAACGCGCTCAGCGCCGCCGCCGTCGCGCTGGAATGCGGCGCGACGCTGCCGCAGGTGGCCGACGCGCTCGCCGGCGCCGGCCCCGTCTCGAAGCACCGCATGCAGGTCACCACCCGGGCCGACGGCGTGGTCGTGGTGAACGACGCCTACAACGCCAACCCCGACTCGATGCGCGCGGGCCTCAAGGCACTGGCCTGGATGGCCAAGTCGGCGCGCGCCGAATCCGGCGCGCCGGTGCGTAGCTGGGCGGTGCTCGGCGAGATGGCCGAACTGGGTGACGACGCGATTGCCGAACATGACAGCATCGGTCGACTGGCCGTGCGTTTAGATGTGTCACGACTGGTCGTCGTCGGAACCGGGAGGACTATGGGCGCCATGCAACACGGCGCGGTGATGGAAGGTTCGTGGGGCAGCGAGGTATCGCCCGTCCCCGATGCCGAAGCCGCGCTTGATTTGCTGCGCGCCGAGCTGGAGCCCGGCGACGTCGTGCTGGTCAAGGCCTCGAACTCCGCGGGGCTCGGCGCGCTGGCCGAGGAGCTGGCACGGGAGGGGCAGGCATGATCCAGATCCTGTTCGCCGTCGGTATCGCGCTCGCGGTGTCGATCGTGCTGACGCCCGTGCTGATCCGGCTGTTCACCCGCCGCGGCTTCGGTCACGAGATCCGCGAGGACGGTCCGGCCAGCCACCAGAAGAAGCGCGGGACACCGTCGATGGGTGGCGTGGCGATCATCGCCGGCATCTGGTGCGGGTATCTCGGTACCCACCTTGTCGGCTTGCTGGTCGACGGCGAGGGGCCGTCGGCCTCGGGCCTGCTCGTGCTCGGTCTGGCCACGTCGCTGGGTGCCGTCGGCTTCATCGACGATCTGATCAAGCTCCGCCGGGCCCGCAACCTGGGTCTGAACAAGACCGCCAAGACCGTCGGCCAGCTGGTGTCGGCCGTGCTGTTCGGCGTCCTGGTGCTGCAGTTCCGCAACGGCTACGGGCTGACGCCCGCCAGCGCCGGCCTGTCCTACGTGCGCGAGATCGCGACCGTCACCCTGGGCCCGCTGCTGTTCGTGCTGTTCATCGTGATCCTGGTCAGCGCGTGGTCCAACGCCGTCAACTTCACCGACGGTCTGGACGGGCTGGCGGCCGGCGCGATGGCGATGGTCAGCGCGGCGTATGTGCTGATCACGTTCTGGCAGTACCGCAACGCGTGCGCCACCAGCCCGGGACCGGGCTGCTACAACGTTCGTGACCCGCTGGACCTGGCGCTCGTCGCCGCCGCGACAGCGGGCGCATGCATCGGCTTCCTGTGGTGGAACGCCGCACCGGCGAAGATCTTCATGGGTGACACCGGCTCGCTGGCACTGGGCGGCATCATCGCCGGCCTGTCGGTGACCAGCCGGACCGAGACGCTGGCCATCGTGCTCGGCGCCCTGTTCGTCGCCGAGGTGACCTCGGTCGTGGTCCAGATCCTGGCCTTCCGCACCACGGGACGGCGGGTGTTCCGCATGGCGCCGTTCCACCATCATTTCGAGCTGGCCGGCTGGGCCGAGACCACGGTGATCATCAGGTTCTGGTTGCTCACTGCCATCGCCTGCGGGCTCGGGGTGGCGCTGTTCTACAGCGAATGGCTGTCGGCGGGTGGCCGCTAGACACGCGGCTCCCAGCCGACATTCAGCATTTGCGCGGTGGTGCCCGAGGCCGCTGTTAGGGTTCGCGCCATGAGTGTCGAGAAATACCTGGTCGGGCCGGTTGTCGTGCTGGCGGGCGCGGCGCTGATCGCCGGTTGCGGCGGTTCGGACGGCAAGTCCGGGAGTGGTGGCCAGGCCGCGGCGAAGTACGACATCTCGAAGGTCGGCGGTGCCAAGAGCAGCCTGCCGCCGGGTTACGACCCGATGGATCTGGAGGCCGACACCGTCACGCAGGAGAAGCTGGACGCACCTGGTGTCGGCGCGCTCACCACAACTCCGCCGTCGATCGTCACTCCCGCCGAGTGCGCGTCGCTGCTCAAGCCGCTCGCGCCCGCCGGCGTCGGCGCCAAGACCGCGGGCTTCATCGGCAGCAACCAGGAGGGCCACACCGTCATCGTGATGGCGGCGGAAGCGGCCGGCACCGTCGGCGAACTCGGCCACGCGGGCTGCGATCAGTTCACCGTCGACTCGACCGACGGCGTCACCGCAACGGTCGACCGCGTTCCCGGCCCCGACATCGCGGGCGCCAAGACCATGGGCGTACAGGCGCACATCGCCGCCAATGGCAAGGCCATCGAGGAGACCACCTACACCGCCGTCCTGGGGGACAAGACGGTGGCCGTCGTCCAGGCCGACGTCGATCCGCAGGTCGCCAAGGAGTTGCTCGTCAAGGCGGTCGCGGCGATCAAGAGCTGATTTCTCCGACGCCGCGGCCGCCGCGAATGTAACCAGGCGGCGGCAGAACGCGCCGAATCTCGCCGTGACGTCGCATTCGTGACGGCGCGCCGCTGACCGTGCGCCCGCGGCGCAGTGTCAAGGAGCCACGGGGGCCTCGCGGGCCGTGTGATGAGGGACTCCTGGCAAATCGCCCCATTCCGGCGACACGCGCCGGATGTGCCACGCCCTGCGGGTGCGACAGGGGAGGATTTTGGGATGCAAGGGACAGTTGTGGTTTCTGTGACCAATGTGAACGACGAGGTCGGGTAGTCACATGCCGGACATCCTTGCAAAGCTGCGCCGGGGCAAAGCCGGCCCGGAAACGCCGCAGGCCCCGGACGAGAAGAACCCGAGCGCCTCCGACGCCGGCGGCAAAGACGCGGGCAAAGACGCGGGCAAAGACGCGGCCGCGGAGTCGACGGCGAAGGCCGCTCAACCCAAGCGGCAGGGCCCCCGGGCCCGGTTCGGGGCCTGGCTGAGCCGGCCGATGACGTCGTTCCACCTGGTCATCGCCTGTGCGGCACTGCTGATCACCCTGGGTCTCACCATGGTGCTCTCGGCCTCGGGCGTGCACTCGTACGACGAGGACGGCTCGCCCTGGACGATCTTCGCCAAGCAGGTGCTCTGGACCGTCATCGGCCTCATCGCGTTCTACGTCGCGCTGCGGTTGCCCATCGCGTTCATGCGCCGGATGGCGCTGCCGGCGTTCATCGTCAGCCTCGTGCTGATCGCCCTGGTGCTGATCCCGGGCATCGGCCACCTGTCCAACGGCGCCCGCGGCTGGTTCGTCGTCGCCGGTTTCTCGATGCAGCCGTCCGAGCTGACCAAGATCGCCTTCGCGATCTGGGGTTCGCACCTGCTGGCGACCCGCCGCATGCAGCACGCCGGCTGGAAAGAACTGCTGTTCCCGCTGGTCCCCGCGGCGGTGCTGGCGCTGGGCCTGATCGTGGCCGAGCCCGACCTCGGGCAGACGGTGTCGGTGAGCATCGTGCTGCTCGGCCTGCTCTGGTACGCCGGTCTGTCACTGCGGATCTTCCTGAGCTCCCTGGTCCTGTGCATCGGTGCGGCCGCGATCATGGCGGTCTCGGCCGGCTACCGCTCCGACCGCGTGCGGGCGTGGCTGGACCCCGACTCCGACCTGCAGGGCATCGGTTATCAGTCGCGGCAGGCCAAGTACGCGCTGGCCAACGGCGGCATGTTCGGTGACGGGCTGGGGCAGGGCACCGCGAAGTTCAACTACCTGCCGAACGCGCACAACGACTTCATCTTCGCCATCATCGGTGAGGAACTCGGCTTCATCGGCGCCGCGGGCCTGCTGGCGCTGTTCGGCCTGTTCGCCTACACCGGTATGCGCATCGCCCGCCGGTCGGTCGACCCGTTCCTGCGGCTGCTGACCGCCACCACCACGCTGTGGGTGGTCGGCCAGGTGTTCATCAACGTCGGCTACGTGCTCGGCCTGCTGCCGGTCACGGGTATCCAGCTGCCGCTCATCTCCGCCGGTGGAACCGCAACGGCCACAACGCTTCTGCTGATCGGCCTGATCGCCAATGCGGCGCGCCACGAGCCCGAGGCGGTGGCCGCGTTGCGCGCCGGCCGCGACGACCGGATGAACCGGATCCTGCGGTTGCCGCCGCCCGTGCCGTATTCGCCGACCACGCTGGACTCGGCCCGGGACCGGCTGCGTGGCCGCGGCGACAAGCCGGTCCGCAAGCCTGCCGCCCGGCAGGCCAAACCCACCAAGCCGGCAAAGCCCGCCAAGGCTGCCCGCCCCACCCGGCAGGCCACCCGGCAGGAGCCGCCGGGCCGGCAGCGCCGGACCGACGCCCCGCGGCGCACGCGACGCACCGAGGAACCGGACCGGCGGTCGGACCGCGCCCGCCGAAACCCCGTACCGGCCGACGGTGCCGGACGGCGTGCAAGGCAAAATGGTGACCTCAAGGGTCAACAAAGACGTGACCCGCGCCGGTCGGACCCGCGGGTCCGCACATTGGAAGGTCAGCGGTACGGGTGAGTGTGAGTTCGGGCCGGAGCGACGGGGGAGGGCCCCGCATCTCGGTGGTTCTGGCCGGAGGCGGCACCGCAGGTCACATCGAACCCGCGATGGCGGTCGCCGACGCACTGGTGGCGCTGCGGCCCGATGTCCGGATCACCGCCCTCGGCACGGCCCGCGGGCTGGAGACCCGGCTGGTTCCCGAACGTGGCTACGACCTCGAGTTGATCACGCCGGTTCCGTTGCCGCGCAAACCTTCTGCCGACCTGGCGCGGCTGCCGCTGCGGGTTCGCGCCGCGGTGCGTGAGACCCGCGACGTCCTCGACGCCGTCCAGGCCGACGTCGTCGTGGGCTTCGGCGGCTACGTCTCGCTGCCGGCCTACCTCGCCGCCCGCGGTGGGGGACTGCGCCGGCGCCGCACCGTCCCGGTCGTGGTGCACGAGGCCAACGCCAGCGCGGGCTGGGCCAACAAGGTCGGCGCCCGCTCGGCGCGCCGGGTGCTGGCCGCGGTACCGGATTCGGGTCTCAAGGGCGGCGAGGTCGTCGGCATCCCGGTGCGCGAGTCCATCACCTCGCTCGACCGGGCCGCGTTGCGCGCGCAGGCCCGCGAGTTCTTCGGATTCGCCGACGACGCCCGCGTGCTGCTGGTGTTCGGCGGCTCCCAGGGCGCGCAGTCGCTCAACCGCGCCGTTTCCGGTGCGGCGAAAAGCCTCGCCGCGCAAGGTGTTTCGGTCCTGCACGCCTACGGCCGCAAGAACACCCTCGAGCTGCCGGAGCCGGCGCCGGGCGCGCCGCCGTATGTCGGGGTGCCGTACCTCGACCGCATGGATTTGGCTTATGCGGCTGCCGATCTGGCCATCTGCCGGTCCGGCGCCATGACCGTCGCCGAGGTCAGTGCCGTCGGTCTGCCCGCGGTCTACGTGCCGCTGCCGATCGGCAACGGCGAGCAACGACTCAACGCACTCCCGGTGGTCGACGCCGGCGGCGGCCTGCTGGTCGACGACGCCGAGCTGACCCCGGACTTCGTCACCGAACGGATCGGAAACTTGATGCGCGACACCGCCGCACTGGATCAGATGACGACGGCGGCCGCGCTGGCCGGCCACCGTGACGCGGCCCGGCGGGTGGCGCAGATCGCCCTGGAAGTCGCGGGCGTCGCGGCCGGATCGGATGCCCGGTGACGGCGCGGGAGCTGCCACCCGAGCTGGCCCGGGTGCACATGGTCGGTATCGGCGGTGCCGGGATGTCCGGCATCGCCCGGATTCTGCTGGACCGCGGCGGCCAGGTGTCCGGTTCGGACGCCAAGGAATCCCGTGGTGTCGCGGCGCTGCGGGCCCGCGGGGCCGAGATCCGGATCGGGCACGACGCGTCGTCGCTGGACATGCTGCCGGGTGGTCCGACCGTCGTGGTCAGCACGCACGCCGCCATCCCCAGGGACAACCCTGAGCTGGTGGAGGCCCACCGGCGCGGCATCCCGGTGATCATGCGCCCGGTCGTGCTCGCCAAGCTCATGGACGGCTACCGCTCGGTGCTGGTGACCGGCACGCATGGCAAGACCACGACGACGTCGATGGTCATTGTGGCGTTGCAGCACAATGGTTTTGACCCGTCGTTCGCCGTCGGTGGCGACCTGGGTGAGGCCGGCACCAACGCGCACCACGGCAGCGGCGACTGTTTTGTCGCCGAGGCCGACGAGAGCGACGGCTCGCTGCTCGAATACACGCCCGACGTGGCGGTGGTGACCAACATCGAGGCCGACCACCTGGACCACTTCGGCAGCGTCGAGGCCTACACCGCGGTGTTCGACGACTTCGTGGCCCGGCTGCGTCCCGGGGGCGCGCTGGTGGTGTGCGCCGACGACCCGGGCGCCGAGGCGCTGGCCCAGCGGTCGGTGGAGCGCGGCGTTCGCGTGCTGCGGTACGGCATGGGTAGTGCGCAGCGCACGGATCTGGAAGCCACGCTGCTGACCTGGCAGCAGCAGGGCACCGGCGGCGTGGCCGCCATCCAACTGGCGGGCGAGCCGCACCGCCGGGGCATGCGGCTGTCGGTGCCGGGCAAGCACATGGCGCTCAACGCGCTGGCCGCGCTGTTGGCGGCCCGCGAGGTCGGCGCGGATCCGGAGGCCGTGCTCGACGGTCTCACCGGGTTCGAAGGCGTGCGGCGCCGCTTCGAGGCGGTCGGAACCGCTTACGGCGTCCGGGTTTTCGACGACTACGCGCACCATCCCACCGAGGTCCGGGCGACGCTCGAGGCGTTGCGGGCGGTGGCCGGCACGTCGCGCTCCATCGTGGTGTTCCAGCCCCACCTGTATTCGCGCACACAGACTTTCGCGAAGGAGTTCGGCCAGGCGCTGGATCGTGCCGACGAGGTGTTCGTCCTCGACGTGTATGCCGCGCGGGAGGCCCCGCTGGCCGGCGTCAGCGGCGCGAGCATCGTCGAACACGTCTCGGCCCCGGTGCATTACGTGCCGGACTTCTCCGCGGTCGCCGAGCAGGTGGCGGCCAAGGCCGGTCCCGGTGACGTCATCGTCACCATGGGCGCCGGCGATGTCACGCTGCTGGGCCGCGAGATCCTGACCGCGCTGGAGATCAAGGCAAACCGCGCAGCTCCGGGACGGCCCACGCCGTGACCGTGGAGGACGGCTCGGGGGAGCCGGCTGCCGAACCTATTGCGGCGCAGGACGACACGGTGCCGGGCGAGGTCGCGGCGGAGGTGGCGCCGGACGCGGCGGCAGAAGCGCCCGCGGACGAGGCGGCGCCGGACGCCGCGTCGGCCGATCCCGCGTCACCCGACTACGAGGGGCCCCGTCGCCGTGCCCGGCGGGAGCGGGAGGAACGCCGCATCGCGCTGGAGCGGGCCAGGGCCCTGGAGCAGGCGCGTCAGGAGGCCCGGCGCCGGGCGGCGGGCCTGTCCGAGCAGCCGAAGGCGCCCACGCGCGGTGTCATCCGTGGACTGAAGATGTTGCTGTGGTCGGCGGTGACGGCCGTCGTCGCCGTCACGCTGGGTCTGGTGCTGTACTTCACGCCGATCATGGCGGTCCGGCACACCGTGGTGACCGGTCTGGCGAGCCTCACCGAAGACGAGGTGAAGGCGGCCGCCGCGGTCAAACCGGACACGCCGCTGCTGCAGGTCAACACCGACGCGGTGGCCGAACGGGTCGCCACGATCCGGCGGGTGGCCAGCGCCAGGGTGCAGCGGGAGTACCCGTCCACGCTGCGGATCACGGTGGCCGAGCGGGTCCCGGTGGCGGCCAAGGAGTATCCGGACGGTCCGCACCTGTTCGACCGCGACGGGGTGGATTTCGCGACCGAGCCGCCGCCGCAGGGACTGCCGTACCTCGATGCCGACAATCCGGGGCCGAAGGATCCGGCGACGCTGGCGGCCCTCGAGGTTTTGTTGTCGCTGCGTCCTGAGGTGTTCAGCCAGGTCGCGCGGGTTGGGGCGCCGTCGGTTGCCGCCGTCACGCTGACGCTGAACGACGGTCGTGAGGTCATCTGGGGGACCACCGACCGCACGGAGGAGAAGGCGCTCAAGCTGGGCGCGCTGCTCACGCAGCCGGGGCACACCTATGACGTGTCCAGTCCCGACCTGCCCACTGTGAAGTAGCTCATCGACTTCCCGTCGCTGTGCTCGTCCGGGCCGAGAAAAATCGCGTGAACTCTCGGCGCGCCTGCACGGCTGCGGCGCGGCCGCACCCTACCGTTCTGTTTGCGCGGAACAACTTGACATAACTCTAACCCTATGGTTGAGGTTTAGGGTTTTGATTCGAGAAGTTTTGCTCAGGACAAACCGAGCCAGGGAGGAAGACGTCAGATGACACCCCCGCATAACTACCTCGCCGTCATCAAGGTGATCGGTGTCGGCGGCGGCGGCGTCAACGCCGTCAACCGCATGATCGAACAGGGCCTTCGCGGCGTCGAGTTCATCGCGATCAACACCGACGCGCAGGCGCTGCTGCTCAGTGAGGCAGACGTCAAGCTCGATGTCGGTCGCGACTCGACCCGTGGCCTGGGTGCCGGCGCCGACCCCGAGGTGGGACGCAAGGCCGCCGAGGACGCCAAGGACGAGATCGAAGAGCTGCTGCGCGGCGCCGACATGGTGTTCGTCACCGCCGGCGAGGGTGGTGGCACCGGCACCGGTGGCGCGCCCGTCGTCGCCGGCATCGCCCGCAAGCTCGGCGCGCTGACCGTCGGTGTGGTGACCCGCCCGTTCTCGTTCGAGGGCAAGCGCCGCTCGAACCAGGCCGAGCTGGGCATCCAGGCACTGCGCGAGAGCTGCGACACCCTGATCGTCATCCCCAACGACCGCCTGCTGCAGATGGGCGACGCCGCCGTCTCGCTGATGGACGCGTTCCGCAGCGCTGACGAGGTGCTGCTCAACGGTGTGCAGGGCATCACCGACCTGATCACCACGCCCGGCCTGATCAACGTCGACTTCGCCGACGTCAAGGGCGTCATGAGCAGTGCCGGCACGGCGTTGATGGGTATCGGTTCGGCCCGCGGTGACGGTCGTGCGCTCAAGGCCGCCGAGATCGCCATCAACTCGCCGCTGCTGGAGGCGTCGATGGACGGCGCCCAGGGCGTGCTGATGTCGGTGGCCGGCGGTAGCGACCTCGGTCTGTTCGAGATCAACGAGGCCGCGTCGCTGGTGCAGGACGCCGCGCACCCCGAGGCCAACATCATCTTCGGAACCGTCATCGACGATTCGCTGGGCGACGAGGTCCGGGTCACGGTCATCGCGGCCGGGTTCGACACCGCGGGTCAGAGTCGTAAGCCCGTCACCTCGGCGGTGCCGGGTGCGACGGCGACGCCGGCTGCTGCCGGTGGCGCGCACCGGGCGCAGACCTTCGGCACGGCGAGCGCCGGCAAGGTCGGTGCCTTCAACGCCGACCCGGGTACCGTCCCGGCGGCGACCAACGGTGTGACGGTGAGCGTCGGCGGCCGCGGCGACGACGATGACGACGTCGACGTGCCGCCGTTCATGAAGCACTGACGGTGACCGAGTGGCGCGGATACGCCGGATAAATTTGTCATCGTGACGTTCCGTATCCGCAGAGTGACTACGACGCGTGCGGGCGGGGTCTCGAAGGCCCCGTTCGACACGTTCAACCTGGGTGACCACGTCGGCGACGATCCAAAGGCCGTGGCGGCCAACCGGACTCGGCTGGCCGAGGCCATCGGGCACGGCCCGCTGGTGTGGATGAACCAGGTGCACGGTGACCATGTCGAAGTTGTCGAGGGCCCTGGAACTGGAGCCGGGGGAGCCTACGACAACACCGACGCCCTGGTCACCGCGACACCGCGGCTTCCGCTCGCGGTGATCACGGCCGACTGTGTGCCGGTCCTGTTGGGTGATGCGCGCGCCGGTGTGGTGGGCGCCGTGCATGCCGGACGGGTCGGCGCGCAGAAGGGCGTGGTGCTGCGCACGGTCGAGGCGATGCAGAAACTCGGTGCGCAGGTGCAGGACATCTCGGTGCTGCTCGGTCCGGCGGTCAGCGGCCGCAATTATGAGGTGCCCTACGAGATGGCCGACGACGTCGAGGCGGTGCTGCCGGGCAGCATCACCACGACCGCCCGCGGCACGGTGGGTCTGGACCTGCGGGCCGGCATCGCCAAGCAGTTGGCCGGCTTGGGTATCGAGGCCATCGACATCGACCCGCGCTGCACGGTCGACGATCCGAATCTCTTCAGCCACCGACGTGGCGCCCCGACCGGGCGGCTGGCGTCGGTGGTGTGGATGGAATGACCAGCACGCCGCGCGAGGCCGAACTGGCCGCGTCGCTGGCCCGGATTCAGGAGCGGATCGACGCTGCCGCGGCAGCCGCCGGCCGGGATCGGGCCGACATCGAATTTCTTCCGGTGACCAAATTCTTTCCGGCGAGTGATGTTGTTGCGCTGTTCGGATTGGGCTGCCGGGCATTCGGTGAATCCCGGGAGCAGGAAGCCTCAGGCAAAGTCGATGAGGTGTCGGGCGTCTTGTCGGACAAGAAATTGATCACAGCGCCGGGCGAATTGTTGGATGCGTCATCGAACATAGAGTCGAACAATGCAATTCGATGGCACATGATCGGCCGAATTCAACGCAACAAGGCGCGGGCCGTGGCGCGCTGGGCGGCGGTGGCGCATTCGGTCGATACCGGGCCGTTGATCGCGGCGTTGTCCCGCGGCGCGGTCGAGGCGCTGGACCAAGGCCGCAGGTCCGAGCCCCTGCAGGTCTACATCCAGGTCAGTCTGGACGGCGATCCGGCGCGCGGCGGCGTCCCGGTGGACCGGCCCGATCTGGTGGACGATCTGTGCGCGGCCGCGCACGCGGCCCCGGGCCTGGGTTTGGCGGGCCTGATGGCGATCCCGCCGCTGACCAGCGACGCCGAGGCGGAGTTTGCGCGGCTGGAGGCTGAATTGCTCAGGGTCCAAACGCAATACCCCCACCGGCTGGGGCTCTCCGCGGGCATGTCCAACGACCTGGAAATCGCGGTGCGACACGGGTCAACGTGTGTGCGTGTCGGTACCGCGTTAATGGGACCGCGTCCTCTAACGTCACCATGAGTAGTCACTCCAGTCACACTTACATCACAGTCACCAGACACCACATTCTTAGCTAGGGGCATCCGATGAGCACACTGCACAAGGTCAAGGCCTACTTCGGTATGGCGCCGATGGACGACTACGACGACGAGTACTACGACGACGAAGACCGTCCATCGCGCGCCTACCAGGCGCCGCGCCGCCCCCGCGACGAGCGTTTCGAGGACGACGACTACGGCCGTGGTGAGCCGCGCGGCTACGACGACCGCATGGGCCGCGAATACGAAAGTGCCCCAATGGGTTACCGCGGTGGCTACGACGAGATGCCGGCGCGCGGCCCGCGCGAGTTCGAGCGTCCGCGCTTCAACACCCTGCGTGGTGCCACCCGTGGTGCCGTCGCCATGGAGCCCCGCCGCATGGCCGAGCTGTTCGAGGCCGGCAGCGCCCTCGCCAAGATCACGACCCTGCGTCCCAAGGATTACAGCGAGGCCCGCACCATCGGTGAGCGCTTCCGTGACGGCACCCCGGTGATCATGGACCTGGTGTCGATGGACAACGCCGACGCCAAGCGCCTCGTCGACTTCGCCGCCGGCCTGGCCTTCGCGCTGCGCGGCTCGTTCGACAAGGTCGCCACCAAGGTGTTCCTGCTGTCGCCGGCCGACGTCGACGTCAGCGCCGAGGAGCGTCGCCGCATCGCCGAGGCGGGCTTCTACAGCTACCAGTAACACCTGCGCAGCTTCACGCAAGACCCCTTCGGCCCCCGGCCGGAGGGGTCTGCGTTAGGTAGGCTCGCTCCCAAGCGCCGACAGCAGTCGGCGCTTTTCCCGCGCTAGTGAGGTCTGTTGCATTGACCCTGTTCTTCGACATTCTGGGTTTTGCGCTGTTCGTCTTCTGGCTGCTGTTGATCGCCCGCGTGGTGGTGGAGTTCATCCGCGGATTCAGCCGGGACTGGCAGCCGAGGGGACTGACCGTGGTGATCCTCGAGGCGATCATGACGGTGACCGATCCTCCGGTGAAGCTGTTGCGGCGCTTGATCCCTCCGCTGACCATCGGGCCGGTCCGGGTCGACCTGTCCATCGTGGTGCTGCTCATGGTGGTGTTCATCGGCATGCGGCTGTCGTTCGATCAGGTGGGGGCCTGAGCGCGACGTTCCCCTGACCTGCAGAAGCGCATTAATTACATTTATGTAATTAATGCGCTTCTTTCGTTTTGGTCAATTCGCGCCGCGCGTCGGGCCGCGTTGCCGAATTCCAATGAAACATTGAAATTCGTTCTTAATTCCGGACCTCGCCTGCAACCGACGGGTCTGCTGTGACAGGATGGACGCCAGTTACTCCACGATCGCTCTACACTTTGATCGCTCTACACTTTGACACCGATTGACGGTCCAGACTGCAAGGGGGCAGAAGATGCCGCTAACTCCGGCTGACGTCCACAACGTCGCATTCAGCAAGCCGCCGATTGGCAAGCGCGGTTATAACGAGGATGAGGTCGATGCATTCCTCGATCTCGTCGAGACCGAGCTGACTCGGCTGATCGAAGAGAACAGCGATCTGCGGCAGCGGGTCGCCGAGCTCGACGCCGAGCTCCAGTCCGCCCGCACCGGCCAGCCGGTGGCGGCTCCGGTCTTCACCCCGCCTGCGCCGGAGCCCGAGCCCGTCGCGGCGCCCGCGCCGGCGGCCGCTCCTGTCGCCGCGCCGGTCGGCGAGGACCACCACGTCCGCGCGGCCAAGGTGCTGAGCCTGGCCCAGGACACCGCCGACCGTCTCACCAGTTCGGCCAAGGCCGAGGCCGACAAGACCCTCGCCGACGCCCGGGCGCAGGCCGATGCCCTGGTCAGCGACGCCAAGCGCACTGCCGAGACCACGGTCGCCGACGCCAAGGCGCGCGCCGAGGCCATGCTGGCGGACGCGCAGACCCGTTCGGAGGCCCAGCTGCGTCAGGCCCAGGACAAGGCCGACGCCCTGCAGGCCGACGCCGAGCGCAAGCACACCGAGATCATGGGCAACATCAACCAGCAGCGCACGGTGCTGGAAGGCCGCCTCGAGCAGCTGCGCACGTTCGAGCGCGAGTACCGCACCCGTCTCAAGACCTACCTGGAGTCCCAGCTCGAGGAGCTCGGCCAGCGCGGCTCTGCCGCTCCGGCGGATTCGGCGGCCGGTGGCGAGGGTGCTGGCTTCGGCCAGTTCAACCGGGGCAACAGCTGACGGCTGACCAATGCTGATCATTGCCCTGGTCCTTGCCCTCATCGGGCTGACCGCGCTGGTGACCGCGATTGTCACGAGCAATGAGCTGATCGCCTGGGTGTGTATCGGCGCCAGCGTCATCGGGGTGCTGCTGCTCATCGTCGACGCACTGCGCGAACGCTCGCGCGGCGGTGCGGCGGCCGAGTCCGCCCCCGACGTCGACGACGCGCTGGCCACCGAGGCCGGCGAGGAAGCCGCGGCGGAGGAAGAAGCCGCCGCGGAGCCTGTCGAGGACTACCCGGCCGACGAGCCCGAAACGGTTGTGGCCGAGAAGGTTTCAGAAGACGAGGCGTCTGACGAGCCCCAAGAGGCCGAGGCCGAAAGCTCTGATTCCGACGAGCCCGAGACCGAAGCGGCGACCGTCATCACGACCGACACGGAATCGGCGGAGTCCGAGGCCGCTGACGCTGCCGAGGAAACCGACGAGCCTGAGGAAGCGGGCGCCGAGGAAGCCGAGGCAGACGAAGAAGCCAAGGCAGACGAAGACGAGGCCAAGAAGGCCTGAGCCCCCGGCGCTCTCAATTTCATACTGATGCCACCGCCGCGACGGACTCCCCGTCGCGGCGGTGCTCTTTTTCTCCACCCGGCCGGAGAAGTACATGGCTTCAATCGCCAGGCACGTGAGGTGTTGTGCGCGAAGCCAGGTACCAGTTCTGGCCGTCAGACGTCCCTGACTTCAACAACCGCCGCGGATCGCCACCACGACTGAAGTCACGTACTCCTCGGCCCCGCATCCGGCATCGACCACCTGATCGGCACCGCCGTCGGCCGCATGCGCCCGCCCGAACTCTCGCGCCCCGCTTATTTCGTGCTTGTTGCGTCGATACGACGGCTGTGAATCATGGCGGTCACGAACCACAGGGCCCTCCAAGTGAGTGCCTATTGACTTTGCTGACACCGAAGGGCAACAGCCGCGGCATCGCGCGCCCGTACATATGTAGCCAACCAATTTCCTACCTGGGAGGCTTTGTGAGTCTGTTGAGTCGAAACCGCGACATCGAGCACTGGGATGCTGAGGATGTTGCTGCGTGGGACGCGGGCAATAAGAACATCGCCAAGCGGAACTTGATCTGGTCGATCTTCGCCGAGCATGTCGGCTTCTCGGTGTGGAGCATCTGGTCGGTGATGGTGCTGTTCATGCCGCAGGCCGTCTACGGCATCGATGCCCTGGGCAAGTTCGTCCTCGGCGCCGTCCCGATCGCGGTCGGGTCGTTCATGCGCATCCCTTACACCATCGGACCGGCCCGGTTCGGTGGCCGTAACTTCACGATCTTCAGCGCCCTGATGCTGGCCATCCCGTGTGGGCTGACCATGTACTTCATGATGCATCCGGGTACGTCGTACACGACGTTCCTGATCGTCGCGGCGGTCGCCGGTTTCGGTGGCGGTAACTTCGCGTCGTCGATGACGAACATCAACGCCTTCTACCCGCAGCGGTTGAAGGGCTGGGCGCTGGGCCTGAACGCCGGCGGCGGCAACATCGGTGTGCCGGTCATCCAGATCATCGGCCTGGTCACCATCGCCACGCTCGGCAACCGTCGTCCCGAGGTGGTCTGCGCCATCTATCTGGTCTTGCTGGCCGCCGCGGCCCTCGGTGCCGCGTTGTTCATGGACAACATCCAGGGCCAGAAGTCGAACCTCTCGGCGATGGTCGAGGCCATGAAGTTCCGCAACTCGTGGGTGATGTGCTTCCTCTACATCGGTACGTTCGGTTCGTTCATCGGGTTCAGCTTCGCGTTCACCCAGATTCTGAACATCAACTTCACCGCACAGGACGTCGCGCCGCTGCTGGAGAAGTACCACGTCGCGTCGGTGGCCAAGCTGCCCAAGGAAGCCGCCAAGGAGCTGGCCAAGGCCAACTTCGACGCCTCCATCCACACCGCGTGGATCGCCTTCCTGGGCCCGCTGCTGGGCTCGATCTCGCGTCCGTTCGGCGGCAAGCTCGCCGACAAGATCGGTGGCGGCAAGATCACGCTGTACGTCTTCACGGCGATGACGGCCATCACCGCAGTCCTGGTCAGCGCCGGCATGTGGGACGACGCCACCAAGGGTCCGGCGACGGGTGCGCAGATGGCTGTCTACATCACGGCCTTCATGGTGCTGTTCATCCTGACCGGCCTCGGCAACGGGTCGACCTACAAGATGATCCCGTCGATCTTCGAAGCCAAGGCGCAGAGCAAGGACGAGTTGGGTGCTGCGGAGAAGACCCTGTGGTCGCGCAGCATGTCCGGCGCACTGATCGGCTTCGCCGGTGCGGTCGGCGCGTTCGGTGGCGTGCTCGTCAACATCGTGCTCCGGGCGTCCTACGCCGGGCCAGCGCACTCCGCGACCACCGCATTCTGGGTGTTCCTCGCCTTCTACGTGGTGTGTGGTGTCGTCACCTGGTTCGTGTTCCTGCGTCAGCCGCACCTGCGTGCGGCGACGGGCGAGCACGTCGGCCGGGATTTCGTTCCGGCAACGTAGCCGGCTTCTGGCCAGTTGGCCGAAATGCCCCGCGGGAGTTTCCCGCGGGGCATTTCGTTGTTCGGGGCAGGGAAGTTTGTGATCCAGATAACTGGTCCAACCAGTTGACCAGTAGTCGCGGCGACCCTGATCATTGACCCCATGGACATCGCACCCGTCACGCGGTCCGCGGTCAGTGACTCGGTCTTCGCGCACCTCGTCGACGAGATCCTGTCCGGTCGCGTCGCGGTCGACGACGCACTGCCGTCCGAGCGCGAGCTGGCCCTGGCCTTCGCGGTGAACCGGCACGCCATCCGGGAAGCACTCAAACGGCTACAGCAGGCCCGGCTGGTGCGGATCAGTCACGGCGGCAAGACCAGGGTCCAGGACTGGCGGCAGACGGCCGGCCTGGACGTTCTCAGCACCCTCGCCGCCACCGGCGCCGTGCCGGCGCTGCAGATCGCCTGCGACATCATGGTGATGCGCCGCTCTGTCGGAGCCGACGCGGCCCGGCTGTGCGCGAGGAACGCCTCCGACGAGCAGCTGGCGGTCATCGCCGATGCCGCTGCGGCCTACCCGGCGCAGCACACCGACGAATCGATCGCCGCTGACCTGACGTTCTGGACCGCGATCGTCGACGGCAGCGGCAACCTGGCCTACCGGCTGGCGCTCAACACGCTGGTCGCGGCGTTCGCCGACATCGGCTTCGGCTCGATCGCCGACCTCGGTACGTCCGCCGAACTGGCCGACCGCGACGCCCACATCACGCTGGCCGGGCACCTCGTTGCGCGCGACGCCGACGCCGCTCACCGCGTGGCCGACGACCTGCTGGGCCGGGTCGTCGAAATCCTTTCCGCTCAGCAGTAGGAGTCATTGCCCATGTTCGATCTGATCTTGCATGCCGTGCCGGTGTTCGTGCTCTGTCTGGTGCTCGAGGCGCTGTCCTTCCGCTTCCTGCCGGACGACGACGAGGTCGGATACGAATTCCGGGATTCCCGAACGAGTCTCACGATGGGCATCGGCAACGTCATCATCAACATCGGCTGGAAGCTGGTGGTCCTGGCGGCGCTGAGCGCGGCGTACCTGGTGGCGCCGGTACATCTGCCCGCCGACAATCCGCTGACCTGGATCGCGCTGTTCGTCGCCGACGACTTCGTCTACTACTGGTATCACCGGACGCACCACACGATCCGGCTGTTCTGGGCCAGCCACGTCGTGCACCACTCCAGCGAGCACTACAACCTGTCGACCGCACTGCGGCAGACGTGGACGCCGTTCACGGCGCTGCCGTTCTGGTTGCCGTTGGCATTTCTCGGCTTCGCGCCGTGGATGATCCTGCTGCAGCAGTCGGTCAGTCTGCTGTACCAGTTCTTCATCCACACCGAGCGGGTCGGAAAGCTGTGGCGGCCCATCGAATTCGTGATGAACACGCCGTCGCATCACCGCGTGCACCACGGTTCCAATGACCAGTACCTGGACACCAACTACGGTGGCATCCTGATCATCTGGGACCGGCTGTTCGGCAGTTTCCGCCCTGAGGGCGAGCGTGTGGTCTACGGTCTGACCAAGAACATCAAGACGTTCAACCCGCTGCGGGTTGCCACCCACGAATACACCGCGATCTGGCAAGATGTGCGCGCGACCAAGACGTGGAAGCAGCGCTTCGGACACACGTTCCGTGGCCCGGGCTGGTCGCCCGACAGCGCGTAACGCAGCTCACAGATTTCCGGCAGGTTTCCATCGTGATTCCGGCGTGAAACATGTTGCGCACCATGCCCGGACGGCCAGGTGAGCTCGGGTTGATGTGCAGTACATGGTCGCGCAACGGTTGCGGCATCGGCGGCCCGTACAACTGAGTCATGACCGCCCCGGGAGCACACACCACGCGTACCGCGTGCTCCTACTGCGGTGTCGGTTGCGGCATTTCGGTCGAGACGCGGGCCGACGCCGGCACCGGGCTGCCCGTCATCGCACGCGTGTCCGGGGACCGCCTGCACCCCACCAACTTCGGGCGGTTGTGCACCAAGGGCGCCACGCACGCCGACCTGATGCATGCCGACGAGGGCCGGCTCACCACCGCGCAGGTGCGGCGCAACGGCGAGATGGTCAGCGTCACCACCGACGACGCCACCGCCGAAGCCGGCCGCCGGCTGCGCGCCATCATCGACGAACACGGCCCCGACGCTGTGGCGCTGTACGTTTCGGGCCAGATGACCCTCGAGGCCCAGTACCTGGCGAACAAACTGGCCAAGGGCTTCATCCGCACCGTGCACATCGAATCCAACTCCCGGCTGTGCATGGCGAGCGCAGGTACCGGTTTCAAGCAGTCGCTCGGCGCCGACGGCCCACCCGGGTCGTACGCCGATTTCGATTCGGCCGACCTGTTTTTCGTGATCGGCGCCAACATGGCCGACTGCCACCCGATCCTGTTCCTGCGCATGGCCGACCGGATTGCCAAGGGCGCCAAGCTGATCGTCGTCGACCCGCGCCGCAACGCCACCGCCGACAAGGCCGATCTGTTCCTGCAGATCAAACCCGGTACCGACCTGGCGCTGCTCAACGGCCTGCTGCACCTGCTGGTCGAAAACGGTGCCATAGACCACGAATTCATCGCCGAGCACACCGAGGGCTGGGAGACCATGCCCGCGTTCCTCGCCGACTATCCGCCGGCGCAGGTCGCCGCGATCACCGGAATCCCCGAAGCCGACATCTGGCGCGCCGCCCAGATGATCGCCGAGGCAGGGGAGTGGATGTCGTGCTGGACCATGGGCCTGAACCAGAGCACGCACGGCACCTGGAACACCAACGCCATCTGCAACCTGCACCTGGCCACCGGCGCCATCTGCCGCACCGGCAGCGGCCCGATGTCCCTGACGGGGCAGCCCAACGCCATGGGCGGCCGCGAAATGGGTTACATGGGACCGGGTCTGCCCGGGCAGCGTGCGGTGACGTCGGCCGACGACCGGGCCTTCGTCGAAGAGCAGTGGGAGCTGGAGCCCGGCACCATCCGCACCGACGTCGGCCCCGGCACGATCGAGATGTTCCGGCAGCTGGGCACCGGTGACATCAAGGCCGTCTGGATCATCTGCACCAATCCCGTTGCGTCCGTGGCCAATCGGCAGACCGTCATCGACGGGTTGCAGGCCGCCGAGCTGGTCATCACGCAGGACACCTACCAGGACACCGCGACCAACGCCTACGCCGACATCGTGCTGCCCGCGACGCTGTGGGCCGAAGCCGACGGCGTCATGATCAACTCCGAACGTAACCTGACCCTGCTGCAGCAGAGCATCCCCGCCGTCGGTGACGCGCGGCCCGACTGGGAGCTGATCTGCAATGTCGCCCGGCACATGGGCTTCGGCGACGAATTCGACTATAAGTCCAGCGAAGACGTATTCGCCGAAATCCGCCAGTTCACCAACCGGCGGACGGGATACGACCTCAGCGGTGTCACCTACGAGCGGCTGCGCGAGACCCCACTGCAGTGGCCGTGCCCGCCGGACAGCGGCGACCGCAACCCGATCCGCTATCTCAACGACGGCGTGAGCCAGGACCTGTTCGTCGGCGCGGACGGGCACCGGCCGCGACTGGCGTTCCCGACACCCTCGCGCCGGGCGGTGTTCCACGCCCGCCCGCACCTGGACGCCAGGGAACTGCCCGACGACGAGTTTCCGTTGGTGCTGAACACCGGTCGGCTGCAACACCAGTGGCACACCATGACCAAGACCGGCAGGGTCGAGAAGCTCAACAAGCTCACCGGGAAGCCGTTCATCGAGATCCATCCCGCCGACGCGACCGACCTCGGGATTGTCGACGGCGCATCCGTCGAAGTTTCGTCGCGCCGCGGCACGGCGGTCCTGCCGGCCGTCCTGACCGACCGCGTGCGGCCGGGGAACTGCTTCGCGCCGTTCCACTGGAACGACCAGCAGGGTGACCGGCTCACGATCAACGCCGTCACCAACGATGCGGTGGACCCCGACTCACTGCAGCCCGAATTCAAGGTGTGCGCGGTGCGGTTGGCGCCGGTCGTGGCCGAGCCTGTCGTCGCGCCGCTCGCCGCACCCACGGGTGCCGGCACCCATCCGCTGGCCGCCGCACTCGGTCTGGCCGGTCCGCCCGCACTCAACGACACCGAAAAGATTTACCTGTCAGGCTTTTTCAGTGGCATCGAGCACACCACCGGGGTCCCCGTCCTGCCGGCAGCGGCGCCCGTGCGCTCCGTGGTGCGACTGTGGGTCGACGGGGCGCTGGCCGGTGCGCACAGTGTCTCGGGTCCGGTTGTCACCGACGCTGTACAGCCGGAGCCCCCGGGGCCGTTGGTCTTGTGGGCGTCGCAGACCGGCACCGCGGAGGAGTTCGCCGCCGGACTGGCCGCCAAGATCGCCGGGTCCCGGCTGCAGGCGCTGGACGACACCGCGCTGGACGACGTCGCTGCCGCGAGCGAAGTCCTGGTCGTGACAAGCACTTTCGGGGACGGCGGGCCACCCGACAACGGCGCCGACTTCTGGGCCCGCCTGAGCGCCCCCGACGCGCCGGACCTTTCCGGGGTGCGGTACTCGGTACTCGGAATCGGCGACCGGGCGTACGAGAACTTCTGTGGCTACGCCAAAGCCCTGGACAGCCGTTTCGCTGAACTCGGGGCCACGGCGCTGCTCGACCGCGCCGACTGTGAGGCGTACGACGACGAGCCCCTTGCACACTGGTCCGACGCTGTCGTCGAGCTGGCCGCGGCGGCCCCGCTGGCGCCGACAGCGCCCGCAAAACCCGCCGCACCCGCCAAACCCGCGGCACCTGCCAAGCCGTTCACCCGCAACAACCCGCTACCGGTCCCATTGTGCCGCAACACCCTGCTGACCAAGGGTGGGGCGAAGGAAGTCCGCCAGATCGGCTTCGACCTGTCCGGGCACGACGTCAGCTACGGCGTCGGCGACGCGCTGGGCGTGGTGGTGGCCAACTGCCCGGAGACCGTCTCGGCTTGGCTGGCGGCGACCGGGCTCTCGGGTGACGAGGTCATCGAGATCGACGGCGGCGAAACCGCTCTTCGCGAGGCCCTGACCACGTCGTACGACATCTGCAAGGTGTCGCCGACCCTGATCAACTTCGTGGCCGAACGCAGCCGCGCCAAGATTCTGCGGGCGCCCCGGGAAGAGCGTGATCACTGGCTGGACGGCCGCACCGGCCTGGACCTCATCGAAGAGTTCAAAGTCCGCGCCGAACCCGAGGAGTGGCGAGATGCGTTGGTGCGCCTGGCGCCACGCTCGTACTCGATCTCGTCCAGCCCGTTGGTGAGCCCCGACGAGGTGCAACTGACGGTGTCGGTGGTTCGATACGAGGGTGCCCGTGGCGGCATCCGGCACGGCGTCGCGTCCACCTACCTCGCGGACCGGGCGGAGACGGTGCCGGTGTTCCTGCAGTCGGCGCCGCATTTCCGGCCGCCCGAGGATGCGCTGACCCCGATGATCATGGTCGGGCCCGGCACCGGCATCGCGCCGTTCCGCGGCTTCCTGCACGAGCGCCGGGCACTGGGGCACACCGGCCGCAACTGGCTGTTCTTCGGCGACCAGCACCGGGCCGAAAACTATTACTACCAAGACGAATTGGAGGCCTTCGCCGCTGACGGTCTGCTGACCCGGCTGGACACCGCGTTCTCGCGGGATCAGGCGCGCCGGGTGTACGTGCAGCACCGGATGCGCGAGCACGGCGAGATTCTGTGGCGCTGGCTCGAGGACGGCGCCCACTTCTACGTGTGCGGCGACGCCGCGCGCATGGCCAAGGACGTCGACGTGACGCTCACCAACATCATCAAGACCCACGGCGGCATGTCCGAGTCGGCAGCACACGACTACAAACGTGAGCTGATCGCCGACAAGCGCTACGTCCGCGACGTCTACTGATCTGCCCGCCGGGCCAGGCGGTCCGGCGGTACCGCTGCACGCCCGGCCGTTTCAGGGTTGACTGGAGCTTGCCGGGAAGGAGCGATGTCGATGGTCTTGGATTCAGACGCAGCATCAGGTCCACCCTCTGCTGTCCCGCCACGCAACGCTGCCCGTCACATCAGGTTGACGTCCCACAGCGGCGCCGCCGACGCCCTGCCGATCCACTGGGGCGCCGCGACCGCCGCCGAGCGCGGCCCGGTGATCGGGACCACGACCACGCGCGCACACCGCAACGTGATCGGCACCCACAGCGGGTCTTACAGCGTCTACCGGGCATTGGCGGTCGCGGCGGGGGCGCTGTCGCCCGCGCACCGCGCCGATCTGACCAACACCGCACCCACCGACGTGATCGGCCCGTACCCCCAATGGTCCGATCCCGGCGCGATCGTGAGTCTGGACCCCTGGGGCGCCATGGTCGCGGACGCCTTCACCGCCGAACTGGCGAGCGGCTACGACATCCGGCCGACCATCGCCATCACCAAGGCCCACGTGATCCTGCCTGAGGTCGCCGAGGCGATCGTCAAGGGCCGGCTCCGCCCCGACGGCCGGGTGCTGCTGGACAACGGCGCCGCGCTGGTGACCAAGGCGGCCATCGAGCCGGTCTGGTTCCTGCCCGGGGTCGCGGCCCGATTCGGTTGCAGCGAAACGGAACTGCGCCGCGTGCTGTTCGAGGAGACCGGCGGCATGTATCCCGAGCTCGTCACACGCGGCGACCTCGAGGTCTTCCTGCCGCCCATCGGCGGGCAGACCCTCTACATCTTCGGCCAGGCCCGCGACCTCGCCGACCCCAGCGTGGAGTTGACCGCCCGTGTCCACGACGAGTGCAACGGATCGGATGTGTTCGGCTCCGACATCTGTACCTGCCGGCCTTATCTCACGCACGCGATCGAAGAGTGCATCCAGGGTGCGCAGCGCGGTGGGGTGGGGCTCGTGGCCTACTCCCGCAAGGAAGGTCGCGCGCTGGGTGAGGTCACCAAGTTCCTGGTGTACAACGCGCGTAAGCGGCAGGTCGGTGGCGACACCGCAGACCAGTACTTCGCCCGCACGGAATGCGTTGCCGGCGTTCAGGATATGCGTTTCCAGGAACTCATGCCCGACGTGCTGCACTGGCTGGGCATCCGCACGATCCATCGGCTGGTCTCGATGAGCAACATGAAGTACGACGCCATTACCGGCTCGGGAATCGAGGTCGTCGAACGCGTGAACATCCCGGACGACCTGATCCCGGCCGATGCCCGCGTCGAGATCGATGCCAAGACGGCCGCCGGTTACTTCACCCCCGGACCGGTGCCCGACGCCGACGAACTCAAGATCGCCAAGGGCCGCGGACTCACGTCATGACGATCGGCACCGGCACTGGCACCGACAGCGCCGTCGCGGTCGGCATTCTGCGCAGTACCGCGGCCATCCGCGAACGCGCCGAGTTCCTGCTGCAGCGGGCACGCGCGGGGGAATCACGTTGGTTCGTGGTCGACGATGTCGCGCTGACGCCGGCCGCCGACCTCGTCGGCGGCGTCACCCGCACGCGCTATCCCGATCTGGCGATCCCGTATCACAGCCGCTGGCGCCATTTCGAGGCCGGCGGCATCGACCGCACCGCCGACCTGCGCGCCAAGCTGGCCGGGTTGGAACCCACCGCCCGGGCCCGCGCGATGATCGACCTGGCCGTGGTCAGCGTGCTGCTCGACGCCGGCGCCGGTCCCGACTGGGCCTATGCGGAACCGATTACCGGGCAACGCTTCACGCGGTCCGAGGGACTCGGGGTGGCCAGTTGGCACGCCTTCGCCGACGGGCTGTTCTCCAGTGACCCGGCTCAGCCCTGGCAGGTCGACGCCGCGGCACTGCGCGCCATCGACGACGCCGCCCTCGGCCGGGCATTTCAGGCCGCGCCGGACAATCCGCTGGTCGGGCTCAGCGGCCGGGTGCAGCTGCTGCGGCGGCTCGGTGCCGCGCTCGAGGTTCGTCCTGAGGTCTTCGGCCCGCAGGGGCGTCCCGGCGGCCTGTTCGACGTGCTGGCCGGCCCGGAAGTCCACGCGCACGACATCCTGGTGCGGCTCCTGGACACCCTGTCCGGGGTCTGGCTGGCCGACAACGACATTGGGGATATCCCGCTCGGTGACTGCTGGCCGCACCCGGCGGTGCCGGGAATCGGCTTGTCGCGCGGGTGGATGCCGTTCCACAAGCTGTCGCAGTGGCTGACCTACTCGCTGCTGGAGCCGTTCGAGTGGGCCGGCGTGCCGGTCACCGGGCTGGATGCGCTCACCGGCCTGCCCGAATACCGCAACGGCGGCCTGCTGCTCGATACCGGGGTGCTGCGCCTGCGGGATCCGGCAGCCGCGGACCGAACCTGGTCGGTGGCCGACGAATTGGTCGTCGAGTGGCGCGCACTGACCGTCGCGCTGCTGGACGAGCTTGCGCCGCTGGTACGCAGCGCGCTCGGCCTCGACTCCGCGACGCTGCCGCTGGCCTGCGTCCTCGAAGGCGGCACCTGGGCAGCCGGGCGCACCCTCGCGCAGCAGTTGCGGGCCGGGAACCCGCCGCTGTCCATCAGCAGTGACGGCACGGTTTTCTAGGAGGGCGCCATGGGTAATCTGCATCTCGTCGACCATCCGCTGGTTCAGCACAAGCTGACACTGATGCGGCAGAAGGATGTGTCCACCAAGGGCTTTCGCGCGCTGTTGAACGAGATTTCCGCGCTGATGACCTACGAGGTGCTGCGCGACATCCCCATGCACGAGATCGAGATCGAGACGCCGCTGGAATCCACCACCGGCATGGTCATCGACGGTAAGAAGCTCGTCTTCGCCTCGATCCTGCGTGCGGGCAGCGGCATTCTGGACGGCATGCTCAGCGTCGTTCCCGGCGCGCGGATCGGCCACATCGGTTTGTACCGTGACCCGAAAACCCATGTTGCCGTGGAGTATTACTTCAAGATGCCGAGTGAGTTGCACGAGCGCGACATCGTGGTGTGCGATCCGATGCTCGCCACCGGCAACTCCGCGGTGGCCGCGATCGACCGCCTCAAGGAGTATCGGCCGCGCTCCATCAAGTTCGTCTGTCTGCTGACCTGTCCGGAAGGCGTCGCGGCGATGCAAGCGGCCCACCCCGAGGTCCCGATCTACGCCGCGGCGCTGGACCGCGAACTCGACGAGCACGGCTACATCGTGCCGGGCCTCGGCGACGCCGGCGACCGCATCTTCGGCACCAAGTAGCCATGCCGAACCCGAACAGGCGGACCGTGCTGCGCGGCGCCGGGCTGGTCCTCGGCGCGTCGACGGTGGTGATCCGACCGACCATGCCGAGATGGTCACCGTCCGCACTGCCTGGCGGGCGCTCGGCGACGACGGCATGCGGTCGGCGACACTGTACGCCAGCACCGAGCCGTGCACGATGTGTGCGGGCGGCACCTTCTGGAGTGGCGTCGGGCGGGTGGTGTACGGCATGTCCAACACCCGGCTGCTCCAATTCAGCGGCGGCGACCCGAAGAACGCGGGCTACGCACTACCGTGCCACGACATCCTGCTGCACGGCTACCGGCCCATCACCGTCATCGGGCCACTATTGGAAGACGAAGCGGCACAGGCACATCAGGGCTACTGGCGCTGACGTGCCGGGCCGCCGCGGCTCACGACGACAGCGCGTCGAACAGCGCCGACATCTGTGCCGGTGAGACCGACATGCCACCGCACTGACCGCGCAGCGTCGTCAGGGGCCGCGCGATGTTCTTCAGGTCGAAGAACTCGCCGGGATGAGCGGTGAAGTACGCCCGGACGGCGCCTTCCGCGTCGCCCGACGAGCTCGCGTTGGTCAGGGCTTCGTTGGCGCCCGGGTGGGCGTCGAGGTAGCTCCCGGCCTGGGCCAGGACCGAGCCCGCGGTGCTGGCCAGTCCGCTGGCGGTACACGGCGCTGCGGTCGCGTTGGGGATGGCGATCGTGAGCGAGGCGAACCCGGCGAGCGCGAGCATTGCAGTCAGTTTCATACTGCTGATCCTGCTGGAAACCCGGCGATCTCGGGCGCATTGCGAGGAATTCGGCCCGCGTGTTGGGACCGAACTCAGCGCAACGCGACCGTCGGGCCGTTCACGTCGAGCGGGGCGCAGCTGTCCTTGCCGACGGTCGTCGAGCACTTCGCCGCGGGGATCACGGGCCGGTAAGCCGGCGGCGTGCCGCCGGCGCGGGTGATCTGCGTGTAGGTCTGGACGGCGTCGGTCGGTACGCGACGCAGCGCCGGATCGCCCAGTGCGTCAACCGAATACAGGCCGAAGCGAGGACGGTAGCTGCCCCACTCGTAGTTGTCGACCAGCGACCAGTAGTTGTAGCCGATGATCGGGATGCCGTCGGCCTTGGCGCGCTGCAGCCAGAACACGGTGTCGCTGAGGTACTGCGATCGCGTCACGCCGTCGGTGCGCGGTTTCGCGTTGTCGGTGACCATGCCGTTCTCGACGACATAGATGGGCAGGCCGGGATACCGCTGGGCGTAGTGACGCGCCACGTAGTAGATGTCCTCGGGCTGCAATTTGATGTTCCACCGCGCCGCCATGCTCTGCGCCGACGCGGGATTGTCCGCGGCCGTACCGGTGTAGTAGTCGAAGCCGAGGTAGTCGAGGCTGTCCCGGACGCGGTCGAAGAACGAGCCCTCGATGCCCGTGACGCCGAATCCGCTGAACTGCGCCAACACTTCCGGCGGAATGTAGGCCTCGTTGGTGGTGACCTTGGCCTTGGGGTCGGCGTCGTGGGCGGCGCGGTAGACGGCGCGGTGCGCGTCCGCGACGCGGTCGAGGAACGTGCCGAATTGGTCGGGTTTGATGGCGCCGGTGCGCAGTTCCATCGCGCCGAAGGCCAGTGGCTCGTTGATGCTCACCCACAGCACGCCCTGCCCCGCGTAGCGTTTGGTGATCGCCGTGGCGAAGTCGTCGAACGCGGCGACGTTGTTGAGGAAGCCGCCGCGGTCCGCGATCCAGCCGGGGTAGACCCAGTGCATCAGCGTGATCATCGGCGTCATGCCGTTGGCGAGCAGCGTCGCGACCACGTCGTCGTAGTAGGCGAGTTCCTTCTCGTCCCACACGCCGGGCTGCGGCATCACCCGCGCCCATTCGACGCCGAAGCGAAAAGTGTTGACGCCCATGGCATGCGCGTTGGCGATGTCCTCCTTGTAGCGGTGCCGGAAGTCGTCGGCCTGCTTGTAGGGCTCCACCGGAGCTGCGCTCAAGGCGTCGGCGCCGGGCGGGACGGGCTTGCCCGCCGTGCGGTCGACGTAGCGGCGCCAGTTGCTGTCGGGAGCGTCGCCTTCCACCTGGTAGCCGGCGGTCGCGGTGCCCCAGTAGAAGTTGCGATTCCACGACGAACTGGTGTCCGTCCGCTCCTGCTTTGCGTCCTGCTTCGCGCCGCAGGCGGACAGGCCCAGGGAGAGGGCAACGGCTGACGCCACGACAACCCGGTTCCACTTCATACCAAAAACCATACACTGCACTGTTTTGGTCAGGACAGTAATGCGCCCCACACCGCGCGCACGTGTGCGCCCATGTCGATCGATCGATCGGACATCCACTGGATCTGAATCCCGTCCGCTGCCGCGATCAGCGCGGTGGCGGCGAACTCGGCGTCGACGTGGGCGGGGACCGTGCCGGCCGCCTGCCGGCGGCGGACGTAGTCGCTGATGGTTGCGCGCATGCTCTCGTATCGTTGGCGCAGGTAATCCGCGGCCGGATGAGACGGGTCGACGGCGGCGGCCGCAGCCAGGGACAGATAGACCGTTCCCGATCCGGGCTTGGCGGCCTTGTCCACCATCGCCTGTGCCATGGCCTCGCCCGGGTCGATGTCGACGTCCGAATTGCGGTACCGCTCTTCGAATTTCGCATCGGCGTCGCGATGCAACTCGGTCAGGAGAACGTCACGGGTGGGGAAGTAGTGCATCAGGCCCGCCAGGCTGATGTTCGCCTCATTGGCGATCACCCGCATCGACGCACCGGCCTCACCGTCGCGTTCCAGCACCGCGAGCGCGACGGCCTTGATCTCCGCGCGCTTGGCCTCACCCTTGGCGTATCGCCCCACAGTTGGCATGACGTGAGGCTAGCGACCCCCGCGGCAGGAAGGGTCCGAAGCCGGCCGCCTACCGCCGTCCGGCGCTGATCATGTCGGCGCGGGGCACAACCTTGACCCGCTCGCGGCCCTGCTGCGCGCCGAGGGCCATCTCGTGGGCGTCGAGGCGTTCCCATTCCGCCCACGTCGTGTAGTCGATGCCGCTGCCGGCCAGGTGTTCCAGGATGGCATCGGGCTCGCCGATCTCCGGTGCGCGCAGTCCCGGCAGGTCGGCCAACAGGCTGGTGATCGTCTCGGACGCATCGGATTTGGTGTGTCCGATGAGTCCGATCGGCCCGCGCTTGATCCAGCCGGTGACGTAGGTGCCCTCGATCAGTTCGCCATCGAGGTCCAGGACCCGCCCGGCGTCGTGGGGGACCACACCGGCGTGGTGGTCGAACGGTAGATCGGCCAGGTGTGACGAGAGATAGCCGACGGCGCGGTAGACCGCCTGCACCGGCCAATCGGTGAATTCGCCGGTGCCCCGGGCGGTTCCGTCGCCGATCAGTTCGGTGCGTTCGGTCCGCAGTCCTTCGACGCGGTCGGTGCCGAGCACGGCGACGGGGGATTGGCACAGGTGAATGTGGATGCGGTGCGGGGCGCCGGTGGGCTCGACGTCGAGGTAACGCATCATGGTGTTGACGACGAGCTTGGTGGACTTGCTGGTGTTGATGGCCTGCTGGCTGGCCTCGTCGATCTCGAAGCCCTCCGGGTGCACGATCACGTCGACGCTGGGGGAGTGCGACAGCTCGCGGAATTCCATCGGCGAGAACTTGATCTGGGCCGGACCGCGCCGGGCGAACACATGCACGTCGGTGGCTTGATTCAGGGAAAGACCTTGGTACACATTGCCGGCGATCTCGGTGCTCAACTGCTCATCGGCGGGCTTGGCCAGCATCCGGGCGATGTCGAGTGCCACGTTGCCCGCGCCGAGCACCGCAACGCTCTTGGCCTCCAGCGGCCAGGTTCGTGGCACGTCGGGGTGGCCGTCGTACCAGGACACGAAGTCGGCGGCGCCGTAGCTGCCGGGCAGTTCGATGCCGGGGATGTCCAGCGGGCGGTCCGCGCGTGCCCCGGTGGCGAAGATAACGGCGTCGTAGTGGCGACGCAGATCGGACAGTTTCAGATCGGTGCCATAGTGCACGTTGCCGATGAAGCGGATCTCGTCGCGCGAGAGGACTCGCCGCAGCGCCTTGATGATCTCCTTGATCCGGGGATGATCGGGTGCCACGCCGTACCGGACCAGCCCGTACGGGGCCGGCAGGCGATCGAACAGATCGACCCTGGCCTGCGGGTATTCGTCGACCAAGATGTCGGACGCATAGATTCCGGCCGGACCTGCCCCGATCACCGCCACGCGGACGTCACGCATTCAGCACTCCCTTAAATTAGGTAAGGCAAGCCTAAATTGGTACGCAGGTACCGCAAGGCCTACGTCACGGCGACGTCGGAGACTCTCGTCACACAGCAGCGGATCGGAGGTAGCGCTTGCGCACCAAGAAATCACCAAGGCATCGGCCGCAGCCTTGGGCGTGACCACGACAACCGCGAATCCCGAACGGCACCACCATGACCCACCCAACTGAGCAGAGGCAGGCCACGACGATGACGAGGCTGGCCGTGATCGCTGTGACCGCCATCGCGACCACCATGGCCGTGGCCGCTTGCTCGACGGCCGGCACGCCCGCTGTCCGGGCCGACCCACAACCGACGCTCGGCCGTGCCTGGAACCCGAGTGCGCGCGGCTACGGCACGGTGCAGCCCGCCCGGGTCTTCAACGGCGGCGACCCGACGGGCGATATCTGGGGCATCACGTGGTCGTCCTGGGGCGGCGAACGCGCTACAGGGACGGGCACGTCGTACGGCATGCCGCCGGGCGTCGTCAGTGTCTCGCAGTCGGTCAAGGAATCGGCGACGATCGTGGCCTACAACCTCGGCTACTGCGACGGCCAGCTGATGTACCAGGCGGCGAAGTGGTACTTCCCCGGTTACGGAGAGTCGTTCAACCCGGCGGGGCACTACAACATCTGCACGGGCGATTACGTCGACGGCATCTGACGTACAACCCTGAGCGGCAACAGGTTCCGTCACATCGCGAAACCATGCCAAGCGAGTCAAACTGATCCAATCGATTGACGGCGCCGGGCGCGGACGATTGTGTCGGAGCCATGAAGAGTTTCCTTGCCGCCGACGCATTCGCGGATCGGACGGTCGTCCTCATCGGCGGCGGCACCGGAATCGGTCTCGCGGTCGCCAGATTGGTGGTGTCCGGCGGGGGTGCGGTGGTGCTGGGCGGGCGCCGTGCCGGTGTGCTCGAGAAGGCCGCCGCCGATCTGGGCCCGGCGGCGACATGGCAGGTCGTCGACACCGCCGACGAGCGCACCATAGACGCCCTGTTCGCCCGGTTCGACGCCGTCGATGCCCTCTTCACCACCGCGGCCACCTACGTCACCGGATCGATGCGCGAACTCTCACTGACCGACGCCGCGTCGCCGTTCGACTCGAAGTTCTGGGGTCAGTACCGCGTCGTCAAGGCCGCGCTGCCGGTGCTGACCGCCGATGCGTCCGTCGTCCTGATGGCCGGGGCGGCCAGTGTGCGGCCGGCCGGGGCGGCGCCCGCCTACGTCGCGGCCAACGCCGCCATCGAGGGACTGGCCCGCGGGCTGGCCGTTGAACTCGCGCCGGTACGGGTGAACGCGATCTCGCCCGGCACCGTGGACGGCAACTTGTGGAATCAGCGGCCGCAGGCCGTCCGGGACGCGGCGTTCGCCCATTTCGTCGAGGCCTCGACCACCGGGAAACTGGCGCGGGAGGACGAGGTCGCGGCCGCCGTCGTTCATCTGTTCCTCAACGGCGCGACGACGGGGTCCACGATCTATCCCGACGGCGGGTACAGCTTGCGTTGACACAGCTCGCCACCCCGGCCGGCGCCGCGAAAAATGTTCGTGCTGAGTGCAATCGGTGTCTGATGCGCGAGATGTGGGCACGGTGGAGTAGTGACCCGACAAATTCGCTTCAACGCTTTCGACATGAACTGTGTCGCTCATCAGTCGCCCGGACTGTGGCGGCATCCAGAGGATCAGTCCTGGCGCTACAAGGACCTGGAGTACTGGACCGAACTGGCGAAGTTGTTGGAGCGCGGCAGGTTTGACGGCCTGTTCATCGCCGATGTGCTCGGTACCTACGACGTCTACGGAGCCAGCGACGAGGCCGCCATCCGGCAGGCCGCGCAGATCCCGGTGGGCGACCCGCTGCTGTTGGTATCGGCGATGGCGTTGGTCACCGAGCATCTGGGCTTCGGCATCACCACCGGCACCGGGTTCGAGCACCCGTATCCCTTCGCTCGCCGGATATCGACCCTCGATCACCTGACCAAGGGCCGCATCGGCTGGAATGTGGTCACCGGGTATCTGCCCGCGGCGGCACGCAACATGGGGCAGACCGACCAGCCGGCCCACGACGCCCGTTACGACCACGCCGACGAATATCTCGAGGTGCTCTACAAGCTGTGGGAGGGCTCCTGGGAGGACGACGCGGTGGTCCGCGACCGCGAGCGCGGGGTCTTCACCGACCCGGACAAGGTGCACCACATCGGGCACTCCGGAACGCATTTCAGCGTGCCGGGTGTGCACCTCGCCGAGCCGTCGCCGCAGCGGACCCCGGTGATCTACCAGGCCGGCTCATCCCCGCGCGGGGTCCGGTTCGCCGCCGAGAACGCCGAGGCCATCTTCACCGCGGCGCCGACCAAAGCCATTCTGGCCGAGACGGTTTCGACGATTCGCCGGGAGCTGGAACTGGCCGGCCGGGATCCGTACTCGGCCAAGATCTTCAATCTGTCGACGGTGATCACCGCGGCCACCGACGACGAAGCGCACGCCAAACACCGCGAGTTGCTCTCCTACGGCGACCCGGAAGGCGCGCTGGTGTTCATGTCCGGGTGGATGGGTGTGGACCTGGCCCGGTACGGGTTGGACGAGCCGATCGGCAACGTCGACTCGAATGCCATCCTGTCCGCCGTCAAGGCGTTCCAGTCGGCCGACCCCGATGGCCGGGAGTGGACGGTCCGCGACATCGCCGAGTGGGGCGAGATCGGCGGCATGGGTCCACGGATCGTCGGCTCGGGCGCCACGGTGGCCGACACCTTGCAGGAGTGGGTCGCCGAGACCGACGTCGACGGTTTCAACCTCGCCTACGCCATCACCCCCGGTTCCTTCGCCGACGTGATCGAGCACGTGGTTCCGGTGCTGACCGAACGGGGTGCCTACCAGGCGGACTATCAGCCGGGGTCGTTGCGGCACAAGCTGCTCGGCAACGGCGACCGGCTGCCGCAGGAGCACCGCGGCGCGCGATACCGGGTCGGTGGCTCGTCGTCGACGATCATCGATCGTCCGTCCACGCTGCCGTCGTCGTCGGGATCGACCGCGGCGCAACCGGCGCGCGGCCGCTGAGTGGTCACCAGCGTCGCGGGAGCTGCGCCGGCTCCGGTTGAATCCTGAGCAGCCTGCTCCGGAACGACCTGCTCACTTTTCAACCGGAGCCGACAAGGAGGTGAGCGTTTCCTGGAGAGTCGTCAGGGAATAACCCGTCATCGTCGCTTCAATCGGGCGTTGTTGGCGCTGAGAATGCAGCTGGGGAGGATCGGCAAAGATGCTCGGCCTGCGGCCGACTGCCGTGGCGCCTAGCGTTCGGGATGCTGCACTGGTATCGCACAACGACGACGCCCCGATAGTCTCAGGCATCTGTCCTGTTAGTCGTAGTCGTTGTTATAGCGGGCCGCGATTTCTGCGATCTCTCGGCGAAACTCGTCAGCGGAGAACCTGTAGATGGCGCGTAATTCGGTGTCCAAGAATTCTGCATTCGAAAGCTTCGTCGCGAGGTCGAACAGAAGCTCGAGCTCTTCGGAACGGCCGTTCACCCAACTAATCAGCCGCATTTCACACGAAGTGCGGGTCGCCGCCAGAACGTCCGCGACATGAGAGGAATCGACTTCCCTTGTCCGAGTGATCAACTTGTCCGCCAGCAGAGCAATTGTCAATACCTGTGGATCGGGGTGTTTCAGGCGACCTCCGTTTCGGTGTGTTGATCGCCGTCTGACGGTGGTGTCGGTGGGGTGATGTCGGTGGGCCGTTCGAGCAGTTTGCCTTTGTGGAAGACCGCTCCGGCGCGGACGAGGGCGACCAGATGTGGGGCGTTGACGGCCCGCCAACGGGCTTGGGCGGCGTCGATCAGCTTGTAGGCCATGGCCAATCCAGCGGCCCGCGATCCCGGACCCTTGGTGACCTTCGTTCTCAAACGCACTGTGGCGAAGGTGGATTCGATCGGATTCGTGGTACGCAGATGGATCCAGTGCTCGGCGGGGTAGTGGTAGAACTCCAGCAGGACATCGAGGTCGTCGACGATCTTGGCGACCACTTTCGGGTACTTCGCGCCGAAGGCAACCGCGAAGGCCTTGACCGCGACCTGAGCTTTGTCGATGTCTTCGGCGTTGTAGATGTCCTTGATGGCCGCCAGCGCGGCCGGATGCGCTGACTTCGGCAGTGCGGAAAGGACGTTGGCCTGCTTGTGGAACCAGCAGCGCTGCTCTCGGGTCTTCGGGAATACCTCCCGCACCGCCTTCCAGAACCCGAGCGCGCCATCGCCGACGGCCAGCACTGGGGCGGTCATGCCGCGTCGTTTGCAGTCGCGCAGCAGATCCGCCCACGACTCGCATGACTCCCGATAGCCGTCGGTGATCGCCACGAGCTCTTTGCGGCCGTCAGCGCGCACGCCGAGCATCACCAGCAGGCACAGCTTCTCCTGGTCCAGGCGGACCTTGAGGTGAATGCCGTCGACCCACAGGTAGACGTAGTCGCTGCCGGACAGGTCCCGGGCAGCGAACGTACGGGCTTCGTCTTGCCACTGCGCGGTCAGACGGGTGATCGTGGTGGCCGACAACCCGGCACCCGAGCCGAGGAACTGCTCGAGTGCGGGCCCGAAGTCGCTGGTCGATAGGCCGTGCAGATACAGCAGCGGCAGCACCTCACTCATCTGCGGGGACTTGCGTGCCCAGGCCGGCAGGATCGCCGAGGAAAACCGCTGCCGCTCACCAGAATCGGGGTCGACACGGCGATCGTTGACCCGCGGCGCCTTCACCTGCACGGCACCGGCCGCGGTCAGCACCTCACGCGGCTGGTGATAGCCGTTGCGGACCACCAGTCGGTGACCGTTCTCGTCGAGCTGATCAGCGAATGCGGCCACGTACGCGGCGACCTCGGCCTGCAGGGCAGCGGCCAACATCTGCCGGGCTCCGTCGCGGACGATCTCGTCCAACAACGACCGGCCGGCCTCGCCGCCGTTGGCCTCCTCGGCATCGTGAACTACGGTGAGCATGGGCGTACCTTCCCAACCAGCGCGCCAACGCCGGTCTTGATCGAATACCTGATTCCGTGATGATCATCCTCGGGAAGGTGCGCCCACTTTCAGGCCGCCTCCTCGGGCCTCATCCACAGGTATTGATCATTGCTCCCGCCAGCAATGGAGCGTAAAGAGGCCAGTAGTCAAGCGGTTCGAATACCTCAAGGACGCCCCGGATCTCGTCGATGTCGCAATGTTCGATCTCCACAGGGTCGCGTCCGAAAGTGGGTGTAAAAGCACCGGTCGGTTCGCAGCTTCGTGGGTGAGCATACGGGCTGGGGAACTCAAGTGACAGGCTCTTGCAGCTTGAGCTGGTGGTGTTGGGGATAACGGCGAGCGGGTTCGGTAGCTTGCTGCGGATGCTTTGGCGCGCCCAGGGCTGATGCGTAGGGCCGAGAGATGCTCAGCTGGAGAGGGTTTGGGCGGCGTCGGTCAGTGCGTTGAACGCGGCGTCGAGGCGGTCTTGGCGGCGGCGGTTGGGTTCGTGGTTGGCTTCGGCGGCTACGAACCCGATAAGCTCTTCGAGGTCGTCGGCATTGGTCAGTAAGGCAGCGCCGTTTGGGTGGGCGCGCATGCCGTACACCAGTCGCTCACAGTCGGGGTCAAGCAGCATCAGGTCGCGTAACACGGCGGCGGTCGTGTCGCTGACGATGACCTCCTTGAGGTCGCCGGCAACGCTGGAGCGGCGGCGGCGCAGGTCGTATGGGGAGTCTGCCCAGTTGCTGATCACCCCCTCGTCGTCGCAGACGCTGCACGACCATCGGATCGGCGCCGCCGTCTCGGCCGAGGCGATAGCGATGGTCATCCGCCCGGGGCAGCGCCTGTGGGCGGGGCGGCGCCGACACGGCAATGCCGATACCCACCGATCACCGACCTGGCCGGCGGTGCCCGCCCGGACAATGTCGCCCAGGTGTTGTGCCAGGCGGCGCGCGGGACCGGAAGCGTCGTGCGGCATGTCGAGGAAGTGATGCAGATCGGCGACCAACACGTCGCCACACTGTACCGGCGCCACGTCGCGGTGTTCTTGGGTACCGATCCTCGGGGACGCTGCCTACGATCATGGGTCGTGATGCTGCGATGTACCGCCAAGGTGTTGGCGCTGCTGAGGGCGCCTGAGCCGGCCATCGGCCAAGCCTGCGCGACCGACTGGTATGCCCACCTGGTCTGGATCGACCGACGCAAATGCCTGCTGGTGACCCACGCCGGGACCTTGTTCTCGGTGTTCATGCCGAACGTCACCGCCGCCGGGTTGCGCCCGATCGGCCCGCCGGTCGTCTCGGCGATCCAGGCCGCGTTGCACGTCGAGGGTCTGCCCGCCGATACGCTCGGCGATCTTGATCCCCAGCAGGTGGCCGTGGCCAAGACCGCCGACCGCCGCATCCTGGGCACGATCAACGACCTGGCGTTCACCACCGAACACGTCATCGCCACCGCTGGCGGCCTGGCCCGCTGCGACATCGACGCGCTGCACCACGGCCTGCATCGCACCATCAACAGCATCACCGGCTACATCCCACCGATCGACCTGGTCACCGCCAGCCGTCACCGAAACTGAGCCTGCCAAAGCGACACGGAGTTGTTACGCGGTGGCCGAGATGGGATCTGCGGGGTTGGTGCCGTTACTCGTGGTGGACGGTGTCAGCCGCAGTTCACGGGGTGGGTCCAGCAGCGATCGACGTAGGTCGTGCAGCAATCGGGTACCGACCGGTGTCATGGACAGCCCGCGCCAACCGGCCGAGGCCCGGTCGAGCACCGCCCATACCAGGCTAACGGCGCTGGTCTCGCCGGGGAATCGGCCGATGACCTTGGTCCGACGCTTGGTCTCCCCAAAGGAGCGCTCAATAAAATTCGAATGTCGAACGCGCCCATGGTGTTCGACCGGGAACCGCAGATAGGCAGTCAACCCAGCTTTGTCGGTGAGCAGAATGCGCATCGCCGCCGGATAGAGGTCGAAGTATTTGGCGGCGAACGCCTCGATCCGCTTGTCGATGATCTCAACGAGCCCAGGCCCCGGTTCAACCGTCAGATCGGCGGTATCGAAGATGGCCCAGTAGCCGTCGCGGACCTCGGCTTGCATCCCGGCGGGAATCTTCGCGAGCACGTTGCGGAGTCGATGAATAAGACATCTCTGCCGCAACGCTTTTGGGAAAATTTGTTCGATGGCTGCGATCAGGCCCTTGGCGCCGTCAGAGACAACCAACAGTGGACAACCCAGGCCGCGATCGCCCAGATCAGTCAGGAAGTCGGCCCATGCGTCGGTCGACTCGCCGGTCCCGGGCGCCAACCCGACGAACACCGGCTTGCCCTCGGTGGTGATGCCCCAGGCGGCCAGCACCGGCTCGGCCCGGCGACCCCGGATGCATCCGAAAGAAGCTGGCATCCAAGAACAGGTAATCCAGCGTGATCTCGTCAAGTCGACGACGCGCCCACGCCTGGTATTCGGCTCGGATCGCCTTGCACACTTCCGAGACCGTGGATTTGGAGATCGCGGCCTGGTCGCCAAGTGTTTCGGCGAGGGTGGCCTGCACGTCGCGCACCGATAACCCGCGTACGAACGAGGCAATCACCAGCGTCTCCAAGGCGTTGGTTCTCGTCACGTGCTTGCCGAACAACCGCGACGCAAACGCTGCGGTGGTGCCACGCAGCTTCGGCCGCTCCAACGTAACCGGCCCAGTGGTGGTTTTCACCGTCACCTGTCGATACCCGTTGCGCGAGCCGCCGTTAGCGTCGGGACAGGCAGCAGCGCGTTGGTAGCGTTCGCGACCGAGGAACTCGGTGACCTCAGCCTCCAGGGCCGCCTGCATCAACAGTTGAGCGCCCAGCCGGGCAACCTCTTCAAGGATCTCCGAAAGCTCCCGATCCTCGGCAAATAGGGCATCGATTCTGGTGCGGATGCGATCGACGGCTGATACTCGAACAGGCACGGGCGTGACTCCTTCTTCGCAGACTTGCAGGTCGTGAAGCGGAACCTACGCCCGTGCTCCGTATTTACACCGCGTCCCGGACACGACCTCTCCACAGCGAGCGCTTCCCCAACTTCGTTGTATAGCGTTTCGCCCACCGCAGTCTTTAGAACATCGCCGATCCCATCTGTCTCGCAGGCTATTTGATCGAATACCCAGCTCACCACTGCTTCGGCCTGCCCGCTGAACGCTTGTGGATAGTCGCCGCACAGGTCCACTATGGCTGCGCGATCTTCGCGGTAACAGGACAGTAGGAAAGTCAGTACTTCACGTGGGAAGCCTCGCGCGATGCGTGCGAGGGCACCCTGCACGCCGTAGGCGCTGATGTCTGAACGCCTTGCGAGAGCGAGGATCGCCGCCACGTCGGATTCGTCCAGCTCCTGTATCCAGTCCGCTCTACCAAATGTGCAGGCGCACTCGATCAGGCGTGTTGACGTTGACTGATCAATACCTGTCGCGATGAGAGACTCCGCAGTGCTTACCGGGTCTCGTGCGAGCAAGCGATGCGCGCCGGCGTGAAACTTCGCGCGCACTGCCGGAACAGCGTCTAGCACACCTCTGGAATACGCGGCGAGATGAGGGCCGCCAAGGTCGGTCCAGGAGTTTGTGTTGATCGCGTCACCGATTGCTGATCGGACCGCGTTGCGTTGGTGTGGACTGTCGTCCAGCCAGCTACCAAACTCGTTCGTGTCGAATGCGTTCCAGCCAGCTAGAGCGTAGACGAGAAGATCGTCGAGAGGCCCGGGAGGCCGCGCGGCGATGTCCTTAACGACTGCGGAACACTGGTATGTGTAGTTGTTTGCGAGGTACTTTCCCAGAAAGAGGAACGGCAGAGACTGACTGCTGTCCGCCAGCAATACTTCAAATGCCGTGCACTCAAGGCGATCTAGGACGTCGCTGATGTCTCCGACCCGCCACAGGCTGTCCCAGCAGCGAGCCAGCAAAGCATCGCGCTCACGGTCCATGTAATCGACGATGTCCTCGTCATCAGGCCGTGACGTGCCCACGTCGAGACCGCTTTCAAGATCTGCGATGCTCGGTGCAGTGTACCCATACCGATTCGGTAGGCCGAAGTGATGTGAGCCCATCAATGCGTCTGCGAGTTCGTCGCCATGGTTGTCGAGAATCGTTGCTATTTCGATTGCTAAACAACGGATTTGAAGGCAACGTGCATGCTGCGCTTGCCAAGATACGGATTCGCGAACCAGACTGAACCATCCCGCGTTTGATGCGCACCTCCTTCCTTGGGAAGGTGCATGTCATGCCGAGCAAGTACGACCCGGAGACCCGAGCGAAGGCGGTCCGTCTGGTGCGCGAGCACCGGGAGGACTATCCGAGCGAGTGGGCGGCGATTACCGCGGTGTCCAAACGGTTGGGGATGAACGCCGAGACGCTGCGTAATTGGATTCGCCAGCAACAGGTCGATGACGGTGATCGAGACGGGGTCTCTTCGGAGGCGGCTGCGGAGATCCGGGCGTTGAAACGGCGTAACGCCGAGCTGGAGCAGACTATCGAAATCCTCAAGGCGGCAACGTCTTTCTTCGTGCGGGAGAGCGACCCGCGCAGCCGCCGCTGACCGCTACGGTCTGCGAGTTCATCGCCGCCCACCGGGACCGTTTCGGGGTCGCTCCGATCTGTCGCGTGCTCACCGAGCACGCCGTGCCGATCGCCCCGCGGACATTTCATGCCTGGGCGGTGCGGGCGCCCTCGAAACGGGCCCTGTGGGACGCCACGATCACCGAGATCCTAGCCCGGCTACTACGAGCCTGATGAGCACGGACGCCGCAGGCCCGAGTCGCTGTACGGGTCGCTGAAGATGTGGGCCCATCTGCAGCGTCAGGGCATCCCGGTGGCCAAGTCCACCGTGGAACGCCTGATGCGCAAGAACGGCTGGCAAGGCGTGCGCCGCCAGAAGAGGGTCCGCACCACGATCCCCGACCCGGAGGCGGTGCGACCGCCGGACCTGGTGGACCGCCAGTTCGGGGTGGCCGCACCCAACGTGCTGCTCGTGGCCGACTTCACCTACGTCAAGCTCGTCACCGGCGTGTTCGTCTACGTCGCGTTCGTCATCGACGCCTACGCCGGGTCGATCGTGGGCTGGGAAGCCTCGGCGTCCAAGCACACCCGCTTCGTCGAATCCGCGCTGCGTCAGGCCGCTGCACTGCGTGCCCGCCAAGGCCATCCCGTCGACGGCGCAATCCATCACAGCGACGCCGGCTCGCAGTACACGAGTGTGAGATTCGGTGAGACACTGAGCCTTTCGGGAATTCGCCCGTCCGTGGGCAGTGTTGGGGATGCCTTCGACAACGCGCTGGCTGAGACGACCATCGGCCTGTACAAGAACGAATGTGTCCGGGCGGATTCCCCGTTTCGCCGCGGCCCACTGAACACCGTGGGCGACGTCGAATACATCACCGCCGACTACGTCGCCTGGTACAACCAGCAGCGCCTGATGCACCGCCTCGGACGCATTCCGCCGGCCGAAGCCGAAGCCCGCTACTATTCCCAACTCGTGACCGGTAGACCGGCCGGATCACAGAAACCTGAGGGTGCATGAAACCCGGGACGGTTCAGACGGCGGATCACAGGCGAGGTGGCTTTGGCCGCAATTGTTGCCAAGGTGGTGACTGTCGCTAGGTCATCTGAGTCCCATGCTTCGAGGTCTTCCGCGGTCGGGTTGAAACCGTATAGGGCTTGAGGCGGTCTCAATGCGGACTTGAGTATCCGCACGGCCTCAGCGGCTAGGAGTCTGCTGAATTAATCGGTGTGGCGGCCGGGGTTGACCTGGGATTTCGCTGATAATTGGTGGGTGCAGGGTCGCTCTGATGATCAGCGTGAGTTGTTGGATGCCGAATCGGTTGCCGGGCATCTTCTGAAGCCCGACAGCGTGTTTGCGTTCCTGGCCGCTCATCGCCACGAGCTGTTCCCGGAGGAGATGTTCGCTGATCTGTTCCCGTCACGGCGGGGGGCGACCCAGCGTGCCCGGCCGAGGTGATGGCCTCGGTGATCACGCTGCAGGCCCTGCACGGGCTCTCCGACAACGAGACGGTGGATGCGGTCACCTTCGATCTGCGGTGGAAAGCCGCGTGCGGGCTGCCGGTCACCGCGCCGGCGTTTCACTCCACCACGCTGACGTACTGGCGGCGCCCGGCTGGCGGCCTCTGATCGCCCTAACCGGATCTTCGAGGCGGTCAGAACGGTGGTCGCGCAGACCGCGGTACTGGCGGGCAAGACTCGGCGGGCATTGGATTCCACGGTCCTCGATGACGCGGTGGCCACCCAGGACACCGTGACCCAGTTGATCGCCGCGATCCGCCGCGTGGGCCGCGACGTCCCCGGCGCCGCCGAGGTGATCGAGACTCATTGCACGGCACACAATTACCACGACCCGGGTAAGCCGGCGATCGCCTGGAACGACAAGGCTGCCCGCGATCAGCTCATCGACGCCCTGGTTACTGACGCGCATCGGGTCCTGGGGCATCTGCCCGAGCAGGAGCTGGGACCGCGGGCCGCTGAGGCGGTGGCGCTGTTGGCGTTGATCGCCGGGCAGGATGTCGAACCGGTCGAAGGCTCTGATGGCACCGACGGGCAGTGGCGCATCGCCCAGAACGTTGCTCCGGATCGGGTCGTCTCGACCGTGGATCCTGATGCCCGCCACGCCCATAAGACGGTGCACCGGCGGCAGGACGGCTTCAAGGCCCATATCGCGATCGAACCCGATACCGGGATCATCACCGACTGCGCTCTGACCAAAGCCAGTGGCCCGGATAACCACGAAGCCGTCGTCGGGCTGGCCCCTGCTGCAGGAGGAGCCGGCCGGGGTGCGGGTGCTCGGTGATTCGGCCTACGGCACCGGCGCGGCCCGCGCCACCCTCGCCGAACTCAAGCATGTCGCGGTGATCAAACCGCTGCCGTTGCGGGCCCCGGTGCCCGGCGGGTTCACCAGCGATGACTTCGCTATCGATTTCGATGCCCGCACCGTGACCTGCCCGGCTGGGCACACCGTCAATATCGCACCTAAAGGTGGCGCGAGATTTGAGAAGCATTGCCGCACTTGCCCATTACGGGCCCAGTGCACCACCGCGTCACGGGGACGCAACCTCACTATCAGCGAGCATGAACCGCTGCTACGTGCCGCCCGCGCAGCAGCGCGCACTCCCCGGTGGCGGGACGAGTACCGCCAACACCGGCCCATGGTGGAACGCTCCATCGCCTGGCTGACCCGCGGCAACCGCAAAGTCCGCTACCGCGGCGCCATCAAAAACGACCACTGGCTGCACCACCGCGCCGCCGCCCTCAACTTGCGCCGGCTGATCACCCTCGGCCTGACCCACACCGGCACCCACTGGGCCATCGCCTGACACGACCGGGCATTGCCACCCGCGGCACCAGATGCCACGCTCAATGCGGCGGGGTGACCCTCGAATTGTCGACCCTCGGGTCTGACTCACAACACACACGCGCCACAGAGCGCCTTGAGGCACCCCGCCCCAAAACCGCCTTATTCAGCAGGCTCCTAGTCCGACGTGTTCAGTTGTCGCGCTTTCCAGGAGGACCTCGCGGATTGCGTCTCGCGTCGGGCGCGCCCAATCGGCATTGATCAGATAGGTATTGAAGCTGACAACGCGTGGCGCCGTTTGGCCGGCGATCTCGCCTTGTTTGGTGAGGAGCGGCTTCAATGCGAACAGTGGATATGCCTTCGGAGTCGGTGCGTAGGTCGAGAGCCAAATTCTGACGCGGTCTATGATTCGTTGTGGCACAGTCTCGTCGGGGAGCCTGCCGAGTTCGGCTAGGGTTTCTAGGGCTTTTGTTGCGGCGTCGGGGTGCATGGCCGGCATAGGTGCGAGTTCGCGGTGAAGTGCCCATAGCCCATCGAGCGCCTGCTCGAGTAGTTCGGGTGCTGTACGTGCGCACTGAGCGAGCAGGGGTGCCATCTCGATCTTCACATCCGCGGCGCTCAGTTCGTGCAAGCGCCATGTCCTTCTCTCCTCCCGCTCGAAATGGGTCGCGGTCAGCGGGCCCCTTTTAGGAGGCGGCACTTCATCCAAATTGGCGAGGTCGGCGAGGCGGTTGCGAACCTCCGCTAGTAGGGGCATGAGCCCGTGTGGCTGGGTGTAGCTCAGGGCGGCAAGGCGTTGCACTGCTTCGTGTAGGCCGATCACGTCGGTGGAATCAATTTCGTCTCGAAGTGTCTGCCAGATGCCGTCGACAACCCCTGGAAGGTCTTGCCGGCGGAGTCGCCAGTCCAGATCAGTAAGGCGTCTGAGTAGTTGTGCGCCGAAGAATGGGTATAGGGATCGCCATACCTCGGGGACGAAATTGGTTCTCTGACCTAGTGATTCAGTGACGCTCTCGGTCTCCAGCATCATGTCTGCGAGTAGGTCGGGGACCAGCCTCAAAATCGATTCGGTCTTCGTCATGACGTCAGCTCGGATCAGCGCACTCAAGAGTCGATTCGACTCGTCGTCAGATAACCCGCAGAACCCGTTGACGGCAGCGCGCGCTTCGGCGTTATTCAGGTCTATCACGCCACCGGTAGCGGCACACGTTGCGAGGAAGCGTTCGACAAGCGCCGGGTCGAATTCGTTGACCGTGGCGGTGATGGACTGGCGATAACTCGACCGCACAGCCGAACGAAGGTCGGTACTAAGTGTGAGGCTGCCGGTTAGAGTGCCGTTTCGGATTGCGTCGATTGCCAGCACCCCTAGGTAGGGCGCTTCTTCTGCCAGACGTGCGATATTTACTTTCGTTCCGTACGCGAGCTGGATGTCGAGCCCGTCCGCGAGGGAATCGATCAATTCGTACGCGTGGCGATGACTGAGTGGTGACAGCTCGATCGTGGCGACACCGCTGATCGGGAAGCCGGCCTTCATGAACGTATCGAGAAGGGGGGTGACGCCGTTCTTTCGCGCTGCGACAACGAGTTTGGTGTGCTCATTCCTCAGCATGTATTCAAGCAACCGATGCACGGCTTCGGGTCGCTCATGTCCATCATCCACAAAAAGGACCACAGAGGAGTGGGGCAGCTCGTCGAGACTATCGGCACTTAGCGGGTGCGCCGGGATGAGGCTCAGGACGGGAACGGTTGGATTCTCGTTCTGCAGGTCACGAAGCACCTCGACGGCGAGCCGAGTCTTGCCCATCCCGCCGGGTGCCGATATCAGGATGATCCGTGTGTCTCCCCGTACCGCTGTATGAAGAGCCTGCAATTCGGCCGTCCGATTGACCATGGCGCCGGCGTCATTCAGTACAGGAAGACAGATACGTGTGTCACCGAGCGCGTCCACCGATTCAAAGGCATCGGCTCCCGGCACGCGGAGGAGCCGTTTACGTGTGGCGCGGTCCCATGTTGAGTCGAGGATCTCGCGTCGACGGTGAAGAGGCACGTCTGCAAGTAGCTGATTGAGGTCGCGTCGGTCGATCAATGTCCAGTCGGCGTGCTTCTGGATCTCCTGCCTCACAGCTGGCGAGGCGAATCCGGAGTACACGAGGTGATGGGTATCGGCGTGAAAGCTACATGTCTGAACTGCGTTTCGAACGTCCGCCGGTTGGAGCTTTTCGTATGCCTTGCACTGCCAGGAGGAGGTGGTCCCGTCACTCCATTCGCCCTCAAAGTCGATTCCGTCTTGCTTGTCGCCGCGGCGCCCCCATCGCGAGACGCGTGCTATGCGTCGCCCTGACTTGTTCGCGAACCGGTGTGCGCTCAGCACGGCCTCGGTGAAGTCCTCGAATTGCTCCCACGTCAGCTCGTTGGTCGGCGGCAAAGACAAGTCTCTTGCGCCGGTGTCTTCTGAAACTGGCATGCGAAAACTCACCTCACTGATGTCCGCGATCAGTTTGCCTGACGCCACCGACAGAGCTCGTAGATCGCCGCTTGGTGGGTCGAGGCCGTTGGTGAGTTGATACTGACGGACCCCGGGGGCGCAGACTTGTCGGCGGCTGCTGGCACGCTACGTGCATGGTCAAGAGTCGCGAGCCGCTGTTCGATGATGCTCACCGCGACGACACGTCGGTGGCTGGCTTCCAAGAGTCCACCTTTGCGTTCATGAACAGGATCGCGGGCGACTATTGGGACCAGCCGCGGTTGATGATGCAGCAGTGGATGGACCGCATCAACGATGACATCACCTGCAATGACTTGCTCCAACGTTTGCGATCAGGAGACGACGAGCAGTTCCGCAGTGCCTACTTGGAGCTCTATCTTCACGAGTCGCTTTTGCGCGCTGGCTACGAAATAGTGGTTCACCCGGAGGTGCCGGGTACGACCCGTCACCCCGACTTCTTGGCTGTCCGCGGCGACGAGCGGCTCTACGTTGAGGCGGTTGCTCCTGGTTCGACCGCGGCGGCTAAGGCTGCGGCAGGTCGTCGGGCGGTTCTATTCGATACGGTGAATCGGCTCCAAGACCCGAATTTCATTCTTTGGCTTGACCATCTTGTGGACGGGCCGCGGCCACCCAAGGCGGCGCGCCTTCGAGGCAAACTGAGCCAGTGGTTGCGCCTGCTCGATCCTGACGCACCATGGACGGCCGACGCTGCGCCGAAGTATGTCTGGCGCGAGGATGGCTGGGAGGCTGGGCTCAAGGCATTCCCGAAGAAGCTCGAAGCCCGAGGCCTGAGACCCGATAGCCGGGCGATCGGGATCTACGGCCAGTCGGAGGCGAGCTTCGTCGATGATGCGCCCGCTATCCAAGCCGCCCTCGCTGCGAAACATCATGAGTACGGCAATCTGGAAGCGCCATTCGTTATCGCGATCGGTACGTACATCGTGGATGGCGACCGGTGGCACGCCAGTAATGCGATGTACGGGCCGCTTGCTTTCGAATTTGACCCGAATTCAGATGGGGAGCCGCCCGCCCGCGCGATTCGGCAAGCCGGTGGCTACTTCGGGACGCCGCCCGATTGGCAGAACCGCAATGTGTCGGGGGTTCTAGTCGTTAACCAACTCATGCCGTATTACTTTCAGCGCGCCGAGGTCACGCTGTGGCGGCACCCGAGTCCCATTCATGCGCTACCCGACGAGCTGGGAATCCCCGCCCATACCATCACCCTTCGTAACGGCGAGCTTGCAGTCACCCCTCCAGATCCGTCTGCTGGAGAGTTCTTCGGCCTCCCGGCCTCTTGGCCCCCAGGCGAGGCATGGCCGAAAGGCGACTGACCTCCACACTGCCCATCGAGTCTGCTCGCCGTGGTGGCAGGTAGTTGTCCTCGACAATCGGCGGTGTGGTGCACTCGATCGACCAGCGCCGAGGCCGGGGATGGGTATCACGACCGGTGGCGATCACCGCGAAGACACATTGAGGAACAGCCAGTCAGTATGTCGGCGAGGACGGTGTTCGTGGCGGGATAACCAAAAATCCGCAGTCGTGTGTCGGTGAATGCGACTGCCCCTGGGCATCAGCAAGTACGGAAATCCGCTCCGATGCAGTTGGGAGCCGATTCTCCATCCGCACATGTAAAAAAACTGTGTCCGAGGGGGGACTTGGCCACCTGCGACAAGGGTTGAGGTCTTTGATTTGAGTTGTTGACCAGCAGTTTTCCTGCGGTTGGCGACGGCACGCGCTAGACAGTCCTGGTGGTAGTCATGACGTGGCTAAGGGTAGTTGCGAGAATCGTCGACGCGATGCAACGGGCGCGGGCAAGCGCAGAAGAACGGGCTCCGTCGGGGAACGCTGCGGCGCTTTTCCCCTTCTGCAAACGTCCGTCAGCTGCGGGTCCGCGGGTTTGGGAATCCCATCGTGATATAGCCGGGCGCTCGTTTCTTCAGTGATGAGGCGATGACCGGGGTGAGCTCGTGGTGGTAATCGTGCACGGTCGCGGTGGTCTTGCCGGGGTACGGCCGTGTCACGCGGCCGACGTACTGGACGAGACGATTCTTGAACGTGATCGGTGCTGCCAGAAATAGCGTGTCGAGGGCTGGGCAGTCGAAGCCTTCGCCTATGAACGAACTGGTGCCGACGATCAGGAGCGGTTCCGTATTCGGTGTCCTTGTGGCAAGCATTTCGGTGATGCCGCGCCGTTCGGCGGCTTTCATGCCTCCGCTCAATACGGTGACTGATCGTCCTGCAGCGGTGAGCCGTTCAGCGATGGCGTTGAGGTGGTCGACCCATGTGGTGAGGACGAGGATGTTGGCGCCTTTATCGGCAGCGGTCAGGACGTCGCCGACGACTTGGTCGAGCCGTTGCTCATCGGCGACCAGCGTCCGGTAGATGTCGGCCATCCCGCCTGGTTCTCGTGGGTCAGCGTCGCCGAGGTAGCGGAATTGTGTCGGATGGAGGTGCAGTACCGGGTGCGGTGTTGACAGTTCGGCGCTGTCGGTGGGCAGTTGGCCTGCGGTGGGTCTTTCAATCTGTACGTGGTGTGAACCGAGTTGGTGGTAGATCAGGTCTTCGAGTCCATCTCGCCGTTCCGGAGTCGCGGTCAGGCCCAGCCAGAATCGGGCGGGAATCTGGCCGAGGACTTTGAAGAAGGCGCTTGCTGCGACGTGGTGGCATTCGTCGACGATGATGAAGCCGTATCCGGCCGCTAATTCGGAGATGTTGTTGCGACGCGCCAGGGTTGGCAGTAGTGCGATGTCGAGAACTCCGGTGGTCTTGGATCGTCCGCCGCCGATCTGGCCGCATTTGAAGTCGAGGTGTTGGTGGATTCGGTCTCGCCATTGGTCAGCGAGTGCTTTGCGGTCGACAAGAACGAGCGTTGAGGTGGCACGTGCTTCGATTGTCGCGCAGGCGATGACCGTCTTTCCGGTTCCTGGGGGTGCGATCAGTACGCCTGTGTCGTGGTTGAGGAGCTTCTTCAGAGCATCTGACTGGGTCTCGCGCAGTGTTGTGGCGCAGGTGAATTCGTGGTGCTCACCGATGACGCGGTGGTCCTCGATCTTGAGGGTGCTCTCGGCTGAGCTGACGAGGTCGCTGAGCAGTTGGTGCAGGCCGCGTGGCAGGGTTAGGTTGCCGTCGGCGGTTTCGTCGTAGCTATATAGATAGCGCGGGGTATCCCACGTGCTTCGCCGTGCTCGCTGCCGTACGTCGAATTCGGGGTTGCGGATGGAGGCGGCGTGTTTGACAGCCGAAATCATGGCTGGGCCGAGGTCGGTGGACGTCAGGGTGATTCGTGAATCGAACGCGGCTCGCACGATCGCCGCGGGGCGGGGGACGATTTTCGATGAGGTGGGCAGTTGCAGCCGCCGAACGTTGTGCCCGATCTGGGGGCTGGGCAGCTGGCGGGCAAGGGAAGCAGTCTCTTTGGCGGACAGTCGCGCGATGCTCGACAGATATGCCCACTGGTCCTCGTACGGTTCAAGGGTTGCCGGATCAAGGAAGACGGTGGTGCCGTGCTGGCGGCGTTTGCCGTTGAGTGGTGCCGCGATCAGGTTGCCGACTCCGCGGCCGGTGTGCACGTCCTGGGAAGGAAACAAGCGGTCGTAGCTGCTCAGGCGCATGCTGCCGCGCAGCCGGAAGGCTTCGGCGAGCAGGCTGGTGGCGATCCCGCGCGCGACGGAGGCTGATGTCGCGTGCGCGAAAAAGATCCACACGTGGGCGCCGCGGCCGGACTGGGATACTTCCAGCGCTGCCGGAATATTATGGGAGCGAGCGGCTTTCGTGTACGCGAGGGCGTCGAGCATCGCCGCTTCTTTGTCGAAGTCTGCTGCTACCCACCAGCATGTGTCGTCATCGCCCAGCGGATATAAACCGATGTGGACATCACCGCGGAGATGTGAGCTCACGACCTCAGGGGTCAATGTCAGGTACGGGGCATCGGCACGGTTCATGCCTTTGCGCCAATAGCCTTCGATCGCCGGCATCCAGCCTGATCGGCCGTCTTTGCGGTTTTCCCATCGCTGGGCGTAAACATCGGTGCGGCAACGGAATAGGTCGAAATAGAACCTGACCTTGTCAGCGGGGCTGGACTCCATGCAGACAGGTGGCGTCGGGGCACCAGTTAGGGTGGCCTGGTCGCTGCGTGCGGCGCGGGCCTGTTCCTCGGTCAATTCAAGTAAGTGCCGTAGGCGCGCGTTGTCAGCTCGCAGTTCATCCAACTCGCCGGGAAATCGCTCACGGCCGCCAGTGATCGTCATTGATATCCCTCCGCTAGGTACGGACCCGGTCCCGCGCCGGTAGATGCCGGTAGTTCACTCGGGTCCGTGGCGAAAGACTGGATCGAGGTGGGCGGCAACGAGAGCGATTTGGTCGTCGAGGTTTTGTTCGCAAGCTGATTCGAGGTGTTCCTTGCGGCGCCATGCCGCCCATTTCGCTTGTGCGGCAGCGCCGTAACCGGCTAGTCGCGGTGCGACGGGTCCCAGATTTACTCCGCGATGGACGGCGACCGCCCGCGCTGAGCGGAGCAGTTCGTGCGAATCGATGCCGGCGCGAGCGAGTTGCACGATGTCGACGTAATCACGCCAGCGGGTACTGGTGATTCCGCGTTCGAGGATGGTCACGCCCTTTTCGGCGATCGTCGTTTCCGGTGCATATCCCAGGAGGGTGATCGGTTCGCCGAGGATCCGATCGATGGTCACGTGCCGTGGTGGCGGGACGATCGGATCACCAGTGGACACGTCCCACGCCGCTACCCCTTTCCACGGCCCAACGGTTGCGGCGATTCGTACGCGCAGACCGGGATACTCTGACTGTTCACGGATCTCCTGGACGGCGATCGTGGCGAGATCGAACTGCAGTCCGTCATCTATGGTGACTGCGGCGATGTCACGAACCACCTGTATGAGGTGCTCGGCATCGACATCGGCACTGATCGCATTGGCGTCGGCGTCTTTGGTGGGACGCCGAACTCCATAGGCGGCCAACAAGATTCCGCCTTTGAGTACAAAGTCCTTGGCGTGAGGTGTTCGGGTGAGGCGGTCCAGAAACGATTCGAGTACGTGCCGTATCAGGTATTCCTGTGTCGGTGCACCGGCTCCGCTCTGTGCTGCGGCGGACCGTGCGGTGCCCTGGATGTGGCGGAACACCTCGTCGCCGCGGCTCACGTCAACATCTCTAGTGCTTGCAGGACCGGGGTTTTCGCGCGCGGCAGGCGCGCGGCGATGTCCATGAGTAGTGCCGGTTTGCCGCCTGCGCGCAGCCACTGCCGCAGCGCATCACGAGCGAGCTCGTAGCCGACCGAGCCACGCAGGCGGAAGGCATCGGCGATGCAACGTTCGGGGGAGTAGATCCCGATCGTTTGATTCGAGCCGGGGATCGTCATCTGGTCGCGTCCGATGTCGAATGTGGCCGCATCGAAGTGATGCCAGGTGATGGCAGCGCGGCCAGCCGGTGTGCGGGAGCCGCGCGGGATCGCGACGTCCACGGTGGCGGGTATCTCGTCGGTGAGGTCGTAGTGGGCCAGCGCGGAGGTCAAGCAGATGGTCGCGTCAGGTCGGCGCGTTGAGGCTTCGATCAGATCCCAGTCCATCGCTGGGGCCTCGGCGGGAAGATATATGCCTCGTGCGATGCGGTCGAGGCGGCCTTCGCGTGCGTCCCGGTAGAAGGCGCCGCGCGACAATCCGACCTTCTGTGCGGTGCGTGGGGTTAGTGCTTCCATGGCCGGCGACACCTCCAATCGCATACAAACTGTTTACAGTTAATAGTACGTGTATGCGGATTGTTTCGCTTTGTGACCGTGCGTCGCGGCGGGCGTCATCACCGGTGAGGGTACGTTTCGCTATAAGGCCAGGTCGACACGAGTGTCAACGAGGCGCCCATGATGACCTTGCGGGGGTAATCGGGTCGCAGCGACCGCTGGATTCAGCCGTGTCGCCGGACGTGTCCGAGGGGGTGTCCAGAAGGCGACTCGGCCATCTGCGACACGGATTCGAGGACATTCGTCGCCAGCGTTAACCATGCGGCAAATGCATAAAACGAACTGTAGAGCGTATTTGCTGTATGTAGCTAAGAAAACTGTGTCCGAGGGGGGACTTGAACCCCCACGCCCGTTAATAGGGCACTAGCACCTCAAGCTAGCGCGTCTGCCATTCCGCCACTCGGACCTGCCCTGCCGTCTGGCCGGGCAGCTTAGGCTAACGGATCGAGGTGCCCAGTCCAAAACCGAGGGTGGTACGAATGTGACTGTGACCGCGCCCGAAGACGAAGTCGTTGAGCTCGTCAGCTCGCTCATCCGGTTCGATACGTCCAACACCGGCGAGCCGGAGACCACAAAAGGCGAGGCCGAATGTGCCCGCTGGGTGGCCGCCCAGCTCGAAGAGGTGGGGTACGAAACCGAGTATGTCGAGACGGCGCCCGGTCGCGGCAACGTCTTCACACGGCTGCCCGGCGCCGACCCCAACCGCGGCGCCCTGCTGATCCACGGCCACCTCGACGTCGTCCCCGCCGAGCCCGCCGACTGGAGCGTGCACCCGTTCTCCGGTGCGGTGAAGGACGGCTACGTGTGGGGCCGCGGCGCGGTCGACATGAAGGACATGTGCGGCATGATGATCGCCGTCGCGCGGCATCTGAAACGCAACAACATCGTGCCGCCGAGAGAGCTGGTCTTCGCCTTCGTCTCCGACGAGGAGCACGGCGGCACCTATGGCTGCCAGTGGCTCGTCGACCACCGGCCCGACCTGTTCGACGGCATCACCGAGGCCATCGGCGAGGTCGGCGGCTTCTCGCTGACGGTCCCGACCAAGGAGGGCGGCGAACGCCGCCTGTACCTCATCGAGACGGCCGAGAAGGGCCTGTCCTGGATGCGCCTGACGGCCCGCGGCCGGGCCGGGCACGGCTCGATGGTGCACGACGACAACGCCGTCACCGAGATCGCCGAAGCCGTCGCCAAACTGGGCCGGCACCAGTTCCCGTTGGTACTCAGTGAATCGGTCGAGCAGTTCCTGACCGCGGTCTCGGAAGAGACCGGCTACGACCTCGACCCGACCTCGCCCGATCTGGAGGGCAGCATCGCCAAGCTGGGTGGCATCGCGCGGATCGTCGGCGCCACGCTGCGCGACACCGCGAACCCCACCATGCTCAAGGCCGGCTACAAGGCCAACGTCATCCCGGCCACCGCCGAGGCCATGGTCGACTGCCGCGTCCTGCCCGGCCGCAAGGAGGCCTTCGAGCGTGAACTCGACGCGCTGCTCGGCCCCAACATCACCCGCACCTGGGAGCGGGACCTGCCGAGCGTGGAGACCACCTTCGACGGCGACCTGGTCGACGCGATGAACGCCGCGATCCTGGCCGTCGACCCCGACGCCCGCACGGTGCCCTACATGATGTCGGGCGGTACCGACGCGAAAGCGTTTGTCCGCCTGGGCATCCGGTGCTTCGGCTTCGCGCCGCTGCGGCTGCCGCCCGAACTGGATTTCGCCGCGCTGTTCCACGGGGTCGACGAACGGGTACCCGTGGACGCACTACAGTTCGGCGCCAAGGTCCTCGAACACTTCTTGACGCACTGCTGACAGCTCTGCCCGCAATCGAAAGGACTCTCAATGACCGTGTCAAGCCGCCGCCGTGGCGATTTGGGGCGTGTCGGGGTGCCAGGTCCGGTTGTCACGGATGAGGGCGTAAAGGACGTTGACGCGTCGGCGGGCCAGGCAGATGGTGGCAGGGATAGCGCGTTTGCCTTGGTCTCGTTTGCGCTGGTAGTACGCCTTCGACGTGGGATCGCAGCGGATCGCGGTCAGCGCGGACATGTACATCACCCGGCGCAGGCGGCGGCTGTAGCGCTTGGGCGTGTGCAGCCCGGCCGGTGCGTTTGCCGGAGTCTTTGGATACCGGCGCCAGGCCGGCCCAGGCGGCGAGCTGGTCAGGCGATTGGAGCAGTGCGGGATCGCCGACCACGGCAAGGAATTCGGCGCCGAGTCGGAAGCCGATGCCGGGCAGGCTGGTGATCACCTCGGCGAGCGGATGGCGGCGAAATCGTTCCTCGATGTCCGCGTCGGTGTGTTTGATGCGCTCATCGAGGTTGATCACCCCTTGGGCCAGCTCGGCGACCAATCCGGCGCCAACATCTTCACCCGCGAGGCGGACGGTCTGAGCTTTGGCCGCTGTCACCGCGGCAGCCGCGATCGTGGCGGCGTTGCGCACCCCGGCCGCTGCCAGAACTTTGGTCAGCCGCGAAACACCCGTTCGGCGAATCGCTTTCGGCCGTTGATAGTGCGCCAGCAGCACCGCCCAACCCCGGTCTTGGCTGAGCTCGGCGACGCGTTCGAGGGCCGGGCATACGGCCAGCAGTTGTTGGCGCAGACGGTTGATGGTGCGGGTGCGATCGGCCACCAGATCGGCGCGGTGGGCGGTGAGCATGCGCAGCTCGGTGATCAGGTCATCGCCGGGACGCAGGACCGGCAGGTCCGCACCGCGCATCCGGGATTGATCGGCAATCACCCGGGCGTCTTTGGCATCGGTCTTGGACTCACCACCGCGGTAGGTGGCCGATGCTTGCCACACCTGCCGGCCCGCCAGGTAACGCACCGTCTTGCCTGCATCGGCCAGCACCGTGAGCACCAGGGCGGCGTACACGTTGCTCAAGTCCACTGTCCAGGACACCTCACCGGCAAGCGTGTCGATTTCGGCGACCAGGTCGCCGATCGTGCGCTCGTCGTTGACCACCTTGCGCGAGAACACCATGTTGCCGTTGCTGTCCACGACGCACACCCAGTGATGTTCTTTGCCGACATCGACCCCAGCCCACATTTGCTTTTCGGTCACCGGACCTCTTTTCGCTTGTCTGCCAACAAAATCCCCAAGGACGACCTCGCCGGCATTTCCTTAAACAAGCGATCACATCGCAGATCTCAATCAGCGGCCCGAGGAAGTCCAGGCAGGCCGGGCGGCCAGTCCTTTCAAGCCGCACCACCAGGGGCCGGCACCACCATGGCAGCCATACCCGACCCACCCGGGTCACAGCCCAACGTAACGCTCATCAATACGAAGTAACTGCAACTACGAACTTAAGGACATCATGACCGCTTCGCCGTATGACAACCTGCCGCAGCTGCCGACCTTCACCCTGACCTCGACGTCGCTGATCGACGGCGGTCCGCTGGCCAACGCACAGGTCAGTGGCATCTTCGGCGCCGGGGGACAGGACGTCTCGCCGCAGCTGAGCTGGTCGGGCTTCCCGGCCGAGACCCGCAGCTTCGCCGTCACCGTGTACGACCCCGACGCCCCGACCGCATCGGGCTTCTGGCACTGGGCCGTCGCCAACCTGCCTGCCGACGTCACCGAGCTGGCCGAGGATGCGGGCAACGGCGACGCGCTGCCCGGCGGCGCCATCACCCTGACCAACGACGCGAGCCTCAAGCGCTTCCTCGGCGCCGCCCCGCCGGCCGGCCACGGCCCGCACCGGTACTACATCGCCGTGCACGCCCTGCCGGTCGAGAAGCTCGACATCCCCGAGGACGCCACCCCGGCGTTCCTGGGCTTCAACCTGTTCATGCAGGCCATCGCGCGGGCCGTCATCCACGGAACGTACGAGCAGAAGTAGCCGGACGACGTCGGGTCGCGGCTGTCCGCGGCCCGACCTACCATCAGACCCAGGTCGGCGGCAGCGACGCTCGCCGCGCCTGGAGCGAGGGGGCCATCCGCTTTGTCCACATCTGCGCCGGTGAGTAAGCGCTCGGCACCGACGGATCAGGACCGCCTCGACTACATCGACCAGGCCACGTTCCTGTCGTACCGGGCCAGCGGCCGCGTCCAGGTCGGCATGGCCCTGTGGTTCTACGAGGGCCCGGTGGATCTCGACGGCTTGCGCCGGTTCAACGAGAACTTCGGCAAGGGTTTGGTGGCGCGGTACATCGAGCGGTCGCCGGTGCCGTTCGGCCGGCATCGCTGGGTGGCCGCGACGGGCGCCCCACGACCGATCGACATCGCCGAAACCGCCTGTCCGCGTTCGGAACTGAGCGAGTGGCTGGAGGCGCGCTCGCGCATCCCGATCGATCCGGAGCACGGGCCGGGGTGGCATCTGGGCGTCCAGCCCTTCACCGACGGCTCGACGGCGGTCGCGATGGTGCTGTCGCACTGCCTCATCGACGGCACCGGATCGGTCGTCGCGTTCATGGACGCGGTCCTGGGCAACGAGCGCGACCTCGGTTACGGCCCGCCACGCTCGCGCACCCGCTGGCAGGCGATCCGTTCGGACCTGCGCCAGACACTGCGCGACCTGCCGGAGGTCCGCCGCACGATCGCCGTGGCTGCCAAGCTGGCCTACCAGCGTCGCGGTGAGGTGACGGCGGCGCCGGCGACCGTGGATGCCACCGGCGGCGACGAGATCGTGCACGTGCCGTTCGCCTCCGCCAACATCGACATCGGCCATTTCGACGCACGCGCCGCCGAACTCGGCGGCAACGGCTATTCACTGGTCTCGGCGTTCGCCATCCGGCTGGGCGTTCGCATGGGACGCCAGCGCGCGCGGGACGGCGCCATCTCGTTGATGGTCGCGATCAACGACCGCACGTCCTTCGAGGACACCCGGGCCAACGCGATGACGTTCACGACGTTCACCGTCGATCCGGCGCTGGCGACGACGGACCTCACCGAACTCCGCGGCGAGATCCGCGCCGCACTGCGCCGGGCCCGGGAGGAGCCCGACGAGTCCTTCCAGCTGCTGCCGCTGACGCCGTTCATCCCACGGCGCGCGGTCCGTCACACCGCGGCGATGGTGCTCGGCGAGCTGCCGGTCACCTGCTCCAACGTCGGTGACGTGCCGGAGCTGGTGGGCCGCATCGACGGGACACACCAGGCCGATTTCGTGAACTGCTGGGGTGTCGAGCAGAACGTCAAGAAGGCGGACATCGAGCAGCCCGGTGGGCTGCTCGTGGTGACGGCGCTGCGCCACAACGGCAAGGTCACCCTGGGCATCGTCGGCTACCGGGTGGGTGCCGAGAACACCAAGGCCGCGCTGCGCGACCACGTGCAGCAGACCCTGGAGGAACTCGGCGTCACGCCGACGTGGGTCTACTGATCGCCGCAGTCAGGTCCGTCAGGGAGTCGCGCACCGCGTCGAGCAACGGCCACGGGTCGTCGAGTTGATCGCGGTCGACGACGATGCCGATCGACAGCTCTTGGCGGTAGCTGAACACCGTGATGTTCAGCCCGACTCCGTGCAGTACGCCGGAGATCGGAAACTGCGAAAGCTGTTCGGCGCCTGCGCAGTACAGCGTCGTGGGGGAGCCGGGCACATTGGAGATCGCGGCGTTCACGGCCGGCTGCAGGAACGCTGCCCCGTGGCGCAACGCCGTGCCGGTGGCGCGGGCGAACAGCGCCGGCGGGATGAGGTCGTTGGCGTCTTCCAACAGGGACGCCGGCAACGCCTGATGGCGCTGTTTCGCTGCGGTCATGGTGGCCTGCGCCCGGTGTAGCCGCTCGACGGGATCGGCCTCATCGGTCGGCAGTTCGGCCATCATGACCGTGACCCGGTTACCGAACGTGCCGGTTTGCTCAGGCGTGCGGACGGACACGGGCACGAACGACAGCAGTGGTCCGTCCGGCAGTTCGCCTTCGTCGGCCAACCACGACCGCAACCCCGACGCGCACATCGCCATCACGACGTCGTTGATGCTGCATCCGAAGTGATCCTTGACGGCTTTCACCTCAGCCAGTGACACCGAACCGAAAGCCACACTTCGGCGCGGCGAGATCGCGGTCTGGAACCGCGTGCGCGGTGCGACGAGTTCGGTGCCTTCGGCTGTGTTCGTGCGCTGCAGGATCGCCTTGGCGGACCGGCTGTGCCGCGCCACCGTGCTGACGCCGGGCACGCCGCGCAGCGTGGGCACCTCGTCGAGGTGCGGCAGCGCACGCACCGCAGCGCGAATGGACCGCGCGGGGTATCGGCACATGTTGGTCAACCCGCGGCCGAGAAGTTCGGCCTGGGACGGCCGGTGCTGCGGTGCCACGCGGTGGGGAGCCACCACTGGCTGTCCTTCTGCGGTGTCATCGAGCAGCACCCGCAGCACCTCGGCGCCCGAGACGCCGTCGACCGCGGCGTGGTGCATCTTGATCAGCAGTGCCACGGAGTCGTCGGCCAGTCCGCTGATCACGTGGATCTCCCACAACGGCCGTGACCGATCCAGGGGCCTCGCGATGATCTCGGCGACGTGGTCGGCGAGCCGGCGATCGTCACCCGGTGCCGAGAGCGCGGATTCCTGTACGTGATAGGTGACATCGACGTCGTCTGCGTCGGCCCAGTACGGGTGGTCGAGGTCGAATGGCACCCTGACGAGTCGCCAGCGGAACGGCGGCAGGAGCGGCAACCGCTCGGCCACGAGGTCCCGGATCACCTCGGCGGTCAGCCGGCGGCCGTCTGCGGTGTACGGCGCGTAGGTGCTCAGCACGCTGACGTGGCCGTGCGCGCGCCCGTCCTCCATCGCCAGGAACTGGGCATCGAGGCTGGTCAATTTCCGGAAGGTCATGGCCGGTCCTTTCAGGGTCTCGGCTTGTGGATCAGGATTTGGCGACGCCGGCGGCGCCACCGTGGACGAAGACGGGTTTGGTCCCTTGAGCTGCGGACACTGTCTCGGTCAGGTAGTGCAGGGACACCGCGTCGAGGATCGAGTGGAACGTGCCGTCCTCGTTGAAGTTGACGTTCGCGCCGTCGACCCAGATGAGCGCGACGGTGTCCTCGGTGTTGTCCTCAGGCGTGTAGAAGGTGTGGACGGAGCCGCCGGGTTCGTAGAGGTAGGAGCCGGCGGTCTGGGGCTGGTCGGGGTATTCGCGGTAGAGCCAGCAGCCCTGCATGGTGTACACCTGCGCGGGTCCGGTGTGGTAGTGGATTTGCAGGCCGACGCCCGGGGCCATCCTGGCGAGGATGACGTACTCGCCACGCTCGGTGTCCAGTCGCAGCGGGTGGAAGCTCATGCCCGGGCCGAGGGCGTCCTTCAGCAGCGGGGTCTCGGCGAGGTTGACGCTCAGCAGTTCACCCTGCGGCAGCGCGACCAGCGGGAGAGGAGCGCCGCTGCGGGTGGTGACCATTTCGGGGGAGGCGATGGCGGTCATTTTCGGGCCTTTCGATGTCGGGTGGATTCGGTTGGTATGCATCGATTCTGCGGTCCGCCGGAGTTCAATACTTGACATCAAATGACAAGTTCTTGACAGTAGACGACATGCCATTTGTGCGCGGCACGTCGTTGCAGGGCTTCCTGGAACTCGTCCGGGAACTCGGTGAAGACCCGGCGCCCCTGCTCGCCCTGAGCCACATTCCGATCGAGGCGGTCGGTGACCAGGACAGCTTCATCAACTACCGCAGCGTGGTCACCACGCTGGAGACTGCGGCCACGATGACCGCGACGCCCGACTTCGGCAGGCAGCTGGCGCTGCGCCAGGGCCTGGATATCCTCGGCCCGGTTGGGATCGCCGCCCGGACCGCGGCGACCGTCGGTGCCGCGTTCGAGGCCATCGACCAGTACATGTCCGTTTACAGCCCGGCCTTGACGGCAACCATCGACGCGCAGCCGGCGGCACGCCATGCCCGGTTCGACTGGCGCCTCGCGGTACCCCGCTCCATCGCGCACCAGCAGGCGGCCGAGCTCGCCCTCGGCGTCGCGCTGCGGGTGTTCCGGCTGCTGACCGGTCCCGACTTCACGCCGGCGGCGGTGCACTTCCGCCACGAGCCGCTGACCAGCCCGCAGCACTACGCCGAGTATTTCGGGTGCCCGGTGCGTTTTGCTCAGCCCGACAACGGTTTTCGCTTCCCGAGGTCGGTGCTTGCCCGGCCGCTGGCGGCCGACGCCGCGGTGCACGACGTCGTGCGGGACTACCTGAACACGATCGCGGTACCGGCCGATTCGCAGGTCGCCGAACCGGTGCGGCTGCTGATCCGCCGGATGCTGCCCACCGGGGGCCTGACCCTCGACCTGGTCGCGCAGCATCTTGCGGTGCATCCGCGCACCCTGCAGCGGCAACTGGAGACGCAGGCCACGTCGTTTGCCGCACTCGTCGACCAGGTGCGCCGCGAGGAGGCCGACCGCTATCTCCGCAGCACCGACATCCCGTTGGGGCAGCTGGCGGGGTTGCTCGGCTACAGCGAGCAGAGCGTGCTGTCGCGATCTAGCCAACGCTGGTTCGGCACCTCGGCGTCAGCGTATCGGCGCTCAGCCGTGCGCGATCAGGCTCCCGTGCCCACCGCATCCGCCAGCGACGCGAACCCGCCGGCCTTGAGCTTCGCCGCCACGCCATCGTGAATGTGCTTGGCCCACAGGCCACCGCCGTAGATGAAGCCGGTGTAGCCCTGCACCAGTGAGGCGCCGGCGAGGATGCGCTCCCAGGCGTCGTCGGCGGTCTCGATGCCGCCGACGCTGATCAGCACCAGCCGGTCGCCGACGCGCTTGTGCAGCCGCCGCAGGATCTCGAGCGACCGCGCGGCCACCGGGGCACCGGATACGCCACCGGCGCCCAGCTCGGCGACACCGGGGGTCCGCAGCCCTTCGCGCGAAATGGTGGTGTTGGTCGCGACGATGCCCGCCAGCCCCAATTCGACAGCCAGGTCGGCGATTTCGTCGACGTCGTCGTCGGACAGGTCGGGCGCGATCTTCACCAGCACGGGCTTGGTGGTCTCGGCGCGCACGGCGGCCAGGATGGGCCGCAGCGACGCCACGGCCTGCAGGTCACGCAGCCCGGGCGTGTTCGGCGAGCTGACATTCACCACCACGAAATCGGCCAGCGGGCCGCACAGCCGGGCGCTCTCGGCGTAGTCGTCGACGGCGCGCTCGGGCGGGGTGACCTTGGTCTTGCCGATGTTCACGCCGATCGGCACGGTGGACTGGCTGCGAGTCAGCCGGATGGCGAGCTCACCGGCCCCGTGGTTGTTGAAGCCCATGCGGTTCAGCAGGGCGCGGTCCTCGGGCAGCCGGAACAGCCGCGGCGCCGGATTACCCGGCTGCGCCTGTGCGGTGACGGTGCCCACCTCGGCGTAGCCGAAACCCAGTGGGCCCCAGGCGTTGATGCCGCTGCCGTTCTTGTCGAAGCCGGCCGCCAGGCCCACGGGCCCCGGGAACGTCACGCCGAACACCGTCGTCTCCAGCACCGGATCCGACGGGGCGAGCCACTTGGCCAGCAAGCGGCGGCTGACGGCCGTCCCGGTCGCGATGCGCAGCAGCGCGAACACCCAGGTGTGAATCCGTTCCGGCGGGACACGGAACATCACCCAGCGCAGGGCGCGATACATCAACGGCTCCTCACATCGACGGCTGCTCGGGCGCCAACCTATCGGGCAGCTGTTCCGGAGCTTCGCCCGCCCTGATCTTGCGGCGGCGCAGCAGCACGCGGCGCGAACCGTCGGTGTAGAGGCGCACCCGGGTCAGTTCCCACCCGCGGTATTCGGCCTCGATCGACAGCCGGATGGACGCCGACAGCCTGGTCACTTCCGGCGGCAGTCGGAGCGGAATCCATTCGTAGTCGTCGGACAAGTCCTCCGCCCACGCTGCCGGCATCCGCCCCCGCTGCATCAGTGGCCGCCCGACCCCGGCCCCGCGGCGGCGTTCGCGATCACCTGGACCCCGGCGCCCGACCCCGACACCACGAACAAGGTGCCGGTGCGTTCGTCGAAGGAGAGGACGTCGGGCTGCTGCACGGTGCGATATCGGACTTTCTCGACGGGGATACCAGTCGAAAGATCGTAACCAACCACGCTGTTCGTCGCGGTCTGTGAAACCCAGGCGAGTTTCGCCGATCCGACGATGCCGTACGGCGCGCCCCGCACCGGCGCCTGCTGCCGCAGCATGAGCGGTGTCGTCCCGAAGACCAGCAGGCCGTCGCCGCGCGTGTCGGCCACCAGCACCCGCCCGGCGGGATCGGCGGCCAGCGTGGTGGCGCCTTCACCGGCGCGTAGCGCCTGGGCGACGTCGGTGCCGTCGGCGTTCACCTCGGTCACCGAGGTTTGCCCGCGGTCCAGGACCACGACGGTATTGCCTTGCGCGGCAAGGCCGTCCACGCGGGCGAAGGCCTTCATCCGGGACTTCACCGCGGTGCCGTCGACGATCAGCACCGCCCCGTCGGCGGTGCCCAATGCCAGTTTCCCGTCGGCCCGCCGGGCGATCGAGGTGAAATCGGTGCCGGACTGGCCGTCGACCGTGACCGCTTGCACCGTGCGCTTGCCGATGTCGAACCGCAGGTAGCCGCCGCGGGTGGACAGGAACGCCGTGCCCGCGCCGTCGACTGTGACGCCCGTCGCAGCGGCCGGCAGGACCACCGGCGGTGTGCCGGGCACCGTCACCACCGGACGTCCGGCGTCGGTGCCGAGCACGACGAGCGACGCCGTCGCCGTGTCGAAGGCGGCGCCGGTGCCGGGCCCGGGAAGGGAGCGGACGACGCCGTCGGGAGCGCCGGTGACCGGGGGTGACACCGCGGCGCGTGCGGGCGAGATGGTCGGCGGCGCCGTCTCGGCCGGATGTGACGAGCACGCCGCCAGCGTGCCGACGGCCAGCGCGGCCGTCGCGAATCTCGTTAGACCCACCCGATATTCACGCAGCCGACAATTAATGGGATGGTGATCCATTGACACAGGCTGGCTTTCGGTCGGTGAACGGCGGTTAATCGCTAATTGCCAGTTTAGGCAAATATTTTGACGTCAATTATCTGCTTCAGGCGGGTACGTCACGTACCGGAGGGGTATGGTCGGGACCATGAGCATTGCCACCGACGGCGATCTGGCCAACGGTAATTTTGCTATCGAAGACCTTTCGACAGGTCTGCGGGCCAGCGGGTTTGGCCAAGTTGGCGACGGCCGGAGTTTTTCATTTCGCCTTGACGACAAGCGCGTGTTGATTGTGGAGGTCTACCGCCCGCGTCTGTCGGGGCCGGTGCCGCAGGAAGAGGACGTCGTCGCGGTGTCCTCGCGAAGCCTGGCGCACGTCGACGTGCACGACGAGCGCAGTCTCGCCGCCGCCGTACGCGACGCGGTCGCCGACGCACAACCGGTGCAGCGCAACCACTAACGCCTGCGCCTGCCGCTCACGGTACGGTCGTCGGCGTGACTGACGTGGCAGCCATGAGCTGGTGGCAGACGATCGTGCTGGCCGTCCTCCAGGGGCTCACCGAGTTTCTGCCGGTGTCGTCGTCGGGCCATCTGGCCATCGCCTCCCGGGTTTTCTTCGCCGATGATGCGGGCGCGTCGTTCACCGCGGTCACCCAGCTCGGGACCGAGGCCGCGGTGCTGATCTATTTCGCCAAGGACATCTGGCGCATCCTCACCGCCTGGTTCGCCGGGCTGACCGACGCTGCCCGCCGCACCGCCGACTACTGGCTGGGCTGGTGGGTGATCATCGGCACCATCCCGATCTGTGTGCTGGGACTGCTGTTCAAGGACCAGATCCGTTCCGGCGCCCGCAATCTGTGGGTCATCGCCACCGCGATGATCGTGTTCTCCGCGGTGATCGCCCTCGCCGAGTACGCCGGCAAGCAGACCCGCGACGTCGAGCAGCTGACCTGGAAGGACAGCGTCATCGTCGGCCTGGCGCAGTGCCTGGCGCTGGTGCCGGGGGTGTCGCGGTCCGGCGCGACCATCAGCGCCGGCCTGTTCCTCGGCATGAACCGCGAGCTGGCGGCGCGCTTCGGCTTCCTGCTCGCCATCCCGGCGGTGCTGGCCTCCGGGCTGTTCTCGCTGCCCGACGCCTTCAAGCCCGTCACCGAGGGCATGAGCGCCACCGGAGCCCAGCTGGCCGTCGCCATCGCGATCGCGTTCGTGGTCGGCTACGCCGCGGTGTCCTGGTTCCTGAAATTCCTGGTGCGGCACAGCATGTACTGGTTCGTCGGCTACCGCGTCGTGCTCGGCGTGACGGTGCTGGCGCTGCTCGGTACCGGGGTGGTGGCCGCACAGTGACACTCGAGGGAGCCAGATGACCGTCATCCTCCTGCGGCACGGGCGCTCGACGTCCAACACCGCGCACACCCTGGCCGGCCGGTCCGAGGGCGTCGACCTCGACGACAAGGGACGGGCCCAGGCCGAGGGTGTCGTCGCCAGAATCGGCGAACTACCGGTCAAGGCCATCGTCCGCTCGCCGCTGCTGCGTTGCCAGAACACCGTCGCCCCGCTGGCCGCGGCGCTCGGCCTCGAGCCGCGCGTCGACGACCGGCTGACCGAGGTCGACTACGGCGGCTGGACCGGCCGCAAGATCGCCGAACTGGTCAAAGAGCCACTGTGGCCCGTCATCCAGCAGCAGCCCAGCGCCGCGGTTTTCCCCGACGGCGAGGGGCTGGCGCAGGTGCAGTCCCGCGCCGTCGCCGCCGTCCGCGAGATCGACCGGGCGCTGGCACAGGAGCACGACGGCGACAGGCTGTGGATCGCCTGCACGCACGGCGACGTCATCAAGGCGGTGCTGGCCGACGCGCTCGGCGTGCACCTCGACGGCTTCCAGCGCATCGTCGCCGACCCGGCCTCGATGAGCGTCATCCGCTACACGCCGCACCGCCCGTTCGTCCTGCACGTCAACCACACCGGCACGGATCTCAGCTCGTCGCTGCGCCCGCAGCCCGAGGAGCCCAAATCCGACGCGGCCGGCAAGCCCGATGATGCTGTCCCGACACACGACGCAACCGTCGGCGGCTCGACCGATTAGACCGGTGAACCGGTATTTTGAAAGGTGCCATGGCTCGCGCAATTCACGTCTTCCGATCTCCCGACCGCTTCGTGGCCGGGACCGTTGGGCAGCCTGGTAACCGGACGTTCTACCTGCAGGCCGTGCACGAGCAGCGGGTCGTCTCGGTCATGCTGGAGAAGCAGCAAGTCGCGGTCCTGGCCGAACGCATCTCCGCGCTGCTGGTCGAGATCAACCGCCGGTTCGGCACGCCGATCCCGCCCGACACCGGCGAGGTGACCGACCTCAACCCGCTCGTCATGCCCGTCGACGCCGAATTCCGGGTGGGCACCATGGGCCTCGGTTGGGACTCCGAAGCGCAGACCGTGGTGGTGGAACTGTTGGCCGTCACCGACTCGGAGTTCGACGCGTCCGTGGTGCTCGACGACGCCGAGGAAGGTCCCGACGCCGTGCGGGTGTTCCTGAGCCCGCAGTCGGCCCGGGACTTCGCGAACCGGTCGAACCGCGTCATCTCCGCCGGCCGGCCGCCGTGCCCGCTGTGCGAGGAACCTCTCGACCCCGAGGGCCATATCTGCGTGCGCACCAACGGATATCGGCGTGGCGTGCTCGATGCCGACGGTGATGAGCCGGATGACGTCTCCTGACGCTGAACAGGTTCTGCAACGCGGTGAGCTGACGGCGCTCGGGCGCATCAGGTCGGCCAGCAACGCGACGTTCCTGTGTGAAGCCGAGCTCGACGGCGCCCTGCTGCATTGCGTGTACAAGCCCATCTCGGGCGAGGCGCCGCTGTGGGATTTCCCCGACGGCACCCTGGCCGGACGGGAGCTGGCGGCCTACCTCGTGTCGGCCGCGCTTGGCTGGAACCTGGTGCCGCACACCATCATTCGTGACGGTCCGGCCGGCCCGGGCATGGTGCAGCGCTGGGTCGACCAACCCGGTGACGCGCTCAGCGAAACAGAACCCGCGCCCGGCCCGGACCTCGTCGACCTCGTGCCGGCCGGCCACGTACCGGCCGGCTACCTGCCGATCCTGCGGGCCTACGACCACAAGGGCGACGAAGTGGTGCTGGTGCACGCCGACGACGCCCGATTGCACCGGCTGGCGGTGTTCGACGTGCTGATCAACAACGCCGACCGCAAGGGCGGCCACGTGCTGGCCGGCGCCGACGGCCAGGTGTACGGCGTCGACCACGGCGTGACCCTGCATGTCGAGGACAAGCTGCGGACGGTGCTGTGGGGCTGGGCCGGAAAACCGATCGACGACGACGTGCTCGGTGCGGTGGCCGCATTGCGGGACGCCCTGCGCGACGGCCTCGCCGCGACGCTGGCTCCGCACCTCACCCGGCATGAGATCGCCGCGCTGCAAGCGAGAGTTGTTGGGCTGCTTGACAATCCGGTCATGCCCAGCCCGGATCGGCACCGGCCGATCCCATGGCCGGCCTTTTGATCGCAGTTTGCACACAGGTAGCGATTTGCGTAGTGATTTCGGCAGCCCTACCGATCGGTAGTGCTCTAGGCTCGTCGGCATGACCGACCACGACAAGGCCGCAGCCCGCCGCGAGATCACCGATGCCCTCCAGAAAGCACTGGACCGCCGGCACGAAGTGCTCGACGTCATCGTCGAAGCCGACAACAAGGCCGCCGCCGTTGAAGCCATCGCCAAGCTGCTGGGCACCTCGCATGCCGGCGGCGAGCAGGTCATGGCGATGTCCTTCGATCTGCTGACCAAGGACGCCCGCAAGCGCATCGCCGACGAGCTCGAAGATCTGAACAGCCAGCTGTCCTTCACGGTGAAGGACCGCCCCGCCAGCTTCGGGGACAACCTGTCGCTGCGTCCCTTCTCCGGTGCCGACGACCGCGACATCTTCGCCACCCGCACCGCCGATGTCGGCGCTTCCGGTGACGGCTCGGGCCGCGCCGCCGGCGACCTGGACGACGAGATCAAGGCCGCGCTCGCCCGCGTCAATGCCGAGGAAGCGGTGTGGTTCGTCGCCGAGGAAGACGGTGCCAAGGTCGGCATGGTGTTCGGTGAACTGGTCGGCGGTGAGGTCAACGTCCGGATCTGGGTCCACCCCGAGTACCGCCACCGTGGCTACGGCACCGCGGCGCTGCGCCGGTCGCGGTCGGAGATGGCGTCGTACTTCCCGGCCGTGCCCATGGTGGTCCGCGCGCCGGGAGCCACCCCGAGTTAGGCTGTGCCCCAACGTAAAAGGGCTCCGGGAATCTCCCGGAGCCCTTTTCCGTGCCCGTGGTCGGCTCAGCCGGAGTACGGCTTGGCCTTCACCGGCGGGGAAGCGAGGGTGACGGGCTCGACGCTGCTGGGCGTCGTCGGCGTCTCCGTGGAGCCCATGTTGATACCGGCGACCGTCGGCTGGTTGTACTCGCCGGTCGTCGAGCCGTGGCCCGACGAGGCGACGGGAGTGTTGTCCGGCGCAGGTGCGTTGGTCACGCCGAGTACGCCCATCGTCACTGCTGCGGCGATGCCCACGAATCCGAATGTCTTCGCCACCTTCATGACGTCCTCCTTGCTGACTACCCGGTAAATAGTTGTCCGAAATGCTATGAGGCCTATTTCGGCAGGACCTGCCAGCAGCCTGCAACGTGCCTGTGAATGGGCGATTTCGGCTGTGACGTTGCCCTCGGCGATACTCATGGGCATGGCGGACAGTGGCAGGGCGCAGACCGATGTCGCGCTGGCCGCCGAGGTCGCGCAGGAGGCCGGGGAATTCCTGCTGTCGGTGCGCGACCGGCTCGGCTCCCACGATCCGTACACCCTCGGCGCGGCCGGCGACCGGCACGCCAACACGCTGATTCTCGATCGGCTGCGCACGGCCCGCCCCGACGACGCCATCCTGTCGGAGGAGGCCGCCGACGATCTGGTGCGCCTGCGCTCGGACCGGGTGTGGATCGTCGACCCGGTCGACGGCACCCGCGAGTTCGGGCGCGGGCGGCCGGACTGGGCCGTCCACATCGCGCTGTGGCAGCGCGATGGCAGCCCACACGGGTCCATCACCGACGCGGCCGTCGCGCTGCCCGCACACGGCGAGGTGCACCGCACCGACACCGTGACCGGACCGCCGCCGCGCCGGCCCGGCCCCATCCGCGTCGCCACCAGCACCTACCGGCCGCCGGCGGTGGTGTGGTGGCTGCGCGATGTGCTCGACATGGAGCTCGTCGGCATCGGCTCGGCCGGCGCCAAGGCGATGGCCGTGGTGCGCGGCGACGTCGACGCCTACGTGCACGCCGGCGGGCAGTGGGAATGGGACTCGGCCGCACCGGCGGGCGTGGTGCAGGCGGCGGGGCTGTTCGCGTCGCGTCTCGACGGCTCGCCGCTGCGGTACAACCGGCCCGATCCGTACCTGCCTGACTTCGTCATGTGTCGCCCGGAGTTCGCCGACTCGTTGCTCGAGGCGGTGCGCCAAGTGTCTCGTGGACTGAGTTGACGCGGTCGATGCGCTGTGCGCCGTCCGGCGTGAGGGCCAGGACGCGATCGGACAGCACGGCAACGAGGCTCATCACCGCCGCGTGACTGTCGAACGCGCCGGGGGAGACGTTCGGGCACTCGAGCCACCAGGTGGCACGTGCCGCGAGCGCACGCAGTTGGTCATCGGCGAAGAGCGCCAACGGAACTCGCGACTCGGAAGCCCAGTCGACGAGTTCTCTGGCCCACCGGCCGTGGCGCCGGAACGACATCGCGATGACGAGGTCCCGCTCATCGAAGTCCGCGATGTCCTCGGCGACGGACTGACCCGAACTGGGCGCCAGCCAGGTGTCGGGTCGGATCTGCGCGAGGTTCAGCCTCAGCAGCGTTGCCGCGGCCAGGCTGCTCCGGTAGCCGCAGATGGCGATGCGACGGGACGTGGCGATCTTCTCTGCGACGGCCTCGACCACCGCCTCATCCAGCAGCGCATGCATGGCGTGCAGGTTCGCGATGTCCTGCGAGATGATCGCGCTGACGTCGGGCGTCCTCTCGATGGCGAGGGGCACACCCGATCGGCGCAGGGCGCGCAGGTGCTCACGCATGGCATCGAAGTTGGTGAATTCCAGGGCGCGTACCAGCCGGGAGAACGTCGCCTTCGAGACATCGGCCATGGTGGCGAGTTCGCTGGCCCGATAGGTACCGGCATCGCCCGCGTGCGCGAGCAGCACATCGGCAGCGCGGCGTTCCTGCGGGCTCAGCGACGCATAGCAGTTCGCGATTCTCGCCTCCAGCGAGTCCGGCTCGTCCGCGCGCATCAGCTGCCCTTGTAGGTGGTGTACGCGAACGGGCTGAGCAACAGGGCGACGTGCGTGTGGCCCGCTCCGATCGTGACGTGCAAGTCGACGGCGGGGTAGAACGTCTCCCGATCGGCACTGGCGAACCAGGCGCCAGTCGCGAAATGCAGTAGGTAGTCACCGGGATTCAGCGGGACGTCCCAACGAATTCGGCCGTCGTCGTCGGTGTGTGCGGCCGCCACTTGCTCGTTCATTCGGATCAGGACGACCTCGAGATCCGCGGCGGGTTTTCCGCGGGCGGCGTCGAGCACGTGAGTGGACAAGGATGTCTGCGTGGCCGGCGATGTCATGGCGTCACCCTTTCTGCCAGGCGGAGCAGTGCGATCTCACGAAGCTGGCCGATGGCGATGGCGGCTTCCTCCTCGCGGTCGAGTGACAGCCGATATCGCAGGGCGTCATAGATGTCGGCAGCGCTGCGGCCCTTCGCGCGGATGAGGAAGATGCGCCCGAACTTCGCTTCATAGTCCGCGTTGGCCCTGGCCATCGTTGTCGCAAGCGCGTCGGGCATGGCCGGTTGTTCGCCGCGGGAGAGGCCGGACTCGATCGATGTGCCGTCGGCTCTTTCGCCGATGCGGGGGTGCTGTGCCAGTGCCTGGTCCAGGTTGTCGACGCTCCAGTCGGCGGCGGCACGCGCGGCTGTCGACTCGAGTTCACTGATGGTCGCAAAGGGCCGGGCGGCGACAACCTCGCTGAGCCACGACGCAATATCGGCGCAGGGACGCAGCACCTCTTCGGCTTCCTCAGGCAACGCAGAGTTGAAGGTCTGAAGATCCATGGACTGAATCTAGCGTTGCAGCAAAGATTCGCCCTGACGAGATTGTTACGATCCGTTTACGTCCAGGTCCGGGGCATTCCAGTCGTCTGTGGGCTGAAACGCCGTCACGCGGTTGAAACGAAATGGTGACGCCACAACAAAAACTGAAACGTACGTTGCAGCGGTAAGTCGTTCAACGTGCGTCAGGGGAAATCGTGGCAGTGGGTGACATCGTCCTCGGGTCGAATCAGTACGGCAAGGCGGAGAACCGCCTCGTGCGCATCGTCCGGGATACCCCCGTACATCGCATCATCGATCTGAACGTCACCTCGCAGTTGCGGGGCGATTTCAGCGCATGCCACTACGCGGGTGACAACTCGCACGTGGTCGCGACCGATACGCAGAAGAACACCGTGTACGCCTACGCGAAAGAAGTGGGCGTGAAGTCACCCGAGGATTTCCTGATCGCGTTGGGCCGGCACTTCGTCGGTGATTTCGAGTGGGTGACCGGAGGCCGTTGGGAGGCAGAGGAATACGCGTGGGAGCGGATCGTCGTCGACGGCAAGCCGCACGACCACTCGTTTGTTCGAGCCGGCAAGTTCGTCCGGACGACGGTCGTCCAGATGGCCGGCGACACGACGTGGGTGGTGTCCGGCATCAAGGACTGTGTCGTGCTCAAGTCGACCGGATCGGAGTTCCACGGCTTCCCCCGCGACAAATACACCACGCTGGTCGAGACCGACGACCGCATCATGGCCACGTCCATCACCGCATGGTGGCGCTACCTCAGCACTGACACCGACGGCACCGCCGTCGACTTCAACGCGCTGCACGAGGCCATCACCGAGGTCGTGCTCGCCACGTTCGCCGGCGTCCACTCACTCGCGTTGCAACAGACGCTGTTCGAGATCGGCAAGGCGATCCTCGAGAAGTTCGATGTGGTCGCCGAAGTGAAGTTGTCATGTCCCAACAAGCACCACTTCGTCGTCGACCTCAGCCCGTTCGGTCTGGAGAACCCGAACGAGGTCTTCTACGCCGCCGACCGGCCGTACGGCTTGATCCAAGCCACCATCACCCGGGAAGGCGCGGAGCAGGCGCCGGAGGCGTGGGCCACGATTCCAGGTTTCTGCTGAGCCATGGACCTGCACACCGTCAGCCGATACCGATTCGCGCGCACCCGCGACGACCTGCGCCTTGCCGACGGCGAGTCCTTCGTCGCCGGCGGGACGTGGACGTTCTCCGAACCGCAGGCCGAGCTCGCCGGTGTCGTCGACCTCACGACCATGGACTGGTGCCCCATCGAGCGCACCGGCGACGGACTGCGCATCGCGGCCACCTGCACCATCGCCGAACTCGTGCGCCACCCGCGCCGCGCCGAGTGGCCGGCCCAGCAGCTCTTCGGCGACTGTGCCGACGCGTTGCTCGCCTCGTTCAAGATCTGGAACGTCGCCACCGTGGGCGGCAACATCTGCCGTTCATTCGCGGCCGCATCGATGGTGTCGCTTGCCGTCGCCCTCGACGGCGTGGCCGAGATTTGGACTCCTGACGACCAGACCCGATGGGAACCCGTCGCGGATCTGGTCACCGGCAACGGGATCAACTCGCTGGCCCACGGCGAAGTGCTGCGGGCCCTGCACCTGCCCGAACGGGCGCTGCGGTCCACGGCGGCACTGCGCACCATCGCGCTGGCCGAGTACGGACGCTCCGGTGCCGTCGTCAGCGGCCGCCGCGACGACGACGGATCGGCGGTCTTCACCGTCACGGCTGCGACGCTCGCGCCCACCGTCTTTCGCTATCCGGCGATGCCCGGCGCCGAAGCTCTCCGGTCCGACGTCCTGGCCGCATCCGGTTATTACACCGACCCACTCGGGTCCGCGGATTGGCGCCGCGCCGTCAGCGCGGTGCTGGCCGTGGACATTCGCTCAGAAATTTCTTCTCGCCTGGAGGTGGGCCATGCCGATTGAGACGGACCGAGCCGACGTCGCGCGCAAGGCCGTGCATCCCGTCGACGAAGTGTTGCCGATTCCCAAGCTCGCGGTGTACGGAATGCAGCACGTGCTGGCGTTCTATGCCGGCGCGGTGTTGGTTCCGATCATCGTCGCCGGCGCCCTGAAGCTGTCGCCCGAGCAGACGATCCACCTCATCAATGCCGATCTGTTCACGTGTGGCATTGCCACGATCATCCAGTCCGTCGGCTTCTGGAAAGTGGGCGTCAAACTCCCGTTGATCCAGGGGGTGACCTTCGCGGCGGTCAGCCCGATGATCGCGATCGGCACCGCCGGCGGCTTGTCAGGGGTTCCCGGTCTGCTGTCGGTGTACGGGTCGGTGATCGTCGCCGGACTCTTCACCTTCTTCATGGCGCCGTACTTCTCGAAGCTGCTGCGCTTCTTCCCGCCGGTCGTGACCGGATCGGTCATCACGATCATCGGCATCGCGCTCCTGCCCGTCGCGGCCAACGACATCGTCGGTGGCACGACCACCGAGGCGATGAAAACGGATGTGGCGCTGAAGGATCTCGCGTATGCCGCGGGCACGCTGCTGATCATCATCGTGATGCAGCGCCTCTTCCGCGGGTTCCTCGCGACGATCGCCGTGCTGGCCGGGCTGGTCATCGGCACTGCGGTCGCGGCGCTGCTCGGGGATGTCGATTTCAGTGCGGTAGGTACATCCCACTGGCTCGGCGTGACCACGCCGTTCTACTTCGGCTGGCCCACATTCAGCGCCACCGCGATCATCTCGATGATCGTCGTCATGATCATCACCGCGGTGGAAACCACGGGTGATGTCTTCGCGACGGCCGAGATCGTGGGTAAACGCGTGGGCGCCAACGACATTGCCAGAGCACTGCGCGCCGACGGCATGGCGACCACGATCGGCGGCGTCCTCAACTCGTTCCCGTACACGTGCTTCGCGGAGAACGTCGGGCTCGTTCGCTTGACGCAGGTCAAGAGCCGCTGGGTGGTCGCCACCGCGGGGGTCATCATGATCGTGCTGGGCTATCTCCCCAAGGCCGCGGCCGTCGTGGCCGCGATCCCGCATTCGGTGCTCGGCGGGGCGTCGCTGGCGCTGTTCGCCACCGTGGCTGTGGTGGGCATCCAGACCCTGTCGAAGGTCGACTTCAATGACCACCGCAACGCGGTGATCGTCGGCACCGCACTCGGCCTGGGCATGCTCGTCACCGCCCAACCGCTGTTGAAGTTCAGTTTTCCCGCCTGGGCCCAGATCATCTGTGGCTCAGGGATCACGCTGGGCGCCCTTGCCGCGATCGTCCTGAACATCGTGTTCTTCCACATCGGGCCGAACCGCGGCCCGATGGTTGCGGGCACGCCACGGACCGGCGAAGTCGGACTCGATGCCGTCAACAAGATGACGCAGGAGGAGTTCGTCAAGACGTTCTCGATCCTCTATCAGGGCCTCGCCTGGCCGGTCGAGCGCGCGTTCGCGCAACGTCCGTTCGCCGACACCCGCGCACTGCGTGGTGCCGTCCAGACCGCGCTGCTCGCCGCTACCCCCGCCGAGCAGATGGAGTTGATGCAGGCGTATCCGGACCTCGCCCAAACTCAGGAACACAACGTGTCGAAAGTCGATCTGGCCTACCTGGGTCTCGACGGTCTCACCGAGGAGGAGGCCGAGGAATTCAGCGAGTTGTCTGCGGCCTACGAAGCCAAATTCGGCTTCCCCCTCATCATCTGCCTTCGGGATCTGGAAAGGCGCGAACACATCCTGACCCTCGGCTGGCGGCGCCTGGACAATTCCCCGCAGGTCGAGCACATGGCGGCGCTCGGTGAGATCTCGCGGATCGCGGCGTGGCGATTCGACGACCTGGTTGCCGACGCGAATCCCATCGCCTCCGCCCGACGCCTGCGAATCGCGCGATGACGACCGGCCGGCGGCACCGCGTAGTGGTGTGCGTATGAGATTTGATGTCAACGGCACGACCGTCGAAGCCGATGCTCGCCCGGGGCAGTGCTTGCGAACCCTGCTCCGGGAGACCGGGAACCTCGACGTCAAGAGGGGATGCGACGCCGGCGACTGCGGAGCGTGTGCGGTCATCCTCGACGGCGTGCCGGTGCACTCCTGCATTTACCCCGCCGCCCGGGTGGGCGGCCGCGCGGTCACCACGGTTGCCGGGCTTGCCGACGGCGATGACCTCCATCCGGTGCAGCGTGCGTTCTGCGACAACTTCGCCTTCCAGTGCGGCTTCTGCACTGCCGGAATGATCGTCACCGCCGCCACCCTCGAGCCTGACGACCTCGGTGATCTCGACCGCCGGATGAAGGGCAACCTGTGTCGTTGCACCGGCTACCGCCCGATTCGCGAGGCGATCCATGCGGCCGTCGCGGGCAGTGGCGACGGCGTGGCCGTTGCGGGTCCGGCCATCGGACAGTCACTGCGGCCGCCCGCCGGCCGACGGATCGTCACCGGGTGCGAGCCCTTCACGTTCGACATCGACGTGCCCGGGCTGCTGCATCTCGCGGTGCTGCGGTCACCCCATGCGCACGCCCGGATCCTGGCGATCGATACCGCGGCCGCCGAGCAGGTGCCCGGGGTCGAACTGATCCTCACGCACCTCAATGTCGCGACGCCGCGCTTTTCCACTGCGCGCCACGAGATCCGGACCGACGACCCGGACGACACCCTTGTGTTCGACCCGGTCGTCCGCTTCATCGGACAACGGGTCGCGGCGGTGGTCGCCGACACGCCCGCGGCCGCGCAGGACGCGGCACGCCGCATCGTGGTCGAGTACGAGCTGCTGCCCGGGGTGTTCGATCCGGAGGCCGCGAGGTCGGCGGGCGCGCCGCTGCTGCATCCGGACCGGACGCTCGAAGACGGCGTCGCCGACGCGTCGCGCAACGTGATCGCGGCGATGCATGAGGGTTTCGGCGGCGACATTGACGAGGCCCTGGCGGACGCCGATGTGACGGTCGGCGGTACGTGGCGGACCGCGCGGGTAACGCACGCGCAGCTGGAGGCCCACGGCACCATCGGCTGGTTGGACGACGACGGCCGGCTCACCCTGCGCACCAGCTCACAGGTTCCGTTTCTGGTTCGCAAGGAACTGTGCCTCCTGCTCGGCCTGCCCGAGGACCGGCTGCGCGTATACACCGCGCGTGTCGGGGGCGGTTTCGGCGGCAAGCAGGAGATGTTCACCGAAGACCTCGTCGCGGTCGCCGTGTTGCGCACCGGGCGGCCGGTCGCGTACGAAATGTCGCGGACCGATGAGCTCACCGCAACCGCCCATCGCCATCCCATGCGTGTCGACGTCACCCTCGGCGCCCGCTCCGACGGCACGTTGACCGCAATGAAGCTGGCCGTGCTGAGCGACGGCGGCGCCTACGGAAACCACTCGCCGGGCGTCATGTTCCACGGCTGCGCGGAGTCGATTTCGGTCTATCGATGCCCCGTCAAGCGGGTCGACGCCGAGGCCGTCTACACCAACAACCCGCCGTCGGGCGCGTTCCGCGGGTACGGGCTCGGCCAGGTGATCTTCGCCATCGAGAGCGCACTCGATGAGCTGGCGCTGCAACTGGGTATCGACCCGTTCACCATTCGTCGCACCAACATGGTGCGCGACGGCGACGACTTGTTGATCGCCCATCCCGAACCCGAACCGGACCTGATCTACGGCAGCTACGGCCTTGACCAGTGCCTCGACCTGGTCGAGCGGGCCCTGGCCGGTGCCGACGGCGAGAGCGCCCCGACGGGAGCTCAATGGCGGACAGGTGAGGGCATCGCATTGTCGGCGATCGCCACCATGGCTCCGCGAGGCCATTTCTCCTCGGTCAACGTTCGGCTCACCCCGAGCGGGTGCTATGAGGTGGGCATCGGGACCGTGGAGTTCGGCAACGGAACCACGACGGTGCACACTCAGATCGCCGCTACCGCGCTCGCCACCACACCGGAGCGGATCACGCTGCGCAACGGCGATACCGATGCCGCCGACTACGACACGGGAGCCTTCGCCTCGGCGGGGACCACGGTCGCGGGCAAGGCGTTGTACGCCGCGGCGTCGAGCATGCGCGAGCTGATTCTGGAGACGGTCCTTCAGCTGACCGGCGAAGTCGGCGCGCTGAGTGAACACGGCGTCGAGACCGCCACCGGGTTGGTGCCCTTCGCCGACGTCATCGCCGCTACGCCGGCGCAGCATCGGGTGGGCGACGGCATCCAGACGACCGGAGCCGAAACGGGTGAACTGCGTTCGATCGCGTTCAACGTGCAGGGATTTCGGGTCGCGGTCAATACCGAGACCGGGACGGTCAAGATTCTGCAGTCGGTGCACGCCGCCGACGCGGGCACCGTCGTCAATCCGGCGCAGTGCCGGGGGCAGGTTGAAGGCGGAGTCGCCCAGGGCATCGGGTCGGCGCTCTACGAAGAGATCGTGATCGACGAATCGGGCCGGGTATCGACGCCCACATTCCGCCTGTACCGGGTGCCCCAGATGGCCGACATTCCGGCGACGACAGCGTTGTTCGCCGAGACCGCCGACAACCTCGGTCCGTACGGCGCGAAATCGATGAGCGAATCCCCGTACAACCCGGTGGCGCCCGCTCTGGCCAACGCGATCCGCCGCGCCCTCGGTGTGCGTCCATACGAACTCCCCATGTCGAGGGACCGGGTCTGGCGGCTGGCGCAGGAAGGAAAACCACAATGAACGCTTTCACGGGTACCGATCCGAAGTGGCTCGGCGTCGCGATCGATCTGGCAACGGCCAATGTCGAAGCCGGCGGCGGGCCGTTCGGTGCGGTGGTTGTCGGCGCCGGTGAGCTGGTCTCCACTGGGCAGAACCGGGTGACGCAGAACCTTGATCCGACCGCACACGCCGAGGTCATGGCGATCCGGGCCGCTTGCGAGCGGGTCGGGAACTTCAGCCTTGCGGGGCACACGCTCTACTCGTCGTGCGAACCCTGCCCGCTGTGTCTGTCCGCGGCTTTGTGGGCCAGGGTCGATCGGATCGTGTTCGCGGCGGACCGCCACGACGCGGCCGTCGGCGGATTCGATGACCGGGCTTTCTACGAGTTGTTCGACAAGCCTCGGGCGCATTGGGAAGTCCCCGTCCAGCAGCACCGTTTGGACCGGTCGTTCCTGCCGTTCGAGACGTGGATCGGCAACAGCGCCCGGGTTCAGTACTGATCATGGACGTCATCGAGGACCTGGTGGCCCGCGCCCGGCTCGGTGAGTCGGTGGCACTGTGCACGGTGGTCGCGGCCAGCGGATCCACGCCGCGCGGGCCGGGTACGTCGATGCTCGTGACGGGCGACGGCTGCGTTGTCGGCTCCATCAGCGGTGGTTGCGTAGAGAGCGCGGTGTACGAGCTGGCGCTTGAGGTGCTGGCCTCGGGCGAGCCGAGGCTCGTCAGCTACGGCGCCGGTGACGAGTCGGTGTTCGCCGTCGGTCTGTTGTGCGGCGGAACCATCGATGTGTTCGTCGAGCGCGTCGGCCCGTCGAACGTCACCGAATTCGAGTTCGCGGTGAAAGTCGTCGATCGCGGGCAGACCGCTGTTCTGGCCACGCTCATCAGCTCTACGGTGCCGGCTCCGCTCCGTAGCGGCGCCCACCTGGTGGTCGCCGACCGGTCGGTGAAGGGCAGCCTCGGCGTCGGCGCGCTGGACGACGCCGTCGTCCGCGCCGCGGACTCGTTGACCACCAGCTGGACGCTGAGCGGCCCCGACGACGACGTCGTCTTCGCGCGCGTGCTGACGCCCAAACCGCGGATGATCGTCTTCGGCGCGACCGACTTCGTCGCCGCTGTCGCGCATGCGGCGGCATTCACCGGCTACCGCGTGACGGTGTGCGATGCGCGAGCGGTGTTCGCCACGAAAGACCGGTTCCCGATGGCTGACGAGGTTGTCGTGGACTGGCCCGATCGCTACCTCAGGCAGCAGGTCGATGCCGGGCTGATCGATGCCCGCACCGCGATCTGCGTTCTGACGCACGACGACCGCTTCGACGTGCCGCTACTCGAGGTCGCCCTGGCGTTGCCCGAGATCGGATTCGTCGGCGCCATGGGCTCGCGCAGAACCCATGACGAACGGGTGGCACGGCTGCGCGAGCGGGGGATCGACGACAGTCAATTGGCCCGGCTGTCTTCTCCGATCGGACTGGATCTGGGCGGCCGAACGCCCGAGGAGATCGCGATCGCGATCATGGCGGAGATCATCAGCCGGCGGGAAGGTGGAACAGGTCTACCGCTGCGGGACCTCGACGGCGATGTTCATCAGCGGGCCGGTGTGTCCGTATCTTCACCCGTCGCCAGATCCTCGCAGGGAACATGAAGCACGCCAACGCCGTTCAGGTATTCCTGTGCGCCGCGGTCGCCGCGAGCACTCGCACTGACCAGGTCCCAGTGACTGCGGCCGATGACGACGGGATGCCCAGGCGTGCCGGAGTAGGTCGCCCTGGCGAGCCGGTCCCGATCCGCAAGAGCACACAGGCGCGCGACGACGCCGGGCCCGACATCCGGCAGATCCACGAGATGAATCAGCGCGGCCTCACCGTCGATCGTCGTGAGTCCTGCCCGCAACGATGCCGCGATGCCTTCCTCCCAATCCGTCGCCACGATGGTCGACGCCGTGTCGGGCACGAGCGCCGCGGCGCGTTCGTATTCGGCGCCGAGAACGACGGCAACAGAGGCGCAGCCCCCCGAGAACAACACGTCGACGGCGCGCTCAATTGCGCCGGGCACCAAGGCTTTCGGCATGCCGAACCGACGGCCCGCGCCCGCGGCCAACAACAGCCCGGCGACCCGGGGTTGATCAGGCGGCCTCACCGTGCGGACGATACCGGCCCGGGCGTAGCCATCCGCCCCGAAAACCACCGATGAGGAGTATGCACATGGAACTCGTCCCGAGGCTGCTCGACGTGATCGAGTCCGACATCGTGCCGCTGACCGCGCAGGGCGTTTCCGCGGGCAACAAGGTCTTCGGGGCCGCGCTGCTGCGTAAATCGGATCTGTCGTTGGTGCTGGCGGGGACCAACGCGGAAACGCGCAACCCGCTTTTTCACGGCGAGATCAACACGCTCAACCAGTTCTACGAGATCGCAGACCGCCCGGCGACGCGTGACCTGCTGTTCCTGAGCACGCACGAGCCCTGCACCCTGTGCATGTCGGCGATCACCTGGGCCGGTTTCGACAACTACTACTACCTGTTCAGTCACGAGGATTCGCGCGACAGCTTCGCGATTCCGCATGATCTGCGAATCCTCAAAGAACTGTTCGGTCTGGACCCGGGCGGCTATCGACGGACCAACGCGTTCTGGACAGCGCACGGGATTTGTGAACTTGCCGATGCGCAGCCCGAACCGCGCCGCGGTGACCTGCACGATCGCATCGCGCGGATTGCCCGGCGGTATCAAGAGCTTTCGCAGCGGTATCAGGAGTTGAAGCCAGGCGGCGACATTCCGCTGAGTTGACGACGGCTAAAGTCGATGTCATGCGAGCGTGGCTGGCGCCCAGCGTCCCGAACCTGCCGGGCCGGCCGAAACAGGCCGGCCCCGAACTGCGGCTCTACGACACCGCCGACCGTCAGGTCCGGCCGGTCTCGGCCGGTCCGAAGGCCACCATGTACGTCTGTGGCATCACGCCGTACGACGCCACGCACCTGGGTCACGCCGCCACCTATCTGACGTTCGACCTGGTGCACCGGTACTGGCTCGACGCCGGGCGCGACGTCCACTACGTGCAGAACGTCACCGACGTCGACGACCCGCTGTTCGAGCGGGCCGCGCGCGACGGCATCGACTGGCGCGACCTCGGCGACCGCGAGACCGAGCTCTTCCGGCAGGACATGGCGGCGCTGCGGGTGCTCCCGCCGCACGACTACGTCGGCGCCATCGAGTCCGTCGCCGAGGTCGTCGAGCTCGTCGAGAAGCTGCTGGCGTCCGGCGCGGCGTACGTCATCGACGACGCTCAGTACCCCGATGTCTACTTCCGGGCCGACGCCACCACCCAGTTCGGCTACGAGTCGGGCTACGACCGCGACACCATGCTGGCGCTGTTCGGCGAGCGCGGCGGCGACCCCGACCGCGCCGGCAAGGCCAGCCAGCTGGACGCGCTGCTGTGGCGGGTGCAGCGCCCGGGCGAGCCGAGTTGGCCGTCGCCGTTCGGCGCGGGCCGGCCGGGCTGGCACATCGAGTGCGCCGCGATCGCGCTGAACCGCCTCGGTGCGGGTTTCGACATCCAGGGCGGCGGCAGCGACCTGACCTTCCCGCACCACGAGTTCTCTGCCGCCCACGCCGAATCAGTAACGGGGGAGCGGCGTTTCGCCCGCCACTACGTGCACGGCGGCATGATCGGCTGGGACGGCCACAAGATGAGCAAGAGCCGCGGCAACCTGGTGCTGGTGTCGCAGCTGCGCGCCGACGGCGTCGACCCGGGTGCCATCCGGCTCGGTCTGATGGCCGGGCACTACCGCGCCGACCGCTTCTGGAGCCCCGAGGTCCTCAGCACCGCGCAGGTGCGGCTGCAGCGCTGGCGGGCGGCCACCGCCCTGCCCGCCGGGCCGGATGCGACGGATCTGCTCGCCCGGGTGCGCCGGTACCTGGCCGACGATCTCGATACCCCGAAAGTCCTTGCCGCCCTTGATGGCTGGTCGACGGACGCCCTCGAATACGGCGGGCACGACGCCGCCGCGCCGCGATTGGTGGCCGACACCGTCGACGCGCTGCTCGGGGTGACCCTCTAGTCACTTCGTCGTGAGGGTACGTTTCGGACCATGTCTTCTGTGTACGGAAAAGTCGTCTTCATCACCGGTGGTGCTGCGGGGGTCGGGGCCGAGGTGGCCCGCCGGTTGCACCGCAAGGGCGCCAAGCTGGTGCTGACCGATGTCGACGCGACGGCGCTGGACGCCACGGCCGCCACGCTCGGTGACGATGTCCTGACCGTGGTCGCCGACGTCCGCGACCTGTCCTCGATGCAGGCCGCCGCCGACGCGGCCGTCGAGCGCTTCGGCGGTATCGACGTGGTGATGGCGAACGCCGGCATCGCTACCTACGGCTCGGTGCTGCAGGTCGACCCCGAGGCCTTCAAACGGCTGCTCGACATCAACGTGCTCGGGGTGTTCCACACCGTGCGCGCCACGCTGCCGTCGGTCATCGATCGCCGCGGCTACGTCCTGATCGTGTCGTCGCTGGCCGCCTACACCGCCGCTCCCGGCCTGGCGCCGTACAACGCCTCCAAGGCCGCCGTCGAGCACTTCGCCAACGCGCTGCGCCTGGAGGTCGGGTACCGCGGCGTCGACGTCGGCTCGGCGCACATGTCCTGGATCGACACCGCCATGGTGCGCGACACCAAGTCCGACCTGTCGACGTTCGCCGAGATGCTGACCAAGCTGCCGTGGCCCATCAGCAAGACGACGTCGGTCGACAAGTGCGGCGAGGCATTCGTCGCCGGCATCGAGGGCCGCAAGACGCGGGTGAACTGCCCCGGCTGGGTCGGCGCGCTGCGCTGGCTGCGGCCACTGCTGGCGACGCGCATCGGCGAGGTGCCAGTGGCCAAGTTCGTGCCCGACCTGCTGCCCCGCATGGACGCCGAGGTCGCCGCCCTGGGCCGCTCGTCCAGCGCGCACACCGAGCAGCTCGACAAGCACTGACCATGCGGGCCGGTTTCTTCGCCCTGGGCTTCGTCGCGATGCTGCTGGCGGTCACCGGGTGTGCAGACGAGAAGTCGTCGAGCCCGTCCCCGTCATCCCCGCCGACGCCGGAACAGGTGCGGGCCATCGCGAAATCCGCGTACACATACGGGTTTCCGATGGTCGACAACTACCGGGTCCAGTACTCGTACTTCGCCGACAAGGCCGGGCCCGAGTACAAGGGCGCCTGGAACCAGATCCACAACGTCGCGCGCGTCTTCACTCCCGAGGACAAGGCGATCCAGACGCCCAACTCGGACACCCCGTACTCGTTCCTGGGTGCCGACCTGCGCGCCGAGCCGCTGGTGCTGAGTGTGCCGGACGTCGAGCCGGGCCGGTACTACTCGCTGCAGTTCGTCGACGGCTATACCTACAACATCGCGTACGTCGGTAGCCGCGCGACGGGCAACGGCGCGGGCAAATACCTTCTGGCCGGGCCGAATTGGCACGGTGCGACCCCGCCAGGCGTCGAGCGGGTCATCCGCAGCTCGACCGAGCTGGCCTTCGTGCTGTACCGCACGCAGCTTTTCGGGCCGACGGACATCGAGAACGTCAAGAAGATTCAGGCCGGTTACCAGGTAACGCCGTTGTCGGCGTTCCTGAAGCAGCCACCGCCACCGCCGGCGCCGGCCATCGACTTCGTCGCCCCGCTGTCGGCGCAGGACGAGCGCACTTCGCCGAAGTTCTTCGAAATCCTCAACTTCGCAATGAAGTTCGCCCCGGTGCAGGCTGCCGAGGAGGTGATGTGGAAACGCTTCGCCACCATCGGCATCGGTCCCGACGGCACCTACCGAGCGGACCAGCTGACGCCCGAGAACCGCAAGGCCGTCGAGGCCGGCATCGCCGACGCGTGGGCGGCGTTCGAGACCTTCAAGAAGGACAAGTTCGACACCGGCGAAGTGACATCGGCTCAATTGTTCGGCACCGCAACGGATCTCAGGGGTAACTACCTGTACCGCATGGCCGGCGCGGTGCTCGGGATCTACGGCAACACCGCGGCCGAGGCGATCTACCCGGGCGAGTCGAACGACAGCACCGGCGCGCCCCTGACCGGTGCCAACAACTACACGCTGCGGTTCGCCCCGGGGCAGCTGCCGCCCGTCAACGCCTTCTGGTCGGTGACCATGTACGAGATGCCGCAGAGCCTGCTGGTGGCCAATCCCATCAACCGCTACCTCATCAACTCGGCGATGCTGCCCACCTTGATCAAGGACCCCGACGGCGGCATCACGCTGAACGTGCAGAACAAGTCGCCGGGACCGGCCCGCGAAGCCAACTGGCTACCCGCCCCGACCGGCCCGTTCATCATCGCGATGCGGCTGTACTGGCCCAAACCCGAAGCGCTCGACGGCACCTGGAAGGCCCCCAAGCCCGTGAAGGTGCCTTAGTTCTCTTTCCCGCGAGCGGCCGTGTTTGTGCACGACACACCGGGTGATCGCGTACAAAAGGGGGCAGCTCGTCGCCCACGAGCGGCCGCAAGCTGCTCGCTGGAACCCGCGTGTCGGTGTACAAACAGGGCCACTCGCGGATAGGGGACTACGCGGGCTGGGGAACTAACGGCCCCGGCGCTTCAGGTACCGCTCGAACTCCGCGGCCAGCGCGTCGCCGTCGATCTTGCCGAGCGCCTCGTTCATGTCGACCTCGGCGTCGCCGCGTTCTTCGAGGGACTGCACGTATTCGGCGATCTCCTCGTCGTCGGCCGTCATCTCGGTGACCGACTGCTCCCACTCCTCGGCCTGCGCCGGCAGATCGCCGAGGGGCACCTCGACGTCGAGGGCGTCCTCGACGCGCCGCAGCAGCGCGACGGTGGCCTTGGGACACGGGGGCTGCGACACGTAGTGCGGTACCGCCGCCCAGAACGTGACGGCCGGGATGCCGGCCTGCACGCAGGCGTCCTGGAAGACGCCGGCGATGCCGGTCGGTCCCTCGTAGCGGGTCTCTTCGAGCCCGAAGAACTTGGCCGAGTCGGCCGAGTACGCCGCGCCGGACACCGGCACCGGGCGGGTGTGCGGGGTGTCGGCGAGCAGCGCGCCCAGGATGACGACGGTCTGCACGTTGAGTTTGTCCAGGATCGCCAGCAGCTCGGCGCAGAAGGTGCGCCAGCGCATGTTCGGTTCGACGCCGTGCATCAACACCACATCGCGATCCGAGCCCGGTGGGCGGCAGTGGGAGATGCTCATCGACGGCCACACCAGCTCGCGCGTGACGCCGTCGACCTGGCGGATGACGGGGCGATTCACCTGGTAGTCGTAGTAGCTCTCGTCGTCGATCTCGACGAGGTTCCGGGCCTCCCACATGGCATCGAGATGCTCGAGGGCGTCACTGGCGGCGTCTCCGGCGTCATTCCACCCCTCGAACGCCGCGACGACGACGGCATCGTGCAGTTCGGGCAGGTCAAGTCCCTGGGGCAGGGGCCGGTCGGACGGGCTCACAACGCCAGCGTAAGCCCTTCTCGGCGCCCGCGAGCGCTACCCCTGGGCGGGTCGGGCCGAGAAACCGGTTTGGTGACTCCACCTACCATGGTGATGTGACTGCACTGGACAATCGACTGTCCAACGTGGGCGTCCGAACGTCTGTCGGCTGACGACGTAGACTCTTTGGCGTCGAGAGGCGTTGCAACGGATCCGGGTTTTCCGGTGTCCGCCACGCTCGGCAGAGTTAAGGACGCCTTCCGCAATGGAAGGAACGCATGTGACTGCCGCCCCGGTGAAAACCTTCGCGCCGAACATCCGCCCGGACTGCACCGATGAACTCACGGCTGCGCTGGGCCGGCGGATCATGGTCATCGACGGCGCAATGGGGACGGCGATCCAGCGCGACCGGCCCGACGAGGCCGGCTACCGCGGCGAGCGGTTCAAGGACTGGCCGAGCGATCTGGTCGGCAACAACGACCTGCTCACGCTGACGCAGCCGCAGATCATCGAGGGCATCCACCGCGAATACCTCGAGGCGGGCGCCGACATCCTCGAGACCAACACGTTCAACGCGAACGCGGTCTCGCTCGCCGACTACGGCATGGAGGAGTTCGCCTACGAGCTGAACTACGCCGGCGCCGCCCTGGCCCGCCAGGCGGCCGACGAATTCAGCACCCCCGAGAAGCCGCGCTACGTCGCCGGCGCTCTGGGGCCGACGACGCGCACCGCGTCGATCTCGCCCGACGTCAACGACCCCGGCGCCCGCAACGTCTCCTACGACCAGCTGGTCGCCGCCTACCTCGAAGCCGCCAACGGCCTCGTCGACGGCGGCTCCGACATCCTGATCATCGAGACGATCTTCGACTCGCTCAACGCCAAGGCCGCGGTGTTCGCCGTCGAGACACTGTTCGAGGAGCGCGGCCGCCGCTGGCCGTTGATCATCTCCGGCACCATCACCGACGCGTCGGGCCGGACGTTGTCCGGTCAGGTCACCGAGGCGTTCTGGAATGCGATCCGGCACGCCAAGCCGCTCGCGGTCGGCCTGAACTGCGCCCTCGGCGCGCCCGAGATGCGACCGTACATCGCCGAGGTGGCGCGCATCGCCGACACCTTCGTCTCCTGCTACCCGAATGCGGGTCTGCCCAACGCTTTTGGCGAGTACGACGAGTCCCCGGAGCGTCAGGCCGGCTACATCGAGGAGTTCGCCGAGGCCGGTCTGGTCAACCTGGTCGGCGGGTGCTGCGGCACCGCGCCGCCGCACATCGCCGAGATCGCCAAGGTCGTCGAGGGCAAGACACCCCGCGAGCTGCCGGAGATTCCGGTGGCGACCCGGCTGTCGGGTCTGGAGCCGCTCAACATCACCGAGGATTCGCTCTTCGTGAACATCGGTGAGCGCACCAACATCACCGGTTCCGCCCGGTTCCGCAACCTGATCAAGGCCGAGGACTACGACACCGCGCTGTCGGTCGCGCTGCAGCAGGTCGAGGTCGGTGCGCAGGTCATCGACATCAACATGGACGAGGGCATGATCGACGGCGTCGCCGCGATGGATCGCTTCACCAAGTTGATCGCGGCCGAGCCCGACATCAGCCGGGTTCCCGTGATGATCGACTCCTCCAAGTGGGAGGTCATCGAGGCGGGCCTGAAGAACGTGCAGGGCAAGCCGATCGTCAATTCGATCTCCATGAAGGAGGGCGAGGAGAAGTTCATCCGCGAGGCGCGGCTGTGCCGTAAGTACGGTGCCGCCGTCGTCGTGATGGCCTTCGACGAGCAGGGCCAGGCCGACAACCTGGAGCGCCGCAAGGAGATCTGCGGGCGGGCCTACCGGATTCTGACCGAGGAGGTCGGCTTCCCGGCCGAGGACATCATCTTCGACCCGAACTGCTTCGCGCTGGCGACCGGTATCGAGGAGCACGCGACCTACGGCATCGACTTCATCGAGGCCTGCGCCTGGATCAAGGAGAACCTGCCCGGGGTCCACATCTCGGGCGGCATCTCGAACGTGTCGTTCTCGTTCCGCGGCAACAACCCGGTCCGTGAGGCGATCCACGCCGTGTTCCTGTTCCACGCCATCAAGGCGGGCCTGGACATGGGCATCGTCAACGCCGGTGCGCTGGTGCCGTACGACGAGATCGACCCCGAGCTGCGGGACCGCATCGAGGATGTCGTGCTGAACCGGCGCGAGGACGCGGCCGAGCGGCTGCTGGAGATCGCCGAACGGTTCAACACCAAGGGCAAGGAAGAGGACCCGGTCGCGGCGCAGTGGCGCAGCCTGCCGGTCCGCGAGCGCATCACGCACGCACTCGTCAAGGGCATCGACGCGCACGTCGACGACGACACCGAGGAACTGCGCGCCGAGATCGCCGCCGCCGGCGGGCGGCCCATCGAGGTGATCGAGGGCCCGCTGATGGACGGCATGAACGTCGTCGGCGACCTGTTCGGCGCGGGCAAGATGTTCCTGCCGCAGGTCGTGAAGTCGGCTCGCGTGATGAAGAAGGCCGTCGCGTACCTGTTGCCGTTCATCGAGGCGGAGAAAGAGCAGAACGGAACCGCAGCGGCGAAGGACACCAACGGCACCATCGTGATGGCGACCGTCAAGGGCGACGTCCACGACATCGGCAAGAACATCGTCGGAGTTGTGCTGCAGTGCAACAACTTCGAAGTGATCGACCTCGGTGTGATGGTGCCGGCCCAGAAGATCCTGGACGCCGCCAAGGCGCACAACGCCGACATCATCGGCCTGTCCGGCCTGATCACGCCGTCGCTCGACGAGATGGTGAACTTCGCCGTCGAGATGGAGCGCGAGGGCCTGGAGATTCCGCTGCTGATCGGTGGCGCGACGACGTCGCGCGCCCACACCGCCGTGAAGATCTCGCCGCGCCGCAGCGGTCCCGTGGTCTGGGTCAAGGACGCGTCCCGCTCGGTCCCCGTCGCGGCGGCGCTGCTCGACGACAAGCAGCGTCCGGCCCTGATGGAGGCCACGGAGAAGGACTACGCGGCCCTTCGGGAACGGCACTCGCAGAAGAACGAGCGGCCCATGCTGACGCTCGAGAAGGCGCGTGCCAACCGCACGCCCATCGAGTGGGACGGCTACACGCCGCCGGTGCCCGCTGGCGGGACGGGAGTACGAGAATTTCTCGACTACGACCTGGCCGAGCTGCGCGAGTACATCGACTGGCAGCCGTTCTTCAACGCCTGGGAGATGAAGGGCAAGTTCCCCGACATCCTCAACAACCCGGCGTCGGGCGAGGCTGCCCGCAAGTTGTACGACGACGCCCAGGAGATGCTCGACACCCTGATCAAGGAGAAGTGGCTGCGCGCCAACGGCGTCATCGGGTTCTTCCCGGCCAACGCCGTCGGCGACGACATCGAGGTCTACACCGACGAGACCCGCACCCAGGTGCTCACCACGCTGCACAACCTGCGCCAGCAGGGTGAGCACCGCGACGGCATCCCGAACAAGTCGCTCGGCGACTTCGTCGCGCCCAGGGACACTGGTCTGGCCGACTACGTCGGCGCCTTCGCGGTCACCGCGGGGCTCGGCAGCCAGGACAAGATCATGGAGTTCAAGGCCGCCCTCGACGACTACAGTGCCATCCTGCTGGAGTCGGTCGCCGACCGGCTGGCGGAGGCGTTCGCCGAGCGGATGCATCAGCGGGTCCGTGAGGAGTTCTGGGGATACCGGCCCGACGAGCAGCTCGACAACGAGGCGCTCATCGGGGAGAAGTACGTCGGCATCCGCCCGGCGCCCGGCTACCCGGCCTGCCCCGAGCACACCGAGAAGACGACGTTGTTCTCGCTGCTGGACGTCACCGAGCGGACCGGTATCGAGCTGACCGAGTCGATGGCGATGTGGCCCGGCGCCGCCGTCAGCGGCTGGTACTTCTCGCACCCGCAGTCGCAGTACTTCGTGGTCGGCCGCTTGGCCCAGGACCAGGTCGCCGACTACGCGCGGCGCAAGGGCTGGACCTTGAAGGAAGCCGAGCGCTGGCTCGCGCCCAACCTCGGCTACAACCCGGAGGACTGAAGTAGATGTTCAAAGCTGTCCTGTTCGACATGGACGGCACGCTCGTCGACTCCGAAAAGCTGTGGGACGTCGCGATGCATGCCTTTTACGCCGAAAAGGGCGGGGTGCTGACCGACGCCGTCCGGGAGACGACGGTGGGCGGCTCGGCGGAGAACGTCATGCGGATCGTTTACGACGACCTCGGCCTGGACCCGACGCCGGAGTCCATGGCCGAGTCCGCGGACTGGCTGCACGACTACACCGGTGAGCTGTTCGAGCAGGGGCTGCCCTGGCGGCCGGGCGCGCAGGAGTTGCTGGAGACGTTGGCCGCCAGCGACATTCCGCTGGCGCTGGTGACCAACACCCGGCGCACCTTGACCGAACAAGCACTGAAAACCATTGGTAGCCATTACTTCACGGTCACGGTCTGTGGCGACGAGGTGCCCGACGGTAAGCCACACCCGGCGCCGTACCTGCGGGCCGCTGCACTGCTCGGCGTTGCGGCGGAGGACTGCCTGGCCATCGAGGACTCGGTGACCGGTGCGCAGTCGGCCGATGCCGCGGGTTGCGTCGTGCTCGTCGTCCCCAACGATGTCGAGGTGCCCGACGGGCCACGCCGCCGGCACATCGAGTCGCTGGCCGGTCTCGGGGTCGCGGACCTTCGTGACATCTACACCGAAATGTGTTCGTAGCCGCCGGTTCTGGTCCTGTGGCGCGGCCTGCTGTGCAATTGTTGACGCACCCCACGCAGCGTTGCGAAAGGACGTCCGATGTCCCATGGCCCGATCGGTGACGACACAACGGCGATCTTCGATGACGAGGAGTTCGACTCCGGTCACAGTGCGGTGCGCATAGCGTCGGTGGCGGCGCTCGGCGGTCTGCTGTTCGGCTATGACAGCGCCGTCATCAACGGTGCGGTGAAATCCATCCAGCAGTACTTCGAGATCGACGACCAGTCGCTGGGAATTGCCGTCGCCTCGGCACTGCTCGGTGCGGCAGTCGGCGCCGTGACGGCCGGACGGCTGGCCGACCGGATCGGCCGCCTCTCCGTCATGAAGCTGGCCGCGCTGCTGTTTCTGATCAGCGCGATCGGTGCCGGGCTGGCGTGGAACATTTGGGTGCTCGTGGCGTTCCGGGTCGTCGGTGGTCTCGGCGTCGGCATCGCGTCGGTGATCGCGCCCGCCTACATCGCCGAAACCTCACCGGCGAGCATTCGAGGTCGGCTCGGGTCGTTACAGCAGTTGGCCATCGTCAGCGGCATCTTTCTGTCATTGGCTGTGGATGCGCTGCTGGCGCATCTGGCCGGTGGCGCGAGCAACATGCTGTGGCTGGGTCTGGAGGCCTGGCGCTGGATGTTCATCCTGATGGCCGTCCCCGCTACCGTGTACGGTCTGTTGGCCTTCACCATTCCCGAGTCGCCGCGTTATCTGGTTGCCACACACCGGATTCCGGAAGCGCGCAAGGTGCTCACCACGTTGCTGGGGGAGAAGAACCTCGAGATCACGATCGGTCGCATCCAGCAGACGCTCGAATCCGAGGAGAAGCCCACCTGGCGCGACATGTGCAAGCCCGGCGGCGGACCGCTGAGCCTCTACGGCATCGTCTGGGTCGGTTTGGCGCTGTCGGTGTTCCAGCAGTTCGTCGGTATCAACGTGATCTTCTACTACTCGAACGTGCTGTGGGAGGCCGTCGGTTTCAACGAGAGCTCGTCGTTCCTGATCACCGTCATCACCTCGGTGGTGAACATCCTGACGACGGTCATCGCGATCATGCTGATCGACAAGATCGGCCGCAAGCCGCTGCTGCTCATCGGCTCGGCCGGCATGACGCTGACGCTGGCCACCATGGCGGTCATCTTCGGTACCGCCCCGCAGGTGAACGGGGTGCCCCAGCTCAGCGGCGTCGAGGGGCCCGTTGCCCTCATCGCGGCGAACCTGTTCGTGGTCGCGTTCGGCATGTCGTGGGGTCCGGTGGTGTGGGTGCTGCTGGGCGAGATGTTCCCCAACCGCATCCGGGCCGCGGCGCTGGGTCTGGCCGCGGCCGGCCAGTGGGTCGCCAACTGGGCCATTACCGTCACCTTTCCCGAACTGCGCAGCATGCTCGGCGTCGCATACGGCTTCTACGCGCTGTGCGCGTTCCTGTCGCTGGTGTTCGTCGCCAAGTGGGTTCGCGAGACCAAAGGTGTTGCGCTGGAGGATATGCACGCCGAGTTGTTGGCAAAGTAAGGCCGCTGGGTGCCTGGCTGCAATGACTGGCTGATTTCCGCGACTGACTGAATTCAGCCGCGCGCCCCGGAATGTCCGTCAGATGGCTGATGCCCATCCGTATTGACGTGCGAGATAATTATCGGCGGTGAGCGTTGGTGCTGCCGTGGTTCTGACGCTCCTTCGTGGAAGGGGTGCGCAATGGTCAACGCCGGCTCTCGTTGTGTGGCTCGCCTGAACGGTGTGGCTCGTCTGAACGTCGGTGCCGCGGTGGCCACGGCCGCAATCGTGGTGATCGGCTTTGTGGGCGCGGCCCCGCCGGTGCGTGATTCGCATGTCGCCAGTGCCGTCCGGGTAGCGGCGGTGAATACGTCGAATATGTTGCTCGCAGCGCAATGGGCCGCGCTGGACCAATTCCTGGCCACCCACGCCGACTTTGTGGCGACCGCAGGGCGGGCCGAGGCCGATCGCAGCTTCGGTGCTGTAGCCGCGATAACGCCGACGACTGGATCCGTCACGGCGCCAACATCTATGGCGGGATCCAGCACGGCGCCAATGCCTCTGGCGGCGACGGCACTACCCGCTCCGCAGCCGGCCGGCGCCGTCGCCGTCATCGAGCAGGCGATCGTGTCCGCGCTGTCGACGGCGTTCCTGACGTTGGCCCAGCCGCTGGTCAGCACGCCCCAGCTGGCCGCGATCTTCGGCCCGTTCGTCTTCTTCGGCGTCATCCTGTACGGCTTGGTCGTGGGTGTGCCGCTCACAATTTTCAACTCCATCGCTGCCCCGATCCTCAACTTGTTGCCGTTCTCGGCGGTGCCTGCACCCGTCTCGGCGACGCCCACGCTGACTGCAGCCGTGTCGACCGGGCCCCTCGCGCCCACCGCACGCACCGTGACTGCCTCCGACCCGGTGACGCCATCTCCCAAGGCGACCCATAAGGGCCGGGCCTTGCCGATGTCGCGCACACCGAAGGGCGGGGTGGCGACTCCGGATGCGACCGGTGACGACGACGCGGCGGGGCAGCTCAGGTCGACGGCGCGGCAGTCGATGCCGCACGGGCCGGTGACTGCTGCCGGCCAATCCCACGATCGGAATGTCGGCGGCCAGGATGCCGGATCGCAGGCGGGCGTTCCGAAGGGCGCCGGTGAGGCGGGGGCATCGCCGTCGCGTAGCTCGAAGCTGGGCCACGGCAGCCGGCCGATTCGCGGTGACAAGGGCAACTCCTAGGCGCGGTTGAGGCTCGGCGTTGGCGTCGACGTAGGCGTCGGCGGCTCTCGGGCGTGGCGGCTCTTTTTCGGCCCGTAGCGCCGCGGCGCGTGCGGCACTGCCGTCGCGGCATGGGATGCCGTGGCGCGGTGCCCGATTAGCTTGCGGGCCTGTTTGTTTCACCGTCATCGTCTCCGCTCTCTGTCGGGTAGAGCGTCGGGTGGTGGTAGTGATTCGTCCGTGGCTGGCCGACGTCCAGTAGTGGTGGTGGGGTCCAGTGGGTTCTGCCGTGGGGGCCCATGGTGGTGGTCCAGCCGCCGGTGTCGGCCAGGCGGTTGTCGCGGCCGCAGGCCAGGGTCATGGTGTCGATGTTGGTCAGTCCGTCATCACGCCAGTTGGTGTTGACGTGATGAGCCTGCGAGCAGGAGGCGGGGGCGGTGCAGTTGGGTCGGGTGCAGCCGTGGTCGCGGGCGAACAACGCCAACCGTTGTGCTGTGCTGGCGGTGCGGGCTGCTCGGCCCAGATAGAGGGGTTGGCCGGTGTGGTTATCGAAGATGGCGAGGTAGTTGTCCGAGCCTTGCGCGGCCATCCGCACCAGATCCTTGACCGGCAGCTTGGTACCGGTGTGGGTGAGCGCCATCCCGACGCGCTTTTCCAGGTCGGCGACGGTGCAGGTGGCGACCACCGCGACCGGGAACCCGTTGTGCACACCCGACGTCCCTGAGGCCAGCGCCATCCGGCCCACGAATTTGAACGCGTCGTACTGCCGCTGCGCCACAGTCCTTGTGTCGTTGTCGATCTGCTCCTGCGTCGGGGTCCCGGAGTAGCAGGGCTGCGGATCGGCCGGGTTGCACATACCCGGGGCGGCGTACTTCTCGAACAACACGTCCCAGTAAGCCCGCCCTTCCGGATCAAGTTCGGCGGTGACGTCGGTACGCCCGTCAGGCCGCTGCTTACCCATCACGAACGACCGCTTCGGATCCGGCTCATCGTCGTCGGGTTCGGGGCCGTCCTGATCCAGCTTGTACAACAAATCCGCGGCCGCGCGCCGCAAATCCTCCGGGGTTTTGACCCGGGCATCGGCCACCAGATCCGTCTCGCACTGCAACAACGTGACCGGGTCCGCCGCCCACAACGGCACCTTGCCGAAAAACCAGGTGATCACCGCGACGTGCTCACTGTTGATCGCACCCTCAGCCAACGCGGCGGCCACCAGTTCCCACACCGGACCCAACGGCTCCCCAGTGATCGCCGAGCGCGGGCCCAGGTGGTCGCAGTCCCGCACCCTCCGGCGGGCCTCCTCCCGGCTGATCCGCAACCGCACATGCAACACCTCAGGCCAATCCTTGGCCCCGATGTCTTTGGCCGTGGCCTGGGTCTGTGCGGCCGCCAAAATTTGGTGATCGACGGCCTCGGCCGCACACCTCAACGTTTCCCGGCGGGACTGCAACTCCAACAATGTCGGCACATCCAGACCGGTGTAGTCCAAGGCCGCGAGCCGCGCATGCGCCGCCTCGTAGGCGGCGTACGCCTCCTCGACAGCGGCTCGATCGGTCAAACCCATACTTCGAACACTAGTTCGAGCCACTGACAAGAAAACGCCGCAAATGTGACGCTAGTTACCTAGCGTGACCAGCGAAATCAAAGTGACCAAAGTTTTTTCGAGAGCCGACGTAGCCTCGACATGCGACCCCAGGCAGCCACGTGCACGGCCCGTGCCCCCAGCGTGAAACAATTGCAGCCCGTGAAGACCTTCGATGCGCTATTCGCCGAGCTCAGTGAGCGAGCGCAGACCCGGCCGGCCGGCAGCGGCACCGTCGCGGCGTTGGACGCCGGCGTGCATCATCTGGGCAAGAAGATCATCGAAGAGGCCGGCGAAGTGTGGATTGCGGCTGAGCACGAGAGCGACGACGAGCTGGCCGGCGAGATCAGCCAGCTCCTGTACTGGACGCAGGTTCTGATGATCAAGCGCGGCCTGACCCTCGACGACGTGTACGGCAAGCTGTGACCGGCGCATCGAACGGCCTCCTGCGCGTCGCCGTCCCGAACAAGGGCGCGCTCAGCGAGTCCGCCGCCCACATCCTGTCCGAGGCCGGATACCGCCGCCGCACTGATCCCAAGGATCTGACGGTCGTCGACCCGGTGAACAAGGTCGAGTTCTTCTTCCTGCGCCCCAAGGACATTGCCATCTACGTGGGCTCCGGGCAGTTGGACTTCGGCATCACCGGCCGCGACCTGGCCGCCGAGTCGATGGCGCCCGTCAACGAGCGATTGGCCCTGGGTTTCGGATCCTCGACGTTCCGGTATGCCGCACCCAAGGGGCGGGACTGGACCGTCGCCGACCTGGCCGGTAAGCGCGTTGCCAGCGCCTACCCGAACCTGGTGCGGAAAGACCTGGCCGACAAGGGGATTGACGCCACTGTGATCCGCCTCGACGGCGCGGTGGAAATCTCGATCCAGCTCGGTGTCGCTGACGCCATCGCGGACGTCGTCGGATCCGGCCGGACCCTGGCGCTGCACAACCTCGTGGCCTTCGGTGAATCGCTGTGCGATTCGGAAGCAGTTCTCATCGAGCGCGCCGACGTCGCGCCGGATCCGGCTCGCGACCAGCTCGCGGCCCGCATCCAGGGCGTCGTGTTCGGGCAGCAGTACCTGATGCTCGACTATGACTGCCCGCGCAGCGTTTTGGAGCAGGCAACGGCCATCACGCCGGGTCTCGAATCGCCGACCATCGCGCCGCTGGCCGACGCAGACTGGGTCGCGGTGCGCGCCCTGGTACCGCGGCGCCAGGTCAACGCCATCATGGATGAGCTCGCGGCCATCGGGGCCAAGGCGATCTTGGCGTCCGATATCCGGTTCTGTCGCTTCTGACCCGTGCCGGTGTTAGCGTCGCCGTGAGGTCCGCAATCTGACGGAGGGTCACGTGACGCAAGCGCTGGTTCTGCTGTTCGCCTTACTCATTGGTGTGGTCGCGGGCCTGCGGGCGCTGACTCCACCCGCCGTGGTGGCCTGGGGCGCCAAGCTCGGCTGGTTGCCGCTGGTGGGTACCTGGGCCGAATGGGTCGGCAACTGGATCACGGTGACGGTGCTGACGATCCTGTTGGTGGTCGAGTTGATCACCGACCAGCTGCCCAAGACGCCGGCGCGAACGGTGCCGTCGCAGTTCGGGGCCCGGTTGTTCACCGGTGCGTTCGCCGGTGCGGTCATCGGCGCCGGGTGGCACCACACGTTCATCGGGATGGGCGGCGGCATGATCGGCGCGGTCATCGGGACGCTGGCAGGCTTTCATGCGCGCCGAATCCTGGTGGCGCGCAACGGCGGACACGACCTGCCGGTCGCGCTCGCCGAGGACGTCCTCGCGGTCGGTGGTGGCTTCGCGATTGCGGCCGTCGCACTGAGTGCCATCGGTCCGTATGTCGTCGTCTGAGGCCACCGCGTTCGACGCCATCATCGTCGGCGCGGGACAAGCGGGACCGCCTCTGGCCGGCCGACTCACCGAGGCCGGCCGGACTGTCGCCGTCATCGAACGCAAGCTCGTCGGCGGCACGTGCGTGAACTACGGCTGTATCCCGACCAAGACGTTGGTCGCCAGCGCCTACGCCGCACACCTGGCCCGCCGCGGTGCCGAATACGGCATCGGCACCGGCGACGTCACCGTCGACATGGCAAAAGTCAAGGGCCGCAAGGACGGGATCGTCACCGCAGACCGTGAGGGCGTCGAAAGCTGGCTGGAGGGCATGGACGGCTGCACGCTGCTGCGCGGCCACGCACGCTTTCTCGACCCACACACCCTCCAGGTCGGTGACCAACTGATCACCGGCAAGCAGATCTTCCTCAACACCGGCGGCCGTGCGACGGCCCCGGACATCCCCGGCCTGAACGACGTCGACTACCTCACGAACGTCGGCATCCTCGAACTCGACACGGTGCCAGAGCATCTGGTGATCATCGGCGGCAGTTACATCGGCCTCGAGTTTGCGCAGATGTTCCGCCGGTTCGGCGCCGAGGTCACGGTGGTCGAGCGGGGACCGCGGCTCGCCTCGCGCGAAGACGACGACGTCTGCGCCGCCATCAAGGACATCCTCGAACATGAGGGCATCACAGTTCATCTGGGCGCCAGCGACATTCGGGTGGCCAAGGACGGTGACGGGGTGGCGGTCAGCACCGGCAGCGCCGTCGTATCGGGCTCACACCTGCTGGTCGCGGTCGGCCGGGTGCCCAACACCGACGACCTGGGTCTCGAAAAGGCCGGCGTGGCGACGGATTCGCGCGGATACATCACCGTCGACGATCAGCTGCGGACCACCGTCGACCACATCTGGGCCATGGGCGACTGCAACGGCAAGGGCGCGTTCACTCATACGTCGTACAACGACTTCGAGATCGTCGCCGCCAACCTGCTCGACAATGAACCCCGCCGGGTCAGCGACCGCATCCCCACCTATGCCCTGTACATCGATCCGCCGCTCGGGCGCGCCGGCCTGACCGAGGCCCAGGTTCGGGAGTCGGGCCGAAAAGCGTTGGTGGGCAAGAGGCCGATGACCCGCGTCGGCCGCGCGGTCGAAAAAGGGGAGACGCAGGGCTTCATGAAGGTCGTGGTCGACGCCGAGACCAACCAGATTCTCGGCGCGTCCATTCTCGGTGTCGGCGGTGACGAGGTGGTGCACTGCATCCTCGATCTGATGGCCGCAAAAGCCCCGTACACCACCATGACGCACACCGTGCACATCCATCCGACCGTCGCCGAGTTGGTACCCACGATGCTCGAGGGGCTCAGGCCCCTGCAGTAACGGGCTCCGTAACAGCCTGTGCGACACCGCGTCCGGCGACCAGTTGCCGGGTGACCTCGGCGACGCGCCGGCCCAGGTGTTCGCACGTCGCCACGTCGGACGGGTGTACCTGGTCGGGATTGGCGTCGACGTCGGTCGCTGCCGCGGCACCGAGCCAGAAGCCCAGCCTGTTCAGCTCGTCCGCGCTTGCGGTGGAGTGATTCCAGCCCGGACCCAGGCCGAGGTTCACCCAGTGCATGTGATGCTGGGCGGCGAACACCGCCAGCGAGACAAGCGAATTGAGCTTGTCACCGCTCTTGCTCCCGGAGTTGGTGAACCCGGCGGCGACCTTGTCGCGCCACGTGCCCTGCTGGCAGCGCCGGCCCGTCTGCTCGGCGAACGTCTGGAATGCCGCCGATACATTGCCCATGTAGGTGGCGGTACCGAAGATGATCGCGTCCGCGCTGTCCAGCGTCTGCCAATCGTCTTCGGTGAGATCATCCAACCGGATCATGGTGACGGTCGCGCCGGCCGATTTGGCTCCGGCGGCGACCGCCTCGGTGAGGAACGCGGTGTGCCCGAACCCGGACTGGTAGGCCACAACCACTGACGGGGCGTCGTGAAAGGTGTTGTCCGACATCGATTACTCCTGGGTTTTGGGGCCTGCGGGTGGGGCGTCCAGCGGGCTGTGCCCGGCGATCTCGGCGTATCGCTCCAGCCAGCCGGGCAGGGGAGTGCCGTCGAGCAGCGCCTGCAGCCGGTCGAGGAAAGCCTGTGTGCCAGGCCGGAATCCGTTGGCGTTGGGCACTCCGAGGCCGCGATGGGTCATCCGGAGCAGGGTGCCGGTGCCGTCGGCGGTGAGTTCGTAGCGGACCACGCCGGGTTCGACGATCTGTTGGTGCCACTCATGCTCGAACACGTGCGGCGGATCCCAGACCAGGATGCGGCCCGTCATGCGCTTCATTTCCGGTGGCACGGGCGGGCCCGAGGCGACCGTCTCGATCGAGCCGCCCTCTCGTCCGTCGATGACGGTCTTGCCCATCCAGATGTCGCGATGCGCGGGCTCGGTGATCGCGGCCCACACCCGCTCGACGGGGTGCTTCAGGCGCCGCTCGAATGTCAGGGTTGCGCGGTCGCCGTCGACCGTGACGACGCCCTCGAGTTCATCGGTTGTCATGTTCCTCCTCGAATGTCGAATCCAGATGGCGCTCAAGGGCATCCAGATGGTTGGTCCAGTAGCGGCGGTAGCGGTCGATCCACTGGTCCATCTCGACCAGACCGTCGGCGCGCAGCGCGTAGATGCGTCGTTGGGCATCGGGCCGGACCTCGACCAGTCCGACTTCCCGCAACACCCGGAGGTGACGGGAGACCGTCGGTTGCGTCAGTCCCGGGAGCGTGGCGACCAGCTCGCCCGCGGTGCGTTCGCCCTCGGCGAGTACGTCGAGCAGCGCGCGCCGGTTCGGTTCGGCGACCGCTTCGAAGACGTCCATGAAGTCAGTATGCCCAGCTATCTATATAGACGCAAGTACATATAAGACTCAGCGATACAAGCGGAGTGATTTCCGCAGCTCAGAGTGTTGTGCGGTTACGCGGTCTCACTGCGGTGCGGACTGGTCCAGGTCGGCGATGTGGAGGCCGTAGGGCACGGCTTTGGCCAGCGTGACTGTCACCGGGATGCCGCTGGACAGTCGGTAGGTGCGTCGTTGCCCGGCGCACGCGCCTGCAATGGCGGCGCCCAACGGGGATTCGATGGAATGGACGGGCATGTCGGCGTATTCGGCGCCCTGTACGCCGAGTAGGAACGTCTCGAAGTCCCCGGTGGCGTCGTGTCGGATGGTGACCACCATCCCGGGTTCGGCAATGCCGTCGTTGGGTGGGTCTTCGCCGACGACGGCATTGATCAGCAGGTCATGAATCTGCTGAATCCGCTTCTCCCACGCGCGTCGCACTGCTGCGGCGTTCGCGTCGATGTTCTCGTCGGCCGTTCCGGCGGAGTGAAGATAACGCAGGGTGTCCAGTTCGCGGTGCAGCCGTTCGTAGGCTTGTGGGGAGATCCAGACTCGTGTCGTGGTGGCCATGTCATTTCCATTCGTCGCGAGACCGGTTGCGCGGTAGGACATTTCAAGTTCTTTAGGTGTCGCCGGATGTCGAGTTCGGGGCATGCATTCCGTAAGGGACCGCCTTGAGTAGCGTGATGGGCACGCTGGCCCCGCTGGGGATGGGGTAGGTGCGTTGCTCGCCGACATGTGCGCCGGCGACCGCGCTGCCCAGCGGTGATTGCATGGAATACACATCGACATCGGGGTCCTCGGCACCGCGTACACCGAGCAGAAACGTCTCGATGTCCCCGGTGTCGTCGTAGCGAACGGTCAGGACCATTCCCGGTTCAGCGATCCCGTCGTCGGGCGGGTCTTCACCGACCACGGCATTGGACAGCAGATCTTGAATCTGACGCATGCGCGCTTGTCGCGCCAAGTAATTCTCGACGAGGTTGTCGTCGGTGTCCATGACGTCGCCACGAACTTCGATACCCGGTCGTGAACGCAGCACGGTCAGTTCGGCCTGCAGCCGCGTATGGGCCTCACGCGTCATCCAAAGACGTTCAGTGCTGGTCATTTTCGGTGCTGTCCTTTCGTCGAAGCCGAGGTTGTCGCCAGGGGCGGGCCGGTGGTGGACGCGCCGCCCCTGACGACTGGAGCGCCCGTGGTGTGGGGCTGCACGGGCGGTGTGGACCAGTGATTGGTGGGTCTAGCTGTACTCGGCCATGACGTTGGTAGCGGGCGTGTTGGCTTGATGTGGGGAGAACCTCCGGGTGAGGTGTGGCTTGTCGAAGGCCCATCACCAACCCGGAGGTTCTCGTGTCCCACCGTAATGCCCGTACGACGGGTCTGCTGCACGATCAGGTGACAGTTTCGGTCACGCGGCCTGACTGGCCGGTGTGGTCATGATTGCTTCGAATTCGATCGGGGTCAACCGCCCGAGGCCGGACTGGCGGCGGCGCCGGTGGTAGGTGCGCTCGATCCAGGTGACGATCGCGATGCGGAGTTGTTCTCGGGTGTCCCAGCGGCGGCGGTCGAGCACGTTCTTCTGCAGCAGGCTAAAGAAGCTCTCCATGGCGGCGTTGTCGCCGGCGGCTCCGACACGGCCCATAGAGCCGACCATCTCGTGTTGATTCAAGGCGTGTACGAATTTCCTTGACCGGAACTGAGATCCGCGATCCGAGTGCAGAATGCACCCCGCGACATCTCCGCGTCGGGCTACCGCGCTGTGTAGTGCCCGGATGGCCAGTTGTGACTTCATTCGGGAGTCGATGCTGTAGCCGACGATCCGGTTGGAGAACACGTCCTTAATCGCACAGAGGTAGAGCTTGCCCTCACCGGTGCGGTGCTCAGTGATGTCACTGAGCCACAACTGATTTGGCCCTTCAGCGGTGAAGTCACGCTCGACAAGATCGTCGTGCACCGGCGGCCCGACTTTGCCGTTCTTGCCGCGTTTCTTACCAAACACGCTCCACAGTCGATTCTGCGAGCAGATCCGCCATGCGGTGCGCTCGGCCATCGGCTCGCCCGGCATCGCGCGCCTCCTCCACGAGGTAGCGGTAGCCGAACTCCGGATCGTCTGCGTGCGCGTCGAACAGCGCATTGGCGCGGTAGGCCTCGATGAGTTCGGCCTCGGTGATGGGGTCGGCCAGCCAGCGGTAATACGGTTGGCGGGAGAGCTTGAGTACCCGGCACGTCACCGCGACGGGGATCCCGTCGGCGGCGAGCTCTTTCACGAGCGGGTAGACCCTTTTCCCGGCAGATTGGCCTGCGATAAATACGCTGCGGCCCGACGCAGCACCTCGTTCTCTTGCTCTAGCAGTTTGATCCGCCGTCGGGCTTCGCGCAGCTCACCGGACTCGCTGGCGCTCTTGCCGGGCTTGGTGCCTTCGTCGATGTCGGCCTGACGGAGCCATTTCTGCAGCGTCATCGGGTGCACTCCGAAATCGGTGGCGATCTGCTCGATCGTTACACCGTCATCGCGGTTGCGAGCGACCCGGACGACGTCGTCGCGGAACTCGCGGGGGTAGGGCCTTGCCATGGGGACATCCTTCCAGCCCGCCCATGCTGGGCAAGCCAACTCAGATGTCACCTATTCGTGCAGCAGACCCGACGTTGCACGGCCGGCTGCTGATTGTGCAGCGGCATCAGCAGGGCTGGAAACAAGCCCATATCGCTTCAGCGATGGGCATTTCCCGCAAATGCGTCCACACCTGGATCAGCCGTTATGCCCTCGAGGGAGAGGCCGGACTTCACGACCGGTCCTCACGACCGCACCACAGTCCGACCAAGACCCCAGCGCGGGTGGAACGACAGGTGGTGGCGGCGCGCCGCCGGCATCGCCGGGGCCCGGACTGGCTGGGTGCCGAACTTGGGATCCCCGCGCGGACCGTCGGACGGATTCTTCATCGTCGGGGCGTACCTCATCTGCGCGACTGCGATCCGATGACCGGCGCGGTGATCAAGGCATCGAAGGCCACTGCGGTGCGCTACGAGCGCGACCATCCTGGCGAACTGGTCCACGTCGATGTCAAGAAGCTCGGCCGCATCCCCGACGGGGGCGGGTGGCGCGCTCACGGGCGCAGCGAAGAGGTCCGCGGCCGCGGCATCGGGTATGACTACGTGCACTCGATGGTCGATGACCACAGCCGGCTGGCGTACTCAGAGATCCATCCCGATGAGAAGGGATCAACATGTGCCGGGTTCATCGCTCGGGCGGCTGAATACTTTCAATCACAAGGGATTTCGAGTATCGAACGAGTCATCACTGACAACCATTTCAGCTATCGACGCTCGGCCGACGTCGCGGCGATCATCGACCAGCTGCATGCTAAACACCTCTTCATCAGGCCTCACTGCCCGTGGCAGAACGGCAAGGTGGAGCGCTACAACCGGACGCTGCAAGGCGAATGGTCCTATCGCCGGGTTTTCGCCTCCAACGCAGACCGCGCCCGAGCCCTTGCACCCTGGGTCGAGTTCTACAACACTCAACGCCGCCACAGCGCACTCGACGGACTACCACCCATCAGCCGACTGCGACCAACCTGATGGCCGAGTACATCTAGCGCCCCGTTCGGCGCAGCGGGTCGAATTCGCGCAGGGCTTGGGGTTGCTTGCCGGTGGTGATCTGTTCGGCCAGTAGCCGGCCGGTCACCGGTCCATGAGCCAGTCCCCACATGCCGTGGCCGCCGGCAACGTAGACGCCGCGCGTCACCTCCCCGATGAGTGGGCGGCCGTCGGGAGTGACGGGGCGCGGGCCCACCCACATCTCGCTGCGTTCGGCCCACCGCACGCCCTGCAGCAAGGGAGCCGCGGAGGTGACGATGGCATCGACCCGCGCCGGTATCGCCGGATCGTGCGGGGCGCGGAATTCCATGGTTCCCGCCACCCGCAGCGCGCCGTGGTAGGGCGTGCACGCAACCCGCACATCGGGCAGGTAGACGGGCCCGGGGATGGGACGGTCCACGGGCACCGTGAACGAGTAGCCGCGACCGGCCTGCACGGGCACGCGTATCCGACTGCCGGCGAGCCGGGATAGCCATGCGCCGGTGGCGATCACCGCGGTGTCGGCGGTCAACGGCTCGTCATTTGGCGGGTGGACGCTGACCCCGCTGCCCGAGCTGGACACGTCGCGCACCTCCAATGTGCGCATCGTCGCGCCGCGCCGCACGACCGCCTGACTCAGCGCGTGGACGAACCGGCCGGGATCGACGAAGCGTTGACCGTTGATGCTCAGGGCGGCGGTGATCGCCTGCGATGCCAGCGGCACTTGCTCGCGTAGCGCCTCGCCGGCCAGAGCGGTGACAGATATTGTCTGCCCGGCCCTTTCGAGATGCTTGAGTTCGCGCATCATGCGTTCGGCTTGTTCGGTGCTGCGGAACAGGGCGGTGATCGGGGCATCGGTCACCGGTGCGTCGACGCCGTTGGCGACGAGTACGTCGAAGGCTTCGATGGCTTCTTCGTTGAGCGGCACGTTGGCGCGCACCGCCCGGTTCCACGACTCGGGTCGGCAGTTGGCGACGAAGCGCATCAAGAAGGCCCCGAGCTCGGCGTCGGCGGTCAAGGGAATGTGCAACGGGGCGGCCGGATCGACGAGGGCGCGCAGCCCATATCGCAGCACACCGGGTGAGTTCAGCGGCACCGTCAGTGCCGGTGCGATCCAGCCGGCGTTGCCCCACGATGCTCCGGCGGCCACGCCGGTGCGGTCAACCACGGTGACATCGAGGCCGCGCTCTTGCAGGAACCACGCCGTCGACAGCCCGACGATGCCCGCACCGACCACGATCGCCGACCGGGGTCCGCCGTCAATGCGCTCGCCGCCGCTCATCACAAACCTCCGCATCCGAACTTTCGTCCTTGCGTCCATGGTGGCTTCACCAGGAGAAAGGCATTTGCTGAAATCCGACAAGAGGCCGATGCCGGGTTGTCGAGATTCGACAACGCCCTCGTGAGCGCGGCCGTGTCCCGGCGAATCGGGTAGGCGCCGGCAGCGAGCATCTCCGCGACCGGCTTCGACGCGCCGTGAGGTGCCGGAGGCGTACAGCGCCGGCTGGCGCGCTTTGTCGTGTTTCGACAGCCCGGACTGGTCAGTCGGTGTCGGTGGCGGCGAGTTCGATCATCATGGCCAGCCGCTTCTTGGCATCGTCGAGTGGCAGATTCGTGATTTCGGCCATCTTGCGGAGCCGGTACCGCACGGTGTTCTCGTGCACACCCAGCCGGTTGCCCGCTTCGGTGGGGTCGCCCTGGGCCTCGAGCCAGGCCCGCAGGGTGGGCAGGTAGTCGGTGGCGTGGTCGCGGTCGTGCCGGCGCAGTTCGGCCACCGGCCGGCGATCGGGGGAGCGTCCTGAGCGTGCCGCACTGCGCAACCGTTGCAGCAGGATGTCGTCCCACGACTCGTCGTAGGCCGGAGGGGCGACGCCGGTCGGCGACGTCTCGTGTAGCGCCAGGCACTCGTCGGCCTCGTGGCGCGCCGCGACCAGATCAGCGACCTCTGCGGCACCACTGATACCGGCCAACAGCATCACCCGCTCGGGCAATGCCGCCTGCAGGCTGGAAACCCACTTCCTGGCAGCTTCTGATTGTTCGCCGGGCAGCAGCGTGTACACGGTGTTGCCGGCCAGGGCACTGCGGCCCGGCCGTGACCAACCAAAGCCGGTCGTGGCTCGCTCGAACGCCAACAGCAGCGCCGCGTCGCGTTCCGCGCCGATGAACGCCTGCAGCGCAACCACCCGCAACACGGTGTGCGGCAGGCCCAGTCGGCTGGCGGCGGTGGCGGCATCGGCAGTGCCCTCCAGCAACCGGATCACCAGTTCGGATTCCACTTGCCGCTCGAGGTCCGCGCTGGCACGTGACCGCAACAGGTGCAGGGCCACCGTGTGAGCCCCGTCGGCCAACGCAGTGAGCGCAGCCCCGGCCAACGGTGTCGCGCACTCGACCCACACCGACCCCATGAGCTGACGACCCGACCGCACCGCCACCACCATGCGCCCGGTCACACCGTGAGCAGAGTCCGGGCCGACAAACAACGGTTCGTCAGAAGACTCCAAATGCGCGTACACACCCCGAGCGTCAAAGAAGGCCCGCAGCTCCTCCGGCGCCTGTCGCTCGACGATGGTCGCCACCCGTGCCGGGTCGGCGCCGCGCTGGCGCCGCGAGTACGCCAAGACCCGCGAGAGCCGGTCCTCGATGATGACCGCCCCGCCCGCGGACTCGGCCAAACTGTCGGCCAGTGCGAACAGATCCGTTGGCCCGCGACCGGATTCGGTTTCACGGCCCTCCAGGACCAGCCCGAAGATGACCGCGGCCAACTCGCTCCAGGACATCGCCGGGTCGACCACCATCACGGCTACACCTTCGGCCGCACCGGCGAATGCGGTGTCGTCATCGCCCTCGGCGCGGACGAGTACGACCACGGCACGGGCTTGCGCCGCCCAGTGCACCGCCTGCTGCACTGATTGCGCGCCGATACCCAGCAGCACGTCACCGACGACGGCGCGGTCCTCGATGAGTTCATGCAGCACCACGCTGCGCAACTCCGTGGACCGCGGGACAGGACAAAACCGCAATCGCACGCCATAGCTGCCCAGCACATTGGCTAGGCGGTCCAACGTGACCACGGGCCGCTCCCTATGCCGAATCAACCCCAGCGTATCGGTTGCCGAATGCGCCCCGGTCAACGGCGGGCTCCCTGACGCGATGACGCCGCGCCGATCCCAGTACTTACAGGATCAGTTGATATCCACGGCAGCAACCGAATTCATCGTGCCTACTGCGTGGGGCAGTTGTGGACCAGAACCGCCGCGGTCACGGTCGCGACGAAGAAGGCGTGGGTGTTCGCGACCGTCAGATCCCACATGTCGGCCGTGCCGAATACCGAAGTGCTACCTGCGACCTGCGCGACGCTGTCCCGGAACGGGGTGGTCAACCGATCACCGGGACGCAGGTCTTTCGCGTCAACCCATTCGGCTCCCGGCCGAATGGCTCCGCCAGTGGTGGCGGCCAGCTCGGAGACCTCGGACGGCTCTGTCTGCGCCCGGGCCGTGCTGTAGAAGGGATGCTTGGCGGTTGTGTGTACCACCGAAGTGACATCGGCGGCGTTGGTGATCGTGAGGTCGAGCAGGTCGGTGTCGTGGTTGACCAGGACCGCCTCCACGGGCTGACCGCTGGTGCGCCCGGTTTCCGGGTCGACTGACCACACCCGATCGCCGACCTTGAGTTCCGCGATGGGGCGCTTGGTGCCATTGGCCATCAGGACCAGCGTGTCCGGGCCGAAGGATTGGCCCGCGCACGGAACATGCTGTGTCAGTGGGGTTGTCAGTGACTCGGCAGCCATGACCGCTGCCGGACTGTCGGCGAATTGCTGCGCGCGCGGCGCACCTGCGTGTTGCTCTGAACGTGGGCGATCGATGCCGGCCAACCAGAGTATCCCGCAAAGAGAAAGCACGATGGTGACCATCAAAGCCACCGGTACCCGCCACCAACGGCTACGACGCCACCACGACCGTTCACCCGGTACGAAGTTCACCACGACGATTCCCCTGAATACACCAGTTCTGATATCCGTCGGCAATGTCGGACACGTTCTGCAGGTGTAGTCGGGAGCCGGCCCCGAAACCGAATGCCGTCCGCCGGTGATCTAGCTGTACTCGGCCATCAGGTTGGTCGCAGTCGGCTGATGGGTGGTAGTCCGTCGAGTGCGCTGTGGCGGCGTTGAGTGTTGTAGAACTCGACCCAGGGTGCAAGGGCTCGGGCGCGGTCTGCGTTGGAGGCGAAAACCCGGCGATAGGACCATTCGCCTTGCAGCGTCCGGTTGTAGCGCTCCACCTTGCCGTTCTGCCACGGGCAGTGAGGCCTGATGAAGAGGTGTTTAGCATGCAGCTGGTCGATGATCGCCGCGACGTCGGCCGAGCGTCGATAGCTGAAATGGTTGTCAGTGATGACTCGTTCGATACTCGAAATCCCTTGTGATTGAAAGTATTCAGCCGCCCGAGCGATGAACCCGGCACATGTTGATCCCTTCTCATCGGGATGGATCTCTGAGTACGCCAGCCGGCTGTGGTCATCGACCATCGAGTGCACGTAGTCATACCCGATGCCGCGGCCGCGGACCTCTTCGCTGCGCCCGTGAGCGCGCCACCCGCCCCCGTCGGGGATGCGGCCGAGCTTCTTGACATCGACGTGGACCAGTTCGCCAGGATGGTCGCGCTCGTAGCGCACCGCAGTGGCCTTCGATGCCTTGATCACCGCGCCGGTCATCGGATCGCAGTCGCGCAGATGAGGTACGCCCCGACGATGAAGAATCCGTCCGACGGTCCGCGCGGGGATCCCAAGTTCGGCACCCAGCCAGTCCGGGCCCCGGCGATGCCGGCGGCGCGCCGCCACCACCTGTCGTTCCACCCGCGCTGGGGTCTTGGTCGGACTGTGGTGCGGTCGTGAGGACCGGTCGTGAAGTCCGGCCTCTCCCTCGAGGGCATAACGGCTGATCCAGGTGTGGACGCATTTGCGGGAAATGCCCATCGCTGAAGCGATATGGGCTTGTTTCCAGCCCTGCTGATGCCGCTGCACAATCAGCAGCCGGCCGTGCAACGTCGTACGGGCATTACGGTGGGACACGAGAACCTCCGGGTTGGTGATGGGCCTTCGACAAGCCACACCTCACCCGGAGGTTCTCCCCACATCAAGCCAACACGCCCGCTACCAACGTCATGGCCGAGTACATCTAGCGCACAACAAACGGCGGCGCCGGCGCACGAACGCCAGGAGTCAAGCTTGCTGGGCCACCGGTGTGGTCGGCCCCGGTTGGTGTGACGCGCTCGGCGCGACGACCGGAGGCTGAAACCGTCGTCCGGGTAGCGCAAAGACGCCGGCGGCAGCCGCGGCGTAGCACAGCGCCGCGACGACGGCGCACGCCGCGGTGATGCCGCTGAGGAATGAATGTTGCACGGCGGCAAGGAGTTCGGGGTGTGCGGTGGCGATCCCGAACGCGGTCGGCACGGAGTCGCCGGCCTCCTCGGCTCTCCCGGTCGCCGCGAAGGCGCTGTCGGCGAGACGGGCGCTGAAGATCGACGAGAAGAGCGAACCGACGATGGCCACGCCGAGTGTGGCGCCCAGCTCGCGCGTGGCGTCGTTGACCGCCGAACCGATACCGGCGCGGGCCGGCGGCAGCACCAGCATGATGGATTCTGTTGCGGGAGTGGAGACCAGACCGATGCCCAGGCCCATGAGCACCATCTGCGCAACGATGGTGGCCCAGTAGGGGGTGTCGGTGTCGATGGTGCCGGCAATCCAGGCCATCGCGGTGCCGAAGGACGCCAGCCCGCTGACCACGACGACACGAGTACCGATACGCGGTGCGAGCAGCCCGCCGGCGATGGAGCCGATGGCGATGGACCCGGCGACGGGCAGGATGCGGGCACCGGTCGAGAACGGGCTGAATCCGCGCAGCACCTGGAAGTACTGCGTGATCAGGAAGATGAAGCCGGACAGTGCGAAGAAGGTGACGGCCACCGACGCACTGGCGGCGCTGAACCTGCGGTCGGTGAAGAGCCTGACGTCGAGCATGGGGTGCTCTGCGGCCTGCTCGATCGTCACGAAGGCCGGGGTCAGCGCCGCGGCAGCGACAAATCCGGACAGCGTCGCGGGGCTGTGCCAGCCGCGGGCGGGGGCTTCGATGATGGTGTAGACGAGCACCCCGAGGGGCGCGGTCGACGTGATCAGGCCCCGGATGTCGAGCGGTGGCACACCCGGGTCGCGCGATTCTGGCACCAGGAAGAACCCGAGAACCGCGGCCAGCAGCGCCAGCGGGATGAGCGCCCAGAAGACGCTGCTCCACGAAAAGTGTTCGAGCAGAAGGCCTCCGGTGACCGGTCCGGCGGCGACGCCGACGCCGACCACGGCGCCCCAACCGCCGAGTGCCGCCGCGCGTTGGCGGCGGTCGTCGAACGTGTTGGTGATGATCGACAGGGTGGTGGGGAAGATCAGCGCGGCGAAGACGCCCGTGCCGAACCGCGCCGCGACGAGGGCTTCGGTGCTGGTGGACGCCGCGCCGATGCCGCTGGTGACGGCGAATCCGAGCAATCCGATGAGGAGCGCCGGGCGGCGGCCGTAGCGGTCAGACAGGCCGCCTGCGGCCAAGACGAGGGCCGCGAAGGTCAGGGTGTAACCGTCGACGACCCATTGCAGGCCGCGGGTGTCGGCGTGCAGTTGGGTCGCGATGCTGGGCAGGGCGACGTTGACGATCGTCACGTCGAGGTTGATGGCCAGCACGGCGACGTAGACGGCGGCCAGGATGCCCGCCTTGCGGCGCGCAGGCCGAGTTGGTTGTTCGATGGTCATGGCCGCCGTCCCTCGAGATGGTTGATATAGTGAACTGTACTTTAAATTAGCAAGTGGGTGATGATGAGTCGAGACTACGGCCAGTACTGCGGTCTTGCCAGGGCGCTGGATGTGGTGGGTGACAGGTGGAATCTGCTGGTCGTCCGCCAGCTCCTGATCGGGCCGGCACGCTTCGGTGAGCTGCGGGAGGGGCTGCCGGGGATCGCGACGAACCTATTGACCGACCGGCTCCGCGATCTCGAATCCGCCGGCGTGGTGGAACGGCGCCTGTCCGGGGAGGCCAACGCGATCACGTACGCCCTCACCGACTGGGGTGCTCGGCTGCGGGAGCCGATCTACGCCATGATCCGATGGTCGACGCCGCTGATGATCCGCGGCCCGGAGGGCGATTCCTTCCGCGCCGACGGACTGCTCCTGGCGCTGCCGGCCTTGTTGTCCACGCGTGTGCCCGGCGATCGGCCGACCACGGTGGGAATCGTGGTGGACGGCGTCACCGTCCAACTGAGTGCGACCGAGTCCGGCATCGACGTCGGCTGGCCCGATGGCCGCCAGCTCGAAGCCGTGCTGACGGCCGAGGCTCAGATTGTGCTCGGGCTCGCGGCAGGCCTGCTCGCCCTCGATGACGTCGCGCCACTCGTGGACATCAGCGGCGACCTCGCGGCGTTGCGCGTTTTCTTCGACGCGCCCACGTCGGCGGTCGACGTCGGCAAGTGATCCCGACTCAGCGTCGCTGCACCAGCAGCGTCTGCGCTGACGTCCCGATGAAGCCCTGTTCGTCGAACAGCTCGGCGGTGGTCGACCCGAGACCGTCGGGCCCGATCGAACCACGCGCCCGCAGGCAGAACTCCGAGCCGACGGGCGCGCGGTGCAGGTGCACCGTGGTGTCGGTGTTCATGAACATGAACTCGTTCGGATCCAGCGCGGCGCCAACGCCATTCGCGGAGTCGACGACCATCGCCAGCCGTTGCAGGTCGGTCGGTTTCTCGTCGTCGACCAACGAGACCAGCGGCTGCATCCACACGACGGCCGCGCCCGCGTCGTCAGGCTGCGGAACCCAGGTGACCGTCTCCAGGTAGCCGGGCCGGCCCTGCCAGTGATGCCGGAAACCGGTGTCGGGCAACCGCTTCATCGGCGGGTAGCGGTCCAGGGCGGCGTCTCTCGTATCAGTTGTTGCCAACAACCAGGCCGACATCCGCGCGACCGCACGTTCGGAACCGTCGCGCTGCGCGGCCGTCATCTCCGCGGTCATCATGCAGATCCGCGAACCGGGCCGCGACACCCACGCCCGAACCGCAACCGGCGCAACCGGAATGGCGCCGAGGATGTCGAGAGTCAGCCGGCCGACCTGCATGCCGGTACCGGCGGCGAGCTCCTCGATCGACTTGGTCAGCAGCGCCAAGGGCGGTGATCCGTGCTGAATGCTCGAATCCCAGTTGCTGCCGGTGCCTTCGGTCGATTCGAAGCGTTGAACATCACCGTCGGCGTCGAGCCGACGGTAGTAGCAGTCGATCATGCGATTCCGAAACCGTCGGGCCAGCCCGGATAGGGCGGGGGAGTGCCGCCGAACGCGGGGCACAGGTCTTGGTGCGTGCACCAGGAACATAGCTTGGACGGGTTGGGCCGGAAGTCGCCGGTCTCGCCCGACTTCTGGATGGCGTGCCAGATGGCCATCAGGGTCTTCTCGAACCGCTCCAACTCGGCCAGGTCGGGGCTGTAGTCGAGGACCTGGCCGTCGGCGAGGTACAGCAGCCGCAGCCGTGCCGGCACCACGCCGCGCAGCCGGAGCAGGGCCACCGCGTAGAACTTCATCTGGAACATGGCCTTGAACTCGGCCAGTGCGCGCGCTTCCGGCGGGGCCTTCCCGGTCTTGTAGTCGACGACCCGCAGCTCACCGGTCGGCGCGACGTCGATCCGGTCGACGAAGCCGCGCAGCAGGGTGCCGTCGGACAGCTCGACCTCGACGCGTTGTTCACAGCTCTGCGGGTCGAAGCGCGTCGGATCCTCGAGCCGGTAGTACCCCGACAGCAGGGCCCGCGCCTCTTTGAGCAGCGTCTCCCGCAGTTCGGGTGCGATCTCCTCGGCCAGCTCGGGCTTCTCCGCGACCACGGCGTCCCACGCCGGCGTGACCAGGGACAGCGCGGTCTCCGGCACCCGGTCGGTGGCGGGCAGTGCGTACAGCTGCTCCAAGGCGGCGTGCACCAGCGAGCCCCGCAACTGCGCGGTCGACGGTGGCTCCGGCAGCCGGTCGATGGCCCGGAACCGGTAGAGCAGGGGGCACTGTTTGAAGTCGCCGGCGCGCGACGGCGACAGCGCCGGCCGCCGGGTGGGGACGGTGGCGGTCATGCGCGATCCGCCTTCGGCTCCTCGATGGCGGTACTCATGCCAGCAGCTTAAGTGGGGACCACGACAAAGTTGCCGAACCCCGGCCGACTGCCGGGACGGGTCGGCTGGCAGGCTGGCCCGGTGAGAATCACCGGACCCTTCACCGTCGGCGACCGCGTCCAACTGACCGATGCCAAAGGCCGGCACTACACGATGGTGCTGGCGACAGGTGGGGAATTCCACACCCATCGCGGCATCATCGCCCACGATTCGGTGATCGACCAGCCCGAGGGCAGCGTCGTGAAATCCACCAACGGTGACCCCTTCCTGGTGCTGCGCCCGCTGCTGATCGACTACGTCCTCTCGATGCCGCGCGGTGCGCAGGTCATCTACCCGAAGGACGCCGCGCAGATCGTGCACGAGGGCGACATCTTCCCGGGGGCAAGGGTTTTGGAGGCCGGCGCCGGTTCGGGTGCGCTGACGTGTTCGCTGCTGCGGGCCGTCGGCCCGGGCGGTTCGGTGACGTCCTACGAGGTGCGCGACGACCATGCGGTGCACGCAGTGCGCAATGTCGAGACCTTCTTCGGCGAGCGGCCGGAGAACTGGAACCTCGTCATCGCCGATCTCAACGACTACGACGGTGGCGAGGTCGACCGCGTCGTGCTCGACATGCTCGCGCCGTGGGAGGTGCTGGAGACGGTGTCGAAGGCGCTGGTCCCGGGCGGCGTGCTGATCGTCTACGTCGCGACCGTCACGCAGTTGTCGAAGACGGTCGAGGCGCTGCGTGAGCAGCAGTGCTGGACCGAACCGCGGTCGTGGGAGTCGCTGCAGCGCGGCTGGGACGTCGTCGGCCTCGCGGTGCGCCCGCAGCATTCGATGCGGGGCCACACCGCGTTCCTGATCAGCGCGCGCCGTCTCGCACCGGGTGCGGTGACGCCGCAGCCGCTGCGGCGCAAGCGCAACATCTAGTCCTCGCTGTTGGCGAGGCCGCGCCGCACGGACAGCAGCTCGATCTCCGGGCGGCCCGCGACCTGGCGTTCGGCGGCATCGAGAACCTCGACGACGTGATGGCGGTCAGCCGCGACGACCGACACCCCGATGGCCGCCCGCCGGTGCAGATCCTGATTGCCGCTCTCGGCGGCGGACACGTAGAACTTGCGCTGCAGTTCGGCGATGATCGGCCGGATCACCGAGCGCTTCTCTTTCAGCGAGTGCACATTGCCCAGCAACAGGTCGAATTCCAGCCACCCGACCCACATGAACGGCTCAGCGGCCAGGTGTCGGCGGAGCGGCCGGAGCGCCCGGCCCGCCCGGCTGCCCCAGCTTGAGCAGCAGATTGGCGGTTTGCCGGTTCAGCTGCCAGGCGTCCCGGATGGGACTGAACTCCATGGGGAACGTGAACTTGTTGTCCGGTGCGGCGACCGAGCTGATGGTGATCGTGGCGATGATGTCGCCCGGCTGCCCGGCCGACCACAGCAGGTCCGTCGCCGTCACGTTCATCGGATTGAAGCCGTTGTCGCGCAGCGCCCTGGTGAAGTTGTCCAGCCCGGCCTGATCCTCGGCGGTGCCGTATTGGATCAGCCCGATCTTTTGTGCCGAGGGCACCGCGGGGTCGGCGATCTTGTACAGCACCGCGGTGATCGCGTCCGGCGGCGGCAGCGGCGCTGCCTCGGGCGCCTTGGCGTCGGTGGTCAGCAGTGAACGGGGCATCGGGTCGGCCGGCGGCTCGACGTGTTCACTGCACCCGGCCAACCCGATCGCCGCCACGACGACGGCGATCAGGGTTCCTCGGGTCGGATTCACCGGGCTGGTCCTGGCGCCTACTTCACCGAGGACAGCAGGGCCATGGCCGACCCCTTGGACAGTTGCCAGCCGGTGGGGCTGGGGCCGGCGACGAAGGTCAGCGGCTGCGATGCGGTGGCACCGGTGGCGGCGGTGGCGGTGACGTTGGCCGTTGCGGTGCCGTCTCCGAGGTCATCGATGTCGGCAACGGCGAAGCTCAGGGGGAACACGCCCTGCTTCACGGCGTTGCTGTAGGCCCGGTCGGCGGTGATCGCCTCGAGCCGCCCGACGCCACCCTGGATGTAGCTGCCCTTGGACCCGGCGAAGCTCCCGGCGGCCGTCAGCCCGGTGAGCGTCGACACCAGCGACGCCTGCAGGCCCGGCGCGGGCGCCTGGGGCAGCGGCACCTGGCGGACGACCGGCGCGACCGCGGTCGACGTTCCAGTGGTCGGGATGGCCGACGGCGCAGCCACGGTCGTACCGACGGCTGCGGCACCGACGAGGGCGGTGGCTGCGATGCCGGTGACGAGGGATTTGACGATCACTGCGGTCCTTTCGATGAGCCCGACTCGGGTATGAGATTAACAGCGCGGTGAGAGGGACACCCGTGTGTCGCAATTCCTTCGACGCCCATGAATGGCAGATCGCCGGTAGCGTTGAGGTATCCGCCGCACCAACTTCCGGTGTGGGAAAGGAGCGCAAGATGTCTGAAATGGATCGCCCGGACGCCTTCGGCAACCCGGGCATACCTCGTCAGAACCCCATGTCCAGTACCGATGCCGCCGAGCTGGCGCGGCTTCGTAGCGAGACGGCGGCGCTGCGAGAGCAGCTCACGAACGCGGCCGCGACGCATCGCGGACCGCGTGACGTGCAGCAGCTCGAAGCCCGTATCGATTCGCTGACGACCCGCAACGGCAAGTTGATGGACACCCTCAAAGAGGCGCGGCAGCAGTTGCTGGCGCTTCGTGAGGAAGTCGATCGGCTGGGGCAGCCGCCCAGCGGATACGGCGTCTTGCTGCTCACTCACGACGACGACACCGTCGACGTCTTCACCTCCGGTCGCAAGATGCGGCTGTCGGTGTCGCCGAACATCGAGGTGTCCGAACTCAAGCAGGGCCAGACCGTCCGCCTCAACGAGGCACTGACGGTGGTCGAGGCCGGCTCGTTCGAGGCGGTCGGCGAGATCAGCACCCTGCGCGAAATCCTGAACGACGGGAAGCGTGCCCTCGTCGTCGGCCATGCCGACGAGGAGCGCATCGTCTGGCTCGCCGAGCCGCTGGTCGCGCTCGAATACCTGGACCCCGAGGTCGCCGAGGTGCTCGAGGGCGTCGACGAACTGGCGGACGAGCGCTCGCGCAAACTCCGGCCGGGCGACTCGCTGCTGGTCGACAGCAAGGCCGGGTACGCCTTCGAGCGCATCCCCAAGGCCGAGGTCGAGGATCTGGTCCTCGAAGAGGTGCCGGACGTGGCCTACAGCGACATCGGTGGCCTGACGCGGCAGATCGAGCTGATCCGCGACGCCGTCGAGCTGCCGTTCCTGCACAAGGACCTGTACCGGGAGTACGCGCTGCGGCCGCCGAAGGGCGTGCTGCTGTACGGCCCTCCGGGTTGCGGCAAGACGCTCATCGCGAAGGCCGTCGCCAACTCGCTGGCCAAGAAGATGGCCGAGCTGCGTGGCGACGACGCGCGGGAAGCCAAGAGCTACTTCTTGAACATCAAGGGTCCCGAGCTGCTCAACAAGTTCGTCGGCGAGACCGAGCGGCACATCCGCCTGATCTTCCAGCGGGCGCGCGAGAAGGCCTCCGAGGGCACCCCGGTGATCGTGTTCTTCGACGAGATGGACTCGATCTTCCGCACCCGTGGCACGGGCGTCAGCTCCGACGTCGAAACCACTGTGGTGCCACAGCTTCTCAGTGAGATCGACGGTGTCGAGGGGCTGGAGAACGTCATCGTCATCGGCGCCTCCAACCGCGAGGACATGATCGACCCGGCCATCCTGCGGCCCGGCCGCCTGGACGTGAAGATCAAGATCGAGCGGCCGGATGCCGAAGCGGCGCAGGACATCTTCAGCAAGTACCTCACCGAGGAACTGCCGGTGCACGCCGACGACCTGGCCGAGTTCAACGGCGACCGGGCGCTGACCATCAAGGCCATGATCGAGAAGATCGTGGACCGGATGTACGCCGAGATCGACGACAACCGCTTCCTCGAGGTCACCTACGCCAACGGCGACAAGGAGGTCATGTACTTCAAGGACTTCAACTCCGGCGCCATGATCCAGAACGTCGTGGACCGGGCCAAGAAGTACGCGATCAAGTCGGTGCTGGAAACCGGGCAGCGCGGTCTGCGGGTGCAGCATCTGCTGGACTCCATCGTCGACGAGTTCGCCGAGAACGAAGACCTGCCCAACACCACCAATCCCGATGACTGGGCACGGATTTCGGGCAAGAAGGGCGAGCGGATCGTCTACATCCGCACGCTGGTCACCGGCAAGAGCTCGTCCGCGAGCCGGGCCATCGACACCGAGAGCAACCTGGGTCAGTACCTGTAGACCCGCACGCAAAACCGCCCCTTCTCCGCGGAGAAGGGGCGGTTTTGCGTCTGCCGGGCGGTCGCGGCTCAGCGCGCGCGGTCGGCGAGGTAGCGGTCCCGCGCGTCGAGCCGGCGCCGCAGGCTGTCGACCTGTGGGTCGACGAACTCGGCGCGGTACTCGGCGTCGGTCGTGGTGCGCGCGGTGATGTACATGAAGGTCAGGGCGCCCAGGAAGAGCGTCGTCTGGATCAGCGACTCCGGAATGGGCAGCGTCATGCCGAAGATGGTGCCCTCGGGCGAGCCGTTGTTGCGCGTCCATTCCGCCAGCAGCTTCGGGCTGATCAGGATCAGGCCGAGCACCAGGAAGATGAATGCCGTCACCAGCGCGACGATCAGCAGCTGCAACACCTGCGACATGGCCAGGACGAACACCACGTTGACACGTTCGATGCGGGACAACGGGATTCGGTGGTCGGACGCGGGTAGCTGCTCGAAGGGGGTGCCGGCCAGGGTTTCGCGCTGGGCATCCGGTGTGTCGGGCGTCGTGGCCGTCAAGATCGGCCGGACCCGGTCGATGGTGGTGGCGATGACGAATGCCACGGCGATCAGCGCCAGGAAGCCCAGCGCGGACCACAGCCGGGCCCGGCTGACGTTGGCCGCCATCAGCCAGACGTAGGTGTTGAAGAACACCAGCACCGTCAACAGCATGATCGGCAGGGCCCGCACGAAGAGGCTCCCGACGAGGCTCAGGTTGTGCGCCGTGGTGTCCAGGGCCCACCCCAGGATCGAGCCGATGCCGGTTGCGGTGCAGGCCAGGATGACGGCGATGACCACGCCGACGTAGATCACGTTGGTGCTGACGTAGGCGCCGGGGCCGCCGAACACCGCGCCGGCCAGGCATATCGCCACCGACACCGCGGCCGCGGTGGCCCGGTCGCGCCACGACGTGATGCGCGACACCAGCCAGCCCGCCAGTGCGGCCAGCGGGGCCACCAGCAGGAGCAGGGCGAGGATGAACCATTCGGTCCGCGTGGGCTGGCCCTCGATGTTGATGGTGTGCTTGCCGGTGACGGCAGTGACGAGGATCGAGTTGGCCATGAACACCGCGAACCCGGCCAGCGCCGGTGCCGAGCGTTGCCACAGCCGTCGCACCAGCGCGCCCGGACGCAGCACGGCGGGCAGGCCGCGGCGCAGAAACCAGGTCTCGGCGGCGACTCGGTCGCTCCGGGACGGCTCGCCCCGTCGCTCCACTCGCCCAGATGTGGTCATGCGGCTAATCGTCGCGTATCAACAGCCGTCTAGTCTTGGCGGCATGCAACGGATCATCGGAACAGAGGTCGAATACGGCATTTCCTCGCCGTCTGATCCGACCGCGAACCCGATCCTCACGTCCACCCAGGCGGTGCTGGCGTACGCGGCGGCCAGCGGCATCCAGCGGGCCAAGCGCACGCGGTGGGACTACGAGGTCGAGTCTCCGCTGCGCGACGCGCGTGGCTTCGATCTGAGCCGCTCCACGGGCCCGGCCCCGATCGTCGACGCCGACGAGATCGGCGCGGCCAACATGATCCTCACCAACGGCGCCCGGCTGTACGTCGACCACGCTCACCCGGAGTACTCCGCTCCCGAGGTCACCGACCCGATGGACGCGGTCATCTGGGACAAGGCCGGCGAACGCGTCATGGAGGCCGCGGCCCGGTATGTGGCCAGCGTCCCGGGCGCGGCCCGGCTGCAGCTGTACAAGAACAACGTCGACGGCAAGGGCGCGTCGTACGGCACGCACGAGAACTACCTGATGAGCCGGCAGACGCCGTTCAACTCGGTGATCGCGGGTCTGACGCCGTTCTTCGTGTCCCGTCAGGTCGTGACGGGGTCCGGCCGCGTCGGCATCGGGCAGTCGGGGGATGAGCCGGGCTTCCAGCTGACGCAGCGCGCCGACTACATCGAGGTCGAGGTCGGCCTCGAGACCACGCTCAAGCGCGGCATCATCAACACGCGCGACGAGCCGCACGCCGACGCCGACAAGTACCGCCGGCTGCACGTCATCATCGGTGACGCCAACCTGGCCGAGACGTCGACGTACCTCAAGGTGGGCACCACGTCGCTGGTGCTCGACCTCATCGAGTTCGGCCCGGCCGAGGGCCTCGACCTGTCCGATCTGGCGCTGGCCCGGCCGGTGCACGCGGTGCACGTCATCAGCCGGGACCCGTCGCTGCGCGCGACCGTGGCCCTGGCCGACGGCCGCGAGCTCACCGGCCTTGCGCTGCAACGTATCTACCTGGACCGAGTGGCCAAGCTGCAGGAGCGCCGCGATCCCGACCCGCGCGCGGACCATGTTCTCGAGACCTGGGCCCACGTCCTGGACCTGCTGGAACGCGATCCGATGGAATGCGCCGACCTGCTGGACTGGCCGGCCAAGCTGCGCCTGCTGGAGGGCTTCCGGCAGCGGGAGAACCTGAGTTGGAACGCGCCGCGCCTGCACCTGGTGGACCTGCAGTACTCCGATGTGCGGCTGGACAAGGGTCTGTACAACCGCCTGGTGGCGCGCGGCTCGATGAAGCGGCTGGTCACCGAGCAGCAGGTGCTCGACGCGGTGGAGAATCCGCCCACCGATACCCGCGCCTACTTCCGTGGTGAGTGCCTGCGCCGGTTCGGCGCGGACATCGCCGCGGCCAGCTGGGACTCGGTGATTTTCGATCTCGGCGGCGAGTCGCTGGTGCGGATTCCGACGCTGGAACCGCTGCGTGGAAGCAAGGCTCACGTCGGTGCGTTGCTCGATTCGGTGGACAGTGCGGTCGAGTTGGTGGAGCAGCTCACGACGTAACTGGTTGTGTTCCCGGGGAACCCGGGCGCGGACCGGTAGTGTGAAGTCAGAGAATCGAGCAATCAGGAGGCGGCGATGGCTCAGGAACAGACCAAGCGCGGCGGTGGCGGCGGCGAGGACGACGACCTCTCCGGCCCGTCCGCAGCAGGTCAGGAACGTCGCGAGAAGCTCGCTGAGGACACCGACGACCTGCTCGACGAGATCGACGACGTGCTGGAAGAGAACGCTGAGGACTTCGTGCGCGCGTACGTCCAAAAGGGCGGCCAGTGACGGCAGCGTTCGGGCCTTTCTCTGATCGACTGGATGTCAACTCACCCCACCTGAACCTGTCCTCGTTTTCGGACTTCCTCAGCCGGCAGGCGCCCCACCTGCTGCCGGTGGTGGGTGATTCTGTGACCAGCGGTGCCGACTTGCCCCACGGCACGACGATCGTCGCGATCAAGTTCCCCGGTGGCGTGCTGATCGCGGGTGACCGCCGCGCCACCCAGGGCAACATGATCGCCAGCCGCGACGTGCAGAAGGTGCACATCGCCGACGATTACACCGCGACCGGTATCGCCGGCACCGCGGCCATCGCCGTGGAGTTCGCACGGCTGTACGCCGTCGAACTCGAGCATTACGAGAAGCTCGAGGGCGTGCCGCTGACGTTCCGCGGCAAGGTCAACCGGCTCGCCATCATGGTGCGCGGCAATCTCGGTGCGGCCCTGCAGGGCTTCGTCGCGCTGCCGCTGCTGGTGGGCTACGACCTGGACGACTCCGACCCGGGCAATGCCGGTCGCATCGTCTCGTTCGACGCCGCGGGTGGCTGGAACATCGAGGAAGAGGGCTACCAGTCGGTGGGCTCGGGTTCGCTGTTCGCCAAGTCATCGATCAAGAAGCTGTATTCGCATGTGACCGACGCCGATTCGGCGCTGAAGGTCGCCATCGAGTCGCTGTACGACGCGGCCGACGACGATTCGGCCACCGGCGGACCGGATCTGACGCGTGGCATCTATCCGACCGCGGTACTGATCGGTGCCGAGGGCGCCGAAGAGGTCACCGAGGAGCGCATCGCCGCGCTGGCCCGGGAAGTCATCGCCAACCGGACGCGCGCGAGAGGTAATGCCTGATGAGCTTTCCGTATTTCATCTCGCCCGAACAGGCGATGCGGGAACGGTCCGAGCTTGCGCGCAAAGGTATTTCGCGGGGTCGCAGCGTTGTCGTGCTGGCCTACGACGGGGGCGTGCTGTTCGTGGCGGAGAACCCGTCGCGGTCACTGCAGAAGGTCAGCGAGCTGTATGACCGCGTCGGTTTCGCCGCGGTCGGCCGGTTCAACGAGTTCGACAACCTGCGTCGTGGCGGCATCCAGTTCGCCGACACCCGGGGCTACGCCTACGACCGGCGCGACGTCACCGGCCGCCAGTTGGCCAACGTGTACGCCCAGACCCTCGGCACCATCTTCACCGAGCAGGCCAAGCCCTACGAGGTCGAACTGTGCGTCGCCGAGGTGGCGCACTACGGCGAGACGAAAGCCCCTGAGCTGTACCGGATCACGTACGACGGGTCCATCGCCGACGAGCCGCATTTCGTCGTCATGGGTGGTACCACCGAGCCGATCATTGCCGCACTCAACGACTCCTACCAGGAGAACGCGAGCCTGGCCGACGCGGTGAAGATCGCCGTCGACGCGCTGCACGCCGGGGCCGGCGACCGCGTGTTGGGGGCCGCGACGCTCGAGGTGGCGATCCTCGATGCCAAGAAGCCGCGCCGCGCGTTCCGCCGGATCACCGGGGCGGCGCTGGACGCGGTTCTGCCGAAGGTTGAGGTGGAGGCCAAGGACGGCGACAAGGCCGCCGAGGGCGAGGGCAAGCCCGAGGGCGACGCCGCCGAGTAGTCACTCGGCCGAGGGGACCGCCGCCAGTCCGCGCAGTAGCACCGTGATGCCGAATTCGAAGGCATCGTCGGCGCGTTCGGGTTTGGTGCTGCCGGTGGCCAGTGCGGCCGCGAACTCCGGACCGACATCGGCACCGGCCTGCCAGGGTTCGTCGGGCGCGGCCACGTCGAGTGCCGAGCCCAGCACGAACGAGTCGATCAGGGTGATGGCCCGTAGCGTGTCCGCGGGATCGAACCCGGCCCGGTCGAACGCCACAGCCAGCACGTTGTACATGGTGAGGGCGTGGTCGCTGTTCACCGCGTGCGACGTCAGCAGGGGGATGAGCCGCGGGTAGCGGGCGTAGCTCTGGCGGTAGGACCGCATGATGTCGGCGACGACGTCGGTCCACGGGCGCTGCGGGTCGTCGGCGGGCAGTGCGACCCCGGACATCGCCCGTTCACGCAGCAGCTCGACGATCTGTTCACGTCCTGCGACGTGGTTGTACAGCGATGACGGGCTGACCTTGAGGGCCCGGGCCAGTTCCGGCACGGTGAAGCCGCCGGTCTTGTTGACCAAATCCATTGCTGCGCCGGCGATGCGATCCGTGGAAAGCAGCGGTTTGGAGGGGCGGCCCATGGCATATGTCTACTACCTCTTTACAAGCGGGGGTAAGTGGGGCCAGAATAAAACGAATCTAATTCGTTTTAGGAGTCGAGCTGATGATCACCCTGACCGCCACCGCACCCGAGTCGCTGTCCCGCAGCACCGAGTCGACGCGCCCGCCGGTGCGGGTCGGTCTGGTGCAGCACCGCTGGCGTCCCGACGCCGACGAACTCGCCAAGGTGCTGCGCGACGGCATCGACCGCGCCGCGGGAGAGGGTGCCGCGCTGGTGTGTCTGCCGGAGATCACCCTGCTGCGGTACCCCGCCGACACCCCGGCCGGTCCGAACCCGGGTGACACCGCAGAAGACCTGCTCGACGGCCCGACGTTCGCACTCGCCGCCGAGGCCGCCCGTGCCAACGGGATCTTCGTGCACGCGTCGCTCTACGAAAAGTCGCCGGCGGCAGACGGTTTGGGCTTCAACACGGCGATCCTGGTGTCCCCGTCGGGCGAGCTGGCCGGCCGCACCCGCAAGATGCACATCCCCATCTCGGCGGGCTACTACGAGGACACCTATTTCCGGGCGGGCCCTGCCGAGGGCAACCCGTACCCGGTCTACGAGCCGGAGGGGCTCGGCGCCAAGCTGGGCATGCCGACGTGCTGGGACGAATGGTTCCCCGAGGTGGCCCGCAACTACTCGCTCGGCGGTGCCGAGATCGTCGTCTACCCGACGGCCATCGGCTCCGAGCCGGTCTTTCCCGCCTTCGACACCCAGCCGCTGTGGCAGCAGGTCATCGTCGCCAACGGCATCAACAGTGGCCTGTTCATGGTGGTACCCAACCGGATTGGCGACGAGGGCACCGTGACCTTCTACGGCTCGTCGTTCATCTCCGACCCGTACGGCCGGGTGCTGGTGCAGGCCCCGCGCGACGAAGAGGCGGTGTTGGTTGCCGACCTGGACCTCGACCAGCGCCGCGACTGGCTCGAGCTGTTCCCGTTCCTGCTGACCCGGCGTCCGGAGAGCTACGGTGCGCTGACCGCACCCGTCGACGCCCAGCGCCCGTACGGCGCCGGCCACGAAGCCACCGCGGTGGTGAAATGACCGACTATGTGATGCCTGCGGAGAGCGCGCCGCAGGACCGGGTGTGGATGGCGTTCCCCTCGGCCGGTTATTCGTTGGGGGACGACGAGACCGAGCACCACGAGGCCCGCTCGACGTGGGCCGCCGTCGCCCATGCGGTACTGGAATTCGAGCCGGTGACCGTCGTGGTGGACCCGGCAGAGATGGCCGCCGCGCGGCGGTATCTGTCGGCCGACGTCGACATCGTCGAGGCACCGCTGAACGACGCCTGGATGCGCGATATCGGACCCACCTTCGTGCATGCCGGCGACGGTTCGGTGGCCGCGGTGGACTGGGTGTTCAACGGCTGGGGTGGCCAGGACTGGGCGCGCTGGGATCATGACGCGAAAATCGGTGCCGCCGTGGCCGGTTGGGCCGGCGTTCCGGTGGTCAGCTCGAACCTGGTCAATGAAGGCGGCGGCATCCAGGTCGACGGGCAGGGCACGGTGCTGGTCACCGAGACCGTCCAACTCGACCCCGGCCGCAATCCCGGCGCCACCAAGGCCGACATCGAGGCCGAACTGGCCCGCACCATCGGCGCCACCCATGCCGTCTGGTTGCCGCGGGGCCTGACCCGCGACTCGGAGCGCTTCGGCACCCGTGGACACGTCGACATCGTCGCGGCCATCACGTCGCCGGGGCGCCTGTTGCTGCACGCGCAGCGCTCCGATGCACATCCGGACCACCTGGTGTGCAAGGAGATTCGCGAAGCGCTCGCCGACACCTGCGACGCCGCGGGCCGGCCGTGGGACATCGTCGAACTCCCGGCGCCGGATCTGCTGACCGACGCCGAGGGCTACGTCGACTACAGCTACATCAACCACCTGGTGGTCAACTGCGGCGTCATCGCATGTGCGTTCGGTGATCCGCGCGACGCCGACGCGGCCGCGATCCTGGCCGAGCAGTACCCCGGCCGGCGCGTGGTCAGCGTCGACGCCCGGCCGCTGTTCGAGCGCGGCGGTGGCATCCACTGCATCACGCAGCACCAGCCGTCGGCGCAGTGATCTGATCTCAGCCATTTGGCTGATGCCCCAGCTGCCCGGGTGGTGCTTTATTGAAGTCATCGCCCCATGGACGCCGCTGATGTTCGGGAGGTCGCGACGGCTCCTCGGCCGCGACCCGCAGTGCCCGACAACTGACTTCAAAGGCGGCTTCTCATGAAATATCTGGTGCAATGGCATGCCATCGATCCGGCTCGGATGCGGGCGACGGCCGAACACTTCCTGCAGACGGGTGCGAAACCGCCCGACGGAGCGACCCAACTCGGCAGGTGGTTCGGCCTCAACGGCAGCGGCTGCTCGGTGATCGAGGCTGCTGACGCCAAGCCGGTGTTCGAGCTCATCTCCGAATGGCAGGAGTATCTCCAGATCGAAGCCACCCCGGTACTCGAAGACGACGAGTTCGGCGCGATCGTCGCCAAGCTGTACAGCTAGCGGCGGTGTCACGGCGACCGACGGTCCCGGGTTTGGTCAGTGCCCTGCTGGGTAGCATCCGGGATATGGCCATCAAACTCGAGAACGTCGGCATCGCCGTGCGCGATCTCGACGCGACCATCGCGTTCTTCACCGACCTCGGGCTCACGGTGGTGGGCCGTGCCACGGTCAGCGGCGAATGGACCGAGACCGCCGTGGGTCTCGACGGCAACCACGCCAATATCGCGATGCTCGAGACGCCCGACGGTCACGGCCGCATCGAGCTGTTCGAGTACATCCATCCCGAGGCGAACGAGTCGGAACCCACCCGCCCCAACGACATTGGGATGCACCGCGTCGCATTCTCGGTAGACGACATCGACGCGGCCCTCGAGATCGCCGCCCGCCACGGGTGTCATCCACTCCGTGGCGTGGCGACCTACGAGGACATCTACAAGCTGACGTACGTTCGTGGCCCCAGCGGCATCATCGTGATGTTCGCCGAAGAGCTCAAGAAGAGCTGACGGCCATCAATCGGCTGACCGCCGCGCTCACCCGGTCGCGGTTGCCCGCGCCGTTGCGCACCACCCACGACGTCAGGTGTTCGAGCAGCTCCCGGATCTCCAGCAGCTCCTGAATGCGCCCGCTCTCATCGGTCTTACCGGTCAGCACCTCGGACCACAGGGTGTCGAGATCGAGGATGTCGCGCACCGTCGCATACGCCATCGCGACATCGGCCGTACTCACCGACAGCCGTTCCTGCATGCGGTAGATGGTGCCGGGACCGACCCGGTTGATCAGCTCGCCGGCGACCGACGTGGCGATGATCTCGCGGCGCAGCGGGTGCTTCGCGATCTCGGCCCGGGCGTGCTCGGCGATGCCGGCCGGGAAGTACTGCGTCAGGCGGTCGACGAACATCTCGTGATCCGGCACGTCGGAGGCCAACAGCTCCTGCGACACCAGATTCTTGGATTGTGCCAGCAGCACGGCGATTTCGGGACGGGTGAGCCCGAGTCCGACGAGACGGCGGCGGTCCAGTTCCTGCTTCGACGGCAGTCCTTCGACATCGGGGTCGACACCGGCCACGTCCTGCAGGTTGCCGATCAGCCGGACGTGCCGCTCCAACAGCGTGCCGGCCTCCGCGGCCGCCATGCTGATTGCGAGAATCTGGTCGGCGTTGTCGGCCAGCACCCGCGCGGCGACGTCGTCGGTGGCGTCGGCGAGCAGTGTATTGCGTTGTGCGGTGGCCATATTGCCGGAGTCCAGCGCGATCTTGAGGTTGACCTCGAGGTCGGAGGTGGCGACCCCGGCGGCGTTGTCGATGAAGTCGGCGTTGACTCGGCCGCCCTTCAGCGCGAACGCGATGCGGGCCTGCTGCGTCAGGCCGAGGTTGCCGCCCTCGCCGATCACCTTGCAGCGCAACTGCGATGCGGTGACGCGGACCCGGTCGTTCGCCTTGTCCTGGGCGTCGGCATCGGTCTCGTCGTCGGCGCGGACGTAGGTGCCGACGCCGCCGTTCCACAGCAGATCGACCGGTGCCCGCAGCACCGCGCTGATCAGCTCGTCGGGGGTGCATTCGGAGGCGTGGAAGCCGAGGCTTGTCCTGGCCTGCTCCGACAGCCGTATCGACTTTGCGGTGCGCGGCCACACGCCACCGCCGGCGGAGATCAGTGCCGGGTCGTAGTCCTGCCAGCTGGACCGGGGGAGCCGGAAGAGACACTCGCGCTCGACGTACGAGGTCTCGGGGTCCGGATTCGGGTCGAGGAAGATGTGCCGGTGGTCGAATGCCGCGACCAGTTTGATGTTGCGGGACAACAGCATTCCGTTGCCGAATACGTCGCCCGACATGTCGCCGATGCCGGCGACCGTGAACGGTTCGACATCGATGTCATGGCCGGCTTCGGCGAAGTGCCGCCGCACCGACAGCCACGCGCCGCGGGCGGTGATGCCCATGGCCTTGTGGTCGTATCCGGCCGATCCGCCCGACGCGAAGGCGTCGCCCAGCCAGAAGTCGTATTCGGCGGCAATCGAATTGGCGAGGTCGGAGAAGGTGGCCGTGCCCTTGTCGGCGGCCACCACGAGGTAGGCGTCATCGCCGTCGGGGCACACCGTGCGGTCGGGGTGACGGACGGTGCCGTCGACGATGTTGTCGGTGACATCGAGCAGGCCGCGGATGAAGGTGCGGTAGCCCGCTGCAGGATCAACGGAAGTGGGATCGGCCGCAGTCGACCGCAAGACGAAGGCGCCCTTGGCACCGGTCGGCACGATCGGGGCGTTCTTCACGGCCTGCGTCTTCATCAGCCCCAGTACCTCGGTGCGGAAGTCCTCGGCGCGGTTGGACCAGCGCAGCCCGCCGCGGGCGATGGCACCGCTGCGCAGGTGCACGCCTTCCACGGTGTCGGAGTGCACGAAGATCTCGCGGTAGGGCACGACGGGTCCGGTGATCGACAGCCGCGACGAGTCGATCTTGAACGACACGTAATCCTTGGGCTGGCCATCGGCGCCGACCTGGAACCAGTTGGTGCGCAGCGTCGCAGTGACGAAGGCGTGCAGCGCTCGGCGGATCCGGTCGTCGTCGAGTGAGGTGGCGGCTTCCACCAGACCGGCGACATCGCGATCCGCCTGCTCGATGTCGGCGTCGGTGTCCGGGTTGAACCGGGCATCGAACAGGGCCAGCAGCGCGTTCACGAAATCGGGTGCGGCGACGAGGGATTCGATGATGTAGTCCTCGGAGAATCCGAGCCCCGTCTGGCGGAGGAATCGGCACGCGGCGCGGATCAGCACCGCACGGCGCCAATCGATCCCCGCCGCGGTGATGAGCATCGCGTACCGGTCGACGTTCCAGCGGCCCGCGATGGCGGCCTCGCAGGCCTGCGCGACCAGGTCACGTGTCGCGCCGGAGAGCGAGAGGTCGCCGAACTCGTAGCAGTGCCCGGCGTCGTCGGAATGGTGGTAGGACGCGACGCGCAGGCCGAAGGACTCGAACATCGCGCAGACGTCGGCCAGCAGCGGGGGCTGGCCGGGCCACTGGATTTGGGCGTGGTTGTTCAGCCCGTCGGCGTCGAAAGACACCCGGGCAGCGTTGTTCTGCATGGGGAGGACTACTCCGGTCTATTTACTTGGATGTCTGTTTTGGAGGGGAGTGGGAAAGTTGTTGCCGCGCAACTACTGAAGGGCGATGTACTTGGTCTCGAGGTATTCCTCGATGCCCTCGCTGCCGGCTTCGCGACCGATGCCGGACTCCTTGATGCCGCCGAACGGTGCGGCCACGTCGGAGATGACGCCGCGGTTGACGCCGACCATTCCGGCCTCGATCGCTTCGGCGACGCGCAGCGCCCGGTCCAGGCCCTGCGTGTAGACGTAGGCGGCCAGGCCGTATTCGGTGTCGTTGGCGGCATCGATGCCGGCCTGCTCGCCGTCGAATCCGATGATCGCGGCGACCGGCCCGAAGATCTCCTCGCGCAGGAGGCGGGCGTCGCTCGACACGTCGGCGAGCACCGTCGGCGGGTAGAAGAAGCCTTCGCCTTCAACCGGTTTGCCGCCGGTGGCCACCGTGGCGCCCTTGTTGACGGCATCCTGCACCAGCTCGTCGACCGTCGCGCGCTGCTTGGCGGTGATCAGCGGTCCGACCTGGCTGCCGGCCTGGTCACCCGGACCGGTGGCCAGTGCCGCCATGCGGGCGGCGAGCTTCTCGGTGAACTCGGCGCGCACGGCGTTGTCGACGTGGATGCGGTTGGCGGCGGTACAGGCCTCACCCATGTTGCGCATCTTGGCGGCCATCGCGCCATCGACTGCAGCGTCCAGATCGGCGTCGTCGAACACCACGAACGGGGCGTTGCCGCCGAGTTCCATCGAGGTGCGCAGCACCCGATCCGTGGACTGCGCCAACAGCTTTCGGCCGACACCGGTGGAGCCGGTGAAGGTCAGCTTGCGCAGGCGCGCGTCGGCCAGGAGCGGGCCGGTCAGGCCGGCGGCATCCGTGGTCGGCAGGATCGACAGCACGCCGGCGGGCAGGCCGGCGTCGGCGAACACCTGGCCCAGCAGCAGCATGGTCAGCGGGGTTTCGGCCGCGGGTTTGACGATCATGGTGCAACCCGCAGCCAGCGCCGGGCCGATCTTGCGGGTGCCCATGGCCAGCGGGAAGTTCCACGGCGTGATCGCCAGGGTCGGTCCGACGGGCTGCTTGGTCACGAGGATGCGGCCGGTGCCGGTGGGGGACTGCGTGTAGCGGCCGTTGATCCGGACCGCTTCTTCGGCGAACCAGCGCAGGAACTCGCCGCCGTAGTTGACCTCGCCCTGGCTCTCGGCCAAGGGCTTGCCCATCTCGAGGGTCATGGTCAGGGCGAAGTCGTCGCGGCGCTCCATGACCAGTTCCCAAGCGCGCCGCAGGATTTCGGCGCGTTCGCGGGCCGGGGTGGCGGCCCACGACGCCTGGGCGGCGACCGCTTCGTCGAGCGCACGGGCGCCGTCGGCGGGCGAGGCGTCGGCGACCTCGATGAGCACGGCGTCCGTGGCCGGGTCGTGCACGGCGAACCGGGCTCCGGTGGACGCGGGGACCTGCAGGCCGCCGAGCCACAGCTCGGTCGGCATGGACTCCAGCAGCGTGGTGCGATCGATCATCGGGCTGCCACCATTTCGCGCACGATGTCGCCCAGGACGGCGATGCCCTCGTCGAGCAGTTCGTCGCTGATCACCAGCGGCGGGAGCAGGCGGATGATGTTGCCGTACGAGCCGCAGGTCAGCAGGATGACACCGCGCTTGAATGCCTCTGCCGCAATGGCTTTCGTGAGCACCGGATCGGGATCGCTGGTGCCCGGTTTGACGATCTCGATGGCCAGCATGCCGCCGCGGCCGCGGACGTCGCCGATGACCCCGGTGTCGCTGAGGGCCCGCAGCTTCGGCAGCACCGACGCTTCGATGGCGCGGGCCCGGGCGGGCAGGTCCATCTCGGCCATGGCGTCGAGCGTGGCGAGCGCCGCGGCACAGGCGACGGGGTTACCGCCGTAGGTGCCGCCCAGACCGCCGGGGTGCACCGCGTCGAGCAGGTCGGCGCGGCCGGTGATGGCGGCCAGCGGCATGCCGCCGGCGATGCCCTTGGCCATGGTGATGATGTCGGGGACGATGCCCTCGTGGTCGGAAGCGAACCACGATCCGGTGCGGGCGAAGCCCGTCTGCACCTCGTCGGCGATGAACACGACGCCGTTGGCCTTGCACCAATCGACAATGGTGGCAAGGAATCCCGGTGCGGGCACGATGAAGCCGCCCTCGCCCTGGATGGGCTCGATGATGACCGCGGCGAGCGACGCGGCGCCGATCTGGGTCTCGATGCGGCTGATGGCAGCCTTGGCGGCGGCCTGACCGGTCAGGCCGTCGCGGTACGGGTACGACGCGGGCATCCGGTAGATCTCGGGCGCGAACGGACCGAACTGCGTCTTGTAGGGCATGGCCTTGGCGGTCAGAGCCATCGTCATGTTGGTGCGGCCGTGGTAGGCGTGGTCGAAGGCGACGACGGCCTGCCGGCCGGTGGCCAGGCGCGCGACCTTGACGGCGTTCTCGACGGCCTCGGAGCCCGAGTTGAAGAATGCGGTGCGCTTCTCGTGATCGCCGGGGGTCATGGCGTTGAGGCGCTCGGCGAGTTCCACGTAGCCCTCGTACGGGGTGATCATGAAACAGGTGTGGGTGAAGCGGGCTGCCTGCTGGGCCACCGCCGCGGCGACACCGGGGTGCGATGCGCCGACGCTGGTGACGGCGATGCCCGAACCCAGGTCGATGAGCGAGTTGCCGTCGATGTCGACGATGACGCCGCCGTCGGCGTCCGCGGCGTAGACCGGGGCCGAGGAGCTGACGCCGCCGGCCACGGCGGCCTGGCGGCGCGCCGACATCTCGGCCGATCGCGGACCGGGCAGCGCGGTGACGATGTTGCGCTTCTGCGCCAGTCGATAGGTGATGTCGGTCATCGGTTGCTCCTGGTGATCGAACGGCTTGTGTACTGCTGATTCTCTGCGGTTGTGGCGCGGATAACTATGTCCACTTTGTCGATTTCGAGCGCATCAAGCACGCCATTTTGTCGTGGGGTACGAGCGCTTGCGGAAGCCGACCAGAGCGGGGCTAACGCGGCCTGCGGAAGTAGCTCGGTGCCGTGCCTTCCCAGCGCTTGAAAGCGTGGGTGAAATTGGCCGTTTCGGCGTACCCCAGGTGCCGGGAGATCTCCTCGACCGAAAGGTCCTGTTGGAGCAGCTCGAGGGCCAGCTGGCGGCGGACCTCGTCGAGCAACGCGCGGTAGGAGGTGCCCTCGGCAGCGAGCCGACGGCGCAGCGTGCGCTGGTCGATGTGCAATTCGTCGGCGATGGTCGGCATCGACGGCAGTTCGCCGGGGTTGTGCAGCAGCCGGCTGCGGACCTGGCCCGCCACGCCGACGCGAGAGAGCCTGCGCTCGAGCAGGTCCCGGCATTGCTGCTCGATCTTGCGTGCCGTATTGGCGTCGGCGAGCGGCGACGGCATCTCCAGTACTTCGTGTGTGGCGGCGATTCGGTTGGTGCACTGGCCGGAACGTACAGCCGATACCGGAAGCCCCCACAGTTCGGCGAGCTTTTCGGCGCGATCGGCGTCGAGTGTCGTGTCCGCCCAGGCCGGTGTCAGCGCCAAATTTGCGCCCTGTGTCGCGGCGACGAATCCGGCCAGGTCCCGCTCGACGATGAATGACCTGACGTCCGTGGGCAATTCGCTGTCATCGGCGACGAGGTATCCGTACTGGTCGTCGGTCTCCACCGAGAACCGCAGGTGCGTGGGGGACAGCGCGAGATAAGGCAGGATCAGTTCCACCCCCTGCCGCAGATTGGGGCTGGCCAGGATCAGGAAGCCGAGCAAGCCGGCCCGTCCCAGAGTGGAGTGCACTCCCACCTCGATGCCGACACCCGGTCTGTCGCCAAGTTCCGCAATGAGATTGCGGATGACGTCGAATTCCTGATGCGCCCAGATTTCGGCGTTCTCGTCGTCCAGGTCGGCTTCGGTCAGTCCGCTACCTGCCAGACATTCGGCGGCTGTCATCCCATGCGCGATGGCGCCCTGCACCATGATGCGGACGCCTTCGGTGCCCCGCGGCACCGCCCAGACCGGGGCCATTCCCACTGTCCGAAAATACCAAATCGACGTCCCGTTGGAACATTCAGTCGCGTCGGCCCCGTCCGTAGCGTTTTTCGGCAGACGCAACCAACGAGGGTTGCCCGAAAGACGGAGTGTCGAATGTCGTCAGTCGAAGTGGCCGACCGGGCAGAAAGCCAACCCGCCGCGCGAACGGCGTTGCCCGATCCGGGCGAGCAGGTGCCGAAGTTGGCATGGCCGACTGTCGCGCTGTTTCTCGCGGGAGCCGCGGCATTCGTCACGTCGACCGTCGCTTATCTGGGCGGCGCCGCTCCGATGTGGGTGCCCATCGTGGTCAACGCGGTGGTGACCTTCACGATGTTCACCGTCGTCCACGACGCCGTGCACTATGCCATCAGCTCGACGCGCTGGGTCAACGGCTTGTTCGGACGGCTGGCTGTGCCGTTCGTCCAGCCGCTGATCTCGTTCCCCTCTTTCGGGTTCATTCACATTGAGCACCACCGGCATTCGAACGACGACGAGAACGATCCGGACACCTTCGCCTCCCATGGGCCGGCGTGGCAACTGCCGTTCCGCTGGGCCGTACTCGACGTTTCGTACGGCACTTATCTGATCCGCAAGGTTCGCGGTCGTCCCAAGGCCGAGGTCGCTGAAACCCTGGCATGCGTGGCCATTTCGGTGGCCGGGTTGATCGTCGCGATCATGTCGGGCCACTTCTGGACGCTGGCCGTCGTCTTCGTCATTCCGCAGCGCATCGCGGTGGTCGTCTTGGCGTGGTGGTTCGACTGGATGCCGCACCACGGGTTGGCGGACACTCAACGCAGTGACCGCTACCGGGCGACCAGAACCCGCGTGGGGATGGAGTGGCTCTACACCCCGTTGATGCTGTCGCAGAACTACCACCTGGTGCACCACCTGCACCCGTCGGTGCCGTTCTACCGCTATACCAAGACCTGGCGCCGCAACGAGGAGGCCTACCTGGACCGGAACGCCGCGATCTCCACGGTGTTCGGGCAGGGGCTCGACTCCGGCGAATTCCGGGAGTGGAAGCAACTGAACGGCAAGCTCGGTCGGCTGCTGCCGGTGCGGATGCCGGCGCGCTCGAGTTCATCGCACGCGGTGTTCCACCGGATCCCGGTGGCCGCGGTCGACCCGATCACCGCAGACAGCACATTGGTGACCTTCGCCGTTCCCGAGGCACTGCAGGACCAGTTCCGGTTCGAACCCGGCCAGCACGTCTCGGTGCGCACCGACCTGGGGGGCGAGGGCGTGCGCCGCAGCTATTCGATCTGCGCGCCGGCCACGCGGGCCCAGCTGCGGATCGCGGTGAAACACATTCCGGGAGGGACATTCTCGGGATTCGTGGCCGAGCACCTCAGGGCCGGCGACGTCCTGGAGGTGATGACTCCGGCCGGCAGCTTCAGCTCTGCCCTGCATCCGCTGCACCGCAAGCATTACGTCGGGCTGGTGGCCGGCAGCGGCATCACCCCGGTGCTGTCGATCCTGGCGACCGTCATGGAGCTCGAAACCGAGAGCCGGTTCACGCTCATCTACGGCAACCGCACCAAAGAGTCGACGATGTTCCGCGCCGAACTCGACCGTCTCGAATCCCGCTATGCCGACCGCCTCGAAATCCGGCACGTGTTGTCGGCCGAGCCGCGGCATACCCCGGAGCTGTCCGGCCGCATCGATGCGCAACGCTTGGCCCACTGGCTCACGGGCGACCTTCATCCCGAGAGCGTGGACGAGTGGTTCCTGTGCGGCCCGGCCGCGATGTCCACCGGTGCGCGCGAGACGCTGATCGAGGGTGGCGTCGAACCCGAGCGGATCCATCTGGAATTGTTCACCGGCTTCGACCGCGGCGACGCGCCTGCGCGCGACCACCAGTCGGCCACCGTCACCGTCCAATTGTCCGGAAAGAAGCAGACTTTCGGTCTCGCCGCCGGCGACACGATCCTGGAAAGCGCACTGCAGGCGGGAATCGGCGCGCCCTACTCGTGCATGGGTGGTGCGTGCGGCACCTGCCGGGCCAAACTGCTTGGCGGCACGGTCGAGATGGACCAGAACTTCGCCCTCGGGCGCGACGACCTCGACGCCGGCTACATCCTCACCTGCCAGTCACATCCGACCAGCCCGACGGTGTCGGTCGACTACGACGGCTGACCGGGTACTTGTCTGGCCGGTTTCGCGCCGGCCTGGGCGTTGATCCTGCGCCTACGTACATGGTTACTCGGCAATTCGCGCCCAGGTTGCAGGGTCAACAGGGGCATGCTCGGCCTGGGCGTCGACTCTGCACCCTGGCACATGGTTACTCGACAATTCGCGCCCAGGTTGCAGGGTGAACGTCGGATGGCGTTGATCCCGCGCCTACGTACACGCTTACTCGGCAATTCGCGCCCAGGTTGCAGGGTCAACAGGGGCATGCTCGGCCCGGGCGTTGACTCTGCGTCTACGCACATGGCTACTCGACAATCCCCGCCCAGACCGCAGAGTCAACCGGCACAGGGCAATTGGCCGGCCAAAAGAGAAGCGCCCCGCCACGCCGAAGCGTGACGGGGCGCGTCAGATCGAGCCGCCTCAGGGCAGCGGGGGCGTGTCCATCGTCAGCGTCTCACCGCGGAAGAACGCCGGCTGGGACGCGCGCATCACGAGCATCAGCACCGCGCCGAAGATCAGGATGCCGAAGCCCAGATAGAACACGAGGCCGATGCCGCCGATCTCCGCGCCGCTGCCGCTGGCCGTCGGATCCATGCTGACGAGCACCGATTTGACGAACACGGACAGCAGCATGATGCCACCGAGCAGGGGGAACACCAACTTGTAGATCACGTTGTGCGCGTTGAGGAACAGTTCCTTGCGGAAGAACCAGACACAGGCGAACGCCGTGATGCCGTAGTACCAGCAGATCATGATGCCAAGGGCGGCAATGGTATCCAGCAGCGTGCGTTCGGACAGCAGCGTCACGATGGTGTAGAACGCGGCGGTCACCACGCCGGCGACGACGGTGCTGTACACCGGCGACAGGGTGCGCGGGCTGACACTGGCGAACCGCTTGGGGAAGGCCCCGTAGGTGCCCATGGCCAGCATGGTGCGGGCGGCCGGCAGCACGGTGGTCTGCAGGCTGGCGATCGACGAGGCGAACACCGCCAGCAGGAGCAGCGGCCCGCCCCATTCGCCGAGGACCGGATAGGCCAGCGCGCCGAAGACGTTGGCCGCGTTGTCCTTGTTGCCCAGTCCGAGGCCGGTGTCGCCGATCCCGGCATACATCATCACGGCGACTGCGACCAGGAGGTACGTCAGCAGGATCGACAGGACGCAGAGCAATCCGGCACGGCCGGGCACCTTGGTGGGGTCCTTGCATTCCTCACCGAGGGTCAGACAGGTGTCCCAGCCCCAGAACGCGAAGATGGAGCCGATGAGCCCGATCACGAAGGCGCTCATGGTGAGTCCGGTGAACGGGTCGAACCAATCGATATCGAAGCTCAGGTGCCCTTCGGCCCCGCCGGACCGCACGATCGCGACGATCGAGAACGTGATGAGCACGATCATCTGGAAGCCGACCAGCACGTACTGCACCTTCTCGCTGGTCGTGATGCCACGGCACGAGATGTAGGTGGCGATGGCCAGCAGCGCGACGGTCGAGCCGATGTTGACCCAGACGTTGTCGGCGGAGAGCGTGGCGAGGTTCTCATTGTGGAGCACCTTGCCCAGGAACTCGTAGCCGAACTGGACACCGATCGACGCGAGATTGGACAGCACGATGATGGTGGCGATCACCATGCCCCAGCCGCACATCCAGCCGACGTACGGGCCGAAAGCCTTGGTGGACCACGTGAATGACGCGCCGCAGTCGGGTGCCCGCGAGTTCAGTTCGCGGTATGCGTAGGCGGTCAGGAACATGGGGATGAAGCCGGCGATCAGGATGGCCGGCATCTTCAGCCCGACCGCCGCGACGATCAGCCCGATGCTGGCGGTGAGCGTGTAGCCCGGTGCCACGGTCGAGATACCGAGGATGGCCCCGGTGAAGGTGCCGATTCTGCCTGCGGCGAGGCCCTTGGCGACGAGGCCTTCTTCCCGCTCTACGCGAGCGAGGTCGGAATCGGCCAGTTGTTCAGTCATTATCAGCCCCTTCAGCTTTCGGAACCACGATCATGGGGACCTGCAGGACGCGCAGCATTTTTGCCGCGGTCGATCCCAGGAAGAGCCGGCGGGGCTGTGCGAGCCGGCTGGACCCGACCATGATCACGTCGCCGTCATGCCAGCCGAGCTTGTTGACGGCGTCCTCGACACCGGCGCCGGTGGCCACGCGCGAGCTGACCGGAATGCCTTCCGGCAGAAATGCTTTCGCTTGGTCGAGGGCCTTCTGTGCGTGCTGCTGTGCCAGCTCCAGATCGTCGGCGTCGTCGACGGCGACCAGCGACACCAGACGCAGGGGCGTCCCGGTGTCCCGGCAGAGCCGCAGCGCGCTGTCCAGGAGCGCCTTGGCGCCCGGCCGGGTGCCGACGGCGCACGTGACTTCCCGAATCCGGTCATTGTGCTTCAGACGGGCGCCGCGCGGCGCGATGACCACGGGAATCGGCGACGCGTGGACCAGGTCGTTGACCACCGAGCCGAGGGACAACGAGCCGGCGATACCGCCGCCCGCGCCGCCGACCACGAGGGCCTCGGCCCCGGCGGCTTCTGCCGCGGCGATCAGGCCCGCGGTGCTGGACTCGTCGAAGCTCAGGTGGGTCGTCACCTTGAGGTCGCTGGGGACCCCGGCCGCGGCTGCGGCGAGCCAACTTTCGGCTTCGCGCTGCAGGATGCCGCCGGGCGTGGTGGCCAGCGCCGACCGGTCGCTGGGCAGCACCATGCACAGGTCGATCTCGGCGCCGAGGGTGCGGGCGATCTGCTCGCCGACGGCGACGGCGTCGTCACCGCCGGGTGTCGCGAGATACGCGACGGCGATTCGCGGAGTGGTCACGGCTCAGCCTTCTTCGCAGTTGGAGGACATGTGGCAGGCCTTCGGCGGCGTCGGTGCGACGTCGATCGACGGGTTGCGATCGAAGAAGCCGACGGGCTTGAGCCAGAAGTTGACGGTGTCGACCGGCATGATCGGCCAGTCTTCCGGCCGGGTGATGTGGTGGATGCCGAACACGTACCACAGCACCACGTCGGTGTTCTCGATCGAGCGGTTCGCCTCGGTCCACATCGGCAGGCCGGTGTCTTCCTTGCTCTGTGTGACGAATTCACCCGCGGGCCAACGCTCTTCGGGAGAGTTGGGGGTGACCCACACGGTGTGCTCGATGGCGCGGCAGCGTGCCAGAACCGGGGAGTTCGGATCGAACATGGCGGGGAAGGCGCCGCCGGGCACCAGCTTGTACGCCGGTGGGGTTCCGATGCCGTTGCGGACGTTGTCGTTGACGACCTTCCATGCCCGTTGGGTCTGGAAGTTCATGTTCTGCTTGCCCTCGGCCTCGGTGCGCAGCGGGGTGTTGCGCTGCCGCAGCGACAGTCCGTAGGGATTGTCCGGTCCCATCGGTTCGATCTCGGTCTCGCTGGCGTACACCGTGTTCTCGGTGCCGTCGATGTCGAGGTCGAGCCGGGCGACGAGGAAGTGCTGGTGGTACGGCGCATAGGTGCGGTTGTCGACCAGCGTGCCGTGGGGGTGGGCCTGGCCCTCCGGGAAGTTGCTCACCACCATGATTCCCGTTGCGCGGACCTCGCATTCGATGTTGCCGTCCTGGTAGAACCGCCAGTAGGTGAGGTACTCGTAGTTGGCGACGGTGACGTGGAACGACACCGTGAGCCGGCGCATGCGGCGCACCTCGGCGCCGTGGTGGTGGTCGACGTGCTTCCACAGCACGGCGTTGTCTTCTTCGTGGATGCAGATGGCGTTCTTGATGGTGTAGGGCTCGCCCTTGCTGTTGTGCAGCACGGCGTCCAGGTACCGGATCTCGCCGAGACAGTCACAGCCCAGCTCCAATGAGGTGGTCATGAAGCCGATGCCCCACTCGCCGATGTCGAAAGCCGTTCGGCGGTAATGGTCGGTGCAGTGGTCGCGGTAGGGGACCATCATCTCGGCGAACGACATCCGGTTGGCCACCGACCGCACGTTGCCGTTGTCGTTGTAGCTCACCGCGTGCAGCGTCATGCCCTCGCGGTAGTTGAACCCGACGCGCAGCGACCAGTTCTGCCACTTCAGCAGATTGCCCTCGAGGGTGAACGAAACGCCTTCGGGCTGAGTGATGTTCAGCGGCTGCAGCGGCTCCCGGGTGCCCACATTGCGGATGCGTTCGGGAATGTGCTGCGGCACATACTCACCCATCATGTCCGGCCGATCGACGGTGAAGGTGTCCTCGATCTCCAGCAGTTCCATGGTGTTCATGTCGATGACACAGTGGAATCCGTTGACGGGGCCGGCGTAGGGGTTCGCGCCGTCGGCGGCCCGCACCCAGGTGTCGGTCCAGCCCAGGCGGCGGTCCTTGTACTGCTCCGGCATCACGACGTCGCCGTAGGTCCAGGTGTCCATGAACACCAGGTCCATGTCGGTGATGCCGCGCTTCGCCAGGGCCGCAATGACATCCGGGTGCTTGCGCAGCACCTCGTCGGCCTCTTCCCATTCGTCGACGGTGAAGTTCGGCTGCACGCCCGGGATGTGGTCCCACGACAGCACCGATTCGTCGGTCAGCGACACCACGCTCTTGTAGGTGCGGTTGTTCGCGGTGTCGAGCAGCGTCGCCAGCGCACGCCGGTCCGGCTTGGCGCCGGTGGCGTCGAATGCGGCCACCTCGGCCTTGGCGGGTTCGATCATCTCGACGGAGGTGTACCGCCAGCCGTCCCCGACGCCGTGCGCCGCCGCGAGAATCTCGGCGACCTTGGTGAATTCGGCTGCGGTCAGTGGGTCGAGGGGGTGGAAGGTGTCGGGCATCGGTGCAACTCCTGTCGGCACGGGTCGAGTCGGTGGGGTGAAAAGAGGGGGAAGACGGATCAGTCGTGGGCGCTCATGACGTGCTTGATCCGGGTGTAGTCCTCGACGCCGTAGATCGACAGGTCCTTGCCGTAGCCGGAGTACTTGAAGCCGCCGTGGGGCATCTCGGCCACCAGTGGGATGTGGCAGTTGATCCACACGGCACCGAAATCAAGTGCGCGGCTGAACTTTTCCGCAGTCGCGTGGTCCTTGGTCCACACGCTCGAGGCCAGGGCGTAGCGCACGTCGTTCGCGTAGTCGATGGCCTCCTCGTCGGTGCTGAACGACTGCACGGTGAGGATGGGGCCGAAAGTCTCGTCCTGGACGATGGGGTCGTCCTGGCGCACGCCGGTGATCACGGTCGGTTCGAAATAGAAGCCCTTGTCGCCCAGCTGCTTTCCGCCGGTGACGATGGTGGCGTGGTCCGGCAGCGCGGCGATCTTCTGGCTGACCGCCGTGAAGTGGTTGACGTTGTTCAGCGGCCCGTAGAACGCGTCGGCGTCATCGGGCAGGCCCGGGCGCAGCGTCTGCGCGGCCTCGACCAGGGCGTCGACGAACTGGTCGTGGATGGACTCGTGGACGATCGCGCGGGTGGCCGCGGTGCAGTCCTGCCCGGCGTTGAAGAAGGCGGCCTGGGCGATTCCCGTTGCGGCCTTCTTGATGTCGACGTCGCCGAACACCACCGCGGGCGCCTTGCCGCCGAGTTCGAGGTGGCTGCGCTTGAGCTGCTGGGCGGCTGCCGAGGCCACGGCGATGCCGGCGCGGACCGAGCCCGTGATGGAGACCAGTCCGATGGCCGGATGGTCGACCAACTCGGCGCCCGTCGCACCGGTGCCCAGGACGACGTTGAACACGCCGTCGGGCAGGATGCCCTTGCTGATGCGGGCCAGCACCAAGGTGCTCTCCGGGGTGGTGTCGCTGGGCTTGAGGACGACGGTGTTGCCGGTGGCCAGGGCCGGACAGATCTTCCAGATCGCCATCATGAACGGGTAATTCCACGGCGTCACCTGACCCACGACGCCGATCGGCTCGCGCCGCACGTAGGAGGTGAAGCCCTCCAGGTACTCGCCGGCGGACAGCCCTTCGACCATGCGTGCGGCGCCCGCGAAGAATCGCACCTGGTCGGCACTGACGGCGACTTCCTCGGCGGCGATCATCGACTTGAGTTGGCCCGTGTTGCGGCACTGTGCCTCGACGATCTCGTCACTGTGCGCCTCGATCGCGTCCGCGAGCTTGAGCAGTGCCTGCTGACGCACGCTGGGCGTGGTGCGGCCCCAGGTGGCGAAGGCCCGCTCAGCGGCGGCCACTGCGGCGTCTACGTCGGCGCGGTTCGATACCGGAGCCTGCCCGACCACCGAGCCGTCGACGGGGCTGATCAGGTCGATGGTCTCCGACGATGACGATTCGACGAACTGGCCGTCGATGTAGTTCTGCAGTAGGCCGTCGGGCATCTCGTACCGCCGCTCTCTCGTGAAGTTCAGAAGTGTCTGGCGGCCTTAGTGTGCGCCAGGACACACCCCTCAGCATCGGACAATCCGGGGATTTTCGGCGGAGTTTTTCGACATTCTGTACATTCAGGCGGTGACTGTTCCGGTGCGATGGGTGCTGGACCAAGCTGATCTGCGGATCCGGCTGCGTGGCGGCGCCGTCGGCGTCGGTGGTGAGATCAGTCTGGTCCTGACCACCGAGTTGGCCGACCCGGCCAAATGGCTGTCCGGTGGTGAGCTGGTGCTGACCACCGGGATCAGTCTGCCGCCGGCGTCTGCCGACCGGCGGGACTACCTCCGCCGCCTCCACGAAAGTGGCGTCGCCGGTGTGGGATTCGGTATCGGGCTGACCTTCGACGAGGTGCCGGAAGAACTGGTGTCCGCCGCGGAGGAGTTGGGGCTGCCGCTGCTGGAGATTCCGCTGCGGACGCCGTTCGCGGCCGTCGTGCAGCGGGTCAGCTCGCGTATCGCGGCACTGCAGTACGACGCGGTGCTGCGGGCGTCCCGCGCACAGCCGCGAATCACCCGGGCTGTCGTCAGTGGTGGCCCGCAAGAGGTTGCCGCCGAACTGGGGCGAGCGCTGCGCGCCAGCGTGGTGGTGCTGGATCCGTCCGGCACGGTGATCGCTTCCCACCCGCGCAATCTCAACGTCACCACGGTCAACCTGGTGCGTGATGCCATCGAGCCCGGGGCCGCGTCGGCCGTCGCGGTGCTGGCCGAAGGTGTCACCGTCGCGCAGCAGTCCATCCGCGTCGGCGGCCGTTCACACGGGGTGCTCGGCGTGGTCAGTGAAACGGCATTGAGTCCGGTCGATCAGGTGCTGTTGGGCCACGCAAACTCGTTGCTCGCCTTGGATTTCGAGAAACCGGTGCGCTTGAAGGAGGCGCAGCAGCGGCTCAACGAGCAGGCGCTCGGCCTCATCCTCACCGGTGAGGCCAACCTGGAACCGGCCTGGGCGCAACTGTCGCAGGCCGCCGATCACCGGGGCCGGATCAGGGTGCTGGTCGCGCAGGCGGACTCGGACACGAACGCCGACGCCGACACCGCCAACCTGCTCAAGAAGGTGAGCGCGGCGATCCATGAGCAGTTGGACCAGGCGGGTCAACCCGCATTCGTGCACGGCGCCGACACGTGGCTCGCGGTGCTGTTGCCGGGAGCGGAGGCCGAGGAGATCGCCGCTGCCCTGGTGTCCCGGATCGATGCGTCGTTGCGCCGGACCATCCGCCTGGGGCTCAGCGGAATTCAGCCGCTGGCCAAGCTCGCCGAGGCCGTCGACAACGCCCGGTTGGCGGCCTCCGTCGCCGAATGCGGCCGGCCTCCGCTCGAATTCTCGGCGCTGGCCGGCAGCGCGCTGCTGGCATTCGGGGAGAGTCGCGACGTGCTGGTTGCCCTCGGCGCGGCGGTACTGACTCCGGTCCTCGACCACGACGCCGAGTTCGGTTCGGGATTGCTCACCTCGCTGCGTGCATTCCTGGAAGCCAACGGCCACTGGGAATCCGCGGCCGCGGCCGTCGGCGTGCATCGGCACACCATGCGCAAGCGCATCGAGACCGCCGAGGCGCTGCTCGGCGTCGACCTCGCGATCGCCCGGGTCCGCGCCGAACTGCTGCTGGCGATCCTGGCGCGGACGCCGGGCGACTGATCAGCCCACCGGCGCAGGGGAGTGCTGCTCGGTTGCCGCCGCCGTGCGGCGGGGCCGCAGCGGCCACCAGAACCACCGGCCGAGGAGCGCCGCGACGGACGGCGTCATCAATGACCGAACGATCAAGGTGTCGAACAACAATCCGAGTCCGATGGTCGTGCCGGCCTGACCGATGGAGCTCAGATCGCTGGCGGCCATCGACATCATGGTGAAGGCGAACACCAGGCCGGCTGTGGTCACGACACTGCCGGTCTCGCCCATCGAGCGGATGATGCCGGTTTTCAGTCCGGCGCCGATTTCCTCCTGGAACCGGGAGACCAGCAGCAGGTTGTAGTCGGAGCCGACCGCCAGCAGGATGATCAGGCCGAAAACCGGTGCGATCCAGTTCAACTCGAGGCCCAACAGGTTCTGCCACACCAGCACCGAGAGTCCGAACGCCGCACCGAGGGACAGCAGCACGGTGCCGACGATGACCAGCGATGCGACCAGCGCCCGCGTGATGAGCAGCATGACGACGAAGATCAGGGTCAGTGCGGCGGTGCCGACGATCAGCAGGTCGTACTGCGAGCCCGACTGGATGTCTCGATAGATCGCGGCGGTGCCGGCGAGGTAGAACTTGGCACCGGTGAGGGCCGATCCCTTCACCGATTGATGCGCGGTCTCGAGCGTCGGCAGGACCGCGGCGATGCCGTCCGGGGTGGCCGGATCTTCGGCGTGCGTGATGATGAAGCGCGCGGCCTTGCCGTCGGGGGACAGGAACAGCTTGAGGCCGCGCTGAAAGTCCGCATTGGCAAAGGCTTCCGGTGGCAGGTAGAAGTAGTCGCCACTGCGGGACGCGTCGAAGGCCTGGCCCATGGCGCCGGCGGTGTCGGTCATTGCGGACATCTGGGTGATCAGCCCGGAGAAGCTGCTGTGCAATGTGAGCAGCGTGCCGCGCATGGACTCCACCGTCGCGATCATGGGCGGGAACTGGGCCCTCATCTGTGGCAACAGCGCGACCGTGCTGTCCATGTCGGTGCCCAGTGCGGCCATGTCCGAACTGAACGTGTCGACGTTGTCGATGGCGTCGAAGACCGATCTGGTTGCCGCGCAGACCGGGATGTCGCTGCAGTGCTGCTCCCAGTAGAAGTAGTTGCGCAGCGGCCGGGCGAAGTCATCGAAGTCCGCCAGATGGTCGCGCAGTTCGCCCATGGTGATGTGCATTTCGTGCACGTCCGTCGCCAGGTGCCCCGTGGCGCCACTCATCTGGTCCACCAACGCCTGCAGGCGCTTCATCGGTCCGATCAGGCCGCCTAGGTCGTCACTCATCTTCAGGATGTCGCCCATCCGGTCTTTCATGATCCGGAGGTTCTGCTGGATCGGGATGGACTGGGCGCTGACCTGGAAGGGGATGGAGGTGTGTTCGGTCGGCCCGCCGAACGGGCGAGTGATGCTCTGCACCATCGCGATTCCGGGCAACTTGAAGATGTCCTTGGCCAGCTTGTCCAGGATGATCATGTCGGCGCTGTTGCGCATGTCGTGATCCGTCTCGACCATCAGGATGTCGGGATTCATCGTGGCAGCGCTGAAGTGGCGCTCGGCGGCGTCGTATCCGACGTTCGACGGCAGGTCGCGAGGGATGTAGAAGCGGTCGTCGAAGCTCAGTTTCATGCTGGGCATGAACATGATTCCGACGAGCGCGACCAGTAGGGACGCGACGAAGATCGGCGCCGGCCAGCGGACGGTGGCGGTGCCGATGCGTCGCCAGCCCGTGGTCTTGGTCATCCGTTTCGGTTCGAGCAGGCCGCGGCGGGTGGCGACGGCCACCACGGCCGGCGCCGCGGTCAACGCGCCCGCAACGACCACGACGAGCCCCAGGGCGGAGGGGATGCCCAGCGCCTTGAAGTACGACAGCCGTGCCAGGTGCAGGCAGAGCGTCGCGCCGGCGATGGTCAGGCCGGAACCCAGGATGATGTGGGCGGTGCCGCGAAACATGGTGTAGTAGGCGGCTTCCGGGGTCTGTCCGGCTTGGCGGGCCTCGTGGTAGCGGCCCACCAGGAATATGGCGTAGTCGGTTCCCGCGGCGATGGCCAGCGAGGACAGCATGGCGACCACGAATGTCGAGAAGCTCAGCAGACCGTGGTCGCCGAGCAGCGCGACCAGGCCCCTTGCGGTGCCCATCTCGAAACCGACCATCACCAGCACGAGCGCGACAGTGCTCGCGGAGCGGTAGGCCACGGCCAGCATGATGATGATCACGACGCCTGTGACGCCCATCATCGTGAGCATGCTCTTGTCGGCGGCCTCGTTCATGTCGGTGGTCAGTGGCGCCGGCCCCGTCACGTAGACCTTCAGCCCCGGGGGCGGCGTCTGCCGCTCGACGATCTCCCGCACGCGGTCGACCGATTCATTACCCAGCGTGCTGCCCTGGTCGCCGGCGAGATTCAGCTGGACGTACGCCGCCTTGCCGTCGCGGCTCTGCACGCCCGCGGAGGTCAGCGGGTCGCCCCAGACGTCCTGCACGTGTTGTACGTGCGCGGAATCGGCCCGCAGCGCCCGCACCAGGCCGTCGTAGAAGCGGTGGGCCTCGTCGCCGAGTTTCTCGTCGCTTTCGAGGATGACCATTGCGATGCTGTCGGAATCCGACTCGCGGTACGTCGCACCGATCTTCTTGGCGGCGATCAAAGCCGGGGCGTCCTGCGGCGACATCGTCACCGCGTGTTCGCGGGCCACCGACTCGATCTGTGGCACAAGGACATTCAGGGCGACGGTGAGCAGCAGCCAGCCGATGACGATGGGCCAGGCGAACCGCCGGATGAATCGCATGTACGCCGGGCGGGTGTCGTGGTCACTGTTGTTGGCGCTCATGCGTTCTTGACCAGACACGAGGTCTGGGCATCACGCCCGAGGGCGGACTGCTCCTGGCGGGCCTCGCCATCCACGGTGATACGACATCCGAGCCGGTCGCCGTCGCCCTGCGCGACGATGCTCGCGATCGTCGCCGGTGCGGTCGTGGTGATCTCCACGGTCCACGGCAGGGCGGCGAAACTTGCCTGCACCGGCTGGGCGTTCTCATCGAGGTAGTTGACGCTGCCCGCGGTGCCGGTGGGGCCGAAAACCTCATAGACCACATGCTTGACATGCGTCGGCTCGAGTGGCTCGGCAGTGCGGCCGGTGGCGGTGAAGATCGGTTCGGAGCCGAACGCGCCGCGCAGTTGCGTGACTGCCGTCGCGCCCAGCGCGACGGCGACCACGGTCACCGCAGGCACCCAGATTCTCGCCAGGACAGGTGGCATCGTTGTCTCCCCTCACAGCGCACGACGCAGGCTGTAGCCCGTGGACGCGCAATATGCGATACCCCTCGGGGTATTGAATCAAGCCAAACGTACCATACCCCCTAGGGTATGGCTGTCAGTGTGAGATCTCCGACAAGTTCGTTGGCGCATACCCCAGGGGGCATGCTATGAAGGAATGGTACGAGCCGCGGCGGAGAGCCTGATCGGATCGAATCGCCAAGGAGCACAACATGGCTCACCGGCTCGATCATCCGCGCGGCCACCGGAGGGAGTGAATCATGTGCCAGGCCAAGCGTTGTTCGCAATGCGGCAAGACCACCTGGTCGGGCTGTGGGATGCACGTCGACGCCGTCAAGGCCACGGTACCCGCCGGCCAGTGGTGCGACGGGCACCCCAAATCCGATCGACCGTCCCGCATGAAGTTCTGGAGGTAGGAACGTGAAAGACACGAAGCTCGTCATCCTCGGCGCCGGTATCGGCGGTCTGTCGGTCATCAAGGAACTCGCCGAATCCGGAGTGGCCCTTGACGATCTCGACCTGACCATCGTCGACGAGGACTTCTCGCACTTCCTAGGCTTCACCCTGCCCTGGGTACTGCGCGGTTGGCGCGAGGAGGGCAGCGTGCCCATCGAGCCCACGGTCTCCGCCCTGCGCGGCGTCAACACCGTCACCGGGACCGTTGCCGACATCGATCATTCGGCTCGCGTCGTGACGCTGGCCGACGGCGACGAGATCGGGTTCGACGCATTGATCATCGCCACCGGTGCCCGCAACGTCATCGACAAGGTGCCGGGGCTGCGTGATTCCGTCGATGCCGGGTCCGCTGTGCACTACTACAGCGCCGAGGCTGCCGCGGCCGCGCACGCCGCGTTGCAGCAGTTCTCCGGTGGCAGGCTCGTCTTCCTGGTCACCTCGTTGCCGTACCGCTGTCCGGTCGCCCCCTACGAGGGTGCGCTGCTGGCCGCGGACCTGTTGCGGGACAACGGTCACCGGGAGGCCACCGACATCGCGGTGTACACCCCGGAGAAGCAGCCCATGCCCTCGGCAGGGCCGTACGCCGGGCTGGAACTGGTGGAGATGCTGGGCGCCAACGACATCGGCTTCCATGGCGAGCATGCCGTCGAGCGCATCGACGCCGAGCACAAGGTGATCCACTTCGCCGACGGCACCGCCACCGAGTTCGATCTCCTGGTGTTCGTCCCGCCCCACGAGCCGGCCGTGACGATCGACGGCGCGGGTTGGATCACCGTCGACGCCGAGATGGCCACCGGGTACCCGGGCATCTTCGCCATCGGTGACGCGGCCGCCGTGACCGCCGAGTCGGGGCGACCGCTGCCCAAGGCGGCGATCTTCGCGAAGAACGGGGCGAGGGCGGCGGCCCGCAACGCGCTGCGCTACCTCGGGCGGGTCGGCGACGGTGCGGCGATGTCGGGCGAGGGCTACTGCTACATCGACGTCGGCGGCCATGTCTCGGCGCAGGGCAAGGGCAACTTCTTTGCGACGCCGCACCCGACGATCCATCTGACCGAGCCGTCCGAACTGCTCCACCGCGACAAGCAGACCGAAGAGAACGAGTGGCGGGCGCTGTGGGAGCGCGCTGCCGTCCCGGCCGGCCGCTGATACCCTGAGGGGTATAGCGGGCTCGGACCGTGAACCAAGGAAAGGCAGGTGCGACATGGTCGGCGATGAAGAGGCCATGGCCGCCGTTCTGGCCCGGTTGCGCCGCGCGCAGGGACAGCTGGCCGGTGTCATCTCGATGATCGAGCAGGGCCGCGAATGCAAGGACATCGTCACGCAGCTCGCGGCGGTGTCGAAGGCACTCGACCGGGCGGGATTCAAGATCGTCGCCACGGGCCTCCGCGAGTGCCTGGCCGGCAACGCCGCGGAGGGCCGTGACCCGATGACCGAGGCCGAGTTGGAGAAGCTGTTCCTGTCGCTGGCGTGAGGCCGGCTCAGTGGGCCGGCCGCTTGATGATGGTGAGCGACTGGTCGATCTTCTTGAACTTGGTGAAAGTGTCTGCGGGAACGCCGAACACGGCGCCGAGAACATCGGGCGGCAGCTTGCTGATGGACGCTCCGATGCCGATGTCGTCTTCGCCCTCCTGGGTGCTGGCGTTGAACACGATCAGCAGACTCAGATTCTGGGTGCCCTTGTTCTCGAAGTAGTGCAGTGAGCCCTGCGGCGCGAACACCACGTCGCCGACGTTGGCCTCGAACTGCTCGGAGTGCCCCATCGGATCGAGCAGGGTCCAGGTCGCCACACCGCTGGTGATGACATTGATCTCCCAGGCGCTGGGGTGCCAGTGCGGTTCCCGGATGCCACCGGGCTCCAGGGTGACCATCACCACGCTGGCTTCCTGTCCGGTGAGTATCGGCCAATTGCCTTCGTAGGCTTGGCGCAGCGTGCCGCCCTCGAACTGGGTGGGCGCCAGGGCGCCGAGGTGGAACATGTGCGGCTGTGCCGTGTTCAGCTCGGCCGGGATGCGCGGGTTGCCGAACCGGGCGGCGTTGTCGGTCATGGTGTTTTCCTGAGTTTCCTTGCGGGGCAGAGGGGTTGAGAACGCGCGGTCGGCGCCGGCGCCGGCGATCGCCGCAACCCCGACTGCGCCCGCACCGCCGAGCATCGTCCGTCGATTGATCATCATGTGGACAGATTCACCGGCGTCCGGGCCGTTGTCGTCAGCGCTGGCACCCAACCGCGTCTTCCTGCTGGCTGCAATACGGAATTGATGCCTGCGGTAGCGACTTTTGCCTGGTCAGGGCCGACGATTGAGGCAGTCCGAAAGCGGACGAGCCCTTCGACAGAAAGCGCACCGATCATGAAGAACCCGATCAAGTTCATCGCTCCCGCAATGGCCGTGGCCGGTATTGCCGGTGCCCTCCTGCTGGCGCCGATCGCCAGCGCCGACACCGATCCGCTGATCCCCAACGGAACCGACCCGCACTCGTCGTACGTGTTGGGCGAGCACTTCTCCAACCATGACGAGGCCAACCAGAGCGCCGGCTACCTGGATACGTCGTTCTGATCCCCGCCGAACCGGCACGGCTCCGTCCGCCACCCACCTCGGGTGGCGGACGGAGCCGTTTCTGGATGTGTCAGAAGCGCCGGACGAAATCCAGTGCGGTGGCGGCGACGTCGCGCCACCCACTGTCGATGACGAGGGAGTGGCCGCGTCCCGGGATTTCGACGATCTCGGTGACGTTCGGGTTCTTCTGCTGCCGCTTGTACGACGCGTTGGCGATGGCCCACGGCACGGTGTGGTCCTTCTCGCCCGAGATGATCAGCAGCGGACCACGTTCCGGATTCCGGGTGTCGACCTTGGCCTCGGTGCTCGAATGGAAGTTGGCGGTGGCGGCCTGGAACAGCGGCAGGCCCGAGCCGGCGACCGAGTAGTTCTCGTACAGCTTTGCCGACTCCTCTTCGGACACGGCATTGCCGAACCCGAACCGGAACTGCTTGGGGGTCAAGGCGACCGCGCGGTCACGGTTGAGCGGGTTGCCGAGGACGGGGAACGCCGAGCGCAGGGCCGCGATCGGCAGCGGCAGCACGCCGCGGAACGGCGCGGGATCGATCGCGACCGCGACCTTGGCCAGGCCGAGGCCCGCCAGCTTCTGGGTGATCAATCCGCCGAACGAGTGGCCGATGACGATCGGCTTGCGGTCGAGTGCGCCGATGACGTCGACGTAGTGCTGCGTGATGTCACCGATGCTCTTGCGGGCGAACACCGACGGATCGCGACGGGCGTCCTCCACTGTCGCCGGATCGTCGGGCCAACCGGGGGCGAGGGTCACGAAACCCTGTTCCTCGAACAACGTCCGCCAGCTGTCCCAGCTGTTCGGCAGCAGCCACAGGCCGTGTACGAACACGACGGGCTGCCGTCCGGTGCGGTTGGCGCGGTCGATGTCGGCCTGTTCGGTCCGGGTGATGGTCATGGCGTCTCCTCAAAGTAGAAAGAACGGTCGTTCTGCCTCTGTAACCGGCGACGCGCGGGATGTGTTCCCGAAATCAGAAAGAACGTTCTAGCTCGCGAGTACGCTGGGGTCATGGACAGTGCCGAAGCGGCTCTGCGACCACGCGAGCGGCTGCTGCGGGTCGCGGCGGAGCTGTTCTATCGCGAAGGAATCCACGCCGTCGGCGTCGACCGGATACTCGCCGCGGCGGGCGTCACGCGCGCCACCATGTACCGCCACTTCAAGGGCAAGGAAGGGCTCGTCGAGGCGTACCTCGGGCTCGAGGACGAGACCATCCGCGGCTACTTCCGCGACGCCGCGGCCACCGCCGGCCCGGATGCCGACATGCTCGAGCTGGTGATCGACGGCATCGCCGAAGACATCGCGAGGTACCACACCCGCGGTTGTCCGTTCATCAACGCCGCCGCCGAGTACCCCGCGCCGGACAGTCCGGTGCGGCAACTCATCGCCCGGCACCGCAACTGGTTTCGCGGTGCGCTGCAGGACGCGGCCGGCGCTTGCGACGACGCCGAGCAGGTCGCGGCATCGCTCGTGCTGCTGCGGGACGCCGCGCTGGTCGGCGGATACCTCGACGGAATCGACTCGACCCAGACCGCCTTCGTCCGGGCCGCCCGGCAGGCCGCGGGTATCTCTCGGTGATGCGCGGCCTGTTGCCCACCTAATACCCATGCCCAACCCGTAAGCTCGATTGTGTGCAGCGACGGATCATGGGAATCGAGACCGAGTTTGGCGTGACCTGCACTTTTCATGGTCACCGCCGGCTCAGCCCTGACGAGGTAGCGCGGTATCTGTTCCGGCGAGTGGTGTCGTGGGGCCGCAGTTCCAACGTCTTCTTGCGAAACGGTGCACGCCTGTACCTCGATGTGGGCAGCCACCCCGAGTACGCGACCGCCGAATGCGACAACCTCGCGCAGCTGGTCACCCACGATCGCGCGGGTGAGCGCGTGCTCGAAGATCTGCTGGTCGACGCCGAGCAGCGGCTCGCCGACGAGGGCATCGGCGGCGACATCTACCTGTTCAAGAACAACACCGACTCGGCGGGCAACTCCTACGGCTGCCACGAGAACTACCTGATCGTGCGGGCCGGGGAGTTCTCCCGGATTTCGGACGTGCTGTTGCCGTTCCTGGTCACCCGCCAGCTGATCTGCGGCGCGGGCAAGGTGCTGCAGACGCCGAAGGCCGCGACGTTCTGTCTGAGCCAGCGCGCCGAGCACATCTGGGAGGGTGTCTCCAGCGCGACCACCAGGTCACGGCCCATCATCAACACCCGCGACGAGCCGCACGCCGACGCCGAGAAGTACCGCCGGTTGCACGTCATCGTCGGCGACTCCAACATGTGCGAGTCCACCACCATGCTCAAGGTGGGCAGCGCCTCGCTGGTGCTGGAGATGATCGAGGCGGGCGTGCCGTTCCGGGACTTCTCGCTGGACAACCCGATCCGGGCCATCCGTGAGGTCAGCCATGACCTGACCGGCCGGCGCGCCGTGCGGCTGGCGGGCGGGCGGCAGGCCTCGGCGCTGGACATCCAGCGCGAATACCATTCGCGCGCCGTCGATTACCTGCAGACCCGCGAGCCCAACGTGCAGCTCGAGCAGGTCGTCGACCTGTGGGGCCGCCAGCTCGACGCCGTCGAGAGCCAGGACTTCGCCAAGGTCGACACCGAGATCGACTGGGTGATCAAGCGGAAGTTGTTCCAGCGCTACCAGGATCGCTACAGCATGGAGCTGTCCGACCCCAAGATCGCGCAGCTGGACCTGGCCTACCACGACATCAAGCGCGGACGCGGCGTGTTCGATCTGTTGCAGCGCAAGGGCCTGGCCGCCCGCGTCACCACCGACGAGGAGATCGACGCGGCGGTCAACACCCCGCCGCAAACCACCCGGGCCAAGCTGCGCGGCGAATTCATCACCGCCGCACAGGAAGCCGGGCGCGACTTCACCGTCGACTGGGTGCACCTGAAGCTCAACGACCAGGCGCAACGCACGGTGCTCTGCAAGGACCCGTTCCGGTCGGTCGACGAGCGGGTGAACCGGCTGATCGCCAGCATGTGACGGGCGCGTCCGTCACCGCGGGCGCGCCGGTAACCGGGTGGCGCACAGCAACCACTTAGTCTGTTGGACGTGGCGACGTCCAAGGTTGAGCGGTTGATGAACCTCGTCATTGCGCTCCTGTCCACCCGTAGCTACCTGTCCGCAGAGCAGATCCGGGCCAACGTCACGGGCTACCAGGACCCGCCGACCGACGAGGCGTTCTCCCGGATGTTTGAGCGCGACAAGAACGAGCTGCGCGACCTCGGCATCCCACTGGAGACCGGGCGCGCCTCGATGATGGACGTCAATGACGGCTACCGCATCAACCGCACCGCCTACGAGCTGCCGCCCGTCGAGCTGACGGGCGACGAGCGCGCCGTCGTCGCGATCGCCACCCAGCTGTGGGAATCGCAGGAGATGGTCACCGCCACGCAGAGCGCGCTGCTCAAGCTGCGGGCCGCGGGCGTGGACGTCGACGCGCCCGACGCGGGCGTCGCGATCACCACCGGAACCACGCAGGGGCTGCGCGGTTCCGAGGAGGCCCTGGGAATTCTGTTGTCGGCCATCGACTCCGGCCGTGCCGTGCAGTTCGCGCACCGTCCCAATCGGAGTTCGCCGTACGTCGACCGCACCCTCGAGCCCTGGGGCGTGGTCACCTACCGCGGCCGGTGGTACGTCGTCGGTCACGACCGCGACCGCAACGACGCGCGCACCTTCCGGGTGTCGCGCATCGCCGGTGAGGTGCGCGCCGTCGGACCCGACCACGCCGTCACCCGGCCCGAGGGCGTCAACCTGCGGGACATCGTGCACCGTGCGGTCTCCGAGTGGCCGGCCGGCGAGCAGGCCCGGATCTGGGTCGCCGAGGGGCGGGCGACGGCGTTGCGCCGGCAGGCCGTCAGCTCCTCACCCAGCACGCGCGGCGGGCGCAGCGGCGACGAGATCGTCGTCGACATCGGCATGGTCGACCGGCTGGCCCGGGAGATCGCCGGCTACGGCGCCGACGCGGTCGCGCTGGAGCCGAAATCTTTGCGGGACAACGTGATCGGACGGTTGCGTGCGCAGGCGGGGGAGAGCCTTCACAAGTGAGCAACGTATCCACCCGCCTCGTGCGGCTGTTGAACATGGTCCCGTATTTCCAGGCCAATCCGCGGGTCAGCCACACCAAGGCCGCCGCTGATCTGGGCGTGACACGCAAGCAGCTGGAAGCCGACCTCTGGCAGCTGTTCGTCTGCGGGCTGCCCGGCGGAGGCCCCGGGGAACTGATCGACCTCGACTTCGAGGGCGACACCATCGAGGTGATCTTTTCCGCGGGCATGGACCGCGCACTGCGGCTGACGTCGCCGGAGGCCACCGGTGTGCTGATGGCGCTGCGCGCGCTGGTCGACGTACCCGGTGTGGTGGATCCCGACGTGGCGCGCAGCGTGATCGCCAAGATCGAGGCCGCTGCCGGGACCGCCGGCGCGACGGCCGCGGCGGTGCCGGCCCCGGACGTCACCGGCGACGTCGAGAACAAGGCGACGGCGACGGTGCGGGCCGCGGTGCGCGACAAGCGGGCGTTGTCCCTCGAGTACTACTCCGCTTCGCACGACACCGTCTCGCAGCGCGTCGTCGACCCGATCCGGGTGGCCCTGATCGGTGACCACAGCTACCTCGAGGCGTGGTGCCGCACCGCCGAGGGGGTGCGGCTGTTCCGCTTCGACCGCGTCGTCGACGCCACCGCGCTGGACGAACCCGCCGCGCCGCCGGCACCCGCGGTGCAGGCCGGACCGGACACGTCGCTGTTCTCCGCGGAGACCGCGGACCCGACACTCCCGGTGGCGACGCTGCTGATCGACGAGTCCGCGGCGTGGATGTTCGACTACTACCCGCTGGCGGTGCAGCGCGAGATTCCCGACGGCAGCTGGGAAGCCACCATGAGTTACGCGTCGACCGACTGGATGGCCCGGTTCGTCCTCGGTTTCGGTTCGGCGGTCCGCGTGCTGGACCCGCCCGAACTCGCCGACCGCGTGCGGGAGTCCGCGGTAGCGGCGCTGGCGGCGTATGAACCCGGCCCTGGCGAGTAGACTCGGCCTCAACTTCTGGAGGTGACCCAAATTGGGCGGTTTGCAACCGTGGCACTGGTTGATCGTCATCGCGGTGTTCGTGCTGCTCTTCGGCGCGAAGAAGCTGCCGGACGCCGCGCGTTCGCTCGGTAAGTCGATGCGCATCTTCAAGTCCGAGTTGAAGGAGATGCAGTCGGACGGTACGACGGAGCAGCAGCCTGCGCCGCGTCCCATCACTGCTGAGCGCGTCGAGAACCCGGCACCCGCACCGCAGGCGGCGCCGGACGCCGCGGACAAGCACCCGGCCTGACCTTTGCCGTGATCCCGCCGCGGGCCCAGCGCACGCGGCGGTCGGCGTCTTTCACACTCACGTGCCAGTAACCGCAATTTTCCGAAAGCTCGACCCGCGCCGCCGACGGTCGCGGGTCAATCCTGACGGCACCATGTCGCTCGTCGATCACCTCGAGGAGCTCCGGACCCGGCTGCTGATCGCGGTCATCGCGGTCCTGTTGACGACCGTCGTCGGCTTTCTCTGGTACGGCCACAGCTTCTTCGGATTCCCCAGCCTCGGTGACTGGCTGCGCGGCCCGTACTGCTCGCTGCCGGCGTCGTCGCGGGCATCCATTGCGCCGGACGGGGAGTGCCGGCTGTTGGCCACCGCGCCCTTCGACCAGTTCATGCTGCGTCTGAAGGTCGGTATGGCGGCGGGCATCATCCTGGCCTGCCCGGTGTGGCTCTACCAGATCTGGGCGTTCATCACCCCGGGCCTCTACAAGAAGGAACGGCGCTTCGCGTCGTTGTTCGTCGGCGTCGGCGCGCTGCTGTTCGTGTCCGGTTCGATCTTGGCCTACGTGGTGCTGTCCACGGCCCTGTCGTTCCTGTTGACCGTCGGCAGCGACGTACAGATCACCGCGCTGTCCGGTGAGCAGTACTTCGGCTTCCTGATCAACCTGCTGATCGTGTTCGGCATCAGCTTCGAGTTCCCGCTGCTGATCATCATGCTGAACCTGGTCGGGGTGCTCACCTACGAGAAGCTCAAGGCCTGGCGCCGCGGGCTGATCTTCGGCCTGTTCGTGTTCGCGGCGTTCGTGACGCCCGGCTCCGATCCGTTCTCGATGCTGGCACTGTCGCTCGCGCTCACCGTGCTGCTGGAGATGTCGATCCAGGTGGCGCGGCTGCACGACCGGCGCAAGGCCCGGCGCGAGGCCGAGCTCGAAGCCCAGGCCGTTCCCGACGACGAGGCCGCCCCGATCGGGTCGGTCGAGCCCATCGATGCGCCGGCTGCCGTGCCCACCCCGACCCGGCTGACCATCGATGACGACGCCACCTGACCCGCAGGACGTGACTCCGGCCGAACCGGGGCCACAGCTCCGCGACTTCGCCGCCGGTCTGTCGTTCACGCTTGACCCGTTCCAGACCGAGGCCTGCGTGGCGCTCGAGAACGGGCGCGGCGTCCTGGTGTGCGCCCCGACCGGCGCCGGCAAGACCGTCGTCGGCGAATTCGCGGTACATCTGGCGCTGGCGGCCGGGCGCAAGTGCTTCTACACCACCCCGATCAAGGCGCTGAGCAACCAGAAGCACAACGATCTCGTGGCCCGCTACGGCGCCGAACGTATCGGCCTGCTCACCGGTGACCAGGCGATCAACGGTGACGCCGACATCGTCGTGATGACCACCGAAGTGCTGCGCAACATGCTGTACGCCGATTCGCACGCGCTGCACGGCCTGGCGTACGTCGTGATGGACGAGGTCCACTTCCTGGCCGACCGCATGCGCGGCGCGGTGTGGGAGGAAGTGATCCTGCACCTGCCCGACGAGGTCCGGCTGGTCAGCCTGTCGGCGACCGTGAGCAACGCCGAGGAGTTCGGCGGCTGGATTCAGACGGTTCGCGGTGACACGACCGTCGTCGTCGACGAACACCGCCCGGTGCCGCTGTGGCAGCACATGCTCGTCGGCAAGCGGCTGTTCGATCTGTTCGACCTGTCGAAGGGGACATCGGGAGCCAAGGGCAAGGCGCGCGTCGACCCGGAGTTGTTGCGGCACATCGCGCATCGCCGCGAGGCGGACCGGCTGATGGACTGGCAGCCCCGCGGGCGCGGCCGCGACGGGCATCGGGGCCGGCCTGCCATGTACCGGCCGCCGAGCCGGCCCGACGTCATCGGCACGCTCGACCAGGCCGGCCTGCTGCCGGCCATCACGTTCGTGTTCTCCCGCGCCGGGTGCGATGCCGCGGTCAAGCAGTGTCTGCGGTCCGCGGTGCGGCTGACCAACAAGGCCGAGCGCGAGCGGATCGCCGAGATCGTCGACCGGCGCTGCGCCGATCTGGCCGAGTCCGATCTGGCGGTGCTCGACTACCACGAGTGGCGCGAAGGCCTGCTGCGCGGCCTGGCCGCCCACCACGCCGGCTTGCTGCCGGTGTTCCGGCACACCGTCGAGGAGCTGTTCACGGCCGGCCTGGTGAAGGCCGTCTTCGCCACGGAGACACTGGCTTTGGGCATCAACATGCCCGCCCGCACCGTGGTGCTGGAACGGCTGGTCAAGTACAACGGCGAGCAGCATGCCCCGTTGACGCCGGGGGAGTACACGCAGCTGACCGGCCGCGCCGGGCGCCGCGGTATCGACGTCGAGGGCCACGCCGTCGTGCTGTGGCACGCCACCGACGAGATGGCCGATCCGGCCCAGGTCGCCGGCCTGGCGTCGACCCGAACGTTCCCGCTGCGCAGTTCTTTTGCGCCGTCGTACAACATGACGATCAACCTGGTGCAGCACATGACGCCGGCGGCGGCGCACCGGCTGCTCGAGCAGTCGTTCGCGCAGTACCAGGCCGACCGGTCGGTCACCGGACTGGTGCGCGGCATCAGGCGCGGTGAGCGGATGCTCGCCGAGATCGCAGCCGAGCAGGGGGACGACTGGGAGTCGGTGCTCGAGTACGCCCGGCTGCGGGCGCGCATCACCGAACGCGAGCGGGCGCAGTCCCGGGCCGGTCGCCTGACGCGGCGCAAGGGCATCAACGACGCGCTGGCCGCGCTGAAGCGTGGCGACGTCATCGCCATCGGCCTGGGCCGCCGCAGCGGGCTGGCCGTGGTGCTGGAGCCGGCGTACGACGCCGACGATCCCCGACCGCTGGTGCTGACCGAACACCGTTGGGCGGGACGGATTTCCGCGGCCGACTACGCGGGGACGTCGCAGCGCCTGGGCAGCATGTCGCTGCCCAAGCGGGTGGAACACCGGCAACCCAAGGTGCGCCGTGACCTGGCGTCGGCCCTGCTGTCGGCGGCCGAAGCGCTCGACGTGCCGTCGGTGCGGCGCAGTCGCGGATCCGCCGAGGCGACGCCGGACATCGACCCGGAGCTGGCCGGCCTGCGGGAACAGATGCGCCGTCACCCCGCGCACCAACTGCCCGACCGCGAGGCCAGAGTGCGCGCCGCCGAGCGCTACCTGCGCATCGAACGCGACAACGACCAGACCCAGCAGAAGGTCGCGGCGGCCACCAACTCCCTGGCCCGCACCTTCGACCGCATCGTGTCGCTGCTGAGCGAGCGGGGCTTCATCGAGGGCGCCGAAGGCGAGCCGGCGGTGACCGAAGACGGACGGCTGCTGGCCCGGATCTACAGCGAGAGTGACCTTCTGGTCGCCGAATGCCTGCGCGGCGGGGTGTGGGACGACCTGAACCCTGCCGAACTGGCTGCTGTCGTCTCGGCGGTGCTGTTCGAATCACGCGGTGACGGCCCGTCGGTGCCGCCGGGCTCCGAGCAGGTCACCGACGAGGTGCGTCGCGCGCTGGCGAAGACCCGCAGGCTGTGGACCGACATCCGGGGCGACGAGCGCCGGCACCGGTTGCCGTTCAGCCGCGAACCTGATGCCGGCTTTGTCGCCGCCATGTACAGCTGGGCGACCTACGGCGACCTGACCGCGGCGCTGCTGATGTCCGACAACGGCAACGGAAATGCGCTTCCCGCAGGTGATTTCGTGCGGTGGTGCCGTCAGGTGCTGGACCTGCTGGACCAGGTGCGGCTCGCCGCGCCGGCGCCGCAGCTGCGGGCCACGGCCAAACGTGCCATCGGGGCCGTGCGTCGCGGCGTCGTCGCCATCGACACCATGTGACCGGCCGCCGCCTCAGGCCAGGCCGAGATCCAGCCAGTCGTCGACCATGAACCGGTCGCCGCGCGCCACGATGGTGGCGCCGCCATGGCCGGCGTAGTGCGCCGGCACCACCGCAGCCCGGCGCCGCGATGCCTCGGTGAACACCCGCTTGCGGGTGACGGTCGCCTCGGCCGCGTCGACGTCAAAAGCGCACGGATCATCCGGCCGGGGAATCTGGATCGGACAGTGCGTCAGGTCGCCGACGAACACTGCCGGCTTGCCGGCATCGAGCCACAGCACCGACGACCCGGGCGTGTGGCCGGGGGCCGGGCGCAGCCACACCGAGTCACTCAGCTGATGGTCGCCGGAGAACTGCACGGTCTGGTCGGCCACCGGGATGACGCTGTCCTCGAACACCGTTCGCATCTCGTCGGTGGTCTCGGGGTTGTCGGGCGCGAAAAACCGGTAGTCGGCCTCCGGCATCAGGTAGCGGGCGTTGGGGAAGGTGGGCACCCAGGCGCCGTCGACCAGTCGGGTGTTCCAGCCGACGTGATCGGTGTGCAGGTGCGTGTTGAGGACGACGTCGACGTCGGCCGGGTCGATGCCCGCGGCCCGCATGTTGTCGAGGAATGGCGTGTCGAGGTGGTCGAGCGGCAGCATGTGCGGCCGGTGCCGGTCATTGCCCGCGCCGGTGTCGATGACGATGGTCAGCCCGTCCACCTGCAGCACCCAGCTCTGGATCGCGATCCGGAACAGGTCGGTCTCGGGGTTCCAGAATCGCGGCGCCAGCAGGTCGGCCTCGGCGTGCCACGCCTCCGGCGGCGTCGACGGCCACAGCGTGGTGGGGATTTGCACCTGGGTTTCCGCGACGCGCGTCAAGACGGCGTTGCCGAGCCGGATTCGGTCCGTCATACCGCGAGACTAAGGCCGGCCGTGCCAGGTGATGCCCAGACACGCGCCCCGCGTGCGGGTCATCCAGGAACGGTGACACCGGTAGTGTGGTTGACCAGCAGCTCGGATGACGTCCGGGCAGTAGAGCACCGAGGGAGAGACGATGAGCGGTCCAGAGGGAACTGATCCGTCACAGCAGTGGCAAGGTCAGCAGCCCGCTTGGGGTCAGCCGGCGTCCGGCGCCGAGCAGCCGACCACTGCCGCCCCGGCGTGGGGGCAGCAGCCGGCCTACAACCCGGAGCAGTACCAGCAGCAGTACCCGGCGGTGCAGCCGGGCGCCGCGCAGCCTGGGGCACAGCAGGTTCCGGGCTACCCCCAGCAGCAGTACCCCGGTTACCCGCAGCAGGGTTACCCGCAGCAGGGCGCCTACGGTCAGCCGCAGTACGGCCAGCCGGGTCAGTACGGTCAGCCCCAGTACGGCCAGCCGGGTCAGTACGGCCAGCCGCAGTTCGGTGAGGGTGCCGCGGGTCAGCAGTTCGACCAGCAGTTCGGCGCCCCGGCTGCCAAGAAGGCCAGCAGCAAGACGCTGATGATCATCGGTGGGGTCGTGGCCGCGGTTGTCGTCGCGGTCGTCGGTGTCCTCGGTTTCCTGTGGCCGGGCTTCTTCGTCACCACCAAGCTCGACATCAACGCCGCGCAGTCGGGCGTGCAGAAGATTCTGACCGACGAGACCAACGGCTACGGCGCCAAGAACGTCAAGGACGTCAAGTGCAACAATGGCACCGACCCTGAGGTCAAGTCCGGGCAGACGTTCGACTGCGACGTGAACATCGACGGCACCAAGCGCACCGTCAAGGTCACCTTCAAGGACGACAAGGGCACCTACGAGGTCGGCCGCCCGAAGTAGTTCCACTCAACTCTCACCAGGCCCAGGCCGGAACCTCTACGTCATATGTGACACGAGGGTTCCGGCCTGAGTCGTTTACGCCGTCGAGCGTGCGGCTGGATCGCCCCACCGAGCAGATCTGCGATCTGACGGCACACTCGTCGCATGAACCGGCGGATTACAGCTTGTCGAGCGCCTTCTGCAGCCGCGCGATGGAATTGGTGATGCCGTACTTTCCGGCCAGGTCGGCCACGCGCTGCGGGTCGCGGGCCGCGAGCGGCAGGGCGTCGGACTCCGTCGACAGGGACACCGGCGCATCGGTCGCGACGAGGACGACGGGCAGCGCGGCCGTGATGTAGTCCGCCGCGGCCAGGATTTTCTTGCGTTGCGCCGCAGCCATTTTGGAGGTCGGGTCCTGGGCGGCCGCCTCGATGGCGGCCAGTGAACCGTAGGTCTGCAGCAGGGTTGCCGCCGTCTTCTCGCCGATGCCGGCGACGCCCGGCAGACCGTCGGACGCGTCGCCGCGCATCAGGGCGAGTTCGGCGTATGCCGCGCCCGCGCGATCCAGCGGGACGCCGTAGGTCCCGGCGACCTCGGCAGGCCCGTACAGCACCGCCTTGGCCAGGCCGCGGCCGATATAGAACACCCTGATTCCAGGTCCGTCATCACTGGCCAGCTGCAGCAGGTCGCGGTCACCGCTCACCACGATCGCGGGGTCGGTCTGTTCCCGGGTCGCCAGCGTGCCCAGCACGTCGTCCGCCTCGAAACCTGGTGCGCCCGCGGTGGCGATGCCGAAAGCGTCGAGCAGCTCCATGATCACGGCGACCTGGGGTGTCAGATCGTCGGGCACCTCCTCGATATCGGGCTCGCCGTCCGGGTTCTCCTCGAGCACGCGGTGCGCCTTGTAGGACGGGATCAGGTCGACGCGCCACTGCGGCCGCCAATCCAGATCCAGGCACACCACCAGGCGGCCGGGACGGTGCTGGGTGACCAGGGCCGCGATGTTGTCGATGAAGCCGCGGACCGCGTTGACGGGGCGGCCGTCCGGCGCGGTGATCGAGGACGGCACCCCGAAGTACGACCGGAACCACATGCTGGCTCCGTCGAGCAGGAGGATCGGCTGGTTCATGCTCAGGCCCGCCTGTCGCGGATGTCGGTCGGCATCGCACTAGCCTATTGCTATGCGGGCGAGCGAAGTGACGGGGAATGTGACAGCAGGTCGATTCAACACCGACGTCTATGCCGCGCGTCTGCGCTCGGCCGCCGCGGCCGCCCAGGCCGCCGGCCTGGCGGGACTCGTCATCACCCCGGGGTACGACCTCCGGTATCTGGTGGGGTCGCGGGCGCAGACATTCGAGCGGTTGACGGCACTCGTGGTGCCCGCCGACGGTTCGACGCCGACGGTCGTGGTGCCGCGGCTGGAACTGGCGTCGCTGAAGGAGTCGGCGATCCTGGAACTGGGCCTGGCGGTGCAGGATTGGGTCGACGGCGACGACCCCTACGCGCTGGTCGCCGCGGCGCTGCCGGGCAGTGCCGTCGCGGTGACCGACGCGATGCCCGCGCTGCACCTGCTGCCGCTGGCATCGGTGCTCGGCGCGGTGCCGGTACTCGCCACCGACGTGCTGCGGCAGTTGCGAATGATCAAGGACGCCAGTGAGATCGACGCCCTGACGAAGGCGGGCGCAGCCATCGACCGCGTCCACGCGCGGGTGCCCGAATTCCTGAAGCCGGGCCGCACCGAGGCCGACGTCGCCGCGGACATCGCCGAAGCGATTGTCGCCGAAGGGCATTCGGAGGTGGCATTCATCATCGTCGGCTCCGGACCGAACGGTGCCGACCCGCACCATGAATGCTCGGACCGTGAATTGCAGGTGGGGGACATCGTCGTCGTCGACATCGGCGGGCCCGTCGAGCCCGGCTACAACTCGGACTGCACCAGGACCTACAGCATCGGCGAGCCCGATCCCGCGGTGGCACAACAGTATTCGGTGCTGCAGCGGGCGCAGGCCGCGGCGGTGGCCGCGGTCCGGCCCGGGATGACGGCCGAGCAGATCGACGCCGCGGCCCGCGACGTGCTGGCCGCCGAAGGGCTGGCCGAGGTGTTCGTCCACCGCACCGGTCACGGCATCGGCCTTTCGGTCCACGAGGAGCCGTACATCGTGGCGGGCAACGCATTGCCGCTCGAGCCCGGCATGGCGTTCAGCGTCGAGCCCGGTGTGTACTTCGCCGGGCACTGGGGCGCCCGGATCGAGGACATCGTCGTCGTCACCGACGACGGCTGTGTGTCGATGAACAACCGGCCGCACGATCTGGTGGTTGTCCCGGTTTCGTAGCGGGCTGTTGTCAAGATCGGCTAAGAAAGCCAAGATCGAGGCCATGGCTGAAATCCGCCGTGGCCGCACGGGACGTGCCGCCAAGCTGGCAACCCTTCCTGCCGGGATCGCGGGCCGCGCCGTCCTGGGCGTCGGCAAGCGCATGGCCGGCAAGTCGAAAGAGGACGTCAACGCCGAGCTCGTCGAGAAGGCCGCCGAACAGCTCTTTCAGGTGCTGGGGGAGCTCAAGGGCGCGGCCATGAAGCTGGGGCAAGCACTTTCGGTCATGGAGGCCGCGATCCCGCCGGCGTATGCCGAGCCCTACCGCGAGGCCCTGACCAAGCTCCAGAGCGACGCCCCGCCGCTGCCCGCCGAAAAGGTGCACCGCGTGCTCGATGCCCAGCTGGGCACCAAGTGGCGTGAGCGTTTCCAGTCGTTCGACGACACGCCCGTCGCCTCCGCCAGCATCGGGCAGGTGCACAGCGCGGTGTGGAGCGACGGCCGCCGCGTTGCGGTCAAGGTGCAGTATCCGGGCGCCGATGAGGCCGTGCGCGCCGACCTCAAGACGCTGCGCATGCTGACCACACTGTTCAAGCAGGTGGTTCCGGGCGCCGACGTCAAGAGCATCATCGACGAGCTCATCGAGCGCACCGAGGAGGAACTGAACTACCGCATCGAGGCGGACTATCAGCGGGCGTTCGCCAAGGCCTTCGCGGGGGACCCGCAGTTCTACGTCCCGGCGGTCGTCGCGTCGTCACCGAAGGTCGTCATCACCGAATGGATGGAGGGCCGCAAGCTCTCCGAGATCATCGCGGGTGGCACGGAAGACGAACGCAACCGGTGCGCGCACCTGCTGCTGGAGGTCACCATCAGTGCTCCGTACCGCTGCGGGCTGCTCCACGTGGACACCCATCCCGGCAATTTCATGCTGCTCGACGACGGCCGGTTCGGTGTCATGGACTTCGGTGCCGTTGCGGTTCACGAAGGCGGTCTGCCGCGCGCGACCGGCCCCATCCTGCGGCTCGCGCGCGACGAGAAGTGGGAGGAGATGACGGCGTATCTGCGCGAGGAAGGCTTCATCCCCGCCGGGGCCACCGTCTCGCACGAAGAGATCAACGCTTATCTGCTGCCGTACATCGAGCCGTTGCGCCACGAGAGCTTCCACTTCAGCCGCAGATGGCTGCAGGGCATCGCCGCCACCGCCGCGGACATCCGCAGCGAGCAGTTCGCCGCCACTTTCAAGACCAGCCGCCAGCTGAATCTGCCGCCCAACTATCTGATGATGTTCCGGGTGCTCGGCGGTCTACTCGGGATTGCCGCACAGCTGGACGCGACCATCAACTACGCCGAGATCGTCGACAAGTGGGTGCCCGGCTTTCACGAGGACTGAAGATCGCGCGGTAACTCCGGAGTCGTTGCGGCTGGTGGAACACCTTGCTGGGCAAGATGTTTGACCTCATTGGTCACTTTCGGCACAGGCGTCCCAAACTGCGGAAACTTGTCGGTGATTCGAACTAGTGTGGCGCTCCACGGGTTTTCGTGGGCGCCTTTGCGCTGTTCAGGGGCTATTTTAGGTTGTGCGCCTGGGGTTTTGAGCGTGTCGGCGGCGAGTTGAAGGACGCGCACGCGGTGTCCCTCTAGGTTTCGGGGTTACCACACCAACCTCAACCGCCAGGAACGATCCGCGTGCGCGTCAGTACTGCATTTAACCGAATACTTCAGGTCCCCGGAGCCAACGTCACCGATGTCACCATCGGCGACCGCGATATCGAAGTCACCGTCGGCCTTAAAGCCCGCTCGATGCGCTGCCCGTGCGGCAAACGTGTGCGGGCCGGTTATGACCGCCGGCGCCGGCGCTGGCGCCATGTGGATCTGGCCTGCAAGAAACTGTGGCTGGTCTACGACATCCGCCGCACGAACTGCCCACGCTGCGGCATCGTCACCGAGCAGGTGCCGTGGGCTCGTCCCGGTGCCCGATTCACCCGAGACTTCGAAGACACGGTGCTCTGGCTGGCCCAACGCACCGACCGCACCACCGTGGCCACGCTCATGCGGTGCGGCTGGGAATCGGTCACCGCCATCATCAACCGCGGTGTCGACGAACTGCTCGACCAACGACGACTCACAGACCTGTACCGGATCGGCGTCGACGAAATCTGCTACCGCCACCCGCACAAATATCTGACCATCGTCGGCGACCACGACACCGGCACCGTCATCGGAGTCCAGCCCGGACGCAGTGAAGAATCGCTATCGAAATTCTATGAACAACAACCTGATTCGACACTAGAGACGATCACCGCCGTGAGCATGGACGTGAGCAAGGCGTTCCGCGGAGCCACCCGAACCCACCTACCGGAAGCCACCATCTGCTTTGACCCGTTCCACATCATGCAATGGGTCAACCGGGCATTGGACCGGGTCTTCGCCGCCGCCGCCAGCGGACCGGACAAAGTCGCCATGACCTCAGCGCAGTGGCGCCAGACCCGATGGGCGCTGCGCACCGGCGAAAACAAACTCACCGACAACAAACGTGAACTGGTCAACCAGATCGCCCGCGCGAACCGTCACGTCGGCCGGGCCTGGGCCCTCAAAGAACAGCTGCGCGACCTGTATCGACTCCCACACGAACCCGGTGTCGCCCGTCAACGACTCAAAGCCTGGATCACCGCCGCCAAACGCAGCCGTATCCCGTCCTTCATCGAACTCGGCAAACGACTACAGGAACACTTCGACGCCGTCATCGCCGCCGTGGAACTCGGCATCTCCAACGCCCTCCTCGAAGGCATCAACGCCAAAATCCGACTCATCAACGCCCGCGGCTACGGCCACCACTCCGCCCGAACACTGACCTCAATGATCTATCTCTGCCTGGGCGGGCTCCACCCTCAGCTACCCACGAGAAGGTGAGGAGTAGCACTAGTGTTCGATGTATGGGATTGACCGATCCGGCCGCTGTCGAGGAGGCGTACGCCGCCTACGAGGCGGCGCATGCGCGGCTCGCGGCCTTGGACTACACCGGTCTGGATGTGCCGACATTGTTGGAGTTGCAGTCCCGCCGGGAAACGTTGAGGTGTGCGGCCGAGGCCGTCGATCACCAAATTTTGGCGGCCGCACAGACCCAGGCCACGGCCAAAGACATCGGGGCCAAGGATTGGCCTGAGGTGTTGCATGTGCGGTTGCGGATCAGCCGGGAGGAGGCCCGCCGGAGGGTGCGGGACTGCGACCACCTGGGCCCGCGCTCGGCGATCACTGGGGAGCCGTTGGGTCCGGTGTGGGAACTGGTGGCCGCCGCGTTGGCTGAGGGTGCGATCAACAGTGAGCACGTCGCGGTGATCACCTGGTTTTTCGGCAAGGTGCCGTTGTGGGCGGCGGACCCGGTCACGTTGTTGCAGTGCGAGACGGATCTGGTGGCCGATGCCCGGGTCAAAACCCCCGAAGACCTCCGCAAGGTCGCGGCGGACCTGTTGTACAAGCTGGATCAGGACGGCCCCGAACCCGACGACGATGAGCCGGATCCGAAGCGGTCGTTCGTGATGGGTAAGCAGCGGCCTGACGGGCGTACCGACGTCACCGCCGAACTTGATCCGGAAGGGCGGGCTTACTGGGACGTGTTGTTCGAGAAGTACGCCGCCCCGGGTATGTGCAACCCGGCCGATCCGCAGCCCTGCTACTCCGGGACCCCGACGCAGGAGCAGATCGACAACGACACAAGGACTGTGGCGCAGCGGCAGTACGACGCGTTCAAATTCGTGGGCCGGATGGCGCTGGCCTCAGGGACGTCGGGTGTGCACAACGGGTTCCCGGTCGCGGTGGTCGCCACCTGCACCGTCGCCGACCTGGAAAAGCGCGTCGGGATGGCGCTCACCCACACCGGTACCAAGCTGCCGGTCAAGGATCTGGTGCGGATGGCCGCGCAAGGCTCGGACAACTACCTCGCCATCTTCGATAACCACACCGGCCAACCCCTCTATCTGGGCCGAGCAGCCCGCACCGCCAGCACAGCACAACGGTTGGCGTTGTTCGCCCGCGACCACGGCTGCACCCGACCCAACTGCACCGCCCCCGCCTCCTGCTCGCAGGCTCATCACATCACCAACTGGCGCGACGACGGACTGACCAACATCGACACCATGACCCTGGCCTGCGGCCGCGACAACCGCCTGGCCGACACCGGCGGCTGGACCACCACCATGGGCCCCCACGGCCGCACCCACTGGACCCCACCACCACTACTGGACGTCGGCCAACCACGAACCAACCACTACCACCGTCCGACACTGTATCCAGCCGAGGGCGACGCTAATGATGGTGAAAGCGACAGTCCTGCAGAGTGATTCAGCGCCGATCGACGCGCGATGACCCCCGGCAGCACGAGACCAGGTCGCGCTGCGGTAGCTGCGCGTCCGGTCGACCGTGTCGGCATTCCCGCGTACCGTTGGCCGATGCCCGGTTTCCTGGCCGCGACCCGCGACGGCTACGACCGTGCGGCCGCGCACTACGTCGCTCGGTTCCAAGACCATCTCGACGACCGGCCGGTGGACCGGGCCATGATCGGCGCGTTCGCCGAACTGGTGGACCGCGGGGCCAGCGTGCTGGACGTGGGCTGCGGCACCGGTGTGGCCACTGCGGCACTGGCAGCGGCCGGCCTCGACGTCACCGGAATCGATCTGTCTCCCAACATGATCGCGCAGGCGCGGCAGCACAATCCGGCTCTGGAGTTCCGCGTCGGGTCGATGCTCGACCTCGACGTGGCCGAGGGCAGCGTCGGCGGGCTCTGTGCCTGGTACTCGATCATCCATGTTCCGGATGAGTACCTGTCGCGAGTCTTCGCCGAGTTCCACCGGGTCCTGTCGCCGGGCGGGGTGTTGCTGTTGGCATTTCAGGTCGGTGATGAGCCGCGGGTGCTGACGGACTTCGACGGCGAGTTGGTGGACCTGACGTTCATCCGCCGGCGGCCCGAGTTCGTCGCAGACCTGTTGTCGGGCAGCGGGTTTCGCGTCTATGCGGAAACGGTCCGGCAACCCGACGAAGACGCGGCCGAATCCACGCCGCAGGCCTACCTCATTGCGCGTCGAGCAGCTTGATCAATCGCTTGGTCGCGACGAGCCGGAACGATGCGTCGAGCAGTTCTCGGACCTCGTCCCAGTCGACCTTCGCCGCGGTGAAATCCAGCCCGAGCCAGCCTGACGGACCCATGTAGGCGGGGTAGTAGAAGCGCGAATCCTGTTCCAGTGCTGCGCGGTCGGACTCGTCGACCTTGACCAGCAGGGAATGCGGGTAGGCGACCATCTCGCCCGTCGCCTTCGAATTGCCGCCGTACATCGCGAACATCTTGGGCGCACAGAACACCGGCCGGCCCCACGACACCTTCTCGAAGGCCTCGGGGAAGCTCAGCGCGACCGCGCGCAGCTCTGCCAGGCCGGGGTCGTCATCGTCGAACATGATCGGATGCGGCACGTTGCCACGGTAACCCGCGGCGGGGCAGAGGGTGCCCAACCTTCGAGATGACTGTGCATCAGGTTCGCGATTCCTGTGCGGCCGATAATTGTCGCGCGTTATACATTCCGGATGACAGCGGGAAGATGCATTGGCCGGGTCGGGGGACTGGCGGTCGCCCTGGGGATCGGAACCGCGCTCGCGGGGTGGAGCGACTGCCCGGCCTGGGCTGACACCACAGGGGCGGGAGCTGCAGGGTCGGGATCGACATCCCAGACCTCCTCGACCTCGCAGGCATCCCAGGCGGCAGCCGCTCCCGCCAAGAAGCCGAAAAAGCAGCGCAAGCCCGCCAAGTCGAAGTCGAAGCCCGCCAACGAGGAACAGGCCGGAAAGCCGGACAAGAAGCGCGACAAGCCCACCGCCGACAAGCCCGCCGCTGACCTGCCCGCCGCCGACCAGACGAAGGCCGCCGAGCGCACCAAGCTCGCGCCGTGGACAGCCCCGCCGCGCGTCGCCGGCCTCAACCGCGAAGAGCACCCGACGGCCGCGGCCAAGACTGCCGGCACGCCGACAGTCACCGCCGCGATCTCGACGCAAGCGAGCTCCGCGCAGCCCACGGTCAAGGTGGCCGCGGTATCGACAGATCCCATCGCCAAACTCACCAGGGCCCTGCGGTCGCTGCAGGCGCCGGTGTCTCCGCTCAGCTCGACATCGGTGCTGGTGGCCCTCGCTGCCGTGCGCGACGAACTGGAACGCAAGACCCTCAAGCCAACCAGCGCCGTTGCGCCGCAGTCGGTTTCGACGCTCGCTGACACCACGCCCAATGTGCTGGTGATCGGCGTCGATGGCACCAATCTGAGCCGGGTGCTGGCCGACCCGGCCAACGCCAACTTCTTCCAGCTCATGCAGGGCGGCACCACGGCGCCTGCGAGCATCGTCGGGCACACCACGATCAGCAATCCGTCATGGACCGCCATCCTCACCGGCGTCTGGGGTGAGAGGACCGGCGTCATCAACAACATCTTCAATCCAGCGGTCTACAACCGGTTTCCGACGGTGTTCAACCAACTGGAGACGTTCAATCCCGGCATCCAGACCACGGCGATCGCGAACTGGGACGTCATCTCGGCCATCGCCGTGTCGGGTTCGGTCGGCGCCGACCACGTCGTCAACATCTCGCACATCGCGGGTGACTCCAACTGGTCGCTCACCGACGATGCAGTCGGCGACGCGACCGAGGCCGCGATCGCCGCCGCCGACCCGAACAAGCCGAACTTCGTGTTCAGCTACTTCGTCGGCGTCGACGAGAACGGGCACAACTACGGCGGCGCGTCCACGGCATACGCCGAGGCGGTGCGGAACGTCGACCGCAACATCGGCGAGATCATGCAGTCGGTCAACGACTGGGAAGCGGCGACCGGCGAGCAGTGGACCGTCATCGTGGTCACCGACCACGGTCACCAGGACAGCAAGGGCTTCGGCCATGGGTTCCAATCACCCAATGAGACATCGACTTTCGTCATCGCCAACAACCCCGATCTGTTCACCGCCGGTGGCGTCAACCTGAAATACCAGATCGTCGACGTCACGCCGACGGTCGTGACGTTGTTCGGCGGCACACCGGCGCCCAAGTCCGACGGCGTCTCGATCACGGGCCTCGGCGGCAGCACCGTCACGCCGATCGACGACGACGCGGCACTGCGGGCTGCGGTACTGGACGTCATCGGCAAGTACGGGTACCCCAACATCGGCACCGACCTGACGCTCGGCGTGCGCACCGTCGCCGCGTCCGTGCCCTACTTCCTCAACCAGGCGTTCCAGCAGGTGACGGCGCAGTTGCGGTCGATCGCCGAGAAGAACATCTTCGTCATCAGCCCGCTGGCACAGGCGATGACCGTGCCCGTGCAGCTGGTCGGCAGCCTGACGTACGCCGCGACGAACGTCGTCGCGCAGGTCGTCGCCAGGCTGACCGGAGTCACCGGGGCCAGCCTCGTGCCGATCTTCATCCCGCCGCTGCCGCCGCTGGTCGGTACCGAGGACCCGGCCCCGGCAGCTGCTTGCACGGTCCTCGTGGCATGCGGCACGTCGGCGGGGATCATCGCGGCTTGATGTCACAGCCCTTCGCTAGCCTTACCGGGTGAGCTCACCCGATCCCGACGTGCGCCGGCAATGGCAGGAACTGGCCGAAGAAGTCCGCGGTCACCAGTTCCGCTACTACGTCAAAGATGCACCGATCATCTCCGACGGTGAGTTCGACAAGCTGCTCGGTGAATTGCAGGAGATCGAAGAGCGGTACCCCGAGCTGCGGACGCCGGATTCGCCGACGCAGCTGGTCGGCGGCGCCGGGTTCGCGACCGAGTTCGGCGAGGCACAGCACCTGGAGCGGATGCTGTCGCTCGACAATGCCTTCAACACCGATGAGCTGACGGCGTGGGCCGCGCGGCTCACCAACGAGCTGGGCCGCGAACTCGAGTACCTCTGCGAGCTCAAGGTCGACGGCGTCGCGCTGGCGCTGGTCTACCGCGACGGCAAGCTGGTGCGTGGCGCCACCCGCGGGGACGGCCGCACGGGCGAAGATGTCACGCTCAATGCCCGCACCATCACCGACGTCCCCGAGCAGCTGACCGGCACCGACGAATTCCCGGTGCCGGCGGTGCTGGAAGTCCGTGGCGAGGTGTACTTCCGCGTCGAGGATTTCGCCGCGCTCAACGCCAGCCTTGTCGAGGAGGGCAAGGCGCCGTTCGCCAATCCGCGCAACAGCGCCGCCGGGTCGCTGCGGCAGAAGAACCCGGCCGTCACCGCGCGGCGTCGGCTGCACATGATCTGCCACGGTCTGGGCTACACCGAAGGCTTCGAGCCGGCATCGCTGCACGACGCGTACCGTGCGCTGCAGGCGTGGGGCCTGCCGGTGTCGGACCACACGACCCGCGTCATCGGCATCGCGGCGGTGGCCGAACGCGTCGCGTACTGGGGCGAGCACCGTCACGACGTCGATCACGAAATCGACGGTCTGGTGGTCAAATTGGATGACCGCACGCTGCAGCGCCGCCTCGGCGCCACCAGCCGGGCGCCGCGGTGGGCCATCGCGTACAAGTACCCGCCCGAGGAGGTCACCACCAAGCTGCTCGACATCCGGGTGAGTGTGGGCCGTACCGGCCGCGTCACGCCGTTCGCGTACATGGAGCCCGTCACCGTGGCGGGATCGACCGTCGGGCTCGCGACGTTGCACAACGCCACCGAGGTGAAGCGCAAGGGCGTGCTGATCGGCGACACCGTGGTGATCCGCAAGGCCGGCGACGTCATCCCCGAGGTGCTCGGCCCGGTCGTCGATCTGCGTGACGGTACTGAACGTGAATTCGTCATGCCCGCAACGTGTCCCGAATGCGGTAGCACGCTGGCGCCGTCGAAGGAGGGCGACGCCGACATCCGCTGCCCCAACACCCGGTCCTGCCCCGCGCAGCTGCGCGAGCGGGTTTTCCATGTCGCGGGCCGCGGCGCCTTCGACATCGAGGGCCTCGGCTACGAGGCGGCCACCGCACTGCTGGCCGCCGGCGTCATCACCGATGAGGGCGACGTCTTCAACCTCACCCAAGACGACCTGCTGCGCACCAGCCTGTTCAAGACCCAGAAGGGCGAGCTCTCGGCCAACGGAGCCAGGCTGCTGGCCAACCTCGGCAAGGCCAAGCAGCAGCCGTTGTGGCGGGTGCTGGTGGCGCTGTCCATCCGGCACGTCGGTCCGACGGCCGCTCGGGCGCTGGCCGCGGAATTCGGTGACCTGCAAGCGATCACCGAAGCCTCCGAGGAGCGGCTGGCCGCTGTCGAGGGCGTCGGTCCGACCATCGCCGCCGCCGTGATCGACTGGTTCACCGTCGACTGGCACCGTGCCATCGTCGACAAGTGGCGCGCCGCGGGCGTGCGCATGGCCGACGAACGCGACGCGAGCATCGAGCGCACGCTGGAAGGCCTGTCGATCGTGGTGACCGGCTCGCTGACCGGCTTCTCGCGGGACGAGGCCAAAGAGGCGATCCTGGTGCGCGGCGGCAAGGCGGCCGGTTCGGTGTCGAAGAAGACCGCCTACGTGGTGGCCGGCGACGCGCCGGGATCCAAGTACGACAAGGCCGTCGAACTCGGCGTGCCGATTCTCGACGAAGACGGCTTCCGGCGGTTGTTGGAAGAGGGGCCGGACGCGCTCTGAGCTCGATGGCGGCGCCGATGTCCCGCAGAATCCCGGCAATCACCACGCGATTCTGGGTGAGCAAGACGTTGATCACCGCCGCATCGGTGTTCTGGCCGGATTACCTGTACGACCACCTGGGCCGCTGGATCGCGACAACGTTGCTGGTGGCGGCATGCGCCGTGGCGCTGTTGGTTCAACTGCGCGCAGACCGCTTGCGGCCGTGGGCATTCTGGCTCGCGATGCTGGCGACCAGTGCGGTGGGCACGGAGATCGCGAACGGGTTGCACGTCGCGTTCGGTCTGCGGTACCCGGCGATCGCTGTCGTTTGTCTCGCCGGCGTCGTGGGACTGCTGGCGCTCGGGCATGCGCACGTCGGAATGACGGAGTTGATCGCCGTCCGCACCCGGCGAGCCGAATGCTGGTTCTGGGCAACCGCTTTGGTGGCGTTCGGAATCGGGACTGCGCTGACCCACATGACGCCGGCTCCCATCTTGCCGCACCCAGTGTTGCAGCTCGTGCTGTGGGCTGCGCTGATCGCCGGTGTGGCGATGGCGTGCCGCTTGTCCGGTGGCATGTCGACGGCGGGCTTCTGGGGTTGTTTTGTCCTGACTCGTCCGTTGGGCGCGGCGGTCGCCTTCCTGCTGACCAACGCAAGTCAGGCCGGTGGGCTCGGCCTGGCTCGGCCCGCGGTCAGCGCGGCGCTGACCGCGGTGCTCATCGGCTCGGTGCGCTACCGCTGACCGCTACCGCACGATGGTCGCGACGATGCCGGCGAGATACCCGAGCCGCGCGACCTCGGACGGACGGAAGGCCGGCCCACCCGGGCGGCCCAGCATGATCGCCGTGTGGGGGTCACCCAACGGCGCGGCGGCCAGGGTGGTGTCGATGTCCCGCCAGAACTGCGGCACCCAGTCGCCGGTGGCGTCCAGTGCGGCGGCATGCTCGAGCGGCAGCCACGGCGCTGAGCTGGCGAGCGTCTCGGGCGCGCCCGGACTGCCGGTGATGCGATGGGGCGCCACGCCGTCCTTGCCGCCGGCCACCACGACACACCACCCGACCCGCAACACGCGCGGTGCCTCGTCGGCCAGCGTCTGGAGGCGCGCGGCCTTGCCCTTGGCGGCCGCCACATGGTCGATGAGTTCCAGCTCGCGATGGGCCTCGAGCAACCCGGTGTGGGGCCGAATGCTGTCCACGTACACGCCCTTGAGGGCCTCCGCGGCGGTGATCAGGGCGTCGGGCATGGACCCGAGCGGCAGTTCGACCACCAGATCGTCGATCGCGTAGCCCGGACCGCGCTCGACGACGTCGAGCGACAGGATGTCGGCGCCCACCGACCCGAGAGCCACCGCCAGCGAGCCGAGGCTACCGGGGCGGTCTTCGAGCTGCACCCGCAGCAGATAGGAGGACACGCGACAACTGTTGCACAGCGTCGTGGCGATGGCAGGACGTGCCGGTGCGGCGCGTGTCACGGATACGTTCCCCGTCGCGGCGCCCATCGGGCTCCCCACTAGGCTGTTTCGACGTGTCGAAGATTTCCCGGGACGATGTCGCCCATCTGGCGAATCTGGCCCGGCTCGCCCTGACCGATGGTGAGCTGGACAGTTTCGCAGGCCAGCTCGATGCCATCCTGGCGCACGTCGGCAAGATTCAGGCCGTCGACGTCACCGGTATCGAGGCGACCGGCAATCCGCTCAAAGAGGTCAACATCACCCGGCCCGACGCCGAGGTGGCCAGCCTGACGCAGGACCAGGCGCTGGCGCAGGCCCCGCGGGCCGAGGACGGCCGGTTCGCCGTGCCCCGCATCTTGGGAGAAGCAGAGTGAGCGACCTGATCCGTTTCGACGCCGCCACGCTCGGCGAGAAGATCGCCGCGGGCGACGTGTCGGCCACCGAGGTCACGCAGGCGCACCTGGACCAGATCGCCGCCACCGACGAGACCTACCACGCGTTCCTGCATGTGGGTGCCCAGGAGGCACTCGCCGCCGCCGCCGCGGTCGACAAGCAGGTGGCCGCCGGCGAGCCGCTGGCGTCGCCGCTCGCCGGTGTTCCGTTGGCGCTCAAGGACGTTTTCACCACCACCGACGCGCCGACCACGGCCGGCTCGAAGATTCTCGAGGGCTGGCGGTCGCCGTACGACGCGACCGTGACCGCGAAGCTGCGCGCGGCCGGCATCCCGATCCTCGGCAAGACCAACATGGACGAGTTCGCCATGGGGTCGTCCACCGAGAACTCGGCCTACGGCCCGACCCGCAACCCGTGGGACGTCAACCGCGTGCCGGGTGGTTCCGGTGGCGGTAGCGCCGCGGCGCTCGCCGCGTTCCAGGCGCCGCTGGCGATCGGCACCGACACCGGTGGCTCGATCCGTCAGCCCGCCGCGCTGACCGCGACCGTCGGCGTCAAGCCCACCTACGGCACCGTCTCGCGGTACGGCTTGATTGCCTGCGCGTCGTCGCTGGATCAGGGCGGCCCGTGCGCCCGCACGGTGCTCGACACCGCGCTGCTGCACCAGGTGATCGCCGGCCACGACCCGCGCGACTCCACCTCGGTCGACGCGCCCGTGCCCGATGTGGTCGCGGCGGCCCGGGCCGGCGCCGCGGGCGACCTCAAGGGCGTCCGGATCGGTGTCGTGAAGCAGCTGCACACCGGCGAGGGTTACCAGCCCGGCGTGCTGTCGTCGTTCAACACCGCGGTGGACCAGCTGACCGAGCTCGGCGCCGAGATCACCGAGGTCGACTGCCCGAACTTCGACTACTCGCTGGCGGCCTACTACCTGATCCTGCCGTCCGAGGTGTCGTCGAACCTCGCGCGCTTCGACGCGATGCGCTACGGCCTGCGGGTCGGCGACGACGGCACCCACAGCGCCGAAGAGGTCATGGCGCTGACGCGTGCCGCCGGATTCGGGCCAGAAGTCAAGCGCCGCATCATGATCGGCACCTACGCGCTGTCGTCGGGGTACTACGACGCCTACTACAACCAGGCTCAGAAGGTGCGCACCCTGATCGCGCGCGACCTCGATCGCGCCTACGAGAAGGTCGACGTGCTGGTCACCCCGACCACCCCGACCACCGCGTTCGGGCTGGGCGAGAAGGTCGACGACCCGCTGGCGATGTACCTGTTCGACCTGTGCACGCTGCCGCTGAACCTGGCCGGCCACTGCGGCATGTCGGTGCCGTCGGGCCTGTCGCCGGACGACAACCTGCCGGTCGGGCTGCAGATCATGGCACCGGCCCTGGCCGACGACCGGCTGTACCGCGTCGGCGCGGCCTACGAAGCCGCCCGCGGCGCCCTGCCCACCGCGCTCTAGAGGCGACCCCGCCGCACATTCGACGAGAACGAGAACCCGCGAGCGGGCAGTATGGGGTCATGCGGATAGGTGTGCTGACCGGTGGTGGTGACTGTCCTGGCCTGAATGCGGTGATCCGGGCGGTGGTTCGCACCTGCGATGCCCGGTACGGCTCGACGGTCGTCGGGTTCCGGGACGGCTGGCGTGGGCTGCTCGAGAACCGCCGCGAGCAGCTCAAGAACGACGACCGCAACGACCGGCTGCTGGCCAAGGGCGGCACCATGCTGGGCACGGCGCGCGTCAACCCCGACAAGCTGCGGGCCGGGCTGGACCAGATCAAGCAGACGCTCGAGGACAACGGCATCGACGTGCTGATCCCGATCGGCGGCGAAGGCACGCTGACGGCGGCGCACTGGCTGGCCGAAGAGAACGTCCCCGTCGTGGGTGTGCCCAAGACCATCGACAACGACATCGATTGCACCGACGTCACTTTCGGCCACGACACCGCGCTCATGATCGCCACCGAGGCCATCGACCGGCTGCACAGCACGGCCGAGTCACATCAGCGGGTGATGCTCGTCGAGGTGATGGGGCGCCATGCCGGCTGGATCGCGCTCGGCGCCGGCATGGCCGCCGGCGCGCACATGACCCTGATCCCGGAGCAGCCGTTCGACGTCGAAGAGGTGTGCCGACTGGTGAAACAGCGCTTCGTACGCGGAGATTCGCATTTCATCTGCGTCGTCGCCGAAGGCGCGCGGCCGGCCGAGGGGTCAATGCAGTTGCGCGACGGCGGAATTGACGAATTCGGGCATGTGCGATTCACCGGGGTCGCCCAGCAGTTGGCCATCGAGATCGAGAAGCGGATCCGGAAGGAAGTCCGCACCACGGTGCTCGGTCATGTGCAGCGCGGCGGCACACCGACGCCGCATGACCGGGTGCTGGCCACCCGGTTCGGGATCAACGCCGCCGACGCCGCGCACGCCGGGGAGTACGGGATGATGGTGTCGCTGCAGGGCCAGGAGATCGGCCGGGTGCCGTTGGCCGACGCGGTCCGGCAACTCAAGCTCGTGCCGCAGAGCCGTTACGACGACGCGGCGGAGTTCTTCGGCTAGCGGTAGGCCTTCGGCAGCGGCATGCCCAGTTCGGACTCCACCGCGCGCAGCCGGCTCGGGTAGTCGGTGATGATGCCGTCGGCGCCGGCCGCGATCTGCGCCTTCATGGTGTCGGCGTCGTTGATCGTCCACGGAATCACCTTGAGCCCGCGCGCATGTGCGCGATCGATGAATGCGCTGTCGGCGACGAGAGCGAAATCCGGATCCTTCGGCGTCAGGCCGTAGGGCACCGAGTAGCCGGGCGACAGGGTGTTCGCGCCGACCGACGCCGCCCCGGCGATCGGATCGGTGACGACGGCCGGGTTCACGTCTGCCGTCCACGCCGAGTTCGGCACCCAGGTCGTCTCGTCCCACAGCGCCACCAAGGGGATACCGGGTTCCTGCTGGCGGACGAGCGGCAGTGTGCGCCAGTCGAAACTCTGGATCTCCACCTTGTCGACCTTGCCGGCAGCCCGCACCGTGGCGAGGATGACGTCGACGAATTGCTGTGGCGTGGCGGAGGTTTCGGGCTTGTCGGCTTCGATCTTGGTTTCGATGTTGTACCGGACGCCCGCGTGGTGCGCGTCCGCGAGCGCGAAAACCTGATCCAGGGTGGCGATCTTGTTGCCGGTCACCACTTCGGCGTCCGGGAATCCGTCGAGCAGCTTGCCGCAGTTCAGCGTGTGCAGCTGGGCCCGCGTGAGGTCGTGGACGAGCTTGCCGACGTACGGGTATTGCGGGTCGCCGGGGAAGGCTGGGCCGGTGTCGGTGCACTTCTCGGGCTGGATGGCCGGGTCGTGCCACACCATCGGCGCACCGTCCTTGGCGAGGACGATGTCGAGTTCCAGCGTCGTGACACCCAGCTCGATGGCCTTGGTGAACGCGCGCAGCGATTCCTCGGTGGTCTCGCCGCGCCCGCCGCGGTGCGCTTGCAGGTCGAAGTCGCCGGAATCGGCCGATGCGACGGGCATGGCCGTCAGCGCGAAGGTGGTCAGCAGGGCGCCGATGCGTGCGAGCATCCGCGGAGGGTAACCGGCCCCGGGAAATGGCCGGTGAACGACAACTAGGATCAGGCGCATGGCTGACGCAGACCTTCTCGACTACGACGACGTCCTCGCGACGTACGAGCCCGTCATGGGCATGGAAGTCCACGTCGAGCTGTCCACCGAGACCAAGATGTTCTGTGGTTGTGCGAACCGGTTCGGCGCCGAGCCGAACACGCTGGTGTGCCCGGTGTGCCTCGGTCTGCCCGGTGCGCTGCCGGTCGTCAACGAGGCGGCCGTGGAGTCCGCGATCAGGATCGGGCTCGCGCTGAACTGCGATATCGCGCCGTGGGGCCGGTTCGCCCGGAAGAACTACTTCTACCCGGATCAGCCGAAGAACTACCAGATCAGCCAGTACGACGAGCCCATCGCCGTCAACGGCTACCTCGATGTCCCGCTGGAGGACGGCAGCACCTGGCGCGTCGAGATCGAGCGCGCCCACATGGAGGAGGACACCGGCAAGCTGACCCACCTGGGCAGCGACACCGGCCGCATCTCCGGGGCCACGACGTCGCTGGCCGACTTCAACCGGGCCGGGGTGCCGCTGGTCGAGATCGTCACCAAGCCCATCGAGGGCGCCGGCGAGCGCGCCCCGGAGATCGCCCGCGCCTACGTCACCGCGCTGCGGGACCTGTTGCGCGGCTTGGACGTTTCCGACGTCCGTATGGACCAGGGCTCGATGCGCTGCGACTCCAACGTCTCGCTCAAGCTCAAGGGCGCCGCGGAGTTCGGCACCCGTACCGAGACCAAGAACGTCAACTCGCTCAAGAGCGTCGAGGTGGCGGTCCGCTACGAGATGCGCCGGCAGGCCGCCGTGCTGCAGTCCGGCGGCACCATCACGCAGGAGACCCGGCACTTCCACGAGGACGGGCACACCACGGCCGGCCGCAGCAAGGAAACCGCCGAGGACTACCGCTACTTCCCGGAGCCGGACCTGGAGCCCATCGCGCCGTCCGACGAGCTGGTGGAGCGGCTGCGCGGCACCATCCCCGAGCTTCCGTGGTTGGTGCGCAAGCGGATTCAGGAAGACTGGGGCATCTCGGACGAGGTCATGCGTGACCTCGTCAACGCCGGCGCGGTCGAGCTGGTGGCCGCGACCGTCGAGCACGGCGCATCCAGCGAGGCGGCCCGCGCGTGGTGGGGCAACTTCCTGGTGCAGAAGGCCAATGAATCCGGCATCGAACTGGACGCGCTGGCCATCACCCCGGCCCAGGTCGCCGCGGTGGTCAAGCTGGTCGACGACGGCAAGCTGTCCAACAAGCTGGCCCGCCAGGTCGTCGAGGGCGTGCTGGCCGGCGAGGGTGAGCCCGAGCAGGTCATGAACGACCGCGGTCTCGTTGTGGTGCGCGACGATTCGCTCATCCAGGCCGCGATCGACGAGGCGCTGGCGGCCCAGCCCGACATCGCCGACAAGATTCGCGGCGGCAAGGTCCAGGCCGCGGGTGCGATCGTCGGCGCGGTGATGAAGGCCACCAAGGGACAGGCCGACGCCGCGCGCGTGCGCGAACTCGTGATCGCGGCCTGCAGCTAGCGCAGCGCCGGCTGCGGCGCGGGCGTGGCCTGCGGACGCAGTGACGAGACGCCCGCGACGCAGTAGCCCGCGATCACGAAACACACCGCGGCGCAGGGCAGATTGCCGGTCGGCGTGCCCGCACCGGTGACGCCGTCGATGGCGCCGGCGAAGTCGGGCAGCGCTGCCAGCCAGAGCACCGTGAACGTGAGCAAGTACAGCACCCCGAACACCCGCACGTACGGACTCGGGTGCTGCGTGCCGACGCGGCGCGTGATCCGCCAGTCCTGAATCAGGACCGGCACCGTCACGAAGAAGAACACCGCCACCTCGACACCGAGGACCGCGTACTGCGTCGCGCTGTGCTGGGCGGAGAGCAACGTCGGCAGGCTGAGGAGTCCCATGATCACCGGTGCCAGCACGCTGATGACCGGGATGCGCCAGGCCATCGACACCGCACCCGGTGGTGTACCCGCGGCCACTTGGCGCCCGACCAGCACATGCACCAGGAACGCGACCGCCGCGGGCCCGACCACCGCGAGGCTGACCCAGCTGCTGACCGGCACGCAGCCGAGCGTCGGGTGATTCAGGGGATTCGCGGTGTTCCACACCCACCAGCGCAGCTGCGGGCCGAGGTGGTCGAACACGCCGTAGACGCAGCCGTGCACGAAGCCGACACAGATGGCGCCGATGACCGCGCCGCGCCGTTCGAAAACCCCGGTGGCGCGGACGATGTCATAGGCGAGCGTGATGGTCGCCGGGTACAGCGCCACGATGTACAGCGGTAGCCGCCCGTCGACGAAATCGACGCTGAACACGTTGTGCACCAACATGACCCCGAGGCGGGTGCCGGCGAAGATGTCCGGTGGATGCCGGGGGAGTTCGGTCACCAGCGCATAGACCACCGACGCCAGCCAGATGGCGATGCCGGTCGGGTCCCGCCGGACGCGCCGCAGCGCGTAGGCCAGGGCCAGTGCGGCGCCGACCAGCATCAGCAGCTCGACGACCGGCATGGTCCAGTGGGCAAGGGTCAGGGGGTTGCGCACCTTGACCCAGGAATCGTCGTCGCAGGAAAAGCCCAGGTAGCCGGCCAGCCGAGCGAAGTCGGCCGGGCAGGCGCGCATCATCGAGCGACCCTCATGTCGGGCGCCAATTACGTCTTGTCGTCCGTGCTACGCGGGAATCCGCCCTGCGGGAACAGCGGGAACACGACGTCGTCGAACTTCTCCACGTCGCCGGCCGTCTTGTTCACCGTGGCGCCCCAGACATTGCCGTCGGGGGAGAGCTTCAGCGCGAAGACATGGCCGTGGGTGTCGGTGCGGAGCGCCTCGGGGTCGCCCGTGACGGCGCCGGTCTCCTTCGACAGCCGCACGGCCACCGTCTTCTTGGTGTTGACCAGATTGACCATGACGGTGTCGTCGGTCGCGACGCAGCCCGCGACGCCGGGACGGTCGGGCCAGTTCCACACCGTCGACACCTTGGAGTCCTTGGTGATCCGCTGCAGCCGGTCCCCGGTCGGGGTTCTGTCGGTGACGTACAACGAGCCGCTGGCACCGTCGATGCACAGCCCGCCGCCGGAGCCCATGCCGGACAGTGCGGTGGTCGGCGGCGCCTGGCCCACCGTCGTCGGCTGCTCGATGCGCAGCAGCTTGCCCGCCAGCGAAGCCGGATCGGCTGCGGCAGCGGGGTTTCCGGCGTCCCCGGTGAGCACCACGAGGGTCGTCGGGCTGGTGAAGATCAGCGCTCCGGTGTTGCCTGTGGGGCCCTTGGGAATCCCGGTCAGGATCGGCTTCGGCACGTCGCCGTCGGCGATGCGGACCACCCGGTTGTCGGTCGGCGTGGTGATGTACGCGTACATCAGCCGGTCCTGTTGGTAACTCGGCGACAGCACGATGTCCATGAGCCCGCCGTCACCGGAGGCGTCGACCGGGATCACGGTCTTGACCTTGGGTTCCGCCGTCGTCGAGATGTTCTTGACGGCGCCGGTGACGCGTTCGGCGACGATCGCCGACTTGCTGTCGCCGCCCATGATCAGGCCGCTGGTGCTCTCCAGGCAGCCCTGCAGCACGGCCGGCGCCGGGCACGCCTTGGGGAACGGGTTCGGCGGCAGCGGCGGCGGGGGCGGTGGCGGCGAGCTGGGGGCCCCGCCGAGGTCGGGCTCGATGGTGAACGGCTCGGACGCCGCCGAATCGAAACGGGCGCAGCTGGGCAGCGCCAGCAAAGCGATGGCGCACAACGCCAGGACCCGTCGAGCGGGTGCAGAGCCGGAACGCTCAGGCCGGTGTCGAGGCCTCGTCAGCGCAGTCTGCGTCGACCGCCGCAATGTCATGCCCGCCAGGTTACGGACTGTTCGAGGATGCTCGCCACGTCGGGGCCGCGCGCCGGGCCGGGCAAATCCCGTGAACAAGCCGGTCAAACCACCGCTTAAATCCACGGTCAGCAGTGCAGTTGCACTTACCCTGGCAACTATGACCAGTACTTCCCATGACTCGCGCGCATGGCGACGGCCCGACGAGTCGGCCGCCAGGCCCGCGTCGGCACGCCTGGTCGATCCAGAAGACGACCTGCCCATCACGACCTACCGCGGCAGTGGCGGCGCAGAGGGCGGTGAGACCGCCGCGACCACTGCCATCCCGCGGTTCGACAACGAGTCGTCCGACGAGGCGACCGAGGTGACGCCCGCGTCGTCGACGCCGTCCTCGATGGCATTCGATCTCATGCACGAACCCGAGCCGCTGCCGTACGTGCAACCCCGGGAGCGGCGTGCGGAGCAGACCTCCGATGCGTTGGGGCCCGCCGAGATCGAGCCCGACCCCGAGACCGACGCCCGGGTACGCGTCGCCAAGCGCCGCGGCACCCAGGACCTGGGACTCATGGTGCTGCGTGTCGGCCTCGGCGCCTGGCTGGTGGTCCACGGACTGCAGAAGGCATTCGGCTGGTGGGGCGGCCAGGGCCTGAACGGGTACGAGCACGCGCTGGCCGCCGCCGGCTTCCAGCACGCGGGGATACTGACCTATCTCGCCACCGGGGCGCAGATCGGCGCCGGTGTCCTGCTGGTGCTGGGGTTGTTCACCCCGGTCGCCGCCGCGGTCGCGGTGGGCTACCTGCTCAACGCGCTCGCCGTGGAGGTGGCCGCACAACCCGTGCACGGCTACTTCCCGTATTTCCTGCCCGAGGGCCATGAGTACCTGGTGACCATGATCGTGCTCGCCGCGGCGCTGACCCTGACGGGGCCGGGTCTCTACGGCTTCGACGCCGGACGCGGCTGGGCCCGCCGGCCCTTCATCGGGTCGATCCTGTGCCTGTTGCTCGGCATCGGCGCGGGCGTCGGCGCGTGGCTGCTGCTGAACGGATCAAACCCGCTGCACTGAGCCTGCTCGGGCGCGGCGCCGGCTCACTCGTTGTACGGATTGGGCACGACGCCGCCGCTGGCGGCGGTCAGCACCGGCAGTGACGCGAACGTCACACCGGGCAGGCGCAGGTCGGTGCCGTCGGTCAATTCGGCCTTGGCCCACTTGGAGCGGTCGAACCGCAGTCCCTTGATGTCCTGCCACGTCACCGTCCGGCTGCCGAGCAGCGACCGCGCCGTGACGCCCTTCTTGTCCGCCACGGTGCGGTAGCGAATCACCATCGCCGACAACACGATCGGGATGACGAGCAGCACCGCGCACCAGGCCGGGCCGGCGAACACCAGAGCCAGCAGACCGATGGCGAAGAACCCCACCGCCAGATGGGCGACCCCCGGGATCTTGATCACGACGGGCTGGGGTGCGGTCGAAGCGGTTCTGCGGCTCACGCCATTCATCTTCCCAGGCGGCGGGTCGGCCGGTTGCCGGGTGTGTCCGGCAACGGAACTGATTTGACCTGCGCGCGCCGCGAGGACTACCGTCACCGTTATGCAGACCTCGGCATTGCTTGTAGTAACTGGGCGCGTTGGTGCGTGACCAGGCTGACTAAGCCGACTACAAGCATCGACGCGCAACCCTCGTACAGCAGCAGACGCTGACGGGGGTTTTTTGTTTGCCCGGGAACGCCAAAACCGCAACACGATCAAGAGGACAAGAGTGAGCGCACCCACCACGCGACCGCCAGAGTCGACGCCGCAGCCCAACGGAGCGGGCGGCGCGGTCAACGGTCATTCGAAAATCGTTGCCCCGCAACAGATGACCGGTGCCCAGGCCGTCGTCCGGTCGCTCGAGGAACTCGACGTCGACACCATTTTCGGCATCCCCGGTGGTGCCGTGCTGCCGGTCTACGACCCGCTGTTCGACTCGAAGAAGGTGCGCCACGTGCTGGTGCGGCACGAGCAGGGCGCCGGCCACGCCGCGTCGGGCTACGCGCACGCCACCGGCAAGGTCGGCGTGATGATGGCCACCTCGGGTCCCGGCGCCACCAACCTGGTCACGCCGCTGGCCGACGCGCAGATGGACTCGATCCCGGTCGTCGCGATCACCGGCCAGGTCGGCCGCGGGCTGATCGGCACCGACGCCTTCCAGGAAGCCGACATCTCCGGCATCACCATGCCGATCACGAAGCACAACTTCCTGGTCCGCAACGGTGACGACATCGCCAAGGTGATCGCCGAGGCTTTCCACATCGCCGCCTCCGGCCGTCCCGGCGCCGTCCTCGTCGACATCCCGAAGGACGTGCTGCAGGGTCAGTGCACCTTCAGCTGGCCGCCGGTCATCGACCTGCCCGGATACAAGCCGAACACCAAGCCGCACAGCCGTCAGATCCGTGAGGCCGCCAAGCTGATCGCCGCGTCGCGCAAGCCGGTGCTGTATGTCGGTGGCGGCGTCATCCGCGGCGAGGCGTCGGCCGAGCTGCTTGAGCTCGCCGAGCTGACGGGCATTCCCGTCGTGACCACCCTGATGGCGCGCGGCGCGTTCCCCGACAGCCACCCGCAGCACATGGGCATGCCCGGCATGCACGGCACGGTCTCCGCCGTGGCGGCGCTGCAGAAGAGTGACCTGCTGATCGCCCTCGGCACCCGCTTCGACGACCGGGTCACCGGCCAGCTGTCGTCGTTCGCGCCCGACGCCAAGGTGATCCACGCCGACATCGACCCCGCCGAGATCGGCAAGAACCGGCACGCCGACGTGCCGATCGTCGGTGACATCAAGAACGTCATCGTCGACCTGCTCGCGGCGCTGCGCAGGGACGGTGTCGCCGCCGACACGCTGGATCTCGCCGACTGGTGGACGTACCTCAACGGGGTCAAGGAGACGTACCCGCTGAGCTACGGCCCGCAGAGTGACGGCAGCCTGTCGCCGGAGTACGTCATCGAGAAGCTGGGCCAGATCGCCGGGCCGGACGCGCTGTACGTCGCGGGCGTCGGTCAGCACCAGATGTGGGCCGCGCAGTTCATCAAGTACGAGAACCCGAAGACCTGGCTGAACTCGGGCGGTCTCGGCACCATGGGCTTCTCCATCCCGGCCGCGATGGGCGCCAAGTTCGCCCGCCCGGAGGCCGAGGTGTGGGCCATCGACGGCGACGGCTGCTTCCAGATGACCAATCAGGAGCTGGCCACCTGCGCCCTCGAAGGGGCGCCGATCAAGGTTGCGCTGATCAACAACGGCAACCTGGGCATGGTGCGGCAGTGGCAGACGCTGTTCTACGACGAGCGCTACTCCAACACCAACCTGTCGACGCACTCGCACCGCATCCCCGACTTCGTGATGCTGGCCGAGGCGCTGGGTTGCGTCGGTCTGCGCTGCGAGCGTGCCGAGGACGTCGAGGACGTCATCCGGCAGGCCCGCGAGATCAACGACCGCCCCGTCGTCATCGACTTCATCGTCGGCGCCGACGCCCAGGTGTGGCCGATGGTCGCCGCCGGCACCAGCAATGACGAGATCATGGCGGCGCGCGATATCCGTCCGCTGTTCGACAACGAGGATCAGGTGTAAGCGCCATGTCGACCACTCACACACTCTCGGTCCTCGTCGAGGACACCCCCGGTGTGCTCGCCCGCGTGGCGGCACTGTTCTCGCGGCGTGGCTTCAACATCCAGTCGCTCGCGGTCGGCGCCACCGAGCAGAAGAACATGTCCCGGATGACCATCGTCGTCTCGGTCGAAGAGCAGCTGCCGCTGGAGCAGATCACCAAGCAGCTCAACAAGCTGATCAACGTCATCAAGATCGTCGAGCAGGAGCCGGACAACTCCGTCTCCCGCGAGCTGGCGCTGATCAAGGTGCGGGCCGACGCCACCACCCGTGGCCAGGTGATCGAGGCCGTCAACCTGTTCCGCGCCAAGGTCGTCGACGTGTCGACCGAATCGCTGACCGTGGAGGCCACCGGCACCCAGGAGAAGCTCGACGCATTGCTGCGAGTGCTGGAGCCGTATGGTATTCGCGAGCTGGTGCAGTCCGGTGTGGTCTCGCTGGCGCGCGGCCCGCGCGGCATCGGCGCGGCCAAGTAACCGAGCTGGACCCCGAACTAAAACTTCGAACAACAGAGCTTCAACAACAGAAACAACAGGGTAAGGAAAAGCAAGTGGCAGTTGAGATGTTCTACGACGACGATGCGGACCTGTCGATCATCCAGGGGCGCAAGGTCGGCGTCATCGGCTACGGCAGCCAGGGACACGCGCATTCGCTTTCGCTGCGCGACTCGGGTGTGCAGGTCAAGGTCGGCCTGAAGGAAGGCTCGAAGTCCCGCGAGAAGGTCACCGAGCAGGGCCTCGAGGTCGACACTCCCGCGAACGTGGCCGCCTGGGCCGACGTCATCATGCTGCTGGCGCCCGACACCGCGCAGGCCGAGATCTTCACCAATGACATCGAGCCCAACCTCAAGGACGGCGACGCGCTGTTCTTCGGCCACGGCCTCAACATCCACTTCGGCCTGATCAAGCCCCCGGCCAACGTCACCATCGGCATGGTCGCCCCCAAGGGCCCCGGCCACCTGGTGCGTCGTCAGTTCGTCGACGGCAAGGGCGTCCCGGCCCTGATCGCCATCGACCAGGACCCCAAGGGTGAGGGCCAGGCGCTGGCGCTGTCCTACGCCAAGGGCATCGGCGGCACCCGCGCCGGCGTCATCAAGACCACCTTCAAGGAAGAGACCGAGACCGACCTGTTCGGTGAGCAGGCCGTCCTCTGTGGTGGTACCGAGGAACTGGTCAAGACCGGTTTCGAGGTCATGGTCGAGGCCGGCTACGCCCCGGAGATGGCCTACTTCGAGGTGCTGCACGAGCTCAAGCTCATCGTCGACCTGATGTACGAGGGTGGCATCGCCCGCATGAACTACTCGGTGTCCGACACCGCTGAGTTCGGTGGCTACCTGTCGGGCCCGCGGGTCATCGACGCCGACACCAAGGAGCGCATGCGCGCCATCCTGAAGGACATCCAGGACGGCACCTTCGTCAAGCGCCTGGTCGCCAACGTCGAGGGCGGCAACAAGGAGCTCGAGGGTCTGCGCAAGGCCAACGCCGAGCACCCGATCGAGGTCACCGGCAAGAAGCTGCGCGACCTGATGAGCTGGGTCGACCGGCCGATCACCGAGACCGCCTAGTCTCTGACGCCCGAAAGGCCGGTTACGGCACGCGAAACAGCGTGCGGTAACCGGCCTTTCGTCGTTTTCAGTAGACGGTGTATCCGATGCTCGCCAGCGCGCGGGCGACGTTGCGGCCGTCGGCGCTGCCGGGCAGCTTGACGGAACGGTCGATGTCGAGGCCCTCGCCGGCCACCCCGTAGAAGTCGGTGGACACGGGATCATCGGGCTCGGGCGGTTCGATGCGGCCATCCGGGTAGATGGCCTGGGCGCGCATGGCCCACATGCTCCGCTCGGCCGCGATCACGTGATACCCGCACAACGGCGGGCGCATCTGATAGAGCTCCAGATCGCCGACGGCGAACCAGCGCTCATTGGGTACCGCGCCCACCAGGCGGGCTGTGCCTGCGAATGTCACCCATCAACCGTAAGTCGGCCGGCAGGGGTGCCCCGACACATATTCTCCTAGCCACCCAACCGGTTTGCCACCGTGACGACCCGCCGCGCCAGGTGGTCCAGCGCCGCGTAGGTGTTGTCGTCGAACTGGCGGATGTTGTCGTGATTGGCCAGCAGGCTCACGCCGTAGGGGTTGCCGTCGGCGAACTTGAGTGGGTCGGTGTAGCCGGGCGGCACGATGATGCCGCCCCAGTGCATCAGCGTGATGTAGAGCGACAGCAGCGTCGTCTCCTGGCCGCCGTGTGCGGTGTTGGTGGAGGTGTAACCGGCGTACACCTTGTCCGCCAGTACGCCCTTCGACCACAGGCCGCCGAGGGAATCGAGGAACCCCCGCAGCTGCGACGCGACCGAGCCGAAGCGGGTCGGCGAGCCGAAGATCACCGCGTCGGCCCAGACGATGTCGTCGCCCGTGGCGGCCGGAAGGTCTTTGGTCGCTTCGTAATTCGCGGTCCAGGCCGGGTTGTGCGCGAAGGACTCGGGAGTGGCGGTCTCGGCGACGGGCCGCAGCCGCACCTCGGCCCCCAGCGATTCGGCGGTGCTCGCGATGCGCTGCGCCATGGACGTGCCGTGCCCGGTCGCGGAGTAGAAGATCACAGAAAGCTTGGCCATGCGCCAAGCCAACACTATGGCGCGAGCGACGGCAGCGTCTTCACCCCGAATTCACGACGCAGTACGGTGCGCGCGGCGTACAGGCCGGCCATCCCGTGCACGCCGGTGCCCGGCGGGGTGGCCGACGAGCAGAGGTATGCCTTGGGGATTGGCGTGGTCCACGGGTTGGCCCGCAGCGTCGGCCCGATCATCGCGGCCTTGAGCGTGGCGCCGCCGACGATGATGTCGCCGCCGACGTAATTCGCGTTGTGCTGCGACATCTCGGCCGCCGGTACCGCGCGGGCCGCCAGCACCAGATCGCGGAATCCCGGTGCGGCGTCCTCGAACAACGCGATCACGGTCTCGGTCTGGTCGACGGTCGAGCCGGCGGGCACATGGCAGTAGGTCCACAGGGGCCGGCGGCCCTGTGCGTCGATGCGCGACGGATCGGCGAGGTGCGGCAGCGCGGCCAGCGTCATGGGGTGCTCGGCGTGGCGGCCCTGCCAGATCTCGCGTTCGGCGTGCGCCATCTGGGCCCGGGTGCCCCCGAGATGGACGGTGGGGGACGACGCCATTCGCGGGTCACGCCAGGGGATTTCACCGGACAGCACGAAGTCGATCTTGCACACGCCGGGACCGAACTTGTAGCGGCGCAACGCTTTTGCGTAGCGGCTGGGAACCGCCGGTCCGTAGATGTCGAGCAGTGCGGTCGGCGAGGTGTCATAGATGACCACGCCGCCGGGCGGGCTCGTCACGGGGGAGCCGGTGACGAGCTCGCCGCCGTGCGCGCGCAGATCGGCGATGAGCGCATCGGTGATCGTCTGGGTGCCGCCGACGGGCACAGGCCAGCCCGCCGTGTGCGCGACGGTGCTGAGCATGATGCCCGCTCCACTGTTGACGGGCGACGGCATGGGGTGGATGGCGTGGGTGCCGACGCCGGTGAAGAGCGCCTGGGCGTCGTCCCCGCGCAGCAGGTGCCACGCGGGACTGCCCTGGGCCAGCACACGCAGTCCGGCACGCACGGTGCTGGGCAGGTCCGGCGGCAGCGACCGCTTGTCGCCGAGGAAGAACCCGAGGACGCCGTCGACGTGCTCGACCAGCGGGCCCAGCAGCCGGCGCCACGACGAGCCGTGTTCGAGCTCCGCGCACGTGCGGTCCAGCGAGTGGTAAGCGATGGCGGCTCCGCCGGAAGGCAGGGGATTGGCGTACGAGATCTCCGGCGTCACCATCTGTACCCCGCGGGCCGCGAGGTCGAACTCCGCGAAGAACGGCGATGCCACGCCCAGGGGATGCACCGCCGAGCAGACGTCGTGCAAAACGCCTGGATACTCGGGGTCCGGGGCGCTGCGGGCGCCGCCGCCGGGAGTCGGCTGACCTTCGATGACCCGGACCGACAGCCCGGCTCGCGCGCAGATGACGGCCGCGGCCAGGCCATTCGGTCCACTACCGACGACGGTGACGTCCACCACTTGATCCTAGGGAGCGGGAAGTCAAGGTAACCGCGATTGGAATGCGCGCAACCTGGACCACTAGTCTGTGCGCGTGAGCCTTCCTGTCGTACTCATCGCTGACAAACTCGCCGAATCGACCGTCGCCGCCCTCGGCGACCAGGTAGAGGTCCGTTGGGTCGACGGACCCGACCGCGAAAAGCTGCTGGCCGCCGTGCCGGAAGCCGACGCCCTGCTGGTGCGCTCGGCCACCACGGTGGACGCCGAGGTGCTGGCCGCGGCACCCAAGCTCAAGATCGTCGCCCGCGCCGGCGTCGGCCTGGACAACGTGGACGTCGACGCCGCCACCGCGCGTGGCGTGCTGGTCGTCAACGCCCCGACCTCGAACATCCACAGCGCCGCCGAGCACGCCCTGGCGCTGCTGCTCTCGACGGCCCGCCAGATTCCGGCCGCCGACGCCACCCTGCGCGAGCACACCTGGAAGCGCTCCAAGTTCTCGGGCACCGAGATCTTCGGCAAGACCGTCGGCGTCGTGGGCATGGGCCGCATCGGCCAGCTCGTCGCGCAGCGCCTCGCCGCGTTCGGCGCGCACATCGTCGCCTACGACCCCTATGTCTCGCAGGCCCGTGCCGCCCAGCTCGGTATCGAGCTGCTGAGCCTCGATGAGCTTTTGGGCCGCGCTGATTTCATCTCGGTGCACCTGCCCAAGACCAAGGAAACCGCCGGCCTGATCAACAAGGAAGCGCTGGCCAAGACCAAGCCGGGCGTCATCATCGTCAACGCCGCCCGCGGTGGCCTGATCGACGAGCAGGCCCTGGCCGACGCGATCACCAGTGGCCACGTCCGTGGCGCCGGCCTCGACGTGTTCGCCACCGAGCCCTGCACCGACAGCCCGCTGTTCGAGCTGCCGCAGGTCGTCGTGACGCCGCACCTCGGCGCCTCCACCGAAGAGGCCCAGGACCGCGCCGGCACCGACGTCGCCGCGAGCGTGAAGCTGGCGCTGGCCGGCGAGTTCGTGCCGGACGCCGTCAACGTCGGCGGCGGTGTCGTCGGCGAAGAGGTCGCGCCGTGGCTCGACCTGGTGCGCAAGCTGGGCCTGCTGGTCGGTGCCCTGGCACCGGCGCTCCCGGCCTCGCTGAACGTCGAGGTGCTCGGCGAGCTGGCGTCGGAAGACGTTGAGATTCTGAAGCTTTCGGCGATGCGCGGCCTGTTCTCGGCCGTCATCGAGGACCAGGTGACGTTCGTCAACGCGCCGGCGCTGGCCGCCGAGCGTGGCGTCGAGGCCGTCCTCACCAGCGAGACCGAGAGCCCCAACCACCGCAGCGTCGTCGACGTGCGCGCCGTGGCCGCCGACGGCTCGGTCGTCAACGTGTCGGGCACCTTGAGCGGCCCGCAGCTGGTCGAGAAGATCGTCCAGATCAACGGCCGCAACCTGGACCTGCGCGCCGAGGGCATCAACCTGATCCTCAACTACGGCGACCAGCCGGGCGCCCTGGGCAAGATCGGCACCCTGCTCGGTGCGGCTGAGGTCAACATCTTGGCGGCCCAGCTGTCGCAGGACGCCGACGGTTCGGGAGCGACGATCATGCTGCGCCTGGACCGCGAGGTGCCGGCCGACGTGCTCGGCGCGATCGGCGAGGCCGTCGGCGCGACCACGCTGGAACTGGTGGATCTGTCGTGAAGCTCGCCGTCATTGCCGGTGACGGCATCGGCCCCGAGGTCATCGGCGAGGCGCTGAAGGTTCTCGACGTCGTACTGCCGGGCGTCGAGCGCACCGAGTACAACGTCGGCGCCAAGCGCTACCACGAGACCGGCGAGACCTTGCCCGACGGCATGGTCGACGAGCTCAAGACACACGACGCGATCCTGTTGGGCGCCATCGGCGATCCGTCGGTGCCCAGCGGCGTGCTCGAGCGCGGTCTGCTGCTGACCATGCGGTTCGCGCTGGATCACCACGTGAACCTGCGGCCGTCGCGGCTGTTCGCCGGTGTCGACAGCCCGCTGGCCGGCAACCCGGACATCGATTTCGTCGTCGTCCGCGAGGGCACCGAGGGTCCGTACACCGGCACCGGTGGCGCCATCCGCGTCGGCACCCCGCACGAGGTGGCCACCGAGGTGTCCACCAACACGCGCTTCGGTGTGGAGCGGGTCGTCCGCTACGCATTCGAGAAGGCCCGGACGCGGCGTAAGCACCTGACCCTGGTGCACAAGAACAACGTGCTGGCGTTCGCCGGCTCGCTGTGGAAGCGCACGGTCGACGAGGTCGCCACCGAGTACCCGGACGTCGAGACCGCTTACCAGCACATCGATGCCGCGACCATCCACATGGTCACCGATCCGGGCCGCTTCGACGTGATCGTCACCGACAACCTGTTCGGCGACATCATCACCGACCTGGCCGCGGCCGTCTCCGGCGGCATCGGCCTGGCAGCGTCGGGCAACATCGATGCGACGGGCACCAACCCGTCGATGTTCGAGCCGGTGCACGGCAGCGCGCCCGACATCGCGGGTCAGGGTCTCGCCGACCCGACCGCGGCCATCATGAGTGTGGCGCTGCTGCTCACGCACCTCGGTGAGACCGACGCCGCGGCCCGCGTGGACAAGGCTGTCGCCGAGCACCTTTCGACGCGTGGCGACGCCAAACTGTCGACGTCGGAGACCGGCGAGCGGATTCGCAGCTTCCTGTAGTGCCGTGAGCGGCTTCGCCACCCTCACCAGGCAGTGTTGGCTTTTCGCCATCGGCTCGGCATTCTTCGCGCTGGCCACGGCGCCGGGGTTTCCCTCGGTGGCCGGGGCCGGCACGGCGAACGTGCTGTGCTTCATCGGATCGTGGTTCTTCACCACGGCCGCCCTGATGCAGTACCTGCTGGCCCCGCCGGGAAGCCAATGGTGGTCGGCGGCAATCCAATTCATGGGCACCGTGTTGTTCAACGTGAGCACCGGCGCGGCAGTGTGGGCGCACGCCGTGCTCGCCGAGCGCCGCTACGTGTGGGCGCCCGACGCCGCCGGGTCACTGGCCTTCCTGCTCAGTGGGCTGCTGGCCGTCATGGTGGTCGGCCTGTGGTCGCCGAAATCCGTTGCCTGGCAGGCATCGTGGATCAACATGATGGGCTGCGTCGCGTTCCAGGTCTCGGCGCTGGCGGCGTTCGTCCGCAAGACCGGTGTCACGATCGACGAGCGGATGGCCAACTTCGGGACGTTCGTCGGAGCACTGTGCTTCCTGGTGGCCGCGCTGTTGGTGCGGCCTGGGCGGTCAGCCGTGTGACTGGCGCGTTGCCGCCAGGCTGCCGAGTAACTTCAGTCGTTCCGCCGTCGCTGAATTCGGTTCCGCCGTCATGACATAGAGCGTCAGACCCGGATCGGCGGCAAGTTCCAGCCCATCGAAGGTCAGATCGAGCTGGCCGACGTCGGGGTGCTTGAACGCTTTCGGGCCCGACTGGTGTGCGCGGATGATGTGGGCGCCCCAGCGGACCCGGAATTCGTCACTGCGCGTGCTCAATTCGCCGACGAGCTGGGTCAGCCGGTCGTCGTACGGATCACGGGCCGCGGCACTGCGCAGAATCGCGACGGCGTTGTCGGCCTGCTGATTCCAATCGACGAAGAATTCCTGCGCGCGGCCGTCCAAAAACACGAATCGGGCGAGGTTGGCCTGTCCGGGTCCGTCGATGGCGACGCGGTACAACTCCGCGGCGATGACGTTGGCGGCCAGGATGTCGAGGCGGTCATTGCTGACCCAGGCCGGCACTCCGACCATCGCATCCAGGATCAGTTGGACACTCGGCCGAAGCCTGCTGCCGGCCTTGCGCGGGGTCCGCCGCGGCCCTTGGCTGACTTTGATCAGGTTGAACAGGTGCGCGCGCTCGGTCTCGTCGAGTTGCAGGACGGTCGCCACCGAGTTGAGTACCGAGTCGGAGACGCCGGTGAGATTGCCGCGTTCGAGCCGGGTGTAGTAGTCCACGCTGACTCCGGCCAACAGAGCGACCTCTTCGCGGCGCAGGCCGGGGACTCGTCGTTTGGCGCCGTAGTCGGGCAGGCCGGCCTGCTGGGGAGTGATGCGGGCGCGCCGGGACGTGAGGAATTCCCGGATGTCCTTGCGCTGGTCCACGTTCTCGACAGTAGTGGGCTCGGCAGCCGGGAGAGGGGGTTTGCTGGACCCCGGACAACTCGGCCCTGACTGACCGGACCGCGCCCGGCCTACCGTCGTTTCTGACACCACCTCTCGACGGAAGGAACCGCACATGTCCGATGACACCGCAGCTCAGGAAGCGTTCGACGGCTTTGTCGCAATGTGGACCACCGGAACCACCGGCGGACGGCGCGCGCCAGTGCTACGGAGCCCAGATGAGGTCGGGCTCGACTACGAAGACGTGTTCTTCCCGTCGATGGACGGCGTCCCGCTGGAGGGCTGGTTCATCCCGGCCGACTCCGACCGGCTCGTCATCCATAACCACTTTCTCCCCGGAAACCGCTACGGCTACCCCGGGCACCTGCCGGAGTTCGGCGGGCTCGGCGGCTTCGAGGTGAATTTCCTGCCCGAGTACAAGGCGCTGCATGACGCCGGTTACAACGTTCTCGCGTACGACATCCGTAATCACGGCCGCAGTGGCCAGGGCAACGGCGGAATCGCGGGCATCGGTCTGACCGAATATCGCGATGTCATCGGCTCCTTGCGCTACGCCGGCGCTCGGCCGGACACGAAATCGATGAAGAAGGTGCTGCTTTCGGTGTGCCTGGGCGCTGATTCGACGGCGGTGGCCTGGTCGAAGCATCCCGAGGAGTTCGCGGAAATCCAGGCCATGGTGATGCTGCAACCGGTGTCGGGTCGCTACATCGTCGAGGAGTTCGTCAAGGCAGTCGGGATGGCCGACGGCTACGTGAAGTTCGATCAGGCCGTGCACGAACGAACGGGATTCCGGATCGCCGAGCAGTCACCGCTCGAATACGTCAAGGCCGTGACCGTGCCGACGCTCGTCGCCCAGGTCCGCGACGACACGATGACGCGCCCGCAGGATGTGCAGGACATCTACGACGCGATTCCGGTCGCCGACAAGAGCCTGCACTGGATTGAAGGAACCAACAGGCGATTCGACGGCTACAACTACCTCGGTGTCCACCCGGAAGTGGCCATCGACTGGTTCGACAAGTACATCGCCTGACGTCATCTTTGCTGACACCACGGGATCTGTTGGGGCCCAACGCACTGCAGGCCGGCGGGGTGCCGGAAGGGCACCCCGCGTTGGCGTCTTTCGTCGATACATGGTTGGCTGAATATGTGGGGGTATCGCTGAGCCGACGGGATTTCATCGTCGGGTTGGCCGCGACGGGCGTGCTGGCAGGGTGCCAGCCCACCAAGGCGGACGAGCCGACCAACTTTGCCGATCTGGAAGATCGCTATCAGGCGTTAATCGGCGTCTACGCAGTTGATCTGGAGTCTTCGGCGACGGTCGAGCACCGTGCTGACGAGCGGTTCGCGATGTGCTCGACCTTCAAAGCGTATGCGGCGGCCCGCATCTTGCAGATGGCCACGGCGGGCAAGGCGAATCTCGATGCCATGGTGCCCATCACCGCCGGTGACATCGTGGTCAACTCGCCGGTGCTGAGCGAGGCGGTGGGGGCGCGGATGGCGTTGCGAGAGATTTGTGCCGCGGCCCTGAGCCAGAGTGACAACGCGGCAGGCAACATCATGTTGCGGACCATCGGCGGGCCCTCGGCGCTCACGGATTTCGCCCGCTCGATCGGTGATTCGCAGACCCGGCTGGATCGCTGGGAACCGGCCCTCAACGAAGCGGCGCCCGGCGATCTCCGCGACACCACCACGCCGCGGGCGCTGTGCGGCGGGTATCGCGCCATTCTCGCCGGCGACGCGTTGTCCGGTGCGGCTCAGTTCCAACTGCGTCGGTGGATGGAGGAGACCGCGACGTCGACCCGCCGTTTTCGCGCGGGTCTGCCTGAGGGATGGACCAGCGCGGACAAGACCGGCGGCGGCGACTACGGGTCGACCAACGACGCCGGGATGCTCATCGGCCCGAAGCGGGAACGGGTCATGCTGACGGTGCTGGTCCGCACGCGCACCGTGCGGCGGGACGCCGGGCCGTTCAACGAGGCGATCGCGGAGTCGGTGCGATCGGTGCTTGCGCGCCTCGGCCACAGTTAGTGTTGGATCGTGGGGATCCGGAAGCTGGCACTTGCCGTGGTTACGTGCGGGTGCGTGGTCGCGGGCTGTTCGACGACCACGACCGGCACCTCGCGGTTCGGCGGTTCACTGAGCGACCCCGAACCGGACGTCAGCCAGCTGCGGACCGGTAACTACCAGATCAAGCCGAGCACCCCGTTCTTCAGCGCTGGACCCAACCCGCTCACGCAGTCGATCGTCGAATCGACCCGGATGGCCGAATACGTCGTGGGCCCTTGGGAAATCGACGCGTCGGTGACGAAGCCCGGGGCCATCGGGACCGGCACCATGACGTCGGAGTTCGGTGTCGACAACATCCTCGGGGTGTCCAAAGACAATGTGATGCAGGGCATTGCCAGAGCACACGGTCTGGTCGCCGGTTTCGGGTCGTACCGGTCATCAGGGTCCCGGGACTCCGATCTGGAAATCCAGAACGCGGTCCTGATGTTTCCCGATGATGGCCAAGCAGCGGCGGCCGCGGCAGAATTCACCGCACAGTTCGGCCCCGTCGTGGCCACTCCGTTTCCGACATATCCCGTCCAGATCTCGGTCGGTACCGGCACGGTGCCGGCGGTCGGCGTGGATTACGGCACCGGGGCCAGTGGCGTCGCGGCGTACACCGCGCAGGGACGTTTCGTGCTGTACCAATTCGTGAGCGCCAAAGCCACCAAGCTGACCAAGGCACCGCTGCGGGCTCAGTTGCTGACGTCCGACCTGCTCAGCAGGCAGCAGTCGCTCATCAAGAGCTTTGTGCCCACCGATCCCGCGAAACTCGCTGACCTGCCCAAAGATCCGAGCGACGATCAGTTGCTGTCGAAGACCATCACCACTCCCGATCGGCAGCAGGGCGTACTGATCGGGACGTGGCGACCGCGGGCGTGGCTGCATTTCGAAACCGATCCGGTGAGCATGACGACCCAGTTCGAGCGCGCCGGCGTCCAGTGGGTGACACAGCGGTGGGGCCGGGTCTACCAGGCGCCCAATGCGGATTCGGCCGCGCAGCTGCTGGACGCCACCAGCGCTCTGATCATGAAGAATCCGGATGTGCAGATGGCCGGGCCGGTGCCGGGGTTCCCCGGTGCGCGCTGTTTCGAGCACCTCCGCGACTATGCGCAACCGGACGCGACGGTGACATGGCGCATCCTGGGGTGGCACTACAGCTGCCTCGCCCGCACCGACAGATTTGTGTTCCAGGTCTTCGCCGACGATGAAACCGCTGTGGACCAACAGATTTCGGCGCAGTACCGGGTGCTGTCCGGGAAGTAGCCGGCCGCGCCGATGAGTTTCACCGAGTCCGCTGGTCTACCTCATTGACACACACCACCGACTCACCAGGAGCTGGAAATGGGCCAGATTCACCTCGCGTTGTTCGCCACTCTCGACCTCGTCGGGCAGGCGCCCGGCGGTCCCGGAGAAGACCCCGACGGGGGTTTTCCATTCGAAGGCTGGCAGGCACCGCTGATCGACGAGGTGTCGGGGGAGCAGGTCGGCGCCGCGTACGAAGGCACCGACGCGCTGCTGCTCGGCCGGCGGACGTACGACATCTTCGCGGGCTACTGGCCGCACCAGGACGACGAATTCGCGGCCATGTTCAATCGCATCCCCAAGTACGTCGCCTCCCGCGGCGAGCCCGATCTGTCGTGGTCCGGCTCGACGCAGATCGGCACGGATCTGGTCAGCGAAGTGCGGGAAATCCGTGATCGCCACGAGCACGTGAAAGTGGTCGGGAGTTTGAACTTCGTGCAGACCCTGTTGCGCGAAAAACTATTTGATCGCATCGACCTCTGGGTGCATCCTATTGTCCTGGGGGTAGGCAAGAGGGTATTCGATGGCGGTCCGGTGCCGTCGAACCTGACGCTGCTCAAGCCGCCGGTATCGAGCCCGGCCGGCATCGTGTACCTGCAGTACGGATTGGCCGAGGGCGTACCGGCGACGGGGGACATGAGCGAACCGGATCGGGGGGACGTTTGATTGGTACGGACTGGACCCGCGGCGTACTCGCCGGAGCGGTCTCAGGGGGAGTCGGCTGGGGTCTGTTGGCGGTCGGGGCCATGGGCCCTGGTGATGATCCGCACCTCGACCGGGTCGCCGGAACGAATTTGACTGCAGCGGTTAGTGTTTCGCTGATATGTCGACTGATTGCAGCACTGTTGTTGCGCGCGCGGGTACTCAGCAGCGTCGCTGTGGCGCTGGTGGTCGCACCCGTGAGCGTTTGGTGCATTGTCGGTCTGCTGTACCTGCAGGCCGTTGCCACGGTGACGGTGTGTCGCTGACCAGAGGAGGTGCGCATGTCCTTCGAGCATGAGAGCACGCTCGACCCGCGGATCGAGCGCGAGGTTGATCCGCGATATCTGTTCGGCGGCTACGCGCTCGGCCTGGTCGTGATGTCCCCGGCGCCGCTGTTGTACTACTGGCTGTTCGCGCCGGCGGGCGCGTTGCTGGTCGCCGCGGCCGCGGTTCTGGTCGCGACGGTGCGGCCGCGGTTTGACGACGTGGCATGTGGCGCATTCTTTGCCGCCCTGTTCGGCCTGGTTGCGGTGCTCGTGCTGTTCTTCGTCGGCGCGCAGGGCTGATCGCCACCGACCGTCTGGCCTGCTGAAAAATACGTTGCCGGCCAAGCCTTTTCCGCTCATCATGGTTCGGGCCGAGAAACGAACGCTCGGCCGGTGCCATCAGGAGCGAGGTGAAATCATGAAGTTGGCAGAAGCTTTGTCGTTGCGTGCGAACGCAGTTCGCCGTATCGAGCAGTTGCGCGTGCGCGTCGTGGGTAACGCACGGTTCCAGGAGGGCGAAGTGCCTGCCGAGGACGCCGCGGCGCTACTCGTCGAGATCGACGGCGCGCTGGACGAATACGAATCCCTGATCCGGCGGATCAACCTGACCAACGCGGCCAACTCGGTCGGGGCGGACGGCACGCTGACCGACGCCCTCGGGCGGCGCGACGCGCTGCGCTTGCGGTACCACGTCCTGACCACGGCCGCGGATGCAGCCGCGGGTGCGGGCGCGGGCCAGTACGGCTACTCGCGGCAGCTGCGTTCGGAGCTGAAGATGTTGTCCGCCTTGTCCGTTGGCGATCTGCGGGCGCGGGCCGACCAGGTGGCGCAGGAGTTGCGCGAGCTCGACGTCCGGATCCAGAAGGCGAACTGGGAGATCGAGCTGCTGGACTGACAGCAGCATGGTGTAGCAGGTAGTTGTCGCGGAGGCGTGCACAAAACCGCAAACGGCTCCAACCGTTCAGGCGCACGGAGGGCAGTGCAACGGGTTCGATTCCCACGCGCACACCGCAGCCCAGCAATGCGCACAGGTGACAGAGCACGAGGCACAACGCATCACCACGTGCAGATCTACGACAACGAGGGTGGGTGCGGGGTTACACCGCGATTTCAGTGCCAGGTTCTGGTCGGGCCGCGCCCGTTCGCCAAAGACAGGTCAGGCGCCGGCCAGCACTTCCGCGTTTACCCCGAGGGCGTCGTAGGTTGCCTTGGCTCTGGCATCGCGAGTGACCAGGACTGCACCGTGCTCACGAGCGGCCAACGCGACCAAGCCGTCATAGGTGGCGCCGCCCGCGACGCCACAACGGGCGAATTCGTGATGGGCACCGCGTCCCGTGTCGGCACCCAGTTGAAGGGGCTCCGGGAAGTTGTCGTCGATCAACGCCACCGCGTCGGCAGGGTCGACACGAGCATCGCCGGGCAGACGCGTCAGAACCGAGTATGTCTCGGCCAGCGCATGCCCGCTGAGCCCAAGACGTCGGCCCATTGCCCATTGCGAGACCGCGACGTGCTGCGGATGCGAGGACACAAGCAAGGGCACCGCGACGCTGGTATCGATTGCCGTGACCTGCTGCGACGTCAGCGTCGCCCCGAATCGATGAGCGCGAACATCATTTCATCGGTGACGACTGTGTCTGCGTTGGCGACGAGGCGTCCGTCCTTGTTTCGCACGAGGCGCGCGGAGCGGCCGCCGGGGACAATCTGCAGTCCAGGGCCATATGCCGAAATATCGACCGTCGAACCGGGCGTCAGTCCCAACGCGTCGCGGAGTTGCTTGGGCACCAAGATGCGGCCGCCCGAGTCGATTACCGCTTCCATGGGACTATGGTACCAGTGAAATCCCATTTTTGAGTTTGCGCTGTGCAGAAACGCTCGACACTGTGGAGAGCCTTGTCAGCCCTTCCGGCTAGTCTCGCAGCGTGGCGATAACGTCCGCGGTCCTGCGCTTCCGGCGTCTACAGCAGGAGGCGCCGGAATGGTCGCTGCTGAGGGCCCGAAACGCCGGGCTCATCATCGCCGTGGTCCAGGACTACTTTCCGCCGGAACGTCGTATACGCCCGGCGGCCGAGGTGGTAGCCGAACTCGATCATGATCTCGAACTCCTCCGCGAGACCGGAGCTGAATTCGAATCGACGGCAACAGGATACGTCGCCGCATGGGTGCACGACGGCTACTTGGTCCGGCGTCCCGGCCAGACGCGGGGGACCGAAACGTTGGTGCCATCGGCGGCAGCATTGAACGCTGCCGCAGTGGTGAACGGAATCGATGCGCCGCAGCGCGCCGCGTCGGCGTCACGGCTGGGGTCGATTGCCGCTAACCTCATTGCACTGCAACGTGATTCAGACCCGGTTTCGGCATCGCGGCTGGCACTGCTGCAGTCCGAACGCAAGGCCGTCGAGCAGCGCATTGAAGAAGTCGAACGCGGCGAGTTCGCTGTGCTCGACGCGGAGACGGCAAAGGAGCGGGTCGCCGAGACGCTCGGCCTGGCGCAGGAGATACCCGTGGATTTCGCCCGGGTGCGGTCGACCATCGAAGAATTGAGCCGGGACCTCCGGGCCAAAATCCTTGACGACACCGCTGAGGGCGGTGCGACGTTGAGCAACGTTTTTCGCGGGGTTGATCTGTTGGCGGACTCAGAAGCCGGACGTTCCGTGAACGGCTTCTACGACGTGATCCTCGATGCCGAACAGTCGACCCGTCTTCAGGAAGCGATCACCGCCATCCTGTCACGGGACTTCGCAGCCGAGTTGACCCCTCAGACGCGTACGGACCTGAGCACTCTCCTCACCCGGCTGGAGAACGAAGCAGCCACGGTACGCCAGACCATGATCCTGCTATCGCGATCGCTGCGACATTTCGTGCTCTCGCGCCAATACGAAGAACATCGGCGGCTCCGCCAACTGATTCAGCGCTGCCAGTCGCTGGCTGTTCGAGTGAGTGCACAGCACCGACCCGAGAAGTCAATGAACTTGGAACTCACCAGAATTGGCATGCAGGTTCGTTCGATCGCCGCCCTCAAGCTGCACAACCCGGGCGAAGGCCGGGTGCCTACGGAGTTCGATCGGCATGACACCGACGAGGTCGACTTCGCCGAACTCGCTGCGCAGGCACATGAATCCGACATCGATTTCGAGGAACTCCGCAGCAACATCGTCGCCAGCCTCAGCCGGTCGGCTGGACCGGTCACCGCAGGGCAGGTCCTGGCCGAGTTCCCTGCCACCCAGGGCCTCGCCAGCATCGTCGGCCTGATGGTTCTCGGCGCTGAGCACGGTGCCGTCTCCGCCGACACCAGCGAACGGGTCGCCATGGACCGACGCACCGTTGTGCTTCCGACCATCACCTTCAGCCCCGATGCATTCGAGGATCACCGGTGAATCCCGAAGAGACCTTTCCGTTCGAGGCAAAGCGTGCGCTGGTCCAACTGCTCCGCGGTCCGGTGGTGACGCATGATGCGCATCGACAGCAATGGTCGGCAATTCTCGCCCACCGCAGCGAAATCGAACGCCGACTGGCCGACGTGTTCCTCGACCTCGTCCTCGACGAGGACGACGGCATCGCGTTCACCCGGCCGCAGCCCGCACCCGATGACCCCAAATTCGCTCCACCGCAGGTACTTCGGACAGAGACGCTGACCTTCATGGACACGCTGGTGGTACTCGCGTTGCGCTACCAGTTGCTCGTGGCACCGCCTGGACAACGGGTGATCGTCGATTACGACGACATCGCCGCCGACATGGAGCCCTACCGCGGGCGCTACACCACCGATGCGGGCGGCTTCCGGAAGCGGATCAACGCGTCATGGGAAAAGATGAAGAAGTACTCGCTGATCGCCGCCGCTGACACCGCGGGCCGGTTCGAAGTATCGCCCGTGCTCCGTCAGTTGTTCGACGCGGACGAGGTTGCCCTGGTCGAGGCGGAGTACCAGCGGCTCTTGGACGCCGGTAGCGACCAGGACTCCGATACCGAGGCCGACGATGAGTGAGGACGTGTTCCGGCATGGTCAGCACCGCCTGGCACGTGTTCAGCTGTTCAATTGGGGCACCTATGACGGCTATCACGACCTGTCCGTGGCGCGCCGGGGCTTCCTGATCACCGGTCCCTCGGGCTCGGGTAAGTCCACGTTGTTGGACGCGATCTCCACGGTGTTGGTGCCCCCGACGAAGCTCAGTTTCAATGCGGCCGCGCAGGGCCGCGGCCGCACCGTGGCCTCCTATATCCGAGGTGCGTATGCGCGCGGATCCGACACGGACACCCGCGAATTGCGGTCGCGCTACCTGCGGGAAGGTGCGACCTGGAGCGCCGTCGGGTTGACGATGGCCACTGCCGATCCTGATGGGGATACCGTCACCACCTTGGTCGCGCTGTTCCACCTCAAACGCGGCAGCAATGATCTTGGCGAATCGGGCCGCGCGTTCCTGCTTTTCGACCACGACCTGGACATCACCGAACTCAGACACGTGGTGTCTGACGGCATCGACGTCCGCGGGTTGAAGAAGCGCTGGCCCGATGTTCTCTACAACAAGAGCTACCCCCAGTTTGGTCAGCGGCTCCGTGCCCGGTTGGGAATCGCCGACGAGAACGCGCAACTGTTGCTGCACCGGGCGATGTCTGCCAAAGGGCTCGACAGCCTCGACCGGCTGTTCCGCGACTACATGCTCGACGAACCCGACACTTTTGCCGAAGCTCGTCGCGCCGTCGAGTTCTTCGCCGACCTCGACGAGGCGCATCGCAGGGTCGTGCAGACGCGTGAGCAGATCGCCGCACTGACACCGCTGGAGGAGTGGACCGAAACGCGGGACCGAGAGGCGCAACGGACTCAGGAACTCGGGGAGGAGCAGACAGCGCTCGACGGCCTCGCCGCGCGCTTCGAGCTGCACCTGGCGCAGGGTTGGCACGCCGACGCTGAGGCCGCGCTCGCTGACGCCGTCACGCGTGACGAACACGCGAGTGCGGCCCGTCATCGTGCTGCCACCGCGCTGAAGGACGCCGAGCGTGCGCGTGACGGAAATCAGTCCCTGCGTGAGCTCACCGATGCCCTGGATAGCGCCGACGAAGCGGTCCGTCGGGTGGTCACGCAGCGCGCCCGATTAGGTGTGGCTTTGCGGTCCTGGGACACGACCGTTCCCGATACCGCCGAAGGCTTCGCCACCATGTGCTCGCAGATCGCAAGGGAGGCAGCTGAACTAGAGGCTGGAGCCGGTGCGCACGACGCCGCCCACAGCGCCCTGATCCTCGCTGCCGCGCGCGCCGACGAACAGGTTACCGACCTCAAACAGCAGATCTCTTCGCTCGCCGGGCAGAAGTCGAACCTGGACCACAAGCTGCTGGCGGCTCGTGAGCTGGTCATGCGCGCGACCGGGCTGCCGGCGCGATCGTTGCCGTTCGCCGGCGAGTTGATCGACGTCATCGATGCGAATTGGGCGGGCGCCGCCGAGCGGGTGCTCGGCGGGCTGGGCCGCACAATGCTGGTCGCCGACGAGCACGCCGCTGATGTCGCCGCTGCCGTCGATGCTGCCCATCTGGGTACGCGGCTGGTGTGGCGGCGCGTGGATGTGCATCGCACACACCGGATTTCGGCTGTCGATGCCGATTCGATCGTGAATGTGCTCCAGATCGCCGAGGGGCCATGGCAGCACTGGCTGCATTTCGAACTCGTATCCCGATTCGACTACCGCCGTGTTGCCGACGCGCGAGAACTGGGCCGGCACCACCGCGCCGTGACCCGCGCCGGACAGACCCGCGACGGCGACCGGCATATCAAGGACGACCGGTCGGCGATCGACGACCGACGGCACTACGTGCTCGGCACCAGCAATGACAGCAAGCTCCAGGCCCTGCGCGACGCCCTGCGCAAGGCTGAATCCGATGCCGGCTCCGCACACCGTCGCGCGCGTGCCGCCCGTGCCGAATCCGAACAGCGTCGGGACCGGGTCCAGTCAGCTCCAGGGATCGTCGCTGTCGAATGGGACGAGCTCGACCTGTTGGCCGCGGAAGCCCACCGTCTCGATGTGGGTGAACGTCTTGCGGCGCTGCGGGGTGACGCTGAGATCGACCGCCTGGAAGCTGCCGTGGTGGCTGCGCGAGGCGAGGCGACTCGAGCTGAAAAGGCATACGACGACGCGCACGAGGCGCTGTACTCAGCGCGTCAGCACGCACAGAATGTCGCATCGCGCATCGACGACCTGAAAGGAACAGCGGCGGCGAGCGACGAGCCGTCTCCCGAACTGACCGAGCGCTACCGCGCTCGATTCGACGATGGCAAACGTGCGGCCCTGCGGCTCAACGGCTTTCCCGCTGCAGAACGGGCGGTGGCGAACCAGATTCGGGGCGAATATTCGGCGGCCGAGAAGAAGCTGCTGCAGGCGCAGCACGCTATCGAGACTGTGCTGCAGCAGTACCTCAACCGCTGGCCGCACCCCGAACTTGCTGCCGAGCACGGATACGCCGACGATGCCGTGGCATTCCTGCGCCGGCTGCGTGCCGATGACCTGCCCAGCGTGGAAAATCGATTCTTCGATCTCAACGATCGGCAGTCGAATCAGAACCTCGGCACGCTCGCGCTGCGAATCCGGCGCGCGCCCGGCGAGATCCGTCGCCGGATCGATGAGGTCAATTCGTCACTGGCACATTCGGAATTCGACCGTGGACGGTTCCTGAAGATCGACGTCCGCGACTCCCTGCATCCGGACGTGACGGAGTTTCTGGCGGCCATCGCACGCGTGCAGGAGGGGTCGCTGCTTGCTGACGATCGGCAAGCTCAGGAGCAACGATTCGAGCGGATGCGAGAGCTGCTCGGGCGGCTCGGATCGTCCGATCCTGGTGACGTGGTGTGGCGCAATCGGTGTCTGGACACGCGGCGCCACGTCACGTTCGTCGGTATCGAGATGGATGCCGAGGGCACGGCGGTCAACCACCACGATTCTTCGGACGCGCTGTCCGGTGGGCAGGCGCAGAAGTTGGTGTTCTTCTGTCTGGCCGCGGCCCTTCGGTACCAGCTCGTCGGGTCGGATGCCGACGTGCCCAAGTACGGCACGGTGATCCTCGACGAGGCATTCGACCGGTCCGATCCTGAATACACCCGCCGTGCGGCAGATGTGTTCGATCAGTTCGGTTTTCACCTCGTGCTCGCCACACCACTGAAGATGATCAAGACATTGCAGGACTACGTCGGCGGGGTAGCCACTGTGTCGATCCGAGATTCGAAGGCGTCCCGGCTGGGCGTTGCGTCCATCAGCGAGGCAGCAGGTGGCTGAACCGAAGCTGCTGATGCCCAACGACGTGACAGTCAGAGCGCGACGGACGGTGGACCGTCACCTCAAATCGTGGCTTTTCGGCGCTTCTGTCGATGCGTTGACAATAAGACTGGGTAGCCCGAGCGAGGCGGCCGTCGCCGCCCATCGTACGGTCGTCGAGAACTGGGTCCACGCCTGGCAAGCCTCGCGCCTCGATGTCCGCTGGGAGGAGCGGCGCTGGGCCAGCCTGGGTAGGCAACTGCTTCCGGTTGCGGTGACCATTGAAGGGGCTGACGCGATCGTCGCAGCCGCGGGCGAGACTCGACGCTGGCAATCTCTGCTACAGCGCTGCGCGCGGTTACGGGCGCTGGATGACGAGCCGCAGTGGCCGGCTCTGTTGTCCGAGACATTCCGTTACTGGAATTCCTTGGCCGACAACGACTTCGACCGGCTCCTGGCTACGGTTCGCTGGCTACGTCAGAATCCGAACTCCGGCCTGCTGATCCGGCAGCTCCCGATACCCGGTGTTGACACGAAATGGCTGGGTACACACCGCACTGCGGTGACCGCGCTAGCGGTGCCGCTCGGTGTGCCTGAGCATCTGGGACTGCGGGAGCGTGAACTACTGCGGGCGGTCGTCATCGCTGATCCTGCTCTGCGGCAAGGTCTTCCGCGTATCTTTGCTGCCCCGGACCGGGAGTTGGCGGGGCTTGACCTGGCGGCATCGCAGGTCGTGGTTGTCGAGAACCTACAGACCCTCGAAGCGCTACCTGACGTGCCCGGCACGGTCGCGGTGTTCGGTTGGGGCGACCATGCCACCGGGGTGGCCGGATTCCCGTGGGTTCGGAATGCGCCGCGTGTCGTGTATTGGGGCGACCTGGACACGGACGGATTCGACATTCTGGCCCGTTTCCGGGCCGAATGTCCTTGTGAGAGCTTGCTGATGGATCACGCCTCGCTGGAGCGCTGGCATGACCTTGCCGTGCCACACGCTGCGAGTGGGTCAGTCGATGTGGCGTGGTTGACCGAGACCGAGCGCGCAGCATTGGACGTGTTGCAGCGCAATGGCCTACGTCTGGAGCAGGAGCGCATTCCGATTGGCGCCGCGGTGGAGTTGTTGATGGCGGCTGGATCAGTCCGGCCGCGGTGAGGTATCCAGCTGTAGCGATGTATGCCGCGCGATCGCGTCGAAGTCGCTGTCGGAGTGCAGGATTGGAATCTGTTCGCGTATGGCATGCGCGGCGATGAGGCAGTCGATCACTTTGCGTACGGTTTCACCGCGACGCCGACAGACGCGGTAAATGGTTGCGGCGTCTTCATAGTCAGTGGGGGATGTCGGTAGAGTTTGTGCGCGTGCCAACAGGCCACGAAGATCCTTGAGGTGGCGGTCGTTTCGGGCCCCGGCGAGGATTTCCATCTGGACGGGAGCGCAGATCGCGATCGGCTCGGCGAGTAGCTCGTCGACTCGCACGCACACACCGCTCCCGGTGTTCCTTAGAAACTCGATCCAGGCTGACGTGTCAACGAGGATCATCGGACGCGGTCGCTGCGCAATTCATCGAGATCGGCGTCCCATCCGGACCCGCGGAGTTCTCGGGCCGCTTTGAGGTCCAATGCTTCCTGGGCGAGATTGCGCAACGCGAAGTTCACCGCGTCTCGCTTGCTGGTCAAATGGAACCTTCGCATGACGACCTCGCACGCATGGTCGTCGATGTCGATGTTTGTGCGGGTCATACACCAAAGATACACCAACGGTTGTGTACCTGCGCTCGAATCCTTCACTGTTCGCTGAACGATGGGGATGCAGGTTGGTGTCAACCGGTTTCGTGGGTGGCGCGTCAATGCGGCTGCGAGCGCGAACGGGTCGAGGTCATCAAAGGTTGGGAAGCGCTGTGTCAACAGGCGCCCGCGAACACGGCCACGGCCTGGCGCGAGCTTCGCACTCGGCCAGATCATCTCGTGCCGACCGGCCGGCACCACCAACTCAAAGGTCGCCTGGCGACGGCAGCGCATGGCGGTGTCGAGATGGACCAATGGCAGTACGAAGTGACCGGCGCGGGGCGACTTTGGTACCTCACGCCCAGCGTTTATGTAGCACGTCTGACAGCCCGAGGGCCATGGTGGCGGTACGTCGATTACGCCCGGCGGGACAACTCCCGCGGACACCCGCGAGTCGGCAGAATGCCGTACGAGCTGTGAAGGATTACCTCGACTACACGGCGTTTTCCCGAACAGGCCTGATCAGGTAATTGGTTTCGGCGGAGCACTACACCGTCGACGATGCGACGTACGCCGTCGACAGCCTCGCCGTTGACTGGAACGTGCAGGCCGCGAAGTCCGCGCGAAGCTAGCTCTCCTCAAACCCAGACTGATCGAACTTCAGCGTTTTGGCGTTCTCGGCGACCGTGCGAATCTTGTTCTCGTCGAACCCGTTTGAGTCGACAGCCTCGATTTCGATTCGCACCACTAGTTCAATTCCTTGGTCGCGCAGGTTTGCGATGACCTCATCCGCGATGTTCTTGAAATCGAGCGCGATCTTGTCCGAGCTGAGGGTCTTCACGCCGTAGAAGCGGGTCTTGGCCGGCGGGAACCCGACGTCGACGCCTGGTCCCTTGGCCGGCTGCGGTTTCGTTGGCGACGGACTGGGATCCCCAGATTCGGGGGCAGGCTCTTCTTCGGCACGCTGCTTGGTGGCAACATCGGGGCGCACGAGCAGGAGCGAGTCCGTGGCAACCGGTGCGGAATTGGCATCGCCAGGAATCCACAAGCCGACGTACCGGCCGTCTTGGTAGCCGGTGGCCAACGCGAAAGCATCGGTCTCCCAGATCAGGGGAAGCTCACGGACGCCTTCTTGCAACACTTTCCGATCGCGGAGGCGCGGCATATAAGGATACTGGCAGTACAGCTCCCACAGCGCGCCGAGCGTAACGTGCCCGTCTTTCCAGATCTGTGGGACCTTGTTGATGGCAAGCCGAACGGTCACGGCGGCCTGCTGTGTTGACAGATCCCCGTCGCTGCCGAGACGACGGGACACTCGTTCGGCCAGTGACTCCGACTGTCCTTCCACCTTGGTCTCGCGCAGGATGAAAGGCGCTCCCGGATCGGGCTGTGACGGAATGAGGGCCCACGTAAATGTTTGCAGCAGACGCGATTTGACCGTCTGGTCGGCCGTTGCCTGCCGCTGGGTGGCCTGATCCTTCTGGTTCGTGGTGAGATCCAGATCGGCCTCGTTGGCCAGGACGTGGCTCCAGCCGAGGTAGTCGCGCACCGCGTTGTCGAGCTCTTCGAGTCGTGCTTCGTCGGCGGCCAGATACACCAGCATGTTGCGATTGATCCGATTGGCGTTGCCGCGCTGTTCGGTTGTTTTGTGTGCGAATGCCTTTGCCGCAGAATCGGTGCCGCGTTTGTGAGCGACCTTGGGATGCAGGATCACCAACCGCGCTTCGTCGGTATCGGGGATGTCGATATTGGATTCCGGGCACACGTGGACGCCGGCGAAGTCACCGCGGGTGTGGGCCTGGGCTTGCAGCCGCAGTGCGATTTCGGCCCAGACGTCTTCCTTGTGGAGGCGTTCGGCCTGATCCTTGGCGGCACGAGTGATGTTTGCCTGCAGGTCATACCAGTATTTGCCGGAGCCAGAGTAGAAGTAGGTCGCCCGATCACCGAGCTGAGTCAGTGCGGCATGGAAATTCCCGGGGGTGTCATCGGGCCTCGCCGTGCCGAGAAACACCCGCTGGACCTCCAGGCCTTTGTGGGCCGAGCCGATGGTGGGAACGGCGCCGAAGAAGACAGTTCGGGCCAGACGCTTAGTCAGCGACCGCTGACCAAACAATGGTTTCGCGACGTCGACGCGGGCCGGTTCGGAGTTCGGGCCGTCGACGTCAGCGTCGATCACTGCCTTCCATGAATCTGGAAGGTAGCTGGTCAGCTCCGAGTTCACCCGTCCTACCGACAGTGGGATCGAGCCGGGCATGATCAACGACGCAGTGTCATTTTCGATGTTCCAGAGCGCGTGGATCACGGTGCTCATCAGACGCAGGACTCCGCGGGTGCGCTGGAACCGCTCCAGTGATGACCACTCCTCATAGAGGCGGTCGAAGAGCTCGGGGTGAATGGGATAGGTCCGTTTGATGCGGTCCTCGTAGGCAGTGTCGCGGCACTCGCGGGGGAAGTCGTCGCTGTACTTGCGGTAGAAGTCGACGTAGGCGCGTGCGGTGGCCCCGATCGATGCCAGCGCAGCGGCATCGGGCTGTTGGAACAGTCGCTGCCTGACGATCTGGTACGCCTCAAGCGATGAGGCCGGGCGCCATTGGTCGGCGACGCGCCCAACGACGCGCTGCAGGCGATGTAGGGCTTCCAGTCCGTTCGAGCCGCCGACTTCCTCGGCGCTTCCGGCGATTGGCTCCGCACTGTCGATGGAATTGGAAGCCGGTATCGAAATCACCAGCAGCACACCAGACGTTCCTGTGGCGGCCTCGGTGAGCGATTGCGCGAAGGTGAACTGATCATCGAACGTGCCACCGGCGAGGTCATCGCGTCCGACGAGTGAGCGGGCGTAGGCAACCCATTCGTCGATCAGGATGACCGCGGGGGAGTACTTCGCCAGCAGTTCGTGGAGGGCTGCGCCCGGAGGCGTTCGGTTGACATCGGCTTCGGCGACAAGTGCGTACGCCTCCGCGCCGCCCAGCTGCCAGGCCAACTCGCCCCAGAGCGTGTTGACATGAGGGCCGCCAGTCTTGGGTTCGCCGGCTGGGCTGAAATGATTGCCGACGATCGCGACGCGGTTCACCATGCCGGCTTGGTAACCGTTGGCGGTGAGCAAGTCTGCGGTCTCCTGCGGGAAATCACCCACCGGAAGCCCGGCAGCGACATGCCACAAGGCCAGCATCGAGTGGGTCTTGCCGCCACCGAAGTTGGTCTGCAAGTTGATCACCGGTGGCGCGTTGTCGTCTCCGGCCAGGCGCCGAACGGCTCGGCCGACGAGATCGGTCAGGCCTTCGGTCAGGTAGGTACGCCGGAAGAATGTCACGGGATCGGCGTAGTCCGAATCCTGTTCTCCGCCAAAGGCGACCTTGTGCAGATCGGCCGCGAACTCGGAGGACGCGAAGTTGCCCGTCGCAACATCATCGTGCGGTGGCAGCACTTCCCGCCACGGCTTGAGTCCGGTGGCCTCAGGGTTGTCGACAGCGGCTTTGAGGACCTTCTTGTCGTCCTTATCGGCGGTGACCCGGCGCAGATTGCGCTTGATGGTTTGGACTTCGTCGGCCTCGGCGCCGCTGCCGATCAACCGGAGCAGGCGCTCGGCGGTGTCCAGAGTGCGGTAGGCGTCGTCGTCGCTGAATGAACCGTTGTGCGCCCAGGTGTTTCGCGCCTCCCGAAGTTCGATGGCGAAGGACTCGCCAGCCTTGCCGAGTGCTTCGTTGAACGGATACCAGCCTTTTCTGAATCCGCCGGTGATGTTGCCTTCGGTGAGCATCCGCAATTGCACCTGCGGGTCGAGCGGCTCGTATGTCTTGGTCGACGGGGCGCCGTTTTTAGAGTCCTTGTTCTGGACGAGTTTGGGCCACGCCGCGCCGAGCGCCGGGTCGCCTTGCCCGATCACCGAGGATATGAAGTCATCCAAGGCAGGCGCGATGACCTCGAACATGCGGTTGATGCGGTCGCGGTTGCTCAGCGCCATGTCAGTCGTCCCCCTCGTCGTAGTCCAACGTGCCCTGCGCGCTGGTTGTCGGAGCATCAGCCCGTGCCACGTCAAGAATTTCGGGCCAGCTGGTGACCAGGCTGTTGAAGCTCAGCGCGTCCTTGGTCCAGCCGTTGCTCTCGGCGATCCGGAAGAGTAGGTGGGCAAGCTCTTTCACCAGATCAGCATCGATTGCGGCGTCCGGCCGGGTCAACGCAGTGCGTAGGAATTCGCCGGCGGGGGTGATGCCGTCGCCTTCCAGCTTCTTGATCAGGTGGTGCAGGACTTCCCAGTTGCTGGTGTGCAGATCGGCGAGTACGTCGTAGTCGGAAGCCAAGTCGGACGGCTTGATCAGCTGCACCTTCCCGGCTCGGCTGATCAGGATGCCATCGCGATCCATGGCGTCGACGGAGGTGTTGCGGGCGTTGGCCAGGTTATTGGCGTCGCCGAAAGTGCCTGTGTCGTAGCCATGTTGGCGATACCAGGCGATGGCGAACCGACTGGTCGAGTCGAAATCGCCTTCTTGCTCATTGAGCACCTGGTCGAGAATCTCGTTGATGCGTGCGAGCGCGGACCGCACGGACATCTTGGAGCCGTCTGGTTCGAGGACCGCCAAGTAGCGAGAGAACACGGCCATGCCAGGGCCGATTGCTGCCTGAGGCAGGTCAACCGGGGCGATCGCGCCTTGTTGCAACTCTCTGAGCGCGGAGGGCAATTCGGCCTTGAGGGCCTCGATGAACGCGCGGCGGTCGGTCTGTGGCGCCTCCTCAGGACGAGGGCGGAGCGCTAAGACGATTGACGAGGCAAGGGCATTGGTTCCCTGGGAGAGCATCCGATTGCTGAGCTCACTGCGGAGCGGCCAAGTGGCGGTGACCGCCCAACCTGAGCGGATCATTCCTTCCAGCAGGGTTTCCCAGCCGGACGATGCTTCGCCAGCATCTGTGGTCTCGGATTGTTTGAAGGCGTAGTAGACGGTGATCGGGTAGTCGGGGAGCGCGGATTCGCGTGCCCGTCTGAAAACCTCTCGGAACCCGTCTTCAAAGAATCTATGCGCTCCCTCTCGCCCGCCGTGGCGGTAGGGGTTCGCGACAAGCTCTTCCGACTTGGGCACCAGCATCGTGCTGAGCAGCTCGGGGTGGATCGCCCGTAGCGAGCGGCGCAGCCACACGTAGAAGAAGTCCGATAGGTCCGAATAGCCGATGTTGTCGTAGTACGGCGGGTCAGTGGAGATCAGCAAGCCATCGAGAGGGCGGTCGTCAGCCGATGCTTGCCTGGCCTCTCCGATCGTGTTGCCAGCGACTTGGATGCTCTTCACGATGCTGTTCAGACTGACTGTGTATGAACCCGCTGCCTTTCCAAATGGAGTCGTATCGGGGAAGTCCCAGATCATCGGGATGGCCTGGCGAGCAAACAGATTGCGAATCTGTTCTTTGGTGTTCTCCCAGCGGCACAGCGCGTTGGCTATGTCGGCAAGTCTGCTGACACCTAGTCCGAGATACGTCGCTACCGCGTCGGCGTAGGCAGCGGCGCCGGTGCCGCCGGGTTCGAGGCGGTCGCCCTCGGGCATGCCTGCGGCGCACGCGTCCGCGAGTACGTGCTCACGTGCCTCCGTGACCAGGTCGCCGAGCGTGGTGAGCGCGGTGAGCTGTCGCGGAGTGAACAGGTCGGCAAATGTTGTCATGCCATAGTTTGGAGTCTTGAAGTCGCGCGGATTGTTCGGCAGTTCACCTCGTGGCACGTCGTCGGGACGCGGAACCTGTGCCGCAGCTTCGTGCTCAGGCGTTGGTTTCAGGTAGATGCGGGTGCGGTTGCCCTCAGCGACAGTCGTCATCAGTTGTGAACCCATCCGTCCCGCGCGGCCCTCGGCCCGAATGTATTTCAGCTCAACGGCTGATCCGCAACCGATACACGTTGCGCCGGTTCGCCCGACAGTGCCGTCGGTCTCTGTTGTCGGCGCAGTCTTCGGATCGTGGCCGATGGAGAAGCTGACCTTGCCGTCGACCACGGACGGCACGACGTACGCCTCTTTGCCTTTCTTCTTACCGAGCCACCACGACCGCACCAACGGCATCGCAATACGACACGCGGGGTTGGGGCAGGTGACGGTACGTGCCCAAATCCAGGCAATGACAGTCGCTTTCGACCCATCCGGCAGGGCTGCCTTAGGGTACAGGTGCCCGATCCGCTTTTCGGCCTCATCGCGCATCCACGCCCCATAGGCCCGCACATCGGCGGCCAGACCTTCGGCGCCTTTCCATGAGCGGATCTCGGATTCAGCGAGGCCCGGGAACACTGGCGGCAGGTCGCGGAACTTCGGCGGAATCTCGATCAGCGCCTTATTGATCAGTACCGCAACGGGATTGAGGTCCGATGCGTGCGCCTCCAGGCCGAGCCGCTGTGCTTCGAGCGGTATCGTGCCGCCACCGGCGAACGGATCGAGGATGGGTGGGGGATTGCCACCAGTGGATTTGAGAATCTCCGCGTGTGCTTCGGCGAGTAGCTTCTCGTCGCGAATGTTCTCCCAAACGACGAGGCGCTCGATCAGTTTGTGCAGACGGTCGCGTTCCTTGCGCTGCAATTCTTCGGTGGGGAACTCTTCGGGATTCGAGGACGGGTCATCGACGAGTTGCGCAAACAGCACGGCGCGGGCAGCAGCGAGCGGACGGCGAGCCCACCACAGGTGCAGTGTTGACGGGTGACCGTGGCGGATCGACTTCTCGCGGGCCGATTCCTTGTTGATGGCTTCCAGCGGAAGCGCAACCTCGATCAGTTTGCGCTTGGGCGCGTTGGTATCAGTCATCAGAATGGCTCGGTTCCCTTGTCCCACATCTTTTTCCAATCCCCACGTATGCCGGTCGCATCGAATCCGCCGAGATCCGTCGAGGCGAATGGATTGTCGAGATACCGCACTTCGTCGTGTTCGGCGCCGCGCGGGTCGACCCGCACCAGCGCCAGTCGGTACCGCGGCGCGGCATTCTTGCCGAGAATCACCTCGTTGTGGGTGACGAAGAAGTCGGTGGCGCCGTCGATGCGGGCCTTCACTTCGACGCGGTAGGTGTCGCCGTCGGCATCTGAGGACAAGATGTCAAAACCCTTGTTGTTGAAGGCTTGTTCGACCGGATCACGTCCCAGCGCTCGTTCGACACCCAGCACCAGATCGACGCCGCGGCGCTCGACTTCCTTGGTCTCCTTGGCATGCATTGGTGCAGAGGGCGGTAGCTCGTTATCTACCATGCCCACCGGAAGCACCAAGGCCGCGGTGACGATGCGCGGCGGCTTGGTCGACATCAATGCCTGCCGGTCCAGCAGCTCTAACCGTTTACGGAGCCGGGAATCAAGCTCGACCGCCTTGCGATTGAGGCTCTCCGACGACTCCTTGGGCTTCGCTCCGGTCTGCTCCTTCTCGGACGCCACGAGCGCCTCGAGCAGTAGCCGATCGCGTTCTTCCTCGAGGCGTTTGGTCACCAGTTCGCGGGTCTTGGCGAGTTCGGCGGCACGGCGCGGCTGTACCTCTGCCAGGTATTCGGGTAGTTGGGTGGTGATGATCCAGCTGGTGGCGCGGTCTTCGGCGTCGGCAAGCCAGGACAGTTGGCGGGCTGCGGTGACTGCCGGCGTCTCCGGCGCAGCGACACAGTCCAGGTAGGGAGCGGGTCCGGCCGGTCTGACGGCGCACTGGCTGTCCACGTATGCATAGCCGAACCGCCTGGACACCGAAGCGCCGGTAGCGTCGGTCACCTCTTCGGTGACACCCACAAGGAGCTGCGGCTCGTCCAGCGTCGCCGACACCAACACCGTCCCGTCGGTGAGAGTTTCCCCGAAGCGGCGGATCGCTTCGCTCATCACTGCGTCATGAAGCGGGTGGCCTGGGGCGAGCAGATCGGCGCGGGTGAGTTCTTCGGAATGTACGTGTCCCAGGTCGAAGGTCACGCGGTCGTATCTGGTGGGAACGGGCCCGAACTTGCCGTCGCGTAATGGTGCTGGGACGTTGGTGATTTCGTATCGGCCGCGCTCGCGTTTGGTGATGCGTCCGCCGAGTCGGGTGAAGGCCGCCTTGAAGGCCATCTCGATGTAGTGGGGCTGCAACCGGCGTGCTCGCGCGTCGTCCATGGCCGCGCGTAACTTCTCCAGCTCGGCCTCGGCGAGATGGTCGGACGCCAGGGCACGTTCTTCGAGCAGTTCCTTGAGCCCGTCGGAGACGTTGTGATCGATGACTTGCTGCATCTTGGCGCGTGTCTCGGGCAGCTCGCCGTAGCGAATGGCCTCCAACAGCAGGTCGCGCAGCGGGGTCTCGTTGAACGCTTCGCCTAGTACATCGAAAACCTTGCCGCCGTAGGCTTCCCGCTGTTCTTCGATCTTTTCGAGCAGGCGGACGAAGACGTCACCCTCGCGGGTGTTGCTGGCCACGATGTTCCACAGCCGGCAGACTTCCTCCTGGCCGATGCGGTGGATACGGCCGAACCTTTGTTCGATGCGATTCGGGTTCCAGGGCAGATCGTAATTGACCATCAGGTGCGCGGCCTGCAGGTTGAGTCCCTCGCCGGCGGCATCGGTCGCCAGGAGGATTTGGCAGTCTCGGTTCTTGGTGAATTCTTCGGTGATCTGGCGGCGCTCACGGCGCCGGACCCCACCATGAATGGCCTGCACGGCAGCAGGTTTCCCGAGCAGCGAGCGGATCCGGCCGGCCAGGTAGTCGAGGGTGTCGCGATGTTCGGTGAAGATGATGAGCTTGCGCGGCCATCCGTTGGTATCCGTCGTCAGTGCCTCGTCGTGAAGGATGTTGCTCAGCTCGGTCCACTTGCGATCGGTACCGGAATCGCGAACTTGTTTGGCGGCGCGGGTCAGCTCCGACAGTTCGAGCAACTCGGCGTCGAGTTCGTCCACCGTCTGCGCTGCAGTAGCGGCATCGAGCAGTTCCTCTTCGAGCGCTTCGATCTCTTCGGAGTTGTAGTCGTCGGTGTCAAGGGCATCGACATCGACGGTCGGTTCGTTCTCGACGTAGGTGCCGTTGACGATTTCCTGCTTCTTGCGCTCGAGCCGTTCGGTTCGGCGGACCAGGCTCTTGTAGATCGCCTCGGGGCTGGACGCGAGTCGTCGTTGCAGCACGGTGAGCGCGAATCCGACTGTGTTCTTGCGCTTTCCGCCCACCCGGTCGGCGCGGTTCATGCCTTCGCGGACGTAGGCGGTGACCTGCTCGTAGAGCGAATGTTCAAGGGCGGTCAGCTCATAGGGCACTGTCTCGGCACGGCGCTCTGGGAACAGCTTCTTGCCGTCGAAGGTGAGGAGGTCCTCCTTGACCATTCGGCGCATGATGTCGGCGGTGTCGGTGGCCTTGGTGTTCCTGCCCTCGAACCGGTCACGGTCCAGCAGAGTCAGGAAGAGATTGAAGTCCTCGTTCTTGCCTGAGTGCGGCGTCGCCGTCATCAAGAGGAGATGACGCGTGATCCGGCCGAGAAGCTCGCCGAGCTGAAAACGCTTGGTCTTCTCCAGCTTTCCGCCGAAGTAGTGGGCGCCCATGCGATGCGCCTCGTCGACGATCACCAGATCCCACTCGGTCTCCGTGAGCTGAGCCTGCAGTTCCTCGTTGCGGGACAGCTGGTCCATACGGGCGATGAGCAGCGGGTTGGTCTCGAAGACGTTGAGGTCGACGTGGGCATCGATGAGCTGGTTGGTCAATAGGTTGAACCGCAGCCCGAACTTGAAGAACAGTTCGTCCTGCCACTGTTCCACCAGGCCACCCGGGGCGACGATCAGGCATTGGCGGACGTCGTCACGCAGCAGGAGTTCCTTGATGTAGAGACCCGCCATGATGGTCTTGCCGGCACCGGGATCATCGGCGAGGAGGAATCGCAGCGGCGTCCGGGGGAGGAGTTGTCCGTAGACCGCGCGGATCTGATGCGGCAGTGGACGCACGTCGCTGGTGGCCACCGCCAGCATCGGGTCGAAAAGTCCTGCGAGGCTGATTCTTTGGGCCTCGGCTACCAGTTTGTAGTCAGATGCTGATGCGTCGAATGGTCGGCTGGCCGCCGCGGCTGCACGCAGCTGGTCCTGGTCTTTCCTGAAGACGACTTGCTGACCGAGCGCACCGTTGTTGGTCCGGTACGTCAGCTCGACTGCCTCGGTGCCGTGCTGTTGGGCGGCGAGCACGGTGACGATTTCAGCGGGGATCAGTCCTTCGATGCGGAGTCCCGATTTGAGCTCTTCTAGCTGCACACGACCTCCAGGCATGACTTCTTGGAGGTGTTCGCTGTCGTCTGCAAACCGGTGTCGCCCGAGAGCGCGTTGCGCGCAGGGGTATGCCAACCGTCAGACATGTCGACTGGCCACCCCGACGCTCCCTTCGTCCGTCGGGAGAGCCATGTATAGATGGTGCAGCCGACAAGTCGGCATATTACGCCATCTATAGATGGTCGACGCCGGAATGGCGTATCGGCAGATTGCAGGGGTGCCGCAGTCCGAGATCGAGCGAAAGCTCGCTGGTGCTCTCGGTCGACGGTTGGCGGGGCTCCGGGAGGAGCGTGGACTCACTCAAGAAGCCCTGGCTGAAGCCAGCGGTATCAGCCGGAATCACTACCAGCTGCTGGAAAGCGGCATCAACAACCGAAAGACCAAGCGCCCGGCCAATCCGCGGTTATCAACGTTGGTGGCGCTCAGCGATGCATTGGGTATGTCGGCAGCGGAGTTGGTGGCCGAAGTCTTGAGTGAGCGCGACTGAACTGGGTTCATTCCATTGGGTGGGCGCCGATCGACGCCAAGTAGCGTCTCCGATGTTCCGGCGCCCGAAGATGAGCTTGTATGGGTGCCCGGTGGCCTTGACCGGCTTGGCGCCACCGTGACACCTTCCGGACCCGTGGTTTCGAGCCCGATCCGATACCAATCCGTAAGCGAGGAGCGATTCGCTCACCCTCCGTCCGTTGGCAACAACCTACGCTGGCCGGTATGTCCAAGTCCGCACGTGGCAAGCAACCCAAGCGTCACCTTCGGTCGGTGCCGACTCCGCCTTCGATCAGACCTGAGGACCAGCCGCTGTTCCAGGCGCTGCGTACTGCGTTGCGCTCCGACCAGCCTCTGGCATTGCTCGAACTCGTGAGTGGGCTGATCACTGCCACCGATCCGCGCTCTCGCAATCCCTGGGCTCGCGATGACGATGGCCCCAGTCTCGACGCCCTGATCGAGTCGTTTATCGGTACCTCGTTCGCGCAGACCACGGCCGCGTTGTCCGTCATCCGCGAGCTGGTCCCGGACCAGGCGATGGCGGCGCGTATCGATCGCGAATTGGCCGCGCGCCGCCAACCGTTGCCGAATTGGCTTGACGCACTGGCGAATACCCGCGCCGACCCGGAAGTGTGGTTCCTGACGCACGTTCTTGGCGACGGTGACGACTACTTTTTCGGCGCGACGCTGCCCGACGGCCGGCAGCTGACGGCGCTGGTTTATGTCGACCACAACATGGGCACGGTGGTCAAAGACGCATTCGTCGTTCCGGAACCGATTTCAGTCGTGCTGGAGCGGCTACAACCGTCGATCGAAGACGGGCAGTCACTGACACCGTTCGACCCGGCTGAGGCGCGGGCGATAGTCGAGAAGGCGATCGATTTCGGATCCCGATTGTTCCCGCCGTTGGAGTCGGAGTCCTGGCCCATGTGCCGGCCTCTCGTGGAGTGGCTGGTGCGTATGCAGCCGGCCGGAGGCGCGGTGCCGGAACGTCATGAATGGACCGACGAGGAGAGAACGGCAATCGCCGACGATTTCTTCGCCTCGCGGTTCGGTGACGCCATGGACACCGCCGATGCGCGTGGTCTGCTGGACTCGATCTTGTGGTTCGCGACCGAATGGGGACCCGGTGATCCCTACCGGTGGAGCCCCGTCAACGTTGAAATCCTCCTCGTGGACTGGGCTCCGCGAAAGATAGTGGCGGACACGGGGTATCTCGCACAGCTACCGAACGTGTTGCGCTCATTCATCGCCTACTGCCATCTCCGCCAAGGCATCAGCGCCACCCTCACGGCCGAGACCTTGACGTCCGTCGGTAGATGGGAAGGCGAATTTCAGCGGATGATCCGGACGGATCGTCCGCAGGGTGCGGCGGCGCTGGCCGCCCGGTTGCTGGGGGAGGGCTTCGGCGGATTCGACGATGACGACCCAAGCCTCGCAGAGATCATGCTCGAGCGCTTGGACGCGATGGTCGGCGGCCATTTCCAGTTGCAGAATCTGACCGACGAGCCATTGGATGATGAGCCGTTTGACTGGGCGGGCATAGCCGACGACATCCGGCCCGCCGTCGAGACGGTGCTGGCCCTGTGCGACCGCTGCGCGGATGAGCTCTTCGATGTCGAGCACCGGACGGCGATGCGTCGCTTCCTGGGCCGTGCTGCGGTGGCCGATCCAGCGATCTTCCGTCGTAAGGCATCGTTGGAACGCGGAGCGGCCGCCGTGGCCTGGGTGATCTGCCGAGCCAACCACTCCATCGGCCGATTCGGCACGCCCCCGGTCACTGAACTGCTGGGGTGGTTCGGGGTCAAGGGCAGTGTTTCGCAGCGTGCCGAGCCGTTGTTACGTGCGAACGGGGTTGCCCCACATTCGGCTTACGGTGACATGAGACTCGGCGCGGCGGACTTGCTGACCGCCGCGCGACGTCGATCGATCATTCAAGTGCGAGATCGCTACCAGGGGAGTGCGGGGTGAACGTGGCGGTCTTCGTCTCTACACCGAGCGTGGGGGTTGCCGAGCTTCGCTTCGGCGTGTCGGCTCGTCAGGTCCCACGGTCGGCTTGAGATGGGCCGATAGCACCGGCGATACCGCATCCCAGATGGGTATGCAGCAAGCAGACCGGGACTGGAGTGACGGCTGTGACTATTGCCGACCGGGCCGCTTTTGACTGCGCGTCAGCGCAGACAAAGTGCGAGTGGTGACCTGCGTAGACGCACACTCAATGCTCGGCGGGGGCGGGAACGGGCTTGGCGCGCAACGGGTCTGCAGCCACCGGGACCAACGGCACGGCCAGCACCGGGAACAGCGCGCACACCGCGAACGCGGCCGGGAACCCGAAGGCTCCGATCAGGGCGCCGAACACCGGCGGCACGATGCCTGCCGTCAGCAATTGCGTCGTGTTCTGTACGCCCAACGCCCGCCCGCTCCAGAACGGCCCGGCGATCTCGGCGATCGCGGTGAAGGACAACCCGTTATCGGTCACGGTCACCACCGACGCCACCACCATCACGAACACCGCCACCGGCCAGTGCAGGTAGTCACACAGCGCCAGCAGGCCCATGGTGACACCGGCCAGAACCGCGATGACCCGCACCGGATGCAGCCGCGAGCCGGCCAGATCCGACCACCGGCCGGCGCCGATTCGCCCTGCAGCACCGCATAATTGGGCCACCGTCACCATCGTGCCCGCAGCGCCGGCCGACCAGCCGTGCGCTGTCATCAGCCACACCAACGAGAACGTCCACACCAGGCATTGCGGCACGACCAGCAGCACCGACACGGCGTGGATGCGTGCCAGCGCCGAGGAGCCGCGGTAGGGATTGGCCAGATCGGTTGCGGGAGCGGAGGATCGGGGCGGCCGGGGCGGGTCGATGACGCCAACGACGGTCACCACGGCAGCGACCAGACAGGCTATCGCGGGGAACAGCAGTGCGGCGGACACTCCGGATGACTCGGCCAGGCGCGGAATCACCAAGGCGCCCAGTCCTACTCCCAGCGGCTGCGCCGTCTGGCGGATGCCCATCACCAGCCCGCGCTGCTCCGGCGGGAACCAGCCCACGACCAACCGACCGCTGGCGGAATTGGAACTCGCGGCCGCCATGCCGCCCAGCAACAGGAAGGCCCCGACCGCCACCAGCGAGTCGGCCCAGGCCGCAGCGAACGCCGCCAACGACGTCAACAGCGACCCGACGACCAGAACGAAACGTTCACCGACCCGGTCGACGACCCAGCCCCACGCGATCAGCGTCAGCACCATGCCGAAGCTCGGCATGGCCGACACCAGGCCCGCGCGCGACAGGTCCAGTCCGCGTTCGCCGTGCAGCGTGGGGATCAGGAAGGCGGCGCCGTTGATGAAGACGTTGGCGCACATCGTCGAACCGAGCGCGATCACCAGCATCGACCAGCGGCGGACGGCTGAGACGTTGGTGACCATGGCTTCATGGTGCCACCGTGGTTCTCAAGATATGAATCTGTTTCTCAATATTTGAGAAGGCTACAGTTCGGGGCATGGCTCTGCGGGCGAATATCTTGCGGTTGACGGCGGCTTTCGCGGTCGGCTTGGCGCTGGTGACGGCACCGATGCCCGTGGCATCGGCCGCCGCGCCGAACTGGTCGGGCCTGGACGCCGGGGCGTTCGCCGACCGGGTGCCGCCGCCGGGCGGGCTCATCCGGTCCGTGCCGTTGAACCCCGAGCTGTCGGTCACCGCTGCGGCGCGCGCCTATCGGATCCTGTATTCGACCACCGACCAACACAATTCACCCGCGGTCAGCACCGCGGCGGTGTTCGTGCCGAAGGGTGAGGCCCCGCCGGGCGGGTGGCCCGTCATCGCCTGGGCGCACGGCACCGTCGGCCTCGGCGACGACTGCACGCCCTCGGCGCAGCCCCGCAGCGCGCGTGACAACGAATACCTGTCCCACTGGCTGGATCAGGGTTACGTCGTCGTCGGCTCCGATTACACGGGTCTGGGCACCCCGGGCCTGATGAGCTACCTCAACAGCGTCGCCACCGCGCACGCCATCATCGATTCGGTGATCGCCGCGCATCACCTCAACCTGCCGCTGTCGCCGAAGTGGGCGCTCGTCGGCCAGTCCCAGGGCGGCGCGGCGGCGGTCGCGAGCGCGCGGTGGGCCACCGAGTTCAGCAAGGGGAGTGGCCTCGACTACCGCGGCGTCGTGGCGACCGGCACCCCGGCGAACATCGACGACGTCATCATCACGGCCGGTCCCGACATGGTGCTGCCGCCCGGGCTGGGTCCCATCGCGTCGGCCTATACGGCCTACATCCTTGCCGGCTTCCGGGAGCTCCGTCCCGACGTCAACAGCGTGCTCACGCCGGCCGGTCTGGCCGCTGCCGACAAGGCCGAAACGCTGTGCACGGCACCGTTGAGCGCGGCTGTGACGGGTCTGACACCGCCAGAGTTCTTCTCCGCCCCGCTGGCCTCGCTGCCGGACATGCGCAGCGCGCTGGCCGACTTCATGGGCACGCCGATCGCCGGCTACGACCGGCCGATCTTCCTGGGCGTCGGGCTCAAGGACCGTGACGTGCCGCCGTCGTCGACCCTCAAGTTCGCCGATCAGCTCAAAGCCAACGGCCAGGACGTGGCGTTGTACGTCTATCCCGAAGACGACCACTCCAGCACCGTGCTGACCTCGATGGCCGACTCCACTCCGTTCCTCCAAGCCCAGTTCGCGGGCTGACCAGCGGGCCTCACTAGGCTGGGCGGATGCGCCTAGGTCGAATTGCCAGTCCAGACGGCGTCGCTTTTGTGGTGATCGAGGGCGACCCGAACTCCGATGCGGTCTGCAAAGAAATCGCTGAGCAGTACCTGTCCCGCAACCCCACCTTCACCGGGCGCTCCTGGCCGCTGGCCGACGTCCGGCTGCTGGCGCCGATCCTGGCCAGCAAGGTGGTCTGCATGGGCAAGAACTACGCGGCCCACGCCCGCGAGATGGGCAGCGAGCCGCCCGAGGATCCGGTGATCTTCCTCAAGCCGAACACCGCGATCATCGGGCCCAACATCCCGATCCAGCTGCCCGCCGACGCCAACCCCGTGCACCACGAGGGCGAGCTGGCGGTCGTCATCGAACGCCCGGGCAAGGACATCCCGGCCGCCAAGGCCAAGGACTACATCCTCGGCTACACGATCGCCAACGATGTCTCGGCACGTGACCAGCAGAAGAAGGACGGCCAGTGGATGCGGGCCAAGGGGCACGACACGTTCTGCCCGGTCGGCCCGTGGATCGAGACCGCGGTGGACCCGGCCGATCTGGACATCCGCACCGAGGTGAACGGTGAGAAGCGGCAGGACAGCAACACCGCGCTGCTGCTGCACGACGTCGGCGCCATCATCGAATGGGTCTCGGCCGTCATGACGCTGCTGCCCGGCGACATCATCCTCACCGGAACCCCCGAGGGCGTCGGCCCCATCGAGGACGGCGACACCGTCAGCATCACCGTCGAGGGTATCGGCACCCTCTCCAATCCTGTTGTGCGTAAAGGGAAATAACGTGACCACACCTGTCAGGGTTCGCTTCTGTCCGTCGCCGACCGGCACGCCGCACGTCGGCCTGGTCCGCACCGCCCTCTTCAACTGGGCGTACGCGCGACACACCGGCGGCGACTTCGTCTTCCGCATCGAGGACACCGATGCCGCGCGCGACAGCGAGGAGAGCTACAACGCGATCCTCGACGCGCTGCGCTGGCTCGGGCTGAACTGGGACGAGGGTCCCGAGGTCGGCGGCCCCTACGAGCCGTACCGGCAGTCGCAGCGCGGCGATCTCTACCGTGACGTGATCGCGAAACTGCTTGCCGCGGGCGAGGTTTACGAGGCCTACTCGACGCCCGAGGAGGTCGAGGCCCGGCACCTCGCGGCGGGCCGTAACCCCAAGCTGGGCTACGACAACTACGACCGCGACCTCACCGCCGAGCAGAAGGCCGCATTCGAGGCCGAGGGCCGAAAGCCGGTGCTGCGCCTCAAGATGCCCGACGAGGACATCACCTGGGTGGACCTGGTGCGTGGCGAGACGACCTTCGCCGCCGGTGTGGTGCCGGACTTCGCGATCACGCGCGCGAGCGGAGAGCCGTTGTACACCTTGGTCAATCCGGTCGACGATGCGTTGATGAAGATCACGCACGTGCTGCGCGGCGAGGATCTGCTGCCGTCGACGCCGCGGCAGATCGCGCTGTACCAGGCGCTGATCCGGATCGGTGTCGCCGAGGCGGTGCCGCAATTCGCCCACCTGCCAAGCGTTCTCGGTGACGGCAACAAGAAGCTGTCCAAGCGCGACCCGCAGTCCAACCTGTTCCTGCACCGCGATCGCGGATTCATCCCCGAGGGTCTGCTGAACTACCTGGCGCTGCTGGGCTGGGGCATCGCCGACGACAACGACCTCTTCAGCCTCGACGAGATGGTGGCGGCCTTCGACGTGGCCGACGTCAACTCGAACCCGGCGCGCTTCGACCAGAAGAAGGCCGACGCCATCAACGCCGAGCACATCCGCCGGCTGGCCCCGGAGGACTTCGCCGCCCGGCTCAAGGCGTACCTCGACGCGCACGGCCATGACACCACGTTGGATGCCTTGGGTTTCGCCGCGGCGGCCGAGTTGATCCAGACCCGCATCGTCGTCCTCGGCGACGCGTGGGACCTCGTGAAGTTCTTCAACGACGACGCCTACGTGATCGACGAGAAGTCGGCGGCCAAGGAGCTCAAGCCCGAGGCTGCCGAGGTCCTGGACGCGACGCTGAGCGCCTTGGCGGGCGTCGGCGAGTGGAACACCGCCAACATCGAGGCCGCGCTCAAGGCGGCGCTGCTGGACGGCCTGGAACTCAAGCCCCGCAAGGCGTTCGGTCCCATCCGGGTGGCGGTCACCGGCGCGACGGTCAGCCCGCCGCTGTTCGAGTCGATGGAACTGCTGGGCCGTGAGCGCAGTCTGGCGCGGTTGCAGGCGGCCCGAAACGGCCTGTGAGCGGGCGATTTAAAGGCAGGGCCATCTGTTTGGTAGTCTGCTCGTCGGCCCGGAAAGCGCAAAGCGGCGAACATCCGCTGAGGTTTTCCAGGCCGAAGATGCCCGTGATCTGCGGTGATGGGCATCAAATGGGGTATGGTGTAATTGGCAACACAGCTGATTCTGGTTCAGCCATTCTAGGTTCGAGTCCTGGTACCCCAGCTGCCGGAGCGATTAGGTCAGCCAGCGCAACTGAGCTAAGCTATCGCTCCGGAAGTTCTAGCCCCCGTCGTCTAGCGGCCTAGGACGCCGCCCTCTCACGGCGGTAGCGTGGGTTCGAATCCCATCGGGGGTACGTACGAACGCCGGACCTGACAACAGGTCCGGCGTTTTGTCTTTCTCGGGGTTGTTACCGGCCGCCGGCCAGGAACCCGAGGTCCCGCCGTCCGCGGCCGACCGACGGCTCCGGATCCGCGCCGAGGGTGCCGTGGAGCAGTTCGTGATAAACGTCACGGAAGTCGACGGTGGTCTTCAGATCGCCGTCGGTGAGATCGGTCAGGCTCGGCTCGTCGCCGTAGAAGCCGCCCCTGACGGGGGTGCCGGCGATGAACACCGGGCCGGAGGTGCCGTGGTCGGTGCCCTGTGAGGCGTTGGCCGCGACGCGCCGGCCGAATTCGGAGTACATCAGCACCACGACGTTGCGGCCGTAGGGAGTGCCCTGGAGTTTGTGGAAGAAGGGCGTCAGCGCGTCGTCGAGGGTCTTGAGCAATGCCTGCTGAGGGGCGCGCTCGTCGGCGTGCGTGTCGAAACCCAGCAGCTGCGTCATGTAGACCTGCGTGGGCACCCCGGCGCGGATGCAGCGGGCCACCAGTTCCAGGTCACTGGCCAACTGGTTGTCGGCCTGGCCGATGGTCTGCAGGCGGCCGTTGATGACGGGCGCGAAGCGGCTGTTGGTGGCGTGGTTGGCGCGGTAGGACTCACACACCTGGCTCATGGCGGTGGTGTCGTTCGGGTCGTCGGCGCTGAGCGCGGCCAACGTGCGCGCCATGTCGGGCGGGATGGCCGGCACGAAGTCGGAAAGCGATGCCGCGACGTGCTTTTGGCCGACGGCCAGGGGCGGCAGCACGGTGCCGATGTTGACGGCCCGGATCGGGTCGTCGCCGGTGGTGTCGAGCCAGCGGCCGATCCAGCCGCTGGTGACGGCGTCGACGGGGCTGGCCGTCTGCCAGATGTCCATGGAGCGGAAGTGGCTGCGGTCGGGCTTCGGGTAGCCGACTCCGCGCACGATCGCGAGCTTGTTGGACTGCCACAGCTTCGACATCCCGGTGAGCGCGGGGTTGAGCCCGAACGCCGGGTCGAGGTGGAGCACTTCCTCGGGTTTGTAGGCGAGCTCGGGGCGGGCATCGTGGTAGGCGTTGTCGGCGTACGGGATAACGGTGTTGAGGCCGTCATTGCCGCCGTAGAGCGTGACGATCACGAGGATGCCCTGGTTGGTCTGCAGCGGCCGGTCCTGACCTTCGCGGAGCAGGTCCGGCAGGGTCACCGCGGCGACACCGCCCAGCAGACCGGCGGCGCCGGCCCCGGCGCTGGCGATCAAGAATTTTCGGCGATTGAACTCGGGCATGGGGATCTCTTCAGGACGTCACGTACTCGGGGGTGATGACGGCCGCTGCCACCAGCCGGTGCGGATCGGAGACCAACGGTTTGAGCGCGGCTGCCGAGCGATCCGACCAGGCGCCGATGCCGAACAGGTAGCCCACGCCGTCGATCCGCTCGCTGGACGCCATCTGCTCGACGGCGCTGATGTCGCTGAGCGCCAGCAGCCGGTTGGCGGCCCAGACGCGTGCGGCCGCACTGTTGGTCGACAACCAGAGTTGGCCGCGGGGCCAGCCGCCGACGTCCGGCGGATAGAAGGGGCGCTGGCCCATCACCCGCAGCACCTGGTCGAGATCGGCGAGGACATGCTCGTCGTCGAGCGGAACCGCGAGCGACCGGACGATGCCCATCAGCCATTCCACCGGAGTGCTGACGACAGTGCCGGCGGCCTTGGTGAATTCGGGATCGAGCACGACGGCCTTGGTGAGCGCCTTGAGATCTCGGTTCGGGCCGTATGCGGCGACCAGGCGGGTCATGGTGTCGGGGGCGGCCGGCTGGTCCGAAGCCAGCAGGCGCCAGAGGGTTCCGGCGACGAACGCGGCGGAGGCGGGCTGACGCAGCACGATGTTGCAGAAGTCGGAGTCGGTGAGGTTGCCGGTGACACCGAGCACGGTTTTGACGGACTCGTCGTGATGTTCGGCGTAGACGGCCGTGCTGCCGTCGGGCAACAGATGCCGGCCGGTGAGGGTCTTGGCGCCCTCTTTGACGTCGATCTCGGTGTAGCCGTTGGCATGTCCCATGGTGAACAGTTCCATGAACTCGCGGGACAGGTTCTCGTTGGGCGCTGCCGCGGTGTTCACGTCACCGTCGAGCCAGTGCAACATCGCACCGTCGGTGAGCATGGCCCAGGCGAGGCTGCCGAAGTCACCGAGCTTGAGGGTGCGCAGCTTCTCGTTCTGTTCGCCCATCAACTGCGCGGCATTGACCTTCTCTGCCGAGGTGGCAAAGTGGTTGTGCCACAACAACGTCAGCTTCTCATGGATGGGCTGTTGCACTGCGGCCATGCGGCGCAACCACCAGCCCGACAGTTCCTGCATGCGCGCCACGAGGCCCTGGCCGAATTCGGCGATCTCGGTGGCCGAGGCGCCCGATGGCGGGTACTGCGGGATGGGGGATTTCGGCATCGGGGTCGCGATGGCACCCGGGTCGGCGTTCGGATCGAGGCTCAGCGCCCAGTCGAGATATGCCGACCAGTCCTGCTTGACGACAGCGTCCACCTGGGCTCCGGTGGTTCCGAAGCCGGTGCGGCGCAGCATCCGTGCGGTTGCCAGCCACTGTGGTGGCTGCGACACGATGAAACCTACTTTCCTACAGCGGTACGTTCCCCGCCGGCGCTGCCGGGGCCACTTAGGAACTTAGGTGATCGGCGCCACCGTCGTCACCGTATGCGGCGGATTCAAAGGTTTGCTGGTTCGTCTCACAGGCGGCGGGTGAGCGCTTCGGCCGCGGCCAGCAGATCGCTCGCCCAGCGCACGCCGGGACGCCGGCCCATGCGGTCGATGGGCCCCGACACCGACACCGCCGCGATCACCGCACCGCGGTTGTCCCGCACCGGCGCCGAGACGCTGGCCACACCGGGTTCGCGTTCGGCGGCGCTCTGTGCCCAACCGCGGCGGCGGACCTCGGCCAGTACCCGGTCGGTGAACTTCGCCGTCGGCAGCACCGCCTGCTGGGTCGCGGGATCGCTGTACGCCAGCAGCACTTTCGCGCCGGAGCCGGCGGTCATGGGCAGGCGGCTGCCGACCGGCACGGTGTCGCGCAGGCCCGAAGGCGGTTCGAGGGCCATGACGCACACCCGGGCCATGCCTTCCCGGCGGTAGAGCTGCACGCTCTCGCCGGTGATCTCGCGCAACCGGGGGAGCACTGCACCCGCCGCGCTCAGCAGCGGATCGTTGACCTGCCCGGCCAATTCGGTCAGTGCCGGGCCGAGGCGCCACCGTCCCTCGTTGTCGCGGGCCAGAAGTCGGTGGACCTCGAGGCCCGCGGCCAGTCGGTGGGCGGTCGCCCGGGGCAGTCCGGTTCGGGTGCACAGTTCGGCCAGTCCGCACGGTGACTCGGCCACTGAGTGCAGCACACCCACCGCTTTGTCGAGGACGCCGATGCCGCTATCCTGTCTCACAGGGAGATACTAGCGTCCCGCATTGTGAGACGGTAGTTCAGCCCTCCCGGGTATCGCGGAAGGAACTGCACAGTCATGACGAACAAGCCCCGCACCATGGCGGAGAAGGTCTGGGCGGACCATGTGGTGGTCGAGGGTGCCGGCGAAGGCGCCGCCCGCGAACCCGATCTCATCTATATAGATCTGCATCTGGTGCATGAGGTCACCAGCCCGCAGGCATTCGACGGTCTGCGCCTGGCCGGCCGTCCCGTGCATCGCCCGGATCTCACCATCGCGACCGAGGACCACAACGTCCCGACCATCGACATCGACAAGCCGATCGCGGATCCCGTGTCACGCACTCAGGTTGAGACGCTGCGGCGCAACTGTGCGGAATTCGGCATCCGCCTGCACCCGATGGGTGACGCGCAGCAGGGCATCGTGCACATCATCGGACCGCAGCTGGGTCTGACCCAGCCCGGCATGACGGTGGTGTGCGGCGACAGCCACACCTCCACGCACGGTGCCTTCGGCGCCATCGCGATGGGCATCGGCACCTCCGAGGTCGAGCATGTGCTGGCGACCCAGACGTTGCCGCTCAAGCCGTTCAAGACCATGGCGGTCAATGTCGACGGCGAACTGCCGCCCGGCGTCAGTGCCAAGGACATCATTCTCGCGGTGATCGCCAAGATCGGTACCGGCGGCGGACAGGGCCACGTCATCGAATACCGCGGCAGCGCCATCGAATCGCTGTCGATGGAAGGCCGCATGACGATCTGCAACATGAGCATCGAAGCGGGTGCCCGGGCCGGCATGGTGGCGCCCGACGAGACGACGTTCGAGTTCCTCAAGGGCCGCCCGCACGCGCCGCAGGGGGCGGATTGGGACGCGGCCGTGGCGGCCTGGACGGCGTTACGTACTGACGAGGGTGCCGAATTCGACACCGAGGTGCACATCGACGCGGCCACTCTGAGCCCGTTCGTCACCTGGGGCACCAACCCCGGACAGGGCGTGCCGCTGTCCGCGAATGTCCCTGACCCAGAACAGATGTTCGATGAGGGCGACCGGCTGGCCGCCGAAAAAGCGTTGGCCTATATGGACCTTCGGGCCAATATGCCCATGCGGGACATCGCGGTGGATACCGTGTTCGTCGGTTCCTGCACCAACGGCCGGATCGAGGATCTGCGCGTGGTGGCCGACATCCTGCGTGGCCGCAAGGTCGCCGACGGTGTGCGGATGCTGGTTGTGCCAGGATCGATGGCCGTCCGCGCGCAGGCCGAATCCGAGGGTCTGGGCGAGGTTTTCACCGCCGCCGGCGCCGAATGGCGGCAGGCCGGATGCTCGATGTGCCTGGGTATGAACCCCGATCAGCTGGCTCCGGGGGAGCGCAGCGCCTCGACATCCAACCGGAATTTCGAAGGCCGCCAAGGCAAGGGCGGCCGCACCCACCTGGTGTCTCCCGCCGTCGCCGCCGCCACCGCGGTGCGCGGAACCCTGTCCTCACCCGCTGATCTGAGCTAGGAGCGCACTGTAATGGAGGCTTTCCACACCCACACCGGAATCGGCGTTCCGCTGCGCCGGTCGAATGTCGACACCGACCAGATCATCCCCGCGGTGTACCTGAAGCGGGTCACCCGAACGGGTTTCGAGGACGGGCTGTTCGCCGGCTGGCGCACCGATCCGTCCTTCATCCTCAACCTCCCGCCGTTCGATCGCGGCTCGGTTCTGGTCGCCGGACCCGATTTCGGCACCGGCTCGTCGCGCGAACACGCGGTGTGGGCGTTGATGGATTACGGATTCCGGGTCGTCATCTCGTCACGGTTCGCAGATATTTTTCGGGGAAATTCTGGCAAGGCCGGATTGCTCGCCGCGGAGGTCGCGCAGGACGATGTGGAACTGCTCTGGAAGCTCCTCGAGCAGAATCCGGGGCTGGAAATCACTGTGAATCTTCAAGATCGGAATTTGACCGCGGGAACGGTCGTGCTGCCCTTCAAGATTGACGATTACACCGCGTGGCGGCTGCTCGAAGGTCTCGACGATATAGGCCTTACGCTGCGGAAACTCCCGGAAATCGAAGCATTCGAAGCGGCTCGGCCGAGCTATAAACCCCGCACGCTGCCGGCCTGATCGGGGTGCTCCACAGGCCCCGTCAGCGGGTCTGTGGAGCAATTTCGGCGCTCGGGCGCAGCTCGAATCCCTGCCCCCGCAACCACGTTTCGAAACCTGTTAACCACCTCCCAAGTGGGCCAACCGGATTGCCGAATTCCGCGATAGCTATGCCCGAAACTGGGCGTGGCTCTTGGAAATCGGCGGGTACTGGGTTTACCGTGTGCATTAGTCGGTCCACCCAGGGCCACTGAAATCGGAGGTTTTGGATGAACAAAGCAGAACTCATCGATGCCCTGACAGAAAAGTTGGGCACCGATCGTCGTCAGGCCACCGCGGCCGTCGAGCACATCGTGGACACCATCGTGCGCGCCGTGCACAAGGGTGAGAGCGTCACCATCACCGGCTTCGGCGTCTTCGAGCAGCGTCGCCGCGCCGCCCGCGTCGCGCGCAACCCGCGCACCGGTGAGACCGTCAAGGTGAAGCCGACGTCGGTTCCGGCTTTCCGCCCGGGCGCTCAGTTCAAGGCCGTTGTTGCTGGCCAGCAGCGTCTTTCGGCTGACGGCCCCGCCGTGAAGCGCGGCGCCACCGCAGCTCCGGCCAAGCGCGGCGCTGCCAAGAAGGCCGCCCCGGCCAAGAAGGCCGCTCCCGCCAAGAAGGCCGCCGCCACCAAGGCTCCGGCCAAGAAGGCTGCTCCCGCCAAGAAGGCGGCACCGGCGAAGAAGGCTGCGGCTCCGGCGAAGAAGGCTGCTCCCGCCAAGAAGGCCGCTCCGGCGAAGAAGGCTGCGGCTCCGGCCAAGAAGGCTGCTCCCGCCAAGAAGGCCGCTCCGGCGAAGAAGGCTGCGGCTCCGGCCAAGAAGGCTGCTCCCGCCAAGAAGGCCGCACCGGCGAAGAAGGCCGCTCCCGCCAAGAAGGGCCGCCGCTAAGCCCTATCCGATAGGTCCGACTCGGACACGCCGTGGATCAACCGATCCACGGCGTGTCTGTGTGTGGAGCGCTAGCGCTTGGTCGGCAGCGGGCTGCCGATGTGATCCGCCGCGACGAGCGTGTCACCGTGCAGTGACATCACCCACATGCTGCCCTTGCGATTACGCGACTTGTCGGGCCGGATACCGCTGCGCTCGCACCACCACGAAATCAGGTCCGGGATCACCTTGCCCTGCGTGCAGATGACGGGGACCGTGTCGTCGTCGCTCTTCGCGGCGATCTTCAGCAGCCGCTTCCGCGCCGCGTCGGGGTCGGCCGCGAAGGCCTCTTCGGTCAGCGTCGGCTCATCGCGAACCCGGACACCGAGTTCCTGCGCCAGCGGCTCGACGGTCTGATGGCACCGGGTCCGCGACGCCGCGTGGACGTCGCTGGCACCGAAAGCGAGCAGTTGGCCGACAAGCGATTCCGCCTGTGCCCGGCCCTTCTTGTCGAGCGGCCGCAGCCGGTCGTCACCCTTGTACCGGGCCTTGCGGCCGGCGGTGGCGTGCCGGACGATCAGCACGGTGCGGGTATCGGCGGGCCGACGGGTGAAGCGCCGCAGAACCTTTCGATCATGCGGGTATTGCAGCCGGAGCATGGCCTCGGCCACCGGTAGCCAGTCGAGCTTGTCCACCTCTGAATTGGGGGTGAACCCGCCACCGGTCGTACGGGCCGCCCAGTAGCGGACCTTCTTGGTGCCGTACTCCAGCGGATAGCTGACGGAGGCCAGCCGGCGGCCCAGCACCGACGCGTACCCGGTCTCTTCCAGGATTTCGCGCACGGCGGTAACCGGTTCGGTCTCACCGGGATCCACCTTGCCCTTGGGCAGCGACCAGTCGTCGTAGCGCGGTCGGTGGACGACGGCGATCAGCGGCGCTCCGGACTCGCCGGGGCGCCACAACACCGCCCCGGCTGCCAGCACCGGCGTCGCGCGGGTGTCGTGCGCCGTCTTGTTCGGCACCTGTGCTCCTGGATGTGGTTGTCGGGATCAGGTTTTCGCGGTGTGTGGCTACGGGCGAAAACTACGGTGTGCGGTGCCGCTCCATGATCGAAACCTGGTGATCCCGGACCTTCTCGCCTTCCCGAGGCAGCGCAGTCCAGTGTCCGTCCGGACCCAGCTCCCAGCATCGGGTGGCCGGATCCATCGCGGAATCGAACACCCCGCTCAGCTCCTCAGTCAGTCTCGGGTCCTTCACCTGCGCCATCACCTCGACGCGGCGGTCGAGATTACGATGCATCATGTCGGCGCTGCCGATCCAGAATTCATTGATGGCGTTGAAGTGAATAATTCGTGAATGCTCAAGGAAGCGGCCGAGAATCGAGCGCACCACGATGTTCTCGGAGAAGCCCTCGGCGCCCGGACGCAGCGCGCAGATACCCCGGACGACGACCTCGACCCGCACCCCGGCCTGCGACGCCCGGTACAGCGCGTCGATGACCTGCTCGTCGACCAGAGCGTTCATCTTCATCCGGATGCGGCCGTCGCCGCCCGCGCGCTTGGCTTCGATCTCGCGCTCGATGCGCTCGATGATGCCGCGCCGCACGCTGTGCGGAGCGACCAACAGGTTGCGGTACGACACCTTGCGTGAGTAACCCGTCAACGAGTTGAACAGGTCGGTGAGGTCGGCGCCGATCTCAGGCGAGGCCGTCAGCAGGCCGACGTCTTCGTACAGGCGCGCGGTTTTCGGGTTGTAGTTGCCCGTGCCCACATGGCAGTAGCGGCGAATGGTCGAACCTTCGCGACGCACCACCAACGCCGTCTTGCAGTGGGTCTTGAGTCCGATGAGCCCGTACACCACGTGCACGCCCGCCTGCTCCAGCGCGCGGGCCCACTTGATGTTGGCCTGCTCGTCGAACCTGGCTTTGATCTCCACCAGCGCCACCACCTGCTTGCCGGCCTCGGCGGCGTCGATCAGCGCGTTGACGATCGGCGAGTCACCCGAGGTGCGGTACAGCGTCTGCTTGATGGCCAACACATTCGGGTCGGCAGCGGCCTGCTCGATGAAGCGCTGCACCGTGGTGGAGAACGAGTCGTACGGGTGGTGCACCAGGACATCCCCATCGCGCAGCGTCGAGAAGATGCTCTTCGGCGTCTCGCGTTCGCCGAACGCCGGGGGAGTGGCCGGCACGAACGGCCGGTCCTTCAGATCGGGCCGGTCGACGCCGTAGATCTGCCACAGTGACGAAAGGTCCAGCAGTCCAGGGACTTCGATGACGTCGCCCGGGTGCACGTCCAGCTCACGCAGCAGCAGGTCGAGCATGTTCTCGGTCATGTCGGTGGCGACTTCCAGCCGCACCGGCGAGCCGAACCGGCGGCGCGCCAGCTCGCGTTCCAGTGCCTGCAGCAGATCCTCGTCGCGGTCCTCTTCGACTTCGAAGTCGGCGTTGCGGGTGATGCGGAACGCGTGATGCTCGACGATGTCCAGCCCGGGGAACAGCACCGGCAGGAATGCGGCGATGAGTTCTTCCATCGGAAGGAACCGCACGCGCGACTTCACGCCGTCGGCCGTCGTCCCCGGTTCGGGCAGTTCTACGAACCGATCCACGTTGTCCGGCACTTTGATTCGGGCGAAGTGCTGGGTGCCGTCTTCGGGATTGCGCACGGTGATGGCGAGGTTGATGCTCAGGCCACTGACGAACGGGAAGGGGTGGGCGGGGTCGACGGCCAGCGGTGTCAGCACGGGGAACACCTGGTCGTGGAAATACGTGGAGAGCTTGGACTGCTCGTGCTCGTCCAGCTCGCTCCAGTTCACGATCGTGATGCCCTGCTCGGCCAGTGCCGGACGCACCACCTCACCGAACACGTTGGCGTGCCGCGTCGAGATCTGCTGGGTGCGTTCACCGATCCGGCGCAGTTGTTCGCGCGGCGACAGGCCGTCCGCCGACCGGACCGACAGGCCGGTCTCGTCGCGACGCTTCAGCCCGGCCACCCGAACCATGTAGAACTCATCGAGATTCGAAGCGAAGATCGCCAGGAACTTGGCCTGCTCCAACAGCGGCAGCGATCGGTCGGCCGCGAGCGCCAGCACGCGGGCGTTGAAGTCCAGCCAGCTCAGCTCGCGGTTGAGGTAGCGGTCATCGGGTAGGGCGCCGTCCGTCGGATCCGCGGTGGCCGCCGGCAGCGGCTCGGGGTCCGAGTCGACGGGTGTCCGGTCGGTCTGTGCGGGTCGGATGTCGGCGTCGGTCACCCCGACGATCATTCCCTATCGGCGGGGCGCAGGCCACATGGTTGGTCAATGCCGGTGGTCAGCCGACGATCCGTGTGGTGGCGGGGCCGACGCCGAGCCGGCGTGCCGTCTCCAGGTCGTCCGGGGTGTCGATGTCGCAGCGCAGCCCCGGCCACTCGCCATCCAGCTCCACCGCACCCGAATCCGCATGGCGCCGTGCGGAATCCGCGCCGAACTCGGGGACCAGCGGGGCGCCGAAGGCGAAGAGTGCCGCGGTGCCGGTGCGGTGCCGGTCGGCGATGAAACTGCGGGCATGCCGACTGGCGCCGGCCATGGCGTCGGCCAGTTCCGTGGTGCGCAGCGCAGGCAGGTCGCCTTGCAACACCGCGATGTTCGTCACCCGGTCGCGCAGGGCGCGCTCCGTGGCTGCGAGCGCGTTGTTCAACGGATCGGGGTGCCCGGCCGGAGTGGGGTCCACCAGTACCTCGGCGCCGAGTTCGCGCACCGCGGCGGCGGCGTCCGGGTCGGGGGTGACAACCGTCACCGAGCCGACGGCCGGCACGGCCAGGGCGGCGGTGATGGTGTCGAGCAGCATCGCGAGCACCACCTGCTCGCGCAGATCGCCGGCGAAAACCGGGGCCAGTCGGGTCTTGGCCGCGGCCAGCCGTTTCACCGCGATGATCAACCCGACACCGGCGACATCGCCGGACGTCTGCACCCTCGGGTCGCCGCTCATGACCGCCATACTGCCAAAGCTCCGGCGGGGCTACTGTTGACGCGTGGTGGAGGCAGCGGTGATGGGTGCCGGCGCGTGGGGGACGGCACTGGCGAAAGTCCTGGCGGACGCGGGCAACAATGTGACGCTGTGGGCGCGCAGCGCCGAGGTGGCGCGCGAGATCAACGAGACCCACCGGAACTCGAAATATCTCGGTGACCGGGCGCTACCGGCGTCCATCAAGGCGACCGCGGACCCCGCCGAAGCGCTGACGGGCGCCTGCACCGTGCTGCTGGCGGTGCCGTCGCAGACGCTGCGCACCAACCTGACCGCCTGGACCGGACATCTCGGTGACGACACCACGCTCGTCAGCGTGGCCAAGGGCATCGAACTCGACAACCTGTTGCGCATGAGCCAGGTCATCGTCCAGGTGACGGGCGCCGATCCGAGTCGCGTCGCCGTCCTCAGCGGACCGAACCTGGCCAGCGAGGTGGTCGACGAGCAGCCCGCCGCGACCCTCATCGCGTGTACCGACTCGGGACGCGCGGTCGCGTTGCAGCGCGCATTCGCCACCGGCTACTTCCGGCCGTACACCAGCGCCGACGTGATCGGCGCCGAAGTGGGCGGGGCCTGCAAGAACGTCATCGCGCTGGCGTGCGGGATGGCAGCGGGCGCCGGGTTCGGCGAGAACACCGCCGCCGCGATCATCACCCGCGGACTGGCCGAGATCATGCGACTGGGAATCGCACTCGGCGCCAAGGGCGTAACCCTTGCCGGGCTGGCCGGCGTCGGCGATCTCGTCGCCACCTGCACCTCGCCGCAGTCCCGCAACCGCAGCTTCGGTGAGCGCCTGGCGCGCGGCGGCACCATGGAGTCGGCGACCGCGGCGGCCAGCGGCAAGGTCGCCGAGGGTGTCACGTCCTGCCAGTCGGTGCTCGCCCTCGCCGAGAGCTACGACGTCGAGATGCCGCTGACCGACGCGGTGAACCGGGTGTGCCACAAGGGTTTGTCGGTGGACCAGGCGTTCGCGTTGTTGCTCGGCCGCAGCACCAAGCCGGAGTGAGTCGTGGACGGCCAACTCGGCGATTCGACCCGTAGCGTCAAAGCGACTGCGTCGCAACGTGTTCCGGGGCTACCGGTGGCGCCGCCGCCGGTTCCGGTGGCGGCCTACCATTTGTCCGACGACGAATCCGACGGTCTGGACTTCTACGGCCGCAACTCCAATCCGGCCTGGCGCCAACTGGAATCGGCCCTGGCCGAGCTCGAGGGCGCCACATCGGCGCTGACATTCTCCTCGGGGATGGCCGCCATCTCGTCGGCACTACGCGTGCTGGCGACCCCGGGCACCACCCTGGTCGTCCCCGCGGACGGCTACTACCAGGTGCGCCGATACGCGGCCGAGCATCTCGCGGCCCGCGGCGTCACCGTGATCGAGGCGGCCGCCGCGGACATCTGTGGCGCGGCGGCGCAGCTTTCCCGTGCCGACGTCGTGCTCGCCGAATCCCCGGTCAACCCGACGCTGGATGTCGTCGACCTGCACCGGTTGTCCACCATCTGCCGCTCCCGCGGCGCGACCCTGATGGTCGACAACACCGCCGCGACCCCGCTGGGCCAGCGGCCGCTGTCGCTCGGCGCGGATCTGGTGGTCGCGAGCGCGACGAAGGGGCTGTCCGGGCACAGTGATCTGCTGGCCGGCTACGTCGCCGGGTGCCATCGCGAGGTGATGGCCGCCATCGAACGGGACCGACTGCTGGCCGGCGCGATCCTCGGCCACTTCGAGGCCTGGTTGGCGCTGCGGAGCCTCGGCACCGCCGGACTGCGGTTCGAAAGGCAGTGCGGCAACGCGCTCGCGCTGGCGATGACGCTCGACGCCCATCCCGCCGTGCGCGCGGTGCGTTATCCGGGCCTGCCGACCGATCCGGCGCATCCCGTCGCCCGCGATCAGATGCGACGTTTCGGCGGCCTCATCGCAATCGAACTGGCCGATGCCGACGCCGTCCGGGACCTGGTGAACCGCAGCCAACTGTTGGTCGCCGCGACCAGTTTCGGCGGCATCCACACCTCGGTCGACAGGCGCGCACGCTGGGGCGATGCGGTGGAGCCGGGCTTTGCGCGGATATCGCTCGGCATCGAGGACACCGACGACCTACTGGCGGATATCACGGCTGCGCTCGGGTAGCCGGGTGCTCAGCCAGGTAGCCTCTCCAGATTGTGACTGCCCCTCAATCCTCAGGAGCCGCCGGCCGTACCCGGGTCGCCGTCGTTTACGGCGGACGCAGTTCGGAGCACGCCATCTCCTGTGTTTCGGCCGGGAGCATCCTGCGCAACCTGGATCCGGCCCGCTACGAGGTCGTCGCCGTCGGCATCACCCCGGAGGGTTCCTGGGTGCTGGGAGACGGTCGTCCGGAGACCCTCGCCATCACCGACGGACAACTGCCGGGCGTCACCGAGGCGTCCGGCACCGCGTTGACGCTGGCCGCCGATCCGAACCGCCGTGGTGAACTGCTGTCGCTGCAGGACGGCGTCGCGCAGGTGCTGACGGCCGTCGACGTCGTCTTCCCCGTGCTGCACGGCCCGTACGGCGAGGACGGCACCATCCAGGGCCTGCTGGAACTGGCCGGGGTGCCGTACGTCGGCGCGGGCGTGCTGGCCAGCGCGGCCGGGATGGACAAGGAATTCACCAAGAAGCTGCTGGCTGCCGATGGCCTGCCGATCGGCGACCAGGTGGTGCTGCGGCCGCGTGATGTGACGCTGAGCCTCGACGACCGGGAGCGCCTGGGACTGCCGGTGTTCGTCAAGCCGGCCCGCGGCGGATCGTCCATCGGCGTCAGCCGGGTTGCCGCGTGGGACGAACTGGACCAGGCCATCGCCTATGCGCGCCAACATGATCCGAAGGTGATCGTCGAAGCCGCGATGCCGGGCCGCGAAGTGGAATGCGGGGTGCTGGAGTACCCGGACGGCCGTGTCGCGGCCAGTGAGCTGGGCGAGATTCGCGTGGGTGGCGGGTTCTACGACTTCGCCACCAAGTACCTCGAGGACGCCGCCGAACTCGACGTGCCCGCCAAGGTCGACGACGAAACCGCCGACGAGATCAGGCAATTGGCCATCCGCGCGTTCAAGGCACTGGACTGCCAGGGCCTGGCCCGCGTCGACTTCTTCCTGACCGAGAACGGGCCGGTGATCAACGAGATCAACACCATGCCCGGCTTCACCACCATCTCGATGTACCCGCAGATGTGGGCGGCCAGCGGCGTCGACTACGCCACGCTGCTCAGCGTCATGGTGGACACCGCGATCCGGCGGGGGACCGGCCTGCGCTAACGGGCCGGTGCCGGGTCCAGCGGCCGGGCCGGCATCACCTTTTCGATGAGCTCGGAGACGGTCTGGATCGGCGTCGGACCGGAGCCCTGCGGCAGCGTCAGCGCGACGTAGGTGGCAGGCGTGCCGTGGTCGACGGCGTACCAGGTGCTGGCGCTCGGACCGCTGGCTTCGAACCACGACACCGCATTCACCATCTGCAGCGGCGCGCCGACCACGAAATCGTCGGGCCGCTCGACACCGCAGCGCAGCACCACGGTGTCGATGCCGGTCGGGCCCAGCCAGGCGGCGGCCCCGGGCGGGGCGGGGTCGGCGAGCGTCGCCCGCCGGAAGTCGCCCATGGTGTCCGGCAGTGTCGCGAGGAGCGCCCGGCACTGGTCGCTGTCGGCCTGCGGTGCCGGGGCACCGGCGAGCGGGAGCGCGACGGGCTCGTCGGCAGGGGCCTGCCGCAGCGCGGCATACGCGAGCAGACCGACGATCGCGGCGACCGCCACGACGACGGCCGCGATGAGGGCGCCGCGCGGCGGGCCATCCGGATCGTCGGGTTCGGTCATGACGGCCACTCTAGAGCGCCCGTCGCCCGGGGCGGCCGACGGCGGTGAGCCTGCATAGACTCCACCACCATGACCAGCGCGGAATCCGGGGAGACCCTGGCGGGGCTCGGCGAGTTCGCGGTGATCGGCCGGATAACCGCCCGGCGCACCCAGCCCGCCGAGGTCGTCGTCGGCCCGGGTGACGATGCCGCGCTGCTGACGGTCCCCGACGGCCGGATCGTGGTATCCACCGACATGCTGGTCGAGGGCCGGCATTTCCGGCTCGACTGGTCCACGCCGCATGACGTGGGGCGCAAGGCAATTGCGCAGAATGCCGCCGACATCGAAGCCATGGGCGGCCGGGCGTACGCGTTCGTCGTCGGTTTCGGGGCGCCGGTCGATACCGAGGTTGCGGACGCCCAACGCCTGTCCGACGGATTATGGTCGGAGGCAACGAAATTCGGTGCCGGCATCGTCGGCGGCGACCTGGTGGCCGCGCCGCAGTGGGTGATCTCGGTGACGGTTCTGGGCGATCTGGGCGGCCGCTCGCCCGTCCTGCTGTCCGGTGCGCAACCGGGCGACACCGTCGCGGTGGTCGGTGAGCTCGGCTGGTCGGGTGCCGGATACACCTTGTGGCGGGCCGGTATTCACGAGTTCGACGAGCTGCGCCGACGGCATCTGGTGCCGCAGGTGCATTACGGAGCGGGCGCGGCCGCCGCAGCGGCCGGCGCGACGGCGCTGACGGACGTGTCCGACGGCCTGGTCGCCGACCTCGGCCACATCGCGGCGGCTTCCGGTGTGGCGATCGACCTGTCGATGGCGGCGCTCGCGGCCGACGTGGCGACGTTGACGCCGGCGGCCGCGATGGTGGGTGGCGATGCCCGTGACTGGGTACTCGGCGGCGGCGAGGACCACGTGCTGGTCGGCACCTTCGGGGGCGCGCTGCCCGCGGGCTGGCGGCCGATCGGGACGGTCGGGCCCGGAGAGCCGCGCGTGACGGTCGACGGCGCGTCGTGGCATGGAGCCGCCGGCTGGGAATCGTTCGGTCAGTAAGGTACTGGCGTGACTGCCCGACCCCTGCGCGAACTGATCGACCCCGGCTGGGCCGCGGCCCTGGAACCCGTCGCCCCGCAAATCGCCGCGATGGGCGAATTCCTGCGCGCCGAGAACGCGGCGGGCCACGGCTATCTGCCGGCGGGGGAGAATGTGTTGCGCGCCTTCACCTTCCCCTTCGACGAGGTGCGGGTGCTGATCGTCGGCCAGGACCCCTATCCGACCCCCGGCCATGCCGTCGGGCTGAGTTTCTCTGTGGCGCCCGACGTGCGGCCGCTGCCGCGCAGCCTGTCCAACATCTTCACCGAGTACACCGCCGACCTGGGTTACGAGCCGCCCAGTTGCGGTGACCTGAGCCCGTGGTCGAAGCAGGGCGTCATGATGCTGAACAGGGTGCTGACGGTCCGGCCGGGCAATCCCGCGTCGCACCGCGGGAAAGGCTGGGAGGCCGTCACCGAGTGCGCGATCAACGCCCTGATCGCGCGGCCGCAGCCGCTCGTGGCGGTGTTGTGGGGCCGGGACGCGCAGACCCTCAAGCCGATGCTCACCGGCGAACGCTGCGCGAGCATCGAATCGGTGCACCCGTCGCCGCTGTCGGCGTCGCGCGGGTTCTTCGGGTCCCGGCCGTTCAGCCGGGCCAACGAGCTGCTGACGCGCCTCGGCGCAGAACCCATCGACTGGCGCCTGCCTTAACCACTTCCCCGCGAGCAGCCGTGTCTGCACGGCGACACGCCGATTTTGGTGTGCACGATGCGGTCGCTCGTGGCTGATGAGCGGCCGAGAACCGTCCGAAGACACACGAAAGCGCTGCACGGGATTCGTGCAGCGCCCTGGTGTGAAGCTTTCAGTTGTCAGGCGGGATCAAGCCGCCCGGCGGTAGCCGAAACTAGCCGCGGGTGACCTTGCCGGCCTTGAGGCAGGAGGTGCAGGCGTTGACGCGCTTGCGGTTGCCGCCCGGACGATCCACGGCACGCACGGTCTGGATGTTCGGATCCCAGCGGCGGTTGGTCCGACGGTGGGAGTGCGAGACGGACATGCCGAAGCCCGGTCCCTTTCCGCAGATGTCGCACACGGCGGCCATGAAGAACTCCTCGAAAATCAGTACTTGGGGTCTGAGTCCGACGGCCACAGGGTTGTGCGGCGCGAACAGACAACCTGACCAGGATACCGGGCGGCCCGACGATCACCAAAATGGGTCTGGTGGCCGGTGTTTTACGGGAGCTGGTCAGGAGATTTGTCGGGGTCAGTGGCTAGGCTGGCGGGGCGCCGAGGGGCACCCGGCGGGCGACTGGAGAATCGGGGTGAACCCGGGCGGACGCGATGGAGGTCACATGTCAGCTGGCGTGGGTCGCACACCCCGTCCGCTGGATGGGATCGCCTTACGCGACTGGGCTCATACCGCGGTCCTGCACCTCATCGCCCATACCGACGAGATCAACCGGCTGAACGTCTACCCCGTCGCGGATTCCGACACCGGCACCAACATGTTGTTCACCATGCGTGCCGCCGCCGCGCAGGCCGACGAGGCCGTGAACGCGGCAGGCAACGACGTGGTGGCCGTCTCGGCCGCGTTGTCCGCCGGGGCGCTGCACGGCGCCCGCGGCAACTCGGGCGTCATCCTGTCCCAGATCCTCCGCGGCGTGGCCGACGTGGTGGCCGAGGCCGCGTTGCAACGTGGTGAGGACCGGGAGTGCGGCGAGATCACGGCGCCGGAATTCACCGCGGCCCTGCACCACGCCCAGGTATTGGCCGTCGCCTCGGTCGGGCAGACGGTGCCGGGCACCATCGTGTCGGTGCTACAGGCGGCCGCGCTGGAAGCCGAGAGCCTGGACGGCGTGACCGACCTCGCGACCATGGCGGCCGCCGTCTCGGACGCCGCCGCGGTGGCGCTCGAGCGCACCCCCGATCAGCTCGACGTGCTCGCGGAAGCGGGCGTCGTCGACGCCGGCGGGCGCGGTCTGCTGGTCCTGCTCGATGCCCTGACCGCGACGCTGTCCGGCAGCTCGACGCCCCGGCCCCAGTACCAGCCGGGCCACTCGCGGACAGCGCACGGCGACGGCCACCACGATCACGACCGTCATGACCACCACGAAATCAACGGCGCGCCACCACAATTCGAGGTGATGTACCTGCTGGGTGACTGCGACCCGGACAACGTCGAGGTGTTGCGGGCCCGGCTGGTGCGGCTCGGTGAATCCGTTGCCATCGCCACCGCCGTCGCCGGCGGCCAATACAGCGTGCACGTACACGCCGACGACGCCGGGGCCGCGATCGAGGCCGCTCTCGATCTGGGCGCTGTCAGCAGGATTCAGGTCACCGCGCTGCTCGGCGCCGCCGGGGCCCGGCCGTCGGGCGGCTGGAGCCGCGACCGCGCCGTGCTGGCGATCGTCGACGGCGACGGCGCGGGGGAGTTGTTCGGCGGCGAGGGTGCGCACGTGCTGCGGCCCGACGGCGGACCGGTCAGCGCGCAGCAGTTCCTCGCCGGGCTGGTCGGCACGGGTGCCGCGCAGATCATGGTGTTGCCCAACGGTTTTCTGGCCGCCGAGGAATTGGTGGCCGGTTGCGCCACGGCGATCAGCTGGGGCATGGACGTCGTGCCGGTACCGGCCGGATCCATGGTGCAGGGACTGGCCGCGCTGGCCGTGCACGACCCCACCCGGCAGGCCGTCGACGACGGTTACAACATGGCGCGCGCCGCGGCGGGCGCCCGGCACGGCTCGGTACGGATCGCCACCGAGGCGGCGCTGACCTGGGCCGGCCGGTGCCGCCCGGGCGACGGGCTGGGCATCGCCGGTGACGAGGTGCTGATCGTCGGGCACGACCTGGTCAGTGCCGCCAGTGGGCTCATCGACCTGCTGCTGTCGTCGGGCGGAGAACTGGTCACGGTGCTGACCGGCGCCGGCGTCGACGCCGAGGTGGGCGTCGCGCTGGCCGAGCATGTGCGCCAGGAGCACCTGGCGGCCGAGTTGGTGACCTATCACACCGGTCACCGCGGCGATGCGCTTCTGATAGGGGTGGAGTAGCGGTGGTCGCGCTGACCGACTCACTGGTGCACGTACTGGGCGCGAAATCGGCTGCGCCGCTGGAAGAATTCCTCGGTATCCGCACCGTCAACGATCTGTTGCGGCACTATCCGCGCAAGTACAGCCAGGGCATGACGGTGCTCGGCGAGGACACCGAGCTGCCGGAAGAAGGCGACCACGTCACGTTCGTCGACGTCATCACCAAAGCGGAGACGCGCTGGACCAACCGGGCGCCCAAGCGCGAATACCTGGTGGTCACCTTGGGCAACCGCAACCCGAAGGTCACCGCCACCTTCTTCAACGCCAAGTTCCTCAAGAAGTCACTCGTCGAGGGCACCCGGGTGATGCTGTCGGGCGTGGTCGGATTCTACGGGCGCACAATGCAATTGACGCATCCCGCGCACCTCGTGCTGGGTTCCGGGGCCGGCCGCACGTTCGGTTCGCCGGCGCTGAAGAAGATCGCCGACGCCTCCGAGAAGATGCACGGCGAACTCCAGATGTCGGCGTTCGAGCGGGAGTTCTTCCCGATCTACTCGGCGTGCGCGAAGGTGCAGAGCTGGGACATCTACGCGTGCATCCAGCAGGTCCTCGCCGTGCTGGATCCGATAGCCGATCCGCTGCCGGAATCCATCCGGGCGCAGCGGGGCCTGATCTCGGAGGACCAGGCGCTGCGTGACATCCACCTCGGCGAGCGCGAAGCCGATCGCGAACAGGCCAGGGAGCGGCTGACTTTCGACGAGGCCGCCGGGCTGCAGTGGGCGCTGGCCGCCCGCCGGCACGGCACCCAATCACAGTCCGGTCCGCCGGCACCGCCGATCGACACCGGTCTCGCGGCCGCCCTGCGTGACCGGTTGCCGTTCGAACTGACCGCGGGTCAACGTGACGTGCTCAAGGTGCTGTCGGCAGAGTTGTCCGAGTCGAGGCCGATGAATCGGATGCTGCAGGGTGAGGTCGGCTCGGGCAAGACCATCGTCTCGCTGATCGCCATGCTGCAGATGGTCGACGCCGGATACCAGTGCGCGCTGCTCGCGCCGACGGAAGTGCTTGCCGTGCAACACGCGCGGTCGGTTCGCGACGTGCTAGGACCGCTCGCCATGGCGGGCCAGCTCGGTGCCCCCGATGATGCGACCTCGGTGGCGCTGCTGACCGGGTCGATGACCGCGCAGCAGAAGCGCCAGGTGCGCGAGGAAGTGTCGAGCGGGCGGGCCGGCATCGTGATCGGCACCCACGCCCTGCTGCAGGACGCCGTGGAATTCGACCGGCTCGGCATGGTGGTGGTCGACGAGCAGCACCGGTTCGGGGTGGAGCAGCGAGATCGGTTGCGTGCCAAGGCCCCCGACGGTCTGACGCCACACCTGCTGGTCATGACCGCCACCCCGATCCCGCGCACCGTGGCGCTGACGGTGTACGGGGACCTGGAGACCTCCACCATGCGGGAGCTGCCGCGCGGCCGGCAGCCGATCGACACCAAGACCATCTTCGTCACCCAGAAACCGGCGTGGCTCGACCGGGCGTGGGCCCGCATCCGTGAAGAGGTCGCGGCGGGACGGCAGGCCTACGTGGTGGCCTCCCGGATCGACGAGAACGACAAGACGGGCGACGAGAAGAATCAGGCCGGACCGCCGCCGGTGACGGTCGTCGAGCTGTACAACAAGCTGCGGGCCGGGCCACTGAAGGACCTCAAGCTGGGGCTCATGCACGGCCGGCTGCCCGGTGACGAGAAGGACGCCATCATGTCGGCCTTCCGCGCCGGACAGATCGACGTGCTGGTGTGCACCACCGTCATCGAGGTCGGCGTCGACGTGCCCAACTCGACGGTCATGGTCGTGATGGACGCGGACCGCTTCGGCATCAGCCAGCTGCACCAGCTGCGCGGCCGCATCGGCCGCGGCTCGCACGCCAGCTTGTGCCTGCTCGCGACGAAGCTGCCGCCGGGATCGAAAGCCGGTGCCCGGCTGGAGGCGGTGGCCGGCACCCTCGATGGCTTCGAACTGGCCGATCTCGACCTGCAGGAGCGCCGCGAAGGCGACGTCCTCGGTCTCAACCAATCCGGACGGGCCGGGCATCTGCGGTTCCTGTCGCTGGCCGATCACCAGGAAGTCATCGAGTCGGCCCGCGCCTTCTGTCAGGCGGCCTACGCGCAGAATCCGGATGATCCGGGCATGTCCGCACTCGCCGCCCAATTCGTCGACACCGATCGCGTCGAGTACCTGGACAAGGCGTGAAGCGCCTGCTGTGGTTGGTGGCGGCCGTGGTGCTGGCGGTGGTGGTGGCCATCCAGGTCGGCACGGCCGACGAACCGGCGGCGGTCGCCGATGGTGTCGACGGCGCCGTCGTCCCGACCATCGCTCCCGGCACCGACATCCTGGCGGGCCTGGCCGTCATCCCGCGGCGGGTGCGTGACCCGAACTACCGGCGCGCGGCGTTCGGCGAGTCCTGGACCGACGACACTTCGGCGCCCGAGGGCCACAACGGCTGCGACACCCGCAACGACATCCTGAACCGGGATCTCACCGACAAGACCGTCGTGTCGATCAAGCGCTGCCCGCAGGCGGTGAAGACCGGCGTCCTCCGCGACCCCTACACCAATGACACCATCGCCTTCACCCGGGGTAACCAGATCGGCGCTGCGGTGCAGATCGACCACATCGTGCCGCTCGCGCTGGCCTGGGACCTCGGCGCCAGGGACTGGAATGACGAACTCCGGCTGCGGTTCGCCAACGATCCGGCGAATCTGCTCGCGGTCTCGGGAAAAGCGAACCAGGACAAGGGCGACAAGCAGCCCTCGGACTGGATGCCGCCGAACCACGGCTTCTGGTGCCAGTACGCCGTGCAGTACATCGCGGTGCTGCGTGGCTATGGGCTGCCCGTGGACGCGCCGTCGGTGCCCGTCCTGCGCGATGCCGCGGCCACCTGTCCGGTGAACTAGGTCGGCTGGTTCCAGTACATCGCCGAGATTCCGCGATTTTGTTGCCGGCATGAGCGATTCCGCACAAAAAAGAGCAGGGAATCGTTTGCTGGCATTCCTGAGATCGGTGGAACCGCTAATTTCGAGCCGAAGCGGTGGAAATTGCGCAGATATTGGTTGCCGAGCTACCACGTCTCGGCAACCAATATCTGCTCATACGACCACGGCGAAATGACCGATGGCGGGGCGACTGAATTTCGGGTCGAAATGCCGTCAATTCAGCAATCGGTCAACAATTCGCCGCAGCCTGATGCCAAATTCGCTCCTGTCTGTTGCGGTATCCGTCAGCGGCGTCCGAAAATGCCGCCGATCGTCTTCAGGGTGCCGTTGAGTGCGCCGGCGACGGTCTTGGTGGTGCCATCGAGTGCGCCTGCGGCCGTCTTGGTGGTGTTGTGCAGTCCGCCCGCGACGGTCTTGGTGGTGCCGTCGAGGTCGGCGGCGACGGTGTGGGTGGTGCCGTTGAGGTCAGCGGCCAGCGTCTTGGTGGTGCCGTGGAGCGCACCGGCCACTGTCTTCACCGTGCCGTCGAGTGCGCCCGCGATGCCGCCCACCGGGCTGCCCGCGGCTGCCGCCCTCGCGCTGGAGGTGGGTGCGTTGCTGTGGCCTGCCACACCGGTGGTGGAGGTGTCGGCCTGTGCCGTGCCCGCTCCGAATGTGAATAGCAATGCGCCCATGCCAATTGTTGCCGCACCCAATAGCAAGCGCTGGGAGAAGCGACCAATTGTCGGAGCCGTTAATTGCGAAGTGCTCTTGAATGAATGAACCATTTCTCGAACCCCCTGCTCGATGATGTCTGGTTGCGCCGGAATAAATGGACGCAATATCAAATTAACGCACCAGCGGTAATAGTGGGATAGTTAACACGAATCAATTGCTGCGAGTTTTTCCACAATCGGCACACGTGACCCACAGGGCACATCTGTGACAGGGCAGCCCAGGCGCCCGTCGCCACTACCCAAAATCGTTCGCGCCAAACACAAATGGTCGTCCTCCCCGATGGGAGAACGACCACTTGTGTCGGTATCGGTTGATGAACCGCCGGTGCCTCAGATGCCGGTGTAGGTGGCCGGGTCCGGGCGGTAGCGGGTGCCGTCGTCCAACCCGTTCAGGGCGTCCATGTGCTCGCCGGCCAGCTCGAAGCCGAACACGTCGAGGTTCTCGGCGATGCGCTCCGGCGACGACGAGCGGGGGATGACCGAGTTGCCGAGCTGCAGGCTCCACCGGATCAGCACCTGGGCCGGGGTCTTGCCGTACTCGGCGGCGACGGACTGCACGGTCGGGTGGGTCAGCAGGTTGCCGACGCCCAGCGGGCTATAGGCCTGCGTGACGATGCCGCGCTCGGCGTGCACCGCGCGCAGCGCCGACTGGTTGAGCAGGGGGTGCAGCTCGATCTGGTTGACCACCGGGCTGACGTAGCTCAGGTCGATGATGGTCGACAGGTCCTCGTCCGAGAAGTTGCAGACGCCGATGGACTTCGCGGTGCCGTCGTTGTGCAGCTTGATCAGGGCGCCCCAGCTGTCCACGTACTTGCTGATGTCGCCGGCCGGCCAGTGGATCATGTACAGGTCCACGTACTCCAGGCCCAGCTTCTCCAGGCTGACCTTGAAGGCGTCCTGACCGGCCTGGAAACCCTGGTCGGCGTTGGCCAGCTTGGTCGTCACGAAGATCTCGGCGCGCGGGATGCCCGACGACGCGATGGCCCGCCCGACGGCTTCCTCGTTGCCGTAGACGGCGGCGGTGTCGATCAGGCGGATGCCCATCTCGAGCGCGGCCGAGACGGCGCGCTCGGTGTCGGCGTCCGACAGCTCGCCGACACCGAGACCGAGCGCCGGGATCGTGTTGTCGTCGTGGAGCGCCACATTGGGAATCTCTGCGGAGGCCATGTCACCTACCCTGTGAAGTTGAATGTTCGTGGATCCGGGCCCAGGCGGGTGCCGTTGTCGAGGGTCGCGATGGACGCGATGTCCGCTTCGCTCAGCTCGAAATCAAACACGTCGAAATTGCTCGCAATCCGGTCTGGGTTCACCGATTTCGGGATGACGATATTACCCAGCTGTATATGCCACCTAATCAGCACCTGTGCTGGCGTTTTTCCGTGTCGCTCCGCGATGGTGGTGACGATCGGGTCCGCGAGCAGGGAACCCTGGCCCAGCGGGCTCCAGGCCTCGGTGGCGATGCCGTAGCGGGCGTGTGTTTCCCGCAGCTCGGCCTGCGGCAGCCGCGGATGCAGCTCGATCTGGTTCACCGCGGGCACGATCCCGGTGGCATCGATGAGCAGTTTGAGGTGCTCGGGCTCGAAGTTGCTGACGCCGATCGCGCGGATCCGGCCCTGGTCACGCAGGTGGGCGAAAGCCTTGAACGTGTCGATGAACAGGTTCTGGGCGGGCGTCGGCCAGTGGATCAGGTACAGGTCGAGGTAATCGAGCCCCAACCGCGCCATGCTGGCGTCGAACGCGGTGAGGGTCTTCTCATAACCCTGGTCGGAGTTCCACAGCTTGGTGACGATGAAGACGTCCTCGCGCGGAATGCCGGAGGCGGCGACGGCCCGGCCGACGCCGTCCTCGTTGCCGTAGGCCGCGGCGGTGTCGATATGGCGATATCCGGCGTGCAATGCTGCACTGACGGCGCGTTCGGTGTCCTCGGCCGGTGTCTGCCACACCCCGAGACCCACCACGGGAATGGACGTACCGTCGTTGAGCGTCAGTGTTGGACTCGGAGCACCTGAAGGATCAGCCATGACAATGAGCATGCCAGGCGACGCTGAGCTGTCGGCAGCGACAACCGACGCCGAACTGGTCGTCCGGCCCGAGCATCCGGTCGGACGGCCCAACCGCCTGCGCCTCGCGGTCCTGACCCGGGCCGGCGGCATCGCCCTGCGTGTCCTCCCCAAGATTCCCGACCGGCTGAAGCGCGTGCTGCTCGGCGGGCGTCGCGTCACGATCGACGGCAACACCCTGGACACCACCCTGCAGCTGATGCTGGCGGCGCAGAACGCCACCGGCGCCGGGGGCCTGGTCGTGAGCAGCGACATCAACGTCTCGCGCACTCAGCTGCTGGCGTTGTCGCAGTACCTCGACCCGGCCATCGCTGTGACGACGACCGACTTCACGGTTCCCGGTCCGGTCGAACCCCTGCGCGCCCGCCACTACCGGGCCGACACCACCGGGCCCGCGCCGCTGCTGGTCTTCTTCCACGGCGGCGGATTCGTCGTCGGCGGCATCGAGTCGCATGACGGGCTGTGCCGGCTCATCAGCCGGGACGCTGGCGTGCACGTCGTCTCCGTCGAGTACCGGCTGGCCCCTGAGCACCCGGCTCCGGCCGCCTCCGACGACTGCTACGCCACCTATCTCTGGTGTGTGGAGAACGCGGCGCGGCTGGGCGCCGACCCGGCAAGGATCGCCGTGGGTGGCGACAGTGCCGGCGGCAACCTGGCGGCCGTCGTCTCCCAGCTGGCCCGGAACAACCGCGCGCCGCTGCCTGCCCTGCAGTTGCTGATCTATCCGGTCACGAATTTCGCGGGCGACACCCGGTCGAAGGTGCTGTTCGCCGACGGCTACTTCCTGAGCAAGGTCGACATGGACTGGTTCCGGGCCAACTACCTCGCCGAATCGGCGCTCGATCCGGCGGACCCGCGGGTGTCGCCGCTGCTGGCCGACGATCTGTCGGGTCTGCCGCCCGCGCTCGTGCTCACCGGTGGGTTCGATCCGCTGCGCGACGAAGGCGACGCCTACGCCGCGGCGCTGGCCGCCGCCGGCGTGCCGGTGGACCACCGCAGGTACGGATCCCTGGTCCACGCCTTCGCGAACTTCTTCCCGCTCGGCGGCGACAGCGCGGTCGCGACGGCGGACTTCATCTCCGCGTTCCGGGCACACCTCACCCGCTGAGGTACGGCTCCGGCCGAGTTCGGGGACGGCGTCGGTACCCTTGACGCCGTGCCGTCGAAATCGTCGAAGTCATCGAAGAACGCCAGCTATGACCTGAAGGCTGCGGACCGCAAGCGGGACTGGGTGGTCAAGGGCGGGCTGACCGCGCTTGTCATCATCTTCGCGGTGGTACTGGTGGCGTACATCGTCATGAACGGCAAGCCCAAGGCCGACCCGCACAAGGTGCAGGCGGTCCAGATCGCGGCGAGCAACGTCGTCACCAACCCCGGCACCAAGGACCCGAAGGTCACCCTCGCGATCTACGAGGATTTCCTCTGCCCGGTCTGCGGCGTCTTCGAGAAGACGTACGGCCCGACCATCGCCAAGCTGATCGACAACGGCGACATCGCCGTCGACTACAACATCGTCTCGATCATCGGCCGTGGTGACCCGAAGTCGTACTCGACGCGCGCCGGCGCCATGGCGTACTGCGTCGCCGACGAGGACAAGGCCGCGTTCCGGCGCTTCCACGAAGCGCTGTACAAGAACCAGCCCGAGGAGACCGCGGCGACGTTCCCCGACAACGCCAAGCTGCTCGAGTACGCACGCCAGTCCGGTGTCGCCGTCGGCCCGAACGATCCGGTCAGCAAGTGCGTCGAGAACGGCGTCTACACCGAGATGGTCAACAACATGGCCCGCAACGCCGAGATCCAGGGCACCCCGACCATCAAGATCAACGGCACCGAGACCAGCCTGGTCCCGAACGGCGACCCGAACAGCCTGATCGAGAAGATCAAGGCCGTCGCGCCCGATCTGCCGAACCTGCCCGCCGCACCGGCAGCCCCCGCCGCTCCGGCCCCGGGCGCCCCGGCACCGCAGCCCGCTCCGGCACCGCACCAGTGACCGACGTCGACACGTCGCAGCGGCAGGTGGGGGTGGCGGTCAGCCGCCCCGCCGCCGTCTGGATTCTCCTCGCCGGCATCATCGGCGAGGTCGCCGCGTTCGTGCTGACCGTCGAGAAGGTCCGGCAGCTGCAGAACCCGTCGTACGTCCCGTCGTGCAGCATCAACCCGGTGCTGTCCTGCGGGTCGGTGATGCTGACCAAACAGGCCTCGCTGTTCGGATTCCCGAACCCGCTCCTGGGCATCGCCGCCTTCAGCGTGGTGATCGTGACCGGCGTGCTCGCCGTCGCGGGCGTGCGGCTGCCGCGGTGGTACTGGGCGGGTCTGGCCGGTGGCACGCTGCTGGGTGCGGTGTTCGTGCACTGGCTGATCTACCAGAGCCTGTACGAGATCGGCGCCCTGTGCCCGTACTGCATGGTGGTCTGGGTCGTCACCATGGCGCTGCTGATCGTGGTGGCGTCAATTGCGTTGCGGCCCTTGGCCGCTGGCAACAAAGTGGCGGACACCCTGTACCAGTGGCGGTGGCCGCTGTACGCCGTGTGGATCACCGCGATCGCCCTGCTGATCCTTGATCGATTCTGGAGTTATTGGTCCACGCTGATCTAGTGCTTCAGCTGGCCGTAACCGCTAGGGTCACTGGGTGATTTCCAAACTCCTGGTGGCCAACCGCGGTGAGATCGCGATCCGGGCCTTTCGCGCAGCCAACGAACTGGGTATCGCGACCGTCGCGGTGTACCCGTTCGAAGACCGCAACTCGCTGCATCGGCTCAAGGCTGACGAGTCGTATCAGATCGGGGAGAAAGGCCATCCGGTCCGGGCGTACCTGAACGTCGACGACATCGTCGCCACCGCGTTGGCATGCGGCGCCGACGCGATCTACCCGGGCTACGGCTTCCTGTCGGAGAACCCCGAACTGGCGGCCGCGTGCGCCGCCGCGGGCATCACATTCGTCGGACCCAGCTCCGACATTCTCGAACTGACCGGCAACAAGGCGCGCGCCATCGAATCGGCCCGCGCCGCGGGGCTGCCCGTGCTGGCTTCGTCGGAGCCGTCGTCGTCGGTCGACGACCTCCTCGCCGCCGCCGAGCAGATGCAGTTCCCGTTGTTCGTCAAGGCCGTCGCCGGTGGTGGCGGCCGCGGTATGCGCCGCGTGGCCGACCCGGCCGACCTGCGCGAAGCCATCGAAGCGGCGTCCCGCGAAGCCGATTCGGCGTTCGGTGACCCGACGGTGTTCCTGGAGCAGGCCGTCGTCAACCCGCGGCACATCGAGGTGCAGATCCTCGCCGACACCCACGGCAACGTCATGCACCTGTTCGAGCGCGACTGCAGCGTCCAGCGCCGGCACCAGAAGGTCATCGAGCTGGCGCCCGCGCCGAACCTGGATCCCGAACTGCGGGAGCGCATGTGCAACGACGCCGTGGCCTTCGCGCGGCAGATCGGCTACACGTGCGCCGGCACCGTCGAGTTCCTCGTCGATCAGCGCGGCCAGCACGTGTTCATCGAGATGAACCCGCGCATCCAGGTCGAGCACACCGTCACCGAGGAGATCACCGCGGTCGACCTCGTCGCGTCGCAGTTGTGTATCGCGTCCGGCTCGTCGCTCGAAGAGCTGGGTCTGAGCCAGGAGACCATGCAGGCCCGCGGCGCCGCGCTGCAGTGCCGCATCACCACCGAGGATCCCGCCAACGGCTTCCGGCCCGACACCGGCCGCATCACCGCCTACCGCACCCCGGGCGGCGCCGGCATCCGGCTCGACGGCGGCACCAACCTCGGTGCCGAGGTGTCGGCCCACTTCGATTCCATGCTGGTCAAATTGACCTGCCGCGGAAGGGATTTGACGACGGCCGTGGCGCGCGCCAAGCGGGCCCTGGCCGAGTTCCGCATCCGCGGCGTCTCGACGAACATCCCGTTCCTGCAGGCGGTGCTCGACGACCCCGACTTCGTCGCCGGCAAGGTGACGACGTCGTTCATCGATGAGCGTCCGCAGCTGCTGACCGCGCGCAGCAGCGCCGACCGTGGCACCAAGATCCTCAACTACCTGGCCGATGTGACGGTCAACCAGCCGCACGGGCCGCGCCCGGCGGCGGTGTACCCGCGCGACAAGCTGCCCGCCGTCGACCTGAAGGCGGCGCCGCCCGCGGGGTCGAAGCAGCGGCTGGACGAGCTTGGGCCCGAGGGCTTCGCGCGCTGGCTGCGTGACACCCCGGCCGTGGGCGTCACCGACACCACCTTCCGCGACGCGCACCAGTCGCTGCTCGCCACCCGCGTGCGGTCCACGGGTCTGCTGGAGATCGCCCCGTACATCGCCCGGTCGACGCCGCAGCTGCTGTCGGTGGAGTGCTGGGGTGGCGCCACTTACGATGTGGCCCTTCGCTTCCTGAAGGAGGATCCGTGGGAGCGCCTGGCCGCACTGCGTGAGGCGTTGCCCAACATCTGTCTGCAGATGCTGCTGCGCGGCCGCAACACCGTCGGCTACACGCCGTACCCGGAGCTGGTGACATCGGCGTTCGTCGAAGAGGCCACGGCGACGGGCATCGACATCTTCCGGATTTTCGACGCGCTCAACAACGTCTCGTCGATGCGTCCCGCCATCGAGGCGGTGCGCGAAACCGGTTCCGCGGTGGCCGAAGTCGCGATGTCCTACACCGGCGACCTGATGAATCCCGGCGAGACGATCTACACGCTGGACTACTGGCTCAAGCTCGCCGACGAGATCGTCGAAGCCGGTGCGCACGTGCTGGCCATCAAGGACATGGCCGGCCTGCTGCGACCGCCGGCCGCGGCAAAACTGGTGTCGGCGTTGAAGTCTCGCTTCGACCTGCCGGTGCACGTGCACACCCATGACACCCCGGGCGGGCAGCTGGCGACGTACATGGCCGCCTGGCAGGCCGGCGCCGACGCCGTCGACGGTGCCTCGGCGCCGCTGGCCGGGACCACCAGCCAGCCCGCGCTGTCGTCCATCGTCGCGGCGGCCGCACATACGCAGTACGACACCGGGCTGTCGCTGGAGGCGGTCTGCGACCTCGAGCCGTACTGGGAGGCGCTGCGCCGGGTCTACGCGCCGTTCGAGTCCGGCCTGCCGGCGCCGACCGGCCGCGTCTATACCCACGAAATCCCCGGTGGCCAGCTGAGCAACCTGCGCCAGCAGGCCATCGCGCTGGGCCTGGGGGACCAGTTCGAGGAGATCGAGAACGCCTACGCCGGTGCCGACCGCATCCTCGGCCGCCTGGTGAAGGTGACACCGTCGAGCAAGGTGGTCGGCGACCTGGCCCTGTCGCTGGTCGGTGCGCACGTCACCGCCGATGACTTCGCGGCCGACCCGTCGCGCTACGACATCCCGGACAGTGTCATCGGATTCCTGCGCGGCGAGCTGGGTGACCCGCCCGGCGGCTGGCCGGAGCCGTTGCGCAGCAAGGCATTGGAGGGCCGCGGCCCGGCCCGGCCCGAGCAGCAGCTGACCGCGGAGGACGAGGCCCAGCTGGCGACCCCCGGCCCCGTGCGCCAGGGTGCCCTGAACCGGCTGCTGTTCCCCGGCCCGACGAAGGAGTTCCTGGCGCACCGCGAGGAGTACGGCGACACCTCGAGGCTGAGTGCCAACCAGTTCTTCTACGGCCTGCGCCGCGGCGAAGAGCACCGCGTGCAGCTGGAGAAGGGCGTCGAGCTGCTCATCGGCCTGGAAGCGGTGTCCGAGCCCGACGAGCGCGGCATGCGTACCGTGTTGTGCCTGATCAACGGGCAGCTGCGGCCCGTGCTGGTGCGTGACCGCGCCATCGCCGCGGACGTGCCGGCTGCCGAGAAGGCCGATCGCACCAACCCGGACCATGTCGCTGCCCCGTTCGCGGGTGTCGTCACGGTCGGCGTCGCGGTCGGTGACCAGGTCGACGCGGGCCAGACCATCGCCACCATCGAGGCCATGAAGATGGAGGCGGCCATCACCGCACCCAAGGCCGGTACCGTCGCGCGGATCGCCGTCACCCCCACCGCGGGAGTGGAAGGTGGCGATCTGCTCGTGGTGATCAGCTGACCCGGATCATCGGCGGCCGCCACGGCGGCCGCCGGATCTCGGTGCCCGCCAAAGGGACTCGGCCGACGACGGATCGGGTCCGCGAGTCGCTGTTCAACGTGCTGGCGGCCCGGGTGGACTTCGACGGGGCCCGGGTGCTCGACCTGTACGCCGGATCGGGGGCGCTCGGATTGGAGGCGCTGTCGCGCGGTGCGGCGTCGGCCCTGTTCGTGGAGGCCGACCGGCGCGCCGCGGCGGTGATCTCGCGCAACATCGCCGAACTCGGGGTCGACGGCGCCGTCGTGCGGTGCGGTACGGCGTCCAGCGTGACGGCGACGACGGCGCCGCGGCCGGTGGACCTGGTGTTCGCGGACCCGCCCTACGACGTGCCGGCCGCCGACGTGGAAGCCGTTGTCGGGCAGCTCGTTTCGGGCGGCTGGCTGGCCGAGGGTGCCGTCGCGGTGATCGAGCGCCCGGCGTCCGGTCCGGCGCTCGTCTGGCCGGCCGGCTGGACCGTGCTGAAGGAGCGGCGCTACGGCGACACGCGACTGGAAATGGCGGAGTGGGCCGGCTGACCAGTCGGGCCTGAGGCGGCCGCGCCTTGTACCGTCATGGGCTATGAGTGGTGCGGTCTGCCCGGGATCCTTCGATCCGATAACCCTTGGTCACCTCGATGTCTTCGAGCGGGCGGCGGCCCAGTTCGACGAGGTGGTGGTGGCGGTGCTGGTGAACCCCAACAAGAAGGGCATGTTCACCGCCGAGGAACGCATCGCGATGATCACCGAGGCGACGTCGCACCTGCCGAACCTGCGCGCCGAGGCCGGGTCGGGGCTCGTCGTCGACTTCGCCCGGGCGCGCGGGCTGACGGCCATCGTCAAGGGCCTGCGCACCGGGACCGACTTCGAGTACGAGCTGCAGATGGCGCAGATGAACCGGCACGTCGCCGGCGTCGACACCTTCTTCGTCGCGACCAAGCCGCAGTTCTCGTTCGTGTCGTCGTCGTTGGCCAAGGAGGTGGCGGCCCTCGGCGGCGATGTCACGGACCTGCTGCCTGCGGTGGTGAACAAGCGGCTGCAGGCCAAGCTGGCCGGATAGGTCGCGACACACCGGTCGGCAAAGCCGAGTCACACGAGTAACAACAGGCACACTGGTAACAACCAACTACGCCTGGAGGATGTTGCCGTGTACCGAGTATTTGAGGCGCTGGACGAGCTCGGCGCGATCGTGGAAGAGGCACGCGGAGTGCCGATGACCGCGGGCTGCATGGTGCCGCGGGGCGATGTTCTGGAACTGCTCGACGACATCAAGGACGCGATCCCGGGCGAACTGGACGATGCCCAGGACGTCCTCGACGCGCGCGACGGCATGCTGCGCGAGGCCAAGCAGCACGCCGACTCGATGGTGTCGTCGGCCACGGCCGAGGCGGATTCGCTGGTCAACCACGCCCGTGCCGAAGCGGACCGGCTGCTGGCCGACGCGAAGGCGCAGGCCGACCGGATGGTCTCCGAGGCACGTGCGCACAGCGAGCGCATGGTCGTCGAGGCCCGCGAAGAGGCCAACCGGATCGCCAGCACCGCCAAGCGCGAGTACGAGGCCAGCACCAACCGGGCCAAGGCCGAGGTCGACCGGCTGCTCGAGAGCGGCAACCTGTCCTACGAGAAGGCCGTGCAGGAGGGCATCAAGGAGCAGCAGCGCCTGGTGTCCGAGACCGAGGTGGTTCAGACCGCCCACGCCGAGGCCACCCGCATGATCGATTCCGCGCACGCCGAGGCCGACCGCCTGCGGGGCGAGTGCGACATCTACGTCGACACCAAGCTCGCCGAGTTCGAGGAGCACCTCCAGGGCACGCTGCGCTCGGTCAGCCGGGGCCGGCACCAGCTGCGCACCGCCGCCGGCACGCACGACTACGCCCAGCGCTGAACCGCTTTGCGGGAATGGCGTCCGGTCGACGATCGGCGCCGACGTAGGATTGAGCAATGCCTGGCCCGAGTCCGCTGACCATTGACATTGCCCGATTGGGCCGCCGGCCCGGGTCGATGATCACGCACGTCGAAACCGTGCCCAGTCCCGAGCGGATCGGCCTGGATCTGATGGCGATCGCGCCCGGGGCGCCCATCGAACTCGACCTGCAACTGCAGTCGGTGTCCGAGGGCGTGCTGGTGACGGGATCGGTGTCCGCGCCGACCACCGGCGAATGCTCGCGGTGCCTCAACCCGCTGTCCGGCCACGTCACCGTCGACCTCACCGAGCTGTTCGCATATCCCGACAGCACGACCGAGGCCACCACCGAGGAAGACGAGGTCGGCCACGTCGTCGACGACGCCGTCGATCTCGAACAGTCGATCATCGACGAGGTCGGGCTGACGCTGCCGTTCTCGCCGTTGTGCACACCGGACTGCCCGGGACTGTGCCCGGATTGCGGCGTGCGCCTGCTCGACGCCGAACCGGGCCATCACCACGACAAGATCGACCCGCGGTGGGCGAAGTTGTCGGCGCTGCTGCCGGAGACCTCCGACGCCGACGGGTCCTCGTCGGAGGACGGTTCGTGACGGTAGATCGTGCGCCGCTGCTGGCAGCGCTGGGCGTGCAGTTGCCCGACGATCTGCTGACCGTGGCGCTCACCCACCGCAGCTATGCGTACGAGAACGGCGGTCTGCCGACCAACGAGCGGCTGGAGTTCCTGGGCGACGCCGTGCTCGGGTTGGTGATCACCGCCGAGATCTTCCGCCGATACCCGGACCGCAGCGAAGGCGAGCTGGCCAAGCTCAAGTCCGCGGTGGTCAACACCCAGGCGCTGGCCGAGATCGCGCGCAGCCTCACGCCCGACGGGCTGGGCAGCTACCTGCTGCTGGGCCGCGGCGAGATGGCCAGCGGCGGCGCCCAGAAGGCGAACCTGCTGGCCGACGGACTCGAATCCCTGCTCGGTGCCACGTATGTCGAGCACGGCCATGAGGTGGCACAGACCGTGGTGATGGGGCTGTTCAGCGCCGCGCTCGACACCGCGGCGAGCCTCGGTGCGGGTCTGGACTGGAAGACCAGCCTGCAGGAGTTGTCCGCGGCCCGCCGGATCGGCGTCCCGTCCTACGTCGTGACGTCCACCGGTCCGGAGCACGACAAGGAGTTCACCGCGCGCGCGGTGGTCGGCGGCGTCGACTACGGCGAAGGCACGGGGCGCACCAAGAAGGAAGCCGAACAGCACGCCGCCGCGGCCGCATACCAGGCGCTGGAGGCCAGTCCCGCGGTCGACCCCGACGCTGACGCCGTCAGCAATGCCTGAGCTGCCCGAGGTCGAGGTCGTTCGCCGCGGCCTCGAAAGACATGTCGTGGCAAAGGGTTTCACCACGGTACGGGTGCTGCACCCGCGCGCGGTGCGACGGCACGACAACGGTCCGGCGGATCTGGCCGGTCGGCTGGCCGGGCGCCGCATCACCGGGACGGGCCGCCGCGGAAAGTACCTGTGGCTGACCCTCGACGGCGACGAGGCGCTGGTGGTGCACCTGGGCATGAGCGGCCAGATGCTGATCGGGCCGCCGGCGCGGCCGTCGCACCTGCGCATCGCGGCCGTGCTCGACGACGGTACCGAGCTGAGTTTCGTCGACCAACGGACGTTCGGTGGCTGGCAGGTGTGTGATCTGGTCGAGGTCGACGGCAGCGTCGTGCCCGTGCCGGTGGCGCACATCGCCCGGGATCCGCTGGATCCCGCATTCGATCCGGACGCCGTGGTGAATGTCCTGCGGCGCAAGGACTCCGAGATCAAGCGCCAGCTGCTGGACCAAACCGTGGTGTCCGGTGTCGGCAACATCTATGCCGACGAATCGCTGTGGCGGGCGCAGGTCAACGGGTTCCGCCCGGCCTCGGCGTTGGCACGCCGCCGGCTCGGGGAGCTCCTCGTCCACGCGGCGGATGTGATGAATTCGGCTCTGGCGCAAGGCGGTACGTCGTTCGACTCGCTGTACGTCAACGTCAATGGCGAGTCCGGCTACTTCGACCGCTCACTGGACGCCTACGGCCAGGAGGGGGAGCCGTGCCGCCGCTGTGGCACGGCGATCCGGCGGGAGAAGTTCATGAACCGCTCGTCGTACTACTGCCCGAAATGCCAACCGCGGCCCCGCATCCCGCGCCCGATCTGACGTCCCGGGCTACTTCAGCCCGGGAATGCCCTTGAACTTCGGTGAATCGGTCATGCAGAACTTCCACTCGCCGCCTTCTTTGCGCAGCGGGACGTTCGTGACCCCGGTGGACGAGCTGACGTTCACCGTCGCCCGATCGCCGTTGACGTCGATGTCGGTGATCTCGGCGCGTTTGGTCGAACCGGGGCCGGCGTCGCCGTCGCTGCCCTTGCCGAACTTGCCCGCGATCGAGGGCACCTTGTCGTACAGCTTCACGTCGTTCGCGCAGGAGTGCGCCTTGAAGTCGTCGAAGGTCTCGATCTGCGACGTCATCAGGTCGCGGATCTTCTCCTCGTCCGACGACGACCCGCCGCCGATCGTCACCTCGCTACTGCCGGACGCCGAATCCGAACCGGAGTCGGAGCGCGTGGCCACCGCCGCGAAGACGACCCCGATCACGAGGACGACGGCGAAGATCCCGGCGCCGATGAGCGCCCACTTGCGGGTGTTGTTGGGCGGGGTGGGCGGCGGGAACCCCGGTTGCCCCGGGAACCCCGGCCCCATCGGGTATCCGGGCGGCGGTCCGTAGACCGGTTGACCGTAGGCGGGCTGCCCGTACTGCGGCTGTCCATACGCCGGCTGTCCGTACGCGGGTTGGCCGTACGCGGGTTGGCCGTAGGCCGACTGCCCGTAGGCCGGGGGACCATACGCGGGCTGGCCGTATCCCTCGGTCGGCTGCTGTGGCGGCTGCCAGGGCTGGGCGCCCGGATCAGAGCCGGACGGGGGATAGGTCATGTCTACGCGCTCCCTGTGGACTGTGCTTGGTGTCCAACGTAACACCAGCGCCACTACCCGAAATGCCAACAGCGGCCGGGTAAGTCACAGGTCGGTTACTTCATGCCGGGCAGGTTCTGGAGCTGCTTCAACTGCGGTGAATCGGTGAAGCAGATTTTCCACTCGCCGCTTTCCTTGCGGAAGTAGAGCGTGCCGGAACGCTCCAGGCCGGTGCTCGACGTCGCGGTGACCTCCGCGGTGGCGGTATCCCCGGTCACGTTGACGCTGTCGACGGTCGCCTTGCCCTTGGCGCCCGTCGGATTGGTGCCCGTGCTGTCGGCGATGCCGGGGAACTTGCTGAAGAACTTCTGGTCGTTCTCGCACGAGCGTTCCTTGATCGACGACGGACCCGAGCTCATGAGGCTGCGGATCTGGTCCTCGTCGGAGTTGCCGCCCAGCGCGCTCAGCCCACCTCCGGAATTCGAGACCAGAACCACAGCGAGCACGATGCCGACGACGATGATGGCCGCGAGGCCACCGATCAGCGCCCACTTGGGACCGTTCGATTTGGGTTGCGGCGCCCCAGGGAAACCCGGGCCCATCGGATATCCCGGCGGCTGTCCGTATCCAGGCTGGCCGTAGCCCGGTTGGCCGTACGCGGGCTGACCATATGCGGGTTGTCCATAGGCGGGCTGGGACGGGCCGTATCCCGGCTGGCCGTAGCCGCTCGGCGGGAACCCGGGTGCCGGCTGCTGCGGCTGCTGCCACGGCTGACCGCCTGGCTGCGGCCCGAGCGGGGGATAGGTCATGTCTGGTCGCTCCCTGTGAACTGTGCTTGCCGTCCAAGTTAACACCGCTGGGCCGTCTACCACCGGAAACGCCGGTCAGCCTCGGGCGTTACCTCATCCCGGGCAGCTGCTGAAGTTTCTTCATCTCCGGGGAGTCGGTCAGGCAGTACCTCCACTCGCCGCTTTCCTTGCGGAAATAGATCGTGGTGGTTGCCTCACGTCCGCTTTCCGCACGCGTGGTGACGTTCACGGTGGCACGCTCGCCCGTCACGTCGACACTGTTGACGGTGACCTTGACCTTCGGTCCGACGGGCGCCTTCTTGCCGTCGGAGAGGCCGGGGAACTTGCTGAAGAATTTGTTGTCGGCGTCGCACCGGTGGTCCTTCAACGCCGTCGGATCGCTCATCAGGCTGCGAATCCGGTCCTCGTCGGAGTTACCGCCCAGCGCGCTGAGCCCACCGCCGGAGCCCGAGGTCCACAGCACCACGCCGATCACGATGCCGATGACCGCGAGCAGGGCCAGCCCGCCGAACAGCAGCTTCTTGTTGTTGTTCGGGGGCGGTGCGCCGGGATGGCCGGGTCCCGGCGGAAAGCCCGGCGCCTGGCCGTATCCGGGCCCCATCGGATAGCCGGGTGCCGGTCCGTACCCGGCCGGTTGTCCGTAGCCGGGGGCCTGCCCATACCCGGGCGCCTGCCCGTAGCCGGCCGGCGGATACCCGGGTGCCGGCTGCTGCGGTGGCTGCCACGGCTGGCCGCCCGACTGCGGCCCGAACGGCGGATAGGTCATGTTTGGTCGCTCCTTGTGAACGCCGAATACGGCAGAGAGGCCCGTCGACATCGGACGGGAGCGGCGACAAGCCGCGTCGCCCGATCAGCGGGTGCCGGGCAGATTCTTGAACACGGGATTGTCGGTGGAGCAGAACTTCCACTCGCCGCCTTCTTTGCGCAGGTAGATGGCTACCTGAGACGAGCCCGGCGCCTGGACCGTGGCCCGGTCGCCGGTGACGGTGATGTCGAGGGTCTTCATGCTCTCCGGGTCGCCCGAGACCTTCGGCATCGGCATGCTCCCGAAGGCGCCGCCGCCCGCCTGGCCGAAGAACTTGCGGTCGCCGGCGCACGAGATCGACGCCATGTCGCCGCCACCGAACGAGGCCAGGAACTGGCGAATCTCGTCTTCGTCGGAATTGCCACCAGCGGACGACCCCGGCGCTGTGGCCTCGTCCGTCGAACCTGTGCTGGCCGCCGCACCCTTGCGCTTGCCGGACTGACTGCTCGCGGACGTGGACTGGTCGTTGTCGGAGGAACTGGTCAGCGCGTAGACGCCCACGCCGCCGAGGACCAGAACCAGCACCACCGCGCCGACGATCAGAAGCCACTTGCCCGGACCGCCGGAGTTCGGCGGTGTGGCACCGGGATGGCCGTAGGGCATCGGCTGGCCGGGCATCGGACCGTATCCAGGCGGGCCATAGGCGGGATAGCCAGGAGCAACCGGCTGGCCGACACCGTACGGACCCTGCTGCGGGTACCCGGACGGGCCTGGATATGGGCCCTGCGGTGGGTACGTCATGTGATCTCTCCCCCCGAGAGTTGTGTGGACCCTGACATTACCTGGGCCTCAACGAGGTTCCCCGCAGGAACAATGGCGTCGGCACGGTACAAATGAGCCATGACGGAACTGTGGGTCGAACGGACCGGGGTGCGCCGCTATACCGGGCACAGCTCGCGAGGAGCCGAGGTCCTCGTCGGGTCCGAGGACGTCGAGGGCGTCTTCACCCCGGGGGAATTGCTCAAGATCGCGTTGGCGGCGTGCAGCGGTATGAGCAGTGACGCGCCGTTGCGCGCCCGGCTCGGCGACGACTACCAGACCACCATCCGGGTGTCGGGCCCGCCGGACCGCGAGAACGAGGTCTACCCGCTGCTGGAGGAGTCCATGGAGTTGGACCTCTCGAGCCTGTCCGAGGACGAGATCAAGCGGCTCAAGATCGTCGTCGAACGAGCCATCGACAAGGTCTGCACGGTGGGCCGCACGCTCAAGGCGGGCACCGAGGTCACCTTCGGGTTCGCCGACAAGTGAGCGAGGCAGTTCGGCTGTCGGCCTGGGTGCACGGCCAGGTGCAGGGCGTCGGGTTCCGGTGGTGGACCCGGGCCCGCGCGCTGGAGTTGGGCCTCACGGGCTACGCCAGCAACAAGCCGGACGGCCGGGTGCACGTCGTCGCGCAGGGACCGCGTGCCGATTGCGAGCGGCTGCTGACACTCCTGCGCAGCGGTACCACCCCGGGCACGGTGACGACGGTGGTCGACGACTGGGCCGCTGCGGGCGACCCGATCGAGGGATTTTCTGAGCGTTAGAAGCCCAGGGGTCCCCGGCATTTAACCGGCGCGACGGTAGGGTTTCACCCCATGCATCTGAAGAGTCTGACGCTGAAGGGCTTCAAGTCCTTCGCGTCGCCGACGACTCTTCGCTTCGAACCCGGCATCACCTGCGTGGTGGGGCCGAACGGTTCGGGCAAATCGAACGTCGTCGACGCCCTGACCTGGGTGATGGGTGAGCAGGGCGCCAAGACCCTGCGCGGCGGCAAGATGGAAGACGTCATCTTTGCCGGCACGTCGTCGCGGGCCCCGCTGGGCCGGGCCGAGGTGACCCTGACCATCGACAACTCGGACAACGCCCTGCCGATCGAGTACTCCGAGGTTTCGATCACGCGGCGTGTATTCCGCGACGGCGCGAGCGAGTACGAGATCAACGGCAGCAGTTGCCGACTCATGGATGTGCAGGAACTGCTTTCCGACTCCGGTATCGGCCGCGAGATGCACGTCATCGTCGGTCAGGGAAAGCTCTCGGAAATCCTGGAATCGCGCCCCGAGGACCGTCGTGCCTTCATCGAGGAGGCCGCCGGTGTGCTCAAGCACCGTCGGCGCAAGGAGAAGGCGGTCCGCAAGCTCGACGCCATGCAGGCCAACCTGGCGCGCCTGACCGACCTGACCACCGAACTGCGCCGTCAGCTCAAACCGCTGGGCCGGCAGGCCGAGATGGCGCGGCGCGCGCAGACCATCCAGGCCGATCTGCGTGACGCGCGGCTGCGCCTGGCCGCCGACGATCTGGTGACCCGCCAGGCCGAGTTCGACGACACCAACCAGACCGAGACCGCGCTGCGGCGTGAGCACGGCGAGGTGACCGAGCGCCTCGAAGCCGCGTCGGCCGAACTGGCGGGACACGAAGCGGCGGTAGCGGGCCTGTCCGGCCGCGCCGAGGCGGCGCAGCAGACCTGGTTCCGGCTGTCCGCTCTCGCCGAGCGGGTCAGTGCCACAGTGCGTATCGCCACCGAACGCACGAACCTGCTGGACTCCGATCCTGAGGTGTCGACCGGGCCGGACCCGGACGCGCTGGACGCCGAGGCCGAGGCCGTCGCCGAGCACGAGGAACAACTGCTCGCCGAACTCGCCGAATCCCGGACCCGGCTGGAGGCGGCGCGCGGTGCGCTGGCCGAATGCGAACGCGCCGCGGCCGATGCCGAACGTGCCCAGATGGCGGCGGCCCGGGCCGAGGCGGACCGGCGCGAAGGGCTCGCCCGGTTGTCCGGGCAGGTCGACACCATGCGCACCCGTATCGAATCGATCGACGAGGCCGCGGTGCGGCTGACCGGCAGCATCGAGGAGGCGGCCGCCCGGGTCGAGCAGGCGAAAGCCGAGTTCGAACTCGTGCAGAGCAAGGTCGGTGAGCTCGATGCCGGCGAGTACGGGCTCGATGAGCATCACGATCGCACCATCAACGCCATGCTGCAGGCCGACGAACGCGTCGACGAATTGCAGGCTGCCGAGCGCGCCGCCGAGAAGCAGGTGGCCTCGCTGCGCGCGCGTATCGACGCCCTGTCGGTGACCCTCGACCTCAAAGACGGATCGGCGTGGTTGCAGGAAAACCATGACGGCGCAGGACTTTTCGGCTCGGTGGCCGAATTGGTGCGGGTGCGGTCCGGGCACGAGGCAGCCATCGCCGCGGTGCTGGGTGCCGCCGCCGACGCGCTCGCGGCCGAGAGTTTCGATGCCGCACGCGCCGCGGTCGACGCGCTCAAGAAGGGTGACGGTGGCCGTGCGGCCATCGTGCTCGGTGACTGGCCCGTCGAAAACGCTTCGCCGCGTGGGGATTTGCCGTCCGGCGCCCAGTGGGCGCTGGATCTGGTCGAAGTGCCGGCTCGGCTCTCGGGTGCGATGCATGCCATGCTGGCGCGGGTCGCGGTCGTCGCGGATCTACCTGCGGCGCTGGAGCTGGTCGCGGAGCGACCGGACCTGCAGGCCGTCACGGCCGACGGCGACCTGGTCGGTGCCGGGTGGGTCAATGGCGGCTCCGACCGCAAGCCGAGCGCGCTCGAGATCACCGCGGAGATCGACAAGGCGCGCGCCGCGTTGGTCGAGGCCGAACGCCAGACCAGCGAATACGGCGCCGCGCTGTCCGGTGCCCTCGCCGAACAGAAGGCGCGGCGCGACGCCGTCGAACATGCGCTGGCCGCACTGCATGAATCCGACGCCGCGATCTCGGCGATCTACGAACAGCTGGCCCGGCTCGGGCACGAGGCCCGCACCGCCGAGGCCGAATGGCAACAGCTGGTCCGGCAGCGCGACGAACTGGACGCCGGCCGCAGCCGCACGCTGGCCGAGCTGGCCGAGTTGGAAGACCGGTTCCACAACGCGCAGCAGGAGCCGATGTTCGACGTCGAGTTCGTCGACCGGTCCGAGACGACGGCGGCCGCCGAAGAGGCGCGCGCAGTCGAGGTGGAAGCCCGGCTGGCAGTTCGTACCGCGGAGGAACGCGCGAATGCCGTTCGCGGGCGGGCGGATTCGCTGCGCCGGGCCGCGGCCGCCGAGCGTGAGGCGCGAGTGCGCGCGGCGCGGGCGCGTGAAGCCCGGGAGAACGCGGCGAAGGTCGCGGCCGCTGTCGCCGATTCCGGCCGGCTGGTGGCCGAAAAGCTAGCTGCCACAGTGAGTCTGGCGGCACGCAAGCGTGATGCACTGGCCGCCGAGCGGGCTCAGCGTTCCGAAGGTCTGACGCGGGTCAGGGCAGAGGTGTCCGAACTCAGCGCCCGCGCCGGCGCGCTGACCGAGGCGCTGCACCGCGACGAAGTCGCCAAAGCGCAAGCGGCCCTTCGTATCGAGCAACTCGAACAGCAGGTGCTGGAGCAGTTCGGTATGGCCGTCGCAGACCTGGTCGCCGAATACGGACCGGACGTGCCGCTGCCGCCGACCGAACTCGAGATGGCCGAGTACGAGCAGGCCAAGGAACGTGGTGAACAGGTCAGCGCGCCCACCCCGATGGCGTTCGACCGGCCCACCCAGGAGCGCCGCGCGAAGAAGGCCGAGAAGGAACTGGCCGAGCTCGGTCGGGTCAATCCGCTGGCGCTGGAGGAGTTCGCCGCGCTCGAGGAGCGCTACAACTTCCTGTCCACCCAGCTGGAGGATGTCAAGGGCGCCCGCAAGGACTTGATGGACGTCATCGCCGACGTCGATGAGCGCATCCTGCGGGTGTTCACCGAGGCCTACGCCGATGTGGAGCAGGAATTCACGCAGGTCTTCTCAACGCTGTTCCCCGGCGGCGAGGGCCGGCTGCTGCTGACCAACCCAAGCGACATGCTCACCACCGGCATCGAGGTCGAGGCCCGGCCACCGGGCAAGAAGGTCAAGCGGTTGTCGCTGCTGTCGGGCGGTGAGAAGTCACTGACCGCGGTGGCGATGCTGGTGGCGATCTTCCGGGCGCGGCCGTCACCCTTCTACGTCATGGACGAGGTCGAGGCCGCGCTGGACGACGTGAACCTGCGCCGTCTGATCAGTCTGTTCGAGCAGCTGCGGGAGAAGTCGCAGCTGATCGTCATCACCCACCAGAAGCCGACCATGGAGGTCGCCGACGCGCTCTACGGCGTCACCATGCAGGGCGACGGCATCACCCAGGTGATCTCGCAGCGCATGCGCGGCCAGGAGTTGGTTTCCAGCCAGTCATAGGCGGGGTTCGGCGTGGCCCTTTTGTGGCACGTGTCGGTCCTTGATGGCATGTTCGAACACATGTTCGAACATGTGGGTGTCGGGGCCGGCGGTGTGCTGGTTCACGATGCCTCTGTGGTCGATGCGGTGGTGCATTTCGCGCGGGTGTCGAATGTCGCTGAGTGCGGGAAGTTCCGGGCGATCGCTGATCTGGTGGCGTTGCGTGTCGATGACGAAGATGGCCGGCAGTGGTGGGCCTGTGATGGGTGGGATGCTGCGGTCGCCGAGGTGGGGGCGGCGCTGGGTATCGGGAAGCGTGAAGCGTCGGGGCAGTTGTCGATTGCGGTCGCGTTGCGGTTCCGGTTGCCGCGGGTGGCGGCGGTGTTCGCCGACGGTGGGGTGTCGGCGCGGACGGTCGGCGCGATCTGTTGGCGTACCCGTTTGGTGGAGGATCCCAATACGCTGGCGGTGATCGATGTTGCGTTGGCGGGGGCGTTGTCGGAGTGGGCGGGGTTGTCGCGCAAGAAGATTGAACGCAAGATCGATGGTTGGGTGCAGAAGTTCGACCCGGCTGCGGTGATCAAGGTGCGCTCGGCTGCGCGCCGGCGTGGGGTCGGGGTGGGCAAGCCCGATGATGAGACCGGGGTGGCGTCGATCTGGGGTGCGCTGTTGGCCACCGATGCCGATCTGTTGGATCGGGTGCTGGACGAGATGGCCCGGCAGGTGTGTGAGGACGATCCGCGGACGTTCGGGCAGCGGCGGGCTGACGCGTTGGGGGTGTTGGCGGCCCGTGGGGATCGGCTGGTGTGCCAGTGCGGCAATCCGGATTGCCCGGCCGCGGGGCCTGATGCGCGGGCGGCGGCGGTGATGATTCATGTGCTCACCGATCGGCTGCCGGTGCCGGTGGCGGATCCGCTGTTGCACGGGGACCCGGCCGCGCCCCTGACTCCGACTCCGGCGCCAGAACCGCATCCCGCACCACAACCGAATCCCGCACCTGAGCCGGTCTTCACGCCCGAGCCTGAGCCCGCACTCGTGAACGAGGCCGCGCCCGAGCCTGAGCCCGCGCCGGCGGATGACATGGCGCCGATGCCCGCGCCTGCACCGGCGGCCGATTCGCGGCCCGCCGAAAACCCGATCCCTGCTGGTTTCGAACCGGCCGGCGACGCGGCGCCCACCCCCGGCGCTCATGCGGCGCACCCGCCGGTCCCGACTGCCACTAAGCCCCCTGCGCCGGTGCGCACCGCGGTCGGTTATGTCCTCGGCGGCGGCGTGGTGCCGCCGGCGGTGCTCGCTGATCTGGTGGCCCGTGGCGCGAAAGTCCGCACCGTCGCCTCAGCTGCCGATCTGGATGAGGTGCCGCGGTACCGGCCGTCGGCGGCGATGGATGAGTTCGTGCGGGTGCGGGCCATGACATGCATGTTCCCGGGCTGTGACCAGCCCGCCACCGCCTGCGATGTGGACCATACGATTGCGTGGCCGGTCGGGCCGACGCATCCGGGCAACCTGAGCCCGAAGTGCCGCAAACACCATCTGCTGAAAACGTTCTACGGCGGCCGGGACGGCTGGAGTGACCGTCAACAGCCTGACGGGACGATTGTGTGGACCGCACCCACCGGCCACACCTACATCAGCGTGCCCGAAAGCCGAATCCTGTTTCCCCGCACGGTCACCGACACCCCACTGCCGAACCCACCACCACAGGACACCGATCTGGACACCCCACCGGCCCCCGGCCGGGGTGTGATGATGCCCATCCGGCGCCGCACCCGCGCCCAGAACCAGGCTCAGCAGATCGCCTACGAACGTGCCCTCAACCAAGCCGACATCGACGAGCGCGAAGCTGCCCAAGAAGCCTTCGCCCGCCGGCGTAAAGAACGCCAAGAACGCGAAGCCGCAGAAGCCGCCCAAGCCGCGGCGGCACCGGTACCCACCGAGCAACGCCAACCCGCTGAAAACGACATCCCACCACCACGGTGAGCACCCAGATCGATTGGCGTCGCCGCCCGAGACGATCGTTGTGCCGATCTGCACCGGCCGGGAGGACGTCTGCCACCCGCGGCAGAACTTGGTGCGGCTGACAGAATGGCACGGTGTCGGAAGGTCTCTGGATCGCGATAGCGATCGTTGCTGTTCTCGTTGTCACCGCTCTGGTGGTCGGATTCGTCCGCTACCGGCGCAGCAGGATTTCGCTGTCCGCGCCGGAGGAGACGCCGAAGCTGGACCGGTCTGGCGGCTACACGGCGTCATCAGGCATCACGTTCAGTAGTTCGGACACCGCGGAGAAGCTGCCGACCGTCGGCGACGACGCCGAGATTCCGCGAGACTCGCGCAAGCGCACCATCGCCGACGTCCAGCTGCCCGAGCCGGAGGTCGTGACCGAGCCGGAAGTGGTCGCCGAGGCACCGGAAGCGGTCGCTGAGCCGGAAGTGGTGGCCGAGCCCGAGCCGACCGCCGCGCCCGAACCCGAGGCAGCGCCGGAACCCGAGGCAGCTCCCGAGCCCGAGCCCGCACCCGAGGTTGCGCCGCGCGATGAGATCGCACCGACCGCCGGCCGGCTGGAGCGCCTGCGTGGCCGCCTGGCCAAGTCGCAGACCACGCTGGGGCGCAGCATGCTGGGCCTGCTGGGCGGTGGCGACCTCGACGAGGACTCGTGGGAGACCATCGAAGACACCCTCCTCATCGCCGATCTGGGCCCGGTCGCCACCGAATCGGTCGTCACCGCGCTGCGCAGCCGCATGGCAGAGGCCAACGTGCGCACCGAGGCCGACGCCCGCGCCGTGCTGCGCGAGGTGCTGATCAAGGAACTGCGGACCGATCTGGACCGGTCCATCAAGGCGCTGCCGCACGCCGACAAGCCGTCGGTGTTGCTCGTCGTCGGTGTCAACGGCGCCGGCAAGACCACCACGGTCGGCAAGCTGGCCCGCGTGCTGGTCGCGGACGGGCGTCGCGTCGTGCTCGGCGCGGCGGACACCTTCCGTGCCGCGGCGGCCGACCAGCTGCAGAGCTGGGGTGCCCGCGTCGGCGCCGACATCGTGCGTGGCCCCGAGGGCGCGGATCCGGCCTCGGTTGCCTTCGACGCCGTCGACAAGGGCATCGCAGCGGGCGCTGACGTCGTCGTGGTGGACACGGCGGGCCGGCTGCACACCAAGACCGGTCTGATGGACGAACTGGGCAAGGTCAAGCGCGTCGTCGAGAAGCGCGCCAAGGTCGACGAGGTGCTGCTCGTGCTGGACGCGACCATCGGCCAGAACAGCCTGCCGCAGGCCCGGGTCTTCGCCGAGGTGGTCGACATCACCGGCGTGGTGCTGACCAAACTCGACGGCACCGCCAAGGGCGGCATCGTGTTCCGGGTACAGCAGGAGCTCGGCGTACCGGTCAAGCTCGTCGGCCTCGGTGAGGGTCCGGACGACCTGGCGCCGTTCGAGCCCGCCGCCTTCGTCGACGCGCTCCTGGGCTAGTCGCCGCCATTCGCTTCGGGAACGCAAAACTGCCCTATTCCACCCGGAATAGGGCAGTTTTGTGTCCGCCGGCCAGGAACTCACAGAGCAGGCCAGGGCCTGCGAAGAGGGCATTAACCGCGCCGAAACGTAACTGGTCGATCCGTTCACATACGTGAAACGCCCGCGCGCCGTCGGCGAAACAACCGATGCGCAAAGTTCTGGCCTAGGTCATCGGCGTCTGCCTGTGACATGGGTTAAGGAGGAAGCGGCCAGTGGATGGATTCCCTATCTTGGGCACGCCGGACACCGGTGATACCGCATGGATGCTGGTGAGTTCAGCGCTCGTGCTGTTGATGACACCGGGTCTGGCGTTCTTCTACGGCGGCATGGTGCGCCGTAAGGGCGTGCTCAACATGATCATGATGAGCATCAGCGCCATGGGTGTCGTCACGGTGTTGTGGGTGCTGTACGGCTACTCGATGGCGTTCGGCAATGACAAGTGGAGCTTCGTCGGGGATCCCACCCAGTACTGGGGACTCAAGGGACTCATCGGCGGCAACTCGCTCGTTGCGCACCTGCCCGCGGGAACCACTGCGGCGGTGCAGATTCCGCTCGCCGGGACCATCCCGCAGCTGGTGTTCGTGGCGTTCCAGCTGATGTTCGCCATCATCACCGTCGCCCTGATCTCGGGCGCGGTCGCCGACCGTCTCAAGTTCGGCGGCTGGCTGCTGTTCGCCGGCCTGTGGGCCACCTTCGTCTACTTCCCGGTCGCGCACTGGGTCTTCGCCTTCGACGGCATCACGGCCACGCACGGTGGCTGGATCGCGAACCAGCTCAAGGCAATCGACTTCGCCGGTGGTACCGCGGTGCACATCAACTCCGGTACCGCGGGCCTGGTGCTGGCCATCATCCTGGGCAAGCGCTCGGGCTGGCCCACCACTCCGATGCGTCCGCACAACCTGCCGTTCGTCATGCTGGGCGCCGGCCTGCTGTGGTTCGGTTGGTACGGCTTCAACGCCGGCTCGGCACTGACCTCTGACGGTGTCGCCGCCTCGACATTCATCACCACCACCGTGGCGACCGCCGCCGCGATGCTGTTCTGGCTGCTGACGGAAAAGATTCGTGACGGCCACGCCACCTCCCTCGGCGCGGCGTCGGGCATCGTGGCCGGCCTGGTGGCCATCACCCCGTCCTGCTCGTCGGTCAATGTCATCGGCGCGCTGGCGATCGGCGCGGGCGCCGGTGTGGTCTGTGCTCTCGCGGTGGGCCTGAAGTTCAAGCTGGGCTTCGACGACGCGCTCGACGTCGTGGGCGTTCACCTGGTCGGTGGTCTGTTCGGCACCCTGATGGTCGGCCTGGTGGCCACCAAGGAGGCTCCGGCCGCTGTGGCGGGTCTGTTCTACGGTGGCGGGTTCGACCAGCTGTGGCGTCAGGCCGTCGGCGCGTTCGCGGTCCTTGGCTACTCGGCGATCGTTACCGCTATCTTGGCCTTGATCGTCAAGTACACCATCGGCCTTCGCCTCGACAAGGAGGACGAGGCCAACGGTATCGACGAGGCCGAACACGCGGAAACCGCTTATGAATTCGCGTGATCGGGAAGGATTTACGGTGACATCCACGAGTACCGCGGTTATTTGGAAGGAATTGATCAAATGAAGTTGATCACGGCGATCGTCAAGCCGTTCACGCTCGAAGACGTCAAGACCGGTCTGGAGCAATTGGGAATCCTCGGGATGACCGTCAGCGAGGTGCAGGGCTACGGCCGCCAGAAGGGCCACACCGAGGTCTACCGCGGTGCTGAGTACTCGGTGGACTTCGTGCCCAAGGTGCGGGTCGAGGTCATCGTCGACGACGCATCGGTCGACAAGGTCGTGGATGTCATCGTGCAGGCCGCGCGGACGGGCAAGATCGGTGACGGCAAGGTGTGGGTCACCTCTGTCGAGACCGTGGTGCGCGTCCGTACGGGTGAGCGGGGCAGCGACGCCATCTGACGTCGGCTGACCACCAGATGACAATGCAGACACCAGATTCCGCTGCCGGAGCCGACGATACTTCGGTGTCGTCTGCTTCGGCAGCGGGGTCAACCCGTCCGGCCAGCGACCTGAGTGCTGCTGTCGAGCAGTTGCTGGGCGGCGGCGCGCGCCGCCTCGATTCGGTGGCGTTGCGCGAGGCGCTGGTTGATCTGTACGAATTCTGGCTTGCCGCAAAGGCAACCGAGATCGGTATCACCGAGACCAGTGGCTTCGCCATCGTGGCGACCGGTGGTCTCGGGCGCCGGGAGATGCTGCCGTACTCGGACCTGGATTTGATGCTGCTGCACGACGACCTGCCGCAGGCCGCCGTCACCGAGGTTGCCGAGGCGCTCTGGTACCCGTTGTGGGACGCCAACATTCACCTCGACCACAGCGTCCGGACGGTGCCGCAGGCACTCAAGACCGCGGCCGGCGACGTCTCCGCCGGGCTGGCCATGCTCGACGCCCGGCACATCGCGGGCGATTCGGATCTGTCGTCCCTGTTGGTCGGCGGCGCCCGGAGGCAATGGCGGACCGGGATCACCTCCCGCTTCACCGAATTGATCGAACACGCCGCGGCGCGGTGGGAACGTTCCGGTCAGATCGCGCACCGCGCCGAACCGGATCTGAAGAACGGCCGCGGTGGGCTGCGCGACGTGCAGCTGCTCAACGCACTGGCCATGGCGCAGTTGGCCGACGTCTACCCGAGTCGGTCCGTGGCGTCGCCGATCGGCACGCTGGGCGACGCGCATCTCGCACTGCTCAACGTGCGCACCGAGCTCCATCGCGTCTCGCACAAGGGCCGTGAGATGGTGCTGGCCCAGTACGCCGACGAGGTCGGCGCCGCACTGGGCATCGGTGACCGCTTCGACCTGGCCCGCATGATCAGCGATGCCGCCCGCACCATCAGCTTCTACGTGGACGCCGGCGTGCGGACCGCGGGGAATGCCTTGCCGCGCAGAGGCTTTGCGGCACTCAAACGACCCGTCCGGCGACCGCTGGACGAGGGCGTACTGGAATTCGGCGGCGAGGTCATCCTGGCCCGCGACGCCAAACCGCAGCGCGACCCGGGCCTGATCCTGCGAGTGGCCGCCGCGGCAGCCACCAACGGACTGCCCATCGCGGGATCGACCTTGGCGCGGCTGGCCGAATCGGCGCCCGAATTGCGGGCGCCGTGGCCGAAAGAAGCGCTCAACGACCTGCTCGTGATGCTGGCCGCCGGGCCGGGTGCGGTCGCCACCGTGGAGGCCCTGGACCGGACCGGGCTGTGGGGCCGGTTGTTCCCGGAGTGGGGCGCGATCCGCGACCTGCCGCCACGTGATGTCGTGCACATCTGGACCGTCGACCGGCATCTGATCGAAACCGTCTCCCGGGCAAGCGCTTTCACCACCCGCGTGGACCGGCCCGATCTGCTGGTGCTGGGTGCGCTGCTGCACGACATCGGCAAGGGCCGGGGCGGCGACCACAGTGTGATCGGTGCCGAACTGGCCAACCAGATCGGCATCCGGCTGGGCTTGTGGCCGGCCGATATCGAGGTGCTGGTCAAGATGGTGCGCTACCACCTGCTGTTGCCGGAAACGGCGACTCGTCGAGATCTGCAGGACCCCAACACCATTGCATCGGTGGTCGACGCGCTCGGTGGCGATGGACTGCTGCTGGAATTGCTGCACGCGCTGGCCGAGGCGGATTCGCTCGCCACGGGTCCCGGCGTGTGGGGTGACTGGAAGGCCTCCCTGATCGGCGATCTGGTCCGGCGATGCCGGCTGATGATGGCGGGGGAGGACCTGCCGCACCCCGATCCCATTGATCCGCAACTGCTTTCGCGGGCCAGCCAGAGCGGTGTCCACGTCGAACTCACCGCGGCGGACAGTGCGCACCTGTTCAACGTCACGATGCTCGCCCCGGATCGGCGCGGTCTGCTGTCGAAAGCCGCCGGGGTGCTGGCCCTGCACTCGCTGCGGGTGCATTCGGCGTCGGTCAACAGCCATGAGGGACTGGCGATCAACACCTTCGTGGTGTCGCCACACTTCGGCTCCCCGCCGGCCGCGGAACTGCTGCGTCAGCAGTTCATCCTGGCGCTCGACGGCGATCTCGACGTGATCGCCGCGCTCGAGCAGCGGGACGAGGAAACTCCGGCCCCGACCCGGCGCGCCGGCGACGTCCCGGCGGCGGTGCCCGGCTACCACACGGTCGCGCCGCCCCGCGTGCGGTGGTTCGAGGGGTCCTCGGACGACGAGTTGGTCGTGCAGATCCGCAGCGCCGACCGGCCCGGCCTGCTCGCCCGCCTGGCCGCTGTCATCGAGCGCAAGGGCGCAGATGTGGCCTGGGCCAAGGTGACGACGCTGGGCGCCACCGTCGTCGACGCGTTCGGTCTGGTGGTGCCGGAGGACTTCACGGCCACCGAGGCCCGGGCAGCGTTCGAACAGGATCTGTATGCGGTGTTGCCCGCGCCCGCGCCGGTCAAGCCTGCCGTGATCACTGCCGAGGTGAGTTAGCGAGTTCCGCGCTGCCGCACCACTTCCGGACGGCGGCCGGGGCGTCGGTGGCCTCGCCGGCCCACGCGACGTAACCGTCGGGCCGGATCAGCACGGCGGGCGGCAATTGGTCATCGCCGGTGACCGCGCAGGTGACGTCGGTGCGGTCGAGCGTCAGACCGCCCTTGGTCAGCAGTAGGAATCGGCCGTCACGCAGTAGTTCGTAGACCCGGGTGTCCGCGCACGCGATGTCCGGCATGCGGCGCCCGACCAAACGGTGATCGTCGCGCTTGCGGGGATAACTGATGGCGATTCCGCTGAGGCGGCCGCCCATGGCACGCCTGGTGGGCCCGGTGCTCAGGAGCGCGGTGATCGCGATGCGCCGCAGGACTCGCCGCGGCAGGCTGCGGCCCAGGACCAGCTGATTGAACGCATCGGTCAGTTTGAGCACGTTGGCGCCGACGGCATGGCGTTCACTCTGGTAACTGTCCAGGAGCCACGCCGGCGCGGTGCCCTTGACGGCCGACGCCAGCTTCCAGCCCAGGTTCATCGCATCCTGGATGCCGGTGTTCATGCCCTGTGCGCCCAGCGGCGAGTGGACGTGCGCCGCATCGCCGGCGATGAAGCAGCGGCCGACGCGGTAGCGGTCGGCCTGGCGTCGCTCGGACAGGAACCGGGTGCTCCAGCGCATCTCGCTGACGCCGAAGTCCGTTTTCGCGATGCGGCGCAGTGAGCCCGTGATCTCGGAAAGCGGTACCGGTTCGCCGAGCGGCACGTCTTCCCGGGTGCGGTCCCACGCGATGGCGCGGAACCAGCCGTCGCCGAACGGGACCAGCAGCACGACGCCGTCGGGGCTGTTCGCGGCGGCCAGCCCGCCGGCCGGCGGGTTCGTCAGCTGAACGTCTGCCAGCAGGATGTGGGTCTGGTACTGCTTGCCGGCGAACCCGATGCCCAGCATCGTGCGCACCGCGCTGTGGGCACCGTCGCAGCCCACGAGGTAGCCGGCACGCACCGTGCTGTGATCGGCGAGGCGCACGGTGACGCCGTCGTCGTCCTGCGTCAGACCGGCGACTTCGGCGCCGTAACGGATTTCGACGCCGAGTTCGATGGCGCGCGCGGTCAGCACCCGTTCGGTCAGGCTCTGCGGTGCCATCAGCACCATGGGGTAGCGGGTGGGCAATTCCCGCAGGTTGATCGCGGCGCCCGGGACGGGACTCACGCTCTGGACGGGGAGCCCGCGCTGCACGAGTTCGTCGGCCAGGCCGCGGGCGTCCAGCAGTTCCAGCGTCCGCGCATGCACGCCGAAGGCCCGGGTGATGTTCGGGATGTCACGGCGTCGTTCGAGCAACTGAACCGCGACGCCGCGCATCGCCAGTTCGCACGCCAACGCCAGACCGGTCGGGCCGGCACCGACAACGACGATGTCCGCGCTGTTCATGGTGGTCATTTCAGGCTCCTCATTAATTCATCAAACAATGAATTCATCATGTGATGAAATACTGCGCGCCCGGGTATCGCCGTGTCAAGGGGACGGTGGTGCCGAAGTACCGGCGACGGGCGCTGCAGTTAGGCTTAACCCCGTGTTTGAATCCCTGTCCGACCGGTTGACCGGTGCGCTGTCGGGTCTGCGCGGCAAGGGCCGGCTGACCGACGCCGATATCGACGCCACCGCCCGCGAAATCCGCCTGGCCCTGCTCGAGGCCGACGTGTCGTTGCCGGTCACGCGCGAGTTCATCGGCCGGATCAAGGAACGCGCCAAGGGCGCCGAGGTTTCCGGTGCGCTGAACCCGGCGCAGCAGGCCGTCAAGATCGTCAACGAGGAGCTCATCGGCATCCTCGGTGGTGAGACGCGCCAGCTGGCGTTCGCCAAGACCCCGCCGACGGTCATCATGCTGGCCGGTCTGCAGGGTTCCGGTAAGACGACCCTCGCCGGCAAGCTGTCGAAATGGCTCAAGGATCAAGGACATACGCCGCTGCTGGTCGCGTGTGACCTGCAGCGCCCCGGCGCCGTCAACCAGCTGCAGATCGTCGGTGAGCGGGCTGGCGTCAGCGTCTTCGCACCGCACCCGGGAGTCTCGCCCGACGGCGTGACCATCGACCAGATGACCACCGGCGACCCGGTGTCGGTCGCCGCCGCGGGTCTGGCCGAGGCCAGGGCCAAGCACTTCGACGTCGTGATCGTCGACACCGCCGGCCGCCTCGGTATCGACGAGGAACTGATGGCCCAGGCCGCCGCGATCCGCGACGCCGTCAAGCCTGACGAGACGCTGTTCGTCCTCGACGCGATGATCGGTCAGGACGCCGTCACCACCGCCAACGCCTTCCGCGAAGGCGTGGGCTTCACCGGTGTCGTGCTGACCAAGCTCGACGGCGACGCCCGTGGTGGTGCCGCGCTGTCCGTGCGCGAGGTCACCGGCGCGCCGATCCTGTTCGCGTCGGCCGGCGAGAAGCTCGAGGACTTCGACGTCTTCCACCCGGACCGCATGGCGTCCCGCATCCTGGGCATGGGCGACGTCCTCACCCTGATCGAGCAGGCCGAGCAGGTCTTCGACCAGAAGAAGGCCGAAGAGGCCGCCGCCAAGATCGGCTCCGGTGAACTGACGCTCGAGGACTTCCTCGAGCAGATGCTGATGATCCGCAAGATGGGTCCCATCGGGAACCTGCTGGGCATGCTGCCCGGTGCCGGTCAGATGAAGGACGCCCTGGCGGCCGTCGACGACAGCCACCTGGACCGCATCCAGGCCATCATCCGCGGCATGACCCCCGCCGAGCGGTCCGACCCGAAGATCATCAACGCCTCCCGGCGCCTGCGCATCGCCAATGGATCCGGTGTCACGGTGGCCGAGGTCAATCAGCTGGTCGACCGCTTCTTCGAGGCCCGCAAGATGATGTCGCAGATGGCCGGCCAAATGGGAATGCCGTTCGGCCGCAAGAGCTCTCGCAAGGCCGCCAAGGGCAAGAACAAGCAGGCCGGCAAGGGCCGCAAGGGCGGACGCGGCCCGACGGCGCCGAAGGCGGCCGCCAACCCGTTCGGTCTGGACCCGAGCGCGCTGCCGGGCGGTTTCCCGGACCTGTCGAACATGCCGCAGGGGCTCAACGAGTTGCCGCCGGGCCTCGCCGACTTCGACCTGTCACAGCTGAAGTTCCCGAAGAAGTAGCCGCCGTGCGGGCGCTGCACATTCGCGGTCGGGGACTGCCCGACGGCGACGAGGTGCAGTGGTGGATACATCAGGGCGTGCTCTCGGCCGAGCCGATCGCGAACGCCGACACCATCTTCGACGGTGGCTGGATCATCCCCGGGCTGGTCGACGCGCACTGCCACGTCGGCATCGGTCCGGGTGGCCCCGTCGAACTCGACGAGGCCGAGCGCCAGGCCGAGACCGAGCGCCAGGCCGGTGCGCTGCTGCTGCGCGACGCCGGGTCTCCGGTCGACACCCGCGACTTCGACGACCGCGACGACCTGCCGCGGATCATCCGCGCGGGACGGCATCTGGCCCGGCCCAAGCGCTACCTGCCCGGGTTGCCGATCGACATCGAGGACGAATCGCAGCTGCCGCAGTACGTCGCCGAGCAGGCCCGGCGCGGTGACGGCTGGGTGAAGCTGGTCGGCGACTGGATCGATCGGGGAGTGGGCGACCTGGCGCCGCTGTGGTCCGACGACATCCTCAAAGAAGCCATCGACGCCGCCCACGCCAACGGTGCGCGCGTCACGGCGCATGTGTTCGGTGAGGAAGCGTTGCCGGGGCTGATCAACGCCGGTATCGACTGCATCGAGCACGGCACCGGGATCACCGACGACATCATCGAGCTGATGCTGGCCCACGGCACGGCGCTGGTGCCGACCCTGATCAACATCGAGAACTTCCCCGGGATCGCGGAGAAGGCGACCAAATTCCCGGCATACGCCAAACACATGCGCGATCTCTACGCGACGTGCCCGCAGCGCGTCGGCGCCGCGCACGAGGCCGGCGTACCCATCTACGCGGGCACCGACGCCGGCGGGATGATCGCCCACGGCCGCATCGCCGACGAGGTCGCCGCCCTGGGCCGGGTGGGCCTGAGCCCGACGGACGCGTTGGGCGCGGCAAGCTGGAACGCACGAAAGTGGTTGCAGCGCACCGGCTTGGAGCACGGCGCCTCGGCCGATCTCGTCTGCTACGCCGACGATCCGCGACTCCCGGGCGTCCTCGACCATCCCGACCTGGTGATCTTGCGCGGCCGGGTCTACTGACTCAGGTGTAGTGGCTGAAGCCCCAGTCGAACAACTGTCTCGCCTGCGGGTAGAGATTGCCGGTGCCGTACATCTGCACCACGACCAACCGGTGGTTCCCGCGCTGCGCGGCGCCGACGTACGTCTTGCGGGCCCGGTCCGTGTAGCCCGTCTTGCCGGCGAAATCGCCGGGGTACCCCGTCAACAGCTCGTTCTGACTGGTCAGGGTCTTGCCGGGAAACTGCGCCGACGTCTGCCGGAAAATCTCGGCGATCACCGGGTAGGTCAGCGCCGCCCGGTAGATCACCCCGAGGTCGCGCGGCGTGGTCAGCGATTCCCAGCCGGGACCGTCGAGTCCGGACGGTGAGCCGGCGCGGGTGCTGCGGGCGCCGAGCGCCGCGGCCTTGCGATTCATGGCCGCCACCGTGACGCGCTGGCCGCCGAGCATGTCGGCCAGCATGTTCGCGGCGTCGTTGCCCGACACCATGAGCAGGGCATCGAGGAGCTGGCGGACCGAGTACACCTGGCCGGGTTTGAGCCCGACGCACGAGCACTCGACCTTGGTGTGCGACTCGTTGGCCCGTCCCAGCGCGTCCGGGCGCAGGTTGTCCAGGACGACCATGGCCAACAGCGGCTTGATGGTGCTGGCCGGCGCGTACGAGCCGCCCGGATCCTGCGACGCCAGCACCTGGCCGGTATCGAGGTCGGCGACCAGCCAGGCTTTGGCCGGGCCGTTGGCGAATGCCTGTGCGCCCGTGGGTTGCCCGGTGGGTTCGGCCGTCGCGGACGGTGTGGCGATCGGCGTCACCAGTAGTGTGCCGAGGGCCAGCGCGGTCGCCGTGAACAGTTTGCGCACGAGCGCCGACGCTACGGAACCCAGGCTGCGATCAGCTCGCGCCGAGATTCCGGTCGGGTCTCGGTTGGTTCGGTCTACAGAGAGCCGACGCTGACCGAGCGGTCCTGCGCGAAGCCCCAATCGAGCAACTGCGAGGCCTGATCCCAGTAGGTCGGCCCGCCCTCGCGCACCATGCCGTACATCATCGCGATGACCAAGCGGCGGCCGCCGCGGTCGGCGGCGCCCACGTAGGTCTTCTTGGCGGCGTTGGTGAACCCGGTCTTGCCGCCGATGGCGCCCGGATACCGCTGCAGCAGCTGGTTCTCGTTGACGATCTGCTCGTTGCCGTTCTTGCCGGGGAACGTCGCGGCGGGCTGCGCGGTGATCTGCGCGAAGTACGGATTGGCCATCGCGGCCCGGAAGATGATGGCCAGGTCCCGGGGAGTGGTCCAGCCCGAACCGCCCGCGCCGTCGAGGCCCGACGGGGTGGCGGCGTGGGTGTCGACGGCGCCGATGGCGGCGGCCTTGGCGTTCATCTTCGCGACGGCGACGTCGTAGCCGCCGATCATGTCGGCCAGGGCGTTGGCGGCGTCGTTGCCCGAGGCGAGCAGCACCGCGTCCAGCAGTTGGCGCGCGGTGTACACGTGGCCGGGGACGATACCGGCGCAGTTGCACTCCACCTGGGTGTCGGCGACGGTGCCGGCCACGGTCGCGTCCAGGTTCGGCAGTTCACTGAGCGCGGTCAGCGCCAGCAGCGTCTTGATGGTGCTGGCGGGCGGATGCCGCAGGTCGATGTCCTGTCCGGCGAGAATCTGGCCCGAGTCCATGTCGGCGACGATCCACGCCGGGGCCGGCCCTGCCGGGATCTGTACCGTGCCGACCGGCTGGATGTCGGGGTCAGCGGCCGCAACCGGCGGCGCGCCGAGGAATACGAGCGTCAGGGTCGCCATGACGGCGGTTGCGAACCTTCCCATGGAGCCAGCAGCCTACTGGTGGTGTTCAATCGGTTCATGCTGAGTCTGGAAGAGATCTCGGACCGTCTGGAAATCCAACAGCTGTTGATCGCGTACTCGACGGCCATCGATACCCGCCAATTCGATGATCTGGCAAAGGTTTTCACGCCGGATGCCTACATCGACTACCGCGCGATGGGCGGCATCGACGGGCATTTCCCCGAGGTCAAGGAATGGCTGGCGCAGGTGCTGCCGAATTTCCCGGCCTATGCGCACATGCTCGGCAACTTCGACGTCACCATCACCGGCGACACCGCGAAGTCACGCACCATCTGTTTCAACCCGATGGTGCTGCCCGCGGCGGACGCCGACGCACAGCCCCAGGTGCTGTTCTGCGGCCTCTGGTACGAGGACGAGTTCGTCCGCACCGCCGAGGGCTGGCGTATGACCCGCCGCGTCGAGACTAAGTGTTTCGACCGGGTGGTCTGAGTCGCCGTTCACGGGATTTGGGCCGGTCGCGGCTGCTCTGGCAGAATGGTCGGCTGTCTGTCCGCGACCCGTTCAATGCGCCGCGCGGCGGTCACACACGTGAGGCAAGACCGGACCGGGCAATCCGCCCGAGTCGCTGAATTGCAGCGTGGCAATCATCAGGAGAAGTGCAGAACATGGCTGTCAAGATCAAGCTCACCCGGCTTGGCAAGATCCGCAACCCCCAGTACCGCATCATCGTCGCCGACGCGCGCACCCGCCGCGACGGCCGCGCCATCGAGGTCATCGGCCGGTACCACCCGAAGGAAGAGCCGAGCCTGATCGAGATCGATTCGGAGCGCGCGCAGTACTGGCTGGGCGTCGGCGCACAGCCGACCGAGCCGGTCGCCGCCCTGCTGAAGATCACCGGTGACTGGCAGAAGTTCAAGGGCCTGCCGGGCGCCGAGGGCACCCTGAAGGTCAAGGAGCCCAAGCCGTCCAAGCTGGACCTGTTCAACGCCGCGCTGGCGAACGCCGACGCCGCCCCCGGTGGCGAGGCCGTCACGCTGAAGAAGCGCAAGGACAAGAAGGAAGAAGCGGCTGAGGCTGCCGCCGAGACCGAGGCTGCCGAGGCCACTGAGGCCGAGGCCGAAGCGCCCGCCGAATGAGCAGCGTCGTCGTCGACGCCGTAGAGCACCTGGTCCGCGGGATCGTCGACAACCCCGACGATGTCCGGGTCGACATGGTGACCAGCCGCCGCGGTCGTACCGTCGAGGTGCACGTGCACCCCGATGACCTGGGCAAGGTCATCGGGCGCGGCGGCCGCACGGCCACCGCGCTGCGGACACTGGTCGCCGGCATCGGCGGCCGGGGCATCCGCGTCGACGTGGTGGACACCGACCAGTAAATATGGACCTCGTGGTCGGCCGCGTCGTCAAGGCGCACGGCATCAGCGGCGAGGTTGTCGTCGAAGTACGTACCGATGATCCCGGCGAGCGTTTCTCGCCGGGATCATCGCTGCGTGGCAAGCCCGGTGCGCGTAGCATCGAGCGCGCCGAACGTACCTATGTGATCGACGCCGTTCGTGAGCACGGCGGGCGGCTGCTGGTGAGGCTGGCCGGTGTGAACGATCGCAATGCGGCAGATGCGTTGCGCGGCACGCTGTTCCTGGTGGACTCCGCCAGCCTGCCGCCCATCGACGAGCCCGACGAGTTCTACGATCACCAGCTCGAGGGCCTCAAGGTCCGCACCGTCGACGGTGTCGACGTGGGTGTGGTGACCGAGGTGCTGCACACCCCGGGCGGCGAATTGCTGTCCATCCGAACGGAATCCGGTGCCGAGGTGCTGGTGCCGTTCGTCACCGCGATGGTGCCGACGGTGTCGCTGGCCGACGGTCTGGTGGAGATCGATCCGCCCGACGGCCTGCTCGAGTTGGATTGATACCCATGCGGATCGACGTCGTCACCATCTTCCCGGCGTATCTCGACGCGCTGCAGCAGTCCCTGCCGGGCAAGGCGATCGCCAACGGCACCGTCCAACTCGGTGTGCACGACCTGCGGAACTGGACGCATGACGTCCACAAGTCGGTCGACGATTCGCCGTACGGCGGCGGGCCCGGCATGGTGATGAAGGCGCCGGTCTGGGGTGCCGCCCTCGACGAAATCTGCACGCCGGAAACGGTTTTGGTGGTCCCGACGCCGGCGGGCCGGCTGTTCACACAGGAACACGCGCACCGCTGGACCGGCGAGAAGCACCTGGTGTTCGCGTGCGGCCGCTACGAGGGCATCGACCAGCGGGTCGCCGACGACGCCGCCCGGCGCATGCGGGTCGAAGAGGTTTCGATCGGTGACTACGTGCTGCCCGGCGGTGAGTCCGCGGCGCTGGTCATGATCGAGGCCGTGGTGCGGTTGCTGCCCGACGTCCTGGGCAATCCGGCGTCACACCAGGATGATTCGCATTCGGCGCACGTCGGGGGAGTGCTGGAGGGGCCGAGTTACACGCGGCCGCCGGTCTGGCGTGACCTCGAGGTGCCCCCGGTGCTGTTGTCGGGCGACCACGCCAAGGTCGCCGCCTGGCGCCGCGAACAGGGTCTGCAGCGGACGCGCGAGCGCCGGCCGGACCTGTTGCCCGACTAGCCCGGCTAGTTGATCCGCCCGCCCGGGAACATCGTCTTCACGGCGTTGGTGATGGTCGCGCGTGCCGTGGCGTCATCGGTGGGCTGCAGTGAGCCGATCGCCATGACGTAGCGCCGGTCGGCGCCGATCACGCCGGTGGACATGTGCATCCAGTTGTTGCCGCCCCAATCCGGCATCCAGCCCTGCTTCACCGCGACCGGTTCGCCGTACAGACCGTCCGGGATGCCGAAGCGCTGCGGGTAGCCGTCGGCGCCGGTGGGCGTGGACGCGGCCAGGTTGGCCAGGATGATGCTGGCCCGCTCGGGCGGGAGCCCGCCGGAGCCGTTCAGCAACTGGTCGTAGTAGTGCACCAGGTCGGTGGTGGTGCTCATGGTGTTCCACCACTTGCCGTCGTAGGGCACCGAGGTCCCGGTCAGCCCGTAGCGGGCCGCGACGCGGCTGACGACGCTGTTGCCGCCGCTGCGATTCCAGAACACCTCCGCCGCGGAGTCGTCCGACGAGCGCAGCATGGTGTCCAGCGACTGACGGTCGGCCGCGGTGAGCTCGATCTGGCCCTTCGCCTCCTGCAGCAGCAGATCGTCGGCGATGAACAACTTGGCCACCGACGCGATGGGCATGGCGGACTTGTTGCCGGCGGCGATCAGCTGGCCGGTGTTGCGATCGAGAACCGCGGCGCTCATCGACGCGCCGGCCGCCGCCGCATCACTGGTGGCGGTCCGTTCGCGGGCATCGAGGCCCGCCAGGGCAGCGGCGGGCTCGGTGGCCGGGGCCTCCGGCATCTCCAGGGCGGTGACGACCGGTACGACGGTCAGCGCGATCCGGTTCGGCGGCGGCGCCCCGTAGACCTTGGCCTCGCAACCAGCTGTGAGCATCACCGTTGCCGCGGCAGCGGTGATGGTCAGCAGCTTCACGTGCTGCGGGCGCATGGGTCTCCTCAGATCACGGTGGATAAAATCTGATTGATCAGCGTAACCGGTAAACGTGTGTTGGGTGTGACGACTGTGACGGTGCCGCGTGTGATGTCGGCTGCACCGGCCTGGCGGGGGTCACGATTTCGTCACCCGGCGGCTGTCTGGCACAATTGAGCAGTTGTCTGCGCTGGGCGCGGGGTCGGCGTCTGTTTCGGATGTGTCCCCGCCCGCTACGGCATCCGACCAACGTCCGTAAAGAGAATGGCTTTTCCGTCGCGCCGCATGGTGTCCGGCGGCTGTAGCCCGCGAGTTAGCAAGGAAGTGTCACCGATGAAAACGCTGGACTTCGTCGACCAGGCGTCGCTGCGCGACGACATCCCGGCCTTCAACCCCGGCGACACCCTCAATGTGCACGTCAAGGTCATCGAGGGCAACAAGCACCGCATCCAGGTGTTCAAGGGCGTCGTGATCCGTCGTCAGGGTGGCGGCATCGGTGAGACCTTCACCGTCCGCAAGGAGAGCTACGGCGTCGGCGTCGAGCGGACCTTCCCGGTGCACTCGCCGAACATCGACCACATCGACGTCGTCACCCGCGGTGACGTCCGTCGCGCCAAGCTGTACTACCTGCGCGAGCTCCGTGGCAAGAAGGCCAAGATCAAGGAAAAGCGCTGAGCTTGTTCGGCGACTCTTCCGCCGAGCTGATTAGCCTGGTGCCGTGACCGGCCCAAGCGAAGACAGCACCACTCCGGACAGTCCGGCGACGGACGACGCCGACACGACAGCGACCGCCGACTCGGTCAAGGCAGACGAGGCCCGCAAGGCCGAAGATGCCGACGAGAAGCCGAAGTCGAAGCTGGCCGCGCTGCGTGAGGGCGTCGTCCTCGTCGTCACTGCGGTGCTGCTGTATTACCTCGTGCTGACGTTCGTCGCGCGGCCGTACCTGATTCCGTCGGAATCCATGGAGCCCACGCTGCACGGCTGCAGCGGCTGCGTCGGCGACCGCATCATGGTGGACAAGCTGACCTACCGGTTCAGCTCGCCGGAGCCGGGCGACGTGGTGGTCTTCAAGGGCCCGCCGAACTGGAACATCAGCTACAAGTCGATCCGTTCGGACAATCCGACGATGCGCTGGATTCAGAATGCGCTCTCGGTCGTCGGCTTCGTGCCGCCCGATGAGAACGATCTGGTGAAGCGCGTCATCGCCGTGGGTGGTCAGACCGTGCAGTGCCGCAACTCGACGGGACTGACGGTCGACGGCAAGAAGCTCAAGGAGCCGTACCTGGACCCGGCGACCATGATGGTCGACCCGGCGACAGATCCGTGCCTGGGCAACGAGTTCGGCCCGGTGAAGGTGCCGGACGGTCGGCTCTGGGTGATGGGCGACAACCGCACCCACTCGGCGGACTCGCGCGCGCACTGCACGAACACACCGGCGGACGCCATCAACGCGCTGATGTGCACCGGTGACCCGACCGCGGGTACCGTGCCCGTCGCCAACGTGATCGGCAAGGCCCGGTTCATCGCGTGGCCGCCGTCGCGCTGGGGTGGTGTCGTCACGGTCAATCCGCAGACCGGTCAATAAGGTTCTTCGGTGTCCGTTTGGCCGCCTCGCACGGTGATCCGCAAGTCCGCGGGCCTGCGCACGCTGGAGTCGGCGCTGTACCGCGGTGGCCTCGGCCCGGTGGCCGGGGTCGACGAGGTCGGCCGTGGGGCCTGCGCCGGCCCGCTCGTCGTGGCGGCCTGTGTGCTGGGCCCGAATCGGCTGGAAAGCCTGGCCGCCCTTGATGATTCGAAGAAGCTGAACGAAGCCGAACGGGAACGGCTGTTCCCGTTGATCCGGCGTTACGCGCTCGCGTACCACGTGGTGTTCATCCCGTCGGTCGAGGTCGACCGGCGCGGGGTGCACATCGCCAACATCGAGGGCATGCGCCGCGCGGTCGCGGGCCTGTCCGTGCGGCCGGGCTACGTGCTCTCCGACGGGTTCCGGGTGCCGGGCCTGTCGGTGCCGTCGCTGCCGGTGGTCAGCGGGGACGCCGCGGCGGCCTGTATCGCCGCCGCCAGCGTGCTGGCCAAGGTGAGCCGCGACCGCCTGATGGTCGAGATGGACACCGTGCACCCGGGCTACGGGTTTGCGGTACACAAGGGGTACAGCACCGCTGCCCACACCGCGGCGCTGGCCGAACTGGGACCCTGCCCCGAACACAGATTCTCGTTCGCCAATGTGCGCAAGCTCGCTGCCAACCCGGCGATAGGGCAGCGCTGCCGATCCGGGTAGGGGAAAATGGGAACCGGCCGCCGATCCGAACAAGACATGGCCCTGCAACACCGAGTAAACCGAAGGACCGCTGAACTGATGAGTCTGTGCCGATGAGTGCCGAGGATCTCGAGAAGTATGAAACCGAGATGGAGCTCTCGCTGTACCGCGAGTACAAGGACATCGTCGGGCAGTTCAGTTACGTCGTCGAGACGGAGCGGCGGTTCTATCTGGCCAACAGCGTCGAGCTGATCCCGCGCAACGCCGACGGAGAGGTCTACTTCGAGCTGCGTCTGGCCGACGCCTGGGTCTGGGACATGTACCGGCCGGCGCGGTTCGTCAAGCAGGTCCGGGTCATCACCTTCAAAGATGTCAACATCGAAGAGGTCGAGAAGCCCGAGCTGCGCCTGCCCGAATAGCCCGTGCCGACCCTCGGCGAGCTGTTCGCCGTCATCGACCTGGCCGGTGTCCTGACCAACGCGATCCTGGGCGGCATCGTCGCCCGCGACGAGCGCATGGATCCGATCGGTTTCCTGACGCTGGCACTGCTGTCCGGGCTGGGCGGCGGCATCATCCGCGACACCCTGCTGCAGCACGGACCGCCGGTGGCGCTCACGGACTTTCGCTACGCGCTGTGCGCGGTGATCGGCGCGGCGATCGCGTTCCTGATGCCGATCGGCGGTCGCGGCTGGCAGGCGGTGTTTCCCTACGTGGACGCGCTGGCCCTCGGTTGTTGGGCGACCGCCGGTGCGCAGAAGACGTTGGCGCTGGGGCTCGGCTGGGTGCCGGCCCTGCTGCTGGGCACCATCACGGCGGTCGGCGGCGGCGCATTGCGGGATCTCACGACGCACCGGGTACCGCAGATTTTCGGTGGCAACACGCTGTACGCGACGAGCGCGCTCGCGGCCAGCGCGGTGGTGGCCGCGTTCTGGAACCTCGGGCTGGCGCAGACCGGCGTCCTGGTGGGCACCGCGGTCGGGGCCGGACTGTGCCTGATCTCGCGTCGCCGTGGCTGGCAGCTGTGGGGTGGACTGTCGTGGGAGTACAGCTTCAGCCGCAAGCCGGGGCAGCGGCTGCCGCATGTGTCGGTGCGGATGGTGCGGGACGACGCCGGCGGCGCCACCGGCGACGGTCAGCGGTAGCGCAGCTCCAGTCGTAGGTGCCGGCGGACCATGAGGCTCGGCACCCATTCGGCGCCGGCGAGTTCGAACCAGTTGGTGGCCTCGAGCAGCGTGGTGATCCCGATGCGCGCCTCGGTGCGGGCCAGCGCCGCGCCGACGCAGAAATGCAGGCCCTTCCCGAACGCCAGGTGATTGCGCAGGTTCGGCCGGCCCAGTTGCAGCCGGTCGGGGTCGTCGAAGGCCGCCGGGTCGCGGTTTGCCGACCCCCAGAGCAGGAGCAGGTGACCGTCTTTGGGCAGCGGAACACCCGCCAGCGTGGTGTCCCGCCGGATGTGCCGGTGATGGTTGCGAAACGGCGACTCCAGTCGCAGCGTCTCCTCCAGGAGCGCGGGGACCAGTTGCGGGTCACGGCGCACCTGTTCCTGGACGTCGGGGTGGGTGGCGAGGAGCCGCGCGGCGTTGCCCATCAGCCCGGCGGTGGACTCGCCGCCGGCGCCGACCAATTGCAGCAGCATCAGCACCGCCACCTCGGCCGTGACGGTGTTCTGGGCCACCGCACGGGTGAGGTCACCCAGCAGGTTGTCGCCCGGATTCTCCTGTGCTTCAGCGAATTTGGCGTACAGGTAGCCGGCGAGTTGTGCCGATGTCTCGACCGCGGTGCCGATGTGCTCGAGGTCGAAGACGCCGCTGAGCAGTTCGGTGCTGCCGTAGCCCCACTGCACCAGCTGCGGCACATCGCCGTCGGGCAGGCCGATGAGCCTGGCGACCAACGTCATCGGCAGGCGGTCGCCGATGGCGGACATCCACTCGATGCGGCCGTCCGCCGCCGCGTCGTGCCACAGCTGCCGGGCGATGTCGGCGATCGCCGGCTCGAGGGCCCGAATCCTCTTGGCCACCAACGCCGGTAGCACCAGTTTGCGTTCGTGCGCATGACGCGGGTCGTCACCGGTGGCGAGGACATGTCCGGCGGTGTCGACGGCTCCCATGTCGAAGGTTCCGGGCCGAACCGTCCCGGTCTGCGCTCCGGCATTCACCAGGGTGGCGGTCAGGTTGGAGGAGAAGTCCTCCGGGCGGCCGACGGCTTCCTGTACGGCATCCCAGTTGGTGGCCAGATAGAAGTCGGTGCCGGGCACGCGGTGTACCGGACCGGCCAGGCGGAGCTGCGCATAACAGTCATACGGATCGTCCAGCGTGGACGGGCTGAGCAGATCTGAAACTAGTTGCACGCCTTGAGTTTTGGGCTCGCGTAACGGCATGTCAAGGCCGGAATTCGGCTGTCTCACGCACGGTCTGCGAGCTGCGGTGATGCAGACGGATTGAGAAATTTCGTCTCGCTATGAGACAAATCAATAGATTAGTATCAGGCGGATGGATTGGCTGATCGGCGCCGACCGCCGCGACGCGGGCATCGAACGCATCTATGCCGCCGCGGCCGCGAGCGCCGCGGCCCGAGGCCTGGACCGGTTGAACATCGACGAGGTCGCCGCCAGCGTGGGCTGTTCGCGCGCCACGGTGTACCGGCACGTCGGCGGCAAACAGGCGCTGCGCGACGGGGTGCTGGCGCGTGCGGTCATGCGGGTCGGGCAGGAGATCGCACAGGCGGTGGCCGGGCAGACCGGGCCCGAGCGGATCGCGGCGGCCGTGCTGACGTCCCTGCGGGTGGTCCGGGCGGACCCGCTGGCCTCGGGTGTGGTGCGTGCCGGAGCCCTCGTCGACTTCGACTCGCCCCGGCTCTCACAGGCGGCGGCCGAGCTGACGGGCATCACGGATCCGCTGCTCGCGGACTGGATCGTGCGGGTCGTGCTGTCGTTGCTGTGCTGGCCATTGGCCGACGAAAAGGCCGAAGAGCTGGTGGTACGCCGGTATGTGGCCGCCGTAGCCCCGCCGGCGGGTGGTAAATGACTGTCCCGACAGGCGGTCATGACTGGGGCCTTTGCGGCAATAGATTGTTAGGCTAAACAGATGGCAAGCAAGCCGCAGAGCAAACCGTCGCTGGCGGCGACGAGTTGGACGCTGCTGGGCATGTTGTCGTACGAAGAGGAACTCAGCGGCTACGACATCAAGAAGTGGATCGACTGGAGCGTCGGTTTCTACTACTGGAGCCCGTCGTACAGCCAGATCTACACCGAGCTGAAAAAGCTTGAGGGACTTGGCTATCTCGAGTCCCGCGTCGAGCAGGACGAAGGCCTGCGCACGCGCCGTCTGTACAAGATCACCGAGTCCGGCATGGCTGCCGTGACCGACTGGACCAACAACGCTCCCGTCGACCCGCCGGTGCTCAAACACAGTGTGCTGCTGCGGGTTACGTTCGGCCACCTGAGCAACCCGACCCGGCTGCGGGAGCTGCTCGAGCAGCACGTCGCCTACTGCGAGGCCATGGAGCGGCAGGCCGCCGAGGACTCCGACGGCGCCAAGGCCCAGCCGGTGTGGGCGTATTCGGTGATCGCGCTGCGCTGGGCGGCCAAGTACTACGCCGCCGAGCGGGAACTGGCGCTCGAACTGATGAAGGACATCGACGACGCCGACGCGGTGCTACAGACCGCGGCGAAAGGCGTTGCGGGCATGCCGCGTTCGATGCCGGGCCTGTGGCGTGAGGTCGAGCGCGAGGTTCAGGGCCGCCACGACGTCTAGAGGATCGCGGCGATGTCGTTCTTGAGGGCTTCGGAGTCGGTGCCGAAAACCGCTTGGACACTGTTGCCGACCTCGATGACGCCCGCGGCGCCGAGACTCTTCAGCCGGTCCTGATCGACCTTGCTCGTGTCGGCGACCTCGATGCGCAGCCGCGTGATGCACGCGTCGACGGCGACGAGGTTGCCCCGCCCACCGAAGGCCGCGATCACCTGCTCCGGCCTCGAGTCCGCGCCTTCGCCGAGATTCGCCTGCTCCTCGGCTTCGAATTCGGTATCCGGCTCCCGGCCCGGGGTCCGCAGATTCCACTTCGTGATGGCGAACCGGAACAGCACGTAGTAGACGACGAAGAAGACGACACCCATGCCGATGAGCAGCGGGATGTTCTTCGCGGCCGGGGCGGTGCCGTAGAGGAGGAGGTCGGCCAGTCCCGCGGAGAAGGAGAAGCCGAGGTGGATGTCGAGTAGGTACGCGATCGCCAACGACAGCCCGGTCAGCACGGCGTGGATGACGTACAGCGGGAACGCCACGAACATGAACGAGAATTCGAGCGGCTCGGTGACCCCGGTCAGCAGCGCCGTCAGCGCCGCGGCCGACAGGATGCCGACGGCGACCTTCCGCTGTTTCTTGTCGGCAACGTGGATCATCGCCAGGGCGGCGGCCGGCAATCCGAACATGAGCACCGGGTAGAACCCCGATGTGAGGATGCCCGCGGTCGGGTCGCCCGAGGCGAAGCGTGTGAGTTCACCCGTGACGACGTGGCCGTCGGGAGTCTGGTAGTCACCGTAGAGGAACCACACGTAGGAATTCGGGATGTGGTGCAGGCCCAGGGGGATCAGCATGCGGTTGGCGAATCCGTAGACGAAGGCGCCGAAGGCCCCAGAACCGCCGATGAACCTGCCCAGGCCGGTCAGGCCCGCGTCGAACAGCGGATAGCAGTAGCTCATCGCGAACGCGAGGAACAGGCAGGCGATCGACACCACGATGGGGACGAACCGCCTGCCCCCGAAAAACCCGAGGTACGCGGGTAATTGGATGGTGTGGTAGCGGTCGAAGAGCCACGCGGTGAGCAGGCCGACCACGATTCCCGCGAACACGCTGTAGTTGATCTGGGCCTGGGCGCCTGCCTTGTCGACCTCGCCGGCCAGCACGACGGGCGACATGGTCTTGAACACCGACTGCACCACGAGGTAGCCGACGACGGCGGCCAGCGCTGTCGAGCCGTCGGCCTTCCTGGCGAACCCGATGGCCACGCCGACGGCGAACAGCAGTGGGAGGTTGGTGAACAGTGCGTCGCCGGCAGCGCTCATCGCGTGGACGAACGGCCCGATGACGGGGGCCTTGATCTTGCCCAGCAGGTCGTCCTGGCCCAGCCGGAGCAGGATTCCCGCCGCGGGCAGCACGGCGATCGGCAGCATGAGACTCTTGCCGAGCCGTTGCAGTTGAGCGAAGCCGGGGATGCGCAGGTCCGACTTTTCCTGTGCACCTGAGATTTTCGCTGTGCCGTTCATGTGCGAGACCCTTCTCTGCCGCAGAAACGCCACTCGGCGCGAGAGCTTTGCGGCAGCTTAGACGAGAACATGCGTCCGTGAGAGCTCGTTCGGCGGCGCTCGTATTGTGGGAGCGCACGAACAGAGGAGATGCGCCAGTGAGTCAGACGTCAGTTCTCGCCCCGGTCGCCGGGCGCGCGGTTCGGCTCGAGGACGTCCCGGACCCCGTGTTCTCGGCGGGCATGGTCGGCTACGGCGCCGCGATCGACCCGCCGCGCGGCGTGATCGAGGCCGTCGCCCCCGTCACCGGCAGACTCCTGAAACTCATGCCGCACGCCTACGTCGTCCTGACCGCGGACAACGTGGGCGTTCTCGTGCACCTCGGCCTGGACACCGTCAGGCTCAACGGTGACGGTTTCACGGCTCATGTCAGTCAGGGTGACGACGTCACCGCGGGGCAGGTCGTCATCGGCTACGACGTGCCCGCGGTCGAGGCCAGGGGGCTCAATCCCATTGTCGCCGTGGTGGTGATGGACGAACGTGTGCCGGAGAACGTTACCTTGTCGGCCGCGGTCACTTCCGGTGCGGACATCGAGTGCGGGGCAAGCCTTTTCACCGCGAGCAAGGTAAGGAAGGATTGACCGGTGGCAGATCGCAATGTGCTCGGTGCTCCGCTGGAACCGTGTGGCACCGAACCGCTGACGGGCTTCTACCGTGACGGCTGCTGCTCGACCGGGCCCGAGGACGCCGGCCGGCACACCATCTGCGCCGTCGTGACCGGCGAGTTCCTGGCGCACCAGCGTTCGATAGGCAACGACCTGTCCACGCCGATGCCGGAGTACCGCTTCCCGGGCCTGTCGCCCGGCGACCGCTGGTGCGTGACCGCGGTGAACTGGCTGCGCGCGCACAACGACGGCTACGCGGCACCGGTGGTGCTCGCCTCCACACACGAGCGGACGCTCGAGGTCGTGCCGCTCGAGGTGCTCCAGGCGTACGCCGTCGACGTGCCCGACGACCTCGGCGGGCTCTGAGCTCTCACAACTTCCCGGCGGCATCCCGTCCGGCGATGTAGCCGTACACCAGGCCCTGCGCGATGGTCGCGCCCGCGCCCGGGTAGACGGCGCCGAAGGCGTTGGCCGCGGTGTTCCCCAGTGCGTACAGGCCTTCGATGACGCCGCCGTCCTCCCTGCGCACCCGGCCGCGCTCGTCGGCCACCACGCCACCGCAGGTGCCGAGGTCGCTCAGCGTCATCTTCACTGCGTAGAACGGGCCCTTGACCAGCGGGCGCAGGTTCGGGTTGGGCGTCACCGTCGGATCACCGTAGTAGCGGTCGTAGGCGCTCAGACCACGGTCGAAATCGGGATCGATGCCGGCGGCCGCGCTCTCGTTGAATCGCGTCATGGTCCGCTCGAAATCGGCGGCCGGGACTCCCATCTGGGCCGCCAGATCGGCGAAGTTGGTGGCCTTGGCGGCGATACCGGCCCGGTACCAGGACTTGGGCAGCGGCATCCGCGGGAACGAGCCGGCGGCGAAGACGTAGCTGTTGCGATACTTCTGGTCGAACACGATCCACATCGACTCGACGGGGGTGCCGGCCCGCTCGAGTTCGAGCACGCGCTGGCCGAACGACATGTAGTCGGTCGACTCGTTGGCGAAGCGCTTGCCGTCCTGATCGACGATGAGTGAGCCGGGCAGCGAGCGCTCGGCCAGCAGCACGGCGGGCGGGCGACCGTTCGCGGACGCGACGGCCGGGAACCACCAGGCCTGGTCCATCAACGCCGTGGCGGCACCGAGGTCGGTGGCCGCGCGGATGGCCTCACCGGTGTTGGAATCGGCGCCGAGGCTCTCGTGGTCGCCGAGCGAATCGGACTGGTACTTGTGGCGCATCGCCATGTCGTGATCGAAGCCACCGGCCGCCAGCACCACGCCGCGTGTGGCGGTGACGGTGACCTCACCGCCGCCGTGCGACAGCACCGCGCCGGTGACGCGCTGACCGTCGCCGGTCAGCCGGACCAGCGACGTCTCGGTCCAGATCGGGATGCCGGCCCGCAGTACACCGGCGAACAGCCCGGCCGCCAGCGCCTGACCACCGGCGATGTACTCGCGTCCCAGCAGCTTGCCGCCGACGCCCTGCGCGAGCCGTTTGGCGATGAGCGGCAAGCCTTTTCGCGGCACCCGCGCCATCAGGTTCATCCATTTGTAGTCCGCGCCGGTCGTCGGCATCGGGACCTTGACCTCCATGACACCGCCGCGCAGCCGGTCCCGGTAGGCGCCCAGCACGCCGGCGTCGAGCGGGCGGCATTCGCAGGTGCGCCCGGTGGCGCGGCCGCCCGGTCGCTCGGGGTGGTAATCGGAGTACTCGCGGGCCCAGAACAGCCGCATCGGGGTGGTGCGGCCCAGCATGTCGACGGTCGCGTTGACGTGCTGCAGGAAGCCCGCCGAGCGGGCCGCCGGTGCGGTGCCGTCGACGACGGCGTCGAGGTACGTCGCGGCGCGGTCGGCGGTGTCGGCGGTGCCCTTGTCGGTCAGCAGGGGAGTCGTCGGCAGCCACAGGGCGCCACCCGAGCGGGCGGTGGACCCGCCGATGTCGGAGGCCTTCTCGACAACCAGGACGTTCAGCCCCGATTCATGACCGCTCAGCGCGGCGGCCAGGCCGGTACCGGAACCGATCACCAGCAGATCGACGGTGGTGTCGGTGATGTCGAGGCCGGCCGGAATCGTGGCCGCGGCAGATGTCGTCACGGCCGCCAAGCGTATTGCGACAGACCGATTTCCGGCCTCGCGCGTCCCTGCCAGCGGGAGAACACGTGCATTGCGCACCCCGTTGCTGTTAGACCTGAAACATCAAACTGCAGCCCAGTTTTCAATGTGAGGATGGTCATCAGATGTCGGTGGAGGATGTCGATGTTCGCCAGATCGAAGCCGGTGAAGCGCCGACCCGGTTCGCCCGTGGCTGGCACTGCCTTGGCCTGACCAAGGACCTCGGTGACGGCAAACCGCACTCGATCAAGGCCTTCGGGCAGAAACTCGTCGTGTTCCGTGGCGCGGACGGCCGGCTCAACGTGCTGGACAGCTACTGCCGCCACATGGGTGGTGACCTGAGCCAGGGCACCGTCAAGGGCAATGAGATCGCCTGCCCGTTCCACGACTGGCGCTGGGGCGGCGACGGCAAATGCAAGTTGGTGCCGTACGCCAAGCGCACCCCGCGGCTGGCACGTACCGCGAAGTGGGAGACCCTCGAGCAGGACGGGATGCTGTTCATCTGGAACGACCCCGAGGGCAGCGCGCCGCCGGCGGAGAACTACATCCCGCGCATCGAGCAGGCGGGCAGCGATGAGTGGACCGATTGGCATTGGTACACAACGGTTGTCAACGTCAACTGCCGCGAGATCATCGACAACGTCGTCGACATGGCGCACTTCTTCTACATCCACGGCGCGGTGCCGTCGCACTTCAAGAACATCTTCGAGGGCCAGGTCGCGACGCAGTACATGAACGGCGGTGGTCGCGAGGACATGCAGGGCACCGAAGGTGCGAAGATGCTCGGCTCGACGTCGGTGGCGTCGTACTACGGGCCGTCCTTCATGATCGATGACCTGACGTACCACTACCCGGACGCCGACCACAAGACCATCCTGATCAACTGCCATTACCCGATCGACTCGAATTCCTTTGTGCTGCAGTACGGAATCATCGTGAAGAAGATGGCGGGCCTGCCCGAGGAGGCGGCTGTGGCGACGGCGCACGCGCTCGGTGACTGGGTGAAGCAGGGCTTCGAGCAGGACGTGCAGATCTGGAAGAACAAGGCGCGCATCGACAATCCGCTCCTGGTCGAGGAGGACGGCCCGGTCTACCAGCTGCGCCGGTGGTACGAGCAGTTCTACGTCGACGTCGCGGATGTGGTGCCGGAGATGACCGACCGTTTCGAATACGAATTGGACACCACCGTCCCGCGTGAGGCGTGGACCAAGGAGATGGAAGCCAACATCGCAGCAGCACGGGCCGCGGAGTCGGTCTGATGACCGCGCGGCCCGACATCCGGCTGGCCGACATGCCGATGGTGCCGGTGGCCTGCCGTGCCTGTGGCGCAGAGGTGTTGGCGCGCAAGGGCAGCTGGCAGCAGACCAGCGTGCAGTGGACGCGCGAGTCGGCTGCGCGGTGCGAGGAGCGCCGGCGGGCCGAGTGCCTGCCGGGCCGGATCTTCCTGGCGTGCGGCCAGTTGAAGGAGTCCATCGCGGATGCGGTGGCGGCCGGTGTCGTGCACGTCGTTGAGGACGAACTGGGCGTGGCACCATAGCCGCATGAGCTCAGACAAGCGGGTCGCGGTCGTCACCGGTGCCAGCCGGGGCGCCGGCAAGGGTATTGCCGCGGCGTTGGTGGCCGACGGGTGGACGGTGTACCTGACGGGCCGTACCGTCACCGATCCCGGCGACGGCGGTATCGCCGTGCCGGTGGATCACCGCGACGACGACGCCGTGGCCGCGTTGTTCGCGCGGGTGGCCGACGAGGCCGGACAGCTCGATCTGCTGGTCAACAACGCCGCCGTGGTGCACGACAACCTCGTCGACCCGAAGCCGTTCTGGGAGAAGCCGATCGGCCTCGGTGACGTGCTCGACGTCGGTCTGCGGTCGGCGTATGTGGCGTCGTGGCACGCCGCCCCGCTGCTGGTGGCACAGGGCCGTGGCCTGATCGCGTTCACGTCGTCGCCGGGCGGGGTGTGTTACATGCACGGCCCGGCCTACGGCGCGCAGAAGGCCGGCGTGGACAAGATGGCCGCCGACATGGCCGTCGACTTCCACGGCACGGGGGTGTCGACGTTGTCGATCTGGATGGGCATCCTGCTCACCGACAAGTTCAAGCAGGCGTTCGACGCCGAGACGCTGGCCAAGGCCGCCGGCAATTTCGAGACCCCGGAGTTCATCGGGCATGTGATCAACGCGCTGTATCAGGACCCGGACCTGGACGGCATCAGCGGGCAGACCGTGATCGCCGCGGAAGAAGCCCAGCGCTACGGCATCACCGATGTCGACGGGCGCACGCCGCCGTCGCACCGGGCGATGCTTGGTGATCCGCGGGTGCCCAGCGACGTGGTCGTCCGCTGAGCACCCGCGGAAGTTCGTGGCGCGTCAGCAGTGCGCGCCGCCGTCGATCCGGATCTCGGTGCCGGTGAGGAACGCGCCGTCATCGGAAGCCGCCATGGCGACCACCGCGGCGACCGCGCTGGGATCACCCAGGTTCGCGTCGTTGCCGGTGTTGAGCATCGGGACCTGCTTGGTCCACAGCCCGTAGTCGGTGCCTTCCGGCATCTTGGCGAACGTGCCGTTGGCCAGCGGGGTGGAGACACCGCCGGGCTGGATGTTCACCGCGCGCAGTCCCTGCTTGGCGTATTCGAGCGCCAGCGAGTGGGTGAAGCTCAGGATGCCACCCTTGCTGGCGGAGTAGGCCGCCATATAGGGGTGGGCATAGCTCGCCGAGGTCGAGGTGAAGTTGATGACCACACCGCGCCCCGATGCCAGCAGCGCCGGCAGCGCCTGGCGGGTCATGAGGAAGGTGCCGGTGAGGTTGACCGCGATGATGCGGTTCCAGTCGGCCAGCGTGATCTCGTGGGTGTGTGAGCACGTCTCGATCGCGGCGACGTTGACCAGCACGTCCAGGCCGCCCATGTCGGCGATGGCGGCGTCGACGCCCTTGATGACGTCCGCTTCGGACGAGATGTCGAGCACCGTGGTGGTGAGACGCGCTGCGGTGCCGGCCTTTTCGGCGGCTTCCTTGGTACGGGCCAGGCCTTCGGCGGAGATGTCGCACGCGACGATGGTGCCGCCCTCGTCGAGCAGGCGGGCCACGGTGGCCTGTCCGATGCCGGACCCGGCGCCGGTCACGATGACCCGGCGGTCGCTGAATCTATCCATGCTGCAAGTCCTTTCGTTGCCGAAGGATTCTTGCGGCACCGGTGTCCGGCTGGACGGCTGTGGTCCGGTCACCGGGATGTCTTCTCAGCCCGCGGTCGGCGTCAGCTTGCGGACGGTGCCGAAGAGGTCGGTGCTGTACAGCGCCTGCGGGTCCCAGCCCGGGCCCGCGCCGAAGCGCACCGAGGTACTGCCGAACATGCCAGAGGCCAGGATGCACGCGGCGTGGCGTTCGGGATCGATGCGGACGATGTCGCCGCCGTCCATCGCCAGGTAGATGAGGCCGTCCGGACCGACCGTGAGGTCATCGGGGAATCCGAACAGCCCGAACAGGCCCAGGTTGACGGTGCGGATGTGGCTGGGGTCGGCGACGTCCACGATGGCCAGGGTGCTGACGGGCTGCAGGTCCATCGAGGCGATGACGGTGTGGTGGGCGGTGTCGTATGTCAGGCCATTGGCCATGGTCACCGAGGGTGCGAGGCGGCTTTCGCGGGTGCCGTCGGCGCTGATCCTGGTCAGCCCGGTGGTCCAGCCGATGTTGCGGGAGACGACGAACGAGCCGTCGGGCAACCGGACCATGCCGTTGGGCATGGTGAGCTTGGTCGCGACCGTCGTCAGCACGCCGCTGCCGAGATCCACGCGGGCGATGCCGCCGTCCTTCGCGCCGAAGACTCCGGAGAGAAAGCTGTTGCCGGTGGTGAAGTACGCCGCCCCGTCGGCGACGGTGATGCTCCCCGGCGCAGCAACATTCGGTACGAAGGTGCTGCCCTTGCCGTCGGGGGTGAGGCGGTACAGCTGCCCGGAACTGCCGACGGTGCGTGAGACGAGCATGGTGCCCGCATTGTCGAACGCGAGGTTTTCCAGGGAGCCCAACCCACTCGCGACGGTGGTGGCGCGCCACGGGCACCGGGTGATGGCCACGGCGGACGCCGGTGCCGGCGGTGCGCCGACGACGGCCAGCAGCGCCAGCGCCGCGGCCGATGCCAACCGGGCGGCGGTGCCGCGTCTGCGGCTTCGAATCGCACGAATCATGGTTTCCCCGTCTGTGAGTACGAGGTCGTACTCGCACGTCAGGGCACAGTACGATAACGTACTGGGATGCGCAACACGGAGGACGACGACGCCCGACAGCGATTCGTCGACGCGCTCGCGGCATTGATCGGCGAACGCGGCTACGCCGCGACGTCCGTCGTCGACATCGTGCGCAAGGCGCAGGCCTCCAAGACCACCTTCTACCTGCACTTCGCGAACAAGCAGGAGTGCTACCTGGCCCTGCTGGCCTCGGTGACCGACGATCTGGTCGCCGACATCCGGGCGGCCGTCGATTCAGACGCGCACTGGCACAATCAGATTCGGCAGATGTTCACGGCCTACATCGCGCATCTCACGGCGCGCCCGGCGATTTCGCTGAGCTGGATCCGCGACCTGCCCGCGTTGGGCGCGGCCGCCCGCCCGATTCAGCGGCGAAACTTCGCCGAACTCGCCGCGCTGCTCGGCGAACTCGCCGCCAACCCGGGATTTCAGCGGGCCGGGCTGCCGCCCATCACCAGGCCCCAGGCCGTGATGCTGCTGGCCGGCGTGCGCGAGCTCGCCGCGCAGACCGCCGAAGACGACCTGGACATCGAGACCGTCATCGGCCCGGCCACCGACATCGCGATCAGCATCCTGGCGGCAGGGCAGTGATCCGGGTCAGTTCTCGACCGCGTCGGCGGGAACACGACTGTCGACGCTCGTCGGCGCCGGGGTCGCGGGTTCGGCGTCAGGTGAGTTGCGCCGGCGGACCACCTCGAACGAAACGAGGATGACGGCCAGGGTGACACCGCTCATCAGGAACTGCGAGCGGGTGTCGGGGAGGAACGCCATCGCCAGGATGACGGTCGCCATGAGCGCGATGGTGGCGTAGCTCAGCCACGGGAACAGCCACATCGTCAGCTTCAACGTGCCGGGCCGCGTCCGCTCGATGCGGCGGCGCAGGACGACCTGCGATATCGCGATGATCAGGTAGACGAACAGGGCGACGGCGCCGTAGGAGTTGATCAGGAAGTTGAACACCACGTCGCCCCACACGTAGGTCGCGGCGACCGATGCGTAGCCGACGGCGGTGCCCAGCAGGATCGCACGGCGCGGGACGCCGCTCGGGGACAGCTTGGTGAAGAACCGAGGCGCGTCACCAGAGGTGGTGAGCGCGAACAGCATTCGCGACGTCGTGTACAGCGCGGAGTTGAGGCAGGACAGTACCGCAGTGAGCACGATGAAGTTCATGATCGTCGCGACGCCCGGGATGCCCAGAACGGTGAGCACCGAGGCGTAGGGACTGATGCTGACGCTCTTGGTGTTCCAGGGCTGGATGGCCACCACCACGAGGATCGAGCCGACGTAGAACCCGATGATGCGGAAGACGATCGACTTCATCGCCCGCGTCACCGCCCGCTCGGGTTCGTCGGATTCGGCGGCGGCGATGGTGACGATCTCGGCGCCCGTGTAGAACGCGACGCACGGTACGACGGCTGCCAGGACCGCGCCCCAGCCCAGCGGCGCGAAGCCGCCGTGGTCGATCAGGTTGGCCAGGCCGGGTGTGGAGTGCGGCCACAGTCCGGTGATCCACAGCGCGCCCATGCCCAGGAACACCACGATGGCAATGACTTTCACCGACGAGAACCAGTATTCGAACTCGCCGAACGAGCGCGCCGAGACCAGGTTGCTTGCGGTGAGGGCCAGCATCAGGCCGAGGCTGAGCACCCACAACGGCACCGCGGGCAGCCAGAGATGCAGGATGCGGCCGCCCGCAACGGCTTCGACCGCGACCACGATGACGAAGAAGTACCAGTACATCCAGCCGGTGACGAAACCGCCACGGCGCCCGAGCGCCTGCCGGGCGTAGACGTAGAACGAGCCGACCACCGGTTGCGCCACCGCCATCTCGGCGAGCATCCGCATGATCAGCAGGGTGATGATGCCGGCGATCAGGAACGACACGATGGCGGCGGGTCCGGCGCTGCCGATCACGACGCCGCTGCCGACGAAGAGCCCCGCGCCGATCACTCCGCCGAGGGCGATCAGGTTCAAATGCCTGCGCCGCAGGCCTTTCGCCAGCTGCGCATCACTGGCCTTGATCTCTGAACTCACCACTGACGCGACGATGCCGCAGTTCGGCGCGCCGGCCCATGGTTGTGGTCACCGTGCGTTAATCCCGCGTCAACCGCGGACCGGCACGGCGAGCGCCCAACCCAGGACGGCGGTGGCCGCGGTGTTGGCCACTGCGCGGATAATGTTCCAGCGCACCCACGACGACTCGAACTGCTGGCGCAGTGACGCGAGATCGGCGGCACTGGTCGAGCCGGCCGCGGTGGTGAGCTTGTCGTTGAGCGGCACGTTGACCACCGATGTGACGGCGAGACTGGCGAGGTTGAGGGCCAGGCCGATACCGATCCAGATCAGCACCGGACGGGCGCCGGGCTTGACGTAGAACGCCCCGGCCAGCGCGGTGAAGCCGACCGACCCGAGGAAGGTCAGCAGGAACGGCGGATTGACGATGACGACGTTGATCTTGTTCATGACGTCGATGAAGGTCCGGTCGTCGAACGCGCCGAGTGCGGGCAGCACCGACACCGCGTATGCGTAGTAGAGGCCCGCGAGCAGCCCGGAGGACAACAGCGCGACGATGAGCGCCGTCGTGCCGAGCGGCTGGGGGAGCTTGGTGAATGTCATGAGCTGACGGTATTGCTCGACCCGCCGTGGTCGCTGCGCGTGCAGGACCGCGCGCCGCTCACCATCGTGGTGGTCGCCCGCGGGTCGGCGACCGTCATCCCGGATGGTGCCGTCGGCCGGCGACTCGAAGCGGGCGACATCGCGATCTGCCGCGGGCCCGACTGCTACACCGTCGCCGATGACGCGGCGACCGCGCCCGAAGTCGTCGTGCACCCGGGGCAGGTCACCACGACCATCGATGGTGAACCACTGTGTGAGGCACTGAGTCTGGGGATCCGGAGCTGGGGCACCCGACCTGACGCGCAGACCCTGTTGATCACCGGCGCCTACGAAGAAGTGGGTGCGGTCTGCCGCAGGCTGCTGACCGCGCTGCCACCGCTGGTGGTGATCCGGCGGGGCGAGGTCAACACCATGCTGGTCGATCTGCTGCTCGACGAGATGGCGCGCGATGAGCCGGCCCAGGGCGCGGTGCTCGACCGGATGCTCGATCTGCTCACGATCGCCGCTCTGCGCAGCTGGTTCTCCCGTGCCGAGGCACCGGCCTGGTATCGCGCGTATCGAGATCCTCAGGTGGGCACGGCACTTCGGCTCATCGAGAACAATCCGGCACATCCCTGGACCGTGGGGTCGCTGGCCGCCGAGGTCGGGCTGTCCCGGGCGGCCCTGGCGCGGCGGTTCACCCAACTCGTCGGCGAGCCGCCGATGGCGCTCCTCACCGAGATTCGCCTGGCGCTGGCCGTCGACCTGCTGCGCGGTTCCGATGCCACCATCGAAGCCGTCGCCGGCCGCGTGGGCTACGGCACCGCCTTCGCGCTGAGCACCGCGATCAAGCGCCGTTACGGCATGAGCCCCAAGGCAATCCGCGCCCAGGGGTAGGCCGGTGGGCGGTCAGCGGGTCTTGGCGAAGCGGCGATGCCGCCACACATACCGCGGAATGCCGCGCAGCGGCACACCTTTGGGCCAGCCGTCGGGCCGGAAGTAGGCATCGGTGCCGCCGTCGACGAAAATGACACTGCCGCAGAGGAAGTCGGCGGAGTCCGACAGCATGAAGACGATCCAGTTGGCGAGGTGCACGGGATCGCCGAAGTTGCCGGTCGGGATCGGGAAGGCGCGGACGGCCTTGCCCTCGCGCGGCGAATCGAGCTGCGCCTGCAGCAGCGGCGTCATGATGGCCCCGGGCGCCAGTACATTCAGCCGGATGCCGCGGCCGGCCCAGTCGGCCGTCACCGCGGTCTGCCGGACCCAGCGGGCCACGGCGATCTTGGACGCGGCGTACATGAGCGCGGAGGCGCCGCCGCCGAAGAACCGCACGGCGCGGGCTGCCCGCTCGGCGTCGCCGGCCACCAGTGCGCGGATGGCGCGGCGGGGTACCGCGGGCACCGTCGTGCTGGAGTTGCTGCCCAGTGCAACGACTTTCGCGTTACCGGCGGCCGCCAGTGCGGGCCGCCAGGCCGTCAGCAGGTCGACGGTGCCGAGGTAGTTGATCTGGGCGATCAGGCGTGCGCGGTCGGCGCCGGCACCGGGCCCGATCCCGGCGGCCAGTACGGCACCGTCGAGCGTGCCTTCGGACAGTTCGAGCACCCGCGTGGCGGCGGTACGCCGGCCGTCGGCGGTCGACAGGTCCGCGATGACATCGGCGTCCTTGAGGTCGACGCCGATCACCGTATGGCCCTGATCGCGCAACTGCTTCGCCGCCTGGTATCCCATGCCCGATGCCGAACCGGTCACAGCGTAGGTGCCGATGATGATCTCCTCGATTGGTTGGGGAAGCGCCGACTAGTCGGCGAGCAACTTGGTCAGTGCGTCGGCCACGTCACGACGGGCCCGGTGCGCGATGTCGAGCACCGGCATGGTCAGGAAACCGTGGATGGCCCCGTAGTACAGCTCGGTCACCGGTACCTCGGCCTCGCGCAGCGCTTCGGCGTAGGCGAGGGCCTCATCCCGCATCGGGTCGTAGCCCGTGACGACGAGCACGGCCGGGGCTACGTCCTCGACGGATGCGGACAACGGTGCCGCATAAGGGTTTTCGCGGTCGGTGGTGTTGGGCACGTACTGGTCCCAGTACCACTGCATGGCGGCCGTGGTGTTGTAGTAGCCGGTGCGGAACTCGTGGTAGGAGCCGTAGGTGAAATCGGCGGTCAGCACCGGGTACAGCAGTACCTGCGCGGCCAGCGGCGCACCGCCGCGGTCGCGGGTCATGAGCGCGGTGACGGCGGCGAGGTTGCCGCCGGCGCTGTCGCCGCCGACGACGAGCTTCGCCGGGTCGCCGCCGAGTTCGTGGGCATGGGCGGCGGCCCACTGGGTGACGGCGTAGACGTCTTCGGCGGCGGCCGGCCACCGATGTTCGGGTGCCAGCCGGTAGTCGACCGAAACGACCACGGCGGGAATCGAATTCGCGAAGCTGCGGCAGAGGCCGTCGTGCGAATCCAGATCGCAGAAGACGAAGCCGCCGCCGTGTGCGAAGACGAAGATCGGAAGCGGGCCGTCGGCCGCGGGGCGGTAGACCCGGACCCCGATGCCGTCGACCTCCGTGTTGGTGACGGAGGCGACCGCTTCGGGTTCGGCAGGTGCGACGAATCGCGCGCGAATGGCGGCGCGCGCCTGCGCCCCGGTCATGTTCGGCAGGTCGGGGAAGCCGCTGTTGAGTGCCTCGAGGAGGCCGGCGATCTGGGGGTCCAGGCTCATGCGCGATCCGCTAGCGCTACTCGCTGGCGGCTCATGCGTACTGCAACGCCGGGCCCATGCGCAGCGGCCGCATCGGCTGCAGCGTCGGCGCGACCCGGGAATCCTCGGCGTTGCGCCAGATGCCCATGGCGGTCATGCGCACCGGCGCGGTCAGCTGTTCGAAGGCCATGCGGTTCATTGGACCACACACCGAGACGGCGGCGACGGCCTCACCCTGGCGGCCGATCGGCGCTGCGACACAACCGAATCCGGGCACCGACTCCTCGCGCTCGAAGGCGACGCCGTGGGCGCGGACCTTGGCCAGTTCGGTGGCGAGCTGGGCGCGGTTGGCGATCGAATACTTGGTCTTGCGGCTCATGAGGTCGACCTCGGCGTCCTGGTTGTAGGCCAGGATGGCCTTGCCGACGGCGGTACAGTGCGCCGGCTGGCGGCCGCCCACCCGCGACGGCAGCACCGTCATCATGCCGTTGCCGACCTTCTCCAGGTAGACGACGTCACCGCCGTCGAGCACGGCGAGGTGCACGACGAGCCCGGTGGCGCGGTGCAGCTCGTGCAACAGCGGGCCGGCGGCGCGGTGCATGCGGTCCTGATGCACGGCCAGCGAGCCGAGCTCCACCAGACGCATCCCGAGTTCGTAGTCCCGGCCGTTGCGGCGCAGCCAGCGCAGCTGCACCAGACGCTCCAGCATCCGGTGCGCGGAGGAACGGGGCAGGCCCGTGCGGCGCACGATCTGCGCCAGGGTCAGGCGGCCGGGGCCGTCGAACGCGTCGAGGACCAGCGATACCCGGTCGATGACCGCGCTGGGGGTGGTGGATTCGACTGTTGCTGTCATGTCGGCCTCCAAGCTCCGTTGCTCCGTGTCGATATTCCTATTAGGAATATGCCTGTTTGTATCACACGGCGGTGGGGCTTGTCACACATTTCGTCGGAGCGCGGCAGAATATATGCACGACGAGGCGCCCCGAGCCGGGTTGGCAAGGGACGCCTCGTGTATCAATTTTGCAGCTCATGGCCCAGATTTGGGACACGAGCTCGTGGTCATTCCGGCGGCGACACGCGGGGTGGCGACACGCCGGGCGGGCTCAGTTCTGCGCCGCGGACCTCCCGGCGCGGCGCCCGTAGAAGCTGCCGTCGCCCAGCGACACCCCGCTGGCATAACCCCAGGCAGACAGGCCCGCTGAGCACCGGCCGGCCGCGAACAGCCCCGGAATCGGCTCACCGCCGACGTGCAGTACGCGGCCGTCCAACGTGGTCAGCAGGCCGCCGAGGGTGAACCCGCCGGTGCTGTTACGCAGGTCGATCGCACCGACCGGCGACCCGATCGGGCGCAGCCACTGCGGCTTCTTGTGCAGCAGCGGGTCCGCGCCGTTCGCGGCGTGCTCGTTGTAATAGGCCACGGTGTGCTGCAGCACGCCGGCGGGCAGGCCGATCTCGGCTTCGAGCTCGGCGACCGTCTCGCACACCCACGTTGCCGGGCGGCGCAGGAACGCTGTCGCCGAGGTGGCGGCCATGGCCTCTTCCATGGCGTCACCGTCGATGATCAGGTACGCCGTGTTGTCCTGGTAGTACAGCGTCTGCTGGCCGATGCGCCCCGCGTAGGTGTCCTCGGCGATGTAGCGCTGGCCCAGGCCGTTGACCAGGATGCCGCGGACCAACTGCTGCGGGTCGCAGAAGAACGCCACCTCGGTGGCGTCCATGTGTGCCAGGTCGGCGCCGAGCGCCTGTGCCATCCGGATCGCCCGGCCGTCGTGCTGCTCGATGCTCGCCGCAGGGCGGCCCGCGATGCGGGGTGCGTACTGGGCGACCATCGCGTCGCTGTAGGCGAAGCTGCCCGAGGCCAGCACCACGCCGCGGCGCGCCTTGATCGCCACAGTGTCGCTGTACCGGCGCGCGACGATGCCCACCACTCGGCCGTCGGCCTCGGTGATCAATGACTGCACCTCGGTGTCGTACACCGACCGGACGCCCTGCGCGGTGGCGGTTTCCACGAGCGGCTTCATCAACATGTAGCCGCCACTGCGCTCACCGGCGACCTTGTCGGTCATCTGCGGCACGTGACCGCGCGGCGCGGGGGAGGCAATGGTGTTGTACGGGAAGGCGTTTTCGCCGCCCGTGAACATCAGGCCCTCGTCGCTCGGTGGCTCCCAGCCCGGTTCACCCCAGAACACCGGCTTGAACGGCACGCCGCAGCTCACGAGCCAGTCGTAGTGGGCGACACTGCCGGCGCAGTAGTCGTCGATCCGTTCGGTGTCCGCGCCGGGACCCATGGCCACCTTCAGGAAGGTGGCCATGTTCTCCACGGAATCGTCAAAACCGCAGGCCTTTTGGAGATCGGTGCCACCGCCGAGGTAGATGAATCCACCGGCCATGGCGGCGGCGCCGCCCCAGCCGCCGGTGCGTTCGACGACCAGGACATCGGCGCCCGCAGCCGAGGCCGCCACGGCCGCGGCCGCGCCGGCGATGCCGTAGCCGACGACCACGACGTCGGCCTCGTCATCCCACGCGGTGATCGACGATGCCGGGACCGGTTTGAGATCGGCGCTCATGGCAGCATCGCCCGCGGCGGCACGCCCATCCACTCATGGCCCCAGTAGCTGTCGGCGGTGATTTCCTCTGCGGTGTAGTACCGTTCGTCGACCTTCATGCCCTCGGTGCCGAACTCGATGTCCCAGTCGCCGGGTGAACGCACGTAGAACGACACCATCTTGTCGTTGGTGTGCCGGCCCAGCGTGGAGGAAAGCTGGAAGCCGTCGCGGTTCACGCGGTCGAGCGCCTGCCCGACGGCGTCGAGCGTGTCGACCTCGACCATGAGGTGGATCAGCTTCGGGTCGCGCAGCGTCGCGGCCGGGCAGATCGCGAGGCTGTGGTGCCGCTCGTTGATGCCCAGGAACTGCACGCGCAGGGGGCCGAACTCCGGGGGAGCGGGCACCCGGAAGGCGCCGCGGGGCAGGAAGCCCAGCACCTCGGTGTAGAACGTGAACAGGCCCTTGGCGTCCTGCGCCGGCAGCACCACGTGGCCGAGGCCCAGACCCTCGGTGACGAAGCGGGCGCCGAACGGCGTGACGACGGGGCTGTGGTCCAGCACCGCGCCGTGGAACACCTCGACATCGTTGCCGGCCGGGTCGACGAAGGCGATGACCTCGTCGACGCGACGGGCGTCGGCCTCGTCCAGCGACAGCTGCTTCCACGGCACACCGGCGCCGTCGAGGGTGGCCTGCACCCGGCGCAGAGCGGCGCCGTCGCGGACCTCCCAGCCCACGGTGACGATGCGGTCGGCATCGCCCGGCACCACGATGATGCGCGCGGTGCGCTCGTCCATCCGCAGGTACAGCGCGTCGGGATCGGGACCGCTGCCCTTCGCGAAACCCAGTACTTCGAAGGCGAATTGGCGCCAGCGTTCGATGTCGGCGGTCTGGACCTTCACATAGCCCAGGCTCTTCAGGTCACTCACGTCAGATCATGCCTCGCAGCGGGCCCTGCGGATCCACACCCAGGCTGCTGAGTGCCGACGCGTGGTAGGTGGTGCCGGGGACGTGGATGGCGTGGGCCTGGCCGACGTGTGCGTCACGCCAGTAGCGCTGCAGCGGCTTGTCCATGCGGGTCGCGTTGCCGCCGCAGCGGGCGAAGATCTCGTCGACCGCGGACACCGCGCGCCACACCGACCGGATCTGGGTGCGCCGGCCGGCGGCGCGGTCCTCGAAGGACACCTCCTTGCCGGCGGCGACCATGTCGTAGATCCGGTCGACGTTGGCCAGCAGCTCCTGGCGGGCGGCGTTGATGTCGGCGGCGGCCTCGCCGATGGCGTACATGACGTACGGGTCGTCCTTGATGGCCACGCCACTGGAGTTGACGCGCTCGCGCTGGTAGTCGAGCGCGGCGGCCAGGGCGCCTTCGGCGATGCCGATGACGGCCGACGAGATGCCCAGCGGGAACATGGTCGACCACGGCATCAGGTACAGCGGCGAGGTCATGCCGGCCTCGATCTGCGCCCGGCCGTCCATCACCTTGGTGGCGTCCATGGTGCGGTAGGTGGGGACGAAGGCGTCCTTGACGATGACGTCCTTGGAGCCGGTGCCGCGCAGGCCCACCACGTTCCAGGAGTCCTGGACGATCTCGTAGTCGCTGCGGGGCAGGATCATGTGCAGCATCTGCGGCGGCATGACGGGCTTGCCCTCGGCGTCACCGAGCATGGCGCCCAGGAAGATCCACTCACAGTGGTCGGTGCCCGAGCTGAACTGCCAGCGGCCGTTGAAGATGTAGCCACCATCGACGGGGCGGGCCACGCCCTGCGGCGCGTACGGCGAGGCGACCCAGGTGTCGGTGTCCGATCCCCAAATCTCAGCGGCGACCTTCGGGTCGGCATAAGCGAGTTGGTACGGGTGCACACCGACGACACCGTTGATCCAGCCGGCGGCCGGGTCCAGCGCGGCAGTCGCCATCACGGTCTCGGCGAACTCGCGCGGGTGCACCTCCAGGCCGTCATATTCCTTGGGCTGCAGCAGCTTGATGTTGCCGGCCGCCTTCATCAGCTTCACGGTCTCGTCGGGCAGCTGGCCCAACTTCTCTGCCTCCCAGGCTTGTTCGCGAAGCTGGTCGGCGATGTCACCGAGTCTGTCGATAACCCGCTGGGTCATGGTCGTTTTCCTAACTCCTGTGATGGGCTAATCAATGGTTTACCGCACCCGCAGCGCACCGGGAGGCGCTTCCCGGTCAGCGGGCGAAATCCTTCACCCGAAGCCGATTCGGGCGCTTCCTGGTCGCCGCGGACCCCGCTGGCCGGGACGCGCTCCGCCGGGTCGTCCGTTCACCGGGACGCCTCGTACTGGGTTGTGTGGCGGACGGCTAACTTCGCACTATGAGCAGCGCAGAACAGGTTGACGTCGTAGTAGTCGGTGCCGGGTTCGCCGGTCTTTACGCACTGCACAAGCTGCGGTCGGAAGGTCATTCGGTCGTGGTGTTCGAGGCGGCCTCGGACGTGGGCGGCACGTGGTTCTACAACCGGTACCCCGGTGCCCGGTGCGACGTGGAGAGCATCGACTACTGCTACTCGTTCGACAAGGATCTGCAGCAGGAGTGGACCTGGACCGAGAAGTACGCCACCCAGGCCGAAATCCTCACGTACATCAACCATGTCGCCGACCGGTTCGATCTGCGCCGCGACATCCGGCTGAACACCCGCGTGGTGTCGGCGACCTTGAACGAAGAGACGCTGCGCTGGACCGTCACCACCGACACCGGTGAGACGGTGGACGCGCAGTTCTGCGTCATGGCCACCGGCGCGCTGTCCGATCCGCTGCTGCCGGACATCCCGGGCGTCGAGACCTTCGCGGGCGAGACCTACCACACCGCGAACTGGCCGCACGAGGGCGTCGACTTCACCGGCAAGCGCGTCGGCCTCATCGGCACCGGTTCGTCGGGCATCCAGACCACGCCGATCGTGGCCGCTCAAGCTGCCGAACTCGTTGTCTTCCAACGCACTCCGAACTTCTCCGTGCCGGCCGGTAACGAGCCGCTGACGCCCGAACGCGAAGCCGAGGTCAAGGCCAACTACGACGAGCGTCGCGCGCTGTCGTGGCGCAGCGGCGGCGGTTCGCCGCACATGGCGCACCCCAAGCGCACCATGGAGCTGTCGGCGGAGGAGCGCCGCGCAGAGTTCGAAAAGCGTTGGCAGCTGGGCGGTGTGCTGTTCAGCAAGACCTTCCTGGACCAGATGGTCGACCCGGTGGCCAACGCCGAGACCAAGAAGTTCTACGACGAGAAGGTCCGCGCGGTGATCGACGACCCCGAGGTCGCCGACATGCTGATCCCGAACGACCACCCGATCGGCGCCAAGCGAATCTGCACCGATACCAACTACTTCCAGACGTTCAACCAGCCGCACGTGAAGCTGGTCAGCGTGAAGAAGACGCCGATCGAGCAGATCGACGCCACCGGCATCACGACCACCGAGGCCCGGTTCGACCTGGACGCCATCATCTTCGCCACCGGGTTCGACGCGCTCACCGGCGCGCTGGGGCGTATCGACATCACCGGCCGCGGTGGTGAGAAGCTCAAGCAGAACTGGGTCGACGGGCCGCGCACCTACCTGGGCCTGGGGGTCGACGGCTTCCCGAACATGTTCCTGGTGAACGGACCCGGCGCGCCGGCCGTGCTGGCCAACATGGTGCTGCACGCCGAAGCGCACGTGAACTGGATCGCCGACGCGATCGAGTATGTCGGCAAGAACGGCTATGCGGCCATCGAGGCCACCACGGACGCGGTCGACGAATGGGGCGCCGAACTGGTGCGCCGCGCCGACCAGACGCTGTTCCCGAAGGCGAACTCCTGGTACATGGGCGCGAATGTGCCCGGTAAGCCACGGGTTTTCATGTTGTTCATCGGCGGCTTCGCCGCCTACAACGACATCTGCGCCGAGGTTGCGGCCGCGGGGTACAAGGGATTCGAACTGACCAAGGCCGGCTGATGTCGGGGCTGCTGAACAAGGTCGCCCTCGTCACCGGTGCCGCCCGCGGCACCGGCCGGACCCACTGCGAGCGGTTCGCCGACGAGGGCGCCGACATCATCGCTCTCGACGTCGCCGGTGCGGCAGCCGATTTGGCCGACCTCGCCGACGCCGTGAAGCAGCGCGGTCAGCGCTGTTTCACGGCTGTGGCCGACGTGTCGTCGTTCGACGAGGTGCAGGCCGCGGTCGACGAAGGGGCCTGGGAGTTCGGCCGGCTGGATGTCGTGGTCGCCAACGCCGGCATCCATTCGGCGTCGGCGCCGTCGTGGGAAGTGACCGCCGAGGACTGGCAGCGCGTCATCGGCGTCAACCTGACCGGGGTGTGGCACACCGTCAAGGCCGCGATCCCGCATTTCGGCCCGGCCGGCGGATCCGTGGTGATCATCAGTTCCACCAACGGACTTCGCGGCACCGCGAACACCGCGGGGTACACGTCCACCAAGCATGCGGTGGTGGGTCTGGCCCGCACTCTGGCGAACGAGCTGGGGCCCAAGCGGATTCGGGTCAACACCGTGCACCCTGGCGCGGTCGGCACCCCGATGGTGCTGAACCCGGAGACCTTCAAGCGCATCCGGCCCGATCTGGAGAACCCGACCGCCGAGGACGTCGCGGAAGTCCTTGCCGCACGCAACCTCTTGCCGGTGCCGTGGGTGGAGCCCGAGGACATCAGCAACGCGGTGGTGTTCCTGGCGTCCGATGAGGCCCGGTACATCACCGGCACGCAACTGGTCGTCGACGCCGGGCTGACGCAGAAGGCCTGACCCGTCGGGCTAGCTGCGCTCGACGAGCCCGGCCGCGATCTCGAGCTCCACTAGCGCCGGCTCGATGGCGTCGGCCATGGCGTCGATGTCGTTGGCCATCTCGGGAGTGGTGACGAAGCCGAAATCGATGCGGTCGCGGTAGCTGAAGCAGGTGACGTTGAGCCCGACGTCCATCACCAGGGGACCCATCGGCATCATCTGTTCGAGGACGGCGCCGGCCATGTACAGCGGCACGGGCGGTCCGGGCACGTTGGACACGACGAGGTTCATCGGCTTGAGGGTGCCGCCGAGCTTGCTCGCCGTGTACGCCCGGGCGGCCAGGGCCACCAGGCCGGGTGGGGTGGTGTCGGTCAAGCCCATGATCTGGTGTGCGGTAAGCGCTTTCGCCATCTCCTTGGCGCTCTGGGAGCTCGCGTAGATGGCCTTGATGCGTTCGGCGGGGTCGACGATGTCGGAGGCCAGGGACACCGACATCGCGCTCACCTGATTGCCGACCTGGTCGCTGGAGCTCTCGGTCCGGGTGGACACCGGAACCTGCGCGATGAGCGACTTGTCGGGCAGCTCGCCGCGGTCCTCCAGATACGTGCGCATGGCACTCGAGACGAGCGCCAGCACGACGTCGTTCACCTTCACGCCGAACGCTTCCTTGACCGCCTTCACGCGCTCCAGCGACACGCCGGAATTGCTGACCCGCCGGTGCGGTGAGATCGGGCCGTTGAACCGCGTGTGCGGTGCGTCGAAGTAGCCGGGCGGCTTGTTGGCGACGCCGAGCGCCGCAACCTGCTGGCGCACCGTCTGCTCGAGGAAACGCACGACGCGATAGGGCGTCTTGATGCCGATGTTGATCAGGCCGCCCAGGGCCTGCAATTCGATCCCGGGTGCCTTGACGCCGACCAGTGACCTGCTCGGCTCGGCCGCCGGCGGCCGCGGGGTGGGCGTGATATCGAGCAGAATCTCACCGAGCCCGGCTCCCGAGACGCCGTCGATGATGGCGTGGTGCATCTTCATCAGCACGGCGACCCGGCCGCCCTCGACGCCCTCGATGAACCAGAGCTCCCACAGCGGCCGGGACCGGTCCAGCTTGTAGGACATCAGCCGCCCCACCAACTGGTCGAGTTCGCGGCGGCCGCCGGGTGCGGGGACCGCGATGTGGCGGACGTGGAAATCGAGGTCGAGTTCCTCGTCTTCGACGAACCACGGCCGGTCGAGGCCGAGCGGTGCGCCGGTCACCCGCCACCGCAATTGCGGCATCTCCGGCAACCGCGCCGCGATGAGCGCCTTCACCGACTCGAAGCTGAAATCCGGTGCGTCGGTGGGGTCGTAGATCGACGAGGCGGCGACATGCATATGCCAGCTGTTGGTCTCCGCGAACCAGAAGGTGGCGTCGGCACCGGACAAGCGATTCATGGGCCTGATCCTAGGGTGCGTGCTGCGCGCGGCGCGTGAAATCGGCGGATTGGTACGAATTTCGGCGTGTGACGGTTGTCTCCGCGCGCCGTGGGTCGGCAATCAAGTTGGGACACAACGAGACCCGCTGGTCCGGCAGTGGCGGTCGATGTTGCATGCCGGTCAATTGGTAAGCCGGGCAATATATTCCGGTGGCCTCGATGCAGACGAGCGGCCGCGTACCGCACACCATCGAACCGGTGTGCGGACGCGGCCGCCCGTGAAGACGATCAGCGCTGCAGGAAGCCCAGCACCGTGCTCTCGAACGCCTCCTTGGCCTCGATCATCGCCCAGTGTCCGCAGTTCGGGAACACGTGCAGCTCGGCGTTGGAGATGGTGCGCATCGGGATGAGCGCCATGTCCAACGGGCTGACGCGGTCGTCGCGGCCCCACGTCAACAGCGTCGGCGCCTTCACCTTGTGCATCTGGGCCCAGGGCTGCGGCGGTGCGTCGGCCGACCGCATGAACTTCATCATCATCTTGAAGGCGGCCTTGCCGTACATCCGGCGCGCCGACTCGAGCGTCTCGGGATCGGAGGCCAGCTTCAAGCGCTCTTCGATGAGTTCCTCGGTGACGATCTTCTCGTCGTAGACCATCGAGTGGAGCCAGTCGATCAGCCGTTGCCGGGTCGGGTCCTCGGTGAACTCCTGCAGCAGCCGGATGCCCTCGCTCGGGCCGGGGCTGAAGATGTTGGTGCCGATACCGCCGATGGTGACGAGCTTGCCGATGCGGTCGGGGTTGTTGATGGCGAAGTTGATGCCGACGCCACCGCCCATCGAGTTGCCGACGATGTCCACCTTCTCGATTCCGAGTGCATCGAGGAAGGGCACCACCGCGGACTGGGCGTCGATCATCGGGTGGCCACCGAAGTCGTCGCTGACGCCGAAGCCGGGGAACTCGAGGATCAAGCAGCGAAAGTGCGCCGCGAACGTCGGCAGGATGCCGCGGAAGTTCCGCCAGCCCGTCACGCCCGGGCCGGAACCGTGCAGAAACAGCACTACAGGCCCACTGCCCTCGTCGTAATAACGCAGCGTTCCGCGCTCGGTCTGGACTTCCTTCAGCTCAGTCATGCGTTCCAAATTACGGTGCGGATGTCACGCGGTCGCCACCACCTCCCGTCCGGCGGGACGCGCCGCGGCCGGGGGCGCCCGGTTGTGCTGCGGGTGGCCTTTATGGTGTCCAGATGACCGTGCCAGAGTCCGCGCGTCCACTGGCGGGCGTGCGCATCGTCGAAATCTCCAGTTTCGTCGCGGTGCCCCTGGCGGGGATGACGCTGACGCAACTCGGCGCCGAGGTCATCCGGATCGATCCGATCGGCGGCGCCGCCGACTACCACCGCTGGCCGGTGACCGATGGCGGCGAGAGCATCTACTGGGCGGGCCTCAACAAGGGCAAGCGATCCGTCGCGGTGGACATGCGCTCACCGGAAGGTCAGGACCTGGTCACCCGGCTCATCGTCGACGCCGGTGTCTTCATCACCAATGTGGCAGGCCGGCAATGGCATTCGTACGAGACCCTCTCCGCGCTGCGGCCCGACCTGATCCACGCCGAGGTGTCCGGCCGGGCCGACGGCGGCACGGCCGTGGACTACACCGTCAACGCCGGGCTGGGCTTTCCGCTCGTCACCGGTCCGCCCGAGCTGCATACCCCGGTGAACCACGTGCTGGCAGCCTGGGACGTGTCGTGCGGCCTCTATCTGGCGCTGGCGGTGACGGCGGCGCTGCGGCACCGCGACAGCAGCGGCCAGGGCCAGCAAGTCAGCATCCCACTGGAGAACGTGGCCCTGGCGACCGCCGGGAATCTCAGCTTCCTGACCGAAGTGATGGTCAATGGGGTCGGCCGTGAACGCATCGGCAACTCGATCTTCGGACAGTACGGGCAGCAGTTCGTCAGTGCCGACGGCGCCGCGTTCATGATCGTCGCGCTGACCGGACGCCATTTCCGGGATCTGGTTGAGGTCACCGGCACCACGAAAGCCGTTGCGGCGCTGTCGGAATCGCTCGGCGCCGACTTCACCGACGAGGGGCATCGTTACCTGCACCGCGACGCGCTCACCGGTCTGTTCACCGTCTGGTTCTGCGGGCACACCGCCGAGCAGATCACGGCGGCGTTGGGTGCGACGTCGATCCTGTGGGAGCGCTACCGCGGCTTCAGCGAGGTGGCCGCGAGCCCCAAGGTGACGGACAACCCGCTGTTCACCGAACTCGACCAGCCGCGCATTGGCCGCCACCTGGCGCCGGGCCTGCCGCTGCGGATCGATGGTGAGTATCCGCCCGCGCGGCCGGCGCCGGCGCTCGGCGACGACACCACCGCCGTGCTGACCGAGCGGCTCGGGCTCACCGCCGACGACGTCGCCCGGCTCGAAGCGGCGGGGACCGTGGCATGACGGTGCTGCCCGGTCTGTTGTGGGTTTCGCCCGGAGATGGAGACGACGCCTGGGTGGGCAAGGCCGGCGGACCGGACGGCAAACGGGCCTTCGGCGGCCTGCTGATGGCGCAGAGTCTGTCCGCCGCATGTCAGACCGTGAATCCGGAGATGCGCCCGACGGCCATGCACCTGCAGTACCTGCGTGGGGGCGAGGCCGGCGCGACCACGGACTACACGGTGGTCCGGGTGTACGACGGACGAACGGCGGCGGCGCGGCGGGTCGAGGCCTGTCAGGCCGGACGGCTGCTGACCGTCGCGACGGTGTCCTTCTCGGTGGACCTGGCCGGCCCCCAACACGGTGAATCATGTTCACTGCCAGAAGATCCCGAGCTGCTGCCGTTGACCGGGCCGCCGGGGCCGGCACCCGCGGTGCCGCTGGACGAGATCGACATCCGGATCGTCGACGACCAGTCGTCGGGCGAGTTCGTCCGGCGCATGTGGTGGCGGGCCACGGTCCCGATGCCACCGGAACAGTTGCCGCACATGATGATTGCCTGCTACATCACCGACCTCTACGGGATCGACCCGGCGCTGCAGGTCCACGGTCATTCCATGCAGGCCCGCACCCACCGCAGCGGCACCACCGATTTCTCGATCTGGTTCCACCACCCGATCCGGGCCGACCGCTGGAATCTGCTGGAATCGAGATCGCCGGCCGCGGGTCGAGGCCGCGGTGTGATCACCGGGAGTCTGGTCGACGCGGACGGCACCCGGGTCGCGACATTGGTGCAGGAAGGTCTGATCGCGGACCGGTAGTACCGTCGTCGGCAGGCTGTCGACGGAACCCGGCGAAGGAGAACGATGAACGGCGCACAGGCACTGATCCGCACGCTGGTCGACGCCGGCGTCGACGTCTGCTTCGGTAACCCCGGAACCAGCGAGATGCACTTCGTCGCGGCATTGGATTCGGTGCCCGAGATGCGTGGTGTGCTCTGCCTTTTCGAGGGCGTGGTCACCGGAGCCGCGGATGGGTATGCCCGCATGGCCGAGAAGCCGGCGGCCACCCTCCTGCATCTGGGCCCGGGATTGGGCAACGGCATCGCGAACCTGCACAACGCACGGCGGGCCTATTCGCCGGTGGTCAATGTCGTCGGCGACCATGCGCTCGGCCACAAGAAGTACGACGCACCACTGGAATCCGATATCGATGCGATGGCCGGCACGGTATCGGGGTGGGTGCGGCGGTGCGAGAAACTGGCCGACGTCGCCACCGACGCGGTGGCCGCGATCGAGGCCGCGCAGCAGGGACAGGTGGCCACGCTGATCCTGCCGGCCGATGTCTCGTGGACCGAGGGCGCCGAGCCCGCGGTGGGGGAGCCGGCTGTCGGTCCTGCCACGTTCGACTACCAGGCGGGCGTCGACCCCGATGAGCACCAGCTGCTCGACGCCGGTGCCGAGGTCTTCGGCCCCGGCACCGTCCTGTTGCTGGGTAGTGCCGCGTGCCGGGAGCGCGGCCTTCGCGCCGCAAGCCGGATCGCCGCGGCCACCGGGACCAAGGTGTTGATCGAGACCTTCCCGGCCCGGCTCGAACGGGGTGCCGGCCGGCCCAACTTCGAACGCCTGGCGTATCTCGCCGAAGCTGCCCAGTTCCAGCTGACCGGTACCGAGCACCTCGTGCTGGCCGGCGCCCGCTCCCCGGTGTCGTTCTTCGCGTACCCCGGCAAGGCGAGTGATCTCGTGCCCAGCGGCTGCCAGATCCACACCGTGGGCGGCGACGTCGTCGCACGTCTGGAAGAGCTGGCCGATGCGGTGGCGCCGGGTACGGAGCCGGTGCTGACCGAGCTGAAAGTGGCGGAGCTGCCGTCGGACTCGGCGCTGACGACGCAGAACTGGGTCGAGGTGGTGGCTGCGACGCTGCCCGATGACGCGATCATCGTGGACGAGTCCAACACCAGCGGATTCCTGCTGCCGCAGGCGACGATGAGCGCGCCGCGGCACGACCTGCTGACTCTGACCGGCGGGGCCATCGGCTTCGGCCTGCCGAGTGCGGTCGGTGCCGCCGTGGCGTGTCCGGACCGTCCGGTGCTGTGTCTGCAGGCCGATGGCAGTGCGATGTACACGATTTCGGCGTTGTGGACCATGGCGCACGAGCAGCTCGATGTGGTGACGGTGCTCCTCAACAACGCCGCTTACGCGATCCTGCGCATGGAGCTGCAGCGCGTCGGGGCCGAGGCCAGTGGTCCGAAAGCCGCGGCGATGCTTGACCTCTCGGGCCCGACGACGGATTTCGCGGCGCTGGCGGCGGCCATGGGCGTGCCGTCGGCCAAGGCGACGACCACGGCGGAGTTGGCCGACCTGCTCCGCGTGGGCTATGCCACACCGGGGCCGTACCTCATCGACGCGGCGGTGCCGGCGCTGCTGTAGCTCAGTAGCCGCTGAGCAGCGTGCGCAACCGGCCCAGTTCGAGTGGGCCTGCCGCGCTGCGGATCCGGCCGGGATCGGCCGGGCGGCGTCCCCACAGGAGCAGCACGCGGGTTGCCGCGTCGGTCTCGATGGTCGCCGCTCCGTCGGGCGGGGCCAGAGTGATGGCCGTGTTCTCGGCGTCGACGGTGACCACGACATCGTCCTCGTCAGCCACGCGGATTCGTGCTTCCACCCGCTCATTGCCGTGCAGCGCCAGGATGTCTCGGCCACGCCGCAGCAACGGCACACCTACCGCGTGGACGCTGTGGTCGGTCATCCACGGTTGCGCCAGCCGGGCGCGAGCGGGCGCGTCGTCTCCGGTGACGTCCCAGCTGTGCAGTGCCAGTTCCTCGCGCATGTGCTCGGCGAACCAGGGCACCTTCATCGTGCGGCCGGTCCACGCGACATCGGTGTCCTCGGGTAGCTCTTCCGCGGCAGCCGCGACCCGTCCGAGGTGCGTCATGCGGTCGTTGAACGCCGTCCACAGGTCGGCATCGTTGAGCGCCCGGTACGGCCGTTCGCGCTCCCCGAAACCGCGGGTCGCGACGGGGTCGCCGGCCAGGTGTCGCTCCAGTACCCGGGCGAGCTCTTCGGCGTTGCCGGTCTGATGGATGACGATGTCGCGCACGGTCCAGGCCTCACACCAGGTGCCTGTCTCGGGGTTGCGCCGCTGTACGGCTGCGGCGAATTGCGCGAACTCGGGAAAGCGGTCGATGTCGACGGTGTCCATATGTCCATCGGTACCCCGCAAGTGTTTCGGTGCCCGCCGAACTGACGGTCGGCGGGCAAAAAAATTCGGGGCCCCTCGGTGAGGGGCCCCGAATCCTGCTGACGCTCAGCGGCTCTGGTGCACGCTGTTGTCTACCTGCGGCGCCTCGGCGCGCGGGTGGATGTCGTTGACCCAGTCGTGGTGGGAGTAGTCCGCCGATGCCGGCGCGGCCAAACCCAGGACGGCTGCTGCCAGTCCGTTCGCCACCAGTGCGGCGATTCCGAGCTTCTTCATTTTCCCCAACTCCTTGTATCCGAAGCTTTGATGCTCGGTTCAACGGGTCAGGGCCCGGCGGTATTTCAGCAGATGGGGCGATGGCAGCAATTGATTGTTCCTCGGCAGTAATCAGTCTTTTCGGACCGCTCTCGATGGTCGCCTGGTTGCGCAACGACGGCCGAGGGCAGATGTCAGTTCAGGTCACGGCCCGTCAGCGCCACGCTGAGGTCCCACAGTTCGGCTGCCTTGTCGCGGTCCATCGCGTAGGACTTCAGCCCGGTACCGTCCGCGCCGGCCGGGCCTGCGACGTCGCAATCCTCGAGGTACAGACCACCCCGGTCTGCCAGCTGTGGGCTGGTCGCCGCCCAAAGACCGGTTGCGGCGCCCTGGGACACGGTCTTGAACGTTTGGTCTGCGACGTTGCCCTGCTCGTCGATCCAGCCGCGGTCGACCATTTCGGCCGACTCGAGATGGCGTTGCAATGGAGTGAGGATGGAACCCGGATGCAGAGAAAACGCGCGTACGCCCGTACCCACCGCGAGTGAATCCAGGTGCAATGCGAACAGGATGTTGGCCGTTTTCGCCTGACCGTAGGCCTGCCACTTGTCATAGCCGGTGGTGAAATGTGGATCATCCCACCGGATATCCGAAATATGGTGGCCGGCGGACGAATACGCAATCACACGGGCCCTTCCGCGCGCCAACGCGGGCCACAGTTCCGCGACCAACGAGAAGTGGCCGAGGTGATTGACGGCGAACTGGCTCTCCCAGCCTTGACCAACCCGCCGCAGGGGAGTGGCCATGATGCCGGCAGCACCGATGAACAGGTCGATCTGAGTCCATGTATCGCGGATGTGCTGCGCGCACCTGGACACCGAATCGAGGTCGGCAAGGTCAGCGTCGATCACCGTCACGGCGTCGCCGAGATGGTCGACGGCGCGAGCGGCGGTGTTCACGCGACGGGCCGGCACAATGACGTGCGCTCCTGCCCGGACCAGATGGGTGGTGGTTTCCAACCCCAGGCCTGAATAGCCGCCCGTGACGACAGCGACGGCGCCGGCGAGGTCCACGCCGGCCATGACGTCCTGGCTGGTCGATTCATGTCCAAACCCAGACAGGATCGGTTGCTGTGTGGTGGTTGCAGTCATGCCGCCACGCTAGAATCTAGAGTGCGCTCTAGGTCAACCTCTGGGGATGAATATTCTTATGACACAGACTTTTACGATCGGGCAAGTGGCAGAACGCACCGGCCTGAGTGTCCACACCCTCAGGTTCTATGAACGCGAGAACCTACTCGTCAGTGACCTCACGCGAACAAGCTCCGGCCGCCGCCGCTACACGCAAACCGATATTGATTGGCTGGAGATCTGCGTCCGACTACGCGAATCCGGAATGCCGCTTGCCCAGCTCGCCGAATTCGCCGCCCTGGTACGCCAAGGGCCAGGTAACGAAGTCCAGCGCCTGGAGCTCCTACGGCGACATGAAGCCCACGTCCGTGCGCAACTCGCCAGCCTTCAGCACTGCCTCGACGTCATCGAAATGAAGGTGACCATCTACGAGACGCAAGTCGAAGATTCCTCGGCGCACGGGCTGTGGGACCCCACCGCTTCGCAGCGCTGAAGCCGCCGGCGGTCAGCACGCGGGCCGTCCTGTGGATGAATCGCGCACTGTGCATAACTGTCTTCCGGGCGCCGGATCCGGGGGTCTTCGTCCCGTGATCTGTCGGTGGCTCCGGCCACCGTGACGGCATGAACACACCACCACGCATGACCCGCGCCGAGATCGGAGCACTCGGTGAACAACTCGCGGTCGATCACCTGATCTCGCTCGGAATGACGGTCCTGGCCCGGAACTGGCGTTGCCGGTGGGGTGAGCTCGACGTCATCGCCACCGAAAGGGACCACAGTGCGGTGGTTTTCGTCGAGGTGAAGACCCGCACCACGACCGAGTTCGGCGGTATCGAGGAAGCGGTGACGCCCGAGAAGGCCCGTCGCCTGCGTCGGCTGGCCAGTGTTTGGCTGGCCGAGCAGAACGCCCACTGGCCCGATGTGCGGATCGACGTGGTCGGTGTACGTCTCGGCGGCCGGGAGCCGGAGCTGGTGCATCTGAAAGGTATCGGCTGATGGCGCTGGGACGGGCCTACTCGGTGGCCATCCGCGGCCTCGACGGCGTCATGGTGGAGATCGAAGCGGACATCACCTCGGGGCTGCCGGGGGTGCATCTGGTCGGCCTACCCGACGCGGCGCTGCAGGAGTCGCGGGACCGGGTCCGGGCGGCGATCACCAACTGCGGCAACAGCTGGCCGATGTCGCGGCTCACTCTCGGGCTGTCGCCGGCCACGCTGCCGAAAGGCGGGTCGATGTACGACCTGGCGATCGCCGCATCGGTGCTGTCGGCGCATCTGAAGACACACTGGGAGCGGCTGGAGAAGACCGTCCTGCTGGGCGAACTGGCGCTCGACGGGCGGGTGCGCCCGGTCAAGGGTGTGCTGCCCGCCGTCATGGCCGCCAAGCGTGAGGGCTGGCCGTCGGTGGTGGTGCCCGCCGAGAACCTGGCCGAGGCCAGCCTGGTCGACGGCATCGAGGTGTCGGGCGTTCGCACGCTCGGGCAGATGCAGGCGTGGCTCAACGGGAAGGCGGCGCTGGACGGCCGGGTCGACACGACGGCGCCGGCCGCTGACGACGGCGTCGACCTCGCCGATGTGGTGGGGCAGACGCAAGCGCGGTGGGCAGTGGAGATCGCCGCCGCGGGCGCGCACCACCTGATGCTCACGGGGCCGCCAGGAATCGGCAAGACGATGCTGGCCCAACGGCTGCCGGGGCTGCTGCCGGACCTGACCGAGGAGGAGGCCCTGGAGGTCACCGCCATCCATTCGGTGGTGGGGCTGCTCACCGGTGATACGCCGCTGATCACCCGCCCGCCGTTCGTCGCGCCGCATCACACGTCCAGTGTCTCGGCGTTGGTCGGCGGCGGCTCCGGGATGGCGCGCCCCGGTGCCATCAGCCGGTCGCATCGTGGCGTCTTGTTCCTCGATGAGTGCGCGGAGATCGGGACCAGCGTGCTCGAAGCCTTGCGAACCCCGTTGGAGGAAGGCAAGATTCGGTTGGCCCGTCGTGACGGCGTGGCGTGCTATCCGGCACGGTTTCAGTTGGTGCTCGCGGCCAATCCCTGCCCGTGCGCGCCGCCGAACCCGCGGGATTGCGTATGCCCGTCGGCCGACCGGCGCCGATATCTGGGCAAGCTGTCCGGGCCGTTGATGGACCGAGTCGATCTGCGCGTCGACATGCATCCGGTACTCGCCGGGGCGTTCGGTGACCATGCCGCCGAATCCACCGGTGCTGTCCGTGCCCGGGTCGCCGCCGCCCGCGCGGCCGCCGCCGAGCGATGGCAGGAAGTCGGCGTCCGCACCAACGCCGAGGTGCCTGGGCCCGTGCTGCGCCGCAGATTCCGGCTGAGCCGGGACGCGATGAAACCGCTACGAGAATCGTTGGATTCCGGGCGGTTGAGTATCCGGGGCGTTGACCGCACCTTGCGTGTCGCGTGGTCTCTGGCTGATCTGGCGGGCCGCGATTCACCCAATCTCGAAGACGTCAGCACGGCTTTGGGTTTCCGAGAGGGAGAGCTCCGATGAGTGACGACGATCTGGAACGACGAGCGTGGGCGTATCTGTCGCGCGTGGTGGAACCGCCGTGCCCGCGGCTGACGGCATTGGTGGCCGATCGCGGCCCGGTCGAGACGGCGGACATGATTCGCCGTGGTCAGGAGGACAAGGAACTCACCGGCAGTGTCGCGGCCCGCCGTGAGGTCGATTGTGCGGCCCGGGATTTGGAGATTCTCGATCGCCGGGGTGGGCGGCTGATCACTCCCGACGATGACGAGTGGCCATACCTGTCGTTCGTCGCGTTCGGGAATAAGGAGGTGCGGGCGCGGCCATCGGGTTATCCGCCCATGGTGTTGTGGGCGCTCGGCCCGGCCCGCCTCGATGACATCGCCGAACGCGCCGCCGCGATCGTCGGCACCAGGGCCTGCACGTCGTATGGCGAGCATGTCGCTGCCGAGATCACGGCGGGCCTCGTCGAACGTGACGCCGCGGTGGTTTCTGGGGGCGCCTATGGCATCGACGGCGCAGCGCACCGCGCCGCGCTGGCGTCGGACGGCGTCACCATGGCGGTGCTCGCCGGGGGTGTCGACGTGCCGTACCCGTCCGGGCATTCGGCGCTGCTGCACCGGGTGGCCACCTCGGGGCTGCTGCTCAGTGAGTATCCGCCGGGGGAGCGGCCGACCAGGTACCGGTTCTTGACCCGAAACCGCTTGGCGGCGGCGCTATCCGGCGCCACCGTGGTGGTGGAGGCGGGTTTGCGCAGCGGGGCGGCCAACACCGCGGCGTGGGCGACCGCGATGGGGCGCAAGGTGTGTGCGGTGCCCGGCCCGGTGACGTCGGCCGCTTCGGCAGGATGCCACGTTCTCATTCGCAACGACGCCGTTCTGGTCGACCGGGCGGAGCAGGTCGTCGAATTGATCGGGCGGATAGGCGAACTCGCCGGCGAACCCGACCATCCGGAGACACCGCTGGATGGCCTGACCCCGGACCAGCTTCAGGTGTACGAGGCGCTGCCGGCGCGGGGTTTCCGCAGCCTCGAGCAGATCTCGGTCGGTGCGGCCCTGCCGCCCGAACGTGTGCTCGGACCGTTGGCGCTGCTGGAGATCAGCGGGCTGGTGGAGAAACAGGATGGGCAGTGGCGGATCAGGAGGGCGGGGTGAGCTGTTCGGTCTCCGGGACTAGGCGGCAATCAGCTTGAGCGGCAACCGTTCGTGGCGGCGGATGATGTTGTTGATCGCCCATTTGGGCGTGCCGGTCAGTTCTATCCGGTCCACGCGCTCGATCAGCGCCCGCAACATCGCCGTTGTCTCCAAGCGGGCCAGGGCCTGTCCGGCGCAGGCGTGCGCTCCCTGCCCGAAACCGACGTGGCGGCCGGCGTCACGTCGGATGTCGAAGACCGCGGGGTTCTCCCACTCTCGTTCGTCGCGGTTGGCGGAGGCATAGATCACCAGGACTCGTGCGCCCGAGGGGATTGGCCATCCGGCGATTTCGGTCTGCTGCGCCGTGCACCGCGCAAAGGCGCGTAGCGGTGGCTCGTAGCGGACGATCTCATTGACGGCGTTCGCCATGAGGCCGGGCTCATCCTTGAGTAGTCGCCACTGGTCGGGGTGCCTGGCGAAGAGGTACAACGCGTTGGAGATCGCGCTCATGGTGGTATCGATCGACGGGGCGATGTAGTCGACGAGCAACGGCGGGCATTCGTCGTGCGCCAGTTGGCCTTCGTCCGCCGCGGCGAGTAGCTCATCCGCCATGCTGCCCTCGATGACGTTGCGCTCCCGAACCACGCGCCGGGCGAAGCGCAGCATGAGCAGGGTGTTGGGCACCGCTTTGATCGCCTGCCAGTTGAGCGGGCCGAGTACATCGAATGTCGCTCCGGCCCAGGCAATCAGGTGATCGCGTTGATCACGCGGCCAACCGATGAGGTCGGGTACGACCGCCAGCGGTAGCGCAGCCGCGAGGTCGTTGACACCGTCGACATCTCCCTTGCCGAGCGCTGTCTCGACGACCCTGCGAGCCGTGTCGTCGACGGTGTCGCTGATGGCGCGCAGAGCGCGCGGCAGCATGCGGTGCGCGACGCGCTTGCGGCGTTGTTCGTGCTCGACGCCGTCGCTGTTGAGTGTGGTGCCGTGCGACATCCGGTTGGTGATCGGGTTGAGCGCCACGCCCTGACCCGACAGAAAGGTCTTGTCGTCGCGCAGTACCGATTTGCACTCGGTGTAGCGCGGCAACGCATATGCCCGCTGCTTCGCCAGCCATACCACCGGACCGAGGTCACGCATCCTCTGGTAGTGGGGATAGGGGTTGGTGATGGCGTCGACAGCGTAGATGTCCGGCGCGTAGATCGGCAGGCCGGCGGGTGGGCGTCGCATCGATGTTCCTCTCAGGACGTCGGCAGTGGACGATTGGTGGCTGTTGCTCGCGCTGAAGGAACTGTTCTCTCCTCCGGGCGATACCGGCAGATTGGCATTGTCATACCGCGGGCGACGGGTGGTAGCCGAGGCGCAACTGTCGGCCGTTGAGCGAGCGACGTCGCTCGGTCACAAACAGGGTTGCGACCGCGGCGCCGATCATCCAGACGGCGAGTTCGAGCGCCCCGCCGATGGTGGTGTTCGACCCGATGATCACTCCCCGCAGCGCGAGAATCGCTGCGTGCGTGGGCAGTACGTCGCCGATGCTGTGGAGTGTCGGGGGAATCGTGGAGGTCAGGCTGGTGACGACCGCGAGAACCAGCACGGCGATGCAGACGAACCGGCCCGCCAGACCGAACGCGGCGGTGGCGGCCTGGTTGAGAGCCGTGAACGCCAATGCCGTCATTATCGCCACCCCGAGCAATCCGAACCACCTGCCCGCAGATAGATGGAGCACCGGTATGAGTGTGAGGCTCAACAGGATCGCGGACACCACCGCGATCGCGACACCTGGCGCGATCGCGTTCGCCACGATCCGTCGCGTGGACTGCCGCGATGTGAGAACGGCGTTCGGCAGCGGCGGGGCGCTGATGAACATGCTGAGCGCGCCGGCCCACAGCGCCAGGGTTACCGCTACTGCGGCGACGGCAGCGCCCAGATCGGTGCCGTCGGTTACCGCAACGGCGGGCGTGGCCGCGACATTGCTCATGCGTTCCCGCTGTGCCTTGTCGTAGGGGGGTACCTGATCGCGGCCCTGCGCGAGTTGGGTCGCCAATTCGTGTGCGCCACCGGACAGTTGCCGCAAACCGCCCTCCAACTGATGCGCACCGGAATCGAGTTGATGGACGCCATTGATGGCGGTGCCGATCTGCCCGGTGAGTGCGTCGACGCGGCCGGTGATCGCTGCCGGCGGTGGGGGAGGCGGTGGTAGCTGAAGTTGATCCTGCAAGCCGGAAGCTGCCGTCCGTACCTGGTTTACCTGGGCTTGGGCCGCATCGAGTCCCGAAGAAAGCTCACTGGTTCCGGCCGACAGCTGTGCTGCGCCCGCCGTCAGTTTGTCTGCCCCGTCGGCCAATTGGGATGCGCCGTCCGCTGCGGCGTCGAGCTGGTCGTGGATGGTGCCGAAGGACATGTACACCCGGTCCAGGTAGGTCTGGACGATCTGCTGATTGAGGGTTCGCAGCACCACCTGGGCGATTTGGCTGGTGACCAGCGGGTCCGCGACACCGGTGGCATTGGACGCCTGCACCCGGACTTCGGCTTGACCCGCATCGAGCGGATTGCTGCTCGCCGATGATGTCGCCTTGGCGGAGAAGTCTTCCGGGATGGTGACGACGGCGCCGTAGTCGCCGCGTGCCAGACCGTCGCGAGCATCTGCGGCGTCCGTCAGGATCCAGGTGAAGGCAGCCTTCGACGTGGTGAGGTTGCTGGCCAATTGCCGCCCCAGCGGGATGGTCTGGCCATCGACGGTCACGGGCTTGTCGTTGTTGACCACGGCGGCCTTGGCGGCGCCGTGGTTGGATTCGGGCGCCCAGAACGCCCACAGGAACAGGCCCATCACGAGCACCGGTAGCAACAGCAGACCGAACCAAGTGCGCCACAGGAGCTTTCCGTGCGCTACGGAGTCGCGGGTGAGGCTGGTGAGAGAGGCGATCATTTTGTCGCTCCGGCGGTTGCAGGGTTGAGGTCCACGGTGTGGACGCCGTCGGTGTCATCGGGCAACAGGTCGGCGATGCGGGCGAGGTCCTGGCAGGTCACCACGAAGGTGACAGGGCGTCCGGATGTGCTGTGGCGGTCAGCGAGGACTTCGCGCAGCCGGTCCCGCGAGGTGGTGCGGATGACGACGTCGGCGTCGTCGATGAGAATCAGCTCGACGTCGTTCGCGAGCGCCTCGTCGAGCGCGGCTTCCGGCGCGGCGGTGTCGTGGCAGGTGACCACGGCGACCTGTCGGCGGACCGTCCGCATATGTTGCGGCAGAACGTGTCCCAGTACTTTGAGGTCACCGGCGATGCGGCCGACACGGCCCGCCAGGGTGTACAGCAGCGCGGTCTTTCCGGCCGGACCGGGGCCGTGTAGCACGAGGACGGAACCACGCGGCACGGCCAGATCGATGTCGGCGTAGACGGTGCAACCGCGGTCGTCGGTGCGCGTCAGACCGGCGGCATCGATGGCATCGTCGCAACCGGGTTCGGGCCAGTCCGCCAGCCGCAGTTCGTGCATGAGGCCGTCGCCTTCGGCGTCGAAGATGGGCAGGCGGCGGTCGATGGCGCCGGGCAGGTGCCACGCGCGCCGGCCGAGCAGTGCGAGCACCGCCGGGACCAGGGTCATGCGGACCAGGAACGCATCGACGAAGACGCCGACGGCGAGGCTGAAGGCGATCGGTTTGATGACGGCGCTGCCCTCGGGGACGAACGCGGCGAACACGGCGAACATGATGACAGCGGCGGCGGTCACGACGCGCGAGGCGGAGACGAATCCGGATTGGATCGCCTGCTGCGGATCGCCTTCGTGCACATAGCTTTCCCGTATCCGCGAGACCAGGAACACCTCGTAGTCCATGGCCAGGCCGAACAGCACACCCATGAGGATGATCGGCAGGAAGCTGACCACACTGCCGACCCGGTCCACCCCGAGCGCGCTCGCCAAGTGGCCCTGTTGGAAGACGAAGGAGGTCGCCCCGAAGGCGGCACCCACTGACAGCAGATATCCGGCGGTGGCTTTGACGGGCACCCAGACCGAGCGGAACACCATCGCGAGCAGGACCAGTGACAGCCCGACGACCAGCACGCCGAACGGCACCAGCGCGGCGCCCAGTTGGGCCGACACGTCGACACCGACGGCGGTGATGCCAGTGACGGCGGTGTCGATGCCATAGGCCTGCTTGAAATGCTCACGCTGGGCGCGCAGCGTGTTCACGAGGGTCTCGGTTTGCGCCGAGTCCGGGGCTGTGGTGGGTACGACTTGGATGATGCCGGTGTCCGCCTTGGGGTTTGGGGTGGCGAGCGGGACACTGGCCACCCCGGGCAGGTGCGCGATGTCTTCGGCGATCCTGTTGACCACACCGATCGGGTCGGTGCTGGCGATGATGTCGGCCGTGACGATGAGCGGGCCGTTGTAGCCGGGGCCGAAATATTCGTCGATGACATCGTACGTGTCGCGGGCGGGGCTGCCGTGTTCTTCGGAACCGTTGTCGGGCAGAGCAAGTCGCAGCTCAGTCGCCGGTAGCGCGCACACGGCCAGGCCGGCGACGATGACGACGACCGTCACCAACGGCTTGCGGGTGGCCAACTGCACCCACAGTCGGCTCCATTCGATACGGCGGGGTCGCGTCTTGGTGGCCGTTTTTGCCTGCGTCGGTTTGGTTTTGGGCCGCAGACGTTCGCCGGCGAGAGCCATCAGCGCGGGGATCAGAGTGACCGCGATCGCGACGGCGATCGCCACGGCGGAAGCGGCCGCCAGACCCATCGTGGTCAGGAACGGGATACCGCCGACGAACAGGCCCAGCAGCGCGATGATTACCGTCAGACCCGCGAACATCACGGCCGATCCGGCCGTGGCGGTGGCGCGGGCCACCGACTCCGCGACGTCGAGACCTTCGGTGAGTTGGTCGCGGTGCCGCGACAACAGGAACAGTGCGTAGTCGATGCCGACGGCCAGCCCCAGCATCACCGCCAGCATCGGCGCGGTCGACGACACGGGAGTGACGGCGGTGGCGGCGTAAATCAGCGCCACCGAGATCGCGACACCGAGGATCGCGGTCAGTAGCGGCATACCGGCGGCGATCAGGGACCCGAACACCACCAGCAGCACCAGCAGCGCGATGAGTAGGCCGATCCCTTCGGTGGGGCTGAGTTTGGGGACCGGATTGCTGAAGGCGGGCCCACCGACGTGCACGCTCACGCCGTGGCCGATCGCGGTGGCCAGGTCTTGTCCGATATGGGTGATCTGATCGCGGGTCTCGGGCGTGACGTCGGCGAGTGCGACCGTCAGTTGGGCGGTGAGGATCGCGGCGCGATGGTCGGTCGAGATGGGTGCCTGAATCCGGGGTTGTGGGCTGCCGGGCGGGGTGTCGGTCTTCGGGGCGGGATCGAACGGGTTGATGACCGAGGCGACCTGGTGCAGCTTGGTGAGCTGGTCGACGGCAGTCGCGGTCGGTGCGGCGCTCAGCGCAGTGACGTCCTGGCCGGCCGGGGCGACGATGACCAGCTGGGCCGAGGAGCCGCTGGTTTCGGGGAACACGCGCCCGAGGTAGTCCAGGGCGTCCTGAGATTGGGTGCCGGGCACCGAGAAGGTGTCGTCGGTGCCCTTGTTGAAGCCGGCCAGGCCGCCCGCGACGGCGAGCGCGAGCAGCCAGGCCACGATGACCCAGCGGCGCCGGCGCACCAGCAGGTGGCCCAGTTGGTAGAGGAAGGACGACATGACGATCGCCTAACTGGTGGTCTGGATGGGTGGCTGGGCGTTGCGAGCCTGAGCGAATGACGTGAAACCTGGTATCGCGGCACAGAGTTTCGACACGTCGCGGCCCGCGCACATGACCGTCCGATCTGGCCGGACTACGGCAGCGGTCGCATGTCCGTGGCGCAGCCACCGCTCCAGTTCGCCCCCGGGCTCGGCGACATGAACGACGATGCCGTGCTCATCGAGCGCGGCGAGCTGGAACGCCAGGGGACGCGTCGTGGTGACGAGTGCAAAGCCGTTGCCCAACACCGTGTCCAGGCGCCGGCCGTCGGCCAGTACCGGGTTGGGGCACAAGGTGCCGGCAAGGTGGCGGGGTCTCCGGCTCTTGATGACCAACGCAGACTCGTGCAGCCGGGGGGTCGTGCCGTGGGTGAGCTTGTCGCGCAGGCCGGGTATCAACCGGAGCCGGGGTGTGACGGTGCGCCGCACCAAGTTTCCCGCATGACCACCGGCCGTCATTGCCCACCCCATGGCCAATGCCAGGCCGATCATGCTGCGCGCGTGGGGTTTCCGCTCCTGCTCGTAGGTCGTCAGCAGTGCTTCGGGTAGTTCGCCGTCGATCACACCGGCGACTTTCCACGCCAGGTTCATCGCGTCACGCAGGCCCGCGCCCATGCCCTGCCCGATGAAGGGCGGCGTGAGGTGGGCGGCGTCGCCGAGGAGGAACACGTTGCGGTCCCGCCATCTGTCGGCGATCTGTGCGCGAAACGTGTACTCGGTGACCCGCACCAGGTCGAGGTCGTCGTCGGCGACATCGCCGATCCACGGTGCGATCAAGGGCCGAAGGGTCTCGATCGTGCTGAAGTCGGCGGCTGTTTCCGGCGGCAGCAGTCGAAACTCCCACCGGTAGCGGTTGGGGCCGATCCGCATGTACGTCGCAGCCCGAACGGGATCGCAGACCTGGTGCACGCCATCCCACTGCTCGAGTTCGGCTTCGGTGACGACGTCGGCCACCAGCCAGCGCTGCTCGAACCGCAGGTCGTCCATGGCCGCACCGATGGAGGCTCGCACGATGCTGTTGGCTCCGTCGCAGCCCAGCACGTAGCTGGTTTCGACGACGTGCTCCGTCCCGGTGGCGCGGTCGGAGTAGGTCACCCGGACGCGGCCCGGTTCGTGTTGGGTGATGCCGGTGACCTCGGAGTTGCCGCGCAGCTGCACATTTGGTCGCGTGGCCAGGTTGGCACGCAGCAGCTGTTCCAGTTCGGGTTGGTCGAACATGTTGGCTTGCGGGAAGCCATGCCGGCTGCGGGCGGGGTCGCGGTCGAACTGTGCCAGCGTGTGGTGGTTCTGGTCGAGCAACCGTAAGCCGAGCGCTGGGCGGGAAATCGTGGCGAACTCTTCGGCCACGCCGAGGCGGGCAAGAATGCGATGAATCTCGTCATCGAGGTGCACCGCGCGGGGCTGGGGATAGACCGATTCCCAGCGGTCCAGAACCAGCGTCGGCACGCCGTGGTCGGCGAGCAACGTCGCGGCAGTGACACCGGTCGGTCCCGCTCCGACGACGACAACGGGCACGGATTGCGTTACAGGGTCAGGCATTTCGATCCTCGACTCGAATCAGCCGATGATCGGCATGCGGTTGGCGACGAGTGCGTCGAGGCGCGTCTGCATGGCGGCCTCGATTCGGGACGCGAAGTCCTCGGCGGTTTCCCCGGGATTCGCGGTCATCGGGGGCAGGACCGCGGTCACCAGCTTGGTCGGCAATGCGACGTAGGGGAGCATGCCGGCGACGCCGATATTGAGTCCCCACGGAATGGTGACGCTGATGGGCAATGTCTTCATGCGCAGACGCCGGTGCAGGCCCAATCGTCGGGCGAGGCCTCGGCCGTCGGACACGACGAACAACGAGTCACCGGCGCCGGCCGTCACGACGGGGACCACCGGGACGTCATGAGTCATGGCCAGGCGGGCGAACCCGCAGCGCTCATCGAAATGCACCTGATTGCGGTCCCGCCAGGACTTCCCGGCATCGACGTCGCCGCCGGGGAACACCAGCACGTTGTGCCCGGCGGCGAAGGCGGCGTCTGCCGATTCCTGGCTTGCGGGCCGGCCGTCGAGAAACTCGGCGATGCGGCCCGCGCCGACCGTCCACGCCACCTGGTGAACGAGCGCGGTGGTCGGCCGTTTGAGTGCCGCTTTCTCGCGGACGGCGATCATCGCCAGCACGTTGAGGTCCGCCAGGCCGCCGAAGCCGTGATTGGCGACAAGCAACGCCGGCTCGGGAATCTCGGCGTCGATGTGGATTTCGTGGCGGTGGTACCACCGCAGATAGTTCGGGACCGCCACGCACATTGCGGATTTGAGTGCGGATGCCGTCGAGGAGGGGTCGGTCATGGGATCAACTGCTCGTCAGCAGCGAGCGCCTGCCCGAGGCAAGAACACGCACGAGGAGGCGGTTGGGAACAAGGCGCGCGATACGGGTGACAACCCGGGTTGGCCACCCCGGGATCACCGTCCCGCAGTCGCGATCGATGGCCTCGATGCCGGCTCGTGCAACGTCGCGGGAGGACATGTACATCATTTTGGGCAACCGGAATACATCGTCGTCAGCGCCTGCGGCAGAGAGGAATTCGGTCGCCACAGGCCCTGGGCACAACGTGGCGACAGTGACGCCGGTGCCCGCGAGCTCTCCGCGCAGTCCTTCGCCGTACACATGGGTAAATGCCTTGGTGGCGGCGTAGCCGGCCTGTGTGGGTGTCGGCATGAACCCGGCGCTTGACCCGACGTTGAGGATGGCGCCGCGGCGGCGGGGAACCATCTGCTGTACGGCGCGGGTCGTCAGGTCGATGACAGCCTCGACATTGACGCGGACCTGGTTGATTTCCGCATCCACGGACGAGTCGACAACTGCGCCAATGGTTCCGATGCCCGCATTGTTGACCAGGATGTCGACCTGCAGACCGCGCGTTGCGATGGTGCTGAACAGTGCGGCCCGCTGCGTCGGATCGGTGACATCGCACCCGATCACTTCGACATTGACTTCTGACGAGAGCTCCGCAGCAAGTGCATGCAGCCGGTCTTCGCGGCGGGCCACCGAGGTGACGTTGTGGCCGCGGGCGGCGAGTTCGCGTGCGATGTCGGCGCCGATGCCGGATGACGCGCCGGTGACGACGGCAGTCGACGACGGGTTCGGGGTGGGCAAGCTCATGGGGTCGTCCCTTCGATGAGGTTGAAAGATGTGGTTCGAGAACGGCCGATCACCGGGACGGTGCGCTCCACCGCATAGCCGTGCACTGCGGTCAGCACGGTGTGCTGCGTGTCGAGCACCTCGGCCAAATTGTCGTGTGTGAGAAGCTCGTCGAGCGCGGCGCGATCGTCCACGCCGAAAAACACCGCTGCGTGGTACCGGTGTTGGGGCGGGTTGTCGTGGGCGACGCCGGGCGATCCGCCGAGAAGCGGGGTATACGGTAGGAAGGCGTAGGACCGTAGATCCCTTGCGCCTGCTGCCATCAGCGCCGGGCTCAGCTGCTGATGCACAAAGGAACGAAACATCCTGGCGGCGACACCCATTCGGCGGCGCAACAACAGTGCGACGTGCTGCTGGGCGGAGTTGTCGTACCCGTCGGTGAACCAGCGTCCGCCGCGCGGCCCTGTGTGGTGGGCCAACACCCGGGTGAAGACGTTCTGCTCATCGAGGAACACCTCGCGCGAGTGCAGGCCGGTGCGCAGCATGGCCGCGGCGCTGGTGAATCGGATCTCGGCGCAGCCGTCGAGGTGCCATGTGCGCGGTATCGAGGTACCTATGCCGGCGGTGGCCGGCCAGAACCCGTGGTCGGTGGACGAGAACAGCCGTTGGTTGTATTCGAGGAGATGTGGCAAACGTATGACCTTGTCGGCGTGCGTCTTTGCCCAGTATGTGGTGGCTGCGTCACGCGAGAGATCGCTACGCAACATGAGTGGAGCAAGCAGCGACGTGGTGCGGGTTGGCGTCACGGTGCTCACTCCGCATCCACCAGCCGCCACGTGAGGGCGTAACGGCCCAGGATTGCCTCGACCGGGGCACGGTCCGTGCCGGGGGCCACGCGCACCGTGACAACCGTTGCTGCGTCTTCGGTATCCGCGGTCACGCCGCGCACGCCGTCGACATCTGCGACGGCGTCACGGACCGCGCTTCGGGCGGCGTCGGCCCGCAGCGGCAGCTTGTACGGCTTACCGACGGCGGTGACGGGGATGGCGTCGATCGCGATTACCGATTTCGGAGCGGCCGCGCTCTCGGCGACGTGCTCAACGGCCCACTGCCGCAACAAATCCGGAGTTGTGGCAGCGTCGGGCCGCAATGTGACATACGCGACCGGTACCTCACCGGCGTGCACGTCGGGCCGGCCGACCGCGGCCGCGCCGGTGACGTCGGGATGCGCCAGCAGTGCGTCTTCGATCATTGCCGGGTCGATGTTGTGCCCGCCGCGGATGATCAGGTCCTTCGCGCGCCCGCAGAGATGGACGAAGCCGTCGTCGTCGACCCATGCGAGGTCGCCGGTGTCGAGCCAACCGTCGACGAGCTTGCCGTTGCCGTCGAGGACGAAACCGTCAGAGCTGCGGTCGGTGACGTAGCCCGGGAACACGGTGGGGCCACCGACCACGAGGGTGCCGATCTGGCCGGCCGACAGTTCGTGCCAGTCGCCGTTGTCGTCGATGTCGACGGTCTTGAGTTGTTGGTAGGGGAGCCGCTGACCGGCCGAGCCGGGCCGGGGATGGTCGGGGAAGCTGCGCGCGCTGGCGCAGGTGGCCTCGGTCAGGCCGTAACCTTCCAGCAGGGGGACACCGGTGTGCGACTCGAAATCGCTGCGCACCGCAGGCGGCAGCGCGGAGGCACCGACAATCGCCATCCGCAGACTGGAGATGTTGGCATCGACGGGGAGCAGGCTGAGCACGGCGTACACCGTCGGTACCGCGCTCATGGTGGAGATCCCGTAGCGCTCAATGATTTTCCAGAAGTTGCCGTAGAGCGACATATCCCGGTAGCCGAGCGGGCCGGCCCACAGCACCTGCTGTCCGCGCAGCAGCGGCGCCAGTAGCGTCACCACGAGGGCGTTGACGTGGAACAGTGGCAGCGCGGCGAACAACACCGGGGTTTCATCGAGCACCGTGTTGGCGGCGATCATCCATGCATCGGCCACCTCGTTGGCGTGCGTGTGGGCGGCCAGTTTCGGCGCGCCGGTGGTTCCGCCGGTGTGGAACAACGCGGCCAGATCGGTGGATTCCGGTGCGGCGCCGTGGAATCGGGTGCCGTCGTGTGCCGTGGACAGTCGCGCCAGGTAGTCGACCTTGGCTCCCGCCACCGTGGGGACGTCGATCGCCGTCGCGCCGGTCGGCCCGATCAGCAGGATGGTGTCGATCAAGCCGGCACTGACGAGACGCTCTGCCACCGCCCATGCCGAGGCGTCGAGCTCAGCGTCCGCCGTGATGAGGACTCGGGCGCCGGATCGCCGCACCAGTTCACTGACGTGCTCCGGGGAGAGCCCGCCGTTGATGGGCGCCGCGATGCCGGCGAGCTGAGCCGCCAGCGTCGCGGTGATCAGGTCATCGCAGTTCGGTGCGATGAGCGCGACGGCATCATGGCGCTGAACACCCAAGTCGCGCAGTAGGTTTGCGCTCTGGTGCACGTCGTGCAGCAGTTGGCTGAAGGTGCGCTCAACGGGCTTCTCCCAACGTTCGCCGTCGGGCACGACGCTGACGGCGATCCGGTCCGGCCACATCTGTGCCGCGCGCGCCAGCAGCGCGTAGGTGGAGGCCGGCAAGCCCCGCTCGGAAAGTGGGACGGCTTCGATGTCGGCCAGGTCGCTCGGGCTGGAGTACCTGGGCCACAACAGGTTCGCGCTCATGCGTACTTCACGATGTTGCGCTGGGCGCCGAGGTCGATGGAGCCGTCATCGGTGGCGATGGTCGTCTCGACGACGTCACCGTCGTGCAGGTATTTCGGGTTGCGCGCCTGGCTCTTGAAGAAGGCCTTCCATTTCACGGCGGGCGGCAGCAGCGACCCGATGAACGCGACAGCCTTGTGCGGCGCACTCAGCGCGGTGCCCACGGGTGTGCCGGTCAGAATCAGGTCGCCGGCACTGAGGTCTTGAAAGCGGGTCAGCGATTGCAGGGCCTGCAGCGGCGGGTAGATCATGTCGCCGGCAACGCGCATGTCTTGCCGCAGTTGGCCGTTCACGCGCAGCTGTAGTCGCAGCTCGCCGAAGCGCTTGAGCTCGGCGGCGGTCAACAGCACCAGGGCCGGGCCGACGGGCGTAAAGGTGGGGTAGGACTTGGCCTCGTAGAACTGTGTCTGGGGCAGCTGGATGTCGCGCGCGGAGACGTCATTGGTGACCACCAGTCCGGCTACGTAGTCGGCGAGGTTGGCCTCGGTGATGGTGCTGCCCACCGGGATGTCGGTGCCGATGACCAGACCGATCTCCACTTCGTAGTCCAGGAACTGCACGTGGCTGGGTTTGACGATCGCGTCCGATGGGCCCGTGATCGACGCCGACGATTTACGGAAGAAGGTCAACGGGATCGAGGCCGGTTCCATCCCGGCGTCTTTGACGTGCGAGGCGAAGTTCGTCATCTGGGCGACCACCCGGCAGGGTACGGTCACGGGAGACACGAGTTCGAGGCTGTCGACCGGCACCGTGGCGGTGTCGGCGGCAGCGGCTTCGATGGCGACGCGGTCGGCGAGCAGGGCGCCCGTGGTGGTCGCATCGGTGGCGATCTTGGCGGCACCGGTGGCGGTGTGCACCCACCAGGCGTCGGCGGTGCGCAGAACGGAGATGGTCATGACTTGGCTGCTTTCAGTAGGCCGATGAGGCGGTTGACGTCGAATTCGTTGTTGCTGCGCAGGGCGGTGAGCAGTTCTCGTACCTCGCCGCGCGCGTGCCGCGGACTGGTGCCGAGGAAGTCGGCGGTGGCCGGCGGTCCCCATTGCGCCAGGCCGGAGGCGGTGAACTCGGCCCATCCGGGTTCGAGCGTGCTGTCGAACATGTCGCCGTCGGTGAAGTGCTCGACCATGAACCCGTCCGGGTCACGCCAGTAGTCGAAGATCTGGCTGCCCTGGATGTGCCGGCCGATGCCCCAGGAGCGTTGGTAGCCATGGTCTTTGAGGTATTCACCACCGGCGGCGAGGGCGTCGAGGTCACTGACCTGATAGGCCGAGTGGACGTAGCGGTTCGCGGGCCCCAGCGCCAAGGCGAGGGTGTGGTGGTCGGTCGGGATCGAGCCGCGGTCACACCGGATGAAGCTCATGGTGGGGCCGCGTTCGCGCTGGCCCGGGAAGTACAGGAAGTCGCTGACGATCAAGCCGAGCGTATCGAGGTACCAGTCCAGCGCGGCACGGTATTTGGTGACTGGACGACGACGTGGCCGAGGCGTTGCACCGTCGTCGGCACCCGCGGCGGCCGTTGAGTGGCGTTGATCCGGACGACATCGTGGCCGAGGTTGAAGGTGTGCGGTGCCTGGGCCGGCAGCGGGCTCAGCGGATGCGTACCGGACACCACGTGCACCGGAATACCGCTGGGGTCGGTCAAGTGCACACCCAGCCCGCCGATCGCCTCCGGTAGCGCGGTCACCCGGGCGCCGGTCTTGTCGGCCAGTCGGACCAGGTCTGTGTCGTCGCCGGCGGCGAACGCCATGCCGCGGAAACGCGTCTGCGCGCCACGCCGGATGAGGACACACGGGGCGTCGGGATCGCTGCCGCGCAAATGCAATTCGGTATCGGTGCGCAGCGCGGTGCCGAAGCCGAATGCATGGGCAAAGGCCTCGGCGCGCGCCAGGTCGGGTTTGTCGAATTCCAGCCAGGCGACGTCCGTCACCTTGATCAGTGGGTTGCGGGAGCGCCCAGGGTGCTCGCCGGCCAGTGCCCCCTGCGCGCTGTGCAGGCCGTTGTGGGCGCCAATGGTGTTGCTGCTCATCGTGCGTACTCCTTTCGTGACGCTGTGACCGCGGCGCCGACCGCACCCCGGACCTTGTCGATCACGGCCAGCGCGTCGGCGGGGCCGTGGTCTCCGCGCCATGCGACGTGCTGATCGGGACGGATGAGCACCAGGTCGCGCTCGTAGAGCTTGCGGGTGTGTGCGTCGCGGACGTCGACGACGGTCAGTGGGACACCGCGGTCGTCGGCCGCCGCCATCAAGTCGGTGATATCGATATCGGTGAAACGCAGCAGGGTGAATCCGGGGCCGAACAGATCGAACAACGCTGTGCCATCGGGCAGGAAGACACTCGGCGGGCGGGCACCCGGCACGGTGCTCGGGATGTACCGATGTGAGGGGCCGGCCGGCGGGCAGCTCGGTTCCGTACAGACGACCGGTGAGGTGTCATAGCGGTATCCGTACTCGATTCCGTCGGCCTCGTTTTCGAGGTTGCCGAGATCCAGAATCTCGCGTCCCAGGCGTGCGCGGTCGCGTTCACCTGACCAGTTCTGCCCGGAAAGCGAAGCGCGGTTTGCCATTTGGATGGCCAGGCGCACCATGGTGTGGCGTGCTGAGGCATCCCGATTGGCGATCCCGACGCCGCGGCGTTCGGCCGCGTACGCACTGAGCAGGCGCGGACCGCCCCAGCCGTTGACAACGGCGGCCAGCGCCCAGCCCAGCCCGACCCCGTCGCCGACACCGGTGTTCATGCCGTAGCCACCGTTGGGCACCACCTGGTGGGCGGAGTCGCCGGCCAGCCAGACTCGGCCGTGCCCGTACGAGTCGGCCAGCGACAGCCGGGGCCGCCACTCGTTGGCAACGATGATGTCGCAGTCGAATTCGACTCCCAGGCGGGCGAACAGGAACTGCTTCGGATCGATCGCCTCGGTCTTCACTCCCACGCCGATCAGCGTGTGCAACGTCCAGGTGTCACGGTCGTTCTGCGAGATGAGGGTCCAGCCTTCGGGGGACTGGGTGTGCCAGGTGGTGCCGAACCGCTCCAAGATCTCGCGGGCCGGGGAAGTGAAATGCACCATGTACACGCGGCCGTCCATCGGGGTCTGTCGCTGGTCCATGAATGCCCGCACCGTGCCCGCGACCATTTTGCGCAGCCCGATTTCGCGGGCGGCCATACGGCGGATATCGATGTCGTGCAACGCGATTCCCAGTTCGCGTCGCACGATGCTGCCGGCGCCGTCGCAACCGGCCAGATAGTCCGCGCGTACGGTCCGGGTCTCGCCGGTGGCGCTGCAGTTGATGACGGCGTCGACGCCGCCGGCGTCCTGGCGGAACGACTGCAATGCCCACCCATACCGGACGTCGACGCCGGTGCGCGTCTCCAGGATCTCCTTCAGCGCCGGTTCGAGAATCGCCTGGGAGACCCGCATCGGGGGCTCCAACGCCATGGTCCCGTCGATGCAGGCCCGGATGGCGTCGCGGCGCGCGGCCACCCCGGGGTAGCGGAATCGCGCCAACTCCCACCCACTGAGCTTGGTGACCCACGCGACGTCGAACGGATTGTCCTCGGGGACAGCCACTTTGCGTAGTTCGTCGGCGATGCCGAGTTGCCGGTACAGCTCCATGCTGCGGCCATTGGTGATGTCCATCTTGGGGTGCGTCGTCGTCGACGGATTGCGTTCGACGAGTAGTGCCGGCACGCCCTGACGGGCCAAGGTCAGCGCCAAGGTGAGGCCGACCGGCCCGCCGCCGGCGATCAGTACCGGGATCCGGTCAGTCGGGGAGGGTTCGATCATCGTTGATCCCTTCGAGTGGCAACAACTATGTATCGAATTGAACAGAAGTGTTCAACACAAGTCAAGGGTGTATTTTGAACAAAGTTGTTCAGAAGATCGATGATGTGTGCAATCGCTGTTGCTATCGTTATGGATTGGACAGGTGATGCAGACGGTGCAGGAGAACTTGAAGGAGCCGCGCCATGACCACAACTGACGACCGGATCGTGACGGCGGCAGTGCGGCTCTTCGTCGAGAAGGGCACCACGCAGGTCACCATCAGTGAGCTGGCGCAAGAGGCGAACGTGGCCCGCGGCACCCTGTACCGGAACGTCGGCTCGATGGACGATCTGTTCGATCGCGTCGTCAGTGAGGTCACCGCGGACCTGCATCGGCGCGTTTCGGCTTCGTTCCTGGCGGCGGCGACCGATGATGCCGCGACGAGGCTGGCCACGGGCATTCGGATGTGGGTGCGCTATGGGCACGAGAACCCCATGCTGGGACGGTTCGCCGTCAAGTTCGGCCTCAGCGAAGAGACGCTGCGCACCTGGATGGCCGGCCCGCCGAGCAGTGACGTCGACGCCGGCGTGGCGGCCGGCCGCTACCAGCTGGGTGAGATCGGAGTCGACAGCGTGGCCTCGATGGTCATGGGCGCCACGGTCAGCGCCATGTGGATGGTTCTGGAAGGTCATCAGACCTGGCGTGAGGCAGGCTCGGCCACTGCGGAACTTGTGTTGCGCGCCTTGGGGATCGACACCCAAGAGGCGCACCGCATCGCGACCGAGCCGCTGCCCGCACTGCAGCCGTCCGCCTGAATGCCCGCTGGCATGGTTCGCGCTCGCCGCTGTTTTCGGTGGCTCGCTGCCGTCATCGGATTGGTCGTCGCGCTGCTAGCGGGCGAATGCGTGTGGGTGCGGCCTTCGCTCGTCGCGATGCCCGCGGTGCCCGACGCCGGTTATGGATTCAGCGTCGGCGCGCCGCAGTCCTGGATGAGCGACGCCGACGCCGACCGCGAACTCGATGCCGTGGCCCGAACGCGGGCGGAGTGGATGCGGGTGCTGATCGACTGGCACATCGTGGAACCTGTTAAGGGCCAATACAATTGGCACTACGTCGACCACTGGGTGAACGGCTCCAAGAAGCGTGGCCTGAAGGTGCTCGGCCTGATCGCGTACAGCCCCACGTGGGCTCGGGCGCCGGGTTCGTATTTCAGTGCGCCACCGGTGAATCCGGCGGACTACGCCGCCTTCGTCACGGCCGTCGTGCAGCGCTACGGCGACCGCGTCGCCGATTGGGAGATCTGGAACGAGCCGAATCTGCCGCTGTTCTTCGGATTCACCGACAACCGCGCTGCCGTCTACACCGAGCTGCTCAAGGCGGCCTATCCGGCGATCAAGGCCATTCAGCCCGACGCCACGGTCATCGCCGCCGGGCTCAGCCGCGCCACCGGCCCGGACGCGCCGACCAAATTCCTCGCCGACATGTACGCCAATGGCGCGCGGAAGTTCTTCGACGCCACCGCGATGCACCCGTATGTGTTCCCGGGCGGCATCGCCGAAGACGGCGACAACGGGTGGTCGGACCTGGTGCGCGTGCACGACCTGATGACCGTCAACGGCGACGGAGACAAGAAGGTGTGGATGACGGAACTGGGCGCCTCGACGTGCGCGCCGCAGGCCCGGGGCGTCAGCCAGGACGAGCAGGCGCGCCAGATTCTGCAGGTGCTGTCGGGCGTGGCGGGGACGGGTTGGAGCGGCCCGGCCTTCATCTTCGCGGTGCGTGACACCGACACCGCCAAGCGTGACGACCTCGAATCCAACTTCGGTGCGTTGCTGACGTCGGACTGGAAGCCCAAGTACACGGCGGCGGTGCTGGCTCGGTAGCCCACCACGGCGGCCGCGCCGCTCGTATAGTCGAGGCGTGGCAGGCCGTCCGATTCATACGTTCGAAGTACTCCGCACCCAGCGCCTGACCCCGCACATGATTCGTGTTGTGTTCGGCGGCAACGGGTTCGACACCTTCACTCCCAAGGAATTCACAGATTCCTACGTCAAGTTCGTCATCGTGCCCACCGGTGTCCAGGTGGCCGATCTCGCGCAGCCGCTCACGCTGGACAGCTTCGAGGAGCTGCCGGCCGACCAGCGCCCGACGGTGCGGACCTACACCGTGCGCAGCGTCGACGTCGAGCAGCGCGAACTCACCGTCGACTTCGTCGTACACGGCGACACCGGCGTGGCCGGGCCGTGGGCGGCGTCGTTGGCGCCAGGCGACCCCGCGTATCTCATGGGACCCAATGGGGCATACGCGCCCAACCCGGCCGCCGACTGGCACCTGCTGGCCGGCGACGAAGCCGGGCTGCCGGCGCTGAGCACCGCGCTGGAAGCGTTGCCGCCCAACGCGATCGGCCAGGCCTTCATCGAAGTCGACGGACCGGACGACGAACTCGAGTTGACCGCGCCGGCCGGCGTGAAGATCCAGTGGATCCACCGCGGCGGCCGCGCCGACCTCGTGCCCGATGACCAGGCCGGCGACAACGCGCCGCTCATCGCGGCGGTCCGGGCGGCCGACTGGCTGCCCGGCCAGGTCCAGGTGTTCGTGCACGGTGAGGCGCAGACCGTCATGCACAACCTGCGGCCCTACCTGCGCAAGGAGCGCGGCGTCGGCGCCGAATGGGCGTCCATCTCCGGCTACTGGCGCCGCGGCCGGACCGAAGAGACCTTCCGGCAGTGGAAGGCCGAGCTGGCGAAGGCCGAAGCCGAGGCATAGGCCGGAAAGCCGACGCGCAGGCCGACGCTAATGTGCGATCCTCAGCCGAAGTTTGCGACGGAAGGGCGGCCTGATGGCGTTCGGTGACTATCAACTCGAGATTTACCTGCAGGGGCTCGGCGGTGTCGTCCCGACGCTGCCGATCTCGTTCGCGGAACTCGAGGAGCGCGCCCAGGCCGCGATGCCGCCGTCGATCTGGTCGTACGTCGCCGGCGGCGCCGGTGACGAGCGGACGCAACGCGTCAACGTCAGCGCCTTCGAGCGCTGGGGCCTCATGCCGCGGATGCTGGTCGGGGCCACCGAGCGGGACCTGACGATCGACCTGTTCGGGCTGAAGCTGCCATCGCCGTTGTTCCTCGCGCCCATCGGCGTCATGGGCATCTGTGCCCGCGACGGCCACGGCGACCTGCATGCCGCGCGGGCTGCGGCCCAGACCGGGGTGCCGATGATGGTCTCGACGCTCACCAGCGATCCGCTGGAGGACGTCGCCGCCGAATTCGGTGATACCCCAGGCTTTTTCCAGCTGTACACCCCGAAAGACCGCGATTTGGCGGCGAGCCTCGTCAGCCGTGCCGAAGCGGCGGGGTACCAGGGCATCGTCGTCACCCTCGACACCTGGGTACCCGGCTGGCGTCCCCGCGACCTGTCGACGGCCAACTTCCCGCAGCTGCGCGGCCACTGTCTGTCCAACTACACCAGCGACCCGGTCTTCCGTGCCAAGCTGCCCGCGCCGCCCGAGCAGAACCCACAGGGCGTGGTGATGCAGTGGGTGCAGGACTTCGGCAACCCGCTGACCTGGGACGACCTGCCCTGGCTGCGATCGCTGACGAAGTTGCCGCTGCTGGTCAAGGGCATCTGTCACCCCGACGACGCGCGGCGCGTCCGCGACGCCGGCCTCGACGGCATCTACTGCTCCAACCACGGCGGCCGGCAGGCCAACGGCGGAATTCCGGCCATCGACTGCCTGCCCGGCGTCGTCGCGGCGGCCGACGGACTGCCGGTGCTGTTCGACTCCGGCGTCCGGACCGGCGCCGACGTCGTCAAAGCGCTGGCGCTGGGGGCGACGGCGGTCGGCATCGGCCGGCCGTACGCGTACGGCATGGCGCTGGCCGGCACCGCCGGCGTCGTTCACGTGGTGCGGTCCCTGCTGGCCGAGACCGACCTGACCATGGCCATCGACGGCTACCGCTCACTGGCCGAACTGACGCCGGATGCCTTGCGTCGCGTCGACGCCTGAGCGAACAAGTGGATGCAACACCCAATCTTACATCCACTTAACCGATAAATGGATGTAAGGTCGCAGTGTGCATCCACTTAGCGCTGTTACTTACGAGGATGTGCGCTGGGAGCCGCAGGTTCATTACGCAGGTATGCCACCCAAACACGGCACCTACCATCCAGCAGTGCCGGCAAGCATCGCCGAGCTGGACCTGGTGTTGCCTGACGCGGTCTTGGCCGAGGCTGAAGCAGCGAGATCGCCCGGTTCGACGCCGAACTAGGCGGCGAGATCGCACCGTTCGCTGCGGTCCTGCTGCGGTCGGAATCTGCTGCCAGCTCCCAGATCGAGAATCTCTCGGCGTCGGCAAGATCTGTCGCCGAGGAAGAGCTCGTCGGTGGCACTGGCAAGCGCAACGCCGCCGACATCGTCGCCAACACCGCCGCGATGCAGGCTGCGTTGGATCTCTCGGGGACCATCGACGCCGCAGCCATCCTCGCGATGCACGCCGCGCTCATGGTCAATCAGCCACGGCACACCCCGGGGCAATGGCGTACCGAGCCGGTGTGGATCGGTCGTGGATCGACACCTGTCGGTGCGACATTCGTAGGCCCACGTCACGAACTCATTCCCGCTGCGATCGACGACCTCATCGCGTTCACGAGGCGCACCGACACCGCAGTACTGCCGCTGATCGCGGTAGCCCACGCTCAATTCGAGACGCTGCACCCGTTTACCGACGGCAACGGTCGCACCGGGCGTGCGCTGGTCCAGGCAATGCTGCGCAATAAGGCACTGACTCGTCAGATCACTGTGCCGGTGTCGGCGGGGTTGCTGGCCGATACGGACGGATACATCGGGGCACTTACGGCGTACCGGGAGGGTGACGCCGCGCCCATCGTGGAGCGATTTGCCGAGGCAAGTCTGCGCGCCACGGTCAACGGTCGGCAGCTGGTCACAGACCTGCGTACCATCCGCGCCAGCTGGAACGACAGGATCACCGCGCGTGCGGATTCAGGAGCGTGGAAGGTGGCCGACCTACTGACCAGCCGCCCCGTGATCAATGCCGCACTGCTCGTGGACAAAGGCATTGTGGCCCAGACTGCACACGCCCAGCGCGTACTGACTCCATTGGTTGAGGCAGGCGTGATCATCGAGACCACCGCTGGGCGCCGCAATCGCGTATGGCGATCCCCGGAAGTTCTTGCTGCGCTCGATGCGTTCGCCGAACGTGCGGGCAGGCGCGTCGACGCCTGAGGTCACAGCTCGGAAACCGACGGGTGGCGTGACGGGCGATCGGCCGAGCGTTCTGCCAACGTAGGGGAGTGCACCAGGCGGTTCTCGACGAGTTCGATCAGTACCTCGAACTCGAATGCGGGCGTTCCGAGCACACGCGGCGCGCCTATCTCGGTGACCTGCGGTCGTTGGGGGAATTCCTCGGCGACGACGCGACCCTCGCGGACCTGGACCTCATGACGCTGCGGTCGTGGCTCGCCGAACAGGCCGCCAGGGGCGCCGCCCGGACCACGCTGTCCCGCCGGACCTCGGCGGTCAAGACCTTCACTGCGTGGGCCGTGCGGCGCGGGCTGCTCGAGACCGACCCGGCCGTCCGGCTGCAGACCCCCAAGGCGCATCGTGCGCTGCCCGCAGTGCTGCGTCAGGACCAGGCCGTCGATGCCATGTCGGCGGCGAATTCCGGTGCCGAACAAGGTGATCCGGTGGCGCTGCGGGACCGGCTGATCGTCGAGATGCTGTATGCCACCGGCATCCGTGTCAGCGAGCTGTGCGGCCTGGACATCGATGATGTCGACCAGAGCCGCCGGTTGCTGCGCGTGCTCGGTAAAGGCGACAAGGAGCGCACCGTGCCCTTCGGGGAACCGGCCTTCAACGCGCTGCGGGCCTGGCTGTCCGACGGCCGCCCGGCGCTGGCGGTCGCGACGTCCGGCCCGGCGCTGCTGCTCGGGGCACGGGGACGACGCCTCGACCCCCGACAGGCGCGAACCGTCGTGCACCAGACGATCTCGGCGGTGGACGGTGCACCCGACATCGGGCCGCACGGCTTGCGCCACAGCGCGGCCACCCACCTGCTGGAAGGTGGTGCCGACCTGCGCGTGGTGCAGGAGCTACTGGGGCATTCATCGCTCGCGACGACGCAGCTCTACACGCACGTGACCGTCGCCCGGCTGCGCGCCGTCCACGACCAGGCCCACCCTCGGGCCTAACTCGTCGTCGCGAGCATTTTGGGGGCCGCTCGCGGCCGGCGAGGGTGCGCATCGTGCACGCGAATAGCGGCGTGTCGCCGTACAAACACGGCCGCTCGCGGTCAAAGGGGCTTGAGGCGGATCGGGGTGGTGGCGAGCAGGCCGAGGGGATCGACGTAGTCGGCGTCGGACGACGCGCCCCACATGGCGCCCCAGTGCAGACAGCTCGCGCAGCCGGGGTGCCCGGCCAGCAGCGTGCCGAGCGGCGTACCCGCCGCGACGACGGCGCCGGCGCGCACCGCCGCCCGGACGGGCTCGTAGCTGGTCCGCAGCCCGCCCGGATGAGCGACCGACACGACGGGCCGGCCTGCGAGCTCGCCGGCGAACACCACGGTGCCCGGGCCGGCGGCGTACACCGTCTGGCCGGCGGCACCGGCGAGGTCGACGCCCCGATGCCCGCGCTGCCAGTTCGGCCGCGGCGCGTCGAACGTGCGCACGACGGCCGGTCGCGGCCGCAGCGGCCAGTCCAGGCGGTCGTCGGTGGCGTGCGCCACGCCGGTCGAGCCGAGTCCGGCGAGCAGGAGCGCCAGTAGAGTCCGCATCAGGCCAGTTCAGCGCTTCGGCGGCGGCTTCGGCACCCCCAGAAACCCGATCTGTGGATAACCCGCGCACTGTGGACAAAAGCACCCCCGGCGAGCGTGTAAACTTCCACCTGCAATCCGCATTCGTGGGTTGACTTCGCGCGCCTGCACAGCGGCTCGATCTCGGGTCGCCACCGCATGCCGGGCGGTCCCACCTCGGACAACCGAGTTGGGTCCGGCACGCAGCAGACGCCAGGGTCCGGAATCACCCGATACCGGACGACAACCGATAACTGAGTGAGGCACCAACATGGCCGTAGTGACCATGAAGCAGCTGCTGGACAGCGGCGCACACTTCGGGCACCAGACCCGTCGCTGGAACCCCAAGATGAAGCGGTTCATCTTCACCGACCGCAACGGCATCTACATCATCGACTTGCAGCAGACGCTGACCTACATCGACAAGGCGTACGAATTCGTCAAGGAGACCGTTGCCCACGGCGGCACCGTGCTCTTCGTCGGTACCAAGAAGCAGGCCCAGGAGTCCATCGCCGACGAGGCCACCCGCGTCGGCATGCCCTACGTCAACCAGCGCTGGCTGGGCGGCATGCTCACCAACTTCTCGACCGTTCACAAGCGCCTGCAGCGCCTGAAGGAACTCGAGTCGATGGAGCAGACCGGTGGCTTCGAGGGTCGCACCAAGAAGGAAATCCTCATGCTGACGCGTGAGAAGAACAAGCTCGAGCGCAGCCTCGGCGGTATCCGGGACATGCAGAAGGTTCCGTCGGCCATCTGGGTCGTCGACACCAACAAGGAGCACCTGGCCGTTTCCGAGGCCATCAAGCTCGGCATCCCGGTCATCGCGATCCTGGACACCAACTGCGATCCCGACCAGGTCAACTACCCGATCCCGGGTAACGACGACGCCATCCGCAGCGCCGCGCTGCTGACCAAGGTGATCGCCTCCGCGGTTGCCGAGGGTCTGCAGGCCCGCTCGGGTGCCAAGACCGAGGCCGAAGGCGCCGAGCCGCTCGCCGAGTGGGAGCAGGAACTGCTCGCCGGTGCGACCGCCGGCACCGACGCTGCCGCTGAGACCACCGAAACCACCACCACAGAAAGCTGAGATGGCTAACTACACCGCTGCTGACGTAAAGCGACTGCGGGAGCTCACCGGCTCCGGCATGCTCGACTGCAAGAACGCACTGGTTGAGACCGAGGGTGACTTCGACAAGGCCGTCGAGGTCCTGCGCATCAAGGGTGCCAAGGACGTCGGCAAGCGCGCTGAGCGCGCCACCGCCGAGGGCCTGGTCGCCGCCAAGGACGGCGCCCTCATCGAGCTGAACTCCGAGACCGACTTCGTCGCCAAGAACGCCGAATTCCAGGCTCTCGCGGACCAGATCCTCACCGCTGCCGTCGCGGCCAAGGCCAACGACGTGGAGACCCTCAAGGCCGCCACCGTCGACGGCACCACCGTCGAGCAGCTGGTCGCGGACCTGTCCGCGAAGATCGGCGAGAAGCTCGAACTGCGCCGGGTCGCCTACTTCGACGGCACCGTCGAGACCTACCTGCACAAGCGTGCCGCGGACCTGCCGCCGGCCGTGGGTGTGCTGGTCGAGTACAACGGTGCTTCCGAAGAGGCCGCTCACGCGGTCGCGCTGCAGATCGCCGCGCTGAAGGCCAAGTACCTCACCCGTGAGGACGTGCCCGCCGACCTGGTCGCCAACGAGCGTCGTATCGCCGAGGAGACCGCCAAGGAAGAGGGCAAGCCCGAGGCCGCACTGCCGAAGATCGTCGAAGGCCGCGTCACCGGCTTCTACAAGGACGTCGTGCTGCTCGACCAGCCGTCGGTGTCCGACAACAAGAAGACCGTGAAGGCCCTGCTGGACGAGGCCGGCGTCACCGTGACCCGCTTCGTGCGGTTCGAGGTCGGCCAGCAGTAAGAACTTGGGCAGCACACCCGCTGCTCACTGACAAAACCCCGCGCACAAACCCGGCGATCCCGGAGTGCGCGGGGTTTTGCTTTTGTCCGGCTAGGGCCGGGGCAGCTTGCGGTGCAACGGATTCGTCGTCACCGGCGCGCGGCGGCGACTCGTGGGCAGGCTCTGGACGACATCGGGGCGGTCCGCCGTGGCGCGGGTGGCGTCCTGCGCCCGCATGCCCGGCGAGTTGCCGGCGCCCAGGGCGGGCGCTCCGATTCGGCGCCTGGCCGCGCCGCTGCATCTCGGACACGGCGTATCGGCGGGCACGCTCGCCATCGAATGTTGTTCGGTGAAGTCCGGGCAACCCTGTCCACACCGGAATACGTAGGTAGGCACAACGACACCATAAGCCCTATCCGCCAACGTCATCCGGATGTAACTTGCCCGAACCGCAGACGAGACACCTTCAGTATTGAATACTTCCATTCGGAAGCAAGTGTGTTTGTGTCGCTAGGAGGTCAATGTGCCGGAATTGCTGTTCCCCTTGGATTCGGCGAAGAAGTTCACCGACCAACAGTTGGTCGGCCACAACCGATGGCACCCGGACATCCCGCCGGCCGTCACCGTCAAGCCGGGGGACAGCTTCCGGGCGCACTGCCGCGAGTGGTTCGACGGTGCCATCCACAACGACGACTCGGCCGAGGACATCCTCAACGCGCCACTCAAGGGCGTGCACTGCCTGTCCGGGCCGTTCGCGATCGAGGGCGCCGAGCCGGGTGACCTGCTGATCGTCGACATCCTCGACGTCGGGCCCATTCCGCAGGAAGACTCGGGGCCGCTGGCTGGGCAGGGCTGGGGATACACCGGCATCTTCGCCAAGCAGAACGGCGGCGGGTTCCTCACCGACCAATTCCCCGACGCCTACAAGGCGATCTGGGACTTCTCGGGGCAGAAGGCCACCTCGCGCCACGTGCCCCATGTGAAGTACACCGGCATCGTGCATCCCGGCCTCATGGGCACCGCGCCGTCGGCGGCGCTGCTGGCCAAATGGAACGCCCGCGAAGGCGCGTTGATCGCGACCGATCCCGACCGCGTGCCGCCGCTGGCATTGCCGCCCGAACCGCAGGACGCGATCCTGGGCTCATTGCGCGGCGATGCCTTCACCAAGGCTGCCGCCGAGGCCGCCCGCACCGCGCCGCCCCGCGAGAACGGCGGAAACCAGGACATCAAGAACCTCACCAAGGGCAGCCGGGTGTTCTATCCGGTGTTCGTCCCCGGCGCGAACCTGTCGTTCGGCGACCTGCACTTCTCGCAGGGCGACGGCGAGATCACGTTCTGCGGCGCGATCGAGATGGGCGGGTTCATGGACCTGCACGTGGATCTGATCAAGGGCGGCATGGAAACCTACGGCGTGCATGAGAACGCGATCTTCATGCCCGGCAACACCGACCCGCAGTACTCGGAATGGCTGGCGTTCTCCGGCACCTCGGTGACGCTCGACGGCGAGCAGAAATACCTCGACTCGGATCTGGCCTACCAGCGCGCATGTCTGCACGCCATCGACTACCTGACGAAGTTCGGCTACAGCCCGGAGCAGGCCTACCTGCTGCTCGGATCCGCGCCGATCGAGGGCCGGCTCTCCGGCGTGGTGGACATCCCGAATTCCTGTGCGACGGTGTACATCCCGACGGCGATCTTCGATTTCCCGGTGGCGCCGTCGGCATCGGGGCCCTACCAGATCGATCCCGGAATGGGCGCGCCACACGCCAGTTTCTGATCCCGCAGCCGGCAGCCAGTTCCCCGATTACCTTGGGGGACTGGCTGTTTGGCGGGTACCGGTGTCAGCCGCGCAGGTCTGCCGGGGAGCTCGAACCCTGCAGGACGCCCAGCAGCTCGGTCAGGGCTTCGGGCTGCAGCGACGCTGACGTGCACAGCGCGGCCAGCTGTTCGGACTTGTTGAGCCGATCCCGGATCTGGCGGTACAGCGCGCTGCCCCGGCGGGTCTGGTAGACCAACACCCGCCGGCGATCGACCACATCGGCCTTGCGCAGCACCAGATTGTCGTCGACCATCCCGTCGACGAGCCGGGTCAGACTCGGCCCGGGCAGCAGCGTCACCTCGGCCAGTGCCGTCATCGGTTTTCCGGCGCCACCCTCGAGTGCGGCCAGCACGTGCCACTGACGCACCGTCAGACCGCCCAGGTGATCGGTCACGACGCGGTCCAGTTCGAAGGCGACCGACTTCACCAGTCGAGCGAGTTCCTCGATGGTGTCAGCACGGGCGCCGGGCTTCATCTCCATGGTGGCGCCCAGCCTACCGTGGTCGGACCTGTCGTCTCGCCGTGAAACAGCGCTGATCGGAAGGTATCTTCAAAATGAATTCTGGCCACCCGGCCGCCGGACGTCGTGGTCGTCGCGATTGGTGTGGCAGGGCTGGGCTGGTCTCCCAAGGTGAGGTGATGGTGAATCCGAAACCTGCGACGACTCCCGCGCGCCCCGACCGGGATGCGGTCGACATTGCGCTCGTGGTGCCGTTGAGCGGGCCCGCCGGGATGTTCGGACCGTCGTGCGAGGCGAGCGCCGAACTGGCCGCTGAGGACATCAACGCCGCCGGCGGCATCCTGGACCGGCCGGTTCGCATTCATGCCGTTGACGCCGGCGCGCCGTTGAACGAGCTCGCGGACGAACTGGGCCGCCTGGTGGCCCAGCAGCAGATCGACGCCGTGGTGGGCTGGCACCTGTCGAATGCGCGGCGGGTCATCACCCCGCAGACGGCCGGGCGGGTGCCCTACGTGTACACCACGTTCTACGAGGGCGGCGAGAGCACCGACGGCGTGTACATGGTGGGGGAAACGCCGGAGCAGCAACTGTTTCCGGCGTTGACGTGGTTGCGTGAGCACCTCGGGCTGAAACGCTGGTGCATCGTCGGCAACGACTACATCTGGCCGCGGCAGACCGCCCGCGTGACCAAGGAGTACATGTGGCGGTCGGGCCTCGAGTTCGTCGGCGAGGCATTCGTTCCGTTGGGCGGGCGAGATTTCCGGACGATGCTCGACGTCATCACCGCCTCGGATGCCGACGGGGTGCTGGTGTTGATGGTGGGTGCGGACAACGCGGCGTTCAATCGCGCGTTCGCCCGCGCCGGCCTGGACCAGAGCGTCGTGCGCCTGTCGTTGATGATCGGTGAGGATGTGTTGTGCGCCAGCGGAAGTGGGGCGACCACCGGCCTGTACACCGCGTGCGGCTACTTCGAGAGCCTCCCCACGGAGGTGAACATGGGGTTCGGCTCGCACTATCTGCAGCGGTTCGGCAGTGCGGCCCCGGCTCTCAACAACATCGGTGAATCCTGTTACGAGGGACTGTTGTTGCTCACCGCGCTGGCGCAGACGGCCCGCAGCCTGGAGGTGGCCGCGATCGACCGGGCGCGCTCCAATGTCGCCTACCAGGGTCCGCGCGGCGAGGTCGTCATGCGTGGTGCTCATACTCGTCAACCCGTGTACCTCGCCAGCGCAGACCAACTCGAATTCGATGTGATCGCCGAACTCACCCCCTGACCGACAGTCATGGCCCCGCCCGGTGCTCTGGGCGAGGCCATGACGGTGCGTCAGCTCGACTGCGGTGTCACCGCAGTTTTCAGTAGTTCCGCGCTGGTGAAATCGGTGTAGCCGTCCTTCTTGCACATGTCATGGCAGTCCTTGGTGAGCGTGCAGGTCAGCGAGGACACGGTGCCGTGGTGGAAGGGGCAGTCGTGGACCATGTCCGGCAGCTCGTACCGCTTCTGGTCGACGACGTCCAGCAGCGTCTGGCCCGCCCACAGCGGCTCCTTCTCGATCTCCTCACGAAGCGGATTGCGCCGCGCCAGGTAGTACTTGCCCTTCGTCGCGATGCACATCACCGGTGACAGCACGAAGGACAGCGTCAGCGCCAGGTAGGGCGACCAGGCCGCGAGGAAATCTCCGAAAGCGTGGTAGAAGGCCATGATCGAGAACACCGAACCGACCAGCATCGAGACGAATCCGACCGGATTGATGCTGTAGAGGTAGGCCCGCTTGAACTCGACGTACGACGGGCTGAGCTTGAGCAGTGGCTTGTTGATCACGAGGTCGGCGACGATCGCACCGATCCAGGCGATCGCGACATTCGAGTAGAACCCGAGAATGGTGTTGAGCACGGCGAACATGTCGCTGAGCATCAGTGCCAGCGCGATGGCGATGTGCAGACCGAGGTACACCACCCGGCCCGGGTGCACGTGCAGCACCCGGCTGAAGAAGTTCGACCAGGACAACGAGCCCGAATATGCGTTTGTCACATTGATTTTCACCTGCGACAGCAACACCATCAGCGTGGCCAGACCGAGGGCGAGGGCGTCGTTGTGGATGACCGAGCCGAAGCCGCCGAGGAACTGCTCGATGGGTTCGGTGGCGGCCGCGAAACCGACCTTGCCCGCGACGTAGAAGGCCAGGAAGGCGCCGCAGATCTGTTTGGCCGCACCGAGAATCACCCAGCCGGGGCCGGCGGCGAGCACCGCGGCCCACCAGCGCAGCGGCGGTGTTTCCGACTTCTCGGGCATGAAGCGCAGGTAGTCGACCTGTTCACCGATCTGGGCGATGAGCGACAACGCCACGCCGGCGCCCGCGCCGACTCCGATGGCCGTCACCTGCTCGCTGCCGCCGTTGCCCGCCCAGCTCAGGAACCCGTGGAAGCCCGCCGGATCCGCGGTCGCGATGAAGGCGATGGGGGCGACGAACAGGATCAGCCACAACGGCTGGGTCCAGACCTGGAACTTGGCCAGGGCGGTCATGCCGTAGAGCACGAGCGGGATGATGATCAGTGAGCCGATGATGTAGCCGACGGCCAGTGGAATGCCGAACGCCAATTTCATCGCCTGCGCCATGATCGCGCCTTCGAGCGCGAAGAAGATGAAGCAGAAGCTGGCGTAGATGAGGCTCGTCAGGGTTGAGCCGAAGTATCCGAAACCGGCTCCGCGCGTGAGCAGGTCCATGTCGATGTTGTATTTGGCGGCGTAATACGCGATCGGGATGCCGGTGAGGAAGATCGTGACCGCGGCGACCAGGATCGCGACGACCGCGCTGGCCGCGCCGTGGGTGACGGCGATCGAGGCGCCGATGGAGTAGTCGGCGAGGTAGGCGATGCCGCCCAAGGCGGCCACGGCACATGCCATCGGCGACCATTTGCGAAAAGACTTGGGTGCGTAGCGAAGTGAGAAGTCCTCGATGGTGTCCTGGTTGGCCCAGGTGACGAAGCGGGACCAAGGGCCGACGCGGGCGGCGGCCATCGGTTGGCCGTGCACTTCGTCTAGGGATTGCTCGGTAGTCATGAACGCGTTTCCTGTCGAATCCGTCGTAATCGCCAGTGATGCAATGCATCAGGCAGGCAGGTCGGATACGGGCGCCGATGACCGGACCGGTCTGCGACCTGCAGCAGCCGGGTCGAACGGAAATTAGCACCAGTTACTTCCATATGGCACTAGTTCAAATGGAAAGTTACGCCGGGGAAACTGGGCGTTTACGCAGCGCGCTCAACGGTGCACGCAGCCGGTGTCCGGACTCACAACGTGAAATCTGAGGGTAAGGCGGGCTGGTGGTACTGCTTGGTACCGTGGGTGCCATGACACGCATCAGCACATTCGGTGACGACGCCCTCGGCGACCTCGACGCGGTCGGTGTCGCCGACGCGATCCGCAGCGGTGCGGTATCGGCGGTCGAGGTGGTGCAGGCGGCGATCGCCCGGACCGAGAAGGCGCAGCCCGAACTGAACGGCATGGCGTACGAAGCCTTCGAGCAGGCTGTTGAAAAGGCGAATGCGCCAAGACCTTTCGGGGGATTCTTCGACGGGGTACCGACGTTCATCAAGGACAACGTCGCGGTCGGCGGCTGGCCCACCATGCAGGGCGCCGACGCCTGGGCGCCCCGGCCGGTGCCGGCCGACGGGGAGTGGGCGCGCCTGTACCTGTCGACGGGGCTGGTGGCCCTCGGGAAGACACAGCTGTCGGAGTTCGGTTTCAGCGCCTCGGCCGAGCATCCCCGGCTGGGCCCGGTGCGCAACCCGTGGGACACCATGGTGACCGCGGGGGCGTCGTCGTCCGGGTCGGGGGCGTTCGTCGCGGCCGGCGTGGTGCCCATCGCCCACGCGAACGACGGCGGCGGTTCCATCCGAATCCCGGCTTCCTGCAACGGATTGGTCGGTCTCAAGCCCACCCGTGGCCGCTTGCCGCTGGACCGTGAGACCCGGATGCCGCTGCAGATCGTCGCCAACGGCGTCCTCACCCGCAGCGTCCGGGACACCGCGGCGTTCTACCGCGAAGCCGAGCGCGTCTACCGGAACCCGAAACTGCCGGCCATCGGCGACGTCACCGCACCCGGTCGGCGCCGGCAGCGTATTGCGGTGTGCACGAGCTCGATCGGCCGGGACGCCAGTCCGGAGATCCGGGACCTGACGATGCAGACCGCGGCCCGGCTGGAGGAGCTCGGCCATCGCGTCACCGAGATCGGCAACCCGGCACCGGAACCGTTCCGCGACGACTTCCTGCTCTACTGGTCTTTCCTGGCCTTTGCGCTGGTCCGTAGTGGAAAACGCACCTTCGGCCCCAGCTTCGATCGCGGCAGGTTGGACAACCTGACCCTGGGACTGGAAGCAAAGGCGGCGCGCAATCTGCACCGCGTGCCGGCCGCCATCGCCCGGCTGGCCGCGTCACGGCGCATTCCGGCGCGCCTGGCCCGCGACTACGACGTGGTGCTCACCCCGACCCTCAGCGAGGTCACCCCGCCGATCGGGCACCTGGACCCGACTGCCGACTTCGACCAGGTCATGTCGCGGCTCATCGACTGGGTCGGCTTCACGCCGCTGCAGAACGCCAGTGGCGCCCCGGCGGTTTCGCTGCCGCTGGCCCGGTCCGCGTCGGGACTGCCGGTCGGCATGATGTTCGGCGCGGCGGCGGGGCAGGAGGCGACGCTGCTGGCACTGGCGTTCGAGCTCGAGCGGGAAATCGGTTGGCCGTCGCTCGCGGCGCGCTGACGTCGACCGGCCGGCGGGGCTATTTTTGCTCGACGCAAGCAGCGGCAACGGCCGCTTTGTCGGGCGGCCAGCCTTATGCTGTCTCACAGGTTGCGTCAATTGGGGGTGTGCATGACTGTCGGGCCCGAGAACGGGGCTGAAAGGCAGCCGTGGAAGTCGTCGGCTCAAGGCGGCGGGCCGGAGCCCGCGCCCGGGTCCGAGCCGAGTTCGCCGCCGGTGCCCCCGGCGGGTCCCACCCCGAATCCGACACCGGAGTTCACGCCCCCGGCACCCCCGGCAGAACCGCAGGGTTCCGTCCGCTGGCAGGACCCGGCCACGGCCAAGCCGCGGCAGCCGACCGTCGCCGAGGCCCGGGCCCGCGACAAGGCCAAGAGGGCGCGCGAAGCCGAAGAAGAGATCGAGCGGGTCAAAGCCGAGAAGGCGCGCAAGCGCGCGGCCACCGGCAAGAAGGTCCTCATCGGTTCGGCGGTCGGCGTCGGCGTGGTGGCGGTGGTCGCCGCCGGCTACGCGATCTTCCATCGCGATGATCAGATCAGCGCGTCCTGCGTCAAGGACGGCAGCAACGAAGTGGTGCCGGACAGTTACTGCAGCAGCGGCACCAACTACGGCGGCGGCAGCACGTTCTTGTACATGGGATCGCCGTACCGGTACTACTACGGCGGCTCCAACTCCGGCGTCGGCAGCATCGCCCACGGTGGCACCCTGACCCTGCCGAAAGGCACTACGGCCACAACGAAATCCGGCACCTCCATCTCCAAGTCGGGGTCGTCGGTGTCGCGCGGCGGCTTCGGTTCGTCGAGCCACGGAAGCTCCGGTAGCTGATGCGGCGCGAACGTCACGCCCCGCGACCGGGGTGGCAGCAGATCGTGGCCAGCCAGGGCATGTGTTTCGACACCCCGGCCACCGACGCACACGGGAATGACCGTCCGTACTGGGACGAGTCGGTGCACTACGTGTTCGACATGGACGAGGTGCTCTCGATCGAGGCCTCGGTCGAGGTGCTGCACTCGATGTGCCTGGAAGCCGTCGAGAACATCGTGCTGACCGAGCGCTACCGCGACTTCGGGTTGCCGGAGTGGAGCTGGCCGCACATCGAAAAGTCGTGGCGCCGTAGCGATCCGCACCTCTACGGCCGCTTCGACCTCCGCTACGACGGCCGCCGGCCCCCGGTTCTGCTGGAGTACAACGCCGACACCCCGACGTCGCTGCTCGAAGCCGCGATTCTGCAGTGGTACTGGAAGACCGACGTCTTTCCCGCCGACGACCAGTGGAACTCGCTGCACGAGAAGCTGGTGGAGCGGTGGAAGGAAATCCAGGATCGGTTGCCCGGCAACGAAACCCACTTCACCTGGTCCTCTGCGGACACCAGCGGTGAGGACAACGTGACGCTGGCCTACCTGCAGGAGTGCGCCGCCGAGGCCGGGATGAACACCGTCGGCCTGGCCATCGAGCAACTGGGCTGGGACCGGGACCTCAATCGCTTCGTGGATCTGGAAGACGCCCCGATCTCGACGCTGTTCAAGCTCTACCCCTGGGAATGGGTGCTCGACGACGAATTCGGCAAGTACGCAGCCGAATCCCTGCCGGAGACCATGTGGATCGAGCCGCTGTGGAAGTCGCTGCTCAGCAACAAGGCCATCCTGGCGGTGCTGTGGGAGATGTACCCGGGGCACCCGAACCTGCTGCCGGCCTACATCGATGATCCGCACGAGCTGACCGAGTACGTCCGCAAGCCCAAACTCGGGCGCGAGGGGGCGAACGTCACGATCGTCGGCGCGGGTTACGAGACGCAGACCGGTGGTGTGTACGGCGAAGAGGGCTACGTGTACCAGTTGCTCGACCCGCTACCGCAGTTCGACGACATGCGTCCCGCGTTGGGCGCCTGGATCGTCGGCGACGAATCGGCCGGCCTCGGTATCCGCGAGACCTCGGGTCTGGTCACCGACAACGGCGCAGCCTTTGTGCCCCACCGCATCCCGCAGTGACCGGAAGGAAACGAACTTCATGACCCTGACCGCTCTTGGCAACGACTACTGGTCCATCGTCGGACACGGCGCGTCGGCCATCGCGCTGTACGCGATCGTCGGCGGCGCGCTGATGATCCTCGGCTTCTTCGTGATCGACTGGACCACGCCGGGACCGTTGCGCGAGCTGGTCCGCTCGGGCCGGCCGAATGCCGCGGCGGTGGCCGCCTCGGGGGTGCTGTCGATGGCCTTCATCGTGGTGCTCGCCATCTACAGCTCGACGGGCGACCTGGCCGGCGGCCTGATCAAGACGCTGGTCTTCGGCCTCGTCGGCATTGCCGCACAGGCGCTTTCGGTGCGCCTCATCGGCGCCGTCAAGGGCCTCGACATCGGCGAGATGCTCCACGAGGAGAAGTTCTCCCCGGTCGTGCTCGACGTCGCGGCCGCGTACCTGGCGTTCGGCCTGATCGTCGCCGCCGCGATCCTCTAGTCGGGCGGCATCAGGCTCGTCAGCGTCTCGCGGAACTGCCGGCGCTGGGCCGGGTTCAAGTTGGCCAGCAGGGCGTCGTCGGCGGCGCGAATCCCGGCGTCGGTCTTGCCCAGCAGGGTGCGGCCGGCCCGGGTCAGCTCGGTGGGCCGGGAGCGTCCGGCCGCGACGGTCGAGGGCCGGGTAATCAGGTCGCGGTCCTGCAGCGCGCGCACCACGATGTTCATCGCCTGTGGTGACACCCCGATGAAGCGGGCCATCTCGGCATTGGACATGCCGGAGCGGTTGTCCAATATGCGCAGGCAGACGTACTGCGGGAAGCTCAGGCCGAGCGGTTCGAGAACGTTGGCGGTGATCTCGGCGCGCAGCGCGTTGGCGATACGGCTGAGCAGATAGCCCAGGGGTGCGTCTTCACCTTCGAACATGTCAATTATATTGACATATATCAAGCCCGTTGATAAACCGGAGGTATGACCAGACCCACAGATGCCATGTTCGAAAGCGCGTACCGCGGCGAGGCTCCCGAGATGGGTGCCCGGCCGCCGTGGAGCATCGGCGTGCCGCAGCCCGAGATCGCCGCGCTGATCGACGCCGGCAAGGTGCACGGCGACGTCCTCGACGCCGGTTGCGGCGAGGCCGCCACCGCGATCTATCTGGCCGAGCGCGGCTTCACCACCGTGGGTCTGGACCAGTCGGCCACCGCCATCGAACTGGCCCGGGCCGAAGCTGCCCGGCGCGGCGCCCACAATGCCAGCTTCGAGGTCGCCGACATCAGCGACTTCACCGGGTACGACGGCCGCTTCGGCACCATCATCGACAGCACGCTGTTCCACTCCATGCCCGTCGAACTCCGGGACGGCTACCAGCGCTCGATCGTGCGCGCCGCCGCGCCCGGCGCCACCTACATCGTTCTCGTCTTCGACCGCGGCGGCATGCCCGCCGGCCCGGCCAACCCGGTGACCGAGGACGAGCTGCGCGACGTCGTCGGCAAGTACTGGGTGATCGACGACATCTCCCCGGCCCGCATCCACGGCAACATGCCCGACGGTTTCGGCGCGACCGGCGCACCCGGCGGAGGTTTCGCCGACGTCGACGTCAGGGACGAGCCGAACGGACTCAAGTCGGTTCGCGCGTGGTTGTTGCAGGCGCACCTGGGGTAGTCCGTCGGGTAGCCGCCCGCCCATCGGGTTCCACCCTCCTTGCCTCCGGCACGATCGCCATGAGGCAGGATGGAGCCGCTGCCGATCGCCGGGGCAGTTGTGACTTGTGGGGACCGAAGGAGTCTGATGGCCAGCCCAGACAACGAGGCAGACAACGGTGGCCAGGGTTTGATCCGGCCGGCCTACAAGCGGGTATTGCTCAAGCTCGGTGGTGAGATGTTCGGCGGCGGCGCGGTGGGCCTGGACCCCGACGTCGTCGCTCTGGTCGCCCGGCAGATCGCCGAGGTGGTCCGCGCCGGTGCCCAGGTCGCCGTCGTCATCGGTGGCGGCAACTTCTTCCGCGGTGCGCAGTTGCAGCAGCGCGGCATGGAGCGGACCCGCAGTGACTACATGGGCATGCTCGGCACCGTGATGAACAGCCTTGCGCTGCAAGACTTCCTGCAGAAGGAAGGCATCGACACCCGCGTGCAGACCGCCATCACCATGGGGCAGGTCGCCGAGCCGTACATCCCGCTGCGGGCGCGCCGGCACCTCGAGAAGGGCCGCGTGGTCATCTTCGGCGCGGGCATGGGCCTGCCGTACTTCTCCACCGACACCACCGCCGCGCAGCGCGCGCTGGAGATCGGTGCCGAGGTGGTCCTGATGGCCAAGGCCGTCGACGGCGTGTTCACCGCGGACCCGCGTGAGGTGCCCGACGCCCAGATGATCACCAGCATCACCCATCGTGAGGTGTTGGAACGCGACTTGAAGGTCGCCGATGCCACCGCGTTCAGCCTGTGCATGGACAATGGCATGCCGATGCTGGTCTTCAATCTGCTGACCGAAGGCAATATCGCGCGCGCGGTCGCGGGTGAGAAGATCGGAACGCTGGTCTCCAGCTAGAGCTGGGGCCGGGCGAGCGGGACTGACGGGAGAAGATGAAGTGATCGAGGAAACCCTCTTCGATGCCGAAGAGAAGATGGACAAGGCCGTCGCGGTGGCCCGTGACGACCTCGGGTCGATCCGCACCGGCCGGGCCAACCCGGGCATGTTCAACCGGATCAACATCGAGTACTACGGCTCGATGACGCCCATCACCCAGCTGGCGAGCATCAACGTCCCCGAGGCGCGCTTGGTCGTCATCAAGCCCTATGAGGCCAACCAGCTCAAGGCCATCGAGGACTCCATCCGGAACTCGGACCTCGGCGTCAACCCGAGCAACGACGGCAGCGTCATCCGCATCTCGATCCCGCAGCTGACCGAGGAACGCCGCCGGGAACTGGTCAAGCAGGCCAAGGGCAAGGGCGAGGACGCCAAGGTGTCGGTGCGCAACATCCGTCGCAAGGCGATGGACGAGCTGTCCCGGATCAAGAAGGACGGCGAGGCCGGCGAGGACGAGGTCGCGCGCGCCGAGAAGGATCTGGACAAGACGACCGCCACCTACACGGCTCAGATCGACGAGCTGGTCAAGCACAAGGAAGGCGAACTGCTCGAGGTCTGAGGATCTCCAGCCGTCCGCATCCGCACATTCGTGGCCACCGAAACCACCCCCACGGGGGAGCCCAAGAAGACATCGCGCGCCGGGCGCAACCTGCCCGCAGCCATCTCCGTCGGCGTCCTCCTGGGCGGCACCGTCATCGCCACCCTGCTGTTCGTCCCGCAGCTGTGGGTGGCGCTGGTGGCTCTGGCCGTCGCGCTGGCCACGCACGAGGTGGTGCGCCGGCTACGTGAGGGTGGCTATGCCGTCCCGGTGATCCCGCTGCTGATCGGCGGCCAGGCGATGATCTGGCTGACGTGGCCCTACCGGGAAGCCGGCGCCCTCGGGGCGTTCGGTGCCACGGTCGCGCTGTGCATGATCTGGCGGTTGTTGTCCGGCGGGCTCAAAGCGGCGCCGGTCAACTACACGCGCGACGTGTCGGTGACGATCTTCCTGGCGTCCTGGGTGCCGCTGTTCGGCGCCTTCACGGCGCTGCTGATCTACCCGCACCAGGGCGGCTACCATGAAGGCGCCATGCAGGTGTTCTGCATGATGCTGGGCGTCGTGGCCTCCGATATCGGCGGCTACACCGCAGGCGTGCTGTTCGGTAAGCATCCGATGGTGCCGGCGATCAGCCCGAAGAAGTCCTGGGAGGGCTTCAGCGGGTCGCTGCTGTTCAGCATCGTCGTCTCGGTGCTGTCGGTGCACTACCTGGCGGGCCGGCCGCTGTGGGTCGGCGTGCCGCTGGGCATCATGCTCGTCATCACCGGCACGCTCGGCGACCTGGTGGAGTCGCAGGTCAAGCGCGACCTCGGGATCAAGGACATGGGCACTCTGCTGCCCGGTCACGGCGGTCTGATGGACCGGATCGACTCGATTCTGCCGTCTGGAGTGGCGGCGTGGCTGGTGCTGGAGTTGCTGGCCTGACGGTCCGCGCCACGGCCCGCGAATTGAGCCAGCAGGCCAGCGCGCCGAGCACCAGACCGACCACCACACCGAGGTCTGGGCGCTGGCCCAGCAGCAGCCACGACAGCACGCCGGCGAGGGCCGGGATGACCGCGAACAGCATGGCCACCGCGGCGGCGCCGTAGCGATCGATCGCCCGCACGTACATCGTCATGCACAACGTCGCGTTGAGCAGCACCACAGCCCCCACCGCGAGGACGGCGGTGTGCACGTTGGTCACTGTCCACGGCATGACGGCGGCCAGGATCGCCACCGGGACCAAGGACGCCGCGTTCTGCACCGCCGCGGTGGCGCGGAAATCCACGCCGCGGCAGAACCGCTGCTGGTAGACGCCGCCCGAGGCCAGGGCCAGCAGCGAGACGACCAGCAACACGATCACCGCGTCGACGCCGCCGACCATCAGCAGCCGCTGGGCGCACGCGGCCAGTACCGCCAGTGCGCCCAGGATCAGGGCGACGACGCGCATGGCGGTCAGACGCTCGCCCAGGAACACGGCGGCCAGCAGCGCGGTGGCGACCGGGTTCATCGAGATGACGACGGCACCCAGCACCGCGGGAGCGCCGTGCATCAGTGCCAGGTACAGGCAGATGAACTGCACGGCCTGCGTGAGCAGGCCACTGATCACGACGTGCACCAGCCGCGTGCCAGTGGGCCATTTCACACGCGCGGCCAGGGCCCACGTGGACAGGATGGCGGCGGCGAGGCCGAATCGGAACACCAGCGTCGCCATGGGTGTCAGGGCCGAAACCGCAAGGGCACCAATGGGATAACCCAATGCGTAGACGAAGGCCAGGAGCGACGCGGGACGGGGCGGCATGGGCTCATGGTGAGTGTTCATAGACGCCGAGTCCAACGATTTTCGGCTGTGATTTCGTCCCGGGGGTGCCGTCGGTGCGATACTGAAGCCCGTTATGGCCGTTTCCCTTCCTCTGGTGTTCGATGCACCGCGCCGCGGCATGCCGCCGCGGCACCTGGCCGACCTCGATGCCGAGGGACGCGTGGCGGCCGTCACCGAGCTGGGATTGCCGAAGTTCCGGGCCAAGCAACTGGCCAACCAGTACTACGGGCGGTTGATCGCCGATCCGCACGAGATGACCGATCTGCCCGCATCGGTGCGCGATCAGGTGGCCTCGGCGCTGTTCCCCGACCTGATCACCCCCGCGAAGCAGATTCAGTGCGACGCCGGGGAGACCCGCAAGACCCTGTGGCGCGCGGTGGACGGCACCACGTTCGAGTCGGTGCTGATGCGCTACCCGCAGCGCAACACCGTCTGCATCTCGTCGCAGGCCGGCTGCGGCATGGCGTGCCCGTTCTGTGCCACCGGTCAGGGCGGCCTGAAGCGGAACCTCTCGACCGCCGAAATCCTGGAGCAGGTCCGCGCGGCGTCGGCCGCCATGCGCAACGAGCACGACGGCCGGCTGTCCAACATCGTCTTCATGGGCATGGGGGAGCCGCTGGCCAACTACAACCGGGTCGTGGCCGCCGTGCGCCGGATCACCGCGGCGCCGCCGGAGGGTTTCGGGATCAGCGCCCGGTCGGTGACGGTCTCGACCGTCGGCCTGGCACCCGCGATCCGCAAACTCGCCGACGAGAAGCTGGGGGTGACGCTGGCGCTGTCACTGCACACCCCCGACGACGAGCTGCGCGACACGCTGGTCCCAGTCAACAACCGGTGGAAGGTCTCCGAAGTTCTCGAGGCCGCCCGGTATTACGCCGACGTCACCGGTCGCCGGGTGTCGGTCGAGTACGCGCTGATCCGCGATGTCAATGACCAGCCTTGGCGCGCAGACCTTTTGGGCAAGAAACTGCACCGCGCGCTCGGTCCGCTGGTGCACGTGAACCTGATTCCGCTGAACCCGACCCCCGGCAGCGAGTGGGACGCGAGTCCCAAGCCGGTCGAGCGGGAGTTCGTGCGCCGGGTACAGGCCGCCGGGGTGTCCTGCACGGTGCGTGACACCCGCGGCCGCGAAATCGCCGCTGCCTGTGGGCAATTGGCGGCCGAGGGCTAGCCGGCTAGCGCAAACCGACGGCGTGCCGCAGCTGCGCCAGTAGTTGCTCGGTGTCGTCGCTCGGGACGAGGTAGTGCGACACCGCGATCCGGATGGCCGTGGCGGCCTTCAGTTCGGCGTTCGGCCCGGACAGCAGCTTCTGCAGGCGGGCACGCATGGTCGGCACCACGTTCGGCAGCTGGGCGAGCACGGCCTCCGGTTCGATGTCGATGACCCGTACGCCGGAATAGGTCTTCTGGTACTGCACGATGAATTGCAGTGCGGCATCGAGCTTTTCGTTGCCGCGCAGCCCTTCGGTGGCCGCGGTCATGCCGTCGACGAACAAGTCGCGCTCGTACCGTCCGAACGACTCGAGCAGAGCCTCCTTGGAGGCGAACCAGCGGTACAGGGTGGGCCTCGAGACGCCGGCCTGCGTGGCGACCTCGGACAGGCTGAGCTTGGTCTGGCCCTGACGGGCAAGCACTTCCGCGGTGGCCACCAGGATTCGGCTCGGGGTCGAGGCGTCCTCGACGGAGCTGCCCTGATTGCTCGCCGTGCTGTCCACGAAACAGATGGTACTACCCGGTAACTTAGTCGACGGTTCCGGTGAGTCCGAGTTCGGCCAGCGCTTTGCGGGTGGAATCAGCCAGTGCCGCTTTGGTGTTCGTCTCGCCCGGTTCCCATGCGGTGACCGTCACGATCATCGACGTCGGTGTCTGGCACAACACCAGGAACAGGTGGCCGTTCAGACGCTCGAGGTCCACCGGGGTCAGGCCCGGCTCGACCAGGCGGGCGTGGAAATTGTCGGCGTCGGTCCCGTCGGGCCGGTTGAACGCGGGCGGGAACTGGCCCAGGTTGGAGCAACCGATGGGCTTGCCGACCTTGAGCACCATCTTCTCGAGCCGCCGCACCGCGAACTTCGGCACCAGGGGAGTGAGGGGAAGCGGCGTGAGCATCATGCGGGTCCACTCGTCGACACCGGCCAGTTCGCGCTTGACGTCGCTGCGCAACTCGGACAGGTCGGTGCTGACCTTTTCGGGATCCGCCATCACGGTGATGGTGCTGAGGGCATTGCCCCGGGTGTCGCCCTCGGTGCGGATGTTGACGGGGAACGACAGCATGGCGCGGCCGTCGTCGCCCAACCGGCCCACCACCAGCCCGAGCCGGGCAGCGAGCGCGGCGAACAGCACGTTGCTGGTGCCGCCGAGGGCTTTCGCGCGCTGGTACCACTCGTCGATGCCGATGTGGACGACGACGAACGGCGGCGTCACCGGCGTGGTGATCCCGCTGGACACCGGCGCGCTCACCGATTTGGCCGACGCCGCCAGGTCGCCCTTCTGGTCGCGGGCGATCTTGACCGCGCCGACCACGGCCTTGAACCAACTGGGCACCGAGCGCACCGTCTGGCGGAGGTCTTCGCGCAGGGCCTCGCGCCGGGTACGGGCCCCGGCGATCGGGTAGCCGAGATCGCGCGGCGACCCGTTGACCGCGTCGGCGACGGCCTCGGCAATGGCCAGGCCGTCACCGACGGTGTGCGACACCACGAGCGACACGGCCGCGCCGCCGCCTTCGAGTTGCTGCACGCCGAGGTGCCACGGCGGACCGTGCTCGGGGTCGACGGGGATGTAGCCGCGTTCGTTGACCCAGTCGTTGATCTCGGAGACGGGCCGCGTCCCGGGAGCGATGTCGAGGTCCACCGGCCCGGTGGAGCGGACCCACCGGTGGCGGCCGAACGGCAGCGGCGACCGCTCGATGCGGCGGCCCAGCAGGCCGCCGCTACCCAGGTTGCGGTGCAGGCGGCGCAGGCCATCCAGGTTCACCGGATGTTCGTAGATCCAGGTGTATTGGATGAGCGGGCCGCGGCCCAGCGCCCGTAAGCCGGTGAAGGAGGCTTGATCTCCCAGGTCGATCGTGTTGTCGGCTACGGTCATATCGCGAATGTTACCCAGCCCACAATATTTCGCTGCGCGAGCCTGTGAGTTGTCTGGGGGAAGGTCACCTGGCGAATCGGTCGGGAGGGCCTGCCACGCTATGATGGATTGAGAATTTCTTCAATCCATCAAATAGGGGGCCGTAGATGGTCGACAGCGTGCTCGACGGTCCCGAACGGCCGCTGTACGAGATCAAGGCGAACCTCTTCAAAGCGCTGGCGCACCCAGCGCGCATCCGGGTGCTGGAGATCCTGTCGACCTCCGAGGGCCCGACTCCGGTGAGCGACATCCTCGCGGCCAGCGATATCGAACCGACGCTGCTCTCCCAGCATCTGGCCGTGCTCAAACGTCATCACGTGGTCAGCGGCTACCGGGCCGGCAACGCGGTGTACTACACGCTGGCGCATCCGAAGATCGCCGAACTGCTGCTCATCGCGCGGACCTTCCTCGCCGATACCCTTGCCGCCCAACGTGATCAGCTCGATGCCGTCGGCTCGTTGCCGCCGATCGGCACCAGCCGATGACCACGCTCACCGCCGACCGCATCACCCGGCTGCTGCCGTCGCGCGCGGACTATGCCGGCCTGAGTCGCTCGTGGCGCCGCGATGTCCTCGCCGGCGTGACGGTCGGAGTGGTCGCGTTGCCGCTCGCGCTGGCGTTCGGCATCAGTTCGGGTGTAGGTGCGGCGGCCGGTCTCGTCACGGCGGTTGTGGCGGGTCTGGTGGCCGCGGTCTTCGGCGGATCGCACGTTCAGGTATCGGGGCCGACCGGGGCGATGACGGTGGTGCTGGCGCCGATCGTCGCGCAGTACGGACTGGGCAGCGTCGCCGCGGTCACGATCCTGGCCGGGATCATCGTCGCGGTGGCCGGCCTCACCGGCGTGGGACGCGCGGTGACGTTCATTCCGTGGCCGGTGATCGAAGGATTCACCCTCGGCATCGCGGCCATCATCTTCCTGCAGCAGGTTCCGGCCGCATTCGGGCAGGCGGCACCGGCCGGACGGTCCCCGTTGGTGGCCGCGGGCGTCGTCGTCTCGCACATCGATATGGACGCGGCGCGGCCGGCTCTGCTCGTCACAGCGCTGGTGGCGGTCCTGATGATCGGGCTGCCCAGGCTGCATCCCGCGGTACCGGCGTCCCTGGTGGCCGTTGTTGTGGCGACCGCACTGGTGGCCGGTACCGGAATGTCCGCGCCCCGCATCGGGGAGCTGCCGTCGCGGCTGCCCGCTCCCGTCTGGCCGCACGCCGACCTCGCGGTGCTGCACTCCCTGTTCGGCGCGGCACTGGCGATCGCCGCGCTGGCCGCCATCGAATCGCTGCTGTCGGCGCGGGTCGCGGCGACGATGTCCCCGACGGGGCCCTACGATCCGAACCGCGAACTGGTGGGACAAGGGTTGGCGTCGGTCGCATCCGGGGTGTTCGGCGGTATGCCGGCCACCGGCGCCATCGCCCGCACCGCGGTCAACGTGCGGTCCGGCGCGCGAACCCGCGTCGCGGCCATCGTGCACGCGCTGGTGTTGCTCGCCGTGGTGTACCTCGTCAGCGGACTGGTCGGGACCATTCCGCTCGCGGCGCTCTCGGCCGTGTTGATGGTGACGGCGTTCCGGATGATCTCGCCGCACACGGTCATGCGGATTCTGCGGTCGACGCGTTCGGACGCGCTGACGTTTGTGCTGACCGCAACCGTCACAGTCTGTTTCGACCTGATCCAGGCCGTCGAGATCGGGATCGCGGCGACGGCGTTGTTCGCGCTGCGCACCCTGGCCCGGCGCAGCAGCGTCACCCGCGAGGACTTGCCGGGGCCGTATGTGCCGGGCGACGAGCGCATCGCGCTGCTGCGGCTCGACGGGGCCATGTTCTTCGGTGCGGCCGAACGGCTTTCGGCCGCGATCACCGATGGCAACCATCCCGAGACGTCGGTGGTGATCATCCGGCTGTCGCAACTCGGCATGCTCGATGCCACGGGTGCGCACACCCTGACGCAGATCGTCGAAGACCTCGAGGCGCGGGGTATCACCGTGATCATCAAGGGCGTCCGGCCCGAGCATCGCGACCTCCTCGCCGGTGTCGGGATCATCGACTCCCTGCGCCACGAGAACCATCTCATCGAGAACTTGGACGATGCCATCGCCCACGCCCGCAGCCACACCACCCGGTAGCGCCGCGAAAACCCATCTAGACGAAGGAACCCGAGATGAGCCTGACCGACCACGCGCGGCCCAGCGACGACGTCACCGTCCACACCACCGCCATCCACCGCGTGATCGACGAGCGCGCCAACGGCCATGCCGCGCAACGGAAAGCGTCCGAGGTGGTACCGGGCTCGGGTGTCCTGGTGATCACCCGCGGCCCCGGTCCCGGCGGTCAGTTCCTGCTCGCCGACGATGTCGTCGCCGCCGGCCGGCACCCCGACAGCGCGGTGTTTCTCGATGACATCACCGTCAGCCGGCACCATGCCGAAATCCGTTGGCTGGACGACGAATACTGGATCATCGACGCCGGCAGCCTCAACGGCACCTATGTGAACGGGACCCCGGTTCAGGCCCTCCCACTCACCAGCGGTGACGAAATCCAGATCGGCAAGTTCCGCCTCGGCTTCACCTGCCGGTCGCAGGACCGGTGACCGCGCCGGTCTGATCCTTGCCGTCCGCCGACCCTGCCGTACATAATGTGCCGGTGGATGAGCAGTCGCCAGACAGGGTTGTGAGCAAGGAAGCCGCCATCGGACCGGAGGCCCGGTTGTCGTGGCTGTTGTCGTGGTTGGCCGGCATGATCGGCGCGGTCGCGTTCCTGCACAGTGCCGGATACTTCGTCACCTTCATGACGGGCAACACCGAACGCGCCGTACTCGGCTGGTTCGACGTCGCGGAACGGCAGAAAGTGTCCGGAGCCGGGCCGCAGGCGGCGTTGTGGTTGATGGCCTGCTTCCTGGCGGGGGTCTTCGTGGCGTCGTTCCTGCGGCGCAGGTACTGGCAGAACCATCCGCACGGGGCCACGGCCCTGGTGACCTTCGGCCTGTTGGTGGCGTCCGTCGTCGAGCTCTATGAGGACGGCTGGTACTACGAGGACGTCAACTTCACCGGCATCCTCATCATCTGTTTCTCGGTGGGCGCGCTGAACACCAGCTTCGTCAAGAACGGTGAAGTGGCGGTACCGCTCAGTTACGTCACCGGAACGGTCGTCAAACTGGGCCAGGGGCTCGAACGGCACATCTGCGGCAAGGGCACCGTCTACGACTGGCTCGGTTACCTCGCCCTGCTGGGGTCGTTCATGATCGGCGCCGGCGTGGGCGGCGGGCTCGCCGACCGTCTCACCGGCCCGCAACTCATCGGCACCGTCTGGATCATCTGCGGCGCGACGACACTCGTCACGTTCTTCCATTCGGACAAGAGGCACCGGGAGCCCGAGGCCGCCGCCTAGAACGCGTCAACGACAAAGGCCACGAACTCGCGAGAGTTCGTGGCCTTTGCCGTAAAAGATCGAGGTCAGCGGATCCAGCCGCGACGACGCAGCCACCAGCCGCGCACGACGATCACCATGATCAGGATGGCGAAGCCGATCAGCCAGGCGTCCTCGACGTGGCCGACGTGGTTACCGCGCAGCATCACCAGCAGGAAGATGGCCGACAGGATGCCACCGGCCTGAATCACGCCGCGGTTCATCTTGGACCAGCCCCACTCGGCAGAGGGGACGTCCTCTACGTCGACTCCGGTGCTTCGTTCGACCTCGGTGGTGGCCACGGCTACTCCTTAACGATCCGGTGGATTGCCGACATTCTTACATACGACGCTCGGTCGTATTCGTGCGGAGGAGCGCTGCGGGTGGGTGTCGTCGGCGCGGGCGCCGCGATGTGTGGCGGCAAAATGACGCTTGTTGTGACACCACAATGGTGTCATATTGGTGTCATGGATCTGCAACCGTATGTCGACGGGGTTCGGCTGGAGTTGGAAATCGCCGCTGCGGCCGGCGGCGAGGAAGCCGCTGAACTCGCCGAACGGCTGACCGCGCCGCTGGACTCCGCCTTGCGGCTCGCGCTGCTCGAGGCGCTGTCGGAGGCGGCCGAGCACATCACCCGCGAGTTGGCGCCCGCGTCGGTCGACGTGCGCCTGCGCGGTCGAGACCCGGAATTCGCCGTGACCGGGCTGCCGGCCGAAGCCGATCCACGCAGTGCCGGCGCCGATGCGGAGCTGCCTGACGGGGACGCCGCAGTCCCGGCCGGCGACGACGGCGGCACGTGGCGCGTCACCCTCCGGCTGCCCGAGGGGCTGCGCAGCGGCGTGGACGCCGCCGCCCGGCGTGACGGCCTGTCGGTCAACGCCTGGCTGGTTCGCGCGGTCGGAGCGGCGCTCGGCGGGCCGGCGCCACGTGACCGGAAGCGCGGCAACACCGTCACCGGCTGGGTCCGCTGACGACGCCGAACCGAAGAAAACCCATCCATCGATCGGAGACCACAATGCGAACCTTTCCCACGCCCGGACCCATCACCGCCACGATCGAACTGGGTGCCGGCGCGGTGCGCATCACCGCCGCCGATCGCGCTGACACCGAGGTGCGCGTGACGCCGCGTGACCCGCTGCGGGCCGCCGACGTCCGAGCGGCCGAGCAGGCGCACATCGATTTCGCCAACGGCGCGCTGACGGTGACCGTGGGCAAGAAACTGTTGTCGCTGTCGCGCGGCGCGGTCAACGTCGACATCGCGGTGCCGTCGCTGTCGAGGCTCGCTGTCGCGGTGTCGTCAGCGGACCTGCGGGTCGACGGAACGATCGGCGACTGCCGGTTCGACGCTGCCAGTGGCACCGCTGCGCTCGACGCTGTCGAGGGAAACATCAAGGCCGCCACCGCTTCCGGTGACGTTGCCGTTCGCCGCCTGTCGGGCAACGCCAACGTAGCCACGGCGTCGGGGGAGCTGTCGATCGACGCCCTCGACGGCGGCCTGAAGTTCCAGGCGGCCAGCGGTTCGGCGACTGTCGCGACCTTGCGCGGGAGCGTCGACAGCCGGACCGCATCCGGATCGCTGACCGTCGCCGGCGCCGAGTCGGGATCGATCTCCGCCGCGACCGCCAGCGGTGACGTCGAGGTCGGCGTGGCCCAGGGGACCGCCGCGAACCTCGATCTGGACAGCCGGTCGGGGACCGTGCGCAGCGACCTGACTCCCGCCGCGGGCCCCGAGCACGACGACCGGCGGCTGATCGTGCACGCCCGCACCGCCTCGGGCGACATCACCATCCGCCGCGCCACGACCGTGCCTGCCTGACGCGGTACGCCTCGTCGCGGCGATCCGTCATTGCTGATCTGGATGTGCCACCGACGGCGCCGAAGCCAGGCCGGGGCGGCACAATAGAGACGTGAGTGAGCGGCTACGAGTCCTGGTGCTCGGCAGTACCGGGTCGATCGGTACCCAGGCGCTGGAGGTGATCGCCGCCAACCCCGACCGGTTCGAGATCGTCGGCCTGGCGGCCGGCGGCGGCAACGCCGAACTGCTGGCCCGGCAGCGCGCCGAGACCGGCGTCACCAACATCGCCGTTGCCGACCCGGCCGCAGCCGGGCGCATCGGCGACGTCACCTACGCGGGTGACGACGCCGCCACTCGGCTGGTCGAGGACACCGAGGCCGACGTCGTCCTCAACTCTCTGGTCGGCGCGCTCGGTTTGAAGCCGACGCTGGCCGCACTGCACTCGGGTGCCCGGCTTGCCCTCGCGAACAAGGAATCGCTGGTCGCCGGCGGCCCGCTGGTGCTCAAAGCGGCGCAGCCTGGCCAGATCGTGCCCGTCGACTCCGAACATTCGGCGCTGGCCCAGTGCCTGCGCGGTGGCACCGCCGACGAAGTGGCCCGCCTGGTGCTCACTGCGTCGGGCGGACCGTTCCGCGGTTGGGCGGCCAAGGACCTCGAGGCCGTCACGCCCGAGCAGGCCGGTGCCCACCCGACCTGGTCCATGGGCCCGATGAACACCCTGAACTCGGCGTCGCTGGTCAACAAGGGGCTCGAGCTCATCGAGACCCACCTGCTGTTCGGCATCGACTACGACCGCATCGACGTCGTGGTGCACCCGCAGTCCATCGTGCATTCGATGGTCACGTTCACCGACGGCTCGACGCTCGCGCAGGCCAGCCCGCCCGACATGAAGCTGCCCATCGCGCTGGCGCTGGGCTGGCCGGCCCGCGTCCCGGGCGCCGCCTCGGCGTGCGACTGGACCACGGCGTCGACCTGGGAGTTCGAGCCTCTGGACGACGACGTCTTCCCGGCGGTCCGGCTGGCCCGCGAGGCGGGTACCCGCGGCGGTTGCCTGACCGCGGTCTACAACGCCGCCAACGAAGAGGCCGCGGCCGCGTTCCTCGACGGCCGGATCACGTTCCCGGCGATCGTGCGGACCGTTGCTGAAGTGCTGGGCGCTGCGGATCAATGGGCCGCCGAACCCAGTACCGTGGATGACGTACTCGATGCGCAGGATTGGGCCCGGGACCGGGCGCGGCGCATCGTCGCACAGGAGGTTGTGCCCGCCCGATGATGTTCGTGATCGGTATTGCGCTCTTCGCGCTGGCCATTCTGGTCTCGGTGGCCCTGCACGAGTGCGGTCACATGTGGGTCGCCCGGGCCACCGGGATGAAGGTGCGGCGGTACTTCGTCGGCTTCGGCCCGACGCTGTGGTCCACGCACCGGCCCAACCGGCTCGGCACCACCGAATACGGCCTCAAGGCCGTGCCGCTGGGCGGCTTCTGCGACATCGCGGGCATGACGTCGGTCGACGAGATCGCGCCGCAGGACGAGCCCTACGCGATGTACAAGCAGAAGGTGTGGAAGCGCGTCGCCGTCCTGTTCGCCGGACCGGCGATGAACTTCATCATCGGCCTGGTGCTGATCTACGGCATCGCCGTCACGTGGGGCCTGCCCAACCTGCACCCGACGACGACCGCGGTGATCGGTGAGACCGCCTGTGTGGCACCGCAGATCACCAAGACGGGGGACAACCTGTTCGGGCCGTGCCCGCACCCGGGCGCCGGCCCCGCCGCGGCGGCGGGCCTGAAGGCCGGTGACACCGTGGTCAAGGTCGGCGACAAGCCGGTCAGCACCTTCGAGGAGATGGCGAAGGCCATCCGTGGCCTGAGCGGCACTGTCCCCGTCGTCTACGAACGCGGCGGCCAGACGTTCACCACCACCGTCAACGTCGAGCAGACGCAGCGATTCACGAACAAGGACTCCGACACCGCTGCAACGGTCGGTGCCATCGGCGTGACCGCGGCGCCGCAGCCCGGACCGACGCAGTACAACGTGCTGACCGCAGTGCCCGCGACGTTCACCTTCACCGGCGATCTGGCCGTCGAACTGGGCAAGTCGCTGGCGAAGATCCCGACCAAGGTCGGTGCCCTGATTCACTCGATCGGCGGCGGCGAGCGCGACAAGGAGACCCCGATCAGCGTCGTCGGGGCCAGCATCATCGGCGGCGACACCGTCGACCGCGGCCTGTGGGTGATGTTCTGGTTCTTCCTGGCGCAGCTGAACTTCGTGCTGGGCGCGGTGAACCTGCTGCCGCTGCTGCCGTTCGACGGTGGACACATCGCGGTCGCGGTCTTCGAGAAGCTGCGCAATATGATTCGCGCGTCCCGTGGCAAAGTCGCCGCGGCGCCCGTGAACTACCTCAAGCTGATGCCTGCCACCTACGTCGTGCTGGTGGTGATCGGCGGCTACATGCTGCTGACCGTGACGGCAGACCTTGTGAACCCCATTCGAATCTTCCAGTAGGAGACCGTGATGACCTCCATCGGTTTGGGTATGCCGGGTGTCGGCAGTGAACCGCCGGCCCCGCCGACCCTGGCGCCGCGCCGCAAGACTCGTCAGCTGATGGTGCGCGACGTCGGCGTCGGCAGCGACTACCCGATCGCGGTGCAGTCGATGTGCACCACGAAGACCCACGACGTGAACGCCACGCTGCAGCAGATCGCCGAGCTGACGGCGTCCGGTTGCGACATCGTGCGCGTGGCCTGTCCGCGGCAGGAGGACGCCGACGCGCTGGCAGAGATCGCTCGCCACAGCCAGATTCCGGTGATCGCCGACATCCACTTCCAGCCCAAGTACATCTTCGCGGCGATCGACGCCGGCTGCGCCGCGGTGCGCGTGAACCCGGGCAACATCAAGGAGTTCGACGGCCGGGTCAAGGAGGTCGCCAAGGCCGCCGGTGCTGCCGGCATCCCGATCCGCATCGGCGTCAACGCCGGTTCGCTGGACCCGCGGCTGCTCGAGAAGTACGGCAAGGCGACCCCGGAGGCGCTCGTCGAGTCGGCGCTGTGGGAGGCCTCGCTGTTCGAGGAACACGGCTTCGGTGACATCAAGATCAGCGTCAAGCACAACGACCCGGTGATCATGGTCGAGGCCTACCGGCAGCTGGCCGCGAAGTGCGACTACCCGCTGCACCTCGGCGTGACCGAGGCCGGTCCGGCGTTCCAGGGGACCATCAAGAGCGCCGTCGCGTTCGGGGCGCTGCTGAGCGAGGGCATCGGCGACACCATCCGGGTGTCCCTGTCCGCACCGCCGGTGGAAGAGGTCAAGGTCGGTAACCAGATCCTGGAGTCGCTGAACCTGCGGCCCCGCGGCCTGGAGATCGTGTCGTGCCCGTCCTGCGGACGTGCCCAGGTGGACGTCTACACGCTCGCGAACGCGGTGTCGGCCGGCCTCGACGGGCTCGACGTGCCGCTGCGCGTGGCCGTCATGGGCTGCGTCGTCAACGGGCCGGGCGAGGCACGCGAGGCGGACCTCGGCGTGGCGTCCGGCAACGGCAAGGGCCAGATTTTCGTGCGCGGCGAGGTGATCAAGACCGTGCCCGAGTCGCAGATCGTCGAGACCCTGATCGAAGAGGCGATGCGAATCGCCGCCGAGTCGGGAACCGATGCGAGCGGTTCGCCCGTCGTAACCGTAAGCTGAGCACAGTTCTGTGACTACGGTCACGGACAGCCCCAACTAGCAACCAGGTCACACTCGCAGAAGGTCGGTGAATGTCGGCTCCTCCGCTGTTCCGGATCGCAGATGCGCGCCGGATCTCAGTGGTGCGCGAGGTCGCCCAGGTGCAGCAGGTCTTCGACGAGGATCCGGTCGGCACCTGCATGGTGGCGGCTCGCGTCGGCGACCACGGCCTCGATCCGGTGGCCATCGGCGGTGAGCTGTGGACGCGTAGCCGGCCCGCCGAGTCGCTGTGCTTCGCCGGGGTGAACCTGATTCCGATGCGGGGTACCGCGGCCGACATGATGGTGTTCGCCGACAAGGTCATGAGTGCGCCGCGGCGGTGTTCGTCGCTCGTGGGCCGCGCCGAGTTGGTGCTGCCGATGTGGCAGCAGCTGGCCCAGGTGTGGGGCCCGGCCCGCGAGGTCCGCGACTGCCAGCCGCTGCTGACTCTGTCCGACGCTCCGCAGTGCCCCGTCGACCCCGCGGTGCGCCCGGTCCGGATGGACGAGCTGGACGCGTATGTCGTTGCGGCAGTGGACATGTTCATCGGTGAGGTGGGTGTCGACCCGCGGATGGGCGACGGCGGCCGCGGCTACCGCCGCCGGCTGGCGGGACTGATCGCCGCGGGCCGGGCCTGGGCGCGGTTCGAGGACGGCCAGGTCGTGTTCAAGGCGGAGATCGGCGCCCAGACGTCGCGGGTCGGTCAGATCCAGGGTGTGTGGGTACACCCGGACTGGCGTGGCCGCGGTCTCGGTGCCGCCGGCACGGCAAGCTTGGCGTCGGCGGTGCTGCGCAGCGGCCGGACGCCCAGCCTCTACGTCAACGATTTCAACGCCCCGGCTCGGGCGATCTACCGGCGTATCGGGTTCAGCCAGCTGGGTACGTACGCCACCGTGCTGCTGGACTGACGTTTTCGCGCCCGACATGCGCGTTGGGCACGCGACACGCCGGGCGGGCGGTGTGGAACGTCGATCTCGAGGTCGCCCGCCGGGGGCCGGCAAGGCTCGCAATCCGGCGTAGCTCACAAAACTGTCACGGTTGTATCTCGGTGTGCCTCCATGCCACGGGCTGGTCACACTTCTAACATCAGCCCCAATGGCAACGCACACATCATCCGTTTCACGCTCGGCCGCGTTGTTGTCGGTGGTGGCGGTCGCAGGAGCGATGACGGCCTGCACCCCGAAGCCCAACGGCCCCGAGCCCACCGCGCAGGCGTTCTTCGCCGCGCTCGGCCGCGGCGACACCGGTGCCGCCGCCGACCTGTCCGACAAGCCCAACGAGGCCCGCACCGCGATCAACCAGGCCTGGTCCGGCCTGCAGGCGACCAAGCTCGACGCGCAGGTGCTCGGCTCCAAGTACACCCAGGACACCGGCAAGATCACCTACCGGTACACCTGGCACCTGCCCAAGGACCGCACCTGGGCCTACACCGGACAGCTCAACATGATCCGGCAGGACGGCCGGTGGCAAGTCCGTTGGGGCAGCACGGATTTGCATCCCAACCTGGGGGAGCACCAGAGCTTCCAGCTGCGCGCCGACCAGCCGATCCGCGCCTCGGTCAACGAACTCGGCGGCACGAACGTTCTGGTACCGGGGTACCACTACAACTACGCGCTGAACGCCCGGTCCGCGGCGGGCGAGCTGATGCGGACCTCCCGCGTGGTCGCCGACGTGCTGCGGCAGTTCGACAACACCATGGACGCCCAGCGGCTCGCCGAACAGGCCAGCTCGTCCACCGGACCGCTCAACCTGATCACCCTGCGCCGCGAGGACAACGACAAGGTGTCGGGGTTGCTCGGCCATCTGCCCGGTGTGGTGATCACCCCGCAGCCGGAGATGGTCCCCACCGATCCCCGATTCGCGCCGGCCATCGTCACCGAGGTCAAGAAGCAGGTCGCCGATCAGCTGGTCGGCCAGCCGGGTTGGCGCGTCGTCAGCGTCAACCAGAACGGCGCCGACATCGACGTCCTGAACGAGGTCCCGGGTAAGCCGGCCCCGTCGATCACCATCAGCCTGGACCGCAACGTGCAGAACGCGGCCCAGGATGCGGTGAACATGGTGGGCCGCAAGGCGATGATCGTCGCCATCAAGCCGTCGACCGGCGAAATCCTGGCCGTGGCCCAGAACGCGGCCGCCGACGCCGACGGCCCCACCGCCACCATGGGCCTCTACCCGCCCGGGTCGACGTTCAAGATGGTCACCGCCGGCGCTGCCATCGAGACCGACATGGCCGGGCCCAACACGCTGCTCGGCTGCCCCGGCACCATCGACATCGGGCATCGCACCATCCCGAACTACGACCGGTTCGACCTCGGCGTCGTCCCGATGTCGAGGGCCTTCGCGAACTCGTGCAACACGACCTTCGCCGAACTGGCCAGCCGGATGCCGCCGCGCGCCCTGACGAACGCGGCCGCGCAGTACGGCATCGGCGCCGACTACCAGGTCGCCGGCATCGACACCGTCACCGGGAAGGTGCCGCCCACCGTGAACCTGGCCGAGCGCACCGAGGACGGCTTCGGCCAGGGCAAGGTGGTGGTCAGCCCGTTCGGCATGGCACTGGCGGCGGCGACGGTCGCGGCCGGAAAGACCCCGCTCCCGCGGCTGATCGAAGGCCGCCCGACTACCGTCTCCGGCAATACGGCGCCGATCACGCCCAAGATGGTCGACGGTCTACGGCCCATGATGCAGCTGGTGGTGACCAACGGCACAGCCAAGGATCTGCGCGGCAGCGGCGACGTGCGCGGCAAGACCGGGGAAGCCGAGTTCCAGGGTGGTTCGCACGCCTGGTTCGCCGGCTACCGCGGTGACATGGCCTTCGCGGCCCTCATCGTCGGCGGTGGCGGGTCGGAGACGGCGGTTCGGATGTGCCGGGACATGTTCAAGGGCCTGCCGCCCGATTACCTGGCCTGACCGAAGCCCCTGACATGAGTAGCCTGTTTGGGTGACCAACAGCGACGAGATCGCGGTCCTGCGCGTCTCCGACGCCGACCGCAACGGCACGCTCCGGCGGCTGCACAACGCGGTGGCCCTGGGGCTCATCGACATGGACGAGTTCTCCGAGCGGTCCGCGCTGGTCGCTCTTGCCCGTCAGCAGGGCGAGCTGGCGGTGCTGGTCGGCGACCTGCCCGCGCCCAACGCGATCGTGACGGGCTCGGCCGACCGCGTCGAGCTGCGCGGTGTCATGGGGTCGCTCAAGCGGCAGGGTGAGTGGGTCGTGCCGACCCGGCTAGCGCTGGTCCGCCGCGTCGGCTCGATCGACCTGGACCTGACCCGGGCCCGGTTCGGCGGGCCCATCGTGGTCATCGAACTCGATCTCAAGTTCAGCTCTCTGGATCTCCGGCTGCCCGAGGGCGCCAGCGCCTCCATCGACGACGTCGAGGTGGCGGTCGGCAGTGCCACCGACCATCGCAAGGACGCGCCCGCCGACGGCACCCCGCACGTCATCCTCACCGGGCGGGTGGTCTTCGGGTCGGTCGATATCCGCGGGCCGCGCCGGACGTGGTTCGGCCGCGGCGACCGATAACTCCGGCGCTCGCTAAGCTGGGACGATGTCTGTTCGAACCGCGCTTCGCCCCGGCGAGGTGTCTCCGACCCTGCCGGTGCCCAAGTCGATCCCGCGCCCCGAGTACGCGTGGAAGCCGACGGTGCGCGAAGGCAGCGAGCCCTGGGTGCAGACGCCCGAGGTGATCGAGAAGATGCGCGTCGCCGGCCGCATCGCGGCCCAGGCGCTCGCCGAGGCCGGCAAGGCCGTCGCACCCGGCGTCACGACCGACCACCTGGACCGGGTGGCGCACGAGTACATGCTCGACCACGGCGCGTACCCGTCGACGCTGGGCTACAAGGGTTTTCCCAAGTCCTGCTGCACCTCGCTGAACGAGATCATCTGCCACGGCATCCCCGATTCGACGGTGATCGAGGACGGTGACATCGTCAACATCGACGTCACCGCCTACAAGGACGGCGTGCACGGCGACACCAACGCCACCTTCCTGGCCGGCGACGTGTCCGAGGAGCACCGCCTGCTGGTCGAGCGCACCCACGAAGCCACCATGCGGGCCATCAAGGCCGTCAAGCCGGGGCGGCAGCTGTCGGTGATCGGCCGCGTCATCGAGTCGTACGCAAACCGGTTCGGCTACAACGTGGTTCGCGACTTCACCGGGCACGGCATCGGCGAGACGTTCCACAACGGCCTGATCGTGCTGCACTACGACAAGCCCGAGGTCGACACCGTGCTGGAGCCGGGCATGACCTTCACCATCGAGCCGATGATCAACCTCGGCTCGCTGGACTACGAGATCTGGGACGACGACTGGACCGTCGCGACCGTGGACAAGAAGTGGACGGCGCAGTTCGAGCACACCCTCGTGGTGACCGACGACGGCGCCGAAATCCTGACCCTGCCGTGATGTGACCGGCGGGGCTCTGCTGGTCGCCGGCACCACATCGGACGCCGGTAAGTCGATGGTGGTGGCCGGCCTGTGCCGGCTGCTGACCCGCAAGGGCGTGCGGGTCGCGCCGTTCAAGGCCCAGAACATGTCCAACAACTCGGCCGTCACGGTCGAGGGCGGCGAGATCGGGCGCGCCCAGGCGATGCAGGCCCGGGCGGCCGGGCTGGCGCCGAGCGTGCGGTTCAACCCGGTCCTGCTCAAGCCGGGCGGGGACCGGACGTCACAACTCGTGGTGCGCGGCGTCGTCGCCGGCACGGTGGCGGCGGGGGACTACTTCACCCGCCGGACGCAGCTGGCCGGCGTCGTGGCCGACGAATTGGCCGCGCTGCGAAGCGAATTCGATGTGGTGATCTGCGAAGGCGCGGGCTCGCCCGCCGAGATCAACCTGCGCGCCACCGACGTGGCCAACATGGGCCTGGCCCGCGCCGCGAACCTGCCGGTGGTCGTCGTCGGCGACATCGACCGCGGCGGGCTGCTGGCGCACCTGTACGGCACGGTGGCGGTACTCGAACCCGCGGACCAGAAACTGATCGCGGGATTCCTCGTCAACAAGTTCCGGGGCGACCCGGCGCTGCTGGAACCCGGCCTGCGGCAACTGGAGTCGCTCACCGGCCGCCCGACCTACGGCGTGATCCCGTATTGCGACAATCTGTGGCTCGACGCCGAGGACTCGCTGTCGGTCACGCCACGCGGGCGGCTGGGCCGGCCGACGGCGCCGCGGGGGCGGGATGTCCTGACCGTGGCCGCCGTGCGTCTGCCCCGCATCTCGAACTCCACCGACGTCGAGGCCCTTGCCTGCGAGCCGGGGGTGCACGTCCGCTGGGTCGACACCGCGGCCGAACTGGCCGGCGCCGATGTGGTGGTGCTGCCCGGGAGCAAGGCGACGGTCTCCGACCTGAACTGGTTGCGCGACCGTGGACTCGCCGAAGCCGTTGTCGCGCATGCCCGGTCGGGGCATGCGGTGCTCGGCGTCTGCGGCGGGTTCCAGATGCTGTGCACGACGATCCACGACACCGTCGAGTCCGGCGCGGGCCGGGTGCCCGGACTGGGTCTGCTGGATGCCGACATCGAGTTCGACGCCGACAAGACCCTGAAACACTGGGACACCCCGTTGTACGGCTACGAGATTCACCACGGCCGGGTCGCGCGGTGCGCCGAGCCGGACTGGCTGGGGGTCGGCATCCGGCGGGGTCAGGTGTACGGCACCCACTGGCACGGGCTGCTCGACAACGACGCCGTGCGGCGGGCCTGGCTCACCGAGGTCGCCACGGGCTGTGGCAAGGACGGGTTCGTCGTGGCCGACGACGTGAACGTCGCTGCGTTGCGCGACGCGCAACTCGACGTGATGGCCGATCTGCTTGCCGCACATGTGGATGTCGACGCGGTGCTGAAGCTCGTCGAGTCCGGTGCGCCGGCGCGGCCGGTGATCACCGGCAGCCTGCTCGCGTGATCAGCTCGGCTCGCCCACGGGCTCGGCCGGTGCTGTCGGCGCCGTCGGTTCTATGGGCTCCTCGACCTGCTTGATGGGGCCGGTGAACCAGTTCTTCACCGACACGTGCCAGTAGATGTAGAGCAAGACCAGGACGCCACCGACCAGCAACGGCGTGTAGTTCACGAACTTCCACTCGAAACTCGGGTCCCACGGCACGCCGCCGAGGGATGTCGGGAACATCGCGATGATCGAGGTGATCGTGATCTCGGCCAGCGCCACCGGCGCCATCCAGCGATGGTGGCCGCGCAGATTCCAACTGCCCGTTTGGAATTCATCGCCGGCACGCCAGCGGTAGTAGATCGGCACCGCGAAGCACAGGTAGACCCCGACGACCCCGATGGAGACGACGGCGTAGAACGCCACCGGAGTGGGCGTGCCGTTGATGTCGACCTTGACCAGGGCCGGCAGGGTGAGTGCGGCGGCCACGACCGCGGTGATCGTGACGCTGTGTGTCGGCACCCGGTGCTTGTTGACCTCCGACCACCACCGATGGCCGGGTACCGCGCGGTCCCGGCTGAACGCGAACAGCATCCGGGATGCGCTGGTCTGGCAGGCGACGGCGCAGAAGAACTGGCCGGCTGTCGAGATGAACAGCACTGCCGTCGCCCAGTTCGAACTCATGGCCTGGTTGAAGATGGCGGCCACCGCGCCGCCGCCCTTGGATACCGCGTCGGAATCCTGGACGGCAAACAGGAAGGCCAGCAAGAGGATCCAGCCGCCGACGGCCGAGTAGAAGATGGACCGCCAGATGCCCTTGGCGGCCGCACCCGCCGCGCTCTTGGTTTCCTCCGACAGGTGTGCCGACGCGTCGTAGCCGGTGATCGTGTACTGCGTGAGGATCACCGAGATCGGCAGCACCGCCAACAGCCAACCGGCGCCCGAGGTGGCGCCGCCGAACATGCCGCTGTTGTTGATCGTCTTGGCGAAGACGTCCGAGAAACTCGCGTGGTGAGTCGGTACGAAGATCAGGATGCCGATGACCGCGGCCGCGCCGAAGACGTGCCACCATACGGAGACGTTGTTGATGATCGCCAGCAGATGGCTGGAGAAGATGTTGATCAGCGCCGAGATGCCCAGGATCGCAACGAAGATGACGAAGGTCCGGGTGAGGCTGTATCCCGCCAGCCAATCGGCGCTGAGAGTGCCCAAGGTGAGGTCGATGAACGTCGCGCAGCCGTAGGCCACGGACGCGAGGATGGCCACCAGTCCGATGAGGTTGAGCCAGCCGGCGTAGAAGCCGGCTTTCGCGCCGCCGAGTTTTGCTGCCCACCAATAGATTCCGCCGGAGGTCGGGAAGGCCGACACCAGTTCGGACATACAGAGGCCGATGACGAGGATGAATGCCGCGACGATCGGCCAGCCCCAGGCGATCGCGGCCGGTCCGCCGTTGTTCCAGCCCAGCCCGAACGAGGTGAAGCACCCCGAGAGGATGGAGATGATCGAGAACGAGATGGCGAAATTGCTGAACCCGGACCAGGAGCGCTGCAGTTCCTGGCTGTATCCGAGCTTGGCCAGTAGCAGCTCGTCTTCGGTAAGTGCTTCGTGTCCTTCTGGCACTGTGGCCTCCTTAGGCGCCCCCGGATGTTGAAGAACAATAGGGTCAGTCCGGGTTTCGCGCTGGCCAACGGGTCCTGGCGTTACGGCGATGTTTCGGCCCGCGCTCAGCCGTGCAGGATGCGGTATTCCTCGATGGCGCCGGGGTGCAACGGGATTCGGCCGGTCTGGATCATCGACGGCGGCTGCAGGTACTGCAACCCGCGGACTTCCGGCGGCATGAGCTGCGTCGCGTCGTTCGCCAAGACATCGACCGCGGCCGCCGCCAGCGCGTTCGGCAGGCCGGGCCGGCACAGCAGCAGATCGGGGGAGCCGATGGTGTACACGCTGGACGGCACATAGGCGCCGATCGGCGCCCGCAGGAGCAGGTAGGGGTAGGACGCCAGTTCCGTCATCGGTGCGACCCACGGCGTCAGGTCCAGGATGCGCAGCGGCAGCGTCTTGTCGAGCTCGGCGATGGCGGGTGTGGGGATGCCGCCGGACCAGACCAGCGCGTCGATGGTGTGGTTGCCGAGGGCGGCCACCGCATCGTTCAGGCGCAGGTCGGTCCGCCGGACCCGGTCGGCCAGGTTCGCCGCGCGAAACAGCACCGTGGTGATGGCCGCGACGCCGGAGCCGGACGGTCCGGTGGAAACCGTCAGTCCGGCAAGGTCATTCACCTGCCGGATGGCGGAGTGGTCGGGGACGACCAGCTGCAGATAGTTCTCGTAGACTCGCGCGACCGCAGGCGGGACATCGGTGGCCGGCCGGGCTCGCAACTGCTGCTCGACCACGTCGGCCTGCGCGAGTGCCATGTCCGCCTGGCCCGACCGCAGGAGCTCGAGATTGTCGACGCTGCCGGCGGTGGGCATCACGGTGACCGTGATGCCGGGATACCGAACCCGTAGGCGCTGGGCGAAGATCTCGCCCACCGCGAGGTACAGGCCGCCGCGATCTCCGGCGGCCAGCCGGATGGTGCCCTGGGTGTTGTTCGGCAGGCAGGCCGCGGCGACCGCCGCGGCAGAGGAGGCGAGGAACGCGCGCCTGGTCAGGGTCATGATTTGCTCGCCGGCAGGTGGTAGCGGACCGCGAGGCCGCCGTCGGGGGACCGCTCGACCGACGCCAATCCGCCGTGTGCGGCGGCGATTTCGGTGGCGATGGCCAGGCCGAGGCCGGTGCCCTGGCTGTCGTCGTGCCCGCGCCAGAACCGGGTGGCCGCCTGCGCGACGGTGCCGGCGGGTAGGCCGGGGCCGTTGTCGCTGACGGTGAGATCGATGCCGGCGTCGGTGGGCACCGTCGACACGGTGACGGTGGTGCCCGTGCCGGAGTAGCGCAAGGCGTTGTCCAGTGCGATGTCCAAGAGTTGCTCGACATCGTGGCGCGGCATCTGGACGGCGAGGTGGGGGTGGGCGGTCTCGAAGCGCAGCCGCTGGTCATCGGCGTCTGCGGTGGTCTGCCAGAAGTCCAGCCGCTGCTCGACGACGCTGTCCAGATCTGTCGAATCATGCACTGCCGCAACCAGACCGGAACGGTGGCTGTGGCTGGCCTCCTCGGCGCGCGCCAGGCGGAGCAACTGGGCCAGCAGGTTCTCCAACCGGTCCAGCTCCGCCGACATCGAGTCGTAGGTCGGGCGCCCCGATGCGGCGACGTGGTCTTCGAGGGTGTCGGCGCGCAGCCGCACGGCGGCCAGTGGGTTGCGCAACTGGTGGGAGGCGTCGGCGATCAGCCGGCGTTGATGATCGAGCGAGGCGTGCACCGCCTGCGCCATGGCGTTGAACGCCGACGTGAAGCGCCGCAGCTCAGGCGGTCCCGACACGTGAGCCGGCTGGCCGGCGATGCCGCCGGCCATGTCCTCGACGGCCCGCTCCAGCCCGACCAGCGGCCGCAGCACCCACCGGGTCACGCTCTGCGCGGTGACGGCCGCAACCCCGAGCAACACGATGCAGCCCGCCGCGATCCACAACCAGTCCACGGTGATGTCGTGTGCGGCGGTGGCCGGGTCGACGCCCAGGACCACCGCTCCGACCAGCTCGCCGTTGCGCCGAATTCCCTTGGCCTGCAGCATCGGTCGCCGGTCCCACGGCATGATCCGGCTCCGCGGTGCGGCGGGAGCGTCGGACAGCGCGCGCTCGGCGGCCGTCGTCACCCCGGGATCGGTGACCGACAACCCGGCGGCGGCGAGCGTCCGGCCGTCCGCGTCGACGATCAGCACGCCTTCGCCGTACACCCGGTGGTAACGCTCGACCAGTTCGGTGTCGAGTGCGCCCGCGCTGGCAGCGACGTCGGCCAGCGTCGTCAGTTGCCGCTCGCGTTCGGTGTGCAGCACGTTGGTGCGGTGGTCGGCCAGGCTCAGGGCAAGCGGGATCGCCAACGCCGCCGTCGCGATGAGCAGCAGCGTCATCAGCAGCGCACGAACCCGCAGACCCACGTCAGTGATCCAACCGGTAACCGAAGCCACGCACGGTGTGCAGCGGTATTCCGGCCAGCTTGGACCGAATCTGGCCCACGAAGAAATCCAGGGACCGGGAGCGGCCCACCACCGCGGTGCCCCAGCACTCGAGCATCACCTCTTCACGGCTGACCGCCTCACCCTGACGGGCAGCCAGCGTGGCCAGAATCTGGTACTCGGTCTTGGTCAGCGCCTGTGTCTGGCCGGCCACGGTCACCTCGTGCCGGTCGCGATCGATGGTCACCGGCCCGGCCACCACGGGCGGGCGCGCGACGGGACCGGTGCTGCGCTGCACTCGCCGCATGACGGCCTCGATCCGGGCCAGCAGCACCGCCTTTCGGACGGGCTTGACCAGGTAGTCGTCGGCCCCGGCGCGCAGCCCCAGCACCACGGCGCCGTCGCTGTCGCGTGCCGTCATGATGATGACCGGCGCGGTCGATGCCCGGCGCAGTGTGCGAAGGACGTCCAGCCCGTCCATGTCGGGCAGGCCCAGATCCAGTAACACCAGGTCGCAGCCCTTGACGCGATTGAGCGCGTCGTCGCCGCGGGTGGTGTGGGTGACGGTGAGCCCCGTCTGTTCCAGCAGCTCGACCAGCGCAGCGGCGACCCCCTGATCGTCCTCGACGAGCAGCACGCGCATGGGCCGATGGTAGGGCGCGGGCTCGGTGAACCCGCTGATTTCGCAGTGAATCTGAGGATCGTGCAAGGAAAGGCCCGGCGCGCGCCGCGGAGTATTCCGGTGGACCCGGTGCGCGGAAACCATGTGCTCACCAACAGACCTGAGGAGGTCACGATGTACCCGAACACCTATTTCGCCCAGGCGACGGTCGCCGTCGTGGCCGGCGTACTCGTTGCTTTCGGTTCCCTCGGGTCGGGGTGGAGCCCAACTGAATTCACGTTCGCCGTGGCACTGGCCGGCCATTCCTGCGATGTCGTCGTCATGACGGACACGCTGTACTCGCGGCCGACGGCCTGAGCGGCAAGAGAGCGGACGAAACCATGAACGTTGTCAGCGTCGTAGCCGAAATCGGAATGGCGGACACCGCCGACAGTGATTCTTCGTGGGTGCCGATGATCGTGTCCCTTTTGGTCGTCGGGTCCATCCTCGGAATGCACATCTTCGCGGCCTGGCGCTCGCGCCGCCGTCGTGCAGCGCGCCGCCGTGGTGCGGGCCGCCGTGGTGCTGCGGCCTATGGCGTGGGCGCGGGTTCCGACGGCGGGTGGGGCGCCGGATTCTCGGACAGCGGTGGCTCGAGCGGCTGCGGCGGGGGCGGCGGCTGCGGTGGTGGAGGTTGCGGGGGCGGCGGTGGCTGCGGAGGCGGCGGTGGTGGCGGCTGCTGAATATCGGTACCTGCGGTCCGGTTACGTTCGCTACGGTGGCGTCATGCCAATCATCCCGACCGTCGACGGTTTCGGCGCCACCGTCGACGTGTCTGGCCCCGACGCCGCCACGACAGTCGTCATGCTCACGACCAAGCAGGCGACGGGCGCCCTGTGCGAGTTGCTCCACACCGCTTCGCTGCGCACCGTGGTGATCGAGGCCGACGACCGGCTGACCGTGAATTCGGTTGTCGGCATACTGGATACGCTCGGGGTGAAGTGGGCGTTGTTGTTCGCCGACCGTAGCGCGGGCGAGCTGGCCTGGCGGCTGGCGGCCACTCGGCTGGACCGGTTCACCGCCCTGGTGGCCGTCGACGGCAGCCATCCGCGTGCCGACGGGGAAGCGGGCGACGGGTGCCCGCCGGTGGAGATCAACACCACCGTCGTCGTAACCAGCGCCGATGCCCGGGCGCGGGCGCAGGCCGGACAACGCTTCATCTACGGCGAGTTCCGGCTGTCGGAGCTGATGGGCCGGCGCAGTGCCGAGGAGTTCACCGCCCAGGTGGCGAACGAGATCGTGCTGCGCAGCAGTACCTGGTGACCGCCCACTAGGGGCGAGCGAAGCGACGGGAACTGCCGCTAGGGGCGAGCGAAGCGACGGGAACTGCCCCTGTCGGTCCCGGCCGTTATCGTGACGACATGGAAGGCACGGACTCGACGGCCGGGCTGGCGCTCGCGCCCCACGAGGTGCTTCGCGCCTTCAACGCCCAGACGCTGGCGCGCGGCGAGACCTACGCGAACCAGGGTCGGGTGGTCGCTGCCCGGTACGACGCCGTCGACGGGACGCTCACCGGCTCGTGCCTGGGTTCGAAGTCCGAGTACTACGACGTCGAAGTGGCGTTGTCGGGTCCCCGCACCGGCCTGGAGATCGAGTACACGGTCTGCACCTGCCCGGTGGGGCGCTACTGCAAGCATGCCGTCGCGCTGCTGTTGGCGGCGATCCCGAGCGCACCTGACCGGACGGCCCCGCAACGCTGGCAAGTGGTGCTGGGTTCGCTGTTGCACGAGATGACCGATGCCGATACCGACGCCGCCGGTAAGCCGTTGGCGCTCGAGTTCGGGATGCTGCCGGCGGGCCGGTATCACACGACGCCCATCGCGACGCTCCGGACGTTGACGGTTGGCAAGCGCGGAAACTGGATCAAGAGCGGGATCAGCTGGCGGCGTCTGTTCGACACCGCCGACCCGGGCGAGTTCGACCGGCAGCAGTACAGCGCGCTGCGGGCGCTGGTGCTCGCCGTCCCCGGCTACTATCCGTACAGCAGCGACCAGTTGGTGCTTTCCGCTGTGGGACAGAGCTTTTGGAACGATCTCGACGCGGCGGTCGAGGCCGGCGTCACGCTCGTCCCGGGAGCGGGCATCCGGGCTGTGGAGCTCGCCAAGGACGTCCAGTTGCGGCTGGACTTCACCGTCTCCGACACCGGCGGTGCGCAGATGTCGACGGTGCTCGTCGTCGACGGCGAGCCGCGGGCGCCCGAAGGCGTCGGACTCGTGGGCGCACCCACACCCCACGGCATCCATCAATTGGTGGACGGCATCCTGCATCTCGGGGCTTTCGCGCCGGTACCCGGTCCCACGCTGCTCAAGTTGATCGCGAACGACGAGAAGGTACAGATTCCGCCCGAGGCGCTCTCGGAGTTCGCGACGGACGTGCTGCCGCAGCTGCGCCGGACGGTGCCCGTCGACATGCCGGAGGGTCTGTTCGCCGAACCGGACATCGTGGGGCCGTTGCCCGTGCTGAGCATCACGGTCGACGAGGTTGACGGCCGCGTGAAGTGGCGCACCCGGTACGAGGTGAACGGGCGGCGCCAGGAGTTCGACGCGGCGGGCGTCACCCGCACGAGCGGCATCCGGGACAACGCCGCCGAGGATGCGATGTGGCGGGCCATCGCGCCCGCGCTGGAACTGATTTCGGGACTGTCGGCGCAGGAGGACCCGCTGGCTTCGCTGTTGCTGTCGCGCCGGCTGTCCCTGCCGCAGATCGCGGTGCTGTGCCACGAGGTGCTGCCGCAGCTCGCCGGGTACGAGCAGCTGATCGTCGAGATCGATGAGCGGGCCGCGGCATTCCGGCGCTCGGTCGCCGGGGCGCAACTGGGGTTCGGTACCGCGTCCTCCGACGAGGCGCCGGCGCAGGACTGGTTCGACCTGCACATCACCATCGATGTCGACGGTTACCCCGTGGCGCTGTCGGCCGTCATCGCCGAACTGGCGTCCGGTGCCACCCACATGCTGCTGTCGAACGGCGTCTACTTCCGGCTCGACACCCCCGAACTGCTCAAGCTCCGGGCCCTGATCGAAGAGGCCCAGGCGCTGGGGGAGCTCGACGGCGACCGGGTCAACGCGTCATCGCTGAACGCGACATTGTGGGACGAGCTGCTGGGCCTCGGCGTCGTCGACAGGGAACTGGCGCAGTGGCGCGACAACATGGCGCGGCTGGCCGCGGCGCAGCCGCCGGTTTCGGTGCCCACGCCGGCCGGACTGCAGGCCGAGCTGCGCGACTATCAGCGCGACGGGCTCAATTGGCTGGCGTTCCTGTGGGACAACGGACTCGGCGGTGTGCTGGGCGACGACATGGGTCTCGGCAAGACGGTGCAGACCCTGGCCCTGATCTGTCGCGCCGTCGAGCAGGGCGCGGGCAAGTTTCTCGTCGTCGCGCCGACCAGCGTGGCATCCAACTGGGCGGCGGAGTGTGCGAAGTTCGCGCCCGGGCTCACCACCGTCGTGGTCTCGAGTACCGAGGCCCGCGGCGCGGTGCCCATCGCCGAGCAGGTCGCCGCGGCCGACATCGTCGTCACGACCTACACGCTGCTGCGGATCGACAACGACAGGTATCGGGAAATCGCTTGGGCCGGAATGATTCTCGACGAGGCGCAATTCGTCAAGAATCATCACAGCAAGACGCACCAGTGCGCGCGCCGTCTCGATGCGCCGTTCAAACTGGCCATCACCGGCACGCCGATGGAGAACAACCTGATGGAGCTGTGGTCGCTGCTGTCGATCACGGTGCCCGGTCTGTTCCCCAGCCCGAAGATTTTCGAGCGCTACTTCCGTAAGCCCATCGAGTCCGACGGCGAGCCCGGACGGCTGGCGCTGCTGCGGCGGCGCATCAAGCCGGTGTTGTTGCGCCGCACCAAGGATCAGGTCGTCAAGGAGCTGCCGCCCAAGCAGGAGCAGGTGCTGGCCATCGAACTGTCGGCCAGACACCGCAAGATCTACGACACCCGGCTGGCGCGCGAGCGGCAGAAGGTGCTCGGCCTGCTGGGGGAGTGGGAGAAGAACCGCTTCCAGATCTTCCGGTCTCTCACGCTGTTGCGGCAGCTCAGCCTGCATCCCGGGCTCGTCGATGCCGAGACCATGGAAGCCGGGTCCACGAAGGTGGACTTCCTGATCGAACAACTGGACCAGCTGGTCGCCGAGGATCACAGTGCGCTGGTGTTCAGCCAGTTCACCGGTTTTCTGGCGATCCTGCGCGACCGCCTGGACGCGGCCGGGATCGAGTACAGCTACCTGGACGGGTCGGTGGACGCGCGGGCCCGGGCGCAGGCCATCGACGACTTCAGCGCCGGCCGGACCAAGGTGTTCCTGATCAGTCTCAAAGCCGGCGGTTTCGGACTGAACCTCACCGCCGCCGACTACTGCTTCCTGTGCGACCCGTGGTGGAGCCCGGCCGCCGAAGCGCAGGCCGTCGACCGGGCGCACCGCATCGGCCAGCAGCGCCCGGTGAACGTCTATCGGCTGGTGTCCGAGAACACGATCGAGGAAAAGGTGATCGCGCTGCAGGAGCGCAAGCGCGCGCTGTTCGCCGCCGTGATCGACGACGGTGACATGTTCGGCACCGCAATTACCGCCTCCGACATACGCGAACTGCTGGGCTGAGGGAGACTGAACCGCATGCGGCTTTCGTTGTCCGGTCAGGATTGGGGGCGACTGGCGGCGATGTTCGGCGTCATCGCCGCACTGCACGTCATCGGCTGGGGGACCCTGATCCTCGTCGCCGTACCCGAGCACCACACCGTCGGCGGGACGGCGCTCGGCATCGGGATCGGACTCACCGCGTACACCCTGGGCCTGCGGCACGCGTTCGATGCCGACCACATCGCCGCCATCGACAACACCACCCGCAAGCTGATGGCGGACAACGCCGTTGCCCCGCACGGCCGCAGTGGCAGCCGGCCGCTCAGCGTCGGATTCTTCTTCTCGCTCGGGCATTCGACCATCGTGTTCGGCCTGGCCCTGCTGCTGTCGCTGGGCATCACGTCGATCGTGGGTCCGCTGCAGGACGATTCGTCGATGCTGCACCGGTACACCGGGCTCATCGGCGCCGGCGTCTCGGGCTTCTTCCTGTACCTGATCGCGGCCATCAATGTCGTTGTCCTGGTGGGCATCCTGCAGGTGTTCATGCGGATGCGCCGTGGTGAGTACGACGAGGCCGCACTCGAACATCAACTCAACAACCGCGGGTTCATGAACCGCATCCTGCGCCGGTTCACCCGCGCCATCAGCAAGCCGTGGCAGATGTATCCGCTGGGCGCGCTGTTCGGCCTGGGCTTCGACACGGCGACCGAGGTGGCGCTGCTGGTGCTGGCCGGGACCGGCGCCTCGGCCGGATTGCCGTGGTACGCAATCCTTTGTCTGCCGGTGCTCTTCGCGGCCGGGATGAGCCTGCTGGACACCATCGACGGCGCGTTCATGAATGTCGCGTACGGCTGGGCGCTGGCCCGGCCGGTGCGCAAGGTCTACTACAACATCACCATCACCGGGCTGTCGGTCATGGTGGCCCTGATGATCGGCACCATCGAATTGCTGGGCCTGCTGGCCGAGGAGCTGGGCTGGTCCGGCGGCGTCTGGGCGTGGATCGGCGAAATCGACCTGAACACCGTCGGATTCGGCATAGTCGGGCTGTTCGTCGTCACCTGGGTGGTGGCACTGCTGGTGTGGCGGTGGGGCCGGATCGAGGAGAAGTGGACGGCCCGGCTCAGCCCGGCTGACAGCTAGCTCAAGCCCAGCAGCGCGTTTTCGATCACCTCGGGCAGCGCCGGGTGAATCCAGTACTGCCCGCGGGCCACGTCCTGCGCCGTCTGCCCGAACGACATCGCCTGGATCAGGGGCTGAATCAACGACGACGCCTGATAACCCATCAGGTGCGCGCCCAGAATCCGTCCGGTGCCGCGCTCGCCGATCAGTTTGACGATGCCCGTCGTGTCTTCCATGGCCCAGCCGTACGCGGTGTCGCCGTACTCCTGCACCTTGACCACGACGTCGAAACCCGCTGCCCGCGCCTCGGCTTCGTTCATGCCGACCATCGCGACCTGCGGATCGGTGAACACCGCGGCGGGAACGAACCGGTGGTCGCTGGCCACCAGCTCGCCGTCCCAGTCGCGCAGCAGGTTCTCCTTCACCGTCCGCGCCTCGTGGTTGGCCACGTGCTTGAGCTGGTGGCGTGACGACACGTCACCCAGCGCGAAAATCCCACGCGCCGTGGTGCGCTGGAACTCGTCGACGACGACGTAGCCGTCGTCGTCGAGACCCACCCCGGCCAAGTGCACATCGAGCAGGTCGCCGTTGGGCACCCGGCCCGTGGCAACCAGCAGGGCGTCGGCGCGCAGGGTCTCGCCGTCGTCGAACTCGAGCACGACGCCGTCACCGTCGCGCGGGGCGCCGACGACGTTCTCCTGCGTGCGCAGGTCCCATTTCTTGCCGACCACCGCGCTGAACCGCCGGCAGATCTCCTCGTCGCAGCGCCGCAGCAGCCGGTCGCCACGCAGGACGATCGTCACCTTCGATCCGAGCGACGAGAACACGTGCGCGAACTCCACCGAGATGAAGCCGCCGCCGATGATCACCAGATGGTCGGGCAGCGCCGGGATGCGCATGATGTCGTCGCTGGTGAAGTAGGGGACACCGGAGCCGGCGATGTTCGGGGGAATCCAGCTGCGCGAGCCCGCGGCGATGACCACCCGGTCGGAGCTGAATTCGTCGCCGTCGGCGGTCCGCAACGTGTAGGTGCCGTCGGGCAGCGTCGGCCCGAAGCGGGTGTGGCTGCCATAGACCGTGACGTTCGGCAGGCCGCGGCGGTAGTCCTCGCCACCGGCCGCGATCGGGTCGATCCGGCCGAAGACGCGCTCGACGATGTCCGGCCAGCGCACCCCGTCGATGTGCGAGTCGACGCCGAAAGTGGCGCTGTGCCGGATGGTCTGGGCCACGTCGGCGGCGTAGACGAACATCTTGGTCGGGATGCAGCCGACGTTCAGGCAGGTGCCACCGAACTTGCCCTGCTCGCAGATCGCGACCTTCAGGCCGTCGTACCGCTCGTCGAGCACGCTGTTGCCCGAGCCGGTTCCGATGATGGTCAGGTCGTAGTGCTCCATGACGTCAGGCCTGTTCGTGTTGTGTGGTGCGGGAGACCGCTTGGGAGAGATACCAATCCAGCCAGTGGTTCAGCTCGCCGAACGCGACGGCACGCGGCTCCGGCAGTGACAGGAACACGTCGTGTTTGGCGTCGGTGACCGGGACGATGGTGCTGCGGTTGCCGACGCACCCCGCCCAGCGGGCGATCTGGCTGACGTCCAGCACCGCGTCGCCGCGCTCCATGCCGGCGGCGGTCGTGGTCTCGGCGACGGTGTGGTCCGACCGCAGGATCAGGTTCGGCACCCCGACGTCGAGGCCGCGATGCAGCTGCAGCTGTCCCCGGCGGATGGCGTTGATCCAGCCGACGGTGACCGGGAAGCCCCCCAACGGTTTCCAGTCCAGGTTGTAGTCGAATTCCCCGCCGTGGTCGCGGTGCAGGCTCGTGCCGTAGCCGCCCTCGGTCGGTTTGCGGATCACCGCCAGTTTGCGGAACCGGGCCAGGGCCCGCAGCGTGCCGGACACCGGCGCCGAGCGCAGCGCGGCCGGCCCGTGCAGATCGAAGAACGGGCTGTTGAGGATCAGGCCCGTCACCCGGTGCGCCGCCAGCGCGCCGTCGCGGCGCAGGCGGTCGGTGAAAAGCGTCGCGATCAGTCCGCCGGCGGAGTGGCCGTACAGGCACACCCGTGCGCCGGCGGTGTCCGTGCCGACGAGCTGCAGCGCCCGACGGAGTTCGTCGTAATAGGACGCCAGATCGGTGGTGAAGTGCGGGGTCTGTCCGGGGCGCCGCGAGCGCCCGCATTTGTGCAGGTCGATGGCGTAGAAGGCGATGCCGCGGGCGGCGAACTGGTCGGCGAGCTCGGTGTGGAAGAAGTAGTCGGTGTAGCCGTGGACCACCAGCACGGCGTGCTCGGCCCGGCCCGGCTGACCGCGCCGCACGACGGTGGCGACCAGGTCGCCCTCGCCGTCGGGGTCGGGACCCAGTGCGATGGTCTGCTGCCAGTACCCGGGCAGCACGTCCGGCTGCCACTCGGGTTGTCCCTGTGGCTCCTGCGGCGTCACGTACTCAACCCTAACTGCGACGAACATCATGGTCAATGGGAGGAGATAGCGCGTCGGCGGCGAACTGCGGCGCGATAACCTTGAGCACCGAGCATCCGTCAATACCGGCGGGTAACCCGAGTACGAAGGACAGCGATCACGTGTCGAATGCAAACGTAGCTGAGAGCGCACAGACCGACGTCGTCCTCGTGGGCGCGGGCATCATGAGCGCCACGCTCGGAGCCTTGATCCGGCTGCTGGAGCCCGAATGGTCCATCACCATGATCGAGCGCCTCGACGGTGCCGCTGCCGAGAGCAGCGATCCCTGGAACAACGCCGGTACCGGCCACTCGGCGCTGTGTGAGCTCAACTACACGCCGCGCAACTCCGACGGCACCATCGACATCAAGAAGGCCGTCAGCGTCAACGAGCAGTTCCAGGTGACGCGGCAGTTCTGGGCGTACGCCGTGGAGAACGGGGTGCTGCCGGACGTCAAGAGCTTCCTCAACCCCATCCCGCACGTCAGCTTCGTGCACGGTGCCGACAACATCGACTACCTGCGTAAGCGGCGCGAGACGCTGGTGACCAACCCGCTCTTCTCCACCATGGAGTACATCGACGACAAGGACGAGTTCGCCCGCCGGCTGCCGTTCATGGCCGAGCAGCGCGACTTCAGTGAACCGGTCGCACTGAACTGGACCACCGACGGCACCGACGTCGACTTCGGTTCACTGTCCAAGCAGCTCATCGGGTTCGCCGCGCAGCGCGGCATGGAGACGCTGTTCGGGCACGAGGTGACCAACCTCAGCAAGCAGTCCGACGGCAGCTGGAAGCTCAACGTCGTGAACCGGCGCACCGGCGACCGGCAGAAGATCAACGCCAAGTTCGTGTTCCTCGGCGCCGGTGGCGGTGCGCTGCACCTGCTGCAGAAGGCCGGCATCCCGGAGGCCAAGGGCTTCGGCGGTTTCCCGGTCGGCGGCGCGTTCCTGCGCACCGACAACCAGGACCTGACGGTCAAGCACCAGGCCAAGGTGTACGGCCAGGCATCGGTCGGCGCCCCGCCGATGTCGGTGCCGCACTTGGACACCCGCATCATCAACGGCCAGTCCTGGCTGCTGTTCGGGCCGTTCGCCGGCTGGTCGCCGAAGTTCCTCAAGCAGGGCTCGATCACCGACCTGCCGTTGTCGGTCAAGCCCAACAACCTCGCGTCGATGCTCGGTGTGGGCGTCACCGAATTGGGCCTGGTGAAGTACCTGCTCGAGCAGCTGGCCCTCAGCGAGGGTGAGCGGGTCGATTCGCTGCGCGAATTCGCCCCCAGCGCAGTCGATTCCGACTGGGAGCTGGATGTCGCGGGTCAGCGCGTGCAGGTGATCCGCCGCAAGGGCATCGGTGGCGTGCTGGAGTTCGGCACCACGGTCCTGACCGCCGAGGACGGCCGGATCGCCGGTCTGCTCGGTGCGTCGCCGGGCGCCTCCACCGCGGTGCCGGCCATGATCGAGGTGCTCGAGCGCTGCTTCGGCGACCGCTACCAGACCTGGCTGCCCAAGCTCAAGGAGATGGTGCCGTCGCTGGGCGTGAGCCTGTCCGGCGAACCCAAGCTGTACCGCGAGGTGTGGGACTGGGGGACCAAGGTGCTCAAGCTCGACCAGCCGGCCTGATCGCGCATGACGGTCGCGCCGAGGCGCAGCTGGGCCAAGGATCTCGATGCCGCAACGCTTTACGAGCTGCTCAAGTTGCGGGTCGAGGTCTTCGTGGTCGAGCAGGCGTGCCCGTACCCCGAACTCGACGGCCGCGACCTGCTGGCGGAAACCCGGCACTTCTGGCTGGAAAGCCCTGACGGAGAAGTCATCTCGACGCTGCGGCTGATGGAGGAACATCCCGGCGGTGAGAAGGTGTTCCGCATCGGCCGGGTGTGTACCAAACGCAGCGACCGGGGGCAGGGCCACACCACCCGGTTGATGCAGGCGGCCCTGGCCGAGGTGGGTACCTACCCCTGCCGGATCGACGCCCAGACCTATCTCGAGGACATGTACGCCCGCCACGGATTCGTCCGCGACGGTGAAGAATTTCTGGAGGACGGCATACCGCATGTGCCGATGATCAGACCAGGTCTGGGAGCGGGGCAGCAGTAGTGACCTATCCGTTCAGCGCGCTGGTGGGCCAGGACCAGCTCCGGCTGGCGCTCATCCTGTGCGCGGTGCGTCCCGATATCGGCGGCGTGCTGATCCGCGGCGAGAAGGGCACCGCGAAATCGACCGCGGTGCGTGGTCTGGCCAAGGTACTGGCCGCCGTGGACGCCGACGCCCGACTGGTGGAGCTGCCGATCGGCGCGACCGAGGACCGCGTGGTCGGGTCGATCGACCTGCAGAAGGTGCTGCGCGACGGCGAACACGCCTTCTCGCCCGGCCTGCTGGCCCGCGCGCACGGCGGCGTCCTGTACGTCGACGAGGTGAACCTGCTGCACGACCACCTGGTCGACGTGCTGCTGGATGCCGCTGCCATGGGTCGGGTGCACATCGAGCGTGATGGCGTCTCGCATTCGCACGAGGCCCGATTCATGTTGGTGGGCACCATGAATCCAGAGGAGGGGGAGCTGCGTCCGCAGCTGCTCGACCGTTTCGGATTGACCGTCGACGTCTACGCCTCCCGGGACGTCGACGTCCGGGTCGAGGTGATCCGGCGCCGCATGTCCTACGAGGCCGACCCGGCCGGTTTCGCCGAGCGGTACGCCGTTGATGACGCCGAGCTGGCCGGCCGGATCGCCAAGGCCCGTGCCGCGGTGGCGTCGGTGTCGTTGCCGGACAACGAGTTGCGCCGGATCGCGGCGCTGTGCGCGGCGTTCGACGTCGACGGCATGCGTGCCGACCTGGTGGTGGCCCGCACGGCCGTCGCCCACGCCGCCTGGCGCGGCGCGTCCGCGGTGGATGCGGAGGACGTCCGGGTCGCCGCGGAACTCGCGCTGCCGCACCGGCGCCGTCGCGACCCCTTCGACGACCCGGGCCTGGACCCGCAGCAGCTCGACGACGCCATGGCGCAGGCCGAAGCCGAAGCGCAATCTCAGCCGGAGCCGGATCCCGAATCCGATCCGCCGGGCGGCGGCGTCTCCGCGGACAGCTCGGAAGAGGCGGCGCCGCAAGGAAACTCGGCCGGGCCCGGCAGTGCGTCGCGGCCCAGTGCGCCGCCGTCGGCGACGTTCCGGACCCGGGCGCTGGTGGTGCCCGGCGTGGGGGAGGGCGCTCCCGGCCGGCGGTCGCGGGCGCGCAACCGCACCGGCACCCCGATCTCGGCGACTGACGACGCCCAGGCCGGACACGGCGTGCATGTGTTCGGCACGCTGCTCGCCGCGGCCGACCGCAGGCCACAGGCCGGACGCCTGCAGGTGGCCCCCACCGACGTCCGCCACGCGATTCGCGAAGGGCGCGAAGGCAATCTGGTGATCTTCGTGGTCGACGCGTCGGGCTCCATGGCCGCGCGGGACCGCATGTCCGCGGTCAGTGGCGCGACGCTGTCCCTGCTGCGTGATGCCTACCAACGCCGCGACAAGGTCGCCGTCGTCACCTTCCGCGGCGCCGAGGCCGCCCTGCTGTTGCCGCCGACGTCGTCGGTGCACATCGCGAGCCGGCGCCTGGCCCGTTTCGACACCGGCGGGAAAACTCCGCTGGCGCAAGGGCTTCTGGCCGCGCGGGATGTGGTGCTGCGCGAGAAGACCCGGGACCGGGCCCGTCGTCCGCTGGTGGTCGTGCTGACCGACGGCCGCGCCACGGGTGGCCCCGATCCACTCGGCCGGACCCGGACCGCCGCCGGCCTCCTCGTCGCCGAGGGCGCAGCCGCCGTCGTCGTCGATTGCGAAACCTCCTATATTCGACTGGGATTGGCGCAGCAGTTGGCCGGCCAGCTCGGTGCGCCCGCCGTGCAACTGGCGCAGCTGCGCGCCGACAACCTGGCCCGTGTGGTCCGGGCCGGGCAAGCCGCCGCGTAAGGAAACTGTTATGCCACAAGGACAACCGCTCGTCGTCCCCAACGACGGACTGACCACCAGGGCGCGCCGCAACGCGCCGATCCTGGCCGTGCACACCGGCCCGGGCAAGGGAAAGTCCACCGCCGCCTTCGGGATGGCACTGCGCGCCTGGAACCAGGGCTTCGACGTCGCGGTGTTCCAGTTCGTCAAGAGCGCCAAGTGGAAGGTCGGCGAGGAAGCGGCATTCCAGACGCTCGGCCGCCTGCACGACGAGCAGGGCGTCGGGGGACCGGTGCAGTGGCACAAGATGGGCTCGGGCTGGTCGTGGACGCGCCGGCAGGGCTCCGACGAGGACCATGCCGCTGCGGCCGTCGAAGGCTGGGCCGAGATCTCGCGGCGGCTGGCCGCCGAGCAGCACGACTTCTACGTACTGGACGAGTTCACCTACCCGCTCAAGTGGGGCTGGCTCGACATCGATGAGGTGGTGTCGACGCTGACCCGGCGTCCCGGCACCCAACACGTCGTCATCACCGGCCGCGACGCCCCGCCGCAGCTCCTCGACGCCGCCGACCTGGTGACCGAGATGACCAAGGTCAAGCACCCGATGGACGCGGGCCGCAAGGGCCAGCGCGGCATCGAATGGTGAGTTCTCCCGCGGGGACGAAGTGACCACGAATCCCGTCCCGGCGGTCGTGATCGCGGCGCCGGCGTCGGGTAGCGGCAAGACCACCGTGGCCACCGGCCTGATGGGTGCCCTGCGCCGCGCCGGCCACACGGTGAGCGCCGCGAAGGTCGGCCCCGACTTCATCGATCCGGGCTATCACGCACTGGCCACCGGCCGGCCGGGCCGCAACCTGGACCCGGTCCTCGTCGGCGCCGAACTGATCGGTCCGCTCTACCGGCACGGCAGTGCGGGCGCCGACGTCACCGTCATCGAGGGCGTCATGGGCCTGTTCGACGGCCGCATCACCGAGCAGGCGATGTCGCCGGCGCCCGGGTCGACCGCCCACGTCGCCGGGCTGCTCGGCGCGCCGGTGGTGCTGGTCGTCGATGCCCGGGGACAGAGCCAGAGCATTGCCGCTCTGCTGCACGGCTTTTCGACGTTCGACCGAGCTGTGCGGATCGCCGGGGTGATCCTCAACAAGGTCGGCTCGCCGCGGCACGAGGAGGTCTTGCGGCAGGCCTGCGAGCAGGCGGGCGTCCCGGTGTTCGGCGCCATCCCGCGCAACAGCGGGCTGGAGATTCCGTCGCGGCATCTCGGTCTGGTCACCGCCGTCGAACACGGCCGCCGGGCGCACGAGGCCGTCGACGTCATGACCGAGCTCGTCGCCCGCCACGTCGACATCGAGGCGGTGGCCCGGTGTGCCGGGATCGGCACTCTTGAACCGCAGTGGGCTCCTGAGCTGGAGTCCGGTCCGGCCGCAACGGTCGCGCTCGCCGCCGGCAAGGCCTTCAGTTTCGGGTACGCCGAGCACGCCGAGCTGCTCGAGATGGCCGGCGCCGAGGTCGTGGCCTTCGACCCACTCAGCGACCCGCTGCCGGATGGCACGCAGGCGCTCGTCATACCCGGTGGTTTCCCCGAGCAGTTCACCGCGGAACTGTCGGCCAATGCCGTTGTCCGCGAACAGATTGCCGCGCTGGCGGCCTCCGGCGCGCCGGTGCATGCCGAGTGTGCCGGGCTCACGTACCTCGTCGACGACCTCGACGGGCACCCAATGTGTGGCGTGCTGTCCGGCTCGGCGCGCTTCACCGAACGGCTGACACTGGGCTACCGCGATGCCGTGGCAACGGTCGACTCCAGCATGCACGCCGCGGGGGAGCGCGTCACCGGCCACGAATTTCACCGCACCACAGTCGAATTCGCCGAGCAGCAGCCGCCGGCTTGGGTTTTCCGGGGCGCTGGGCAGGCCACCGTGCACGACGGGGCCGTCCGCGGCGGCGTGCACGCGGGCTACCTGCACACCCATCCGGCCGCGCATCCGCACTCGGTGCGTCGGTTCGTATCGGCGGCAACTAAACTCGCCGAGTGATACTGCGCACGCGAGGAGCAAAATGACGTCCCAGCATGCCTACCTCGTGGGGCTGCATCTGTCCGGCAAGAAGGTCGTGGTCGTGGGTGGCGGCAGCGTCGCCCAGCGCCGCCTGCCGCTGCTGATCGCCAGCGGCGCCGACGTCCACGTCGTGGCGCCCGCTGCCACCCCGGTGGTCGAAGCACTCGTCGACAACCCCGACGGCACCGGCATCACCTTCATCTCGCGGGAATTCCAGACCGACGATCTCGACGGTGCCTGGTACGTCCTGGCCGCGACCGACGACGACGCCGTCAACGCCGCGGTGGCCGCGGAAGCCGACCGCCGCCGCATCTTCTGCGTCCGCGCCGACGCCGGCCAGGAAGGGTCGGCGGTGACCCCGGCGTCCTTCGAATACGACGGGCTGACGGTCGGTGTGCTGGCCGGCGGCGAGCACCGGCGCTCGGCGGCGCTGCGCACCGCCATCCACGAGGCGCTGCAGCGCGGCGCCATCGGCGACGCCGCCGAACCCGACAGCTACCGCGGTGTGGCCCTCGTCGGCGGTGGCCCGGGGGACCCCGAGCTGATCACCGTCCGCGGTCGCCGGCTGCTGGCCCACGCCGACGTGGTGGTGGCCGACCGGCTGGCCCCGCAGGAGCTGCTCGCCGAACTCGGCCCGCACGTCGAGGTGATCGATGCCGCCAAGATTCCGTACGGCCGGGCGATGGCCCAGGACGCGATCAACGCCGTCCTGATCGACCGGGCCAAGGAGGGCAAGTTCGTGGTCCGGCTCAAAGGCGGTGACCCGTTCGTCTTCGCGCGCGGCTATGAAGAGGTGCTGGCATGCGCCGACGCCGGCATTCCGGTCACCGTCGTACCCGGTGTGACCAGCGCCATAGCGGTTCCGGCCCTGGCCGGCGTTCCCGTCACCCACCGGGCCGTGACGCACGAATTCGTGGTGGTCAGCGGCCACGTCGCGCCCGGGCACCCGGAATCGTTAGTGAATTGGGACGCACTGGCCGCGATGCGCGGCACGATCGTGCTGCTGATGGCCGTCGAGCGCATCGAGCTTTTCGCGAAGGTTCTGCTGCAAGGGGGCCGACCTGCGGAAACACCGGTGCTGGTGGTTCAACACGGGACGACGGCGGCACAGCAGACGCTGCAGACCACGCTTGCCGACGCGGCGGAGGACATCCGTTCGGAGGGCATCCGGCCCCCCGCGATCATCGTGATCGGGGACGTCGCGGCCTTCGCAGGGTTAAAGAAATCTTAAGATTACTGTAAGGTAGCTTTCCATGACGGCTCTCAACGACGCTGAGCGCACCGCCATGGCACACAGCCGCCGCGAACCGCTCACGATTCACGTGGGGCAGACCGAGGACGAACGAAAGAGCTGGTATCCAGCTTGGCTTCCGTCCCCCCGCTTTCTTTCCGCGGTCATCGCCATCGGTGGCATGCAGCTGCTGGCCACGATGGACAGCACCGTCGCCATCGTTGCCCTTCCTAAGATTCAGGACGAGCTCGGGCTTTCCGATGCCGGCCGCAGCTGGGTGATCACCGCTTATGTGCTGACGTTCGGTGGTCTGATGCTGCTCGGTGGCCGCCTCGGCGACACCATCGGCCGCAAGCGCACCTTCATCGTCGGTGTCGCGCTCTTCACCATCGCTTCCATCCTGTGCGGTGTCGCGTGGGACGAGACGACCCTGGTCATCGCCCGGCTGCTGCAGGGTGTCGGTTCGGCGATCGCCTCGCCGACCGGCCTGGCGCTCGTCGCCACCACCTTCCCGAAGGGTCCGGCCCGAAACGCCGCCACCGCGATCTTCGCGGCCATGACCGGCGTCGGCTCGGTGATGGGCCTCGTCGTCGGCGGCGCGCTGACGGTGTTCTCGTGGCGCTACGCGTTCCTGGTGAACGTGCCGATCGGCCTCGTCATGATCTACCTGGCCCGCACCACGCTGACCGAGACGTCCCGCGAGCGCATGAAGCTCGACGCGGCCGGCGCCATCCTGGCGACCCTGGCCTGCACCGCGGCGGTGTTCGGCTTCTCGATGGGGCCGGAGAAGGGCTGGCTGTCCCCGCTGACGCTGGGCTCCGGCGCCGCGGCGGCCGTGCTGTTCCTGGCGTTCCTGTTCGTCGAGCGCAGCGCCGAGCACCCCGTCGTGCCGTTCAGCCTGTTCCGGGACCGCAACCGCGTGGCCACCTTCGCCGCGGTCTTCCTCGCCGGTGGCGTGATGTTCACGCTGACCGTCCTGATCGGCCTGTACGTGCAGGACATCATGGGCTACAGCGCGCTGAAGGCCGGCATCGGCTTCATCCCGTTCGTCATCGCGCTCGGCATCGGTCTGGGCCTGTCGTCGCAGCTGGTGGCGATGTTCTCGCCGCGCGTGCTGGTGATCGCCGGCGGCATCCTGGTGCTCGCCGCGATGATCTACGGGTCCACCCTCAACGGCGGTATCCCGTACTTCCCGAACCTCGTCATCCCGATCACCGTCGGTGGTTTCGGTATCGGCATGATCGTGGTGCCGCTGACCGTCTCGGCCATCGCCGGCGTCGCGCTGAGCGACATCGGTCCGCTGTCGGCCATCGCGCTGATGCTGCAGAACCTGGGTGGGCCGGTCGTGCTGGCCGTCATCCAGGCCGTCATCACGTCGCGCACGCTGTACCTCGGCGGGACCACCGGTCCGGTCGCCAAGATGAACGCCGCGCAGCACACGGCACTCGACCACGGTTACACCTACGGCCTGCTCTGGGTCGCTGCGGTGGCGGTGATCGTCGGCGTGGTGTCGCTGTTCATCACCTACACCGCCGACGAGGTTGCGGCGGCGCAGGACACCAAGGAAGCGCTGGACGCCGGCGAGCTGTAGCTCGATCTCGACGTAGCTTCCTGGAGGATCGGCGTGCCTTCGTTCGTCACCCATGCGTCGCTGACGCATGGGTGGCTTCCGTTTCTGATCCAGCTACTGACTTTCGCGGCACTGTGCTGTGCGGTCGGGCGACGGTCGCGGCAGTGGAGCATCAGCCGGCTGCCGTGGGCACTCGCGGTCGGCGTCGCGTGCGCGGCCGGTCTGTACTGGTACATCACTTCGCTCGGTATCGCCGGCGACCCGGCCCCGGTACTGCTGTGGATCTGGACGGCGCTCGGCGGGTTCGCCGCCACGGTCCTGATCCTCGGCTGGCGCGGATCCCCCTGGCGGCGCCGCGGGGTGGCCCTGCTCGCGGTGCCCCTGTGCGCACTCTGCGCGCTGCTGATGATGAATGTCTGGGTCGGGTACTTCCCGACCGCGTACGTGGCGTGGCACAAGTTCACCGTCGGCAAGGTGCCCGACGAGGTGGACCGCTGGACGGTCACGGCCATGCAGCTCAAAGGCATCCGGCCGCCGCGCGGTGTCGTGGTGCCCATCGTGACCACCTCGCAGGAATCGAACTTCACGCACCGCGCCGAACTCGTCTACCTGCCACCGGCATGGTTCGCGAGCAATCCGCCGCCGCAGCTGCCGACGGTGATGATGATCGGCTCGCAGCTGAACACCCCGGCGGACTGGATCTGGGCGGGCAACGCCAAGGCCACGATCGACAACTACGCGGCGGCCCACGGCGGTGAGGCGCCGGTGTTCGTCTTCGCCGACGCCACCGGCTCGTTCAACAACGACACCGAATGCGTCAACGGCAGCCACGGCAATTCGTCGGTCCACCTGACCAAAGAGGTCGTTCCGTATCTCATCTCGAACTTCGGCGTCAGTCCCGAGCCGGAGAAGTGGGGCATCGTCGGCTGGTCCATGGGCGGCACCTGCGCGGTGCAGCTCACGACGCGCCATCCCAACCTGTTCAGCGCGTTCGTCGACATCGCCGGGGACCTGAGCCCGAACATCGGCAGCAAGGACCAGACCATCGCCAAGCTCTACGGGGGTGACGCGGCCAAATGGGCCGAGTTCGATCCGAGCACCGTGATGCGGCAGTACGGCCGGTACCACGGCATCTCCGGGTTGTTCGAGATCCCCGGCACCGTCGCGGCCTGCCACGCACCCGGCCCCGGTGTGCCGCGCGATGCGCGCGCGAATCCGGAGGGCCAGGACATCGCGGCCGGCACCTTGTGCGAAATCGCCCAGCAGCACGGCATCAACGCCGACATCCGGGCCCTGCTCGGCCTGCACGACTGGGGCTTCGCCAACGAGGCCTTCGCGGATTCGCTTCCGTGGGTGGCAGGCAAGCTGCGCACGCCGGGAGCCGCGGCACCGGCCGGCTCGCACGCCGTCCCGACGCTGTAAGGGCCGTCTGCTTCGTCGCCCGGTGGCCCGCGCTCCAGGTTGCGCTGCTATTGATGGTGCATGACTGCAATGCGAGCCCGAGCTGTGATCGTGGCGGCTGTGCTCGCCGCGACGGTGATCACCGGGTGCCAGCGCCCGCCGGCTCCCGGGCCACAGGCCGGTGCGCTGACGGGCGCCCCGATCCTCAACACCGTCACCGCGCAGGCCGTGGTGCGGGACATGGGTGCCGCGGGACTGCCGGTGGCCCACCCGCGGGATGTGGCCAAGCAGAAATGCCCCGACATCAAGTGCATCGAGGCCATCGAGACCGACACCGTGACGGTGCTGGTGTTCTCCACGACCGGCGCTGCCGAAGGGTATGCGGGAGCGACGCCGGGCACGTTCCAGGCGATGAACATCGTCCTGCAGTTCGGCCCGACGGTCAGCGTGGCGGACAAGACCGCATACGAGCAGGTGGTGAACAAAGCACTGCTCTGAGCACGTCGGACGCGCCGCAGTGCTATGCATGAGGCATGACCGCCAGGGGGGTTCGACATGGTCGCGGGGGCCGAATCATGATGCTGCGGCAGGAGATTTCGGATGCGGTAAATCCGCTGGGGTGGCGCCTGGTGCTCGGTGCCGTCTACACGGAGGTGCCGGTGGTTGGCTTGGGCGCGGCGGCGGCGCTCGCGGCCGCGGTGGTCGAGGAGACCGGCCCAGAGGCGCAGGGCCACTTGACGGTCGACGTTCGCGCCGACCGGATCGTCATGCGGCTGCGCTCGGCCGACGGGGTCACCGCGCACGACATCGCGCTGGCACGCCGCATCTCTGAATCACTCGCCGAGCGCGGCGCGGCGACCACGCCGGGCGACGTCGCGGTACAGGCGATCGAGATCGCGATCGACGCCATGGACATCCCCGCGGTGCGCCCGTTCTGGAAGGCCGTCACCGGCTACGTCGACGAAGCGGGGCCGTCGGATCTGAGCGGGGGACTCGTCGATCCCGCCGGCCGTGGCCCCGCCCTGTGGTTCCAGCAGATGGATGTGCCACGGCCGCAACGCAACCGCATTCACCTCGACGTCGACGTCCCGCACGACCGGGCGTCCGCACGCATCGCGGCGGCACTGGCGGCGGGCGGGGTGCTGCTCAGTGATCGGGCGGCACCCGCGTTCTGGGTGCTCGCCGACGCCGAAGGCAATGAGGTGTGTGTCTGCACCTGGCAGGGCCGCGATTAAGCTGGCCACCCGTGATCACCCGCATGTCCGAGCTGTTCCTGCGCACGCTGCGCGACGACCCCGCCGACGCCGAAGTGCCGAGCCACAAGCTGCTGATCCGGGCCGGCTACGTCCGCCCGATCGCGCCCGGCCTGTACAGCTGGCTGCCACTGGGCCTGAAGGTGCTGCGCAAGATCGAGGACGTCATCCGCAGCGAGATGAACGCCATCGGCGCACAGGAGATCCTCTTCCCGGCGCTGCTGCCGCGGGCCCCCTACGAGGCCACCGACCGCTGGACCGAGTACGGCGACAACCTGTTTCGCCTGCAGGACCGCCGCAAGAACGACTACCTGCTGGGGCCCACCCACGAGGAGATGTTCACCCTGACGGTCAAGGGTGAGTACTCGTCATACAAGGACTTCCCGCTGCGGCTGTACCAAATCCAGACCAAGTACCGCGACGAGGCCCGCCCGCGTGCCGGCATCCTCCGTGGCCGCGAGTTCATCATGAAGGACTCGTACTCGTTCGACATCGACGACAGCGGACTCAAGGACGCCTACCACGCCCACCGCGAGGCCTACCAGCGCATCTTCGACCGGCTGGCGGTCAAGTACGTCATCGTGTCCGCGGTGTCGGGCGCCATGGGGGGCAGTGCCTCCGAGGAGTTCCTGGCCGAGAGCGAGGTCGGTGAGGACACCTTCGTGCGCTGCCTGCAGTCCGGCTACGCGGCCAACGTCGAAGCCGTCGTCACCGCGGTGCCCGATTCGCTGCCGATCGAGGGCCAGCCCGAGGCCGTCGTCTACGACACGCCGGACGCCCCGACCATCGCCACCCTGGTCGAGTGGGCCAACACCGTTGACCTCGGCCGCGAGATCACCGCCGCCGACACATTGAAGAACGTGCTGCTGAAGGTGCGCCAGCCGGGCGGCGAGTGGGAACTGCTGGGCATCGGCGTGCCCGGCGACCGTGAGATCGACGAAAAGCGCCTGGCCGCGGCGCTCGAGCCCGCCGAGTACGCGCTGCTCGACGACGCCGACTTCGCCGCCAACCCGTTCCTCGTGAAGGGCTACGTGGGTCCGAAAGCCTTGCTGGAGAACGGCATTCGATTCCTGGTGGACCCGCGCATCGTCGACGGTTCGTCGTGGATCACCGGCGCTGACGCGCCCAACAAGCACATCGTCGGCATGGTGGCCGGCCGCGACTTCGTCGCCGACGGCACCATCGAGGCCGCCGACGTCCGCGACGGTGACCCCTCGCCCGACGGCGCCGGGCCGCTGGTGTCGGCGCGTGGCATCGAGATCGGGCACGTCTTCCAGCTGGGCCGCAAGTACACCGATGCGTTCAGCGCCGATGTCCTCGGCGAGAACGGCAAGCCGGTGCGGCTGACCATGGGCTCCTACGGTATCGGTGTCTCGCGCATGGTCGCGGTGATCGCCGAGCAGCACCACGACGAGCTCGGTCTGCGCTGGCCGTCGTCGGTGTCGCCGTTCGATCTGCACCTGGTCATCGCCAACAAGGACGCCGAAGCCCGCACCGGTGCGACCGAGCTGGCCGGCGAACTCGACCGTCTCGGCCTCGACGTGCTGCTCGACGACCGCACCTCGTCGCCGGGCGTGAAGTTCAAGGACGCCGAGCTGCTGGGTGTGCCGTGGATCGTCGTGGTCGGCCGGGGCTGGGCCGACGGCACCGTCGAGCTGCGCAACCGGTTCACCGGCGAGAAGACCGAGGTTCCGGTCGACGGCGCCGCGGCGGCGATCACGGCCGCGCTGGCGGGGTAGGCCTCGTTGTGCCGCGGATCGCGGTCACCAGCTGACTGCGATCCGCGGCGTTGACGGCTAAGACTGCTCGGCGCCGCCGGGGAACGCCACGACGGCCGGCGTCATGCCGAGGGCCGCGCGCCACCGGGCGGCCAGCACCGCGCAGTCGGTGAGGGCCTTGACGGCCAGCGTCCGGTCCTCGGTGGTGGTGGCCTGCTCGGCCACGGCGCGCCACGCGACGGCGGTCTCCTCTTCCATCTGCAGCGCCAGCTTGCTCGCGTCCGCCGGATTGTTCGCGTCGATGGGGAGCTGATAGCCCGCGGCCGGCAGCGGAGCCGGCACCGACCGTCCGGCCAGCGCGGTGATGCCGGCTTCACGGTTGGCGCGGTGCTTGGCCATGGCCTCGGCCACCAGATCGTTGACGTCGGGTGTGGTGTGCGCGGACACCAGGCCGTAGCCGTAGATGGTGCCGTGTTCGGTGGCGATCGCGTCGTACAGCGCGGCGTCGGCAGCGCTGCCCGGGCGGGTCGGGGTGGGTTGCGGGCTGGTCATGGCGCGGCCTGTCCGGCGAGGGTGACGGTGTGCGCCGCGGTGCAGGCGGCGGCGATCGAGGCCAGCAGCCCGGCCCGGTAACCCGATTGGCCGGCGCCGGCGCGGCCCGCGCTGTCGGCGGCCTGTTCCAGCGCTGCCACGACTTCCTGAGGTGTCGGGGGTGCCGGCGGCGGGGTGGCGCCAGGCGTCGGCGACGCGGCGGCGGAGGTCTCGGTGGTGGACGACGGCGCGGCTGACGGCGGGTTGCCCATCCGGGTCAGTTCCTCGGACAGCGCGCGGGCGTGCGCGTCCCGGAGTGCCGCGACGGCCGTCAGCGCCGGCGCCAGTTGCGGCGGTACGCCGGTGGCGGCGGACGCGGCCAGTCGGCTGTCGCGACGGGCCCGGTCGAGTTCGGCGGTCAGGATGTCGAGGGCGGGATCGCGCTGCGGTGCCGACCCGCAGGCCGACGCCGCGCCGCCGAGCAGCGCCAGAGCCGCCGTGCCCAACAGGACACGCCGTCGGCTGACGGTGGTTTCGGTGTGCGGCACATCCACATCCTGCCATTGCGGACACCGGCTGCCGGGCACCGCGGCGCCGGATGTTCTCCGGTGCCGCGATCGCGATTGCCATTCGGCCATGCGCTGCTGGCGTATCGTTGGTACCGGGTTCACCCTTCTGGGGGCCCTGTCCGCACAACTCAAGATGAGGAGCTCGCCGTGGCCCGGGACACGCCGGAACGACCGCTGCCACCCAGTCGGTTACCGACCACAGGCCAAGTGCTTGAGCTGCTCAGCAGTGCTTTTGCGGACGCCGGATACGACATCGAAGATGTGCGGGTGGACGCTGCTGCGCGGCCCCCGCGCATCGTCGTGGTGGCCGACGGCGACTCGGGTCTGGACCTCGACGCCGTCGCCGACCTTTCCCGCCTCGCATCCGAGCTGCTGGACCAGGTGACCGCCGATTCCGAGCCGTATGTGCTGGAGGTCACCTCGCCCGGCGTGGAGCGCCCGCTGACCGCGGAGCGGCACTACCGCCGCGCCCGTGGTCGCAAGGTCGAGCTGACCCTGGCCGACGGCACGTCGCTGACGGGCCGGCTGGGCGAGCACGACGGCAGCGCGATCCAACTGGTCGTCGCCAACCGTGGGGTGCTGTCGGTGCAGACCGTCGCGCTCGCGGACATTACGAAAGCTGTTGTACAGGTTGAATTTTCACCACCCAATCGCCGGGAACTGGAGCTGGCGGGTATGACCGGAGAGGGGGCCGACGGATGAATATCGACATGGCGGCACTGCATGCCATCGAGGCGGACAAGGGAATCAGCGTCGACGTCGTCGTCGACACGATCAAGACGGCGCTGCTGACCGCGTACCGGCACACCGAAGGGCACGAGCCCGACGCGTACATCGACATCGACCGCAAGTCGGGCATCGTGCGGGTGATCGCCCGCCAGACCGACACCGACGGGACCGTCATCCACGAGTGGGACGACACCCCCGAGGGATTCGGCCGGATCGCGGCGACCACCGCGCGTCAGGTGATCCTGCAGCGGTTGCGCGATGCGGAGAACGAGAAGAACTACGGCGAGTTCTCGGCGCGTGAGGGCGACATCGTCGCCGGCGTCATCCAGCGCGACGCGCGGGCCAACGCCCGCGGCCTCGTGGTGGTGCGGGTCGGCACGGAGGCCAAGGGCTCCGAAGGCGTGATCCCGGCCGCCGAGCAGGTGCCGGGGGAGAGCTACGTGCACGGCGACCGGGTGCGCTGCTACGTCGTCGGGGTCACCCGCGGCGCCCGCGAACCCGTCATCACGCTGTCGCGGACCCACCCGAACCTGGTGCGCAAGCTCTTCTCGCTGGAGGTCCCCGAGATCGCCGACGAGTCGGTCGAGATCGTCGCGGTGGCGCGTGAGGCCGGCCACCGGTCCAAGATCGCGGTCGCGTCGCGCGTGCCGGGACTGAACGCCAAGGGCGCCTGCATCGGCCCGATGGGTCAGCGCGTGCGCAACGTGATGAGCGAGCTCTCGGGCGAGAAGATCGACATCATCGACTACGACGAGGACCCGGCGAAGTTCGTCGCCAACGCCCTGTCGCCGGCCAAGGTCGTGTCGGTGACCGTGATCGACGAGGCGCAGCGCGCAGCGCGGGTCGTGGTGCCCGATTTCCAGCTGTCGCTGGCGATCGGCAAGGAGGGCCAGAACGCCCGCCTGGCGGCGCGTCTCACCGGGTGGCGCATCGACATCCGTAGCGACGCCGACGGTCAGGGGGCAGACGCCGGCGGCCGGCCGACCGGCCACGGTGCCGGCCGCGACCGCTGAGGCCAAAACCCGCAGTTACCGGCGGCGTGTCGGGGCCGCGACCGCGATTGAAGTCCAAGGGCCCCGAGACGGTAGACTGCACTGTGATCCAGCGCGAGACTCCGACAGCTCCGGTGCGTACCTGCATCGGCTGCCGGAAACGAGAGCTGGCCGTCGACTTGCTTCGAGTGGCAGCTGTACGCGACGGGGACGGTAAATGCGTCGTCTCGGTCGATTCAGCGGGTAACCTGCCGGGTCGGGGTGCGTGGTTGCACCCGGTTCAGCAGTGCCTCGACGCGGCAGTTCGGCGGCGAGCATTCGCCCGAGCGTTGCGCATCACCGGTTCGCCGGACACCTCTGCGGTCGAAGAGTTCTTCAGTGCCTTACCCGCCTGACGGACCCGGAACGCCACAGCAAGAGAACAGGTAGCGAAGAACATGAGCACACCGTGAAGTCCCGATGACCATGCGTCATAGCTAAACCGAGGCGCGGCCTACCCACCGCTGACGCCTCACGACGAGGAGAGAAGTGGCAGCAGGTAAGGCACGCGTACACGAGTTGGCAAAAGAACTCGGTGTCACCAGCAAGGAAGTGCTCGCCCGACTGAGCGAACAGGGCGAATTCGTGAAATCTGCGTCCTCCACAGTGGAGGCGCCCGTCGCACGCCGGTTGCGTGAAGCCTTCGGCGGCGGCAAGCCCGCCAAGTCCGAGGCACCGGCCGCCCCCGCGGCCGCCAAGCCGTCGGGCGCCCCGAAGCCCGGCGCCCCCAAGCCGGCCCCCGCAGCGGCACCTGCCGCGCCTGCAGCCCCGGCCCCGGCCGCGGCTGCTCCGGCACCCGCAGCGCCCGCACCGGCAGCTCCGACCCCCGGTGGACCCAAGCCCGGCGCACCCCGGCCCGCGGCTCCGCAGCCCCAGGCCCCGGCTCCTGCCGCGCCGGCAGCGTCGGCCGCCCCGGCGGCTCCGGCCCAGCCGCGTCCGGCCACCCCGGGTGCAACCCCGGGTCCGCGACCCGGCGCACCCAAGCCGGCCCCGCGGGCTCCGCGCGTCGGCAACAACCCGTTCTCATCCCAGCAGCCGGTCGAACGCCCGGCCCCGCGTCCGGCTCCCGGTCCCGGTGGCCCGCGTCCGGGCCCCGGCGCCGGTGGTCCCCGTCCGGGCGGTGGCCCGCGTCCGGGTGTCACGCCCGGCAACATGCCCCCGCGTCCGCCAGGTGCCCGTCCGGGTGCCGTCGGTCGTCCGGGTGGTCCGCGTCCCGGCCCCGGTGGCGGTCCGCGTCCCGGTGGTGGCCCTCGTCCCGGCGGTGCCGGTGGCGGCGGTAACTACCGCGGCGGTGGCGCCGGTGGTGGCGCAGGTGCCGGTGCCGGTGGTGGCTTCCGTGGCCGTCCCGGTGGTGGCGGTGCTCCCGGTGGCGGTGGCCCCGGTGGCGGCGGTCGTCCGGGTCAGCGCGGCGGTGCCGCGGGTGCCTTCGGGCGTCCCGGTGGCGCACCCCGTCGTGGCCGTAAGTCGAAGCGCGCAAAACGCGCCGAATACGAGAACATGCAGGCCCCGATCGTCGGTGGCGTGCGGTTGCCGCACGGCAACGGCGAGGTCATCCGCCTCGCTCGCGGTGCGTCGCTGAGCGACTTCGCCGAGAAGATCAACGCCAACCCGGCTTCGCTGGTGCAGGCGCTGTTCAACCTGGGCGAGATGGTGACCGCCACCCAGTCGGTGGGTGACGACACCCTCGAGCTGCTGGGCAGCGAGATGAACTACGTCGTGCAGGTCGTGTCCCCGGAGGACGAGGACCGCGAGCTGCTCGAGTCGTTCGACCTGACCTACGGCGAGGACGCCGGCGACGAGGACGACCTGGCCAGCCGGCCCCCGGTGGTCACCGTCATGGGCCACGTCGACCACGGTAAGACACGACTGCTCGACACGATCCGTAAGGCGAACGTCCGTGAGGGCGAAGCCGGTGGCATCACCCAGCACATCGGCGCCTACCAGGTGCTGACCGAGCTGGACGGCAACGAGCGTCTGGTGACGTTCATCGACACCCCGGGTCACGAGGCGTTCACCGCCATGCGTGCCCGTGGTGCCAAGGCCACCGACATCGCGATCCTCGTGGTCGCCGCCGACGACGGCGTCATGCCGCAGACGGTGGAGGCCATCAACCACGCTCAGGCCGCTGATGTGCCGATCGTGGTGGCGGTCAACAAGATCGACAAGGAAGGCGCGGATCCGCAGAAGATCCGGGCGCAGCTGACCGAGTACAACCTGGTGGCCGAGGATTACGGCGGCGACACCATGTTCGTGGACATCTCGGCCAAGCAGGGCACCAACATCGACGGTCTGCTCGAAGCCGTGCTGCTGACGGCGGACGCTTCGCTGGACCTGCGGGCCAACCCCGACATGGAGGCCCAGGGTGTGGCCATCGAGGCGCACCTGGACCGCGGTCGCGGCCCGGTCGCCACGGTGCTGGTGCAGCGCGGCACGCTGCGCGTCGGTGACTCGGTGGTCGCCGGTGACGCCTACGGCCGCGTCCGCCGCATGGTCGACGAGCACGGCGAGGACGTCGAAGAGGCGTTCCCGTCGCGTCCGGTCCAGGTCATCGGTTTCACCTCGGTGCCCGGCGCCGGCGACAACTTCCTGGTCGTCGACGAAGACCGCATCGCCCGGCAGATCGCCGACCGGCGCAGCGCGCGTAAGCGCAATGCGCTGGCCGCACGTTCGCGCAAGCGCATCAGCCTGGAAGACCTGGATTCGGCGCTGAAGGAAACCAGCCAGCTGAACCTGATCCTGAAGGGCGACAACTCGGGCACCGTCGAGGCGCTCGAGGAGGCCTTGATGGGCATCCAGATCGACGACGAGGTGGAACTGCGCGTCATCGACCGCGGTGTCGGTGGCGTCACCGAGACCAACGTCAACCTGGCGTCGGCGTCGGATGCGATCATCATCGGCTTCAACGTCCGCGCCGAGGGCAAGGCGACGGAGCTGGCGAACCGCGAGGGCGTGGAGATCCGGTACTACTCGGTGATCTACCAGGCCATCGACGAGATCGAGAGCGCGCTCAAGGGCATGCTCAAGCCGGTCTACGAGGAGAAGGAGCTCGGCCGCGCCGAGATCCGCGCCATCTTCCGGTCGTCGAAGGTCGGCAACATCGCTGGTTGCCTCGTGCAGTCGGGCATCATGCGGCGTAACGCCAAGGCCCGCCTGCTGCGCGACAACATCGTCATCGCCGAGAACCTCACGGTGTCTTCGCTCAAGCGCGAGAAGGACGACGCCACCGAGGTGCGCGAAGGTTACGAATGCGGTCTGACGCTGACCTACAACGACATCAAGGAAGGCGACGTCATCGAGACGTACGAACTCGTCGAGAAGGCTCGTACCTAGGTGGCGGATCCAGCACGCGCCAAGCGATTGGCCAAGCGCATTTCGACGATCGTCGCCTCGGCGATCGAGTACGAGATCAAGGATCCGCGGCTCGACGGCGTGACGATCACCGATGCCAAGATGACCGGTGATCTGCACGACGCGACGCTGTACTACACCGTGATCGGGACCAGCCTCGACGAGGAGCCGGACTACGCCGGTGTCGCGGCTGCCCTGGAGAAGGCCAAGGGCGCGTTGCGCTCGAAAGTCGGTGCGGGAACCGGGGTTCGGTTCACGCCCACGCTGACTTTCGAGCGCGACACCGTGCCGGATGCGGCTCTGAAGATGGAAGAGCTGCTGGCCCGGGCCCGCGCCGCCGACGCGGACGTGGCCCGGATCCGGGAAGGTGCCACGCACGCCGGTGACGCCGATCCGTACCGTGTGGTGGGGGACAGCGATTCCGAGGATGCAGGTGACCGCGATCGAACCGACGACTGAGATTCGGCCGCACGGCGCGCGGGTTGACGCGCGCGGTGCGGCTGATCTGCTCGGTGCGGTCGAGAGCGTGAGCGTGGTTGCCCACGTCTACCCCGACGCCGACACCATCGGGGCGGGCCTCGCGCTCGCATTGGTGCTCAGCGAGGCCGGTAAGGACGTGCAGGTCGGCTTTGCCGCCCCGGCGACCGTGCCGGAATCGCTGCAGACGCTGCCCGGTGGGCACCTGCTGGTGCCGCCGGACCAGATGCGTCCGGACGCCGACCTGGTGGTCACCGTCGACATCCCGAGTGTGAACCGGCTGGGGTCGCTGGCCAAGCTGGCCGATCCCGGACGGCAGGTGCTGGTGATCGATCACCACGCCTCGAACCGGTTGTTCGGCACCGCGAATTACGTTGACCCGTCGGCAGATTCGACCACCATGCTGGTGGCCGAGCTGCTGGACGCCTGGGGCAAGCCGATCGAACTGCCGGTGGCGCACTGCCTGTACGCCGGCCTGACCACCGACACCGGCTCGTTCCGGTGGGCCAGCGCCCGCGCGTACCGGCTCGCGGCGCGGCTGCTCGACATCGGCGTCGACAACGCCGCCGTCAGCCGCGCCCTGCTCGACACGCACCCGTACTCGTGGCTGCCCATGCTGTCCCGCGTGCTGTCGACGGCGTGCCTGGTGCCCGAGGCCGCCGGCGGCAAGGGTCTGGTGTACGCCGTGGTGTCGCACCAGGAGTACGCGGCGGCGCGATCGGAAGAGGTCGAGAGCATCGTCGACATCGTGCGCACCACATCCGAGGCCGAGGTGGCCGCGGTGCTCAAGGAGATCGAGCCGGGGCAGTGGTCGGTGTCCCTGCGCGCCAAGACCGAGGTCGACGTGTCTGTGCTGGCGAGTTCGTTCGGCGGCGGTGGCCACCGGTTCGCGGCGGGCTACTCGCCGACCGGAACCGCCGGCGACGTCGTCGCGGCCCTCGTCGCCGCCCTCTCTTGATCCCCCTCCCCGTGCCCGTGCCCTTCCCCGTGTCAGCCCCCTCCCCGCGAGTGGCCGTGTCTGTACGCCGACACGCCGTGTTTGGTGTGCACATTCGTGCCGCTCGTGGCTGGCGAGCGTGCGCGTCATGACCACCGAGGTCACCGGTCGTCGCATCGCGGGACTCGCTTTTCCCGCCCTCGGGGTGCTCGCCGCCGAACCGATCTACCTCCTGCTGGACACCGCGGTCGTCGGCAGGCTCGGCGCACTGCCCTTGGCAGGTCTGGCGGTCGGCGGCCTGATCCTCAGCCTCGTCGGGTCGCAGCTGACGTTCCTGTCGTACGGCACGACGTCGCGGTCGGCCCGGAGCTTCGGCGCCGGTGACCGCGCCGGTGCGGTCGGGGAGGGCGTGCAGGCCACGTGGCTGGCGCTCGCCCTCGGCGTGCTGATCGTCGTGGTTGTGCAGGCGCTGGCGCCCTTTCTGCTGACGGCCATCGCCGGGTCTCGGGGCGGCATCGCCGAGACCGCGCTGCCGTGGCTGCGCGTCGCGATACTGGCCGTACCCGCGATCCTGATGTCCATGGCCGGCAACGGCTGGTTGCGGGGAGTGCAGGACACCGTCCGGCCGCTGCGGTATGTGCTTGTCGGCGTGGGTATTTCAGCGGTGCTGTGTCCGGTGCTGGTCTTCGGGTGGCTCGGACTGCCGCGGCTCGGCCTAACGGGCTCGGCGGTCGCCAACCTCGTCGGGCAGTGGATCGCCGCGGCGCTGTTCGGGTATGCCCTGCTGTCCGAACGGGTTTCGCTGCGCCTACGGCCCGACGTGCTGCGCGCGCAACTGACCATGGGCCGCGACCTGGTGCTGCGGTCCCTGGCCTTCCAGGTGTGTTTCCTGTCTGCCGGCGCGGTCGCGGCCCGGTTCGGTGCGGCCGCCGTCGCCGCCCACCAGGTGGTGCTGCAGTTGTGGAATTTCCTTGCGCTGGTGCTGGATTCGCTGGCCATCGCGGCACAGTCACTCGTCGGTGCGGCACTCGGCGCGGGGGAGCCGGCGCATGCCAAGACAGTGGCGCGGCGCGTGACGGTCTATTCGGCCGCCGCGGCGACGGCGCTGGCGGCGGCGTTCGCAGTGGGCTCCGGCGTGCTGCCGGCAGTGTTCACCGCCGACCATGCGGTGCGGGACCAGATCGGCATCCCGTGGTGGTTCATGGTGGCCCAATTGCCCATCGCCGGAGTCGTTTTCGCCCTCGACGGGGTGCTGCTCGGCGCCGGTGACGCGAAGTTCATGCGCAACGCCACCCTGATCAGCGGGCTCGTCGGCTTCCTGCCGCTGATCTGGCTGTCGCTGGCGTTCGGCTGGGGGCTGGCCGGCATCTGGTCGGGGCTGAGCACGTTCCTGGTGTTGCGACTCGTCTTCGTCGGCTGGCGCGCGTTGTCCGGCCGCTGGGCGTGAGCAGGTCGCCCGAAAGGCGTCGTCCCCCACCTCTCGCGAGCGGCCGTGACTGCACCCGACACGCCGTGGTTCCCGTACAAGAACGTCCCGCTCATCGCCGGTGAGCGGGACGTTCTTGTACAGCTGGAGCGGCGTGTCGGCGTACAAACACGGCCGCTCGCGGGAGATTGACTAGACCTGGGTGCGGCCACGCGCCATGACGGCGTCGCGGTTGGCGGCGATGTCGTTGCCTACTGCGCTGTTCCAGGCCCGGGCTGACGCGGCCTCGATCCACAGCCCGGCGTCGGTCTGGGAGCCGTCGATCTTGTGGTACGAGTCCAGCAGCGCGCGCACGGCGTTCTGGTTGTTGCCGACGATCGAGGCGGCGACGCGCCGCGCGGTCGGCAGCAGCTCGTCATGCGGCACCACCTCGGTGACCAGCCCGGCGCGCAGCGCCTCGGCCGCCGACAGGTAGTCGCCGGTCAGGCTCATCCGGCGGGCCAGGCCGACACCGGCCTTCTGCGGTAGCCGCACACTCAGGCCCCACGTCGGCAGCAGTCCGACGCGGGCGTGGGTGTCGGCGAACTTGGCGTTCTCCGAGGCGATCAGGATGTCGCAGTACAGCGCCAGCTCCAGGCCGCCGGTGACGGCCGCGCCGTTGATGGCGCCGATGACGGGCTTGGTCATGTTGGGCCACTTCGGCGAGATGTCCGGCAGATCCGCGCCCTCGCCGAGTTCCTTGAGGTCCAGACCGGCGCAGAACACCGGGTCGGCGCCCGTCAGGATCACCACGTCGACGTCCGGGTCGGCCTCGGCCTGGCGCAGTGCGCCGTAGAAGGCATCGCGCAGCTCGTAGGACAGCGCGTTCCGGGACTTCGGCCGGTTCAGCGTCAGGGTGCGAACCCGGTCGGTGGTGTCGATCAGTAGGACGTCGGTCACGTTGGCTCCTTGCGTTGCGGTCACCCACCGACACCGTAACTTGCGGCCTGAACGCGCCTATCGTGGAGGCCATGTGCCGCAACATCACCGAACTGCGTGGCCTGGAGCCGGCCGCCACGGCCGAGGAGATCGAGGCCGCCGCGCGTCAATACATCCGCAAGGTCAGCGGGATCACCCGTCCTACCGCCGCCAACGTCGACGCCTTCGAAGCCGCGGTCGCGGAGGTCACGGCTGTCACCGAGCGATTGCTGAACCAGCTGCCGGCCCGTCGGCAGCCGCCCAAGACGGTGCCGCCGCTGCGGCGGCCCGAGGTGCAGGCGAGGTTGGCCGCCAAGTGAACTCGCCCGCGCTCAAGGAGTGGGGCGCGGCGGTACAGGCGCTGCTCGACGGACGCCAGACGGTGCTGTTGCGCAAGGGCGGTATCGGCGAGAAGCGTTTCGAGGTATCGGCACCGGAGTTCGTGTTCTTCCCGACGGTCGAGCACAGCCATGCGGCGCGGGTCCGCCCTGAGTTCACCGATCTTCTCGAACGGGCGGCGGGCGACAGCACCGAATCCGAGGTGATACTGCGCGGCGGCGCGAAAGTCGTTGCCGCCGTGGCGGTGGAGCGTCCGGGGCAGCTGGACGCCATCGCCGATCTGCACATCTGGACGGCGGAATCCGTACAGAGTGACCGGCTGGATTTCCGGCCCCGCCACCGGTTGACGGTCCTGGTGGTGCAGGCCAAACCGCTTGTTGCGCCGGTACGGCTGCCGCGCACCCCGGACTACGCCGGCTGCCGCAGCTGGGTGGACCTGCCCGTCACGCCCGAGTGGGGCCCGCCGGTGTACGACGACGCGGCGCTGGCTGCCATTGCCGAACGGGTGCGCGACTCAGTCGGCTGATAACGCGACCTTCGGCAACAACAACCGGGACACTCCGCCCGCGCCGTGGTGGACCGTGTGCGTGGCCGGCACCATGCGCTCGCCGGAGACGACGGGCTCGCCGGTACCGAGATTCCGGTCGTAGCGCGGGTGGCAACCGCCCGCGACGATCACCCGCAGCCGGGACCCGGCCGGGATCCGGTGTGCGACGGCATCGAGCTCGAGCCGGAGGGTCTCGGGTTCGTCGGAAAGTGTTGTGAGCCTGCGGAATCCATCGCTGACGTTGGTGGACCTGCCCTTTGTGTCGACCACGCTGAGCCGGACGAAGATGTCCCGGTTGGGGTTGTCGCACGACTGGGTCAGCTCGATCACCGGGTTGCCGACCAGGTACAGGTCTTCGGTCAGCGGCTCACCGGTGAAGTCGACGACGTCGGGCCGTCGGCTGAGCGCGGAATCCTCCTGATAGCCCGCGGCCGACGACAGCAGCCGGCCGCCCAGCGTGGGTGTCGGCGCCGCGGGGTCGAAGGTGAATCGCGACGGACGTGCGGTAGCGGCGGGCGCGGTCGTGCCGAGCCGGTGCGCCGGCTGCAGGTAGAGCTCGAGTTCGGTGGCGGCCGGTGGCCAGTCCGGCATGGTCAGCCAGCCCTGCCCGTTGACCTCGACGCGGACGGCGGCCCGTTCGGACGCCGGGGTGCGCTCGGCGAGGTGGGTGTCGAGCCAGGCCAGCGATTCGCGCAGCACCGTGGCGCCGCCGCGGGTCATCACCTGGGTGTGGGTCCACGATCCGATGGTGACCGCGGTCGGTACGCCGCGCGACTTCAGGCGCTGGAACTGCGCCAGGGTCTGCTCCAGGAACAGGTCCTGCCAGCCACCGATGAGCAGCACCGGCACATCCACCTTGTCGAGTGTGTCGGCGAGGGCCATGTTCTCCCAGAACGGGTCGGTGCCGTCGGGATGGCTCAGCCAGGATTCGTACCAGGTCGCTCCGGAACGCAGCAGCCGGCGGCCGGCCGCCCCGGCGGGTACCTGCGTGTGGGTGCGGGCGACCAGGCGGGGCGCCCGGAACCGCCGCAGCAGCACGGCCAGCGGTGGATCTTCCTGGTGCGCCATCATGTCGCTCCAGCCCAGGAAGTTGTCGAGCGTGAAAGCGCCAGTGCCCCAGGTTGATTCGGCGAAGTCGTGCGGGCCGACCATGATGATCGCAGCCTTGAGCTCGGGTGGGGGATCGGTGAGCAGCGCCCACTGCGTGAAGCCCAGGTACGACAACCCGATCGTCGCGAACGACCCGGTGAACCACGGCTGGTCGCGCAGCCAGGCGGCGGTGTCCGCGGCGTCGGCGATCTCGTTGACCATCGGTTCGAAGTCGCCGCCGGAGCCGAACGTGCCGCGCACACTCTGCAGCAGCACGTGGTAGCCGCGGCGCGCGTACGTCGCGCCGAATACCGGGCCGAACGGGAAGCCGCGGCCGTAGGGGCACCGAACCAGGAGGGTGCCCTTCGCGGCGCCGGTGGGTGCGTAGTGGCTGCCGACGAGTTCGACGCCGTCGCGCATCGGGGTGGTGACGCGGCTGACGGTGTAGTCCGTCGTGGGCGGCGGGACGTCGAGGATGCGGCTCAGCAACCGGGAGCCGAGATGGGCGATTCGGGAGCTCACCCTTCGGATGGTACCGATCCGTACCGTGCGGCGCCGTCCGCGAGCTCGACGGGCGGCCGACAATCAGAACTTGTAGAACGGCACCAGCTGGTTGGCGCGCTGCAGGTTGGTCTGCAGGCAATCCGGGCGGTCCGGCGACTCGATCGGTGAGTAGAACAGCGACTGGTTGATCAGGCCGTAGCTGGTCTTGAAGGTGATCATGCACGTCACCCACCACCGGTCATTCCAGTCGGTCGGCTTCATGATCCAGTACTGCGCGGCGCGGTGTCCGGCGATGTTCAGCTCGACGGCGTCGGCCGGCAGCGTCTGCTCGTAGGTGCGCCACACGATCGGCTCGACGGCCATCTGGTAGTTACCGGCGTCGTAGTGGCAGCGCAGGCCGTCTTCGTGGTCGGGCGGGGTGAAGCCCAGGCCCATGGCGTTGATGGCGTCGAGCGGAATCTGGTCGCACGGGTCGAATGGGCTCGGGTTCGTCGTGGCGATGATCGGCGACTTGATGGTGCTGCTGAGCGGGGCGGAGGTGGAGCGCAGCTCGACGTCGTCGCCGGCGGTCGGTGACACCGGGTTGGTCTGTGTGACCACCACGCCTGCCGTCACGAGCGCACACAGCGCCGACACGAGCCGCAGTTTCCCGGCCATCGCTGCCATGACACCCCTTAGATCCGAGCAATACTGCGGGGAGTCTACAAGTCGCCTGCGTCACACCGGACAGGATGGGAGAACCTGTTCTAGTTTCTCCCGCTGCGCGGGACGGTTGGCACTCCAGCGGGCGTTGCTGTCGCCCAAGTAGGCTGGATTTTTGTGTCGACCCAGCCGACCCTTTGGGCAATCAGTGACCTGCACATCGGGCATACCGGAAACAAGCCGGTCACCGAGTCGCTGCACCCGGCCTCGCCCGACGACTGGCTGATCGTCGCCGGCGATGTCGCCGAGCGCACCGACGACATCCGATGGTCCCTGGACCTGCTGCGCAAGCGTTTCGCCAAGGTCATCTGGGTGCCCGGCAACCACGAACTGTGGACCACCAACAAGGACCCGATGCAGATCTTCGGGAAGGCCCGCTACGACTACCTGGTCGACATGTGCGACCAGATGGGCATCGTGACCCCCGAGCACCCGTTCCCGGTCTGGACCGGCCCCGGAGGCGCGGCGACGATCGTGCCGATGTTTCTGCTGTACGACTACAGCTTCCTGCCCGCGGGCACGGCGACGAAGGCCGAGGGGCTCGCGCTGGCCAAGGAGCGCAACGTCGTCGGCACCGACGAGTTCCTGCTGTCGAGCGAGCCGTACGCCACCCGGGACGCGTGGTGCCGGGACCGGCTGAACGTCACCCGCAAGAGGCTCGACGACCTGGACTGGATGGAGTCCACGGTCCTGGTCAACCACTTCCCGCTGGTGCGCGAGCCCTGCGATGCCATGTTCTATCCGGAGTTCTCGCTGTGGTGCGGCACCACCGCGACCAAGGACTGGCACACCCGCTACAACGCCGTCTGCTCGGTGTACGGCCACCTGCACATCCCGCGCACCACCTACTACGACGGGGTGCGGTTCGAGGAAGTATCGGTCGGCTATCCGCGAGAGTGGCGGCGCCGCAAGCCTTATCGGTGGATGCGCCAAATCCTGCCGGACCCCCAGTACCCACCCGGCTACCTCAACGACTTCGGTGGCCACTTCGAGATCACCCAGGAAATGCGGGAGCACGCGCAGAAGATGCAGGACCGGATCAATTCGAGGCGGTTGTGATGAGCGACGCCCTGTTATCGCAGGTGCTGCCCGACGTGGTGGCCACCGCCGAGACGTATTCGGACCCGGCCGATCTCGTTCCACTGCCGGAGGAAGAGCCCCTGATCGCGCGTTCGGTGGCCAAACGGCGCAACGAGTTCATCACCGTGCGGCACTGCGCCCGTGAGGCGTTGAGCAAGCTCGATGTCGGCCCGGTCCCGATCCTCAAGGGGGACAAGGGTGAACCGTGCTGGCCCGACGGCATCGTCGGCAGCCTGACGCACTGCGAGGGCTTCCGCGGCGCCGTGGTGGCCCGCGCCACCGAGGTGCGGTCGGTCGGTATCGATGCCGAACCGCACGGCGTGCTGCCCAAGGGCGTGCTGGGCGCGGTCGCGTTGCCTGCCGAGCAGGACGCCGTGGCGACGCTGCAGGGTGACCTCCACTGGGATCGAATCCTGTTCTGTGCCAAGGAGGCGACGTACAAGGCCTGGTTCCCGCTGACCCATCGCTGGCTGGGTTTCGAGGACGCGCACATCACCTTCGAGCTGGATTCGTCGGGGACCTCGGGCACGTTCCTGTCGCGCATCCTGATCGACCCGTCCGCCGAGTCCGGGCCGCCGCTGACCGAACTGCCCGGGCGCTTCACCGTGTCCAACGGCCTTGTCCTGACGGCGATCTCGCTGTGAAAGCTGCATCGAAGCCGGCCCCGCCGCCGGGTCTGGTGATCGTCGACAAGCCTGCCGGGATGACGAGCCACGATGTCGTCGGCCGGTGCCGGCGACTGTTCGGGACCCGGAAGGTCGGGCATGCCGGCACGTTGGATCCGATGGCCACCGGCGTGCTGGTGGTCGGCATCGAACGGGCCACCAAGATCCTCGGGCTGCTGACCGCCACCGACAAGCAGTACATCGCGACCATCCGGCTCGGCCAGACCACGTCGACCGAAGACGCCGAAGGCGAAGTGCTGGAGACGGTTTCGGCCGCGCACGTGACCGACGACAAGATCGAGTCGGCGGTCGCGGCCTTGCGGGGCGAGATCGACCAGGTGCCCTCGGCCGTCAGTGCCATCAAGGTCGACGGCGAGCGCGCGTACAAGCTGGTCCGCGAAGGGAAGGCGCCGGAACTGGCGGCCCGCCGGGTGCGCATCGAACGCTTCACGGTGGACGCGGTCCGTCGCGTCGAGGAGTTCGTCGACGTGGACGTCACCGTGGACTGCTCGTCGGGCACCTACATCCGGGCGCTGGCCCGTGACGTCGGCGCCGCGCTCGGCGTCGGTGGACACCTGACGGCGTTGCGGCGCACCAAGGTTGGTCGCTACGGCTTGGACGAGGCGCGCACGCTGGAACAGTTGAACGATGCGGCCGAACTGAGCTACTCGCTGGACGCTGCGTGCCTGCTCGGGTTCCCTCGCCGCGACCTGACCGATGACGAGACCGAGGACACCCGGCATGGCCGGGCCCTGAAGCCGGCCGGCATCGACGGGGCCTACGCCGCCACCGCACCCGACGGGCGGGTCATCGCGCTGCTGGAAGACGGGCCAAAGCGCACCAGCAGCGTCGTGGTCCTGCGACCGGCCACGTTGTAGCGGTGGCGCATTCCGATCCACGAAAGCCGCCTTTGACCGGTCGAGCCCGGCCGGTCATCGGACTTGCTCCAGGTCATTGCGCGACAGATCTTGGAGTCATCTGAGCTGTCCGGAACTCAAGTGGTGTGACACCCGCGCGATGCCGGAAGAACCGAGTGAATGCGGTCGGTTCAGGGAAGCCCACGGCGCGGCCGACGGCTTGCACGGATGCGGTGTCGTGGACGAGGAGGCGTTTGGCCTCGAGTAACGCTCGCTGATCGACGAGCTGTTTGACCGTCAGGCCGGTGTTGCGTAATGCGCTGCGATTGATCGTGCGCGCCGAGTAGCCCAGTTGTCGGGCGTAGTCGCCGGTGTTTCTCGTGGAGGCAAAGTTGGCGTCGATCGCCGCGGTTAGAGCGCTGAAAAGGTCTTCTGATGTTCCATGTGCAGGCTTCTCCGCCGGATCGGCGAGGGCAAGTTCGACTACCAGCATGCCCAGCATCCGGGCCAGGAGCTCTTCCTGCATGCTCGGTGGCAGCGAACGTGCTGCGGTTTCGATGAGGTCGTCGAGTCGGCGGCGGGCGGGAGACGCGTGCGCAGCCGCCCGGGACCACAAAGACCGCGGTTGAACTGATCCACTCAGCGCGCGCGCTCGCTCGTCAAGCCGGGTGGGTTGAAATAGCACGATGGTCGCGGCGACATCCGCGTAGTCGATGGCCTGCAGCGCGTGTGACGGGATAGCGTCCCGGGGAGTGGTGGACTTCGGATCTGGCGTGGTTCACGCGTTGTGATCAACGAGTCATGGTGAACGCTAGGCGATTTGGTGTTGTTTGGCAAGTGCTGCCGCGGCGTGTTTGGCGGCGATCACGGCGCGTAGTTCGTCCATGGAGACATCGGAGAGGTAGCGGCGGGTGACCTGCCACTCGTCGTGGGATTCGATGACCACCGCGGTGGCCAGGCGAAGGAACGCCGCCGGATTGGGGAAGATCTCCACGACATCGGCCCGACGCTTGATCTCTTTATTCAGACGCTCTATCGGATTATTCGACCAGATCTTCTGCCAATGCGCCTTCGGGAACGCAGTGAACGCCAACACGTCGGTCTTGGCCTCGCCCATCATCGCGGCCACCTTCGGGAACGACGCGGCCAGGGGTGTCGGCGACCCGGTCCCACTGCGCGGCGACCTCGTCGGGTTCGGTGTGAGCGAAGATGGTCTTGACCGCCGCGGTAACCGCCGGGGCGTGTTTGGCCGATACCGCGGTATGCAGGTTCCGCATGAAATGCACCCGGCACCGCTGCCACGATGAGTTCGTGAACTGCTGTGCCACAGCGACTTTCAACCCAGCGTGCGCATCGGAGATGACCAGGTGCACCCCCGATAGGCCGCGCGCCTTAAGCGAGGCGAGGAACTCGCGCCAGAACTCGAACGACTCGCTGTCACCGACCGCGGTGCCCAGCACCTCACGGGTGCCGTCGATCGACACGCCGGTCGCGACCACCAGGGCCTGGGAGACCACGTGCGCCCCCCACGCGGACCTTGCAGAAGGTGGCATCGCAGAACACGTAGGGGAAGCTGGTGTGGGTCAGCGAGCGTTCCCGAAACGCTGTGATCTCGCGGTCCAGGCGGCGCAGATCCGCGACACCTCCGACTTGGACACCCCGGTCTGCACGCCCATCGCCGTCACCAGGTCATCGACGCTGCGGGTGGACACCCCGTGCACGTAGGCCTCCATGATGACCGCGTGCAGCGCCTTGTCGATACGCCGGCGGGGTTCCAGCAGCGACGGGAAGAACGATCCCGCCCGTAGCTTGGGGATCTGCACCTCGATGTCCCCGGCGGTCGTGGAGACGGTCTTGGGGCGGTGCCCGTTGCGGTGCACCGTGCGGCCGTCGCTGCGTTCGTAACGGCCCGCGCCGATCGCCGCGGTGGCCTCGGCCTCGATGAGCTGCTGCAACCCGGAACGGATCAACTCGGCGAACACCGCACCCGAGTCAGCGGACTTCAGTGCATCGAGCTGAGCGAGCAGGGCAGAATGGTCAAGGGTCATCGCGCGGTTTCCTTCGGTGAGTCACTTTGGTACGTAACTCACTGACCACTACGCGATGGCCCACCCCAACACCGGCACCGACACGGCCTGAACATCTCCGCCCACCTCAGCCCCGTCCCCGAATTCCCACCACCCCAGGGGACTTAGCCTGTGACGCGATAACGGCGGACGACTGCCATTCCTGGACCTGGCCGGCACGCACCCAGAGCACGTCTCCCGGACTCAGCACGTACTCGACGAAATCCACGGTGTGGCGAAACGTTCCCGCGTCGCACACCACCAGCAGATCGAAGTCCACTCGCTGAGGCCGCAAGAACTGATCCGTAATCGGCCGGGCACGTAACCGCAATTCGCTGAGAGACATCACTTCGATCGAAAGCCGACTCGTCGAGTAACGGACGTTCAAGATGCTCGAATGTCCAATTTTGTTCATCGTATGACCTCGAATCACCATGACAATGCCTTCGGTGAGCCCAAGGATAGGTTCAATATCGTTGTCACAGATCGAGGATCCATGAACAATCCGTCGCTCGCCGTCACCGGATCGACCGGTCATCTCGGCGCGATCGTCGCTCGTCGGCTCGCGAACGAAGGGGCTGCGCTGCGGCTGCTCTCCCGCAATCCGCAGAAGGCTCCCGCACTCGCGGGTGCAGTAGCGGTCCAGAGCTCATATGCCGACGACGACGTCACGCGTGCCAGTTTGGTCGGCGTCGATGTTCTGTTCATGGTGTCGGGCGCCGAGAGCGCCGACCGCCTCGACCAGCATCGGGCGTTCATCGATGCGGCGGTCTCCGCCGGCGTCCGTCACATCGTCTACACCTCGTTCGCCGGCGCAGCGAGTGATGCCGTCTTCACCTTGGCGCGTGACCACTGGGGCACCGAGCAGTACATCCGCGCCAGCGGTATCTCGTATACGTTTCTTCGGAACAACTTTTACGCAGACGTGCTCCCGGAGTTCGTGGGTGAGGACGACGTCCTGCGGGGTCCCGCCGGAGACGGGCGGCTGGCTCCTGTCACACGTGCTGACGTAGCTCGTGTTGCCGCAGCTGTCGTCAAAGAGCCGGCCGCACACGCCGACGCGACCTATACCCTCACAGGTCCGGAAGCCCTGACGTTGACTGAGGTCACCCGGATCATCTCTGAGGTCTCGGGACGCTCGGTGACCTACCACAACGAGACGATAGAAGAAGCCTATGCGTCACGCCGACGACTCTGGAACGTTCCACAGTGGCAGTACGACGCCTGGGTATCGACCTACACTGCAATCGCCGCCGGCGATCTCGCCGACGTCACCAACGACGTCCGCGCGGTGACCGGACATGCTCCCGAGAGTCTGCGCCAGTACCTGCAGTCTCGAACGTGAGACGAAAGTCGTTCTCTCGCAGGTGCAGTCAAAGTCGGTGCCAGCCGAATGCCGAGGCGCTTCTCGTGGAGCCGGGTTCGCCGTCGAGTAGGCACTGAGCAGGCGGCTCGCCGTGTTGCCCAGCGGCACATTTACATACCGATTCGCATCGTTTATCGTCCGGGCTGGATCTGCGTCCACGTAAGATGCAACGCGTGACTGCAGGTGTGGAGGGGCAGGCCAAGCGCCGTACCCAGGCTGAGCGCAGTGCCGCAATGCGCACCCGCCTGCTCGACGCCACAGTCGAATGCCTGGTCACCTACGGATATTCCGGAACCACGACGCAACGGGTCGCGGAGATCGCCGGCGTGACGCGTGGGGCGCAGGTTCACCATTTCCGCTCCAAGGAAGACCTGGTGGCAGCCGCGGTCGAGCACCTGGCCGAGCAGCGGGTGCAGGCCGCCGTCCGCGACCTCGGGCGGGTGCAAAGCAACCCTGACCCGGTTTCCACGATGCTCGACTACCTCTGGGAATCGCATCAGGGGCCGGTCTTTTTTGCGACGCTCGAACTCTGGGTGGCGGCGCGTACCGATCCGGGTCTGGCCGAGCACATCGACCGCGTCGAACCCATTGTCACCAGCGCATTGGTCAGCGCGCTGGCGCAGCTGGTTCCGAATCGGGCCGCGCAGAAGGACTTGCGCGACTTGGCGTTCACCGCCATGGACGCGCTGCGGGGGATTCTGCTCTCGAGCTTTGTGGACCGGGACACAGATCGGGCCAGAAAGCGCTGGAACCGGGTGTGCGGCCAGCTGCACGGCATGTTTGTCGAAGCTCTCGACGGGAACGCCGTCAACTCCGAAATAACCTCCTAAGTAACACTTTTCGCCGTGTCGCGGCGGCAAACTCGGTTGGTTTGCCGCCACCTTTCGCTACCCTCTTGTAAAGATACAAACAGGTTGGTATGTTTCTGTCACCGCACAGAAAGAGAGGGTTCATGCCCAACAAGGTGTATGTGATCGGCGTCGGCATGACGAAGTTCGAGAAGCCCGGCGCTCGGCTCAATCCGGACGGGTCACCCTGGGACTACCCCGACATGGCACGCGAGTCCGGCTCAAAAGCATTGGCAGACGCGGGAATTGACTACCGTGAGATTCAAGAGGCGTACGTCGGCTATGTGTACGGGGAGTCGACGTCGGGTCAGCGGGCGGTCTACGAACTCGGCATGACGGGCATCCCGGTCGTCAACGTCAACAACAACTGCTCGACGGGCTCCACCGCGCTGTATCTCGCGGCACGGGCGGTGCGCAGCGGTCTGGCGGACTGCGCCCTGGCGCTCGGGTTCGAGAAGATGCAGCCCGGATCGCTCGGTTCGACCTACGACGATCGCGAGCAGCCCATGGCCAAGCACATCATGGCCATGGCCGAGATCTCCGAGGTGCTGTTCCCGCCGGCGCCGTGGATGTTCGGCGCGGCCGGTCGCGAGCACATGAAGCAATATGGTTCCACCGCTGAGCATTTCGCCAAGATCGGCTACAAGAACCACAAGCACTCGGTCAACAACCCGTACGCGCAGTTCCAGGACGAATACAGCCTCGAGGACATCCTGGGCGCGCGGATGATCTACGACCCGCTGACCAAGCTGCAGTGCTCGCCGACGTCCGACGGCTCCGGTGCGGCGATCCTGGCGAGTGAGGCGTTCGTCGACAAGCACGGACTGGCCGACCGCGCGGTGGAGATCGTCGGACAGGCGATGACCACCGACTTCGACAACAGCTTCGACGGCACCTGTAAGGCGCTGATCGGCTACCACATGAACGTCGCTGCCGCGCAACAGGTTTACGAACAGGCCGGCCTGGGCGCCGAGGACTTCCAGGTGATCGAGCTGCACGACTGCTTCAGCGCCAACGAACTGCTGCTATACGAAGCGCTGGGGCTGTGCGGCGAAGGTGAGGCCGCGAAGCTGGTCGACAACGGCGACACCACCTACGGCGGACGTTGGGTGGTCAACCCGTCGGGTGGGCTCATCTCGAAGGGTCATCCGCTGGGCGCCACGGGCCTCGCGCAATGTGCCGAACTGACCTGGCAGCTGCGCGGCACCGCCGACAAGCGTCAGGTCGAGAACGTCACGGCCGCGCTGCAGCACAACATCGGCCTGGGCGGGGCGGCCGTCGTCACCGCCTACCAGCGCGCCGAGCGCTGAACCGAAACATCAACGAACACAACACAACCGATCAGCAAGAACTAGGAGTACAACCATGGGACACATCGAAGCCACCAAGCAGCTGTCGGCCAGCCCGGAGGCGCTGTGGTCGATCGTTTCGGATCTCTCCACCTGGGACAAGTGGTTCACCGTCCACGAGAAGTGGCTGAGCGACGTACCGGCGACCGTCACCCCGGGCACCACGCTGACCGCGAAGATCGTCATGCTCGGTATGGCCAACAAGATCGAATGGACGATCCAGAAGATGGACGCCCCGACCTCGTTCGCGTTGTCCGGAACCGGCATGGCGGGCGTGAAGGCGCTCTTCGAGTTCACGGTGACGCCGTCTGGTGACGGTTCGGAGTTCAAGGTGGCCGGCGATTTCGAGGGTGCGCTGGTGAAGGGCGCGCTGGCCAAGGCCGTGGAGAAGGACGGCGCCAAGCAGCTCGACAAGACGCTCGAGCAGCTCGATGCCCTCGCCACGGCGGCGGTCTGACATGCCGGATGAGGAACTGGTTTTCGACGATTCCGGCCTGAACAAATGGACCGATGAGGATCACTTCGAGGTCACCCGCGACCATCTCATCGACTACGCCAAGGCCACGAACGACCCCATCTCGGCACATCTGGCGGGTGATGTCGCGCCCCCGATCTTCGCGATCGTGCCGGTGTTCGAATCGCTGCTGACACCCACCGTCGACGTGGCGCCGGTGGAGTTGATTCCGCGGGTGGTGCACGGGGAGCAGGACTTTCACTTCCACCGGCCGATCTACCCCGGCGACAGGCTGGTGTCGCGCGGCATGATGCTCGGGTACGAAGGACTCGAGAACGGCACCCGCGCAGCTGTCTACCTGGAATGCCGAACGGACGACGGCGACCTGGTCAACGAACAGTACGTGACGTGCTTCTTCCGCGGATTCAACGCAGGCAAGAAGATCGGCGAGCTGGGTCCGTCGCACAAGTTCGATGCCGCACTGCGTGACCAGCCGCCGCTGGCCACCGTCATCCAGCACGTCGATGCGGACCAGACGTTCCGGTACTCACCGGCATCGGGTGACCCGATGCCGATCCACCTCGACGAAGAGGTGGCCAAGGACGCGGGTCTGCCGGGCATCATCGCCCATGGCCTGTGCACCATGGCGTTCACCTCATGGGCCCTGCTGACCGAGGTCGGCGGGGAAGACGTCAACCGGCTCAAGAGATTTGCCGTCCGGTTCTCGAAGATGGTCTTTCCCGGAGATGACCTGGAGACCCGAATCTGGAAGGCCGGTCGCGGCAGTCACACGACGCGGTACGCGTTCGAGACGGTGCGAAGCGGCAGCGCCGGCGAGGAATTCGCCATCACCGACGGCCTGGCCGTCTTCGCCGACTAGTTGACTTGAAAGGACTTCAGACATGGGAGCTTTGGCAGGACGGATCGCCGTCATCACCGGCGCCGGGCGCGGCATCGGCCGCGAACACGCGCTGCTGTTCGCGCGAGAGGGGGCCAGCGTCGTCGTCAACGACCTCGGCGGGAGCAACTCCGGTGAGGGCGCCGATGTCGGACCGGCACAGGAAGTGGTCGACGAGATCGTCGCCGCCGGCGGAAAAGCCGTCGCCAACACCGACAACATCGCCACCTGGGATGGTGCGGCCGGCCTGATCGATCAGGCGGTCAACGAGTTCGGTGGTCTCGACATCGTGGTCAACAACGCCGGGATTCTGCGTGACGGTTTCATCCCGACGCTCGAGGAATCGCAGTGGGACGCTGTGGTTTCGGTGCACCTCAAGGGCCACTTCTCGGTGCTCCGGCACGCCGCCGCCTACTGGAAGGCGCAGAGCAAGGCCGGTAACCTGCCGAACGCCTCGGTCATCAACACGGCATCGGGGTCGGGCCTGACCATCCCCAACGCGGGCCAGGCAAACTACGGCGCGGCCAAGGCGGGTATCGCGGCGTTGACGTTGGTGGCGGCCGAAGAACTCGAGCGCTATGGCGTGCGGGCCAACGCCATCGCCCCCATCGCGCGCACCCGGCTCACGCTCGCCACCCCGGGCATGGGTGCCCTGATGGCCGAACCCGATGAGGGCGAGGTCGACCTGTTCAGCCCGGCGAACATCTCGCCGCTGGTGGCCTACCTGGCGACCGAGAAATGCCCCGTCACCGGAAAGGTTTTCGCGGTGCAGGGCGGTGCGATTTCCGAACTCGGCGGCTGGCACGACGTGTCGACCATCGAGACCGACGGCCTGTGGGAGATCGACGACATCGCGGCGAGGTTGTCATGATCGAGTGGTCTGAATCCGATGAACTCATTCGCGAGAGTGTCCGCGAGTTCATCGACAAGGAGATCGAGCCGCACCGGGACGGATTGGAGCGCGGCGAGATATCGCCGTATCCGGTCGTGCGGAAACTGTTCAGCGAGTTCGGACTTGACGCGGTGGCCGCGGAAGCGATCAAGACCATGCTGGAGAAGGAGCGGGCCAAGGCCGCCGCGGTGGCTGCGGGGGAGCCGAAGCCGGAGAAGCGCGCGGGCTCGTCCGCCGGCATGGGCGATCTCGGTGGTCAGATTTCGATGGCCGCGGTGCTGGTGTCCGAGATCGCCGGGGTCAGTATCGGTCTGCTGAGCACCGTCGGTGTCAGCCTGGGATTGGGTGCGGCCACCATCGCCAGCCGCGGCACCTTGGCGCAGAAGGAGCGCTGGCTGCCCGAGCTGGTGACGCTGGAGAAGATCGCGTGCTGGGCGATCACCGAGCCGGATGCCGGCTCAGATGCGTTCGGCGGCATGAAGACCTACGTCAAGCGTGATGGGGCCGACTACATCCTCAACGGCCAGAAGACGTTCATCACCAACGGCCCCGATGCCGACGTGCTGATCGTGTACGCCAAGCTGGATGAAGGCGATCCCGATGCCGATCGCCGCAACCGCAAGGTGCTGACGTTCGTCCTCGAGGCGGGGATGCCGGGGCTGACGCAGGGCAGGGCCTTCAAGAAGATGGGCATGATGTCCTCGCCGACGGGCGAGCTGTTCTTCGACAACGTGCGCATCACGCCGGACCGTCTGCTCGGCGAGACCGAAGATCACGGCGGCGGCGACGGGCGGGAAAGCGCCCGGGCGAATTTCGTCGCCGAACGGCTCGGCGTCGCGCTGATGGCGTTGGGCATCATCAACGAATGCCACCGGCGTTGCCTCGACTACGCCAGGACCCGCACGCTCTGGGGCCAGAACATCGGGCAGTTCCAGCTGATCCAGCTCAAGCTGGCCAAGATGGAGATCGCCCGAATCAACGTGCAGAACATGGTGTTCCAGACGCTGGAGAAGGTGCAGGCCGGGAAGATTCCGTCGCTGTCGGAGGCGTCCGCGGTCAAGCTGTACTCGTCGGAGGTCGCGACCGAGGTGGCCATGGACGCCGTGCAACTGTTCGGTGGCAACGGTTACATGGCCGAGTACCGCGTCGAACAACTTGCCCGGGATGCCAAGTCGCTGATGATCTATGCGGGCAGCAATGAGGTCCAGGTGACCCACATTGCGAAGGGGCTGCTCGCCGGATGAGACCCGCGGCCCCACTCACCATGATGGCGATTGTCGATCGGATGACTGCGAACTCGGCTGCACGCATGACTTTCGGTGTCGCCCTGCGGCTGCTGACCGCCAACCCGTGGTTGATCACCCGCCTGCGGCCGGCCGCGAACACCGCGATCGTCGGCCTCAGCCCCGTGGTCGCCGGAACCCGGGTCGAGCCGGTCGACGCGCCACTGCGTGGTGAGTGGGTCCGCGCTCCGGGCGCCCGCGACGACGCGGGCGTTGTGCTGGTACTCCACGGCAGCGGCTACCTGATCTGCTCACCGCGCACGCATCGCGGGTTCGCGTCGTACGTCTCGCAGCATTCGGGGCTGCCGGCCTTGGTCATCGGTTATCCGCTGGCCCCGGAGAACACCTTTCCCGCGGCCGAGGACGCGGCGATGGCCGCGTATCGGTGGCTACTGGTCCAGGGTTACGACCCACGCAAAGTCGTGATCGCCGGCGATTCGGCGGGCGGTCACCTCGCGGTGGCGACGGCCCTGCGGGCAAAGCGGGAAGGGCTACCGGCACCCGCGGCCCTGGCGTTGTGGGGCCCGTTGATCGACCCGGCCTACCGAGCGCCGATGGCTGACCCGAGGGTGCGCCGGCAGCCGTTCGATCCACGGGGAGCCGCCCGTGCCGTGGCGTTGTACGTGGGTGGCGCCGATATCGAGGACCCACGGCTGTGCCTGCTTAACGCTGACCTCGAGACCCTGCCGCCCATTCAGTTGCACTATGGCACAAGGGAAGTGATGCGTGCCGATGCCGAGGCGTTCGCTGCCCGGGTCGTGGCCGCCGGGGGCCACTGCGAGCAACGCGTCTGGCCGGGACTGGCGCACGCCTATTGGATGTTTCCGCGCAGCCGCGACGGAAGTCTGGACAGCATGACGGCAGGCGGTGAGTTTCTCCGGGCGGCCGTGACGCAGCCCGGCCAGCCCGTGGCACAGGACTGAAGGACGTGATGACACAGCTACTGGATCAGGTGCGCGATGTGGTCGAGGCCGCCATCGTGTTGCAGCGCAGGGGATTGGTGGACGTCTGTCGACCGCTGGACGCGATAGCCGCGTCCCGGGGCCTGCGGCGCTACGGGTCGTTCGGTGGGTTGGTGGGACACGTCGCATCGCGTTACGGCGATGCCCCGGCACTCACCGATGAGGACGGCACGCTGAGCTTCGCCGACCTGGAAGCGACGTCGAACGGATTGGCGCGGGGCCTGGCCGGCCGCGGGATCGGGGCAGGCGCCGTGATCGGCCTGATCGCACGAAACCACCGCGCGCTGATGCTGTCGCTGTTCGCCGCCGGAAAGGTCGGCGCCAGAGTGGTTCTGCTCAACACCGGGTTCGCGGCGCCGCAGCTGGCCGACGTGTGCAAGCGGGAGAACGTCACCGCGGTGATCGCCGACGACGAGTTCACCGACCTGATCGACGTCCTGCCGTTCGAGGTCGACCGCATCGGCTGGTCCGGCGTGAGCGGCCTGGCGGCGCTCGCCGCGGGCCGGTCGACGGCACCGTTGCCCGCGCCGGCCTCGGTCGGGGGCATGGTCCTGCTGACCAGTGGCACCACCGGCACGCCGAAGGGTGCGCCGCGGAACAAGGTCAGCCCGTTGCAGTCCGCGCAACTACTGGACCGGATTCCGTGGCCGTCGGGCGGTGCCTACTACGTCGCCGCCCCGATGTTCCATGCCACTGGATTGGCCACCTGCGCTTTGGGTTTGGCGCTCGGTAACCGTGTCGTGCTCGCGCGCCGGTTCGATCCCGAGGCGACGCTCGCGGCGATCGAACGCCACCGGGTGGGGGCGCTCATCGTCGTGCCTACGATGCTGACCCGGATTCTCGACCTCGGCCCCGAGGTCCTGGCGCGTCATGACACGTCGTCGCTGCGGGTCGTGTTCGCCGCGGGTTCGGCGCTGTCCCCGGATCTGTGCCGCCGCACCATGGACGCTTTCGGTGACGTGCTCTACAACCTCTACGGGTCGACGGAGGTCGCCGTCGCGGCGGTCGCCACCCCGAGCGAATTGCGCAGCGCGCCGGGCACTGTGGGGCGCCCGCCGGTCGGCTGCACCCTCGCCGCGTATGACGAGCAGCGCCGCCGGATCACCGAACCCGGCCGCAGCGGAACACTTTTCGTCGCCAGCGGTCTCAGCTTCGCCGGTTACACCGACGGCGGTAACAAGGAGTCGGTCGACGGCTTGTTGTCGTCGGGTGACACCGGCCACTTCGACGAGAACGGATTGTGGTTCGTCGACGGCCGGGAGGACGACATGATCGTGTCCGGCGGCGAGAACGTCTTCCCGTTGGAGGTCGAGAATCTGCTCGCCGGCCATCCCGCGGTGGCGGAAACCTCGGTGGTCGGCGTGGACGACGCCGAGTTCGGAAAGCGGTTGTGCGCGTTCGTGGTACGCCGCCCCGGCGCCGAACTCGACGCCGACGAGGTCAAGAGCTACGTCCGGGCCGGCCTCGCGCGGCACAAGGTGCCGCGCGATGTCGTGTTCGTCGACATCCTGCCCCGCAACGAGACCGGCAAGGTGCTCAAGGCGCAATTGCAGAAGGTGATGGAGCGATGACCAAGAAGCACAACGATATTCGCGGCCGGGTGGTGGCAATCACCGGCGGTGCCAGGGGCATCGGACGCGCAACCGGCCTGGCGTTCTTGCGCGCCGGTGCGCGGGTCGCCCTCGGTGACGTCGATGTCGAGCTGGTCGAGAAGACGGCCGCCGAATTCGCCGCCACTGGCGAACAGGTCTGCGGACTACACCTCGATGTGACGAGCCGGGCGTCGTTCGCGGATTTCCTCGACGACGTCGAGAGCCGGTTGGGTCGCGTCGATGTCCTGATCAACAACGCCGGCATCATGCCCACGGGGCTGTTCGCCGACGAGACCGACGAGATGACCGACCGCATGGTCGCCATCAACCTCGGAGGCGTGCTGAACGGATCGAAACAGGCCGCCATCCGGATGCGTGGGCGCGGCGGCCACATCGTGAACGTCGCCTCACTGGCCGGCGTCAGCGCGTTCCCCGGTCTCGCCACCTACTGCGCCACCAAACATGCCGTCGTCGGATTCACCGAGACCCTGCACCTCGAACTCGCCGCCGCCGGCATCGCCGTCACCGCGGTGCTCCCGGGTGTCGTGCACACCGAGCTCTCGGCGGGCCACAGCGCCCCGCGGTGGATTCAGCCCATCAGCGAAGTGGAACCCGACGACGTGGCGGCGGCCATCGTCGAGGCCGTCACGCGAGGTAGATCGAAAGTGGCTGTGCCGCAAGCACTCGGCGCGATGATCAAGATCCTGGGCGCGCTGCCGGACGGTGCCCGGCACTGGATTTCCCATGCCGCGCACTTCGACACCGCGTTCACCCACACCGACGCCGCGGTGCGCGCGGCGTACCACAGCAGACTCCAGCATTGACCGAAAGGCGCCAACGTTGACTTCAGCCACGGCCACCATCACGGTCTGTTCTCCGGCTGATGGCCGGGTCATCGATTCGATACCGGCGATGAGCGTCGAGGCGGTGGCCGCGGTGATCGCGGACCTCCGTGTCGAACAGGCCGGGTGGGCCGGCCTGTCGCCGCGAGCGCGGGCAGCGCATCTGCTGAAATACCGGGACTGGTTGCTGGACAACGAATGTCGGCTGGCGGTGATGCTGCAGCGCGAGACCGGCAAGCCATGGGCCGAGGCCAATCTCGAGATCCCGTACATCGTGGATGCGATCAACTACTACGCGCGGACCGCACCCGGATTGCTCGCGGACCGCACGCCGCCGCGCCACGGCATGATCGCGGCGACCAAACGCCAACTTCTGGTGCAGCGGCCGTACCCGGTCGTGGGTGTGATCACCCCGTGGAACTTCCCGCTGGGGCTGTCGCTGCTGGATGCCGTGCCCGCGTTGCTCGCCGGGGCCGCCGTGGTGGTCAAGCCCTCGGAGTTCACCCCGTTGACGGTGGCAGCGGCGGTTGACGGCTGGAAAGCCGTTGGTGCGCCGCGGGTTCTGGAGTGCGTGACCGGTGGGGGTGAGACCGGTGCGGCTGTCGTCGACAACGTCGACTACATCCAGTTCACGGGCTCGACGCGAACCGGTAAGACCATTGCGCATGCGGCTGCCGAGCGGTTGATTCCGTGCGGTCTGGAGCTCGGTGGCAAGGACGCGATGATCGTGCTCGACGACGCGGACGTGGCGCGGGCGGCGAATGCGGCGGTGTGGGGCGGCATGGCCAATTCGGGCCAGATGTGTACCTCGGTCGAACGGGTCTACGTGCAGGCGGGTGTGTACGACGAGTTCGTCGGTCTCGTTGTCGAGAAGCTGAAAGCCTTGCGCGTGGGGGAGGACGACCAGCAATTCCGGTATGACGTGGGGCCGTTGGCCACCGAGGCGCAGCTGGCGATCGTGCAACAGCACGTGGACGATGCGGTGGCCCGCGGCGCCACGGTGCTGACCGGCGGCGCACGGGTCGAGAGCACCGGCTTCTTCGAGCCCACGGTCCTGGTCGAGGTCGACCACTCGATGCTGTGTATGCAGCGGGAGACGTTCGGTCCGACGCTGCCGATCATGAAGGTGCGGGACGAAGACGAGGCGGTCCGGCTGGCCAACCACTCGGATTACGGCTTGTCGGCGACGGTGTTCTGCGGCAACAGAACTCGGGCGGAACGAGTGGCGTGCCGGCTCGATGTCGGCGCGGTGAACATCAACGACGTGTTCGGCAATCTGTTCACGCTGTCGTTGCCGCAGGGCGGCTGGAAGCAGTCCGGGCTGGGCCGCCGTAACGGCGCCGATGCCGTGCTCAAATACGCACGGCCGCAGGCGATCGTGTCCGCTCGTGTGCAACCGGACAGCGAGTTCATCTGGTACCCGTACACCGCGATTCGCGGGGCCATCGTGCACCGCGTGGGGCGTCTTCTCGGTGCCCGCGATCTGCTTCGCAGGCTCGGCTGACCGGCACAACGGCAGGCCGACAGGGCCACCTGGATCAGGCGACGACCCAGATCGCTTCCGCCGCCGGGCTGCCCAGGTCGACGGTCGTCGTGTCGTCGTTCACGGCGTCGGCAGCCGTGACCGCCACCGAGATCATCCCGGCGAAGTCGCGCCGGGCCACCACGCGCAGATGTGAATCGAGCGTGATCCCGACGCTGTCGAAGTACCGCAACATTTCGGGGTCGTGATCGGAAATCCGGGCGACCGTGCCGGCGTCGCCGTCCGCGCACGCGGACAGCTGCCGGGCGGGGGGAGTCGGCACCTGGCCGTCGGCCGCGGGGATCGGGTCGCCGTGCGGGTCGCGGGTGGGGAAGCCGAGCTTGGCGTCGATGCGGTCCAGCATCCGGTCCGACACCGCGTGCTCGAGCACCTCGGCTTCGTCGTGCACCTCGTCCCAGCCGTAGCCGAGCTCGCGCACCAGGAACGTCTCCATCAAGCGGTGCCGTCGCACCATGGCCAGCGCCGCGCTGCGGCCGGTGTCGGTGAGCGTCACCGCGCCGTACTTCTCGTGGTGCACCAGGCCCTGATCGGCAAGCTTGCGAATCGACTCGGAGGCCGTCGAGGCCGACACCCCGATGCGTTCTGCCAGCATTTTCGTGCTGACTTTCTCGCGCGACCACTCCTGCGCGGTCCAGATGACCTTGAGGTAGTCCTGGGCAACCGGGGATAGATCCGGCGGGTTGCCACCGTCTTCTGCAGGACTCACAGCACAAAGTTTAGGCAATCGTCACCTCATCCGGGGATCTCACGGTGCCTGCCGCGGCGGCGCGCCGTAGGCTTGCGGTCGTGCAACGCTGGCGTGGGCAGGACGAGATCCCCACGGATTGGGGCCGATGTGTGCTCACCATCGGAGTGTTCGATGGCGTACATCGTGGACATGCAGAACTGATCAGCCATGCGGTGAAGGCCGGCCGGTCTCGCGGCGTACCCACGGTGCTGATGACGTTCGATCCGCATCCGATGGAAGTGGTCCTCCCGGGCAGTCATCCCGCGCAGCTGACGACGCTGACCCGCCGGGCCGAACTGGTCGAGGAACTCGGCGTCGACGTGTTCCTGGTGATGCCCTTCACCACCGACTTCATGAAGCTGACCCCCGAGCGGTACGTGCACGAGCTGCTCGTCGAGCGCCTGCACGTCCTCGAGGTCGTGGTCGGCGAAAACTTCACCTTCGGCAAGAAGGCCGGTGGCAACGTTCCACTGCTCCGCAAGGCCGGCGAGCGCTTCGGCTTCGCGGTCGAGGGCATCTCGCTGGTGGCCGAGCACCACCAGGCCGAGACCGTCACCTTCTCGTCGACCTACATCCGGTCGTGCGTGGACGCCGGTGACATGGCCGCCGCGACCGAGGCCCTGGGCCGCCCGCACCGCGTCGAGGGCGTCGTCGTCCGGGGTGACGGCCGCGGTCGTGGGCTGGGCTTCCCGACCGCCAACGTCGCCCCGCCCATGCACTCGGCGATCCCGGCGGACGGCGTCTACGCCGCGTGGTTCACCGTCCTGGGGCACGGTCCGTCGGTCGGCACCGTGACGCCGGGGGAGCGCTACCAGGCCGCGGTGTCGGTGGGTACCAATCCGACGTTCTCCGGCCGTACCCGCACCGTCGAGGCCTTCGTGCTCGACACCGAGGCAGACCTGTACGGACAGCACGTGGCGGTCGACTTCGTCTCGCGGATCCGCGGCCAGGAGAAGTTCGAGTCGGTGGACGACCTGGTTGTGGCCATGGACCGCGATACGCAGCGGGCTCGCGCGATTCTGGTTCCGCAGTAGCTTCCTGATAAACTGCCCGACGCGCGTGCTGCAGTTCGCGGCGGCCGCGCCCTCGTTGTTCTTCGCGGACCGAATTGATGGAGTTGTTTCGTGGCACTCACTGCCGAGCAGAAAAAAGAGATCCTGGGTCAGTACGGCCTGCATGAGACCGACACCGGTTCGCCGGAGGCTCAGGTCGCCCTGCTGACCAAGCGCATCTCGGACCTGACCGAGCACCTCAAGCAGCACAAGCACGACCACCACAGCCGTCGTGGCCTGCTGCTGCTGGTCGGCCGTCGCCGCCGGCTGCTCAAGTACGTCGCTCAGGTCGACGTCGCGCGGTACCGCTCGCTGATCGAGCGTCTGGGTCTGCGTCGCTGACGCACCACTGATTCACGACCATCGCCAGGTCTGCTCCGGCAGGCCTGGCGATGGCTGTTGGTACGGGTAGTAACATAAAACTGTTTTGGGCCCAGCGCCCAAGACGTCGGAACGTCACACAGCGTCCGCCTGAACCTCGTGGGGCGGTCTTCGGTAGTGGCTGCCGGGGCATGAACCCCGGCCGCTTCGATCGACGGCCGTCAGCAGTAAGCGGGATGGTTTTCGGGTTTTCTGGATGCTCGCGTGTGACGATGCGACAGCAGTAACAAAGAGGAACCAGAAAAAACGGAACCCGCATAGGGCGGGCCCAGAGAGGTTATTGCGACATCCATGTCTGCAGTTGAAATTGAAGAGGGCGTGTTCGAGTCGACCGCCGTCATCGACAACGGGAGCTTCGGCACCCGCACCATCCGCTTCGAGACCGGCCGTCTGGCACGTCAGGCCGCCGGCTCCGTCGTCGCCTACCTGGACGACGAGACCATGCTCCTGTCGGCCACCACGGCCAGCAAGAGCCCCAAGGACCACTTCGACTTCTTCCCCCTGACGGTGGATGTCGAGGAGCGCATGTACGCCGCGGGCCGCATCCCCGGCTCGTTCTTCCGTCGCGAGGGCCGGCCCTCCACCGACGCGATCCTGACCTGCCGCCTGATCGACCGGCCGCTGCGCCCGTCGTTCGTCTCGGGCCTGCGCAACGAAATCCAGGTCGTCGTCACCGTGCTGAGCCTGGACCCCAAGGACCTGTACGACGTCGTGGCCATCAACGCCGCGTCGGCGTCCACCCAGCTGGCCGGTCTGCCGTTCTCCGGTCCGGTCGGTGGCGTCCGCGTCGCGCTGATCGAGGGTCAGTGGGTCGCGTTCCCGACCAACGAGCAGCTCGAGAAGGCTGTCTTCGACATGGTCGTCGCCGGCCGCAAGGTTGAAGGTGACGTCGCGATCATGATGGTCGAGGCCGAGGCCACCGACAACGTGATCGACCTGATCGCCGGTGGCGCCGGCGCCCCCACCGAGGCCGTCGTGGCCGAGGGCCTGGAGGCCGCCAAGCCGTTCATCGCCGCACTGTGCACCGCCCAGGCCGAGCTGGCCGAGGCTGCCGCCAAGGAGACCGGCGAATTCCCGCTGTTCCCCGACTACGCCGACGACGCCTTCCAGGCCGTCGCCGCGGTGGCCACCGACGCGCTGTCGCAGGCGCTGACCATCGCAAGCAAGCAGGAGCGTGAAGAGCGCACCGACGAGATCAAGGTCGAGGTGCTCAGCCGGTTGGCCGAGACCTATGCCGGCCGCGAGAAGGAGATCGGCGCGGCGTTCCGCTCGCTGACCAAGAAGCTGGTTCGCCAGCGCATCCTGACCGACCACTTCCGCATCGACGGCCGTGGCATCACCGACATCCGCGCCCTGAGCGCCGAGGTCGCCGTGATCCCGCGGGCGCACGGCAGCGCGCTGTTCGAGCGCGGCGAGACCCAGATCATGGGTATCACCACGCTGGACATGATCAAGATGGCTCAGCAGATCGACTCGCTCGGTCCCGAGACCACCAAGCGCTACATGCACCACTACAACTTCCCGCCGTACTCGACCGGTGAGACCGGCCGCGTGGGTTCGCCCAAGCGCCGCGAGATCGGCCACGGTGCGCTGGCCGAGCGGGCCCTGATGCCGGTGCTGCCGAGCGTCGAGGAGTTCCCGTACGCCATCCGTCAGGTCTCGGAAGCGTTGGGCTCCAACGGTTCCACCTCGATGGGCTCGGTCTGTGCCTCGACCCTGGCGCTGCTGAACGCCGGTGTGCCGCTGAAGGCCCCGGTTGCCGGTATCGCCATGGGCCTGGTGTCCGACGAGGTCGACGGTGAGACCCGCTACGTCGCCCTGACCGACATCCTGGGCGCCGAGGATGCCTTCGGCGACATGGACTTCAAGGTCGCCGGCACCAAGGACTTCGTCACCGCCCTGCAGCTGGACACCAAGCTGGACGGCATCCCGTCCAAGGTGCTGGCCGGTGCCCTGGCCCAGGCCAAGGACGCGCGTCTGACCATCCTGGACGTCATGGCCGAGGCCATCGACGAGCCGGACGAGATGAGCCCGTACGCGCCGCGCATCACCACCATCAAGGTGCCGGTCGACAAGATCGGTGAGGTGATCGGGCCCAAGGGCAAGGTGATCAACCAGATCACCGAGGAGACCGGTGCGAACATCTCCATCGAGGACGACGGCACCGTGTTCGTCGGCGCCTCGAACGGCGAGGCGGCGCAGGCGGCGATCGACAAGATCAACGCCATCGCCAACCCGCAGCTGCCCAAGATCGGTGAGCGGTTCCTCGGTACCGTGGTGAAGACGACGGACTTCGGTGCGTTCGTCTCGCTGCTGCCGGGCCGTGACGGTCTGGTGCACATCTCCAAGCTCGGCAAGGGCAAGCGCGTCGCGAAGGTCGAGGACGTCGTGAACGTCGGCGACAAGCTGCGCGTGGAGATCGCGGACATCTCCGCGGACAACCGTGGCAAGGGTCAGAAGATCTCGCTGATCCTCGTGGATGAAGAGGGTGCGGCAGCGGCGGATTCGACCGCCGATGCTGCTGCCGAAACGGAGACTGCACCGGCAGATGCCGCGCCTGCAAACTCCTAAATCGACAACGCGCGACGGCCGGGGTTCTGCAGCGACATCGCTGCAGGCCCCGGCCGCCGTGCGCAAGACCAACCTCCCGGGCGGGCTGCGGGTCGTCACCGAACACCTGCCGCACGTGCATTCGGCGTCGGTCGGGGTGTGGGTCAACGTCGGTTCGCGTGACGAAGGCCCCAGCGTCGCCGGGGCCGCGCACTTCCTGGAACACCTGCTGTTCAAGTCGACCCCGACGCGCTCCGCTGTCGAGATCGCCCAGTCGATGGACGCCGTCGGCGGTGAGCTGAACGCCTTCACCGCTCGCGAGCACACCTGCTACTACGCGCACGTGCTCGACAGCGATCTCGGGCTGGCCATCGACCTGGTTTCGGACGTCGTGCTCAACGGCCGTTGTGCCGCAAGCGATGTCGAGCTGGAGCGTGACGTGGTGCTCGAAGAGATCGCCATGCGCGACGACGATCCCGAGGACACCCTCGCGGACGTCTTCCTCGGCTCCATGTTCGGCACGCACCCGGTGGGTCGTCCGGTCATCGGTAGCGTCGAATCGATCACGTCGATGACCCGCAACCAGTTGCACTCGTTCCACGTCCGCCGGTACACCCCGGACCGGATGGTGGTCGCGGTCGCCGGAAACATCGACCACGACGAAGTTGTGGCCATGGTGCGCAAGCACTTTCGGCCGCACCTCGTGCGGGGCCGTAAGCCCGTGCCGCCGCGTAAGGGCGCCGGCCGGGTGCCGGGCACGCCGACTCTGCAATTCATCAAGCGTGATTCCGAGCAGGCCCACATGTACCTGGGCGTGCGCACCCCGGGCCGCAATTGGGAGCACCGGTGGGCACTGTCGGTGCTCAACACGGCGCTCGGCGGTGGGCTGAGTTCGAGGCTGTTCCAGCAGATCCGGGAGAACCGCGGACTGGCCTACTCGGTGTATTCCACGATCGACACGTTCTCCGATGCCGGTGCGCTGTCGGTGTACTCGGCGTGCCTGCCGGACCGCTTCGACGAGGTGGTCCGGGTGACCACCGACGTGCTGGAAGACGTTGCGCGCGAAGGCATCACCGCTGACGAGTTGCGTATCGCCAAGGGCTCGATGCGCGGCGGTCTGGTGCTCGGGCTGGAGGATTCCGGTTCCCGGATGCACCGCATCGGACGCGCGGAGCTGAATTACGGCAACCACAAGTCGATCTCGGACACGCTCGCGTCGATCGACGCGGTGACGCTCGAAGAGGTCAACGCCGTCGCCCGCGAACTGCTGACGCGCCCGTTCGGTGCCGCGGTCCTGGGCCCGCACCGGTCCAAGCGCTCACTGCCGAAGCAGCTGCGCTCCCTCGACTAGTGATTTGTGCACGATAATCCGCGCTCGGCGCGGATTATCGTGCACAAATCGCGTCAGTGGCCGAGGCGTAGCGAGTCGTCGCGGCGCAGCACGAAGAAGTACGGCTGCGATTCGCCGCGCAGGTCCATGGCGCCCAGGACGGCGTCGTCGGACAGCTTGCGGAAAACGTCGTTGATCGGCAGCTGGTCGTAAACCATTGTGGCGGTGTCGACTCCGCGGTAACGGGTGGTGCGCAGCCGGGCCTTCGCCGAGCGGGCCCGCAGCAGTGGCCGCAGGGCGGCGATGGGCTTGGCGGCCGGAAGCCGGTGCAGCATCGGGATTTTCGTGGCGAGCCCGGCGCCGGAGAACGCCAGCACCGGGTTGAGGGGCCACAGCTTCTCGCCGGACAGGTCGGGAAACAGCAGTGGGTGGACGGTTTCGGCGTCGACGAACTGCTTTCCCCACCAGCCGCTGGCTTCCAGCAGCCCGTCCATCGGATGTCCGGTGGGTATCTCGGCCCCGTGCCAGGTGCCGATCATGAAGTCGGGTTCGACGGCCGGCGCGGCGTCGAAGATCTCGAGTGCTTCTGCCGTCGTGGTCGGCGGGGCTGGGAGCAGTTCCTGCAAGAGCATGGCCACGACGATACTTGACACGTGTCAAGAATGGCAGTGGTGGCCCGGCGGAAAGTCATCGCCCGGCCAGCGCGACGCTGCGCTGACCGGGCGATGGGTATCGGGTTCGTGGGTTACAGCGCGACGCGGCCGAGCGGAATGTCGAGGTCCGCGGCGACCTGGCTGCACAGCAGCTCACCGTCGTGCGTCGACAGGCCCTTGGCCAGCGCGGCGTCGTTCCGGCAGGCCGCCTGCCAGCCCTGGTCGGCGAGCTTGAGCACGTACGGCAGCGTCGCGTTGGTCAGCGCGTAGGTCGACGTGCGCGGCACGGCGCCGGGCATGTTGGCGACGCAGTAGAACACCGAGTCGTGCACGGCGAAGGTCGGGTCGTCGTGCGTGGTGGGCTTCGAGTCCTCGAAGCAGCCGCCCTGGTCGATCGCGATGTCGACCAGCACCGAGCCCGACTTCATGTGGGCCACAGTCGAATTGGTGACGAGCTTGGGCGCCTTGGCGCCGGGGACCAGCACCGCGCCGATCACCAGGTCGGCCTGCTTGACGGCGTCTTCCAGGTCCAGGCTCGAGGAGTACCGGGTGTGGATCCGGCCGTTGAACTCCGCGTCGATCCGGCGCAGGGTGTCCAGGTTGACGTCGAAGACCGTCACCTGCGCGCCCATGCCACTGGCGATCTGTGCCGCGTGGAAGCCTGCCGTGCCACCACCGATGACGACGACGTTGGCGGGGGCCACGCCGGGCACGCCGCCCATCAGGACGCCGCGGCCGCCGTGGCTGCGCATGAGGTGGTAGGCGCCGACCTGGGCCGACAGCCGGCCTGCCACTTCGCTCATCGGGGCGAGCAGCGGCAGGCGGCCGTCGGCAGTCTGAACGGTTTCGTAGGCGATCGAGGTGGTGCCCGATGCCAGCAGCGCGTCGGTGCATTCGCGCGAGGCGGCCAGGTGCAGGTAGGTGAACAGCGTCTGGCCCTTGCGCATGCGGTGGTACTCGGCCGCGATGGGCTCCTTGACCTTGAGCAGCAGATCCGACTCGGCCCAGACCTGGTCCGCGGTGGTGACGATCTGTGCGCCGGCGGCCTTGAAGTCGTTGTCCGCGATGGCAGATCCCTCGCCGGCCCCGGCCTGGATCAGTACCTCATGGCCGTGCTTGATCAGTTCGGCGACGCCGGCCGGGGTGATGGCCACCCGGTACTCGTTGTTCTTGATTTCGGTCGGGATACCGACGTGCATCTGGGGTTCTCCTCAAGGCGGATCAGGTGGTGCCCTAAGTGTGAATAAACGTCGAGTGACCTGCAATATCTGTGATTATAATTCTCGATATGGCACCTGTCAGTGAACGATCTTCGAAAACGTCGGTCCAGGACGCCTCGCAGCCGAAGGATGTTCAGCCCGTCGAACTCGACGACGTCGACCGGCAGATCGTGACCGCGCTGCACGCTGACGCACGCATGCCCAACAGTGCATTGGCCGAGCTCGTCGGGATCGCCGCGTCGACGTGTCATGGCCGGGTTCGCCGGTTGCAACAGCTCGGGGTGATCCGCGGTTTCCATGCCGACATCGATCCGGCGGCCATCGGCCTGGGCCTGCAGGCGATGATCTCGGTGAGTCTGCAATCAGGGGCGCGGGCCCGCATCCGTGACTTCATCGCCCACATGCGGCGGCTGCCGCAGGTGATGGACGTCTATTTCCTGGCCGGCGCCGACGACTTCATCCTGCATGTCGCCGCCCGCGACACCGCGCACCTGCGGGCGTTCGTGGTCGAGCACCTCAACGCCGACGCCGATGTGGCGGGCACCCAGACGTCGCTGATCTTCGAGCACCTGCGGGGTGCGTCACCCCTGTAACCGGTTGCGGCGGAACGGGATCAGGATCGGGTCGCGGCCCGGAGTTCGGAGAGTGCCTCGCGGATGTGCTCGGCGAGGCTACGGTCGGCGGGGTCGGTGAGCCAGTGTTCGAACGCCACCTTGAACACCGCGATACCGGCCTCGGCGACCAGGCTCGCTGTGGGGTCGGCGACGCCGCGCCGGCGTAACGCATCGCCGATGGTCGTCGCCAGCGATGCGAGCTTGATGAGTTCGCGTTCTTGCAGGCTCGGATTGGCGGCGATCACGGCCTGGCGCCGGCGGGCATGTGGAAGACGGTCGGCGAAGAAGTCGGACAGTGATTCCAGTGCGCCGGCGACGGCGTCGAGTGGCGTGGTGGCGGCCGGGGCGGCGTCGATGGCGGCGCCGAGTGCGTCGGCGAGTTCGCGGCCCCGAAACAGCACCTCGCGTTTGTCGGCGAAGTGCCGGAAGAAGGTGCGTTCCGTGAGGCCTGCTCGGGCGGCGATCTCGGCGACCGTCGTCTCATCGAAGCCCTGCTCCACGTACAGGTCCAGGGCCGCCTGCTCCAAGCGGCCCTGCGCGTTCGGTTCCCAACGGCCCACGGGCGGATTGTAGGCGATGTCAGGGACTGTCACCACGAGTGATGACAGTGTCTGACATGAGGTGTACGTTCGGTGATGTCATTCACTGACATCACTCGAGGAGTTGAAATCATGCGCATATTCGTCACCGGCGCCAGCGGGCACATCGGATCCGTCGTCGTCCGCGAGCTGCTCCAGGCGGGCCATCAGGTCGCCGGACTGGCCAGGTCGGACGCCTCCGCGAGCGCCCTGGAAGCCGCCGGCGCGCAGGTGCACCGCGGCACGCTCGACGATCCTGACGGGCTCGCCGCCGCGGCGGCCGCGTCCGATGGCGTCATCCATCTGGCCTTCAAGCACGACTTCTCCAACTACGCCGACTCGCTCCAGACCGACCTGCGTGCCGTCGAAGCCATGGGGGAGGCCCTGGCGGGCTCCGGCAAGCCGTTCGTGAACACCTCGGGCACCCTCATGCTGGCCTTCGGTGGGGCGGGCCGGCTCGGCACAGAGGATGCCGACGTCGACCCGTCGGGCCCGCGGGTGGCATCGGAACTGGCCACGCTCGCGCTGGCCGAACGCGGCGTGCGGTCGTCGGTGATCAGGCTCGCTCCAACGGTGCACGGGGACACCGATCACCACGGCTTCGTCCCGAGTCTGATCGAATTCGCCCGTGCCGCAGGACGATCCGGGTATCTCGGCGACGGCTCCAATCGGTGGCCCGCGGTGCACACCGTCGATGCTGCACGGCTCTATCGGCTGGCGGTGGAGTCGGCGCCGGCCGGCTCGGTGTTGCACGGGGCGGCCGAACAGGGCATCGCCTTCCGCGACATCGCGCAGGCCATCGGGGAGGGGCTGGGCGTACCGGTGCAGCAGATTCCGGCGGACGACGCGTCAGCGCACTTCGGTTTCCTGGCGGGCTTCGCCGCCCTGGACAACCCGACATCCAGTGAACGGACGCGGGCCCTGCTCGGCTGGGAGCCCGCTCAGCCGACACTGGTCGAAGACCTCAAGGCCGGCCACTACTTCGCGAACCTGCGGGGAGCGCCGCCGCTCTGGGCCTAGCGATTGACAAGCTCCGGGTGGAACTTGGTCACCAACCGGCGGATGCCGTCGCGCCAGTCGACCGACGTGCCGCCGATCAACTCGTGCATGCGGGTGGTGTCGGTCGGGCCGCCGCGCAGCGCGTTCGGGTCCTCGGTGAACACCGGCTCGCGGCCGACCAGCTCGCCGATGTAGGTGCACCATTCCTGCAGGCTGACGGTCTGATCACCGCACCAGTTCACGGTCGTGGCGGGCACCGACGCCACGTCCAGCAGCTTGGGCAGGGTCGCCAGGATGTCGTCTTCGTGAATCGGGTTGTACAGCGCCGGCCCGCCCGGCGGCACCTGGATCGGGATGCCCGCCAGGATCATCTCCATCTGGTAATACGGCCAGCCGCCGTTGTCGCCGTAGGGCACGTTGAATCGGGCGATGGTGGCCGGCAGATCCAGGGCGCGCGACATGGTGCGCACGACCGTCTCACCGGCGATCTTGGAGATCGAATACGTCGGGAACAGGTGCTTGTGGTTGTCGCCCAGCGCCGCCGACTCGGAGCGGGGCTCGTCGCCGGGCGGGTCGTACACCGCGGCCGACGACGTGTGCAGGAACGCCTTGGCCTCGCGACAGTGCGCCATCAACAACCCCACCGACTCGGCGTTGGCCGCGAGGTCCTTGTCCCACCGGCCGGTCTTGGCCACGGCGAGGTTGACCACGTAGTCGAAATCGGTTGGCAGGGCGCTGAAGTCACCGACCGCCAGGTTGACCGCAGCGCAGCGGACGCCGGCCTGCTCCAGGCCCTGTTGGGCCTGCGGATTGTTGAACCGGGCGACGCCCCACACCTCGTTGTCGGCCGCCAGGGCCCGGGCGATCGGGGTGGCCACCTGGCCGGTGACTCCGGTGATGAGGATCTTGGCGCCGCGCATGGGGCTGATGGTAGGACGGCCGCTAGGGTTGACCTCATGCGAGTCGGAGTTCTGGGTGCCAAGGGCAAAGTCGGTGCGACCATCGTCGAGGGTGTCGAAGCCGCCGACGATCTGACGTTCACCGTCGGCGTCGACGCCGGAGACGAGCTGAGCCTGTTCACCGACAGCGGCACCGAGGTCGTCGTCGACTTCACCCACCCCGACGTCGTGATGGACAACCTGAAGTTCCTCATCGACAACGGCATTCACGCCGTCGTCGGCACCACGGGCTTCACCGCGGAGCGGCTCGCGCAGGTTCGCGAGTGGGTGGCCGCCAAACCCGGCGTCGCCGTGCTGATCGCCCCCAACTTCGCCATCGGCGCGGTGCTGTCCATGCACTTCGCCAAGCTGGCCGCCCCGTTCTTCGAGTCGGCCGAGGTCGTCGAGCTGCACCACCCGCAGAAGGCCGACGCCCCGTCGGGCACCGCCACCCGCACCGCCCAGCTGATCGCCGAGGCGCGAAAAGGCCTGCCGCCCAACCCCGATGCCACCAGCACCGGTCTGGAAGGCGCGCGCGGCGCGGACGTCGACGGCATCCCCGTGCACTCGGTGCGGCTGCGCGGACTGGTGGCGCACCAGGAAGTGCTGTTCGGTACCCAGGGCGAAACGCTGACCATCCGCCACGACAGCATCGACCGCACGTCGTTCGTGCCGGGCGTGCTGCTCGGTGTCCGCGAGGTCGCCAAGTATCCGGGGCTGACCATCGGCATCGAGAAGCTGATGGGGCTGTGACGGGCCGGTGATGACCAAACCGAGCTCGCAGGTATTCCGCATCCAGCTGGTCGTCGCATTCCTGTGCGTGGCGCTGGTGGTCTACTTCGTGATGCTCGGGCGTTCCGGCGTCATCCTGATGCAGTCGGGGGAGGCCGCGGCGATCGGCCTCGGTATCGGCATCTTCGTGCTGCCGCTGATCGGGCTGTGGGCCATGGTCGCCACGCTGCGCGCCGGTTTCGCGCACCAGCGGCTGGCCCGGCTGGCGCACGACGAGGGCGTCGAGCTCGACATCAGTGACCTGCCCAAGCGCCCGTCGGGCCGCATCGAACGTGACGCCGCCGACGCGCTGTTCGAGTCGGTGCGGGACGAGGTCGAGGCTAGTCCCGATGATTGGCGCGGCTGGTACCGGCTGGCCCGCGCCTACGACTACGCGGGGGACCGGGCCCGGGCCCGGGAAACCATCCGCAAGGCCGTCCGTCTGGAGCAGGCCTCGCGATGAAACTCCTTGTCGTGCACCACACTCCGTCTCCGCACTGTCAGGAGATGTTCGAGGCGGTGCTCGCCGGGGCAACTGATCCCGAGATCGAGGGCGTCGACGTCGTGCGGCGTCCGGCGCTGACGCTGTCGGCCGCCGACGTGCTGGAAGCCGACGGCTATCTGCTCGGTTCGCCGGCGAATCTCGGCTACATGTCGGGCGCCCTCAAGCAATATTTTGTCAATTACCCGTCTAATACGCCGCGCGGAACCGTGGCCTGCCCAAACTTATTAGGGCGGCTCGCAGGGCAAAATACAGGGTCAAATCGCGGTGATGTTTCACTCAGCGCGGGGGTGTATTCCCGCTGGTAGCGTCGGTTTTGGCAGTCAAATCGAACAAAGGAGAAGACGCCGTGACCGATATCTTTTGCCGCGTACCCCAGGCTCCCGAGCCCACTGCGGAGCCCTACGCCCGTGCCCACGCTCATGCGTGCAGCGAGCGTGCCAAGTTCCCTGGCCGGTTCGCAAAGTGGTACGTCGAGAACGGCATCGGCTTGGCCGTTGCTGACGCTTGGGCCGCAGCACCGGAGGATGTGAAGGTCATCTAGTGCCTCGCCTGCTGATCATCCACCACACCCCGTCGCCACACTGCCAGGAGATGCTGGAGGCGGTGCTGGCCGGTACGACCGATCCGGACATCGAGGGTGTGGAGGTCGTGCGCCGTCCGGCCTTGACGTGCTCACCCACTGATGCGCTGGAGGCCGACGGCTACCTGATCGGCAGCCCGGCGAACCTCGGCTATCTCAGCGGTGCCGTGAAACACGCCTTCGATCAGCTGTATTACCCGTGCCTCGATGCGACACGGGGGAGACCGTTCGGGGTCTGGCTGCACGGCAACGAGGGCACCGAAGGGGCCGAGCGCGCGGTGGACGGCATCACCACCGGGCTGGGTTGGGGACGGGCAGCGGCGACGGTGATCGTGTCCGGCAAGCCGAGCAAGGCCGACCTTGAGGCGTGCTGGAATCTTGGTGCGACGGTCGCTGCGACACTGATGGAGCCGTGAGGTTCGGCAACGGCGCGGAGTCAGTCTTGTCTGTCGCCTTGAGCCCGCAGCTTCTGAATTAGTTCTTCAAGGGCCGCAAGGGAATTAGCGGTGTACTCGATCATCAACTCGTTGCCGTTGCGTACCCACGATTCGTGCACGCCCCGGATGGCTTCTCGTTGCGCCTCGGCCAGCGTAAGCGGATCGAAGCCGTCGAAGTCCACCACCTCATGGCCTGGATGACTGCTCCAATCGCACTCATCGCAGACTTGGAAATGATCTCCGTCAGTACCGATTTCGGGATCGAAGTACGTACGCACTGCACGAGATTCGCAGCGAGGGCATTGGTCGGTGCGATCCCAGAGGTCCCGCGTCAGAACGTTGGCCATGTGCACTGCGATGGTGTCGACTGCGCGCTTGGCGATGAGGGCAGCTGTTCTGTTGGCATTCCGGTGGTGCGTCAGGTGGTTTACCAGTTCCCAGGCTTTGTCGGTTGTCGCCTTGAGGTAGCCCCGCATTTTGTCGTTCGAGCTGCCGGGGCAGTAGTGGTTGAACAGCAGCTCACCCCACGCCTTGACGTTGGCGTCCTGGGGTTCTTCGATGCCATCCGGTAGGTCAGTTCTGCGACGAGCCGCCGCCATCAGCGAGATCATGCACTCCCGCAGCTGCATGCCGACGCCTTGAAAGTCGACCACCTCAACGGCACGGTCGAGGTCTTCTTCGGCCTGTGCCAGCCTACGTACGACCTCGTCGAAAGGCGTGACGAATCCGGCTCCGAACTTTTCCTCTCTCGACCTGAGCCGCGTCATCAGGCCAATGTGGAAGGACAAAGTGTAATCCAGGCTCTGGAAGTGGCGTCGTGAGTAGAGGAGGGTCCCGTTGGTCAGGACCCAATACCGATCGGCGTCAGTCGTCACATCCCAAACCTCGTATGGGATTCCCATGACGTGTTCGACCTTCACACGCTCAACATGTTGGACCGTCTCGTCGTGAACCGTCTCCTCAACGTAGTCAGCGATTTCCCTCTCGGCGTGATAGTCACGGTCGGGGCTGTATTGCGCTAGCTGATCTGCGGGGACGGGCTGATCGGGTGGGATTGTGCAGTCGCCGTCGAATTCCTCAGGCTCAGGTTCGTTGTTCATCACCGATGAGACCCGCCGCTCGCCACGGCGTCATCGGCGTCAGGGTTGGGGGCATCGGGAGAGGTAGCCGCCGCCTCCATATATGCCAGTTGTTGCGCCGTCGGGATCAAGTACGGCGCGAATACCGAGGCGCCGCGGAAGATTCGCGGCATCGAGGCGTGTAGCCAGGCGAGGGTAAAGACCAGCGGGGCGTCGGTCCGAACGTAGCTCCATCCCGACAAGTCGTTTCGCATTGTTTTCGAGCCGTCCGCCTTCTCGAAGCCGATGTGAATACCCATCGGGTTGTCCGGTCGGATGTAGAGCCAGACGCCTTCGCCCAAGATGCAGATAGCGTCGACGGGAGGCTGTGGCGTGCTCGCAGGGTCGGAGTCTCCCAGCGACTTGCCCGCTGGAGGTTCGACCAGTGCCGTGTCCTCTAGGCACTTCCGCAGCGTTTTCACGGCGACGTGGTTCTCGAACGCGATAACGAAATAGGGTGGGACCATACCGATCTGTTTCAGGTACTCATGATCTTCGACGGTGAATACGCGATCCGATTTGTTATCGGTCATGCGGAGCCGTTTGAAGGCGGTGCCCTTCTTGATGCAGTCATCGACAGCCGAGGCGTCTAGGCGGGATTTCACCTCGCCTGCCGCTGCCACGCCTTCGATGACGTACGTCCCTCGACGGTCGTTGGGAAAGCTCAGCGGGTGGTCGGGGTTCGTGATGACAATGTCGGATTCGCGCGAGCTGTCGCCGTATGCGTCATAGACATGACCTTTGCCGACGCCGTAATTCGACGGGAGATGCTGCCGGAGCACGTCGCGCACAGCGTCTTCGGCCCCGTCTCCGATTGAGGTGGGGTGATTCGACTCCGCTCGTGCCCTCGTTAGCGCCGACCGGAGTTCCTGCTCAACGAGACCGAGGATCGTGTGGAATCGAAGCTCAACGACGGGCGGCTGGCTCTGTTCGTCAGACATTGCCGCAGTATGCAATACAGCCCCGACAGGACGGCTCGATTCGTCAGCAGGGTCGCCCCTTACGCCTCGGCGGTCTCCGTGAACGTCGGTACCCATGCCCCGCAGTCGTCGCAGTCGTCGCAGTCGTAGAAGCTGACCAGGGTCGTCAGGCCCTGGGCGAACGCCACGGCGTCGGCGTTGCTCACGTGTCGCAGGGCGGCCTGGGCCTCCAGGTCGGTCAGGGGCGGCGGGTTGCACCGTCCGCAGTCGCAACCGGTGGACTCAGGCGGGGTGCCCGGCGTGGTCATCTCGACCCGCAGCAGCGCCCGCACGTCGGCGAGGCAGCGGTAGCCCTCGCGAACGAGCACGCGGGCGGTACGGGGCGTGAACTGCTCGAATCGGCAGGGGTCGGTGGCAAGACCTGGCCTTCGCTCATTCGGCTACTCCGTCTCGAAACTCAGACGCTGGCGGTAGAGCCCCGAAACCATCGACCCTGACGTGACGGCGTACCACACTCGAACAAATGCGCCCTGGGTACAGGATCAAATGTGGAAACCTCGTATGGTGATTGACGTTTGCGTCGATCAGTGAGGAGCCGACCATGGGAATCGCGGACCTGGCGTTGGGAGCCGCGCCACTGGCCGGAGGCGCGCTGCTCGGCGCCGTGGCGGGAAACCTGAAGCCACCGGACGTGCGCGCCGCAATCAAGGCCGACATGGACCTGCTGGACCGGATTCCGGCCGAGCAGACCGAGCGCCGCGCCGAACTGCAACGCACCATCGACATGCGGATCGACGAGGTCATCGCCGCGGTCGACCGCAGCCGTCAGCTCAAGTCGACGGCGATCGGTTACGCGTTCAACCGCGAGGGCCGGCTGCGCGACATCCTCGTCTTCATCATGGCGGTGCTGTTCTGCATCATCTGGTGGAACCTCAAGCACTCGCGCACCGGTTGGCTGCCGATGTTCGTCGCGCTGATCGTCTTCACCGTGCTGTCCGGCTGGTACGCACTGCGCGGCATCGCCCGGGCGTTCTCGTCAGTGCTGCACCGGAACAAGAAGGCCGGGGACGCCGCTCAGTAGTGGTACGTGTCCGACGGCGCCGACACGTGGTCGGGGTCGTCGCCGAACATCGACGGGTGAATGCCGTACGCCTTCGCCAGATCCAAAATCTTGTTGGCGCGGGCGATACGCGGCAGGTCCGAGCCGTTGCGGATTTCGCCGCCATCGCGCTCGAACTCCGCGAAAAACTCCTGCGCCCAGGCGATCTCGTCCAGTGAGGGCGACAGTCCCTCGTTGACCGTCGCGCACTGCTCCGGCGTCAGGCAGATCTTGCCGGTCATACCGAACTCGATGGAGACCGCGGTGGCCTCGCTGAGTTTGCGCGAGCTGGACCCGATGGTGGGGCCGTCGATGGCGCCGGGCAGGTGTGCGGCCTTGGCGGCGATGGTGAACCGCGAGCGGGCGTAGGCCAGCGTCGCCGGGTTGTCGCCGAAGCCGGTGTCGCGACGGAAGTCGCCGATACCGAACGCCAGCCGGAACGTGCCCTTGGCCGAGGCGATCTCGGTGATGCGCTCGAGCCCGCGGGCGGTCTCCACCAGCGCGACGATTGGAACATTGGGCAGCCGCTTGGCGGTCTCGGTGACATGGTCGACCGACTCGACCATCGCCAACATGACGCCGCCCACCGACGTCTTGGACAGCATCTCCAGATCGTCGGCCCACCACGGCGTGCCGAAGCCGTTGACGCGCACCCAGTCGGTGTTGCCGTCGCCGAGCCAGCGCGCAGCGTTGTCCCGGGCCGCGTCCTTGTCCTTGGGTGCTACCGCGTCCTCGATGTCGATGATGACGATGTCGGCGCTGGACCGGGTGGCCGGCGAGAAGCGGTCGAATTGCGCTCCGTTGACCAGGAGCCAGCTGCGCGCGAGTACCGGGTCCAGTCGGGATCCGTGCTCGTTGGCGTCAGGTTCGTAGGTGCTGGTCTGGTCATACACCCGTCAATCGTCCCGCACAGTGGGAGTCGGGCCCGCCCCGGGGGTTACTTCAGCGCCGCGCCGAACACCCGCTCCATCGCATCCCAGTGCCGCTGCGCCGCGGATTCGTCGTAAGCGCCGACGTTGTCGGGCACCGCGAAGCCGTGCGCGGCGGGATAGAACTCGACAGTGTGGTCGACGCCGGCGTCGGTCAGCGCGCGGTCCAGAATCTCGCCCTGCTCGGCGGTGAACGACCCGTCGTTTTCGGCGGCACCCACGTAGACCACCGCGCTGATCTGGTCGACGCGCAGGTGCGGGCTGTCCTCGGTGTCGGTGACCAGGCCGCCGCCGTGGAACGACATCGCCGCGGCGACCCGGTCGGGCAGCCGGCCCGCGACGATGAACGACGTGCGGCCGCCCATGCAGTAGCCGGTGGTGCCGAACTTGTCGCCCGCCACATCCGACCGGGCGGCCAGATAGTCGAAGAACGCGGTCGCGTCGGCGGCCATGATGTCCTGCGTGACCTTGCGCATCATGCCGAACAAGCGGCCCCGCTCGGTCTCATCGGTGAACGCCGTGGCCATGTTGAACGGGGCCCAGCCGGCGTCGCGGTAGTAGATGTCCGGCACCAGCACCACGTAGCCCAGGGCGGCGAGGCGCGCGGCCATGTCGTCGAAGGTCTGCCGCGGGCCGCCCGCGTCGGGGTACATGACCACCGCGGGCCACGGGCCGGTGCCTTCGGGGGTCGCGACGGTGACGGCGCAGGTGCCGTCGGCGGTGGTGATGGTGTCCTTGGTCACGGGCATGGCTTCCGTTCTACTCCCCGCCCCGGAACGTAAGCTGAGGGCGTGGCTGTGCCGACCCCTTACGAAGACCTGCTGCGCCTGGTGCTGGAACAGGGCACACCCAAGTCCGATCGCACCGGGACCGGCACCCGGAGCCTGTTCGGCCACCAGCTGCGCTACGACCTGGCCGCCGGGTTCCCGCTGCTGACCACCAAGAAGGTGCACACCAAGTCGGTGATCTACGAACTGCTGTGGTTCCTGCGCGGCGACTCCAACGTGCGGTGGCTGCAGGAGCGCGGCGTGACCATCTGGGATGAATGGGCCTCGGAGACAGGCGAACTCGGTCCGGTGTACGGCGTGCAGTGGCGGTCCTGGCCGACGCCGTCGGGCGAGCACGTCGACCAGATCAGCGCCGCACTCGAGATGCTGAAGACCAACCCCGACAGCCGGCGCAACATCGTCTCGGCGTGGAACGTCGGCGAGATCGCCCAGATGGCGCTGCCGCCGTGCCACGCGCTGTTCCAGTTCTACGTCGCCGACGGCAAGCTCAGCTGCCAGCTGTACCAGCGCAGCGCCGACCTGTTCCTCGGCGTGCCGTTCAACATCGCCTCGTACGCGCTGCTGACGCACATGATGGCCGCTCAGGCGGGCCTCGAGGTCGGCGAGTTCGTCTGGACCGGCGGCGACTGCCACATCTACGACAACCATGTCGAGCAGGTGCAGCTGCAGCTGTCCCGCGAGCCCCGGCCGTACCCGGAACTTGTTCTGGCGCCGCGTGATTCGATCTTCGACTACCAGTATGAGGACATCGCGATCGTCAACTACGACCCGCACCCCGCCATCAAGGCTCCCGTTGCGGTCTGACGCTGTCGGGGCCCGGGGGCTCTGGTGACATGTTCGATTTGGACCCGTCAACTTTCCCTGACCAGTCAAGGAAAGTTGACCGCTTCAATTCGCAAGTGCCACAGGAGAGCCGACACGCCGACTGCGACACGCAGGGGGACGGCGCGGTGAAGCTGATCTGGGCGCAGGGCAACGGCGGTGTCATCGGCCGCGACAACGACATCCCCTGGCAGCTGCCCGAGGACATGGCGCACTTCAAAGAACTGACACTCGGCTCCACGGTCGTGATGGGCCGGCTCACCTGGGAGTCGCTGCCGGAGCGGTTCCGCCCGCTGCCGGGCCGCCGCAACGTCGTCGTCAGCCGCGACGCGGGTTATGTCGCCGAAGGCGCCGAGGTGGTGACGTCGTTGCCCGCCGAGATCGACGGCTGGGTGATGGGCGGAGCGCAGCTGTACGCTCTGGCGCTGCCGGCGGCGACGCTGTGCGAGGTCACCGAGATCGACGTCGACGTGCCCGACGGCGACGCTTTCGCGCCGGCGTTGGACGACTCCTGGACCGTCACGCACAGCGAGTGGCAGACCAGCAAGACCGGCCTGCGCTACCGCTTCTGCACCTATCGGCGGTAGCCGGCGAGCCGCCGGACGTCGGGGTCGGGATCGTGGGCGGCCAGGTCGGTGATCCGGGCGCTCAGCGCCGCGACGTCGTCGGGGTCCAGACCCTCGGGTCCCATGGGGCCGATCAGTTCACCGAGGACGACGACGGCGTGCCGGCGGATCAGCGGCTCGGCATGGTCGAGCCCCGCCCGGGCGCCGGGGAGGTCGGCGGCGTCCAGCGTGCAGTAGCCCTGGCCGGGAGCCAACTCATCCGCGATGAGTGCCGCGACACTCGGGTCGGCGAGCCCGGCGGCCAGCAGCGCGTAGTCCAGCGGCCGATGGCTGCGGCCGTGATCGCGGAACGACCGGTACGACGCCGTGACGGCGGCCGCGCGGGTTGCCGCGGGCAGGTCGCTCTCCAGCACCTGGGGTCCATAGCCCAGCCGTCCCAGCGCGGTGGCCGCCCAGTCGTGGCCGGGGCCGGGCAGGGGCACCGCCGCCCATAGCGCGTCGAGCACTTCGGGCGACGCGACATCGAGGTCCGCCAACAGCTTGGCGCCGAGCCAGGCGGTGTCCCGGCGCTTCAACGCCGCGATGGCGACGGGAACCGCGGCACCGCCGAGCTCCAGCAGGAGTGCCCGTGCGCGTTCCTGGCCCAGGTCGCCCGGCGGTCCGGGTACCAGTCCGGCAGCCGCCGCCAGCGCGGCCACCCGCTGCTCGACCGGCAGCGCCAGGATCGCGTGCTCGGCCGCGGCGGCGGCGACGTACTCGGGGAAATGTCGCTGCAGTTCGGCGGATGTCAGCGAGCGCACCAGCAGATCGCCGTCCTCGTCGTCGAGGTAGACGACGACGTCGGCCGGCAGGGTGCCGTCGGCCACCAGCGTGGCTCGCACGCCTGCGGCGATGGTCAGCATCGCCTGCGCGAACCGCTCCCAGGCCTGGTCCCACTGGGCACGTGGCAGGCCCGACACCGCCTCGACCAGCCGGTCACCCCAGTCGCCGGCGGTCTCGCTCCACTCGTAGTCCTGGTGCTCCCAGTCCGGTGGGCTGAACCGGCAGGACGGCTCCGGCACCGTCTGCTCGGTGGCCAGGGCCAGATTGGGCAGGTAGATGACACCGGTCGTCTCAGCGTAGAACTCGCTGAACGCCACCGCGTACGGCTGTTGCCCTGCGGCCGCGCCGGCCAGCGCGCGCACCGCCGTGACCGCGGCGGCGGTCAGGTCGGTTTCGAATCCCGCCCAGTCGAACCGCACAGATGCCTACGCCTCTGCCGGCGTCACGTCGGCGCCCGTGCCCTTCACCGAGGACTTCGCGCGCTTCTCGGCGCGCACGGTCTTGCCATTGCGCACGAACCCGGTGGGGGAGACCGCCGCCGACAGCAGGGCATCCTCACCGCCGACGAACGGGTGGAAGCCCACGCCGGCGCCGCCGCGGCCCTTGACCGGGATGTCGGCGACTTCGGTTACCTTCCAGCCCTTTTCGGAGGTCGACAAGATGGCTTCGCCGTTACCGCACGTGATCGGCAGTGCGGCGATGACCTCGTCACCGTCGCCGGCCAGCTTCACACCGGCCACGCCATTGCCCGCCGCGCCCTGTGGATTCACCGCGGCCGGGTCGATGCGCAGAATCTTGCCGCGCCGCGTCACCAGTGCCAGGTGATGGCCCGGCGTCAGCACGCCCGAGCGCAGCAGCCCTGTGATGTCCGGGGCCACCGGGATGTCGCGCGTCTTGAACGGCAGGCCATTGCCGTTGGTGAACTTGATGCGCCCGTCGGTCCACACCGCCCAGCCCAGCCCGGCGGACAGCAGGTCGCCGTGGCTGTCGGAGAACACGCCCCGATCGTCAAGGCGCCAGTTGGCGTTGACTTTTCGCTCACGCGGGCCGTCGTCGTCGGAACTCGAGGCCGTCGGCGTGCCCTCGAAGTCCAGGACCGTGCGGCGGTCGAATTCGGGCCCGGCGAACAGCTTCGCCGTCTCCTTCAGTTCGTTGTCGATCACCACGCGCCGAGCATCGGGGTTCGCGACGAGCTCGGTGAGCTCGGCGAATTCGGCATCCAGCTTGTCCGCCTCGGCCTGCAGCTCGATGACGTCGAGCTTCGTCAGACGTCGAAGTTGCAGTGCCAGCACGTAATTGGCCTGCTCCTCGTCGATGCTGAACCGCTCCTGCAGCCCGCGCCGGGCGTCGTCGACGGTGTCGGAGCCGCGGATGACCGCGACGGCCGCGTCGATGTCCAGGTGGATCTTCATCAGGCCGGCGACCAGATGCCTGCGGGCGGTGACCTTCTCGAGCCGGTACTGGCTGCGGTGCAGGACCACCGAGTCGCGCAGGTGCAGGAAGGCGCCGATCAGCTCGCGCACCGTCCACCACCGCGGCACGCGGTCCTCGTCGAGCGCCACCAGGCTGGCGGCGAACGTCGACTCCAGCGGGGTCAACGCCAGTAGCTGGTCGCGGATGGTCTCGGCGGCGTGGCCGCGCTTGGCGGTGACGACGATCCGCAGCCCGTTGCGACGGTCGGTCAGGTCGGACATGTCGGCGACGCCGGCCAGCTCGCCGGACTCGACCAGCGCCCGAATCCGGTCCTGCACAGTGTTGCTCGCGACACCGGGCGGCAGCTCGGTGATCACGACGTTCTTGCCGTCGACCGACAGGGTGCCGCGCACGGTGAGCGCACCGCGGCCGGTGGTGAGGTACTCGCGCAGCCCGGCGGTGCCGACCACCGTCGCACCACAGCCCCAGTCCGGGCCGGGAATGAGTTTGGCCAGCCGGTCGTCGGTCATGTTCGGGGTCTTCAGCAGCGCCCGGCAGGCCGCCATGATCTCGCGCGGATTGTGCGCGGGCACCTTGGTGGCCCAGCCTTCGGCGATGCCGACGGCGCCGTTGCACAGGAGCACCGGCCATTGGGCCGGGAGCATCGTGGGCTCGATCCATTCCCCGTCGAATGTGGGCACCATCGGCACCGCGTGGTCGTCGAGTTCGGCGGTCAGCGCCGCGCCGGGGGCCGACAGCCGCATCTCGGTGTACCGGTCGGCGGCCGGGATGTCACCCTGGATGCGCGGGAAAGCGCCTTGTCCGTCAATGACTTTCACGCGCTGGAACTCGGCGGCCATTAGCGCCGCCGCGCCGTACATCGACGCGCCGCCGTGCGGGTGCAGGTTGCCGGTGACGGCCGAGCAGACCTTCGAAGACTTCTGCGGCTTGTTGCCGGGCAGCAGTTTCGAGTCGTGCATCTGGTACAGCAGCCGGCGCTGGCCCGGCTTGAGGCCGTCGAACGCCGACGGGATGGCGCGGTCGCTGACGCTGTAGAGCGCGAAGGTCAGCTGGTAGTGGTTCCAGTAGTCGTCGGCGCTCTGGTCGAGGACCAGGTCCTGATTCTGCTCAGGAACGTCCAGGGTCGAGGTCACAGTTGACTCTTTCTAGTCCAGGTCCAGCGCAAGGGTGTCGACGACGGCGGCCACCTCGGCCATCCACGAGCGCCGGCCCTCGGGCGGCCCGCCGAACAGGGTGTGGTGCAGCTTCTTGTCGGCGTCGTCGAGATGCACGCGAATCACGGTGCGGCGCTGTGGATCCAGCACGGTGTTCCAGAAGTCGTCGGCGTCCATCTCACCGAGACCCTTGTTGCGCTGGACTTCCACTCGGCGCTTCGAGCGCGCCTTCAACTCGGCGACGGCCGTGTCGCGCTCGGACTCGTCCTGGCAGTAGATGCGCTCCTGACCGTCTTTCACCACGAACAGCGGCGGCAGCGTCACGTAGACCATGCCGGCCGCGACGAGCGGGCGGTAGAAGTCCAGGAACATCGAAATCAGGCTTGAGTTGATGTTGCCGCCGTCGGGGTCGGCGTCGGAGGCGAACAGGATTCGGTCGTAGCGGCACTGCTCGGGGTCGCAGTTGTCGCGCACGCCGCAGCCCAGGATGCGTTCGATGGAATCGAACTCATCCTTGACCCGGGCCTTGTTCACCGTGAAGCCATAGACGTTGGGCGGCTTGCCTTTCAGTGGGAAGGCGGCCTGGAACGTCGCGTCGCGCGCCGCCTTGATGGTGCCCAGCGCTGAGTCGCCCTCGCAGAGGAACAGTTCGGCGCCCGAGCCGCGGCCGGTCTCGCGGCTGGGCAGCAGCTTCGGCGGCAGCGAGAGGTTGGTGCCCAGCCCCTTGGCCTTCGAGGCCGCGCGGGACCGCGCCTTGGCGCCCTCGGCGCTGCGGCGCGCGCGGGCCGACTCGAGCGCCAGCTTGGTCCACAGCGACACCGTCTCGCTGTTCGCGGGATTCGCCGCCCAGACGTTGACGCTGCGCGCCACATCCGGGGCCATCGCGACGTTCAGCGAGCGCGACGAGACCGCGGTCTTGGCCTGGGAGTCCCAGCCGACGTCCGGGGCGCGGGTGTCGACGGCCAGTGCGGTGACCGCGGCGAAGTCCTGCGGTTCGGGTCCGTCCTCACCCTTGGCCAGACCCAGATCCCGGGTCCGGGACGCGCGGTCGGCGAGCGCCTCCGACAGCCCCTTGATGGCGGCGGTCAGGTGCGAGCCGCCACCGGGGGTGCGCACGGTGTTGCAGAACGCGGCCACGGTGGTCGGCTCGGCCGGGCCGGCCGTCAGCGACCAGCGGAACGGGGTGGGGCCGCGCCCGGTGGTGTACTCGCCGCGTCCTTCGACCACAGCGCGGACCGGGGGCAGGGGAGTGCCTGCCGAGGTGCACATGAGGTCCAGCAGCGCTTCGGTGCCCCAGGGGCCGTTGAAGGGCTGCAGCAACGCGGGCGGCACCTCCTCGCCGGGCCAGCCCTCGTCGACGACGGTCAGGTGCACACCGGGGCACATCCGGGCGGCGGCGTGGGCGCGCAGCAGGACCTCGGCGATGTCGACGCTGGCGTCCGGCACGACGGCCTGGTCGAACAGGATGCGCACCGTGGTGCCGTGGGCGTCGGGCTTGCGGTTGCCCGTGCCACGCAGCTTCTGGTTGTCGGCGCGGGTGAACTCGGCGTTCGGGTCGAACTCCTTGCCCTCGAACGTGCCGGGGTAGCCGTGGCCGAAGCTCTGCAGGTACGTCTTGCCGGCGCGGCGCACCGTGACGTCGGTGCGGGCCGAGATGAACACCGCGGCCGCGGCGCCGATGCCGTTCAGGCCGGCGCCGGTGCTGGTGGCGTCGGTGTGGGCCGAGAACTTGCCACCGGCGCGCGCCGTCCCGAGGGTCTTGACGATGCCGTTCTTGCCGGTCACGGGGTCGGAGTCGATGGGAAGGCCGCGTCCGTCGTCGGCGACGCTCACCGAGCCGTCGGCATGCAGGGTGATGGTGACGGTGGATCCGCCGTGACTGGGATCGGCGACCTCTTCGACCGCGTTGTCCACCAGCTCGCGCAAGGCGGTGTTGAGCACGTCCAGGCCCAGGTTGACCGCCGGTCGCAGGCGGGTGTGCTGAACATCGTCGAGTTCGGTGATGTCCGCAGCGTTGTAGCTCACTGCTGGTCCTTTCCGTCAGGGCCGGTCGGGAGCGACCGAAGCCCCAATACAGGGTGTGCCGCAGGAATGGTAGGCGGTTCGGCCGACAACCTTGCAGATCCATGCGCGAGTTTGTCGGTGGTCTGGGCTAAGTCCCCTGGGGTGGTGGGAATTCGGGGACGGGGCTGAGGTGGGCGGAGATGTTCAGGCCGTGTCGGTGCCGGTGTTGGGGTGGGCCATCGCGTAGTGGTCAGTGAGTTACGTACCAAAGTGACTCACCGAAGGAAACCGCGCGATGACCCTTGACCATTCTGCCCTGCTCGCTCAGCTCGATGCACTGAAGTCCGCTGACTCGGGTGCGGTGTTCGCCGAGTTGATCCGTTCCGGGTTGCAGCAGCTCATCGAGGCCGAGGCCACCGCGGCGATCGGCGCGGGCCGTTACGAACGCAGCGACGGCCGCACGGTGCACCGCAACGGGCACCGCCCCAAGACCGTCTCCACGACCGCCGGGGACATCGAGGTGCAGATCCCCAAGCTACGGGCGGGATCGTTCTTCCCGTCGCTGCTGGAACCCCGCCGGCGTATCGACAAGGCGCTGCACGCGGTCATCATGGAGGCCTACGTGCACGGGGTGTCCACCCGCAGCGTCGATGACCTGGTGACGGCGATGGGCGTGCAGACCGGGGTGTCCAAGTCGGAGGTGTCGCGGATCTGCGCCGGCCTGGACCGCGAGATCACAGCGTTTCGGGAACGCTCGCTGACCCACACCAGCTTCCCCTACGTGTTCTGCGATGCCACCTTCTGCAAGGTCCGCGTGGGGGCGCACGTGGTCTCCCAGGCCCTGGTGGTCGCGACCGGCGTGTCGATCGACGGCACCCGTGAGGTGCTGGGCACCGCGGTCGGTGACAGCGAGTCGTTCGAGTTCTGGCGCGAGTTCCTCGCCTCGCTTAAGGCGCGCGGCCTATCGGGGGTGCACCTGGTCATCTCCGATGCGCACGCTGGGTTGAAAGTCGCTGTGGCACAGCAGTTCACGAACTCATCGTGGCAGCGGTGCCGGGTGCATTTCATGCGGAACCTGCATACCGCGGTATCGGCCAAACACGCCCCGGCGGTTACCGCGGCGGTCAAGACCATCTTCGCTCACACCGAACCCGACGAGGTCGCCGCGCAGTGGGACCGGGTCGCCGACACCCTGGCCGCGTCGTTCCCGAAGGTGGCCGCGATGATGGGCGAGGCCAAGACCGACGTGTTGGCGTTCACTGCGTTCCCGAAGGCGCATTGGCAGAAGATCTGGTCGAATAATCCGATAGAGCGTCTGAATAAAGAGATCAAGCGTCGGGCCGATGTCGTGGAGATCTTCCCCAATCCGGCGGCGTTCCTTCGCCTGGCCACCGCGGTGGTCATCGAATCCCACGACGAGTGGCAGGTCACCCGCCGCTACCTCTCCGATGTCTCCATGGACGAACTACGCGCCGTGATCGCCGCCAAACACGCCGCGGCAGCACTTGCCAAACAACACCAAATCGCCTAGCGTTCACCATGACTCGTTGATCACAACGCGTGAACCACGCCAGATCCGAAGTCCACCACTCCCCGGGACGCTATCGTGGTCTGCGCCACGATGTGACAGTGGCAGCACTCACCACGGTCCAGGCCCGTCGCATCGCCGTCGCCGCCCAGGGCTTTCACGAACCCAAGCCGACCGGACCGGTAACCCGGGCACACCTGAAGCGTTTGCTGTCCAGAATACAAGTGCTGCAGCTGGATTCGGTATCGGTCTGCGTCCGGGCGCATTACGCGCCGGTGTTCAGCCGGCTCGGCCCCTACGATCGGGACGCTCTCGACGCGCTGGCGTGGAGCCACAGTGCGCGCTCGCCGCGGCATCTCATCGAATATTGGGCGCACGAGGCGGCGTTGTTGCCGGTCGACGACTGGCCGCTGCTGCGCTGGCGGATGCGCGAATACACCCACGGTCGCTGGGGCACGGAGATCGTCAAGCGCAACGGTGAGCTGGCCGAGAAGATCGTCGCCGCCGTCGCCGAACTCGGGCCGACGACCGCCGGACAGATCGAGGCACACCTCGAGGCCGAACCCCGCGGCGCCAAGGGGCCGTGGTGGGGGCGCAGTGACACCAAGTGGGTGGCCGAGGCGCTGTGGTCGTCGGGTGTGCTCACCACCGCCACCCGGGCCGGGTTCGCGCGGCACTACGACCTGGTCGAACGGGTGTTGCCGGCGGAGGTGCTGGCCCGGGAGGTGTCCGACGACGAGGCGGTCCGGCAGTTGGTGCTCAAGGCCGCCGGGGCGCTGGGCGTCGGCACCGAGGCCGACATCCGCGACTATTTTCGCCTGGGCGCGCGTCAGGTGAAGCCCGCGCTGGCGGCACTGGTGGCGTCCGGAGAGCTGGAACCCGTCACGATCGACGGGGTGCCGGCCTACCTGCGCGCCGGGCAGAAAGTGCCGCGGACCGATCGCGGGACGGCGCTGTTGTGCCCGTTCGACCCGCTGATCTTCTTCCGGCCCCGCGTCGAGCGACTGTTCGGCTTCCACTACCGGATCGAGATCTACACCCCGGCCGCTAAGCGCCAATTCGGTTACTACGTCTGGCCTTTTCTTCTCGACGGCCAATTGGTCGCGCGCGTCGACCTGAAACGAACTGCCGACGCACTCCATGTGGTCGGTGCGTTCGCCGAGGAGGGCCAGGACCGGGCGCGGGTGGCCGCGGCGCTGGTGCCGGAGCTGCAGTCGATGGCGGCGTGGCTCGGCGTCGACGATGTGACCGTCGGGCAGCGCGGTGACCTGGTCACCGCGCTGGGCCGACGGATCCGGCGCGGCTAGTTCGCGGCGTGGTACGCCTCGACGATGTCGGCCTTGATGCGACCGCGGGCGGCGACGTCGTAGCCGTTCTCCTGTGCCCACTCGCGGATGGCGGCGAGCTGTTCCTTCGAGGACGCGGCCTTCTTGCCGCGGCGGCGCGCCGTGCCGCTCTTGGCGGCGCGGCTGGTCGGCTCTGCGACCTTCTGGGTCCGGGCGCGGCGGCCGCCGACCCGGGTGGCGGCGTCCAGGTAGGGCGCCAGCGCCTTCTCGAACTTCGCCACGTTCGCAGCGGAAAGATCGATCTGGTAATCAACCCCGCGTACCGAGAAGTTAATCCGTTCACCGCTGTCGTCGGTGATTTCAGTGCCGTTAATATCGTCAACAAGTTGGACGACAATGCGTTCGGCCACGAATGATCTCCTTTATCGGGGGTGTTCGGCCGGAAGTGTAACGATAAAAAATAAGAAGGGCACGCTGGCGCCTTCCGTGTCGGTAGTCGCGCGTTGCTTCAGTACATTTTCGCGGCAATGCGGCTGAATATCGCGAATTCAGAATTGGCGATAATTGCCACGGCCCCAAGCTGATTCAGCCTCACTCCGCGTCGTGGTGGCACACCGCTTCCAGCATGATGCCGAACGGGTCCAGCCAGAACGTGGCGAAGTAGGGCGGCGGATATTGCGGGAACGACTGTGGTGTGTGCAGCACCTCGCCGCCGGTTCGCTGTACGAACTGATGGACCCGCTCGACGGCGGACCGCGTCTTGACCATTAAAGGCGAGGTGTTGCAGCCCGGTGCGGTGCCGCGAGTGAGCACCGGGCTCTGCAGTCGGATAGAAAAACAGGTAGGTGCCAGGTTTGCCGCCGGCCGGGCGAAAGGCGAACTGATCATCGGCGGCAATGAACGGCTCATAACCTACCAAGGGTATGATTCGTCGTGGTAATTCTTCGCGGCCGCAAGGTCGGGCACGTTGATTCCGAGGTGGGGACTTGACCCCGTGTGTTGGACACGCTGAATCCCGCAAGGTTGGCGGGGGAAGCGAGATGATCCACCACGATGGCAAGGAAAAATTACCCTGACGAGTTCAAACGGGACGCGGTAGCGCTGTACCGAGACACCGAGGGCGCCACGATCACGCAGATCGCCGACGAACTCGGCATCTCCGGTGTGACGCTCTCAGCGTGGTGCAAAGCCGCCGGGGTGCCGATCAGGCACCGCAACCCCACCGCAGCAGCACAGCCGAGCCCCCGGCGTTGAGACCCCAGAGCAGGAGCTGGCCCGGCTACGGGCCGAGAACAAGGCGTTACGCGCCACGGAGGCTCGGTTGTCTACCGAGCGTGACATTCTGCGGTCGGCGGCCAAGTATTTCGCCGGGGAGACGAACTGGTGAGCCGCTTCCAGTTCGTCGCCGACCACCTGCACACCTTCGAGGTGAAGTGGCTGTGCGCAGTCGTCGAGGTTGCGCGTTCATCGTTCTACGCCTGGTTGGCCGCTGCCGACGGACGCGCCGCCCGCCAGGCCGCTGACAAGGCGCTGGCCGCGCGTATCCGCACCGTGCACGATGAGGACAACACCTACGGGGCGCCGCGGATCACCGCTGAACTCAACGACGGTGCACCCGACGGTGAGCGGGTCAACCACAAGCGGGTGGCCCGGGTCATGCGCAGTGCCGGGATCGCCGGCTACCGCCGCCGGCGACGGGTGAAGACCACCACGCCGGATCCGGCCAAACAGAAAGTCCCGGACCTGCTCAACCGGGACTTCACCGCCGCGGCACCCAACGTCAAGTACGTCGGCGACATCACCTACCTGCCATTGGCAAGCGGTTCGAATCTGTATCTGGCGACCGTGATCGACTGCTTCTCCGGACGGGTGGCGGGGTGGGCGATCGCCGAGCACATGCGCACCGAACTGGTCGAAGATGCCCTCAAAGCCGCTGCGGCGCTGCGCGGCTCCCTGACCGGTGCAGTGTTCCACACAGATCACGGAAGTCAGTACACCTCAAGGGATTTCGCGAACCTCTGCCGTGACTTGGAGGTCACCCAGTCTATGGGTGGCGTCGGGTCAAGTGCCGATAACGCGCTGGCCGAATCGTTCAACGCCGCCCTCAAACGCGAGATCCTGCAGGACCGCAGCCACTGGCCCGACGCTGCTACCTGCCGCCGCGAAGTGTTCCGCTGGCTGGCTCGCTACAACACCAAACGACGGCACTCCCGGTGCCGCTATTCCAGCCCTGCGACCTACGAAAGGACCCTAACACCGGCTACGCTGCCAGTAGCCGCGTAACCACAAATCCCGTGTCCACTACATGGGGGCAAGGCCCGTGTCCCAGCATTGTTGGAATCTAGACCGGCGCGGCATCCGGGTGGCAAGGTGGTGAAACGGCGCGGTAGCTCGCCGTCACGCCGAACTTATCGGCTCTGTTGCCGTAGGTGAGTGAGGTGTATTGCTCCGCAGCGGCATTCGTAATGTATTTGCGGTGTGTACTTTCCCCTGCCGCACTTGCCGCGCCGCTGCATTGCTCTGATGGCTGCCCGCGCGTTCCGCTCGTTGGGGAATGACTGTTTGTACGGGGTGGGGCACCACGATGCGATGCTCATCGGCCGCCGATCACCTGAGTGACCTTGGCCTGGAGATTGGCTCCCTCGGGTCCATCAATCGTTGTCTCCCGATCGAAGGTCGCGGTGCCATTCTTGTCGATGGAGAAGTTGCCGATCTGCGTCTGATCGCCGCCGGTGACTTTGAAAACCACGGTGGTCTTCGTCGGTAGCGCCGCGGTCCCCGTGTAGTGCGGGTCGATGGTGTAGTGGTAGGTGCAGCCTGCAGAGCCAAAGCACTTCTGTTCGGTGACCAACACGTCCACCCGAAAGTCGCCGGGCCGCGGCGAGGCCACCTCGCTCACTGAATCGGAAGTGCCCGACGTGCTGCCCACGATTGACGGCGTTGCGCCGCGGGTGTCTGTCGACACCTGTGGTGCGCACCCAGCGCACCACGCGGCGGCGATGATGGCGGCGGCGGCCTGAGTTTTGTTGATCATGTTGAATCCCTTCATTTCTGGATTGTCATCCGAGCGGTAGGGTCGTGTGACGAGCCTTGATCCCGCTGTCCGGCGCGGAACGTGACAGTTAAGCGCAGCGGTCCGACAAGTTCGGATCAGGCGACGGCGCCTGACTCGTGAGGTTGGTCGGCCGGCACTTCCGTGAGCGCCGCCAGAGCATCGGTGAGTAGGCGCTGGATCCCGGCATTGATGCCAGTGCAGTCGTTCTCGATCTTGGTGGCGTTCTTCTGGATCGAGCTAGCCAGCTTCTTGACTCCGTCGATCTTCTCGAGCTGCTTGATGGCCTCGGTGATCTTCTCCTCGGCAGTGGCGATCTCGTCCGCGCCGCGGCGGCTCGAAGCCGCCAGGGCGCTGGCGCGCAACAGCATGACCACCGTGCGCAGCAGCGCCGGATCATCAGCCTCGGGCTTGAAGGCCATCACAACTCGGCGGGGCCCCAGGACCCGGATCGACTGACCGCCATTCTGTTCCAGCATCGGAACGATCCCGAGAGAGGCGTTGGCTTCGCGGTTCCGTTCGGCCAAGTCGAGGTACGGAGCCCATTGGCGTTCCTTGATCGAATCGGTCACCTCGATCACCACCTGTGCGGTGCCGCCGCCCACCGTCAATACGCCATCGCCCTTTTGGCAACGCGCGATGACCCCGGTCGTGTTGCGGGTGTCTGTGTACTCGTCGCCCAGGCCGGCTGCGATGTCCTGCAGGAGCCCGCCGAGGACATCCTCGAACGCTGCTCCTTTCCGAGTGGTCCGGGTGGTCACCGAGTTTCTAGCCTCTTGGATTTTCAGCGCCACCACGACTTCGTCGACCTTCTTGGCTAGGTCGGAGTGGTTGTCGGCGATCAGCTTGGTCAGCTTCTCCTGCTGGGCGTCCAGTGCCTTGGCGTGTTTGGCCATCGGCGAGGTCGGATCGGACGGGTCGAACTGCTTGGCTGCCTTGGCGAGCAGGTCGCCGGTTCCCACCTTGACTTTCGCGTCGAGGTCGGCACCGAATTTGTCCAGCACCGGCTGCAGCTTGTCGATCAGTTCGGGATTCGTGCCGCCGAAGATGCGGCGGAGTTCGGCATTGAGGGACTTCTTCGCGTTGTCGACCGACGTGGTGAATTCCTTGCGGCTGGCGGCGTCGGCCTCGGTGATCGCCTTCTTGGCATCATTGGCGGCCTTCGCCATTGCTTCGGCTGCCGTCTGGGTTGCGCGCTCAGTCGTCTCCACCGCCTTGGTGGTCGACTCGGCCGCCTTTTCGCCGACATCCTTGAGCATCTGCTGCAGCGCCTTGGCGTCTTGGGCCTGCCCGGCAGCGGACAACGCGTGCGCGCCGATCTTGATGGCCTCGGTGACGAAGGTGGTGAGATCGGCTGCTGCGAGGACGTCAGGGTCGTCGATGACGGGGCCACGTTCGCCTGCCGTCCATCGCTGTGCTTCATGGGCAACGTCCTTGTCGCGCACGGTGAGTCGTTCGATCTCGATCCCGATGAGGGCGTCGTCGAAGTGGGCGGAGTTCTTCTTAGTCGGCATTTGTGCCTCCTGGGTTGGTGCCTCCACGGAGCGCGGAAGCGGTATGCCCGAGAATCGGCGCGACGGCTGGGTCGTGTCAACATATATAACTGATAAGCGGGCTTATCAGTTGTACACATTGGATTTGACGGCGGTGCGGTCTACTTTGATGGAGAGCGCCGAAAGGAGGCCCCGTTGAACACGCTGACGCTGCAAGACGTCGCTGACCTTGCCAAGGTACAGCGGCCCGTAGTCAGCATGTGGCGAAAGCGGCCAATGGTGCGTGGCGTGTCGATGCCGTTCCCGGACCCGGTGGATACCGTCGATGGCGCTGCGCGTTTCTCTCGGCACGAGGTCGTGGACTGGTTGGCCCGGACCGGGCGCGGCAACAACACCGAGCACAACTATGACGCTCCGGCGATCGCAGTTCCAGACGGCGTTGCACTTGCAGATGTGGTCACGCTGTTGTGCTGGCACGTGCTTACAGGTAGAGAGCTCACCGGTCTGTCGAAGTCGGCTCTCATCACGTCGGCAGAGCAGTTCGATCCCGACGACACCTTGTTGGTCGCCGAGATACGCGCACTTGCCGTGTCGGATGAGTTGCTCGGCTATGTCGACGATCTGTTGGAAGCCTCGCTCGGACCGGCTGATGCGCTTCAACGTGTGGACTCCGGGCGGCTCAAGCGTGATCAGCAGTTGCGCGAATTCACCGACGAGGCCGTAATGCTGTTGCGCTGCGTCATCGAAGCTGCCGCGATTCATCTCGAACACGATGAGGTGGTGCTGCGCACCGACGGCTCATCGATGGCACTGGATGTTGCGGAGGCACTGGAACTTGACGTTGTAGCCAAGGACCGTCAGATGCGGCGTCGAGCAGTCATCCGGGGAATCCACGTGCGAGAAGGCATGTCACGCAAGCAGGTCTCGGCGGTATCCGTCGTGGGGCTCGACAACAGTGATGCGCTTGATCAGGCAGACGAGGTGATGCTCGGTCTGCAGCCGGGTGACATCGCGATCGTTATCGGTTCGGCGGCCGTGCTTTCCGATGAATTGGCGGGACCGCTGCAGAATCGCCGCGCAGAAATCTTGCGGGTGGGCAACCTTGTCGCAGCTTTGCGAGCGCCGCGCGGGTTCTGGCGTGAGGCGCACCGGCAAAGCCTTGCGGTATGGGTTTGCGTCGGCGGGGCCCAGGCTCAGCAGATTTGGGTCGCGGACCTTGTGGCGGTCGAGCATCTCGAACTGACCGATGTCGCCGCCGATGTCGCCGGCGCGCTCGCTCAGACAGACAATCGTGCCTTCCGTTACGCGCGCCGTATTCCGCTGTCGGGCGTGCTCGCCGGGGCAGCGGCGGTCGTTCCGCAAGGCGTGCGTGCGGTGCAGTTGCGTGAGCGGGACGAATCCCAGCACCTCGACCGCGTCCACCGCACCACGATGGTGACGATGACGCCGCTACCGGTGCTGGATGTGCTTGTGGCGCAGGCTCCGGGCAGAATCCAGCTGGCTCATCGGTCGCTGGCGGAACTACGCGCCGGCAAGCGACTGGAGGTCAAGAGGGGCAGGCGCATCGACATCCGGCATGGATCGCCGGAAGGCACCGTCCGGGTAGTGCCAGAGGAATTGGTCGGAGTCCTGGTTTTGGATCCATTCGATGCGGTGGCGAAGTATCCCAGGGCGGTTCGTACCGAGCCCGGGGATGTGATCTTCCTCGAGAAGCCACGCCCGCGGGCTTGGGTTGATCAGGTCGGCGGCGCCATGGTGGCGTCGCCGGCGAGAATTATCCGGTTGCGAGACCCCGCCGAGGTCGGGCCGATGGTACTCGCGACGGTTATCAACCAGATGGCTGCTCCTGGAAGTGAATGGCCGACGTGGAGCGTGCCGGTGCTTCGGCGCGACGAAGCCGCGCGGCTTGAAGCGGCATTGCTGGAAGCTGAGAACTACGAACAGGAAGCGTGTCGCCGAGTCGAAGCGGCGCGCGAATTGAAGACGGCGTTGATCAACGGGGTGGCCGCGGGCGCCCTGACGCTCGACGCGCAACCCACCACACCCGGTGTTGCCGCGGTGTCGAGATAGGAAGGGCCACGATGCCTCCCCGGAAAAAGACTGAGCCACAGGCACCGTCGACCATGAAGGAACTGAAAGATACGCTCTGGAAGGCCGCCGACAAGCTGCGTGGATCGCTGTCGGCTAACCAGTACAAGGACGTGATCCTCGGTCTGGTGTTCCTCAAATACATCTCCGATGCCTACGACGAACGTCGCGAGGACATTCGCACTGAGCTTGAAGCCGATGGGATGGACGAATCGCAGATCTACGATTTGATCGACGACCCGGAGGAGTACCACGGGTACAACGTGTTCGTGGTGCCGCCTATCGCGCGGTGGAAGTTCTTGGCGGAGAACGCAAAAGGGAAACCGGCCACCGGTGGCGAGGTTGCCAAGAACATCGGCCAGCTCATCGATGAGGCGATGGACGCGGTGATGAAAGAAAACCCGACACTGGTCGGCACCTTGCCGCGACTGTACAACCGTGACAACGTCGACCAGCGACGCCTCGGTGAGCTGATCGACCTGTTCAACAACGCCCGGTTCAGTCGACAGGGTGAGCACAAGGCCCGCGACCTCATGGGCGAGGTCTACGAATACTTCCTCGGCAATTTCGCTCGCGCCGAAGGCAAACGGGGTGGAGAGTTCTTCACGCCGAGGAGCGTGGTCAGGGTGATTGTCGAGGTGCTGGAGCCCACTCGTGGGCGCGTGTACGACCCCTGTTGTGGTTCGGGTGGCATGTTCGTGCAGACCGAGCAGTTCATCTATGAGCACGACGGTGACCCGAAGGACATCTCGATCTACGGGCAGGAGAGCATCGAGGAGACCTGGCGGATGGCGAAGATGAACCTCGCCATCCACGGCATCGACAACAAGGGGCTCGGTGCCCGATGGGGCGACACCTTCGCGCGCGATCAGCATGCCGATGTGCAAATGGACTACGTCATGGCCAATCCGCCATTCAACATCAAGGATTGGGCTCGCAACGAGGAAGATGGGCGTTGGCGGTACGGCGTGCCGCCGACGAACAACGCGAACTACGCGTGGCTGCAGCACATTCTGTCGAAGCTGGCACCCGGCGGAAAAGCCGGCGTAGTGTTGGCCAACGGGTCGATGTCATCGAACTCCAACGGCGAAGGCGATATTCGGGCGCAGATAGTCGAAGCAGACTTGGTGTCGTGCATGATCGCGTTGCCGACCCAGCTGTTCCGCAGCACCGGTATCCCGGTGTGCCTGTGGTTCTTCGCGAAAGACAAGACAGCGGGCAAGCAGGGGTCGGTAGACAGGTCTGGGCAGGTGCTGTTCATTGACGCCCGCGAGTTGGGCTACATGGTGGACCGGGCCGAGCGCGCGCTGAGCAATGAGGACATCGTCCGGATCGGCGACACGTACCACGCCTGGCGCGGGTCTTCGTCGGCAGCCGCGAAAAAGATTACGTACGAAGATGTTCCGGGCTTCTGCAAGTCGGCGACGATGGCGGAGATCAAAGCCGCCGATTATGCGTTGACGCCGGGCCGATACGTCGGGGCGGCGGCAGTCGAGGACGACGGCGAGCCGATCAACGAGAAGATCGCGCGGTTGAAGGCGGAATTGCTTGCGGCGTTCGATGAGTCGGCGCGGTTGGAAACGGTCGTGCGGGCGCAGTTGGGGCGGATCGATGTGTAGGGGCGCTGGAACGACATTCCGAGAACTCGTTGACGACGGTTCGATCGAGATTGGCGACGGATATAGAGCCAAGCTCAAGGAGTTGAACGGAGACGGGCCGTTGTTTCTGAGGGCAGGTGCTCTCACCGATCGTGGTTTCGATTGGAAGGGCCTGGATGCGTTTCAAAGAACCGCACCTGTCCAGACAAAACGTGGCAAGGCTGGCGATACGGTTATCACTACAAAGGGGAATAGCGTCGGCCGTGTCGGGCAAGTTCCCGCGGATGCCCCAGACTTCGTCTATTCCCCTCACTTGAGCTACTGGCGGCCTCTTGACAAAGACCGAATCGATCCCGTTTTCCTGTACTACTGGGCGCGTAGTGAGGCCTTCGATCGGCAACTTCGACAACTTGCGTTCGGCACTGATATGGCTCCTTATTTCAGTCTGCGTGATCAACTGCGGCTTTGTATTCACCTACCATCGGCCGGACAGCAGCGGGCGATCGCCCAGGTGTTGGGCGCCCTTGACGACAAGATCGTTGCGAATGGCCAACTGGTGGAGACGGCAGCCAGACTCATCGATGCCAGAGCTAACGCGCTGATCACGGCGACGTCGATGTCCGCCAAGCTGACAGAAGTTGCTACTGTCGTGAAGGGGGTGTCGTATCGGAGCGCGCATCTCGGTTTATCGACGGCGGCACTTGTGACACTAAAGTCGATCGACCGGGACGGCACCTTTGTTGACAATGGCTATAAGTCATTTGTTGGCCCTTATCGCTCGGAGCAAGAACTCCGTTCAGGTGATGTGATTATCGCGCAGACAGACATTACGCAAAGCGGTGATGTGATCGGCCGAGCTGTTCGCGTGCCGGGGCGTTCGACGTACGACACCAGAGTCGCGTCGCTTGATCTAGCGATCGTGCGACCCAAAGACGGAATGCCGTCGGAGTATTTGCTTGCAGCGCTTCGCCGTCCCGAGTTCCGTGAGCACTGCCGATCCCGTGCCAGTGGAACCACGGTCCTCCATCTGGGGCGCGGAGCGATCGACTCGTATGAAGTGCCCGTAGTTAGTCCGGAGGCTGCAGTCCGGTATTCAGTCTTTGCACGGGCCATCCATGAACTCACGGATTCGGTCAATGCTGCGTCTGGCGTGCTCGCCCGAACGCGCGATGAACTCCTACCCCTGCTGATGTCCGGCAAGCTGCGGGTTAGAGACGCGCAAGCCGTTGTGTCTGAGGTGTTGTGATGACCCGCAAAGAAGGTCGCCACAGCAACCCGCGTTTTCTCGACATGCCTGTCCAGTCGGTTACCCCCGACTGGTACCAGGAACTCCTCGACGCTGTCGCGCACCGCGTGCGTGCCGGACGTCAGCGTGCGGTCGCAGCGGCCAACCAACAGTTGGTCGCCACATATTGGGCCGTCGGCAAGGAGATTCTTGCCCGCCAGGATGCGGAGGGCTGGGGGACCCGCGTCATTGACCGGCTGTCTGCGGATCTCCGTGAACGCTTTCCAGACGCCAAGGGATTCTCGCCCCGCAACCTGAAGTACATGCGGGCCTTCGCTGCGGCGTGGCCCGGTGGGCCAATTGTGCAAGCGGGGCTTGCACAATTGCCGTGGTACCACCACATCGCATTGCTGGATAAGCTGGAGAGTTCTGACCTGCGGTTATGGTACGCACAGGCGGCTCTCGAAGAGGGCTGGAGCCGGAACGTCTTGGTCCACCACATTGATGGTCGACTCCATGAGCGAGCCGGGCAGGCTATCACCAACTTCGCTCGAACTCTGCCGCCGACCGACTCAGACCTCGCCCAGCAGGCCACCCGCGACCCGTACCTCTTCGACTTCGTCGGTATCGCTGATATCCGGCGCGAGCACGACCTCGAACACGCATTGACTGAACACGTCGAGAAGTTCCTTCTCGAACTCGGTCAGGGATTCGCCTTCGTCGGCCGTCAGGTCCACCTCGAGATCGGCGACGCCGACTTCTACGCCGACCTGATCTTCTACCACTTGATGCTGCGCTGCTTCGTGGTGATCGAACTAAAGGTGGGCGACTTCGACCCCAGCTACCTCGGGCAGCTGGGTATGTACATGGCAGCGGTCGATGATCTGCTGCGCCACCGCGACGACAAACCCACGATCGGGCTCGTCCTCTGCAAGACCAAGAACAACGTCGTCGCCGAATACGCGCTGCGCGGATACACCGCGCCGATCGGTGTCGCCGAATGGAAGACCGCAATCACAGCGAGTCTGCCCGCCGAACTCGAAACCAGCCTGCCCACAGTCGAAGAGCTCGAGGCGGAGCTGGAAAGCGGTACCTACCAAGGAGATGCGACATGACCGGGTTCAGCGAAGCCGATTGGGAGTTGGTCACCCTCGACACCCTCGGTGAGCACGAGTGGACCGTCATGACTGGAGCTCAGATCGCTCCCGGCACCGAGAACGGCCGGGAGTCCTGGGCCGACATCGTGCTGCCCGACCGCATGCTCGCCAGGATGCGCGAACTCAATCCCGATGTGCCGGGCGAGTACCTGGACCATGCCCGGGCAGCGATCATTCAGCCGCGGTCGCAGGAGGCCATCGCCGAAAACTTCAGATTGCACATGTATCTGGTGGAGGGTTACCGCGGTATCAGCTATATCGACCCTGACGGGATCGAGCAGAACCCCACCATCAGGCTGGTGAGTCACCGCCCTGAAGAGAATGAATTCCTTGCTGTGCAACAGGTTACGATCCGCACCGCGGAGAAGCATCGCCGCTTCGACATCGTGCTCTACCTCAACGGAATGCCCGTCGCCATCATCGAACTCAAGCAGGCGGGCGCCGAACATGCCGACATAACCGCCGCGCACGCCCAGTTGCAGACTTATCTACGGGAATTCCCGATGGCGTTCCGGTTCGCGGTGCTCACCGTCGTCAGTGACGGCATCTCCGCCCGTTACGGGACACCGTTCACCCCCCTGGAGCATTTCGCGCCGTGGAATGTCAACGATGATGGCAAGCTCGTCAAAGTCGGTGACCTGGGCGTTGACGAAAATGTCCCCATCGAACTCGAAACGCTCATCGATGGCTTGTTCAACACCGAGCGGTTCCTGCAACTGCAGCGCAACTTCACCGCCTTCGACGAGGACGGCGACGGCCTGACCAAGCGAATCGCCAAGCCGCACCAGTATTTTGCGGTGACCAAGGCGGTCGGGTCCACAGTGCAGGCCGCCGAGACCAACGGCAAGGCCGGCGTGGTCTGGCACACCCAGGGCTCCGGCAAGTCGATGGAGATGGAGCTCTACACCCACCTGGTCGCCCAGCAGGCGAAGCTCAAGAACCCGACCATCGTCGTCGTCACCGACCGCAAAGAACTCGACTCCCAGCTCTACGAGACGTTCAACCGGTCCCGGCTGCTTGCCGAGTCCCCGGTCAAGGTCACCAAGCGCGCACAGCTGCGCGACGAGCTGTCCAATCGCGCTACCGGCGGCATCTACTTCACCACACTGCAGAAGTTCAACCTCACTGCACAGGAACGTGAATCCGGTGCCGACCACCCGCTGCTGACAGACCGGCGCAATGTCGTCGTCATTGTGGACGAAGCGCACCGCAGCCATTACGACGACCTGGACGGCTATGCCCGGCACATCCGCGACGCCATGCCCAACGCAGTGTTCATCGCCTTCACGGGCACACCGATCTCCGGGGTGGATCGCGACACCCGCGACGTGTTCGGTCCCGATATCGATGTCTATGACCTGACCCGTGCGGTCGCTGACAAGGCAACGGTGCCAGTGTTTTTCGAGCCGCGGCTGGCCAAGGTCGGCTGGTCGAGGGATTTCAGTGAAGACGATCTCGATCACGCGGTCGACGAGGCGACTCTCGGCCTCGACGATGTCGAACGTGCCCAGATCGAGAAATCCGTCGCCGTCATCAACGCGATTTACGGCGCACCCGAGCGACTCGCCAAGCTGGCCGAAGACATTGTCACGCACTGGGAAGCTCGCTCAGAGGCGATGCGCCCCTTCATCGAATCTCCGGGCAAGGCCTTGATCGTCGGTGCTACCCGGGAGATTTGTGCCCGGCTCTACGACCAGATCATCCGTCTGCGGCCCGACTGGCACAGCGACGCGGACAGCGAGGGCGTCATTAAAGTCGTGTACTCCGGCTCCCGCCAGGATCCCGAGCACATCGCTGCACATGTGCGCCGAGAAGCCCAGAACAAGGCAATCCAACAGCGGCTGCGCGATCCGGCCGACAAGCTGCAGATCGTCATCGTCAAGGACATGATGCTCACGGGATTCGATGCACCGCCGTTGCACACGCTGTATCTGGACCGGCCGCTGAAGGGTGCACTGCTGATGCAGACTCTGGCCCGGGTCAATCGGACCTTCCGCGGCAAACCGTCGGGTCTGTTGGTTGCCTACGCCCCATTGGTCGACAACCTGGCCGCCGCGCTTGCCGAGTACACCGAGACCGACCGCAAAGAGCAGCCCGTCGGCAGGGACATCGACGAGGCTGTCGCGCTCACCACGGCACTGATCGGTCAGCTCGACGAGCTCTGCGGCGGATACGACTGGCGGACGAAAGTTGCCTCGGGCCAAGCTAGTTGGCTGAAGACAGCGGTAAACCTCGCTGGCTATTTGCGCGCACCCAGCACGCCCGGAAACCAGACGGAGCCCACACTCGGGGACCGGTTCCGAACGCTGTCCGCGCAGCTGGCGCGGGCGTGGTCACTGTGCGCCGGAAACCAGACCTTGGACGAGTTGCGGCAGACCGTCAAGTTCTACGAGCAGGTGCGGGTGGTGATGGGAAAGTTCGACGCCCAGCAGCGCCAGGCCGAAGGTAAGCCGATCCCCGAAGACATCAAGAGGCTGTTGTCGGTTCTTGTCGATGAGTCGACGGCCGCCGGTGGCATTGTCGACATCTATCAGGCGGCCGGCCTTGACAAACCCTCGCTGTCGGACCTCACGCCTGAGTTCGAAGCCAAGGTGCGTGATTCGGAGAATCCGCACCTGGCCATCGAGGCGTTGCGGGCCCTGCTGACCAAAGAACTGGGTGCCGTCACCAAGAACAACCTCGTGCGCCAGCGCACCTTCTCCGACCGGGTTGCCGAGCTGATGCGCAAGTACACCAACCAGCAGATCACGGCGGCCGAAGTGATCGCGAAGCTGGTCGAGATGGCCAAAGAGGTTGCCGCTGAGGGCGACCGCGGAAAGAAGTTCACACCGCCGCTGTCCCATGACGAGCTCGCGTTTTACGATGCGGTCGCCGACAACGAGTCGGCCGTCGAGATTCAAGGCGAGGACGTGCTGGCCCAGATCGCCCGCGAACTGGTGGCAGTGATGCAGCGTGACACCAAGACCGACTGGACGGTCCGCGATGACGTGCGGGCGAAGCTTCGGTCGTCGATCAAGCGGCTGCTGGTCAAGTACAAGTACCCGCCGGATAAACAGCCAGCGGCGATCAAGCAGGTGATTGAGCAGATGGAGGAGCTGGCGCCCCAGTACGCCGAGCGGGCGCGCCGATCGACAGAAGGGGAGAGGCATGGCTGATCGGCTGTCTCAGGTGTTTGCGACGGTGCAGGAGCGTTATCTGCGACGTTCAGACTTCGCGGGCGAGGAAGCTGCTGCGGCTCAAGTCGACCGGTTGCGTGAGATAAAGCGGCGGACCCTTGAAGAGCTGCGGACCTCGGGAGCTGACCCCGACTGGCTTGACGAGCGCGCCGAGGAACTGGTGATCACAAGGGAGATCGTCGGCAGGTTGCCGCCGCGACTGGTACACGAGGTGCGGAACAGCTGGGCGTATCTCGAAGCGGAGATAACCGATCCAGTCGACACCTCGGTTCCACACGACGAGCTCAGCACCCTGCAGTGGTATGACCGCGCTGCTGAAGCAAAGGTGGATTTGCCTGCGCCAGTAGGTAACCCCGCGGATTATGAAGGTGCTATCGAGGACGTCGCCCTTCCTCCGACCGTTCGCTGGACGGACGCCGACCAGAAAACGGCTTTGGAGTACGCGATCGGCATATTTGGCGTGGAACCGGGGCAATGGGTTGAGCTTGACTGGCCGCCGGCTGCTCATCTCTGGGATCCGGGACGCGTGTATCAGACGGATTTCGAACCGTGTGAAGCCCACGTCGACGAGGAGAGCGAGGGCTGCGCAGCCTGTGACGAGTCAGTCCAACAACTCACCGAACGGAACGCTCAGTGGAAGTGGACGACGACCTTGCGGATCAACGAGATCGCTTTCGATCGCGATGGCAAGGAGTACTCGACTGAGATCTACAGTGACCAGGCCTTCGAAGTCGCCACCACGGAGCAGGACCCGCGCGAAATTGTGATCGGAACACCTGGACAGGGGAAGCAGTGGTGACTGCGCCCGCGGGCACAGCGGGCGGCGGTGCAAAAGTGGGTGGAACCAGCGGGTAATCTGGCTCTTCATGATTGAGGGTGTAGAACGGTCAGCTGCTGTCGGCCTGTGATTGGGGTGTCTGGTTGGCTGGGTGTGTGCCGGAGGAGAAGCGGAAGAGTAAGAGGAAGAGCGCGGTGTCCGGGGGTGGTGTGGACCTGTCGATGCTGCAACAGCTGATGGCCGATGCTGGCCGGGATTTGTTCGCGGGAGTGTTCGATGAACCGACACCCGAGGTGGGAGCTGTGCCGGAGCGTGTGCGGGGTTTCCGGGTGCGGGTCGACCTGATGTACGCCAAGCCGCCGATCTGGCGTCGTCTGGTCCTGCCGGGTGACCTCGTGCTCGATGAGCTGCATGACGTGCTGCAGGTTGCGATGGGCTGGCAGGACGGTCATCTGCATAAGTTCGGTGTCGGGGCGGACCGGCGTACCCGTGTCTACTTCGTCACCAGATTTGATCTCAGCGAAGGCGACGACGGTCTCGTCGAGGACGGTGTGCGCCTGGATCAGGTGGTCTCCGGTAAGGGCGACCGGTTGTTCTATGACTACGACTTCGGCGACGGATGGGAGCACGTGCTGGTGGTCGAAGACGTTCTCGATGATCCACCTTCGGCTCCGGTGTGCCTGGCGGGCAAGATGGCCTGCCCGCCGGAGGATTGTGGTGGCTTGGGCGGCTATGAGGAATTGGCTGCGTGGGTTCGTGGCGGGTACGACCCGCGGGCAACACCGATGGGGCTGGGTGCGCAGGAGATGCGCGACTGGCTGCCCCGAGGCTGGCACCCCGATCGTTTCTCGGTGACCGAGACCAATGACGCTCTGGCCGCGTCGAATATGCGTTGAGGACTCTTCACTGCCGAGGTGCAAGGAGCTGAGTTCGGAAGCCTCCGGTCTCGAGCAGTGACCGGGCGATGTAGTTGGTGAGGTTGCGGAAGCCCAGCGCGGATCCGCGCAGGTGTTCGAGGCGGCCGTTGATCGCTTCGGTGGGCCCGTTGGAGGTGCCGGGGGCGGTCGAAGTAGGCCAGCACGTCGGCGGCACGCTTCTTCAGGGTCCGTCCCAGGGTGATCAGTTCGGTCAGCGGCTTGGGAACGCCGGTGCTCAGCGTGGTGATCAGCGCCGCCATCATCGTGCGGCCTTTCGTGCGGTCGGGTTCACGATACGCGGCCACGGTGCGCTGATACATCTGCCAGGTGGCCTCGACTTCTGCGTGGGCGTCGGCGGCGAACAAGGCGGCCAGCCGGGTGCGCTGGCGGTCGGTGAGCAGATCGGCACCGGTGTGCAGGGTGCGTCGGCAGGTGTAGAGCGGGTCGGACTTGCGGCCGCGGTGCCCACATGTCGCCAGCTGCACCCGGCGGCGGCACTCATCGAGGGCGTTGCCAGCCAGGCGCACCACGTGGAAAGGGTCCATCACCGTCGCCGCCTCGGGCAGTTCCTCGGCGGTAGCGGTCTTGAACCCGGAGAAGCCATCCATAGCAACAACGTCCACGCCGTCACGCCAGTCCTGCGGCCGCTCGGCCAACCAGTCCTGAAACGCCTTTTTTGAGCGACCCTCGACCATGTCGAGCAGCCGAGCCGGACCGGTCCCGTCACGCACAGGGGTGAGATCGATGATGACGGTGACGTACCTGTCACCGCGACGGGTGTGCCGCCAGACGTGCTCATCGACGCCGATCACCGCCACGCCGTCGAAACGGGCCGGATCGGCGATCAGCACCCGTCGGCCTTCTGCCAGCACCGCGTTGTTGGCGGTGTTCCACGACACCGCGAGCGCTTCGGCGATGCGAGCCACGGATAGATGCTGGCAGACAATGGCTTCCAGCGCCCACCGCAGAGCACGCCGCGACAGCTTGGCACGTGGTTCGGCCATCCTGGTGGTGTCTTGTCGCCACACGTGGGCGCAGCCGGCGCACCGGTAGCGACGGATGGTCACCAGCAGTGTGGTGGGGGCGCCACCCGAACGGCTCATGGGCCAGAGTACGGGTGAGGCTGTCGCGTGGGATGCCTTCTTCGCCGCAGCGACGACACCACCGGTCCTCGTCGGTCACCCGGCACGCCAGCACAGCACGGCCGGGCTCAAGGCGTTGTCCGGTCACCTGCAGCCCAAGTTCGTCGAGGCGGCAGAAAGTCGTCAGGTCAGCGCAGGCGAAGCCCGCCCGACCGGTAGCGTCAGGCACGTCGAGGTCTTTCGGATGAGGAGTGTAGGAACCCTCATTTTCGAGAGACCTCGACCTCTATCCCGGCAACGACGCGCCAACCACCTCTACACCCTCATCTGTGAAGAGCCGGTAATCTTGTTGCCCGTGAGCACCACCGGAATTGATGTCAGCGCACGTGTGGGCACCGTGCTGACTGCCATGGTGACGCCGTTCGGCCCGGACGGCTCGCTTGATCTGGCTGGTGCGAAGAAGGTAGCCAAGTATCTGGTCGACAAGGGGTGCGACGGCCTCGTCGTCTCCGGCACCACCGGCGAATCGCCGACCACCACCGACGACGAGAAGGTCGCCCTGCTCGAGGCGGTTCTCGAAGAAGTCGGCGACCGCGCCCGGATCATCGCCGGCGCCGGCAGCTACGACACCGCACACAGCGTCCACCTGGCGAAGGCCTGCGCCGCCGCCGGCGCGCACGGTCTGCTCGTCGTCACGCCGTATTACTCGCGGCCGCCGCAGGCCGGTCTGCTCGCGCACTTCACGGCCGTCGCCGATGCCACCGAGCTGCCGGTGATCCTCTACGACATCCCGCCGCGGTCGTCGATCCCGATCGAGTGGGACACCATTCGCACCTTGGCGCGGCACCCGAACATCGTCGCCGTCAAGGACGCCAAGGGCGATCTCAACGGTGGCGCGCAGATGATGGCCGAGACCGGATTGGCCTACTACTCGGGTGACGACGCGCTCAACCTGCCGTGGCTGGCGATGGGTGCCACCGGATTCATCAGCGTCTGGGGCCACGTGGCCGCTGCGGAGCTGCGCGCGCTGCTGTCGGCGTTCAACTCCGGTGACATCGCCACCGCCCGCAAGATTCACCTGGGGCTCAGCTCGTTGAGCAACGCGCAGAACCGGCTCGGCGGCGTCACCATGAGCAAGGAAGGGCTGCGGTTGTTGGGTATCGAGGTCGGTGACCCGCGATTGCCCCAGGTGCCCGCCAGTGCCGAACAGCTCACGGCGCTCGAAGCGGACCTCCGTGCGGCATCGGTGCTTGCGTGACCAGACCCGACTTCGCACCGCCCGGCCCGTTGGAGCCGGGCGGTCTGCGTGTGACGGCCCTGGGCGGCATCAGCGAAATCGGCCGCAACATGACGGTTTTCGAGCATCTCGGCCGGCTGCTCATCATCGACTGCGGCGTGTTGTTCCCGACGCACGACGAGCCCGCCGTCGACCTGATCCTGCCGGACATCCGGCACATCGAGGACCGGCTGGCCGACATCGAGGCGCTGGTGATCACCCACGCGCACGAGGACCACATCGGCGCCGTTCCGTATCTGCTCAAGATGCGGCCGGACATCCCCGTGGTGGGCTCGCGGTTCACGCTGGCCCTGGTGGCCGCCAAGTGCCGTGAGCACCGGCTCAAGCCGAACATGCAGATCGTCGCCGAGGGGCAGCGCAGCACCCACGGGGTGTTCGAGTGCGAGTACTTCGCGGTCAACCACTCGATTCCCGACGCCCTCGCCATCGCCGTGCACACCGGTGCCGGCACCGTGCTGCACACCGGTGACATCAAGCTCGATCAGCTGCCGCCGGACGGCCGGCCCACCGACCTGCCCGGCATGTCCCGGCTCGGCGAACAGGGCGTCGACCTGTTCCTGTGCGACTCGACCAACGCCGAGATTCCCGGGGTCAGTCCGTCCGAGAGCGAGGTCGGACCGAACCTGCACCGGCTGATCCGCGGCGCGGACGGCCGCGTCATCGTGGCGTGCTTCGCCTCGAACGTCGACCGGGTTCAGCAGATCATCGACGCCGCCGTGGCGCTGGGTCGCAAGGTGTCCTTTGTCGGCCGCTCGATGGTCCGCAACATGGGGATCGCCAAGGAACTCGGCTTCCTCAACGTCCACGACGATGACGTCGTCGACATCGGCGCGGCCGAATTGCTGCCGGCCGACCGGGTCGTGCTCATCACCACGGGCACGCAGGGTGAGCCCATGGCGGCGTTGTCCCGGATGTCGCGCGGTGAGCACCGCAGCATCACGCTGACGGCCGGCGACCTGATCATCCTGTCCAGCTCGCTGATCCCCGGCAACGAGGAAGCCGTCTACGGCGTGATCGACTCGCTGGCCAAGATCGGCGCCCGCGTCGTGACCAATCAGCAAGTGCGCGTGCATGTTTCGGGCCACGCCTACGCCGGCGAGCTGCTGTTCCTGTACCGCGGGGTGCGGCCGCGCAACGTCATGCCGGTGCACGGCACCTGGCGGCACCTGCGCGCCAACGCCAAACTCGCGATCCGCACCGGCGTGCCGGAGGAGAACGTCGTCCTCGCCGAGAACGGCGTCAGCGTCGACCTGATCAATGGCCAGGCCCGGATCGCCGGCGCCGTGCCGGTCGGCAAGGTGTTCGTCGACGGTCTGGTGCTGGGTGACGTCGGTGACGCCACGCTGGGCGAAAGGCTCACGCTGACTTCGGGTTTCATCGCGGTCACCGTGGTGATCAGCCGCGAGACCGGCAAGCCGGTGGCCCCGGTGCACCTGCACTCGCGGGGCTTCTCCGAGGACCCCAAGGCTCTCGAGCCGGGCGCCGAGAAGGCGCAGACGGCACTGGAAACCCTTGTCGCCGAGCAGGTCACCGACCCCGCACGCATCGTCCAGGCGGTCCGTCGGGCCGTCGGCAAATGGGTCGGCGAGACCTACCGGCGCCAGCCGATGATCGTGCCGACCGTCCTCGAGGTCTAAATCTTCCGGGCCAGCGCCGACCACTCGAGACTCGAGGTCGGCAGCGCCCGGCCGGTCGGGCGCACATAGCGGTCACGCGCCTGGTCCGGCCCCAACTGGTCGAGCAGTCGCCAGCCGTAACCGTCCAGGAACCGGTCGATCTCGTCGGGTCGGAGTCCGTACTTCCAGACCTCGCTGCGCTCGCGGAACCGGCGGTACAGCGATGGCGCGGCGGCGATGTCGACGCCGTCGATGAAATCGCGCTGCACGTAGGTGAAGTCGAGTCGGCTGCCCGCCGGCGCGGAGCGTAGTTGCGCGAGCGTGGCATCGACCGCTTCGGCGGTCAGGTATTGCGTGACGCCCTCCCAGATGAAGAACGTGCGGGCATCACGGCGGTACCCCGCAGCGGCGAGGGCGGCCATCAGGTCGTCGTGCTCGAAGTCGACGGCGACCACCGGGTGGCCGCCACCAGTGTGCGAAGGCCCGGCGGCAGGAAAGATGCCGCCAGGTCGTCATCGACCAGACGACGACCCGGCGGCTCGTGCTGCTCGATCGCGGCGAGCACCATCGGCCCGAAAGCCGTCTGCGCCGCGGCGTTGCGGGCCATGTCAGCGCTTGTTGACGAAGCCGGCGTCCACCGGCAGGGTCACGCCGGTGATGTACCGCCCGGCGTCCGACACCAGCCACGCCACGGTGTTGGCGATGTCCTCGGCCTCGAGCACCTGCACGGGCAGCGCGTTGGTCATGTTCGGCGCCGATTTGGCCGCTTCGGAGTCGGAGGTCAACTGACTCAACCACTTCCGGGTGAACTCGTTGTCGATCATCGGGGTGTCGACCCCGGCCGGATGGATCGAGTTGACCCGGATGTTCTGCGACGCAAGCAGATTCGCGTAAACCCGCATCAGTCCCACCATGCCGTGCTTGGCGGCGGCATAGCCCACCGACCCGGCCATCGGTGAGGCCAGCCCGACCAGTCCGGCCACCGAGCTGATCAGCACGATCGATCCACCGTTGCCGGCCTTGACCATCGGCCGCATCGCCACGTCCAGCGTGTTGTAGACGCCCGTCAGGTTGACGTCGATGACGTCCTGCCAGGCGTCTTCACCGGCCATCGGCGCGATCCCGGCGTTGGCGATGACGATGTCCAGCCGTCCGCCGAGTTCCTCGACGCCGGCCTTGAGCGCGGTCTTGAGGGCATCGCGGTCACGGACGTCGGCCTGGCCGGCGATGATCCGGGCGCCGTTGTCCTGGACCAGCTTCACCGTCGCGGCCAGATCGTCGGGCGTGGCCATGGGGTAGGGGACCGACGCGATCTGGTCGCACAGGTCGACGGCGATGATGTCGGCGCCCATCGAAGACAGCTTCACCGCGTGCGCGCGGCCCTGGCCACGCGCCGCGCCGGTGATGAAGGCGACCTTGCCGCTCAGCTCACCCATGGCTACTGCCCCCGCAGCTGGCCCTTGGCCGGATCGCCGGCGACCACGGGCGCGAGCATCTTGATGTCGGGCGCGCCGTCGAGGTGCTCGCCGATGGCGCCGAACAGCTTGCCGATGGCCGGGGCGGTGCTGTGGGTCTTGATGGCATCGGCGTCGGCCCACTGCTCGACGAACACGAAGGTGCCGCCGTCGGCCTCGTGCAGCGAGTAGAGCTCACAGCCCGGTTCGCCGTGCACGGCGTCGACGGCCTCGACGCACGCGGCGCGGACCAGGTCGACGGACTCGGGCTTGGCTTTCATGGTGGCGACGACAACGACGGGCATGAAGAACTCCTCGATAGATAGCTGACCTAGACAGGTGTCCACGTTAGACCGGCGCGCGCCGCACGTGTGACGTGGCTCCCACTGGTCCGTGACCAGCAGATCTGCGGTGCTGGTCGTGACCCAAGCGTTACTTGTGTGGCAGATGGTGCAGATGGGGTGATTGCGACTAGGCTGGCAGCCATGGCGAGTAAAACCGCAACGAGCTCAGCTAACCGGGCCAAGGCCGGGTCGGCGAATCGTGGCGCAGCCGGTTCGGGGGCGCGTTCATCGAAGTCAGGCAGTGCAAAGTCGGGCCGGCCGGCACGTCCGCCGGCCCCGAAATCGCCCGCCCGAAAGCCGGCCCGCAAACCCGCGCCGCATCCGTCGCCGGTCGCCACGGCCGGTGCTGCAGTGGGTCGTGGCGCCCGCGCCGGCTGGCTGATGCTCGCCAAGGGCGCCGGAACCACCGCCCGCAGCGTCGGCCGGGCCCGCGAACTCGAGCCCGGACACCGCCGTGACGGCATCGCGCTGGCGCTGCTCGGCGTCGCCTTCCTCATCGCGGCGAGTTCCTGGTTCGACGCGGCCCGCCCGGTCGGCGCCTGGATCGACTACGGCGTCCGCACCGTCATCGGAGCCGCGGTCGTGGTGCTGCCGGTGCTGCTGCTCGCACTGGCCGTCACGCTGATGCGCACCCATCCGAACCCCGACGCCCGGCCCCGGCTGATCCTCGGCGCCGCCATGATCGGGCTGCCGGTACTGGGCCTGTGGCACATCTGGGCCGGCGCACCCACCGAGCCGGGGGAGCGCCGCGGCGCCGCCGGCTTCGTCGGCTTCGTCATCGGCGGGCCGCTCTCGGACGGGCTGACCGTCTGGATCGCCACGCCGCTGCTCATCATGGGCGTGCTGTTCGGCCTGCTGCTCGTCACCGGCACGACCATCCGGGAACTGCCGGACACCTTGCGCTACATGGTTTCCGGCCGCCTGCACGGCGAGCACGACGCGGAGTACGACGACAGCCAGGCCGGCTTTGTCGACGACTTCGCCGACGACTTCTCCGACGGCTACTACGACGACCCCACCTACTCGCGTGACGAACCCGAGGCCTGGCCCGGCTCGGACCAGACCACCGCGGCCATGACACGCCCGCTGGGCCGCACGCCGATGGACAACTACCCCGTCGAGCCCGCCGCCGACGAAGCGCCGACCGCGCCCGAGCCGGCCGCCAAGCCGGCGCGCCGCCGCAAGGCCCAGAACGTCGCGGACCCGGTGCCCACCAAGGCCAAGGCCCTGGAAAAGGCGCAGGACGACGGCTTGTCGCTGGACCGCGTCATCGAGGGCGACTACACGCTGCCGCCGCTGGACCTGCTGTCCGACGGTGACCCGCCGAAGCGTGTAGGCCGCGACAACGACCGCATCATGTCGGCCATCTCCGAGGTCATGGAGCAGTTCAAGGTCGACGCCACGGTCGTCGGCTTCCAGCGCGGCCCGACCGTCACCCGGTACGAGATCGAGCTCGGGCCGGGCGTCCGCGTCGAGCGGTTCACCCAGCTGCAGCGCAACCTCGCCTACGCGGTGGCCAACGAGCACATCCGCCTCCTCGCGCCGATCCCCGGTAAGTCTCTGGTCGGTGTCGAGGTGCCGAACAGCGACCGCGAGATGGTGCGGCTCAAGGACGTGCTGAACGCGCCGAGCACCCGCAAGGACCACCACCCGATGGTGTTCGGCATCGGCAAGGACGTCGAAGGCCACTTCATCAGCTACAACCTGGCCAAGATGCCGCACCTCCTGGTGGCCGGCTCCACCGGTTCGGGTAAGTCGAGCTTCATCAACTCGATGCTGGTGTCGCTGCTGCAGCGCGCCACGCCCGACGAGGTCCGGATGATCCTGGTCGACCCGAAGATGGTGGAATTCCCGCCCTACCAAGGCATTCCGCACCTCATCACGCCCGTGATCATCGACCCGAAGAAGGCCGCCGCCGCGCTGGCGTGGCTGGTCGAGGAGATGGAGCAGCGCTACCAGGACATGAGCGCCAGCGGTGTCCGGCACATCGACGACTTCAACAAGAAGGTGCGCTCGGGCGAGATCACCGCGCCGCTGGGCAGCGAGCGGGTCTACAAGACCTACCCGTACATCCTGTGCGTCGTCGACGAGCTGGCCGACCTGATGATGCAGGCGCCGCGCGACGTCGAAGACGCCATCGTCCGCATCACCCAGAAGGCCCGCGCCGCGGGCATCCACCTGGTGCTGGCCACCCAGCAGCCGGTGGTGTCGGTCGTGACCGGTCTGATCAAGGCAAATGTGCCGTCCCGCATGGCATTCGGCGTCACCAACGCGACCAACTCGCGCGTCATCCTCGACCAGATCGGCGCCGAGAAGCTCACCGGTAAGGGCGACGGCCTGTTCCAGCCGTCGGAGGCGCCCAAGCCCATCCGCGTCCAGGGTGCGTTCGTCAGCGACGACGAAATCCAGGCCGTCGTCGCCTTCACCAAGCAGCAGGCCCAGCCCGAGTTCATCGACGGCGTCACGGTCAAGACCGTCGAGAAGCGCGAGATCGACAGCGACATCGGCGACGACATGGATGTCTTCCTGCAGGCCGTCGAGCTGGTCGTGTCGAGCCAGTTCGGGTCGACCTCGATGCTGCAGCGCAAGCTGCGGGTCGGGTTCGCCAAGGCCGGCCGCCTGATGGACCTGATGGAGACCCGCGGCATCGTCGGGCCGTCCGAGGGCTCCAAGGCCCGTGAGGTCCTGGTCAAGCCCGATGAGCTCGCCGGCACGCTGATGCTGATCCAGGGCGGCTCGGACGCCAACGGTTCGATGGGCGACGACCCCGGTTTCTGACCGGTGTTGCCGACATCACACCCGGACTGATCGGCGGTGCGGATAACAACGACGATCGGTCGCTGACGGCTCCGACTGTGGGAGGCTGGACTCCTAAGGAGGCTTTGCCGTGGTTGACATTTCGCGCAGCGCAGCAACGGACGCGGAGCTCGACACCGAGCTCGAATCCGGTGGCCGCAGGTGGCCCGCGCTGACGGCGTTCACCGACTTCGGGTTCCGGAAGTCGACGGCGCAGCACGTGGTTCCGCTGTTGTACGGGCTGGTCATCGCCGGTGCGGTGGTTCTGTATCTGGCGGGCGCCGTGGTGGCGTTCGAGTTGTCCGCAGTGCTCGGCGTGTTCTGGCTGGTGCTCGCCGGTCCGGTCACCTGCGTCGCGATCGTGCTGGTGGCGCGCGTGGTCCTGGAGTCGCTGAGCGCGTTCATGGCGATGGGTCAGCAGGTCGACGAGCTCAACGAGCTGGTGCTGGAGATCGCCGAGCTCATGATCGGGGTGTCGGACAAGATCGAGGTGATCCCGACGCTGCCGTCGTTCGGCCGTGGCGGACGGTCCCGTCGGCGGGCCGCGATCATGGACATGCGCGACCGCATCGTGGCGCGCCGGAACGCGGCAGCCGAAGGCGCCGACTAGCTACAGCGTGACCAGCATCCGGGTGTTGCCCAGGGTGTTCGGCTTGACGTAGGACAGGTCCAGGAACTCCGCCACACCGGTGTCGTACGAGCGGCACATCTCCTCGTACACCTCGGCGGTGACGGGCGTGCCCTCGATCTCCTTGAAGCCGTGCCGGCTGAAGAAATCGGTCTCGAAGGTCAGCACGAAGACGCGCTGCAGCTGCAGGTCCCGGGCCACGTCGAGCAGCTTGGCCACCACGGCGTGCCCGACGCCCATGCCGCGCACCTTGGGGTGCGCGGCGACGGTACGCACCTCACCGAGGTCGGCCCACAGCACGTGTAATGCGCCACAGCCGACGATCTCGCCGTGCAGGTCGGCGACCCAGAACTCCTGGACCGCCTCGTAGAGGGTCACCAGGTTCTTTTCCAGCAGGATCTTTCCCGCGTAGATGTCCACGAGGGCCTTGATTCCCGGTACATCGGAAGTCCGGGCGCGGCGAACCACCAGCCCAGTGGTGGCGGGTTTCGGTGCGTCGCTCACATGTGGAGGGTATCGGCTGCGTATCGCCCGGTAGGTGACCGGATATCCTGTGTCGGTGACAGGCCAGTCAGATACCGATCCGCGCGCCTCGCGCGCCGGCGTGGCGAACATCGCCAATCTGCTGACCGGACTGCGCATCGTGCTGGTGCCCGTGTTCCTGGCCGCGCTGTTCGCCGGAGACGGTCACGAAACTCGTTGGCGGATAGCCGCTTTCGTCGTGTTCGCGGCCGCCGTCATCACCGACCGGTTCGACGGCGAGATCGCCCGCAGCTTCGACATGGTCACCGAATTCGGCAAGCTGGCCGATCCCATCGCCGACAAGGCGCTGATCGGCGCCGCGCTGATCGGGCTGTCGATGCTCGGCGACCTGCCGTGGTGGATCACGGTCGTGATCCTGGCCCGCGAGCTCGCGGTGACGCTGTTGCGCTTCGCGGTGATCCGGCGCGGCGTCATCCCCGCCAGCCGCGGCGGCAAGCTCAAGACGTTGGTGCAGGCCGTGGCGATCGGCCTGTTCGTCCTGCCCCTGCACGCCTGGCCCGCGCCATGGCTGACCACCGCCTGGGTGTTCATGTGGGCCGCCGTCGTGCTGACGGTGCTGACCGGCATCGACTACGTCGTCTCCGCTTTTCGCCGGCCCTGATCCGGCAGCCCGGGAACCAAAGCGGTGCGTCGCCACGTTGGTGCCTACAAGACCGTGTAGAACGGGTGGTCCGGCCGGGCTGCGCGGCTGCTGTTACTTCAGGGCGAAGGGAAACACGATGACGACATTGCTGCGTGAGGTCATCGGCGACGTGCTGCGTCAGGCCCGTACCGGGCAGGGACGCACACTGCGCGAGGTGTCCGACGGTGCTCGGGTGAGCCTGGGCTACCTGTCCGAGGTCGAGCGGGGCCGCAAGGAACCCTCGAGTGAACTGCTCGGTGCCATCTGCGGCGCCCTGGACGTGCCGCTGTCCCAGGTTCTGGCCGACGCCGCCGAGCAGATGCTGCACACCGAGCGCGCCGAGGCCGACCGCACGGTGGCCAACATCGACGTCGCGACCAAGGTCGTCATCCCACAGGCTCTCGCCATGGCAGTTGCCTGAGTCGCCGGGGCCGGAACCGCAGCTCGAACGCGTCTGGCATTCGCCGCGCCGTAATCCTGCATGCGGGCTGCGTCCGGCTGTCCATACCCACTAGGTTGGCTGTAGACGCGCTGCCACCGTGTGGCCGGCAACCTGACAACCGATCCCGAATCAACGAACGACACGAAGGCGGACCGATCTCATGGCCAATCCCTTTGTCAAGGCCTGGAAGTACCTCATGGCGCTGTTCAGCTCCAAGGTCGACGAATACGCCGACCCGAAGGTGCAGATTCAGCAGGCGATCGAGGAGGCCCAGCGCCAGCACCAGGCCCTGACTCAGCAGGCCGCCTCGGTCATCGGCAACCAGCGCCAGCTGGAGATGCGCCTGAGCCGTCAGCTCGCCGACATCGAGAAGCTGCAGGCCAACGTCCGTCAGGCGCTGACCCTGGCCGACCAGGCCACCGCGGCCGGCGACGTCGCCAAGGCCACCGAGTACAACAACGCCGCCGAGGCCTTCGCCGCCCAGCTGGTGACCGCCGAGCAGAGCGTCGAGGACCTCAAGGGGCTGCACGACCAGTCGCTGCAGGCCGCGACGCAGGCCAAGAAGGCCGTCGAGCAGAACGCCATGGTGCTACAGCAGAAGATCGCCGAGCGCACCAAGCTGCTGTCGCAGCTCGAGCAGGCCAAGATGCAGGAGCAGGTCAGCGCCTCGCTGCGTTCCATGACCGAGATCGCCGCGCCGGGCAACACCCCGAGCCTCGACGAGGTGCGCGACAAGATCGAGCGTCGCTACGCCAACGCCATGGGCTCTGCCGAGCTGGCGCAGAACTCGGTGCAGGGCCGCATGATGGAGGTCCAGCAGGCCAGCGTGCAGATGGCCGGGCATTCGCGCCTGGAGCAGATCCGTGCCTCGATGCAGGGCAACTCCCTGCCGTCCGGCGGCGCCGCCGCACCGGCCACTCCCGCGGCTCCGGCAGCCAACCCGGCTCCGGAAAATCCACTGTCGCAGTAACTTTCGAGATGTGAGGGGGCAGCGGTGAACGCCCAGTCGGCCGGCCGTCCCGGGGAGACCCGGGGCTGGCAGGCAGTCCTGCAACGCAGCATCGACACCGCTGCCGAATTGTCCGACCTGGTGGCCCAGCGCCTCGGCGCCGCCGCCGACCCGCGGGCGCGCCTGCTGCGCAAGCGCCGCTGGGCGCTGCGGTTGGGCTGGCTCTTCGCCGGCGCCAGCGCCTTCTGGATCGGGCTGACGGCACTGCTGGCGGCCTGGAGCACGCCGTTCTGGGTGCTGATCATCACCGGCCCCATCGCCGGCGGCGCCGCCTTCCTGGCCACGCTGTGCTTCCTGCGGTACCGGTGGCTGCGCGGCGAGCCCCTGCCGCCCGCGCGGACTTCACGGCGGCTGCCGCCCAGAGGCTCGGCGGCCCGGCGTCCGATGGAGACCCTGGCATCGGCCGAACGCGGGCTGTACTCGCTGCTGAGCGTCATCCAGCGCGGCCAGTTGCTGCCGGCCGGCGAGATCGCCGAGGTGACCGCCGCGGCCAACGTGTCGGCTGCGGCGCTGGCCGGTACGGCCGCGGAAGTCGTCGCCATGGAACGCGCGGCCGGCTCGGTCCCGCAGTCCCGCGGACATCTGGTCCCGACCATCAAGGCGTACACGGCCCAGCTCGAGGCAGGCGTGCGGCAGTACGGCGACATCGCCACGGCGGCAGCACAATTGGTGTCCGCGGCGAACAGCGGTGCGGGCTCGGCGCGGTCGATGTCCGAGCAGCGTTACCGCAGCGAACTGGTCGCCGCCACGGACCGGCTCAGCGCCTGGGCGCAGGCCTTCGACGAACTCGGACGGCTGCGCCAGGCCTGACGGCCGCTAGATCGTGGTGCTGCCCGTGCCGTCGTCGGACCGGCGGCCGTACCGCTCTTCGTAGGCCGCGTGGATGTGGGCGTTCTTCTGCCGCAAGGACTCTTCGAGCAGCTTCGGGTCGATGCCGTGCTTGACCAGCATGTGGCGGCGCCAGATCTTGTTCAGGGCGTGCGAGAAGTAGATCACCGGGATCAGGATCGGCACTGTCGCGCTGAGGCGGATGACGAGATCCTGCCCTCCGGTGATGCCGAGGAGCTCGGGCAGGAACCAGATCGGGATCAGGATCAGAAACGCCGGGACGAACATGCGGATGACGATCCGCAGCGTCGCGCCCTTGCCGATGAGGTCCTCGGTCACCCACGCCCGCATCGAGTCGGGCAGCCGGCCGCCGTAGCTGTACTTGATGTACTGCCAGGCGTTGGGCTTCGGGCGGTTCTCATTGGCCATGGTGGCCGATTTTACCGGGGGTCACATGGTCGGACGCAGAGCCGGGACGACGGCGCCGATGAGGCCGCGCAGCGTGGCCTTGGCCATGTCGAACATGTCGAAGTAGTCGCGCCACAGCGTGATCTTGCCGTTGTGCACCTCGAAGACCCCGCAGACCCAGAACTGCAGGCGCACGGGACCGATGACCAGCGCGTCGGTGCGCTCGTTGAGCACCGTCGTGCCCTCGCCGACGATGCGGTGGAACTTGACCTCGAAACTGACCGGGCTCTTCTTCATGGGGCGGAACAGCTTCATCGCGCGCGTGCGGCCGTGGATGGTCGGCAGCCCGACGTTCTCGTAGACGAGGTTGTCGTCGAGCAGGCAGTCGGCGGTGTCCATGTCCTCGGCCTGCAGGGCGTAGAGGAAGGATTCGACGATCTCGGCGTTGGTCTGGGTCACGGCCGGTGTGCTCTGTGTCATACCGGCCACGGTAGTGCGCCTGCCCGCCGGCGCACAGGCCCCGGTGTGACAGGGTGACCCGATGCGCGTCGCCGTCGTTGCCGGGCCGGACCCCGGCCATGCCTTTCCGGCCATCGCGCTGTGCCTCCGGTTCCGGGCTGCCGGCGACCATCCGGTGCTGTTCACCGGCCGGCAATGGCTCGACACCGCACGGCAGGCCGGCGTCGATGCGCGGGAGCTGCTCGGGCTGGATCCCGAGGACGGCGACGACGACCTCGACTCGGGCGCCAAGATTCACGAGCGTGCGGCCCGGATGGCGGTGCTCAATGACTCGTCGCTGCGAGAGCCGGCGCCCGACCTGATCGTGTCCGACGTCATCACGGCCTGCGGCGGGATGGTCGCCGAGTCGATGGGCCTGCCGTGGGTCGAACTGACCCCGCACCCGCTGTACCTGCCGTCGAAAGGATTGCCGCCGCTGGGCAGTGGCCTGGCGCCCGGCGTCGGCGTGCGGGGCCGGCTGCGGGACGCGACACTACGGTTCCTCACGGCTCGTTCGGTGCGTCAGGGCAACCGGCAGCGGTCCGCGGCGCGCGTCGGGATCGGCTTGCCCGCAACCGATCCCGGGCCTGCGCGGCGGCTGATCGCGACCCTGCCCGGGCTGGAGGTGCCGCGGCCGGACTGGCCGGCCGAAGCCGTCGTCGTGGGGCCGCTGCACTTCGAGCCCACGACCGCGGTGCTCGACATACCGCCCGGTTCGGGGCCGGTCGTGGTGGTGGCGCCGTCGACCGCGACGACGGGGATGCAGGGCCTGGACGACCTGGCGCTCGAGACGCTGATCCCCGGGCAGACGCTGCCCGACGGCGCGCGCGTCGTCGTCTCGCGGCTGCGCGGTCCCGACGCGCCGGTGCCGCCGTGGGCCGCCGTCGGGCTCGGGCGGCAGGACGAACTGCTGAAGCGGGCCGATGTCATGATCTGCGGCAGTGGCCACGGCATCGTGTCCAAGACGCTGCTGGCCGGGGTACCGCTGGTCGTGGTGCCCGGTGGCGGTGACCAGTGGGAGATCGCCAATCGGATTGTGCGACAGGGGAGTGGCGAGCTGATCCGGCCGTTGACCGCCGAAGCACTGGTGGCGACAGTGGGCCGCGTGCTGGCGACGCCGTCGTACCGGGAGGCGGCCCGGCGCGCCGGTGCCAGCGGCGCGGACGTCGCCGACCCGGTGGCCGTATGCCGAGCGGCGCTCGGCGGCGCCGCTGAGTAGGTTGGTGCGGTGCGACTGACCGAATTCACCCTGCTGATCGAAGAGCAGTTCGGTGCGGCGCGCGGCGCTGCGTTGGTGTCGGACCATGTGCTGGCCGCGCTCGGTGGCCGTACCCCGGCGCAAGCGATCGAAGCGGGCGTCGAACCCCGCGACGTCTGGCGCGCCCTGTGCGCGGACTTCGACGTCCCGCGCGATCAGTGGTGAGCGCCGGTCTTTTGGTCTCTCCGCACGGTTCACGCTTCGGTGTTTGTCGGCCGACGACATGGTGTTCGCCGAGAGTGCCCCGATAGCGTCGTGCGTGAACCCCACGATGGAAGGACGACAACACGCCGATGAGCGCCAGCATTGCCGTAGTCACCGGAGCTGGGCGGGGAATCGGCCTCGCCATCGCGAAAGCCCTTGCCGCGGCGGGACACCGCGTACTGATCACCGACGTCGACGGGGACGCCGCACAGCGCGCGGCGGAGTCCGTCGGGCGCGGTGCGTGGGGCGTCGCCCAGGATGTGCGCGACGTCGCCGGCCATGAGGCCGTGGCGGCACTGGCTGCGCAGCAGGGCCGACTCGCGGTGTGGGTCAACAACGCCGGTGTGCTGCACGCGGGGAACTCCTGGGAGCAGCCCGCCGAGCACGTCGTGCAGACCCTCGACGTCAACGTCCGCGGCATGATGGCGGGCTGCATGGCGGCGGTCAACGCCATGGGAGCCGGTGGCGGTGTCATCCTCAACATCGCGTCCATCTCGGCGCTGACGCCGGTGCCGGGGCTGGCCGTGTATGCCGCGAGCAAGGCGGCGGTGCTGTCGTACACCACCTCTCTGCAGGGCGAACTGCGCGGCGCGGGCCTGCCGATCCGGGTCAGGGCGCTGTGCCCCGATGTGGTGAACACCGAGATGGTCAACTCGCGGACCCACGACCCCGGTGCGGCGCTGCTGTTCTCGGGTCCCAAGCCGCTGGCGGCCGACGACATCGCACGAGCTGCCCTGGAGCTGATGGATTCCCGTCAGATCTTCCGTGTCGTACCGCGCTGGCGCGGCGTGATCGCCCGCGGTACCGACGTGGCACCGGCCGCCGGTCTGCGCGCGCTGTCCCTGATGAGGGCGCTGGGCCTGCGGCGCCAGCGTTCACTGTGACCTCGAAGGCGATGACCACGAAGACCGTGGCGATCACCGCGTGACCGGTCATTGATCGGCGTGTCCGCTTGAAGTCGAACATCTGTTCGCTACTGTGGTGTCAGTTCGAAAAACTTGTCGGTGGCCTCATCTAGCGTCACGGCCAACCGATCGGAAACCCGATCAACGGACACCCACGAGGACGGAGACCACCATGGCAGCACAGGCCCCAGATCGCGAGAAGGCACTCGAGCTCGCGCTGGCACAGATCGACAAGAGCTTCGGCAAGGGCTCGGTCATGCGGCTGGGAGAAGAGTCGCGCCAACCGATTTCGGTCATTCCGACCGGATCCATCGCACTGGACGTCGCGCTCGGTATCGGTGGCCTGCCGCGTGGCCGCGTCGTCGAGATCTACGGCCCGGAGTCCTCGGGTAAGACCACCGTGGCCCTGCACGCCGTGGCCAACGCCCAGGCGGCCGGCGGCATCGCGGCGTTCATCGACGCCGAGCACGCCCTGGACCCCGAGTACGCCAAGAAGCTCGGCGTCGACACCGACGCGCTGCTGGTCTCCCAGCCGGACACCGGTGAGCAGGCGCTGGAGATCGCCGACATGCTGGTCCGCTCCGGCGCCATCGACATCCTGGTCATCGACTCGGTCGCCGCCCTGGTGCCGCGCGCCGAGATCGAGGGTGAGATGGGTGACAGCCACGTCGGTCTGCAGGCCCGCCTGATGAGCCAGGCGCTGCGCAAGATGACCGGTGCGCTGAACAACTCCGGTACCACCGCCATCTTCATCAACCAGCTGCGCGAGAAGATCGGCGTGATGTTCGGTTCGCCCGAAACCACCACGGGTGGTAAGGCTTTGAAGTTCTACGCCTCGGTGCGTATGGACGTGCGCCGTATCGAGACGCTCAAGGACGGCACCGACGCGGTCGGTAACCGCACCCGCGTCAAGATCGTCAAGAACAAGGTGTCGCCGCCGTTCAAGCAGGCCGAGTTCGACATCCTCTACGGTCGCGGTATCTCGCGTGAGGGCTCGCTCATCGACATGGGCGTCGAGCACGGCTTCATCCGTAAGTCCGGTTCGTGGTTCACCTACGACGGCGAGCAGCTGGGGCAGGGCAAGGAGAATGCCCGTAACTACCTGCTGCAGAACGCGGATGCCGCCAACGAGATCGAGAAGAAGATCAAGGAGAAGCTCGGTATCGGTGCAGTGGTGACCGATGGTGCGGCCGATGACGTCCTTCCCGCCCCGGTCGACTTCTGAGGCCGAGCCGGCGCAGCCGCAGCGGCGTGAGGAGCAGGCGCGGGACGTGTGCCTGCGTCTGCTCACCACCCGGGCGCGCAGTCGGGCCGAGCTCGAAGCTCAGCTGACCAAGCGCGGCTTCCCCGAGGATGTCAGCGCCCGGGTGCTGGACCGGCTCGCCGAGGTCGGCCTCGTCGACGACGTGGCCTTTGCCGAGCAGTGGGTGCGTGAACGTCGCACCAATGCGGGAAAAGGCAAGCGTGCCTTGGCTTCTGAGTTGCGGACCAAAGGAATCGACGCCGACGTGATCGCCGAGACGCTCGACAGCGTCGACGCGGGTGAGTGGCGGGTGCGCGCCGAGGAACTGGTCGCCGCGAAGCTCCGGCGGGAGAACCTCGACGACGAGATGAAGGTGACCCGGCGCCTGGTCGCGATGTTGGCACGCCGCGGGTACAGCCAGGGCATGGCCTTCGATGTGGTCAACACCCAGCTCACGCAGGAACGGCAGCGCCGCGCGGTCTAGCCTTTGGCCGCTCCCTTGGGTTGCGGGTGCGTGATCTTGGGCAGCGACAGCTTCGGTAGCGACAACTTGGGCGCGGAGAACTTCGGCGCCGAGAACTTGGGTGCCGACAACTTCGGTGGCGCGAACTTGCCGGCCGGTGGGTGATCGATGTCGCCGGCCGCCACGTCGACAAGTTGGCGGGGCTTCTTCGGCGGCGCCGGGAGCTTGGGTGGCTTGGGGCTGAACGTCGAGGCGATCGAATCCTGTTGCATGGTCGGTGTTTTCGTGGGGGCCAGTGTCTTCGGTGTCTGCGGGACGTCAATGGCTGCGGTGGGATTCACCGCAGCGATCGTTGTCGGCACTGGTGTCCCCAGCATGTTGTGGGTGAACTTTTCCACTGACGTGATCACCGCTCGTGCGAAGTCCGCCATCTGCTGTGTGACGTTGAGGCCGAGTGTGGTGGTGTCGACGACGAACTGCTGACCGGGTCCCGAGTTGAACGGCGGGAATGCGGACAGGGTGGTGGCTCGGAACTGGAGCTGGAACACCGCGATGTCCTGGGCGAACCCGACGAGATCGCGTCCGGCCTCGAACTCGATGTCGGCGAACGCACTCAAGGCTTGCGCGGCGGCAGCCGGTGGCGGCGTGCCACTGCCGATGGCCGCCACGAAGTTCCCCGGTATCTGCGCCTGGCGCTGGAACAGGGCGGCGCCGGTGGTGACCCAGTCGACCAACAGCCCGACGTTGAACATCACCTGCTGGTTGAGCAGATCGAGCGGCAGCGGCTGCGCCGTCAGCGAGATGCTCGGTTCGGTGAGCACCGGCACCGCTTGCGCGGCGGCGCGCCCTGGCGACGGTGCCGCGGTGAGAACCAGGCACGCGGTGCACAGCGCCGCGACGGTCTGGGTTGGAGCTGGAACTGCTGTGAACGCACGTACCGCGACGTTCATGACGCCTCCCGGGATCGAGTGAACCTCCATCAGGGACACGACATGCATGCCCGCGGGGTTCACCGGGAAGGCGAACCCCGCGGACTGCTGCGATGACGCGGCGTCAGATCACGAAACCGCCGTCGATGTTCCAGCTGACGCCCGTGACGAACCCCGACTCGGGGGACGCCAGATAGGCGACGGCGCTGGCCACGTCGCGCGGCTGGCCGTAGCGGCCGACGGCGATCAGCGGGCGCAGGGACTCGGCGAGCTCGCCCTCGTCAGGGTTCATGTCGGTGGCGATCGGGCCCGGCTGGATGTTGTTGATGGTGATGCCGCGTGGGCCGAGCTCGCGCACCAAGCCACGCGTCAGGCCGGCCACGGCCGCCTTGGTCATGGAGTAGACGGACAGGCCGCCCACCGGCGACCGGTCGCCGTTCACACTGCCGATGGTGATGATGCGTCCGCCCTGGCCGAGGTGCGGTACCGCGCGCTGGATCGCGGCAAACACCGCGCGCACGTTGATGTTCACCAGGCGGTCGAACTCTTCCAACGGGAAGTCGTCGATCGGGGCGATGTGCGCGACGCCGGCGTTGTTGACCAGGATGTCGAGGCCGCCGAGCCGCTCGACGGCTTCATCCACGGCCGCGGCGACGGCCAGCGCATCGGCGCTGTCGGCTTTGATGGCGGCCACCTTGGCGCCGGTCGCTTCGAGTTCGTCGACCAGGTCCTGCGCGGCATCGGGCGACGACTGGTACGTGAACGCGACCGCGGCGCCGTCGGCGGCGAGCCGGCGCACAGTCGCGGCGCCGATGCCGCGAGAACCGCCGGTGACCAGTGCACGTCGGCCGGCAAGTGGTGCTTCCGAGGTGGTGCTCATGAGCTCTCCAAGTCGTGGGGATGATTCTTTCGAACCGATCGGTTACTAAGTACGCTCAGGACAAGCTGCTACGGCGGGACTTCATTCCGAACTGTGGCCCGGATCACACAAGGGGGGCTGATGGCGATCGGCAGACCTCGCATGTACGACCCGGAGTGCGTCCTGGACATTGCGATGCGACTGTTCTGGGCGCACGGTTACGACGGAGTGTCCATCGCCGATCTCGCGGCCGCCACCGGGGTGAACCGGCGCGGGCTGTACGCCGAATACGGTTCCAAGGCCGACCTTTTCCGGGCCGCCGTGCGGCGCTACCAGGCCGGACCCGGTAGGTACGCGGAACGGGCGCTGGCCCTGCCCACCGCATGGGATACCGCGTACGCCATGGTGCACGGCGCCGTCGACGCGTCAGCGGGGACAGCGGGTCCGCGGGGCTGCCTGCTGGTGCAGAGCGCCCTGGCCTCCGGCGACGAGGCGGCGGCATTGCACGCCGAACTGGCGCAACTGCGCGAAGACGCCGTTGCTCACATGGCCGAACGGTTCACCGCAGCCCAACGTGTGGGCGAACTACCCGGGGCGGACCCGGAGGTGCTGGCCCGCTGGATCGGGGCGGTCTGTCAGGGCCTGGCAGTCCAGGCCAACAGCGGTGCCGACCGCGACGAATTGCACGCGGTCGCCGATCAGGCGCTGCGCGCCTGGCCCGAACCGCGTCAGGCCGGGGTTCCCGGCGCATCCTCCTGAACCCCGGTCTTGATCTGCAGTGGTTCGGGGCTGCGCCGGGACTTGCGCAGCCGGGCTTCGAGGCGGGTCGCCAGTGCCGACAACGCGAAGTTGAGGCTGATCATCAGGGCCGCGATCACCAGCAGCGCGGGGATGTAGTTGCTGTACGCCGAACCGATGTTCGTGCCCTGGCGCACCATCTCGACGAAGGTGATCTGGTAGCCGATCGCGGTGTCCTTGAGCACCACCACCATCTGGGACACCAGCACCGGCAGCATCGACGTCACGGCCTGGGGGAGCAGGATCAGTCGCAGGGTCTGACCGGGCCGCAGACCCAGTGCGACGGCGGCCTCACGCTGGCCGCGCGGCAGCGCGTGCACACCGGCCCGCACGATCTCCGCGATCACGGTGCCGTTGTACAGCGTCAGGCCGGTGATCACGCCGGCCAGTGCCAGTTGGCGCGACGGGAAGACGTCGTACAGCGCGTACAGGAAATACGCGAACAACATCATGATCAGGACCGGGACGGCACGGAAGAACTCGACGACCACCGAGCAGACCCAGCGCACCGGACGAGCATCCGACAACCGGCCCATGCCCAGCGCCAGACCTAGGACGAGCGCCAGCACGATCGAGACCGCGGCCGCCGTCAACGTGCCGGCCACCCCGGGCAGCACGTACGTCGTCCACAGGTTCGCCGTCAGGAACGGGTGCCATTTCGCTTCGGTCAGTTGGCCTTTCGACTCGAACTGCCACAGCACCCAGCCGGCCATCGCGATGATCACCGCGACGATGACGGCGGCGAACAACAGGTTGCGCCGCTGCGCCCGTGGGCCCGGGGCGTCGTAGAGGACGGAAGCTTCGCTCATCAGTGCCCGCCCTTCGCGCACGCGCTCAACCGGAGTCCTCTGTTCTTCGCGCAAGCGCTCATCACCGCACCACCGCGTATCGCTTACCCAACCAACCGAACAACAGCCCCAACGGCAACGTCAGGACCACGAAACCCGCGGCGAAGATCGAGCCGACCGCCAGCAGCGCCGCGGTGTTCTCGATCATTTCCTTCATCAGCAGCGCCGCCTCGGCCACGCCGATGGCCGAAGCGATGGTGGTGTTCTTCACCAGGGCGATCAGCACCGAACCCAGCGGATTGATCACCGCGCGAAAAGCCTGCGGCAACAGGATCAACCGCAGGTTCTGCCCGAAGCTCATGCCCAGCGAGCGCGCGGCCTCGGCCTGCCCCAGCGGCACGGTGTTGACGCCCGAACGCAGCGTCTCGCACACGAACGACGCGGTGTAGACCGTCAACCCGAGCGCCGCGAGCCGAAAGTTGCTGTCCACCACGGCCGTCGGTGAATGTGGATCGACCAGGGTGATCCGCAGGGTGTTCCCGATACCGAACGAACAGAACAGGATGATCAGCGTCAACGGGGTGTTGCGGACCACGTTGACGTATGCCGTGCCCAGCCAGCGCAGCACCGGCACCGGCGACAGCCGCATCGCCGCCAGCACGGTGCCCAGGATCAGTGCCCCGGCCGCGGCGAGCAGCGTCAGCTGGATCGTCGTCCAGAACGCCTTCACGATCTTGCCGCCGTAGGTGCCCCACAGATCGACGCGCTTGGCGCCGCCGGCGCCATTGATGTTGGTGTCCAGCGGAGGAGGCGGCGGCGCCGACAACCCGGCCGGCCCCAGGTTGCGGTCGAACGCGGCCTGCCACTCGCCGGTCTTCTGCATCTTCTCGATGGCGTCGTTGATCTTCTGGCGTAATTCCTTGTCGCCCTTGAGCAATCCGATGCCGTACTTCTCCACCGAGAACGGCTTGCCGACGAGTTTGAAGGCACCCGGCGTCTGCGCGGCGTAGCCCGCCAGGATCACCTCGTCGGTGCTGAGCGCGTCGATGGCGCCGGTCTTCACCGCCTCCAGGCACGCCGAGTAGGTGTCGTATTGCTGCAGCTGCACGCCCGGGTACTTGTCCTTGATGCGTTGTGCCGGTGTGGAACCCGACACCGAGCACAGCTTCTTGTGGTTCTGCAGCGACTCGACGCTGGTGATCTCGTTGTTGTCGGCGCGCACCAGCAGGCTCTGGCCCGTGACCAGATACGGTCCGGCGAACGACACCTTCTGCTTACGGGCGTCGGTGATCGAGTAGGTGGCGACGATGAAGTCGACCTGGTGGTTCTGGATCAGGTTCTCGCGCTGACCCGACGGTGCTTCTTTCCACTCGATGTCGTCGGGTTTGTAGCCCAGCTGCCCGGCCACGTAGGTCGCGACGTCGATGTCGAAGCCGGCCAGCGTGCCGTCGGGCTTCTTCGCGGCCAGGCCGGGCTGGTCGAACTTGGTGCCGATGGTGATCTTCTTGCTGTTGGCGCCGCACGCGCTCAGCGACAACAACGCCACGATCAGCACAGTGACGGCGGCCAGGCGGCGCAGAGTGCGCGTCACGAACCTCTGCCCAATCGATCGTTCCACGATCAGTGGTCCAAGATCTTGCCCAGGAAGTCCCGGGCCCGGTTGGACTTCGGCGCCGTGAAGAACTCGTCGGGCTCGGCGTCCTCGACGATGGTGCCGTCGGCCATGAACACCACCCGGTTCGACGCGCGGCGGGCGAAGCCCATCTCGTGCGTCACCACGATCATGGTCATGCCCTCGGTCGCCAGCGACGTCATCACCGACAGCACCTCGTTGACCATCTCGGGGTCCAGCGCGCTGGTGGGCTCGTCGAACAGCATCACCTTGGGGCCCATGGCCAGGGACCGGGCGATCGCGACGCGCTGCTGCTGACCACCGGACAGCTGCGCCGGGTACTTGTCGGCCTGGTTGGCGACCCCGACCCGCTCCAGCAGCTCGAGCCCCTTCTTGCGGGCCTCGTCCTTGTTCTTCCGCCGCACCTTCATCGGCGCGAGCGTGACGTTCTCGAGAATTGTCTTGTGCGCGAACAGGTTGAACGACTGGAACACCATGCCGACCTCGGACCGCAGCGTGGCCAGCTTGCGGCCCTCTTCGGGCAGGAGCTCACCGTCGATGTGGATCGACCCGGAGTCGATGGTCTCCAGCCGATTGATGGTGCGACACAACGTCGACTTACCCGAACCTGACGGCCCGAGCAGCACCACCACCTGTCCGCGCGGGACTTCGAGATTGATGTCCTTCAGCACATGCAGTGCGCCGAAGTGCTTGTTGACCCCCTTGACCGAGATCATCGGGGTGGCAGGTGACTCGCCGGTGACCATGCGCACAGACACTACCCAGGTAAGCCACGGCGCGCGGATCAGTCACAGAAACCCGGAAACCCTTCGGCAAATTTGGTATAAATCGCGCCGCCCGTACGATTGGCACGTGATTTCGACAGCGACTCCGGACGTGGAAGCTGACGCCACGGAGTCCGCTACGGGTTCCGGCGCGGGACGCACCTACCAGGTCCGCACCTACGGGTGTCAGATGAACGTCCACGATTCCGAGCGGCTCGCCGGCCTGCTCGAAGACGCCGGATACCGGCGTGCCGAGGACGGCACCGACGCCGACGTCGTGGTCTTCAACACCTGCGCGGTGCGAGAGAACGCCGACAACAAGCTCTACGGCAACATCAGCCACCTGGCGCCGCGCAAGGAAGCCGACCCGAACATGCAGATCGCCGTCGGCGGCTGCCTGGCGCAGAAGGACCGCGACACGGTGCTGAGCAAGGCGCCGTGGGTCGACGTGGTGTTCGGCACGCACAACATCGGCTCACTGCCGGTGCTGCTGGAACGCGCCCGCCACAACCGCGAAGCCCAGGTCGAGATCGTCGAGGCCCTTCAGGAGTTCCCCTCGGCGCTGCCGGCCACGCGCGAATCTTCTTACGCCGCTTGGGTTTCCATCTCGGTGGGCTGCAACAACACCTGCACGTTCTGCATCGTGCCGTCGCTGCGCGGCAAGGAAGTCGACCGGCGTCCCGGCGACATCCTCGCCGAGGTGAAGTCCCTCGTGGACCAGGGCGTCCTGGAGATCACGCTGCTGGGCCAGAACGTCAACGCGTATGGCGTTTCGTTCTCGCAGGACGAACGACTCCGCGAAAATCCGGACGCCTGGACCGACATCGAGCGCGACCGCGGCGCGTTCGCCAAACTGCTGCGCGCCTGCGGCGACATCGAGGGCCTCGAGCGGGTCCGGTTCACCTCGCCGCACCCCGCCGAGTTCACCGACGACGTCATCGAAGCCATGGCGGCCACCCCGAACATCTGCCCGACGCTGCACATGCCGCTGCAGTCGGGATCGGACCGCATCCTCAAGGAGATGCGCCGCTCCTACCGCGCCGAGAAGTACCTCGGCATCATCGAACGGGTGCGTGCCGCGATCCCGCATGCGGCCATCACCACCGACATCATCGTCGGGTTCCCCGGGGAGACCGAAGAGGACTTCCAGGCCACCCTCGACGTCGTCGAACGCGCCCGGTTCTCCAGCGCCTTCACGTTCCAGTACTCCAAGCGGCCTGGTACCCCGGCCGCCGAGCTGCCCGACCAGCTTCCGAAAGAGGTTGTGTCCGAACGGTATATGCGGCTCATCGAGCTGCAGGAGCGCATCTCCTGGGAGGAGAACCTGGCACAGGTCGGCCGTGAGGTCGAGCTGCTGGTGGCCACCGGCGAAGGCCGCAAGGATTCCGCGACCGAGAGAATGTCGGGCCGTGCGCGCGACGGCCGGCTCGTGCACTTCACCCCGGGTGACGCCGACATCCGTCCCGGCGACATCGTCGCCACGACCGTCACCGGTGCCGCCCCGCACCACCTGATCGCCGACACGCCGATCATCAGCCACCGCCGCACCCGCGCGGGCGACGCGCACGCCGCGGGCCGCAAACCCACCACCGGCGTCGGGCTGGGCATGCCGCAGATCGGCGCGCCCCCCGTCACGCCCGTAGAGCAGGGATGTTCACGATGAACGACACCAAGCCCGGACAGCCCAACGGCGGCGCGAACGGCGAATTCGAGGAATTCAAGGACGACATCGACGCCGCCGAGCAGCGCATCGCCCGGGAGATCGACCCGGGCGGCCGCGCCATGGTCGTGGCGATCTGCGTTTTCGTCATCCTGCTGTCGTTTGTGCTGCCGCACACCGGTGGCGTCAAGGGCTTCGACGTCCTGCTCGGCGATCAGGCCGCCCTGGACGCCAAGATTCTGCTGCCGTCGCGGGTGTTCGTCTGGCTGATCCTGGTCTTCAGCGTCGGCTTCTCGATGCTGGCGCTGCTGACCCGCCGCTGGGGCCTGGCCTGGATCGCGCTGGCCGGCTCCGCCGTGTCGTGCTTCCTCGGGATGCTGGCCATCTGGTCGCGCAACACCGTCGTCAAGCCCTACCCGGGACCCGGATTCGGGCTCTACCTGGCATGGATCGCCGTCATCCTGCTGACGTTCCACTGGGCCCGCGTGGTGTGGTCACGCACCGCGGTGCAGCTGGCCGCCGAGGCGCAGCGCCGCGAATCGACCGCCGAGCAGCAGAAACGCGGGCTGCTCGACGGCCCGGACGAACCTACTTCTTGATCGCGGCGGAAGCCGCGTCGGCCCACTCACGCCACTGCGCCGCACTGGCCCGCGCCTTCTCGGCATCCTTCGTCTTGCCGGCGGCCTCGGCCTTCTCGGCCTGACGCTCGAACTGCTCGGCGCGCTCGCGGAACTGGTCGGCCCGGGCCTGCGCCTCCGGGTCGCTCCAGCCGCTCTGCGCGGCGTCGCGGATCTTCTTCTCGACGGCCCGCAGCCGGCGCTCCAGCTCCGCGGTGCGGTCGCGTGAAGCCTTGCCGATGGCGTCCCACTTGTCGCCGATGGCCCGGAATGCCGCGCGCGCGGCCTCGACATCGCTGATGTCGATCTTCTCGGCCTCGGCCAGCAGCTCGGCCTTGGCGTCGGCGTTGGCGTTGAACTCGGCGTCCTTCTCGGCGTTGACCGCGTTGCGGGCGCTGAAGAACGTGTCCTGGGCGGCCTTGAACCGCTTCCACAGGGCGTCGTCGACGTCCTTGGCGGCGCGGCCCGCGGCCTTCCACTGCGTCAGCAGATCGCGGAATGTCGCGGAGGTGGCGCCCCAGTCCGTGGAGCTGGACAGCGCCTCGGCGCGTTCACACAGCGCCTCCTTGGCCTGACGGACGCCGACCCGCTCGCGATCGAGCTCGGCGAAGTGCGAGCCCCGGCGCCGGTTGAACGCCTCGCGGGCCGCCGAGTAGCGCTTCCACAGCGCGTCGTCGACCTTGCGGTCCAGGCCGGTGATGGTCCGCCACTCGTCGAGGATCGCGCGCAGCCGGTCGCCGCCGGCCTTCCACTGTGTGGAGTTGGCGCCGATCTCCTCGGCCTCGGCGGCCAGGGCTTCCTTGCGGGCAGTCTGGGCGGCCCGGTGCTCGTCGCGCTTGGCCCGCTCCTCCTGCGCGCTGGCGCCCGCCTGCTCGACGATGGTGCTCAGCCGGGCACTCAGGGCATCGACATCGCCCAGTACCGAGGCCTCCGGCAGCGATTCCAGCAGCGTCGCGGCGGCCGACTTGATCTTGCGGGCGTCGCCACTACCGCTACCGAGCCGGTGCTCCAGCAGCGCCACCTCGGTGCTCAGGTCGTCGTACCGGCGGCCGAAGTGGGCGTACGCGGCCTCCGCGTCGCCCGCCTGCCACGACGCGATCTTGCGCTCGCCGGCGGCGGTGATGAGCCATACCGTGCCGTCGTCGTCGACGCGGCCGAAGCGGTGCGGATCGCACGTCGGCGCGGCAGCCACAGGTGGCGCCGGAGGGTGGTGCGGGATGGCGCTCGGTTTGGGACCGGGGCGCGGCGGACCGGGCCGAGGAGTCGGTTTCGGGGTGTTGCCGGGTTCGGTGGTGGTCATCTCGTGCTCCTCATGCCCGCGCGTGGGTGACCCACGCTTCTGCCGCGCGACGCGGCGCCGTCATCTGGTACTCGCACGCTATTCAAACAGGTCGACCCGCCGTCTGCGCAGGCGTTTGCCGGACTCGTTAGCGTGGACGCGTGCGTAGCGCCGGCCTGACACATATCGCCATCGTCCCGTCGGCCCCCATTCTGGTGCCTGAGCTGGCGTCCGGCGCGGCGGTCGAACTGGCCGACCTGACGGCGGCCGTGCGCGGGGCGGTGCAGGACCTGCCGTCGCGTTGGGTGGCGGTCGGCGTCGGTCCGGAGGATGGCCGGGTGCCCGGCGACGCGGTCGGCACCTTCGCCGGTTACGGCGCAGACGTCCGGGTGACGTTCACGCCGGCCGCGGACGGGGAGGTACGGCCTCTGCCGCTGTGCGCGCTGATCGCCGGCTGGCTGCGGGGGAGTGTCGACGCGGGAGCGACCGTCGACGTGCGGGTTTTCGCCGACGGTCTGGCGTCGGACATCGCGCTGGAGCGCGGCCGTGCCCTGCGCGCGGAGCTGGACGCGGTCGCTGACCCCGTCGGCGTGCTGGTGGTCGCCGACGGCGCGAACACCCTGACGGCCGCGGCGCCCGGCGGCTTCGATCCGGATTCCGTTGCGCGACAAGCACAGTGGGATGACGCGTTGGCCACCGGTGACGTGGCGGCGATCGCGGGGCTGTCCGGCGTCCTCGGCCGCGTCGCCTACCAGGTGCTGGCCGGGCTGGCCGGACCCGACCCGAAAGCGACGGAGCTGTATCGCGGCGCGCCCTACGGCGTCGGCTACTTCGTCGGTACCTGGACCGCGCAGTGAGGCCCATCGCGGTCGTCGGCCCCACCGGCACCGGCAAGTCGGCCCTGGCACTCGACCTCGCCGAACAGCTGGGCGGCGAGATCGTGAACGCCGACGCCATGCAGCTCTACCGCGGCATGGACATCGGCACCGCCAAGCTGACGGTGCCCGAGCGGCGCGGCATCGTGCACCACCAGCTCGACGTCCTCGAGGTCACCGACAACGCGACCGTCGCGAAGTACCAGGCGGCCGCCGCGGCCGACATCGAGGACATCGCCGCTCGCGGCGCCGTGCCGGTGATCGTCGGCGGATCGATGATGTACATCCAGGCACTGCTCGACGAATGGTCGTTCCCGGCGACCGATCCCGCGGTGCGGGCCCGGTGGGAGGACCGGCTGGCCGAGGTCGGGGTCACCGCCCTGCACGGCGAGCTGGCGCGCGTCGACCCCGAGGCCGCCGCGTCGATCCTGAACACCGACGGCCGGCGCATCGTGCGGGCGCTCGAGGTCGTCGAACTCACCGGGCAGCCGTTCGCGGCGTCGGCGCCACAGATCGGGGCCCCGCGCTGGGACACCCTGATCGTCGGATTGGACTGGGACACAGAGGTTCTCGATGACCGGCTGCAGCGCCGTACCGACTTGATGTTCGCCTCCGGGCTGGTCGAGGAGGTGGTGGCGCTGCGTGCCCGCGGCCTGCGCGACGGAGTGACGGCGGCCCGGGCCCTGGGCTACGCGCAGGTGCTGGCGGCGCTGGACGCCGGGGGCGACCCCGCTACGGCCGATGCCGCGATGGCAGAAGCCAAGGAGCGGACGTTCATCGGCACCCGGCGCTACGTGCGCCGGCAGCGGTCGTGGTTCCGGCGCGATCACCGGATCGTCTGGCTGGCCGGTGACGCTCCGGACAACGCAGCCGAGGTGGCGCGTCGGTGGCGCCACGTATCCTGAAGCTGTGCGGTTTTCGAAAGGGCACGGCACCCAGAACGACTTCGTGGTGCTGCCCGATGTCGACGCCGAACTGAAGCTGACCCCCTCGGTCATCGCCGCGTTGTGCGACCGGCGCCGCGGACTGGGGGCCGACGGCCTGCTGCGGGTCACCAAGGCCGGGGCCGCACAGGAGGCCGGCGTGTTCGACCGCCTGCCCGACGGCGTGGCCGCCGACGACTGGTACATGGACTACCGCAACGCCGACGGCTCCATCGCCCAGATGTGCGGCAACGGCGTCCGTGTCTTCGCGCACTACCTGCGCGCCTCCGGGCTCGAGCACCGTGACGAATTCGTGGTCGGTTCCCTGGCCGGGCCGCGTCCGGTGACCCTGCACGGCGCCGACGCGGTCAACGCCGAGGTCACCGTCGAGATGGGCAAGGCCCGTTCGTACGGGCACGGCAAGGCGGTCATCGCCGGCCGGACCTTCGAGGGCCTGGCCGTCGACGTCGGCAACCCGCACCTGGCGTGCGTCGATCCGGCGCTGAACATGGCCGGGCTCACCGCGCTGGACATCGCGGCGCCGGTGTCCTTCGACGCCGACCAGTTCCCCGAGGGCGTCAACGTCGAGGTGCTGACCGCGCCCGCCAACGGGGTGGTGGCCATGCGGGTGCACGAGCGCGGCGTGGGCGAAACCCGCTCCTGTGGAACCGGAACGGTCGCTGCGACGTTGGCAGCACTGAACCACACCGGCGCGGACACCGGCAGCCTGCGGGTGGTGATCCCCGGCGGCGAGGTCAGCGTGACCATCACCGCGGACACCAGCTACCTGCGTGGGCCGTCGGTGCTGCTGGCGCACGGCGAACTGGCCGCCGAATGGTGGCACGAGAACGAAGGAAATTCAGATGCGGCCCGCTGACTTTGCGGGCACCATCGATAACTACCTATGACCTATCCCGAAACACCCAGCGTCGGTGAACTAGCCCTCGAAGACCGGGCGGCACTGCGCCGCGTTGCCGGTCTGTCGACCGAACTGGCCGACATCTCCGAAGTCGAATACCGCCAGCTGCGCCTCGAACGCGTGGTGCTGGTCGGTGTCTGGACCGACGGTACGTCGGCCGACGCCGACAACAGCCTCGCCGAACTCGCCGCGCTCGCCGAGACCGCCGGCTCCGAGGTGCTCGAAGGCCTCATCCAGCGCCGCGACAAACCGGACGCCTCGACGTACATCGGCTCCGGCAAGGCCCAGGAGTTGCGCGAGATCGTGCTCGCCACCGGCGCCGACACCGTCATCTGTGACGGTGAACTGAGCCCCGCGCAGCTGAACTCGCTGGAAAAGGTGGTGAAGGTCAAGGTCATCGACCGCACCGCGCTGATCCTCGACATCTTCGCCCAGCACGCCACCAGCCGCGAGGGCAAGGCCCAGGTGTCGCTGGCCCAGATGGAGTACATGCTGCCGCGCCTGCGCGGCTGGGGTGAGTCGATGTCCCGGCAGGCCGGTGGTCGTGCCGGTGGTGCCGGTGGCGGCGTGGGTACCCGTGGTCCCGGTGAAACCAAGATCGAGACCGACCGGCGACGGATCCGCGAGCGGATGGCCAAGCTGCGCCGCGAGATCAAGGACATGAAGAAGATTCGCGACACCCAGCGGCACAGCCGCCGGGTCAGCGACACCCCGTCCGTCGCGATCGTCGGCTACACCAATGCGGGCAAGTCCAGCCTGCTGAACGCCCTCACCGGCGCGGGCGTGCTGGTGCAGAACGCGCTGTTCGCCACCCTCGAACCGACGACGCGCCGTGGACAGTTGGACGACGGCCGGCCCTTCACCCTGACCGACACCGTCGGGTTCGTGCGGCACCTGCCGACCCAGCTGGTCGAGGCGTTCCGGTCGACGCTGGAGGAGGTCGTCGACGCCGACCTGCTCGTGCACGTGGTCGACGGCTCCGACGCCGATCCGCTGGCGCAGATCAACGCGGTACGCAAGGTCGTCGGCGAAGTCGTCGCCGAGTACGACATCACTGCTCCACGAGAGTTGTTGGTGGTCAACAAGATCGACGCCGCCGGGGATCTGTCGCTGGCCCACCTGCGGCGCGCGTTGCCGGACGCCGTGTTCGTGTCCGCGCACACCGGTGAGGGGCTGGACCGGCTGCGGCTGCGCATGTGCGAGCTGGTCGAGCCGACCGACGCGGCCGTCGACGTGACCATTCCCTACGAGCGGGGCGACCTCGTGGCCCGGGTGCACGCCGAAGGTCGTGTCGAGGCCACCGAGCACACCGCCGACGGCACCCGGATCAAGGGCTGGGTGCCGATGGCCCTGGCCGCCAGCCTCGGCGAGTTCGCCACCGCCTGATCAGGCGGCAGCCTTGGCCGGCTTGTCGGCCTTGTCGGCAGCCGGCTTCACGGCCTTGGGGGTCTTGACCTTCTTGTCCTTCTTCGGCTTCTTGGCCTTGTCCGAGTTCTTGTCGGTGGCCTTGTCGCCCTTGTCAGTGGCCTTGTCGCCACCCTTCTCGCCGGCCGAGGTCTGGCCGTCCTTGGCCGGGCCCTGATCGGTGCCGGGCTTCGGGTCCTGCTTCGGGCCGGTCGTGTCGGGGGTCTTGTCGGTCACCTTGGTGTCCGGGGTCTCCGGGTCGGTCACCTTGGTGTCCGGGGTCTTGGTGTCGGTGTCCTTGGTATCGGTGTCCTTGGTATCGGCCGTCGTCGTCACCTTCGGTGCCGTGACGGGCGCGACCTTGGTGTCACCGGTCGGCGTGGCGGACACCGCCGTCGGTGTGCTCGACACGTTGCGGGCCGCCACCGTCGCCGGGGTCGGGGCGGGGGTGGTCGCGGCGATCGGAAGCTGCACCTTGCCGCCGGTGATGTCGCTGATCGCGGCCTTGACGCCCGCGCCGGCCGCGTTGATCAGGTCCTGCGTCAGCGTGATCGGGTTGAGCAGCGGGATCAATCGGAACGGTGCCGGGACGCCGGGGCTGAGGCTGCGGTCGTAGCCGGTGTCGATGAGCACGCGCAGTACCGGTGAGACGAGGTCGACCAGCGGCTTGATGATGAAGCTGGTGTGGGTGAAGCCGCCGAACTCCAGGAACGGCCGCACGATCGGCAGGGTCTTGGTCGGGATCGTGATGTACGTGGTGTCGCCGTATGTGGTCTGGTTCTTGGGGTCGGTGAGGGCCGCCTCCAGTTCGGCCGGCGTGTACTCGAGATCGGGGATTTCGCCGACGTCGCTGTTCGCGTTCGGTGCCAGATAGGTGCCGTGGGTGTACCAGAAACCGGCGATGGCATTGAGGTCGGCGAGCAGGTTGATCGGGTACAGCGGGAAGTCGGCGACGCCGTCGTACTCGAACGCGATGTCGGTGGTCTTGATGCCGGTGTTGGTGGGTGCCGGCAGGCCGAAGGTGACGTCCCAGATCGGCACGGTGCCCAGGAAGGCCAGTCGTTCGAACAGGCCGCCGTTGGGCCGGTTGGTGTTGCCGATCATGACGAAGGACAGCGCTGCCTTCTGCGCGTCGGTCAGACCCGACAGCGTGGCCTTCTCACGGCTGACGATGTTGCCGCCCTGGGAGTAGCCGAAGATGATGACGGGATTCTGGGGCGTCGCTGTCGGCAGGGCCAGCTGTAGCGCCGTATCCAGAGCTTGGATGCCCTGGCCCGTCGAGTCGTTCCACTTGGCGCCGGACAGTCCGCCCCAGCCGGGCAGCGGGATCGGCCAGAACTGGGCGGGATAGTTGATGCCCTGCAGGTTGCAGTTGTTCTGAAGCGTGCACGCCGGGTTGAACGGTGCGATGTAGTAGGTGTCCGCGTTCTCCCGGTAGCCGGGCACGATGTTGGCGTTGGGTGTGCCGGTGCCCGGGACTATCAGCGCGGTCGCGGCGAGGGTGAACGCGGCCGTGACCATCGACACCACGCCGAGCAGGACCGTGCCGAGCACCGTCAGCATCACGGCCAGCGTTGCGGGAATCGTGCGTCCGAGTGTGCGCATCCCTCGCCCCCTTTCGACGTCGCCGATCCGGTCATCGGCACCCGTTCCGCATCGTCGCACTGTGACCTTGCCGGTATCCGGTGTTTGCCGAAAATTTGTCGAGCGTGTCGATTCTCCGGTACGCCCGTACCGGTCGACCGTGGGTGAAATCACACCGCGGCGATACCGCTTGCGGGGCAAGGTGTTTGGCGCCGCGGGCGGGGCGGGGCAATAGGCGGTCGTCCGCAGGCGACTCGTTCGGCACTAGGCTTTGACCAACATCGGCTGCGCACCTTCGCAGGTCATGGCCGCCGATCACGTCGTGGAACGGCTGAGAGCCTTCAGTTCCCTCTGCACCAGCATTTCTCGCGGCGACCGATATTGCCGCCGGCATTGTCGACCCACCGTGCCTGAAAGGCTGTAATCCCTCATGTCCGCAGAACAATCATCGTCGTTCGCCGAGCTCGGCGTTCCCGAGGCGCTCGTCGCCTCGCTCGCCGGACGCGGTATCGCCGCGCCCTTCCCGATCCAGGTCAGCACCCTGCCCGACACCCTCGCGGGCCGGGACGTGCTCGGCCGCGGCCGCACGGGCAGCGGCAAGACGCTGGCCTTCTCCATTCCGCTCGTGGCGCGGCTGGCCGGCGCCGCGCGACGCCCGTCGCGTCCCACCGGTCTGGTGCTGGCCCCGACCCGCGAGCTTGCCACCCAGATCGCCGCGACCGTCGAACCGCTGGCCAGCGCAGTCGGGCTGAACGTCACCACCATCTTCGGTGGCGTGTCGCAGAACCGTCAGGTGGCGGCGCTGCAGGCGGGCGTCGACATCGTCATCGCCTGCCCGGGCCGTCTCGAAGACCTCATGAAGCAGAAGCTGGTGAGCCTCGACGCCGTGCAGATCACCGTGCTGGACGAGGCCGACCACATGGCCGACCTCGGCTTCCTGCCGGGTGTCACCCGAATTCTCGCGGCCACCCCTGCCGGCGGTCAGCGGCTGCTGTTCTCGGCGACGCTCGACAACGGCGTCGACAAGCTGGTGCGGCGCTTCCTGTCCGACCCGATCACCCACTCGGTCGACGAGATCGACGCGCCGCCGCCGGCCATGACCCACCATGTGTTCCACGTCGCCGGTGCGGCGGAGAAGCGCGACCTGGTGCAGCGGCTGGCGTCGGGCACCGGCCGGCGCATCCTGTTCATGCGCACCAAGCACCAGGCCCGCAAGCTGGCCCGGCAGCTCACCGAGGCCGGCGTGCCGTCGGTCGACCTGCACGGCAACCTGTCCCAGCCGGCGCGCGACCGCAACCTGGCCGCATTCAGCTCGGGAGAGGCGCGCGTCCTCGTCGCCACCGACATCGCCGCGCGCGGTGTCCACGTCGACGAGGTCGAACTCGTGGTCCATGTGGACCCGCCCGCCGAGCACAAGGCATACCTGCACCGCTCGGGCCGTACGGCCCGAGCCGGGAGCGCCGGCGACGTCGTCACCGTCGTGCTGCCCGAGCAGCGCAAGGACGCCCAGCAGCTGCTGCGCAAGGCCGGTATCACCGCCCGTCCGCAGGAGGTCGTCGCCGATTCTGCGTCGGTGCAGGCGCTGGTCGGCGAGATCGCGCCGTACCGCGCGCCCGCACCCAAGGAGGCGCCCGCGCCTCGCGGCGGAAACCGGCCGGCCAAGACGGCCACCGCGGGTCAGGCGCAGCGTCGCCGCCGCCGCAGCACGGGCGGTCTGCAGGCGCCCGGGCGTGCGCAGTCGGGTCGTGCGCAGTCGCAGTCGGGCCGTTCGCAGTCGGGACGTAGCCAGTCGGGACGTAGCCAGTCGCGGTAGTTCGTGCCCGGCGACGCGCCGGGTGTGGGCCCGCTCACAACCAACCGTCCGGTTGGGATAAGTTGGTGCAAACTTATCCAGTACCGGAGGTCTCGCATGGGTGTCATCAAGTACGACCGCACGTTGTTCGAACCTGAGCACGAGTTGTTCCGGGAGTCGTACCGCGCGTTCCTCGACCGGCACGCCGAGCCCTACCGCGAGGAATGGGAGAAGGCCAAGATCGTCGACCGCGAGGTCTGGCGCGAGGCGGGTAAGCAGGGCTTTCTCGGCATGGCCGTGCCGGAGGAGTACGGCGGCGGCGGGAACCCGGACTTCCGTTACAACGTCATCGTCAGCGAGGAGACCGCGGCGGGACGCCACAGCGGTCTGGGCTTCACGCTGCAGAACGACGTCATCGCGCCGTATCTGCTGGAGCTGGCCAACGACGAGCAGAAGCAGCGCTGGCTGCCCGGGTTCTGCAGTGGCGAACTGATCTGCGCCATCGCGATGACGGAGCCGGGCACCGGCAGTGACCTGCAGGGCATCAAGACCCGCGCGGTCAGGGACGGTGACCACTACGTGCTCAACGGCTCGAAAACGTTCATCACCAACGGTATTCACGCCGACCTGGTGATCGTCGTCGCACAGACCGATCCGGACAAGGGCGCACAGGGCTTCAGCCTGCTGGTGGTCGAGCGTGGCATGGCGGGTTTCGAACGCGGCCGTCACCTCGACAAGATCGGCCTCGACGCGCAGGACACCGCGGAATTGTCGTTCACCGATGTCAAAGTCCCGGTCGAGAATCTGCTCGGCGTCGAGGGCATGGGATTCGTCTATCTGATGCAGAACCTGCCCCAGGAGCGCATTTCCATCGCCGTGATGGCTGCTGCGGCGATGGAGGCGGTGCTGGAATCGACATTGCAATACGCCAAGGAGCGTAAGGCGTTCGGCAAGCCGATCGGCAGCTTCCAGAACAGTCGATTCGTGTTGGCGGAACTGGCGACCGAGGCCACGGCCGTCCGAATCATGGTCGACGAGTTCATTCGCCTGCATCTCGATCGAAAGCTGACAATCGACCAGGCGGCGATGGCCAAATGGTATTCGACGGAGGCGCAGGTCCGGCTGGTGGACCGCTGCCTGCAGTTGCACGGCGGCTACGGCTATATGCGCGAATATCCCATTGCGCGGGCATTCCTGGACTCGCGGATCCAGACCATCTACGGCGGCACCACCGAGATCATGAAGGAGATCATCGGGCGCGGATTGGGCGTTTAACTAATTGACCATGCGGAATTTATTCGCAAATCGATCCGCGACACACTGGTGCGTCACCGCCGGATATCCCGCACTATGGGCATGAACTGAAGCAAAGTTGACAGAATCTCTCGATCAAGAGAGTTTGTCTGACGGAATTGTGTCCGGAGTTTTGCCGACCGCGGGAGGAATTCGATGACCGGGCTGCGAACCCGCGGCGGATGGGCTGGTATCGGTGCCCTTTCTGTCGCGGTGGCATTGCTCATGGCGCCGACGGCATTTGCGACACCGGAAAGCGACGCCGACGCGGCGATATCCCACACCTGGGATGCCGCGGGCGGTGACACAGGTGAGCTGGGCGCCAAGGACGGCGACGTCTACCAGGTCGGCGCGGGGTTCGCGCAGAACTTCGCGGGCGGAAAGATCTATTTCAGCGAGAGCACCGGCGCTCATCTCATCTACGGCGCGATTCTCGACAAGTACCAGGCGCTGGGCGGCGCTGCCGACAGCGATCTCGGCTTCCCGACCATCGACGAGGGTGCGGGCAAGGCCACCGACAGCCGGAACAGCACGTTCAGCGCGGCCGACAAGCCGGTCATCTTCTGGACGCCCGACAATGGCGCCTGGGTGGTTCGCGGCGCCATCAACGCCGCCTGGGACAAGCTGGGCGGTTCGGCGGGCACCCTCGGCGTACCCACGGCCGACGAGTCCTGGAAGGGCGACGTCGTCACCCAGCCCTTCACCGGCGGTGAGGTGAGCTGGAACGCCAAGACCAAGACGTTCACCACCACGCCCGCTGACCTGGCAGGCCAACTGACCGGGCTGGACGTGCCGGGCGACGCGACGACGGCCATCGCCGCGGCGCGCCGGGCGGCCGGCGGGCCGCAGGGCACGCTGGGCGACGAGCAGGGGGCCCAGTACAAGGTCGGCGACGGCGTGGCACAGAACTTCGCCGGCGGCACCATCTTCTATTCGCCGGCAACCGGGGCGCACGCGATCACCGGCGATGTGCTGGCCAAGTACCGCGCGGCCGGCGGACCGCAGGGCGATCTCGGCTTCCCGGCGAGCAACGAGACCGACGGCGGCATTTCCCCGACGAGCCGGATCGCCACCTTCGCCGCAGCCGACAACCCGGCGATCTTCTGGACGCCCGAGCACGGCGCGTTCGTCGTCCGTGGCGCGATGAACGCGGCGTGGGACAAGCTCGGCGGCGCCACCGGCAAGCTCGGCGTACCCACGGCCGACGAGTCCTGGAAGGGCGACGTCGTCAGCCAGAAGTTCACCGGCGGTTCGATCTCGTGGAACAAGTCCACCCGGGCGTTCAGCACCGAGCCCGCCGAGCTGGCGTCGCAACTGAGCGGCCTCCAGGTGCCCAGTGTCGATCTGCCGGGTGGCGTGACCTCGCAGGCCGATGAGTCCGGCAAGTGGTACCAGTTCCACTGGTGGTGGCTGCTGGCGATCATCCCGCTGTTGCTGGTGGTGGTCGGCATCGTGATCGCGGCACTGCTGCGGCGCCGGCGGAATGCCGGTCAGGACGCCATCGACGACCAGGACGCGTACGACTACGACGACCACGAGTTCGGCGACGGCGAGTACGGCGACCCGCAGTATGCCGATGGCGGCGCCGACAGCGAGTACGGCGACGAGTACGCGGCCGAGGACCAGCAGTTCGACAACCCGCACGGCGGCCCCGCGTTCCAGAGCAACCCTGATGTCATCGACACCGCGCCGACGGTGTACCCGGATTTCACGGCCGAACAGCCCACTGAAACGCCGGCCGAGACGGCCGAGGGTGAGCGGTCCGAGGAGGTGCCCGAGGCGCAGGCCGAAGCCGAGGCCCAGCCGGTGGACGCGGCCGAGCCCACCGAGCCGGAGCCGGAGCCGGACGCCGACGAATCCGCCGACGAGCCGACGACATCGGTGCAACTGCCCGACGCCCTGCGTCGCGGCGGTGCGGCGGCAGGCCTCACCGCGGCCGGGTTGGCGGGCTTCGCGGGCCTACGGCCCCGGGACCCCGGCGACCGCGTCTGGGCAGCGCCGGCCGACGGCCGGGACGCCGACTCCCAGGCCGGTGACGAGCGCGCGCCCGAGCCGCACGAACAGGCCCCCGAGGTCGAGGCGGCCGAGACCCCGGCAGCGGAACCGGCCACCGAGACGCCCGTGGACGAGCCTCCTGTGAACGAGCCGCCTGCGGTCGCGACACCGCCGGAGGAGACGGTGGTGGCCGGTCCCGCCAGCGGCAGACACCATGCGCTGGGGGCCGAGGAACCCGAGACCGCCCAGATGTCGTTCCGTGTGGCCACCGGTGCCGAGCCGCCCGAGGGCTATGACATCAAGGCCAACACGGAGTCGGGTTTGTACTGGGTGCCGGGATCTCCCGGATATGCCGAGGCCCCTGTCCAAATCTGGTTTGCCAGTGAGGAATTCGCGGTCACCAACGGGTTCATCCGCGGCTGACCGGAGTCACGACTGAGCCCCGCTGCGAGCGACTGCAGCGGGGCTCATCTGTAGGTCTGGCGGGCGTCAGATCTTGCGGATGACGGTCACGACCTTGCCGAGCACGACCGCGTCGTTGCCCGGGATCGGATCGAACGCCGGGTTGTGCGGCATCAGCCACACCTGGCCCTTCGTGCGCTTGAAGGTCTTCACCGTGGCCTCGCCGTCGATCATCGCCGCGACGATGTCGCCGTTGTCGGCCACATTCTGCTGCCGCACGACGACCCAGTCGCCGTCGCAGATCGCGGCGTCGATCATCGACTCGCCGACGACCTTCAGCAGGAACAACGAGCCCTCGCCCACGAGCTCGCGGGGGAGCGGGAAGACGTCTTCGACGGCCTCTTCGGCCAGGATCGGGCCACCGGCCGCGATCCGGCCGAGCACCGGGACGAAGGTCGGCTCGGGCAGCGCGTCCGAACCGGCGACATCGGTGGTGATGGTGGCTCCGGTCGAATCGTCCGCGCCGCGCACGTCCACCGCGCGCGGGCGGTTCGGATCACGGCGCAGGTAGCCCTTCTTCTCCAAGGTGCGCAGCTGGTGGGCCACCGACGACGTCGAGGTGAGACCGACGGCGTCACCGATCTCCCGGATGCTGGGCGGATAACCGCGCGTGGTGACCGAGGTGCGGATGACATCGAGGATGGTCCGCTGGCGCTCGGTGAGGCTGCTGGACCGTCCGCCTGCCTGTGTGTCCGGGGTATCGGTGCTGTCGCTCATGGAGACGAATCTAGCCCAGCGCACCCGATTCATCAAACATGTGTTCGAGATCGGGCGGCTCGGCGTGTCGCGGGCGTGACCCGGTGGTGACGTCGTGAAAGGGGTGGCGGAGTCGGGGAACGGAACTTGTCGGTGGGTGGTCGTATCGTTCGCAACAGTTCGATCACATGTTCTACCGTTCGAACATTTGGGCGATATAGTCGAACACAAGAGCGATCGAACCTATGTACGAACTCCTGAGAGGAACCGACATGACCGTCATCACCCGCGAATACCCGACCGACGTCGTCGTCCGCACCGTGCCTCGGCGTTCAGATGTCAACCGGCACCGCCAGGCCCGGCTGCGGCCGGCCGGCGCGCGCCCCTCGGGCGCGGCCTTCCGGCACCGGGGTACGGGCGTGCTGACGTCGCGTGCCTCGCACCGCCGCAATCCGATCACCCCGTTGACCACGGTGATGCTGGCCCTGGTCGCGGCCGGGATCACGGTGTGGCTGGGTCTGGTGGCGCAGTTCGGTGAGGCGGTCCAGCCGACTTCTTCGACGGCCTCCGTGCCCGCGCAGCTCGCGGTGGTCCGGGTGCAGACGGGGGAGTCGATTCAGCAGGTCGCGCGGCGGGTGGCGCCCGACGCGCCGGTCAGTGCCGTCGTCGACCGCATCAAGGAGCTGAACAAGCTGCCGTCGGTGGCCCTGAACGCCGGGCAGACGCTGATCGCGCCGGTCGGCTGAGGACAGTCCGTGCGCGCGTCGATCGGCACGGCGCCCGGCCGCGTCAGAGCGGCACGGGTAGGCTCGAGACCGTTCGAAACGGTCGATTGTCGGTGCGGCGAAGGAGCGGTGATGCACTGTCCGTTCTGCCGGCATCCGAACTCGCGTGTGGTCGATTCACGAGAAGCTGACGAAGGGCAGGCGATTCGGCGTCGCCGGTCATGCCCCGAGTGCGGTCGCCGGTTCACCACGGTGGAGACCGCAGTCGTCGCGGTGGTCAAACGCAGCGGCGTCACCGAACCGTTCAGCCGGGACAAGGTGATCAAGGGCGTACGGCGCGCCTGCCAGGGGCGGCAGGTCGACGACGATGCCCTGAACCAGTTGGCGCAGAAGGTCGAAGATGCGGTGCGGGCCACCGGATCTCCCGAAGTGCCGAGCCATGAGGTCGGGTTGGCGATCCTCGGTCCTCTGCGTGACCTCGATGAGGTCGCCTATCTGCGGTTCGCGTCGGTGTACCGCTCTTTCTCGTCCGCGGAGGACTTCGAACGCGAAATCGAGGCGCTGCGGGCGCACCGCGGTGTGACGTCGTCGGGCTGACGGCAGCTAGGTCGCGCTGCGCTCGTCGGTCTCCATGGCGTCGAGAACCGCATACTTCGTATCTTGCGGGGCGTCGATCGACTTCGCGGTGACGCCGGTCTGCAGGAGTCCGCGCAGCGCATCACGGTCGTAGACCGACGGCGCCGTCGTGTCGATGAATTCCTCGATGAGTTTCACGAACCGGTCGGGGTCGTCGTGAAACGGGAAATGTCCTGAGTTGTCGAAGAACTCGAGCCGGGAGCCCGGCATCGCGGCGTGGGCGAGTTCTCCGTGGGCGGCCGGGATGACGGCATCCTGCGTGCCCCAAACCAATTGCACCGGAATGGCTTCGGTCAAATAACATCGGTCCAGCATCGTGACCACCTGGCCGCGCCAGTCGACCACGGCGCGCAGGGTCCGGGCGAAGGCGGACGAGGCCTTGGGTTCGGGCAGGTCGTTGAGGATGCGCAGCATGTTCGGCAGGTCGTGGCCCAGGCCGGTCGACCCGAGCAGCGCTCCGCCGAGCCGCCCGGCGAGCTGAAGGGCGGGCAGTACCAACGGGATTCGCAACAGTGCCAGCGCTTCGGTACCCAGCGGCAGCGCCGCGAGCCGCAGTGCGATGTTCACGTCGCGGGTGACACCGCCGGCACCGACCAGCACCAGGCGATCGACCAATTGCGGGAACTGATAGGCGAACTGCATGGCCACGCCGCCGCCCAGTGAATGGCCGACGACCGTCACGCGTTCGATGTCGAGCACGCTGAGCAGGTCCCGCATGCCGTTGGCGTACGCCGCCACCGAGTAGTCGGCGCGCGGCTTGTCGGACTGGCCGTGGCCCAGCAGGTCCGGGGCGATGACGGTGAACCGCTGGGCGAGGCGCGTCTGAACGGTTTCCCACGTGGTGGAGTTGTCGCCGATGCCGTGGATCAGCAGGATCGCCGGCCCCGAGCCCGCCACCCGGTACGCGCGGCGGTAACCATGGATGGTGCGGTACTCCAGCCGCGGCGTCACGTCGCGCACCGAGTGCAGGTTGGGCTTTCCATCGGACATCGTCCCAGCTCCTTCCCATGGTGTCGGCCAAGCCGACCGCGTGGTCAGTCGCCGACAGTGCCGTCGTCGCCGGCTTGGGGATCGGAGAATCCGTCACCGGACTGTTCGGCGAGGAACTGCTCGAACTGTGCGCCGAGTTCGTCGCCGCTGGGTAGTTCCTCGTCACGTGCCAGCAACGACCGATTTTCCTGAGCAGCGACGAACGAATCGTACTGTTGTTCCAGTGCACTGACCACTTGAGCGACTTCGGCGCTGGCCTCCACCTGCTCGCTGATCTTGGCGTACACCTCGGCGCCCGCCTCCGACAGCGCGTGCAGCGGAATCTGCAGCGACGCGATCCGGGAGACCTCACCCAGCAGCGCCTCGGCGGCGGGCGGATACGCGGTCTGCGCTAGGTAGTGCGGCACATGCACGGTGAAGCCCAGAGCTTCGTGGCCGTGCTGAATCATCCGGTACTCCAACAGGTTCGACACGCTGGCCGGAACCTGTACCTCGCCAACCCACGGCGTGTGATCGGCGATCAGCTCCTTGTTGCCGGCGTGTGCCGTCATGGTGACGGGGCGGGTGTGCGGGACCGCCATCGGGATGGCGCCCAGCCCGATGATCTGCCGGACCCCGAGCCGCTCGGACAGCAGCCGCACCGCCGTGATGAAACGTTCCCAGCGCAGATCCGGCTCCATCCCGGCCAGCAGCAGGAACGGCGTCCCGGCGGTGTCGTGCAGCGCGTACAGGTTCAGTTCGGGATCGTCGTACTTGGTGAAGTGGTCGGTGGTGAACGTCATCAGCGGCCGGCGTGACCGGTAGTCCAGCAGTTCGTCGATGGCGAACGACGCGACCAGTTCGGTGTCGAGCGTGTTCTTCAGGTGCTCGGCGGCCAGCCGGATGGCGTGACCGGCATCGGAGAAGCCTTCGAGGGCGTGCACCATCACCGGTCCGCGGCCGTCGGCGGCGGACAACTGGGGCGCGGGGAATTCCAGCTCGTACATACCGCTCTGCTCGGGCTGATACTGCTGGCCCCGGCTGTTGTCGGGCCGCTGGCCGCTCGCGTTGCGCGCGTTCCCGTCGTGCTCGCTCACCTTCACACTCCTTGCCGTCGTGCGTTCACATCTCGCCGGATGTGTCTCCTACAAGTGTCGCGCATTCTTGTGTTGTTCCCGGTGTCGGCCCGCAGTACGCATGGTGCACCAGGTGCTGCTCGTGCCGTCGGTATCGGGCAAGATCGGACAGATGCTTCGCACCCGACTGGCCGTGAGCGCATTCGCCGCGCTGCTGGCCACCGCGTGCAGCCCGCCTGCGATCAAGGCCGATCCCCGTGCCGGCGACCCCGGTACGGTCGCCGCCGGCGCGGCCGTGGTCCCGGGACCCCGGCCCGATCCGCGCGTCGGAGCGGTGTTCCTGGGCAGCGATTCCGTGCACACCTGCAGTGGCGCGGTCCTCGACTCGCTGGCCGGGAATCTGATCATCACGGCCGCACACTGCCTCGACGCGGCGTTCGACGCGACGTTCGCGCCCGGTTACCGCGGCGGTGTGCCCGGCGACTTCTGGCACATCGATGCGGTGTACCTGGACCCGCGCTGGGTTCGCAGCCAGGACCCGGCCGCCGACTACGCGATCGCCCGCGTCAGCCACGGCGGCGCGGCCACGACCGAGACGCTGGAACGTCACGCCGGCGGCGGCTTCGTGCTCGGCGCCGCACCGGGCCCCGACGTTCCGATCACGGTGACGGGATACCCGCTCGGTGACGGCGGGGACCAGGTCAGCTGTAGTGCGCCGACATCACGCCCCGACCGCGGGTTCCCGGCGCTGCGCTGCCCGGGCCTGGTCGACGGCACCAGCGGCTCGCCGTGGGTGTCGGCGACCGAGGTCAGGGGAGTGGTCGGCGGCCTGCAGGGCGGTGGCTGCAGCGGCAACGACGTGTCGTACTCGTCACCCTTCGATGTGCAGATCCAGCTGCTGTATCAGCGAGCCCAGGAGGGCGGTCCCGCGGACCGCGCCACCGGCGCCCCTGACGACGGCTGCAGCGCCTAGCGTCTGAACTGGTTCAGCGCCCGCAGCTTGTTCATCACGTCGAGCGCGGCGACCTTGTAGGCCTCCGAGAAGGTCGGGTAGTTGAAGACGGCGTCGACCAGGTATTCCACCGTCCCGCCGCACCCCATCACGGCCTGGCCGATGTGGACCAGTTCGGTCGCGTTGGAGCCGAAGATGTGCACGCCGAGCAGCGTCAGGTCCTCGGTGGACACCAGCAGCTTGAGCATGCCGTACGAGTCACCGGCGATCTGCCCGCGCGCCAGTTCGCGGTAGCGCGACACCCCGACCTCGTAGGGAATCGAGCTGTCGGTGAGATCGACCTCGGTGGCGCCGACGTACGACACCTCGGGAATGGAGTAGATGCCGATCGGCTGCAGGTCGGTCATGCCCTTACAGGGCTCGCCGAACGCGTGGTACGCCGCCAGCCGGCCCTGGTCCATCGAGGTCGCGGCCAGCGCCGGGAAGCCGATGACGTCACCGACGGCGTAGATGTGGTCGACCTTGGTCTGGTAGTTGTCGTCGACGAAAATCCTTCCGCGACTGTCGACCTCGAGGCCCGCCTGGCCGACGTCGAGGTGCTCGGTCTGCCCCTGCCGGCCGGCCGAGTACATCACCGTCTCGGCGGGGATCTGCTTTCCGCTGGCGAGCGTGGTCAAGGTTCCGCCGGGACCCACGTCCACCGCGGTCACCTCTTCGCCGAACCGGAAGGTCACCGCGAGGTCGCGCAGGTGGAATTTGAGGGACTCGATGATCTCGGAATCGCAGAAGTCCAGCATTGTCGGGCGCTTCTCGATCACGGTCACCTTGGTGCCGAGCGCCGCGAACATCGACGCGTACTCGATACCGATGACTCCCGCGCCGACCACCACCATCGACTGCGGCAGGCTCTTGAGGTCCAGGATCCCGTCGGAGTCCAGGACGCGTTCCTCGTCGAACTTCACCCCGGCCGGACGGACCGGCTTGGTACCGGTGGCGATGACGACATACCGCGCCCTGATGTTGACGTTCTCGTCGCGGGTGGGGTCCTCGATGACCAGGGTGTGCGGGTCGAGGAACCGGCCGTGGCCTTCGAACAGCTCGACCCCGTTGCGCAGCAGCTGGTTGCGGACCACGTCCTGTTCCCTGCCGATGACGTGCGTGGTGCGGCGCAACAGATCGGCGGGGGTGATCCGTTCCTTGACCCGGTAGCTGGAGCCGTACAGTTCGCGCTGACTCATCCCGGTGAGGTAGACGACCGCCTCACGCAATGTCTTGGACGGGATGGTCCCGGTGTTCACGCAGACCCCGCCGAGCATGCGCCCACGCTCGATGACTGCGACGGATTTTCCCAGCTTGGCGGCGGCGATCGCAGCCTTCTGCCCGCCGGGACCGGATCCGATGACGACGAGGTCGAACTCCTGCGTGGAACCCATGACAGCCAGGTTGGCACGGCACGCGTGATCATGCAGCCGGATCATCGGCGAACTTTGCGGAAACACCACGGGTGCGGCCCGTTATCCACAGATCCGAGTTCATCCACAGCCGGGGTCGCCGGCGGTGTCGGCCGACGATTCCTGACGGACCGTGCTGCCACGTTCAGGGCATGACAACTTTCAGCTCATTCGATTTCCAACTGAACCGGCCCGGCGCCCTGATCGCGGCAGTGCCCGCGGTCCTGGGGTTCGCGCCCGAGAAGTCGCTGGTCCTCGTCACCATCATCGGCGGTGAGATGGGCGCGGTCCTGCGCGTGGACCTCTCGGCAGGATTCTTCGAGGCCCTGCCCGAGGCCCTCGGCCATCTCTCCGGCATGGCCGCCGCGGCAGATGCGGACGCCGCCGTCGGGGTGATCGTCGACGAACACGGCGTCGACTGCGTGATGTGCGCGGACATGTACCGCGACGTGACCGACGAACTCGAGGAGGCGCTGGCCGAGCGCGGCATCGAACTGCTCGCGGTGCACGTCGTCGACCGGGTGGCGGCCGGCGGCCGCTGGCAGTGCGCCGACGGCTGCGGGAACGCCGGCGTCGTCGAGGATCCCGAATCGTCACCCGTCACCATGGCCGCGGTGCTCGACGGCCGGCGCCTCTACGCCCGGCGCGCGGACCTCGTCGACGTCGTCGCCGTCACCGACGCGCGGCGTGCCGAGGCGTTGCGGCCGGCGATCGAAAAGCGCGCTGCCACAGTGGATTACCGCGGGCGTCCCGATGCCGAGGTGCGCGCCGATATCGAGCATGCGGTGGCGTGTGCCACCGGGTCCCCGGACGGCTCGCCACTACCCGACGACGACGCGGTGCGCCTGGCGTGCGCGGTGACGGATTCGCGGGTGCGGGACACGCTGTACGCGTTGGCGGTCGGGGAGCGCGCGGCCGCGGCCGAGTCGGTGTGGGCCGCGCTGACCCGCACCCTGCCCGCGCCGTGGCGGGTGGAGGTATTGGTGTTGCTGGCGTTCAGCGCGTACGCCCGGGGCGACGGACCGCTCGCCGGGGTGGCATTGCAGGCCGCACTGGACGTCGACAGTGGGCACCGGATGGCGGGCATGCTCGACGCTGCCCTGCAAAACGGTATGCGGCCGGACCGCATCCGCGAGTTGGCGCTGACGGGCTACAAGCTGGCCGAGCGCCTCGGCGTGCAGATGCCGCCGCGGCGCATCTTCGGCAGATCGGCGTGAGCCTCGTGGGCCCGGGTCAGACCTTCTCGACGCGAACCGCGTGCGCCATGTGATGCGGCAGCTCGACCTGTTCATGGCCGGGGATGACGATCAGCACGCTGCCCTGCTCGGTGGCCTGCACCGTGACGCGCGCGTTCGGCACGACGCCGGCGTCCTTGAGCCGGGCGATCAGCTCGGTGTCGCCCTGGACGTGTTCGGTCAGCTGACGCACGCGGACCGCGACCGGGAATCCGGTGGGCAGCTCGGTGAGCCGGACGAGGCTGACGTCGGAGTCACCGGTCGAGATGACGCCGAGTTCGGCGAGGCCGGGGATCGGGTTACCGAACGGGGAGGTGGTCGGATTGTCGAGCACCTGGACCAGCCGGCGTTCGACGTCCTCGCTCATCACGTGTTCCCAGCGGCACGCCTCGGCGTGGACTTCCTCCCACGGCAGGCCGATCACATCGACCAGCAGACGCTCGGCAAGCCGGTGCTTGCGCATCACCGACACGGCCAGCGAGCGGCCCTTGTCGGTCAGTTCGAGGTGGCGATCACCGGCGACGTGCAGCAGCCCGTCGCGCTCCATCCGCGACACCGTCTGGCTGACGGTGGGGCCGCTCTGCTCGAGTCGTTCGGCAATGCGCGCACGCAGCGGCACCACGCCCTCTTCTTCGAGGTCGTAGATCGTCCGCAGGTACATCTCGGTCGTATCGATCAGATCGTTCATGCCAAATTCCTCCAGGCCTCCGCCGGTGCCCAGCTTACCGGTTTGGCCGGGTCAACAGGCATCCACCACGGCCGATCGACGCTGTGATTCCTGCGGCGGACAACGGCGGGCAGACCGGCCGGAAAAAACGGTGCCCGCCGGATATTCCGGCGGGCACCAGGGTGTGCAGTTGTTGGGTGGCGGCGATCAGCTCGCGTAGGCCCGCAGGCGCTCGGCGCGCTCGCCGTTGCGGAGCTTCGACATGACCTCGCGCTCGATCTGGCGGACCCGCTCGCGGGACAGGCCGAACAGCTTGCCGATCTGGTCCAGGGTGCGGGGCTGGCCGTCGTCGAGGCCGAACCGCAGCCGGATCACCTGCTGCTCGCGCTCGTCCAAGGTGGCGAGCACGTGCCGGATGTCGGTGTGCAGCAGCTCCGAGATGACGGCGTTCTCGGCAGAGAGCGCCTCGGAGTCCTCGATGAAGTCCCCGAGCGGAGCCTCCTCGTCGGTGCCGACCGGCATGTCCAGGCTCACCGGGTCGCGGCTGTGCTCGAGCAGGTCGTTGATCTTCTCGACCGGGATGCCCGACTCTTCGGCGAGCTCTTCGTCGGTGGCCTCACGTCCCAGGCTCTGGTGCATCTCGCGCTTGATCCGAGCCAGCTTGTTGACCTGCTCCACCAGGTGGACGGGGAGCCGGATGGTCCGGCTCTGGTCGGCCATGCCGCGGGTGATCGCCTGACGAATCCACCAGGTGGCGTACGTCGAGAACTTGAAGCCCTTGGCGTAGTCGAACTTCTCCATCGCCCGGATGAGGCCGAGGTTGCCTTCCTGGATCAGGTCCAGCAGCGGCATGCCGCGGCCGGTGTAACGCTTGGCCAGCGACACCACGAGGCGGAGGTTGGCTTCGAGCAGGTGCCGGCGTGCGGCTTCGCCGTCGCGGACGATGGCGGCCAGGTCACGCTTGCGGTTGTCGCCGAGTCGCTTCTTGGTCTCCAGCAGGTGGGCTGCGTACAGGCCGGCCTCGATGCGCTTGGCCAGTTCCACCTCGTCCTCGGCGTTGAGCAGAGCGGTCTTACCGATGCCGTTCAGGTACACGCGCACCAGGTCCGCGGCGGGACTCTGGGCGTCAAGATCGGAATCGATACGGCTTGTGGTGGCGTTTGCCATTTGCGGCCTCCTGCTCGTGCTCAGCTCGAACTGTCACTTGCTTCAACGCCCCAGCGGCAGGAGAAGTTCCCGAGGCCCTCTTGGCTCATGGCCTCTGACCAGCGGTTTTTCGAGGTCGACCTGAGAATGTCCTTAGAAAGGAGAAAGAAGGAAACTCAGGTAGAGGTCAAGACTCGATATCCCCGTCGATGACGGGGTGCCGGTCCTCGATCGCGGGCCGCTCGGCAGTGGGGAACATCGGCGCCCGGCGGGCCGCGTCGTAGCGGCGCGGTTCCTGCGCGGTGCGCGGTGGGCGGTCGTTGGCGATCAGCACCGCGATCCACGGCAGGGGAATGGATGCGATCAGGATGCCCAGCGAGATCAGGCCGTTGTGCCAGATGCTGTAGGCCAGTGCGGCCAGCAACAGCGCCGGCACGCGGAACGACATGATGGTGAGGTAGCGACGGACGCGCGCGCGGTGCTGCTCCTCATAGGCGGGTGCTGCGCGAGTGATGAGGACCGGCCGACCGTCGTCGTCGAAACTCAGCTCAGGGCCGTGTTTCATAGCTCCACTGTCCCACATCTGGCTCAGTGCCGCCGCGACCGGTTCGCCTGAGGTGCCACAATGAATCCATGCAGACCGACACCCTCGAACGCACCGATTCCGATGAACAGGTCGACGACGGTACGGACGACGACCGACCTAAGCACTTCCACTACGTCAAGAAGGACAAGATCGCCGAGAGTGCCGTCATGGGCACCCATGTCGTCGCGCTGTGCGGCGAGGTGTTCCCGGTGACCAAGTCACCCAAGCCCGGGTCGCCCGTGTGCCCGGATTGCAAGCGCATCTACGAACAGATGAAGAAATAGCCGCAACCGGTCAGGCCGGCGGCTCGGCCACCCGCTCGGCTGGTTGATCGGCGGGCTGATCGCCCGTGAGGGTCTCGGCTTTTTCTTCGAGCCATTCGCGCAGGCGCCGGGCGTGGGTGTCCGGCGCCGGCCATTCCTCCTGGATCGCCGCGTTGAGTTCGGCGCCGATCATGATGGCGAATCCCAGCGCGAAGGCGAACAGCAGGAACGCGATCGGCGTCGCGAGCGCGCCGTAGGTGTAGCCGGTCGCGGTGATCCAGGTCAGATAGAACCGCAGGCCCACCGTCGCCACCACGAAGACCACGGTCGCCAGCACCGCGCCGAACAGCAGCCGATGGGTCGGCAGCGGTTGGGGCAGCGCAACGCGATACAGCACGGTCACGGCCAGCACGATGCCCAGCAGTAGCGCGGGCCAGTACCCGTACTTCATCGCGTTGGACCAGGTCTGGGGAATGTGCTGGGCGATCTTCATCGGTCCGATGGCGGCCACCGGGGCCGTCGCGATCACGAACAGCAGCATCACGAGATACAGCCCGAGCGCGTAGAAACGCTGCCGCACCGGGTGGCGCAACGGCGTCTGATCATGGGCCTCGACGACCGCGTCGACGAATGCCGAGATCGCGGACGAGCCCGCCCACAGCGAGATGACGAACCCGAGGGACACCACCTCGCCGCGGGCGCCCACGGCGATGTCGCGCACCGTGGGTTGGATGATCTCGTTGATCACGTTCGGCGAGAAGAAGTTCTTCGCCGTCCCGATCAGTTGTTCCTGGATCATCGGCAGCGTCTCGGGGCCGAACAACGGCGCCACGTACGCCAAGCTGCCCAGCATGCCCAGCAGCAAGGGCGGTAGGGACAGTGCCGACCAGAACGCAGCCTGAGCCGACTCGGAAAAGATCGAGTCGTCCCAGCTTTTCGACAGTGCGCGTCGGATGACCCGTAACACGTGGTGACGTGTCGGCTTGATCGGCTTCGTCTGGTCGTTCATGACCAGACCAGCATTACCGAAGAGATCCCATCAGGACCGTATTTGAGGTGACCGGCGGGTCACTCGGTCTCGGCGCTGACCACCAGCACAGCGGCCAGCTCGACCAGCTTGGATTCGTGCTCGTTGGCGTGGTGCTGGCAGAACAGGAGCTCCATGCCGGACGGCAGGGTAGCGCGAACGCGGGCGGCAGCGCCGCACCGGTCACAGCGGTCGGCCCGTGTCAGTGCCGGGCCCGTCAGAGTTGCGTTCATGGCGCCTCCTTCTGCTCGTCGCCGCCTGGGCGCTTTGCCGGTTACACATCTCTACTCTCTCAGACGATTTGGATTCCAGCGTTGTTCCCCAGGTGTTCACGGGTGTGTCGTGTCTCACCTATCGCTGGAGTTGCGGGCGCGGCAGGCTGACCGCATGATCGCCGCGCCCACAGTCCTGGTCCATCTGTGTAGTGAAACGGATTGGGCGCGTGCCCAGTTCGATGGCGAGCTCAGACCACCCTCACTCGACGAGGTGGGGTTCGTGCACCTGTCGGCTCCGGAACAGGTCCACCTGCCGGCCAATCGGCTCTACCGCGGGCAGTCCGACCTGCTGCTCTTGGTCTGTGACCCGGACCTGCTCGGGTCGCCGGTTCGCTGGGAGCCCGGGGTGCCTACGGATCCGGCCTCGATGCTCTTCCCGCATCTGTACGGTGCCCTGCCCGCCGGCGCGGTGACGCACACCGTGCCCTACCGGCCTGATGCCGAGGGCGTTTTCCCTGTTCTGCCGGCAAATTTCGGGGCCGGCGCCGTTGGTTAACGGAAAATGAACGACACTGTGAGAAATCTGTCCACTCATCGGGATTGTGGCCCGAGTCACCGTCCGGGGATTGACACGATCGCGCGCGTAAATATCCCCGACACGGTGAGGACATGATCAACCACACGAATTCTGAAGACGCGACGGGTAAGCGCCGTCGCGCAAGAGGACTGAAGGGACTCGGTGTCGCACTGACGGCGAGCGCCCTTCTGGTCATGTCGGCGCTGCCGGCATGGGCGGCCGAGAACATGACGATCACGTTCATCCGGCACGGTCAGTCGTACGGCAATACGTCGGGCAACATCGACACCCAGGTGCCGGGCCCGGTCCTGACGCCGGACGGTCAGCAGCAGGCCAAGGACATCGCGGCCAAGCTGGGCGACCGGAACTTCGATGCCATCTACGCGTCCACGATGGTTCGGACGCAGCAGACGGCGACGCCGTTGTCGCAGTACCTCGGTCTGCCGATCCAGGTGTTGCCGGGTCTGCAGGAGATCGAAGCCGGCAAGTACGAAGGCACCCCGGAGCGCGCGGGCATCTTCGGCTACCTGACGGCACCGCTGGCGTGGGCAGGCATCACCGTGACGCCGCCGCCGAACATCGCCTTCAACCCGACCACCCCGAACCTGGACGCGTTCATCCCGTCCGCGGCCGATCCGACCACCGGTCTGAACGGTCACCAGTTCGAGGACCGGGTCAACGGCGCGTTGCAGACGATCTACGACAACGGCGACCGCAACGCAGCGGTGTTCTCGCACGGCGGCACCATCATGATCTGGACGATGATGAACGCCAAGAACCTGAGCGCCGAACAGAAGATCATGCTGTTCACCCAGCATCCGCTGGGTAACACGGGCGTTGTCGTCGTCGAGGGCAACCCCGAGGACGGCTGGAACCTGGTCGAGTGGAACGGCGTCAAGATCGCCGGCATGCAGAAGGGCCCGATCGAGAACGTGCTGACGCAGGTCCGCACGCTGTCGCGTCAGCTCAACTCGGTGGTGCAGGACGTCGCCGCGGCGTTCCAGACCGGCAACGTCGGCAAGATCCTGACCGCGATCAACCACGGTGCCGCGGACGCGCTGTTCTCGACGGCCAAGTTCGTCCGGGCCATCAACGCCCAGGTCATCGGCGGGGTCACCACGGCCATCGACAACCTGCAGAAGAAGCTGGCCCCGCCGGCTCCGGCTGCGGGCACGCAGACCACCGCCCCGACCTCGGGTGCTGCGGTCTCGCCGGCCGCGTTCTCGGCTCCGGCTCCGGTTGCGGCCAAGGCTCCGGCCGCGGCGCAGGCGGGCGACTCGCCGGCCAAGGTTGCGGACGCTCCGGCGTCGGACAACAAGGTCGACGGTCAGGTCAAGGCCGAGGCGGCCAAGGCCGACGCCGACGCCGCCAAGGCGGAGGGGCAGGCCAAGGCTGACGACGCCAAGGCCGACGCCGATGCCGCCAAGGCGGAGGGCCAGACCAAGGCCGACGAGGCCAAGGCCAAGGCTGACGCCAAGAAGGCTGCGGCCGAGGCCAAGAAGGCCGCTGCCAAGGCCAAGGCCGAGGAGAAGAAGGCTGCCGCCGAGGCCAAGAAGGCGGAGGCCAAGGCCAAGGCTGACGCCAAGAAGGCTGCCGCCGAGGCCAAGAAGGCCGAGGCGAAGGCCAAGGCAGAGTCTGCGAAGGCCACTGCCGGCGCAAGCGCTGGAAGCACCGACTGACAGCTCGCTGTCGGGTAACCACAGATCGGCCCCCTTCTCCCTCGGGAAGGGGGCCGATTTGCGTCGTCGAGGTTTCGTCAATTGTGACGAAACCTGTCCACTGGCCGGGATTGTGGCCTGTATCACCATTACCGGGCTGGCACTGTCGCGCGGGTAAATATCCCCCCGAGACAGTGAGGACATCATTAACCACACAAATTCAGGCGCGGGACATCGTCGTCGCGCGCGTGGGCTGAAGGGCCTCGGTGTCGCTCTGACCGCGGGCGCCCTTCTGGTCATGTCGGCGCTGCCGGCATGGGCAGCCGAGAACATGACGATCACGTTCATCCGGCACGGTCAGTCGTACGGCAACCTGTCGGGGATCGGTGACACCTCGACACCCGGGCCGACGCTGACCGACCTCGGCCAGCAGCAGGCCAAGGACATCGCGGCCAAACTCGGCGACAACAACTACGACGCGATCTACGCCTCGACGATGGTCCGGACGCAGCAGACGGCCGTGCCCATGTCGCAGTATCTGGGTCTGCCGATCACGGTGTTGCCGGGCATCCAGGAGATCGAAGCCGGCATGTACGAGGGCACGCCCGAACGGGCAGCGCTGTTCGGCTACCTGACGGCTCCGCTGGCGTGGGCGGGTCTGTCGGTGACCCCGCCGCCGAACGTCAGCTTCAACCCGATCACCCCGAACCTGGACGCGTTCATCCCGAGCGCACCGGGTAGCACCACGGGCCTCAACGGACATCAGTTCCAGGACCGTGTCAACGGTGCGCTGCAGACGATCTACGACAACGGCGACCGCAATGCGGCGGTGTTCTCGCACGGCGGCACCATCATGATCTGGACGATGATGAACGCCAAGAATTTGAGCGTCGAGCAGAAGATCATGCTGTTCACCCAGCATCCGTTGTCCAACACCAACTACGTCGTCGTCGAGGGCAACCCCGAGGACGGCTGGAACCTGGTCGAGTGGAACGGCGTCAAGATCGCCGGCATGCAGAAGGGCCCGATCGAGAACGTGCTGACGCAGGTCCGCACGCTGTCGCGTCAGCTCAACTCGGTGGTGCAGGACGTCGCCGCGGCGTTCCAGACCGGCAACGTCGGCAAGATCCTGACCGCGATCAACCATGGTGCGGCCGACGCGCTGTTCTCGACGGCCAAGTTCGTCCGGGCCATCAATGCCCAGGTCATCGGCGGGGTCACCACGGCCATCGACAACCTGCAGAAGAAGCTGCACCCGCCGGCGCCTGCGGCCGGCACCGAGGCTCCGGCTGCGCACTCGGGTGCAGCGGTGTCGCCGGCCGCGTTCTCGGCTCCGGCTCCGGCTCCGGTTGCGGCCAAGGCCCCGGCCGCGGCGCAGGCGGGCGACTCGCCGGCCAAGATGGCGGACGCTCCGGCTTCCGATGCCAAGGCTGCCGAGGTCAAGCCTGCGGAGGTCAAGGGCGACGCCGTGAAGGTCGACGCGAACGCCAAGGCCGACGACAACCAGGCCGACCAGGCCAAGGTCGACGGGCCCACCAAGGCCGAGGCCGCCAAGGCCAAGGCCGAGGAGAAGAAGGCTGCCGCCGAGGCCAAGAAGGCGGAGGCCAAGGCCAAGGCTGACGCCAAGAAGGCGGAGGCCAAGGCCAAGGCTGACGCCAAGAAGGCTGCCGCCGAGGCCAAGAAGGCCGAGGCGAAGGCCAAGGCAGAGTCTGCGAAGGCCACTGCCGGCGCAGGCGCTGGAAGCACCGACTGACGGTCACCGTCGCGCGATCGGCCCCCTGCTCCGCGGAGGAGGGGGCCGATTCGTGTCAGCTGTTCGAGCGGGCGGCCAGCAGCAGGTCTCTGGTGATCTCCATGTGCCCGACGTGCTGCGCGATGTCGTGCAGGATGTGCAGCAGCGTCCACTCCGGGCTCGCCGTGGCCAGCACCGAGGCGCGCGTGGTGCCGCCGCGCACCCCGTCGGCCAGCTCGCGGTCCCGGATGCCCTCGGTGACCGCCACCTCGACCCAGCCGGGGAAGCGCTGCTGCAGGGCCGTCAGCCGTGCCAGCAGCTCGTCGACCGGCCCGGTGGCGGTGAACTCGCTGTCGCGGTCGCGCGGGATGCGTTGTCCGGCAATGAAAGAGCCGGCCCAGTAGTCGACCACACCGATGCAGTGGTTGACGATGGCGTAGCAGCTGTTTGCACCGGGCAGGTCGGGCCGGCGGTTGGCGAGGTCGTCACCGAGCACGGTGAGGATGTCGGCCATCGCGGCGAAGCATTCGGACGAGACGTCCAGCATGGCCTGGCCCAGCGGGTGCTGCGAGATCGGCATGCACGAAAGCCTTTCACACGCAGGACTTTTCCCGCTTCCGGTTTTTCGGGGGTGTCGCGCACGCGGCCGCTGGAACCCGCGCAGACGACGACTGCCCCGAAACCGGAGTTTCGGGGCAGTCGTCGTTGAAGCGGGGGACTAGTCCAGGTAGTCGCGCAGGACCTGCGAGCGCGACGGGTGCCGCAGCTTGCTCATGGTCTTGGACTCGATCTGGCGGATGCGCTCACGGGTGACGCCGTAGACCTGGCCGATTTCGTCCAGCGTGCGCGGCTGGCCGTCGGTCAGCCCGAACCGGAGGCGGACGACGCCGGCCTCGCGCTCGGACAGGGTCTCCAGCACCGACTGCAGCTGGTCCTGCAGCAGCGTGAACGACACGGCGTCCACGGCCACGACGGCCTCGCTGTCCTCGATGAAGTCACCGAGCTGGCTGTCGCCTTCGTCACCGATGGTCTGGTCCAGCGAGATGGGCTCACGCGCGTACTGCTGGATTTCCAGCACCTTCTCCGGCGTGATGTCCATTTCCTTGGCGAGCTCTTCGGGCGTGGGTTCGCGGCCCAGGTCCTGCAGCAGCTCACGCTGGATACGGCCGAGCTTGTTGATGACCTCGACCATGTGCACCGGGATACGGATGGTGCGGGCCTGGTCGGCCATGGCGCGGGTGATGGCCTGACGGATCCACCAGGTGGCGTACGTCGAGAACTTGTAGCCCTTGGTGTAGTCGAACTTCTCGACCGCGCGGATCAGGCCCAGGTTGCCTTCCTGGATGAGGTCGAGGAACGCCATGCCGCGGCCGGTGTAGCGCTTGGCCAGCGACACCACCAGACGCAGGTTGGCTTCCAGCAGGTGGTTCTTGGCGCGGTCGCCGTCGCGGCAGATCCACTGCATGTCGCGACGCTGCGCGGCGGGCAGCTTCTCGCCCTTCTCCATCAGCTCGGACATCAGCTGCGTGGCGTAGAGGCCGGCTTCGATGCGCTTGGCGAGCTCGACCTCCTCCTCGGCGTTCAGCAGCGCGACCTTGCCGATCTGCTTGAGGTAGGCACGCACCGAGTCGGCGGACGCGGTGAGCTCGGCATCCTTGCGGGCCTGCCGCAGCGCCTCGGACTCTTCCTCGTCCCAGACGAAGTCGCCGGAGGCCTTGTCCTTCTCGGACGGCTCGTCGGTGTCGTCGCCGTCGGCGGCCTTCGGCGCGGCCTTGGTGCCTTCGGTGTTGGCTTCGGCTTCGGACTCGCCTTCTTCGGCGTCATCCTCGTCGTCATCGTCACTGACGTCGTCGTCGGCCTCGAGGTCGTCGTCGAGTTCCAGGTCGGCGTCGTCGACGTCGATCTCGTCGGGTTCGACGGCGAGGTCGTCGACGTCGGTCACGTCGTCAGCGACGCCACCGTCCTCGGGCTTGGTGGTGGCCTTCGCCGCGCGCTTGGCGGGCGCCTTCGCGGCGGCCTTCTTCGCGGGTGCCTTGGCGGCGCGCTTGGCCGGCGCAGCCTTGGCGGCGGCCTTCTTCGCGGGGGCTTTGGTGGTGCGCTTCACCGGCTCGTCGGCTGTCTCGCTGGCTTTGGTCGCTACCACGGCCACCCTTTCGGTCTTTCGTACAACGGTGGCGTGGGCATGCGCCACCGAAAAGCGTCGGCTGTCGAATATTGGCGTCGATCTTCGATCGGATGATCACCGCTATCCGTTCAGGCGGCCGCCGTTGACCATTGTAACGACATAGTGGCCAGAAGCCGTATCAGCGCCGGTCTCGGAGCGTTGGCGGCCGTCAACGGCCCGTCAATGGCGATGCAGGGCGCCGTCGGCGGCCATCGCGGCGCCGACGATGCCGGCCGAATTCTGCAGCGTCGCGGCAACCACCGGGGTGCGGTTCTTCAGTAGCGGCACCCACTTGTCGGCCTTCTTGCTGATGCCGCCGCCGACGATGAACAGGTCCGGCCAGATGGCGTTCTCGACCGCCACCAGCACCTTGGTGACCTCCTCGGTCCAGCGCTCGTACGACCAGTCCTTGCGCTCCTTGACCGAGGACGCGGCCCGGTGCTCGGCCTCCTTGCCGCCGACCTCGATGTGCCCGAACTCGGTGTTGGGCAACAGAACCCCGTCGTAGATCACCGCCGAGCCGATGCCCGTGCCGAACGTCAGCAATACGACCAGTCCGCTCACCTCGCGGCCCGCGCCGAACTTCTCCTCGGCCAGTCCGGCCGCGTCCGCGTCGTTGAGCACCGTCACGTCCTGGCCGTCCAGCCGCGACGCGAACATGTCCCGCACGTTGGTGCCGATCCAGCTGCTGTCGACGTTGGCCGCGGTCCGCACGATGCCCTCGGTCACCACGCCCGGATACGTGACGCCCAGTGGTCCGGTCCAGCCGAACTCACGCACGACGGCGGCCACGGTCTCCGACACGGCTTCCGGCGTCGCCGGCTGCGGGGTGGGGAGGCGGAAGCGCTCGCCGATCAGCTGGCCGGTGTCGAGGTCGACGATGCCGCCTTTGACGCCGCTGCCGCCGACATCGATCCCCAGCGCTCGATGCTGTGAGGCGTCGGTCGCGGCGGTGGGCGTCTCGGTCATCTGCACTCCTTGGAGGGGGTGGGCAAGAGGGCGCGACCCACACCCTAACCGCGTGTGCTGCGATAGGTGTCATGACAGCACGCGAACCCGGAAGTGGCACCGCACCTGCTGCACTGCGCGCACTCGCCGAGCAGTTGGCGACCGAGGCCGCCGCCTTTGTCCGCCGGCGGCGCGCCGAGGTTTTCGCCGGTGCGCAGCAGGACGACGGCGCGGTGCGCACCAAGAGCAGCCCGACCGATCCGGTGACCGTCGTCGACACCGAGACCGAGCGGCTGCTGCGCGAGCGCCTGGCAGTGCTGCGACCGGACGACGCGATCCTGGGCGAGGAGGAGGGTGGTGCGGCGCGGGCGGCCGCCGGCGTGCCGGTGTGGGTGCTCGACCCCATCGACGGCACCGTGAACTTCATGTACGGGCTTGGCGCCTACGCGGTGTCGGTCGGGGTGCAGATCGACGGCGTGTCCGTCGCCGGTGCGGTGGCCAACGCCGCCACCGGAGAGGTGTTCTCGGCTGCGCGCGGCCACGGGGCCGTGGTGACGCGGGACGGGGTGCGGGAGACCTTGCGCTGCAACGTCATCGACGAGCTCCCGATGGCGCTGGTGGCGACCGGATTCGCCTACGCGAAGGAGCGGCGGCGGCAACAGGCCGGCGCGGTGGCCGAGCTGCTGGCCGAGGTGCGGGACATCCGCCGGGTCGGGTCGTGCGCCCTGGATCTGTGCATGGTGGCCGCCGGCCGGCTCGACGCGTATTTCGAATCCGGTGTGCACGTGTGGGATTGGGCGGCCGCGGCCCTGGTCGCCGAGGAGGCGGGCGCGGTCGTGCGGCTGCCCGCACCGGGTGCGGACGACGACGATCTGGTCATCGCCGCGGCGCCCGGCGTGGCCGCAGCGCTGACCGGGCATCTGGAGCGGGTCGACTACCGCTAGCTAGCAGGTCCCGCTGTGGATCTTCGGCAGCAGCGAGGTGTCGGCCGGCTGGGTGGCGTCCGGCTTCAGGCTGGCCAGCATGGCCTCGATGTCGTCACTGTGGGCGAGTTCGTTGAACTCGGTGCCGATCGCGAGGTCGACGGAGTCGTCGGGGCGCTGGTCCTGGAACAGCTGGGTGCACGGCGCCACCAGCCACAGCGCGGCGGCCGCGGACTTGCCGGCCGGGCCGAACCGGATCTGGCCCTGGCATTCCATGCGGGTGCTGGCGTACACCGGGTCGTTGCTCGCCGCCGGCTGGCCGAATCCGAGGTCGCGCAGCTCACCGGCGACCTCGCTGGCCTGGCCGCCCTGGCCGCTGGCGTTGAGCACCTTGATCTTGGTGTCGGCGAGCTTGGCCGGCACCACATTGACCATCGAGGACTGCGACACCTCGTCGCCGAGCTTCGGCTGGTTCGGCTCGGTGGGCGCGGGTGGGGGATTGCAGGTGATCGCCTGGTGGATTTCGGCGGGCTGGTTCGCGACGATGAGCCATGCGATGAGCGTCGCCACGGCCAGCACCGCGAACAGCACGGCGGCGGGCACGTAGTTGCGGCGGCGGAACGGCCGACCGTGCTTGTCGAAGGCCGTGCCCTCGGTGATTTGTGCGACCACATGAGCACTCTAGATGCACCGCACCCTGCATGATTGCCGACCACCTCTTGTTTATGTGATGCAAATCACATATAGTCGGCGCGCTTTTCGGGCACGAATCGTTTGGCGGAAGCGTTCGACGCTGGTACAAAGCTCTGCTGCAAGGTAACGGAGGGGATGACCATGGCTACCGATTACGACGCCCCGCGGCGTTCTGAGACTGACGAGGTGTCCGAGGACTCTCTGGAGGAGCTGAAAGCACGGCGCAACGAAGCACAGTCCGCCGTCGTCGACGTCGATGAGACCGACTCGGCCGAGAACTTCGAGTTGCCCGGTGCTGACCTGTCGGGCGAGGAACTCTCGGTCCGCGTGGTGCCCAAGCAGGCCGATGAGTTCACCTGCTCGAGCTGTTTCCTGGTGCAACACCGCAGCCGTCTCGCCAGCGAGAAGAACGGCGTGATGATCTGCACCGACTGCGCCGCCTGAGGATTCACGTTCACGTCAGTGGCCGGTCTCGCACGAATGCGTGCGGGGACCGGCCATTGGGCGTCTTATGGGGCTGCTAGCGGCCCTGCAGTGCCGCCAGCACCCGGTCGGGATGACGGGTGCTCACCAGCCAGTACGGCGTGGGGTCATCCGGATCGTCGAGCACCACGAGGATCAGCGGCCCCACCCAGGCCCGGTGCACGACGTACGCCGCCGGATCCAGTTGGCGTCCCAGCGCCGCCGACTTCGCCGAGCGCGGCACCTCGGCCGACCGGGAGATGACGCCCGTCGGGATGTGCGCCGGTCCCACCCACAGCTCGGTCTCGGCATCCGGCCCGGTGCCGGTGCTCACCACCCGCAGCTCGATGCGCCCCATCCACACCAGCGTCGCCGCGGCGACCGGCAGCAGCACGGCGAACGGCGCCCAGGCCGGCACGCCCGACACGCCTTGCACCACTTCCAGCGCGATCAGGGCCGCCAGCCCGAAACCCGGTAACCACCACCACAAAGGCACCGTCAACCGCTCCCGATAGCGGACGGTTTGGGTGGCTGCTCGCGTGTCTGACACGCGGCCAAGGGTAGTCTGTGCGGTCGTGTCCACCTCTCTGGCGGTAGTTCGGTTGGACCGGGATCTGCCGATGCCGGCCCGTGCTCACGACGGCGATGCCGGCGTCGATCTGTTCAGCGCGATCGACCTCGAACTGGCCCCCGGTCAGCGCGAATTGGTGCCGACGGGGATCGCCGTCGCGATTCCGCACGGCATGGTCGGCCTGGTGCATCCGCGATCGGGATTGGCCATCCGCGTTGGCCTTTCGATCGTCAACGCGCCCGGGACCGTCGACGCCGGGTACCGCGGTGAGATCAAGGTGGCGCTCATCAACCTCGACCCCAGCGAGCCCATCATCGTGAAACGCGGTGACCGGATCGCGCAGCTGCTGGTGCAGCGGGTCGAGTTGCCCGAGCTGGTCGAGGTCACGTCGTTCGACGAGGCGGGGCTGGCTGACACCTCACGTGGCGCGGGCGGCCACGGTTCCTCCGGCGGACATGCGAGTTTGTGATGGCATTCGAGTTCAACCCCGAAGAAGACGGCCCCTTCGACATCGAGGACTTCGACGACCCGGCCGACGCCGAGGCGGCCCGCCTGGACCTGGGTGGCGTTCTCGTGCCGGTGCCCGACGGTTCGCAGCTCAACGTCGAGGTCAACGAGCAGGGCGTGCCGAACGCCGTCTGGATCATGACGCCCAACGGGCGGTTCTCCGTGGCCGCGTACGCCGCACCCAAGACCGGCGGGCTGTGGCGTGAGATCGCTGCGGAACTGGCCGAATCGCTGCGCAACGACAACGCGGAGGCGCGCATCGAAGACGGGCCGTGGGGCCGGGAGGTCGTGGGCCTGCCGGTGCCGCAGCCCGGCCAGCCGCAGGTCGTGATGCGTTTCATCGGAACCGACGGCTACCGGTGGATGGTGCGCTGTGTCGTCGTCGGCACCGAGGAGACCATCGACGCCATCGCCGACGAGGCGCGAACCTCGTTGGCGGACACCGTGGTTCGTCGTGGTGACACCCCGCTGCCGGTTCGCAGCCCGCTGCCGGTGCAGCTGTCCGAGCCGCTGCTGGAGCAGCTGCGCGCCGCGGCCCAGCAGATGGCGCAGCAGCAGATGGAGCAGGCTCAGCAGGCGCTCGAACAGCTGCAGCAGCAGTTCGGGCAACAGCAGCCCGAAGGGGAGCCCGACGCCCGTCGCAGCGAGCAGGGCTCGGCCATGCAGCAGCTGCGCACCCAGCAGATGGGCACCATCACAGGAGGCTGACGGCCTCCCGCAACGCGGCCACACAGGCGTCACCGAGCACTGTCGGCTCTTCGCCCATCGCATCGAGGGTGACGGTCCGCAGCGCGGCCCGGGGGGCCGCCACGGCCCACTCCGCGGCGACCGCGACGGGGTGCACGGCGTCGTCGACCGCCCCGGCGACACCCATCGGCACCTGCAGCTCGGCGAGCTGTTCGCGCGTCGGCCCGCCATAACCGGCCGCTTCTTCCATCGCATCCGGCAGGCCCGGCCACTGTGCCGTCCACGACCGTGTCAGTTCGTCCGCGAGCCAGTCCGGGCTGCCCGCGCGCATGCCGGCGACCGCCGCATCGAGCCCGATCTCGCGGAGCTGCTGCGCCGAGTAGCGGGCGGCCTGGGCGGCCGGCGCGCCGTCGGACTCGCCGGTCCAGGCGGGCAGGGCGGCCAGGACGGCGATGCACTGTTCGGGATGCTTGAGCGCCCAGTTCGTGGCGACGGCAGCGCCCAGGGACACGCCGCCGACGATGATGGGGCCGTGCTGCGCGGCGGCGTCGAGCGCCTCGACATAACCGGCGATCAGGTCGCCCGGCAGCGGCCGCGGGGCGATCACCACGGCACCCGCTTCGAGCAGGGCGCCGCCGAAGGCCCGGCGGATGTAGTCGTCGTCCGATCCCGTCCCGGGCAGCAGTACCGCGGTCATCCCTTGCAAGTTGGCCGTCATCCCTCGATGGTGCCCGGCGGCCGGGACGGCGCACGCAAGGGGGTCCGGGCGGGCGTGCCGTCCAGTGAGCGGGATAACGAAGATATATCCCGTGCCGAAATGGCGAATCGGAACCAAGAGGTCTAGCGTGACGTTGGTTAGATAGCGGGTCCACGGTGGATTCGCAGCAAGTCTCAGGAGAGACCATGGCTACGGCGGAAGGCTATTTACGCCGACTCACCCGGCGGCTTACCGAGGACCTCGAACAGAGCGATGTCCAGGAGCTGAACGACGAGGCCCTGAACACCGGCGCCATGCGAGCGGTGGACTGCACGCGCGGACAGGAAGTGACGATGGTCGGCACGCTGCGGTGTGTCGAGACCAACGGCAAGGGCTGTTCGGGCGGCGTGCGAGCCGAGCTGTTCGACGGCACCGACACGGTCACGCTGGTCTGGTTGGGTCAGCGGCGTATCCCAGGCATCGAATCCGGGCGCACCCTGCGGGTGCACGGACGACTCGGCAACTTGGACAGCGGGGCCAAAGCGATCTACAACCCGCATTACGAGATTCAGAAGTGACCTTCCCCGACAAGGGGACCGCGAACGGCGCGCAGGCCGAAGCCGACATCGAGGCCCAGCAGGATGACGGCGACGCCAAACTGACGGCGCACGTCCTGCTGGAGCAGATGGGCGGCCTGAGCGGCCTCATCTATTCGTCCCTGCCGGTCCTCGTTTTCGTCCCCGTCTCCAGCTTTTTCGGGCTGACCGCCGCGATCTACGCAGCGCTCGGCGTCGCCGCCCTGGTTCTCATCTGGCGGCTGGCGCGGCGCGAATCGGTGCAGCCGGCGGTGTCGGGCTTCATCGGCGTCGGGATCAGCGCGCTGATCGCCTACGTGATCGGCGCCTCGAAAGGCTATTTCCTGCTTGGCATCTGGTCATCGCTGATCTATGCCGCGGTGTTCGCGATCTCGATCCTCATCCGGCGCCCCCTGGTCGGCTACGGCTGGAGCTGGGTCACCGGACACGACCGCAGCTGGCGCGACGTCCGGCGGGCGGTGCTGGCGTTCGACATCGCGACCGCGGTGTGGGCGCTGGTGTTCGGGGCACGCTTCCTGGTCCAGAACCACCTGTACGGGCTGGACCAGACGGGTCTGCTCGGGGTGGCCCGGATCGCCATGGGCTGGCCGCTCACCGCGGTCGCCGCGCTGGCGTCCTACCTGGCCATCCGGACGGCCCAGAAGGCCATCCGCGACGCCGAACACCACGTCACCGAGGATTAGCCCGGATTCAGCACCTGGTTGCGCAGCTCCTGCTCGACCTCGGCCACCGCGACGAACAGCAGTTCGTCGCCGCCCTCGAGCGGCTCGTCCGATTCGGGCACGATGACGCGCGGGCCGCGCAGGATGGTCACCAACGTGGCATCCCGGGGCAGTTGGAGGCGCTTGACGGCCTTGCCGCCCCACGGGGTGTCGTCGGGCAGCGTGATCTCGACCAGGTTGGCCTGGCCCTTGCGGAAGCTCATCAGCCGGACCAGGTCGCCCACCGACACGGCTTCTTCGACCAGCGACGCCAGCATGCGCGGCGTCGACACGGCGACGTCGACGCCCCAGCTGTCGTCGAACAGCCACTCGTTGCGCGGATCGTTGACGCGGGCCACGACGCGGGGGACCGCGAACTCGGTCTTGGCGAGCAGGCTCACCACCACGTTGGCCTTGTCGTCGCCGGTGGCGGCGATGACGACGTCGAACTCATGCAGCTTGACGGACTCGAGCAGCGAGATCTCGCAGGCGTCGCCGAGGCGCCACTGCGCCGCGGGGACGGCGTCGACGTCGATGTGGTCCGGATTGCGTTCCAGCAGCGTCACCTCGTGGTGATCGACCAGTTCCCGCGCGATGGAGCGGCCGACGGCGCCGGCGCCCGCGATTGCGACCTTCATGTGCGCTCCTAGTGGCTTTCGACGTCGTCGCCGGGCGGCAGTGATGCGATGGCGATGGCTTCGGCGACACGGCCCGACACCGCGGCCATGTACACCTGATCGCCGGCCTGGATGACGGTCTTGGCGTCGGGCAGCACGCCGCTGCCGAACCGGATGAGGAACGCGACGCGGCCGCCGGTCGCGCCTTCCAGCGCGGTGACGCGGTAGCCGACCCAGTCCTCGTGCAGGGACAGTTCGGTGACGCCGACGTTGCCCGACGGATCGCGCCACTTGGTGGTCTCGGTCTCGCGGGTCAGCAGATTCAGCAACCGGTCGGTGGTCCACGGCACGGTCGCGATGGTCGGGATGCCCAGACGCTCGTACACCGCCGCGCGCTTGGCGTCATAGATACGCGCCACGACGCGCTGCACACCGAACGTCTCGCGCGCGACGCGCGCCGAGATGATGTTCGAGTTGTCACCGGAGGACACCGCGGCGAAGGCACCGGCCTCTTCGATACCGGCTCGCTCCAGCACATCCCGGTCAAAACCCATGCCCAGCACGCGTTCTCCGGGGAATTCCGGGGACAGCCGGTGGAACGCCGTCTTGTCCCGGTCGATCACGGCGACCTCATGGCCGATGCGGGCCAATCCGTCCGCCAGCGATGCGCCAACGCGGCCGCAGCCCATCACGACTACTCGCACCAGCCGATCCTTTCTGGGCCGGAAGCCGGCCCTGAAGCGAATTTCATGCCTCAGCTCAGTCCGAACGCTACAACCCGGGCCCTTGGGGCTTACCCTTGGCTCTCGTGTCCAAGCTTTCGACCGCGACGCGCCGGTTGGTCCTCGGCCGACCCTTCCGAAGCGACAAGCTCGCCCACACGTTGCTGCCCAAACGTATCGCTCTTCCGGTGTTCGCGTCGGATGCGCTGTCGTCGGTGGCCTACGCGCCGGAGGAAATCTTCCTGGTGCTGTCGGTCGCCGGTCTGTCCGCCTATTCGATGGCGCCTTGGGTCGGTCTCGCAGTGGCCGCAGTCATGCTCATCGTTATCGCCAGTTACCGGCAGAACGTGCATGCCTATCCGTCCGGTGGCGGCGACTATGAAGTGGTCACGACCAACCTCGGGCACACCGCGGGGTTGACGGTGGCGAGCGCGCTGCTGGTCGACTACGTGCTGACGGTCGCGGTGTCGACGGCGTCCGCGATGTCCAACATCGGGTCGGCCGTACCGTTCATCGCCCAGAACAAGGTGTTGCTGTCGGTCCTGGCGATCCTGATCCTGGCGTCACTGAACCTGCGCGGCATCCGGGAATCGGGTACTGCCTTCGCGATTCCCACCTACGCCTTCATGATCGGCATGTACATCATGTTGGCCTGGGGCTTCATCCAGATCTTCGTGCTGGGCCACCCGCTGCGGGCCGAGTCCGCCGGTTTCACCATCAAGTCCGAGCACGGCGACGTGCTGGGCTTCGCGATGGTCTTCCTTGTGGCCCGGGCGTTCTCGTCGGGCTGTGCCGCCCTCACGGGTGTGGAAGCCATCAGCAACGGCGTCCCGGCGTTCCAGAAGCCCAAGTCGCGCAACGCCGCAACGACGCTGCTGCTGCTCGGCGCCATCGCGGTGTCGTTGTTCATGGGCATCATCGTGCTGGCGAAGCAGATCGGCCTGAAGATGGCCGACAGCGTCGACCAGCTGGAGGGCGCGCCCGCCGACTACCACCAGAAGACGGTCGTCACCCAGCTGGCCGAGGCGGTGTTCCAGGGCTTCCCGGTGGGGCTCTATCTGATCGCCGGTGTCACGGCGCTGATCCTGGTGCTGGCCGCCAACACCGCGTTCAACGGTTTCCCGGTGCTGGGCTCGATCCTGGCGCAGGACCGCTACCTGCCGCGGCAGCTGCACACCCGCGGTGACCGGCTCGCGTTCTCCAACGGCATCCTGTTCCTCGCGTTCGCCGCCATCGCCTTCGTGGTGGCGTTCAACGCCGAGGTCACGGCGCTGATCCAGCTGTACATCGTCGGCGTGTTCGTGTCGTTCACACTGAGCCAGATCGGCATGGTGCGGCACTGGAACCGGTTGCTGCGCACCGAGACCGAAGCGTCCGAGCGTCGCCGCATGCAGCGCGCGCGGGTCGTCAACACCATCGGATTCATCTGCACGGGCGCCGTGCTGCTCGTGGTCATCGTGACGAAGTTCCTGGCCGGCGCGTGGATCGCGATCCTGGCGATGAGCCTGCTGTTCGTCCTCATGAAGGCGATCCACAAGCACTACGACACCGTCGCCCAGGAGCTGCGCTCCCAATCGGGGCCGGACGAGGACGTCGTGCTGCCCAGCCGAAACCACGCCGTCGTGCTGGTGTCCAATCTGCACCTGCCGACGCTGCGGGCCCTGGCCTACGCGAAGGCGACCCGCCCGGATGTCCTGGAGGCCATCACCGTCAGCGTCGACGACGCCGAGACCCGCGAGCTGGTGCACAAGTGGGAAGACAGCGACGTGTCGGTACCGCTCAAGGTCATCGCCTCGCCGTACCGCGAGATCACCAGGCCCATCCTCGATTACGTCAAGCGCATCACGGCCGAGTCGAAGCGCACCGTCGTGACGGTGTTCATCCCGGAGTACGTGGTGGGCCACTGGTGGGAGCACATCCTGCACAACCAGAGCGCGCTGCGCCTCAAGGGCAGGCTGCTGTTCATCCCGAACGTGATGGTGACTTCCGTTCCGTGGCAGCTGAATTCGTCCGAACGCGTGAAGGTGACCATGACGCCGGGCTCGGCGCCCGGTGACACCCGACGGGGCATCATCGAGTGAGTGAAGTAACACTGACCGTGGGCCCGCCGGCCAACGGTGGCAGCTGCGTCGCGCGCCACGACGGCCGCGTGATCTTCGTCCGCCATGCCCTGCCGGGCGAGGTGGTGCGCGCCGAGGTGACATCCGAGCGCGGGTCGTACTGGCACGCCGACGCTGTCGAGGTGCTCGAGCCTTCGCCCGACCGGGTGGCATCACTGTGCGCGATCGCCGGTGCACAGGGATCCGGTTGCTGCGACCTGGCTTTCGTCGATCCCGCCGCGGCGCGGCGGCTCAAGGGCGAGGTGGTGGCCAATCAGCTGGCGCGCCTGGGCGGCTATGAGGCGGGCGACCTCGTCGCCGAAGAGGTCGGCACCGTCGGCCCGACCGGGTGGCGTACCCGGGTGCGTCTGGAGGTCGGCGCGGACGGCCGCGCCGGGTTCCACCGGTATCACAGCGACGAACTGGTGACCGACCTGTCGTGTGCCCAGGTGCCGGCCGGGATGTTGGACGATCTGCCGTTGCAACCGCCCGGCGCGCACCTGCATGTCGTGCTGGACGACGCCGGACACCGGCACGTCGTGCGGTCCGTTCCGCACGCCAAGAAGGGCGCGGGCAAGAACGCCAAACGCGGCCTGACCGAGGTGGTCTCGGGCGAGTACGAGGCCGTGCAGCGCGTCGGCGATCGGGAATGGCGCGTGCCCGTGACGGCGTTCTGGCAGTCCCATCGTGATGCCGCCACCACCTACAGTGCGCTGGTCGCCGAGTGGGCGGAGCTGTCCGAGGGGCAGACGGCATGGGATTTGTACGGCGGCGCAGGCGTTTTCGCGGCGGCACTGGCCGGCGCGGTGGGGGAGTCGGGTCACGTGCTGACGGTCGACACGTCGCGCGGATCGGCGCGCGCCGCCCGGGCCGCGCTGGGCGACCTGGGCAGCGTCGAGGTGCTGACCGATTCGGTGCGCCGGGCGCTGGGCACCCAGCGGGTGGCGGCCGACGTCGCGGTGCTGGACCCGCCCCGGACCGGCGCCGGGCACGAGGTCATCGATCAGCTGGCCGCTGCAGGGGTGCCCCGCGTGATCCACATCGGTTGTGAGGCAGCCTCTTTCGCGCGCGACATCGGTCTCTACCGTGGACACGGTTACGAGGTGGCGAACCTGCGGGTTTTCGACTCGTTCCCGCTGACGCACCACGTCGAGTGTGTGGCGCTGCTGACCCGCTAGCGGTTTCGGAAGTAGAAGGGCTGCCTGATGGCCACCGTGGATGTGTCTGTGGAATGCGTCATTGCGCGACCCCGCGGTGTCGTGGCCGCCTACGCCGCCGAACCCGACAACGCCCCGCAGTGGTACGTCAACATCCGGTCCGCGCGCTGGGTCACCGCCCGACCGTTGGCGGTCGGGTCGCAATTCACCTTCACCGCCTCGTTTCTGCGCCGGACGTTGACGTACACCTACGAGGTCGTGGAGTTGGTTCCCGACCGCCGTCTCGTCATGCGTACCGCCGAAGGCCCGTTTCCGATGGAAACCGTCTACGAGTGGACCGATGTCGACGCGCAGACCACGCGGATGCGGCTGCGCAATCGCGGTGCGCCGAGCGGTTTCTCGCGCCTCGTCGCGCCGCTGATGGCTCCGGCGATGAAGCGCGCCACCACCAATGACCTCAAGCGGTTGAAGACCATCCTCGAATCTGAGGTCACGTAGCGCAGCGACGCGGACCGCTGTCGGTGCTCGGCCCGGCTGCTAACTTAGCGGGCAGGTGTGCCGGGAAGCCTGGTCGGCGCCGTTCAACGCTGCCCAGGGGAGTCCCGATGACCAACCGCAACACGCGCCGGCGCCTGCTGACCCGGGGCAGCTGGCCCGAAGCCCAGCGGTTCACCGAGATTCTCCGCAAGGAGACCGTCGGCGGCATCCTGCTGTTACTGGCTGCCGGCGTCGCCCTGGTGTGGGCCAATTCGCCTGCCGCGCACAGCTATCACGCACTGTCCGAGTTCGCGGTCGGCCCGGCGTCGTGGCATCTGCACCTGAGCCTCTCGGCCTGGGCGGCCGACGGGCTCCTGGCGGTCTTCTTCTTCGTCGTCGGTGTCGAGCTCAAGCGCGAATTCGTCGCGGGCGACCTGCGCGATCCGGCGCGCGCCGCGCTGCCCATCGCAGCGGCCGTCGGTGGCATGGCGGCACCCGCCGCCATCTTCGTGGGCCTGAACCTGGCGCTCGGGCACCCCGAGAATCTGGACGGCTGGGCGGTGCCGATCGCGACCGACATCGCCTTCGCCCTTGCGGTCCTGGCCGTCATCTCCACACATCTGCCCACCGCGCTGCGCACGTTCCTGCTGACGCTCGCCGTGGTCGACGACCTCCTGGCCATCATCGTCATCGCGTGCTTCTACACCGATCACCTCAATCCCACGGCGCTGGCGCTGGCCGTCATCCCCGGTGGGTTGTTCGTCGCGGCCGTGCAGCGCGGCATCCGGCACTGGTGGCTGCTGCTGCCGCTGGCCGTGGCGACCTGGGCCCTGGTGCACGCGAGCGGCATCCATGCCACGGTGGCCGGCGTGCTGCTCGGGTTCGGGGTACCCGTTCTGGGCAAGCACGCCTCGGCCGAGGCGTTCGAGCACGCGCTGCGGCCGCTGTCCGCCGGGGTGGCGGTGCCGGTCTTCGCGTTTTTCGCGGCGGGCGTCAGCGTCGGTGGCTGGCCCGGCCTGGTGGACGCGATCACCCATCCGGTGACGGGCGGCGTCCTGCTGGGGTTGGTGTTCGGCAAAGCCATCGGTGTGTTCAGCACCACATTCCTGCTGGCGCGATTCACCGGCGCCGAACTCGACGAGGGCCTGGGCTGGCTGGACGTCGCCGGGGTGGCGATGCTGGCCGGGATCGGCTTCACGGTCTCGCTGCTGATCGGTGAGCTGGCGTTCGGTACCGGCACGGCCACCGGCGCCGATGCCAAGATCGGCGTGCTCGCCGGTTCGGTGATCGCCGGGATGCTGGCCGCGGTCGTGCTGCTGTCGCGCAACGCCGCATACCGCCGGATCCACGAACGTGAGACCGCCGACGACGACGGCGACGGTGTGCCGGACATCTATCAGCCTTGACCGGCTCTACCCGGGGTGCGTGCGTAGACTGTCGGAATGCTTGAACAGGTCCGCGGCCCAGCTGATCTGGCGCACCTGTCGCAGCCTCAGCTGACGGAACTTGCCGCCGAGATCAGGGAATTCCTGGTGCACAAGGTGGCCGCCACCGGCGGGCATCTGGGCCCCAACCTGGGCGTCGTGGAGCTGACGCTCGCCCTGCACCGCGTCTTCGATTCGCCGCACGATCCGATCATCTTCGACACCGGTCACCAGGCCTATGTCCACAAGATGCTGACCGGCCGGTGCCCGGACTTCGAGACCCTGCGCATGAAGGGCGGCCTGTCCGGCTACCCGTGCCGCGCCGAGAGCGAACACGATTGGGTCGAGTCGAGCCACGCCAGCACCGCGCTGTCCTACGCCGACGGCCTGGCCAAGGCCTTCGAACTCTCCGGCTACCGGAACCGGCACGTCGTCGCCGTTGTTGGCGACGGCGCGCTCACCGGCGGTATGTGCTGGGAGGCGCTCAACAACATCGCGGCCGCCAACCGGCCCATCGTCATCGTCGTCAACGACAACGGGCGCAGCTACGCGCCGACCATCGGCGGCCTGGCCGACCACTTCGCGGCACTGCGCCTGCAGCCCGGCTACGAGAAGGCACTGGAGCGGGGCAAGCACGCGCTGCGCGGCGTGCCCGTCGTCGGCGAGTTCTGCTACCAGTGCGTGCACAGCATCAAGGCCGGCATCAAGGACGCGCTGGCACCGCAGGCACTGTTCACCGATCTGGGGCTCAAGTACGTCGGGCCCATCGACGGGCACGACGAGCACGCCGTCGAGGCGGCGCTGCGGCATGCCCGCGGGTTCAACGCGCCGGTGATCGTGCACGTCGTCACCCGCAAGGGCATGGGTTACTCGCACGCGGAGAACGACGAAGCCGAGCAGATGCACTCGACCGGCATCATCGACCCGCACACCGGGCGGTCCACGGCCGAGTCGGTGCTGGGCTGGACGTCGGTGTTCTCCGAGGAGCTGATCAAGCAGGCCACCAAGCGGCGCGACATCGTCGCGATCACCGCGGCCATGCCGGGGCCGACGGGCCTGTCGGCGTTCCGGCAGCGTTTCCCGGACCGGTTCTTCGACGTCGGTATCGCCGAGCAGCACGCGATGACGTCGGCCGCGGGTCTGGCGATGGGCGGCATGCACCCCGTCGTCGCCATCTACTCGACATTCCTGAACCGGGCGTTCGACCAGATCATGATGGACGTGGCGCTGCACAAGCTGCCCGTCACCATGGTTCTCGACCGGGCCGGCATCACCGGCAATGACGGTGCCAGCCACAACGGCATGTGGGACATGTCGATGCTCGGCATCGTGCCCGGCATGCAGGTCGCCGCACCGCGCGATGCCGCCCGGCTGCGTGAGGAACTCGGCGAGGCGCTTGCGGTCTCTGACGGACCCACCGCGGTACGGTTCCCGAAAGGCGCTGTCGGCGAAGATATTCCGGCCGTCCGCCGCCAGCACGGCGTCGACATCCTGACCGAGCCCGCCGACGGCCTGTCCGACGACGTGCTGCTCGTCGCCGTCGGCGCGTTCGCCCGCATGGCGCTCGTGGTCGCCGACCGGTTGCGCAAGCAGGGCATCGGTGTGACGGTCGTCGACCCCCGCTGGGTGCTGCCGGTCCCGGCGGCCATCGCCGACCTGGCCCGGGCCCACAAACTCGTTGTGACGCTTGAGGACAACGGTGTCGCCGGCGGCATCGGCTCTGCGGTGTCGGCGTCGCTGCGTCGCGCCGAGATCGACGTGCCATGCCGCGACGTCGGCGTGCCCCAGGAGTTCCAGGACCACGCCAGCCGCAGCGAGGTGCTGATGTCCATCGGCCTGACCGACCAGGACATCGCCCGCCAGGTCACCGGCTGGGTCGCCGCCCTCGGCAGCTCGGTCGACATCGCCTCCCAGTAGTAGCTCACTTCCCGCGAGCGGCCGTGTTTGTACACGGATTCGCGGTGTGTCGCGTGCATTTTGGGGCCGCTCGGCGGCGGTGAGGTAACGCATCTCACCGCCTCTGACGCAGCTGTTCTGGACTGGTCTTCTGCGACCTAGGCGACGCCACCCTCGGGCGCTGCGTTGGCTCGCACGGTGTTCAGTATCGACACGATGTTGTCGACATCAGCTTCCGTAAACACCTCTTCAGGGCCGGTCGGCGCTTTGTCGGTGTAGGGGGAATCGTAGAGTCGCGCGACGGCGACGACGCCCGTTGCCGTCAGCTCGCTGACGATGAGATTGATGAACCGAATCTGGTCCGCAGTGAAGCGCGATCCGTCGAGGTACGCCCCGAACGCTTCTATCGCTGCGGCACGATCCAGACCGACGAGCGACCTCACGAACAGTCCGAGGCCCTCTACTTTCGCCAAGTCGATGTCGGCCGGATCGCCCACGCCGCTGTCGAGCAGCATGCGCTCCAGAGCGATCAGGTCGTCGGGCGTCAGCGGCTTGTTGCGGTACAGGCGTTGCAGCGTGATGTGGTCGAGATGGGACCTGAGGTACGCCCGTGCTTTCGCTTTGAACCGGTCCCAGTTGGTCCCTGGCGTGACGTTGGGCAGATCGATCAATGTCGTCTCACCGAGTTCGTCCTGAAAGTCGGTGTATACAACAGTCTTTTGAGCGGGGTCCAGGAAGCGGACCAGCGCCCGCACCCGCAGTCGGACGAGTTCGAGCATGGGCAAGGTGACGTCGACCCACCACTCGTCGGCGCAGATGTCGGCAAGGAGAGCCTGTTGCGCGGCCACCGACGGGATCGAGGTCTTGGTGAGCAGTTCCTCGGCGATGTCCTGAACTTTTGTCCGGATCCGTTCAGCGGCAACAGCATCACCGTCGAGTTGCGCCAGTTGGCGGCGCAGGATCAGCAGGTCGAACCGCTTGGCCTGCTCGTCGTTGTCCAGTTCCGAGGAAGGCAGGCCGGCGAGTTGGGTGGCGACGTCGCTCGCAGCCTCTTGCGTCAACGACGACCACGCCGGCCATTGCGCGTACTGTTCGACGAGTCGGCGGTGGGGCCGGACCAACACGTTGTCAAGGCTCATGCCGACGACGATCTTGTGCAGGCTCCATGCGGTATCGACGCGAAGGCCGCGTTCAGATTCCGTGCCATGACCCTCAGGCGGATTCGTCCCGGGAACAGCGGAATCCAGCGCAGTCACCAGCCCGAGGCGGGTTTCGAAGAGTCGCTGGTTCAGCGATTTCTGTAGCGAGCCCTGCGTACCGGGCAGGTCTTGATTGAAGAACTCCAGGTTTCTGCAGCAGTCGAAGACGTAGAAGTTCTCCTTGTCCTGTCCGGGCCCGAACAGGTTGGGACGCAAGCGAGTTCCGCGGCCGATCATCTGCCAGAACTTGCTCTTGGATCGGACGTCTTTGAAGAACACCAGATTCACCACGTCCGGTACATCGATGCCGGTGTCCAGCATGTCCACGGAGATGGCGATGTGGGGCGCCTTGTCGGTGATCGAGAAGTCGTCGATGAGGCTCTGCGCACGTTCGGTGCTGTGGGTGATGACGCGTGCGAATGTGCCCGCGTACTCGGGATATTGGATGTCGAACCGTTGGGCGATGAACTGTGCGTGGGCCTGGTTTTTGGCGAAGATGATCGTTTTGCCGAGTCGGTCGCCGCCGGCGACTTTGTGCCCCTGTGACATCAGCTGCGCCAGGATCTTGTCCACGGTGTCGGCGTTGAACCAGAAGCGCCCCAACTCTTCTGCGGACATCGCGTCCGGGGTGTCGTTGTCACCCCAATCCAATGAATCCCATTCGTCCTTCTGCGCTTCGGTCAGCTCGTCGTAGCGAAGGCCTTGGCGCAGGAATTTGGTGCCCACCGAAATTCCCACGGCGGGAACGAGAAAGCCCTCTTTGACGGCATCGTCGAGGCTGTAGGCGTCTGTCGGTATGCCGTCTTCGAGGTTGAAGAGCCGGTAGGTGTTGTGGTCCACCTCGTCTTTGGGCGTGGCGGTGAGGCCGACGAGCAGGGAATCAAACCACTCGAAGATGGCGCGGTATTTCTGATAGACCGATCGGTGTGCCTCGTCGATGACGATCAGGTCGAAATAGCCGGGGCCGAAGGGGCGCAGACCGTCGTCGACGGAATTGATCAGGTTCAGCATCGTGGGGTAGGTGCTGACGTACACCCGGCCGTCGGTGATCTTCTCGGTCACCAGGTTCACGGTGGTGGCGTTCGGCAGGTGTTCCTTGAATGCGCCGACGGCCTGGTTGACCAGCGCCGTCCGGTCGGCCAGAAACAGCACCCGCTTGACCCAGCCGGCCTCCATCAGCTGCTTGACCAGTGCGATGACGGTGCGGGTCTTGCCCGACCCGGTCGCCATCACCAGCAGCGCCTCGCGCTTGTGCGCGGTGAACTCCTCACCGACGCGGCGGATCGCGTGAATCTGATAATGGCGCCCGACTATCGCGGAGTCGATCTCGGCGCCAAGCAGCGGCTTACGGGACGTGCGTCGCGAAATCATCAGGGCCAGTTCGTCGGCCGTGAAGAAGCCCTGGACCTGACGGGGCGGGTAGCCGCCGGCGTCATCCCACATCCAGTGCTCATAGCCGTTCGTGTAGAAGATGATCGGACGCCGGCCGGTCATCTGCTCTAGGCAGTCGGCGTACTGCTTGGCCTGTTCCTGGCCGACGTGCGGGCTCTTGCTGGTTCGCTTCGCTTCGACGACGGCGAGCGGCAGGCCGTCAGCACCCCACAGCACATAGTCGACGTAACCCATCCCGCCGCTGGGCATTCCCGTGACTTCGAACTCGCGGTCCCGTGGTTGGTCGAGCGTCCAACCTGCCTCGGCGAGATCGAGGTCGATGTACTCGGTGCGAGTCTGCGCTTCGTTGTAGTCGCGATCGTCGGGCTGCTGCTTCGCGGCCTGGGCGGCCTTGATCTGCTCACGCAGCGCAGCGATCTCGGCGTCTTTGGCCGCGGCAAGCTCGTCTTTTTCCGCCAGGGCTTTGGCGTGAGCTTCGTCCTGGGCCTTGAACTTCGTGGCCAGCTGGGCGACCTCGTCACGGCTGAGGGGAGCAGCCTTGGCCGCGAGCTTCGGATCGAACGGCAACTTCAGCGGTGCGGCCTTCGGGTAGGCCGAGTGGTGGTAGACGGCCCACACCGTGACGTGGTGGAGCTCCCGCAGGACCGCGAGCGCGATGTTCGGTGCGATGGCGCGCCGTTCGTGCACCGCCGCATTGCCGGCTTTGCGAATCAGATTGAGTTTGTGAACGATTGCCGGCGGCACCTGGGTACTGAACGGACGTTCGTTGATCCGGGCGGCGAGGTCGTCCTTGTAGGGCAGCGGCAGATCCATCACGTCGTAGAGCAGGCCGACGAGTTGTTCGATGGCGCGCCGGCCGTAGATGCAGGCCGAGCGCGGATCGGAGGCCAGGTAGCTCTCGGCGCGGGCGCAGTCGGATTGGATGTCGGGCCATTCAGCGGCACCGATGAATGCGAAATTGCTCATGCGCGCTCAGCCGGAATGTTCATTCACGAACATAGTCGGACTCACAGGGTCACTGTACTGGTAGTGAGCAACATGATCGTCAATTTCTGCCGGTCAATGGTCGAGGTGTTGTCACGATGCGAATTCCTTTGCTGGCGGGCGAACCGAGCAGTGTTGCATGTCGAGCCGACAAGTTGTGACTGATTGATAGCTCGGTTCAAAACTAGGACGGCCCGCCTATTCGTCGGCTTCGCGCAGGGTGCCGCGGAAGGTCCGTTCGGGCTTGCCTGCTTCAGTCCACTCGCGATAGCTGCGCACGGCGTGTCCGAAGACCTTCGTCAGGTGTTTCCCGTCGCGTCGGTTGACTGCCCCCTCTACGAGGTCTGTTGGCTTAGTCATGGTTTCGCGCATCGGAAAGTCAATCGCAGGTAGGTATGCGTCGGCGACGGGGAGGGCCACCCATGTCCCTTCACAAGCACGGCGAAACGTTTCGCCAACGTAGTAGACGTACCTCATGGTCGTGTGGACGTTGTCGAGCGAGAAGGCGCTTCGATGGTTGTCGTACAGGTCGAGGAGCTTCTGTTCGACTATCGCCAAGCTCGCTTCGGTGTACATCTGCTCGCGTATCTCGGGGAGGTCGTAGTACGGGAATTCGATCTCCATGACGGCTTCCTGCATCTTCAGCCAGCCCAGGAACTGCTCGTTGGACTGTGCATCGCGGAAGGCCTTAGTGAGTTGTGTGGGGACATAGTCGAAGGTAGAGCCCATGGTGGTCTTCCTGTCGGTCACAGTCGGTTCACTGTGAACTGGTCTGGGTACTTGTCTTGTAGCCGCTGTAACGCTGCGAGTTCTCCCGCGGTGTACGGGTGTTTAGCGTTGATGTTGTAGGTGACATCCCAGCCGGCTTCAAGTGCGTCCTCGTCTATAGCCAGTTGGTCCATGTCGAGCCGTCCGCTCTTGTTCTCCACAACCTGCTTCAATTCGGGATTGGCCCAGTCCCAGACCCGACCTGTTACAGGCACTTTCTCCAGATCCGACTTGCGGCTGCCGAACTGGTCGGTCCACCCGTCATTTTTGCTGTAGCCCATCACTTCGGCCGCGTATTTGTCGAACCACCAGCCGTTTGCAGAGTTCTCTTGAAGCTGGTCGTAGTTGGAGCTCCAACGATTCCAGTCCCACTCTTGGCCGCCGCGGTGCAGGTAGTTCTGCCAGGCCAGCCACTTGGACAGGGGAATACGGTAGTGATGGGTCTTGGTGCCGTCGGGATCGTAGATCTCGATGTCGACGAACTTTTGGTTGTCAAGCAGACCTTTTTTGGCCGGGTCGAGTGCAACTGTGAGTGAGTCAATGGCTGTCGCAGCGGCTTCTACCGCGGCGATGTAGCTCCGGATGTTGGTGCCGGCCTGGTTGAGCCTCCAGCGCATGGCCGCGGGCACGGCCCGGAATGACGCGCCGCCAGTGACTTCCGACGACAGCACCACGACTGACGCGGCCCCGCCCATCCACATCGCGGTGCTGTTGACCTCACTGGCGATGTTCGCGCGCATCGCGCTGGTGGCTGCAGAGAAGCTGTGCGTTAGGGCACTCAGTGTGCGGCCGTCGGCGGCGACGGCATCCGCGGGAGCGCTCAGATTGGCGATTGTCTCGTAGAACGCGGTGGCGTCGGGCATGTCGTGGTCCGGTCGTCTGACCTGATTCACCACGTCACTGACAGCTTCAGCGACCGTCGTTGCGAACCGTTGCCACATGTCCGAAGCGGCGTCGAGGCCCTTCGTGTCTGCGTTCGGAGTTTCCTTGCCGACCGCCTCGACCAAGCCGGGAATGATGTCGGTCAGACCGACGCCATTGGCGCCCACGGAACTGGAGATCGTCGACGACGGTTCAGAGATCGCCGGTCGCGGTGGCAGATTGGCCGGGACGGGAATCTTGCGACGGCCGGCGTGGAATTCAGCCCACGCATGGTTGACTCCGGCTTGGTAGACGCGTCCAGCCAGCGAAGACCAGGCTTGTGCCAGCGAATCGGCGCCACCGACAGCATCGCGCGCGGCGCTGTCATACCGCGATCCCCATTTCGTGCCGACCGGGTCGTTGCCGGCCATGTGGCCGGACCCGTGCGATGCGCCTGAGACCACGCCGGCAGCACCAGCCACCTTCGATCCCGCACGGCCGAGTATCGCCGCGGTCAGGAAATACCAGTCTGAATCGACAACCCAAGTACCCATGGATGCTCGCTACTTGCCGGCCATGCGCAGATTCATCGCCATGACGGTCCGGTAGGCGTCTTCGGCCTGGGTGGACCACGCGGTGAAGTCCGCGAGCGCGGTGCGCATGTCGTGCGCTGACCGCACCCAGTTCCGGTGGCGAGCCTCGTATGCTTCGGCGGCTGCACCGTCCCACGACTGTGACACCTGACCGATAAGCGATTCCACCCGGCTCAACGATGTCTCGCAGTGCGCTAGGTAGGCCTGCATTTTCGACCGCAGTTCATTGAGCGCGTCGACGTCGACGGTGTACCCAGTCATTGCGACCTACCGCTCATCCCACGCGCTGCGAACGATCGATCCACCGCGCTCATCCTGTGCTGCGTAGGCCGCCACGCTTTGGACGACCCGGATCGCGATTTCGTCGGCGTCGTCGACGATGTTCGTCGCGGCGGCGCGAAACTCATCCCAGTCGCGGCCGAACATCCGAGCGGCCTCACCGCGCCACGAACCTTCGACGACGTCATCGACCGACGCGACGAGCTGGCGCAGTTCTTCACGCAACTCATCGGCGATGGTCCGAAACTCGTCCGCAGCTGCTTTGACCGGCTCGGTCTCGATGCGCAGCCGTGCGCCCCCCACGTCCGCCATGCGACCCCCTTCGCCGACTTCAAGCGCCAGTCTAGCGAGGCCGACGATCAATGCCGGATGTCCCACAGGTGCACATGCCCGGGCATCTGTTGGTCCGTGAACCATTCCCAGTCTTCGTATCGGTCGGCCGCGGACCGCCAATGGTCGGCCTCGGTGTCGCGGCCGACCGCCCGCAACACCGCGGCGACCCATCGCTGGAGCTCCTGGCTTTTGTCGTGGAAGCAGACACCGTCGAGCATCTCGATTGCCTCCCGCGTGCTGCCGTCGATCGCGGAATCCATATGCTGTGGCGCGATTTCGGCGAAATCCAGCTCTGCCAGCGCGAGCCGGTACGCCGCATCAGCTGCCCGCATCGGGTGGTACATCTCACGGCGTTCGATCAGATTGGACGCCATTTCCGTGGCCAGCGCCACCGATTCCTCGGAAGGCGGCAGGAAGTCGATCAACGCCCAAAAGGTGTGCAGCAACAACTCGGGATCGCGAGCGTCGACCTGCCGGGCGAGCACCACGGCGGATCGATATGCCGACTCGGCCTCGTCCAGGTCGCCAAATTCCTCATACGCCGCGCCGAGTTGGGTGCTGAGGTGGGAGGCGAGATTGAGCCGACCCGATATCAGATGCTCGTCCATCTCGACCCGCAGGTCCGCGATCCGCTCGCTCAGCGTCTTTGGCGGATTCAACTCGTCCACGATCGTGCGGATCTTCTGATTCAACCGGGTGCTATCGGTGCCGTAAGTAGACATCGACTGCGAGTCGAGATCGTTGCCCGCCAACGCCATCGTCAGTGCATCGCAACGCAATCGCCGCGCTTGACTGTAGTGATCCAGAGCCTTCTCGAATTGTCCTGCCCCGGCCGCCTCATCGCCGAGGAATTCGCATTCCTCAGCGGTCGGTTGCTCGCTCATCTCCCGACCTCGGTTCCGTCCACGCCCGCCGCGAGCAGGATGACGTCGTCGAGGGCCTCCGATAGCAGCGCTCGGTCCTCGGGGCCGTCGCATTGGGCGGCCATGCGAGCCTGGACGTACAGCAGTTGCATGAGCCGGTCGAACACCAGGTCATCGGTGGTGCGTGTGAGGGCTTGCACGGCGCGGTTACTCCAATTCAGCACAAGGTGCGTGATGTTGCCGTACCCGGGCGAGGCTACGTCGATCTGACCGTGGCCGACGAACACCGCGGGCAACGCAGTCGACGGGAACCGCCGCACCGCCACTCGGCAGCCAGATGCGGCCAGCGCCGCGGCACCCCGCAATTCCAGCGCCGGCACCGCCTCAGTGTCGGCCGGGGCATCGGCCAGCGCCGCGACCTCGGACGCTGGGTATGCGCGGGTGACGGTCACGCCAGGCATCACCTGCGGCAGCAGGAGCAGCACCTCCTGGTCCAGGGTGTGGCCGGCGTTGACGACGATCCTGCCGCCGGAATTGAAACTGGCGATGGTACGGAACTCGTTGTCAGACAGCGCGTACAGAACATTCGGGTTTCGTTGGACCACGTCGATCAATCGCAGTGCGCCCTCGGTCGTCTGCATGGTCAGTTGTGGCAGCACGACCTCGGCGAGTTCCAGATTGTCGGAATCGGTACCTTGCGTTGCCGCGGAACGCAGTTCGAGGTTGTTCTCGACGACGAACTCGGCAAATCGTTGCGGGTCGGTGTCGGCCAGCGTTCGCAGCCAGCCCAACGCTGCCCGGCCGAGTTTGCTTCGGGTCAAGGCCAACGCCTGGTTGTTCATGACCGATTCGCGGCTGGCGGTCGGCTCCAACGTGGTGGAATTGATTGCCGCCCAGGCGAAGAACGCCCATGGGGGCAGCAGCGAGCTGTCGGCGTCGTCGACGAGCATGTTGTTGATGTAGATGCGGTTCCGCCCGGCGGCTTTCGAGCGACCGTATGTCGCGCCGATGTAGACGGCGCCGTCGAGCCCGAGAGCGGTGTCGTGGACCTCGATGGCGTCGAACTGCTTGCCGACACCGAGACCGCCGAAGATCGGTGGAACCCCTCGCACGATCTCTGCACGATGGGTGCCGAAGTCGATTCGCCAGGGTCGCGAAACATCTTGTGCACCGGTGTTTGTCAGCACACTTAGCTGTGCCGGCAGAAACTCGGCGTACTTGCGCGCCAGTGGGATGACCTGCTCGGCACGGGTCCAGCCGATCATGTCCGGTCGTGGACGGAGTCGCACAGTGGTCCCGACGGCAATCTCATCGGCGAGGGTCTGCACCGTGTAGGTGCCGTCGCTTTTGCCTATCCACTGAATCGGGTCGGCGCCGGTGGCGCTGCGGGACACGACCGTGATCTCGTCGGCGGCCAGAAAGCAGCTCAGAAGACCGATACCGAACTGCCCGATGTAGGTCCGCCTGCTACGGGCCAACTCGTCACGCTTGGAACTCGCGCCGACGGTGGCCAGGAACTGCTCGACTTGATCGGCGGTGACGCCGATGCCGGCATCGGTGATCGCGAACTCGTTGGCCGGGGAGTCCGGAGAGGTGACGCCGAATGGCGAGATGGTGATAGTCCGCGGGGTCGGTGTGTCGCTGAGCGCGTCGCGGGCGAGGGTGGCGTCGAAGGCGTTCTGAATCAATTCGCGGACGTACACGCCCGGGCTGGAATAGAGGTTCTTGCTGAGCAGTGAGATGACTCCGCCGAGATCTACTCGGAAGTTCTGCTGCTGAGGTGCGGGCATGTGCGGTATCTCCTGCATCGGTTCGGTCGAAAGCCGCATAGCGTCGCACGAGCCACCGACAAGTCGGGCTCGAAGAGATGTCACCTGTCTGAATGTCGGAGTCGGCGTGTATGACTTGAGCGACAAATTCAGAAGGAGTAGATGATGCGCGTCAACCTGTGGGGTGGCGGACCGACGCTGGCACTTGCTGATTACTGGCAACAGAGCGGGCTGCTGCCCGACGACCCGCCCGAAACTCAGGCGTTCGGCTACCTGTTCAGTGACGACGCAACGGGGACCGTGACGACGCGGCCCTACCCGACCAGGTATGCGATGCCGCTGGACAAGGACCAGATGATCGACGGCCTCCTCGAAGCCGCCGCCGTTGTTGCCGGACAGGCCGGGCTGATCGAGGTCGACGTCGAGCGGACGGCGAGCGGGGTGCCGTACGTGTACAGCCTCATGAAGATCAAGCAGGAGTCTGGCGGTGTGCAGTACAACCTGACGTTGCACCTACACGCCGAGCATGTGCAACAGGTTCAGGGTTTCTTCATCGAAGGTCACACCACCGGCATGCGCGACGCTGCGGTGTATGAGATTGCGCGGCAGAATGATTGGCTCCAGCAGCCCACTGCCGACGACCCGATGGGCGGCTGGGCCCGCGACCCCTACACCGGACTGAAGACGGGCTTCGTGATGAACATGAGCGAGCTGCCCGATTTCGACGACCAGTTTCCGGCCGAGCAATTGTCAATACCTGTGGATCGGGGTGTTTCAGGCGACCTCCGTTTCGGTGTGCTGATCGCCGTCTGACGGTGGTGTCGGTGGGGTGATGTCGGTGGGTCGTTCGAGCAGTTTGCCTTTGTGGAAGACCGCTCCGGCGCGGACGAGGGCGACCAGATGTGGGGCGTTGACGGCCCGCCAGCGGGCCTGCGCGGCGTCGATCAGCTTGTAGGCCATGGCCAATCCAGCGGCCCGCGATCCCGGACCCTTGGTGACCTTCGTTCTCAAACGCACTGTGGCGAAGGTACTTTCGATCGGATTCGTGGTACGCAGATGGATCCAGTGCTCGGCGGGGTAGTGGTAGAACTCCAGCAGGACATCGAGGTCGTCGACGATCTTGGCGACCACTTTCGGGTACTTCGCGCCGAAGGCAACCGCGAAGGCCTTGACCGCGACCTGAGCTTTGTCGATGTCTTCGGCGTTGTAGATGTCCTTGATGGCCGCCAGCGCGGCCGGATGCGCTGACTTCGGCAGCCCGGCCAGGACGTTGGCCTGCTTGTGGAACCAGCAGCGCTGCTCTCGGGTCTTCGGGAATACCTCCCGCACCGCCTTCCAGAACCCGAGCGCGCCATCGCCGACGGCCAGCACTGGGGCGGTCATGCCGCGGCGTTTGCAGTCGCGCAGCAGATCCGCCCACGACTCGCATGACTCCCGATAGCCGTCGGTGATCGCCACGAGCTCTTTGCGGCCGTCAGCGCGCACGCCGAGCATCACCAGCAGGCACAGCTTCTCCTGGTCCAGGCGGACCTTGAGGTGAATGCCGTCGACCCACAGGTAGACGTAGTCGCTGCCGGACAGGTCCCGGGCAGCGAACGTACGGGCTTCGTCTTGCCACTGCGCGGTCAGACGGGTGATCGTGGTGGCCGACAACCCGGCACCCGAGCCGAGGAACTGCTCGAGTGCGGGCCCGAAGTCGCTGGTCGATAGGCCGTGCAGATACAGCAGCGGCAGCACCTCACTCATCTGCGGAGACTTGCGTGCCCAGGCCGGCAGGATCGCCGAGGAAAACCGCTGCCGCTCACCAGAATCGGGGTCGACACGGCGATCGTTGACCCGCGGCGCCTTCACCTGCACGGCACCGGCCGCGGTCAACACCTCACGCGGCTGGTGATAGCCGTTGCGGACCACCAGTCGGTGACCGTTCTCGTCGAGCTGATCAGCGAATGCGGCGACGTACGCGGCGACCTCGGCCTGCAGGGCAGCGGCCAACATCTGCCGGGCTCCGTCGCGGACGATCTCGTCCAACAACGACCGGCCGGCCTCGCCGCCGTTGGCCTCCTCGGCATCGTGAACTACGGTGAGCATGGGCGTACCTTCCCAACCAGCGCGCCAACGCCGGTCTTGATCGAATACCTGATTCCGTGATGATCATCCTCGGGAAGGTGCGCCCACTTTCAGGCCGCCTCCCCGGGCCTCATCCACAGGTATTGATCATTGCTCTTTCCGGCCCATCCGTTGTCGATGGCGCGCGAGGTTGTCACCGCTGTCCGAGAGAGTTGAGGGTCGATCGTGACACCAGCGGACGCCTAACGCGATTGGCCCGTGCAGGAACCGAACCATGTAGTGGAGTACGTATGAGCGGCAAGAAATACAAGACGGCAACCCACCGTCAACCGCTGGTCTTCGGGGAAATCGAAGAGCTGAGGCGAAAGGGTTTCAACCAGACCGAGATTGCGGATTTTCACGGTGTGTCACGACAGGCTGTCTCGTGGCACAAAACGACATACGGGGGACAGAAATCGACCCGTCAGATCGTCAACCAGGCGTGGCCGTGGGAGACCAAGATAGCGTCCCGGGGAGTGGTGGACTTCGGATCTGGCGTGGTTCACGCGTTGTGATCAACGAGTCATGGTGAACGCTAGGCGATTTGGTGTTGTTTGGCAAGTGCTGCCGCGGCGTGTTTGGCGGCGATCACGGCGCGTAGTTCGTCCATGGAGACATCGGAGAGGTAGCGGCGGGTGACCTGCCACTCGTCGTGGGATTCGATGACCACCGCGGTGGCCAGGCGAAGGAACGCCGCCGGATTGGGGAAGATCTCCACGACATCGGCCCGACGCTTGATCTCTTTATTCAGACGCTCTATCGGATTATTCGACCAGATCTTCTGCCAATGCGCCTTCGGGAACGCAGTGAACGCCAACACGTCGGTCTTGGCCTCGCCCATCATCGCGGCCACCTTCGGGAACGACGCGGCCAGGGTGTCGGCGACCCGGTCCCACTGCGCGGCGACCTCGTCGGGTTCGGTGTGAGCGAAGATGGTCTTGACCGCCGCGGTAACCGCCGGGGCGTGTTTGGCCGATACCGCGGTATGCAGGTTCCGCATGAAATGCACCCGGCACCGCTGCCACGATGAGTTCGTGAACTGCTGTGCCACAGCGACTTTCAACCCAGCGTGCGCATCGGAGATGACCAGGTGCACCCCCGATAGGCCGCGCGCCTTAAGCGAGGCGAGGAACTCGCGCCAGAACTCGAACGACTCGCTGTCACCGACCGCGGTGCCCAGCACCTCACGGGTGCCGTCGATCGACACGCCGGTCGCGACCACCAGGGCCTGGGAGACCACGTGCGCCCCCCACGCGGACCTTGCAGAAGGTGGCATCGCAGAACACGTAGGGGAAGCTGGTGTGGGTCAGCGAGCGTTCCCGAAACGCTGTGATCTCGCGGTCCAGGCCGGCGCAGATCCGCGACACCTCCGACTTGGACACCCCGGTCTGCACGCCCATCGCCGTCACCAGGTCATCGACGCTGCGGGTGGACACCCCGTGCACGTAGGCCTCCATGATGACCGCGTGCAGCGCCTTGTCGATACGCCGGCGGGGTTCCAGCAGCGACGGGAAGAACGATCCCGCCCGTAGCTTGGGGATCTGCACCTCGATGTCCCCGGCGGTCGTGGAGACGGTCTTGGGGCGGTGCCCGTTGCGGTGCACCGTGCGGCCGTCGCTGCGTTCGTAACGGCCCGCGCCGATCGCCGCGGTGGCCTCGGCCTCGATGAGCTGCTGCAACCCGGAACGGATCAACTCGGCGAACACCGCACCCGAGTCAGCGGACTTCAGTGCATCGAGCTGAGCGAGCAGGGCAGAATGGTCAAGGGTCATCGCGCGGTTTCCTTCGGTGAGTCACTTTGGTACGTAACTCACTGACCACTACGCGATGGCCCACCCCAACACCGGCACCGACACGGCCTGAACATCTCCGCCCACCTCAGCCCCGTCCCCGAATTCCCACCACCCCAGGGGACTTAGCCGAGACCAAAGGCCCACACGGCAAGTCTGCGGCGTATCAACGCCTGCGTGACCACGGCGAGTTTATCGCCACGGGCGGTCGAGACATGTCCGACTTCAAGCGGGGACGCCATGCGGCTTGGCTAAAGATGATGCGCCGGAACGACTATGTACTCGAGTTCGACCCGAACATCCCGCCTACACCTGGTGTGGCACCAACAGGAGGATTCGCCTACCGCAAGCGCGATCCAAGGATCGACGGGTTTGAACTGCTGATCCGGGTGAACGAGTTCACCAATCTGACTCCTGAGGGGCGCCGCCTCTGGAGCTACGCGCCGGGTACGTCTCCACACGCAATTGGGCCCTACGCTGCCCCGTAGTTGTTCCCTAGACGACACATACCGATCGCCCCCGGATCGCCGCCGTCCACCCAGCTAGGTCGACGGGGACGAAACGGTACCGGCGCCCACTGATCACCACGAACTGGTCGAGATGATTCTCAATGCCATACGACGGGATTGCCTGTGGCTGCCGATGCCGCGAAGAGGCGATGGAGGCGCTTGAGCGTCCACCATGCTTCCGTGAGCATGACCCTGCGCTCACCGACGATCAGAGTCTCGGGATATACCAGAGCAGGTTCAGGCTCATCCTTGTCGGCGATCGCCAGTACTCTGCCGAGTCGAGGTAGCCGCGCCGATACGCCGAACGACCGCGCCGTCACCGATTCCATGGTTTGCAGATTTGTGAATGTGATGCGTGACGTCGGGCGGCCGTCCGGCGCCTGGCGGAACTCAACAGATTCGGGGTCCCACTTCTGTTCCAAGATTCGGGTGCGCAGCAGTTCATTGGCGGGCTGTTCGCGGCTGCGTACAACGAATTCGTAACCGATAACCCCTAACTCGACAAGGTCGGGCCACGGGGACTCGTAGTATGGCGACGGACCGAGCGAGTGAAATTCGTCCAACGCGATTGGTCCCCAGTCCAGTTTGTTCTCAACAACGAACCCGTTCAGGGTGCTGATTGTGCGGGTCGACCCCAGATGACCTTCCTGTAGAAGCAATTCCAGTTCGGGGAGGGCTCGGCGTATCTCGCTCGCTGGTGTGTAACTGTCCATCAGTCCACTGAGTCCGGCCAGGATCATCGCCAGATTGCCGAACCGGTCGACGGGCAACCCGACGGCCACACTTCGCAGCCACGCCACACCAGAAATATTTCCGACCCACTCGCTGACGAACTTCATGTCCTCGTGCGTGCACGCGTGAATCGTCCAGTCGTAGACGTCGTTCGCCATATCGAAGTCGCAGTTCTGCTCGTCGATCAGTTCAACATCGCCGCATTCGTTGACTGTGAGCATGCTTCGAGGAACTGGCGGTTCGGTACTCAGTCCGTCGCGAAAACAGTTGCACGCCACGTGCGCATCGAGTCCCATGTGAGTGACGTCAGACGGCGGGTGATTGCCGGGTGCCGAAAGTCAACGCCAGGTCCCACGGCGCGAAACCCCACGTGGCGATGGCATCCAGCATGATCAGGGGAGCGACTTCGATGGTTTCCGCATTGGCTGGAGCGGACAGCGTGGTGCTCTCATTTCCGGCCACAATGTGCGGTGCCCAAATTTCTGAAGCTGATGGCGCAGGGGCGGTTTCGATGATGCTGACAAAGCCATCGCCGTCGGGAATGACGATGAAAAGGCAAAATGGCTCCGGCGGCGCGTCCCATCCGCCCTGCTCGACCAGCAGATATTCGTTGTTGTTCAGCGCATGGCCGATCGCTTGGGTGAGAAGTTCGCGTACATCGTCGTAGGTGGATTCCGACGGTTCATGGGCGGGCTGCAGTTCGATAATGCTGCCCTGGACTTGCAACGTGCCATCGTCGGTTGGTGACGGGAATCGCGATTGGAGCCACAGGGTGCCGGTGTCCTCGGAGAGGATCGCCACTTCGCGGAAGCGGTGCTCTTCACGCGCCGTGCGGGCGATGGTTCCGGATCCCATGACGGAACGCAGGTACTGGTCGTCGGGAACCGACCACAACCGGGACGAATCGGTCCAGGTGCGCACCAGCCCACCGGCGCACAGGCTCAACTGGGCGACAGTTCCGGTGTCGCCGGGTTTCAGAGGAAAGTCGTTCGACATGCTGGCTCCTTCGATGTAGTTAACCGGCATGTATATCGGACGGGACAGACAATGCTAGGGCACCAAGCTCCACAACACCGGAACATCTTGGCCGAAAAGCAGTTCCAGCCGCTGGCGCAGATGCTTCGTGGGTGCGGAGGAGTCAGACAATCGTACGATCACGTTGGCGGCGCGAATCATCGACTCGGTTTCGTCCGGGAGCATGAGCAACTGTCGCTGTCCCAGCCCTTTAGCCCCCCACCATGTTGCTTCTGCGGTGGGAATCGCCCACGCTTCGGCTAAAGGTCCGACGCCCAAGTCGTCCCACCTAAGTTGTCGGACTCCTGCAAGACCTTCGGCGATGAGCTGCCACAACTCCGCAGGATCGTGGTTGCCCGACTCGGCGTCATCCAGCCAGTCCGCTGGAAGCGATGCCGCCACAATGGGTTTCGCATGGGCGATCGTTTGTAGCAGCAGTGTCAAATCGAGCATTCTCTCGATTGAGGCCGACTCATCTTGCGTGTCGGCGTCCACATCGAGCGAGGGGAGGAGTGTCGCGAGCGCATCGGTGATGGGACGGATGGCGTCGCGCTGCACTGGCAATTTCTCCAGCGCTCGTGTGACGCCGAACATGATGCGTCGCCGTAGCCAATCGAATGGTGTGTAGTCGACGTCGAAACTCGCGTGCCCGGTAAAAGTCCGCCGCAGCGCGGCGACGCTGTCTGCGTCTGCGATTGGGGCGACGAACTGGAGGTTGTCGTCGGCTGAACTCACCGCTGCGCCGTGCTCGCCGTCACGGTTCACGGCTTGGGCGGTCCAACCGCACTCATTGACTCCGATCAGGAGAACGCCGTCGGCCTGGTCGACATCAGGGACGGCCGCGAGATCCAAACCAATGGAGTTGGCTGCGTAGTCCACGGCAACTTGCGAGAGTTGTTGCAGTCGACCGCTATCGGTGCGTGCATACCCGATAAGCATCTGTCCCCGCCTATTCGCGTTGTTCGCAACGACTTCCCGCGTCAGATGCAACAGGGCCTGAGGATCGTCGGCTTGCCAGCGAGCACGCATGCGGTCTGCCGGAGACACATAGTGGTTGCTAACTGCCCGTTCGAAAGCGCCGAGCATGCTCCACACGTTGCCCTCGACGATCGGATATCTGACCTTGAGTGCGGACAGACTCTGCTGCGTGGTTGGGAGGTCTACCAGCTCCAGGCACCCGATGCCTTGGGACGTCCACCAACGGGCCGCGTCGTTGGTGTAGCCGAGATCAGTTGCCAGCGTTACGGAGTCCAAATCTGACCAGTCGAGCCGGCCGAGAAACGGGGCGAAATCATGGAGCTTGTACCACTCGTCCTGCCCTTCGGTCACCACTGCGATGTGAGGATTCGCTGCTCGCCGCAGCGTCGCGATGCGTTTCGCGATGCCGAGTCGCAGGTTCTTGTCGACTTGCCAATACGTGGCGCCGCTATCGACAAGGCCACTGCATGTGACCTCCGCGACGAAATCCTTCAACGCGGCACGCACTATCCAGTTATCCGGTGAATGACCATCTGGCAGCATCGGCGTGTCCCAGGCGATTCTGCTGAGCGCCAGATACGTCATTCGGAAGTTGGATGCGCCGTCGACGACGGACTGGATTGGTCCGCTGTTGTCCCCGAATAGTGCACAGTGCGATCCGTCTGGCCAGAACACGAACGCGAGAAAGTTGACGCCTGATTTTGCCGGCCGGTACCGCGCGTAAACGACGGTGGCCGTCGGGACATGCGACAAGCCAATGAGCGGGTCGCGTGTGTTCTGTACCGGAAGGGTGACGGTGTCCCACTTCGGTGTCGAGCCTGGGAGGATTCGGTATAGGACATGGATGCCCTGCTCGCTGTTGTCCGCGCGCACCCTTTCCAAGAATTGGACCATCCATCGCTCGTCGAACACGATCTCCCCTAAAAATTACTGTGCCGCTGTGGGATTCACGATGCCGCCCGATATGTGGCGAACATTTTCTCGAACGCCGCTTCGCTGACCACCGGAATCCCGTACTGGCGCGCCTTGGCAGCTTTGCCGCTCTGCGAGTCAGGATCGGCCGCGACGAGCAGACGCGTCGATTTGGAGATGCCGCCGGACGCGAGGCCCGCAGCACAGATCGCTGAAACCCATTCGTCGCGACCACGATTCATCTCGCCGGTGAACACGATCCGGTCGCCCAGGCGTAGCGTGAAGGCAGTCGACTCGTCTACCAGTTCCGGCGTTGCGGAAGCTGCCCACGCCAGCGCCTCATCGACATACGGTGGGCCGAAACCCAGGGCAGCGGCGACAGCATTTAGCTCGGACCGCTCCTCGTCGGTGACTACGCCGTCGGCCAGCGCTTCCTTCGCTACAGCACGCAAGTAGTCCTGGTGCAGCCGCGCTACGGTTCCCCGGGATAGGCCCGCCGCTTCGGCGGAGGCCAGCAGCTGTTTGCCCTCGCTGCGCGAGATCTCCCGGTCGAGCAAGGCGCTATCGAGTACCACCATGTAAGACGCTTCGTCTTCAGGAGTGGCGGGGACCCAGGCAGCTCCCAGGACGGACCGCAGCCACGAGTACGGGTCCGCAGATGACTGCCCACGATGAGCGACCGCAGGTTGCGATGCACGTGTGCGGGCAGCTGGCCAGCCGAAGGTCGCCGAGTGATCCAGGTCGGAGCGCCACTCGGGGGAGCCGCTGTGGAAGGCGAGCAGGTGTGGCAGGAGTTCGGCGGTTGCATGAGCGTCACCAATTGCTGAGTGTGCGTTGATCAGTGAGATTCCGAGTGCTTCGCAGCAGTGTGCGAGCTTGGCGGCCCCCGTCATGCGCCCGCCCCATTTTCGTGTGCAGAGCGCGGCTGGTCGTTCGGGGATGACGTACTGGGCCCGCTGGAGCTCCCAATGCAGAAACCGCATGTCAAAACTGGCGTTGTGCGCGACAACCACACGGCCAGTGAGCATTTCGAGCAGGTAATCGCTGATGGCGGCGAAGTCAGGTGCGTCAACGACGTCGCAGGCCTGGATGCCGTGGACGTGAGTAGCCCCGATATCACGATGCGGGTTGACCAGGGTGGTCCATTCGTGCTCGATCCGGCCGGAATCATCAGTAAGGGCGACGCCGATCTCCACGACGCGGTCGGTGCGCTCAGGGACCAGACCCGTTGTCTCGAAGTCGATTACAGCGAATGGCATCAGAGTTCGCCTCGGAAGGCGCGGGATTGGAGGGAGGCGAAAGCGCCGTCAGCAAGCCACAGCTGCCTCTCCACGGAACTGGCGTTCACCCGAACCTCACGCAACATCGCAGCAAATATCTGTTGTTGTTCGAATGATGGCAACGGAATCGGTGCCTGCCTTAGATCGCCAAGGTTAATTCCTTGTACGGCTGCACCCTTGGTGCGACGTGCCATCCAATGCTGAAAGCTGGGCATTTCCATCGCCGCGCGGACATATGTCGCAGATGCGGGTTCCGTAATCGCGAGCCGCGCCGAATCCTGCGTGATATTCGAGCCAGCAAGGGACTCGGGAATGAATGCAAACCGACCGACATGACCACGAATGGACATCAGTAGATCCCCCGCTTGCAGTATCGACCGTCGGTATTGATCGCTAATTTCGTGCGAAGTCTTCCGCACGGTTTCTTCGTCTATGCCACCGTTTTTCATGTCGGCAACGCGAATGTAGGGGATTCCTTCCTCGACTTCAGGTCCAGGTTTAAGAATGCCGTAGGTGATCGGTCGGTTAGGATCGATCCAGTCTTGGAGGCACTTGACGGGAAGGTCGTGGTTGTTGGCCACCGGGTCGCCAAACGCGTCATGGAATAGCGACTGCGTGAGTTGATTGAAGTGGGCCAAGCATCGTCGCAGCTTTGACCGCAAGCTATCAGCTTGGTCAAGCATGGCGGCGACACGACGCTGTTCGTGGAGCGGTGGTTGATCGGAAATCTGCAGGGCGAGAAAATCGCTTACGGAGGAGCGGCGGCGTCGAGGCACGGAGCCGAACGCGATGGTGTCGTAACTCGCCACCATCTGCGGGCTAAGCAAGAGTCGCGCAACATAACGCGGATCGAATCCGTCACGCACTTTGAATGTCGGATAGAGGGGGCTGATGATGCCCTTGTCGACGATGGTGTTTTGTGCGATGGCCCCAGCCCAAAGCAAGTATGGATTGAAGGCGACATCGTTGCGCCGAACAACCTTGTACTTGCTCACGTCGTTGGTCGCGAGTCTCTTGTTGAAGCGATCGCTTTGTAGAACGAATCCGTTCTTCTCAGTCAACGTCAACACGGGAGGTTCTGACGAGTTTCCGGGCAGTTCCTTGTACTCGAAGAGCATGTCTCCCACGCTGATCACGACAACATCGCCTTCAACTCGGCCAGCCCACTCGCGATTTCGCCTTCCAGCTTCTCGATCTCCGCAATGATCTCTAGCGGCGGTCGATGCTCGACCTCGTCGTGCACAATCTCCTTGTACCGGTTCAGCGACAGGTCATAGCCCTGCGCCACAATGTCGGCGACCGGCACGCAGAACGACTGCTCGGTGCGCGCCCGCTCCAACTCCGACGAGTCCCGTGAAGCCCACCGCGACAACGCATCCGGCAGATCGTTGGCTTCGATAGGGTTCCGCTTGTCATCGAGCGAAAAACCGTCAGCCGAAACGTCGTAGAACCAAACATGATCCGTGCCACCGGAATTGGTCTTGGTGAACAAGAGAATCGCCGTCGAGACCCCAGCGTATGGCTTGAATACGCCCGACGGCAGCTTCACAATGCCGTCGAGTTTCTGGTCTTCAATCAGCATTCGTCGCAAGTCTTTGTGCGCCTTGGACGATCCGAACAGCACACCGTCGGGCACGATCACTGCCGCCCGTCCGCCGGGCTTCAGCAGCTTCAAAAACAGTGCTACGAAAAGCAATTCGGTCTTCTTGGTCTTGACCACCCGCTGCAGGTCTTTGGACGTCGCCTCGTAGTCCAGTGAGCCGGCGAACGGGGGATTGGCCAGGATCAGCGTGTACTTCTCGGCGTCCTCCGAGGCGCCCTCGGACAGCGAGTCGCGGTAGCGGATATCCGGCGCCTCGATGCCGTGCATCAGCATGTTCATCGACCCGATGCGCAGCATTGTCGAGTCGAAGTCGTAGCCGTGAAACATGCTGTTGTGGAAGTGCTTCCGCTGGGCGGCGTCGGTCAAGACTGAATCATGTGTGTCACGCACGTACTCCGAGGCGGACACGAGGAAGCCAGCGGTACCGCATGCCGGGTCGCAGATCTCGTCCGTCGGCCCGGGCGCGGTCATCTTCACCATCAGCTCGATGATGTGGCGCGGGGTGCGGAACTGGCCATTCACGCCGGCCGAGGCGATCTTGGACAGCAGGTACTCGTACAGGTCGCCGTTGGTGTCGCGGTCGGCCATGGGGATGTCGTCGAGCATGTCGACGACCTTCGACAGCAGCGCCGGGGTCGGGATGGTGAAGCGGGCGTCGCGCATGTGCTCGGAATAAGTGGACCCATCACCGCCAAGTGCCCGCAGGAACGGGAACACACCGTCGGCGATCAGGCCGAACATGACACCTGGCTCGTCGTTCTTGAACCGCGACCAGCGCAGGTCCTGCTGGTCGGGCCCGAACCGCAGTCCCTCGGACGATCCAGTTCGCCGCGCGCGATTCTCGGCGAGAGTCTCCAGGTCGTCGAGACGGCGGATGAACAGCAGGTACGTGATCTGCTCGATCACCTCGATCGGGTTGGAGATGCCGCCAGACCAGAAGGCATCCCAGACACGGTCGACCTTGCTCTTCAACTCACCGGTGATCACGGCGCTCCTTTCCTCCCCATACAAACCTGAACAGGACTGTATATAGGAGTCCACCGACAACAGCCGATCTACCCGCGCTGTGAGTGTCGGGGTCGGTCCCTCGCCACGCCCTGAACAGTTGTAACGCCTTATTGCTAGCGAGTTACTTCCCTTGTAGTAACTCGCTACGCGGAGGTGTGTGATGGCTGACGCCGATGATCGGGTCATTCGAGTGGCCGCGGACCTATTCGAGGCGGCAGCCGTCGAGGGCGCCCGACAGCGCCGTTCCGCCAAGCCACAACTCGACCACTGGGCCCGCATCGGTAGGGCGGTATCGACTCAGCACACCGCATCGCGGCGCCGCGTGGAGGCTGCCCTGGCCGGCGAGATCGACGTCGATGCTCTCAATATCGAGGAAGGTGTGGTGTTCAACGCCGAGACCGCTGCGGCGGTCGAGGAGAACTCGCCCACACCAACTATGGCGCCGTGCTCGCCTCTCGTGGGATCACCACGGTGACGTTGGGTGACGACGGCCGGATCATCGAGCTTGCGACTGGCCGCGCATCGAGGGTCTGGCAGGAAGCCGATCGCATCGATGAGCTGCTACAGATGGCCCGATCGGAGCCGCTCTGCGAGCCGGCGGTCGAACCTGACCGTGCGGACGAACTCATAAAGGGAGTGCGTCGCGGTCGACGCGGTCGATGAGGACCACCTGTGACGCCGATGTGTTGAGCTAAGCGGCCGCTAAGGGATGACCGTCGCACCTGACGGAGTAGCGGGCTATTCCGTCAGCCACTTCCGGACTGGCGCCGGATCTCCGCGAACGCCGCGGCAAGCGCGGTGATCTTGTCGACCGACGATGACGGCGTCTGCGAAGGCGTCGCGTCAATCCCATAGAGCTTGGCAGCCATGCGGCTCCGGACATCGTCGCGCTTTTCCGCGAGCTGTGCCTGGGCGCGGTCGTCGCGCAGCGACCGGTCGATCTCCTCGGCCTTCTCGGCGCAGCCCTGCAAGGCATACACCCGCGCCCACGACCGCGACCCCAGCTCCCGCACTTTCGCCCGGGCATCCTCCAGCATCGCCAGATCGTCCGAATCGGGCTCGGCGATCCCGCCGAGCTCCGTGATCAAGCCATTGAGTTCCTGTGTGGCCCGGCAGTTTTCGCGGATCGCCGTCAGGTCGCCAGTGAAGTCGAGGTCATTACCGAGCCATCCGTCGACCGCGGCTTCCGACCGTTCGATCTGCTCGATGGCGGCCTGTGCACCGTCGAGCAGCTCGACACCGTCGACTCCGAATTCTTCGACGAGCCGGGCACGTTCCAGCTCTTGAGATGACGGTTCACGCGCAGACCCGGCCCGACTGTCGATCACGATGTGCGTGATCAACAATCCGATGGCGGCAATGCCCATGGCGGGCAGCAGCAGAATGCCCTCTGTCGCGACACCGACCAGGATCACCACGGCGATGGACAACAGCCACGCCCGCGTCATGGCCGGTAGGGGGCGGCGCGCCTTGCGATCGGAGGTGAAGACCGCCCCGAGCGCGGCGCCGCCGAGAATCATGATGACAGCGAGAATGACCGCGACGACGCCGAGCACTAGCAGGAGCCGAATCATCCCGATGTCCTTCTCTGTCCAGTGCTCTCAATGGTAATTCGGCGCGCCAACTTGCCTGGCTGACGCGGTGCGGAGACGTCAGACTGTCCGCGGCCTACGCTCAACCCCATGCACGACGAACTCGAAGCCTGGAAGTCCGCCGGCCAGTATTTCGACTACCTCGGATTCGACATCTTCTACCGCCGCGACGGGTTGGAACTCGGCACCGGCCCAGTGCTGTTGCTCATCCACGGCTACCCGTTCAATTCCTGGGACTGGTCCCTGATCTGGCCGACGCTCAGCGAGAAGTTCACCGTCATCGCGCCGGACATGATCGGCATGGGGTTCTCCACCAAGCCGTCCGCGTATCAGTACTCGATTCACGATCACGCCGACATGCACGAGGCACTGCTGGACCACCTGGGCGCACAGACCGTCCACATTCTGGCCCACGACCTCGGTGACTCGGTGGGCCAGGAACTGCTGGCGCGCAACCACTTCGGCGATCAGGTATACGGCAATCTGAACATCGAATCGGTCACGTGGCTCAACGGCGGGCTGTTCGTCGAGTCCTACACCCCGCGCCTGCTGCAGAAGGCGATGTCGCAAACCCCGCTGGGCGACCTCATGCGCCCGCTGCAGGGCAGTCCGTTGTCACGGCGCCTGGCCGACCCGACCATCAACGAGATGTTCGGCGTCAACACCAAACCGTCGAAGGAGCTGATGGACAAGTTCCACGAAATCCTCGATTACAACGACGGCAAGAAAGTCATGCACCAGGTCGGCCGCTTCATCAATGACCGCTACGTCCACCGGAACCGCTGGGTGCGCGCGATGCGCGAGACGACGATCCCCATGCGACTGATCGACGGCCCGTCGGATCCGAACTCCGGCGCTCACATGGCCGCCAGGTACCGCGAGGTCATCCCGAACCCCGACATCGTGATGCTGGCCGACGACATCGCGCACTGGCCGCAGATCGAAGCGCCCGACGCGGTGCTCGAGCACTTCCTGGAGTTCGTCACGCCGCTGTTGTGGCGGCCGTTCGGCGCGCGCTGACCCCTCGCTTTTGCGCGCACAACGCGAAGCGAACTGGTTCACTTGCGACATGCGCGTCCACCGCCCGGATCTGGTGGCGGTGCTCGGTGTGCTGTTGATCAGTGCGTGCGAGTCCGGGACGCCGACCGTCACCTCGATCGTCTTCGACGGGGAACCGCACACCATCAACACCGGCACGGTCGTCTGCACCCGCCAGCCGGCCGGGGGAGGCCTGGTCATCCTGGCGCGGGGCAAGACGGGTCAGGTGGTGCGGATTCAACTCACACAGGTGGGCCGCATCGTCGTCCAGAAGGTCGGGCTGCGTGACGGCGACGCGACGGGATTCGTCGCCGACCCAGCAGAGATCACCGGCATCAAGGTCGACGACACCTACACCGTCAGCGGGCGCATGCCGCCGAATCGCGGTGAATCGGGGTGGCACACGTTCAAAATCCAGACCGCGTGCCCCGGCTATCAGGACGCCCATCCGCGCGACACGGTGCCGGCCATCGGGAGTCCGTGACCGCTCGTCGGCGGTGAGGGTGCGCAAAATGCACGCGACACGCCGCGAGACCGTGTGCAGACACTCAGTGTCATTCTCGAGTTGCCGCTGTTGCGGTGGTTGGGTTACTTCTCACCTGGTATTTGGCTCTTGCAAACACTGCCGCCTGCGGGCTGGCATTCGGCCGTTGTGCCGATACCAGGCGGGAAGGACCGACCGGCGTGACTTGATAGGAGCGTGGCACCGCCCCCACTGAGATGTGTCCTGCCGGCCGGCCCGACCTTCGCCTCATCCACCTCTGATGAAAGAAGGCACCGTTCATGGTCGTCGTTGGAACCGATGTCCACAAGCGCACCCACACCTTTGTTGCGGTCGACGAGGTCGGCCGCAAGCTCGGTGAGAAGGTCGTCAAAGCCACCACCATCGGACACCACAAGGCGTTGGCCTGGGCCCGCGAGCAGTTCGGGGAAGAATTGCTGTGGGGTATCGAGGACTGTCGCAACCTGTCAGCTCGCCTGGAGCGCGATCTGCTCACCGCCGGCCAGTCCGTGGTACGGGTGGCCCCCAAACTCATGTCGCAGGCCCGGGCCTCGGCACGGACCCGCGGTAAGTCCGATCCCATCGATGCGCTGGCCGTGGCTCAGGCTGTGCTGCGCAATCCTGATCTGCCCGTCGCCTCTCATGATCAGAGTTCGCGCGAACTGAAACTATTGATTGATCGTCGTGAAGACCTTGTGGCACAACGCACTTCGACGATCAACCGGCTACGTCAACGGATCCACGAACTCGACCCCGCTGCTGAACCCAAACCGGGCTCACTACACCGCACCAAGGCCTGCACCGCGCTCGCAAAATGGCTCGACACCCAGCACGGACTGCTGGCCGAGTTGGCCCGCGATGAACTCGCCGACGTCATGCGCCTGACCGAGGCCATCAACACCCTGGCCGCACGCATCGGCGAACGCGTCCAAAAAAATCGCCCCGACGCTACTGACGGTGCCCGGATGCGGTGAACTGACCGCCGCCAAGATCATCGCCGAAACCGCCGGCATCAGCCGCTTCCGCAGCGAAGCCGCCTTCAGCCGCCACAACGGCACCGCACCGATCCCAGTCTGGTCGGGCAACACCGCCGGACGCGTCCGCTTGAACCGGTCCGGCAACCGCCAACTCAACGCGGCCTTACACCGCATCGCCATCACCCAGCTGCGCATCCCCGGCAGCGCCGGCCAGCAGTACTACCGCGGTCGCATCGCCGACGGCAAGGCCACCAAAGAAGCCCTACGATGCCTCAAACGCCACCTCAGCCGAACCGTCTACCGCAGCCTCCACACCGACCTGCACCTCAACCGATCACACCAAAAACCCGAAACAGCACTCGCTGCTTGACATAGGAGCAATGGCCGCTCGCGGGAAAAGGCTAGGAAGACAGGGCAGCGACCAGGACCGGGCCGCAGAGTTCCCGCTGCCAGGGCCGGGCGCCGGCCGCGGCCAGGAACTCATCGACCGCGGCGGCGACGTCGGGAACCGGCTGCCAGTCCCAGCACAGCCGCCGCACGGTCTCCGGCGTCAGCAGATTCTCGGTCGGTACCGACACCCGCTCGGACAGCAGCGTCAGCCCGCTGCGGCAGGCCTCCAGCCGTTCGAACGCCTCGGGCTTGCGGCGCGACCACCGCGCCGGTGGCGGCAGCCCATTGTTCGGTTCGGACGCCGGCGGATCGGCCTCCCGGGCCCGGGCCAACGCGTCGAGCCACACCTGCGCGCTGCGCTTCTGTCGCGAGCCGCCGAAAATCGGTAGCGCCGTGAGCTTTTCGATGGTGTCCGGATTGGCGACGGCCGCGGAGATGATCGCCGCGTCGGGCAGGATTCGGCCGGGCGCGATGTCCCGCCGCTGCGCGATCAGGTCGCGGGTCTGCCACAGTTCGCGCACCGCGGCCAGGGCCTGACCGTTGCGAACCTTGTGGATGCCCGACGTCCGCCGCCAGCGGTCGCGCCGAGTCGGGCTCGGTTCGACAGTCCGCATGTACTCGAATTCCTGTGCGGCCCATTCGGTTTTGCCCTGCGCCTCGAGTTCCGCGGCCACTGCGGCCCGCAGTTCCAGCAGTACCTCGACGTCCAGTGCTGCGTAGTTCAGCCAGTCCGCCGGCAGCGGGCGCTTCGACCAGTCGGCGGCGCCGTGGCCCTTCTTCAACCCCAGCCCCAGCAACCGCTGCACCATGGCCGCGAGGTTCACCCGGTCGTAGCCGGCGAGCCGTCCGCCCAGCTCGGTGTCGTACAGCGACGGCGGCCTCATGCCCAGTTCGGCCAGGCACGGCAGATCCTGGTCGGCCGCGTGCAGGATCCACTCGTCGGTGTTGACGACCTCGGCCACCGGCGCCAGCGCCTTCAGCGGGTCGATGCCGTGGCTGACGGGGTCGATCAACACCGTGCCGGCACCCGCACGGCGAATCTGGATCAGGTAGGCCCGGTTGGAGTAGCGGAAGCCCGAAGCCCGCTCGGCATCGATCGCGAATGCGCCGTGGCCGGACGCCAGAAGCTCACCGGCGCGGGCGATGTCGCTCGCGTAGACGGCGACGGGTGGCACGCCGTCGGCAGGTGCCAGCAGGGGAGTGATGTCGGGATCGTCGTCAGACGTCTCGACCGGATCAGCGTCAGTCATGCGGTCACGCGCGGGTGCGCGAACCCAGATCGGTCACGCCCGCAGGCGGCAGTCCGGCGGCGTGCTCGAGCACCTCACAGAACGCCTGCACATGCGGTCCCAACTCGAGCGACGTCGCGGTCCACGACGCCCGCAGCTCCAGCTGGTGGGCGCGCGGCGGGCCGGAGATGTCGCCGTAGCGCACCGACGTCGTGGCAGTGACGGTGCCGCCCAGCGCGGTGACGCCGTCGGCGTGCGACTCGAGCGCATCGACCAGCCAGCTCCACGCCACCTCGGGCAGCAGTGGGTCGACGGCCTCGGTGGAGTCCAGATCAGCCTGGATGTAGGCGACGAGACGCATGGTGCCGTCCCAGGCTTCAGCGCCTTCGGGATCGTGCAGCAGGATCAGACGTCCGAAGGCGTCGCCCTCCGAGCTTTCCGGGACCACGGAGGCGTCGGGATGACGCACCTCTGCGCCCAGCGCGTAGCTGAAGGGAGCCAGCCGCTGGGGCGGACGGATCGGGCCGAGTTCGATCTCCGGGCGCACGGTGGCGGCGTTCATTGCCGCAACAGCAGTGCGGAATTGGGCCGGCTCGGCGGAGGTCACATTCTGGGACGCTAGCCCGATCAGGCCGGTCGCGTAAGCAGGCGCGCCGATAGCCCGATATTTGGCCGCGCGACAGGGTATAAGCGGCCGATGCGGACATGGCAGCATTAGCGGTGATGAGCACCCGTCGTGAACTGCCGCAATCGCCCTATCTGGCTGCCGCCACCGGCCGCACCCCGGACCGGACCCCGGTGTGGATGATGCGGCAGGCCGGCCGGTCCCTGCCCGAATACCGCGCCCTGCGCGCCACCCACACCATGCTCTCGGCGTGTTTCAACCCCGAGCTGGTCTGCGAGATCACCATGCAGCCGGTGCGCCGTCACGGCGTCGACGCCGCCATCTTGTTCTCGGACATCGTGGTGCCGCTCAAGGCCGCCGGGATCGATCTGGACATCGTGCCGGACGTCGGCCCGGTGATCGCTCACCCGATTCGCACCCCGGATGACGTCGAGGGCATCAAGCCGCTCGAGCCGCATCAGGTGGCGCCGGTGGCGGAGGCCATCGGCCTGCTCACCAGGGAACTGGGCGACGTGCCGCTGATCGGTTTCGCCGGTGCGCCGTTCACGCTCGCGTCCTACCTCGTGGAGGGCGGCCCGAGCCGTAACCATGAGAAGACCAAGGCCATGATGCTCGGCGAATCGGCGACGTGGCATGACCTGATGGAGAAGCTGACCGACCTCACCATCGAGTTCCTGAGCGCCCAGCTGGCCGCCGGCGTCGACGCGATCCAGCTGTTCGACTCCTGGGCCGGCACCCTGTCACTCGCCGACTACCGGGACTACGTGCTGCCGCACAGCTCCCGCATCTTCGCCGCCCTGAAAGACCACGGCGTCCCGATGACGCACTTCGGCGTCGGCACCGCCGAGTTGCTCGGTGCCATGGGCGAGGCCGGCGCGACGGTCGTCGGCGTCGACTGGCGCACCAATCTCGTCGACGCCGCGCACCGGGTCGGTCCGGGCAAGGCGCTGCAGGGCAACCTCGATCCGGTCGTGCTGCTGGCGGGCTGGCGCGTGGTCGACGACGCCGTCCGCCAGGTGGTCGCGGACGGGCGCCGTGCCGTCGAGGCCGGTGCCGCCGGGCACATCTTCAACCTCGGCCACGGTGTGTTGCCGTCGACCGATCCCGGTGTGGTCACCGAAGCGGTGGCGCTGGCCCACTCGCTGTGAGTCTGTAGATGAGTAAGACGTATTGCGTTGTCGGCGGCGGCATTTCGGGTCTGGTCGCGGCCTACCGGTTGCGCCAGGCCGACCCGGGGGCACGCATCACGATCTTCGATCCGGCCGACCGGCTGGGTGGTGTCCTGCGCACCGAACGGCTCGCCGGTCAGACCCTGGACGTCGGCGCCGAGGCCTTCGTGGCCCGCCGGCCCGAGGTCACGTCGCTGCTGAAAGAACTGGGCCTGCGGCAGGTCGGCACCACCGGCGTGCGCCCGTTGATCTACAGCGGCGGCCGGTTGCACCCGATGCCCGAGGGCACCATGCAGGGCATCCCAGGGCCCGGCGCGAACCTGCGCGGCCTGGTCGACGACGCGACACTGGCGCAGATCGCGAGCGAGCCGAACCGACCCCTCAGCTGGCAACCGAATGCCGACCCGACCGTCGCACAGTTGGTCGGTGACCGGTTCGGCGCCCAGGTGGTGACCCGGTCGGTCGACCCGCTGCTGGCCGGCGTCTATGCCGGTTCGGCCAAGACCATCGGCATCCGCAGTGCGGTGCCCGCGCTGGCCGCCGCGCTCGATCGCGGTGCCCCGAGTCTGACGGCCGCGGTGGCCTCGGTGCTGGCCGCGGCGCCACCCACGAGCGCCTCGGTGTTCGGCGCGGTTGACGGCGGGTACGGCGTCCTCCTCGACGAACTGATCCGGAGGACCGGCGCCCAGTGGGCGCAGGTCGGTATCGAGGCACTGGATTCAGTGGGCCGGGCCTGGCAACTGCGTGACGACGAGAGCAAGTATTGGTCGGCCGACGCCGTGGTGCTGGCGCTGCCGGCGCCGCGCGTGGCCAAGCTGCTCGAGAACATCGCCCCGGGCAGTGCGGCCATGGCGCGGTTGATCCCCATCGCGTCCGCGGCAGTCGTTGCCCTCGCGCTGCCCGGCGGCACACCGCTGCCGCAGCAATCCGGCGTTCTGATGGCCGCGGGAGAAGCGTTGCATTCCAAGGCGATCACCCTCACGTCGCGCAAGTGGGGACGCGGCGGCAACGTCGAGCTGTTGCGGTTGTCGTACGGCCGGTTCGGTGACGATCTGGCCCGCAACGTCGGCGACGACCGGCTACTGGCGTGGTCGCTGGAGGACCTGCGGGCGCTGTTCGGGATCACCGCCGAGCCGGTGGACTACCTGGTGCAGCGCTGGATCGACGCCATGCCGCAGTACGGTCCGGGTCACCTCGAACTGGTCGACGAGCTGCGCGCCGGGCTGCCGACGGGACTGGCCGTCGCGGGCGGCTATCTGGACGGTATCGGGGTACCCGCATGTGTGGCGTCGGGAACCCGCGCGGCCATGGAGGTGGTCGGTGGCGGCGTTCCGCGATAGGGCACGATAGACGCATGGCCAAGCTCGACTACGACGCCCTCAACGCGGTGACCCGGTACATGATGATCTCGGTCTTCGCCGTGCAGCCGGATGAGCTGCCGGCGGACGAGAAGTCGCGGGCCGGCATCGCCGCCGAGACTGCCGCGTACCTCAAGAAGCGCGAAGACGCGGGCGTCGTCGTCCGCGGGCTCTACGACGTGGCGGGCTTCCGGGCCGACGCCGACTTCATGATGTGGACCCACGCCGAGCGCGTCGAGGACCTGCAGGCCACCTACACCGGCTTCCGTCGCACCGCGCTCGGTGCCGCCACCGAGCCCGTGTGGAGCGCCGTCGCGCTGCACCGTCCGGCCGAGTTCAACAAGAGCCATCTGCCGGCGTTCATCGCGGGCGAGGACCCGGGCGACTACATCTGCGTCTACCCGTTCGTGCGGTCGCTGGATTGGTACCTGCTGCCCGACGACGACCGTCGCCGCATGCTGGTCGAGCACGGCATGGGTGGCCGCGAGTACCCCGATGTCCGCGCCAACACCGTGCCGGCGTTCGCGCTGGGTGACTACGAGTGGATTCTCGCCTTCGAGGGTCCGGACCTGGCCCGCATCGTCGAGCTGATGTGGAAGCTGCGCTACACCGACGCGCGTCGCCACGTCCGCGAGGAGACGCCGTTCTTCACCGGTCCGCGGGTCGGCATCGAGCAGCTGGTCGCCAACCTGCCCTGAACGAGTCAGAGGTCGGACTCTGCGGTCACCCGCCCAGCGGCGACAGCGTCGCGCAGCGCGGTGAAATCGCGCTCGTTCTGGTCGGCGTAGGCCTCGGCGAACCGGGTCAATGCGGTATCGGCAGCGTCGCTGCTGCCGAGGTAGGCGGCGATCGCGATGCGATCGCCGGTACGGGAGTGGGCCCGGGCCAGCGCGTGGGCGCAGGCCCGCCCGTAGTCGGCCAGCAGCTTCGGGCTCGATGTCTGCACCGACACCGCACCCTTCCAGTCGTGGAGCTGGCGGACGTAATAGTCGGCCTCGTAGCCGTCCGGCCCGACGGCGTGCAGCCACCCGAGCAGGATGTCGCTGCTGGCCTGCATCAGCCGTTGCCCGACCGAAACCCGTTGGGCGGCATTCGCATACGCGCTGGCGCCGACGAAACGCTCCAGGACCGAGGGCTGGGCCTCCTTCATCTGCAGCAGCAGCGGGTCGCCGCTGTCGCGCCCGGTCAACAACACGATCCACGCCCGCAGACCGACGCTGCCGACGCCGACCACCTTGCGCGCCATGGTTACGTAGTCGAACCGCTCGATGAGGGCCCGCCGGCTGTCTTCCAGGCTGTCGCGGTAGCGCTGCATGAACGGTGTCATCTGCTGCTGGTACTGACGGGCCCGGTCGGCGCCGACCAGTTCTTCGATGGGGACCACCAACGGCGGTCGGCTGATGAGCCGGCTCTGGCCGTCGACCGTTTCGGTCAGCTTGGCGACGGCCTGGAGACTGTCATGGGCGCGGGCCTTGGCCGCGGTCTGCTGGATCTCGCGGGCGAACTTGGTGTCGACGCTGTTCTGCAACTCGGCGTCCACGGTGGTCTGGGTGTACCAGGCCGCCAGTTCGCCCATGCCGGCCAGCTCCTGCATGCGGGTGCGGTAGCCGCTGACGCAGCTGCGGACAACCTCTGCGCGGGCGTCTGCTTGAAAGCCGTTGTCCCGGCCGGCGATTGCCAGACTCGCCACCAACCGCTTCACGTCCCATTCCCACGGCCCGGGCAGGGTCTCGTCGAAGTCGTTGACGTCGAACACCAGATTGCGTTCGGGTGAGCCGAACAGGCCGAAGTTGCACAGGTGGGCATCGCCGCACAGTTGCGCGGTCAGTCCGGTGTGTGGGCCGGCCGCCAAATCTGAGGCCATGATCAGGGCCGCGCCACGATAGAACGCCAGTGCCGAGGTCAGCATCCGGCCGTATCGGATGGGGACGAGGTCGGCGATCCGGGAGGTCGCCTGCGACTGCAGCAGAGCCACCGGGTCGGGCCGGTCGGCGGTGATGTGGACGTCGGCCAGCGCCGCTCGGGGCAGCCTGGCGCGGGCGGCTCGCCCGGCGTCGCGGCGTTCCTGCACCGACTGCTTCATCAGCCGACCGCGGTCCCGAACAGCAGGCCCAGCACGTACGTCACCGCGGCCGCGCCGTAGCCGATCATCAACTGGCGCAACGCCCGTCGCAGCGGCGGACCGCCGGAGAGTAGGCCGACGATCATGCCCGTGGATAGCAACGCCAGCCCGACCAGGACCGCCGAGACGACGACGGCGGTGATGCCGGTGAGCCCGAACAGGTAGGGGAGCACGGGGATCAGTGCGCCGGACGCGAAGAACAGAAAGCTGGACACCGCGGCGCGCAAACCGGTGCCGACGGCTTCGTGCTTCTCGCTCGACACCTCGCCCAGCGGCGAGTCGGCCATCGCGCCCGCCCGCAGGCTCGCGAAGACGTCGGCGGCGCGGGCGGCCGCGTCCTCGGGGCTCATCCCGCGGGCCCGGTACACCAGCTCGAGTTCGTTGGCGTCGACGTCGAGCGCCCGTACGGCGGTGCCCGCCGTGGCGCTGGGTGTCGACGCCTCGAGCAGTTCGAGTTGCGAGTTGACCGAGACGTACTCGCCGGCGCCCATCGACAGGGCCCCGGCGATCAGCCCCGCGAGTCCGGTGGCCAGGATCGTCGCGCTCGACACCCCGGTGGCGCCGATGCCCAGGACCAGCGCCAGGTTGCTGACGAGCCCGTCGTTGGCGCCGAACACCGCGGCGCGGAAGCTGCCCGACAGCTGGTCGCGGCCTCTACTGGCAAGGGCGCGAACAACTTCCATGTGGATGCGCTCGTCGGCGGCCATGGTCGGCGTGGCGTCGACGTCGGTCTCGTACTCCGAGCGCGCTTCGGCCCGTTGCGCCAGCGCGAGGGTGAACACCGAGCCGAGGTGCCGGGCGAGAAACCCGAGGGCCCGGGTCCGCAGGTCGGGCCGATGCGGCTTGCCGACCTGGTCGCCGAGCAGCGTCAGCCAGTGCTTCTCGTGCCGGCCCTCCGCGAGAGCGAGTTCGAGCAGGATGTCGCGTTCGGCGCCCTGACGGCGCTGCGCCAGATCGCGGTAGACGGCAGCTTCGGCACGTTCATTGGCCAGGTGCTGCCGCCACCGCCGCAACTGTGCGTCGGTGGGCTGCGCGACCACGTCTCAGCTCTCGGCCGGAACCAGGCGAAGCGAGATCGAGTTGATGCAGTAGCGCTGGTCGGTCGGGGTCGGGTAGCCCTCGCCCTCGAAGACGTGTCCGAGGTGACTGTGGCAGTTGGCGCACAGCACCTCGACGCGCCGCATGCCGAGGCTGTTGTCGGCCCGCAGGATCACCGCGTCCGAGTCGGCCGGGTCGAAGAACGACGGCCAGCCGCAATGGGAATCGAACTTCTCGGTGCTGCGGAACAGCTCGGCGCCGCAGGCCCGGCACTGGTAGACGCCCTCGGTCTTGGTGTCGGTGTATTCGCCGACGAACGGGCGTTCCGTCCCGGCCTCGCGCAGCACGTGGAACTCGGCGGGAGTCAGTTTCTCCCGCCACTGAGAGTCGGTGAGTTCAACTTTCGGCGGCGGAATGCTCATGCGCTCACGCTACCCGGGGGAGCGGGCTGAGGCTTGGACAACCACAACGGGTCGATGCCCTGGTCCAGCCGGCCGTCCTTCTTGGCGTCGAGGTAGCGGAAGTACAGCACGCAGAACACCACGACGAGCATCAGCGACCAGCCGTAGGTGATCTTGATGTACTCGAGGAACCGGCCGGTCGTCGGCCAGCGCCACATGAGCCAGCGGTCCATGGTGAGGAAGCCGTACACCGCGAGCCAGGCGGGCCAGCTGCGGATGGTCGACCGCGGCAGCACCACCGTCATCAGGAACGGGAACAGCATCATCGAGTAGTAGCCCTGCGCCAGGGACAGCACCAGCCACGAGGTGATCAGCAGGACGCCCGAGGACGTCAGCATCCAGAACAGCTGGTCGCGCTCGCGGTAGTAGCGGTACAGCAGCCACAGGCTGGCGGCGGCCAGCACCACGAAGGCGATGCGCAGCAACATGATCAGCCACATCGGCAGGCCGTAGTAGATGCCGTTGCCGAGCACCGAGCTGTTGAAGTAGTCGCGGGTCTGGAAGATGTACGGCACGGTGTTGCGCACGAAGCCCATGGGGTCGGCCGACAGCGGCCAGGCCACCGCGTTGAAGACGACGGGCACCGCGAACGCGGCGACCAGGGCCCGCCACTGGCGGTTGAGCAGCGGCAGCAGAAGCAGGACGCCGAGCAGTGGCTTGAGAACCAGGGTCAACCCGATGGCGGCGCCGGCCAGCCACTCGTGATTCTTCTTGCCGTCCAGCAGCCAGGTGAAGAACAGCACCTCGGCCAGCAGGATGCAGCCGTTCACGTTGGTGAAAACCAAGGTGTTGGTGACCGACTCGGTGCAGTACATGGCCAGCAGGAGGGCGGGCAACGCCACCGAGGTCAACGAGAACTTGAACAGCCGTACCAGAAGACAGGCGGCGATGATGATCGCCACCGAGTTGATCGCCACGAACCAGAACCGCGACGCGAACTCCGGCAGGAACCCGAACGGCGACAGCAGCAGGGTGCCGCCGGGCGGGTACAGGTAGTGCGGGTCGACGTAGTTGAAGTGCTCGTTGTAGATGGCCCAGTGCCGCCGGAAGTTCGACACCGCGCGGTACACCGGACCGAAGTCGTCGGTGATGTAACCGTTGGTCGTCAGCACATAGCTGCGGTGGATGATCGACACGATCGCGATGGGCCACAGTGCATTGCGGACGATATCCGCGGTGCTCTGCGGGCCGGTGCGGGGACCGAAGACGCTCAGGAGCGATAGAGGGCGCGTCACCACCGAACCCTATAACGGGGTCCTGACGGGCCCGACTAGGCCGGGCAGAACGTGTCGGTGTCGGGCAGCTTGCCGGAGGTCAGGTAGCCCTGCACCGGAGGCAGGGCGCACGTCGTGTAGACGAGGGTGCCGTGGCCGGTGCCCTGCCACATGACGCGGCGGCTGTTGGTGCCCGCGTTGATCGCCATGGCCGCCACGGCCGCGACACCGTCGCCGCCCACGATGGCGTCGTTGTGGGTGCCCAGCAACAGGATCGGCACCTTCAGTTCCTTGGGGGCCGCGGGTGCGGGACTGCTGGGCCAGCTCAGGCACGGCGCCAGGCTCAGCGCGCCGACGGCGCCGAACTGCGGGTACTTCTTGGGCCAGGCCACCAGCAGTTCGCGGACACGGTCCGGCGTGGGGCGGTTGACGGAGTCGTCGCACCGATTGACGAACTGCCCGTCCGTCTGGCGCGTCGCCTCGGCCGTCGCACTCAGCGCGTTGAGCGCGGTCGCGTCGCCGCCGCGGGCCGCGGCCAGCGCACCGGCCAGGGACAGGGTGTTGGCCAGCCCGTCGCCGCGCGGGTAGCCCAGCGCCGTGGTGATCGACTCGACGAGGCCGGCCGTCGAGGCACCGCCGGCGCCGCGTCCGGCGCGGGCGTCGGCCAGCATGCCGTCGATGGCGCCCTTGGGGTCCGGGCCCAGCGGGCAGTTGTTGGCGACGCACTGCGCGGCGAACGCGTCGAGCGCCGCCTGCTGGCCCTTGACGCGCTGCTCGGCCGTGGCTTCGGCCGAGATGCCCAGTGGCAAGGGGGAGTCCAGCACCAGCCGGGCGACCTTGGTGGGGTGTGACGCCGCATAGGCCAGGGCGATCTGGGCGCCGTTGCCGATGCCGAGGACGGCCAGCGCGGGCACGTCCCACGTGCTGCGCAGCCGCTCGAGGTCCTCGGCCGAGTGCGCGTTGTCGTAGGCCGACTCTCCCGGGGCGATGCTGTCGGTGCAGTCGGTGGTGGCCGACGTGGCGACCTTCGCCAGGTTGGCCACCTGGTCGTCACCCGCCAGGAACTGCGCCTGGTCCAGCAGGTCCTGGCGATCATTGCTCGATACACAGCTCAGCGGCCCCGACATGCCCATGCCGCGGCGGTCGACGGCCACGACCGGGCGCGTCTTCAACAGGTCGACGCCGCCGCGCTGCAGCCACACCGGCAGTTGGTGCGACGTCGGGATGTCGGACCCGGTGGTCATGACGATCGGTCCGGCGTCGGCCGGGGTCGTGGCCAGACGGGCCCGGACCACGCCGATGCTGACGGTCCCGGCGGAGCCGCCGAGGGAATCGAGGTCGGCGTCGTAGTCCGAGCACTCCAGGATGACGCCCGGCACGGCGGGAACGGTCGCGTCGCCGAACACCCGGGACGTGCATTCACGCCACGTCAGATCCTTCTTTGGCACGGCGATCGGCGGCGGGCCCTCGGGTGCCTTGGACGTGGTCGCTGCGCCCTGCGGCCGGGCACCGGAGTCGGTGACGTACCGGGGGTTGGCGGCCAGCAGCGGGGCGCATCCAGCCACGACCGTCGACAGCACCACGGTCGACAGGCTCAGGGCCGGGAGCAGCAGGCGGCGACGCATGGCCACCACAGTAGCGATGCCGGTGGTCGGGACCCGTCAGCGGACGTAGCGCGTGTACAGGTAGCCCGCGGTGTCGGTGAGCACGTGGCTGCGGCGCAGCCGGGTGTGTGCCTCGGCGGGCCCGGAGACGATCCGCCGGGCCTGTCCGCCGACGAGGATCGGCGCGATGGTCACGCACATCTCGTCGATGAGGTCTTCCTCGACGAGCATGTTGAGGATTGACGGTCCGCCTTCGGTGAGCACCCGGCGCAGCCCGCGCTCGTCGAGGATGCGGAGCACGACGTGCGGGTCGACGCGGTCGGGTGCGGCGCCGGAGGCGTCGATGACCTCGGCGAGGCCGGTGAATCGCCGGCAGGTGTCGTCGATGCTGTCGCGGCTCGTCAGGACTAGCGGCGGTACTTCGGTGCGGGTGAAGAACTTGGCGTCGTGCGGGATGTCGGCGCTGTGCGTGATGACCGCGATGGGCGGCACTTCGGCCTGGCCGCGCAGCTGACGGGCCTGCCGCTGCGCCGCGGACATCTGGGCGCCGGAGTAGTTCTCGATGCGCACGGTCGCGGCGCCGACCAGGATGACGTCGGCCTGCTGCCGCATGAAACCGAACAGCGCCCGGTCGCCGGGCCCGGCCAGTCCGCCGGCGCGGCCGTCGTCGGTGGCGCCGCCGTCAAGGCTGGAGATCATGTTGGCCCGCACCCACGGCCGGCCCAGGTTCGCGGGGTAGCTGTAGAACGGTGCCAGCAGCGTGTCGTCGCCGGTCTCGCCGCCGGCGGGGAAGGCAGCGCCTACCGCGCTGAGCTCTGTGAGCTGCGTCGCAGCGTCGGGATCGGACACGTGAATCATTGCAACACGCCGCTATGGTGCGTTAATGCCTGGGGCCAGCGAAGTCGCGCACCTGACCGATCGTCATCCGACCGTCACGCCGGAAAGACTGATCGCCGAGCTGGTGCCGCCGCCCACATTCGCCGACGTCAGCTTCGACTCCTACCGGCCCGATCCCAATGAACCGTCGCAGGCCGCGGCGGTGGTGTCGGCGCGCAAGTTCTGTGAAGACGCGATCCGCCAGCGGGCCGGCAAGAAGAAGTTGTTCGGCAAGCGCGAGGCGCTGCCCGGCGTCGGCATGTACCTCGACGGCGGCTTCGGTGTCGGCAAGACCCACCTGCTGGCGTCGACGTACTACACCCTGGCCGGTGCGAACGCCGGCCCGGCCGCGTTCGCGACGTTCGGTGAGCTGACACAGCTGGCCGGTGTCTTCGGCTTCACCGAGTGCATCGAGCTGCTGTCCGACTACGTCGTCGTCTGCATCGACGAGTTCGAGCTCGACGATCCCGGCAACACCACGCTGATCTCCCGCCTGCTCTCGGCACTCGTGGAGCGCGGCGTGTCGATCGCCGCGACATCGAACACCCTGCCCGAACAGCTGGGTGAGGGCCGCTTCGCTGCTCAGGACTTCCTGCGCGAGATCAACACGCTGTCGAGCATTTTCACCACCGTGCGGGTCGAGGGCCCCGACTACCGGCAGCGTGCGCTGCCGTCGGCCCCGGTGCCGCCGTCGGAGGAGCAGGTCCGGTCCTGGGCCGTCGGCGTCGACGACGCCACGCTCGACGAGTTCGACGCGCTGTGCGCGCACCTGGCGACCATGCACCCGTCGCGCTATCACGCGTTGATCGAAGGTGTGCAGCAGGTTTTCATCACCGGCGTGCACGTGGTCTACGACCAGTCCGTCGCGCTGCGGCTGGTGTCGCTCATCGACCGGCTGTACGACGCGGGCATTCCCGTCGTGGCGTCGGGGGAGAAGATGAACACCGTCTTCAGCGACGAGATGCTGGCCGGCGGCTTCCGCAAGAAGTATCTGCGCGCCACGTCCCGCCTGCTCGCGCTGACCCACGAGGGCACTCAGCTGCACGCCTGAGGTCTACAGCGGCCGCACCAACACGTAGTCGCTCTCGGTCCGGGCACCGAGCTGAAACGTCTTGGTGCCGGTGACCTCGAACCCGTGCTTGCGGTAAAAGCGTTGTGCGCGTTCGTTTTCCTGATTGACGCCGAGCCACACGCAGCGGGCGCCGTGCTCCCGGGCATAGGCGACCGACGCATCCATGAGCGTGGCCGCGACGTCGCCGCCGTGGACGTCGGGCAGCACGTAGCACTTGGACAGTTCGACGGCCGGCCGGTCCGGCACCGCCCGCTGCACGTCGTCGTCATCGGCCACCCCGCGAATCAGCATGGTGTAGCCCAGGATTCGCGCCTCGTCGTGCGCGACGAACACCGCGCGCTCGGGATCGCGCAGGTAGTCACCGAACCGATCGGCGGACAGGTTGCCGGCGATGAAGGCCGCGATGTTCTCCGGCGTCGACGACGGTGGGCAGGCCAACGGGAACGTCGCGGCGGCCACGTCGGCGAGTTCGACGAGATCGTCGGTCTGCGCCTGCCGAACCTGCACCGTCATCGGGATCTCCTTGTCCGGAAACACAAAACTGCCCCTGTCCGCACGGGGCAGGGGCAGTTTATGTCTGGACGTATGAGTCTCAGGGCAGCTGGTCGCCCGGCTGCCAGATGTTCCACTGCGCGAGGTGGGTGCCGGTGGCCGGGTTGAGCATGACCACGTTGGTCACCAAGCCGCGGTAGACGTCCCAGTAGACGACGCCGTCGACGGTCGAGCCCGCGGGCGCGCTCAGCAGCTTGAGTTCCAGCGCGTTGGGGTCGTCGGTGTGCTTGGAGGCGTAGGCGTCGGCGTAGGGGGTGACGCCGCTGAACGTGACGCCGGTGGCCATCCAGTGGGGATTGGGCGTCGCGATGACGTGCACGGTGACGTCGGCCTTCCACGGGCCGCCCTGGGCGCGCCAGCGCGGCGAGCCGTTCCAGGTCCAGCCCGGCGGTTCGTCCGACGGCAGCACGTTGTGGACGGTGACGTCGGCGACGAGGCCCTTGTAGTCGACGCGCAGCGTCTGGCCGAGGTTGCCGATGCTCGTCTCGGCCGCCGCGGCGGGCGCCAGCGTGGCCGCCAGCAGGGTCAACGCGCCGAGCAAACCCGCCAGCCAGCGGTAGGTCCTGTTGCCATTCACGCCCGTGCTCATCGCGTCCTCTCCGTTATGACTGCATCGCATGATGGCATACCGCCATCATGACCTCGCCGGAATGGAGTAGATCTCGCCACTCGGCCGAGGCCAGTGGGGCGTTTTGTCCCTGTCAGTGGACACTCACGCGGGCCCGGACTGCTCGCCGGCCGACTGCTGGGCGGCGACGAAGTCGGTGAGCATCTTCTCGAGCTCGGTTTCGAGGCGACCCTTGTCGACACCGAGCCGGTGCAGGGGTCCGTCGGCGTCCTCGGATTCGAGCAAAGCCAGCAGGATGTGTTCGGTCCCGATGTAGTTGTGCCCCAATCGAAGTGCCTCGCGGAACGTCAGTTCCAGGACCTTCTTGGCGGCGCCGTCGAACGGGATCAGCGCCTTGGGCTCGGCAGTGCCGACGGGCACGGCGGCGGCCGTGCGGATCTGGTCCGCGGTGACGCCCTGGTTGCTCAGCAGCACCATGGCCAGTGAACCCGGGTCGGTCAGCAGCCCGAGCAACAGATGGTCGGTGGTGATCTCGGCACTGCGCGACGTGTGCGCGGCCTGCTGGGCTTCGACGACGGCGGTGCGGGCGCGCGGGGTGAAGCGGCTGAACCCGTCCTTGGGATCCATGGTGTCGAATCGGGGTTCCTTGGGGACGAAGCGTTTCTGGGCGGCTTGTTTGGTGACGCCCATGCTGGTGCCGATGTCGGTCCACGACGCTCCCGAGCGGCGGGCCTGGTCGACGAAGTGGCCGATGAGATGGTCGGCGATGTCGCCGAGGTGCTCGGCGGCGAGCATCGCGTCGGTGAGTTGGTCGAGCGGTTCGGTGTGCACCTTCTTGATTGCCTCGATGAGGTCGTCGAGGCGGATGGTGCCGGCGATCGGATTGGGGGTGGAGGTGTGCGCGGATTCAGCTGTAGCCATGCGTCAACCGTAGGTTGACGCATGGGATTCGTCAACCGCAAGTTGACGGAAGCTACGACTGTCGCAGGGTGTCCCAGTCGTGCTCGGTTTCCAACTGCTCGATCGCCTTGGCGGTGCGCTCTTTCAGCACGATGGTCACGGTCAGGGCGAGCAGGCCACCGACCAGCAGTGCGACCCACGAGAACCGGGCCAGCCATTTCTCGGCGGCCACGCCCAGGTAGTAGACGACGGCCGTGGTGCCGCAGGCCCACACGATGCCGCCGGCCGCGTTGGCGGCCAGGAAGCGCGTGTAGTGCATCTTGAGCGCCCCGGCCAGCGGCCCGGCGAAGATGCGCAGCAGTGCGACGAAGCGGCCGAAGAAGACGGCCCAGACGCCCCAGCGGCTGAAGAGCCGGCGGGCCAGTGCGACGTGGCCGGGGCCGAAGTGTTTGGGAAACCGCCGGCCCAGGCGTTCGAACAGTGACATGCCGAACCGGCGGCCGATGCTGTAGCCGATCGAGTCGCCGATGATGGCGCCGGCCGCGGCGGACAGTCCGACTCCCATCGGGTCGATGTCCAGCGTGTGCCGGGACGACATGACGGCGGCCGTGACCAGAATGATCTCGCCCGGCAGGGGAATGCCCAGACTTTCGAGCCCGATCACGAGCCCGACCACGAGATACACCGCCACCGGCGGGATCGATTGCAGCAGCGCGTCGACGTCCATGCCGCTAAGGATGCACTACTACGGCGTAGCCGGAGGTGCGGGCGCGGCCGGTGCGGGTGCGGGCGCCGGGGCCGGAGCGCCGCCGCCTCCACCGAGGGTGCCGAGAATCGCGATCGCGGCGCGGGCCTGCGGCGAAATGTTGGGGCCCGGGCCGGCGGAGTCCGGCGCGGCATCGGTGACGTGCCACGGCTGGCAGCCGCTGGTCTTGAACGCCTTGTCGGTCTCATCGATGAGCACGACCTGCGCCTTGGCGGTCATCGCGCTGTCGATGACGTTGTTCTTGGCGTGCGGGTCCACGTTGTTCATCCGCCGCCAGTAGCAGCGCTTGTCGCCGACGGGTCCGGCGGTGGCGTAGGTGCCGGGCGCGATGTCCTTGCCCACGATGAACAGCCCATCACCGTCGATGCTGGTCTTCGGGCCTGCGGCGGGAGCCGCGGGACCCGGGGAGGCGGGCGTGGGGTCGGCCACGGCAACCGCCGTCGATGCGCCCCAGCTCACCACGGCCAGTGCCGCGGCGGCGGCGATCGACGTCTTTGAGCTCATGACGACAAAGTTTAGCTCTTCTAGCAATGTGTGTGGGGCGCTGAGTGGTGGAGAAAACAGCGCAGGGCGTGGGCCGCTGTGGCCCACGCCCTGAAATGTCTCTCGCGAGATCAGTGCTGCGGTGCGAAGACGCCGCCGACGAGGCCGACGAGCTGCTGGGTGGTGAAGGTGCCGAGCTGGCCGGCGCCCTGGTTGTAGAAGGTGCCCGCGGTGCCGGCCTGCTGGTTGTAGTACGTGCCGGCCTGGCCCAGGGCCTGCAAGTTCTGGGTGCCGAACTGGCCGAGGGCCTGGTTGATCTGCGTGCCGAACTGGCCGATCTGCTGGTCGGGCGTGGTGTCTGCGGCGGCTGAGCCCGCACCGGCGAGCGCGATGACCGCGGCGCCTCCAGCGAGAGCGATCGATCCTGCGATGCGAGTGGTGATGTTAGCCATGGTTGGTGTCCCTCCTGGAGCGAAACTCGCTTACAGCAAACATTTGTAGTCCACATTCGGGCGTTGTGCAACCAATTGAGCGAACTTTGCTGAAATGTTCATGTAACAGATTCGGATTTGCTGACTGAAAGTGCGAGTTGGCCCGTCTGTTGCCTGATGGGGCTGGTGTGGCACGGGGCAGACTCACTCGGCCGATCGCGGAGATTTGGACGGCAAGTGATTTGAACTGCGCCGATGCCGGTTTCGTTACGTCAATTGAGTGGGCGGCCCGCCGACCGGCGCGCGAGGCTGCGCAGGTATGCGCGGTGAATTAGCTGGCCGGCCCGTCAACATCGGCCGATGGCCATTGGTAGCACCGTCCTGAACCAGATCATCGGAGTGCGGCAGTAAATCGTTACGCACCGGCTGAGGCAAATCCGTCAGCGTTCACTGTGGCAGCGCCTTCGGGGCGTTGAGTGGTGGTGGGATGCCCTGGCGGAGACGGCCGCAAACACGTAGTCTATGACTGTCTGACCAAAGGAGTCATAGCTATGGCGGTGGCGTTCACTTCCGACGAGAAAGCGCGCATTGCGGGCACCCTGGTCGATACGGCCGAGCAGCTCTTCGCCGCCCAAGGGCTGAAGAAGACGTCGCTGGATGAACTCGTCCGGCCGGCGGGGATCGCCAAGGGCAGTTTCTACGCGTTCTTCGACTCGAAGGAGTCGCTCTATCTCGAGGTGATGCTGCGGCGGGCGCCCCGGATGGGAGCTCGGCTCAGAGAGGTGCTGGGTCGGCCGGTCGACGAGGAGAACCTCGTCTGCCTCATGCGTGCCATCACTGATGTGCTCGTCGACGATCCGTTCTATCGGAGGCTGCTGACGCATGCCGACGAGCTGACGGCGGTCAGCCGCCGCGTCGGGCCCGAGCAACTCGCGCGCGTCATGCCGCAGATCGTCAGCCCGGTGCTCGATTACCTCGCGGCCGGCCAGCGGGATGGCGTCTTGGTCGACGACATCGCCCCGGACACCCTGCTGGGCGTCATCCGGACCGTCGGTCTGCTGGTGATGAACCGTGACCGGTTCGGCGCCGGCTACGACGACGTGCTCGAGGCGACCATCCGAACTCTGGCGAGGGGAATGCTGCGATGAAGCTCTTGGACAAGTACGCCCGCGCCGCGGGCATGAGCGACGAGGCCTGGCGGCGCCACGCCAACCCATGGAGCGTGTGGACGCGATTCGCCGCCATCCCGCTGATGATGCTCGCGATCTGGAGTCGCGTCTGGATCGGCTGGTGGGCCCTGGTGCCCGTCGGCGTGGTCATCGCGTGGTTGTGGTGGAACCCGCACGCGTTCGCGCCCGTCGACAAGCCGGTCGCCTGGTCCTCCCGCGGCATCTACGGCGAGCGGCTGTGGATGCAGGACCGGTCGCAGATGCCGGCGGGATTCGCTGTCGTCCAAAGAATTTGGGTCGCCGGCGCGGTGACCGGTGCCGTGTTGCTGACGTGGGGGCTCGGCGCGCTGCTCATCTGGCCGACCGTGTTCGGCGCCGTCCTGGTGGTGTACGGTCAGCTCTGGCGGATCGACCGGCTGGGCATCTTCTACGACGAGGTGGCCGCCGGTCGGTGACCGGACTCTGTTATCTCGTTTCGGCCTCGTGTGGGGGAGCGCTGCGCGAGAATATGTCGATGCGCGAGTTCAGCGAAGAGCGAGCGATCGACGATGTCGTGGCACGCCTGGCGGCGCGCTATCCGGCCCTTGATCCCGCGCAGATTGCCATTGCGGTTCGGCGCGCGCATGAAGCCTTCGCGTCCTGCGCGGTGCGGGATTTCGTGCCACTTCTTGTCGAGCGACACGTCCGTGAAGAACTGGATGAAGGCCGGCGGGCCGCCGCGGTCTGAGCCCGCTGCGGCGGGCTCTGCTCAGCCCTCGCAGGCGATGCCGTCGTTGTCGCGATCTTGGGACGCCTTGTAGTCGGGATCGCCCTGCGGAATGTTGTACCGACCGTCGGCATGAGCTGCCGAACAGTTCTTGTATCCGGATGCCTGCGCGACGGGGGCGATGGCCACGCCGGCAGAGGTGATCAGGGCAGCAACGATCAACGCACGCAACATTTCGACCTCGGAGAGTTAGCTCGGTTCGGCAATATGCCGATATTGCGAGCTGGACGTTACAGCCATCATCACTGGCCTGTACGTGGATTCGAGAAAAAACAGCGCGATGGTACGAATATATTGCGGGTTGCTGGGTGCGGGTAAAAAGAAGGCCCGGTTCGAAAACCGGGCCTGTCGTGAAACTGTGGTGCGCGATACTGGGATTGAACCAGTGACCTCTTCCGTGTCAGGGAAGCGCTCTCCCGCTGAGCTAATCGCGCCGGGTTGAAACTTTTGGAGGTGGAGACGGGAATCGAACCCGTGTGCACGGCTTTGCAGGCCGTTGCCTCACCACTCGGCCACTCCACCACTGGGGCTGATGCCATTCGCACCTTCGAGCGGATGACGGGATTCGAACCCGCGACCCTCACCTTGGCAAGGTGATGCGCTACCAACTGCGCTACATCCGCGTTTCGCTCCGGTTGAACTTTGTTCGTCCGTTGCGATGCAAGACATTAGTGCACGAATGCGAGCAGATACAAATCGCGTGAAAACCGCTGGTAAACGGCCTGGTTCGCAGAGGTGACGACGTCTTGGCCGGTGTTTCGGGCGTTGTGTCCCGTGACTCCTGAGGCGGCGCGGTGATGGGTTCGGTCTGTCCCGGCGGGCGTGGTCCGGCGTCGGCGGGACGCGATTCCCGTTCGGGTCGCGGGACGTGTTAGTGTCTGTCGTCGCACCGATCCGGTCGGTGAGATTCCCCGGTCTCGTAGCTCAGGGGGAGAGCGTCCGCCTCACACGCGGAAGGTCACTGGTTCGATCCCAGTCGGGACCACCACACAATCCCACCGTCACGCATCGTCGGGCATGACGGTTTCCCATTGCCCGAACTGCTGCAGATTCACACTGCCGGCCAGCTTGATCGAGGCGGCATTGTCCAGCCGGCATCGGTATTGCGGCTCGAATCCCTGCGTGAGCGCGTAGCGAAACATCTCACGTACCAACGTGTTTGCGTGTCCTCGGCCTCGTGCGGAGTCCAGAGTCAGTACTCCGATGTCGGCCAACGGAAACACGTCGTCCCACGGGTACATGCTGCCGATGCTGGCGAGGTGCCCGTGTTCGTCGAACGTGCCGAATACTGCCCAATGGTCGAGTTCGACATATGCGCCGTCCCAGTCTTCTTCGGAGACAGCCGCTTTGAACGACGCGAAGATGTCGGCGTCGCGATCGGTCAGTGGGCGGACGTTGGCTGATCCGGTGTCGAGGAGAATGTCGTCGGCCGCCGATTCTGAGAGATAGAACACATTGTCGGCGCCGTTCAGCACAACGCCCCGGGTGGCCAGTGCGGCTCTGATGTCGGCCTCGGTCGGATTGTCGAGTGCGGCAATGTCATTGGTCAGCACGTCGGCGAGAGCGGGGCTCACGGCGATCGACACCCGGTCGTCGTCGGCCGTCCGCAGGATCGCGGCGCGGGCGTCGTGGGCGCGGTCGGGGTTGACGGTGATCGTCAGATGTTCGTTGGTGTGCAACGTTTTTCCGCTGAATGCGGCGGCCCAGTAGTCGGTGATGACCGGCGAGAAGTCGGACACGGCTGAACTCCCGGGGGCGCTGGCGGGTTGACCTGGACAAGTCGCATCTTTCAGAGCCTTCGCTCGATCGGCAACGCATTTTCTCGGACTGCGGCACCCGCCTGCTAGCCTTAATGAATATAGTTTTCATTATCGTTAACGGGGCGGGGGATGCGTGATGGCAATGCCGGTGTGGATGGCGTCGCCGCCGGAGGTGCATTCGGCACTGCTCAGCAGCGGTCCGGGGCCGGGTCCATTGCTCGCGGCCGCCGCCGAATGGTCCTCGCTCGGCGCGACCTACACGGCAGTCGCCGAGGAGCTTCGGGCCGTCCTCGCGGCTACGCACGCGGGTGCGTGGCAGGGGCCGACCGTCGAGAGATATGTGGCCGCACACGTTCCGTATCTGGAGTGGCTGACCCAGAGCGGCCTGGAAAGCCACGCCCGCGCAGCCCGGCATGAGGCCATCGCCGGCGCCTACAGCGCCGCGTTGGCCACGATGCCCACACTTGCCGAACTGGCCGCCAACCACGCCACGCAGGCCGCCCTGGTGGCCACGAACTTCTTTGGTATCAACACGATTCCCATCGCGGTCACCGAAGCCGACTACGTCCGCATGTGGGTACAGGCCGCGACCGCGATGGCGACGTACGAAGCGGTTTCTGACGTGGCGACGACATCCGCGCCGCACTCCACGCCCGCGCCGCGGATCGTGGCGCACGACGACCACGATCATGACCACGACCACGACCACGATCATGACCATGACCACGGCCACGGCGATCTGGATCCGACGGATCTGGAGTGGTGGTTCGATGTCGGCGCCGAGATGGGCGAGCACCTCGAACTGTTGTGGAACAACTTGCTGACCGACCCCGCCGCGCTGCTGACCAATCTGCCGATGGTGTTGGCGGACGTGACTTTCCATGCCTCTCAACTGGCTTCGGTGCTGGGCCAGTTCGCGCCGGCGTTGATTCAGCCGGCACTTGGCCTGGCGATCGCCAACCTCGGTTGGGTGGCCGGTTTCGCGGGGCTGGCGGGCATCCAGGTGCCCCCGACGGCGATCGGTGCGGAGCCGCTGCCCGCGGCGCAGGAAACGCCCATGCCCGCCATCGCCACGGCCCCGACGCCGAGTCCGGTGTCAACGGCCACCCCCGCGTCCGCCCCGGCAAGTGCCTCGGCACCGGCGCCGACCGGCACGGTGTCGTCGCCCGCCACACCGGCACCCAGTGCACCGCCGCCAGTGGGCGACCCCGGCTTCCCGTATGCGGTCGGTGACGGTTCGGGAATCGGCGCGAGCGCGTGGCTTCAGCGTCAGACGCGTGTCGACGCCGCCGCGTCGGCGCGGGAGTCCGCGACGGCGCGGGAGTCCGCGACGGCCCGAGAAGCCTCGGCTGCTGCGGCGGCGGCCCGGCAGGCGCGCCGACGCCGAAGTCGGCGCAAACAAGAAGGTGACGCTGTCGAATACATGGACCTCGACGTCGCCCCGGAATGGGCATCCGGCGTATCGGACAGCGGCGCCGGCCCCATGGGGTTCACCGGAGCCGTATCGAGGGCGGGAACGACCCCGGCCGGATTGACGGCGGCGCCCGGCGACCAGTTCGGCGACGGCGCGCGTGCGCCGATGCTGCCGAGCACCTGGAGTCCCGATCACGCCGACTGACGGTCAGGCTGACACCCAGCCGCCCCACTCCTCACCGCGGAACACCCGACCGTCGTCAATATCGAAGTGCCGCAGGAAGATTTGCAGGGCCGGCTGCATCTGGAAATGCAGGTCCGTCATGGCTTGCGCGATCTCGGGCGTCATCGGATCGTGGTCGGGCGGCTTCTGCGCCGGGATCAGGCCCAGCGTCAGCGCCATTTCGATCTGGTAGAAGGTGAAGTCGCCGTACGGCCGTTTGGGGTCGGCGCCGGGGATGTCCTCGTCGTCGTAGGGATCCGACAGTTCCCAGCTCATTCGCGCGAGTAGGGCGCGGTGTCGGTCGGTGAAGTCGAAGTCCGCTTCGTCGGTCAGCTGCGCGACAAACGGCGAATATCCGATATCGGCCGGGGGTCGCCGATATCGATACGTGCCGGTCGCGCACCCGCCGTAGGCGGCCGCAATCCGCAGCAGGTGCAGGTCGTCGGGCTCAGGTTCCCAGTCCGGCGGGAAGCACGGCGCGCCGGCCTCGGTGCCGTCCCAGCCGACCGCAACGCGGCGAAGCCGTTCCGTATGGTCTGTGTTCCAACGGATCTCCATTTGCGTCTAGGCGGATTCGTTCTTCTCGACCTTGTCGGCTGCGGCCAATGCGTTCAGCTGGTTCTGCAGCAGCTGCATCGAGGTGCGCGCGTAGATCATCTGGCTGGTGATCGCCATCTGTGCGCGCCCGCGGCCCAGGAAGGTGACGAACCAGGTGAACAGTGTCGTCACGCGGTTCTTGTAGCCGACCAGATAGACCAGGTGCAGCACCAGCCACGACAGCCACGCGAACGGTCCGGCGAATTCCAGCTTCTTCTTGGTCAACGGCACCGGCACCTGCGCGACCGCGTCGAACCGCGACACCGTCGCCATGCTGCCCTTGTCCCAGTACTTGAAGGGCTCGCGGTTGGCCGGGTCGTCCTGGCCGGCCAGGGACCGCTTGATGATGTCGGCGGCATAGGTGGCGCCCTGGATCGCACCCTGCGCCATGCCCGGCACGCCTGGGACGGCCATGAGATCACCGATGACGAAGACGTTCGGGTGCCCCTTGACCGTGAGGTCGGGTTCGACCACGACGCGCCCGGCCCGGTCGGTCTGGGTGCCGTCGGACTGCTCGGCGATGAGCTTGCCCAGCGGGCTCGCCTGCACACCGGCCGACCACACCTTGCAGGCGCAGTCGATGCGCCGCTCGGTGCCGTCTTTGTCCTTGACGGTGATGCCCTTGTAGTCGACGTCGCTGACCATTGCGTTGAGCTGGATCTCGACACCGAGCTTCTCCAGGCGTTTCTGTGCCTTGGCACCGAGCTTTGGGCCCATCGGAGGCAGTACCGCGGGTGCGGCGTCCAGCAGGATCACGCGGCAGTCCTGCGGCTCGATGCTGCGGAACGCTCCGGCCAGGGTGCGCTCCGCCAGCTCGGCGATCTGCCCGGCCAGTTCGACGCCGGTAGGCCCGGCACCGACGACGACGAACGTCAGCCGGCGCTCGCGTTCGGCCGGGTCGGTGACCACCTCGGCGGCCTCGAACGCGCCCAGGATGCGGCCGCGCAGCTCGAGGGCGTCGTCGATGGTCTTCATGCCCGGCGCGAACGTCGCGAAGTGGTCGTTGCCGAAGTAGGACTGCTGGGCGCCGGCCGCGACGATGAGGCTGTCGTACGGCGTGACGGTCACCTGCGACATGAGCTTGGAGGTGACGGTCTGCGCCTCCAGGTCGATGCCCTCGACCTCGCCGAGGCGGACCGTGACGTTCTTCTGCTTGCGCAGGACCAGCCGCGTCGTCGGCGCGATCTCGCCCTCGGACAGGATGCCGGTGGCGACCTGGTAGAGCAGCGGCTGGAAGAGGTGGGTCGTCGTGCGTGAGATCAAGGTGATGTCGACGTCGGCGCGTTTGAGGGCCTTGGCGGCCTGCAGGCCACCGAATCCCGATCCGATGACGACGACGCGATGACGCTGGGACGCGATGGTCATGTGGCTCCTTCGGGCACAACGTAGGACCGAACGACAGGGCAAACATACTGGGAGTTGACGAACTATGGGCGGCAACGGGTTGACCTGCGGTGGAACGCCGTCGGCCCGGACACGTTTGCGGACGGGCTGAGCGGGAATCGCAATAGCGATGAATCATTGGCATTACGGCAATTACGCCCCACCGCACCCGATCCCGCCGGCGCTGCCGAGGGCGGATCGGGGCGACTACACGGTGGCCGGGCATTGGCTCCTTGCCAGGCTCGGGAAGCGGGTGCTGCGGCCCGGGGGCATGCATTTGACGCGCGCGCTGCTGGCTGACGTGGGCGTCAGCAATGCCGACGTCGTCGAGTTCGCGCCCGGCATGGGGCGTACCGCGGCCGAGATTCTGGCTCGGGGTCCGCGCTCGTACCTGGGTGTGGAACTGGACGCTGATGCTGCGGACGCCGCCGCTCTGGTGGCGGGGCAGGACAATGTGCACGTCGGGGATGCCGCCCACACGGACCTGCCCGACGGCAGCGCGGATGTGGTGATCGGAGAGTCGCTGCTGACGCTGCACGATGGGGACGCCAAGGAGGCGATCGTCGCGGAGGCCGTGCGGTTGCTGCGCCCGGGCGGCCGCTTTGCGGTGCACGAACTGGCGATGGCGCCCGACACCATGGCCGAGGCCGCCGACATCGCGGGTCAGCTGGCCGGCGCCGCCCTGACCAAGATCCGACCGATGACGGTGGCGGGATGGGAGCAACTGCTGGCGGATGCGGGGCTGACGGTCGAGCGGGCGCGGATCGCGCGAGCGTCACCGCTGGCGCTGCGACGCCAGATCGCCGACGAAGGTGTCTGGGGCGCAATCCGTTTCGTCGCGAAGCTCGCGGGGCATCCGGAAGCCCGTCGCCGGGTCAGGCAGTTGCGGGTGTCCTATTCACGACATCGCGCGCATCTGGCGGCCGTTGGGCTGGTTGCCTGCAAACCGGCCGGCTAGCGGGCGGCCGGCAGCTCGATGCCCATCTGCTGCAAGGCTTTTCGCATGGAGCTGTCGCCGCGGTCCAGGTAGCCGCTCAGCTGGTCGAGCGACGCGTCCGCCGTGCCCGGCGTCATCATCGTGCAGACGCGGGCGAACGACCGGAAGTTGTCGATGCTGTCCTGCAACGACGAGTTGACGTCCGCGTCGGGAGTCGGCAGATTCTTGCCGAGATCGTCCAACGTGCCTTGCAGTTTCGTGCAATCCCGCGACATGGCGACGAAGTCGTGCGCGGTCATGGCTTCCCCGACTGTGCCGAGCGTGCCTCCCAGGCTGGAAACCGAATCGGTGATGGGGCGTTGCCACTTGAGGTCATCTGGCGCGCCTGCCTGTCCCGGCACGGTCTGCGTGCAGGCACTGAGCAGTACGCCTGCCACTGCGAGTGCCGCGATTCGACGCATATAGCCAGCGTAGGCGAGTTGGCGGTCGCGTGAGAGTCTGGCTGTATGAGACGCACAGTGTTCGCGGCGGCGTCGGTGCTGGTCGTGACGGCGGTGGCAGCATGCAGCTCGCCGCAGGAGAAATCCACGCCGAAGGCGCTGACGGTGTGCAGCACCGGCGATTATCGCCCGTTCACCTACCGTGACGCCGCCGGCGAGTGGAGCGGCATGGACATCGATCTGGTCCGGGATTTCGCCCGAGAATCCGGAGCGGAGCTGCATCTGGTGCCCACCACCTGGCCGACGCTCATGGCCGACTTGGGGCAGAAATGTGAACTGGCGGTCGGCGGCATCAGCGTCACCGCAGAGCGGGCCGCCAAGGCGCTGTTCTCCGACCCGTATCTGCGCGACGGTAAAGCTGCGATAGTGCGGTGCGCCGATGCCGCGAAGTACCGCTCGCTATCCGACATCGACCGTGGGGGAGTGCGAGTGGTCGCCAATCCCGGCGGTACCAATGAACAATTCGACCGCGCCAATCTGCACCAGGCCACCATCATCGAATATCCGGACAACAACACCATTTTCGATCAGGTCATAGAGGGCAAGGCTGACGTCATGATCACCGACGGCAGCGAAATCCGTTGGCAGGTGACACAACATCCGCAATTGTGCGGAGTGTCGACCGACCAGCCGTTCACCGTCGCGCAGAAGGCCTACCTGATGCCCAAGGATGCCGTGGCGCTGCAACAGTGAATCAACAAGTGGCTCAGCACTATTCAAGGTGATGGCAGCTACGCGGCGGTCAGCCGCAGGTGGCTGGGTGCGGACATCGGGCCGAAGTAGCCGGCCTAGCGCAGTGCGCCGTTAATGACCGGCTTGTCGATGATGCCCATCTCCACACCCCATTTGGTGGCGATCTCCCGGTATTCACCGGTCTGCATCAGATGTTTGAGCGCCGCCTGCAACGCGGCAGCGAGCGCCGAGCCCTTGGCCACCGGCCACCCGTAGGGCTGCGCATCGACGATGCCGCCGGCCGCTTCCAGCTTGCCGCTGCTGAGTTTTATGGCGTAGCCGGTGACGGGCGAGTCGGCTGCCATGGCGTCGACGGTGCCGGCAAGCAGTGCGGCAGTGACGCCGTCCTGGCCGGCGATCGGGACGATCTCGATGGGTGCCACGCCGGCCGCCACGCATGCCGCACTGCGGGCCGGCAGATGGTCGGTCTCCTCGACCGAGCCGAGGTGCACGCCCACCCGTAATCCGCACGCCGCGTTGGGATCCACACTCGATCCGGCCCGCCTGGCCCACAGCACGCCGGCCTTGAAGTACGTCACGAAGTCGGCTGACTTCTCCCGCTGTTTGGTGTCGGTGGTCGAGGACGCCCCGACCGAAATGAGGCCGTCATGCACCGAAGCAACGATCTTGGAGATGCCGATCTCCCGGAACTCCGGCTCGAGCCCGAGGACCCGGCTCACCGCCGTCATCAGGTCGACGTCGAAACCCGTGAACTTGCCGTCGGGCGCCTTGAATTCATTTGGCGCATACGGAATGTTGACTCCGACGACCAGTCGGCCCGAATCCTTGAGATCGGCAGGTAGTTTGGCGGCGATCGACGGCACCGAACCCGACGGCCCGACCTGGTGTTGCCGGGACCAGTAGAGCCATGCCGTTCCCGCACCGGCGGCCAGCACGATCACCGCGCCGAGGGCGACGACGATCTGCCGGGTGCGGCGCTTCGGTTCGTCGGTCTGCACCGCATGGCGTCCCGAGCCCGTGCGCGTGCCGGTGCGGCCCGAGACGCGGACCTGCGCGCTCAGTGCGGCGCGGGCGTCCGCGGCGAGTTCACCGGCGTGCTGGTAGCGCTTGCCGGGTTTCTTGGCCATGCCTTTGGCGATGACGTCGTCGAATGCGACGAGTCGCCGATCGACGTCGGACGGCTTCGGGGCGGGCGCGCTGACGTGCCCGGCGATCTGGTGCTCGAGACTGTCGGCCGGATACGGCCGCCGGCCGGTGAGGCATTCGTACAGCACACAGGTCAGTGCGTAGATGTCCGAGCGGGGGTCGGCCTGGCCGCCCTCGAATCGCTCGGGCGCCATGTACGCCAAGGTGCCGAGAGTGCTTCCGGCCGTGGTCAATCCGTGCTCACCGGCGGTGCGGGCGAGGCCGAAGTCGATCAGGTAGGCGAAGTCGTGATCGGTCACCAGGATGTTGGAGGGCTTGATGTCCCGGTGGATCAACCCGGTTCCGTGCGCGGCGTCCAGGGCCGCGGCGATCTGCTCGATGATTCGGACGGAGAAGTCGGGGCTCGGGCGATGCTCGGTGTCGGCCAGGATTTCGGCGAGGGTGCGCCCTTCGATGAGCCGCATGTCCAGGTAGAGCTGGCTGTCGATCTCGCCGTAACCATGAATGGGGACGACGTGCGGCTCGTTGAGGCCCGCGGCGGCCTGCGACTCGCGCTTGAACCGCTCCTGGAACACGGGGTCCTTGGCGAGGTGCGGCGGCAGCACCTTGAGCGCGACGGTGCGCTGGGTATTCGTGTCGTAAGCGACGTAGACCTCGCCCATGCCGCCGCGGCCTATCAGTTCGCGCAGCTCGTACTGCCCGAATCGTGTCGGCTCCACCCAGCACTCCTTGGCGTGTCAGTTTCGTGTGAAAGCTACAACACCTGGTCAGCAGTGGCTGGGTGAATCACAGTCAGGTCGTCTGGCAGGGGTGTGCGGGCTGATCGGCCGGCGGTGTCGCGTTGACCCCTCTTCGGTCCCGCCGACGCGGCGCCATCGCAACAGTTCCTCCACTGCCTGCCAGAAAGTTTGAAGCAGTAGAAGCATTGATATTCGAACATACGTTCGATACAATTGGGCATGGGAATCGCGCCGGATCTCAACGCTCTTCTCGATCACCTGCGTGGCGTGGACGTCCCCGACGACATGCCCGCGGGCGACGCGGTGGCGGCGATGACGTACGTGGTGAAGCTGCGCAATGTGATCGATCATGTGGCGGCGATGCTGACCGGGGTGCTGGACCGATGTGGTGCCGCGGCGGCGCAGGGGCGGACACCACGGGAGTTGTTGATGGCGTTGGGGTGTGCGCCGTCGGTCGCGCAGCGGCTGGTCCGGGTCGGCGCCGCGTTACCGGTGTTGCCGACCCTGGCGGCGCATGCCGCCGATGGGGCGATCTCGGGTGAGCATGTGGATGCGATCGTCAAAGGCATCAACCACATTCACGCCCGCGCACCCGGTGAGGTCGACGAAGAGACCCGCTTCGCGCAGGTGACCGATCTGCTGGGGCAGTTCTTCTCCGGCGCCACCCCCGCAGACATCGACAAACGCGCGCGGCGTTTGGGCAACCGGGTCGCCGCCGCCGAAGGTGGCCTGCCGGCGGCCGAGGACCGGTCGATCAATACCGCCGACCACCGCGTCACCAGCGACGGCCGGGTCCAGATCCGGGCGGACCTGGACGCCGAAGTCGGGGCCAAATACATCGCGGCGATCGAACAAGGATCAGCGCCGCGGCCCGAACCCGACGGCAGCCCCGACACCCGCTCAGCGGGCAGGCGGCGGGCCGACGCGCTGGAAGCGGTGCTGGACATCGCGGCCCGCGGCGGCGACACCGCGTCCGCGCCGCGCACCCAACTGCTGATCACCGTCCCAGCGGATGCCCCAGATTTGGCGGCGCTGGAATTCATCGGATCGATCAGCACCATGACCCTAGAACGAATCTGCTGCGACACCACCGTCACCACGATCATCGTCGACGGCGAACACGTACCCCTGGACATGGGCCGGGAGAAGCGGCTGTTCCCGCCGCACCTGCGCAAAGCGCTCTATCACCGCGATGAATGCTGCATCAAATGCGGCGCCCCACCCGGACGCACCCACGCCCACCACATCATCCACTGGACCCACCACGGTGAGACATCACTAGCCAACGGCTGCCTGCTGTGCCCGGCCTGCCACGCCAACGTCCACCACGACGGCTGGGACGTCGTCATGGGCCTGGACAAACACCCCTGGCTCATCCCACCCGCGACCGTCGACCCACACCGAAAACCCATCCCCGCATACAACCGCCGCACCATGCGCCTCGACACAGCCGCATAACACGCAAAGCGTTGCGCACCTTGACAACTCAACAGTGACAACACATCGCGGGCCTGCCGCTTCAGCGGCGGAGCGGCAGGCCCGCCGCACGGCCGAGCCGCCCGATCGCTCAAACGGCGCGCAGATAGCGCTGCGCGATCACCCGCTGGGCGACCCGTGAGACCGGAGCTCCAAGCCGGCTCCACCAGAGCGCCGGCCGCGAGAACGCTGTCGCCTCGGCGAAGACCGCGTCGGTGGCCGGGTCGTAGCGCACGCTGAACAGTTCCTCGCCGGACTCCGGGTGGCCGGGCAGCGTCCCGTAAGCGAATCCGCGCCGGTCGGGTTCGTCGACGACGTACACCACGCGGCATGGGACCTGCACGGGTCCGAGACGTCCCAGCATGTCGGTGCCCGCCGCGGCGGTGACGGTGGTCGCCTCCACCCGCATGCCGACACCCCGCTGCATACCCCACCGCAGGACCGCGCCGGCCGCCTCGTCGAATCGTGCTCGACCCGAACCGATCCGGGCCTCCGCGTGCACGTGGTGGTAGCCCTCCGGCAGTTCGCCGGCGGTCGCCCCGACGTCGGGGTAGGTGAATGCCAGCCCGGCCAGGTCGCTCAGTCGCATAGGGCCACCTTGCCACCGTGATAAGAGAAACAGGTGGATAAGCATGCCGGTGGAGGATTCAACCCGCCCAAACCGACCACCCAGGGCGGCCCGGACTACGGCAGGTTCGTCGAATCCGTCCGCATGGCCGGCGACCACGCGCGCGGCGCCGACGCTCCGGATGACGTCATCACCGAGGCCGCGAACCTCATCGAACAAGCCAACGCCCTGCTGGCGCCGTACCGCGCCGACGAGTGGCACTCACCTTCGGGCCGTCGGCTCGACCTGCCCAACCGCGGCAACGTCCTGAACGTGCCGTCGGATCTCAAGGTCACCGATGACGGCCGGATCGCCGGTCCCGTCCGTTTCCGGCGCTTCCACCTCGGCCGAAACGGTGCCGCGCACGGCGGGTCCATCGGGCTGCTGTTCGACTCGGTGCTGGGGCATGCCGCCTACCGCCTGACCGACAGCCCGTTCCAGCGCACCGCCTACCTGCACATCAACTATCGGCAGATCGTCCCGGTCGAAAAAGACCTGCGCGCCACCGCGACGCTGGAGCGCGTCGAGGGCCGCAAGATCTTCATCACCGGCGCGCTGCTGGACGGCGACACGGTGCTCGCCGACGCCGAGGCCCTCTTCGTCAGGCTCAAGCCGGGTCAGCCTTGAGGCGGCGCTGGCCCGCGAAGCGATGACCGGTGCCGATAGCATGGTCGCGATCGTCACCTAACCAGTAGGAGTGTCTCGATGACCGCCGTCGCCAGCCCCGCACCAGCAGCCCCGATCCGGGTCGCTGCCGGGACTACCGCCGGCGCCGCGGTCCGTGAGGCCGGGCTGCCGCAGCGCGGCGAGGTCGACGCCATCGTCGTGGTCAAGGACGCCGACGGCCGGCTGCGCGACCTGTCCTGGACCCCGGAAGTCGACGTGGAGGTCATCCCGGTCGCCGCGAACACCGAGGACGGCCGCAGCGTCATCCGCCACTCGTGCGCCCACGTGCTGGCCCAGGCCGTGCAGGACCTGTTCCCGGAGGCCAAGCTCGGCATCGGGCCGCCGATCACCGACGGCTTCTACTACGACTTCGACGTCGCCGAGCCGTTCACGCCGGAGGATCTGGCCAAGCTCGAGAAGCGCATGCAGAAGATCATCAAAGATGGTCAGCTGTTCGACCGTCGCGTGTACGAGTCCAAGGAGCAAGCCCGCGAAGAGCTGGCCAAGGAGCCGTACAAGCTCGAACTGGTCGACGACAAGTCCGGCGACGCCGACATCATGGAGGTCGGCGGCGACGAGCTGACGGCCTACGACAACCTCAATCCCCGCACCCGCGAACGGGTTTGGGGCGACCTGTGCCGTGGCCCGCACATCCCGACCACCAAGTACATCCCGGCGTTCAAGCTCACCCGCAGCAGCGCCGCGTACTGGCGCGGCGACCAGAAGAACGCCAGCCTGCAGCGCGTCTACGGCACCGCCTGGGAGTCGCAGGAGGCCCTCGACAAACACCTCGAACTCATCGAGGAGGCGCTGCGCCGCGACCACCGCAAGCTGGGCGTGGAGCTGGACCTGTTCAGCTTCCCCGACGAGCTGGGGTCCGGCCTGCCGGTGTTCCACCCGAAGGGCGGCATCGTGCGCCGCGAGCTGGAGGACTACTCGCGCCGCAAGCACCAGGAAGCCGGCTACGAGTTCGTCAACACCCCGCACATCACCAAAGAGCAGCTGTACATCACCTCGGGTCACCTGGAGTGGTACGCCGACGGCATGTACCCGCCGATGCACATCGACGCGGAGTTCAACGAGGACGGCACGCTGCGCAAGCCGGGGCAGAACTACTACCTCAAGCCCATGAACTGCCCCATGCACCACCTGATCTTCCGGTCGCGAGGGCGGTCGTACCGCGAGCTGCCACTGCGGCTGTTCGAGTTCGGCAGTGTGTACCGGTACGAGAAGTCGGGCGTCGTCCACGGCCTGACCCGCGTGCGCGGCATGACGCAGGACGACGCGCACATCTACGTCACCCGTGACCAGATGCGCGACGAGCTGACCACGCTGCTGCAGTTCGTGCTGGATCTGCTGAGCGACTACGGCCTCGACGACTACTACCTGGAGCTGTCCACCAAGGACCCGGACAAGTACGTCGGCTCCGACGAGTTGTGGGACGAGGCCACCGAGACCCTGCGCGAGGTCGCCGAGGCCTCCGGTCTGGACCTGGTGCCCGACCCGGGCGGCGCGGCGTTCTACGGCCCCAAGATCTCCGTGCAGGTCAAGGACGCGCTGGGACGCAGCTGGCAGATGTCGACCATCCAGCTGGACTTCAACATGCCCGACCGGTTCGAGCTGGAGTACACCGCGGCCGACGGCAGCCGGCAGCGTCCGGTGCTGATCCACCGCGCGCTGTTCGGGTCCATCGAGCGGTTCTTCGGCGTGCTCACCGAGCACTACGCCGGCGCGTTCCCGGCCTGGCTGGCCCCGGTGCAGGTCGTCGGCATCCCGGTCGCCGACGCGCACCTGGACTACCTGTACGACGTTGCGGCGCAACTGAAGTCGCGCGGCATTCGCGTCGAGGTCGACGGCAGCGACGACCGGATGGCGAAGAAGATCGTGAACCACACCAATCAGAAGGTGCCGTTCATGCTGCTCGCCGGTGACAAGGACATCGAATTGGGTGCCGTCTCCTTCCGGTTCGGTGACCGCACCCAGGTCAACGGCGTCCCGGTGGCCGAGGCCGTCGATCTCATCGCCGGGTGGATCGCGCGTCGCGAAAACGCTTTCCCGACGGCAGATTTGGTGAACGAGGCGCGGGGCGCACAGGCGTGACCGAGGATCGGAGCATCGTGGACCCCGGTGTCGGAGACGCCATTGTGGACCGGGGTGTCGGTGACGTCGACTACCTGCAGCGGCTGTGGACGCCGCACCGGATGAGCTACATCGTCGACGCTCCGATGAAGGGCGGCGAGGGGACATCCGCGGGCTCGAAGCAGCCCTTCATCGACATTCCCACGATGTCCGACGAGGAAGGCCTGATCGTCGCGCGCGGCGAGCAGGTGTACGCGGTGCTGAACCTGTACCCGTACAACCCGGGACACCTCATGGTCGTGCCCTACCGCAAGGTGTCGGAGCTCGAGGACCTGACCGAGGCCGAGAGCAGCGAGCTGATGGCGTTCACCCAGAAGGCAATTCGCGTGATGAAGGCCATCTCGAACCCGCACGCCTTCAACGTCGGGCTCAACCTGGGCACCTCGGCCGGCGGCTCGCTGGCCGACCACCTGCACATGCACGTGGTGCCGCGCTGGGGCGGCGACGCCAACTTCATCACCGTCATCGGCGGTACCAAGGTGATCCCGCAGCTGCTGCGCGACACCCGCAAGCTGCTGGCCGACGAGTGGGCGGCGCAGGACGGGGCCGGGGCGAGCGGAGCGACGGGAAGGACTGAGGACGCCCCGTGAGCGACTTCTACCTCCTGACCCGCGCGGCCTACACCAAGTTGAGCCGCCCGCTGGCCCGGGGAGCGCTGCGCATCGGCCTGACGCCGGACAGCGTCACCGTCCTGGGCACCACCGCGTCGGTCGTCGGCGCGCTGACGCTGTTCCCGACGGGGCACCTCTGGTACGGCGCCCTGGTGGTCTGGTTCTTCGTGCTCGCCGACATGCTCGACGGCGCCATGGCCCGCGAACGCGGCTACGGCACGCGACTCGGTGCGGTGCTCGACGCGACCTGCGACCGCATCGGTGACGGCGCCGTGTTCTGCGGCCTGCTGTGGTGGATCGCGTTCGAGATGCACGACAAGCCGCTGGCCGTCGCCACGTTGATCTGCCTGGTCACCTCGCAGGTCATCTCGTACATCAAGGCCCGCGCCGAAGCCAGCGGACTGAACGCCGACGGCGGCTTCATCGAACGCCCCGAACGGCTGATCATCGTCCTGGTGGGCGCCGGCTTCTCGGACCTGCCGATCCATCCGCTGCCGCTGGCGCTGCCCATCGCGATGTGGCTGCTGGCGGTGGCCAGCATCATCACGCTGGGCCAGCGGGTCGCCTCGGTGCGCCGTTCGCCGGGCGCCGACCAGCCGCTGCCGTCGAGTGCGCCGTCGAAGGAGCAGCAATGAGCGTCCCCACCGGCGGTGTGCCGTCCTTCGGGGGTTTCGACGTCCCGATGGGCGAGCAGCTCAAGGACCTCGGCTATGCCGCGGGTTGGGGGCTGATCCGGACCATGCCGGAGTTCGCCGCCCGCAACATGTTCGACGCGGGTGCGCTGTATGCGGCGCGCGGCGGCGGTCCCGAGCAGTTGCGCAAGAATCTGGCCCGGGTGCTGGGTGTGCGGCCGGCCAAGGTGCCGGGCCGCGTCATCCGCGCCTCGCTGGCGTCGTACGGCCGTTACTGGCGGGAGGCCTTCCGGCTGCCGTCGATGAACCAGCGCACGCTCGGGGAGAGGCTCCGGCACTGCCTGGTGGGTACCGACCACATCGCCCGCGGGCTCGAGAACGGTAACGGCGTCATCCTGGCGCTGCCGCACAGCGGCAACTGGGACATGGCCGGTGTCTCGGTGGTGCACCAGTACGGCAAGTTCACGACGGTGGCCGAGCGCCTCAAACCCGAGTCGCTGTACAACCGGTTCGTCGAGTACCGCGAGTCGCTGGGATTCGAGATTCTGCCGCTGACGGGGGGAGTGCGCCCGCCGTTCGACGTCCTGACCGAGCGGTTGGAGGCCAACCGCATCGTCTGCTTGATGGCCGACCGGGACCTGTCCCGAAATGGCGTGCAGGTCAACCTCTTCGGCGAGCCGACCCGCATGCCTGCGGGCGCTGCCAAGCTCGCGCTGAAGACCGGTGCGACGCTGCTGACCGTGCACTGCTGGAACAAGCCCAACGACTGGCAGTTCGACATTTCCGGGCCGGTCGACACCTCGAGCGGCGACGTCGCGACCATCACGCAGGCTCTGGCCACCCGCTTCGAGGCGGGCATCGCCGCGCACCCCACGGACTGGCACATGCTGCAACCGCAGTGGTTGGCCGACCTGTCCGAGGAACGTCGGGCCCGGTTGGCCGGGAACGACTGATGCGCATCGGCATGGTGTGCCCGTACTCGTTCGACGTACCGGGCGGCGTTCAGGCACACGTGCTGCAACTGGCCGAGGTGATGCGCGGCTACGGCCACACGGTCAGCGTGCTGGCGCCCTCGTCGGCCGAGACGCACGCCGACCTGCCCGACTACGTCGTCTCCGGCGGCAAGGCCGTGCCCATCCCGTACAACGGCTCCGTGGCGCGGCTGCGATTCGGGCCCGCCACCCGCCGGATGGTCAAGCGCTGGATCGTCGAGGGCGACTTCGACGTGCTTCATCTGCACGAGCCCAATGCCCCGAGCCTGTCGCTGCTGGCGCTCATGGTGGCCAACGGCCCGATCGTCGCGACGTTCCATACGTCGACCACGAAGTCGTTGACACTCAACGTCTTTCAGGGAATTCTGCGGCCCTGGAACGAGAAGATCATGGGTCGCATCGCAGTGTCCGATCTGGCACGGCGCTGGCAGATGGAAGCCCTGGGCTCGGACGCCGTCGAGATTCCCAACGGCGTCGACGTGTCGGCGTTCGACAACGCGCCGCTGCTGCCCGGCTATCCGCGGCCCGGCCGCACCGTGCTGTTCCTCGGCCGGTTCGACGAGCCGCGCAAAGGCATGCAGGTGCTCGTCGGCGCGCTGCCCAAGCTCGTGGCGGCCTGCCCGGACGTCGAGGTGCTGGTCGTCGGCCGCGGCGACGAGGAGGCACTCAAGGAGACCGTCGGCGAGCATGCGGGGCACCTGCGGTTCCTCGGTCTGGTCGAGGATGCCGAGAAGGCGTCGGCGATGCGCAGCGCCGACGTCTACTGCGCCCCGAACACCGGCGGCGAGAGCTTCGGCATCGTGCTGGTCGAGGCCATGGCCGCGGGTACACCCGTGGTGGCCAGCGACCTGGATGCCTTCCGGCGTGTGCTGGACCAGGGTGCGGCGGGCCGGCTGGTGCCGGTCGACGACGCCGAAGCCCTCGGCGAAGCGCTGGTCGAGATGCTGTCGAACGACGCTGCCCGCCGCCGGTACGCCGAGGCGGCCGCCCAGGCGGTGCGGCGATACGACTGGTCGGTGGTCGCGCAGCAGATCATGCTGGTCTACGAGACGGTGGCCGGATCGGGGATCAAGGTCCGGGTGGAGGCCTGATGAGCTGGCTGCTGATCGTCGCACTGGTCTTGCTGGTGCTCACGGTCCTGTTCACCGTCGTGTGGGCCTATCAGACCGCGCATCGGCTCGACCGGCTGCACGTCCGCTACGACCTGTCGTGGCAGGCCCTGGACGGGGCGCTGGCCCGGCGCGCGGTGGTGGCCCGGGCCGTCGCCGCCGATGCGTACGGTTCCCGGCCGGCAGGCCGCCGTCTCGCGGCGCTGGCGGACGAAGCCGAGCGGGCACCGCGCGCGGCCCGCGAGGCCGCCGAGAACGAACTGTCGGGAGCCCTGGCACAGGTCGATCCGGCATCCATCCCGGTGACCCTGGTCGCCGAGCTCGCCGACGCCGAGGCCCGGGTACTGCTGGCCCGCCGCTTCCACAACGACGCGGTGCGCGACACCCTCGCCCTGCGCGAGCGCACCCTGGTGCGCTGGCTGCACCTGGGTGGAACCGCGGCCATGCCAACGTATTTCGAGATCGTCGAGCGGGCGTCGCGGCACGAGCCCGGCGCGGTGGGACGACGCACGTCGGCCCGCGTGGTGCTGCTGGACCAGGACGGGCAGGTGCTGCTGTTCTGCGGCAGCGACCCGGCCGCCGACCCGCTGATGGCGCCGCGGTGGTGGTTCACCGTCGGGGGAGCGGTCGAACCGGACGAATCGCTGCCCGACGCGGCAGCCCGTGAGGTGGCCGAGGAGACCGGGCTGAAGGTCGACCCGGCCGATCTGATCGGCCCGGTGTGGCGGCGTGAGGCGGTGTTCGAGTTCAACGGGTCTGTGATCCGCAGCGAGGAATTCTTCTTCGTGTACCGCACCTCACGGTTCGAGCCGGTGACCACCGGTCACACCACGGTCGAACGGCAGTCGATCCACGCCCACCGCTGGTGCGACGCGGCGGTCATCGCCCGGCTGGCCGCCGATGGTGAGACTGTCTACCCATTGCAGCTCGGCGAATACCTTTCCCTCGCAGGCGAATTGGCGGACGGGAAGGCTCCGGCGGCGATGGCCGGCCCGGCGCCGCAGACCATCCGCTGACCTGCGCGGATAACCGATTTGGTACGGCCACTAGACTTGGCGGGTACCAAATTCTTGAGGGAGATTGCAGTGGATACCGCAGCGGACAACAGCGGTCAGACGGGCACCGCCCGGGTCAAGCGCGGCATGGCCGAGATGCTGAAGGGCGGCGTCATCATGGACGTCGTAACACCCGAGCAGGCGCGCATCGCCGAAGGCTCAGGCGCCGTAGCCGTCATGGCGCTCGAGCGCGTACCCGCCGATATCCGCGCGCAGGGTGGCGTCTCGCGGATGAGCGACCCGGACATGATCGAGGGCATCATCGACGCCGTCACCATCCCGGTGATGGCCAAGGCCCGCATCGGTCACTTCGTCGAGGCGCAGATTCTGCAGAGCCTCGGCGTGGACTACATCGACGAGTCCGAGGTGCTGACCCCGGCCGACTACACCCACCACATCGACAAGTGGAAGTTCACCGTGCCGTTCGTCTGCGGCGCCACCAACCTGGGTGAGGCCCTGCGCCGCATCAACGAGGGCGCGGCCATGATCCGCTCGAAGGGTGAGGCCGGCACCGGTGACGTCTCCAACGCCACCACGCACATGCGCAAGATCGGCGGCGAGATCCGTCGGCTGACGTCGCTGTCGGAGGACGAACTGTACGTTGCCGCAAAGGAATTGCAGGCGCCGTACGAGCTGGTGGTCGAGGTCGCGCGGGCCGGCAAGCTGCCCGTGACGCTGTTCACCGCCGGTGGCATCGCCACCCCGGCCGACGCCGCGATGATGATGCAGCTGGGCGCCGAAGGCGTGTTCGTCGGTTCGGGCATCTTCAAGTCGGGTGACCCGGCGGCCCGTGCCGCGGCCATCGTCAAGGCCACGACGTTCTACGACGACCCGGACACGCTGGCCAAGGTGTCGCGCGGTCTGGGTGAGGCCATGGTCGGCATCAACGTGGAGGACGTGCCGGAGCCGCATCGGCTCGCAGAGCGCGGCTGGTAAAACCAACAGGTGGCAATCGAGCAGATACTCGACCTCGAACAACTCGAGGTCAACATCTACCGCGGCAGTGTCTTCAGCCCGGAATCGGGTTTTCTGCAGCGCACTTTCGGTGGCCACGTAGCCGGTCAGTCGTTGGTGTCGGCGGTGCGCACCGTGGAGCCGAAGTACCAGGTGCACTCGCTGCACGGGTACTTCCTGCGTCCCGGTGACGCCCGCGCACCGACGGTGTACATGGTGGAGCGCATTCGCGACGGTGGGTCATTCTGCACCCGCCGCGTGAGTGCCATCCAACACGGCGAGAACATCTTCTCGATGTCGGCGTCGTTCCAGACCGATCAGTCCGGCATCGAGCACCAGGACGCCATGCCGGTGCCGCCGCCGCCCGACCTGTCGAAGGGCTTCCGGTCCGCCGGGGCGTTCGACGACGCCGGGTTCGCACAGTTCGCCGAGTGGGACGTGCGCATCGTGCCGCGCGACCAGGTCGTCCGGGTGCCCGGCAAGGCGTCGCAGCAGCAGGTCTGGTTCCGGCACCGTGACCCGCTGCCCGACGACCACGTCCTGCACATCTGCGCCCTGGCCTACATGAGCGACCTGACCCTGCTGGGTTCGGCGCAGGTGAATCACCTTGAGGTACGCAAACATATGAACATCGCCTCGCTGGACCACGCCATGTGGTTCATGCGGCCGTTCCGGGCCGACGAATGGCTGCTGTACGACCAGTCGTCGCCGTCGGCGTGCGGCGGCCGCGCGCTGACGCAGGGCAAGATTTTCAACCAGTACGGCGAGATGGTGGCCGCCGTGATGCAGGAGGGGCTGACCCGCTACAACCGCGGCTTCGTCCCACCGGCCGAGTGAGCCCGCACGTCGGTGTCCTGGCCTTGCAGGGGGACACCCGAGAGCATCTGGCTGCCCTGCGCGAAGCGGGCGCCGAGGTGTCCACGGTCCGGCGCCTCACGGAGCTGAATGCCGTTGACGCCCTGGTGATCCCGGGCGGCGAGTCCACCGCGATGAGCCACCTGCTGCGCGAGCTGGAACTCCTCGAGCCGCTGCGCGACCGCCTGGCCGCGGGCATGCCGTGCTACGGATCGTGCGCCGGCATGATCCTGCTCGCCACCGAGATCAACGACGCCGGTGTGCCGGGCCGTGAGGCCCTGCCGCTACGCGGGATCGATATGACGGTGCGGCGCAACGCCTTCGGCCGGCAGGTCGACTCGTTCGAAGACGACCTCGATTTCGTCGGCCTCGACGATCCCGTGCACGCGGTGTTCATCCGGGCGCCCTGGGTCGAGCGCGTCGGGCCCGACGTCGAGGTGCTGGCCCGCGCGGCCGGACACCCCGTCGCCGTCCGTCAGGGCCGCATGCTCGCGACGTCGTTCCACCCCGAGGTCACCGGCGACCGGCGCATCCACAAGCTCTTCGTCGAGTCCCTCTGACCGCGACAACCAGACGCGCAGGCGCTCGTAGATCCGCTCGTCGTTCAGCAGCGTGAAGTGGTGCGCCTCCGGTAGATGCAGGCGATTTTCGCGGTCAAACCCCATGTCGCGCTTGCGGCTTCGGCCTTGCGCGCTGCGCACCTGCACGAGTCCGTCGCCGAGTACCCAGCCGATCGGGTTGGCCGGCGTGCGGGCGATGGTCGCGGTCACGCAGTAGTACGAGACCCCCTCGAGCAGTGGCACGTCGATCGGCGGCTGCTGCGCCCGCAGGGCGTCCGGTTCGCAGTCGCGCCAGTCGCGTTCGTCGAGTGAGCCGAACCGCAAGTCTCTGATCCCGGTGCTGCGCCGGCGCAGCAGGTTGCCGAACGGGCGGGTCTCGGGCAGTGCGCTGAGCGCCGCCGACCCGTAGTGCACGACCTTCTCCAACGGTGCGCCGGTGTGCGGGGTGCCCAGCGTGACGACGGTGCGCACCCGATTCACCCATGACGCGCCGGGCACCGCGCACGCCGATCGGACGACCAACCCGCCCATCGAATGGCCGACCAGGGATATCGACGTGACCGGCACCGGCCAGGCGGCCACCAGCTGGTCCAGCAGTTCGGACAGCAGCACGCCGTTGTCGGAGATGTGCAGGCCGGTGTTGTAGCGAATCTCGACGCCGGTGATGCCGATGTCGGCCCCGAGCCGCTGGGCGTACGTCGGCCGCTTTCCCAGGGCCCAGAAGGCCTCGGTCTCGATCAGGCCGTGGAGGAACACCACGACGTCACCCGTCGCGGCCGGATAAGCGGCGCGCAGGCTGTCGGTGTCGAGGGTGACCGGCCGGCCGTCGACCCGCACCGACATCGTCGTCGCCAGCACGGAACCCTGCTCGTGGAGCTTGTCGCCGATCAAACCCTGCAGCACCGCGAGGACGCGTGCGCCACCGGCCTGATCGGACAGCTTGCCTGCGGTCTGGTCGTGCACGGCTTTGCCGGCGATGGGCGCGGCCGTGGTGGCCACATGGCTGATGGTGGAGTAGACGCCGTCGGTGATGGCGTCGTAGACGACCTTCACGGGCTTGGCGGCCGGGCCGACGCCAAGGCCCACCAGTCGGAAGACCCGCTCGGAGATGGCGCGCTGGACCTTGTGGATGCCGTCGACGGCGGTGCCCAGCTCGTTGAGGCCGAGCTCGGTGAGGGCGGCGGCTTCGCTGGCGAGAGGGTCGTCCATAGGTTGAGTGTACGACTGTTCACTGGAGGGCCTTCTGTGAATCCGCTGATTGTGAGCAGTTTCATCACGTCCGCACGTCATAGCGGCGGCTCGCCCGCTTCACAGCTGGGCCATAGCTGGGGCTGCCTTAATGGTCGGGTGACTACGACATCCGCCGCCGTCCTGGACGCCCCGATGGCCGAGCCGGAGATCACGGCACCCACCAAGACGCGCGAGCGCGCGGCGCTGGCCCTGCTGCTGATCGTGACGGCCGTCGGCTACCTGTGGAACATCACGGTCAACGGCATGGGCAACCAGTTCTATGCCGCCGCCGTGTGGGCCGGCTCCCGGAACTGGGAGGCGCTGTTGTTCGGCTCCATCGACCCGAACAACGTCATCACCGTCGACAAGCCGCCGTTGTCACAGTGGGTGATGGCGCTGTCCGGCCAGATTTTCGGCTTCAGCAGCGCGAGCATGTTGATCCCCGAGGCATTGATGGCCGTCGGCTCGGTCTGGCTGCTCTACGCCGCGGTACGACGGATCAGTGGTCCGGCGGCCGGGCTGCTCGCCGGTGCGGTGCTCGCGCTGACCCCGGTGTCCGCCATGATGTTCCGCTTCAACAACCCCGACGCGGCCATGGTGCTGCTGATGACACTGGCCGCGTACTTCACGGTCCGTGCGCTCGACAACGGTGCACACGGCGCGGCTCGCCGCGGTGGCGCCAAGTGGATGGCCCTGGCCGGTGTCGCACTGGGTTTCGCGTTCCTGGCCAAGATGCTCGAGGGTCTGATGGTCATGCCGGCGCTCGGTCTGGCGTACCTCGTCGCCGCGCCCGTCGCGCTACGCGCCCGCCTGTGGCACCTGCTCGGTGCACTCGCGGCCATGCTGGTCTCCGCCGGCTGGTTCGTGGTGCTGACGATCCTGTGGCCGGCGTCGTCCCGGCCCTACATGGCCGGCTCGACCGACAACAGCTTCATGAATCTGGTGTTGGGCTACAACGGCTTTGGCCGCGTGCTCGGCAAGAACCACATGGGCAAGAGCGACCCCGACAAGCCGTCGACCGTGCACACCCTCACCGGGGAACACGCCGGACACGCCGCCGGCGAGACGATCAAGACCGCCGGGCACCATGGCTTCGGCATGGGTGATCAGACGCAGGGCCTGCCGCGGCTGTTCACCGGTGAATTCGGTTTCGAGATCGGCTGGCTGGTGCCGGCCGCGCTGCTGGCCACCGTGCTCGTACTGATCTCGCGCGGTCGCGCACCGCGCACCGATCGGGTCCGGGCCGGCGCCCTCCTGTTCGGCGGCTGGCTCGTCAGTGTCGGCCTGGTGCTGAGCTTCATGAAGACCAACGTGCACCCGTACTACTGCCTCGCGCTGGCGCCGGCCATGGCGGCGATGTTCGCCGTCTTCGTCATCGAGTTCTGGCGCCGCCGGGACTCCCGGTTCCACCGGATCGGCTGGGCCGCAGTGCTTTTGGCCAGCGGGGTGTGGGGCTTCGTGATCCTCGGCCGCAACGCCGACTGGCTGCCCGCACTGCGCTGGGTGATCCTGGCTGCCGCCATCGTCGGCACGGTCGTATTCGTGTGGCCTGGGCGTGAGCGGGTGGCGGCAGCCGCGGTGGCGTTGGCGATGTTCGGCGCTGTCGGCGGGTCGGTGGCCTACTCGCTCGCGACCTTCGGCCAGCCGCACCTCGGCGGCGGGCCTTCCGTCGGCCCCGCGGACAAGGACGACAAGCACGGCGGCTGGGGTCAGCGTGACGAGAACCCGCAACTGAACGCGCTGCTCAAGGCCACGAGCACCAAGTGGTCCGCGGCGATCGACCGGTCGTCGCCGGCCGCCGGTCTGGAGCTCGACACCCGCACGCCCGTCATCGCGATCGGTGGCTTCGGCGGGTCCGACCCGGCGCCGACGCTGCAGCAGTTCCAGTCCTACGTGGCGGCCCACGAGGTCGCGTACTACATCGTCTCCGACAACAAGGGGCACTGGGGCGCCGATGCGCACAGCGACATCGCCGACTGGGTGGGCGCCAACTTCGCGCCGATGAAGGTCGGGTCGGACACCGTCTACGACCTGACGCGGCCGGTCAAGAACTAGACTTTGCCAGGCTCGGTCGCGTCGAGGCACATCGCGGTGATCGGAGCTAACAAGACGTCGGGGGCAGAAATGCGGCCGTCTCGACGTCCATGTCGTCCGTTCGGCCGATGGAATGCGTGATTCGTGCTGTGCTGTAATCCAGCGGATTCCTCTCGGTAGAAGGAGCGGCCATGCCGAATTCGGATGCTGGACACAATGAGTCGAACAGCGCTGCCGGGCCGTACGACCAATTCCATGGTCAGGCTGTGCCGCACCATGGACCGGCGGCTTCGCGCCCGCCGTATCCCGCCGGATTCACGCAGTTCGGTGTGCCGCCCGCACCTCCGCAAATTGATCCCCGGGCCGGCTTCTATCAACCCCGGGTCGCTCCAGGGGTAGCCGGAACTGCGCCCGGCGTGGGTCTGGCACTCAAGCCGTGGCACTTCCTGTGGATAACGGCGGCGGTCCTTCTTCTGGTGGCGCTGTTCGTCTCGTCGAGTCTGAGCTGGGTCCTGCTGGCGGTGGCGTGCGGCCTCGGCGGGGTCTACCTGCGTCAGCGACGCACGGCCTCGACGGTTCCGGCCAGGCCGACGCCGACGGCGCCTCCGATGCCACTTATTCCGTTGCGAGCCATGGCGATTCCCGAGATCTTCAGCGGTACCGCGAAGATCATGCTCCGGTACTGGCCGGCATTGCTGGGTATACCGGTGGCGATCCTGGTCGGTTTCGTGCTGTTCGTCTACGCGTCTGCTGCGACGATCGGCACCGTCGTGGTGAAGGCAACCATGTCGGTCGGCGCGAGTGGCCTCGCCCATATCGACAGCCTGATGACCGGGATGTTGGTGGTCTGGCTCGTCTACTTCATCGTCGTCGCAGCGATCGCCCTGCCGACAGATGCGCTGCTGATCTCGCTGACGGTCATCGCTACCGGCCGGGCTGTGCGCGGCCTACCGATCCAGTCGCGCGACGTGCTCCGTCGAGCTCGGCAGCGCATGTTCGCGGTCTGCCGACTCACGTTGGTCTTCTACGCGATTCTGTTTCTTCCTCAGCTCGTGTTCTATCTGGCTTTGACGAGTAGCCCGAAGGTGATGATCGCCCTCGCGGGACCGGGCGGCTTGGTGTTGGCGTTCCTGGTGATGTTTCCGATCTACTTCGGTCTGGGTCTGCTCCTCAGCCTGGCGCCCATCGCCGTAGTGGTCGAAGGTCGTGGCGTCGGCGCAGCGCTCCAACGATCCGTGCAACTGCTGAAACCCGCGTTCGGGCGCATCCTCGGCATCCACGTGCTGTGGAGCGTGTGCATGGTGGTGGTGCTGTGGGGTTTCTTCACGCTGTTGGGCGAACAGATCCTGACGGACCTGTTCGACAGTCCGGTGCTGGCAGGGGTCGACCTCCTGCTGTTCGCGGGCGTGCTCGGCGTGATGATCGGGTTCTTCCGCATCCTGCAGGCGCTGATCTATACCGACGTTCGGATCCGGCAGGAGGGCTACGACCGCGAACTGAACGCAGACTGGAATCGGGCACTGGCCGGCGGTGCGACGACACAGCCCGCGATGACGACCGGCAGGGCGCTGCTGGCGGCGGCTGTCGGGATTGCGGTGATCGCGGGTCTGTCGATCGCGGTGTCGGCGTTCAGTGGACCGTCGGACGACGACGTCATTCAGGCGCTGAAGCGCTCCGAGGCCGCCGGAATCTTCAAGAACGGCCGGCCGCTCTTTCACGTCACGGACATCGATGCGGCGGGATCAGGGTGGTATGTCGCCAAGATCAGGCACGACGGCGTGCAGCTCGAGCCTGGCACGGTGATTCTGCAGAAGGCCGGTGACGGCAAGCTGACGGTGTTCATGGGACCGGGGACGGCGTTCCCGTGTAAATCGCTGGTCAAGTCGGTTGCAAAACGGGTCGTGTGCTTCGACGGCAACTGATCCCGCGGATGAAAGCGGTGCTGCTGTCCCGTCTGCGCAGACCGCGTGACCGGTCCACGTAAACTGATCAGCTGACGTTTGATCAGAAAGAGGGCGTACACGCATGAGCGGCCATTCCAAGTGGGCGACAACCAAGCACAAGAAGGCCGTCATCGACGCCAAGCGCGGCAAGATGTTCGCCAAGCTGATCAAGAACATCGAGGTCGCGGCCCGCGTCGGCGGCGGCGACCCGGCCGGTAACCCGACCCTGTACGACGCCATCCAGAAGGCCAAGAAGAGCTCGGTCCCCAACGACAACATCGAGCGGGCCCGCAAGCGCGGCGGCGGCGAGGAAGCCGGCGGCGCCGACTGGCAGACGATCATGTACGAGGGCTACGGCCCCAACGGTGTCGCGGTGCTCATCGAGTGTCTGACCGACAACCGCAACCGCGCCGCCGGTGAGGTCCGCGTCGCGATGACCCGCAACGGCGGCAACATGGCCGACCCGGGTTCGGTCGCCTACCTGTTCTCCCGCAAGGGCATCATCACGCTCGAGAAGAACGGCCAGACCGAGGACGACGTGCTGATGGCCGTCCTCGATGCCGGTGCCGAAGAGGTCAACGACCTCGGTGACTCGTTCGAGGTCATCTGCGAGCCCACCGACCTGGTCGCGGTGCGTACCGCCCTGCAGGACGCGGGCATCGACTACGACTCGGCCGAGTCAGGCTTCCAGTCGTCGGTGTCCGTCGAGGTCGATCTCGAGGGCGCCCGCAAGGTGTTCAAGCTCGTCGACGCCCTCGAGGACAGCGACGACGTCCAGAACGTCTACACCAACGTCGAGATCCCGGACGACGTCGCCGCGCAGCTCGACGAGGAGTAACCGCTCCGGCGGTAGCCTGCCGAGCATGTCCGAGCCGCCTCCGTTCAGCCCGACTGTCACGCTGCTGACCGTCAGTCGGGTGTGGGACGCCGCATTCGCCGACGCTCTCAAGCCCCTCGGGCTGACGACGCGCAAGTACGGACTGCTCGGGCACATCCGGGGCAGCGCCGGCATCTCGTTCAGTGAACTCGCCCGGCGTTCGCGCATCACCGTGCAGAGTGCGCACGCGGCGGTTGCCTCGTTCGTCGAGGCGGGACTCGTCGACGACAGCACGGCGCACGCCGGTGCCGCGTCCACGTTGCGCGTGACGGCCGCGGGGGAGTCGTTGCTGAACCGCGCGGCTGACGTCGTGGCCCGTCTGGACACCGAGTTCGCGGCACAGAACCCTGAACTGACCGACGCATTACGCGAGTACATGAGACGAGTCATGTCCGCTTCTCCCTAACCTTCAGTTAGGCTGAAGGTTATGCAAGCGTTGTTGCTGTCCGTCCACGTCGTCGCGGGCATCCTCTTCGTCGGGCCGATCGCCGTGGCCACCAGCCTGTTTCCCCGCTACGCGCCGGCCGGCGGACCGTCGGCGAACGCGGAACGCAACGACGGCGTCGCCCGTGCGCTGCACCGCATTACGCGCGTCTACGGGGTGCTGGCGCTCGTTGTGCCCGTCGTCGGCCTCGCCCTCGCCGGTGTCCAGGGGCGCTCGACCGAGGTCTGGATCATCGTGGCCATGGTGCTCACGGCCATCGCCGGCGGACTGCTCGCGTTCCAGATCGCCCCGCGTCAGCGGGAGGCGCTCGCCGCGCCCGACGATGGGCGGCAGTTGCGCACCCTCGGCATGGTGACCGGCATGTTCAACCTGCTGTGGGTGATCGTCGTGGTGCTGATGGTCGTGCACCCGGGATCCAGGTACGTGTGAGCGTCCGACCCGGCGTGTCACATCGGTGTCGCGCAGCGGAAACCCGCAGCCGCACTGCAAGATGTCCCGATGGCAGCAGTGACGGATCCGGACGGGGTGGAGTGGCGCGTGCGCCGGCGCTGGTGGCCGTTCTGGGATGTGTTCGACATCGTCGACATCGCGTTCCTGGATTGGGTGGGCGTGGTGCTGGCCCTTCCGCTGTTGATCCTGTGGCCGTTCTGGCTGCTGGCCAAGCTGTTCGGGGTGCGCTGGAAGATCATCGTGGAACGCGGTGGCGCCGAGACGCATCGTGAACTTGTCCGCTGGTGGGGAGCGTCCGAAGCGCGCATCGCCGAACTGACTCAGGAGATTCGGCAGGGCGCGCGGTCGGGGTACTTCCAGATCTGAGCGTGTCCCTGGCGCAACCTGTCGCCACCGCCCGCTAAGCTATCGAACAGCTGTTCGGGACCTAGTGAGGAGTGGGCGTGCGGGTGATGGGCGTCGACCCTGGTCTGACGCGCTGTGGTCTCTCGATGATCGAGGGGGGCACGGGGCGCAAGGTGACCGCGCTCGATGTCGACGTGGTGCGCACCCCGTCCGACGTCGAACTGCAGCGGCGGCTGCTGACCATCAGCGACACCGTCGAGCACTGGATGGACACGCATCGTCCCGACGTCATCGCCATCGAGCGGGTCTTCGCCAACCAGAACGCCAACACCGCCATGGGGACTGCGCAGGCCGGTGGCGTCATCGCGCTGGCGGCCGCGCGCCGGGGCATCGACGTGTACTTCCACACGCCCAGTGAGGTGAAGGCCGCGGTCACCGGAAACGGTCGTGCGGACAAGGCGCAGGTCACCACCATGGTCACCAAAATTCTTGGGCTGCAACAGAAACCGACTCCTGCCGACGCGGCTGACGCGCTCGCGCTGGCCATCTGCCACTGCTGGCGGGCGCCCATGATTGCTCGGATGGCCGCGGCGGAGGCCAAGGCCGCGGAGTTCAAGAAGCAGTACGCAGCGAAGGTAAAGGCGGCGCGCGCATGATCGCATCGGTCCGTGGCGAGGTCATCGACATCGCGCTCGATCACGTGGTGATCGAGGCCGCCGGTGTCGGCTACAAGGTCATGGCCACCCCCGCGACGCTGTCCACGCTGCGCCGCGGCACGGAATCACGGCTGATCACCGCCATGATCGTGCGCGAGGATTCCCAGACGCTGTACGGCTTCGCCGACTCCGACGCCCGCGACCTGTTCAACACGCTGCTCGGCGTCTCCGGCGTCGGCCCCAAGATCGCGCTGGCGACCCTCGCGGTCTACGACGCCCCGACCCTGCGGCAGGCGCTGGCCGACGGCGACGTCACCGCTCTCACCCGGGTGCCGGGCATCGGCAAGCGCGGCGCCGAACGCATGGTCCTGGAACTGCGCGACAAGATCGGTGCGACGGCGGGTGCCGGAGCGGGCGTCGCCGGTGGCCACTCCATTCGCGGGCCCGTCGTGGAAGCCCTTGTCGGACTTGGCTTTCCGGCCAAGCAGGCCGAAGAGGCCACCGACAAGGTGCTGGCCAACGATCCGGACGCCAACACCGCCACCGCACTGCGGTCGGCCCTGTCGATGCTGGGTAAGAAGTGAGCCGGTTCGAGGACGAGGGCACCGAGCCCGACGAGCGGGATGTCTCGCCCGCACTCACTGTCGGCGAGGGCGACGTCGACGCCAGCCTGCGGCCCAAATCGCTACGCGAGTTCATCGGCCAGCCCCGGGTCCGTGAGCAGCTGCAGCTCGTGCTCGAAGGCGCCAAGAACCGCGGCGGTACCCCCGACCACATCCTGCTGTCCGGCCCGCCTGGTCTGGGTAAGACGTCGCTGGCCATGATCATCGCCGCGGAGCTGGGGTCGTCGCTGCGCGTCACCTCCGGGCCCGCGCTCGAGCGCGCCGGCGACCTGGCCGCCATGCTGAGCAACCTGGTCGAGGGCGACGTTTTGTTCATCGACGAAATCCACCGCATCGCCCGGCCTGCCGAAGAGATGCTGTACCTCGCCATGGAGGACTTCCGGGTCGACGTGGTGGTCGGCAAGGGACCCGGCGCGACGTCGATTCCGCTGGAGGTCGCGCCGTTCACCCTGGTCGGGGCGACAACCCGGTCGGGCGCGCTGACCGGCCCGCTGCGCGATCGGTTCGGCTTCACGGCGCACATGGACTTCTACGAACCGCCCGAGCTGGAGCGCGTGCTCGCCCGGTCGGCCGGCATCCTCGGCATCGAACTCGGTGCCGAAGCCGGCGCTGAGGTGGCCCGGCGGTCCCGCGGGACACCCCGTATCGCGAACCGGCTGCTGCGCCGCGTCCGGGATTATGCCGAGGTCCGTGCTGACGGCGTCATCACCCGCGACGTGGCCAAGGCCGCACTCGCGGTCTATGACGTCGACGAGCTCGGGCTGGACCGGCTGGACCGGGCCGTATTGACCGCGCTGACAAAGAGTTTCGGGGGCGGCCCGGTCGGCGTCTCGACGCTGGCGGTCGCGGTCGGGGAGGAGGCCACCACCGTCGAGGAGGTGTGCGAGCCGTTCCTGGTGCGGGCCGGGATGATCGCCCGGACGCCGCGGGGGCGCGTGGCGACGCCGCAGGCGTGGACGCACCTGGGCCTGCAACCGCCGATAAACGGACTTGGACAAGCCGGGCTGTTTGAATAGGACCCATGCTGACCGCAGGGTTGATCGTTGCCGGCCTCGCCGCGCTGCTGCACGTGTACATCTTCGTGATGGAGTCGCTCACCTGGACTTCGCCGCGGACCCGGGCGACCTTCGGGCTCACCGAGCAACAGGCGGTGGACACCAAGGAGCTGGCGTTCAACCAGGGGTTCTACAACCTGTTCCTGGCGATCGTCACCGCCGTCGGTATCGCGGCGATCATCTTGGGATGTAAGGCGGTCGGGCTGGCGCTGATCTTCGCCGGCATCGGGTCGATGGCCGCCGCAGCGCTGGTGCTGTTGCTGTCGTCCCCGGAGAAAGCGCGGGCCGCCATCACGCAGGGCATCTTCCCGGTGCTCGGCATCGCCGCATTGTTGATCGGATCGCTGGGGTGATTCGTCGCTGCGCGACCGTCGTTGCCGCCGTCGTGCTGGCCTTCACCGGTGGCGGCGTTTCCGCCGCGGATCCGGCTCCCGACCCCGCGCAGCTGGCCGACACCCTCGTCGCCGACGAGCAGGTCGTGCGTGATCCGGCGACGCCGGAGCCCGCGTTGATCGACGCTGCGCACCGGCAGCAGGTCGCCTATCGCGAGATCGCCAGGCATCCGGAGTGGGATGCGGTCATCGCGCCGCGCATCCCGCCGGCACTGGCCGCGGCCTACGGCCGCAACGTCGACGCCGGCCGGCAGCTGGCCGGGATGACGCCCCCGCGCGACAACCTCCCGCCGTGGACCATCCAGCCGCCGGCGCCCGCTGACGAACTGCTCGGCTACTACCGCGAGGCACAGGCGGCATCCGGGGTCGACTGGACGTACCTGGCGGCCATCAACCTGATCGAGTCGCGGTTCGGCCGGATCAACGGCGACAGCACGGCCGGGGCACAGGGGCCCATGCAGTTCCTGCCGTCGACGTTCGCCGCGTACGGCTCCGGCGACATCCGTTCGCCGCGGGATTCGATTCTCGCGGCCGGCCGCTATCTGGCGGCCAACGGCTTCGCCGCCGACCATGACGGCGCCCTGCACCACTACAACCATTCCGGCGCGTATGTCCGTGCCGTCAACGACTATGCGGCAGTGCTGGCTGCCGATCCCGCCGCGTTCGCCGGCTACTACCAATGGCAGGTCTACTTCCGGACCACATCGGGCGACGTGTTGCTGCCCGTCGGCTATTCGGCCTGAGCCGTCAGTGATGTGACAGCAGCTGCGTGCTCACCTGGTCGCCGCCGGCGCGTTTGGCGACATACATGGCGTGGTCGGCCGACGCCAGGAGCTGGTCCATGACCGGCCGGCTGCCGGCCGGCGCGTAGGCGATCCCGAAGCTCGCGGTCATGTACCACGGCTTCGTGGCGATGCTCCGGCGTAGCCGCTCGGTGAAGCGCAGGGCAGTGGCCTGGTTGCCACGGATGGCGATGACGAACTCCTCGCCGCCGATCCGCGCCGCGACCGCGCCTTTGGGCAGGGCGTTCATGATGGCCCCGGCGACGTCCATCAGTACCCGGTCGCCGACGGCGTGCCCGAGCGTGTCGTTGATGCGTTTGAAGTCGTCGAGATCCAGGAGGATGACGCTGATCTCGGATTCGGCGTGGGGGCCGGTGAGCAGCGGGCGGATGGCCTGTTCGAAACCGCGGCGATTGGGCAATTGCGTCAGTGGGTCCAGGTGGGCCACGGCGGAGTCGTCGCCCAGCAGCATCACCAGCACATGCACGGCGAGCGGGAGTAGCAGCGTGTTGGCGACGAGCCCGACGAACACCGCGGCAGCCAGCTGCGGATCGCCTTGCTCCGCCAGTCGGACCCCGCAGGTCGCGGCGGTCAGGATGGCGGTCACGGCCACCGACGCCAGGTATTTGGACGTGTGGAAGGACGCCACGTACGCGGCGAGCAGCGCGAACACAAAGCCGCCCAGCGCCGCCGCCTTGGGGTCGCGCTGCACCAGACACACGCCGGCGATACAGAACTGCAGCAGGACCACGATCACGGTGGACTGGCGCCGGCGCGGCCAGCGCGTCAGCCACACGATCGAGCACCCGATGGCGACGACACCGGCGACGACCGGCACCGCGACGGAGAAGACGGTCGCCGGGCCGGACGGACTCCAGATCGTCGCGAGGCCGACCGCGCCGCCGCTGAGGACGATCAGTCCGACGATGATGCGGGTGTAGGGCTGCAGGCCACGGTTCTCGATGTACGCGGACAGCCATTCATAGTGGTCGGGCCGGTGCCACCATTGCCGAATTCGCTGCCAGGCCAACGTCCCGAACCTCCCTCACACCCGGGAAAAGCTAGCGCATTGTTAACTGGATTGCACGGCGTAGAGGCTTATCCGCACGAAATTCCCATCTTACTTTCGCGAAAATAATTGCTAGTGCGATGTCCCGCTTGATGGGTCGTGGAATCGCACGCGGTGTGGTGGTCGGCGTTGACGCCCTTGATGGCACACTGGTCTCTACCGCGGCACGGCGTACGGCTGGTCCGGCCCGCTTGCCTGTTCACAGACTCAACAGAACGAAAGATTTTCGCTGTCATGGATTTGGTCGTCTTCCTGCCGCTGCTCCTGGTCATGGGTGCCTTCATGTTCTTCGCGTCGCGGCGGCAGCGGAAGCAGATGCAGGCCACGATCGACCTGCACAACTCGCTGAAGGTGGGCGACCGCGTGCACACCACGTCCGGTCTGCAGGGCACCATCGCCCGGATCGACGACGACAACGTGGATCTGGAGATCGCTCCCGGCGTCGTCACCACCTGGATGAAGCTCGCCGTGCGCGACCGCATCGAGCCCGAGACCGAGGCCGCCGCTGAGGACGTGACCTCGGCTGCCGTCGAAGAGGGCGCGCCGAAGACCGAAGGCTGACATTCCCGCTCCAACACGTACCCTTTGCGGGGCTGACGTACCGATCTCAAGGAGACCCTAGAACCGTGGCATCGTCTTCGGCGCCGGTGCACCCATACCGCTATTTGTCGTTGTTCCTGGCGCTGCTGATCGGCGCCTACCTTCTGGTGTTTCTCACCGGCGACAAGCAGGCCAAGCCCAAGCTGGGCATCGACCTGCAGGGCGGTACCCGGGTCACCCTGACTGCACGTACCCCTGACGGCTCGACGCCGACCCGCGAGGCGCTGATCCAGGCCCAGGAGATCATCGGCGCCCGTGTGAACGGCCTCGGTGTCTCGGGTTCCGAGGTTGTGATCGACGGTTCGAACCTGATCATCACGGTGCCCGGCCAGGACGGCAGCGAGGCCCGCAACCTGGGCCAGACCGCGCGGCTGTACATCCGGCCCGTCGTGCACGTCATCCCGGCGCAGGGCGCGCAGCCCGCGAAGCCCGCCGCGCCGGCTGCTCCGGCTCCCGGTGGCATCCCTGGTGGGCCCGGTGGTCTGCCCGGCATGCCCGGTATGCCGCCGCTGATCGCGCCCGCCGAGCCGGAGGCCCCGGTCGTCCCGCCGACGCCGGGCATGCCCGCGCACCCGGCCTCGACCGAGCCCGCCCCTGCCCCGGCCCCGCAGCCGCGGCCCTTCCCGGAGGAGCCGACCCCGGCGCCGTCGGACACCTCGGCCACGCCTGCCCCGCCGGCACCTGCCGCTCCGGGTGCACCTGAACCGGGTGCCCCCGCCGCTCCGGCCCCGGGCGCACCGGGCGTCCCCGCACCGGGTGCCCCCGCGCCCGCGCCGGGAGCGCACGGCCCCAAGGCCGAACTGGCCCAGCGCATCGCCGACGAGAAGGCCCTGCGTCAGAGCACGCAGCCGCAGATCCAGCTGCTGGCTCTGCAGTTCCAGGCCACCCGCTGCGACCAGCAGGACGTGCTGGCCGGCAACGACGACCCGAACCTGCCGCTGGTGACCTGCTCCAAGGACCACAAAGAGGTCTACCTGCTGGACAAGTCGATCATCAGCGGTGACGAGATCAAGGACGCGTCGTCCGGTCTGAACCAGCAGCAGGGCGAGTACGTCGTCGACGTCACGTTCAAGGAGAAGGCCGCCGAGGTGTGGGCCGACTTCACTGCCAAGAACATCGGCACCCAGACCGCGTTCGTGCTCGACTCCCAGGTCGTCAGCGCGCCGGCCATCCAGGAGGCGATCCCGGGCGGCCGCACGCAGATCACCGGCCACTTCAACGCCTCGACGGCGAAAGACCTGGCCAACGTGCTGAAGTACGGCTCGCTGCCGCTGTCGTTCGAGTCGTCGGAGGCGGAGACGGTGTCGGCCACGCTGGGCCTGACGTCGCTGCGCGCCGGCTTGTGGGCCGGTCTGATCGGTCTCGGTCTGGTGCTGCTCTACTCGCTGGCCTACTACCGGGTCCTCGGCCTGCTCACCGCGCTGTCGCTGGTCGCGTCGGGCGCCATGGTGTTCGCGATCCTGGTGCTCCTGGGCCGGTACATCAACTACACGCTGGACCTGGCGGGTATCGCGGGTCTGATCATCGGTATCGGTACGACCGCCGACTCGTTCGTGGTGTTCTTCGAACGCATCAAGGACGAGATCCGAGAGGGACGCAGTTTCCGCTCGGCCGTGCCACGTGGTTGGGCACGCGCCCGCAAGACCATCGTCTCGGGTAACGCGGTCACCTTCCTGGCTGCCCTGGTGCTGTACATCCTGGCTGTCGGACAGGTGAAGGGCTTCGCGTTCACCCTGGGCCTGACCACGATCCTCGACATCGTGGTGGTGTTCCTGGTGACGTGGCCGCTGGTCTTCCTGGCGTCGAAGTCGGCGCGGATGGCCAAGCCTGCGTACAACGGTCTCGGCGCCGTGCAGCAGATTGCGCGCGAGCGGCGAGCGGCCAGCCTGACGGGACAGGGGTAACACCGACATGTCGAAGCACTCAACTGACGACACCGACCTGGAGCTGACCGAATCGGCTGCGGCCGAAGAGGATTCGGCCACCGAGATCGAGGAAACCACCGCCACCGAGCCGGGCGGCAGCCTGCCGCAGCACGGATTCTTCGTCCGCCTCTACACCGGTACCGGTGCATTCGAGGTCATCGGCAAGCGTCGTATGTGGTACGCGATCAGCGGCGTGATCATGCTGGTCATGATCGCCAGCATCCTGATCCGCGGTTTCAACTTCGGTATCGATTTCGAGGGCGGAACCAAGATCGCGATGCCGGTGGCGGGTGTGTCCACCACTGCCACTCCGCAGGCTGTCGAGGACGTCTTCAACAAGACGCTCGGCCATGCCCCCGAGTCGGTGGTGCGCGTCGGCAACGGCGACTCGGCCACCCTGCAAATCCGCACGGAGACCCTGTCGACGGCGGACACCGAGAAGGTGCGCAACGCCCTCTTCGACGCATTCCAGCCGAAGGGCGAGGACGGCAAGGCGTCCAAGGCCGTCATCAGCGATTCGGCGGTGTCGTCGACCTGGGGTGATCAGATCACCAAGAAGGCGCTGATCGCGCTGGTGGTGTTCATCGTCATCGTCTCGATCTACATCACCATCCGCTACGAGCGCTACATGGCGCTGGCAGCGCTGGCCTCGCTGGCCTTCGACCTGCTCAGCACGGCGGGTGTGTACTCGCTCGTCGGGTTCGAGGTCACGCCGGCCACCGTGATCGGTCTGTTGACCATCCTCGGCTTCTCGCTCTACGACACCGTGATCGTGTTCGACAAGGTCGAGGAGAACACCCACGGCTTCGAGCACACCACCCGCCGGACGTTCGCCGAGCAGGCCAACCTGGCGGTCAACCAGACCTTCATGCGGTCCATCAACACCAGCCTCATCTCGGCGCTGCCGATCATCTCGCTGATGGTGGTCGCGGTGTGGCTGCTGGGCGTGGGCACGCTCAAGGACCTGGCGCTGGTCCAGCTGGTCGGTGTCATCGTCGGTACCTACTCGTCGATCTTCTTCGCCACCCCGCTGCTGGTGTCGATGCGCGAGCGCACCGACCTGGTGAAGAACCACACCCGCCGGGTGCTCAACCGCCGCAAGTCGTCGATCGAGCGCGGCGTCACCGGTGGCGACGAGGTCACCGTCGGTGCGGTGAACGCACCGGAAAAGCCGGCGCCGGGGGCCAAGCCGTTGCGGCCCACCGGTAAGCCGTCGGGTAAGCGCACCCGGGGCTAGCCCTCGATGCCCGCCCGGTTCCGCCGAACCGCCTTGGCCGGTGCGGTGATGTTGGTGGCCGGTTTCGGCCTGTCCGGTTGTGACAGTTCGGCTGACGCCGTCGACTACATCGTCGACGGCGCGCTGCCCACCTACAACACCGCGTCGGTCGTCGGCGCGGCTTCCGGTGCGCCGCAAGCATTTTCGCGGGTACAGACGGGGTTCAACTATCGCGGGCCCGACGGGCAGGTGGTCGCCGATCGTGACTTCGGCACCGTTTCGGTGATGGGCCGGGCGCCACTGACGCTCGACTACAAGATCAACGACAGCGCCGTCTACTCCGACGGCAAGCCGGTCACGTGTGACGACATGGTGCTGGCCTGGGCGGCGCAGTCGGGGCAGTTCCCGGCGTTCGACGCGGCCAGCCGCGCCGGCTACAGCGACATCGCGGTCGTCGACTGCACCCCGGGGCAGAAGCGCGCCAGGGTGACGTTCGTCCGCGACCGCGACATCACCGACTACGGCCAGCTGTTCGCGGCGACGTCGATGCTGCCGGCGCACGTCCTGGACGACGCGCTCGGTCTCGGCGACGGCGGCGTGACGAAGGCGCTGCAGAGCGGTGACGCGCCGACCATCGACAAGATCGCCGACGCCTGGAACACCACCTGGGATCTGAAGCCCGACACGGACCTCAAGAAGTTCCCCTCGGCCGGCCCCTACAAGCTCGCGTCGGTGGCCAAGGACGGCTCGATCACGTTGGCGGCCAACGACAAATGGTGGGGCGCCAAGCCGGTGATCGGCAAGATCACGGTGGCGCCGCGGGGCGCCGACATCGCGAGCCGGATCAAGTCCGGCAAGGCCGAGGTCGTCGACATCGCCGCCGGCGTGGTCGGCAAGGACGATGTGCCGTCGAGCTACGTGCGCAGGGACAGCGCGTCCGATGACATTCAGCAGCTGATCTTCGCGGCCCAGGGTGTGCTGGCCGATCCGGCCGCGCGCCGCGCCGTCGCGCTGTGTACGCCGCGGGACGCGATCGCCGCCGCGGTCGGCGTCTACGTCAGCAATGCCCGGCTGAATACGGCGTCGGATGATTCCCTCGCGGTGGCCGAAAACGTCGACGCCAGTGGGCAGTTCGCCGCCGCCGACGTGGATGGGGCGCGCGCCGCGGCGGGCGGCCAGCCCCTGACGGTGCGGCTGGGGTATCGCGGGCCGGATGCCCGGCTGGCCTCGGTGGTCGCCGCGATCACCAAGTCGTGCGCCGCCGCAGGCATCACCGTGCAGGAGATCGCGTCGCCGACGGTCGGTGCACAAAGCTTGCGCGCCAACGACATCGACGTGCTCCTGTCCGGTGGCGGGGGAGCCGCGGGCAGTGGCTCCAGCGGTTCGTCGGTGGTGGATTCGTACGCCCTGCACAGCGGCAACGGCAACGACCTGTCGGGCTACGCCAACGAACGCGTCGACGGCGTCATCGCCGCCCTGGCCGTGACCACCGACCCCAAGGAACAGGCGCGCCTGCTCGGTGAGGGAGCCGGGGTGCTGTGGGGCGACCTGCCGACGCTGCCGCTGTACCGCCAGCAGCGGACGCTGCTGGTGACGAAAGACCTGACGCTCGTGCGCGCCAACCCCACGCGGTGGGGCGCCGGCTGGAACATGGACCGCTGGGGGAGCAAGTGACCGATCTCAACGCCCTCTTCACCGAATTGGTCCGTGAGGTGCCGGACTTCCCGGAGCCGGGCATCCAGTTCAAGGACCTGACGCCGTTGCTCGCCGACGGCCGCGGGCTTGCCGCGGTGACGGCCGTACTGGCCGAGGCCGCCGACGGTGTGGACCTGGTTGCCGGTATCGACGCACGCGGGTTCCTGCTGGGTGCCGCGGTCGCGACCCGGTTGGGTACCGGAGTTCTCGCGGTCCGCAAGGGCGGGAAGTTGCCGCCGCCGGTGCACAGCCAGTCCTACGCGCTGGAGTACGGCACCGCCACGCTGGAGATTCCCGCCGATGGGATCGATCTGACCGGCCGGCGCGTTGTCGTGATAGACGACGTGCTCGCCACCGGTGGAACGGTTGCTGCGACGGTCCGGCTGCTGCAGGCGGCAGGTGCGACGGTGACCGCGGCCGCGGTGGTGCTTGAACTGAACGGCCTCGGTGGACGCGCTGTGCTGGAACCGTTGCCGGTCACCAGCCTGTACGTCGTCTGAGGAGCTATTCTCGACAAACCAGGTGTAGGAGGTGTGCGGCGTTGGCTGACGACAAGGTGACGCAGGTCCAGTCGGCGCCGCCCGAGCCGCCGCAGGCGGCGTCACTGGAAGCGGCCAAGGGCACCGTCAGCGCGTCCCGCCGTGTCCGTGCCCGGCTCGCCCGCCGCATGACCGCCCAGCGCAGCCTGGTCAATCCCGTCCTCGAGCCGCTCGTCGCGGTGCACCGCGAGTACTACCCCAAGGCCGACCTGGCGATCCTGCAGCGTGCCTACGAGATTGCCGAGGAGCGGCACGCGCCGCAGTTGCGCAAGTCCGGTGATCCGTACATCACCCATCCGCTGGCTGTCGCCAACATCCTCGCCGAGCTCGGCATGGACACCACGACGCTCGTCGCCGCGCTGCTGCACGACACCGTCGAGGACACGGGCTACACGCTCGAGGCGCTCACTGCCGAGTTCGGCACCGAGGTCGGTCATCTGGTCGACGGCGTCACCAAGCTGGACAAAGTGGTGCTGGGCTCGGCGGCCGAGGCCGAGACCATCCGCAAGATGATCATCGCCATGGCGCGCGATCCGCGCGTGCTGGTGATCAAAGTCGCCGACCGGCTGCACAATATGCGCACCATGCGGTTCCTGCCGCCGGAGAAGCAGGCCCGGAAGGCGCGCGAGACGCTCGAAGTGATTGCGCCTCTTGCCCATCGGCTCGGTATGGCGACCGTCAAGTGGGAGCTCGAGGACCTGTCCTTCGCGATCCTGCACCCCAAACGGTACGAGGAGATCGTGCGGCTGGTCGCCGACCGGGCGCCGTCGCGTGACACTTACCTGGCCAAGGTGCGTGCCGAGATCGCCAATTCGCTGCAGGCCATGAAGATCAACGCGACCGTTGAAGGGCGGCCCAAGCACTACTGGTCCATCTACCAGAAGATGATCGTCAAGGGCCGCGACTTCGACGACATCCACGACCTGGTCGGTGTCCGCATTCTCTGCGACGAGATCCGCGACTGTTACGCCGCGGTCGGCGTCGTGCACTCGCTGTGGCAGCCGATGGCCGGGCGGTTCAAGGACTACATCGCGCAGCCGCGTTTCGGTGTCTACCAGTCGTTGCACACGACGGTCGTCGGCCCGGAGGGCAAGCCGCTGGAAGTGCAGATCCGCACCATCGACATGCACCGCACCGCCGAGTACGGCATCGCCGCGCACTGGCGGTACAAGGAAGCCAAGGGCCGCAACGGGTTACCCGCGGGCGGACATGCCACCGAGATCGACGACATGGCGTGGATGCGCCAGCTGCTCGACTGGCAGCGTGAGGCGGCCGACCCGGGCGAGTTCCTCGAGTCGCTGCGTTACGACCTTGCCGTGCAGGAGATCTTCGTGTTCACGCCCAAGGGTGACGTGATCACGCTGCCGGCCGGTTCCACACCCGTCGACTTCGCGTATGCCGTGCACACCGAGGTCGGACACCGCTGTATCGGCGCCCGCGTCAACGGCCGCCTGGTGGCGCTGGAGCGCAAGCTCGAAAACGGTGAAGTGGTCGAGGTTTTCACCTCCAAGGCGCAGAACGCCGGTCCGTCGCGCGACTGGCAGACGTTCGTGGTGTCGCCGCGCGCCAAGGCCAAGATCCGGCAGTGGTTCGCCAAAGAGCGGCGTGAAGAGGCGCTGGAGACCGGCAAGGACGCCATCGCCCGCGAGGTGCGCCGCGGCGGAATGCCGTTGCAGCGGTTGATGAACGCCGAACTGATGGCCGCGCTCGCGCGCGAACTGCGCTACGCGGACGTCTCGGCGCTGTACACCGCCGTCGGTGAGGGACATGTCTCGGCCCGGCACGTCGTGCAGCGGTTGGTGGCCACGCTCGGTGGTGACGACGACGCTGCCGACGAGATCGCCGAACGGTCGACGCCGGCCACCATGCCGGTGCGGCGCCGTACGAATGACGATGTGGGCGTGGCGGTTCCAGGTGCGCCCGGGGTGCTGTGCAAGCTCGCCAAGTGTTGCACGCCGGTGCCCGGCGACAACATCATGGGGTTCGTGACCCGCGGCGGTGGCGTCAGCGTGCACCGGACCGACTGCACTAACGCCGCGTCGCTGCAGCAGCAGGCCGAGCGCATCATCGACGTGAAGTGGGCGCCGTCGCCGTCGTCGGTGTTCCTGGTGGCCATTCAGGTCGAGGCGCTGGACCGGCACCGTCTGCTGTCCGACGTCACCCGCGTGCTGGCGGACGAGAAGGTCAACATCCTGTCGGCATCGGTCACCACGTCCAACGATCGAGTTGCGATCAGCCGCTTCACTTTTGAAATGGGCGACCCGAAGCACCTCGGACACGTGCTGAACGTGGTGCGCAACGTCGAAGGCGTGTACGACGTCTACCGCGTGACTTCGGCCGCCTAGCGCGCTTTTCCGCTGTCGCTCGTGACTTGAGCAAACTCGTACCCAGCGCTGCGCAAGATTGGTGCAGGACTGGGGTTGGTGGTGCGGGTAATCTCAGATGCGGGACTGTCCAGATGTGGGGGTGGACGCGTTGAGCGGTGAGTTGAAGATCGACCTGGAGACCTTGTCGTGGTCGGCGGCTTCGGTGCCGCCCCTGGGTTGGGTGCATCTTCCTGCACACGGTGATCCGGTCAGCTTGATGCTCTCGTCGTATATCCCAGGATTGGTCGACGGCGCCAACGAGAAGGTCGCCGCTGCGCAGGCGGAAGATCAGGCCTTTGCGGGCAAGGTCTCGTCGGCCAAGAGCGCTTATCAGAACGCTGACGATGCCGGCGGGCAGACGATCCAGAAGGCCGCCGGCGACAGCCTCAATCCCGCATCCGCCGCGGGCAAAGTTGGCGGCGGTGCCGACGGTGGAATGGGCCAGTTTGGCCAGATGATGGGCATGGCGATGCAGGCCTTCCAGGCGCCCGCGCAGGCCATGCAGGCACTCGGCTCGGTTCCGCAGACCGCGATGCAGGCGGCACAGCAGATCGGACAGCAGGTCCAGCAGCTCGCCGGACAGGCCGGTAAAGACGGGGCCAAGCCGGCAGACGCAGGTACCGGGGGAGTCGGTGGTGCTGCCGGTCAACAGCTCAAGCCGGAGGAGCGCAAGCCGGGCGACGAGAAGGCCCGCGAGGAGAAGCGGGACGAGAAGCCTGAGGAAAACAAGGACCGCGAGGCCGACAAGAAGCACGCCGCTGCCGGGCCCAGCAGCGGCCCGGCCGCGCCGGTGCCGCCTTCCAAGCCTGCGCCGCGGTCGGGGCGCCACGCCGCAAACCCTGCGGTCGATGTGTAATTTTCGGTCTTGACTGTTTTGCGTTGAGTTTCTGAGGGAGGGCGATCTGTGACGCAACCGCCGACGTGGGGTGCGCCCCCGCCGCAGCAGCCGGGTGGCTGGCCGGGCCAGCCAGGACCGGGTGGGCAGTGGGGCCCGCAGCAGCCGTGGCCGGCTCCGGTTCCGCCGAAGAAGGGCGGCGCCGCCAAGTGGGCCATCGGGGCGGTATCGTTGGTGGCGGTCATCGCGGTGACGGCCGTAGTCGCAGTGTCGTGCACGAAGAACAGCGGTGACGGCAAGGGCGGCGGCACCAAGACCTCAGCTGCGCCGTCCGATGTCGCGAGTGCCAATGACACCGGTCCGGTCGGGATCATCACCGAGGACCCCTCGTGTGCGCCGTGGACACCGATTCAGGCAACGTTCGCCGCGGCTGGACGCAACGGTTGGGCACAGAGAGATCAGTCCTTGCCCGCGTCTGCCTGGACACCGGAGGTGCGCGCGCAGTATGAAGCGGTTGCAAAAGTCATGCGCACGGTTGCGGATCAAGCAGTACCGTTGGCAAAAATGACTACACACCGCGTTATGCGGGAGTTATACGGTCAGTTCATCGTGTATGCGCGCGCTTACGCGGATAGCATTTCCAAACTGGACGCATATCGTCCGGTAGATGACAATCTGGCACAGGCGACCTCTACTGCTGGAAACGTTATCGGGCATATTTGTAGCGCTGTGTTTTCAGGGGCTGCCGCCGCACGAGCCTCGTTGATTCCTGCGCTGGCTCCGCCCAAGTCGATTGCGCCGGTCGGAGTCCCGTCTAATCCGCAAAGAATGTTTGAATCCCCTGACCCGGTATGTCGGGACCTCGGCCCTACTCTCGACCAATTATTGCAGAACCCGGATTTTAAGAAATGGTTGAATACCGATCCGAAAATACCGGCGGGCAATTGGTCGCCGGAGCAGGAATCTCTCACCACTATGGTCGTGGCGGTCATGAGTTCGACCGCCAGTGCACTCGAGGAGCTGGCGCAGCGGAGTCCTAACGCGATTGTCCAGGATTTGATCCTGTTGGGGGTCCAGTATAGGCGTACATATATTGAGGCTTTGCCGACTTACCAACCGAACGATTCGAGTATCTACCTCGCGGGTCAAATGTCGCCTGGAATTGTTCTGGCTGCTTGCGATGCCATTACCGGTTAGGAGTGAAAATCACATGCTCTCGTACGTATTTGACGACCGGCGTTTGTCTGCTAGTGAATCTTTGATTTTTCTCATGATGACTCCTGCGGTGTATTCAACCGAATGGTGATTTAGGATGGCACCAATTGAGCGCTATCAAGGCGGTAAGTACGGCGAGGCCACCGTCGTTCCACCGGCATTCCCGGACATCGATGAGAATGCGCTCAATGACATTGCCGTGAGACTCATGGCGTTGGGCGACCACCTCGATGGGGAGCTGATTCCACACCATGCGCACCAGCGGATGCAGTTATCCGACTGGGAGGGGGAGGCCGGTCGGCTTGCGCAAGCTGCAGCCACCGGCGTTCTAGGCTCGTATGGGGACGCATGCAAAGCCGCATACGACGCTGCGAGAAAAGTCTTCCGCGCCGAGTCTGCGGTAGTGCAGACCAAGAACGAGGTGAATCGAACTGCCGAGCTTATTCAGCAGGCGTGTCTACAGTTCGAGCAAGCGTCTAAGAACATGCTGGCGGCTGCACATGCGGCGAATCAATCTGGTGATACAGCCGCGGCAAATGCGTTTTTCAACTCGGCGGCTCTGTTCACCAAAATGATTGAGACGATGAAGGCCCTGGGTCTAGCCGAAAACACCGCCGCGGTGGCTAAGTGTGCAACTGCCCTGGCCCAGGAATTGAGCGTTCCGGCCGGTACACCCGGCGCGGACGGCAGGGTGCCTGGGCCGGTATCTCCTCCACCAGTGGGTAGTCCTGGCTCCCCCGGCACTCCTCAGGTCGGGCAGCCACCGGGGCCACCTTCGACCGGAGGTGGCGGTGGGCAGGGCGCCGGAGGAATGAAGGACGCCGCCGGGGGAGGTCCGTCGCCCTCGCAATTGGCCAATGCCGGTACATCCGACCCGCCCCGTGGTGGTGGAGGAGCGAAGGACGGCGCCGGGGACGGTCCTTCGCCCTCACAATTGGCGGCCAACGCGGGCACGTCTGATCCGGCCCGCGGTGGTGGAGGAACGAAGGATGCTGCGCCCGCGAAGCCCGCGACTCCTCAAGTGAACGTACCGCAGACGCCCGCAAACCCTGACGCATCGGGCGCACCGGCACCTGCTGCTGGCATCAACACGGCAATGGGATCACCGGGATCGCGTCCGATGCCGCCAGGGGCAACTCCGACCGGCGCGCCATCAACTTCGTCGGTTGGCACGTCGACGTCTGGCAGCCCGTCGTCAAGCGCCCCGACCGGCCAGGGCACAGGCCAGGGCACAGGCCAAGGCACAGGCCAAGGAACTGGCCAAGGCGCCGGCCAGCCAACCGGTCAGCAAGCCCAAGGCCCGCAGGCTCCGAAGAACCCGTTCGGCCAACTGCCGACTCAACCGTTGTCCGCGGCGGCGAATGCTGTTCCACTCACGACGCCCGAACCCGCCACCCAGACGGGCGCAGCGTCGGGCACTCCGGCCGCTGCAAGTGGGGCGGCGACAGGCACCGGCGGCGCGGGTGCGGCACCAGTGACTCAGGCAGCCGGCGCGGCAAGTGCCGCCGCGCCGACCGGCACACCCGCCGGCGCCGCACCGGCCGCCCCGCTGGGCCCGGCACCGACGCCGTCGCCGGCCGCGCCGGTCGCGCAACCCGGCGCAGGTGCCGGTGGTCCGGGTGGTCCGGGCGTCGCGCCGATGTCGACCAACCAGCAGCAGAACGCCGCTGCCGCGGCGCCGATCCCGGTGACGGCGGCGCGCGCCGAACGTGACGCGATGGCTGCCGCGGCGCGGGCCGGTCTGGTGCGCAAGTCCGCGGGTGACGCGGATGTGCAGTTCGCCGAGCGAATCGCGGCGGCATTGCACGCGCCGCCGTCGATCCCGGCTATGGCGTGGAACTTCGTGTGGGCGGTGGGCGTGACGACCGACGGCGAGATCATCGCCGCGAATTCCTATGGGGTGTCGTTCATTCCGGACGGCATGTGCCTACCGTCGCAGGTGATCTTCGTCAGCGCTGACGAGCGCATCCCGGCCGGCCAGCGCGGCCGGTGGGTCCGCGAGCCGTTCGTCGCCCTGCAGGCGTGGTGCACCTTCCATGAGAAGACGCTCAAGGTGATCATCGGCACCGAGCAGGAAGTGCAGCCGTTCGCCGGCAGCCTGCAGACGAGAGTCATTCCGCCCGAGGACATTCCGACGGACGGCCTGATGAAGGGCCGCACCCGCTTGGAGGTCATCGCTCCCGAGGCCGCCGCGAAGCTCGCGGGGTGGCCGGACGCGCAGCTGCATGAAGCGTTGCCGCCGCAGCCGGTTCAGCTGGTCCCGCCGGACCCCGCGGCCATCGGCAAGGCATGGATGGAATCGATCCGCCCGCTGATGCAGACGACGGGCGAGACGTATCGGACGGCACACCTCGAGAAGCTGGCTGCCTACGGCCGCCTGCAGGAGTCGGCGGCGCTGTACCGCGCGTACACCGCGCCGTACGCGGCCGACCTGCGGGCAGCGATCACCGATTGGGTGTGGTGGCAACAGTTCTCGACGATCCAGGGTGACGCCCAGCTGGTGGAACTGGGCGCCTAACCGCGCGGCAGCATCGCGAGCTGCCGGCTCTGGACGACCACCTGGCCGGTGGAGTCCAGGATGACGTGGTCCTCCTCGAACCACGTCTCGCCGACCACGGTCGAACTGGCCTGCACCCGCAGCCATCCCGGCGCCGGCCGCCGTCGCACGTACGTGGTGAGCTGCACGGTGGGCGTCCAGCCGAAGTGTCCCTGATTCATGGTGACCGGGGGAGTGATGTCGCCTGCCATCAGCGCGAACAGCAGGGCGGTGTCGGGATTGGCCTCGTCGTCGGCGAAGGGCCGCAACCACATTCGGTTGACGGGGTCGCCCTCCTCGCCGGACAGGAACGGCGTCGCTGCGTCGAGCAGGAACTCGCACCCCTGTGCCACGTGGACGATCGCACCGACCGCATGGCCACCGGTCACCGGTACAGCATCCGCAGGTGGTTCCACCGGCAGGTAGGACACCTCGAGCGATTCCTGATGGCGCGGCGGCTTGGCGTCCAGCGGTCCGAGCGTCACCGCGCAGCTGACCGCTGCGCGACCGTTCTGCGACAGCTGGACATCGACCAGGGCGACCTGGCGCCCATGCTTGCGGACCGTTGTCGTCAGCTGCACCTCGCCGGGGTCCGGCGCATTCAGGTAGTTGGCGCTCACGGCGACAGGTGCCAGGTCGGATTCTGCACCGATGGCCTGCTGCGCGGCCGCGGCACACACCGCCATCATGCAGCCCCCATGCACCTTCGGGCCGATCGTCCACACCGGGTCGATGGTGGCGGTGAAGGTGCCGTCACCGACCGCGGTGACGGTGGTGAGGTCCGTGAAGGGGTGCGCTGTCATTTCATCTCCAACGGTGACGCGATGGTTGCTGATTCCGGAATGGGCAAAGCTCACGACCGATTCAGCCGGATCTCGATGTCACCTGCGGAAACGGTGGCAGCATTTGGATCATCAGTGACGATCACGCCAACCCGGTTGCCCGACTCCCGGTCGACGAAGCACAACGGACCGCGTCCGCCCTTCTGCAGATGCTTGTCGCCCCACTGACTCATCGCCAGGTACACCGGCAGGAGGTCTTCGCCGGCCTCGGTCAGCCGGTATTCGTCCCGCGCGCGCTTGCCGGGCTCCTGATAGGGCACCCGCACCATCAGTTGTGCGGCCTCGAGTTGTTTGAGCGCGCGTGACACCGCGGGTGCGGACGTTCCGATCCGCTCGACGAAGTCTTCGAATCGCGTTGTACCGAAAAGGCTTTCGCGGACAGCGAGAAAAACGGTCTTGGTGCTGAGCAGGTCCAGCAGCTTGGCCACCGAGCAGCCGTCCTTGATCGACCACTGGCGGTCGCGCAGTCTTTCCTCGAACTCCATCACACCCTCTTTTTGGATAACGCTTGCGTTACTCAGATATCCGTGCTTCCATCTTAGTAACGTCATCGTTATTCAGCAAGGGAGCTTCAGATGGTCGCAGTGGCAGGCAAGGTGGTCGTGGTGACCGGCGGACGGCGGGGTCTGGGCGCCGCACTCGTCGACGAACTTCTGGCCAGGGGAGCGCGCAAGGTCTATTCGACGGGCCGGTCGCCGTTCACCGATGAGCGCCCCGAAGTGGTCCCGGTCGAGCTCGAAGTGCGTTCGGAGGCATCGGTTTCCGCGTTCGCCGAGCTCGCGCCGGATGCCGAGATCATCTTCAACAACGCGGGCATCCTGTTGCCCGGTTCGCTGCTGACCGGCGGTTTCGACGATATCGAGGCGACCTTCGATATCAACGTCTTCGGGCCGCTGCGAGTGGCTCGGGCCTTCGCTCCGATTCTGGCGGCCAACGGCGGTGGCGCCCTGATCAACATGCATTCGGTGTTGTCCTGGGTGGCCGGAAGCGCGGCGTACGGCGCCTCGAAGGCCGCGATCTGGTCGGTCACCAACTCGCTGCGCGGCGAGCTGGCGGCACAAGGCACGCAGGTGGTCGGGGTGCACGCCGGGCTGATCGAGACCGACATGGTCGCCGATATCCCGGGTCCGAAGACGACGGCGGTGGACATCGCGACCCGCATCATCGACGGACTTGAAGCGGGTGCGGTCGAGGTCCTGGCCGATGAAGTGTCGGTGGGTGTCAAGTCGGCGTTGTCGGGTCCGGTGGAGAACCTGACCTTCGCGATGGCGGTCTGACGGCATGCCGCTGTGGACCATTCACCACACGCCGGACTTCTTCACCGCCGAGGACAAACGTGCGCTGGCGCGCAGCATCACCGATCATTACGAGAAAGCGGGGCTTCCGCGGTTCTACGTCGTGGTCATCTTCAACGAAACCCGTTCGGGTGACCTGTATGTCGGTGGTGAGCAGACCGACGTCGGGCTGCGGGTGGTCATCGACCACATCGCCCGCCGCGCCGCGGACAAGGACCATCGCCACCGCATTGCCCACTGGATCAAGTCGATCCTCGGTCCGTATTTGGAAGCGCAGGACAACCCGCACTGGGAGTTTCACGTCGATGAGACCAGTGAGGACCTCTGGATGATCAACGGCTTGATCCCGCCGCCCATGGGCTCGGACGCCGAAAAGCGTTGGGTCGCAGACAACGCGGTGTCCGTCTATTGATCGTCAGGACCCCAGCGGCAGCATCGCCATTTGGCGACTCTGTACGACCACCTGGCCGTTGGCATCGACGATGAGGTGGTCCTCCTCGAACCAGGTGTCGCCGATGACGGTGGAGCTGGCCATGACTCGCAGCCATCCGGGTGCGGGCCGGCGCCGCAGGTAGGTGGTCAGCTGGACCGTCGGCGTCCATCCGAAGTGTCCGCGGTTCATCGTGACCGGCGGTGTGATGTCACCGGCCATCAGCGCGAAGAGCAAGGTCGCATCTGGATCGGCTTCGTCGGAGGCAAAGGGACGCAACCATATCCGGGTGACAGGCTCGCCTTCGGCGCCGGTCAGGAACGGTGTTGCCGCGTCCAGACGCATGTCGCAGCCCTGCGCGACGTGGACGACGTGCCCCAGCGGATGGTCGGCGGTCACCGGTACCGCATCAGCCGGCGGCTCGACCGTCATGGAGCAGACTTCCAGCGGCACCTGATGGCGCGGCGGCTTCGCATCCAGTTGTCCCAGGGTGACCGAGCACGTGACGGCGACCCGGCCGCGTTGTGACAGCTCGACCTCGACCAGGTTCACCTGTCGGCCGCGTTTGCGGATCGTGGTGCTGAGCCGGACCTCGCCCGGATCGGGCGCGTTGAGGTAGTTGGCGCTCAACGCAATCGGGGCCAGGTCGGCGGCGTCGGGAACACTCTGGCGAGCGGCGGCGGCGCACAGCGCCATCATGCAGCCCCCGTGCACCTTGGGGCCGATGGTCCACCTGCCGTCGATGTTGGCGGTGAACACACCGGAGTCGATCGCGGTGACAGTGGTCAGATCGGTGAAGGGACGCAGCTTCATGCCATCTCCAATTCCGGTGTTGTGCTGGTGGTTTCAGCGGCACGGGCGGGACGGCTCCGGACCTTCAGTGGCCACCAGAACCAGCGTCCGAGCAGTGCCGCGATCGACGGGGTGATCAGGGAGCGCACCACGAAGGTGTCGAACAGCAGGCCGAGTCCGATCGTGGTGCCGATCTGGCCGACCGACCGCAGATCGCTCGCGATCATCGAGATCATGGTGAACGCGAACACCAGGCCGGCGGCGGTGACGACGCCACCGGTGGCGCCGGTGGCACGGATCAGTCCGGTGCGCAGGCCGGCGCTGATCTCCTCCTTGAAGCGGGACACCACCAGCAGGTTGTAGTCGGAGCCGACGGCCAGCAGGACGATGACCGACATGGCGATCACCAGCCACTGCAACTCGATGCCCAGGAAGTACTGCCAGATCAGCACCGACAGACCGAACGACGCGGCCAGCGACAGCACCACGGTGCCGACGATGACGATCGACGCGACCAGGGCCCGGGTGATCAGCAGCATCACCACGAAGATCAGGATGATGGCGGCGAGGGCGGCGATCAGCAGGTCGTAGTGCGCGCCCTGCTGGATGTCCTTGTAGGTCGCGGCGGTACCGCCCAGATAGAACTTCGCGCCGGCCAGCGGCGTGCCCTTGACGGCCTCCTTGGCGGCCTGCAGTTCGGCATCGACGTGCGAAATGCCCTCCAGGGTTGCGGGATCAACGTCATGAGTGACGATGAAGCGGGCCGCCTTGCCGTCGGGGGAGAGCATCAGTTCCATGCCGCGCTGAAAGTCGGGGCTGCTGAACGCTTCTGGCGGCAGGTAGAACATGTCGTCGTTCTTCGCGTCGTCGAACGTCTGACCCATGGCCGCAGCGGTGTCGGTCATGCGTTCCATCTGGGTGACCATGCCGTCGAAAGTGCTGCGCATGGTCTGCATCAGGTTGCGGACGTCCGTGGACAGGCTGATCAGGGGTGGCAGCTGGGCGGCGATCTGCGGCGTCACCACGTCGAGCTTGCCCATGGCGTCCGACAGTGCCCTGGTGTTGTCGGCCAGCCGGTCGAAGCCGTCGGTGGCGTCGAACACCGAGCGCATCGCGTGACAGACCGGAATGTCGAAGCAGTGCGGCTCCCAGTAGAAGTAGTTCCGCAGCGGCCGGAAGAAGTCGTCGAAATCGGCGATCTGGTCCCGCAACTCGGCGGTGGTCGCCGACATGTCCTGCGCGGCAACATCTCCGGCATGCGTGGCATCGGCCAGCTGCACGCTGAGGTCGTGCATGTGCCGCATGATGCCGATCATCGAGGTGAGGTGGTCGGTCATGGTCTGCACGTCGCCGAGGCGGGCCTTCAGGAACTGCAGGTTCTCGTTCATCGAGACGGCCTGCGCGCTGATCTGGAACGGCACCGAGCCGTGTTCCATCGGTGGGCCGAGCGGGCGCGTGATGCTCTGCACCCGGGCGATACCCGGAACCCGGAAGATGTTCTTCGCGATCCGGTCCAGCACCAGCATGTCCCGGGAGTTCCGCAGGTCGTGATCGGCCTCGACCATCAACATGTCGGGGTTCATCCGCGCGGAGGTGAAATGCTCTTCGGCCGCGGCATAGCCGATGTTGGACGGCACGTCTTTCGGTACGTAGAAGCGGTTGTCGTAGTTGGTGCGGTATCCGGGCAATGCCAGCACGCCGACCAGCGCGGCGGCGGTGGCCGCGACCAGGATGGGCCCGGGCCACCGGACCACGGCGGTGCCGACCCGGCGCCAGCCGCGGGTCTTGTTGGCACGCTTGGGGTCCAGCAGCCCGAAGTGGGTGCTGACCACCATCACGGCGGGTGCGAAGGTCAGCGCCATGACCAGGATGACGGTCATCGCGGTCGCACACGGCAGCGCGAGGGTGTTGAAGTAGTTCAGCCGGGTGAACAGCAGGCACATCATGGCGCCGGCGATGGTCAGGCCGGAGCCGAGGATCACGTGGTAGACGCTGGAAAACGTTGAGTAATAGGCGGTTTCCCGGTCCTCGCCGGCATTGCGGGCCTCGTGATAGCGGCCGACCAGGAATATCCAGTAGTCGGTGCCGGCGGCGATCGCGAGCGCGGTCAGCACGCTGACGGCGAAGGTCGACAGACTGATCAACTGGGCATTACCGAGGACGGCGACCAGCCCGCGGGCCATGCTCATCTCGGTCAGTACGACCAGGAGCGCGATGAATGTCGTTGCGATGGAGCGGTATACGACCAGCAGCATCAACGCGATGACGACGAGCGTCACGACCGTCATCTTGACCATGCTCTTGTCGCCGGCCTCGTTGGTGTCGGCGACCAGGGCGGCCTGGCCGGTGACGAACGCCTTGACCCCGGCCGGCGGATGGCTGCGGTCGACGATGTGCCGCACCGCATCCACGGATTCGACACCCTCGGTGGACCCTTGGTCACCGCGCAGGTTCACCTGGACGTAGGCCGCCTTGTGGTCCTCGCTCTCGGATCCGGCCGAGGTGATGCGGTCGCCCCAGAAGTCCTGCACGTGCTCGATGTGTGCGGTGTCCTGCTGGAGCTGGTGCACCAGGTCGCCGTAGTACTGCCGTGCGGTGTTGCCGAGCGCCTGATCCGACTCGATGATGATCATCAGCACGCTGTCGGAATCGAATTCGCCGAATGTGGTGCCGATGTGTTTGGTCGCGATGACCGATGGAGCGTCCTGCGGGGAGAGCGACACGGCGTTGTTCGCGCCGACGACCTCGAGTTTGGGCACCAGCAGGTTGGTGGCCGCGGTGGCTGCCAGCCAGATCAGGATGATCGGCACCGACAGGATGCGGATCAGCCGGGGATAGCGGCCCCGGCTGCTGTGCTGGCCGCTCATGCTGCCTTCACCAGGCAGAACGTGGTCGCCGAAGCGCCGTCGGATGACTGATGGTCACGCAGCTCGCCATTGACCGTGATGCGGCAGGTCAGTCGGCTGCTGTCGCCCTGTGCGACGAGGTTGGCGAACACGCTCGGCACCGTGGTGGTCAGGGTTTTCGACCAGGGCAGTGAGGTGAAGCGCTCGCGTTGCGGCTGGGCCCGCTCGTCGACGTAGCTGATCATCCCGCTGGTGTCGGAGGGTCCGTCCACTTCGTACGTCACGTACTTCGGGATGGTCGAAACGATGTTGTCCGTGCGGGTTTCGGCGGAATGCTGGCTGCCGAACACGCCGTGGAAGCGGTCGATGACGAAACCGCCGACCGTGACGACCCCGACAACCGTCAGCAGCACCCAGCCGCGCCGCGCGGTCTTGAGCAACCAGTTCATGACGAGCACCATACGACTGTATATATACGCATGTATAGTTACGGGCGGTGGCGACCATCACACCTCGTCACGACGACGATTAGGGTGAAGGCATGGCGGGCTCGACACGGCAGCGGAATGTGCGAGGGCAGGGCGCGCTGCTGCGCGACGAAATCCTGGCCGCCGCGATCCGGGTCGTCGACTCATCGGAGTCCACGAACGAGGTGTCGTTGCGGAGCATCGCGCGTGAAGCCGGCATCTCGAACATGTCGGTGTACGCCCATTTCGACAGTCGCGAGGACGTGCTGGCCGCAGTGGCGGAGCTGAGCTGGGATCAGGTGAACCAGGACATCGCCGAGCAGGTGCAGAGCGGCAAGACGCGGCGAGAGCGCCTACTGCTCGGCTGCCGTGCGTATGTCGCGTTCGCCCAACGCTTTCCGTTGCGATACGTCCTGATGGTCAAGGTCGACGAGATCACCCCGTCGGCGCGCCAGGCGCTCGAGGTCGTGACGCGCGGCCTGTTGGCCGCCGGCGGCATGGACCCAGACTCCGAGCCGGGGCCCGACGCGAAGCGGGTGGCCGCGGCGCTGTCGGTCGCGCTGCACGGCGTTGCGATGCTGCACCGCACCGACACGCCGCATCTGTGGATGAGCGATTTCAGCACCTGCGAAATCATCCAGACCATGGTCGACGCGGCCATCCTGCAGCTCGAGCAGGCGGCCGCGGCGCCGCGGCCGTAGCAGCTACTTCTTCTTGGCCTCGCGCCAACCCCGTTCGAACGGCAGCCGCCAGGCGTTGGGCGCGATCAGTTGGTGGATGGCGTTGGGGCCCCAGGTACCGGGCTGGTAGTTCTTGACCGGCGGCGGATCCGCCAGCAGCGCAGCCGAATTCGCCCACAGGGACTCGATGCCCTCGGCAGTGGTGAACAGTGTGTGGTCGCCGCGCATGGCGTCGAGGATCAACCGCTCGTAGGCCTCCAGTACCTGGTCGGCGCCGTCGGCCTCGGTGGCCGAGAACTGCATCGAAAGCTTCTCGAGCTTCATGCCCGGCCCGGGCCGCTTGCCGTAGAACGACAGTGACACCTTCGAGTTGTCGGCCAGGTCGAAGGTCAGGTGGTCGGGTCCCTGGGAACCGACGCCCGAACCCGACGGGAACATGGTGCGCGGCGCCTCCTTGAAGGCGATCGAGATGATGCGCATGCCCTCGGCCATCTTCTTGCCGGTGCGTAGGTAGATCGGCACGCCGGCCCAGCGCCAGTTGTCGATGCCGACCTTCAAGGCGATGAATGTCTCCGTATCGGAATCCCTTGCCACGCCCTCGAGTTCGCGGTAGCCGGTGAACTGCCCACGGACGACGTCGGACACCTTCACCGGCAGCATGGACCGGAAGACCTTGTTCTTCTCCTCGCTGATGGCGCGCGGTTCCAGCGCCGTCGGCGGCTCCATCACCACGAACGCCATCACCTGGAACAGGTGGGTGACCACCATGTCCTTGTAGGCGCCGGTGCTCTCGTAGAAGTTGGCGCGGGCATCCAGCCCGAGCATCTCGGGAATGTCGATCTGGATGTGGTCGATGAAGTTGCGATTCCAGATCGGCTCGAACAGGCCGTTGGCGAACCGGAACGCCAGGATGTTCTGCGCGGCTTCCTTGCCCAGAAAGTGGTCGATCCGGAAAATCTGTGCCTCGTCGAACGTTTCGTGAACGAAGTTGTTGAGTTCGACGGCGCTGGCCAGGTCGGTCCCGAACGGCTTCTCCATGACGACGCGGGAGCGCTCGACCAGGCCGGCCTCGTCCAGGGTCGCGATGACGGCGCGCGCAGCTTTGGGTGGTACCGAAAGATAGTGCAGGCGGCGCACATTCGGGCCCAGTTTCTTCTCCGCGGCGGCCACCGCAGCCGCCAGACCAGACGGCCCGGCGCTCTGCGGGACGTAGGTGAGCGTCGCGGCGAACCGTTCCCACTGTTCGTCGGTCAGGTGGTGGCTGCCGAATTCGTCGATCGCGGCCTTGGCCAGCGCGCGGAACTCGTCGATCGTCAGGTCCTCCAACGAGGTGCCGACGATCTGGATGTCGGGTGCCAGTTCGGACTGGTCCAGATAGGCCAGACCTGGCAGCAGTTTGCGTTTGGCGAGGTCGCCGGTCGCGCCGAACAGCACGATCACGTGTGGATCGACGGCGACATCGTCGTGGCGGTTCGGCCGCGAGCCGGGCGCCGGGTACGAGATGGTCTGCGGTTTGGTGTTCGCCACGATCCGCATGATTCCACCGCTGCCGGGTCCGCGCAGGGCCTAACACGAAGAAGGCCCGGTCACCGTGGTGACCGGGCCTTCTTCGTGAACTGTCAGTCGAGCTGGATGTACTTCACCGTGACCGGCTGCGCGGGCTTGCCGTCGCCGCCGCCGCCCTCGATGCCGTTCTGGGCGATCTTGTCCAGGGTGGCCAGGCCGGTCGCGTCGACGGTGCCGAACGCGGTGTAGCCCGGAGGCAGCTGCGAATCCTGGTAGACCAGGAAGAACTGGCTGCCGTTGGTGTTCGGGCCGGCGTTGGCCATCGCGAGCGTGCCGCGCGGGTAGACGACCGGCTGGCTCAGCGCGGGGCTGTCGGGCTGGTACTGGTTCGTCGGGTACTCGTTGGCGAACTGGTAGCCGGGGCCGCCCATGCCGGAGCCCGTCGGGTCACCGCACTGCAGGACGTCCAGGCCGCCCTTGGTGAGCCGGTGGCAGGGGGTGTCGTTGAAGTAGCCCTGCTGCGCCAGGCTGGCGAAGCTGTTGACGGTGCACGGCGCCTTGGCGTTGTCCAGCGTCAGGCCCAGGTTGCCCTGATTGGTGCTCATGCTGGCCGTCACCGTCGGCGGGGTGGTCGGGATCTTGCCGGTGCGCGGCGGGTTGACCTTCTTGCTGGCCTGCTCCGACGACGCCGGGTACTGGCAGTTCTCACCGAGGCCGGCGGGCGCCACGAACGGCGGCAGCTTGCCGTCGGCGGGCGGGTTCTGCGCCGGGGCGGTCGAGCTCTCGGTCGATGCCGAGGCCGTCGCCGACGAGGAGTCGGAGTCCTTGTTGAGGTAGATGACACCAAAGACGGCGCCGCCGATCACCGCGAGCACCGCGACCACCGACGCGGCGATGGTGATGATGCGCTGCTTGCGGGCCTTCTCGGCCCGGCGCTCCAACTGCCGTTCCAGCTTGCGCTTGGCGGTCTCCCGCCGTTGTTCATTCGTCGGCACCGCCGAAGCCCTCCTCGTCACGGTCGGGGGAATTGCCCCGACGTACAGCTGGTCGGCACCGAGTGTGCCAGGTCACCCTGAGACGTTCTTGAGCTGGTCCAGCAGCGCCTGCGGATCGGGATGCAGCAGCACGGCGTCCCCGATATCGGTGCCGTTGAGCAGGACCGTCGGCGTCGAGCTGATGCCCGAGCTCTTCACCGCGCTGTTGACCATGTCGCGGTACTTGCCGCCGGTGATGCAATCGGCGACCGAATCCGGGGCGCCGGTCTTCTTCGCCTGTTCGACCAGCTCGTCGTCGGCCGGGAACGTCTGCGCCGACTCGTCGGGTTGATGCGCGAACAGCGCGGCATGGAATCGCTGGAACGCCGCGGTGTCGGCGTCGGCCACGCAGTACGCCGCCGCGCCGGCCCGTACCGAGTACGACGTCAGGTCGCCACGGCCCAGGATCGAAACCATGGTGTAGTCCACGGCGACGCGGCCGTCGGTGATCAGCTTGCCGATGGTCGGGCCGTAGACCTGCTCGAACCGGCCGCAGAACGGGCACAGGAAGTCCTCGTAGACCGTGAGCGTGGCCTTCGGCTCGGAGCTGCCCGGCTTGGTGACGACGTTGGGCGCCGCGAGGCGGATCGAGCGCAGCGGCGTCGGACCGGAGTCAGCGGACGATGTCTCGGCGGCCCCCCCGACGGGCACGTTCTTGTGCCGAAGCACGATGACGGCGGCGACGCCGGCCGCGATCAGCGCGATGACGGCGATCACGGCGAACATCACCCAGCCGGTGCGGGACTTCTTCGGTGGCGGAAAGCCCGGAACGTATTGCGGCGCACCGTAGTACTGGGGCTGGTCGGGCGGCGGGGGTCCCCACGGTCCTGGCTGCGTCATGGAGGCAGTTTCCCACGTGGGAAAATGGCTACGTGTTGTTGACGGGGTTTCCGGCCGGGATGTTGCAGTGCAACTGCTACATCCTCGCGGCGCGCGCCGGGTCGGACGCCATCATCGTCGACCCGGGCCAGCGGGCCATGGGCCGCATCCGCGAAATCCTGGATGAGAACCGGCTCACCCCGTCGGCGGTGCTGCTCACCCACGGCCACGTCGACCACATCTGGTCGGCGCAGAAGGTGGCGGACACCTACGGCTGCCCGGTGTACATCCACCCCGAGGACCGGTTCATGCTGACCGATCCCATCAAGGGGTTCGGTCCGCGGTTGGCGCAGCTGGCGTTCGGGGTGCTCTTCTCCGAGCCCAAGCAGGTCGTCGAACTCGACCGCGACGGTGACAAGCTCTACCTGGGCGGCATCACCGTGACGGTGGACCACACGCCGGGGCACACCCGGGGCTCGGTGGTGTTCCGCGTGACCGACGGTCCCGCCGAACTGGCATTCACCGGCGACACCTTGTTCAAGCAGTCGGTGGGCCGCACCGATCTCCCGGGCGGCAGCGGCCGGGACCTGCTGAACTCGATCGTGACAAAACTGTTGGTGCTCGACGACGACACCGTGGTACTACCTGGGCACGGCCCACAGACCACGATCGGCGCCGAACGCCGTACCAACCCATTCCTCGAAGGCTTATCAAGTTGAGCGATTTTCAGGCGCCCAAGGGCGTCCCGGATTACCTGCCCCCGGACTCGGCGGAATTTGTCGCGGTACGTGACGGACTGCTGAACGTCGCGCGGTTGGCCGGGTACGGCCACATCGAGCTGCCGGTCTTCGAGGACACCGCGCTGTTCGCCCGCGGTGTGGGCGAGTCCACCGACGTGGTGTCGAAGGAGATGTACACCTTCGCCGACCGCGGCGACCGCTCCGTCACGCTGCGGCCCGAAGGCACCGCCGGCGTCATGCGGGCCGTCATCGAACACGGACTGGACCGCGGAGCGCTGCCGGCCAAGCTGCGGTACTCCGGACCGTTCTTCCGGTACGAGCGGCCGCAGGCCGGCCGGTACCGCCAGCTGCAGCAGGTGGGAGTCGAGGCCATCGGCATCGACGACCCGGCGCTCGACGCCGAGGTGATCGCCGTGGCCGACGCCGGCTTCCGCTCGCTGGGCCTCGACGGCTTCCGCTTGGAGATCACGTCGCTGGGCGACGACACCTGCCGCCCGCAGTACCGGAAGCTGTTGCAGGACTTCCTGTTCAAGCTCGACCTCGACGAGGACACGCGGCGCCGCGCGGAGATCAATCCGCTGCGGGTGCTCGACGACAAGCGGCCGCACGTCAAGGAGATGACGGCCGACGCCCCGGTGATGCTCGATCACCTGTCGGAGGCCGCCAAGGAGCACTTCGACACCGTGCTGGCGCACCTGGACGCTCTCGGCGTGCCGTACGTCATCAACCCGCGCATGGTCCGCGGCCTGGACTACTACACCAAGACCACGTTCGAGTTCGTGCACGACGGCCTCGGCGCGCAGTCCGGCATCGGTGGCGGTGGCCGCTACGACGGCCTCATGAAGCAGCTGGGCGGGCAGGACCTGTCCGGCATCGGCTTCGGCCTCGGTGTGGACCGCACGGTGCTGGCGCTCAAGGCCGAGGGCAAGACGGTGGCGTCTCCGGCGGCTGTCGATGTGTACGCCGTGCCGCTGGGTGCGCCGGCCAAGCTGGAATTGGCGAAGATCGTTGCGGCCCTGCGTGGTTCGGGTGTGCGTACCGACATGTGTTACGGCGACCGCGGCCTCAAGGGTGCGATGAAGGCCGCCGACCGCTCCGGCGCCAAGGTGGCCCTGGTCGCGGGTGACCGCGACATCGAGGCCGGCACCGTGGGCGTCAAGAACCTGTCGAACGGTGAGCAGGTCGATGTGCCCATCGCCGACGTCGCCGCCCGAGTGGCCGCGCTACTTCCTTAGCTGCGCATTTTGGGGCCGCTCGTCAGCGCTGAGCGACCCCAAAATGCACGCCAGACACGGCGTGTCGGTGTACAAACACGCACGCTCGCGGGAGTTAGGTCAGTGGGTCATGCGGCGGAGCATGCCGTCGCGCAGGGTCAGGGTGTGGAGCAGGATGGCGCTGACGTGCGCGGCGATGGCGGCCACCAGCAGGTAGGCCACCACCGAATGTGCCTGCCGCAGAATGCCGTACAGGTCGGCATCGAACGGGACGAGGCCGGGTAGCGTCAGTCCGAAGGCCCGCACCGGGGTGCCCGACGCCGACACCATGGCCCAGCCGACCAGTGGCTGCGCCAGCAGCATGGCGTACATGGCCAGTTCGGACCCGGCGATCAGCTTGCCTTCCAGCGGTCCCACCGTGTCGGGCCACTTCGGCGGCTTGTGGGTGAATCTGTTTGCCGCCCGGACGATCACGATGACCAGGATGCTGATGCCCAGTGTCATGTGGACGGCGACCAGCGCTGCGTGGGAGCCGATCTGGTTGGTCATCGTGAAACCGATCAGCAGTGCGGCGAAGACCGCCACCGCGGTCAGCCAGTGCAGCACGCGGGTCCGGATGGGGAAGCGGCCGGTCATGGGACAACCTGAACGGCCGGAGCGCTTTTCGGTTCGATGGTCCGGGCCCGGTACGACCCGGCGTACACCGCCGACCGGGCGCTGAGCAGCGGATCGTCGGACGGCTCGATGCCGTCGGGCAGGACCAGCGGATCGAAGTTGATGTCGCGGGCGTTGCCGGCGGCATCGGTCTGGGCTTCGGTGAGGGTCAGGACGCCGGCGTCGATGACCTGCCGGTCGGCCGGCCACGGCAGCGTCGGGTCGGTCGGGTCACCGTCACGGCCGATGGTCAGTCGCAGATTCCACTGCAGCGGAGCCTTTTTCAGCTGCAGGATCAGTGCGTCGAACAATGCGTTGGGGTCGTCGGACTTCGGCGGCAGCGCGGTCTGCAGCGGGACGAACGACCAGCGCACCGGGGTCCGCACTCCGGCGTGGTTCACCAGATGGAACTTGTGCAGACCCGCGAAGGTGCTGTCGGCGAAACCCGGTGTGGGCGGGCTCTTCTTGACCAGTGCCGTCGCCGCCGCGGTCTCGGGATGCCGGCTGAGGAACTCGGCCATGAGCTGCGGGTCGGGTTTCCCCGTGCCGGCCACCGGCTTGGACGCCAGTAGCCGGTCATAGAAGCCCTGCGGTGAATTGTCGACGAACACCGGCAGATTCAGCATCGCGGTACGCCATTGACCGGCGCTCGGAAAGCCGATGGCCAGGCCGAGCCCGCGGGCCGCACCGGGGGTATCGGCGACCGTCGGGTTGCCGCCGGCGAGGGAGAACCGGCCGGCGACGGGCGTCTCACCCGGCCCGAAGACCGCGGCACGGGACAGGGCCGCGGCATTGCCGTTGCTCATGAAATGTCCGACCACCGAGACCCCTTTGGCATGGTTCTTCCGGAAGCCGGGGTGATCGCCGAAAACGCCCCGGAAGCCGTCCAGGAATGTCTGGCGGGTCAGCGTGCCGGCGCGGCTGGTGTACGCGACCAGCCCGAGGTCAAGGGCGAGGAACGCCCCGACGGCGCCGAGGCCGACCAGGACCGAACGCCGGGTGAGGGGAGTACCGCGCCAGGATGGGCCGTCCATGACCACCACTGGTACCACAAACTGCTGTGGCAACATCTGCGAACGTGCGGGTACTGGTGCAGCGGGTGACGTCGGCGCGGGTGACTGTCGACGGGCAGACCGTCGGTGAGATCACCCCGGATCCTCAGGGTCTGGTGGCGCTCGTCGGTCTCACCCACACCGACGACGCCGCGGTGGTACGCAAGATGGCCGACAAACTGTGGCGGCTGCGCATCCTCGACGGCGAGCTGAGTGCCGCCGATGTCGGCGCCCCGATTCTCGTGGTCAGTCAGTTCACCCTCTACGCCGACACCGCCAAGGGCCGCCGGCCGTCGTGGACTGCCGCGGCGCCCGGGCCGGTCGCCGAGCCGCTCGTCGACGAGTTCGCGGCGGCGCTGCGGGAACTGGGGGCCGAGGTCGCCACCGGCCGGTTCGGTGCCCACATGCACGTCGAACTGGTGAACGACGGCCCGGTGACGGTGCTGCTGGAGCTGCAGGCGGGGTGATACGTCTGATGAAGGGTGTAACGGTCCGGTACCGTCAGTCGATATGACCGGCATGCGTAAAGCGACAGTCAAGTTGTCAGTGGTGTGTGGCGCGGCAGCAGTGGCGGCCGCTGGGCTGATGGCGCCGGTGGCGTCTGCCGCCCCGGCCGGCCACGAGGTCCGGTACACGCTGTCGGTGGGCGGCCCGGCCACCTTCGACCTGCTCTACCTGGTCAATCAGCCGGCCAACAAGGCGGCCTATAACGCCGACGCCTACGCCTACCTCAAGCGCGAGACGGTCACCGTCGGTCCCGACGCCCCGTGGGTGTTCACCACGACGCTGGCCGACCCGCAGTGGGCCATCTTCACCGTCAGCAGCACCACGCACGGTGGCCAGGCCGCTCCGGACTCGACGTGCGACATCGCGGTCGACGGGCAGTCGGCAGCGCACCAGACCGCGCCGTACAACGTGCAGTGCCAGCTCGGTCAGTGGTAGTTCGCTAGCGGCGGCTGGCCCGCCGGTTGGCCTTCTCGATCGCGTCGACCAGCTCGCCCTTGTTCATGGTCGACCGTCCCCTGATGTCGAGCCGGCGCGCGACGTCCATGAGATGTTTCTTGGTGGCCTGGGTATCGACGCCTTCGGCGGTCTTGCCGCGGGCGTTGGGCCCGCCGCTGCGCGCCCGCTCGTCCGACGGGCCTTTGTGGTCCTTCTTCTCCCAGTGGTCGCCGACCTTCTCATAGCTGTGCTTGAGCGCTGAGTAGGCGACCCGGTGGGCGCGTTCGCCTTCGCCGTATTCCTCGGCGGCCGAGTCGTGCGCCTTGGCGAACGTGCGTTGTGCCTTGGGGCTCGACTTCTGCAGTGTGCTGGGCAGCTCACTCTTCTTGGCTTGCCCCTTCTTCGTGGTCTTCGGCATGACACTCCTCCTCACGGTGTGAAAACATCTGGCGGGCAGATCAATTGGTGTCCGAATCGTTGTCGACGACCGGGAAGAACGAGGCGTCCTCCTCGGTTTCCGGCGTGACCGGGCCCCCGAGCACATCCGGCTCCTCGGCGGCCAGCTTGTCGTCGAGGGATTCACCCTCTTCGGCTTCGTCTTCGAGCAGACCGAATTCATCCGCCCCATGCCAGCCTTCGGGTGGCTCGACGGTTTGATCGCCGTCGCGGTTGTGCAACTCGTCGGAGTCGGTGGACTCGCTCGGGCTGAGCAGATGGTCGTCAGACATCAGGCCGGCACCGCCTCGGTTGCCCGGTTCCAAGTCCGATGCCGCCGGATCGTGTCGACGAACGCCTCGATGAACAGTTCGTCGAGCGAGCCGCCGTGCGATGTCGTCGTGACAACGCCTCTGTCCGTGTGGGTTTCGGTCAGTCCGGCGGATTCGGGATTGATTCCTGCGGCGCGCAGCAAGCCGACACCAGCACCGAACGCGGCGATGGGCTTCAGGTGCTTGTAGGCCTCGGCGACGAAATGGATCGCCGAACCGTCCTGTGCGAGCAGCTCCACGGAGTTCTGCGGTCCGGGAACCAGCACCGCGTCGTAGAGCGTCGACGACGTGGTGTTGAGCCCGAGATCCACGCCGAGTTCCTGGCCGGTGTCGGTCGCGATGGTGCCGCCACCGATGAGGCCGATGATGTCGACGGTGGCGCCCAACTCCCTGAGCGCGGCGGCGGTCCGCTCGGTGCCGCGCAGGTCCACGCCGTCGGCGGCCAGGACGGCGATCCGGCGGCTGACGATGGAATCGGTCGCGGTGTTCATCTGCGACAGCGCCGGCGACGGCGTCACATGATCGGGGACGGCGACCTCGTCCGGTGCCAGCAGTCCGAGCTTGGCGGCGACCCGCTCGGCCAGCTCGTGGTCGATCATGTTGAGCTGTGCGATGACTCGTTCACGGATGCCGGTCTCGGGGCCGACCTTGCCCAGTTCGAACGAGAATGCGGCGACGATGTGGTCCTTCTCGACAGTCGACATGCTCAGCCAGAACATCCGGGCCTGGCTGTAGTGGTCCTTGAAACTCTCTGCGCGGCTGCGGATCTTGCGACCGTCGACGCGTTCGGTGTAATGCCGGTAGGCGTCTTCGTCGGCCAGCGCAGGACAGCCACCGCCGAGGTTGTTCTTGAGGTAACTCGTGGTCCCCTTGGGGATGGTGTGCTGGCCGTAGCCGTCACGCTGATTGTTGGTCACCGCTGCGATGGGCCGGTTGACCGGCAACTGCGCGAAATTCGGCCCGCCCAAGCGGATCAGCTGCGTGTCCAGGTATGAGAAATTGCGGAGCTGCAGCAGGGGATCGTTGGTGAAGTCGATACCCGGCACCAGATTGGCGGTGTGAAACGCGACCTGTTCGGTCTCGGCGAAGAAGTTGTCCGGGTTGCGGTCGAGTACCATCCGGCCGACGGGGATCACCGGGACCCGTTCCTCTGGAACAAGTTTGGTCGCGTCGAGCAGATCGAACGGGAAGGCGAACTCGTCGGACTCGGGGATCAGCTGAACGCCCAGCTCCCACTCGGGGTATTGGCCGGCCTCGATGGCGTCCCACAGGTCGCGGCGATTGAAGTCCGGATCCTTACCGGCGATCTGCTGGCATTCCTCCCACAGCAGCGAGTGCACACCGAGTTTCGGCTTCCAATGGAATTTCACGAAGACGCCCTCGCCGGCCGCGTTCACCAAGCGGAAGGTGTGCACGCCGAAGCCTTCCATCATTCGGTAGCTGCGCGGCAGGGCGCGGTCGGACATCAGCCACATGATGGTGTGAAGCGTTTCCGGCTGCAGCGACACGAAGTCCCACAGCGTGTTGTGGGCAGACGCGGCTTGCGGAATCTCGTTGTGCGGCTCCGGCTTCACCGCGTGGACGAAGTCGGGGAACTTGATGCCGTCCTGGATGAAGAAGACGGGGAAGTTGTTGCCGACGAGGTCGTAGTTGCCTTGCTCGGTGTAGAACTTGGTGGCGAAGCCGCGGACGTCGCGTACGGTGTCGGCGGAGCCGCGGGACCCCGCGACGGTGGAGAAGCGCACGAACACCGGTGTGCGCAGGCCCGGCGTGGTCAGGAATTTCGCCGTGGTGAAGTCGGCCAGCGAATCGTCGTACGGCTCGAAGTACCCGTAGGCCCCCGCGCCGCGTGCGTGCACGACCCGCTCGGGAATGCGTTCGTGGTCGAAGTGGGTGATCTTCTCCCGCGCGTGGAAATCCTCCATCAGGGTCGGGCCGCGCTCACCTGCGGTGAGGGCGTCGTCGGTGTGCGGAACCCGCACCCCCTGTTGGGTGGTCAGGTACCCCGCATTGTTGTCGACCCGCGTGGCCTCGAGCTGCTCTTGCTTTGCATTCGATGTTTTGTCCACCGTGTCTGGTTACCCAGCGCGATGGTCAACAAACGCGGCGGTGGGCAGCCCTGATTCACAATGATGCGGCCGACGGATAGTCCGCTGCGTCGAGGTTCGCCGCGGGCGTGACCTGCTTGACGAACTCGCCGATGTAGTGGATCGCCCGCCGCCCTTCGGGCAGGACGGGAGCGGCAAGCGGAAAGTCGTGGATCTGCCCGTCCCACATGTGAAGTTCGCACTGTGCCCCCGCGGCGGTCAACCGCTCGTACATCAGTTCCGCGTCGGGCCGGAGAAACTCGTCGCTGCTGACGTGGATCAACACCGGCGGCATCCGGCGCAGGTCCGCGTCGACGGGCGAGGCGATCGGCTGCCCGGACGGATTCTTCTCACCGTGCGCGGCGACGTAGCGCATGAACGACGTCATGGCGCGTGCCGTGAACATGGCGCACCGGTCCTTGCCGCTGGGGGATTTGTCGCGCGGGTTGAGCGTCGTCAGGGGAGAGATCGCCGCCACGCCGGCGGTGGGCGGGTGGCCGTCCCGAAGCAGTTCGGCCGCGGTCTGCAGGGCGAGGTATCCGCCCGCGGAATCTCCGGCCACCACGATGTCGGACCAGTGGTAGCCGCGGCGCAGCAGCCAGCGGAGCCCGTCGACCGCGTCTGCCAGTGCCGCCGACAGTCCGTGAGCGGGCAACATGCGATAGCCGACATTGAGTACTTCGGCGCCTGCGCTGCGGGACAGCTGGGCGGCAAAGGATCGGTGCGTGTTGAGACCACAGGTGAGAAACGCCCCGCCGTGTAGGTAGAGGATGGCGCGCCGGGCCGACGAGTCGGTGGTGCCGATCAATTCGGCCCGGCAAGACGGCAGTCGGACTGGCTCAACCGTCGCCGATCTCGGCAGCGGGGCCAGCGCGGCGACCTGATCGATGGCACTGAAGGGCCAGTGCAGATTCGGCTGCAGGGCCCACATCCGTACCGCGTTCTTCACGAACACCCGGCAGAAGGCGCCGATTGCCTGAGATTGTGGGCTGCGTCGGCGGTGATGGTGCCGTACTCCCTGGCCATGCCGAATATTTCGCATTGTGATCAACTCCTGGGCACTCGATACCCACGCCGGATTTTGATCAAACGTTGCGCCGGAGCAGGTTTCCGATGGGCGTAGACCAGGTATGTCGGTAGTGCCGGATTGTTCAACGGAATCAAATGCGCCGAGCAGGCCGAGGTGCTGCTCGCCAAGCGCGCGAACACAAGGAGGAAATGCAGTGGGAGAGAACAAGAGTGGTCCTGAAGAGGGCATCAAGGGCACCGTCGAGGGTGTCAAGGGCAAGCTGAAGGAAGCTGCGGGTAGCGTCGTCGGCCGGGATGACATGGTCCGTGAGGGCCAGGCCCAGCAGGACAAGGCCGACGCCGAGCGCGATGCGGCCAAGAAAGAGGCGGAGACCGAGTCGGCCCGCTCCGGTGCGCAGGCCGCGGAGAAACGGCAGCAGCAGAACCAGTGAACCAAGAACGGCCCGGCCTCCTTTCACGGTGGGGAGGCCGGGCCGCTTCTTGCGCGAAAACTATTGTGCGCGAGCGGTATCGTTGCGTCCGCTGTTCTGCATGGCCAAAGGCACCAGCACCCAGAACGTGCAGAAGCCGGCCAGGCCGATGCCGCCGGCGACCCAGCCCGCCACCTGGCCCGCGACGGTACCGAAGATCAGTTCGGTCACTCCGGTAAGGGCCATACCGAGCAGGAGTAGGCCGTAGAAGGCGCATCGGTGGGCTGCGGCGACGATCAAGGACATGCGTCGTTGTCGAAACAGTATGCGGTGCATGCCAACTGGTGCTATCAGTAGAATCGCCGACGCGACCGAGAAGGCCACGGTCGCCAGGTAGACGGTCTGGCTCTGGTCATCCAGTGTGGTGAACCGTTGCTGGAACGGCAATGTCATCAGAAAGCCGGTGAGCAGCTGCACTCCGGTCTGAGCGACGCGGAGTTCTTGCAACAGACTCGACCAATTGCGGTCCAGCCGCTCCATTTCGGTCTCGTGACGGGCCATCCGGTCCCATCTCTGGTCGGATGGGCCCTCGTCACCGTGCTCGCCCGTCATCGGACACATCGTTCTTGCGTCGAACTTTCTCGCGGTCGACGACAGTGATGCGGTCGTCTGGCCCCGAACCGTAGAAACTGAAGATGTCCTTGTGCGGCAAGGATTCCACCTGGATTTCGCGGGCGGTGAGCCAGGTGACGTCCGCGGGTCGGACGGCTTCGACCGTCGTGTCAGTGGTCACCGGAATCCCCTTTTCTCTCAGGGGGTTTCGAAGCTGAACGTGAGGACGGCGAATCCGGCGATCAGCAACGCCCAGGCGACCAGCGGTACCACGATGCCGTGGCGGGTCTTCGCGGTCACGAACGACAGCGCGACGGCGAGCACGGCGACCACGGGCGCGCCGTACTCGATCAGCCCGAACACGAATGGGCTCGGACCCAGCTTGGCGCAGGTGCGTTCGGAGCAGCCCGCGGTCGCGAGGACCTGGGCGTATTGATACAGGATGATGGCGAGGGCGCCCGGCACGGTGAGGCCGGCCAGCACCCAATTGATGACGGTGCGGCGCCGGTGTCCGTCTCCCTGTGCGTCTGCATCGTGTTGCGCGATCGCCCCGGTCTGGACCTCAGACATCGACACCTCCCGGTGATAGCGGGTTTCATTCGTACTGTCCTGTGGTGGCGTACCCGGGCGGTCGGACCGCGAAACGCCTGTTTCGTCCGGTATCGCGGGGGTACGTCGCCCTTATGACGACGACTGTTGGGGATTACCTACTCGAGCGGCTGAGGCAGTGGCAGGTCCGTCACGTGTTCGCCTATCCGGGCGACGGCATCAACGGGATCGTGGCCGCGTTCGGGCGCAGTGACGATGAGCCGCAATTCATTCAGACCCGCCATGAGGAGATGGCCGCGTTCGGAGCGACCGGATATGCCAAATTCGGTGGTGGCGTCGGTGTCTGTATGGCGACGTCAGGTCCGGGGGCCATCCACCTGCTGAACGGGCTGTACGACGCGAAGCTCGACCACGTTCCCGTGGTGGCGATCGTGGGTCAGACGGCGCGCAGCGCGATGGGCGGTAGCTATCAGCAGGAAGTCGATCTGCACAGTCTCTACAAGGATGTCGCGAGCGACTACCTGGTCGAGGTCAACGTCGCCAACCAACTGCCCAACGCGCTCGATCGGGCGATGCGCACCGCTTTGGCCCGGCGTGCGCCGACGGCCCTGGTGATCCCGTCTGATTTGCAGGAGCAGCCGTACGAACCTCCGCAACACGAGTTCAAGCAGGTGCCGTCGAGTGATCCGCAGTATGTGCCACCCGCCGTGCATTCGCAGGACGAACAGGTCCGCAAAGCTGCCGAGGTGCTCAATGCCGGTGAGCGCGTGGCGATTCTGGTCGGCCAGGGTGCCCGCGGCGCCGCCGATCAGGTGCGCGAACTCGCCGACAAGACCGGAGCCGGTGTCGCCAAGGCGCTGTTGGGTAAGGACGTGCTGTCCGATGATCTGCCGTATGTCACCGGATCCATCGGGTTGCTCGGCTCGCGACCCAGCTACGAGATGATGCGCGACTGCGACACCCTGTTGATCGTCGGATCGAATTTCCCGTACAGCCAGTTTCTGCCGAAGTTCGGCCAGGCCCGGGCGATTCAGATCGACATCGACGGGACCGCGATCGGCATGCGCTACCCGACGGAGGTCAACATCGTCGCCGACGCGGGTGCCGCGCTCGGTGCGATACTGCCACTGCTGGAGCCGAAAACCGACCGGAAATGGCGAGATACTGTCGAGCACAACGTCTCTCGGTGGTGGGACATCGTCGCGCGCCAGTGCATGTTGTCGGCCCGGCCGGTCAACCCGATGCGGGTCGCGTGGGAGCTTTCGCAGCGGATACCGTCGAACGCGATCGTGACGGCTGATTCTGGTTCATCCACCAATTGGTATGCGCGTTGCCTCAAGTTCCGCGGTGAGATGCGCGGTTCGCTGTCGGGCACCCTCGCCACCATGGGGCCCGCTGTGCCGTACGCGATCGGTGCGAAGTTCGTGCATCCGGACCGACCCGTCGTGGCGCTCGTCGGCGACGGTGCGATGCAGATGAACGGGATGGCCGAGCTTTTGACCATCAAGCGCTACATGGCGCAGTGGTCTGACCCGCGGCTGGTGGTGTGTGTCTTCCACAACGGCGACCTGAATCAGGTCACCTGGGAGTTGCGGGCAATGGGCGGAGCGCCCAAATTCGTGCCGTCACAATCGCTACCGGACGTCTCGTATGCCGAGATCGCCTGTGCCGTGGGATTGGAAGGCATCACCGTCGACAACCCCGATCGGCTCGGCGAGGCCTGGGACCGGGCACTGGGCGCCGACCGCCCCGTCGTATTGGACGTCAGGTGCGATCCCGAAGTGCCGCCGATTCCGCCGCATGCCACCTACGAACAGATCAAAGACATGACCGCCGCGGTTCTCAAGGGTGACCCCAACGGCTGGCACCTGGTCTATCAGGGCGTGAAAACCAAGGCGCAGGAGTTCATCGCCCGTTCCGGTGGTGGCGCCGGTTAGCCGCGTGTAGTGTGAGGAACACGACGCTGTTGTACAGCGTGGCCGCTTAGCCAAAAGCGGCATCAGTCGAGGGACTACAACTCGGCGCGTGAATCCGGTCCAGAGCGGGGCCTCAATTCTCAGGATTCGCCGAATGTGGTCGGGTTCGACTACGGCAGATTGCCGTTCCGCCTGCAAGGCGGAAAACAGCATGTCGCTGATCCACCGCATTCTCGTAATTGTCAATGTCGTCAATCGGTGGTGTCGTGCGTGCTGTAACACCCTGGAAGGGGTGCTGCATGTCAGTTTCTCTGTTTGAACCATCCCGCGTTTGATGCGCACCTCCTTCCTTGGGAAGGTGCATGTCATGCCGAGCAAGTACGACCCGGAGACCCGAGCGAAGGCGGTCCGTCTGGTGCGCGAGCACCGGGAGGACTATCCGAGCGAGTGGGCGGCGATTACCGCGGTGTCCAAACGGTTGGGGATGAACGCCGAGACGCTGCGTAATTGGATTCGCCAGCAACAGGTCGATGACGGTGATCGAGACGGGGTCTCTTCGGAGGCGGCTGCGGAGATCCGGGCGTTGAAACGGCGTAACGCCGAGCTGGAGCAGACTATCGAAATCCTCAAGGCGGCAACGTCTTTCTTCGTGCGGGAGAGCGACCCGCGCAGCCGCCGCTGACCGCTACGGTCTGCGAGTTCATCGCCGCCCACCGGGACCGTTTCGGGGTCGCTCCGATCTGTCGCGTGCTCACCGAGCACGCCGTGCCGATCGCCCCGCGGACATTTCATGCCTGGGCGGTGCGGGCGCCCTCGAAACGGGCCCTGTGGGACGCCACGATCACCGAGATCCTAGCCGGCTACTACGAGCCTGATGAGCACGGACGCCGCAGGCCCGAGTCGCTGTACGGGTCGCTGAAGATGTGGGCCCATCTGCAGCGTCAGGGCATCCCGGTGGCCAAGTCCACCGTGGAACGCCTGATGCGCAAGAACGGCTGGCAAGGCGTGCGCCGCCAGAAGAGGGTCCGCACCACGATCCCCGACCCGGAGGCGGTGCGACCGCCGGACCTGGTGGACCGCCAGTTCGGGGTGGCCGCACCCAACGTGCTGCTCGTGGCCGACTTCACCTACGTCAAGCTCGTCACCGGCGTGTTCGTCTACGTCGCGTTCGTCATCGACGCCTACGCCGGGTCGATCGTGGGCTGGGAAGCCTCGGCGTCCAAGCACACCCGCTTCGTCGAATCCGCGCTGCGTCAGGCCGCTGCACTGCGTGCCCGCCAAGGCCATCCCGTCGACGGCGCAATCCATCACAGCGACGCCGGCTCGCAGTACACGAGTGTGAGATTCGGTGAGACACTGAGCCTTTCGGGAATTCGCCCGTCCGTGGGCAGTGTTGGGGATGCCTTCGACAACGCGCTGGCTGAGACGACCATCGGCCTGTACAAGAACGAATGTGTCCGGGCGGATTCCCCGTTTCGCCGCGGCCCACTGAACACCGTGGGCGACGTCGAATACATCACCGCCGACTACGTCGCCTGGTACAACCAGCAGCGCCTGATGCACCGCCTCGGACGCATTCCGCCGGCCGAAGCCGAAGCCCGCTACTATTCCCAACTCGTGACCGGTAGACCGGCCGGATCACAGAAACCTGAGGGTGCATGAAACCCGGGACGGTTCAGTTGGAAAACGATTCTCGTGAAGTGAGTGAGCCGGTAAAGGCCGACTCCGTGGTGGATCAAAGTCCTGACGAATACGCGGATGTGGTCACGATGGTCGCGGTGCTCCGTCAATTACCGCCGGACTCCGACGCCTATGCCCGTCAACTCGAACGCATCGTGCTGCGGTGTTGCCCGCTGGCGGACCGGGTGGCACGCCACTTCGACCGTCGCGGCGAGAATCTCGAAGATTTGATCCAGGTCGCGCGGGTGGGATTGCTGCAGGCGGTCAACCGGTTCGATCCTGCGCGGGGGTCGCGGTTCGTGGCATTCGCCCTGCCCACGATGATGGGGGAGTTGCGCCGATACTTCCGTGACTATGGCTGGAAGGTCCACGTACCCAGGCGGATTCGCGATCGTCAGCACGACATTGCGTGTGCCACCGCATATTTGACGAGCGACCTGCGGAGGGCGCCGAGTATCGAGGAGCTCGCCGAGGAACTGGAGATCGACCGCGAGCAGGTTGTGGAGAGCATCGTGGCGGCGAAGGCGTATCAGCCCCAGTCACTGGACGTCAACGTCGGCGACGACGATGCGCGAACGCAGGCGCTCGGTGACTCGCTCGGTGAGATGGATGCCGGCTTCGACCGGGTGACGGATCGTGAGTCCGTACGGTCCCTGCTGGCGGCGCTGCCGCGACGCGAGCAGAAGGTGCTCTACCTGCGGTACTTCGGTGCCATGACGCAGCGGCAGATCGCGGACTCGATCGGCGTTTCTCAGATGCACGTGTCACGGATATTGGACCGGACCTTGCGTGACCTGCGAACTCAAGTGGGTTGCGCCTGATCGGCGGTGCCCTTTCGGCCATCGGCGGCAGACCGGGTCTGCCGCCGATGACTGGTGTCGCACCACGGATAGGTCTTGCTGCGCTGGCAGCAGCAGATGGCGACCATGAATCTGTCCGAACAGACCCGGGTGCCGTCATCGAGTTCGATTTCGACCGGTCCCTGGATCAGCATCGGGCCCCGCGGCACGATTCGCACGGTTCTTCGGGTGGTACTCATGGCTTCACCGCCTTGATGACGGCCAGTTCTTCGGTGCGCCGTCCGGGGTCCAAGCGACCGGTGTCCTCCAACCAGCGGGCCCGCGCGGTCATCACGGGCCCGAATGCGATGGTCCGGCGCGCCACCACATCGGCCTGAAGCCCGCCGTCCCGCAAGGCGGTGACGCTGCTCGCGACATCGGCGAATTCGGACTGGACGATCAGTGCGGTGCCGCCGCGCCTGAGCAGCGCGGGCGCCGCGGCGCAGAGCGGATCGAGGACGAGCCGGCCATCGGGGCCCGCATTGAAGGATGCGGGGGGGACCGCCGGCGCCGACGATCACCGGTTCGCGGTTCGCGGGTTCCGGCACGTACGGCGGGTTGCACAGCACGAGATCGAACGGCTCGAGTCCCATTGCTGCAGACCAGGAGCCGAGTCGCGCATCGATCGGACATCCGGCGAGTCGCGCATTGGCGCGCGCCGCCGCGATGGCGGCGTGCGAGGTATCGAAGGCGACCACGGTGTCCGCCCCGGCATCGGCGGCAGCAATCGCCGCCACCCCGCTGCCGGTACACAGGTCCGCGACGCGCATGCCCGCCGGGTGGCAGCAGCGGCGCATGACTTCGATCAGTAATCGCGAATCATGTTGCGGCAGATAGACGTTTGCGCACTCAGGCGAGATTTCGGAGCTCAGCATCGGGCTTCCTCTCTGGATCCAACCTCTCCGATATAACCGCGAAGTGGCATCGGCAAACGCGTCGAATCGGTAACGCCGCACGAGGTGGACGGTTTTGATGCCGCCGGGAACGGGTAACAAGCCTCAATGCCGGGTCACGGTGACAGCCAACGGGCGGTGATCCGAGAGTTCCACCTGCGGGGTGGTGTGTCGGAGCGCCGTCAGCTGCCGGTCGTCGGTCAGCACGTGGTCGAGCTGCCGGGTCGGTGCATCGGCCGGGAACGTGTCGGCACACGCCAGCGAACGCATACCCGACCAGCGCGCTGCCGGGTCCGGTGCCATGTTCAAGTCGCCGGCGATGATGTGCGGCCCCGGCAGGGCGCGAACCGTACGGGCCAGCTGCCGCAGTTGATGGCGATTCCAGCCGGGCACGAACGACAAATGCGTGCTGGCGATCGTCATGGCGCCCAACGGCGTATCGAGCCGTGCCAGCACTGCGGCGCGCGGCTCCTCGTGCACGATCATCACTCTTCCGGGTACCGACAGATACATCGGAAAGCGTGTCGGTATGCGGGGCAGCCGCAGTACCTGCCAGCTGCTCGCCGGATAACGCGAGAGCAGGGAGATGCCGTACGCCGCCGACGCCGGCTGTTCCTCGCCGGTGGCCGCGATCCAGGTGGCGCCGGGCGTTCCGGTGATGGCGGCGACGAAACGGTGCGACACCGCGTTCATGACCTCGGCGGCGATGGCCGTCAGATCGGCTCGGCCGGAACGAGATTGATCGAAATCCACTTCCTGCAGCGCCAGGATGTCCGGGTCGAGGGTGCTGATACTGCGGCGCAGTCTATCGAGATGGACGCCGTCGCCGACGGTGCGGCCGTGCAGGATGTTGAAGGTCGCGAGACGCATCGAAGTCATGAGGACTCGATACCCCCGAACGCCGAATTTGATTGCTCGGTCCGTCATGTGTCCTGAGCGCACCCCATTGCGAAATGCACTACGCGCCGCGGCGAGTGCCTTCAAAGCGAACGCCCAGAGTTTCGCGCTTGCCGGCAGCTACGCCCTGTGGGTCCACGGCGCACCGGAACCTGATCACGACGTCGATTTCGTCGTTCCCGAGCCGGACACCGAGTCGGCGGCGAAAATCCTGGGGCAGAACGGGTTCGACATCGAACGAACGCCCGAAGATTGGCTCTTCAAAGCGTACTTCGACGGCGTGCTCGTCGATGTCCTGCACCGGATCAACGGTGTTCCGGTGGACTCGGTTCTGCTCGCCGGGGCCGTGGTGCGCGACGTGCTGGCCATCTCGATGCCGGTCCTTACCCCGAATGCGGTGATAACCCAGAAGCTGCTGACGCTCAATGAACATCACTGCGACTTCGCGCCACTGCTCCCGGCGGTCCGGGCCGTTCGTGAGCAGCTCGACTGGCCACGAATTCGGGACCTGGCGGCCGAAAACGACTTCGCCATGGCTTTTCTCGAGCTGGCGGCACGCCTGCGCTTGGACCGGTGACGCGGTCTTTTTCTTGCGCGTTAGTTTGCCATCACGCGCCCATGGGTACTTCTTCCGATGAGACCACAGGGGTCTGTGTAGGAGGAGCCATGTTGCGAGGAAGCGTGGGCGTCATCGTGGTGGTCTGGCTGCTGATCGGTGTACTGGCAGCCTGGCAGCGCGACTATTTCCGCGGCGGCGACACCAGCTGCGGTTCGGCAGGGCGTATCGCGCTGACCGTGGTAGCCGGGCCGTTGAACTACGCCGGGGTCAATCCGAAGGTCGTCGATTGCCGACTGCCTCAACCAAGTGCGATGCGGTGAACCGCGTCCGAGATAAGGAAACGATCATCATGATTGCTTTGGGAGTAGTGCTGCTCATCCTGGGCTTCGTCTTCAACGTGTATCTGTTGTGGACCCTGGGCATCGTGCTCGTTGTGGTGGGCGCGATCTTCTGGCTCCTCGGGGCGGCCGGCCATGCCGTCGGCGGACGCCGTACCTGGTATTGATGCGACGCGAGGGGCAAAAGCCCGGGCTCAGGCCCGGGCTTTTGCCTTCTTTGCGGTAGTGACCGCGGTGTCGGCCAACTCCGACGCGCGTGAGCTGGCCTTCCGATACGCGGATTCCGCATAGGGGGCGGCCTTTTCCAGGCCGTCGCCCAGGGTATCGGCCAAGTCAGAAGCACGTGCGCTGGCTTTCCGGTAGGCGGATTCCGCATACGGCGCGGCTTTCTCGAGGCCGTCTTCCAGTTTCTCGAGCGCGACGCCGGCGAGTTCGCGGCCGTGCTCGAATCCGGTCTGGACTCCGTGGCCGACCTTCTCGCCCAGCTCCGGCATTCGGGCCAGCGCGATTTCGGTCCTGGACGGAACTGTCGATGAGAGCGCCTCGGCTGCCCGCTGGGCCGCTCGCCGTCCCCGCCAGCCCAGCGACGGCTTTCCGGCGGTATCCGCCGAGGCGAGGATCAGACCGCCGAGCAGGCTGAGGTCGGCCAGGAAGCCGCGACGTTTGGCGGCTTTGGCCTCCGGGTCGTCCTCGGTCCAGAACATGTGGTGGCCGAGATTTGCGGGAATCACCGTTGCCGCGAGCACCGCGGAGGCCACGCGCGGAATACGTCCGGTGGCCAGCAGCAGACCACCGGCGACCTGGGCGGCCGCGGTCGCTTGCGCCACGGCGACGGCATTGGACGGCACGTTGCGTGCCACGGGATCCGGCATGTCCTTCAGTCCGTCGAGCGCGGGGCGTACTGCCTCGGCGCCGGAGTCGGTGTTCAACAGGGTTTCGACGCCCTGTCCGATGAAGGCGGTGGCCAGAAGTGGACGGGCGATCCTACGAATGATCATGGAGCAGGGATTTCCCCTGCGGCTCTGCCCCAAACATCAACCCGGCATCGTCTCGCCGCCGAGGGGCGCCAGCACCTCACCGCTGTAATACGACGACAGTTGGTCGGCGGCGAAGAAGACGTACGACGGTGCGATCTCGTCCGGCTGGGCCGGCCGGTCGAATGGCGCGTTGCCGCCGAACGACTCGACCTTCTCCTGCGGCATGGTGGCCGGGATGAGCGGCGTCCAGACCGGCCCGGGGGCAACGCAGTTCACGCGGATGCGACGTTTCGCCAGGGACTGGGCCAGCGCGTAGGTGAACGCGATGACGGCGCCCTTGGTGGCCGAATAGTCGATCAGCGACGCATTGCCGCGTAGCCCGTTCACCGACGCGGTGTTGATGATCGCAGCGCCGTCCGGGAGATGCGCCAGCGCGGCCTTCGTCACCTGGAAGTAGCTGTCGATGTTCACGGCGAACGTCCGGCGCCATTGCTCGTCGCTGATGTCGGTGAGATCGTCTGTGGGCGCCTGAAAGGCGGCATTGTTGACGACGATGTCGAGGCCGCCCAGCTCGGCGAGTGTGCGCGCCACCACCTCGCGGCAATGGGCGGGCTCTCCGAGATCACCGGGGAACAGGGCACACGTCCGGCCGGCCGCACCGACAACGGTCGCGGTGTGGGTCGCGTCGTCGTGCTCTTCGAGGTACGCGATGGAGACATCGGCGCCTTCTTTGGCGAACGCCACCGCCACCGCGCGTCCGATGCCGGAGTCGCCGCCGGTGATGAGGGCCCGGCGTCCTTTCAAGAGGCCACGGCCGACGTACGCGCGCATCTCATCGTGCGGCTGTTCAGCCATGTCCGCGGTGTGCCCGGGATACGGGATCGGTGTATTCATCTCAGGCGTCGCGTCCGAAATCGTCCTCGTCGACGTCTATTTCGACGTCCGCGCTCTGCTCCAACCAGTCGTGCGCGGCGGCCTCCGTCGGCGGGTTCTCGCGGCCGCTGACCGCCGCCTCGTCGTCGAGGGCCTGTTCTTGGACGTCGCGCGACTGCTCGACGGCGTCTGCGTCGGGGACCGCATCCGGGAACTGTTCTGGTGTCATGTCAGAGCGGATACCCGCCCCGCACGCCGGAAAACACTTCGTGTGTTCACGGGCCGGACGCTCGGGTACCTGGGCTCGCGTGACGGCGAACCATGGACGAGATTGGCCAAACCCTTTGTTTCAGTGCCGATTTCGGACCTTCGGGCTTCTGAGTCAGCTCGTCGGCGGGGTCCGCGGCTCACCGGGGTGAGCCTGGAGGAATTCGAGTTCGCGTTGGCGGATGCGGCGGTGCCGGACGAAGAGCCACGCGCCACCCACCACGGCCAGCACAGCTGCGAGCAGCAGGATCACGCCGCCGGTTCCGGGGTCACCGCTGGCGAAGAAGTACAGGCTCACGACCAGGGTGGCCACCGCGAGCGCAACAGCCACCAGGCCCGGAGCGTTCGTGCCGTCCTTCAAGGATTCGCCGGCATGCGGCCGGGTGGTGCGAGCATGGTCGACGGGGTCTTTCATGGAATGCCTCCTGGGGATCAGTCCTCGACGTTCTAATGCCCGGTGCAGGGCGGTTCTACACGCGCTGTGCGGCGACTCGCACCGATTTGAGTTCGGGATCGGCGGGGTCCGGCAGGTACATCCCCGCGGCGACGCCGGTCCGCAGATAATCCAGGACCTCGGCATTGATCAGTTCGCCGGGGACGACGGCCGGTATGCCGGGCGGGTAAGGCGTGATCTGTTCCGCCGACACGCGTCCGACCGCCATCTCGACAGGGACCGTCTCCACCGGGCCGAAGAACGCGTCCCGCGGTGACTGGACCGTCTCCAGCTGCAGGGTGTCGGGTGCCGGCAGGTGAACGTGTGGGGGTGGTTCGAAATCCGCAGCCGCCGTGGGTAACCGGCGCAGCGCCAGCACCAGTGGGCGGATTGTCTCGCGGTCGTCGGCCATGGAAAGCGTGATCAGGATCCGGCGGTGATCCGCCAGCCCGACATCGATGTGGTGGTGCTTTCGCAACCATTGCTGGGCCTGGTAACCGGACAACCCGGCAGCGGACACGTCGACCAGTACCTGAAGGCGATCCAGGTCGTTGGAGGCCTCGACGCCGAGCAGTTCGTCCTCGAGAACGTGCAGGCCGTCGATGTGCTCGAGATCGCGGCGTAGCTCGTCGGACAGCCGGAGCGCGGCAGCGAGCAGCCGATGCCCGTCCTCGACCATCTGGCGGCGCCAGCCGTCCATTGCCGCGTACATGAGCACGCTGGGGCTCGTGGTCGTCAGCAGGTCCGCGCACGCGGCAAGCCTGCGGTCATCGATCAGGTCGCCCTGCACGTGGAACACCGAGCCCTGCTCGAACCCGGCGCCCATCTTGTGGACGCTGACCACGCAGATGTCGGCGCCGGCATCCATCGCCCACGTGGGCAGGTCCTCGTGGAACGGCAGGTGCGCGCCCCAGGCTTCGTCGACGATCAGCGGCTTGCCGTGCGCGTGACACACCTCCGCGATGGCCTCGAGGTCGGCACAGGTGCCGTATGGGGACGGGCTGACGATCAGTGCGCCGGCGGCGTCGGGGTGGCGCCGCCAGCCGTCGGCGAAGTCCTCCGGCGAGGGCGGGTGGGACAGGTGCCGATCGGCGTCCCAGCGCGGGTTGATCCAGCGGGGGACGACCCCCGAGAACACCAGGCCCGCGACGATCGATTTGTGGCTGTCGCGGCCCACCAGCAGACTGCCGTCACCGCCGGCCACTGCCATCATGGCGGCCTTCACGGACAGCGAACTGCCGCACGTCGAGAACCACGCCATGTCGGCGCCCACCGCAGCGGCCATCAGGTCTTCGGCACGTCGCAGGTAGCCCTTGGAGTTGCGGTGATCGTCCAAGCCGCCGCTGGCCAGCACGTCATCCCAAAACGGTTGTGCGCCCAGAGCATCCAGTACGCGGGCATCGGTACCACGTCCCTGTCGATGGCCGGGAGGGGTGAAGCCGTACCGGCCGATCGAGCGGTAGCGCACGAGCGCGTCGAGAACAGGGGTCTCAGACTGATCCATGGTGTCGTTGGCATACCCGTGGTGCCGCCGTCTACACCCGGGTTTAGCGGCCCCCGTCTGCGGGTATCGGGGAGGTCTCATGTGCACAGAAGAACTTGTTCAGCCTTTGCTACCGGACCCCCGCGGTCCCGTGTCCAGTGTCGTCATCGGACTGCTGGGCGAGCGCCTGCCCACGCAGTATCTGGCGCGGATACAGTTGCCGCTCGCGAACGCCGATCCCTTTGGCCTCGACCTGCAGTTGGCGCTGTACGTCTGCTACGAACTGCACTACCGCGGCTTCGCCGGCACCGACGAAAAGTGGGAATGGAACCCCGCCCTCCTCGATGTTCGTCATCGCATCGAGGAGCGGTTCCTGGCCGCCGTGAGAGAGCTCGTCGGCCCCATCAGCCCGGACAGCACGGCGCAAGCCGAGCTGGCTCGTTGTGACACCGACCCTGTCGATGATTCGAGTCTGTCTGTCTATCTCCAAGATCAGGCGACGTGGCCGCAGATGCAGGAGTACTTCGTGCATCGGTCGCTGTACCACCTCAAGGAAGCCGACCCGCAGTCGTGGATCATTCCGCGGCTGACCGGTCGCGCGAAAGCCGCGTTCGTGGCGGTGGAATACGACGAATACGGCGGCCATGGCGGGTACGCATCCATGCACCAGCGGCTGTTCGCCGATCTGCTCGATGCCGCGGGTCTGCGCAGCGACTATTTGCACTACCTCGGCAATGCGATGGGCAGCACCCTGGCCGCGGTGAATCTCATGTCGATGTTCGGTCTGCACCGCCACCTGCGCGGCGCGGCCGTCGGCCATTTCGCCGCAACCGAACTGACCTCGTCGCCGGGATCGCACCGAATCGTGAAGGGCCTCAAGAGGCTTGGTGCTCCGCGACCCTGCGTCGACTTTTATCGGGAACACGTCGAGGCCGACGCGGTTCATGAACAAGTGGTCCGCAAGGACGTCGTGGCAGACCTGGTGTCGCGCGAGCCCGGCCTGGAACGGGACATCGTTTTCGGTATTCGCGCCTTCGACGCGATCGAGGGACGGCTCGCCGATCACATGCTGTCCAGCTGGGCGGCAGGGTGCCCGTCGCTGCAGCACTGGCCCGTTTGACCGCCGGCGCACCGGGTAATCGGTGAGGGACGCGCTCACAGCCCGAGCGCGTCTGACGTTCTCACAGGAGGAAATATGGCTTCACACGCCCTCAAATCCCCGTCTGATGTGATCGATCTCCTCACTGATCAGCACGAGCAGATCAAGTCACTGTTCACCGAGACCCTGGTGCTGGCCGGCGACGAGAGAGCGAGGTCGTTCCGGGATCTGCGCCGGCTCCTCGCGGTGCACGAAACCGCCGAGGAGGAGATCGTGCACCCGCGGGCGAAGCAGAAGCTGCCCGGTGGCGAGAAGGTCGTCGATGCCAGGCTGGAAGAGGAGCACGAGGCGAAAAAGCTACTCGCCGAACTGGAGTCGCTCGACGTCGACAGCAAGGAGTTCACCGGCAAGCTGACGAAACTCCGCGACGCCGTGATCGCGCACGCCGAGCACGAGGAGGCGGAGGAGTTCGCCAAGCTCGGAACCGAGCTGTCGCAACAGGAACTCGAGCGCATGGGCGAGATCGCCAAACTCGCGGAGGCAGTCGCGCCGACCCGGCCACATCCCGGCGTGGAGTCCCCGGCCGCGAACCTCATCGTCGGACCGTTCGCCGCGATGCTCGACCGTGTGCGGGACGTGATCTCGAGCGTCCGCTGAGTCCGATGATCCAGCTGCTGCAGGAACTGTTGTGGGCGTACGGACCCTGTGGCCAGGAGGACGCCGTCCGTGAGATCTGCCTGCGCGAGCTGGCGCCGGTGGTCGACAGCGCCTGGGTCGACGAGGCCGGCAACGTGGTGGGGCGGGTGTCCTCGTCGGCGCGCGACGAGGGGCACTCGCCCATCCGCGTGATGGCTCACATGGACGAACTGTCGATGCTCGTCAAGCGAGTTCAGCCGGACGGCAGGGTGCGGCTGACCCCACTGGGCACGATGTACCCCGCGAACTTCGGCCTCGGACCCGTGCTGATGCTTGGTGACCGGGAACACGTATGCGGTGTCCTCACAGTGGGATCCGAACACACCACCCAGGAAAGTCCGCAGATCTGGCAGACCAAACCCGACGGTGGTGACCGGGCGCTGAACTGGTCGGATGTGTACGTGTTCACGGGCCGCACACCGGACCAGTTGGCCGAAGCCGGCATCCGTCCCGGCACTCGCGTGTGCGTGCACCGAAGCAAGCGGGAACTCGTCGAGATCGACGACTATCTCGGGTCCTATTTCATGGATGACAGAGCACTGCTGGTGGTGCTCCTGTCTGCCGCGCGCGAGTTGCGCCAACGGCCGGAAAGACCGCCCCAGGACGTGTATTTCGTGTGCACGGTCAGTGAGGAGGTCGGCGGCCTCGGTGGCTCGTACGCCAGCCGGGCCCTGCCTGGTGAGTTGACCCTGGCACTCGAGGTCGGCCCGACCGAAGCCGAGTACGGCACCACCGTCACAGGTGGGCCCATCGTCGGCTACAGCGACGCGCAGTGCGTCTACGACAAGGGCGTCGCGGACCGGCTGGTGGACGTGGCGACCGAGTTGGGCACCGATCCGCAGCCGGCGGTCCTGGGCGCGTTCGAATCCGATGCGTCGCATGCCAAGTCGAACGGGCACACGGCCGCGGCCGGGTTGCTGTGCCTGCCCACGCTGAGCACTCACGGGTACGAGGTGGTGCCGCGCGATGGCATCGGTGCGATGTCAGACGTGTTGGTGGAGTTCCTGATGCAGCCGGTGCCGTTTGCCGAGGGCACGTCCCGGGTAAACAGGGCTGCACCACGAAAGGACGCGTCATGACCGTCTCCGAAAATCCCGACCCGGACGTGATGCCGTCCGGCGTGTCCGACAAAGTGTCCATGTTCGACCGGTTCGCCACCACCACGGCCGAAATCGTTTCCCGGGCCTGGTTCTTCCTGGCGTGCGTGCTGCTGGTGATCGTGTGGGCGCCGACTTTCGCCCTCATGACCGTCGATACCTGGCAGCTGGTCATCAACACGATCACGACGATCATCACGTTCCTGTTGGTCGCTCTGCTGCAGAACACCCAGAGGCGTTCCGATGACGCGATTCAGCACAAACTCAACGCCATCGCCGACGCACTGGCAGATTTGATGCACCACCAGGGCGATGAGAACGACGGCATCCGCGACGACGAGAAAGAACTGCGGGAGGCCGTCGGACTCGAAGAACGGGAAAGCACCGGCTGACCATGAACGCCGTCAAACCGGGTGTCCGGGCGATGGACGCCATGGACCGCCTGTACCACTGATGGTCACCGGCCCACATGCGACTCGGTGCGCATCCGTTCGGTCATGTGGGGGTAGTGCAGCTCGAAAGCCGGGCGCTCCGAACGGATTCGGGGCAGCTCGGTGAAGTTGTGCCGGGGTGGCGGACAGGTGGTGGCCCACTCCAGCGAGTTGCCGTGCCCCCACGGGTCGTCGACGACGACGGGCTCGCCGTAGCGCCAGCTCTTGAACACGTTCCAGACGAACGGGAGCACAGACAGCGCAAGGATGAACGACCCGATGGTGGAGACCAGGTTGAGGGCGTCGAAACCGTCGCCCGGCAGGTAGTCCGCGTAGCGCCGCGGCATGCCCTGGTCGCCCAGCCAGTGCTGAACCAGGAACGTGGTGTGGAAGCCTATGAAGGTCAGCCAGAAGTGCAGCTTGCCCAGGCGCTCGTCGAGCAGCCGCCCGCACATCTTCGGGAACCAGAAGTAGATGCCGGCGTACGTGGCGAACACTATGGTGCCGAAGAGCACGTAATGGAAGTGCGCCACAACGAAATACGAATCGGTGACGTGGAAGTCCAGCGGCGGGCTGGCGAGCAGTACACCCGAGAGTCCGCCCAACAGGAAGGTGACGAGGAAGCCGACCGAGAACAGCATGGGCGTCTCGAAGGTCAACTGACCCTTCCACATGGTGCCGATCCAATTCCAGAATTTGATGCCGGTGGGAACCGCGATCAGGAACGTCATGAACGAGAAGAACGGCAGCAGCACGGCGCCGGTGGCGAACATGTGGTGCGCCCACACCGCGACCGACAGCACCGTGATGCCCCACGTCGCGTAAACCAGTGTGGTGTAACCGAATATCGGCTTGCGGGAGAACACCGGGATGATCTCGGTGACGATGCCGAAGAACGGTAGCGCGACGATGTACACCTCGGGGTGGCCGAAGAACCAGAACAGGTGTTGCCACAGGATCGCGCCGCCGTTGGCGGCATCGTAGACGTGTGCCCCCAGATGACGCTGCGCCAGCAGACCGAACAGGGCCGCGGTCAGGATCGGGAAGGCCAGGAGTATCAGCACGCCGGTGGCGAGGATGTTCCACGTGAAGATGGGCATGCGGAACATGGTCATCCCGGGGCAACGCATGCAGACCACGGTCGTGATCATGTTGACCGCACCGAGGATGGTGCCGAGGCCCGACACGATCAGGCCCACCGCCCACAGGTCCCCGCCGGAGCCCGGCGAGTGGACCGCGTCGGACAGTGGGGTATAGGCCGTCCACCCGAAATCCGCTGCGCCGCCGGGAACGACGAATCCGGCCAGCACCAGCAGCCCGCCGAACAGGAACAGCCAGAACGACAGCGCGTTGAGCCGCGGGAAGGCGACGTCGGGTGCGCCGATCTGCAGGGGGAGCACCAGATTCGCGAAACCGAACACGACGGGCGTCGCGTACAACAGCAACATCAAGGTGCCGTGCACGGTGAACAGCTGGTTGTACTGCTCGTTGGACAGGAACTGCAGGCCGGGCATGGCGAGCTCGGTGCGCATCAGCAACGCCATGATCCCGGCGCTGAAGAAGAAGGCGAACGACACCGCCAGGTACATCTGGCCGATCAACTTGTGGTCGGTCGTGCTGACGAGTCCGTACAGGACGGCGCCCAAACGCTTTCGGCGCGTCGGGAACGGCCGTTGTGGTGTCAACGGCACTTCGACAGCGGTCACCCCGGGGCGGTACCCGGGTGCCGCCGGTACTAAACGGTGTTTGTCCCGGATGCCGTAGGGGTAGAGGCAGGCCATGAGCGAATTCACCATTCCAGGCCTTTCCGAAGAGCAGAGCAGCCGGATCCGAGTGCTGCTCCAGATCCAGCTGAGCACGTACAACGACCTGCACCTCACGCTGAAGCACGTGCATTGGAATGTCGTGGGCCCCAATTTCATCGGCGTGCACGAGATGATCGATCCGCAGGTCGAGCTGGTGCGCGGTTACGCGGACCAGACCGCAGAGCGGCTGGCGGCGCTGGGCGCATCGCCGGACGGTACGCCGGGGGCGATTCTCAAATACCGCACGTGGGACGACTACTCGATCGGCCGCGATACCGCGCAGTCGCACCTCGCCGCCCTGGATCTGGTCTACGACGGCGTCATCAAGGACGCGCGCAAGGCCATCCAAGAACTCGACGAGCTCGATCTGGTCACCCAGGACATGCTGATCGGTCAGGTCGCCGAACTGGAGAAGTTCCAATGGTTCGTCCGTGCCCATCTGGAATCGGCCGGCGGCGAGCTCGCCAGCGGCGGTGCGCACACCGAGCGCCAGGCGGCGGCTCAGGCGTAGGCCGAGGTCTGGAACTCCGGCAGGACGTCGCGCTCCCACGCGTCGAAGAAGCCGTCCATGTCCGGGCCGATCTGCTGGACATAGATCTCGTCGACGCCGGCATCGACGTACTTGCGCACCTGCTGGACGTGGGCGTCGATGTCGGGTCCGCACACGATCGCATCCGTCACCGCTTCGCGCGTCACCAGACTCGCGGCGGACGCGAAATCCGTTGGCCGGGGCAGTATCTGGTTCAGCTGGCCGGGTAGTTGCTCGGTGGCCCACAAGCGCTGCGCCGTGTCCGCCGCGAATTCGGGGTCCAGGTCCCAACAGACCTTCATGCCGGCCTGCACGGGCTTGCGGCCGCCGCCGGCCTCCCGGAAGAGTGCGACCCGGTCGGCGTCGGGCATGGTGATGCAATAGCCGTCGCCGATCCGCCCGGCCAGTCGGGTCGCCTGCGGGCCGAACCCCGATACGTAGATGGGTATGCGGTGATCCGGCAGGGTGTAGATGCGGGCGTCCTGGACCCGGTAGTAGCGGCCGTCGTGGTTCAGTTCTTCCCCTCGGTGCAGGGCCCGGATCAGCGACACCGCTTCCGCGAGCCGGTCCAGCCGTTCTCCGGCCGACGGCCAGGGGCCGCCCAGGATGTGCTCGTTGAGCGCCTCTCCGCTGCCGACACCCAGCCGGAAACCACCGCGCAGCTGAACGGCCGCCGTGGCGGCGGCCTGCGCGATGATCGCGGGGTGCATCCGGAACGTCGGGCAGGTGACCGCGGTGGTCACCGGCAGTGCCGTCACCTCGGACAGCGCGCCGAGAACGCCCCAGACGAACGGACTCTGGCCTTGTTCGTCGTTCCACGGATGGAAGTGATCAGAAACCCACAGCGCGTGGAAACCGGCTTCCTCGGCTCGTCTGGCCTGAGCGATCAGGTCATGGGGATCGAACTGTTCACAGGAGAGGAAATAACCGATATGCGTCATGTCGGCCTCGTACCCGGCAAGCCGGGCGGAGAATCCCGGTAGCGCGTTACGATGGCTGTGGCCACCTGCCACCCACAACGACATGAGTGAAACCGACGGCGAAATCGCCGATTCCGAATCCTGGGACGTCGCTGCCGTGTTCGGCGGCGGCGCTGCGCAACATGTCGGTAGCTTTCAGTTCCATGTCGCCGAGCAGCGCTGGGTGTGGTCCGAAGCGGTGGCCCGCATGCACGGCTATGCGCTGGGGGAAGTCGAGCCCACCACCGAGTTGCTGCTGAGTCACAAGCATCCAGACGACCGCGCCAAGGTCGCCGAGATACTCGAGCGGGTGCAGACCGGTGGTCTGTTCAGCAGTCGGCACCGCATCGTCGATTCCGGTGGAAAGGTCCACTGGGTCGTCGTGGTCAGTGACCGGATGACCGACGAGGACGGCGAGGTCACCGGGACGCACGGCTACTACATCGACGTCACCGCCGGCATCCAGTCCGATCTCACCCTGGCCATGGCCTCGGTCGTGGAATCGCGCGCCGTGATCGACCAGGCCAAGGGCATTCTGATGGCCGCCTACGGTATCGACGCAGACCGCGCTTTCGAGATTCTGAAATGGCGTTCGCAGGCCACCCAGTTGAAGCTGCGGACCGTCGCGGCCCGCTTGTTGGAAGCCGTGATCCGCGAGGGGCTGGCCCCCGAGACCGTCACCTCGATCGACCATCTGTTGCTCATCGACGGGCCCGGCGAGACTTGACAACACGTCGAACAATTGTTCGAATTAAGTGTGCGGTGGGACGGACAAGCGGTGGCGCGGGCCGAGGCCGACGGGGCCCTACCGGGACTTGAACGGCTGGGGCTGGTCCGCAGTGTCCGGGTTCCCAAGTTCGACGGCATCACGTTCCACGAGGTGCTGTGCAAGTCGGCGCTGAACAAGGTGCCCGAGGCGTCGAATCTGCCGTTCCGGTACACCGTCAACGCCTACCGCGGATGTTCGCACGCGTGCCGATACTGTTTCGCCCGCCCCACGCACGAGTATCTGGACTTCGACTCCGGAAATGATTTCGACCGTGAACTCGTGGTGAAGACGAACGTCGCGGAAGTGTTGCGGCGGGAGCTCTTTCGGCGCTCGTGGACGCGCGACGCGGTCGCGCTTGGCACCAATACCGATCCCTATCAGCGGGCCGAGGGCCGGTACGCACTGATGCCGGGAATCATCGCGGCACTGACGGATTCGGGGACACCGTTCTCGATCCTGACCAAGGGCACGTTGCTGCGCCGCGACCTGCCGCTGATCGTCGACGCGGGTGCCCGGGTCGGGGTCAGTGTCGCGGTGTCACTGGCGATGCTGGACCCGGACCTGCATCGGTCGGTCGAACCCGGGACCCCGACGCCCGCCGCGCGTTTGGAGCTCATCTCGGCCATCACGCAGGCCGGGCTCGACTGCCATGTGATGGTCGCGCCCGTGTTGCCGTACCTGACCGACTCGGAAGCACATCTGGAGGCGCTGCTGTCGCGGATCGCGGCGGCCGGTGCCACGAGCGTGACGGTCTTCGGGCTGCATCTGCGCGGCGCGACCCGTGGCTGGTTCCTGGCGTGGCTGGGCTCGACGTATCCGGACCTGCTGCCCAGATATCGCGAATTGTATGGGCGCGGCGCGTATCTCGGCCCGGAGTACCGTGAGCGGTTGCGTAATCGGGTGGCACCGCTGGTGGCGCGATACGGCCTCGGCGGCCGGGCGAACAGACTTGACACCGTGCGTACCGCCCCGGCGGCAGTGCCCGCCGGGGCGGTGCAGCCTGCCCTGTTCTGAGTCAGCCGACGTCCAGCACCGCGGCGCCCGAGATGCGTCCGGCCGCCAGATCCCCCAGGGCGCGGTCCGCCTGATCCAGGGGATAGATCGGGGCGGTGACGTCGATGTGATGGGTGCCGGCGAAGGCGAGAAATTCCCGGGCGTCGGCGCGGGTGTTCGATGCCACCGACCGCACCTGGCGTTCCTGGAACAGGTGACGCTGGTAGTTCAACTCCGGGATGTCACTGAGATGAATGCCGGCGATCGCCAGTGTGCCGCCGCGATCGAGGGCTTCGAGCGCCGGCAACACCAGATCACCCACCGGGGCGAACAGGATCGCGGCGTCCAGGGCGACGGGCGGCCGGGCCGTGGCGCCCTGGGCCGAGGCGGCACCGAGATCGAGCGCGAGTTGCTGGGCGGCCTCGCCGCGGGTCATGACGTGCACCTCGGCGCCCTGGGCGAGCGCCACCTGTGCGGTGATGTGTGCGCTGCCGCCGAAGCCGTAGATGCCGAGCCGGCCACCGGCCGGCAGGTCGGCCCGAAGGAGCGACCGGTAGCCGATGATGCCGGCGCACAGCAGCGGCGCCAGTTCGGCATCGGTGTAGCCCGCGGGCAGCCGGTGGACGTAATCGGCTGGTGCCGTGACGAATTCGGCGTAGCCACCGTCGGCGTCCCAGCCGGTGTAGCGAGAATTCGGGCAGAGGTTCTCCGCGCCCCGCAGGCAGAATCGACAACTGCCGCAGGTGTGCCGGAGCCAGGCCACCCCGACCCGATCACCGACGGCGAGCTGCGCATCGGTGTGTTCGCCGAGCGCGACCACCTCGCCCACGACCTCATGGCCGGGGATGACGAGCGGTCGGTGGACCGGCAGGTCGCCCTCGGCGATGTGGAGGTCCGTGCGACACACGCCGCACGCCCGTACGGCGATGAGCACTTCGCCGTCACCGGGCGCCGGGACATCGACGGAGCCGAATTCGAGCGGACCATGTTCAATCGGCCCGGGCTCACCCACTCGCCATGCACGCATGGGGCCAGGCTACGTCGAGGTCAACCGGCCCGGACCTGAAAGACATCCGACAGCGGACGGCGCGGTGTCGGCGGTGGCACGTCGTCGAATTCGGGTGCGACGCCGATCCGCACCAGAACCTGCGGTAGCGCATGGCCCGTGAGTCCACTGATGATGTCGCGGGTGGCAGGGTGTTCGGTCACGTGCGTCAGGGTGCAACTCGCCAGCCCGGCGCCGGTGGCTTCGACGAGCACCGCCGACAACGTCTCGCCACATGCCAGGATGCCCTGCGGGGTGTCGTCGAGCGCCGAGATCACCACGATGGTGGCCTGGTCGTCTCCGATGTCCTGCCGCCGTTCCCTGATATGCGTCACCGGGAAGGTGCGTCCGACCTCGACGCGGTCGGATTCCGCGGCCGACACCAGTGCGCTGTGCGGAATACCGGTGGTGGCCCCGAAAGGAGCTGTCCACCAGGCCAATTCAGCGTGATACGAGGTGTCGTACATGCGCAGCGACTCGGCGAGGTGGGAGGCTTCGGCGACTTTGTCGCGCTGCTGCGGCGTGATCAGGTCGACATGGGCGGGGCGGTCCTGAACTGCCAGTCGCAGCAGCATCTCGAACGCGGCCAGGTTCTCGATGGGGCCATAGGGCAGCCGGTCGGTGCGCCGACGCGCGACGGCGTCGGCGTCCCTGCGCTGCGCAGTTGTGATGCCGGCCGCCGGCCGGAACTCGATATCGGCCAGGTGGTGCCGGTTGTTCGGATTGGGAAAGCGATCAACCAGGGTCTCCCAGCCGCGGGCCGCCATGACCACGCGTAGATGGTCCAGGGCCGCGCCGCAGCTCAGTATTGCCTGCCGGCCCGAGCTGTCGGTGTCCACCAGTTGGTCGGGATCGACAAACAGCCGCAAAGTGGTCGATTCCAGCACCCAGGTCCACGGCTGGCTGTTGTGGAACGACGGTGCGCGGCAGGCCGAATGAACTGCGTCCTCGATTTCCCCGAGTGCGACGGCGGTTTTCATCATGAGTCCACACTGCCCACCGCGGAACGGCTCAGACAGGGCCAGAAGTCATCAATTCTCCAACGCGCGCAGACAGAACGCATAGATGCGCTCGCTGCCGATCGGGGTGAGCTCGAGGCCCGGTCCCAGTGCGCGCAGTCGCAGGGCGCCGAAGATGGTCTGCATGACCAGAGCCGCGGTGGCCTCGACGTCGAGGCCGGGGGCAAAGGTGCCGTCGGCCATTCCGCGTTCGACGATGTCGACGATGAGCGCGTGCAACGGTGTCAGCACCCGGCCGTAGTCGTCCGGCATCGTTTCGGCCAGGCGATCGTGGTAGAAGGTGAGCCCGCGATTGATGCGGTCCTGGGTGCTCGACGCGGGCGGCACGCAGATGCGGTCGACCAGCTCACGCAGCGCGTCCGCGGGGCTCAGCTCGGCCGCCTCGGCCTGCCACGTGGTGGTGAACTCGGTCAGCATCGCGTCGATCAGCGCCAGCACCAGCTCGTCCTTGGTGGCGAAGTGCTGATAGAAGGCGCGCAACGACGTCTTCGAACGCTCCACGACCTGCAGCACCGTGAACTCCGTGCGGCCGGTCTCGCCGAGGATGTCGAGGGCCGAGCGCATGAACTGAGTCGCGCGCGCCTGCGCGTCGAGACTGTTGTTTGCCACCTCGGCGTTCGACTTCGCCATGGCGACTGAGGTTACCCGGTCAGATCTTGAGATAACCCTTGTCTGCCGGGATTTGCGCCGCCGTCACCAACGACGACGCGTCGCTCGCCAGCCACACCACGATGTCCGAGATCTGGTCCGGCTTGATGAGTGAATCCGTCGGCAGCGCGCCGGGGGAGAAGCTGTGAATGTACTGCGGATGGTTCTGCAGGACCTGGTACATCGACACGTCGTTGCCCATCGGGGTGTCGGTGCCGTACGGGTGTACCGAATTCACGCGGATGCCGTACTCACCCAGTTCGACAGCCAGCGCGTTGATCATGCCCACGACGCCGAACTTGCTGGCGCAGTAGTGCCCGCAACCCGGCACCGCCTTGATGCCGGCCGCCGAACTGGTGGCGATGATCGACCCACCGTTGCCGGCCGCGATCATCGCCGGCACCACGGCCCGGATGGTGTTCCACACGCCGGTCAGGTTGATGTCCAGGGTGTCCTGCCACTGCTGTGCGGAAATCTCCCAGAGTCGCCCCCAGTTCAGCACACCCGCATTGGCCACCACGATGTCCAGCCGGCCGAACTGCTCGATGGTCTCGGCGACCACGCGCTGCTGGCCTTCGGCGTCCCGGACGTCGACCTGCTTGGCGTAGATCTTGCGGCCTTCACCTTCGACGAGGTTCACCGTCTCGGCCAGGTCCGCGGGAGTCGCGGGCTCGTAGCCGTTGGCCTCCGCCACGGGCGCGCAGGCGTCGATGGCGACGATGTCGGCGCCGGCGCGCGCCAGCCGGACACAGTGTGAACGCCCCTGTCCGCGCGCCGCTCCGGTGACGAAAGCAACCTTGCCGGCCAACGGTTGTTCGGTCATGCGCTGAGCTCCTCACTCCTCGTGGCGGTCCGGACGTCGCTGAACTCGTAGTCCGTCAGCGGTGATCGCCGCGCGAAAATCCTTGAGCCGGTGATGGTTTGCGGTCGGTAGTAGGGGGTTTCGTGCTGCGAGTTGACGAAGTAGGTGTTCAGTTCGGTCGCACGGGTGTAGTACGTGTGCGCGGTGCGCCCACGCCGGTCCATGAGGGCGTTCCACCTGTGGAACGCGTCATTGCTCACCGCGACGACAGGTGCCTCGGCCCGGCCGCGGGCCGCGTCGATCATCCGAACGGCGTGGGCGGCAACGGTTTCGACCCAATCCATCCAGGCGAAGCCGACGAATCCGAGCGGGCCGACGATCTCCCAGCGGTTGGGCAGCCGCGGGTGCGCAGTGCCGGCATAGGCGTGCAGTCCGTGGGCGCGGTAGTACTCGGCGAGGTCGAAACCGCCTGCGCCCAGGATGGTTCCCGGGCGGTACGTCTCCGGGTCGGTCCACAGTTCGTAGCCCGTGGCGGTGACCAGAAGGTCGGCCGGGTGGTCCACGCCGTCCACCGTGCGGACACCGTCGCGGGTGATCCGCTCGATGGGCGTGGTGATCAGGTGGGTATCCGGATGGTTGAGCGCCGGCAGGAACGAGCTGGAGATCACCGGGCGTTTGGCCATGATGCCGTACCGGGGGAGCAGCGCCTTGCGGGTTGCCGGGTCCTGCACGGTCGCCCGCAGTAGCAACCGGTACAGATTGCGGCTGTTGCCGTCGTACAGGGGCATGAGCTTGGTCAGCACCGTGCGGGGCAGCCGGGAGAAAACGTGGACGATCGGCACCACCATCGTGACGTCCATCAACAGCCGGCCGAAGGTGTTGATCGCGCTGACGAAGCCAGGCACTCTGAACAGGCGCCGCAGCCACGGCGGGATGTCGAAGTCGATCTTGGGCAGTACCCACGCCGGAGTGCGTTGGTAGACATCGAGATTCGCGGCGACGCCGGACAACGCTGCGGTGATCTGCACGCCGCTGGAGCCGGTGCCGATCACCGCGACCCGTTTGCCGCGGACGTCGTAGTCGTCGTCCCAGGCGTTCGGGCGCAGGATGGTGCCCTCGAAATCCTCGATGCCGTCGATGTCGACGACGTTCTTGGCGTTGACGTAACCGCCGACCGAGCTGATCAGGAACCGCGCCGTCAACTCCGGCTGGTTGCGGATGGACAACCGCCACATGCCGGCGTCGTCGTCCCACTGCTGGCGCAGCACCTCGGAGTTCGCCCGCAGGTGTGGTCGCAGGCCCAGCTTGTCCGCGGTGTCACGCAGGTAGGCGTAGATCTCCGGCCCCGGCGCGAAGAACCGGCTCCAGTCGGGGTTCGGCGCGAACGACAGCTGGTACCACGGTGACGGGATGTCGACGGCGAGCCCCGGATAGTGATTGTCGCGCCAGGTGCCACCGAAGTCGTCGCCCCGGTCGACGATGACGAAGTCGTGAATCCCTTTCTGCTGCAACAGGTGGGCGGAGGCGATACCGCCGGGCCCAGCGCCGATGATGACCACTTCGTGGTCGGGTGTGGTCATGGTGCCTCTCCGTTGAGTCCATTGATGATGTGGTCGGTGACGAAGCGCCGGATGGCGCGGGGGTTGTCGAGGTTGACCCCGATGGGTGGGAGCAGTTCGAAGCTCAGCAGCACTCGGACGATCCATTCGCCGGCGCGAGCCGGGTCGACGCCCGCGCCGATCTCGCCATCGCGCTGCGCGGCTTTGACGCGTGGCTTCCAGAGCTCGACGGCGCGCTTCATGAGGTCCTCGCCGATGTTGCGCAACAGCAGGACGACGATGCCCTCGTTGATGCCCTTCTGCGGCGCAGAGGGCGAGCTCTGCCGGTGCGCGCAGATCAGGACCGCGGCAGCGGCGACCTGGTCGGCCAGCGTGGACTGCTTGTCGATCTCGGCGGCCATGCCGTCGACGAACTTGGATGCCAGGTGATCCAACGCGACGCTGATTGCGTGGTCGCGGCCGCCGAGCGCGTTGTACAACGTGCCTCGCGAGACGCCGGCGGTCTCGGCGACTGCCGTGAGGCTGAATTGCCTTGGGCCCAAACGGTGGAGGGTCTCCGCGGTGGCTTCGAGTAGCGCCGGCGAGATGGTGCGCGGCGGCGGCGGCTTGGCGGGCATTTGCACACATTAACGAAATTTGTTCAAAGTGGTCAACGATTCGGGAAACCGGTCTTGGTCGTGGCACTTGTCGGGGGCGGGGTGTAACTTCGAACGTATGAGCGAAAGCCTGGTGGTGGACCCTGATGCCGATGAGGCGGCGTTGTTGGGTCGCATGACTCAGCTCGAGCGGGTGAAGTCGGCCGCGGCGGCGGAGCAGGCGCGGTTGGCGGCGGCGTTGGAGGCCCGCCGGATCGCGGCGGCGCGGGCGGGTGGGCCGCGGGTGTCGCGGGCGGCGTTGGGCTCGGAGGTGGGGCTGGCGCGGCGGGAGTCGCCGCATCGGGGTGAGCGGTTGATGGTGATGGCCCGCATTCTGACCGCGGATATGCCGTGCACGCTGGCCGCGTTGGAATCCGGGGTGCTGTCGGAGCATCGGGCCGAGTTGATCACGAAAGAGGCGGCGTGCCTGTCGGTGTTGGATCGCCGGCTGCTGGATGTCGAGCTGTGCGGCGACCCGGCCCCGTTGGTTGGTTTGGGCAACGCCGAGGTGTCGGCGGAGGCCGCACGGATCGCCTATGAGCTGGATCAGCAGACCGTGCTGGAGAAGATGACGCGGGCACGGGCCTCTCGGCATGTGCGGTTCCGCGTGGCCGGTGACGGGATGATGTCGATGACGGTGCTCCTGCCCGCGGCTCAGGGGCAGTTGGTGCGCCAGACGCTCGTCCGGGAGGCGGCGTCGGTGGTGGCGGCGGGCTCGGGGCGTAGCCGTGGGCAGGTGATGGCTGATGTGGTGGTGGAGCGGGTCACGGGGCGCGATCCGGTGCGGTCGCCGGTGCCGGTGGCGGTGAATCTGGTGCTTTCGGATGAGACGCTGCTGACCGGGGGTGAGCAGCCCGCGCAGTTGGACGGGTACGGGCCCATTCCGGCGGCCCTGGCTCGCGACATGGTGCTGGCCGCGGCGGCCGAGGGCACGGCGGCGTTGCGGCGCCTGTATGCCCAGCCGGGCACGAACAAGCTGGTGGCGATGGAATCCATTTCCCGAACATTCCCGAAGGGCCTGGCGACGTTCATCGGGTTGCGCGATCAGCTGTGCCGGACGCCGTATTGCAACGCCCGGATTCGGCACACCGACCACGTCCGGCCGCACGCGCACCACGGGCCCACCAGCGCGCATAACGGGGATGGTCTGTGTGAGCACTGCAATTACGTCAAAGAGGAACCTGGCTGGCAGGCCGCGGCGACCTATGACCGGTTCGGGCGGCACACCATCGCGCTGACCACCCCATCGGGAGCGGTCTACACCTCCACCGCACCGCCAATGCCGACCGGACTACAGGTCCTCACCCGCAGGGTCCATCTCGCGATCATCGACAAGGGATCGCGGCCCCGCGTGCTGCGTGACTAGCCCAGATCCTGCGCGTTGTACGTGTCGCACTGCTTGGGGTCACCGGTCTGGTAACCGGTGGTGAACCACTTCTGCCGTTCGGCCGACGACCCGTGCGTCCAGGACTCCGGGTTCACGCGTCCGGTGGCCTGCTTCTGGATGTGATCGTCACCGACCGACGAGGCCGCCGACAGCGCGTCGGCAATGTCCTTGTCGCTCAACGGCTGCAGGAACGGCACACCCGTGCTCTTCTGCTTGACCGTCGACGCGTAGTGCGCCCACACGCCGGCGTAGCAGTCGGCCTGCAGCTCGGTGCGCACGCTGTTGCCCTCGGCGCCCTTCGGCCCGCGCTGGGCCTTGCCGATGTCTCCGAGTAGGTTCTGCACATGGTGGCCGAACTCGTGGGCCACCACGTATTCCTGCGCCAAAGGTCCACCGCTGGAACCGAATTCGTCGACCAGGGTCTGGAAGAAGCTGGTGTCGAAGTAGGCGACCTTGTCGCCGGGGCAGTAGAAGGGGCCCACAGAGGTGTCGGCCGGGCCGCACGCGGTGTTGACCTGTCCCCGGAACAGCCGGATCTTCGGCGGTGTGTAGCCCTTCAGTAGCTGCGACCACACGCCGTCCACCGAGTTGCCCGTAGCCACGATGCGGCACTCCAGGTACTTGTTGGCGTCCGCGCCGGTCTTGCACTTGCTCAGGTCGTAGGCGCTCGATCCCTGGCTGGACTGCGGCGCCTGGCTCTGGTGGCCGAGAATCGAACTGGGATCCACGCCGAGGAACATGGCGACGACCACGATCACCAAGCCGCCCATGCCGCCGCCGATCGCCAGACCCCGGCCGCCGAAGCCACCGCCCCCGCTGGTCGACGTGTTGCTCGTGTCGATCTGCATACCTTCGTTGAAGGACATCACCGCTCCGTCCGGGCCTCGAATACGACTGGATGTCAGCTTTCCACACTAGGATTCATGACGTGGCCGTCCAGCCCGAAACCATCGACCGTTCGACCATCGTTCACACCGTCGCGGGCGCCCTCAGGGGCACCACGGAAGGCGGTGTCTACGTCTGGCGGGGCGTCGGCTACGCCGAGCAGCCCGTCGGGCCGTTGCGTTTCCGCGCTCCGCAACCGCTGATCCCGTGGTCCGGCGTTCGCGAAGCCATCGATCACGGACCCATCCCGCCGCAGGGCAAGTCGTTCGTCGGCGGCGGCCGCGACGACCCCAAGATGCGTGACGAGGCCTGCCTGACCGTCACTGTCTGGTCACCCGACGTGACGGCTGCGCTGCCGGTGATGGTGTGGATTCCCGGCGGTGCGTTCGTGTTCGGGGCCGGCCAGTTGCAGCTGTACAACGGGTCCCGGTTGGCGGCCAACGGCAATGTGGTGGTCGTCAACGTCACGTATCGGCTCGGCGTGTTCGGCGGCTTCGAACTCGGCGATCTGGGTCCCGGGTTCGACGACAACCTGTGTCTGCGGGACCAGATCGCGGCACTGCAATGGGTGCGCGACAACATCGCCGCGTTCGGCGGCGACCCCGACCAGGTCACCGTCTTCGGCGAATCCGCAGGTGCGACGTCGGTGCTGGCGCTGCTGGCCAGCCCCGCGGCCGACGGTCTGTTCGGCCGGGCCATCGCGCAGAGCCCGGCGCTACCGCTCATCGCCGACCGTGAGACCCGGGCCCGCCAGGCGCACGAGTTCGTCCGCCGGTTGGACGTCCCCGTCGACGAGATCGTCGCGCTGCCCCAGCGTCAGCTGCGCCGAGCCGCCGGCCAGCTGCAGGGGGAGAGTGCGGCCAACAGCCCCAAGCTGGCCTACGGACTGACCTACGGCGTCGACCTGCTGCCCGATCATCCGGTGCTTGCCGCCCGGGCCGGTGCCGTGGCCAAGATTCCGCTGATCGTCGGCACCAACAGCCGCGAGGCATCGATGTTCGCCTGGGGCCGGCCACCCATGCTGCCCACCACCGTGCCCATGGTCGACGACTATTTCGCACGTGTCGCCCCGCACGCCAAAGATGCTGTGCTGCAGGCCTATCCGAGCTATCCGCGGCGCCGGGCGCTCATCGCGATCGGCTCCGACGTCATGTTCGGCGCCCCGACATGGGCCTTCGCGGACGCCTACAGCGGGCACGCGCCGACGCACGTCTACCGGTTCGACCACACCACCTGGACGCTGAAAGTGCTGGGGCTCGGCGCGACGCACGGCAGCGAGATCGTGCACATCCAGCACAGCTACGGCTCGTACCTCGGCCGGATGCTGCATCCGCTCGGGCGTCAGGTGCAGCCGTCGGTCGGCCGGCGCATGCAGCGCACCTGGCTGGATTTCGCGACGGCGGCGCTGGCCAATTGGCCGACCTACGACACCGACCGTCGGGCCACCCGGGTGATCGGCTCGATGCGCGACGAGACCATCGATGACCCGGACCAGGCGCGCCGCGAAGTGTGGGAAGGGCTCTACGCGCCCTAGCTTGCGTCCCCGTAGCGCTCGTCGGTGTAGCGGCGCAGGTTGTGCAGGAACCGCTGGAACAGCCACGCCATCATCGGCCGGCCGGCCCGCATGCCCAGCTCGCCGGCGAGGCCCTTGGGCTTCATCGCCATGACCCACGTCAGGTGACAGCCATCGGCGGTTTCCTCGACGGTGTAACCCTCGGCGAACGCCGACAGCATGTTCGAGGTGCTGGTGTTGAACCGGAACGCCATGTAGGAGAACGGTTCCCAGGCGATGAACTCCTCGTCGCCGACGATGTGGCCGCGCATGGTCACCGTGCGCGTGGTGCCCACGCCGTACGGTTTCGGGCTGGTCCACTCGACGTTGGTGATCAGCGTCGCCCAGCGCGGCCAGGACGTCTCATCCGAGAAGACCTCGAACAACTGCTCCGGCTTGACCGCAAGATCGACCTTGCTGACGAAGCGGAACGGTGCGCTGTCGATGAAGTCGACGCCGACGCGCTCGCACTGGTAGGTCTTCATGAGTAGACACGATAGAACAGGGTGTCTACTGGTTCACGGAGTCCAGACCATCAGGTCTTCCATGCCGTTGTTCATCGTCACCGTCGTGGGGGCCGGGCCGGTGACGTCGAAGTGGATCTTTCCGGTCGACTGCCCGCCCTGCGGAATGGTGGCGCCGCTGATGTTGACCGGGCTGGCCACCATCCACAGCACCCGGTACGCCGCCTGGTTCGGTGCAACGGCGTTGAACTGCGAGATGGCCGGGGTCACCGGGCCGCTCAGGGCGCGGACGGTGGCCGTGGCCTCCCACAGCTTTCCGGCGACCCGGTAGCCCGGCATGACATCGGAGCTCGGCTTGAGGTCCGCGACCTGCCAACTCAGCTGGACCTGGCCGACGCTGTCCGTCATGGTCATGGCGCTACCCAGCTTGCCGACGAGTGGATAGCCGGCCGACGCGATCGGCGCACTGGCGATGCCGATGACCGAGAGAACCGCAACAGCTGCTCCGGTGACCTTCACTTCTGCCTCCTCGAAACGGTTTTCATCTGACCTGTCAATTACGGATTACCACTCAAAAGCGCTGATGGGAATAGGATCGGGACTACGCGACACCATGCATCGAGGCGCGTCTTTCGTGATCGTTCAGAAGCGGGACGCGTATTGGCCGGCCTGCTGACGGCGTACCGCGGCAGGCGCGATGTCGTCGTGCTCGGTCTGGCCCGTGGCGGTGTGCCCGTCGCCCGGGAGATCGCCGGCGCGCTCGACGCGCCGCTGGACGCGTTGATCATCCGCAAGTTGGGCGTCCCCGGCCACGAGGAGTACGCGATGGGCGCGATCGGCGGCGGCGGTCACGTCGTCGTCAATGCGGATGTGGTTGGGCCACTGCAGATTTCCGAGGAGACACTGTCTGAGGTCGCAGCGGCCGAGGGCCGCGAGCTGCAGCGCCGCGAAACCGATTACCGGCAGGGGCGGCCGCCGCCGAACGTCAAGGGGCGCACCGTGATCCTCGTCGACGACGGCATGGCCACCGGCGCCAGCATGCGCGTCGCCGCCGAAGTGGTGCGCGACCGCGGGCCGCGGACGCTGGTGGTGGCGGTGCCCGTCGGCGGCGAGGCGGCGTGCCGCCAGCTCATGGGAATCGCGGACGACGTGGTGTGCGCCGATATGCCGACGCCCTTTGCCGCCGTGGGGGAGTCCTACCGCGATTTCGAGCAGGTCAGTGACGAGGAGGTGCGTCGGCTGCTGGGCTAGGGATTGACGACGGTTTCGCCGGGCCCGGACTCGACGTTCTTGCCGAAACCGATGGCGACGGCGTGGCTGTCCGGACCTTCGGCACTCACCGTGTTGGAAGTGCCGAAAGCTGCGGCGGTGCTGTCGTTCCCGTGAACGTCGACATCGTTGTACGAGCCGTATCCGGCCTCGGCGGCGCTGTTGTTCCCGTCCACCTGAACGCTGTTCCCGAGATCTGTCGATGTCAAGCCGGCCTTGGCGGAGCTGCCGTCGCCGTAGACCTGCGCGCTGCTGAAGTCGCCGAGGGCGTCGGCCGTGCTGTGATCTCCCTCGATCCAGGCGGTGGTGTGGTCGCCGATGGCGCTTGCCGTGTTGCTGTCGCCGACCACGTAGGCAGAGCTGTGGGGGCCAACCGTCGCCACATCGTTGCTGTCGCCGCTGACCGAGGCGCCACTGTCGACACCGTCGGTGGATACGTCGTTGTGGTCGCCGGTGACTCGCACGGTGACGGTGTCGGTGTTCGTACTGCCGCTGCTGGTGACGTCGTTGTCCGAGCCCCGCACGACGACGACATTGCGGGCCCCGGTCGCGGCCACGGTGTTGTCGGATCCGATCAACGAGACGGTGCTGTCCAGACCTGTGGCGTCGACGGCGTTGCGGGAGCCGGTGACGGTGGCCTCGCTGTCGATACCGGAGGCGCGCACGGTGTTGTCGGACCCGCTGACGGTGGCCTCGCTGCCGGAACCGGAGGCCGTGACCGTGTTGTCGACTCCGGTGACGGTGGCCGTACTGCCGGCGCCGGAGGCAAGGACGCGGTTCCCTGATCCGCTTGCGGTGGCCGTGGCTCCGGTGCCGCTGGCGGTGACCTTGTTGCCCGAGCCGGCCAGGCAGGTTTCGCATGCGCGCGTGTTGATGATGGCGGTGGCGCCGTCGCCGCGGGCGATGGCCAGTGACCCCTGGCCGCCCGACGAGATCGCCGTCGCGTCGGATCCGCGGGCGATGGCCACCGAGCCCTTGCCGTCGGAGGTCGCGGTGGCGTCGCCCCTCTGCACCCGCGTTACGCCGTTGGTGGCGACGGCCATGTTCTGGCCGGGAGCGGTGGGTGCGGTGGCTCCCGGCCCATCCGACGTCGGCGAAGACGGAGCCGGCTTGGCCGAGGCCACGCTGGGTGCGACGGCCAGTCCGACGCCCAATGCCACCGCCAGCGCCCCGATTCGCCCGATGTGATTGGCATGAACCATGATCCGCCCCTTCCGCCTCCGCCCAGCGCCGGCGATCGCGCCGGTGATTGGACGGTACGGCGGCCGACCGCCCGGGACTGAGGTAAGGCCCTACCCCAATCATGTAGCGCAGCTATTGTTTGCCCCCGGCGAACCTGGCAGCATCTGGTGTAAATGGTGTGAGTTTGCTGGGGCTGGGGCGCGCCGGAGGTGATCCATAGTGATCCACGAGTGGCCCCTGCATGGACGAGCCGAGGAACTGCGGGCGATCGAGACGGCTATCCGTCGCCCGGACCGGGCTCGCGGCATCGTCTTGTCGGGCGCTGCCGGTGTCGGCAAGACGCGCCTCGCGCGTGAAGTCGTCACCGCCTGCCGGCCGCCGGGGCGCTCGCGATGGATCGCCGGCACGGCGTCGGCCCGCAGCATCCCGTTGGGCGCGTTCGCCGACATCGCCAGCGACTTCGGCCCCGATCCGTTGCGCCGAGTGCGGGAGGTGATCGACGGAGTGATCGGCGCCGCGCCGACGGGCGCGGTGGTCGTCGGTGTCGATGACGCGCACCTGCTCGACGATCTGTCGGCCTTTGCCGTGCATCAACTCGTCGCACGGAAGCTGGCCACCGTCGTGCTCACTCTGCGATCGGGCGAACCGGCTCCGGACGCCATCACCGCGATCTGGAAAGACGACATACTGGAACGCATTGAACTGCAACCACTTTCCTCGGCAGCCATCGCGAAGCTGGTCGAGCGCATCCTGGGTGGGCCGGTGCATTCACGGTGTGTGCAACAGCTGTGGCAGTACACGCAGGGCAACGTCCTGTATCTGCGCCACCTGTTGGACACCGAGGTCAGCGCCGGCCGGCTGACGCAGCAATCCGGGGTGTGGATGTGGCAGGGGCAACCACGACTGACACCCACGCTCGCCGAACTGCTCACCACCCGGATCGGCCAGATTCCGGCGGCCGCACGCAATGTGCTGGACGCCCTCGCCGTCACGGAACCACTCGACATCGAAACCCTTGCGGCGGTTACGGATTCCGATGCCATCGCCGAGACGGAAGCGCTCGGGCTGATCCGCATCGACGGCAGCGCGACGCCCGCGTCGGTGCGGCTGGCCCATCCGATGCTCGGCGAGGTGCGCCGCACCGACTCGCTGCGGATGCGCCGCCTGCACGGGCAGATCGCCGCCGCGCTGATCGCGCGCCCCGCCACCGATCCGCGTGATCTGGTCCGCCGCGCGGTGCTGACACTGAACTCCGACCTGGCCCCCGACCCGGCGATCCTGAACGCGGCGACGTCGGCGGCGATCCAACTGACGGACATGCGGCTCGCGGAGTCACTGGCCGAGCGGGCGGTGGCGGCGGGTGGCGGCCTGGAAGCCGACATCGCCCTGTCGCTGGCCTTGATCTGGCAGGAGCGTGGCGAGGAGGCCGAGGTCATCTTCGCCCGCCTCGCCGCCGACACCTCCGGCCCGCTGCGGGTGCAGGTCGCCCTGCTGCGCGCCCTGAACTTCGCCGTGATCCTCGGTCACACGGCCCGCGCCGAGGCCGAACTGGACAGCGAGATACCGGCAGGCGACGCCGCGGTCGCCGCGACGGCCCTGGCGTTGCGCGCGTCGATCGACGTGGCGCGCGGCCGGTCCACGGCCGCCATCGAGCAGGCGCGGCGGGTTGTCGACGACCCGGCTGCCGAACCCGTCGCGCAGATGCTCTCGACGTGGGCGCTGGTGAGCAGCCTGGGGGAGCTGGGCCGCATCGACGAGGTCGAGACGGTCGCGGAGGCCGGCTACCGGCTGGCCGACACCAGTGCCGAGGTGTCGCACCTGCGCCTGCCGCTGGCGTTTCTGCACCTGCACATGCATCGGCTGGCCGGGACCCTCGACCAGGCCGATGTCACCATCGCACGCATCCGCCGCGACACCGTCGACGTCCCGATCGAGGGCTCGTGGCAGGTCGCCGAATCGTGGCACGCCTTCGTGGCGGGCCTGTCGGCCGTCAGCCGGGGCGCCTTGGTCGACGCACACCGGTTGTGCCTGGAATCGCTCGCCGATTTCAGTGCCCGGGATAGTGGCAGCATGCGCAAGATGCTGGCTCGGTTGTGGCTCGTCACCGCCGATGCCATGGCGGGCCGTGCCGAGGATGCGCGCCGCGAGTTCGCCGCGACGCCGTGGTGGCAGGCCGACCCGGACGCCTGCGCCCGCGATCCTGACCGCACGCTGGCCCATGCCTGGGTCTGTGCGGCCGAAGGCGCTGTGTCCGAAGCGATTTCGATAGCCCGGGCGGCTGCGGCTCGGGAGCGTCAGCTCGGCCGGCTGGGCTGGGAGGTCATGCTGCTGCAGACCGCGACGCAGTTCGGCGACCGCACCACCGCGGCCAGGCTCGCCGAGCTCGCGCTGACGGTACGCGGGCCGCGCGCGGCGGCCGCCGCCGCGCACGCCGTCGCGCTGGCCGCGGCCGACGGCGACGGCCTGGTGGCGGCGGCCAAGCACTACGAATACTTCGGCGACCGGGTGGCGGCCGCCGATGCGGCCGCGCAGGCCGCGGCCGTCTACCAACAGGCGGGGCTGCGCGGATCGGGGCTCGGCGCGGCCAGCACCGCGGCGCGGCTGGCGGCCGAATGCGGCGGCGCCGACACCCCGGCGCTGCGGGCCGCGGCAACTCCGTTGGCCATCACCGCCCGGCAACGCGAGATCGTCGGGTTGGCGGCCAAGGGGCTGAGCAACACCGCCATCGCGGAGCGGCTCCGGATGTCCCGTCGCTCCGTGGAGGGCCACATCTTCCGGGCGTGTCAGCGCGTCGGCGTCAACAGCCGCGACCAGTTGGTCGAGCTCGTCTTCGGCCGCCGCTAACCCGGTCCGTCACTGGCCGCGGCGAGCAGCGGCACCAGCACGTCACTGATCGGCGTGGGGATGCCGTGCGCGGCACCCTTGCGCTGGATGACGCCGTTGCGGATGTCCCACTCCAACGGACGGTGCGCTTCCCGGTCGATCAGCATCGAGGTCGCCATGTCCGTCGGTGCCTGCGCGAGCATGTCGGCGATCTCGTCGACGACACCGTCGGGCAGCGTCGCGCCCTCGGCCCGGGCGACCGCGAGGCACTCGCTCAGGTACCTGCGGGCCACCGCCGCGACGTCATCGCGCCGGAACATCCCGGAGCGCCGGCCGGACAGCACCATGAACCCGACCACGGCGTTGACCAACAGTTTGCGCCACGCCGCGCTGAGGAAATCCGGGTCGAGCTCGACGGCGATCCCGCTGTCCGCCAGGTCCGCCGCCAGGCGGCCCGCGGCCGCGTCGTCGGGCAGCACCAGCCGAGGGGCGCTCAGCACCTGCACCCAGCCCTCTGGCCGGGTTTCCGCGGCAATCCAGATCGCCGCAGGTACGACGGCGGAGTCGGGGCAGTAGGGCCGCAGCCGGTCGGTTTGTTCGACACCGTTCTGCAGCGCGCAGACCACGGTGTCAGGACCGCACAAGCGGGCCAGCCACTCGGCGGAGGCGGCGTACTGGGTGTCCTTGACCGCCAGCAGCACCACGTCGACCGGTCCGGTGACGGTGTCTGGATCGGTGTGCACCGGGCCGGGTACGACGATGGGTGCGCCGCCGTCCAGCCGCACCTCGATCTGTGCACGCGCAGTTCGGCCGCACAACACGATGTCGCGGCCCGCCGCGTACAGCAGCGCGGCGATGGTCGATCCGATAGCGCCTGGTCCCACGAGGGCGAAGCTCACTGTCGCCAAAATACCGGTCGAGGCGCCCCTCTAGACTTAGCGGTCGATTCAGACGTCAGAGGAGATTTTCGTGTTGCGCAGCCACGCCGCCGGTTCGTTGCGGTCCACCGATGCCGGTCAGACGGTGACCCTCGCCGGATGGGTGGCGCGCCGGCGCGACCACGGCGGCGTCATCTTCATCGACCTGCGTGACGCCTCCGGGGTCTCCCAGGTGGTGTTCCGCGACGCCGCCGTTCTGGAGCAGGCCCACCGGCTGCGCGCCGAGTTCTGCGTCCTGGTCACGGGCATCGTCGAGGTGCGGCCGGAAGGCAACGCCAACAAGGACATCGCCACCGGTGACATCGAGGTCAACGCGACGACGCTCGAGGTGCTCTCCGAGAGCGCGCCGCTGCCGTTCCAGCTCGACGAGACCCCGGGCGAGGAAGCGCGCCTGAAGTACCGCTATCTGGACCTGCGCCGCGAAGGCCCGGGCAACGCAATCCGGTTGCGCTCCAAGGTCAACGCCGCGGCTCGTGCCGTGCTCGACAAGCACGACTTCGTCGAGATCGAGACGCCGACCATGACCCGGTCGACCCCCGAAGGCGCCCGCGACTTCGTGATCCCCGCGCGTCTGCAGCCGGGCTCGTTCTATGCACTGCCGCAGAGCCCGCAGCTGTTCAAGCAGCTGCTCATGGTGGCGGGCATGGAGCGGTACTACCAGATCGCCCGCTGCTACCGCGATGAGGATTTCCGCGCCGACCGCCAGCCCGAGTTCACCCAGCTGGACCTCGAGATGAGCTTCGTCAACGCCGACGACGTGATCGGCGTGGCCGAAGAGGTGGTGGCGGCGCTGTGGAAGCTGATCGGCGTCGACCTGCCGCTGCCGCTGCCGCGCATCAGCTACGAGGAGGCCATGCGCCGCTTCGGTTCGGACAAGCCGGACCTGCGCTTCGCCGTCGAGCTCGTCGAGTGCACCGACTACTTCAAGGACACCCCGTTCCGGGTGTTCCAGGCGCCGTACGTGGGTGCGGTTGTCATGCCGGGCGGGGCGTCGCAGCCGCGCCGCACGCTGGACGGCTGGCAGGAGTTCGCGAAGCAGCGCGGCCACAAGGGCCTGGCCTACGTGCTCGTCGGCGAGGACGGTGAGCTGGGTGGCCCGGTGGCCAAGAACCTCACCGACGCCGAGCGGGCCGGTCTGGCCGAGCACGTCGGCGCGAAGGTGGGGGACTGCATCTTCTTCGCGGCCGGCCCGGCCAAGGGCGCCCGCGCCCTGCTGGGCGCGACGCGCATCGAGATCGCCAAGCGCCTCGACCTGATCGATCCGAACGCGTGGGCGTTCACCTGGGTGGTCGACTGGCCGCTGTTCGAGTCCGCCGACGCCGCCACCGCATCGGGTGACGTCGCCGTCGGTTCGGGTGCCTGGACCGCGGTGCACCACGCGTTCACCGCGCCGCAGCCCGACTCCATCGCGACGTTCGACACCGACCCGGGTGCCGCGATGGCCGACGCCTACGACATCGTCTGCAACGGCAACGAGATCGGCGGCGGCTCGATCCGTATCCACCGCCGCGACGTCCAGGAGCGGGTGTTCGCGATGATGGGCATCGACGAGGCCGAGGCACAGGACAAGTTCGGATTCCTTTTGGACGCCTTCACCTTTGGCGCGCCGCCCCACGGCGGCCTGGCCTTCGGCTGGGACCGCATCACCGCGCTGCTGGCCGGGGTGGACTCCATCCGCGACGTCATCGCGTTCCCGAAGTCCGGCGGCGGCGTCGACCCGCTGACCGACGCCCCGGCACCGATCACCGCGCAGCAGCGCAAGGAATCAGGGATCGACTTCAAGCCTGAGAAAAGCGCGTAAGACTTCGGCCATCTGCGCCCGGATCGGCGCCCCGGACACGACGAGGTCGACCATCGTGATCGACAGGTGCGTGTGGCCGCGGGCCTGAACGTGCTCGGTGGGCACACCGGCCGCGGCCAGTGCGGCGGCGTAGGCGTTGCCCTCGTCGCGCAGTGGGTCGAACTCGCAGGTCACCACCATCGCCGGGGGTAGACCCGCGAGGTTGCCACGCAACGGTGACCGCCGCGGGTCGTCGGCGGGGCCGTCGTACAACTCGGTGAACCACTGCATGAGCGGCGTGGTCAGTCCGTAGCCGTCGGCGTTCTCCTGATACGACGGGTACGGCTGCGCGTCGGTCACCGGGGTCAGCAGGAGCTGCCCGCAGATGTGCGGACCGCCGTGGTCGCGGGCCCACTGGCACACGGCCGCGGCGATGTTCCCGCCCGCGCTCCAACCGGCGACCGCCAGTTGGTCGGGGAGCCCGCCCAGTGCCGCGGCGTTGTCGGCCACCCACCGCAGCGCGGCGATGCCGTCGTCGATGGCCGCGGGGAACGGATGTTCCGGCGCGTGCCGGTAATTCATCGAGAAGACCAACGCGTCGGCCCGCACGCACAGGTCGCGGCACAGCGGATCGTCCGACGTCGCGTCGCCCAGCACCCAGCCGCCACCGTGGAAGTAGACGATCACCGGGTGTGGCCGCGGCGTCGCCGGCCGGTACAGCCGGTACTCGAGTTCGCCTGCGAATACACCGTCGATGATCTCGCCGACGTCCGGCCCCGGGGGTCGGGCGGCATTGGCCTCGACCATGGCGGCGCGGGCCACCTCGACGGGAAGTGATTCCAGCGGAGGCGGATTCATGGCCGCCACCATCTCCAGCACCATCTGCACGTCCGGTTGCAGCCGCCTGACGACGCCGTTGTGGCACTGCGCACCGGTCGGCCCCGTCAGCTCGAATCCGAGATAGTCCTGGCTCACCACGTCGGCGCAGGCGGCGGCATAGAAGTCGACACCTGCCGCGTACGGCATGAACACCCGGGGCTTACCGGGGATATTGGCGCCGACGTACCACGAATTGGCTTCCGGGAACATGGTGATGGCGCCGGCGTCGGCGACGTGCTGCATCCAGCCGGCCTCGGCGGTCGGCGTCGGTTCGATGGTGTCGAAGCCGTGCTCGCGCAGATATGCCACCGTCTCGGCGACGAGCTCGACGTGCTGTTCGATGGATACCGCCATGTTGGACAGCACCGACGGACTGCCCGGTCCGGTGATGAGGAACAGGTTCGGGAATCCGGTGGTGGTGAGGCCCAGGTAGGTCGACGGCCCTTGTGCCCATTTGTCTTTCAGTGCGAGTCCGTCGCGCCCGACGATGTCGACGGCCGTCACCGCACCGGTGATGGCGTCGAACCCCGTCGCGAACACCAGCGCGTCGAGGTCGAAGGATTCACCCACGGTCTGCACGCCGCTTTCGGTGACGCCGACCAGCGGCTGGGTGCGGAGGTCGACGAGGCGCACGTGGGGCTGGTTGAACGTGGCGTAGTAGTCGGTGTCGAGGCACAGTCGTTTCGCGCCGACGGGATAATCATTGGGACACAACAGTTCCGCGGTCTGCGGGTCATGGACCGCAGCGCGGATCTTGTCGCGGACGAAGTCGGCGAACGACGCGTTGGCGGCCGGGTTGCTCATCAGGTCGGAGAACATGTTGAGGGTTTCGAGCAGTTCGCCGATCTGCCAGGCACGTTCGTAGCGCTGTTGACGGTAGGCCTCGGGCACCGCGAACGTCGGGATCAGCGTGCGCTCCTGCGGTACCCCGCCGAACGACGCCCGCGCCGCTGCCCGGTACGCGCGTTCGTCTGCCAGCGCCGCCTGCTTCTCCGGTGACACCGGCCCGTTGTGTGCCGGGATGGAGAAACACGGTGTGCGCTGGAAGACGGTCAGCTGCGCGGCCTGCGCGGCGATCAGTGGAATCGACTGGATGCCGGACGACCCGGTGCCGATCACCCCGACGCGCTTGCCGGTGAAGTCGACCGGTTCGTGCGGCCAGCGGTTGGTGTAAAACGTTTCACCCGTGAAGGTTTCGATGCCCTTGATGTCCGGTTCCTTGGGGATCGACAGGCAGCCGGTGGCCATCACCAGATGACGGCAGGTGACATCGTCACCGTTGCTGGTGCGCACGCGCCACGCGTCGTCGACCCAGTGCGCGCTGGTGACCCGGGTGCCGAAGGTGATGTCGCGGCGCAGATCGAACTTGTCGGCGACGTGGTTCAGGTACCGCAGGATTTCCGGCTGGGTGGCGTACTTCTCCGACCATTGCCAGTCGCGATGCCAGTCCGGGTCGAAGCTGAACATGTAGTCGAGGCTGGGGATGTCGACGCGCGCGCCGGGATACCGGTTCCAGTACCAGGTGCCGCCGACGTCGTCGGCGGCTTCGAAGACGCGGACCGAGAAACCCTGCTGCCGCAGCCGGTGTACCAGATACAGGCCGGCGAACCCGGCTCCCACCACAACTGCGTCCGCGTCTGGCGTCATCGGCACCTCCGTCAATATCAGGCAAGTATCGCGCCGTGACGGGAACATTTGGGCCGGTTCGCGAGGTTGGGTCAGGCATGACCGAATTCACGGACGCCGCGTCCTTCCATGCCTTCAATGCCGCCATCGTCGACGAGTTCCGCGCCAACGGCGGCAAGGTGGGCGGCCAGTTCGAGGGCGGCAATCTGCTGCTGTTGCACACCACGGGCGCCAAGTCGGGTCAGCCGCGCATGTCGCCGCTGGCGTACCTGCCGGTCGACGGCAAGATCCTCATCGTCGGCTCGAAGGCCGGCGCCCCGACCCATCCGGACTGGGTGCACAATCTGCGCGCCAACCCGAATGCGCATATCGAGATCGGGACCGACGCCGGCGTGGAGGAGTACGACGTCGTCGCCCGCGAACTGCCCGATGACGAGCGCGAGGCCACGTATCCGCTGATCACGGCCGTGGCCCCCGTCTTCGCCGACTACCAGGCGAAGACGTCGCGCGTCATCCCGCTGTTCGAGCTCGTACGCGCCTGAGCGCTACAGCCGCTCGATGATGGTGGCGTTCGCCATGCCGCCGCCTTCGCACATCACCTGCAGGCCGTAGCGGCCGCCGCGCTGGTCGAGGGCATTGACCAGCGTGCTCATGATGCGGGCACCGCTGGCGCCGAGCGGGTGGCCGATGGCGATGGCGCCGCCGTTGACGTTGGTCTTCGCCAGGTCGGCTCCGGTGTCGGCCGCCCAGGCCAGCACGACGGGTGCGAAGGCCTCGTTCACCTCGAACAGGTCGATGTCCGACAGTGACAGGCCGGAGCGGGCCAGCACCTTCTCGGTCGCGGGGATGACACCGGTCAGCATGTACAGCGGATCCGAGCCGACCGCGGTCATGGTGTGGATGCGGGCCAGCGGCGTGAGCCCATGGTTACGGGCGAAGGCGCCGCTGGTGATCATGACCGCCGCGCTGCCGTCGGACAGCGGTGACGAGTTGCCGGGCGTGATCTCCCAACGGATCTGGGGAAAGCGCGCGGCGTAGGCGTCGCTGTAGAACGCGGGCTTCAGCCCGGCCAGGGTCTCCACGGAGGTGCCCGGCCGGATGATCTCGTCGGCGGTCAGGCCCGCCACCGGCACGAGTTCGTTGTCGAACAGTCCGTCCTTGGCGGCGCGGGCGGCCTTCTCGTGGCTGGCGGCGGAGAACTCGTCGAGCTGGGTGCGGGAGAAGTTCCAGCGCGCCGCGATCAGTTCGGCGCTGATGCCCTGGGGGACAAGGCCGTCGGGATACCGCTCGGCCAGGCCCACGCCGAACGGATTGCTGCCCGGCAGGACCGCGGCACCCATCGGCACGCGGGACATGGACTCGACGCCCGCGGCGATCACCGCGTCGTACGACCCGGCCAGCACACCCTGCGCGGCGAACGAGATGGCCTGCTGCGAACTGCCGCACTGGCGGTCGACGGTGGTGCCGGGCACGCTCTCGGGAAAACCGGCGCCCAGCAGGGCATTCCGGGCGATGTTGGCGGCCTGGTCACCGGCTTGCGTGACGGCGCCGGCGATGACGTCGTCCACCAGAACCGGGTCGACGCCCGTGCGTTCCACCACGGACCGCAGGCTGTGGGCGAGCAGGTCGGCGGGAAGTACGTCGTGCAGCGCGCCGTTCGCCTTGCCCTTACCGACCGGCGTGCGTACCGCCGCGACGATCACGGCATCGCGGTCTGTGTATCCCGACATGAGAATCCTCCTGTAACTCCACGCTGAGTACTGCTTCCTATACCCAGATCTAACACCTGAGTATGGCAAGAGCAACCCAGCGGTAGAGTGATTCGCATGACAGCGCTACAGGGTGTGCTCGCCGAACGCGACAAGTGGTCGGCGGTCGGCCAGTGCGCCATCGAGAAGACCATGTCGCTGGTCGGCACCAAATCCGCCATGCTGCTCATGCGTGAGGCCTACTACGGCACAACGCGTTTCGACGACTTCGCCAAGCGGGTCGGCATCACCAAGGCGGCCACCTCGGCGCGGCTCGCCGAACTGGTGGCGGCCGGCCTGCTGACCAAACGGCCGTACCAGGAGCCGGGTCAGCGCAGCCGCGACGAATACGTGCTGACACAGGCCGGCACCGACTTCATGCCGGTGGTGTGGGCCATGTTCGAGTGGGGCCGCAAACACCTGGGCGACACCGGCCTGCGGCTGACGCACCTGGGCTGCGGCGCCGATGCCACCGTCGAGATCCGGTGTGCGGACGGACACGAGGTCCCGCCCGAGGAACTCGGGATGAAGCTGGCACGCCGCCGCGGTCGGTAATCTTCGGCCGTGCTGCATCTACGCGTGATCACCCCGCCGGAACTCGCCGATTCGGTGCTCGAGCTCTACCGGCACCACGGCGGCATCGCCAACGTGGTGGCCCACCCGGGCGCGGCGATCGATCCGCGCGGTGACGTCATCACCGCCGACATCGCCCGTGACGCCGCCGACGGGCTGATCAGCGGGCTGCGAGCGCTCGGCATCGATCAGGACGGCGCCATCACGATGGAGGTGCTCGACACCGTGCTGTCGACGGCCGCCTACCGCGCCGAGGACGAGATCGACGGCGACGGCGAAGACGCGGTGGTCTGGGACGAGCTGGTGCTGCGCACCCGCGAGCAGAGCAGCCTCGGCATCTCCTACATGGCGTTCCTGTGCATCGCGTGTCTGCTGGCCGCGGTCGGCGTGCTGACCGATTCGGCGATCACCGTCGTCGGCGCGATGGTCGTGGGCCCCGAATTCGGGCCGCTGGCCGCCCTGGCGGTGGCGGTGGTGCGACGCAAGGGCTATCTCGCGAAGCGCGCGGCGCTGGCCCTGCTCATCGGATTCCCGGCGGCGATGCTCGTCACAGCGGTGGCCACGCTCGGCTTCGAGGCGCTGGGCTGGGTGACGTTGCGCAGTATCCACGAGCTGCAGAACGTCGACTTCATCTTCCAGGTCGGGCCGTTCTCGTTCGTGGTGGCGCTGCTGGCCGGTGCGGCCGGGATGCTGTCGCTGGTGACGTCGAAATCGGCTGCGCTGGTTGGGGTCTTCATCTCGGTGACGACGGTCCCCGCGGCCGGGATGTCGGTGGTTGCGGCCACCACGCGCGACTGGGATGTGGCCCTGGCGTCGGCGGGGCAGCTGGCCGTCAACATGGTCGGCATCGTGGCGGCGGGGGTGCTGGTCCTGGCCGGGTACAACCGGGCCCGCCGCCGCTAGTTTTCTCCGCCCTGCGACCTGCCCGTTCTTGTGGTGGGATCGATCGCTATGGCAATCAAGGTGGCGCTGGAGCACCGCACCAGCTACACGTTCGACCGGCTGGTCAAGGTGTACCCGCACGTGGTTCGGTTGCGCCCCGCACCGCACTCGCGGACGCCGATCGAGGCCTATTCGCTGCAGGTCGAGCCCGCCGACCACTTCATCAACTGGCAACAGGACGCCTTCGGTAACTTCGTGGGGCGCTTGGTCTTTCCGAACCGCGCCACCAAGTTGAGCATCACCGTCGGACTGATCGCCGACCTCAAGGTCATCAACCCGTTCGACTTCTTCATCGAGGAATGGGCCGAAACCGTCCCGTTCGCCTACCCGGACAACCTGCTCGACGACCTCAAGCCCTACCTTCGCCCCGTCGACGACGCCGACGATCTGACGGCGGCCTGGGTCCGGAACTTCGACGTGGTGCCCGGCACCGGCACCATCGACTTCCTGGTGTCGCTGAACCGGGCGGTCAATGCCGACGTCGGCTACAGCGTTCGCCTCGAACCCGGTGTCCAGACACCGGATCACACCCTGCGCACCGGCATCGGCTCGTGCCGGGACTCCGCCTGGCTGCTGGTCGCCATCCTGCGAAAGATGGGCTTCGCCGCCCGCTTCGTGTCCGGCTACCTGGTGCAACTGGCCGCCGACATCGAGGCGCTCGACGGACCGTCGGGCCCCGCCGCCGACTTCACCGACCTGCACGCCTGGGCCGAGGTGTACATCCCGGGCGCCGGCTGGGTCGGCCTCGACGCGACCTCGGGTCTGCTGGCCGGGGAGGGCCACATCCCGCTGTCGGCGACGCCGCACCCGGAATCGGCCGCCCCGATCACCGGCGCCGTCGAGCCCTGCGAATCCACGCTCGACTTCGTCAACGTGGTGACGCGGGTGCACGAAGACCCGCGCGTCACCCTGCCGTACACCGAACAGGCATGGGAGTCGATCCGGGCCCTCGGCGCCGTCATCGATGAACGGATGGCCGAGCGCGACGTGCGGCTGACCGTCGGCGGCGAACCCACCTTCGTCTCGATCGACAACCAGACCGACGAGGAATGGACCACGGCCGCCGACGGCCCGCACAAGCGCGTGCTCGCCTCGGCGCTCACCGCCCAGCTGAAAGCCGCCTGGGCCCCGGACGGGCTGGTACAGCGCAGCCAGGGCAAGTGGTATCCGGGGGAGCCGTTGCCGCGCTGGCAGATCGGGCTGATGTGGCGCACCGACGGGACGCCACTGTGGACCGATGCGGCGCTGCTGGCCGATCCGTGGTCCGGTGAATCCCATGAGGTTTCACCGGATGCCGCGCGCCGGTTGCTCACCGAGATCGCCGACGGGCTCGGGCTGCCGGACAGTCAGGTGCGTCCGGCCTACGAGGACGCCCTCGCCCGGCTGGCCGCTGCTGTCCGGCGTCCGGACGGGGACCCGGTCACCGGCGATCTGACGGACGACGGTGCCGCCCAGCGGAAAGCCCTGGCGGACAAGCTCGATGCCGCGGTCACCGAACCCGCGGCCCACGTCCTGCCGCTGCATCGCCGTGAGGACGACACCGGGTGGGTCTCCGCCGACTGGAAACTGCGCCGCGGGCGATTGGTGCTCATCGGCGGCGATTCGCCTGCGGGCCTGCGATTGCCGCTCGACTCGATCAGCTGGCAGCCGCCGCGATCGGTGCCCGACGCCGACCCGCTGGCGCCCGCGCGCGTCGACACCCCCGCCAGGCCCGCGACCGTCGTCAGCGCCGACGGCGCACCTCCCACCGCCCTGGTCGCCGAGGTCCGCGACGGTCTGCTGTACGTATTCTTGCCGCCCACAACGGCATTCGACGATTTCGCCGATCTGGTCGGCCGGATCGAGAAAGCCACTGCCAATCTCGGCGTCGCCGTCGTGATCGAGGGCTACGGACCGCCGCCGGACGCCCGGCTCCAGCAGATGACCGTCACTCCCGACCCGGGTGTCATCGAGGTCAACGTGGCGCCCACCGCCGGCTTCGCCGAGCAGGCCGCACAACTGGAGACCCTGTACGAGGCGGCCCGGCAGGCCCGGCTCGGCACGGAGTCCTTCGACGTCGACGGCACCCACGGCGGCACGGGCGGTGGCAACCACATCACCCTCGGTGGCGTCACCCCCGCCGACTCACCGTTGCTGCGCCGGCCCGACCTGCTGGTGTCGATGCTGACGTACTGGCAACGGCATCCGGCGCTGTCGTACCTGTTCTCCGGCCGGTTCGTCGGCACGACGTCGCAGGCCCCGCGCGTCGACGAAGGACGCCTCGAGGCGCTGTACGAGCTGGAGATCGCGTTCGCCGAGATCGAGCGTGTGGCCGAGGGAGCTCCGTGGGCCGTCGACCGCGCCCTGCGGCACCTCCTCACCGACATCACCGGAAACACGCACCGCGCCGAGTTCTGCATCGACAAGCTCTACAGCCCCGACAGTGCCCGCGGCCGGCTCGGCCTGCTGGAACTGCGCGGCTTCGAGATGCCGCCGCATTTCCAGATGGCCATGGTGCAGTCGCTGCTGGTGCGGTCGCTGGTCGCATGGTTCTGGGACGAGCCGCTGCGGGCCCCGCTGATCCGGCACGGTGAGAACCTGCACGGCCGGTACCTGTTGCCGCACTTCGTCATTCAAGACATCGCCGAGGTCGCCGCCGACCTGCGGGCGCACGGCATCCCGTTCGACACCAGCTGGCTGGATCCGTTCACCGAGTTCCGCTTCCCCCGGATCGGCAGCGTCATTCTGGACGGTGCCGAGTTGGAGCTGCGCGGCGCCATCGAGCCGTGGAACACCCTCGGCGAGGAATCCACCGGCACCGGCACCGCCCGCTACGTCGACTCATCGGTGGAGCGGCTGCAGGTCCGGCTCATCGGCGCCGACCGGAACCGGTACCTCGTCACGGTGAACGGGCACCCCATCCCGCTGCTGGCCACCGACTCGCCCGACGTGCAGGTCGGCGGCGTCCGGTACCGGGCCTGGCAACCACCGAGCGCGCTGCACCCCACCATCACCGTCGACGGGCCGCTGCGGTTCGAACTCGTGGATGGGTTCACCGGTTTCTCCAAAGGCGGCTGTACCTACCACGTCTCGCATCCGGGAGGCCGCGCGTACGACACCCCGCCGGTCAACGCCGTCGAGGCCGAGTCACGACGCGGCCGCCGTTTCGAGGCCATCGGATTCACCCCGGGCGCCGTCGATCTGGCCGATCTCCGGGAGAAGCGGGCCCGTCAATCCACCGATGGCGGAGCGTCGGGCATCCTCGATCTGCGCCGGGTGCGTACCGTTCTGCGGTAATGGTTCTCCGTACACACACATCCCCAGAGCTGGCCGAGGAGGCGGCGCCCGTCGGCGACCCACTGGCCGGATATCGGGCCGACCGGGCCCAGGAGCCGTTGTTCGACGTCCGCGACGTGGCCGGTGTCGGTTACGACGAGCTGGTCGATGAGTCGGGCGCGATCCGGCCGGCCTGGCAGGAGCTGACCGACTGCGTCCGCGACCGCGGTCGGGCCGGCCTGGACCAGCTGCGTGGCGTCGTCCGGGAACTCGTCGACAACGACGGCATCAGCTATGTGCAGGTCGACCGGGACGGCGAGACCGTCACCGATATCGACGGCACGCCGGTGGTGGACACCTGGCAGCTCGACGCCCTGCCGCTGGTGTTGTCCGCGGCCGACTGGCGCACCCTCGAATCCGGATTGGTGCAACGTTCCCGCCTGCTCGACGCGGTGCTCACCGACCTGTACGGCGCGCGCCGCGCCATCACCTCCGGCGTGCTGCCGCCGGAGTTGTTGTACGCCCATCCCGGTTACGTGCGGGCGGCCCGCGGCATCACGGTGCCGGGCCGCCACCAGCTGTTCCTGCACGGCTGCGACGTCAGCCGCCATCGCGACGGTGGCTTCGCGGTGAACGCGGACTGGACGCAGGCGCCGTCGGGCGCCGGGTATGCGCTCGCCGACCGGCGGGTCGTCGCGCACGCGGTGCCCGAGCTGTACGAGAAGATGGCGCCGCGCCCGGCGTCGCCTTGGGCACAGGCCCTGCGGCTGGCACTGATCGATGCGGCACCGGAAGCCGCGCGCGAGCCGGTGGTCGTCGTCCTCAGCCCCGGCAGCCACTCCGAGACCGCCTTCGACCAGGCCTACCTGGCCGGCGTGTTGGGTTTCCCGTTGGTCGAGAGCGCCGACCTCGTGGTGCGTGACGGCAATCTCTGGATGCGCTCGCTCGGCACCCTCAAACGGGTCGACGTCGTACTGCGCCGGGTGGACGCCGAGTACGTCGATCCCTTGGACCTGCGTCCGGATTCCCGGCTCGGTGTCGTCGGCCTCGTCGAGGTGCTGCGCCGCGGGGCGGTGACGGTGGTGAACACCCTCGGCAGCGGCATCCTCGAAAGCCCGGGTATCGCCCGCTTCCTGCCGGAGCTGGCCGAACTGCTCACCGGGGAGACCCCGGAACTGCCGAGCGCCCGATGTTTCTGGGGCGGCATCGACGCCGAACGTTCGCACCTGTTGAGCAAACTGTCCACCCTGTTGATCAGGCCGGTGACCGGCGGACCGGCGATCGTCGGCCCCGCCCTGTCCAGCGCCAAGCGGGCCGCGCTGGCGGCCCGGATCTCCGCCGCCCCGTGGCAATGGATGGGCCAGGAACTGCCCGAGTTCTCCACGGCCCCCGTGGATCTGCTGCCCAGCGGACTGTCCGCCGACAGCGTCGGGATGCGGCTGTTCACCGTCGCCCAGCGCGGGGGATACGCGCCGATGATCGGTGGGCTGGGTTACGTGCTGGCCCGCGGGCACGCCGCCTACGGCATGGAAACCGTTGCGGCCAAGGATGTCTGGGTGCGATCGCCCGACCGGGCCGCGGTGGTGCAGACGCAGGCCGTCGAGCTGCCGGCCATGACGGCGAGCCCGACCCGCGCGGTGAGCTCGCCGCGTGTGCTCTCCGACCTGTTCTGGCTGGGCCGGTACGCCGAACGTGCCGAGTTCACCGCCCGGCTGCTCACCGTCACCCGCGAGCGCTACCACGAATTCCGCTACCGGCGGGACCTCGGCGGCAGTGATTGCGTGCCGGTACTACTGACCGCACTGGGCCAGATCACCGGCACCGACACCGGCGCCGACGGCGACTACGCCGAACAACTGGCCATCACGCCGACCACGCTGTGGGCACTCACCGCCGACCGGCACCGTCCGGGCTCGCTGGCGCAGTCCGTCGAACGGCTGGGCCTGGCCGCGCGCGCCGTCCGCGACCAGATGTCGAACGACACCTGGATGGTGCTCGCCGCCGTCGAACGCGCGGTGCTGCAGCCGTCCGACCGCGCTCGGCAGCGCCAGGGCACCGCACTGCCGCCGCCGGATTCGAAGACCAAGGGGGAGGCGTACCTGTCGACCGCGCCCAGCCAGACCCTGGCGGGGATGCTGGCCCTCTCCGGCGTGGCGGCCGAATCCATGGTGCGTGACGTGGGCTGGACGATGATGGACATCGGCAAGCGCATCGAGCGCGGTCTCGGCCTGACCGCGCTGCTGCGGGCCACCCTCACCACCGCCCACGGCGCCGAGACCGAACGGACCGTCAGCGAGTCCGTGCTCGTGGTGTGTGAATCGGCGGTGATGTACCGCAGGCGCATGCTGGGACAGGTGAGCGTGGCAGCCATCGCCGACCTGGTGCTGTTCGACGAGGAGAACCCGCGGTCGCTGGCCTTCCAGTTCGAGCGCCTGCGCACCGACCTGCGGGCACTGCCGTCCTCCACAGGATCGACCCGCCCGGAACGGATGATCGACGAGATCGCCGCCCGCCTGCGACGCCAGGATCCGGCCGACCTCGAGCACGTCACCGACGACGGGCGGCGCACTGAACTCGCCGAGCTGCTCGACGGTATGCACACCGATCTGCGGGAGTTGTCCGAGCTGATCCGTGCCGCGCACCTGGCCCTCCCGAGTGGCATGCAGCCGCTGTGGGGCCCCGACGAACGGCGGCAGATGCCATGAGCCGCGAGTACCAGATCACCCATCGCACGCAGTACCGCTACTCCGACGTTGTCACCAGCTCGTACGGCCGCGGATTCCTCACCCCGCGCGACAGCGGTCAGCAGCGTTGCCAGTCGTACCGGCTCAACATCGACCCCGAACCTGCCGACCGTTCCACGAGCCGGGACGCGTACGGCAACATCAGCTCGTATTTCCATGTGACACAACCACATCACGAACTCGTCGTGACGGGACGCAGCATCGTGGAGGTCGACCCGCCGCCCGCCGAGTGGTACGCCGCAGGTGCGGCGCTGGCGCCGTGGGAGCAGTCCCGGCCGGCCGGGCCGGACGGAGCGCTGGCCACCGAATTCGTGCTCGACCTGCAACCCGCCGAGATCACCGACGAGGTGCGGGATTACGCCGCACCGAGTTTCGTGCCGGGCCGTCCGCTGATCGAGGTGCTGCGCGACCTGAACTCGCGCATCTTCGCCGACTTCACCTACCGGTCCGGGTCGACGACGGTGTCCACCCGGGTCGCGGAGGTCCTGGCCGCCCGCGAAGGGGTGTGCCAGGACTTCGCCCGCCTGGCCATCGCCTGCCTGCGCGCGAACGGTCTTGCCGCCAGCTATGTTTCGGGGTATCTGGCCACCGACCCGCCGCCGGGCAAAGAACGTATGGTGGGAATCGATGCCACCCACGCCTGGGCGTCAGTGTGGACGCCGCAGAACAACTGGCTGGGGCTGGACCCGACCAACGACCAGATGGTCGACGAACGCTACATCGTGGTCGGGTTCGGGCGCGACTACGCCGACGTGCCGCCGCTGCGCGGCATCATCTACACCGACTCCGAGAGCAGCATCATCGACGTCTCCGTCGACGTCGCACCTATTGCGGGAGGCGAACTGCGTGCGTGACTTCAACTGCCCCAACTGCGGCCAGCGGCTGGCCTTCGAGAACTCGGTGTGCCTGGGCTGCGGCAGCGCCCTGGGGTTCTCGCTGGACGACATGGCGCTGCTGGTGATCGCGCCGCCGGACGGTACCGGCGACAGCGACCACGCCGGAGCGGTGGCCTCGACCGACTACCAGCTGTGCGCGAATCTTCATCTGGCGCAATGCAACTGGCTGGTCCGGATCGAACCGGTGCGGCAGCTGTGCCCATCCTGCGCGTTGACCCGGACGCGCCCCAATGACGACGACACCAAGGCGCTGGCGGCCTTCGCCGTCGCCGAGCAGGCCAAACGCCGGCTGATCGCCGAACTGACGGAGCTGGGCCTGTCGACCGAGGGCCTGGCCTTCGACCTGTTGTCCAGCGAGCAGCAACAGGTGTTCACCGGGCACCAGAACGGCGTCATCACCCTGGACCTCGCCGAGGGCGACGACGTGCACCGCGAACAGCTGCGCATCGCCATGGCCGAGCCGTACCGGACGCTGCTGGGCCACTTCCGCCACGAGATCGGGCACTACTACTTCTACCGACTGGTGGAGCCGTCGCCCGATGCCCTCGCGCGGTTCACCGAATTGTTCGGGGACCCCGACGCCGACTACCAGGCGGCGCTGGACCGGCACTACCGCGACGGTGCGCCCGCCGGGTGGGAAGAGCAGTACGTGTCGTCGTACGCCACGATGCATCCGGCCGAGGACTGGGCCGAGACGTTCGCGCACTATCTGCACATCCGGGACGCCCTCGACACCGCGGCGGCCTTCGGTTTCGCGCCCGCCGGCGCCACCTTCGAGCGGCGGGTGCTGGGCCCCAGCGGATTTGACACCCTGATCGAGCTCTGGCTGCCGCTGGCCTGGGCGTTGAACATGGTCAACCGGTCGATGGGCAAAGAGGATCTGTACCCGTTCGTGCTGCCGGCCGCGGTGCTCGAGAAGATGCGGTTCATCCACACGGCGGTGGACGAGGCGGGCGCCTCCCGCGCGGCGCGTTGACGCGGTCACGGCGATAGAGCACGATCGCGCCCATGATGCGCGTACGGGTGGGGGCAGCGGTGCTACTGGGTCTGGTGGCCCTGGCACCGGCCGGGTGTAGCTCGAAAACCACGGTCAAGGCCGACGACGCCGCCAAACAGGTGGTCAAGCTGGTGTCGGATCAGAACAAGTTCACCCCCACCGACGTGAAGTGTCCGTCCGACGTGGAGGCCACCAAGGGTGCCCAGTTCGACTGCCACTTCACCGGTCCGCGCAAGGTCCAGTACGTCGCACACATGAAGATCGTGAAAGTCGACGGTGAGCGCATCACCTGTGACATCAAGGTCGAGAAGGCCCCGTAACCGGTCTGTGACGAAAACACGGGTGGCGCAACCGGATCTGGCCCGCGATCGTTCCTAGGATCGGTGCCGTGAGCGACCGATACGGATCCGATGTACTGGCCCGCAACCCGAACGCCAGGAAGCGTTCTACCGAGCAGCCCGCCGAGAAGGGGCTCGTGGTGGAGTGCGCCACGACCGGCTTCGTGGGCGCCGTGATCTCGGTCGAGTACGGCCGCATGGTCCTCGAGGACTTCGACGGCTACCGCAAGCCGTTCCCCATAGGCCCGGGCTATCTGGTCGACGGCAATCCCGTCATCCTCACCGCGCCCAAGCGCACCGCGCCGGCCGCGCCCACCCGCACCGCCTCGGGTTCGGTTGCCGTGCAAGGACATCGGGCCCGCACCGCGCTGGCCAGCCGCATCTACGTGGAGGGCCGCCACGACGCCGAACTCGTCGAGCAGGTGTGGGGACACGATCTGCGGGTCGAGGGCGTGGTCGTCGAGTACCTCGGCGGTGTCGACGACCTGGCCGCCATCGTGCGCGAGTTCCAGCCGGGACCGGGCCGCCGGCTCGGCGTGCTCGTCGACCACCTGGTGTCGGGCTCGAAGGAGGCCCGGATCGCCGAACAGGTGCGCCGTGGTCCGGGCGGCGAGCACACGCTGGTCGTGGGCCACCCGTTCATCGACATCTGGGAGGCCGTCAAACCCGCCCGCATCGGGCGTGAGGCGTGGCCCGTCATCCCGCGCGGCATCGAATGGAAGCACGGCGTGTGCGACGCGCTCGGCTGGCCGCACGCCGACCAGGCCGACATCGCCCACGCGTGGCAGCGCATCCGGGGCCGGGTGCGGGACTGGAACGACCTCGAACCCGCGCTGATCGGACGGGTCGAGGAACTCATCGACTTCGTGACCGCACCTGCCGACTGAACCGCCGGTCGGTGCGGCGTGGTAAGCCTGAACCGTGTCTGATGGGCTGTTCGACGTAGGGGGCGAACCCGACGTATCGTCCGCCGCCCCCACCCAGGCACCATTGGCGGTGCGGATGCGGCCCGCCGGCCTCGACGAGGTCGTCGGCCAGGATCACCTGCTCAAGCCGGGTTCGCCGCTGCGCCGCCTGGTCGAAGGCTCGGGCGCGGCGAGCGTCATCCTGTACGGGCCGCCCGGCACCGGCAAGACCACCCTGGCGTCGCTGATCTCCGGGGCCACCGGCCGCCGGTTCGAGGCGCTGTCGGCGCTGTCGGCCGGCGTCAAGGACGTCCGCGCGGTGATAGAAGAAGCACGTCGAGGCGCGATTCACGGCCGTCAGACCGTGCTGTTCATCGACGAGGTGCACCGCTTCTCCAAGACGCAGCAGGACGCCCTGCTGGCGGCCGTCGAGAACCGGGTCGTGCTGCTGGTGGCGGCGACCACCGAGAATCCGTCGTTCTCGGTGGTGGCCCCACTGCTGTCGCGCTCGCTGATCCTGCAGCTGCAACCGCTCACGGCCGACGCCGTCCGGACCGTCGTGCAGCGGGCGATCACCGATCCGCGCGGTCTGGGCGGTGCCGTCGAGGTCGACGACAACGCCGTCGAGCTGCTCGTGACGCTGTCGGCGGGTGATGCGCGGCGGGCGCTGACGGCGCTCGAGGTCGCCGCCGAGACGGCCGGAGACGGGCCGGTGTCCATTGAAGTCATCGAGCAGTCCCTCGACAAGGCTGCCGTGCGCTACGACCGCGACGGGGACCAGCACTACGACGTCGTCAGCGCGTTCATCAAATCGGTGCGCGGCTCGGACGTCGACGCCGCGCTGCACTACCTGGCGCGGATGCTGACCGCGGGGGAGGACCCGCGCTTCATCGCTCGCCGGCTGATGATCCTGGCCAGCGAGGACATCGGCATCGCCGATCCGACGGCCCTGCCGATCGCCGTCGCCGCCGCGCAGACCGTGCAGCTCATCGGGCTACCGGAGGCCCAACTGACCCTGGCCCACGCGACGGTGCACCTGGCGACGGCGCCGAAATCCAACGCGGTGACCGTCGCCCTCGGCGCGGCGATGGCCGACATCAAGGCCGGCAAGGCCGGCATGGTGCCCGCGCATCTGCGCGACGGGCACTACGCCGGTGCCGCCGCACTCGGCCACGCCCAGGGCTACAAGTACGCCCACGACCACCCGGGTGGTGTTGCGGCGCAACAGTATCCACCCGATGAGCTGGTCGGGGTCGACTACTACCGGCCCACCGCGTACGGGGCGGAACGCGAGATCGGCGGCCGGTTGGAGAAGCTGCGCGCCATCATCCGGCGCAAGCGCTAGACCAGTTCGGGTACCCGCAGGTGGGCGATCGCGAGATCGAATGCGCAGTCGGCGATCTCCGACGCCCCGGCGGCCTGCACCGATTCGACCTTCAGTGCCGTGGCCTGCTGCCAGTAGTCCGCCATCAACTCGCGGGTGCGGAAGGACGCCGACGACACCGCACGGCCCGAACCGCGGTCGACGAGCAGGCTGGCGCTGCAGAACCCCGGCAGGTGCTCGATCTGCCGCAGCACGGTGTCGCGGTAGTAGTCGATGCCGGCCTCCATGAGATCCGGCGGCACGGTGAGCCAGGTGGCCCGCACACACGCGCCGTTACCGTGCTCACGGTGCAGAACGGCGATCTCCCACTCCTCGACCAGCGGGGCGCCGCCACCGAAGCGTTCGGCGGCGAGATTGCGGAGCCGGCGGCCCTCGCCGGCGCTGTAATGCAGGGCGTCCTCGGACTCCCACGCGCTGGTGGCGATGCACCGGCCGGATTCCCGGTCGACCAGCAGAGACAGGCCGATGGAACCGGGAAGTTCCTGCAGCACGGGCATGACCTCGTCGCGGATATAGGCAATGCCGTCATCGATCTGGTCAGGGCTCGCCATCATCGTGGTAGAACGTGCGAACACGGTCCACCCCCTCTTTGTTCAGGGCGGCGCTCCGGTGGCGCCACCGGATAGACACAACTGTCCGCCGCGGCGGCGCTGCGCACAAGGCCGACCGGTACTGTTATCCGGGCAACTACCCGGTCCCCAGACGGACAACAGAAGGACAACAGCACGTGCAGACACACGAGATCAGGAAACGATTCCTCGATCATTTCGTGAAAGCGGGCCACACCGAGGTGCCGAGCGCATCGGTGATCCTGGACGATCCGAACCTGTTGTTCGTCAACGCCGGCATGGTGCAGTTCGTGCCGTATTTCCTGGGCGACCGCACCCCGTCGTATGACAAGGCAACCAGCGTCCAGAAGTGCATCCGCACACCGGACATCGACGAGGTCGGCATCACCACCCGGCACAACACGTTCTTCCAGATGGCCGGCAACTTCTCGTTCGGCGACTACTTCAAGCGTGGCGCCATCGCGCTCGCCTGGGACCTGCTGACCAACCCGGTGTCCGAGGGCGGCTACGGCTTCGATCCCGAAAAGCTCTGGGCCACCGTCTATCTCGATGACGACGAGGCCATCGGGCTGTGGGAGGAGATCGCCGGTCTGCCGCCCGAGCGCATCCAGCGCCGCGGCAAGGCCGACAACTACTGGTCCATGGGTATCCCGGGGCCCTGCGGCCCGTGTTCGGAGATCTACTACGACCGCGGCCCCGAGTACGGCATCGACGGTGGTCCCGAGGCCAACGAGGACCGCTACATCGAGATCTGGAATCTCGTGTTCATGGAGAACGAGCGCGGCGAGGGCACCAGCAAGACCGACTTCGAAATCCTCGGCCCGCTGCCGCGCCAGAACATCGACACCGGCATGGGTGTCGAGCGCATCGCCTGCCTGCTGCAGGGTGTCGACAACGTCTACGAGACCGACCTGGTCCGCCCGGTGATCGACATGGTCGCCTCGGTGGCGCCGCGCCACTACGGCGTGGGCAACCACGCCGACGATGTGCGCTACCGCGTCATCGCCGACCACAGCCGCACCGCCGCGATCATCATCGGCGACGGCGTCACCCCGGGTAACGAGGGCCGCGGCTACGTGCTGCGCCGCCTGCTGCGCCGCATCATCCGCGCCGCCAAGCTGCTCGGTGTCGAGCAGCCGATCATGAGCGACCTGATGGCCACCGTGCGCGACACGATGGGTCCGTCGTACCCGGAGCTGGTCACCGACTTCGAGCGCATCAACCGCATCGCGGTAGCCGAGGAGACCGCCTTCAACCGCACCCTCGCGTCGGGTTCGCGGCTGTTCGAGGACGCGGCGGCCGCCACCAAGGCCGCCGGCAAGACCGTCGTCTCCGGTAGTGACGCCTTCACGCTGCACGACACCTACGGTTTCCCGGTCGAGCTGACGCTGGAGATGGCGGCCGAAGCCGGCCTGACCGTCGACGAAGAGGGCTTCCGGGGCCTGATGGCCGAGCAGCGCGCCCGCGCCAAGGCCGACGCCGCTGCCCGCAAGCACGCGCACGCCGACCTGTCCGCCTACCGCGACCTGGTCGACGCCGGCCCCACCGAGTTCACCGGTTTCGACGAATTGACCTCCGAGGCACGGATTCTCGGCATCTTCGTGGACGGCAAGCGGGTGCCGGTGGTGACGCACGGCAGTGAGGGCTCGGATCGCGTCGAGCTCGTGCTGGACCGGACGCCGCTGTACGCCGAATCGGGTGGCCAGATCGCCGACACCGGAACGATCACCGGCACCGGGTCGTCGGCCACCGCCAAGGCCGCGGTCACTGATGTGCAGAAGATCGCCAAATCGCTGTGGGTGCACACCGTCAACGTCGAGTCCGGCGAGTTCGTCGAAGGCGACACCGTCACCGCCGCCGTCGACCCGACCTGGCGCCGCGGTGCCACGCAGGGCCACTCCGGCACGCACATGGTGCACGCCGCGCTGCGACAGGTGCTGGGCCCGGGCGCCGTTCAGGCTGGTTCGCTGAACCGGCCGGGCTACCTGCGCTTCGACTTCAACTACCAGGGCGCGTTGAGCGACGCACAGCGCACCGAAGTGGAGGAAGTCACCAACGAGGCCGTGCAGGCCGACTTCGAGGTGCACACCTTCCACGAGAAGCTGGAGAAGGCCAAGGCGATGGGCGCCATGGCGATGTTCGGCGAGTCCTACCCGGACGAGGTCCGCGTCGTCGAGATCGGCGGCCCGTTCTCGCTGGAGCTGTGCGGTGGTACGCACGTCGAGCGCTCGGCGCAGATCGGCCCGGTGACGATCCTCGGTGAGTCGTCGGTGGGTTCGGGTGTGCGTCGTGTCGAGGCCTATGTCGGGCTCGAGTCGTTCCGGCACCTCGCCAAGGAACGTGCGCTGATGGCCGGCCTGGCCGCGTCGCTGAAGGTGCCCTCGGAAGAGGTGCCCGCCCGCGTCGCCACCCTGGTCGAGAAGCTCAAGGCCGCCGAGAAGGAACTCGACAAGGTCCGCCTGGCCGGTGCCAAGGCGGCCGCCGCCGACGCCGCGGCCGGTGCCGAGGTCATCGGCAAGGTCCGCGTCGTCGCCCAGCGGATGGCCGGCGGCATCTCCGGTGGTGACCTGCGCACCCTGGTCGGCGACATCAAGGGCAAGCTCGGCTCGGAGCCCGCGGTGATCGCGCTGATCGCCGACTCGGGCGAGTCGGTGCCGTACGTGGTGGCCGTCAACGCCGCCGCGCAGGACCTCGGGTTCAAGGCCAACGAACTGGTGCAGCAGCTGGGCGCCGCCGTCGGTGGCCGTGGTGGTGGAAAGGCCGATCTGGCACAGGGTTCCGGTAAGGGGGCAGCGGGTATCGACGCGGGTCTGGCCGCGCTACGCGCTGAACTGGGCCGGAGCTAGCTTTGGCTGATACCGACCGCATGCCCGACCGCCCCGGCGCCGACGACCCCGGTCGCGGCCGCCGGCTGGGCATCGACGTCGGCACGGTGCGGATCGGTGTCGCGGTGTGCGACCCCGACGGCATCCTCGCGACGCCGCTGGAGACGGTGCGTCGCGACAAGACCGACAAGCACCTGGGCCGGCTGGTGAAGCTGGCCGGTGAGCAGGAGGCGGTCGAGATCGTCGTCGGGCTGCCGCGCACACTGAAGGACCGGGCGAGCAGCTCGGCGCGGGACGCGATCGAGGTGGCCGACGCCCTGGCGGTGCGGGTGGCCCCGACTCCGGTACGGATGGCCGACGAACGGCTGACGACGGTCACCGCGCAGCGCTCGCTGCGGGAGGCCGGGGTGCGTGCGAAGGGGCAACGTCAGATGATCGATCAGGTGGCCGCCGTCGGCATCCTGCAGAACTGGCTGGACATGCGCCGCTCGGTGCTGGCCGCCGCAGAGCGCGAGGTCGGCGAATGACTCCGGCCGAGGACATGCGCCCGGACGCCCCGGGCGACGACGACGAGTGGGGCAGCAGCACCCGCATCAAGCCCGAATCGGTGGGCCGGCCGCGCCGCGGCATGAGCCGGGCCGAGCGGGTCCGCGCCGAGCGCAACCGCAAGCGCCGCCGGCGCCGCAGCATGGTGGCGTTGACGGTGTTCATCGTCGTCGTGGTCAGCGCGGTGTTCCTCGGCTCCCGGCTGTGGCACGGCATCTTCGGCTCGGGCAACGACTACTCCGGTGACGGCAACAACGACCTCGTCGTCGAGGTGCATCAGGGCGACTCGACCACCGCGATCGGGCAGACCCTGTTCGATCACGGCGTCGTGGCGAACGTGAAGACGTTCGTCCTGGCCGCCGAGGGCAACAAGGCGATGACCGAGATTCAGCCCGGGTTCTACAAGCTGCGCACCGAGATCTCGGCCGCCAACGCGGTGTCCCGGCTCACCGAGAAGAACAATCGGGTGGGCCGCCTGGTGATCCCGGAGGGCCGCCAACTCGACGACACCACCGACGTCAAGACCAACAAGATCAACCAGGGCATCTTCAGCCTGATCTCGGCGGCTTCCTGCGTCGACCTGGACGGCAAGCGCAAGTGCGTGTCCGCCGACGAGCTGAAGAAGGCCGCCGGTGCCGCCGACATCTCGGCGTTGCTCGTGCCGAGCTGGGCGGCCGGACCGGTGAAGTCGCTGGGCCCCGACCACCGCAGGCTCGAGGGCCTCATCGCGCCCGGCACCTGGAACGTCGACCCGGCCGGCACGCCGACGTCGATTCTGGCGAGCCTGATCAGCGCAAGCGGTCACCAGTACGAAAAGGGTGGCCTGCTCGATGCCGGCGCCGCCGCCAACCTGAACCCGTACCAGATCCTCATCGTGGCATCGCTGGTGCAGCGCGAGTCCAACCCGCAGGACTTCGCCAAGGTGGCCCGCGTCATCTACAACCGGCTGGCGACCCCAGACCATCGCAGGCTGCAGTTCGACTCGACGGTGAACTACCCGCTGGACCGGCAGGAAGTGGCCACCACCGACGCCGACCGCGAACAGCCGACGCCATGGAACACCTATGCGCGCGAAGGACTTCCGGTCACGCCGATCTGCTCGCCCGGCCAGCCCGCCGTCGTCGCGGCGCAGGACCCGGCGCCGGGGGACTGGCTGTACTTCGTGACCATCGACCTGCAGGGCACCACGGTCTTCACCCGCGACTACCAGCAGCACCTCGCCAGCATCGAGCTCGCCAAACGCAACGGCGTGCTCGACAGTGCGCGATGAGAGCCGCGGTTCTGGGTTCGCCCATCGCGCATTCGCGGTCCCCGCAGCTGCACCTGGCGGCCTACCGGGAGCTCGGGCTGACCGACTGGACCTACGACCGCATCGAGTGCACCGAGGAACAATTGCCCGGCCTGGTGGGCGGTTTCGGCCCGGAATGGGTCGGGGTCTCGGTCACGATGCCCGGCAAGTTCGCGGCGCTGCGCTTCGCGACCGAACGCACGCCGCGCGCTGAGCTCGTCGGCTCGGCCAACACCCTGGTACGGATCGACGGCGGCTGGCGCGCCGACAACACCGACGTCGACGGCGTCGTCGGCGCCCTGGGCGAGGTATCCGGAGCGGCGGCGGTGCTGGGCTCCGGCGGCACCGCGCCCGCGGCCGTCGTGGCCTTGGCCGAACTCGGTGTGCGGGACCTGGCGATCGTTGCCCGCAATGCCGACAAGGCCGGGGCACTCGTGGAGCTGGGGGAGCGGCTGGGCGTCGCGACGCGCTGGGTAGCCCTCGGCGAGAAGCTGAATTCCCTTGGCGTGGTGGTCAATACACTGCCTGCCGCGGTGGCGGGTGAGATCTCCGGGACCGTGGCCGACACCGCCGTGCTGCTCGACGCCATCTACGACCCGTGGCCGACGCCGCTGGCCGCCGCCGTTTCCGCGGCCGGTGGCCGGGTGGTCAGCGGCCTGCAGATGCTGCTGAACCAGGCCTACGCCCAGGTGGAGCAGTTCACCGGGATGCCCGCGCCCCGCGAGGTGATGGCGGCGGCGCTCGCGGCGTCCTGAATCCAGTTTTGTGCGCGGCTCGGCTGGTAGAGCCGAAAATTGGGGCCCAAGAAGTCCGTGAGTGCAATCGACGTGGTACTTCCCTGGCCGGCACCCTGTGGAACATTCGTGTCGGGACGCCCTGCGCAACGCCCTTAGCCTCGAAAGATGGGGGCGGGCTTGGCTATTGGTGCCTGGATGATCGCGTTGTGTGCCTATGACCTCCGCGAGCGACGGCTGCCGAACTGGCTGACGCTGCCGGGCGCCGCGGTGATCGTCGCGGCCGGCGTGATCACGGGCAAGGGGACTGCCGCGGCGTTGGGGGCCGCGGCTTTGTTCGCGCTCTACCTCCTGATCCACCTGCTCAGCCCACGGGCGATGGGCGGCGGCGACGTCAAACTCGCACTCGGCCTCGGCGCATTGACCGGCATGTGCGGCGCCGGCGTGTGGGTGCTCGCCGCGATCGGGGCGCCGCTGCTGACCGCGGGGTACGCGGCGCTGATCCTCGTGCGGCGAGCCGGACGCACCGTGCCACACGGACCGTCGATGTGCCTGGCGAGCGCCGCGGCCGTCGCGCTCGGTACCTTTGCCTCACCATGACCACCCGCACCGCCACCACCGCCGACCTGCCCGCGATCGCCGACATCTACGCGCATTACGTACGCAACAGCGTGGCGTCGTTCGAGCTCGAGCCGCCCACGGCCGAGGAGTGGCAGGCGCGGTTCGCCAAGGTCTTCGCCGCCGGGCTGCCGTTCCTCGTCGTCGAGCGCGAGGGCAAGGTCGCGGGGTACGCGTACTGCTTGCCCTGGAAATCCCGGCCGGCCTATCAGGGCACGGTGGAGGACTCGATCTACCTGGCGCCGTGGGCCACCGGACAGGGTGCCGGCAAGGAACTCCTCGGCGCGCTGCTGGACGCCGCCCGCGCCGCCGGCGTGCGTGAGGTCATCGCGGTGATCGCCGACAGCGGCGACCCGTCGTCCGTCGCACTGCACAAGAAGGTGGGTTTCGACGAGGCCGGCCGACTGCGGCAGGTCGGGCACAAACACGGCCGCGACATCGACACCGTGCTGCTGCAATGCAGCCTGGGCTGACGGATTTCAGCCGGTAAACCCCCTCATGGGACAATGGGACACGTGTTGCGATGGACCACAGCAGGTGAATCCCACGGTCGTGCCCTGGTGGCCATGCTCGAAGGCATGGTGGCCGGTCTCTCGGTGACCTCGGACGACATCGCCACGCAGTTGCAGCGGCGTCGTCTCGGCTATGGCCGCGGTGCCCGGATGAAGTTCGAAAAGGACGAAGTCACGCTGCTCGGCGGCGTTCGGCACGGCCAGACGCTCGGCGGCCCGATCGCCATCCAGATCGGCAACACCGAGTGGCCCAAGTGGGAGACCGTCATGGCCTCCGACCCGGTCGACCCGGAGGCGCTGGCCAACACCGCGCGTAACGAGCCGCTCACCCGGCCCCGGCCCGGGCACGCCGACTACGCCGGCATGCTCAAGTACGGCTTCGACGACGCCCGCCCGGTGCTCGAGCGCGCCAGTGCCCGCGAGACCGCGGCCCGCGTCGCGGCCGGCACCGTCGCCCGCGCGTTCCTGAAGCAGGCCCTCGGCGTGGACGTCGTCTCGCACGTCATCTCCATCGGCGCATCGAAGCCCTACGACGGCCCGGTCCCGCAGCCCGAGGATCTGGAGGCCATCGATGACAGCCCGGTGCGTGCCTTCGACAAGACCGCCGAGGAAGCCATGATCGCCGAGATCGAGGCCGCCAAGAAGGACGGCGACACCCTCGGCGGTGTCGTCGAGGTGGTGGTCAGCGGACTGCCCGTCGGCCTCGGCTCGTTCATCAGCGGTGACAACCGGCTGGACAGCCAGCTGGCCGCCGCCGTCATGGGCATCCAGGCCATCAAGGGCGTCGAGATCGGTGACGGCTTCGAGACCGCACGGCGCCGCGGCAGCGTCGCACACGACGAGATCTACCCGGGCGCCGACGGCATCACCCGCTCCACCAACCGCGCCGGCGGTCTGGAAGGCGGCATGACCAACGGCCAGCCGCTGCGGGTCCGCGCCGCGATGAAGCCGATCTCGACCGTGCCACGCGCGCTCGCGACCGTCGACATGGCCACCGGCGAAGAGGCCGTCGCCATCCACCAGCGTTCCGACGTGTGCGCCGTGCCCGCGGCCGGTGTGGTCGTCGAGGCCATGGTGGCACTGGTGCTGGCCCGGGCCGCGCTGGACAAGTTCGGCGGCGACTCGCTGGCCGAGACGCGCGCCAACGTCGAGAACTACCTGCGTGCGGTGCATGAGCGCGAACCGCAGATGTCCGGATAACCCGATGGCGCCCAAGGCTGTACTGGTCGGCATGCCCGGTTCGGGCAAGTCGACGATCGGTCGACGGTTGGCGAAGGCGCTGCAGGTGCCGATGCTCGACACCGACGCCAAGATCGTCGAGACCACCGGTCGCAGCATCGCCGACATCTTCGCCGAAGGTGAACCGGTGTTCCGCAAGATCGAAGCCGACGTGATCCGCGACGCGCTCGCCGAACACGACGGCGTCGTGTCGCTCGGCGGTGGCGCGGTGACGACCCCGGAGGTGCGGGAAGCGCTCGTCGGCCATACCGTCGTCTACCTGGAAATCAGTGCGGCAGAAGGCGTTCGGCGCACCGCGGGCGGCGGACGCCCGCTGCTCGCCGGCGACGACCCGGGCGCCAAATACCGCGAGCTGATGGCGCAGCGCGTGCCGCTGTTCCGGCAGGTCGCCACCCTCCGCGTGAACACCAACCGACGCAATCCCGGTGCGGTGGTCCGCCACATCGTGCACCGGCTCGAGCAGCCGCGCTGCGACGAGCACTCCCGGCGCCGCCGCCGCTCGGCGTGGCGCCGGCTGCCCACGGTCCTGAACCCCGGACCGACCACCGAGGCCCCGCCGAGCCCTGCGGCACTGGCGAAACGATTGAAAGGCTCGCAATGACTGAACCCGTCGTCGTCGAGGTGAACGTCGACCGGCCGTACCCGGTGATCATCGGGACCGGTCTGCTCGGCGACCTCGGCCGCGTCCTGCAGGGCCGGCACCGCGTCGCCATCCTGCACCAGCCGGTGCTGAACGAGACCGCCGAGGCGATCCGTAGTTACTTGGCGGCGGGCGGAATCGACGCGCACCGCATCGAAATCCCGGACGCCGAGGCGGGCAAGGAACTGCCCGTTGTCGGGTTCATCTGGGAAGTGCTGGGGCGCATCGGGATCGACCGCAAGGACGCCATCGTCAGCCTCGGCGGCGGCGCGGCCACCGACGTCGCGGGGTTCGCCGCCGCCACCTGGCTGCGCGGCGTGGACATCGTGCACGTGCCCACGACGCTGCTCGGCATGGTCGACGCCGCCGTCGGCGGCAAGACCGGCATCAACACCGACGCCGGCAAGAACCTCGTCGGCGCATTCCACCAGCCGCTGGCCGTGCTGGTCGACCTCGCGACGCTGGAATCGTTGCCGCGCAACGAGATCATCGCCGGCATGGCCGAGATCGTGAAGGCCGGCTTCATCGCCGACCCGGTGATCCTGGACCTCATCGAGGCCGACCCGGAGGCCGCGCTGGACCCCGCCGGCACCGTCCTGCCCGAACTCATCCGCCGTGCCATCGCCGTCAAGGCCGAGGTGGTCGCCGCCGATGAGAAGGAATCGGCACTGCGCGAAATCCTCAACTACGGCCACACTTTGGCGCACGCCATCGAGCGCCGGGAGCGCTACCAGTGGCGGCACGGCGCCGCCGTGTCGGTGGGCCTGGTGTTCGCCGCCGAGCTCGGCCGGCTTGCCGGACGCCTCGACGACGACACCGCGGACCGCCACCGCCGGGTGCTCACCGCGCTGGGCCTGCCGGTCAGCTACGACGCCGACGCCTTCCCGCAACTGCTGGAATCGATGGCGGGGGACAAGAAGACCCGTTCGGGCGTGCTGCGCTTCGTGGTGCTCGACGGCCTGGCCAAGCCGGGCCGCCTCGAAGGCCCGGACCCCTCGCTGCTGGCGGCCGCCTACTCGGTGGTGGCGAAAGACTGAGCTGCGCTCAGTAGACGGGGTTGAAATAGTCGGTGCCGCCGACCGGGCATTCGACCTTGGCTTTCCACGTCGTGCCGGTCTGGATGCCCGGGAACCACAGATTGTGGCTCTGGTTTGCCTGCAGCTGGAACGGCACCTTGTACACCGGCAGGGGCTTGACCGACTTCCATCCGAACCACGGCTCCGCGGAGTAGAAGCACAGGCCTTCACTTCCGGTCGAGTTGATGTGGACCGTGACGCCCGCCGCGTCGCTTGTCGTATCGATCGACGACGCGGCCTGCGCGGTTCCTGTTCCGGTTCCGAGGGCGATCATCGCCAGGGCAGCTGCGGCGGTGACGAACTTCGTGCGGTTCATGATGTGCTCCTGTTTGGGATTTGCGGCTCCGGTTGAGCCGCTCTCACAGGTAGGAGCAGTTACGCCGCGGAAGTCTTACAACTTTTCGGCAAAAAAGATCGCGGCCCGTCTGATGACGGGCCGCGGCCTTTTTGCGTGGCTGCTCAGGACTCGGGGTTGGTCTTGGGCCTGGTCTCGATGACCTCGGTCTCGCCTTCGTGACCCTCGACGGGGACCGCGACAGCGACCGCGGCGAAGACGTCGGTGTCGGCGCGCTCGCTCTCACCGGCGTGGTCGTGCTTCGGCGGCGGCGGGGCGTTGCGGTCGACCAGGTAGCGGCCGAGCGAGACACCGCAGATGCCGCCCACGAAGACGATCAGTGCGGTGAACGCGGCGAAGGTGGTGAGCTCGGCGGCCAGGGCGTCGACGTAGATGTTGTCGTAGAACTGGCCGATGAGCCAGGAGAAGAAGCCGCTGACGACGCCGGCGAACAGACCGCCGACCAGCCAGGCCATCGCCAGGTCCTCGCGGCGGTCGGGGTCCGGCTGCGCCTTCGCGTCGCTCTGGCCGTCGAGGACGCCCCAGGCAAAGGCAGCGAGGATGTACAGCACGACGAGCGTGACGCTGATGATCAGCGACTGTTTTTCCCAGGCACCGATCATTGCGCCTTGCAGCAATCGGACGATCACCATCAACGCCGCAAAGACGATTCCGCGCAGCAACCACTTACTCATGAGCAGACAGCGTAGCGAGTAGCGTCACATATCGTGACAATTTCCCACCGGCGCCACATGCTGCGTCGCCACCTGGCGGCCGCCGAGCTGGATGCGATCCTGATAACCGACCTGGTCAACGTGCGTTATCTGTCCGGATTCACCGGCTCGAACGCGGCACTGCTGATTCCCACTGAAGGGGAGACGCCCATCCTCGCCACCGACGGGCGGTACCGGACGCAGGCGGCGCAGCAGGCCCCCGACGCACAGATCCTCATCGAGCGGGCGTGTGCGCCTCAGCTCGTGCGCGCCGCGGCGGCGGCCGGCATCAAGCGGCTGGGCTTCGAGAGCCACGTCATGACCGTCGACGCCCACGCGGCGCTGCAGCGGGTCGGTGGCGACGACCTCGAACTCGTCCGGGCGCCCGGCATGGTCGAAGTACTGCGCGAGGTCAAGGACGCCGGTGAGATCGCGATCCTGCGGCTGGCCTGTGAGGCCGCCGATGCGGCACTGAAAGATCTCGTCGAATCGGGTGGGCTGCGTGCCGGCCGCACCGAGAAGGAGGTCGGCCGCGAACTCGAGGCGCGGATGCTCGACCACGGCGCCGACGGCCCGTCGTTCGAGACCATCGTCGCGACGGGCGCCAACTCGGCGATACCGCACCACCGGCCCACCGAGGCCGTGCTGGCGGCCGGTGACTTCGTCAAGATCGATTTCGGCGCGCTGGTCGAGGGCTACCACTCCGACATGACGCGCACCTTCGTGCTGTCGCCGGTGGCGCAGTGGCAGCGCGACATCTACGACCTGGTCGCGACGTCGCAGCGGGCCGGCCGGGAAGCGCTGGCGCCGGGCACGACGCTGTCGGCCGTCGACCGGGCATCGCGGCAGGTCATCGTCGATGCCGGGTACGGCGAGCAGTTCTCCCACGGGCTCGGGCACGGCGTCGGTCTGCAGATTCACGAAGCGCCGGGAATCAACTCCGCCGCCGCCGGTACACTGCTTGCTGGCTCCGTGGTCACCGTGGAGCCCGGTGTCTACCTGCCCGGCCGGGGCGGTGTCCGGATCGAGGACACGCTCGTCGTCAGCGGCGATACGACACACACACCTGAGTTGCTTACCCGGTTCCCCAAGGAACTGGCCATCCTCTGATGACAGAGAGCTAGGAGCAGTACCCACCGTGGCATCTACCGCCGACTTCAAGAACGGTCTCGTCCTCAACATCGAGGGCCAGCTGTGGCAGATCATCGAGTTCCAGCACGTTAAGCCCGGCAAGGGCCCGGCCTTCGTGCGCACCAAGCTCAAGAATGTGCTGTCGGGCAAGGTCGTCGACAAGACCTTCAACGCCGGTGTGAAGGTGGAGACCGCGACCGTCGACCGTCGTGACGCCACCTACCTGTACCGCGACGGCGCGGACTTCGTCTTCATGGATGCCGAGGACTTCGAGCAGCACCCGCTGTCGGAGGCCCTCGTCGGCGACGCCGCCGGCTTCCTGCTGGAGAACCTGCAGGTGCAGATCGCGTTCCACAACGGCGCGCCGCTCTACCTGGAACTGCCCGTCAGCATCGAGGTCGTCGTCGCGCACACCGAGCCGGGCCTGCAGGGCGACCGCTCGAACGCCGGTACCAAGCCGGCCACCCTGGAGACCGGCGCCGAGATCCAGGTGCCGCTGTTCATCAACGTCGGTGACAAGCTCAAGGTCGACACCCGCGACAGCAGCTACATCAGTCGGGTCAATGCCTGACCGTCGCTCCGACAAGGGCCGGCACCAGGCGCGCAAGCGCGCCGTCGACCTGCTGTTCGAGGCCGAGGCCCGCGGGATCACTGCGGCCGAGGGCGCCAAGCTGCGCAACACCCTGGCCGACAGCGACCCCGAGGTGTCGGCGCTGAACCCGTACACGGTGACCGTCGCCAACGGCGTCACCGAGCACGCCGCCCACATCGACGACCTGATCTCGGCGCACCTGCAGGGCTGGACGCTGGAGCGGCTGCCCGCGGTGGACCGCGCGATCCTGCGTGTCGCGGTGTGGGAGCTGCTGCACGCGACGGACGTGCCGGAGCCGGTCGCCGTCGACGAGGCCGTCGAGCTGGCGAAGTCGCTCTCCACCGATGAGTCGCCCGGCTTCGTCAACGGCGTTCTCGGCCAGGTGATGCTGGTGACGCCGCAGATTCGGGCGGCGGCCGCGGCGGTCCGGGGCGAGTAGTCATGGACGAGCCGCAGGACTGGGCGCCGTACTCGAGTGTCGACGATGCGGCGAAGGTCTATCTGCGCGATCCGGAGCTGGCGCTCGAGCAGCTGCGGTCGGTGGTCGACTTCCGGTCCATCAAGTCCTTCATCATGTCGCGCGGCGCGTCCGAGGAGTCCTGGGGCGACGCCGTGTGGCAGGAGGTCGTCCTCACCGACGGTGAGCGACTCATCATGTGGCGGGCCGACGACGACGCGAGCGGCGACGACGAGCACCTGCGCCGGACGCTGGACACCTCGGTGCGGACCATCCTGTTGTCGACCATCACCGACCACATCCTGACCACGCAGTTCGAGGTGCTGGGCGACGGTACGCGGCGCCTGGCCGAGGTACGACTGCGGATGTACACCCAGCTGATCACCCGCAGCCGGCAGAAGTCGGCCATCGACACCGACTTCTTCTGCGAGTCGTTCCGGTACACCAAGTCCGTCGATGACGGTGGCCTGGCCCAGATGCAGCGGCTGCTGCAGTTCGGCCGGGAGCTTTCGCACGCGTTGTAGCCCGTCTCCCGGATATCGGGAGCAATCGTGACCCACGTCTCAGTAACGCCGTTACAGTCGGACGATGGGAACCCAGCCACGAATGATCGCCGGAGTCGGCGAAGACGGTCTGCACCTGCACGCCTGCTGCCTGTGCGAAGCCATGTGCGGCTTGGAGATTCAGGTGTCGGACGGCAAGGTCGCCGGCGTCCGGCCCAACAAGGCCGACGCGTGGAGCGCGGGCCATATCTGCCCCAAGGGCGCTTCCCTCGGCGCGTTGCACGAAGACCCCGACCGGATCCGCCGCCCGATGATCAAGGTCGACGGGCAGTGGCACGAGGTCGACTGGGACACCGCGTTCCGCCGCTGCACCGAACTGCTGGCGCCAGTGATCGCAAAGCACGGCATCGGGGCGGTCTCCGCGTACACCGGAAACCCACTGGCGCACTCGTTTTCGCTGTCGCGGTACGCGGCGATCCTGCTCGGCTTGTCCGGCATGCCGATCACGTACTCGCCGGGCACCATCGATCAATGGCCCAAGAACCTGTCGTCGCACCTGATGTACGGCAGCTGGTGGGCGTTCCCGACCCCGGACCTGGAACGCACCGACCTGCTAGTGGTGATGGGCGCCAACCCCGCGGCGTCGCAGGGCTCGCTGCTGGCCGCCCCAGACATCATGGGCCTCATCGGCGGAATCCGTAAGCGCGGCAAGGTGATCGTGATCGACCCGGTGCGCACCCAGACCGCGGCCAAGGCCGACGAGTGGCTGCCCATCACGCCGGGCACCGATGCGGCGCTGCTGCTCGGCGTCATCCACACCGTGTTCGACGAAGATCTGGTGAACCTCGGCGAGCTCGAGCAGCACCTCGACGGGGTGGCCGAGCTGTGCCGGGCCGTCGCCGACTGGTCGCCTGAAAGGGTCTCTGCCGCAACGGGTATCGACGCGGAGCGGATCAGGGGACTGGCGCGCGAACTGGCCGGCACGCCCCGCGCCGTCGTGTACGGCCGCATCGGTACGTGCAACCAGGAATTCGGCAGTCTCGCCAGTTGGCTCATCGACGTCGTCAACATCGTCACCGGCCACTTCGACGTCCCCGGCGGCGCGATGTTCGCCACGCCGACCGCCTGGACCGTCACCAGCCAGACCATCCCGGGACTCGAGGACGGGGCGCCCAACTTCGGCCGCTATCAGACCCGGGTCCGTGGCGCCAAGGAAGTGCTGGGTCAGGTCCCGGTCTCGTGCATGCTCGAAGAGATCACCACCCCGGGCGAGGGCCAGCTCAAGGCCCTCATCACCGTCGCGGGCAACCCCGTGCTGTCGACGCCGGGCGGTGACAAACTCGACGAGGCGCTGCCGCAGCTCGACGCGATGATCTCGGTGGACCTGTGGCTCAACGAGACCACCCGGCACGCCGACGTCATCCTGCCCGGCCCCTCGGCGCTCGAGCAGGCGCACTCCGCGGACCTGCTGCTGGGCGCGGCGATCAACAGCTTCGCCCGGTATTCGCCGCCGGTTTTTCACCGCGAGGACCCCGACGCGCCGGAGGAGTGGGAGATCCTGATCCGGCTCACCGGGCTGTGCACCGGCACCCCGGCCGAAGACGTCGACGTCGCCGCGCTCGACGACGGCTGGTTCGACTACCTGTGCTTCACGCAAGGACTCGACGGCGCCGAGATCCGCAAGAAGTACGACCACGGCGGTCCCGAGCGCATGCTCGACCTGACGCTGCGGACCGCCGCGTTCGGCGACTGGTACGGCGAGAATCCCGACGGGCTGACGCTCGAGAAGCTCAAGGCCCATCCCGACGGCATCAACTACGGCCCCATGGTGCCGCGCGTGCCCGAGGTGCTGGGTACCGCGGACAAGAAGATCCGGGTGGCCCCGCAGTACCTGCTCGACGACCTGCCCCGGCTCGCCGCGCGGCTGGAGCGCCCGGCCGACGAGTTGGTGCTGGTGAGCCGGCGCCACCTGCGGTCCAACAACTCCTGGCTGCACAACGTCGGCGCGCTGATGAAGGGCCGCGACCGCTGCACGCTGCTCATGCACGCCAGCGACGCGGCCGCGCGGGGTATCGCGGACGGCGACAACGCCGAAGTCGCTTCTGGCGCAGGCAAGATCGTCGTACCCGTCGAGGTGACCGACGCGATCAAGCCGGGCGTGGTGTCCATGCCGCACGGCTGGGGACACGGGCAGCCCGGCACCCGGCTGGGGATCGCCAACGCGTCGCCCGGGGTGAACACCAACGTCCTGTCGCTGCCGGACTTCCTCGACGAGCCGTCCGGCAACGGCGCGCTCAACGGGATTCCGGTGACGGTGTCGGCCGCGGGGAGTTAGCGGCCGCGTTCTGCGTGTTGACTGTGCGGCCCGTCGAGTGCGCGGAGAGGTCCTTGGTTTCAATCGCAAGACACTGTTGGACGTTCTGATTGAAGGCAGGTACTTCTTCGGGGCGTCAGCGATCCCTGAGTTCAATCACCACGGCGGATTGTCATCACGATTGAACCCACGCACTTTCGCGGAGTCGAAGGTTGTGGCCGCCGGTGAACGCTGTTGAATTCATCGAGATTCGAACTATCGGCCGTTCTCGAGGTGGCGCAATAGCCCGCGAACTCAGGGTTTCCGCAGGTCAGGTGTGGATTGAGGCGGCGGAATGCGGGTACCGTCGAGACACCCGATTCGGGGGTGCAGACCTGATGGCGCTGGGTCCCTAGGTTCAACCGCATGCCCGAGTCCTCCCCGTCGCTTCGCTCGCCCCAGGCGACCGATCCGACCCCGCTACGCCGGCGCGCCGACCGCGCCCGCCAGGTGGCCGACGTGCTGCGCCATCAGGTGCGCGACGGCGTCTACGCGGCGGGCCTGCCCGGTGAGGCCGAGCTGGTGGCCGAGTTCTCGGTATCCCGCAACACCGTGCGCGAGGCGCTGGCGATCCTCAAGGCCGAGGGGCTCATCGACCGGGGTCCACGCGTCGGCACCCACGTGGCGCAGCGCAAATACGATCACGGCCTGCACGCGCTGGTCGGGCTGAAGGAGACCTTCAAGGACTACGGCGAGGTCCGCAACGAGGTCCGCGCCGCCACGCACTTGCCGGCGCCCGCTGCGGTCGCGCGCCGCCTGCAGCTGACTCCCGGTGAGCCCGTCGTGTTCATCGAACGGCTGCGCTATCTGGGCGACCTGCCGCTGAGCCTGGATCTGACGTACCTGGTTCCCGATATCGGTGCCGCCGTCCTCGAGCACTCGCTGGAGACCAACGACGTGTTCGCGTTGATCGAGCAGGTCACCGAACAGCGGCTGGGCTCGGCCGACATTGCGCTGGAAGCGGTTTCGGCCGACCCGCACACCGCGGCCACGCTGGACATCCCGGCGGGCGGCGCGATCCTGATGCTCGAACGGCTCACGACCCTCGACGACGGGCGTCCCGTCGACCTCGAATACATCCGACTGCGTGGTGACCGAATCACCATGCGCGGCAACCTGTTACGGAGTGAATCATGACGCTGGTCAACAACCAACGAGCCGATGTCCCGGTCACGATCGACGAGTCGCTGTGTATCGAGGGCTGCACCCTGTGCGTCGACGTCTGTCCGCTCGACTCGCTGGCCATCAACCCCGACAACGGCAAGGCGTACATGCACGTTGACGAGTGCTGGTACTGCGGTCCGTGTGCTGCGCGCTGCCCAACCGGCGCCGTATCCGTCAACATGCCCTATCTCATCCGTTAAGGACCACCATGAAACGCCTTACCGCCCTGGCCGCCACCGTCGTCCTCGCCGCCACCGGCTGCTCGGTCGATTCGGCCGGCAAGGACGACAACACCGTCAACGTGGTTGTCGGCTACCAGTCCAAGACCATCAACACCGTCACCGCCGGAACGCTGCTGCGCGCCCAGGGCTACCTGGAGCATCGGCTCGATGACATCGGCGCCAAGACCGGCAGGAAGTACCACGTCGAATGGCAGGACTACGACACCGGTGCGCCGATCACCGCGCAGATGGTCGCCGAGAAGATCGACATCGGCTCGATGGGTGACTACCCGATGCTGATCAACGGATCGAAGACCCAGAGCAACGAACGTGCCAAGACCGAACTGGTGGCGGCCACCGGGTCCAGCCCGACCGGGGCGCTCAACATGGTTGTGGTGTCCCCGGATTCACCGGTTCAGTCACTGAACGAGCTGGCGGGACAGAAGGTCTCCGCCAGTGTCGGCTCGGCCGGTCACGGCACCTTGGTCCGGGCGCTGTCGAAGATCGGCATCGACCCGAAGACCGGCGTCGAGGTACTCAACCAGCAGCCGCAGATCGGCGCGTCGGCGCTGGAATCCGGTCAGGTCAAGGCGCTTTCGCAGTTCGTCGCCTGGCCGGGGTTGCTGGTCTTCCAGAACAAGGCCCGGCTGCTGTACGACGGCGCCGAGCTGAACTACCCGACCTGGCACGGCGTCGTCGTGCGACGGGCCTACGCCGCAGCGCATCCCGAGGTGCTCGATGCGTTCCTGCAGGCACAGCTCGATGCCACCGATTTCCTCAACACCAAGCCGCTGGAGGCGGCGAAGATCGTCGCGCAGGGCAGCGGCCTGCCGCAGGAAGTCGTGTACCTGTACAACGGCCCCGGCGGCACGCGGTTCGACACCACGCTCAAGCCGTCGCTCGTGGACGCGCTGAAAGGTGATGTGCCGTACCTGAAGTCGATCGGTGACTTCGCCGACCTCGACGTCACCAAGTTCGTCGAGGACGGACCGCTGCGCAAGGCGCTGTCGGAGCGCGGGCGCGACTACAACGCCGAGGTTGCCCGCACCGCGAATCCGTCGGTCGTGCACGGAACCGACCCGGTGTGCAACATCCCGGTCGACAACCCCGCGCTGGCCGGTGAGCTGTGGCTCGACGGTTCGGACAGCACACAGCCGGCGGCCAACCCGACGTGCCTGCTGAAGGCGATCCGGGCCGCGGAGGCCAAGGGCGCCAAGGTCCGCGCCGCGTACGTGCCGGACGCCGAGCTCGGAACCCGTTGGCTGGCGGACAAATCCGTGTGGGTGCAGCAGGGCGCGGACTTCGTGCCGTTCGACACCGACGCCGGCGCCCGCCGCTACCAGGCGGCCCATCCCGGTTCGTCGGTGGTGACCTACCAGCAGGCTCTGGTGGGTGTGGCATGACGGCGATAGCCGCGGTGTCGGCGGCACCGGTGCTGCCGGTCGAGGCTGACCTGCCGCGGCAGCGCGGATCCGCAAAGTGGCGCAGTTACCTCGTCAAGGCGCTGTCGGTCGTTGCGGCCGTGGGCATCTGGCAGCTGCTGACGGCCAATCACGTCCGGTTCTGGCTGCGTTTCGACAACCTGCCGACGGTGACCCAGATCGCCGCGAAATTCGTCGACCGCCTCGGCGCCACGCAGTACTGGCTGGACCTGACGCAGTCGGTGATCCGGATCGTCAGCGGCTTCGGGCTGGCGGCGGTGATCGGCGCCGCCGTCGGTATCGCGCTGGGCCGGTCGCGGTTGTTCGCCGACATCGTGGGGCCGCTGACCGAGTTGGCGCGGCCGATCCCGGCCATCGCGCTGGTGCCGGTCGCCATCCTGCTGTTCCCGACCGACGAGGCCGGCATCGTGTTCATCACGTTCCTGGCGGCGTTCTTCCCGATCATGGTCAGCACCCGGCACGCCGTGCGGGCGCTGCCGACACTGTGGGAGGACTCGGTGCGGACGCTCGGCGGCAGTCGCTGGGATGTGTTGCGGCAGGTCCTGTTTCCGGGTGTCCTGCCCGGGCTGTTCGGCGGTCTGTCGGTCGGTATGGGCGTGGCCTGGATCTGTGTGGTGTCCGCGGAGATGATCTCCGGCCGGCTCGGCGTCGGGTACCGCACCTGGCAGGCGTACACGGTGCTGGACTACCCGAGCGTCTTCGTCGGCATCATCACGATCGGCGCGCTGGGCTTCGGCACGGCGGCTGCGGTGGAACTGATCGGCCGGCGACTGACCCGCTGGTTGCCGCGCGGTGAGGAGAATGCGCGATGACTGCGGTACTCACTGCGGGTCTCCGGCTGGAGTTGGATCGGATTCGGCTGTCCTACACCGGCGAGCCGGTGGTGGACGGGTTGAGCCTGACGGTCCAGCCGGGGGAGATCCTGGTGCTGACCGGCCCGTCGGGCTGCGGCAAGTCGACGGTGCTGCGGGCGCTGGCCGGGCTGCTGAAGCCCGACGCCGGGCGGGTGCTGGCGGACGGTGAGCTGGTGACCACCACGTCGCGGGACCGCGGCATGGTGTTCCAGGACAGCGCGTTGTTGCCGTGGCGCACAGTGCGATCCAACATCGAGCTGGCGCTGCAGCTGCGCGGGGTGCCGCGCGCCGGGCGCCGCGAACGTGCCGAACGCTGGATCGACGAGGTCGGGCTCACCGGGTTCGCCGATTTTCTGCCGAAGAGCCTGTCCGGCGGTATGCGCCAGCGGGTCCAGCTGGCGCGTGGTCTGGCCGGTGCGCCGCGGGCCGTTCTGATGGACGAGCCCTTCGGCGCCCTGGACGCCAAGACCCGACATGCCATGCAGGCGTTGCTGATCGACACCTGGCAGGCCCATCCGACCACCATCGTGTTCGTCACGCATGACGTCGACGAAGCCCTCGCCCTGGGTGACCGGGTGGCGGTCCTCGGCCGCGCCGGCCAGCCGCTACGTGCGCTGCTGGACGTCCCCAGCCCCCGCGACGCCGAAATCTCCCGCACCGAACTGCGGGCCGAAATCCTTGGAGCACTACACCAATGAGCACGCTGGAGATTCCAGACCTCGCCGATGCCGTCCGCCTCGACTGTGACGTCCTGGTGATCGGCGGCGGCACCGCCGGCACCATGGCGGCCCTGACCGCCGCCGAGAACGGCGCCCAGGTCCTGCTGCTGGAGAAGGCGCACGTGCGCCATTCCGGTGCTCTGGCCATGGGTATGGACGGCGTCAACAACGCCGTCGTCCCGGGCAAGGCCACCCCGGAGGACTACGTCGCCGAGATCACCCGGGCCAACGACGGAATCGTCAACCAGCGCACCATCTATCAGACCGCGACGCGCGGTTTCGCCATGGTGCAGCGTCTCGAGCGCTACGGCGTGAAGTTCGAGAAGGACGAGCACGGCGAGTACGCGGTGCGTCGCGTGCACCGCTCCGGCTCGTACGTGCTGCCGATGCCCGAGGGCAAGGACGTCAAGAAGGCGCTGTACCGCGTGATGCGGCAGAAGTCGATCCGGGAGAAGCTGCGCATCGAGAACCGGCTGATGCCGGTGCGTGTCCTGACCGCGAACGGGCGGGCGGTGGGCGCGGCCGCGTTCAACACGCGCACAGGCGAATTCGTCACGGTGGCAGCCAAGGCCGTCATTCTGGCGACGGGGGCCAGCGGCCGGCTCGGCCTGCCCGCGTCCGGGTACCTCTACGGCACCTACGAGAACCCGACCAACGCCGGCGACGGCTACTCCATGGCGTATCACGCGGGGGCCGAGCTCTCCGGTATCGAGTGCTTCCAGGTGAACCCGTTGATCAAGGATTACAACGGCCCGGCCTGTGCCTACGTCGCGAATCCCTTCGGCGGATACCAGGTGAACGCGCTGGGGGAGCGGTTCGTCGACTCGGACTACTGGTCGGGCCAGATGATGGCCGAGGTCAAGAGCGAGATCGAATCGGCGCGCGGCCCGATCTACCTCAAGGTCACCCACCTGCCGGACGAGACCATCACCGCGATGGAGAACATCCTGCACACCACCGAGCGACCGACGCGCGGCACCTTCCACGCGAACCGCGGCCACGATTACCGCACTCACGACATCGAGATGCACATCTCGGAGATCGGTTTGTGCAGTGGGCATTCGGCGTCCGGCGTCTGGGTCGACGAGCATGCCCGCACCACCGTGCCCGGGCTGTACGCGGCCGGCGACATGGCGTGCGTCCCGCACAATTACATGATCGGCGCGTTCGTCTACGGGGACCTCGCCGGCGAACACGCCGCGTCCACGCTCGCCGATGTCGAAGCGCCCGTGGACCTTCCGCAGGACCAGCTGGCCGAGGCGCACGAACTTATCTACCGTCCCCTGCGGCATCCGGACGGGCCGCCACAGCCGCAGGTCGAATACAAGCTGCGCCGCTTCGTCAACGACTATGTGGCCCCGCCCAAGACGGCCACCAAGCTGTCGATCGCGGTCCGCACGTTCGAGCGGATGGCCGAGGAGATCGAGCAGATGGGTGCCCGCACCCCGCATGAACTGATGCGGACGGTCGAGGTGTCGTTCATCCGGGACTGCGCCGAGATGGCGGCCCGGTCGTCGCTCACCCGGACCGAATCACGGTGGGGTCTGTACCACGATCGTGCCGACATCCCCGAGCGCGACGACGAGCAGTGGCGCTATCACCTGAACCTGCGCAAGGGCCAGGACGGTGAGATGGAGTTCCTGAAACGGCCGGTGGCACCGTATTTCGTGCCGGTGCCCGACCTGGACCACCTGCCGTCGGACCATGCAGTGCAGCATGTGCACCAGCCGGATCTGGTCGGCGGCAAGGCACCGGCGACCGCAGGCTCGCGGCTGCGCCCGGCCGACCCGGCGACGCCGCCGTCCCCGCGCATCGCTGCCGTGGTGGCGCTGGAAGAGCCGGTGCTCTCCGACCTCACCGAATACCTGCAGGACGCCGACGCGGGTGTCCGGCGAGCTGCCGTCGCCGTGCTGGTGGAGAACCTGCCGGACGGCTACCAGCCGGACCTGGTCGCCGCGCTCGGTGACGCCGACGGCGCGGTGCGCGCGGAGAGTGCCCACGCCTTGCGCGAACTCGTCGAGGTGCTGCCCGACCCCGCGGCGGTCGCGCCGTACCTGACCTCCGCCGACCCGGTGGTGCGGGCTGTGACGCTGTACGTGCTGAGCTCGCGCCGGGTCGGGGCGGCCCCGGATTACCGTGCCGCCGTGACAGATTCGGATCACCGCGTGCGGATCGAGGCCGTGCGTGCGCTGGTCTCCGTCGATGACGTCGACGGGGTGGCCGCGGCCGCCGCCGACGACAACCGCGAGGTGCGGATCGCCGCCGGGAACGGCCTGGCCACGCTCCGGTCGGGTGCCGACACCGTGCGGCAGCTGGTGGCCGACCGTGACCCGCTGGTGCGGGCGGCGGCGCTCGCCGCGCTGGCCGCCGTCGGCTGTGCCGAGCAGGACGTGCCGGAAGTGCAACGCGCCCTTCGGGAGCCAGCGTGGCAGATTCGTCAGGGTGCGGTGCGGGCACTGTCGGGCGCGGCACCGGAGGTTGCCGTCGAACCCTTGTCGCAGGCGCTGCACGACCCGCACCTGGACGTGCGCAAGGCCGCGGTGCTGAGCCTGACGCGGTGGGCCGACTCCGAGGAGGCCGCGCGGACCGCGCTCGGTATCGCGCTGGAAGACGGCGACGCCGACGTGCGGGCCTACGCCCGCCACGCGCTCGGTGACGCCGCGCGGCACGTGCTGGCGGGTTCCTGAATCCGCGCGAACGGCCGCTCGGCTTCCAGGAGGAAGGCCAGTTCGAGCAGCGTGCGCTCGTCGCCGTAGGCGCCGGACAGTTGCACGCCGACCGGTAGGCCGTCGGGAGACTGGTGCAACGGCAACGAGATCGCCGGTGTACCCGCGATGTTGTTGAGCGGCGTGTAGGCGACATACCGGCGCAGGCGGTCGATCAGCTCGGGGAAGTCGACGGTCGGTGCGATGTAGCCGAGCCGCGGCGTGGTGTGCGAAAGCACCGGCGACAGCACGACTTCGTGCCGAGCGAACATCTGCGCGTACTGGTGGGCGACGCGCCGTAGGCGCAGCAGCGCGCCTGGGGTGCGGTGCAGGTGGCGCCGGTGGTGCGCGCGCAGCCCCAGGCTCAGGCCGTCGGCCTTGGCCGCATCGAACGACCGGTCGAGGATCAAGCGGCCGGTACCGACCGCGAGATCGGCCAGCAGCGCCCAGTACTGGACGAAGTCGTCGGCGAACTGGGCGGTGACCGGCAGCGTGATCGGCTCGACGATATGACCGGCGGCCTCCAGCACCGCCGCGGTATCTTCGACGGCCGCGCGGGTGGCGTCGTCGACCGGCTCGCCGGTGACGCTGTCGAACAGCACACCGACGCGCAGGGTCCGTTGCGCCGGCCCGCTCACCCGGCCGATTGGTGCGAGTTTCGGATTACGCCAATGGTTCTCGCACGCGGCGACGAACGCGGCGGTGTCGCGGACGCTGCGGGTCAGGACGCCCTCGGAGATCATGTTGATCGGCAGATGCCGGGCCTGCTCGCCGTCGCGGTGCCGGCCCCGGCTCGGCTTGAGCCCGACCAGGCCCGCGCAGGCGGCGGGAATGCGGATGGAGCCGCCGCCGTCGTTGGCGTGGGCGATGGGCACGACGCCCGCGGCGACCAGGGCGGCCGATCCGCCCGACGAGGCGCCGACGGAGTATTCGGTGTTCCAGGGGTTCCGGACCGGCGGCTCCGTCATGTACTCCGTGGTGGCGTTGAAACCGAATTCGGGCATCCGCGTCTTGCCCAGCAGCGTCAGCCCGGTACTGAGCAACTGCGCCGCGTATGCGCCGTCCCGCTTCGCAGGCCGGGCCGTGAACGCCTCCGAACCGTGCGTGGTCGGCAGCCCGGCGACGTCGGTGTTGTCCTTGATGAAGGTTGGCACACCGAAGAACTCGGCACCCGGGTCGGTGCCGTGCCGCGGCGGCAGCTCGCATGCCACCGCCCGCAGCTCGGGGTCGGCCAGCTGCGCCCGGGCGTGCGCGGCGGCAGCCAGTTCGTCCGGGCTGACCTGCCGGTCCCGCACCAACCGGGCCAGGCCGACGGCGTCGTGGTCACCGAGCGCGTCATCGCCGAAGGCGTGGATCGTCGTCATGCGTGCCCTCATTCTCCGAGTACCCGGTGCAGGTAGTCATTTGTGAATGTTCTTCTGGGGTCGAGCTTTTCGCGCACCGCGAGGAAGTCGTCGAACCGCGGGTAGGTGTCGCGCAGGTCCGCCGCGGTGCGGCCATGCATCTTGCCCCAGTGCGGACGCCCGTCGTAGCGGCGCATGATCTGCTCGACCGCGCGGAAGTACTCGGTCGGGTCGTCGCGCACATAGCGGTGCACCGCGATGTACGCGCTGCGGCGGCCGTACGCGGTGGACAGCCAGTTCTCGTCGTCGGCGGCGGCACGGACCTCGATGGGAAAGCCGATGCGCCAACCCCGTTGGGCGATCAGGCTGCGCACCTCGTCGAATGCGGCGCCCACCGACTCGTAAGGGACGGCGTACTCCATCTCGCGGAACCGCACCCTTCGTGGTGAGGTGAACACGCGGTCGGAGCGCTGGGTGTGCTCACGGTCGGACAGGAACCGGGTGACGGTGCGGTTCAGTGTGGGCACGGTGGACGGCAGCGCGCTGCCGACGGCGCAGATCGCTCCCAGCACGCCGTTCTCGATCAGTTCCTCCTCGACCCATTGCGACACCCGGTTGGTGGACTCCAGCGGGGTGTAGGCGGGCAGCCGGATATTGGCCTTGGTGAACGCGGTATCGGTGTGCGGAAACCAGAAGAACTCGAAATGGTCTGTGTGCGTGCAGCGTTCATCGAATGTCGCGACGACGTCGTCGATCGGTTCGACGCGTTCGATGGCGTGGATCGCGAAGCTCGGGACGCACTGCAGCGTCACCTCGACGATGATGCCCAGTGCGCCCAGGCCGACGCGCGCCGCCGGCAGCAACTCGCTGCTCTGCTCCTCGTCGATGCGGACCAGTTCGCCGGTGCCCGACACCAGGGTCAGCCCGACGACCTGCGTCGCCAGGCCGCCGAAGGCCAGGCCGGTGCCATGCGTGCCGGTCGAGATGGCGCCGGAGATGGTCTGGCGGTCGATGTCGCCCATGTTCTCGAGCGCGAGCCCGTGCCGCGCCAGTAGCTGCGTCAGCTGCCACAGCGGAGTGCCGCCGCCGACGGTGACCTGCCTGCGCTCCCGGTCGACGCTGATCACGCCGGCCAGGGCGCCCAGGTCCACCTGGATGTCGGGAGCGACGGCGATGCCGGTGAAGCTGTGCCCGGACCCGACGACCTTGATCAGCCGGCCGGTCGCCGTCGCGCGGGTGACGGCGTCACACACCGCCTCGATCGTGCTGGGCCGCAGGACTTCCGTCGGGTTGGCGGTCTCGCAGCGTCCCCAGTTGGTCCAGCTCACAGGAACGTCTTCCCTTCGCCTCGATAGGTGAGTGCCGTGCCGACGGTCGTGCCGGCATCGACCATGGCGAACGCGTCGACGTGCTCGCTGAGCTCGCCGGCCTTGCAGTGCCGGAACCACACGCGGTCACCGACGTTCAGTGCGGCAGCGGATTTTCCGGCCACGGGCGTCTGCACTTCGCCGGCCATCTCGGCGGACAGCAGACTCAGCCCCGGTGGCCAGACCGGCAGCGGCACGCGGTCCCGGGCCGGTGGTCCGGAGGCGATCCAGCCGCCGCCCAGCACTGTCGCGATCTGCGGCGTGGGCTTGCGCACCACGGACAGCGCGAATGCCGCGGCCGGGGCCGGGGTGAAGCCCTGGTAGGTGTCGAACAGGTGCGGGCCGAAAAGCCCACTGCCCGCTGCGATCTCGGTGACCGCCGGATCCGAGGCGGTGAATTCGATGGACCCGGTCCCGCCGCCGTTGACGAATTCGAGCTCGGCCACCTGCCGGACTGCGGCCACCGCGAGGCCGCGGCGCTCGAGCAGTTCGTCCTTGGAGCGGCGCTGCATCCACCGGATGAGCTGGGACCGCGCGGCCTGGCCGCGGACATCGTCACCGACCCCGGCGATCTGGGCCTCGTAGGACATCAGGCCCACCAGCGTGAAGCCGGGGCGGCCGGTGATCGCAGCGGCCAGGGCGCGGGCCTGCGCCGCGGTGTGCACGGGGGAGCGGCGCACCCCGAGGTGGCCGAGTACCGGTGCCTGCCACGAGGCGTCGAGGTCCAGGCAGACGCGCAGTGCCGGACGCGTCGACGGCGCGGCGACGCTGTCCACCAGGTCGAGCTGGGCGAGGGAGTCCACCATGAGCGTCACGCGCGCCGCCAGCTCCGGTGCCGACGCCAGCCGGGCGATCGCGGTGCGGTCGGCCGTCGGGTAGCCGACGACGACGTCGTCGTGCGGTGGGTGCTCGGCGTCGCCTGCGGCCAGCCACAGGGCTTCGGGCAATGTGAACGCCAGTACCCCCGCGTAGCCATCGAGGGCCGTGACGGCGTCCAGGATCGTCCGTGACCGGACCGATTTGGACGCCACTCGGATCGGCGTTCCTGCCGCGCGGCGGCGCAGGTCGTGCGCGTTGTGGTGCAGCGCAGCGAGATCGACGGCGGCGAGCGGCGTCTCCAGGTGCGCGGTGGCGGCGGTCAATGCCGGCCAGTAGATCTCCGGACGTGCCCACGACCCCTCGACGGAAGGCGGCTTCGACAGATCGACCGGCATTGACCACACCATGGATCGGGAGCTAACCGCATGTCGATGGGTGCGCACGAGGGCATCGGTGACCACAATGGGGGGAAATCCGGACACGTGTTGGAGGTGGGGTGGACAGGCACAGCGCGGCGTTGATCCCGACGTCGGTGCTCGTCAACGTCGTCGACGTCGCCGATCGCGCGGGTCTGCCCACGGAGCGGTGGCTGGCCGCGGCCGGCCTGACGGCCGCGACGCTCAATTCGCCCGAAACGCGGGTGTCGTTCCGGCAGGCGGCGCTCGTGCTGCGGCATGCGGTACGCGCCATGCCGGACCGGGGCCTCGGCATCGACGTCGGGGCCCGCGACATGTTCGTGTCCTTCGGCGTGCTCGGGCTGGCCATCCGATCGGCCGAAAACCTCGGCGCGGCAATGCAAGTGGGCCTGGAACTGCACCAGAGCGCGGGTAGCTTGATGGACGTCGGCGCCGAGCTGATCGGCGACACCTTCGCCCTGCGCGCCTACGAGCGTTCCCCGGAACCCGAGCTGCTGCCGTTCCTGTGTGAAGAGCTGTTCTGCAGCGTGCTCGTCACCGTCCGGACCGTGCTCGAGCTGCCGCAGCAGACACCGGAGTACGTCCAGGTCAATTACCCGCCGCCGGTGTACGCGCAGCGGTACCGCGAGTTCTTCGGCTGCCCGGTCCTGTTCAATGCCGACGCCAACCGGCTGGCGTTCCCGGATCCGCTGTGGTCGCAGCGGCTACCGCGCGCCGATCCGACGACGCACGCCGTCGCCGTCGCCGCCTGCCGTGACATGGTGACCCAGGGCGACCAGCCGACCGACGTGGTGCAGACCGTCGAGACGATGCTGCGCGAGAGCGTGCGCGATCCACTGACCATGGCCCAGGTCGCCAAGCGGCTCAACATCACCGAACGCACCCTGCGGCGGCGCCTCAGCGCCGATGGGCAGCAGTTCATCGCGTTGCGCGACAAGGTGCGCAGTGAACGCGCGCGATACTTGGTCCGTGAGACCGCGATGCCCATCCACGCCATCGCCGCCGAGGTCGGGTTCACCGACCCGCGGGAGTTCCGTCGCGCCTACATCAAATGGACCGGGCACGCCCCGACTCACGACCGATAGTCCGGCAGGTCGATCGACTCGGCGGTAGAGAACCATTTGCGCGCGGCCCAGGGCCGCAGCGGCCACCGCTGCACCCACTTCATGACCGCCGCCCCGATGGCGATGTCACGTTCGGACTGCGGCGCGTAGCCGTCGAGGCCGGCCGGCAGGTCCTGACACCGGTCGACGTACGGCCGCATGACGGTCTCGTAGCGGCGCAGTGCCGCCGCGATCCCTGTGGCGTCGAATGCCGCGGCCGGCCCGAGCTCACCGGCCAGCACGTACGCCCCGACCAGCGCCAGGCTGGTGCCCATGCCGGACAGCGGCGACGCGCAGTACCCGGCATCCCCACACAGGGTGACGCGGCCGGCCGACCAGGTGTCCATGTGAACCTGCACAAAATCGTCGAAATAGAAATCGTCGGATTGTGCTGCGGCACTCAGCAATTCATCGCAGTACCAGCCGGCGTCGCGGAACCGCTCGGCCAGCAGCGTCAGCTGCGCATCCATGTCGCGGCGGTCGTAGTCGATCGGCCCGGAACGGAAGGCCAGCCCGGCCTTGGCGGTCGACTCATCGTGCGACGGCCGCAGCGAGGCGTTGAGCCCGCCGGCGGCCTGGAACATCAGGAACCAGCCGTCCAGGCCGATCATGTCCGGTGCGGTGAACCAGGCGTTGTATCCGCCGAGTCGGCGGATGAACCGCTCCTCCGGGCCGAAAGCCAACTGCCGGACCGCGGAATGCGGACCGTCGGCACCGACGACCAGGTCGACCTCGACCACGGAGCCGTCGGTCAGCGTGGCCCGCACCCCCGACTCGTCTTCCTCGAGCACGGAAACCCGCGTGCCGAAGCGGTATTCGGCCACGTCGCGGGTCGCCTGGTAGAGCACATCGGTCAGGTCACCGCGCAGAATCTCGAGCGCGGAGACAATCCCGTTGCCGCCGAACGCCTCGACCGGCATCTCGGCACGGCGGGTGCCGTCGGCGCGCACCCAGGCGATGCCGCGCTGAAACAGGCACCGCTCGGTCATCGCAGGCAGCAGGCCCATTCGCGTGACCACCTCGCGGCCCGCGCCACGCAGGTCGACCGTCTGCCCGCCCGGGCGGATGCTCGGCGCCGCCTCGACGATCACCACCCGGTAGCCGTTACGTGCCAGCCAATGCGTCAAGGCGGGTCCGGCGACCCCGGCGCCGCTGATCAACACGGTCGGTTGCACCATGGCGAAAGCCTATGCGCACTGACAGCATTCACTCCTAGGCTGGCCCCATGGCAGACATCGACCGGCGCACAGTTCTCAAAGGCACGGCGGCGGTAGCGGGGGCGGCCGCGGCGGGGGTCGGTGGCTACCAGCTACTGTCGCGGGGCGGCCGCGAGCACTCGGCAAGCAGGCCCAACATTCTGGTGATCATCGTCGACCAGATGCGGGCGCCCCAATGGTTTCCCGCTGCCAGACAACTCGGCGAACTGCTACCCAACCTGGATCGGCTGCGACAGCGCAGCGTGTCCTTCGAGTCCCACTACTCGGCATCCAACATGTGCACGCCGTCGCGCGGCGTCCTGACCACCGGGCTCTACTCGCATCAAACGGGTTGCCTGTACACCGGGGAAGGCCCCACCGAATCCACCCTGGCGCCGCGCTTCCCGACGTGGGGCACCATGCTCCGCGACCAGGGCTACCGGACCTGGTGGTGGGGGAAGTGGCACCTGGGCCACATCTCCGACACCACCCCCGACGGCCTTGACGCTCACGGTTTCTCCGGCGGCACGTACCCGTCGCCCAACGGTGGCCCGAACCAGGGGCTCCAGGTCGACCACACCATCGCCGACCAGTTCGACGGCTGGTTCGCCGACCACGCGGGCAGTGGCCCGTGGTGCACCACGGTGTCGCTGGTGAACCCGCACGACATCTGCTGGTGGCCGAGAAACCCACTGCCGGACGATGTTCCGCGGGTGTTCTCCGGCACACCCGTCAACTTCGAGAACGCCGACGACCTGCGGCGGCGGGGCAAGCCGCAGCTGCAGATCGACTACATGAACTTCATGTCGCCGCTGATGACCGGCCCGGTGCCGTACTCGGGTCCCGACATGGCAGCGCAGTGGGCCCGGTGCCTCGACAACTACCTGTGGCTGCATCAGCAGGTGGACGTCCAGATCGGCCGCGTCCTGAACACTCTCGCGTCCCGCCCCGACGTCGAGCGCGACACCGTCGTGGTGTTCACCTCCGACCACGGCGAGTACGCCGGCTCGCACGGCCTGCGCGGCAAGGGCGCGGCCATCTATGAGGAGTCGATCCGGGTGCCGCTGTACATCCACGACCCGGCCGGTCACCTGACCCCCAAACCCGGCGAGCGCCGGCGGCAGCTCACCTCCAGCGTCGACATCGCACCGCTGCTGCTCACCATCGCGGCCGGCGGCAACGGCTGGCGCTCCGACAGCCGTTACGCCTACCTGCAGGCGCGCGGCGACATCGCCGCCATCGCGGCCGACCCGGGTGCAGCGGGCCGTCGGTGGGTAGCCCACGCGACCGACGACATGTCGGTCGAGGAAATGGCGACGCTGATGAAATCGCCTGCGGTGCAGAAGATGTTCGGCGGCGGCGCGGTGCCCACCGAGATTCCGACGTCGGCGCCCAGCCACATCGTCGCCGTGCGGACGCCCGACGCGAAGCTCGGCCGCTACGCGTACTGGCAGCCCGGCGGCATGGAAGCCGACCACAGCCGCAAGATCGACTACGAGCTCTACGACTACGAATCGCCCTCGGGCGCACACGAACTCGACAACCAGGCGGGCCGCAGCAGCAAGCAGGCCACGCTGCAGGGGTTGCTCGAAAACGAGGTGGTGCCCGAGCTGCGGGCCCCGCTGCCGGCCTGGATGCACGACGCCCAGGAACAGGGCATGGCAGACATGCAGCGGCTCACCGCAGCGCGGGCCGGCTAGTTACAGCCCCAGCGCCTGGTACGTCCGCTTCACGAATTTCGGTCGCGCCGAACGGAGTTTGGCCTGCGAGGCATTGCCGGCGACAGCTGCCGCGGCATCCACGCTGAGCTCCGGCTGATTCTGGATCAGGTAGATCAGGATCAGGTTCGCGTTCGGGTCGGCCTGCCACCACGTGCCGAAGGCGCCCGGCCAACTGAACGTGCCGGGGCCGCCGGGACCGAAGAACGGCGTCGCCTTGGCCTCGTCGGTGACCAGCGACAGGTTCAGCCCGAAGCCGCGGCCGATCCAGAACGGCGCACCCAGGAAGTTCTGCGACTTCTGCTCGGCGGTCAACCGGTCGGTCCGCATGGACCGCACGGATTCCTCCGACAGCACCCTTACTCCGTCGACCTCGCCGCCGGCCAGCAGCATCCGCGCGAACGTCAGGTAGTCGTCGACGGTCGACCAGAGTCCGCCGCCACCGGCGCAGAACGTCGGCGGCATCACCTGCGGTGGCCCCATCTTCCCGGGCTGCAGGCGCAGGGCGTCCCCGTCGGCGGCCAGCTGGTACATGGTCGCCGCGCGCCGCCGGCCCGAATGCGTCACCGCAAAACCGGTGTCGACCATGTTCAGCGGTTTGAAGATGCGCTCCGCCAACACATCTGGCAGCGGCTTGCCCTCGACGCGCGACAGCAGGAAGCCCAGCACGTCGGTCGACTGGCTGTAGGTCAGCGCGTCGCCGGGCTGGTGCGCCAGCGGCAGCTGTCCCAGCTCGGCCAGCCAGCGGTCGGGATCCTGCAGCGACTGCAGCTTGTTGTAGGCCCGGCCGAGTGGCGGCGGCACGGTGAATCCGTAGGCCAGACCGCCACGGTGGGTCATCAGATCCTCGACGGTGATGGGCCGCCGGGCGGGCACGGACCGGTCCAAGGGTCCGTCGAGGCTCGTCATCACGCGCGGGTTGGCGAGTTCGGGAATCCAGTTCGCGATGGGATCGGTCAGGGCGAGCCGGCCCTCGTCGACCAGCGTCATGGCCGCCGCGACCGTGATCGGCTTGGACATCGACGCGATACGGAAGACGGTGTCGCGCTCCATCGGCAGCTTGGCTTCCACGTCGCGGTGGCCGAGCGTGTTGACCTGCCGCACCGCGCCGTCCTGCCACACCAGCGTGACCGCGCCGGCCAGCAGGCCGGTGTCGATCGCCGCGCTGACCGATTCGGTGTTCGCGTCGAGATTCACCCCGTCACGTTAACCGGTGGGGGTGGGATGGTCGCGGTACCGTCCGAACCATCGGGAAGGTAGGCGATACTGCCTGACGTGGCTGCAGACGTGTCGACCCCGAGCACACCGATGAACAAGGTGGCGTTCGCCAGTTTCATCGGCACCGCGATCGAGTTCTACGACTTCTACATCTACGGGACGGCCGCGGCGCTGATCTTCCCGCAGGTGTTCTTCCCGAACCTGCCGCCCGCCATGGCGACCATCTCGTCGCTGGCCACGTTCGCGGTCGCGTTCCTGGCCCGCCCGATCGGCGCGGCGGTCTTCGGCCATTTCGGAGATCGGCTGGGCCGCAAGAAGACTCTGGTCGCGACGTTGCTGATCATGGGATTGTCGACCGTCGGCGTCGGCCTGGTGCCCAGCTCGGCGTCGATCGGTCTGGCGGCGCCCATCATCCTGCTGACGCTGCGGGTGTTCCAGGGCTTCGCCGTCGGCGGGGAGTGGGCCGGTTCGGCACTGCTGAGCGCGGAGTACGCCCCGGTCGGAAAGCGCGGCATGTACGGCATGTTCACGCAGCTGGGCGCCGGCGCCGGGTTGGCCGTCAGCAATCTGGTGGTGCTGATCGCCAACGTGACGATCGGGGAGAAGAGCCCGGTGTTCCTGGACTGGGGCTGGCGGCTGCCGTTCCTGTTCAGCGCCGTGCTGCTGGCCGTGGCGCTGTACGTGCGGCTGACCATCGACGAGACGCCGGTGTTCGTCGCCGAGCAGAAGCGGGGCACCGTGCCCCGCGCCCCGTTCGGGGAGCTGGTGCGCCGGCAGAGCAAGCAGGTGCTGCTCGGTGCCGGCTGCATGGTCGGCATCTTCACCATGAGCTTCCTCGGCGGCACCTACCTGATGAGTTACGCCAGCACCCGCATCCACCATCCGCGGACGCTGATCCTGTCGGTCGGGGTCCTGGCCGGGGTGTCGCTCATGGTGTTCTCGGCGATCTCGGCGGTGCTGTGCGACCGGTACGGGCGGCGCCGCGTCATCCTGGTCGGCTTCGGGCTGGCACTGCCGTGGGCATTCCTCGTGATGCCGCTCATCGACTCCGGGTCGCCGGTGGCCTTCGCGGTGGCGATCGCCGGCATCTTCTGCATCTTCGGGCTCGCCTACGGGCCCATCGGGGCGTTCCTGCCTGAGACGTTCGCCACCCGATACCGCTACACCGGCGCGGGCATGGCCTTCAATCTCGCCGGGATCGTCGGCGGCGCGCTGCCGCCGCTGGTCGCCGGGCCGCTCGTCGCCGCCCTCGGGAGCTGGGCCGTTGGGCTGCTGATCGCCGTCTTCGTGCTGGTCAGCATCGTCTGCACGCTGGTGTTGCCGGAAACTCGGGGCACCGAGCTCGACGATGCGCAGGATGACATGCGTGACGGTGACGCCGTGGCGGCCTGCTAAGCTACGCGGCTAGTTAGACGTCCTTTAACGATCCGTCCAGAGAGGCGGAGAAGGAGGTCCGGTGTCTCGTGGGTGACTCCACCGACCGGGAATTGCTGTCCGCTGCCGACGTCGGCCGGACCATCTCGCGCATCGCGCACCAGATCATCGAAAAGACCGCGCTCGACGCGCCCGACGCCCCGCGCGTGGTGTTGCTCGGCATCCCGACGCGCGGCGTCACCCTGGCCGCCCGCATCGCCGAGAAGGTCAAGGAATTCTCCGGTGTCGAGCTGCCGGCCGGTGCGCTCGACATCACGCTCTACCGCGACGACCTGAACTTCAAACCGCCGCGGGCACTGGCCTCGACCTCGATTCCGGAGGGCGGCATCGACGACGCGACGGTGATCCTCGTCGACGACGTGCTGTACTCCGGCCGCTCGGTGCGCTCGGCTCTGGACGCGCTGCGCGACATCGGCCGCCCCCGCATGGTGCAGCTGGCGGTCCTCGTCGACCGCGGCCACCGCGAGCTGCCCATCCGCGCCGACTACGTCGGCAAGAACGTCCCGACGTCGCGCAGTGAGAACGTCAAGGTGCGGCTGTCGGAGACCGACGGCGGAGACGACCACGTCTCCATTGCCCCCTACGGAGGACCCACCAGGTGAAGCATCTGCTGTCCGCCTCGGACCTGAGCCGCGATGCGGCGACGGCCATCCTCGATGACGCCGACAAGTTCCGCGAAGCGCTGCTGGGCCGCGACGTCAAGAAACTCCCGACGTTGCGCGGCCGCACCGTCATCACGATGTTCTACGAGAACTCCACCCGTACCCGGGTGTCGTTCGAGGTGGCCGGCAAGTGGATGAGCGCCGACGTCATCAACGTCAGCGCCTCCGGCTCGTCGGTCGCCAAGGGGGAGTCGCTGCGCGACACCGCGCTGACCCTGCGCGCCGCGGGCGCCGATGCGCTGATCATCCGGCACCCGGCTTCCGGTGCGGCACAACAGCTTGCGGCGTGGACCCGTGAAGAGCACGGCGGGCCGTCGGTGATCAACGCGGGCGACGGCACGCATGAACACCCGACGCAGGCGCTGCTCGACGCGCTGACCATCCGCCAGCGCCTCGGCGGTCTCGAGGGCCGGCGCGTGGTGATCGTCGGCGACATCCTGCACAGCCGGGTGGCGCGCTCCAACGTCTCGCTGCTGTCGACGCTGGGCGCCGAGGTGGTGCTGGTGGCGCCGCCGACGCTGCTGCCGGTCGGGGTCACGGACTGGCCGGTGACCGTTTCGCACGACCTGGACGCCGAACTGCCGGCCGCCGACGCGGTCCTGATGCTGCGGGTGCAGGCCGAGCGGATGAACGGCGCGTTCTTCCCGTCGGCGCGCGAGTACTCGGTGCGCTACGGGCTGTCCGAGAAGCGCCTGGCCGGGTTGAGCGAGGACACGGTGGTGCTGCACCCCGGTCCGATGCTGCGCGGCATGGAGATCGCCTCTTCGGTCGCCGACTCTTCGCAATCAGCTGTACTGCAACAGGTTTCGAATGGGGTGCATGTTCGCATGGCAGTGCTGTTCCAGCTTCTCGTGGGTGCTGGGCCTGAAGGGGTGGGGGTGATCTCATGACGGTTTTGATTCGCGGGGTCCGGCTGTACGGCGAGGGTGATCCGGTCGACGTGTTGATCGCGGACGGCCAGATTGCCGAGATCGGTACCGGCCTGACCGCTGACGAGGTCATCGACGCCGCCGGCCAGATCATGCTGCCCGGCTTCGTCGACCTGCACACCCACCTGCGCGAGCCCGGCCGCGAGTACGCCGAGGACATCGAAACCGGTTCGGCGGCAGCCGCACTCGGCGGTTACACCGCGGTGTTCGCCATGGCCAACACCGATCCGGTCGCCGACACCGTCGTGGTCACCGACCACGTCTGGCACCGGGGACAGCAGGTCGGCCTGGTCGACGTGCACCCGGTCGGCGCCGTCACCGTCGGGCTCGAGGGCAAGCAGCTCACCGAGATGGGCCTCATGGCCGCCGGTGCCGGGCAGGTCCGGATGTTCTCCGACGACGGCATCTGCGTCGATGACCCGCTGGTGATGCGCCGGGCATTGGAATACGCTGCGGGACTTGGGGTTCTGATCGCGCAGCACGCCGAGGAGCCGCGCCTGACCGTGGGCGCCGTCGCCCACGAGGGCCCGAACGCCGCCCGGCTGGGACTGGCCGGCTGGCCGCGCTCGGCCGAGGAGTCCATCGTGGCCCGCGACGCGATCCTGGCCCGCGATGCCGGTGCCCGGGTGCACATCTGCCACGCCTCCACCGCGGGCACCGTCGAGCTGATCAAATGGGCCAAGGCGCAGGGTATTTCGATCACCGCCGAGGTCACCCCGCACCACCTGCTGCTCGACGACAGCCGGCTCGCGGACTACGACGGCCGTAACCGCGTCAACCCGCCGCTGCGCGAGGCCAGTGACGCCGAGGCGCTGCGGCAGGCGCTGGTCGATGGCGTGATCGACTGCGTCGCAACCGATCACGCGCCGCATGCGGAGCACGAGAAGATGTGCGAGTTCGCCCACGCCCGTCCCGGCATGCTCGGCCTGCAGACCGCGCTGTCGGTGGTGGTCGAGACCATGGTGGCGCCCGGACTGCTCAGCTGGCGCGACGTCGCCCGCGTGATGAGCGAGGCCCCGGCCGCCATCGTCGGCCTGCCCGACCAGGGTCGCCCGCTGGCGGTCGGCGAACCCGCCAACCTGACCGTGGTGGACCCCGACGCGACCTGGACGGTGCAGGGCACCGGCCTGGCCAGCCGCTCGGACAACACGCCGTACGAGTCGATGACGCTGCCCGCCACCGTCACGCTGACGATGCTGCGCGGCAAGGTGACCGCGCGGGATGGGGTCAGTCCGGCGTGAATACAGGGACTCTGATCACCTACCTGGTGCTGGCCGCCGTCGTGGTGGTGCTGCTGGGCTTCGCGATCCGGCAGATGCTCAAGGGCTGGGTGCACCGGGTGCAGCGGCAGGCCGGCGCCGTTGGCCTGCTGCCCGCGCTGCCCGACACCGTGGGACCGGCGATCGTGCCGGCCACCAAGGGCATGTACATCGGCAGCACCTTCGCGCCGAGCTGGCAGGACCGAATTGCGGTGGGCTCACTCGGGTTTCGCAGCAAGGCTGTGCTGACGCGCTACCCCGAGGGCATCATGCTGCAGCTCACGGGCGGCAGCCCGATCTGGATTCCCGACGAATCCATCACAGCGATCCGCACCGAGCGGGCCATCGCCGGCAAGGTGCTCACGTACGACGGGATTCTCGCCATCCGGTGGCGGCTGCCGTCGGGTACCGAAATCGATACCGGATTCCGCAGCGACGACCGTCGCGAACTGGCCAAATGGGTTGAGGAGGACAGTAAGTGACGAGTGACCAGACCGCCGTACTGGTGCTGGAGGACGGCCGGGTGTTCACCGGGACACCGTTCGGCGCCGTGGGCCAGACGTTGGGTGAGGCGGTGTTCTCCACCGGCATGTCCGGCTACCAGGAGACGCTGACCGACCCGAGCTACCACCGGCAGATCGTGGTGGCCACCGCGCCGCAGATCGGCAACACCGGCTGGAACGGCGAGGACAACGAGAGCCGCGACGACAAGATCTGGGTCGCCGGCTACGTCGTCCGCGACCCGTCGCCGCGGGCGTCCAACTGGCGCGCCACCGGCACCCTCGACGACGAACTGGTGCGCCAGGGCATCGTCGGTGTGGCGGGCGTCGACACCCGCGCCATCGTGCGGCACCTGCGCAACTTCGGGTCGATGAAGGCCGGTGTCTTCTCCGGCCCGGCCCTGGCCGACATCGACACCCTGGTGGACCGCGTCCGCAACCAGCCGTCGATGCTGGGTGCCGACCTGGCCGGCGAGGTCAGTACTGGCGACCGCTACGTCGTCGAACCCGTTGGTGCGGAGCGCTTCTCGATCGCGGCCATCGACCTCGGGATCAAGACCAACACCCCGCGCAACTTCGCGGCCCGCGGCATCCGCAGCCACGTGCTGCCGTCGTCGGTGACGTTCGACGAGGTCGCCGCCCTCAAGGTCGACGGGGTGTTCCTGTCCAACGGCCCGGGTGACCCGGCCACCGCCGACCACATGGTCGAGTTCACCCAGCAGGTGCTCTCGGCCGGAATCCCGTTGTTCGGCATCTGCTTCGGCAACCAGATTCTGGGCCGTGCGCTCGGTCGCTCGACCTACAAGATGACCTTCGGCCACCGCGGTATCAACATCCCGGTGGTGGAGCAGGCCACCGGACGCATCGCGATCACCGCGCAGAACCACGGCTTCGCGCTGGAAGGCGAGGCCGGGGAAGAGTTCGACACCCCGTTCGGCCGCGCCGTGGTCAGTCACACCTGCGCCAACGACGGTGTGGTGGAAGGTGTTTCGCTGCTCGACGGGCGCGCCTTCTCGGTGCAGTACCACCCGGAGGCAGCGGCCGGTCCGCACGATGCCGAGTACCTGTTCGACAAGTTCGCCGATCTCATGGCAGGGGAGAAGTAATGCCACGCCGCTCAGACCTCAACCACGTCCTGGTGATCGGGTCCGGCCCGATCGTCATCGGCCAGGCCTGCGAGTTCGACTACTCGGGCACCCAGGCCTGTCGCGTGCTGCGCGCCGAAGGACTGCAGGTCAGCCTGATCAACTCCAACCCGGCGACGATCATGACCGACCCGGAGTACGCCGACAACACCTACGTCGAGCCCATCACCCCGGCATTCGTCGAGAAGATTTTTGCGCAGCAGGCTGAGCGTGGAAACAAGATCGACGCGGTGCTCGCCACCCTCGGCGGGCAGACCGCGCTCAACACCGCGGTCGCGTTGCACGAGAACGGCGTCCTCGAGAAGTACGGCGTCGAGATGATCGGCGCGGACTTCGATGCCATCCAGCGCGGCGAGGACCGGCAGAAGTTCAAGGACATCGTCGCCAAGGTCGGTGGCGAATCCGCCCGCAGCCGCGTCTGTTTCACCATGGACGAGGTCCGCGAGACCGTCGCCGACCTCGGCCTGCCGGTCGTGGTCCGGCCGTCCTTCACCATGGGCGGCCTGGGTTCGGGGATGGCCTACACCAACGAGGACGTCGAGCGGATGGCCGGCGACGGCCTGGCCGCATCGCCTTCCGCCAATGTGCTGATCGAGGAATCGATCTACGGCTGGAAGGAATACGAGCTCGAGCTGATGCGCGATCACCACGACAACGTCGTGATCGTCTGCTCGATCGAGAACTTCGATCCGATGGGCGTGCACACCGGTGACTCGGTGACCGTCGCGCCGGCCATGACCCTGACCGACCGCGAGTACCAGATCATGCGTGACCTCGGCATCGCGATCCTGCGCGAGGTCGGCGTCGACACCGGTGGCTGCAACATCCAGTTCGCCATCAACCCGGCCGACGGCCGCCTCATCGTCATCGAGATGAACCCGCGTGTATCGCGCTCGAGCGCATTGGCTTCCAAGGCAACGGGTTTCCCGATCGCCAAGATCGCCGCGAAGCTGGCCATCGGCTACACGCTGGATGAGATCGTCAACGACATCACCAAGGAAACCCCGGCCTGTTTCGAGCCGACCCTGGACTACGTCGTCGTCAAGGCACCGCGGTTCGCCTTCGAGAAGTTCCCCGGCGCCGACCAGACGCTGACCACCACCATGAAGTCGGTGGGCGAGGCGATGTCCTTGGGCCGCAACTTCATCGAGGCGCTCGGCAAGGTGATGCGGTCGCTGGAGACCAAGCGCGCCGGGTTCTGGACCGGAACCGATCCCGACAAGACGCTCGACGAACTGCTCACCGGACTGCGCACCGCGACCGACGGCCGGCTGTACGACATCGAACAGGCGCTGCGCCTTGGTGGTTCGGTCGAGGTCGTCGCCGAGGCCTCGGGTGTGGACCCGTGGTTCGTCGACCAGATCGCCACCCTGGTGGCGCTGCGCGGCGAACTCGTCGACGCGCCCGTGCTCAACGAGCGTCTGCTGCGCCGCGCCAAGCACAGCGGCCTGTCCGACCGCCAGATCGCCGCGCTGCGACCGGAATTGGCGGGCGAGGCCGGTGTGCGCGCGCTGCGTGAGCGGCTCGGCATCCGGCCGGTGTACAAGACCGTCGACACCTGCGCGGCCGAGTTCGACGCCAAGACGCCGTACCACTACAGCAGCTACGAGCTGGACCCGGCGGCCGAGACGGAGGTGGCGCCGCAGACCGAGAAGCCCAAGGTGCTGATCCTGGGCTCGGGCCCCAACCGCATCGGGCAGGGCATCGAGTTCGACTACAGCTGCGTGCACGCGGCAACCACGTTGAGCCAGGCCGGTTTCGAGACCGTCATGGTGAACTGCAACCCGGAGACGGTCTCGACCGACTACGACACCGCGGACCGGCTGTACTTCGAGCCGCTCACCTTCGAGGATGTGCTCGAGGTCTACCACGCCGAGCAGGCCTCCGGCGCCGGTGGCCCGGGTGTGGTCGGCGTGATCGTGCAGCTCGGTGGCCAGACCCCGCTGGGCCTGGCCGACCGGCTGGAGAAGGCCGGGGTGCCCGTCGTCGGCACCAGCCCCAAGGCCATCGACCTGGCCGAGGACCGCGGCGAGTTCGGTGAGGTGCTGCGCGCGGCCGGGTTGCCGGCTCCGCGCTTCGGCACCGCAACGAGTTTCGAGCAGGCCCGCCGGATCGCCTCCGACATCGGCTACCCGGTGCTGGTGCGCCCGTCGTACGTGCTGGGCGGCCGCGGCATGGAGATCGTCTACGACGAGCAGACCCTGCAGGGCTACATCGAGCGGGCCACCGAACTCTCGCCCGAGCACCCCGTGCTGGTCGACCGGTTCCTGGAAGACGCCATCGAGATCGACGTCGACGCGCTGTGCGACGGCACCGAGGTCTACATCGGCGGCGTGATGGAGCACATCGAGGAAGCCGGCATCCACTCCGGCGACTCGGCCTGTGCGCTGCCGCCGGTCACGTTGGGCCGCACCGACATCGCGGCCGTGCGCAAGGCCACCGAGGCCATCGCCCACGGCATCGGCGTGGTCGGTCTGCTGAACGTGCAGTACGCGCTCAAGGACGACGTGCTCTACGTCCTGGAGGCCAACCCGCGCGCCAGCCGCACGGTGCCCTTCGTGTCGAAGGCCACCGCGGTGCCGCTGGCCAAGGCCTGCGCCCGGGTCATGCTGGGCGCCACCATCGCCGAGCTGCGGGCCGAGGGCATCCTGGCCGCCGAGGGCGACGGCGCCAGCGTCGCGCCCAACGCGCCGATCGCGGTGAAGGAAGCCGTCCTGCCGTTCCACCGGTTCCGCAAAGCCGATGGCTCGCAGGTGGATTCGCTGCTCGGGCCGGAGATGAAGTCGACCGGCGAGGTCATGGGTATCGACAGCGATTTCGGTACCGCGTTCGCCAAGAGCCAGACCGCAGCCTACGGCTCGCTGCCTTCGGGCGGCACGGTGTTCGTGTCGGTGGCCAACCGCGACAAGCGCTCGCTGGTGTTCCCGGTCAAGCGTCTGGCCGACCTCGGCTTCCGGGTGCTGGCCACCGAGGGCACCGCGGAGATGCTGCGCCGCAACGGCATTCCGTGCGAGGTTGTGCGCAAGAACTTCGAAGAGCCCAGCCCGGACCGTCCGGCGATGTCGGCGGTCGACGCCATCAAGGCCGGCGAGGTCGACATGGTGATCAACACGCCGTACGGCAACTCGGGTCCGCGCATCGACGGCTACGAGATTCGCTCGGCCGCGGTGTCGGCCAGCATCCCGTGTGTGACGACGGTGCAGGGCGCGTCGGCCGCGGTGCAGGGCATCGAGGCCGGTATCCGCGGGGACATCGGCGTGCGGTCGCTGCAGGAGCTGCACAGCCAGTTGGGCGCGAAGTGAGCTTCGGCTCGCGGTTGCGGGCCGCCATGGCACAGCGGGGTCCGCTGTGCCTGGGCATCGACCCGCACCCCGAGCTCCTGAGCGCCTGGGGTCTGCCGGTGTCGGCCGACGGTGTCGCGGCGTTCAGTGACATCTGCGTCGAGGCGTTCGCGGGCTTCGCGATCGTCAAGCCGCAGGTCGCGTTCTTCGAGGCCTACGGTTCGGCGGGCTTCGTCGTGCTGGAACGGACCATCGCCCGGCTGCGGGAGGCCGGTGTCCTGGTACTGGCCGACGCCAAGCGCGGTGACATCGGCTCGACCATGGCCGCCTACGCGCAGGCGTGGGCAGGCGATTCGCCGCTGGCTGCCGACGCGGTGACGGCGTCGCCGTACCTCGGCTTCGGCTCGCTGCAGCCGCTGCTCGATGTCGCGGCCGCCCACGGCCGCGGGGTGTTCGTGCTGGCCGCCACGTCCAATCCGGAGGGTGCGTCGGTGCAGCGCGCGGTGGCGGGCGAGCGCACCGTGGCGCAGACGATCGTCGACGACGTCGCCGCGGTGAATGCCGCGGGCGACGGCTCGGTCGGTGTCGTCGTCGGCGCCACGCTGTCCGAGGTCCCCGATCTGTCGCAGCTCGGCGGACCGGTGCTGATGCCCGGCGTCGGCGCGCAGGGCGGTCGCCCGGACGCGCTGGCCGGTCTCGGCGGCGCTCAGCCGGGAACCCTGCTCCCGGCGGTGTCGCGTGAGGTGCTGCGGGCCGGGCCGGACGTCGCGGCCGTGCGGGCCGCGGGGGAGAAGCTCCGCGACGCTGTGGCCTATCTGGCCTGACGCCGGCGGCGCCACCAGAGCACCGCGACCAGCGCCGCGGCGCCGAGTGCGGCGGCGATCAGCGCCATGCCCGTGACGTCGCCGTGGTTGCGGGTCCGGTAGATGACCTGTGCGTAGTCGGCATCGGTCGTCGCACGCGTGAACGTGTAGTCGCCGTCGATGCGCTTCGGCTCATCGAGGTAGTCGGTCCACCTGGTCAGATAGCGACCCCGATACTCGGCGAGCGCCGGTGTGTCGACGCGTCCGGCGTACTGCAGCGTCGGCGCGTTGCCGGGCACGGGCACCGCGCGGGGATCCATCCGGTGGTCGGCCAGCACGTACAGATCGACCCGCTGCGGCGCCGTCGCCGACCGGGACAGCCGCATCGGGTAGACGGCGGTGTCCGAGGCGAACGACAGCCGCAGGGGCTGCAAGTTCCCCGACAATGTCGCGCCGGCGGCATCGGGGGCGAGCTGGACCGCGACGATCTCCCAGCGGTCCGCGACGTACGGGGCCAGGTTGGCATCGAGGCCGTCGGGGTGAGGGAAGCCCTTGGCTGTCAGCCACCCGGCCAGGGCCGCGGGGTCGTCGCCGGCCAGGCGCGTGACGTCGAACGGGCCGATCCGCTGATTGCCCAGCACGCTGACGCTGCCGGGACGCGCACCCGCGCTCTCGAGCGCGCCCCGTGAACCCCCGGTGAGCCAGTCGAAGGTGGGCCACCAGCTGTCCCGGTATTCGGTCCGCGGCGCGGTGATACGCGCCAGCTCGGTGAACACTCCCGCATCGCCCAACGTGACACGCGCGGCCGTCGGCACGGGCATCACCCACGCGGCCCGATCCGAGGCGCCGCGCACCCCGAACGACATCAGGATGTCCTCGGTGCTGCCATCCCAGGCGATCAGGGCCCGCTCGTCGACGACGGCGGCGCCGGCGCGGTCCGGAATGTAGGCACCGCAACCGCAGGCCCATGCCGGCGCCGCGATGTTCGCCGTCAGGGTGGCGAACATCAGGATCAGGACGCACAGGAACCGGTACGCGACAGCCATCGGCATGAACGTACCGGCCGTGCACCTCAGGTCACAGCGGAATCCAGATCGGGCCGAGCCAGAAGCCCCACGCACTGAATCGCGGCTCGAACACCGGGTTCACCCATTGACCGTTGTAGCTGAACGGCTGGTGGTCGAACCGGCCGTCATCGATGCCGCGGCCACGCCAGTCCCGGCCGCGATCGTCGCGCCAGCCGTCCCGGTCCTGGTGCCAGTCGACGCCGCGCTGCCAGCCGCCACGGTCGTCGCGGTGGTCATCGTGGCCCCAGCATGGTGCGCCCGGCCCGCACCACGGGTCGGCACTCGCTGTCGCCAGCCCGATGCCGAACAGTCCGGCGGCGCCGATGCCGGCTGCCAGGGTGGATGCGGTAACTGCCTGCTTGATCTTCATACCGCTGACGCTATGGCGGTTCGATGGGCGTGCAATTAGCTGTACTTAGGTGTTTGCTGTGCGTGCGTGGGAGCCGGTTTCGCGCGCTGCCTGGAAGACGACGAGACGGCCCACCACGGGACGTGGCGGGCCGTCTCGTGGTGGGCACGATCAGCGGGTGGCGATCACAGCGGAATCCAGATCGGGCCGAGCCAGAAGCCCCACGCGTTGTGGCCGTTGTCCCACACCGGGTTCACCCACTGGCCGTTGTAGTCGAACGGCTGGTGGTCGAAGCGGGCGTCGTCGATGCCGCGGTGCTGCCAGTCGCGGCCCTGGTTGTCGTGCCAGTTGTCGTCACGGCCGACCGGCGCCGCCGGGCCACGGTTGTCACCCGGGCCCCGGTTGTCACCCGGTCCGCGGTTGTCGTGCTGGCCGCACGGCGCGTTCGGCGGGCAGCCCGGGTCGGCGTTCGCGCCGGCCAGGCCGACGCCGAACAGCCCGGCGACGCCGATGCCGGCTGCCAGGGTGGATGCGGTCAACGCTCGTTTGAGGTTCATCGTTGCTCAGTCCTCCTCGTGATGGGTTCGCCATTGAAGTTAGGACCGCCTAATGTGCGCTCACTTTGGCGTCGTTAGGTGTGTGCTGTGTATGCCGCAACGGTTCGGTCACCCGGCGCTGATCGTTGGCTGTGGGGAAGGCGTCCATCTGGGAAGACGTTGGGCGGGAAACGGTTTCGTCGCAAACCGACCGTCGGGGCGTTGTGTGGCGGGCCGGTCGAGTCGGTTGTCCGCGCCGCGCCTGAGTTTGCGGAGGTTGCGTGGTGGCGCTCATCCGTGTTTCACCGGCCGCGCCGGAGGGTGCTGAAGCGGCCGTCCAACCGGCAAAAAGCCCTCGATTTGGGCGGTTCAACCGCCCAAATCGGCCTCCGGGCGCGCGGGCGGTGCACCGACCGGTTCGGCCCGCCACCGACACGCCCGACACGCCGTGACCTGCGAAAATTTTCCTGACAAACCCCGGATGGCGGCCCGAAAATCGGCCGGGCGCGGTACCGGCCGCGCGGCGGTCATCCCACTGAGTGCTCAAAACCCTTGATACGCAGGCAGATCTGTGGCGAAGATGCCCCGAAACGGGTCTTGCCGAGCTTGCACTTCGCGGCCACCCGGAGCCGCCGTTCGCACTACACGCTGGGGTTTTAGCTTCGTTACCCGGGGGGTGGGGTTAGCGCTTGTCGGGAAGCGTGGGTACGGTCGTCGTCGCTGGCTGGTTCACCCCAGCCGTGACAGAAATTATTTGACGGAGAATCGGAGGAACCCCGTGGCCCTTCCCCAGTTGACCGACGAACAGCGCGCGGCAGCGTTGGAGAAGGCTGCTGCCGCACGTCGAGCACGTGCCGAGTTGAAAGACCGGCTCAAGCGCGGCGGCACCAACCTCAAGCAGGTCCTGACGGACGCCGAGACCGACGAGGTCCTCGGCAAGATGAAGGTTTCCGCTCTGCTGGAAGCTCTGCCCAAGGTCGGCAAGGTCAAGGCTCAGGAGATCATGACCGAGCTGGAGATCGCTCCGACACGCCGTCTGCGCGGCCTGGGCGACCGTCAGCGCAAGGCCCTGCTGGAAAAGTTCGACTTTTCCTGATCTGACGCAAGACTGACGAGCAGTAGGGGCCGGACGGCGATGAACCGTGTTGTTGTGCTGTCCGGCCCCTCTGCCGTGGGCAAATCCACGGTCGTGCGCTGCCTGCGTGAGCGGGTGCCCGACCTGCATTTCAGTGTCTCCGCCACGACGCGTGCACCGCGTCGGGGCGAGGTCGACGGTGTCGACTACACATTCGTCTCGGCCGACGAGTTCCAGCGCCTCATCGATGACGGCGAGCTGCTCGAATGGGCCGAAATCCACGGGGGACTGCAGCGCTCCGGCACCCCCGCCCGTCCGGTCCGGGAAGCCATCGCCGCAGGTCGGCCCGTCCTCATCGAGGTCGATCTGGCCGGTGCCCGGGCCGTCAAAGAAGCCATGCCCGAGGTGCTGACGGTGTTCCTCGCGCCACCCAGTTGGGAGGCGCTGGAGAGCCGGCTCATCGGCCGCGGCACCGAGAGTGCCGAGGTGCAGGCCCGTCGCCTGGATACCGCGCGGGCCGAACTGGCCGCTCAGGACAGTTTCGATGTGACTGTTGTGAACAGTCAGTTGGAATCCGCCTGTGCAGAATTGGTATCCTTGCTGGTGGGCCGCTGAGCGGTCTGCGCCTTACCGCACAGATATCGCTGATAGCGACACCAATCTTCACACCGAACGCCGGGAGAATCCTTCGTGAGCACCACTGTCGAGAGCATCGACTCCGACGCCGCCATCGCCTACGACACGCCGCTGGGTATCACCAACCCGCCGATCGACGAGCTGCTGGATCGGGTGTCGAGCAAGTACGCGCTGGTCATCTACGCCGCGAAGCGGGCGCGCCAGATCAACGACTACTACAACCAGCTCGGTGACGGCATCCTCGAGTACGTCGGCCCGCTGGTCGAGCCGGGCCTGCAGGAGAAGCCGCTGTCGATCGCCATGCGCGAGATCCACGGCGACCTGCTCGAGCACACCGAGGGCGAGTAAGGCCGCGTAGGCGCCGGACATGGCCGACCGCAAACGCATCGTCGTCGGAGTCGCCGGAGGTATCGCCGCCTACAAGGCGTGCACCCTGGTTCGTCAGCTGAGCGAGGCCGGGCATTCGGTCCGTGTCGTGCCGACCGAGTCGGCGCTCAAGTTCGTCGGCGCCGCCACGTTTGAAGCACTGTCCGGCAATCCCGTGCACACGGGAGTGTTCGAGGACGTCTCCGAGGTGCCGCACGTCCGGTTCGGCCAGCAGGCCGACCTGGTCGTGGTCGCACCGGCGACCGCTGACCTGATGGCGCGCGCGGTGGCGGGGCGCGGCGACGATCTGCTCACGGCCACGCTGCTCACCGCGCGCTGTCCGGTGCTGTTCGCCCCGGCGATGCACACCGAGATGTGGATGCACCCGGCCACCGTCGACAACGTCGCGACATTGCGGCGTCGGGGCGTCGTCGTGCTGGACCCGGCCTCAGGGCGTCTCACCGGCGCCGACAGCGGTGCCGGACGGCTGCCTGAGGCCGAAGAAATCACCACGTTCGCGCAGCTCCTCCTCGAGCGCGGCGACGCGCTGCCCCGCGACCTGGCCGGCGTCAAGGTCGTCGTCACCGCGGGCGGAACCCGCGAGGCCATCGATCCGGTGCGCTTCATCGGCAACCGCAGCTCCGGCAAGCAGGGCTACGCCGTCGCACGCGTGATGGCCCAGCGCGGCGCCGAGGTCACCTTGATCGCAGGCAACACCGTCGGCCTGGCCGACCCGGCGGGCGTCGACGTCGTGCACATCAGCTCGGCGGCCCAGCTGCGGGACGCGGTGTTCAAGTATGTGTCCGACGCGCACGTCCTCGTGATGGCCGCCGCGGTCGCGGACTTCCGTCCCACCGAGGTAGCGACCACCAAGATCAAAAAGACGCACGGCCCCGGTGAAACCGACGGCGCCCCCGTCATCGAACTGACCCGGACCGACGACATCCTCGCCGGCGCGGTGCGCGCCCGCACCGACGGTCAGCTGCCGAACCTGCGCGCCATCGTCGGATTCGCCGCCGAGACCGGCGACGCCAACGGCGACGTGCTGTTCCACGCCCGGGCGAAGCTGCAGCGCAAGGGCTGTGACCTGCTGGTTGTCAACGCGGTGGGGAACGGCAGGGCCTTCGAGGTCGACGTCAACGACGGTTGGTTGCTGGCGGCGGACGGAGCCGAGTCGGCGCTGGAGCACGGGTCCAAGACCTTGATGGCCAGTCGCATCGCCGATGCGATCACGGCTTTCCTGCGCGGCAAGGACGAATGAACATCGCCTGACCGCGCCGCGGGACGGGTTTGCTGTGCAGGGGTACCCGACAGTTGTTGGCCGGGCGTGGATATTATGCGCCGGACTAAGTTTTGGAAGGGATTTGCGACGTGAGTGAAGGTCGGCTGTTTACCAGCGAGTCAGTGACCGAAGGACATCCGGACAAGATCTGCGACGCCATCAGCGATTCGGTGCTGGACGCGCTGCTCGCGCAGGATCCCAAGTCGCGGGTTGCGGTGGAGACCCTGGTGACCACGGGTCAGGTGCATGTCGTGGGCGAGGTGACCACCAGCGCCAAGGAGGCGTTTGCCGACATCCCGCTGATCGTCCGGGACCGGATCCGCCAGATCGGTTACGACCACTCCGACAAGGGCTTCGACTACGCCACCTGTGGCGTGAACATCGGCATCGGCGCGCAGTCCCCGGACATCGCCGCGGGCGTCGATACTGCCCACGAGGCGCGCGTCGAGGGTGCCGGCGACCCGCTGGACGCCCAGGGCGCCGGCGACCAGGGCCTGATGTTCGGTTACGCCATCAACGACACCCCCGAGCTGATGCCGCTGCCGATCGCGCTGGCGCACCGGCTGTCGCGGCGCCTCACCGAGGTCCGCAAGAACAACACCGTCGACTACCTGCGGCCCGACGGCAAGACCCAGGTCACCATCGAGTACCGCGACAACGTCCCGGTCCGCCTGGACACCGTGGTGCTGTCGACCCAGCACGCCGAGGGCGTCGACCTGGACAAGACCCTGGCGCCGGACATCCGCCGCCACGTCGTCGAGACCGTGCTGGCCGACCTGGCCCACGACACCATGGACACCTCCGACTTCCGGCTGCTGGTCAACCCGACCGGCAACTTCGTCGTCGGCGGCCCGATGGGTGACGCCGGTCTGACCGGCCGCAAGATCATCGTCGACACCTACGGCGGCTGGGCCCGCCACGGCGGCGGCGCCTTCTCGGGCAAGGACCCGTCAAAGGTGGACCGCAGCGCGGCGTACGCGATGCGCTGGGTGGCCAAGAACGTCGTCGCCGCCGGCCTGGCCGACCGCGTCGAGGTCCAGGTTGCCTACGCCATCGGCAAGGCCGCCCCGGTGGGCCTGTTCGTCGAGACCTTCGGCACCGAGCACTTCGACCCGGCCCGCATCGAGAAGGCCATCACCTCGGTCTTCGACCTGCGTCCCGGGGCGATCATCCGCGATCTGGACCTGCTGCGCCCGATCTACGCGCCGACCGCCGCGTACGGCCACTTCGGCCGCACCGACATCGAACTGCCGTGGGAGCAGCTCGACAAGGTCGACGACCTGAAGGCCTCGGTCTAGTCTTTCCGAGCAACACAAATGCCCCCGCACCCGCGGGGGCATTCGTGTTTGGTCAGGCGACCGGCTGTGGCTCCAGTCGACGGCTCCGGTACAGCGCCAGGGCGACCAGCAGGCTGATCGCCGTGAGCGACAGCCAGATCAGCTCCGGCCGGCCGGCATGACGCGCCGTCTCCATCAGCGCGCCCGTGGCGAGATTGCCCACCAGAATGCCGATGCCGACGATGGTGTTGTAGAAGCCGTAGTACGTCGCCACCAGCCGGTCGCCGGCCAGTGACACCACGGTGTCCATCTCGAACGGATACACCGCGGCCGAGCCGACGGCCAGCAGCGCGGCCGTCAGCAACAGCGCCGCCACCGCGGCCGGCAGACCCCACCGGTCATCGGGCACCACGATCAGCGGGACGAACGCCGCCGCGAGCACCAGCACGCCGATGGTCAGCGACTGGACGCGGCCGTAGCGTGCCGTGAACCAGGCCGTGATGCGGATCTGGCCGCCGATGGCCACCAGCCCCGACACCGCGAAAACTGCCGCAACGATGGCCGATTCGGTGTGCGGCGACAGCACGGCGGCGTGCAGCGGCAACGCCAGGTACACCTGGAACGTCACCACGTAGGTGCCCACCATCGACGCCGCGAACAACAGGAAGGGGCGGTTGGCCAGCACGGTGCGCCAGTCGTGCAGGACCGAGACCCGTTCGGCGACAGCGTGATCGGCGTGGTCCTTCGGCAGCGCGAACAGCTGCGCGATGGTCAGCACCGCGAACACCACGGCCGCCATGCCCGCCGTCACCCGGAAGTCCAGCGCCATCAGGGCCAGGCCCACCAGCGGGCCGGCGAGGATGCCGCCCTGATAGAAGACGTTGAACACCGTGAACGCCGCCACCCGCCGGTCGCCGGAGTCCGCGGCCAGGTAGGCCCGCACCGCCGGGTTGAACAGTGCCCCCGCGAAACCGGTTGCCGCCGAGGCGATCAGCAGCACCGGGAGGGACTGTGCCACCGCCAGCAAGCCGAATGCGGCTGTCCGCAACAGGCAGCCCGCCACGATCAGCGGCTTGTAGCCCAGCCGGTCGGCCAGCGTCCCGCCGACGATGAACATGCCCTGCTGCGAGAAGTTCCGTACCCCGAGCACCAGCCCGACGGCCCAGCCGGCCAGGCCGAGCGGGCCGGCCAGGTACCCGGCCAGATACGGCATCAGCATGTAGAAGCCGAGATTGATGCCGAACTGGTTGAGCATCAGCACCCGGCTGGGCCAGCCGAAGCTGCGGAACTGGGTGAGCACCTGCATCACAGTGCCGCCGCGTCGGGCCTACGCACCGTGGTGCACCGGGTCCAGGAATCCACCACGCGCTCGGTGTGGTCGGCGATCGCCGCGGGCTCGGCGGGCGGCTCGATGCCGAGCAGGCCGTGCTGGCGGCAGTAGTCGTCGTTGTAGACGGTGTCGAAATACCGTTGCGGCCCATCGGGAAAGATGGCGGCGATGGTGGCGTCCGCGTCGTGGTGGCGCGCCGCCCAACCGGCGACCAGTGCCACCGCGCCGCCGCTCCAGCCGCTGCTGGCGTAGCTGGTCGAGGCCAGCGCCCGGCACGCCCACACGGCTTCGGCGGGTGCCACCCAGTGCACTTCGGAGAACGCGTCGTAGTCGACGTTGTCCGGATAGATGCTCGACCCCAGGCCGCGCATCAGCCGGCTCTGCGCGGGCTGGCCGAAGATCGTCGACCCGATGGTGTCGACGCCGATCAGCTTCAAGCCTGGATTGAACTCGCGCAACACTTTTGCCACCCCGGCCGAATGCCCGCCGGTGCCGACCGAGCACACCAGGACGTCGACGGTGCCCAGCTGCGACTGCAATTCGAGCGCGAGGTCGCGGTACGCGTCGACGTTGTCGGGGTTGTTGTACTGGTCGGGGTACCAGGCGGTGGGGTCGCCGGCCAGGATCTGGGCAACCCGGTCGCGCCGGGCCTGCTGCCAGCCGCCGGTCGGGTGCGGCTCGGTGACCAGGTCGATGTCGGCGCCATATGCGGCCAGCATGCGCAGCATCATCGGTTCCATGCCCGGATCGGTCACCAGCGTGACCGGGTGCCCGTACACGGTGCCGGCCAGGGCGAGGCCGAGTCCGAGTGTGCCGCTGGTGGATTCGACGATCCGGGCGCCGGGCAGCAGGTCGCCGCGGGCCCGGCCGCGTTCGACCATGTACATGGCGGGCCGGTCTTTCATGCCGCCGGGGTTGACGCCTTCGAGCTTGGCCCAGAAGCCGCGGTCATCGGTGGTGAACGGGGCGGTGATCCGCAGCACCGGAGTGCCGCCGACCATGGTGCCGGGCCGGTCGTAGCGGGCCAGCCGGCATGGCCCCGAAGCCGGCCGAGCGGATTTTCTGAGCAGGGTGAGATTGGTCGAATTGTTCATGGGTGCATCACTTTTCGCGTCATGCCGCGATGCGGCAGCGGGATCGGGCAGCAGACACCGACCAGCCACGAAACGCGGCCGATCTGCGCTGACCGATCAGCGTCGGGAGATGCAGAGCCGGGTCAGGACCGCCCGGCCGGTGTGGATCGCCGCCGCCTGACGGGGCGGTCCGCGGCTGGTCACCGGCGTCAGTGCGCACCAGCACACCATCGCGACGCAGACGGCCAGCGCGAGGCCGAGAGCCAGGAGGGTGGAGGTGGTCCGGGGGAGGCCGATCATCAGATCCGGGGCCGACGGGATCGAATTGTCGCGCAGGTGTGGATGTTCGGCGGTCACGGACGGCAGGGTGTGGCCCGGTGCCACGAGGACGGGGGCCGCATGGGGATGCGTCGCGGCAGCGGGCTTGATGCCCAGCTGCGTGCCGATCCCGAGGCCCAGCAGCGCGACGAGCAGCAGGATCGCCGCCCGCCATCGCATCGGCCTGGTCGTCACCTTCGCGACTGTACCGACGTTTCAGCGCCTATAGCCGTGCCGATGCCGGCGCATGCGGAAAAGTTACCGGGTTCAAATCACTTTCATATCCGCATCGGCCGGAGGCTCAGGCGCTGAACTCGTAGTCGTCGAGGTCGAAGCGGCGGCTGCGGACGTAGGCCTCCACGGTGGTGGCGGGCCGTAGCGGCACGTCGCCGTTCTTGTCGAAGTAGTAGCTGTTGGCCGACTGGCAGCTGTCCTGCCAGAACACCTGGCGGTGGCGCTTGCGCATCATCTCGTCGAAGTAGCGGTCGTTGGCCTCCTGCGAGACCTCCACCCGGTGGGCGCCAAGCTTTTCCGCGCGCTGCAGGCACCGCACGATGTGGTGGGTCTGGGCTTCGATCAGCGCGAAATACGACGAACCCACGTAGCCGTACGGCCCCATGACGGTGAAGAAGTTCGGGAAACCGGGGATGCTGACGCCCTCATAGGCCTGCAGCCGCTGCGTCTCCCAGAACTCGCCGAGGGTGTGGCCGCCCGCACCGGTGACGGGGAACGTCGGCACGCTGTCGACGTCCATCACCTTGAACCCGGTGGCCAGGATCAGCACGTCCACCTCGTGTTCCCGGCCGTCGGCGGTACGTACCCCGGTCGGCGTGATGCGCTCGATGGATTCGGTTACCAGACTGACGTTTTCGCGGTTGTACGTCGCGAGGTAGCTGTTGTGGAAACCCGGTCGTTTACAGCCGACCGCGTAGCGCGGCGTCAGCTTGTCCCGCACCACCGGGTCGTGGACCTCGCGTCGCAGGAACGACCGTCCCATCCGGGCGGCGCCGTCCGCCAACGGAAAGACGCTGTAGTACTGCGCCGACAGCGGGAAGGTCAGCTCGACGTAGGCCTGACTGGCCAGCCGCTGCAGCGTCTTGCCGCCGGGAATGCGCATGGCCCAGCGGGCCGGGGCCGGCAAGGGGAGGTCCAGTTTCGGGAAGCACCAGATCGGCGTGCGCTGAAACACCGTGAGGTGCGCCACGATCGGGGCGATCTCGGGGATCACCTGCACTGCCGAGGCACCGGTGCCGATGATCGCGACCCGCTTGCCACGCAGGTCGATGCTGCTGTCCCAGCGTGCGGTGTGCAGCGTGATGCCGGCGAAGTCCTCGACGCCGTCGATGTCCGGTGGCTTGGGCACCGTCAGGACGCCGCTGCCGTTGATCAGGAACCGTGCGGTGACGGTGCCGCTGCTGGTGTGCACGCGCCACAGGGCGGCGTCGTCGTCGTACTCGGCGCCGGTGACCTCGGTGCCGAACCGGATGCGGTCCCGCAGCCCGTACTTGTCGACGCAGTGCTCGGCGTAGGCCTTGAGTTCGTGGCCTTTGGCGTAGGTGCGCGACCAGTCGGCGCTCTGCTCGAACGAGAACTGGTAGGAGAACGACGGAATATCCACGGCGACACCGGGATAGGTGTTCCAGAACCAGGTGCCGCCGGGGCCGGAGCCGGCTTCGAGGATTCGGTAGTCACCGAGCCCGGCCCGGTCGAGCAGGATGCCGGCCCCGATCCCGGAGAACCCGGCGCCGACGATCACCGTTTGGACATCAGGCGTTGTCATGGGTCCATACTTGCGGAAATTCAGGCGTAGAGGGCGGCTTTCAGGGCCGCGAGTCCACGGTTGGTGGCCTCGGTCGCCACCGGAGAAGCCAGGGCCAGGCTGACGAACCCGTGCACCATGGTCGGCTCGTTGCTCAGCTCGACCGGAACACCGGCTGCGGCAAGCAATTTGGCGTATTCGGCGCCGTCGTCGCGCAGCGGGTCGTGCTCGGCGGTTCCGATGTACGCCGGCGGCAGACCTGCCAGCGACTCGGCGTTCGCCGGGGCCAGGTCGGTCGGCAGGGCCGACGCGTCGCTGAGGTCCATGCCCGGCAGGTACCAGGTCAGGAAGGCCGCCGTCACATTGCTGTTGAGCATGGGGGCGTCGGCGTTCTCGGTGAACGACGGCAGCGTGACGTCACCCGTCACCACGGGGTACCAGAGCAGCTGGAACGCCAGCTTCGGGCCACCGGCGTCACGCGCCCGCAGCGCCATCACCGCGGAGATGTTGCCGCCGGCCGAGTCGCCGGCCACCGCGAGGCGCGCCGGGTCGCCACCCAGTTCGGCGGCATGCGCGCCGACCCACTGCAGCGCGGCCCAGGAATCCTCGATGGCGGCCGGGAACGGGTGCTCGGGCGCCAACCGGTACTCGACCGACACGACGATGGCGCGGGCGCCGACGGCGTGGGCGCGCGCCACATGGTCATGGGTATCCAGGTCGCCGATGGCCCAACCGCCGCCGTGATAGAAGACCACGACGGGCAGCGGCCGGGTCTCGCCGTCGATGGGCGGCCAGTAGATACGGACCGGAATCTGGCCTGCCGCACCGCAATCGAGCGTACGGTTCTCGATCCGCAGGTCCGGCAGCATCGCCGCCGGCGGCCGCATCGCGGCGATCTTGGCGCGCGCCACCTCGACACCGTCGTCGATGGTGAACTCCAGTGGCACGGCGTCCAGGAGGGCTTTGAGGATCGGGTCGATACCAGGGCGGTCAGCGGACGTCACAGCGTCGCTCTCATCCAGGGTCATGCCTCAGGCTAACGCTGCCTTCAGCGCGGCGATTCCGCGGTCGGTCGCCTCGGTCGTCGCCGGCACCACGCCGTGGTACCCGAGGTAGCCGTGCACCAGGGTCTCGGCGTTGTGCACCTCGACGGAAACCCCGGCCGCGGTGAGCATCTCGCCGTACCGGATGCCGTCGTCGCGCAGTGGGTCGTATCCGGCGACGGCGATGTAGGCCGGGGCCAGCCCGGCCAGCGACTCGGCACGCGCCGGGACCAGGGCGGCCGGTGGGTTCCGCAGGTCGACGCCCGTGGCATACAGCAACGAGAAACCGCCGACGGCGTCGCGGCCCAGGACCGGGGCGTCGGCGTTCTCGGTGAACGACGGCAGCGACGTGTCCCAGGTGGTCGCGGGGTACCACAGCAGCTGGGCGCGCAGCGTGATGCCGGCATCGCGGGCCAGCTGCGCGACCACGGCGGCGAGGTTGCCGCCGGCCGAATCACCGGCCACTGCAAGACGATTCGGGTCACCGCCGATCTCGTCGGCGTGGGCGGCCACCCACTGCGTCACGGCCCAGACGTCGTCGACCGCGGCGGGGAAGGGGTGCTCGGGAGCGAGCCGGTAGTCCACCGACACCACCACGGCGCCGGCACCGGCGGCGTGCAGGCGGGCGGTGCCGTCATAGGTGTCCAGATCGCCGACCACCCAGCCGCCGCCGTGGAAGAACAGCACCACCGGCGCCGACGGTTCGATGTCCGCGGGCCAGTAGACGCGCACCGGCACGCCGTCGATGACGCGGTCCTCGGCGCGGACCTCCGGGAACACCGCCTTGCGGGGCAGCTCGCGGAACCGGGCCCGGGCGGCTTCGACGCCACCGTCCATGGTCAATTGGAACGGAACCGCTTCCAGTACCTTTTGCAGAATGGGATCGAGCGGGGGACGCGCAGTGTCCGACATGAGTTCACCGTACGCACCGCGCCGGCGGCTGTGGCTGGCGGCCGCCGTGATCGCCGCCGGCTATGGCATCTTCCTCATCGCGACGGCGCTGCGGTTGCCGTCGGGCGCCGACCTGATCGGCCAATTCGCCCTGCAGCCCATGGTCAAGGCACTGCCCGCGCTGCTGCTGGCGGCGGCCGCGGCGAGCCATCCGATCGTCCGCGAACGCAACTGGCTGGTCGCCGCACTGGTGTTCTCGGCCGGTGGTGACTTCCTGCTGGCCGTGCCGGGCTGGCCCATGGGATTCGTCTTCGGGCTCGGCTCGTTCCTGATCGCGCACCTGTGCTTCCTGGCCGCCCTGCTGCCGTTGGCCCGCCGCACCCCAGCGGCCACCGCCGGCGCCGCGGTCCTGGTCGTCATCTGCCTCGGGCTCATCGTCTGGTTCTGGCCGAGCCTGGTCGCGCAGCAGATGACCATCCCCGTGACCGTGTACATGGCGGTACTGGTGGCCATGGTGTGCACGGCGCTGTTCGCCGACCTGCCGACCCGCTGGACCGCCCTCGGCGCGCTGTGCTTCGCGGTGAGCGACGGCATGATCGGCATCAGCAAGTTCGTGCTCGGTGACGAGACGCTGGCGGTCCCGATCTGGTGGGCCTACGCCGCGTCGTTGCTCCTGATCACCGCTGGATTCTTCGCCGGCAGGACGTTGTCGGCCGCGTCTGCTACACCGGCTGCGTGACCGTCACCAGACAGCAGGCCGAGCACGAGCCCGTGGCTCGGGTGCTGCCGATGCTGTCGGTGCCGCATCTGGACCGCGAGTTCGACTACCTGGTGCCGGCCGACCTGTCCGACGACGCCCAGCCGGGCGTGCGGGCCAAGGTCCGGTTCAATGGCCGCCTCGTCGACGCGTTCATCCTCGAAAGGCGTTCGGACACCGATCATTCGGGCAAGCTGGGCTGGCTGGACCGGGTGGTCTCGGCCGAACGGGTGCTGACCCCGGACGTGCAGCGCCTCGCCGAGGCGGTGGCCGCCCGGTACGCCGGCAGCCGGCCCGATGTGCTGCGCCTGGCCATCCCGCCGCGGCATGCCACCGTGGAGAAGCAACCGCCGCCGGAGCTTCCGCCGTTCGTTGCACGCGACGTCGACGCCGGCGCCTGGCAGCAGTACGGCCGCGGCGAGCAGTTCCTCGAAGCGCTTGCCGAGGGCCGGGCCGCGCGCGCGGTGTGGCAGGCGCTGCCGGGGGAGGACTGGGCCCGGCGGCTGTGCGAGGCGGCGGCTGTCGTCGTCAACGCCGGCCGCGCGGCACTGCTGATCGTGCCGGACCAGCGCGACGTCGACGCCGTCCACGCCGCGGCGCTGACGCTCGTCGACGAGTCCCGGGTCGTGGCATTGTCCGCCGGCCTCGGCCCGTCGCAGCGCTACCGGCGCTGGCTGTCGGTGCTGCGCGGTCAGGCCCGGCTCGTCATCGGCACCCGCAGCGCGGTGTTCGCCCCCGTCGCCGACCTCGGGCTCGTCGTCGTATGGGACGACGGCGACGACTCGCTCGCCGAACCGCGTGCGCCGTATCCGCACGCCCGCGAGGTCGCCATGCTGCGGGCGCACCAATTGCGTTGCGGCGCAGTCATCGGCGGCTTCGCGCGCACTGCCGAGGCGCAGGCCCTGGTCCGCAGCAAGTGGGCGCACGACCTGGTGGCGGGCCGCAGCGTGGTGCGCGCCCGAGCGCCACGCGTCGTCGCGCTCGACGACGATGCCCACACCCACGAACGCGACGCCGCCGCCCGCACCGCGCGGTTGCCGTCGATGGCCCTCGGCGCGGCCCGGGCGGCGCTGAGTGCCGGCCGGCCCGTGCTGGTCCAGGTGCCGCGCCGCGGCTACGTGCCCGCGCTGGCCTGCGGTAAATGCCGGACCATCGCGCGGTGCCGCCACTGCACCGGTCCGCTGTCGCTGCCGGACCGCGACACCGTCGGCGCGGTGTGCCGCTGGTGTGGCCGTCAGGACGTCGCGCTGCGCTGCGGCCGGTGCGGTTCGGACGCGGTACGCGCGGTTGTGGTCGGGGCCCGGCGCACCGCCGAGGAGCTGGGCCGGGCCTTCCCGGGCGTTCCCGTCGTCACCTCCGGCGGTGACGCCGTCGTGACCGAGGTGCCCGCGCGCGCCGCCGTCGTGGTGGCGACCCCGGGCGCCGAACCGCGGGCCGACGGCGGTTACGGCGCGGCGCTGTTGCTGGACGGCTGGGCGCTACTGGGCCGTCAGGATCTGCGCGCGGCCGAGGACACGCTGCGCCGGTGGATGTCGGCAGCGGCCATGGTGCTCGACCGCGCGGCCGGGGGCACCGTCGCGGTGGTGGCCGAATCGTCGATCCCGACGGTGCAGGCGCTGGTGCGCTGGGACCCCGTCGGGCACGCGGAGTCCGAGCTCGACGGCCGTACCGAGGTCGGGCTGCCCCCCGCGGTGCATCTCGCTGCCGTCGACGGTGTCCCGGAGGCGGCCGACGCGCTGCTGGAGGCCGCCGCCCTGCCGCCCGATGCCGAGGTGCTGGGTCCGGTCGACCTGCCGTTCGGCGCCCGTCGTCCACCCGGAGTGGACCCGGACGCTCCCGTGCACCGCATGCTGGTGCGGGTCTCGCGTGATCGCGGGCTGGTGCTCGCGGCGGCCCTGCGCCGGGCGACCGGCGTGCTCAGCGCCCGCCACGATCAGACGCCGGTGCGGGTGCAGATCGATCCGCTGCACATCGGATGAGTAGGTTCGGCCGCCGCACAAGTAGCCTGGTGGATCGTGCGTATCGTCTTCGCCGGAACCCCGGAACCCGCGCTGCCGTCGTTGCGTCGGCTCATCGCGTCGCCCCGCCACGAGGTGGTCGCGGTGCTGACCCGTCCTGACGCGGCCTCCGGTCGCCGTGGCAAGCCCGCGCCGTCCCCGGTCGCGGAACTTGCTCTGGCCGAAGGCATTCCGGTGCTGCGTCCGGCCAAGCCCAACGAGCCCGAGTTCGTCGCCGAACTCGCCGCGCTGGCCCCCGACTGCTGCGCCGTCGTCGCCTACGGTGCGCTGCTGCGCGACGAGCTGCTGGCGGTGCCCCGGCTGGGCTGGATCAACCTGCACTTCTCGGTGCTGCCGGCGTGGCGCGGCGCCGCCCCGGTCCAGGCCGCCATCGCCGCGGGCGACGAGGTGACCGGCGCCACCACGTTCCAGATCGAACGGGCCCTGGACTCCGGGCCCGTGTACGGCGTGCTGACCGAGGCGGTGCGGCCCATCGACACCGCGGGCGACCTGCTGGCCCGTCTGGCCGACGCCGGCGCCGGTCTGCTGGAGACGACGCTCGACGGTGTCGAGGACGGCGAGCTGACCGCGGTGCCGCAGCCCGCCGAGGGCGTGACTATCGCACCCAAGGTGACCGTCGAGGACGCGCGCGTGCGCTGGGACCTGCCCGCGCACGTCGTCGACCGCCGCATCCGCGCGGTCACGCCGAACCCGGGTGCCTGGACCGAGATCGGCGACCTGCGGGTGAAACTCGGGCCGGTGGTCCCGGTCGAAGCAGAACCGTTGGCGCCCGGGGTAATTCGCGTGCAGAAATCCGGCGTGCTGGTCGGCACCGGCAGCACTCCGGTGCGCCTGGGCATGGTGCAACCGCCGGGGAAGAAACTGATGAATGCGGCGGACTGGGCGCGCGGTGCCCGGCTGGACGAAGGTGTGGTGGCCCGGTGACCGAACGGAGCGGACGAGGCGGACGGCAGGGCCGGCCGAACAACCAGGGGCGTACCGGCGGCGGCCACCGGCAGCCGGCGGCCCGGGCACAGGCCCCCCGCGGCCCGCGCCGCAAGCCGCTCGATCCGGCCCGCCGCGCCGCGTTCGACGTGCTGCGCGCGGTGTCGCAGCGCGACGCCTACGCCAACCTCGCGCTGCCGGCCATCCTGCGCGAGCGCGACATCACCGGCCGCGACGCGGCCTTCGCCACCGAACTGACCTACGGCACCTGCCGCTGCGTCGGGCTGCTGGACACGGTGATCGAGAGTGCCGCCGGGCGCCCCACCGACCGGATCGACCCGGTTCTGCTGGATCTGCTGCGGCTCGGCGCCTATCAGCTGCTCCGCACCCGCGTCGACGCCCACGCCGCGGTGGACACGACCGTCGAGCAGGCCGGCATCGAATTCGATTCGGTGCGTGCGGGTTTCGTCAACGGCGTGCTGCGCGCCATCGCGAGCAAGGACGAGGCCGCCTGGGTCGCCGAGCTCGCGCCGTCGGCCGCCGCCGACCCGATCGGCCACACCGCGTTCACCCATGCGCACCCGCGCTGGGTGGCGCAGTCCTTCGCCGACGCCCTCGGCGCCGACGCGGGGGAGCTCGACGCGATGCTCACCAGCGACGACGAACGCCCCGTCGTGCACCTCGCGGCCCGTCCGGGAGAGATCAGTGCCGAGGAGCTGGCCGCGGCGATCGGCGGCGACGTCGGCCGCTTCTCGCCGTACGCGGTGTATCTGCCCGGCGGCGACCCCGGCCAGCTGGACCCGATCCGCGACGGCCTGGCGCAGGTGCAGGACGAGGGCAGCCAACTGGTGGCCCGCGCACTGACCGAGGTGCCGGTGGAGGGCAACGACAGCCGGTGGCTGGACCTGTGTTCGGGTCCCGGCGGCAAGACCGCGATGCTGGCGGCCATCGCCGCGCAGTGCGGCGCCACGGTGACCGCCGTCGAGCCGACGGAACACCGTGCCGATCTGGTGGAGCGCAACACCGCCGGCATGGGGGTCGAGGTCCTCCGGGTCGACGGCCGTGAGTCGGGCCTGGCGCCCGGATCCTTCGACCGGGTCCTGGTCGACGCCCCGTGCACCGGTCTGGGTGCGCTGCGCCGCCGGCCCGAGGCGCGGTGGCGCCGGCAGCCGTCGGACGTGCCCGGCCTCGCCCGGCTGCAGCGTGAATTGCTCGCTGCGGCAATCAAACTCACCCGCCCGGGCGGTGTGGTGCTGTACGCGACCTGTTCGCCGCACCTGGCCGAGACTGTCGGGGTGATCGCCGACGCGGTGCGCCGTCAGCCGGTCGAACAGATCGACACCCGCCCGCTGTTCGCGCCGGCGGACCGGCTGGGACCCGGACCACATGTGCAGTTATGGCCACATCGGCATGGCACCGATGCGATGTTCGCGGCCGCGCTCAAAGTAGTCTGACCGCCATGGCAGGACCACTGATCGCCCCGTCCATCCTTTCGGCCGACTTCGCCCGGCTCGCCGACGAGACCGCGGCGGTCGAGGGCGCCGACTGGCTGCACGTCGACGTCATGGACAACCATTTCGTCCCCAACCTGACGCTGGGTCTGCCGGTCGTCGAGAGCCTGCTGAAAGTCACCGACATCCCGATGGACTGCCATCTGATGATCGAGGACCCCAAGCGCTGGGCTCCGTCGTACGCCGAGGCCGGCGCCTACAACGTGACGTTCCACGCCGAGGCCACCGACGACCCGATCTCCGTCGCCCGCGACATCCGCGCGGCCGGCGCCAAGGCGGGCCTGAGCGTCAAGCCCGGCACCCCGATCGAGCCCTACCTGGAAATCCTGCGTGACTTCGACACCCTGCTGGTGATGTCGGTCGAGCCGGGCTTCGGTGGCCAGAAGTTCATCGCCGAGGTGCTGCCGAAGGTGGCGCTGGTCCGCAACCTCGTCGACTCCGGTGAGCTCACCCTGGTCGTCGAGATCGACGGCGGCATCAATGACGACACCATCGAAGCCGCCGCCGCGGCCGGCGTGGACTGCTTCGTCGCCGGCTCCGCGGTGTACAACGCGGCGGATCCGGGTGCCGCGGTGGAATCCCTGCGGCGTCAGGCCGCGGCCGCGTCACCGCATCTGGTGCTGTGACGCCGGAGGCCATCGAAGCGGCCATGCGGCTGGCCATCGGCCAGGCCGACGCGGTCAAAGGCACGACGTACCCGAACCCGCCGGTCGGCGCGGTGATCCTGGACCGTGACGGCGAAGTGGCCGGTGTCGGCGGGACCCAGCCGCCGGGGGAGGCGCACGCCGAGGTCATGGCGCTGCGGCGGGCCGGTACCCGCGCCGCGGGCGGCACCGCCGTGGTGACGCTCGAGCCGTGCAACCACCAGGGCCGCACCGGCCCGTGCGTGGACGCGCTGCTGGACGCCGGGGTGGCGGCCGTGGTGTTCGCCGTGGCCGACCCCAATCCGGTGGCCGCGGGCGGCGCCCAGCGGCTGACCGATGCCGGCGTGACGGTGACTTCGGGTGTTCTCGCCGACGAGGTCAGCGGCGGGCCGCTGCGCGAATGGCTGCACCGTCAGCGCACCGGCCGACCCCATGTGACGTGGAAGTTCGCGGCCAGCCTCGACGGGCGCAGCGCCGCCGCCGACGGCACCAGCCAGTGGATCACGGGCCCCGCCGCCCGGGCCGACGTGCACCGGCACCGCGCGGCGGCCGACGCCATCGTCGTCGGCACGGGGACGGTGCTGGCCGACGACCCGACATTGACCGCCCGGCTGTCCGACGGCACCCCGGCGCCCCGTCAGCCGCTGCGGGTGGTGGTCGGGGAACGCGAAATCTCGTCGGAGGCCAACGTCCTGAACGATGATTCCCGGACCATGGTGATCAGGACGCACGATCCGCTCGAGGTGCTGCGGGCGCTGTCGGACCGCACCGATGTGATCCTGGAAGGCGGGCCGACGCTGGCCGGGGCATTCGTCCGGGCGGGACTCGTGGACCGGATTCTGGCGTATCTGGCGCCGACGCTGCTGGGCGGACCCATCACGGCGATCGACGACGCCGGGGTGTCGACCATGTCGCAGGCCCGCCGCTGGCGTTTCGACGGCGTCGAGACCGTCGGGGCCGACGTGCGGCTCAGTCTCGTGCCGAACTGATTGCTCGGGCGCTTCCAGCGAACTTTTCGCGCCGTGCGCGGCGGTTCGGCGCAGGCGTACGGCGGGTCTGAAGGCCCGAACTGATTCCCGATTGTGGCTGAGATGTGCGATTCACCGTGACGCTCAATGTGAGTGGGCTCACCGCGGCCCATCTTTAGTTTTGCTAATCGTTACCACTTCGAGATCAACGCCGCGACATTCGCGCAGGAGGCCGCGATTTCGCATCCGTAAAATTGAGGGCAGACACCGGATCATCTGGATCCGGCTGAAATATCGCGCTCACCGATGTCGTTAGAGCGAAGGTGATCACGAGCAAAGGATAAGAGCATGACTGCACTGCAGGACTGGCTCAGCTTCCGTCCGAGTGAAGATGGCATCCGGGACATGATGTTCCGCCGGCCCCTACGGGCGGTGCTGAGTGTCGTCGAAGAGTTCGACGAAGCCGTGGACGTCGCGCTGGAACGCCTCGCGGCCCACGCGAACGGATCCCACCCGGATCCGGCGCCCGCGCCGACCCCGGCGTACATCCCGGACAACGTGGTGCTGATGCGCCCGGGCGTAGAGCGGTGCTAGTGCGCTGCCGCTGACGGCCGATACAACGCCGAGACAACGGAGCCGCAGAGTCGATCGACTCTGCGGCTCCGTTGTCGTTACGGCCTACGCCACCGGCGCGGGATCGACCTCGGGAGCGGTCTCGGGCTCCTCGGCCTGCTCGTGGCGACCGGCGATCAGCAGACCGGCCAGCGCACCCACCACACACACGATCGCGGTGATCAGGAAGATCGAGCTGTACTGCATGGTGTAGGCGGTCTTCACGTTCTTGGCGATCTGCTCCGCGGCGTCGGCAAGACTGCCGCCCTTGGCCGGCGGCAGGGCGGCCAGGTTCTGGTTGAACTTGTACAGACCCCATGCGGACAGCGCCGCCATACCGATCAGCATGCCGATCATGCGGGACACCACGACCGCCGCCGAGGCGATGCCGTGCTGCGCCGTCGGGACCACGCGCAGCGTCGCCGACGTCAGCGGTCCGATGACCAGACCCAAGCCCAGGCCGGCGATGATCAGATCGGTCGGCAGTGTCGGGAGCTTCACGATCGCGAGGTCGTGGGTGGCTTCCAGCACGTTCATGTCCCAGTGCGAGACCAGCAGATACGCGGCGGCTGCGATGAGCAGACCGACGAACGCGACGATCCGGTCGCCGATCCGGGTGGCGATCCACCCGCCGACCAGCGCGCCGACAGGCAGCGCACCCAGGAACCACGCGAGCTTGAAGATCGCATGCGCCTGGTCGATGCCGAGCACACCGCGGCTGAACAACTCGACGTTCACCAGCGTGACCATGAGCGCCGCGCCCGCGCACAGCGACGACGCCAGGCCCGCCAGGAACGGCCGGAAGTGCACGCCCACCGGATCGATCAGCTTGGTGCGGGCCATCTTCTCCCACACGAAGAACGCGACCGCGACGACCGCGGCGGCGATCAGCAACGGCGGGCCGTTTTCCGGGAGCACCTGCTTGCCGTCGGGGTTGGGGTTGTACAGGCCCCACGTCGCCAATCCCAGGGCGACGGCGAGCAGCACGCCGCCCAGGACGTCGATCTTCTCGGGCTTCTCGGTCTCGATGCGTGACGGCAGGCTGAAGTGGATCATCACGATGGCCGCGAGGGTCAGCGGCACGTTGATCCAGAAGACATCCCGCCAGTCGTGCAGCAGCCACACCACGGCGACGCCGTACAGCGGGCCGAGCACGCTGCCCAGCTCCTGCGCGGCACCGATGCCACCGAGCACGCCGGCGCGGTTGCGCGCGGCCCACAGGTCGGCCGCCAGCGCCAGCGTCACCGGCAGCAGCGCGCCGCTCGCCACACCCTGGATGGTGCGGCCGACGATCAGCTGATTGAGCGGCTCGATCAGCTCGTTCGCCGGGATGAACATGCCGGCCATCGCCGTGACGATCGAGCCGACCGCGAACAGCGCGAGGCTCGCCTGGAGCACCAGCTTGCGGCCGAACCGGTCGGACGCCCGGCCCAGCAGCGGCATCGCCGCGATGTAGCCCAGCAGGTACCACGTGACGACGGGCGTGACCTGCTGGATCTTGTTGATCGGGATGCCGATCCCGTCCGGCGGGTCCTTCATCATGTCGGTCATGATCGTCACGACGACGTAGGTGTCGAGCGCGCCGAGCAGGACCGCGAGACTGCCCGCGGCTATGGCGACGTGGCGGTTGCTACCCCCGGCCATTACTGAACGTCGGGCTTGTTGACGGTGACCGGCTTACCCCAGTCCGTCAGCGTCATCTGCAGGTTGTTGCCCGGGCTCGTCTCCAGCTGCGCCTGCGCGAGCTGGTGGTTGCCGCCCTCTTCGATCCAGGCGGTGCCCGGCAGCGCGGTGGTGACCTTCAGCTGCGGGGCGATCTTGTTGACGGCCTCGGCGCTGACGGTGCCGGTGACCTTGACGGTCTTCACGCCGTTGATGTCCTCGCGGCCCACGGCCTTGGCGTCGGTGAAGTTGTCCAGGATGTTGGCCAGGCCGGTCTCCGGGCGCAGGATCGCCGAGATGTCGTAGATGGCGTCGGCGGGGCCGAAGTCGGACAGCGGGCCACCGGACGACAGCGAGGCGTACAGGTGGTTGTCGTAGACGACGAACGGCGCGTCCTGGACGCCCATGCCGCCCACCGAGAGGTTGGCCTTGCCCTGGCCGGCGACGGCGGGGGTGAGCGTCATGTCACCGGTCAGCTTGGTGACCGTCAGCTTGGCGATCTTGCCGTTGACCGTCAGGACCAGGTGCACGCTCTGCTGGCCGCGGGTGGTGTCCGCGGACTGCTTGAGCAGCGCTGCGGCGTCGGGCAGCGGCGTCGAGGGGGCCTCGGACTTCGAACATCCGGAGACCAGGAGCACCCCGGCCATCACGGTGGAGAGTAGGGAAACAAGCATGGCGGAGCGTTTGCGCGTCTGCATGTCCTGCATCGTAATAGGTGCGCCCGACCAACAAGTTGCCTCGATCGGCCGGCCCGGCGCCAATAGCTAGGCTGAGGCCCATGTTCACCGGCATTGTCGAAGAGCTCGGCGAGATCGTCAGCAAGGACCAACTGGCCGACGCGGCGCGGTTCGTCATCCGCGGCCCCTTGGTCACCACCGATGCCGGGCATGGTGACTCGATCGCGGTGAACGGCGTCTGCCTGACGGTCGTGGACGTGCTGCCCGACGGCGCGTTCTCCGCCGACGTGATGGCCGAGACCCTGAACCGGTCGAGCCTCGCCGGCGTCGAAGTCGGCGGCCGGGTGAACCTGGAGCGCGCCGCGGCGATCAACAGCCGCCTGGGCGGGCACATCGTGCAGGGTCATGTGGACGGCACCGGCACTGTGTTGTCGCGCACACCGTCCGAGCACTGGGAGGTCGTGCGCATCGCGCTGCCGCCGCAGCTGGCCCGGTACGTGGTCGAGAAGGGCTCCATCACCGTCGACGGGGTTTCGCTGACGGTGTCCGGCCTGGGCCGAGACGAGCAGGGCGACTGGTTCGAAATCTCTCTGATTCCAACGACGTTGCAGCTGACGACGCTCGGCCGCGCCCCGGTCGGGACCACCGTGAACCTGGAAGTGGACGTCATCGCCAAATACGTCGAACGGCTGCTCGGCCCGGCGCAGTAGCGCCCGGTTCTACCGTGTCCGCTGAGCGGACCGGCGGGAGTAAGTCGGCCCGTACCAGTGGTTCATACTGGTAGGTGATCAACATGGCCCTGATGTGGCCACGGCAAGGGTGGTGGAGATGACGAGGCTTGATTCCGTCGAGCGGGCGATAGCCGATATCGCGGCGGGCAAGGCTGTCGTCGTCATTGACGACGAAGATCGCGAGAACGAAGGCGATCTGATCTTCGCCGCGGAGAAGGCGACGCCGGAACTGGTGGCCTTCATGGTCCGCTACACCTCGGGCTACCTGTGTGTGCCGCTCGACGGCGCCATCTGCGACAAGCTGGGCCTGCTGCCGATGTACGCGGTGAACCAGGACAAGCACGGCACTGCCTACACCGTCACGGTGGACGCGAAAAAGGGTGTGGGAACCGGCATTTCGGCTTCCGACCGCGCCAAGACCATGCAGCTGCTGGCCGATCCGGACGCCGTCGCGGACGACTTCACCAAACCCGGACACGTAGTCCCGTTGCGCGCCAAGGACGGTGGCGTGCTGCGCCGCCCCGGCCACACCGAGGCCGCCGTCGACCTGGCCCGGCTGGCCGGTCTGCAGCCCGCCGGCGCGATCTGCGAGATCGTCAGCCAGAAGGACGAGGGCTCCATGGCCCAGACCGACGAGCTGCGCGTCTTCGCCGACGACCACGACCTGGCGCTGATCTCCATCGCCGACCTCATCGAATGGCGCCGCAAGCACGAGAAGCACATCGAGCGCGTCGCCGAGGCCCGGATCCCGACCCGGCACGGCGAATTCCGGGCCGTCGGCTACACCAGCATGTACGAGGACGTCGAGCACGTGGCGCTGGTGCGCGGCGAGGTTTCCCCGGAGAACGGTGACGACGTGCTGGTGCGCGTGCACTCCGAGTGTCTGACCGGTGACGTGTTCGGCTCGCGGCGCTGCGACTGCGGCCCCCAGCTCGACGCCGCCATGGAGATGGTGGCCAACGAAGGCCGCGGCGTGGTGCTGTACATGCGCGGACACGAGGGCCGCGGCATCGGCCTGCTGCACAAGCTGCAGGCCTACCAGTTGCAGGACGCCGGCGCCGACACCGTCGACGCCAACCTCGAGCTGGGCCTGCCCGCCGACGCCCGCGACTACGGCATCGGCGCGCAGATCCTGGTCGACCTCGGCATCCGCTCCATGCGGCTGCTGACCAACAACCCGGCCAAGCGCGTCGGCCTGGACGGCTACGGGCTGCACATCATCGAACGCGTGCCGCTGCCCATCGGCCCCAACGCCGACAACATCCGGTACCTGATGACCAAGCGGGACCGGATGGGCCACGACCTCATCGGCCTCGACGATTTCGCCGGTGACGCAACAGACGGAGAAGGTAAATGAGTGGTGTCGGTGTGCCGGACATGCCGGCGCTCGACGCGTCCGGGATCAAGCTGGCCATCGTCGCCAGCACGTGGCACACCAAGATCTGTGACGCGCTGCTCGACGGCGCCCTCCGGGTCGCCACCGCATCGGGTATCGCCGAACCGACCGTGGTCCGCGTGCTCGGTGCCATCGAAATCCCGGTTGTGGCACAGGAATTGGCCAAGAACCACGACGCGGTGATCGCGCTGGGTGTGGTGATCCGCGGTGGCACACCGCATTTCGACTACGTGTGCGACGCCGTCACGCAGGGCCTCACGCGGGTGTCGCTCGACGAGTCGACACCGGTCGCCAACGGTGTGCTGACGGTCAACACCGAAGAGCAGGCCATCGACCGTGCGGGCCTGCCCGGCTCGGCCGAGGACAAGGGTGAGCAGGCCGCGTCGGCGGCCCTCGCCACCGCGATCACGCTGCGCGACCTGCGTCGATGACGAAGGAAACCGGCAGCTGGGACCTGGAGGTCCGGCCGCAGCGCGTGAAGTACGTCGCGTACGCGGCGGCCGCCGTCATCATCGCCGTGCACGTCACGGTGGGGGCGCTGCTCAAAATCGGTGCCACCGGGGTGATCTTCCAGACCGCCGACCAGGTGTCCATGGCGCTGCTCGGTGTCATCCTCGCCGGTGCGGTGCTGTTGCCGACACGGTCCCGGCTGCGGGTCGGCCCGGCCGGCATCGTCGTCCGTAACGTCTTGAGCGACAAGACGATTGCCTGGTCCGACATCGTCGGGGTGTCGTTCCCGCTGGGCGCCCGCTGGGCGCGGGTGGATCTGCCCGACGACGAGTACGTCCCGATCATGGCCATCCAGACCGTCGACAAGGCGCGGGCCGTCGACGCGATGGACCGGCTTCGGGAGCTGGTCGCGAAATACCGCCCGGACCTCAGCTCAGCGTCAAAGACATCGTGAGTTCGTCTGCCGGGCCCGGGCTTCGGGAACCCTCCGCCGGGTCGGCCGTGGCGACGAATCCGAAGGCGCGATAGACCCCGAGCGCGGCGGTGTTGTCGCGGTGCACCCGCAGCGTCACGGTGCGCGCTCCCAGACCGCGACCCCAGTCGATGGCCGCGGTCAACAGAGTGCGCGCCACCCCGCGGCCGCGGGCGACCGGATCGGTCCACAGCGAGTACAGGTACACCGAGCTCGGGCTGGCCCGATGTGCCGCGATCAGGCCCACCAGCTGGTCCTCCTGAGCCACGGCGAACTGCGCGTGCGCCCGCAGGCGACGGCGCCACTGCGTCCCGGTGAAGCTCATCTCGGCGCGGTACTCGGCATCGTCGGTGCCCGCGGAATCGGCCAGCGCGCGCAGCCGCAGCGCCGCGAACACCCGCCAGTCGGCTTCGGTGAGCCGGATCACCCCCACCTGGGTGCTCCCTCCCATGGGATAGAATTTGCTGATAGTGACCGATTTTCGCATGCCTTCGCCGCCCGACGCCGTGGCGATCGCACCCGATGAACTGGTCGGCCGCCTCGGTGCGTACCCGACGGTGACCGTGCCGATCTACCAGGGCCGGACCGTCGACACCCCGTCGCTGTGGCAGCACCTCGCCGAACCCGCGGACTACTTCGGGCTGACCATGCCTGCCCGCGCCGATCTGGACGCCGCGCTGGCTTCCTTCTCGACCCTGCCGGGACTGGTCGCCGCCACGGTCACGATCACCGACGGCGGCCGGTGCGCGGTGACGGGCCTGCCCTCGCAGGTCTGCACGCCGAAGCCGGTACGCATCGGATGGCGCGACAGCGGCTGGACCCCGCCGGCGGCGACGGACGAGCCGTGGCTGCGGATGGCGGCCCGGACGACCAGCCTGGGCACCGTGGACCTGCTGCTGCGCCGGCTGGCCGAACAGGGCTGCGTGGACGGCATCGCACCCGGTCCCGAGATCACGCCGGCCGTGGTCGGCGCGTTGCTCCTCGACATCGGCGCCGAACTGGTCGGCGTCGAGAATCCGGAGCCGGTCTCGTTGGTGGACCAGCTGCAGACGTGTGGCGTCGTGCGCGGTGTCGAGCGCCGTGCTTCGGTGCCCGCCGACCAGGTACTGCGCGCCTGGTGGATCTCGCCGCAGTACCGCACCCACCCGGTCGCACAACTCGGCGACCATGCCGTCCCCGTTGATCCCGCCCACCCGCCGTTCCTGGAGCAGCTGTGACCGAACCTTTTGTCCCACAGTCCTACAAGTCGTTCCGCATCGACGGCTACGACATCGAGGGCGGTGTGTTCCACGGGCGCTACACCATGTGCGGGGCCGACTCCGCCGACGATGTCAGCTTCGCCGAGACCGTCGATTTCGGCGACACCCTGGGCGGTGGCCGGCCCGACGACCGGCTGCTGCGCCTCCTGACGCTGACCTGCTCGTTGAGCTACTACAAGGCGGCAGCGCCGCCGCAGATCGAAATCGCCTTCCCGACTTACGATTTCGAACGCGAATATCTGCGGCAGGTGTTGGCAGGTGGCCTGGGTGAGTACGCGTACCGCAACAACCTCCCGGGCGCACTGAGCCCGGAGATCACCGGCGACCGTGCCGAGATCGGCGAGCCGCGGGCGGATACCTGGAATCCCGACGCGGCGCCGCTGGTGCCGGTCGGCGGCGGCAAGGACTCGGTGGTGACCATCGAAGCGCTCGCGCCGCTGCGGCCGGTGTTGTTCAACGTCAACAAGTTCGACCCGATCGACCGGTGTGTCGAGATCAGCGGGCTGCCGCACGTGCGCGTCATGCGGACCATCGACCGCACGCTCATCGACGTCAACGCCGCCGGCGCCTACAACGGGCACATCCCGGTCACCGCGATCAACAGCATCATCGGCCTCATCGTGGCCGACGCCAACGGCCTGGGGCCGGTCGTGCTGTCCAACGAACGCTCGTCCAACGTCGGCAATGTCGAATGGATGGGCCAGGACATCAACCACCAGTGGTCCAAGAGCGTCACCTACGAGACGCTGTTACGCGACACCCTCGCCGCGTACGGACTGAACCCGGACCGGTACTTCTCGCTGCTGCGTGGCCTGTCGGAGTCGCAGATCGCCGACCGGTTCGCCGCCAGCCCGCAGTATTTCCGCGCGTTCATCAGCTGCAACCGGCCGTTCGCGCTCGACGCCGGCCGCCGCGGCGCCACCTGGTGCGGGCACTGCCCGAAGTGCCAGTTCGTCTTCGTGCTGATGGCGCCGCGGCTGGGCCGCGCCGAGGTCGAGGCGATCTTCGGCCGAAACCTGTTCGAGGGCACCGACAGCCGTGCCGAGTTCGAGGACATCCTCGGGGTGGGCGCGCACAAGCCGTTCGAGTGCGTCGGTGAGTACTACGAGGCCGCCGAGTCGATGCTGACGATCCTCGACGACGAGGCCTGGGCCGGCCTGCCGCTGGTCGAGCAGTTCCGCAGTGCGCGAGCCGATCTGGAGCGCGTCGCCGCCGACCACGACGACAGCCCGGCGGTGCAGTACGTGCCCGAGCGTTACCGAGCCGCCCTGGACGCGCGGCCATGACGGCACAGCGCCCGCAACTTTCGGGTGCCACCGTCGGCATCTGGGGTTTCGGCAAGGAGGGCCAGTCGCTGGCCCGGACCGCGGCTGCCGCGGGAGCGGCGCGGATCGACGCCGTCGACGACGCCGGCCGCGGCACCCTGGACGCACCGACCGACATCGCCAACCTGAACCTGTGGCGCGGCGCCGAACACCTGACCCGCCTGGCGGACTCCGACGTCGTCTTCCTCAGCCCCGGAATACCTTGGCACCAGCCGGTTTTCGCCGAGTTACGCGCCGCCGGCGCCACGCTGTCGAGTGCCGCCGACTGGTACCTGCGCCGGTACGCCGCGCAGACCGTCGGCGTCACCGGGACCAAGGGCAAGAGCACCACGGCATCGTTCCTGTCACACCTGCTGTGCCGGCTCGGCGCGGACGCCGTGGTCGCGGGCAACATCGGCACCCCGCTGTCGGATCTGGAGCCGGGACCGGACGCCGTCGTGGTCGCCGAGCTGTCCAGCCAGCAGTTGGCACTGGTGACGGCGTCACCGCGGATCTCGGTGATCACCAACCTCTTCGAGGACCACCTGGACTGGCACGGCGACATCGACGCCTACCACGGCGCGAAAGCCAACATCTTCGCCCGCGGCGGTGAGGTCCTGATCACCACGCCACAGGTGCTGGCCGCCCTCGAGCGGTTGGGCATCGCGTTGCCGCCGGTGGTGCGCACCGTCGACCCGGCGGACGTGACGCGTCCCGAAGGTGACTACGTCATGGCCTACGAGCACAACGTCGTCAACGGCGCTCTGGCTGCCGCCGCGGCGGCAGAAGTGCTCGGCCGGCCGGTCACCGAGGACGAATTCCTCGGTGCGGTAACGACATTCGAGGCCCTCCCGCACCGGCTGCAGGTCGTGCGCCGCACCGGGGACGTGCGCTGGATCGACGACACCCTGGCCACCACGGGGGAGAGCGTGGTCGCGGCCCTGCGCTCCATGCGGCCCGACGACCGGGTGGCGCTCATCGTCGGCGGCATGGACCGTCAGCTCGACTACGACCAGATCGACGACTATCTGCTCTCGGGCGCACGTGACGTTCACCTCATCCAGGGACCGACCAACGGGACCGCGATCGGCCGCCGCTTCGCCGCCGCGCGGCCCGCGTCGGTGCACCCCGTGGACAGTCTGCAGGCGGCGGTGCAGGTCGCGGCCGCCGTGCCGGGGGTGACGGCCGTGCTGCTGTCGCCGGGCGCGGCGAGCTACGACCTGTACGCGAACTACATGGCCAAGGCCGCGGCGTTCTGCGAGCTCATCGATGCTGTCAGCCGGCCGAACTAACCTGTAACAGTGCCTGATCCATCGACGTACCGGCCTGCGCCGGGGACCATCCCGTTGGAGCCGGGGGTGTACCGGTTCCGGGATCCGCACGGTCGGGTCATCTACGTCGGCAAGGCCAAGAGCCTGCGCAGCCGGCTGAACTCGTACTTCGCCGACCTGTCGGCGCTCGCGCCGCGGACCCGGCAGATGGTGACGACGGCCGGCAGCGTCGAGTGGACGGTCGTCACGACCGAAGTCGAAGCGCTGCAGCTGGAATACAACTGGATCAAGGAATTCGATCCGCGCTTCAACATCCGGTACCGCGACGACAAGTCGTACCCCGTGCTGGCGGTGACCCTCAATGAGGAGTACCCGCGGCTGTTCGTCTACCGCGGTCCGCGCCGCAAGGGCGTCCGGTACTTCGGTCCGTACTCGCACGCCTGGGCCATCCGCGAGACGCTGGATCTGCTCACCCGGGTGTTCCCGGCGCGCACCTGCTCGAACGGAGTGTTCAAGCGGCACAACCAGATCGGGCGACCCTGTCTGTTGGGCTACATCGACAAATGCTCGGCGCCGTGCGTCGGCCGGGTGACCGCCGCCGAGCACCGCAAGATCGTCGAGGACTTCTGCGACTTCCTGGCCGGCAAGACCGACCGGCTGGCGCGGGACATGGAACAGCAGATGGCCGAGGCCGCCGAGGAACTGGAGTTCGAGCGGGCGGCGCGGCTGCGCGACAACATCTCGGCACTGAAGCGGGCGCTGGAGAAGCAGGCCGTCGTGCTCGGTGACGGTACCGACGCCGACGTGGTGGCCTTCGCCGACGACGACCTGGAAGCCGCCGTGCAGGTGTTCCACGTCCGGGGCGGCCGGGTGCGGGGTCAGCGGGGCTGGGTCATCGAGAAGTCGGGCGAGCCGGGGGAGTCCGGCGAGGACTATCTGGTGAGCCAGTTCCTCACGCAGTTCTACGGCGATCAGGCCGAGCTGCGCGGCGCCGGACCGACCGACGAGGCCACCAACCCGGTACCGAAAGAGGTTCTGGTGCCGGTACTTCCGGACAACGCCGGCGAACTCGCCGACTGGTTGTCGGGCCTGCGGGGGTCGCGGGTGCAGTTGCGCGTGGCGCAGCGTGGCGACAAGCGCGCCCTGGCCGACACCGTGCAGCGCAACGCGCAGGACGCGCTGGCGCAGCACAAGCTCAAGCGGGCCGGTGACTTCAACGCCAGATCGGAAGCACTGCAGAGCATTCAGGACTCGCTGGAGTTGGACGACGCGCCGCTGCGCATCGAGTGCGTCGACATCAGCCACGTGCAGGGCACCGACGTGGTGGCCTCGCTGGTGGTGTTCGAGGACGGGTTGCCGCGTAAGTCCGACTACCGGCACTACGCCATCCGGGAGGCCGCCGGCGACGGCCGGTCCGACGACGTCGCGTCCATCGCCGAGGTCACCCGCCGGCGCTTCGCGCGCCACGTCGCCGATACCCAGGTGCTGGAGAACGCCGACGTGACCGACGCCACCGAAACCCCGGTGCGGCCAAAGCGTTTCGCCTATCCGCCCAACCTGTTCGTGGTCGACGGCGGCGCGCCCCAGGTGAACGCGGCGGCCGCGGTGCTCGACGAACTGGGCGTCACCGACGTGGCGGTCATCGGGCTGGCCAAGCGCCTGGAAGAGGTGTGGGTCCCCGAGCAGCCGGACCCGCTGATCATGCCGCGCAACAGCGAGGGCCTGTATCTGTTGCAACGGGTGCGCGACGAGGCCCACCGGTTCGCCATCACCTATCACCGCAGCAAACGGTCGAAGCGGATGACGGCGTCGGTGCTCGACGCGATCCCGGGTCTCGGTGAGCACCGTCGCAAGGCGTTGGTCACCCACTTCGGTTCGGTGGCACGGTTGAAGGAGGCCGGCGTCGACGAGCTGACGGCGGTGCCGGGCATCGGGGCGGCGACGGCGCAGGCGGTCGTGGATGCGCTGCGCTCGGATTCCCCGGGGCCCGATTCCCCGCCGGAACCGGGGGCGGCGCCGACGGTTATCGGCAATGATCGGACAGAGCAGTGAGCGCGCAGCACCAGCGGATGAGCAACGGGGGACGGACGAAGTCGTGACGGACGATCAGATGGACGGTGCTGCCGGCGAGATCGACGTGGTTCTGGTCACGGGTCTGTCCGGTGCCGGCCGCGGCACCGCCGCCAAGGTGCTCGAAGATCTCGGCTGGTACGTCGCCGACAATCTGCCCCCGGAGTTGATCACCCGGATGGTCGAGCTGGGTCTGGCAGCCGGTTCGCGCATCACCAAGCTGGCCGTGGTGATGGACGTCCGGTCGCGCGGCTTCACGGGCGACCTGGATTTCGTGCGCCGGGAATTGGCGACCCGCAGCGTGTTTCCCCGGGTGCTGTTCCTGGAGGCCTCCGACGACATCCTGGTGCGCCGCTACGAGCAGAACCGGCGCAGTCACCCGCTGCAGGGCAACCAGACGCTCGCGGAAGGGATTGCCGCCGAACGGAGATTGCTGGAGTCGGTGCGCGCCACGGCCGATCTGATCATCGACACGTCGACGCTGCCGGTGCCGGCGTTGCGCGCCAGCATCGAGCGCGCCTTCAGCGGGGAGGCTGTCGCCGGCACGAGCGTGACGGTCGAGAGTTTCGGCTATAAATATGGTCTGCCGATGGACGCCGACACCGTGATGGATGTCCGGTTCCTGCCGAATCCGCATTGGGTCGACGAGTTGCGGCCCCATACCGGGCAGCATCCGGCGGTTCGGGACTACGTGCTGGGACAAGAGGGCGCCGCCGAGTTCCTGGACACCTACCATCGGCTGCTGGGGGTTGTGATCGACGGCTATCGCAGGGAGGGGAAGCGCTACATGACCGTGGCCATCGGCTGCACCGGCGGCAAGCATCGCAGTGTCGCGATCGCCGAAGCGCTGGCGGGCCGGCTGCGTGGCGGTGACCACCTGACCGTGCGCGTGCTGCACCGGGATCTGGGGCGCGAATGACGGAAGATCGGGCTCCCGCACGCATCGTGGCGCTCGGCGGCGGGCACGGCTTGTACGCGACGCTGTCCGCGGCGCGCCGGCTGACGCCGCATGTCACCGCTGTCGTCACCGTCGCCGATGACGGCGGTTCCTCGGGCCGGCTGCGCTCCGAACTGGACATCGTGCCCCCGGGTGATCTGCGAATGGCGTTGGCGGCCTTGGCATCCGACAGTCCACACGGGCAGCTGTGGGCCACCATCATCCAGCACCGGTTCAACGGCAGCGGCGCGCTGGCCGGTCACCCGATCGGCAATCTCCTGCTCGCCGGCCTCAACGAGGTGCTGGCCGACCCGGTCGCCGCGCTCGACGAGCTGGGCCGGATCCTGGGGGTCAAGGGCCGCGTGCTGCCGATGTGTCCCATCGCATTGCAGATCGAGGCCGACGTGTCGGGGCTCGAGGCCGATCCGCGGATGAGCCGCGTGATCCGCGGTCAGGTCGCGGTCGCCACCACACCGGGCAAGGTGCGCCGGGTCCGGCTGCTGCCGGGCGATCCGCCGGCGACGCGGCAGGCCGTCGACGCCATCATGTCGGCAGACCTCGTGGTGCTCGGTCCGGGTTCCTGGTTCAGCAGTGTGATCCCACATGTGCTGGTGCCCCAGCTGCTGGCCGCGCTGCAGGCGACCGAGGCACGCCGGGCCCTGGTGCTCAACCTCGCCGCCGAGCCGGGGGAGACCGCCGGGTTCTCCGCGGAGCGTCATGTACACGTGCTCTCGCAGCACGCCCCGGGCCTGACGGTCCACGACATCATCGTCGACGCCGCGAGCGTCCCCAGCGAACGGGAACGCGACCAACTGCGCCGGGCGGCGTCGTTTCTCGAGGCTCAGGTCGAGTTTGCTGACGTATCCCGACCTGGTACACCTTTACATGACCCGGCACGGCTTGCGGCTGCGCTGGAGCGGGTGCGTCGTGGTGGCAGCGCACCGGCCCGGCCCGCATACGAGCCATCTACTCCCGCCGCTCGGTCGGCCGACGGATTACTCCGTCAGCAGCCGGCCCCTGAAGGACCAAGAGGTGACGATTCGTGGCGATGACTTCGGAAGTGAAGGACGAGCTGAGCCGGCTGGTCGTCAACTCGGTGACCGCACGCCGGGCCGAGGTGGCGTCGCTGCTGCGGTTCGCCGGCGGCCTGCACATCGTGGCCGGACGCGTCGTCGTCGAGGCCGAGGTCGACCTGGGCAGCATCGCCCGGCGGCTGCGCAAGGACATCTACGACCTGTACGGCTACAACGCCGTCGTGCACGTGCTGTCGGCCAGCGGCATCCGCAAGAGCACCCGGTATGTGGTGCGCGTCGCGCAGGACGGTGAGGCGCTGGCGCGGCAGACCGGGCTGCTCGATCTGCGTGGCCGGCCCGTGCGTGGCCTGCCGGCCCAGGTGGTCGGTGGCAGCGTCGGCGACGCCGAGGCGGCTTGGCGCGGCGCGTTCCTGGCGCACGGTTCGCTGACCGAGCCCGGGCGGTCGTCGGCGCTGGAGGTCAGTTGCCCCGGACCGGAGGCGGCGCTGGCGCTCGTCGGTGCGGCCCGCCGGCTCGGGGTCAGTGCCAAGGCGCGCGAGGTCCGCGGCAGCGACCGCGTGGTGGTGCGCGACGGCGAGGCGATCGGCGCGTTGCTGACCCGCATGGGCGCCCAGGACACCCGGCTCAATTGGGAAGAGCGGCGGATGCGCCGCGAGGTGCGTGCCACCGCCAACCGGCTGGCCAACTTCGACGACGCGAACCTGCGCCGGTCCGCACGGGCGGCCGTCGCGGCCGCGGCGCGGGTCGAACGGGCGCTCGACATCCTCGGGGACACCGTGCCCGACCACCTGTCGGCCGCGGGCCGGTTGCGCGTCGAACACCGGCAGGCGTCGCTCGAGGAACTGGGCCGGTTGGCCGACCCGCCGATGACGAAAGATGCTGTGGCAGGCCGGATTCGGCGCCTGCTATCGATGGCCGACCGCAAGGCCAAGCTGGAGGGCATCCCGGACACCGAGTCCGCCGTCACCCCCGACCTGCTCGACGACGCCTAGCTGTCCGCGCGTCGGAGTCCGGCGTGGAGTTCGTCACAGCACTAGGCTGGCTGAGGATTCACCGCATGACCTGTCCAGGATTACCGGCGAGGGAGCACAGCAGTGACTATTCGGATCGGCGTCAATGGTTTCGGGCGTATCGGGCGTAACTTCTTCCGGGCCCTGGATGCGCAAAAGGCAGCGGGGAAGAACGCCGATCTGGAGATCGTCGCGGTCAACGACTTGACTTCCACGGATGCGTTGGCGCATCTGTTGAAGTTCGATTCGATCCTGGGCCGGTTGCCCTATGAGGTGCGCGCGGACGGGGACACCCTGATCGTCGGGGACACCAAGATCAAGGCGCTGGCGATCAAGGACGGTCCGGCGGCGCTGCCGTGGGGTGATCTGGGTGTGGACATCGTGGTGGAGTCGACCGGCATTTTCACCGATGCGGCCAAGGCCCGCGGGCATCTGGAGGCCGGCGCCAAGAAGGTGATCATCTCCGCACCGGCCACCGGTGAGGACATCACGATCGTGATGGGTGTCAATGATGACAAGTACGACGGTAGTCAGAACATCATCTCCAATGCCTCGTGCACCACGAACTGCCTGGGCCCGATCGCCAAGGTGTTGAACGACGAGTTCGGCATCGTGCGCGGCCTGATGACCACGATCCACGCCTACACCCAGGATCAGAATCTGCAGGACGGGCCGCACAAGGATTTGCGGCGGGCGCGGGCGGCGGCGATCAACATCGTGCCGACCTCCACCGGCGCGGCCAAGGCCATCGGCCTGGTGCTGCCCGAACTCAAGGGCAAGTTGGACGGGTATGCGTTGCGGGTGCCGGTGCCTACGGGGTCGGTGACCGATCTGACCGCTGAGCTGGGTAAATCCGCGAGTGCGGCGGACATCAATGCGGCGATGCGGGCGGCGGCCGAGGGTCCGCTGCAGGGGATTTTGAAGTACTACGACGCGCCGATCGTGTCGTCCGATATCGTCACCGACCCGCACAGTTCGCTGTTCGATGCGGGACTGACCAAGGTCATCGACAACCAAGCCAAGGTCGTGTCCTGGTATGACAACGAATGGGGCTACTCCAACCGCATCGCTGATTTGGCTGCACTGGTCGGCAAGTCGCTGTAGACGCACGTGAGAGAAAGACAGGTATGAGCATCAAGACCCTCGATGAGCTGTTGGCCGAAGGCGTAGAGGGGCGGGGCGCCCTGGTCCGCTCCGACCTGAACGTCCCGCTCGACGAGAACGGCAACATCACCGATCCCGGCCGGATCATCGCCTCGGTCCCGACGCTGGCCGCGCTGGCCGACGCCGGTGCGAAGGTCGTCATCACCGCGCACCTGGGCCGGCCCAAGGGCGGACCGGACCCCAAGTTCTCGCTCGCGCCGGTTGCCGCCGCGCTCGGAGAGAAGCTGGGCCGGCACGTCCAGCTGGCCGGTGACGTCGTCGGCACCGACGCGCTGGCGCGCGCCGAGGGTCTGACCGACGGCGACGTGCTGCTCCTGGAGAACATCCGCTTCGACCCGCGCGAGACCAGCAAGGACGACGCCGAGCGCGCGGCCCTGGCCCGCGAGCTGGCGGCTCTGGTCGAGGGTCCCGACGGCTCGCCCGGCGCGTTCGTCTCCGACGGCTTCGGTGTGGTGCACCGTAAGCAGGCATCGGTGTACGACGTCGCGAACATCCTGCCGCACTACGCCGGCACGCTGGTCGACGCCGAGGTCAAGGTGCTCGAGCAGCTGACCAGCTCGACCGAGCGGCCCTACGCCGTCGTGCTCGGCGGCTCGAAGGTGTCCGACAAGCTCGCCGTCATCGAGAACCTCGCCACCAAAGCCGACAGCCTCATCATCGGCGGCGGCATGTGCTTCACCTTCCTTGCCGCGCAAGGCCTTTCGGTCGGTACCTCGCTGCTGCAGGAGGAGATGGTCGACACCTGTAAGCGGCTGCTGGACACCTACGCCGACGTCATCCACCTCCCCGTCGACATCGTGGTGGCCGACAAGTTCGCCGCCGACGCCGCGCCGGAGACCGTGGCCTCCGACCGCATCCCGGACGGCAAGATGGGCCTGGACATCGGCCCCGAGTCGGTCAAGCGCTTCACCGCGCTGTTGTCCAACGCCAAGACCGTGTTCTGGAACGGGCCGATGGGCGTCTTCGAGTTCCCGGCCTTCGCCGACGGCACCAGGGGCGTCGCCGAGGCCATCATCACCGCCACGTCCAAGGGCGCGTTCAGCGTCGTCGGTGGCGGCGACTCGGCTGCCGCGGTGCGCCAGCTCGAACTCGCCGAGGACGGCTTCTCCCACATCTCGACCGGCGGCGGTGCGTCGCTGGAGTACCTCGAGGGCAAGACCCTCCCGGGCATCGAAGTGCTGGGGTCGTAAACCATGGCGCGTAAGCCGCTCATCGCCGGCAACTGGAAGATGAACCTCAACCACTTCGAGGCCATCGCCCTGGTACAGAAGATCGCATTCGCCTTGCCGGACAAGTACTTCGCCAAGGTCGACGTCACCGTCCTGCCGCCGTTCACGGACCTGCGCAGCGTGCAGACCCTGGTCGACGGCGACAAGCTGCTGCTCACCTACGGCGCCCAGGACGTGTCCCAGCACGACTCCGGCGCCTACACCGGTGAGATCAGCGGCGCGTTCCTGGCCAAGTTGGGCTGCACGTTCGTCGTCGTCGGGCATTCCGAGCGCCGGACCTACCACCACGAGGACGATGCCCTGGTCGCCGCCAAGGCCAAGGCCGCGCTCAAGCACGGCCTGACGCCGATCGTGTGTATCGGCGAGGGACTCGACATCCGCGAGGCCGGCAACCACGTCGAGCACTGCACCGGCCAGCTGACGGGCTCGCTGGCGGGGCTGTCGGCCGACGAGATCAGCCGCGTCGTCATCGCGTACGAGCCCGTCTGGGCCATCGGCACCGGCCGCGTGGCCAGTGCCGGCGACGCACAGGAGGTGTGCGCCGCGATCCGCTCGACCCTGGGCGAGCTGGCGTCACCCGAGATCGCCGCGACCGTACGCGTGCTCTACGGCGGCTCGGTCAATGCCAAGAACGTCGGCGAGCTCGTGGCGAAGCCCGACATCGACGGTGCGCTGGTCGGCGGCGCATCACTCGACGGTGAGCAGTTCGCGACGCTGTCGGCGATCGCCGCCGGCGGGCCACTGCCTTGACGGGCTAGTTCGCGGGCTCCAGCACCATCGTGGGCAGGTTGCCCCTGTTGATCCCTCCGGGCAGTGGTCTGCTCGTGGTGGTCAACGGGGCGTCCGCCGCCTTGGCCGGTGGCGCGTGGCACCCGGTCTCCGGATCCATGCCGGGGATGCCGCCGGACTCGATGCAGCACAGATCGGCATTCCGGACGGTCTTCTTCATGCAGTTGTCGTACGCCTCGATATCCCAGGTGTCGTCGCTGGGAGCGGCGAGCGATATTGCCGGTGTCGTCAGCGCGAATACGGCAGACAGCAAAGCGGCAGAAGCGATCTTGAGCGCTTTCACGGTGGCCTCCAATCAGGCCCGATGAGCAGTGGTTGACCAGTCCATGGTGCGCCGATGCCGGGCGTTGTGGACGGGAACTGCGAACTTCCTGAGCGAATCTGGCAAACCGGCGGTGGCGCGGGCTGCGACGCGACGGCGGACCGTGGCCGGACCACGGCACTCCACCCGGTAAGCTGTGGCTCATGATTTTGGCCCTGCAGATCACTTTGATCATCACCAGCGTGTTGGTTGTGTTGCTGGTGCTGCTCCACCGGGCCAAGGGTGGCGGTCTGTCGACGCTGTTCGGTGGCGGTGTGCAGTCCAGCCTGTCCGGCTCCACGGTGGTCGAGAAGAACCTCGACCGGCTGACCTACTTCATCACCGGCATCTGGCTGGTGTCGATCATCGGCATCGCGCTGCAGATCAAGTACGGCGCCTGACCTCAGACTTCCGAACCGGCCACGCCCCTCGGGCGTGGCCGGTTCTGTTTGTCCAGCTACTGACAGGAATCGTCCAGCTGGTGCTGTGCCGGCGCTTATCCCGATGACAGGGCGCGCATAGCGCCGGCCCTTAATCTCGCCTCGTGGTGCATGTTCTTCGTATCGGCTCCGGCGCGCTGGTGCTGCTCTGCGTGGCCGGTGGTGGTGCGGCCCCTGGTGTGGCCGGCGCCGATCCGCTCCCGGTCGCCGACGTCCGGCAGGCCGTCAACACCGAAGACGGTTGGCGCCTGGGGGTTTCGCTCACCCAGATGACCGTCAACTCGGTGCCCAACATGGCCGCGACGGCTTTCACGCGAGAAGGTTTCGTCACCGGCCGGGCCGAGGCCACCATCGATGGCAGCGGCTCGTCGGCGGTCAACAACGGGACGTTGATCGTGGGTCTGCAGCTCGGCTGCCAGGTCGACCTCAGCGAGGGTGCCAGCGTCGGCGGCGACGCCGACATCGGCATCAACCCCGGCTTCAGCGGAAACGTGCTGAATGCCATCGGCCCCTATGCCGATCTGGAAGGCAACGTCTCGGTGAACCTGCTGCCGGGCACGATCACCAATGTGGTGCTGGGCAAGAAATCGCTCAAGGGCCGCTCCGGCGGCATCACCGTGCACGACGCCCACGTCAAGGTCGACGCCTGCGGCGGGGCGGTGGCGATCCGGTTCTTCTCCACGGTGACCATCGATACCGACAAGAACGACGACAGTGTGAACGCCTACGGGGACATCCTGCAGCTATGAGCGTCGTACGAATGGTCGGCGTCGCGGCATCGGTCTGGTTCTTGGTTCTGGCACCGGTCGCTCGGGCCGACTGCACCGGCGCGGGAGACTTCGGCGCCGGATCGGGCTGCGCGCCACCGGGTGGCGGGAGCTCGTCGGCGAAGGCCTGGCCGCCGACATCGGTGGACTGGCCACCGAACGTGGATGCAGACAACTCAGGCGGGGACGGCGACGGCGGCGATTCGCACCCAATTGTGTTGCCCGACGGGCAGAAACCATCGGCCACGACGCCGCGTACGAGCGCCCCGGCCACGCCCACCACGTCGTCGACGCCGATCGTCCCCGTCGGTGCCCCGTGACCGGGTCGGTCGCCGTGCTCTGCGCCAACCGCGTGTGGCGTCGATACTGAAGTGATGGCCGAGGTTCCCAACGCTCCCGACACCACACTGCTGCCGATCGGATCGGTTCAGCGCACCGAACTGGGCCGCGAGGCCACCGAACCGATGCGCGAAGACATCCGCCTGCTCGGCGCCATTCTCGGTGACACGGTGCGCGAGCAGAACGGTGAAGCCGTCTTCGATCTGGTGGAACGGGCGCGCGTCGAATCGTTCCGGGTGCGTCGTTCCGAGATCGACAGGGCGGAGCTCGCAGCGCTGTTCTCCGGCATCGACGTTCATCAGGCGATCCCGGTTATCCGGGCATTCACCCATTTCGCGCTGCTGGCCAACGTCGCCGAGGACATCCACCGGGAACGGCGGCGTGCTCTGCACGTGGCAGCCGGCGAGCCGCCGCAGGACAGCAGCCTGGCCGCGACGTACCGCAAGCTGGACGAGGCCGGGGGACTGGACGCGGCGGAGGTCGCCGATGCGCTGCGCGGTGCGCTGGTCTCGCCGGTGATCACCGCCCACCCCACCGAAACCCGCCGGCGCACCATCTTCGACACCCAGAACCGGATCACCGACCTGATGCGGCTGCGGTTGCACGGGCACAGCGTGACGCGTGACGACCGCGACATCGAGACCGAGCTGCGCCGCCACATCCTCACGCTGTGGCAGACCGCGCTGATCCGCTTGTCGCGGTTGAAGATTCAAGACGAGATCGCCACGGGGCTGCGTTACTACCCGGCCGCGTTCTTCGATGTCATCCCACGCGTCAACGCGGAGGTGCGCGGCGCCCTGCAGGCCCGCTGGCCGGGTGAGCCGCTGCTGGAGACACCGATCCTGCGGCCCGGTTCGTGGATCGGCGGTGACCGCGACGGCAACCCCAACGTCACCGCAGACGTGGTGAGGCTGGCCACCGGCAGTGCGGCCTTCACCGCGTTCGACCGCTACTTCGCCGAACTCCTTGCGCTGGAACACGAATTGTCGATGTCGGCGCGGCTGGTCCGGGTCACCGATGCGCTGCAGGCGCTGGCCGACCAGCATCCCGAACCGGCCCACGCCGACGAACCGTACCGCCAGGCGCTGCACGTGCTCCGCGGGCGCCTGACGGCCACGGCCGCCGAAATCCTCGACCGGCAGCCCGAGCACGAGCTGGACCTCGGCCTGCCGCCGTACACCACGCCGGCCGAGCTGCTGGCCGATCTCGACGTCATCGACGCGTCGTTGCGCGCCGGCGGCACCAGCGTGCTGGCCGACGACCGGCTGGCCCGGTTGCGAGAGTCCGTGCGCGTCTTCGGTTTCCACCTCTGTGGCCTGGACCTGCGGCAGAACTCCGAAGTGCACGAGCAGGTGGTGGCCGAGCTGCTGGCCTGGGCCGGTGTGCACCCCGACTACGCGTCGCTGCCGGAAGATGAGCGGGTCGCCGTCCTGGTGGCGGAGCTGTCCACGCGCCGGCCGTTGGTGGGCCGCGACGCCCAACTGTCCGAACTGGCGCGCAAAGAACTGGACATCGTCGCGGCGGCGGCCCGGGCCGTCGAGGTCTTCGGGCCCGAGGCCGTCCCCAACTACATCATCTCGATGTGTCAATCGGTATCCGATCTCCTCGAGGCCGGGGTACTGCTCAAAGAGGCCGGCCTGCTCGATGCGGCGGGGCCCGAGCCGTACAGCCCGGTCGGCATCGTGCCCCTGTTCGAGACCATCGACGACCTGCAACGCGGGTCTTCCATTCTGGAAGCGGCCCTTGCCATTCCGCTGTACCGGTCGATCGTCACCGCCCGGGGCGACCATCAGGAGGTCATGCTCGGCTACTCCGACTCCAACAAGGACGGCGGTTACCTGGCGGCCAACTGGGCGCTGTACCGCGCCGAGCTCGATCTCGTGGAATCGGCCCGCAAGACCGGAATCCGGCTACGCCTGTTCCATGGCCGCGGCGGCACCGTCGGCCGCGGTGGCGGCCCGAGCTACGACGCGATCCTCGCCCAGCCGCCCGGCGCGGTCCGGGGCTCGCTGCGCATCACCGAGCAGGGTGAGGTGATCGCCGCCAAGTACGCCGAACCGCATGCCGCACATCGCAATCTGGAGACCCTGCTCGCGGCGACGCTGGAGTCGACGCTGCTCGACGTCGAAGGGCTCGGCGACGCCGCGGCACCCGCCTACGACGTGCTCGACGATCTCGCTGCCCGCGCGCAACGGGCCTACAGCGAATTGGTGCACGAGACACCGGGATTCGTCGAGTACTTCAAGGCCTCGACTCCCGTCAGCGAGATCGGTGCGCTCAACATCGGAAGCCGCCCGACGTCCCGCAAGCCGACCACCTCGATCGCCGATCTGCGGGCCATCCCGTGGGTGCTGGCCTGGAGCCAGTCGCGCGTCATGCTGCCCGGCTGGTACGGCACGGGGACCGCGTTCGAGGAGTTCGTCGACAACACCGACGGCGGCCTCGAGGTGCTGCAGGACCTGTACGCGAAGTGGCCGTTCTTCCGGACCGTGCTGTCCAACATGGCGCAGGTGCTCGCCAAGTCGGATCTCGGTCTGGCGGCGCGGTATTCGGAGCTCGTGGACGACGAGGCCCTGCGCCACCGGGTGTTCGACAAGATCGCCGCCGAACATGAGCGCACCATCCGGATGCACGCCCTGATCACCGGCCACGACGACCTGCTCGCGGACAACCCGGCCCTCGCCCGGTCGGTGTTCAACCGGTTCCCGTACCTGGAGCCGCTCAACCACCTCCAGGTCGAGCTGCTGCGCCGCTACCGCTCGGGCGACGACGCCGAACTCGTGCAGCGCGGCATCCTCCTGACCATGAGCGGGTTGGCCACCGCGCTGCGCAACAGCGGGTAGCCGACTCAGGCTGCGCGGTCGGCCAGTGTCACCGCGACGGATCCGTCGATCATCTTCGCCTCGATCACGATGCGCGCGGACGGTGTGGTGCGGCCGCGGAGTACACACTCGGCTGCCGGTGCGATGAGATGGGATCGGATGGTTCGGCGCAACCCACGGGCACCGTAGATCGGGTCGAACCCACAGTCTTGCAAGAACTGCACCACGGCTTCGTCGACACGGAGTTCGACCGATTCGCGGGCCAGCCGCGCGGTGAACAACTCCACTTCGCGCCGGGTCACCTGCCGGGCCGTCGAGGTGCTGAAGGGCTCCATGACGACGGTTTCGTCGATCCGGTTGAAGAACTCCGGGTCGAAGAACTCCTCGACCGCGGCGGTCACCAGACCGTGCATGTGGGTCACCGGATGTCGGCGCCACCGGGACGACCACCGGTGTGCGCGCTGGGCCGTGGCGACGGCCTTGGAACCCAGGTTCGACGTCATGAAGACGTAACTGTTGCGGAAGCTGATGCGTTCGCGCCCGTTCGCGAGCCTCAGCTGGCCGCTGTCGAGCACGTGCAGCAGCGCACGGATCACCGTGGGATCCGCTTTCTCGACCTCGTCGAAGAGCACGATGCCGGGTGTGTACGGATCGCCTTCGATCTTGTTCTTGTCGAACAGGGTGAAGGATTCCTTGCTTCCGGCGTATCCCGGTGGTGCCCCGGAGAACGACGCGGCGTAGTGCTCCTGGGCCAGGGCGGCCATGTCGATTCGGCAGAGGTCGTCGGGCCCGGTGCGGATCTCGGCGGCGACCTGGCGGACCAGTTCGGTCTTGCCGATCCCGGTCGGCCCGACCAGCAGCACGCTGGCCAGCGGGCGACCGGGATCTGCGATACCGGCATGCGCGATCGACAATGCCCGGGCGACGGCGCCGACGGCCTCCGGTTGACCGAGTATCCGCTGCCCGAGTCGGTCGGCGAAGGCATCGGGATCGAACCTGGTGACCGATTTCACGGCGACGTCGTTGATGCGCTGCGGCGTCGCGTTCTGATCGTGAAACATGTCGGTGAGGTAGGGCACGTCGCTCTCTTACGCCTCGACGGTCCGCTCGACGGGCAGGTTTCCCACGCGACAGTCCGCCACACCGACGGTGTCCCGGGTGATCGATTCGACGACTTCCTGAGCCTTCTGCGCGTCGGTCACCCACAGCTTGTAGAACTCGAACGGGCAATCGGCGACACCCTTGTCGCCGTCACCGGCCGCGTGCACGCCGGAGTAGCCGCGGTGCAGCAGTTTGAACAGGTGGTTCTGCGACTGGTCGTTCTGGCGGGCATCTCGAATCGCCGACAGCGACAGCTGCGCGTACTGGATTCCGTACTCTTCCTCGCCGGTTTCGCCCAGGGTGCGGCCGTCGAACCCGACGATGGCCGAGTGCCCGAAGTAGGAGTACACCCCGTCGAAGCCGGCCGCGTTGGCCACGGCGACGTAGGTGTTGTTCGCCCACGCCATCGCCTTGGCCATGAGCACCTGCTGCTCCTTGGCGGGATACATGTACCCCTGGCAGCGCACGATCAGCTCCGCACCCTTCATGGCGCAGTCCCGCCAGATTTCGGGGTAGTTGCCGTCGTCGCAGATGATCAGCGAGATCTTCATGCCCTTCGGCCCCCGGGAAACATAGGTGGTGTCTCCGGGGTACCAGCCCTCGATCGGACACCAGGGCAGGATCTTTCGGTACTTCTGCACGATCTCACCGGTGTCGTCGATGAGGACGAGGGTGTTGTACGGCGGCTTGTTCGGATGGTCTTCGTGGCGCTCACCGGTGATGGAGAAGACGCCCCACGTCTTGGCCTTCCGGCACGCCGCGGCGAAGATGTCGGTTTCGTCGCCGGGGATGGAAGCCGCGGTGGCGTACATCTCCTCGGGGTCGTACATGATGCCCTGAGTCGAGTACTCGGGGAACACCACGAGATCCATGCCCGGCAGCCCGGACTTCATTCCCACGACCATGTCCGCGATCTTGCGGGCGTTGTCGAGGACTTCTTCCCTGGTGTGCAGCCGGGGCATCTTGTAGTTGACGACGGCTACGCCGACGGTGTCCGGGCTCGACGAAATGTCACCATGGCGCATGGCGGTTCTCCTCAAAAGGTAAGGGCTCGAACGGAATACGGACGGAACACAACTGTGGCGATGCCGGGACCACGTCGACACCGGGCACGGTTGCCACCTCAAAAAAGATTCAGATGAAATATCTTCAATTGAAATTAAATGCCCGTTGGCACGGTGTCAACCCGAGCCGGCTGAACCATCGGCCGTCACAATGCGGTCAGGGTGGTGAGCACATCGAAGTCGTATCCGTCGGCCACAGCCAGGTGCACCGGTTGCACCGTCGCGTCCGCCCGGTAGTGCACGGTGCCCCTCGGACCGTCGTACGAGACCCGATCGCTCGTCGCTATGTCGGTCAACTGCCCTGAGCGATGAATGAGTCGGGACAGCAGTTGCAGTCCCTCGTAACAGGATTCGGCGATACCGCTCAGCGGTGGCGCGGTGGGGCCGTGCAGGTCGTGGTAGCGGCCTGTCAACTCCATTGCATTGGCGTCCACCAGCGAGGAAAAGAAGGAGGCGGCGACGAACAATCCTCGGGTGCCGTCCGCCCCGCTGCCCAGCAACATGCTCTCGTCCATCAACGGGCTGAACCGAAGGAACGAGTCGGCGGCACCGAGTGCGGCGCAGGCGCGGTTGAATTCGACCGCGTCCTGGCCCACCAGCAGCATCAACACCGCATCGCATTCCGACGCCATGGCCGCTCTCACGGCCTCCGACATGTCAGCGCGGCCCAGGTCCACGAACCGGTGCCCGACGAGGTCGAGACCGAGATCGCGGGCATACTCACGGACCGCGGCCACCGACGATCGCGGCCACACATAGTCGTCGCCGACGATGAACCAGCGCCGCACCCCGGCGTTCTCCCGCAACCAGCGCAACGCCGGCGCGATCTGGCGGTCCGGAGTCTCGCCGCAGCAATAGATGTCGCGGCGACGCTCGCCGCCTTCGTAGAGGGCGGGGTACACGTAGGGCACCCGGCCCGCGATCACCGGAGCGAGCGCATTGCGTACGGAGGAGATGTGCCATCCGCTGACTGCGTGGATCGTGCCCGTTGTGATGAGTTGATCGATGCGCCGGGCGACCAGGTGCGGGTCGGCCCCACCGTCGACCACCTCGATCTGCACTTCGCGGCCGAGGACTCCGCCGTCGACGTTGAGGTCGTGGGCCGCCAGCTCGCTGACGGCCTCACATGCCGGCCCGAAAACGCCGCCCGGACCCTGCAGGGGCACCACCATGGCCACCCGCCATGCCTCGCCGACAGTGCTGGTGGCCTGCGAGTTCATGACCATTACGTCCTTTGCCGCACCGTCCGCGGACCGGCTATCATCATTTTCAATTGAAAGTATTGCGCTACCCGGCCCAGCGGGCAACACGTAGGAGTTGGTCATGGCGAGCACGGTGTCCCAGCACGACATGACGACGTCGATCACCGCCACGCTGCTTCGCGCAGCCCGCAATCTGACCGCCTGCCTGGATGCCGAACTTCAGGACACCGGGCTCGGCGTCGACCACTGGCTGGCACTCGACGCCCTGGCCGCCGCCGCCGGACTCACGATGGCAGAACTGCAGGCGCTGACGCCGACCCCTGGACCCACCCTGACCCGGGTGGTCGACCGGCTGGTCGTCCAGGCACTCGCATACCGGGAGGTCGACCAATTCGACCGCCGTAAGGTTCGGGTCTTCCTCAGCGAACGCGGCACCCTGCTGCACGACAGCTTGCGTAGCCGGATCGAGCCCGTCGAAGCGCAATGGGCGGCGACCAATCGCCGGCAGCTGTCTGACCGACTCGCCTCGCCGTAGTCCTACGGGGCCCAGTCGCGAACCGACTTCAGGACGCCGCGCAGGACGTTCTCCGTGACCGTGATGGGCGACAGCACCGTCTCGGCGACCCCGACGATGGCCTCGACGCGCGTCACGATCGCCTCCATGCGGTCGACGACGCCGAAGATGCGCGGCGCGAGTTCGTCGATCTGAGTGATGGTCTCGTTGAACCGCGACATCGTGGTGTCGAGGTCGCCGGTCAGCGTGCTGAGGGTCGCCAGGGTGCCTTCCATGTCGACCAGCAGTGCGTCGACCTGGGACACCGTGACGTCGGCGTTGAGTGCCGCCTGCGTGAGCGTCCGGATGCGGCCGCCGACCGGACGCGCGCGGCCATCGCCTTTGTCGACCATGGCTACAGTTTCGCTGCCGCGGCCTCGTCGAGCAACCACACCGTCGCCTCGGTGCCGACGGCGCCGGCCGCTGGAATGTCTTCTGCCGCAGCGCCACCGACCGCGGCCGCGACCGCGTCGGCCTTCTCGGCGCCGGCCACGACCAGCCACACCTGGCGGGCGCGACGGACCGCCGGCAGCGTCAGCGTGATGCGCCGCGGCGGTGGCTTGGGGGAGTCGGTGACGGCGACGACATATCGCTCGGTCTCGCGGACGGCGTCGGTGTGCGGGAACAGCGAGTTGACGTGCCCCTCACCGCCCATGCCCAGCAGATGCACGTCGAATTCCGGTGTCGGCGAACCGTTCCCGGCGACCGCGGCCAGCTCGCGCGCGTAGGCGGCGGCCGCGGCGTCGATGTCGTCACCGAACTCGCCGTCGCTCGCGGCCATGGCGTGCACGTTGCCGGCCGGAATGGCAACGGAATTCAGCAGCGCCTCGCGGGCCTGCTTGATGTTCCGGTCCGCGTCGTCGGCCGGAACGTAACGGTCGTCGCCCCAGAACAGGTGCACCTTGGCCCAGTCGATCGGATGTCCACCGACATGCTTGAGCAACTTGATGCCGGTACCGCCGCCGGTCAGCACGATGTATGCCACGCCGCGGGCCTCGATGGCGCCGTTGATGGCCGCCACGAGGCGGTCGCCCACCGCGGTCACCAAAGCATCTGCGTCGGAATACTTCTCGATGATCTGCTCAGACATAAACAACCTTGTCCAGGCCCACCAGGGCGCGATGGTAAATCTCGTCGGCATCCAGCCGGCGCATCTCTTCGGCGAGGCAGTCGCGAGCTTCCCTGCGCGCCAACGGAATGCGGGCCTCCGGTCGGCCGGTGCGGGTGAGCGATGCGGTGACACCGGTCTGCGGGCGGCTCAGCGTGATGGTCTCGGTCGGCCGGGTCAGCACGACTTTGAGGTCACCGACCGCGCGCGTCACCGGACCGTCGATGCAGGCCGCCAGCCAGCCGGCCAGGATGTCCAGCGCCGGTTCGTCTTTCAGCCCCGACACCAGCGCTTCGGTGATCGGTTCGTACGGGGCCTGGTCCAGCGCCGCGGCGAGCAACGCCCGCCAGTACGTCACCCGGCTCCAGGCCAGATCGGTGTCCCCGGACGTATATCCGGCCAGCCGGCTCTTGATGCACGTCAAGGGGTCTTCGCCGTTGGTGGCGTCGGTGATCCGGCGGATCGCCAGCTTGCCCAGCGGATCGGCTGCCGGCACCGCGGGCGCCACGTCGGGCCACCACGTGACCACCGGGGTATCCGGCAGCAGGAAGGGCGTCACCACACTGCTGGCATGGCCGGCCAGCGGACCCGAGAGACGCAGCACCACAACCTCATTGGCGCCGGCGTCGCGGCCCACCCGAAGCTGGGCGTCCAGGCGGGCCTCGGTGGCCAGCCGGTCACCCGGGATCACCACGATGACGCGGCACGGATGTTCGCGGCTGGCGGTATTGGCGGCGTCGATGGCCTCTTCGAGGATGGCCTCGGTGTCGGGCGCCACCACCAGGGTCAGCACCCGCCCGAGGGTGATGGCACCGCCCTCTTCGCGAAGGGAGACGATCTTCTTGTTGATCGCACCGGTATTGGTGTCGGGCAGATCGAGAATCACGGTCGCCTCCAATCGCGGCCGCTGCGCCGCAGCATCTCGAATGCCGACTCCGGACCCCAGGTACCCGACTCGTAGGGCTCGGGCCGCCCGCCGGCCTTGTCCTGCGCCGCCCAATGCTCGAGCGCGGGATCCAGTATCTTCCAGGACAATTCGACCTCGGCGTTGACCGGGAACAGTGACGGCTCGCCGAGCAGGACATCGAGGATCAGTCGTTCGTAGGCTTCGGGGGAGTCCTCGGCGAACGCGGAACCGTACGAGAAGTCCATGCTGACGTCGCGGACCTCCATGAGGTGCCCCGGCACCTTCGAACCGAACCGAAGGGTGATGCCTTCGTCGGGTTGCACCCGGATCACCAGGGCGTTCTGTCCGAGCTCATCGGTCATCGTGGCATCGAACGGCAGGTGCGGCGCCCGCTTGAACAGCAACGCGATCTCGGTGACCCTGCGCCCCAACCGTTTTCCCGTGCGCAGGTAGAACGGCACCCCGGCCCAGCGCCGGGTGTCGACCTCGACCGTGATGGCCGCGAAGGTCTCGGTGGTCGACGTCGACGAGAAGCCTTCCTCGTCGAGCAGGCCGACGACCTTCTCGCCGCCCTGCCAGCCGGCGGCGTACTGACCGCGTGCCGTGGTCTCGTCCAGCGGCTCGGCCAGGTGCGTCGCCGACAGCACCTTGATCTTCTCGGCCTGCAGTTCGTGCGGTGAGAAGTTGACGGGCTCCTCCAGCGCCGTCAGCGCCAGTAGCTGCAGGAGGTGGTTCTGAATGACGTCGCGGGCGGCGCCCACGCCGTCGTAATAACCGCCGCGTCCACCGAGTCCGATGTCCTCGGCCATCGTGATCTGCACGCTGTCGACGTAATGGGCGTTCCACACCGGTTCGAACAACTCGTTGGCGAACCGCAGCGCCAGGATGTTCTGGACGGTTTCCTTGCCCAGGTAGTGGTCGATGCGGAACACCGACGACTCCGGGAACACACTGTTGACGACGCCGTTGAGCGCCTCGGCGCTGGCCAGGTCGTGCCCGAACGGCTTCTCGATGACCACCCGGCTCCACGATCCGTCCGACTTGTTGGCCAGACCGGACGTGGACAGCTGCTCGCACACCTGCGGGAACGCGTTCGGCGGAATCGACAGGTAGAACGCATGATTGCCGCCCGTGCCGCGTTCCTCGTCGAGCTTGTGCAGCGTCTCACGCAGCCGTTCGAAAGCTGCGTCGTCGTCGAACGTGCCCTGCACGAAACGGAAGCCCTCGGCCAGCCGGTCCCAGACTTCCTGCCGGAACGGGGTCCGGGCGTGCTGTTTGACGGCGTCGTGGACAACCTGGCCGAAATCCTCGTCGGCCCAGTCGCGACGTGCGAAGCCGACCAACGCGAACGACGGCGGCAGGAGCCCCCGGTTGGCCAGGTCGTAGATCGCCGGCATCAGCTTCTTACGGGCCAGATCGCCTGTGACGCCGAAGATCACCACCGCGCACGGGCCGGCGATGCGGGGCATGCGCTTGTCGCGCTTGTCCCGCAGGGGGTTCACCCAATCCGCCGGCCGCCCGCTGCAGTCACTCATTTCAGCGCGTCGAGTTGACCCTGCGTGGCCTCGAGCAGCTCGCCCCAGGACTTCTCGAACTTCTCCACGCCCTCGACCTCGAGGAGGTTGAAGACGTCGTCCAAGTCGATCCCGACGGCCGACAGCTCGTCGAACACGGCCTGCGCCGCGGCAGCTGTTCCGGAGATGGTGTCCCCGGTGATCTGGCCGTGGTCGGCGACGGCTTCCAGGGTCTTCTCCGGCATGGTGTTGACCGTGTTGGCGGCGACCAGTTCGGTGACGTACAGCGTGTCCGGGTAGTCCGGGTTCTTCACGCCGGTCGATGCCCACAGCGGGCGCTGCACGCGGGCACCCTCGGCCTTGAGGTTCGCGAACTGCGGGCCGCCGAAGACCTGCTCGTAGGCCGCGTAGGCCAGCCGGGCGTTGGCGACGCCCGCCTTGCCGCGCAGACCCAGCGCCGAGCCACCGATCTTCTCCAGCCGCGCGTCGATCTCGGTGTCCACGCGGGACACGAAGAACGAAGCGACAGAATGGATCTTGGACAGGTCATGGCCGGCTTCCCGGGCCTTCTCGAGCCCGGTCAGGTAGGCGTCCATCACGGCGCGGTGCCGCTCCACCGAGAAGATCAGGGTGACGTTGACCGAGATGCCCTCGGCGATCACCGCGGTGATCGCCGGCAGGCCCGCCAGGGTCGCCGGAATCTTGATCAGCAGGTTCGGGCGGTCGACGATCTTCCACAGCTCGATGGCCTGCAGGATCGTCTTGTCGGTGTCGTGCGCCAGCCGCGGGTCAACCTCGATGGACACCCGGCCGTCGACGCCGCCGGAGGCCTCGTACACCTTGGCCAGCACGTCGCACGCGTTGCGGACGTCGTCGGTGGTGACGGTGCGGATGGTGGCGTCCACGTCGGCGCCACGCGACGCCAGCTCGTGCACCTGCTCGTCGTAGGCCGTGCCCTTCGACAGCGCGGCCTGGAAGATCGACGGGTTGGTGGTGACGCCCACGACGCTGCGGGTGTTGATCAGCTCGGTGAGGTTCCCCGACTGCAGCCGCTCACGCGACAGGTCGTCGAGCCACACGGAGACACCGGCGGCGCTCAGCGCCGCGAGGTTCGGGTTCTGAGTCATGAGGGTGCTCTTTCTGAATCGGTTGTCAGTTGTCCAATGAGCGTTCTGCGGCGGCGACGACGGCCTCAGCGGTGAAGCCGAACTCCCGGAACAGGGTCTTGTCGTCGGCCGATGCGCCGTAGTGCTCGATCGAGATGATCTCGCCGGTGTCACCGACCAGCTTGTGCCAAGGCTGCGCGATGCCGGCCTCGACCGCAACACGTGCCGAGACGTCGGGCGGCAGCACCGCGTCGCGGTACTCCTTCGGCTGCGCCTCGAACCATTCCAGACACGGCATCGACACCACGTAGGCGACGATGTCCTTGTCCGCCAACAGCTTCTGCGCCTCGACGGCCAACTGCACCTCGGAACCGGTCGCGATGATGATGACGTCGGCGTCGTCGGCCGGGTTGCCGCCACCGAGCACGTAACCACCACGGGCAGCGCCCGCGGCGTCGGTGCCCTCGAGGACGGGTACCCCCTGGCGCGTCAGGATGAAACCGGTCGGGTTGTTGCCGTGGGTGCGCTGCAGGATGGTGCGCCAGGTGTAGGCGGTCTCGTTCGGGTCGGCGGGACGAACCACCGACAGATTCGGGATCGCGCGCAGCGCGGCCAGGTGCTCGATCGGCTGGTGCGTCGGGCCGTCCTCACCCAGACCGATGGAGTCGTGCGTCCAGATGTAGATCGGGTCGATGTTCATCAGCGCGGCCAACCGCACCGCCGGACGCATGTAGTCGGCGAACTGCAGGAAGGTGCCCGCGAACGGACGCGTCGGGCCGTGCAGCACGATGCCGTTGAGGATCGAGCCCATGGCGTGTTCGCGGATGCCGAAGTGCAGGACCCGGCCGTACCAGTCGGCGGTGTAGTCCTCGGTCGAGATCGACGGCGGGCCGAACGACTTCACGCCGTTGATGGTCGTGTTGTTGCTGCCCGCGAGATCGGCTGAGCCACCCCATAATTCGGGCAGCTTGCCGGCGACGTCGTTGAGCACCTTGCCGAACGCGGCACGCGTTGCGACGGCCTTGCTGCCCGGCTCCCAGTACGTCAGGTCGGCGTCCCAGCCCTCGGGCAGGGTGCCGGCCTGCAGGCGGTCCAGCAGCTTCTTGCGCTCGGGCTCCTTGGCGGCCCAGGCGTCGAACGCGACCTGCCACTCGTCATGCGCCTTCTTGCCACGCGCGACGAGCTCGCGGGTGTGCGCGATGACCTCGGGCTTCACGTCGAAGCTCTTGTCCGGGTCGAATCCCAGCACCTTCTTGGTGGCGGCGACCTCGTCGGCGCCCAGTGCCGAACCGTGCACCCCACCGGTGTTCATCTTGGTGGGCGCCGGGTAGCCGATGATTGTGCGCACCGAGATGAACGACGGGCGGTCGGTCACTTTTCGTGCCTCTGCCAACGCAGCTTCCAGGGCCACCACGTTCTCGCCGCCGTCGACCTCCTGGACGTGCCAGCCGTAGGCGCGGTAGCGCGCGCAGGTGTCCTCGGACAGCGCGATGTTGGTGTCGTGCTCGATGGAGATCTTGTTGTTGTCCCACAGCACGATCAGGTTGCCGAGCTGCTGGGTACCGGCGAGCGACGACGCCTCGCTGGTCACGCCCTCTTCGATGTCACCGTCCGATGCGATGACGTAGATGAAGTGGTCGAACGGGCTCTCACCGGGCGCGGCGTCGGGATCGAAGAGTCCGCGCTCGTAGCGCGCCGCCATCGCCATGCCGACCGATGAGGCCAGGCCCTGGCCCAGGGGGCCGGTGGTGATCTCGACGCCCTTGGTGTGGCCGTACTCGGGGTGGCCCGGGGTCAGCGAGCCCCAGGTGCGCAGTGCCTCGATGTCGGCCAGCTCGAGGCCGAAGCCGCCCATGTACAGCTGCAGGTACAGCGTCAGGCTGGAGTGCCCACACGACAGCACGAAGCGGTCACGGCCGATCCAGTGGGTGTCGGACGGGTCATGACGCATCTGGCGCTGGAACAGGGTGTAGGCCAGCGGGGCGAGACTCATGGCGGTTCCGGGATGGCCGTTACCGACCTTCTGAACCGCATCCGCGGCCAGCACTCGTACGGTGTCGACGGCGGCCGAGTCCAGCTCGGTCCAGTCGTCCGGGTGGTGCGGGCGGGTGAGTTCGGAAATCTCTTCGACTGTGGTCACGGGCGCACTCCTACTGGGGGACGTCTCGGGCTCGGCAAATTGCAAGCGAGCTGCATGACAACCCTAGTGCGCGCCGCTGGTGTGGTGCAGACCGCTTCACCTTTGGCCTGTCCGTGATTGGGTTTCCGTTCACCTGAATGCACCCTGCGGTGTGGAGCACTCAGGTGCGCGGTCTACCATCGTCTGTAGTAGAGGCTGCGCGGCCGTGACTTCCGAGGAGATATCTGCGTGAGCATTCGCGAGCGCCGTTCCGTCCACGGGGCACACGGTTTCGGTCCCGGAGCTGCGGCGTCTGACGAGTCCGGCTCTGCTTCGGGGACCAAGTCGCCGAACCGGGTTCGGGACACGCTGTTGGCCTACATCGCGCTCACCAAGCCGCGCGTCATCGAACTGCTGCTGGTGACCACCATCCCGGCGATGCTGCTGGCGCACCGGTTCGACGTGGTGGCCAGCCAGGGTCCGATCAAGCCATTGCTGATCCTGAACACCCTGGTCGGTGGACTGCTCGCGGCCGCAGGCGCCAACACCCTGAACTGTGTCGCCGACGCCGACATCGACAAGGTGATGAAGCGCACCGCCCGCCGGCCGTTGGCGCGGGCGACCGTTCCGACCCGGAACGCGCTGATCTTCGGCCTGATCCTCACCGTCACGTCGTTCGTGTGGCTGTGGCACAGCTCGAATCTGCTGTCGGGCCTGCTCGCGCTGGCGACCATCGCCTTCTACGTCTTCGTCTACACGCTGCTACTGAAGCGCCGCACCTCGCAGAACGTGGTGTGGGGCGGCGCCGCCGGCTGCATGCCGGTGATGATCGGGTGGTCGGCGGTCACCGGCACCATCCAATGGCCGGCGTTGGTGATGTTCCTGATCATCTTCTTCTGGACGCCGCCGCACACCTGGGCACTGGCCATGCGCTACAAGGAGGACTACGAGGCGGCCGGCGTGCCGATGCTGCCCGTCGTCGCCACTGAGCGCGAGGTCACCAAGCAGATCCTGATCTACACCTGGGCGACGGTGCTGACGACGCTCGCGCTGGCGTTCGCCACCGGCTGGCTGTACGCGGCGGTGGCGCTGGTGGCCGGCGTGTGGTTCCTGGTGATGGCACACCAGCTGTACTCGGGCGTCAAGCGCGGTGAGCCGGTCAAGCCGCTGCGTCTGTTCCTGCAGTCGAACAACTATCTCGCGGTGCTGTTCTGCGCGCTGGCGGTCGACTCGGCGCTCGCGCTGCCGATGCTGTTCCACTGACCTGACCCACTAGCTTGGGGGACATGCCCCAACTGGTGAGCCCCGACAATTTCGCCCGCGCCGAATCTGATCTGTACTTCGCCAAACTCGTCTCGGACGGCAGCTTCGCGACGCTGCAACACACTCGTGAGTTGAGTCCGCTCGACAAGCAGATGGTCATTCGGCAGAACCGCGACACCCTCTACTCGGCCGCGGTGTTCGACCTCGACGCCGGACCGGTCACCGTCACCCTGCCCGACAGCGCGGGCCGGTTCATGTCGCTCCAGGTCATCAACGAGGACCACTACACGACGCAGGTCGCCTATGCCCCGGCGACGGTGACCCTCACGCGCGCGGCCGTCGGTACCCGCTACGCGGCGGTGGCCATCCGCACGCTGGTCGATCCCAACGATGCGGCCGATCTGGCCGCCGTACACGCACTGCAGGACGCCATCACCGCCGCGCAGGTTGCCCCGGGAAGCTTCGAGGTACCCGACTGGGACGCTGCCACCCAGAAGACCGTGCGCGATGCGCTCGTCACGCTGGCCACCACGCTGCCGGACACCAAGCGGATGTTCGGCACCGCCGCCGACACGGACCCGGTGCGGCACCTGATCGGATCGGCCAACGCGTGGGGTGGCAACCCGCAGCGAGACGCGCTGTACCTGACTGTCGTACCGCCGCAGAACGACGGCACCACGGTGCACCGGCTCACCGTCAAAGATGTTCCGGTGGACGGTTTCTGGTCGGTGACGGTCTACAACAAAGACGGCTACTTCACCGCCAACGAGCAGAACGCGTACTCGCTGAACAACATCACCGCCGTCAAGGACACCGACGGCTCGACGACGATCCAGTTCGGCGGCGCCGATGCGCGGAATCTGCTGCCGATCACCCCGGGCTGGAACTACACCGTGCGGCTGTACCGGCCGCGCGCCGAGATTCTCGACGGCAGCTGGACGTTCCCGGTGGCAGAGCCCGTTTAGGGCACCAGCACCACCGAGCCGACGGTCAGGCGGGCCTGCAGGTCTGCGTGTGCGCGGGCGGCGTCGGCCAGGGGGTAGCGCTGGCTGACCGTCACGTTGATGGTGCCGTCGGCGACTGCCTGCAGCAGTTCGCCTGCCCGCCAGGAGAATTCGTCGGCGGTGCGGGTGTAGTGGGCAAGCGTCGGCCGGGTGACGAACAACGAGCCCGCGCTGTTGAGCCGCTGCAGGTCGAACGGCGGCACGGGCCCGCTCGAGGCGCCGAACAACGCCAGGGTGCCGCGGACCGCGAGGCTGGCCAGGCTGGCCTCGAACGTGGACGCGCCGACGCCGTCGTACACCGCGGCGACGCCGTTGCCGCCCGTCAGCTCGCGGATCTTCGCGCCGAACTCGGCGGGGTCGTCGGGATAGTCCAGCACCTCGATGGCACCAGCCTTGCGGGACAACTCGGCCTTGTCCTGGGTGGAGACGGTCGTGATGACCCGAACGGCCATGCTGGTGGCCCACTGCGTGAGGATCAGCCCGACGCCGCCGGCGCCGGCGTGCAGCAGCACGGTGTCACCCTGCTGCACCGGGTAGGTCGACTTGATCAGGTAGTGGGCCGTCATGCCTTTGAGGAGTGCCGCGGCGGCCACCTCGGGCTCCACGCCCTCCGGGACGTAGGCCACGTAATCGGCTGGTGCGACGCAGTATTCGGAGTAGGCGGCGTCTGCCGCGGCGGTGACCACCCGATCGCCGACCGCCAGCGCGGCGACATCGTCGCCGACCGCGGTGATGGTGCCGCAGACCTCCTGGCCCGGGATATAGGGGACCGGACGCGGGTACAACCCGGAGCGGAAGTACGTGTCGATGAAGTTGACGCCGATGGCCTCGGCCTTGATCAGGACCTCGCCCGGGCCGGGGGTGGGCTCGGGGCGTTCGACGAAGGACAGGACTTCCGGACCGCCGAGTTCGGCGACTTCGATGGCGTGCATGGCACCTATCATTCCAACGTGAAACTCGCGCGGCCCGATATCCGGCATCCCCGTGTCGTTTTGGCAGGTTGTCAGGCCCTCGTCGAAGGTGACGGGGACGACGACGGATTGGTCAAGGCACTGCGGGACCGCGGCTTGCACGCGCACTGGCTGGCGTGGGACGACCCGGCCACGCTGCGGGCCGATCTGGTGATCCTGCGGGCCACGTGGGACTACACCGAGCGGCACGACGAGTTTCTGGCGTGGACCAAGCAGGTGCGCAATCTGCTGAACGCGCCTGCCGTGGTGGCGTGGAACTCCGACAAGCGGTATCTGGCCGATCTGGCTGCGGCCGGGGTGCCGACCGTCCCCAGTGGTTTCTTCGCGCCGGGGGAGTCGGTGTCGGTGCCCCGCGGTGAGGTCGTGGTCAAGCCCGCGGTGGGTGCGGGTTCGGTTGGCGCGCAACGTTTCACGGATGCGCATGCGGCCGCTGCGCACGCTGCTGCGTTGCAGGCCGATGGCCGCACGGCGCTCATCCAGCCCTACGACGAGCGCATCGAGGCGGGGGAGACCGCGCTGGTGTTCCTGGCCGGCAAGCAGTCGCACGCCTTCGTCAAGGGGCCGATGTTGCCGCCCGCCGGCGGCAGTCTGGAGATGCACGAATCCGGCACGTACGCCGAGGAGCAGCTGCAGCCGGCCGACCCGGACTTCGAACTGTGGGATGTCGGTTACGCCACGCTGGCTGCGGCGGCAGCGCATCTCGGCATCGAGCCGACGGAGTTCCTGTACGCCCGGGTGGACGTCATCGGGGACCGCCGGGATTCGCAGCTACTGGAACTCGAACTCGTCGAACCGGGGCTGGGTTGGCGACAGCTGGCCGAGCCCGAACGTGCTCCGGCGCAACGGCAATTCGCTCTCGGTGTCGAGTCGGCTCTGGAGCGGCTGGGGCTCGGTCCGCTGTCGCCGTAGTTACGTCTCGGCGACGGGATCGACTGTGCGCAGTCCCAGGGCAGCAGCCACCCGCAGCACGCCGGCGTCATGACTGACCATGACCGTGCCACTGCCCAGGCTCAGGGCGGTGGCCAGGTGAATCGCATCGAGGGTCTTGACGTGCTCAGTGATCGATTCGGCTGTCGTGAGGACGGACTCACTCAGCGGCGCGGTGGCGATCTTGTCCAACAGGTAGTCACGCTCGAGCACTGGGCGCTGCTGCCGACGCAGGACTCGCGTGAGCTCGGTTTGCAGGATGCGCGACGACACCACCTCGTGCTGTTCGGTGGCCGCGTCGAACCAAGCCACCGCACGTCGGTGACCTTCGATCGCGTAGACGGCGACGGACGTGTCGAGGTAGTAGCGCGTCAACGATCCGATGCCATTTCGGCAAGGAGCGCGTCGATCTGCTTGGCGGACTTTCGGGGCAGATGTCGCTCGGCGAGACGCGGAGCGGCCGGATTGCGCGGCGGAATGATTCCCGACGACTCCGAATCCACCGGAACCAGGCGGGCGACGGGGTGCCGGTGCCGAGTGACCACGTAGGTTTCGCCGGCGGCAACGTCTTCGAGCGCCGCGGTCGGGTTCTGCCGCAGCTCGGCGACGGTGATCGACTTCATGACGATGATTGTAGATATCATATCTACAATCATCTAGGTTAGCGTGTCATCGCTGTAGCACCATGCGGTATTCATTTAGATGTGGTCTGTGCCGTATGACGAGCCGCGTGACGACCATGACCGCGGCATTCCGGACTACCGAGGCCTGGCCTCCCACATTGGGCACAGACTTGCCGCCAACGGGCCGAACATCATCGCTCCCAACGGCCGCGCGTTCTGGAAGCTCACCGACGCCGACAGTGGTGCGCTCGCGTGGCTGGCGTTCACTCGGCCGAATGGCTCGGCGTTGGCCCGGCGCAAGGTGTGGACATTGATCCCGCGTCTGCAGGTTTTCATCGCCAACTGGTTCGTCAGCGTCGACCACCAGCTCACCGAGGTTCGGTGGGTACACACGAACATCGACATTTATGAGGCGCGCGAAACAGCGCTGTTGGTGCCGGAGCCGTCAGCCGACGATTTGAAGCGAATCACTCGACCCGAGGCAGTGCTGACCCTGGATGACATCGACCGGCACAAGGTGACGACGGTGCTGGGCAAGGGAACGGATCATGCACTGAAAGGGCGACGATGACGCACCTGGACAAACAGGAATTTTACGCGTGGGCTTACCACGACCTGCTGGCAAACACGACCCGCGGCGTCCTGGCCGAGTACATCGTTGCGAGAGCGCTCGGCATCGACACCAAGAAAATCACGCGTGTCGAATGGGATAAGCACGACCTCGAAGTCGACGGTATTGGCGTGGAGGTGAAATCGGCTGCCTACGTCCAATCGTGGCATCAAGATCAAGACCTGTCTTCGATGATCTCGTTCAACATCGGCCCCGCGAAGTGGTGGGACGCCCGTACCAACACCTATGCCGCTAACGCGGAGCGAAGCGCCGACGTGTATGTCTTCTGCTTGCTCAACGGCACGAAGCGCGACGACATCAATCCGCTCGATGTCACACAATGGGCGTTCCATGTCCTGGCGACGAGCATCCTCAATCAAAAAGCAGTGACACAGAAGACGATTCGGCTCGGACCGCTCATCGCCCTCGGTGCACAACAGTGCGCGTGGGACACGCTGGGGGATGTCATTCGTGAGAAGGCTTTGGCCAACCGCGAGCACTCATTGCCAGAACGTCGACCCGCCCGTCCCGGGTTCGACACCTACACTGCGACGACGACCGCCGCCGGCACCGCCGCGATCTGCGACGCCGAACCCGCGGACGGAACTGTCACCCCCGGGCATTCGAATCCTCGGAAGAGTTCTGCGAATGACGGAGCTGCAGGTCCGTAACTACGCGTCCGAAGAACTCGCAGCGTGGTTTGATGAGTATGCCCGGTACACCCGCGACTGTGTGAAGCGAGCGAGACTGGAGGGCCGCAGCATCCGACCGGACTGCACCCACGAGGACTGCCTGCGATGTTCCTCCCCACCCCTTGGAGAACGGAGGCACGATGGCCTACAAGTACTTGGCTGACGGTGATTACGCGGTGTGGCGATTGGGTGATGGCCCTGTCGCCCCGTGGATCGAGACGTTCAACCCGATCAGAGGCTGGATCGCCGCGGACCTTCCTCGGCAGGCCGGTGATGCACAGCCTGTTTCCGAGGCTGAGGCAATGCAGGTGTGCGACGCGCTGAGGCGACGCGTAGCTGCGAACCGCATCCGCATGACCGCACTCGAAGCGGCGAAAGCGATCGCTCACCGCGAACACTCCCACCAATCTGACAAGGCCGGGCAGCCGTACATCGGGCACGTGTCCCGTGTCGCCGCACAAGTGTCCGACGACCACGACGCTGAGACAGTGGCATGGCTGCACGACGTCGTCGAGGACACCAGCATCGAACTGTCCGATCTAGGCGACGAATTCGCGCCGCACATCGTCGCAGCTGTCGATGCGATCACCCGCCGCGTAGGCGAAGCCCCAGCCGACTACTACCGACGGGTCCGCGGTAATGACCTGGCACGCCGTGTAAAGCTCGCCGACATCGCCGACAACTCTGACCCTGTCCGTCTAGCTGGCTTGGATTCGGCGACTCGTGAACGCCTTGAACGCAAGTACCGACAGGCGCTGGAAGCTGTATCGGCCTAGCCCACTGTTCTGAATCGGGGCACACCGGTGATGCACTGTCGTTGCCTACTGTCCGGAGTTGCCAGTGCTAGCGCCTGCAAGTCGGGGCTACGCCTAAAGTTGTCAGTGGTCAGGTTTACCGTCGCGATCGAAAGGGGGTGCCATGGCGCAGCCGATTCTGAAGTTCCCCGACTACTGGTCCGAATCCGATCTCAACGATCTACCTGCGGACGGGCACCGCTACGAGATCGTCGATGGGAGCCTGCTCGTGACGCCGCCGCCGTTGGACAGTCACCAGGGGATAGGTGGCAATTTGTACTTCATCCTGCGGAGTGCGGCTCCGGTCGGCTGGCGGGTGCTGTACGAAGTCGGTGTCCGCGTCCCGGGTGGAAATTTCATCCCAGATCTGGTTGTCCTCAAGCCTGATGCCGCCCGCGGAGTCGAATGGCGCGAGTCGTCCGACGTTGCACTGGTGGTCGAGATTGCTTCGCGCTCAACTGAACTCGTCGACCGGAGTCTGAAGGTCATCAAGTACGCCGAAGCGGGAATCCCAAACTACTGGCGGATTGAGGGCGACGGAACGGTCGAAGTTCGCGCGCTCACCGACGGTCAGTACGTCATGAAGGGCACGATTGCGCCCGGGGAACCGGCACACCTTGCCGAGCCCTTCAGTGTGGAATTCGACCCCGCGAATCTCACTGATTAGCGGAGCTTGGGGCGCAACGCGACCGCATCGACGCCCATAGCGCCGCAGTAGCCGCGGTGCAGGCGCCGGCGCCCGCGACGTGGATGGCGACGAGAACCGCGGGTACGCCGGTGTAGAACTGGACCGCGCCGACCGCGCCCTGCGCGAGCACCAGCCCGGCCAGGACCGCCAGCCGCAGCAGGACGGGTTTGGGGGCGCGCACCGCCAGCAGGGCGAAGCCCAGCCCGATGACGAAGCTCAGGTAGGCCACCAGCAGCGACGAGTGAAGGTGCGCCAGATCGGTGATCTCGACCTGCAGGCGCTTGACCGGTTGAAGGGCGCTCTTGTCGCCGGCATGGGGTCCGGCGCCGGTCACCAGCGTGCCGGTCACCAACACCGCGGACAACGTGACGGCGGTCAGGGCCGTGAACCAGCGCAGCGGCCGCGGTACGACGAGTTGGTCGGTGCCCGAATCGGGTTCGCCGATCTTGACGTAGAGCAGCACCGCCAGCCAGACCATCACCATGGACACCAGGAGGTGGACGGCGACGGTCCACCACAGCAGCCCGGTACGGACCGTGATGCCGCCGATGATTGCCTGCACCACCGTCGATGCGGGCATCAGCCAGGCGTAGAACTTGACCTCGCGGCGGCGGCCGGCGCGGATGACGGCCAGCACCGCCAGCGCGGCGGTCAACACCACACCGAACGTGAACATCCGATTGGTGAACTCGACCGCCTGGTGCACGACGGGTACCTCGGCGTGGGGCACCGGCACGAAGCTGCCGGGGAAGCACTGTGGCCAGGTCGGGCAGCCCAGTCCGGATGCCGTCACGCGGACGATGGCCCCGGTGACGGCGATGCCGCCCTGGGTCAGGATGACCAGGAACGCGATGAGCCGCTGGACCCGAAGCGAGGGGATGGGCAGCTTGTCGAGCACAGGCTGATGGTAGATCAGCGTTAACTACGTGGCGTAGTAGGGGCGACGAACGGCACCAGCACCTGATCGACGAGGTCGACGACGAGGTCGTCGGTGATGGGGTCGCCGGTGATCAGGAGTCGGTGCCACAGGACGCTCTGGCCGAGTTCGCGGGCGATCTCCACGGGTACGTCGGCCCGGACGTCGCCGCGGGCGACTCCGCGCGCCAGGAGATCGGCCATCTCTTCCTTGCGCCAGCCAATCACGTCGGCCCGGAACGCGGCGGCGAGTTCGTCGTCCCGTGTCATGGCCGCGACCACCGCGCGCATGGTGGCGGCCTGAGGTCCGGTGAACACCGCGGCCCAGCCGCGCAGTACCGCCAGCATGTCACCGCGGTAGCTGCCGGTGTCGGTGTGCGGTATCGCAGCTTTTGCGTTGCGCAGCAAGGTGTCTCGCAGCAGTGCGGCGCCGTCGGGCCAGCGCCGGTACAGCACGGGCTTGCTGGTCCGGGCCGCGGTGGCGACAGCCTCCATCGTCACGCCGGCCGGTCCCTGCTCGGTGAGCAGTGTCATGACCGCGGCGCGGATCGCCGCATCGAGCTCGTCGCCGCGTCGTCGCATCAGACCTCCTCGAAGAAACGCTTGCGTATCTTAACTGGCCAGTTAGGCGTAGTGATCAAGAAACGGAACCGTATCTTGGAGGAGCTATGAGCCGACCGATCCTGTATCCGCTGCGGTCCGTCGACACCGCGACCGTCCGCTACTTCGGCGCACCCCACGGCCGGCGGCGGGTGACCATCGAACATCGGCCGCTACCTGGGGTGACGCCGCCGATGCTCCTCGATTGGTTCACGCACCTCGGCGGCACCATGCGCTACGGCGACCAGATCATCGACCGGTACCTGGCGTGGCATCCCGTCGACCACATCCGGTGGGAACTGGCCCGCCCGGCCAGAACTGGTGGCGCGGCCGAAGGTGCCCGGTTTCGCATCGTCGAGGCGTTCGGCGGCCGGCCGGAGTACCGCGTCGACGTGGTGGACACGGTGGAAAAGCTCGACGAGACCGGCATCCGGTTGGTACAGCGGGTGGCCGGCGTCATCGTGTTCAGCCTTGAACACACCTGGTCAGCGGGCACCGAAGGGGCGCACTATGTCAGCGTTCTCGACGTCGGTGCGCGGTCGGCGCTCATGGCGCCGGTCAACCGGCTGCTGCTCCGGCGGTTCCCCGACGACATGGTGCGTGCCTGGGTGAAGCACAACATCGAAGAGGTCGGTCAGCTGGAATTCCTGCTGCCGGAGTTGGCCGCGGTGGTCTGAACAGCGGTCAGCTGAACCGGAACCAGCGCAGCGCGGCCAGTCCGGCGAGCACGCCCCACGCGGCCAGCACCGCAATGCCGAACCAGTCGACCGACAGCGTCATCGCCTGGGTCAGTGATTCGGTGAGCGCGCCCGACGGCGTCAGTCGCGCCACCCAGCGCAGCGCTTCGGGGACGACGCGGTGCTCGATGGTCAGGGCGCCGAGCCCGGCCAGGATGAACCACAGCAGGTTCGCCAGGGCCAGCACGATCTCGGCCTTCAGCGTTCCGCCAAGCAGCAGGCCCAGGGCTGCGAACGAGGCGGTGCCGAGCGCGATGACCACCGCGCCCAGCAGCAGGCTCAGCGGGCTCGGCCGCCAGCCCAGCGCAATGCCGATGCCGCCCAACAGGATTGACTGCAGGAACACCGTCGTGACCACGGCGAGCGACTTACCGGCGATGATGCCCCACACCGGCAACGCGGTGGCGCCGAGGCGTTTGAGCGCGCCGTAACGCCGGTCGAAGGCGACGGCGATGGCCTGCCCGGTGAAGGCTGTCGAGATCACCGCCAGCGCCATGATCGGCGGGGTGAACGTCCCCGGGCGGTGGTCGCCCAGCGAGCCCAGCGGCAGCAGGGTGAGCCCGACCAACAGGGTGATCGGGATGAACATGGTCAACAGCAGTTGCTCGCCGTTGCGCAGCAGCAGCTTGAGCTCCAGGCTGTACTGCGCCGCGAGCATCGCGGGGATGGCTGCGGGCCGCGGGTCCGGGGTGAACGTTCCCGGGGCGAACCGATTTGTCGCTGTACTCATGCGCGATCCGCCTTCGCTACTCGCTGGCCACTCACGACCGCAGCTCCCGTCCGGTCAGGTCGAGGAACACGTCCTCGAGGCTGCGCTGCTCGACGCGCATGTCGGTGGCCAGCACGTTCAGGCGGGCGGCCCACGCGGTGACGGTGGCCAGCACCTGCGGGTCGATGTGGCCTTCCACCAGGTACTCGCCGGCGGCGGCTTCCGTGGCGCGGTAGTCCTCCGGCAGCGCGGAGATCAACAGCGACAGGTCCAGTTTGGGCGGGGCCGAGAAACGCAACTGGTTCTCGGCGCCGCCCCGCATCAGGTCGGCGGGTGTACCGGCGGCGACCGCGGCGCCGTGGTCGATGATCACGATGCGGTCGGCCAGTTCCTCGGCCTCGGTGAGCAGATGTGTGGTGAGCACGACGGTGACACCGTCGCGGCGCAGGCCTTCGATCAACTCCCACACCACGATTCGGGCGTGGGCGTCCATACCGGCGGTGGGCTCGTCGAGGAACACCAGCTCAGGGCGTCCGACGATGGCGCACGCCAGCGCCAGGCGCTGCTGCTGCCCGCCGGACAGCCGGCGGTAGGTGGTGCGCGCGGCTCCGGTCAGGCCGAGGGTGTCCATCAGCCACTGCGGGTCGAGCGGATTGGCCGAATACGCCGCGACGAGGTTCAGCATCTCGCCGGCTTTCGCGGCCGGGTAGCCGCCGCCGCCCTGCAGCATCACGCCGATGCGGGCGCGCAGCTTGGCGTTGTCGGCCGTCGGGTCCAGGCCCAGGATCGAGATGCTGCCCGAGTCGGGTTTGTTGAAGCCTTCACACATCTCGACGGTCGTGGTCTTACCGGCCCCGTTGGGTCCGAGCAGGGCCAGCACCTCGGCGCGCCGCACCTCCAGATCCAGATTGTTCACGGCCTGGATATCGCCGTAGCGCTTGCTGACGCCGCGCAGCAATACGGGCGTCTCACCGGAACTCACGGGGATTCAGCGTAAGCGTCGGACCTGGCAGCGGCGCTACCAGGGGCGTCACCGTTGTCGGATTCCGGCAATCCGCGCCAGGGCAGCCGACCCCGCGTCACGGCGATCAGCAGCAGGACGATGACGGTGCTGGCCAGGGTCGCGTCGAGGATCTGGAAGAGCGCGAACCGGTCGCCGTTGGCCGTCGGGCCGAAGACGCCGACGACGAACGTCACCACGATGGTCGTGCCGCGGAAGCCCGGCCGGGTGGCCCAGCAGGCCAGCGGGATGATCGCCCACAGCAGGTACCAGGGCTGTACGACGGGGAACAGCAGCACCGTCGCGCCCATGGCGACGCCGAGGCCGCCCAGTGGGTGCAGCCGCCCCCGCAGCACCGACAGCAGCAGCCAGCTCACCAGCACGCCGATGACGAAGACGCCGATCCCACGGGTCAGCCCGAGGACCGCGGTGGTGTGATCGCCCAGGCCCAGCAGGATGCCGACCTGTCCGGTACCGAGCGCGACCAGCGTCGGCGGCGACATCCAGGACCGCACCACGTTGGCGGTGCCGAGGGTGAACAGCCAGCCGAAGCCCAGGCCGCTGGCCCAGCCGATGAGCGCCATGACCGCGAGCGCGACGGTGCCCAGCGGCACGCAGGCCTGGAAGAACGCCTTGACCGTCCCGCCGAGCCGGCGCGCGAGGGCCATCGCCACGAAACCCAGTGCGAGCAGGGACGGCAGCTTGATCTGCGACGACATGGCGATCAGCACCGTGCCGGTGAGCAGCATCGCCAGTGGGTACCAGGCGGCCCAGTCATCGCGGTGCCGTGGCCAGCGCAGGGGCCGTGGGAGGAACGGGCGGGCGGAATCGATGCCGCGCATGGCGAATTCGGTGCCGGCGAGCATCAGTCCGAGCATCGGCGCCTCGTTGTGGATGCCCGCGATGAGGTGCATGAAGAGCAGGGGATTACACGGTCCCAGCCACAGTGCGCTGACTTCGGCGACACCGCAGCGGCGCGCCAGCCGTGGCGTTGCCCACACCGTGGCCGCGACCCCGAGCAGCACGACCAGCCGGTGCGAGAGCACGCCGGCGACGATGTTGTCGCCGGTGAGCTCCGAGATACCGCGCCCGATCCACAGGAACAGCGGTCCGTAGGGCGCCGGCGTTTCCCGCCACAGGCTGGGCACCGTCAGGGTGAAGACGTGGCCGAGCCCGAGACCGGTCGCCGGGCCGACGCGGTAGGGGTCCAGCCCGATGCTCGCGATCTGGCTCTGCGCCAGATAGGAGTAGACGTCCTTGCTGTACATCGGCGGCGCGATCAGCAGCGGCAGCGCCCAGAGCAGCAGCGTCTGGTCCAGCTGACTGCGCGACATGCGGCGTTTGCCCAGCGTGTAGCGGCCCAGCATCAGCCAGGCCAGCGCCATCATGACGGCGCCGGTCGTGGTCATGGTCAGCGAGACGGTCTGGATGCGGGACGGCAGGTTCAGCAGGCGCACCCCGAACGTCGGGTCCTGCACGACGGGCCGGGCGCCGGCGCCGAGCGCGCCGATGGCCATCAGTACCGTTCCGGTTGCCCCGAACCGGCGGGTCCGGCGCAGGGAGGCGATCTCGGACGCGTTGAGCGGGGAGCCGACGGACGGCTCGTCGGCATGCCAGTGCGCGACGGCCGTGCTCAGGTGCTGAAGGCGGTCGGGCATCAGAGCAGATTAGCCGTAGGCCTGTTTGGCCCCCGCCAACTCGGTGATAAGGGTTACCTTCCTAGATTCGGTTTCTGAATTCCGTCACAATGGTGTTGTGAAATTGCCGTCCGGAGCTCCCGAAGCTGTCGGCACCGCGACCGCGGTGGCGTCGGCAACGGCTGTTTCTGATGGTCACACCCGCTCGGCGATCGTGCAGTTGCTGCTGGAAGGCGCCGTGACCGCGAGCCAGATCGGCGAGCAGCTCGGCATCTCCGCGGCCGGCGTGCGGCGTCATCTCGACGCGCTCATCGAGGCCGGCGACGCCGAATCCAGTGCCGCCGCCGCGTGGCAGCACAACGGCCGTGGCCGCCCCGCCAAGCGCTACCGCCTCACCGCCGCCGGGCGCGCCAAGCTCGGCCACACCTACGACGACCTCGCCGCGGCCGCCATGCGTCAGCTGCGCGAGATCGGCGGTGACGACGCCATCCGGACGTTCGCGCGTCGTCGCATCGACTCGATCCTGTCCGGCGTCACCGCCACCGACGACATCACCGATACCGCGGATCAGGTGGCAACGGCGCTGACGAAGGCCGGCTACGCCACCACGACGACGCCGGTGACGGGCCCCATCGGCGGGGTGCAGATCTGCCAGCACCACTGTCCGGTCTCGCACGTCGCCGAAGAGTTCCCCGAGCTGTGCGACGCCGAGCGCGAAGCGTTCGCCGAGGTGCTCGGTACGCACGTGCAGCGCCTGGCCACCATCGTCAACGGGGATTGCGCCTGTACGACGCACGTTCCCGTCATCCCCGAGCACGCAGTCCACTCGATCCACCCCGCGACCCAAGAAGAAGGAGTGTCGCAATGACGACCACCCCGGAACAGTTGACCCAGGAGGAGACCATTGCCTCCCTGGGCACGTACGGCTACGGCTGGGCTGACAGCGATGTCGCAGGAGCCGCGGCGACCCGTGGGTTGAACGAGGCTGTCGTGCGCGACATCTCGTCGAAGAAGAACGAACCCGAGTGGATGCTCGACTTCCGGCTCAAGGCGCTGCGCATCTTCGACAAGAAGCCCATGCCGCGGTGGGGCAGCGACCTCGAGGGCATCGACTTCGACAACATCAAGTACTTCGTGCGGTCCACCGAGAAGCAGGCCACGTCCTGGGAGGAACTGCCCGAGGACATCAAGAACACCTACGACCGCCTGGGTATCCCGGAGGCCGAGAAGCAGCGCCTGGTCGCCGGTGTCGCCGCGCAGTACGAGTCCGAGGTCGTGTACCACCAGATCCGCGAGGACCTCGAGGCGCTGGGCGTCATCTTCCTGGACACCGACTCGGGCCTGCGCGAGCACCCGGAGCTGTTCAAGCAGTACTTCGGCACCGTGATCCCGTCGGGTGACAACAAGTTTTCCGCGCTGAACTCCGCGGTGTGGTCGGGCGGCTCGTTCATCTACGTGCCGCCGGGCGTGCACGTCGACATCCCGCTGCAGGCCTACTTCCGGATCAACACCGAGAACATGGGCCAGTTCGAGCGGACGCTGATCATCGCCGACGAGGGCTCCTACGTGCACTACGTGGAGGGTTGTACCGCGCCGATCTACAAGTCGGACTCACTGCACTCGGCCGTCGTCGAGATCGTGGTGAAACCCGGTGCGCGCGTTCGGTACACGACCATCCAGAACTGGTCGAACAACGTCTACAACCTGGTCACCAAGCGGGCCCGCGCCGAGGCCGGCGCGACCATGGAGTGGATCGACGGCAACATCGGTTCCAAGGTCACCATGAAGTACCCGGCGGTCTGGATGACCGGCGAGCACGCCAAGGGTGAGGTGCTCTCGGTGGCGTTCGCGGGCGAAGGCCAGCACCAGGACACCGGTGCCAAGATGGTGCACCTGGCGCCGAACACGTCGAGCAACATCGTCTCGAAGTCGGTGGCGCGCGGTGGTGGCCGGTCGTCGTACCGCGGTCTGATCCAGGTCAACAAGGGCGCGCACGGCTCCAAGTCGAGCGTGAAATGCGATGCGCTGCTTGTCGACAACGTGAGCCGCTCCGACACCTACCCGTACGTCGACATTCGTGAGGACGACGTCACGATGGGTCACGAGGCCACGGTCTCGAAGGTCAGCGAGGATCAGATGTTCTATCTGATGAGCCGCGGCCTGACCGAGGACGAGGCCATGGCGATGGTGGTGCGCGGCTTCGTCGAGCCCATCGCCAAGGAACTGCCAATGGAATACGCGCTCGAGCTGAACCGGCTGATCGAGCTGCAGATGGAAGGCGCTGTCGGTTAGTGAGTAATTTGACTGAGGCGACGGAAGGCATCGTCGCCAACAAGGGTGAGCTGTTCACGTCCTACGACGTCAACGCTTTCGAGGTTCCCGGCGGCCGTGACGAGCTGTGGCGGTTCACCCCGCTGAAGCGTCTGCACGGGCTGCACGACGGGTCGGCCGAGGCCACCGGCGCCGCGCGCGTCGAGGTTTCCGAGCGTGACGGCGTCACGGTCGAGACCGTCGGCCGCGACGACGAGCGGCTCGGTCAGGGCGGCGTGCCCGCGGACCGCGTTGCCGCACAGGCGTATTCGTCGTTCGACGAAGCCACGATCGTGTCGGTCGGTCGCGACGTCCAGGTCGCCGAGCCCATCGAGATCGCCATCGCCGGACCGGGTGAGGGCAAGACCGCGTACGGCCATCTGCAGCTGCGGGTCGCCGAGCTGGGCGAGGCCGTCGTGGTCATCGACCAGAGCGGCAGCGGAACCTACGCCGACAACATCGAATTCGTCGTCGGTGACGCGGCCCGGTTGACCGTCGTGTCGATCGCCGACTGGGCCGACGACGCGGTGAACATCAGCACCCACCACGCCACGCTGGGCAAGGACGCCGTGCTGCGGCACGTCGCGGTCACTCTCGGCGGCGACGTCGTGCGGCTGACCTCGCGGACCCGCTACCTGGGTCCCGGCGGCGACGCCGAGATGCTGGGTCTGTACTTCGCCGACGAGGGGCAGCACTTCGAGTCGCGCCTGCTGGTCGACCACGCGGTGCCCAACTGCCGCTCCAACGTGCTGTACAAGGGTGCGCTGCAAGGGGATCCGGATTCGAAGAAGGCCGACGCCCACACCGTGTGGATCGGCGACGTGCTGATCCGCGCCGCCGCCACCGGTACCGACACCTTCGAGGTGAACCGCAACCTGGTGCTCACCGACGGCGCCCGCGCCGACTCGGTGCCCAACCTGGAGATCGAGACCGGCGAGATCGTCGGCGCCGGACACGCCAGTGCCACCGGACGTTTCGACGACGAGCAGCTGTTCTACCTGCAGGCCCGCGGCATCCCCGAGGACCAGGCCCGCCGCCTGGTTGTCCGCGGCTTCTTCGGCGAGATCATCCAGAAGATCGCCGTGCCGGAAGTCCGCGAACGCCTCACCGCCGCCATCGAACACGAACTTGAACTGACTGAAGGACGCAACAACTCATGACCACACTGGAAATCAAGGACCTGCACGTCTCGGTCACCGCGCCCGACGGCGCCGACGTCCCGATCCTCAAGGGCGTCAACCTGACCGTGAAGTCGGGCGAGACCCACGCGGTCATGGGCCCCAACGGTTCTGGCAAGTCGACGCTGTCGTACGCCATCGCCGGCCACCCCAAGTACACCGTCACCTCCGGCTCCATCACCCTGGACGGCGAGGACGTGCTGGAGATGAGCGTCGACGAGCGCGCCCGCGCGGGCCTCTTCCTGGCCATGCAATACCCCGTCGAGGTGCCCGGCGTCTCGATGTCGAACTTCCTGCGTACCGCGGCGACCGCGGTCCGCGGCGAGGCACCGAAGCTGCGCCACTGGGTCAAAGAGGTCAAGACCGCGATGTCGGAGCTGGACATCGACCCGGCGTTCGGCGAGCGCAGCGTCAACGAAGGTTTCTCCGGTGGTGAGAAGAAGCGCCACGAAATCCTGCAGCTGGGTCTGCTGAAGCCGAAGATCGCCATCCTCGACGAGACCGACTCGGGCCTCGACGTCGACGCGCTGCGCGTCGTGTCCGAGGGCGTCAACCGGTACGCCGAGGCCGAGCACGGCGGCGTCCTGCTGATCACGCACTACACCCGCATCCTGCGCTACATCCGTCCGCAGTTCGTGCACGTCTTCTTCGACGGCCGCATCATCACCTCCGGTGGTCCGGAGCTGGCCGACGAGCTCGAAGAGAACGGCTACGAGCGCTACACCACCGCGGCTGCTGCCGAGGCGTGAGATGACGGCGTCAGTTGATCTCGACCTGACGCGAATCAGGGCCGACTTCCCGATTCTCGGCCGCGTCATGCGCGGCGGGAATCAGTTGGCGTACCTGGATTCCGGGGCCACGTCGCAGAAGCCGCTGCAGGTTCTCGATGCCGAGCGGGAGTTCCTGACGACGTCCAACGGCGCCGTGCACCGTGGTGCGCACCAGCTGATGGAGGAGTCGACCGACGCCTACGAGCAGGGCCGTGCCGACATCGCGGCGTTCGTCGGTGCCGACGACGACGAGCTGGTGTTCACCAAGAACGCCACCGAGGCGCTGAACCTGGTGTCGTATGCGGTGGGGGACAACCGGTTCGACCGCGCCATCGGTCCCGGCGACGTCATCGTCACCACGGAGCTGGAGCATCACGCAAACCTGATCCCGTGGCAGGAACTGGCCCGCCGCACCGGTGCCGAACTGCGCTGGTACTCCGTGACCGACGACGGCCGCATCGACCTGGATTCGCTGCAGCTCGACGACCGGGTGCAAGTGGTTGCTTTCACCCATCATTCGAACGTCACGGGTGCGATCGCGCCGGTCGCGGAGATCGTGCGTCGGGCCAAGGCTGTCGGCGCGCTGACCGTGCTGGACGCCTGCCAGTCGGTGCCGCACCAGCCCATCGACTTCCACGCTCTCGACGTCGATTTCGCGGCGTTCTCGGGCCACAAGATGCTGGGCCCCACCGGCATCGGTGTGTTGTACGGACGCCGGGCACTGCTCAACGCGCTGCCGCCGTTCCTCACCGGCGGGTCCATGATCGAGACCGTCACCATGGAGTCGGCGACCTACGCGGCCGCGCCGCAGCGCTTCGAGGCCGGCACCCCGATGACCTCCCAGGTTGTCGGATTGGCCGCTGCCGCACGGTATCTCGACGCCATCGGGATGGCTGCCGTCGAGGCGCACGAGGCCGAGTTGGTGGCCGCGACGCTGGCCGGGCTGACCCAGATTCCGCAGGTGCGGATCATCGGGCCGACCACGACCGAGCACCGCGGCTCGCCCGTGAGCTTCGTGTTGGACGGCGTGCATGCGCACGATGTCGGCCAGATCCTCGACGACGAAGGCATCGCGGTCCGGGTCGGGCATCACTGCGCGGCGCCGTTGCACCGGCGGTTCGGCATCGCCGCGACGGCGCGCGCGTCGTTCGCGGTCTACAACACGCTCGACGAAGTGGACCGATTGGTCGCGGGCGTCAAACGCGCTGTGGAGTTCTTCTCATGAGAATGGAACAGATGTACCAGGAAGTGATCCTGGACCACTACAAGCACCCGCATCACCGCGGGCTGCGTGAACCGTTCGGCGCGCAGGTGCACCACGTCAACCCGACGTGCGGTGACGAGGTGACGTTGCGGGTGACGCTGTCCGACGACGGCGAGACCATCGCCGACATCTCGTACGACGGGCAGGGCTGCTCGATCAGCCAGGCGTCGACGTCGGTGCTCACCGACCAGGTGATCGGCCAGAGCGTCGACGAGGCGCTCAAGACCGTCGGCGCGTTCACCGAGATGATTTCCTCCCGCGGCAACGTCGAGGGGGACGAAGATGTGTTGGGTGACGGCATCGCGTTCGCCGGTGTCGCCAAGTACCCGGCACGGGTGAAATGCGCGCTGCTGGGCTGGACTGCATTCAAGGCCGCGCTCGCCGAGGCGAGCGCCAAAGACACGGCGCTCGCGTTGGCGAGTGCATCGGACACGGCGCTGGCAACGGCCGGCACAACTGCGGAGGACAAGCGATGACTGAAGGCACCCCCGAGGCCACCACCGCGGCAAACGTGGTCGACGATCCCGAACTGCTCGACGCCGTCGAGGAGGCCATGCGCGACGTCGTCGACCCCGAGCTCGGCATCAACGTCGTCGACCTGGGGCTCGTCTACGGCATGACGCTCGAAGAGGGCGACGAAGGCACCGTGGTGAAGCTGGACATGACGCTGACATCGGCGGCCTGTCCGCTGACCGACGTGATCGAGGACCAGTCCCGGACCGCCCTGGTCGGTGCCGGCCTCGTCAGCGACCTCAAGCTGAACTGGGTGTGGAACCCGCCGTGGGGCCCGGACAAGATCACCGACGACGGCCGCGAGCAGCTGCGGGCGCTCGGCTTCACCGTCTGATTCCCGCTACTGACGTAGTTCGATCACGTTGGCAGACAAGGTGCCGCCGAACGCTTCGAGCGTGCCGACGTTGCAGCCGCCCTTCACCCCGGTGGCTCCGACGCTCAAGTCGTGGCCGCCCGCTGTCTTGGTGTAGGCCGGCGGGGCGGTGACTGTGCTGCCGGGTCGCGCGATCGCGGGTGCGGCGATCTGGCGGCCATCGAGGTAGAAGCGCACGACGATGTCCGAGCACCCGTTGGCGTCATTGGTGAACGATGCCAGCACCTTCTCGGCGATGTGGGCATCGAAGTGGATCGACGGCCTGGCGTTGCAGTCCTGACCGTTCGGCGGCGAACAGTAGCCCCGGACGTATTCCTCGACCACGTCGGCCGCCGCAGCTGGTGCCAGCGCGATGCCCGCGGTGCCGATGCTGCCGATCAACGCCATGGCGACGCCGCCGCAGCGCCGGGTGGATACGAACATGTCGGTCCCTCTCTGCCGGCTGATGAACTCGACGCTAAGGCGGCGAGACCGCCGGGCATATAAGGGAATTCCCTACATTTCGGAAACCGGCGGCTGTGGATAACTCCGGGTTCCGGACCCGCGCCAGGCGTTACTTGTCGGATGCCTTCTCTAGCTTCCAGCGCAACAGGACCAATCAGGTCCGCTGCGACCGGAAGGCAAACACCATGAACGCTGACATCGAACGGCTGCGGGCCGCGTGCGAACGTGACCTCGACGATCCGGCCGGCTGGCCGGCGCCCGTCGGCTATCCGAATTCCCTGGCGCTCTGCATCATCGATGCCATCTACGCCGCAGGCGCCCGGCACCTCACCGTCGACAAGATCGTCGAGCGGTACCGCAGCTACCGGGCCGGGCAAGGCGGTGACGCCGACACCGACGGCGCATCCGAACTGCTCGCGAACGTCGAGGCACTGGGTGGTTCGGAGCAGTGGGCCGCCCAGATCGGTAATCGGCGGCCGACATCCACCAGGAAAGACGCACCGCTGCGCTCGGTGGCGCTGACGGAGGTCGCGCAAGCCTTTGTCGCACTGGGGATCAGCACCACCGAAGACCTGCGGGTGATCGCCGCGGACCCCGAGTTGGCGAAGGAGGCCAAGCGGGCGTGGTGCGCGATACCCGGTCAGCGCTCGGGCTTCACCTGGCGCTTCCTGCTGATGCTGGCGGAACTGCCCGGCACGGATCCGAGCGTCGCGGGATACGTCGCGCGCGAAATCGGTCGCGACGGCCCGATCGACACCGCGGGCCTGCTCGCCGCCGTTGCCGATGCGGCCGGCTGGCACGCCGATGCGCTGCACCAGGCGATCTGGCGGTTCGAAGCACGCCGCGCACACGAGCTGCCGTCATCGGCATGACAGCAGACAACTGACCGGCAGCCGGGCACCGGCGGAATCGGTTGAGCCGTCACGGTGTTGCATAGGCTCATGACCGTCGATGCATCTGGACTCTTCGCCCCACTGGCCCTGCGGAACCTGACCGTACCCAACCGGTTCGCGATGGCGCCCATGACCAGGCAGGCGTCGCCCGGAGGCGTGCCGGGGCCCGACGTGGCGGAGTACTACGCGCGTCGGGCTGCCGGCGGCGTCGGCCTGATCATCACCGAAGGCGTGCGGGTGGGTGACCCGTCGGCCGCCGGCTCGCCGGACATCCCGACGCTCGTGGGCGCGGCGGCGCTCGACGGCTGGCGCAACGTCACCAGCGCGGTGCACCGCCACGGTGCGACCATCGCCGCCCAGTTGTGGCACCAGGGCGCCGAGCGTGGTGACCGCGACGGGGTGGCGCCGGTCAGTCCGTCGGGAGTGAACGGACTGGGCGAGCAGATCGGCCGTGCCCTGGCGGCCGACGAGCTGCCCGCCGTCGCGCAGTGGTACGCCGAGGCGGCACGCAACGCCAAGGAGGTCGGCTTCGACGCCGTCGAACTGCACGGCGCCCACGGCTACCTGCTCGACCAATTCCTGTGGACGAGAACGAATCTGCGTACCGACGAATACGGGGGATCGGTGCAGAATCGCACCCGCTTCCCGGCCGAGGTCGTCGCGGCGGTGCGTGCGGCGGTCGGCCCGGACTACCCGATCATCTACCGCTTCTCGCAGTGGAAGGGCACCGACTACAACGCCACGCTGGTCGACGACCCGATGCAGCTGCAGGAACTGCTGGCGCCGTTGGTCGACGCCGGTGTCGATGCGCTGCATCCCTCGACCCGTCGCCACTATGTGCCGGCGTTCCCCGACGCCGACCCGGCCCTGACGCTGGCCGGCTGGACCAAGAAGGTCACCGGGACGCCCGTCATCGCCGTCGGTTCGGTGGGCCTGCAGACCGCGTTCCGGTCCGAGAAGCCCGGCCAGGTCATCGAGCCGGGACCGGTGGACCAGTTGGTGGAGCAGTTCGACGCCGGCGAGTTCGACATGGTCGCGATCGGGCGGGCGCTGCTGGCCGATCCCGGTTGGGTGAACCGCCTGCGCAGCGGCACCCTGGACGGGTTCAATGGCTACGACGCGGCCAGTGCGCTGGCACGATTGAGCTGACCAGATACTGGGAACAAGCAGGTACACCGCAATGTTGGGAGAAGCGTGAGCACCAAGGACATCACCGCCGCCGAATTCAACGGCATCATCAGCGACAACGACATCGTGCTGGTGGACTTCTGGGCGTCATGGTGCGGGCCGTGCCGGGCGTTCGCTCCGACGTTCACCGCATCGTCCGAGAAGCACCCCGACGTCTTCCACGCCAAGGTCGACACCGAGGCCGAGCAGGCGCTGGCCTCCGCGGCCGAGATCCAGGCCATCCCGACCCTGATGGCCTTCAAGAAGGGCCAGCTGGTGTTCCGGCACTCGGGCATGCTGGCGGCCAATCAGCTCGACGAGGTCATCAGCCAGATCAAGGAATTCGACATCGACGCCGCGATGGCCGAAAAGGGCGACGGCACCGACGTCTGAGCGCGGCCGAGCACTGCTGGCGGGTGTGACATTGCGCACCCGCTAGCGTGCAGGGCGTGACCGAACAGAACCCACTGGTACTCGTCGACCGCCCGCGCCCTGGCGTGGCCCTGGTCACCCTGAACCGCCCCGAGCGGATGAACTCGATGGCGTTCGACGTCATGGTTCCGCTCAAGGCGGCGCTCGATGACATCACCAACGACAACGATGTCCGCGCGGTCGTCCTGACCGGCGCGGGGCGCGGGTTCTCCTCCGGCGCCGACCACAAGTCGGCCGGTTCGGTGCCGCACGTCGCGGGACTGACCCGGCCGACGTTCGCGTTGCGGTCCATGGAAGTGCTCGACGACGTCATCCTCGCCCTGCGCAAGCTGCACCAACCGGTGATCGCGGCGGTCAACGGAGCGGCGATCGGCGGTGGCCTGTGCCTCGCGCTGGCGTGCGACATCCGCGTCGCCGGCGAGGGCGCCTACTTCCGGGCCGCGGGCATCAACAACGGTCTGACGGCCAGCGAATTGGGCCTGTCCTATCTGCTGCCGCGGGCCATCGGCACATCGCGGGCGTTCGAGGTGATGCTCACCGGCCGGGACATCGACTCGGCCGAGGCCGAGCGGATCGGTCTCGTGTCGCGGACCGTCGCCGACGATCAGCTCCTGCAAACCTGCTTCGACATGGCCGAGCGCATCGGCTCGTTCTCCCGCCCGGGAATTGAATTGACCAAGCGGACTCTCTGGAGTGGACTGGACGCCGGTAGTCTGGAGAGCCATATGCAGGCCGAAGGCCTGGGTCAGCTCTTCATCCGACTGCTCACCGCCAACTTCGAAGAGGCGGTTGCCGCGCGCGCCGAGAAACGACCCGCGGTCTTCACGGACGACAAATGAGCTAGGAGGCAGCTGCGTGATCACCGCAACGGACCTGGAGGTCCGCGCCGGAGCGCGCACGCTGCTGGCCTTCGAGGGTTCCGCGCTGCGGATCCAGCCGGGCGACCGGATCGGTCTGGTCGGCCGCAACGGTGCCGGCAAGACCACGACGCTGCGCATCCTGGCCGGTGAAGGCCAGCCGTATGCCGGGACGGTCGAGCGCATCGGCGAGGTCGGTTACCTGCCGCAGGATCCGAAGGAAGGCGATCTGGACGTCCTGGCCCGCGACCGAGTGCTCTCGGCCCGCGGCCTGGACACGCTGCTGGCCGACCTGGAGAAGCAGCAGGCCATCATGGCCGAGGTGGTCGACGAGGCCGCCCGCGACAAGGCGGTGCGCCGGTACGGCGTTCTGGAGGAACGGTTTTCGGCCCTCGGTGGATACGCCGCCGAGAGCGACGCCGGCCGCATCTGCGCCAGCCTCGGCCTGCCGGACCGCGTGCTGACGCAGCCGCTGCGGACCCTGTCGGGTGGTCAGCGTCGTCGTATCGAACTGGCCCGCATCCTGTTCGCGGCCTCGGAGGGCTCCGGCTCCAACACCACGCTGCTGCTGGACGAGCCGACCAACCACCTCGACGCCGACTCGATCGGTTGGCTGCGCACGTTCCTGCAGAGCCACACCGGCGGTCTCGTGGTGATCAGCCACGACGTCGAACTGCTCGCCGACGTGGTGAACCGGGTGTGGTTCCTCGACGCCGTGCGCGGCGAGGCCGACGTCTACAACATGGGCTGGCAGAAGTACCTCGATGCCCGCGCCACCGACGAGCAGCGCCGCCGCCGTGAACGCGCCAACGCCGAGAAGAAGGCGGGTGCGCTGCGGGCGCAGGCCGCCAAGATGGGCGCCAAGGCCACCAAAGCCGTTGCCGCACAGAACATGCTGCGCCGCGCCGAGCGCATGATCGCCGAGCTCGACGCCGAGCGGGTGGCCGACAAGGTCGCCAAGATCAAGTTCCCGACGCCGGCGCCGTGCGGCAAGACCCCACTGATCGTCAAGGGCCTGACCAAGACCTACGGCTCGCTGGAGATCTTCACCGGCGTCGACCTCGCCATCGACCGGGGCTCGCGGGTTGTGGTCCTCGGCCTCAACGGCGCCGGTAAGACGACGCTGTTGCGCCTGCTGGCCGGCGTGGAGACCGCCGACGCCGGTGGCATCGAACCGGGCTACGGCCTCAAGATCGGGTACTTCGCGCAGGAGCACGACACCCTCGACAACGCCGCGACGGTGTGGGAGAACATCCGGCACGCCGCCCCCGACACCGGGGAACAGGATCTGCGTGGCCTGTTGGGGGCGTTCATGTTCACCGGTCCGCAGCTGGATCAGCCCGCCGGCACGCTGTCCGGTGGTGAGAAGACCCGGTTGGCGCTGGCCGGCCTCGTCGCCTCGACCGCCAACGTGCTGCTGCTCGACGAGCCGACCAACAACCTGGATCCGGCGTCGCGCGAGCAGGTGCTCGACGCGCTCCGCAGTTACGCCGGTTCGGTGGTGCTCGTGACGCACGATCCGGGCGCGGCCGAAGCGCTCAATCCGCAGCGCGTGCTGCTGCTGCCGGACGCCACCGAGGACTTCTGGTCGGACACCTACCGCGATCTCATCGAATTGGCCTGACCTGATTCACCGAATCGCCCGCGCCGAGCGAGCGCTGTTCTTACGCTGATTCCCGTCAGCCCGGTATACCGCCGGGGGAGAGTCAGGGGACCGGCGATGAGGCAATCCAAGGCATCTCGCGACCAGATGATGACCCAGCTGCGTAACGCCTACGAGAGCGGCGCCAGTATCAGGTCATTGGTGGCCACGTCCGGAAAATCCTATGGGTCGGTGCACAGCATGCTGGTGCAGTCCGGCGCGGTGATGCGCAGCCGCGGCGGCCCGAACCACCGCAGCCGCAAGATCGCCTGAACGACCCTGCGGCCCAGCCGCTTTCGCCGTGAACAGTCAGTCGCGGCGTAACCCGTTGGTGCTCCTTAGATTTCGTCGGTCAGTCGGACCGGGGCGATCATGTCGAAGACGTCGCCCGGACCGGGGTTGGTGGGCGAGGTCGACCCGCCGAACTGGTCCATCACGGCCCACACCGCGTTGAGCGCCGTGGTGATCGCGCCCTCCGCCCAGCCCGCCGTCCACGAGATGTCGTCGCCCGCCAGGTAGATGCCGCGATGCCGCGCGTCGAGGTCACGCTGCATGAAGTGCGTGTACAGCAGCTCCTGGTAGCGGTAGTGGCCCGGCAGGTTCGCCTTGAACGCACCCATGAAGTTGCGCTCGGTCTCCCACGAGACCGTCTTGGGCGTCTCGATGATGTGGCTGCGGATGTCCACGTTCGGGTAGATCGCCTGCAGCGACTTGAGCATCAGATCCATGCGCTCGGTGGCGCCCAGCGGCACGATCTTCCGGGAGTCGTCCTCCCAGGTGTACGACAGGCAGATGACGCCGGGCTTCTCGTTGCCGTCGGCGTCGAGCCCCTGGTCGAGCAGATAGGTGCCGCGGCTCATCCGGTCGGTCAGCGTCATCGACATGACGTCGCGGCCCTGGGCGTCCTTGTCCTTCCAGAACGGTCGGTCGACCAGTACGAACACCTTGGACGAACCCATGTAGTGCGTCTGCTCGATGGCCGACCACACGTTGGACGGGAACAGGTCGTCGTCGCAGCGAATGTTGTTGAGCAGCATCCACGATTGGGCGGTGACGATGACGGCGTCGTAGGTGCGTGTCTCGCCGTCGGCGTCGGTGATGGTGTAGCGGTTCGGGTGCGTGCGCCGGATGTCGGTGACGGCACCGCGGGTCCGGCCGCCGTGCAGCGATTCGAGCGAGGTGCCGGCAGGCCAGTGGGCGAGGCGCTGCGGGGAGCGCTTCCACAACCGCAGCGGCAGCTGCTGCGATCCGCCGACCACGCCGCGGTGGTTGTCGTCGGCCTCGGTGAGCACCACGCGCAGGATTTCGAGCATCGAGCTCGGGTAGTCGGTGTCCCAGCCGCCCGTGCCGAAGCCGACCTTGCCGAAGATCTCACGCAGCTCGAACGACTTGAAGTGGTGCGACTTGGTCAGAAAGCCCCAGAACGTCTCGTCGTCGAGTTCGCGAACGAGCTTGCCCCAGGCGGACTTCAGGGCCTGGGTGTCGCGTTCGCGGATGGCGTTCTGGATCGCGTGCAGGTCGGCGCCGTCCTCGAGCGTCTTGCGCCAGGCGTCGGCGACGTCGGTGAAGGCCTGCGGCAGGTCGGCGAGTTTCTCGGCGTAGCACGTCTGGCCCTTGAGGTCGACGACGGTGCTGGGGGTCGCGGGGCCCAGCGGGTTCGGGAATTCGATGGTCTCGATGCCGACCTTGTCGAAGTACCGGTACAGCGTCGTGGACGTGGGTGGGAAGCGCATGGCGCCCATTTCGGCGACCGCGTCCGGGGCGTGCTCGAACGGGATGGACCGCATCCGGCCGCCGATCTGATCCGCCTCGTACACAACGGGTTTCAGGCCCATCTTCATGAGTTCGTAGGCGGCGGTGAGGCCCGCGCAACCGGCGCCGACGATCGCGATCTCGGTGCCGTGGCGGTCGGCGGGGATCGCGCCGAGGCCGTCGGCGGAGGACACGTAGTCGTCGTACGCGAACGGGAAGTCGGGACCGAACATCGTGATCGGCTTGTCGGACGACCGTGGTCCGGTCTCCGACAGCTGCGTCTCTTCGATGGGCTGGGGGACGGTCATCGGGTCTGGTTCTCCTGGTAGAGATCTCGGCGGCGATCGCCGAGATGGGTGTTGACGGCGCGGGACACGGCCACCGCGTCGGGATCGATGTGGGTGACGAGGAGGTCCTCGGTCCGGCCGGCGCGACACAGTTCGGTCGTGTCGGGCGCGATGGTGCAGCTCAGTCCGCAGTACTCGAGGCCGTTCTCGAAGCCCGTGCGGTTGACGTACGACAGGAACAGCTGGCTCTCGTAGGCGCGCGCCGGAACGATGTGCGTCGCAACGAAACTCCACGGCTCCATGAGCCCGGTGGGGACGACGAGCCACTGGGTGCCGGCGTCGGCGTGCGCGCGGGCGTTCTCCGGGAATTCGATGTCATAGCAGATCAGCAGTCCGCAGGTGACGCCGTCGAGTTCGAACTGCGCGACCCAGTCGGCGCCCGGGGTGAAGAACTCGCGGTCGAAGCCATACAGGTGGGTCTTGCGGTAGTTGGCCAGGGCTGCACCGTCCCGGTCGACGACCTGGACGCTGTTGTACGGCTTGCCTTCTGCGACCTCGGGATACCCGTAGACGACGGCGATCCCGTTGTCGCGCGCGATGTTCCGGACAGCCTGGAAGATCGGGCCGTCTGCGGACTCGGCGCGGGCGGCGATCTCGGTGCTGATGTTGTAACCGGTCGCCGACATCTCGGGCGTGACGAGAATCCGGCAGCCCGCATCGGCGGCCCGCCGCGCCGCCGCGGCGATGGCCTTGAGGTTCTCGGCGACGGTCCCCGATTCCTGCGGGCCTTGGAACATGCCGACGGTGATCATCTACGCGACGTCCACGCGCAGCTTGGACTTGCGGATGCTGTAGCCGAAGTACACCGCCAGGCCGAGGGCACCCCAGATGCCGAACGCGATCCACGTCGCGACGGGCAGGGCCCACATCAGGTAACAGCAGAACAGGAAACCCAGCACCGGTGCGACGGGGAACAGCCGCAGGCGGAACGTGCGATGCAGGTCGGGGCGCGTGCGCCGCAGGATGATGACGGCGACATTGACCAGCGCGAAGGCGAAGAGGCAGCCGATCGAGGTGGCGTTGGCCAGCTCACCCAGCGACACGAAACCGGCGAGCAGTGACACGACGACGCCGCAGATGACGATGTTCCAGGTCGGCACGAAGGTCCGCGGGTTGATCTTGGCGAACAGCGCGGGCACCAGGCCGTCGACGGCCATGGTGTACAGGATGCGGGTCTGACCGTACTGGACGGCGAGGACGACGCTTGCGATGGCGATGACGGCGCCGATCGACAGGATGATGGCCGGCACATTGCTGCTGGTGATGCCGCTGAGGGCGACGGCCAGGGTGGCGCCTTCGTCGGCGCTGAACTTGGTCCAGCTCATCGCGCCGAGGGCGGCCAGCGCCACGGCGAGGTACAGCACCGTGACGATCAGCAGCGAGGCCATGATGGCGCGCGGCAGGTCCCGCTTCGGGTCCTTGGCCTCGTTGCCCGCGGTGGATGCAGCGTCGAACCCGATGTACGAGAAGAAGACCTGCGAGGCGGCGGCGGAGACGCCGAGGAAGCCCAGCGGCATGAACGGCGTGAGGTTGCCGGCCTTGAACGCCGTGAACGCGACGGCGCAGAAGAACACCAGCACGACGCATTTGAGGATGACCATCGCGGTATTGACGACGGCCGACTCGGACGCGCCCCGCAGCAGCAGTATCGAGGCGAGGACCACGATCGTGATGGCCGGCAGGTTGATGACGCCGCCTTCGCCGGGTGCGCCGGTGACGGCGGCGGGCAGCTCGATGCCGAACAGCTGGTGGAGCAGCGTGTTGATGTAGCCGCCCCAGCCGACGGCGACGGCGGCGACCGAGACTCCGTATTCGAGCATGAGGCACCAGCCGCACACCCAGGCCCAGAACTCGCCCAGGGTGGCGTACGCGTAGGAGTAGGAGCTGCCGGAGACGGGGATGGTGCCCGCCAGTTCGGCGTAGGACAGCGCCGAGAACAGCGCGGTGACGGCGGCGAGGATGAACGACAGCAGGACTGCCGGACCGGCTTTCGGCACGGCGGCGCCGAGGATGACGAAGATTCCGGTGCCGAGCGTCGCGCCGATGGACAGGGCGGTCAGATGGATGAAGCCCATCGAGCGCTTGAGGTGGGGGCCGTCCGGGGTTTCGTTGGCGGCGACGATGTCGTCGACGGATTTTTGTGCGCTCATGGCGCGCAGGATGCCCGGCCGTGGGGCCTCGGTGATGGCCAAGTGGAGCTCCGTGGAGAGGAGGGCGCCACGAGATTTGTGACTCGCGTAACAGAGTGCGGTACGTCACTCCCATCTGTCAACATGTGGAGTGAGCTAAGAAACAATTGTTGCCTTTGGCGACAGTGAATGCCTACTCTGAGGCCAGTGATCTGAGCCACATCAAAGGGGATGCCATGGCAGGTGCAATCGAGACCCGGTCCATCGACTGGATCCCGACCGGGGAACGCAGGGGCAAGGTGCACCACCAGGCGCCGTTCTGGTTCACCGGGAACTTCGTGCTGACCACGATGGTCACGGGCTTCCTCGGGCCGGCCAACGGCCTGTCCGCGGGATGGTCGGTGCTGGCCGCGGTCGCCGGCGCCTGCTTCGGGACGCTCTTCATGTGCTTCCACGCCAACCAGGGCCCCTCGATGGGTCTGCCGCAGATGATCCAGTCGCGTGCGCAGTTCGGCTCGCGTGGTGCGCTCGTCCCGTTCGTCGCCGTGATCTTCGTGTACATCGGCTTCAACCTCTTCAACACCATCCTCGCCACGTCGGGCTTCAAGACGGTTTTCGCGGGCCCGAACTGGCTCTGGTACCTCGGGCTGATGGTGGCGGCCATCGTCATCGCCGTCGTCGGCTTCGACCTGATGATGGTCGTGCAGCGGTGGCTGACATACCTGCTGATCGTCGTGTTCGGCGTGCTCACCGTCTACGCGTTGTCGACCCTGCACCTGAATGCGGCGGTCCCCGACGGCGGCAAGTTCTCGCTGACGGTGTTCCTGATGCAGTTCGCGGCGGCGGCCGGATACCAGATCTCGTATGCGGTGTACGTGTCCGACTACTCGCGCTACCTGCCGGAGAACACCTCGGCCAAGCACGTCATCTGGTGGACGTATCTGGGTGCCGCGGGTTCGTCGGTATGGCTGATGTCTCTGGGTGCGGTGCTGGCGTCGATCGCGCTGGTGACCATCATGTCCGTCAACGCCTACGGCGCGAGCCTGACGAGCATGAGCGCACTGGACGCCTTCCGGCCGATCACGCCCACCGTGCGCCTGCGGGTGCTCGGCATCGCGCTGACGTCGTTGGTCGCGTTCGGCGTCGCCCTGTCGCTGCCGGAGGGTTACCTCGAGTCGTTCAACACGTTCGTGCTGTTGATGCTGTACTTCCTCATCCCGTGGACGGCGGTCAATCTGGTCGACTTCTATTTCGTTCGGCGCGGCCACTATTCGATAGTCGACATCTTCCGGCCCGACGGCATTTACGGCCGGTGGTCCTGGCGCGGGCTGGCGGCGTACTTCCTCGGCATGGCGGCGATGGTGCCGTTCATCTCACTGCACTTCTGCGTGGGGCCTATCGCCAAGTTGCTTGGGGGAGTGGACATCTCCTTCCTCGTCGGCCTCGCGGTGTCCGGGGTGGCGTACTACGTCCTGACCCGTGATGTCGATCTGAGTGACGAGCACGCCGCCGTCGAACGCAGCCGCCAGGAGTTGACGGCCGCCTGACTACTCGGCAGCCTCGGCCAGCCGCCGCTGCGTCAGCGCCGGGGTAAGCACCCACAACACCTTGGCGCCGGACTGCGCGTCGGCGTGGAAGGCGTGCGGGCGGTCGGCCTCGAAGGTCAGCGTGTCGCCCGCCTCGAGGGTGATGCGGCTGCCGTTGCCCTCGACGAAGTCGATGTGCAGCCGGCCTTCGGTGACCATGGCGAACTCCACCTCGGCCGGCAGCGAGTAGGTGTCGCTCCCGCTGCCGCCGCCGGGCGCGATGTCGCTCAGCAGGACCTGGAATCTGCGCTCGCCCGTCGGTGTCAGCTGGAATTCGGTCATCCGGGTGCCGCCGAACTCGATGGGCGGGTATTCGCCGGCGCGGACCACCTCGCCGACGGGGGTCTCGTCGAACAGGGAACCGACCTGGAGTTCGAGTGCGTCGCAGATGCGGATGAGGGCGGCGACCGACGCGTTGGACTGGCCGCGTTCGACCTTCGACAGGTAGCCCTTGGTCACGCCGCTCGCGGCGGCGAGCTCGTCGAGGGTCATGCGCTTGGCGCTGCGGGCGGCCTTCAACCGTGCGGCGATCGTTAGTTGCGTTGCCGGCGAACCGCCCACGATTTCCTCCTAGGAAACAAAGGTTGACAATAATTCTACTGCCGGAAACAATGAGACCCAAGCCACACGCCACGACTTTGGAGAACTGATGAGCTTCGACCGGTACATCACGACCACCGCGCCCGACGGCCGCGAGATCATCGGCCAGGTCGATGCGAGCCGGTTCCCGCGCTACGCCGAGCCGGCCACGTTCGCCCGGGTGCCGCGCCTGGACCAGGTGTGCGCGCCCGACGTCACGATCCTCGGCGTCCCGTTCGACACCGGCGTGTCCTACCGCCCGGGCGCGCGCTTCGGCCCGGGCCACATCCGCGCCGCGTCGAAGCTGCTGCGGCCCTACAACCAGGCGCTCGACGTGTCACCGTTCGCCAATCAGCAGGTCGCCGACGCCGGCGACATCGGCGTCAACCCGTTCAACATCAACGAGGCCATCGAGACCATCGACACCGAGGTGACCGCGCTGCGCAAGGACGGCAGCGCCGTGCTCACACTCGGCGGTGACCACACCATCGCGCTGCCGATCCTGCGGTCACTGCACCGCGACCACGGCCCCATCGCCGTGCTGCATTTCGACGCCCACCTCGACACCTGGGACACCTACTTCGGCGCCGCCTACACGCACGGCACGCCGTTCCGCCGGGCCAGCGAAGAGGGCCTCATCGACATGGAGCGTTCGCTGCACATGGGTATCCGCGGCCCGCTGTACAGCAAGAAGGACCTCGAGGACGACGCGATCCTGGGCTTCCAGGTGATCCGCTCCGACGACTACCAGGTCGACGGCGTCGCGAGCGTGCGGGAGCGCATGGTCAAGCGGCTGGCGGGCGGTCCGGTCTACGTCTCGGTGGACATCGACGTGCTGGACCCGGCGCACGCGCCCGGCACCGGGACGCCGGAGGCCGGGGGACTGACGTCGCGCGAACTGCTGCATTCGCTGCGTTCGCTGACCGGTCTGAACGTGGTGGGCGCCGACATCGTCGAGGTGTCCCCGGCGTACGACCACGCCGAGCTGACGGGCATCGCCGCCGCACACGTCGGCTACGAGCTGCTGTCGGTGATGAGCGCGAACCGCGGAAAGGGTTGAGCCGCTAGGGCTTTCGGCGGACCGATGCCTCGACGATGTCGAGGACGGCCGCCAGATCCTCGCCGGTCTGCCCTGAGGCCAGCCGCGCGATGAGGCCGTCGAGCACCAGGTCGAGATAGATGTGCAGCACTTCGGTGGGCACGTCGTCACGCAGCGTGCCGGCGGCCTTCTTGCGCTCCAGGCGCGCGATGGTGGCCTGGTTGAGTTCCTCGTAGCGCTGCTGCCACTCGGCGCGGAACTCGGCGTCGGTGCGCAGCCGGCGGGCGATCTCCAGCCGGGTGCCCAGCCACTGGTAGTTCTCCGGCTTGGCCAGCATGTTCCGCATGACCTGCACGAGGCCGTCCTTCTCGACGGTCTCGGCCATCCGCTCGCCGTCTTCCTCGGCGAGCGCGAAGAACAGCGCGTCCTTGTCGCGGAAATGGTGGAAGATCGCGCCGCGCGACATCGCGGTGGCTTCTTCGAGAAGCCGCACCGTCGCACCTTCGTACCCGAACTCGGAGAAACAGCGTCGGGCGCCGTCGAGGATCTGCGCTCGACGGGCGGCGAGATGATCGTCGCTGACTTTGGGCACCAGGACTCCTACCGGCGTTCGGTTGGGCAGCCCGGGGGCTGCCCAACCGAATCAGCCAGTTGTCAGGCCTCGCTACCCGACCGCAGCATGTTGCGCAGCACGTACTGCAGGATGCCGCCGTTGCGGTAGTAGTCGGCCTCACCGGGGGTGTCGATGCGGACCACGGCCTCGAACTCGACCTTGGTGCCGTCCTCCTTGGTGGCGCTGACGTGCACGGTCTTCGGCGTCTTGCCGGCGTTGAGCTCCTCGATGCCGGTGATGTCGAAGGTCTCGGTGCCGTCCAGGCCCAGCGACTTGGCGCTCTCGCCGGCCGGGAACTGCAGCGGGATGACGCCCATGCCGATCAGGTTCGACCGGTGGATGCGCTCGAACGACTCGGTGATGACGGCCTTGACGCCGAGCAGCGTGGTGCCCTTGGCGGCCCAGTCCCGCGAGGAGCCCGAACCGTATTCCTTGCCGCCCAGCACGACCAGCGGGATGCCGGCCTTCTGGTAGTTCATGCACGCGTTGTAGATGAACTCCTGCGGGCCACCCTCCTGGGTGAAGTCGCGGGTGTAGCCACCCTGCGTGCCCTCGAGGCCGATGGTGTCCAGGATGCGGTTCTGCAGGCGGATGTTGGCGAAGGTGCCGCGGACCATGACCTCGTGGTTGCCACGACGGCTGCCCAGCGAGTTGTAGTCCTTGCGGGCCACACCGTGCGCGTCCAGGTAGTCCGCGGCCGGGGTACCCGGCTTGATCGGGCCGGCCGGGCTGATGTGGTCGGTGGTCACCGAGTCGCCCAGCAGCGCCATGACGCGCGCGCCCTTGATGTCCGTGACGGGCGCGGGCTCCATCTCCATGCCGTCGAAGTACGGCGCCTTGCGGACGTAGGTCGAGGCGTCGTCCCACGCGAAGGTGTCGCCGTCCGGGGTCGGCAGGTTGCGCCAGTTGTCGTCGCCCTTGAACACGTCGGCGTAGGACTTGCGGAACATGTCCTGGCTGATCGCGCTCTTGATGGTGTCGTCGATCTCCTGGGCCGACGGCCAGATGTCACGCAGGAAGACGTCGTTGCCGTCGGTGTCCTTGCCGAGGGAATCCGTCTCGAAGTCGAAGTCCATGGTGCCGGCGAGGGCGTACGCGATGACCAGCGGCGGCGAGGCCAGGTAGTTCATCTTGACGTCGGGGGAGATGCGGCCCTCGAAGTTGCGGTTACCCGACAGCACCGCGGTGACGGTCAGGTCCTCTTCGTTGACGGCCTTGGAAATCTCCTCCGGCAGCGGGCCGGTGTTACCGATGCACGTGGTGCAGCCGTAGCCGCCCAGGTAGAAGCCCAGCTTCTCCAGGTAGGGCCACAGGCCGGCCTTCTCGTAGTAGTCGGTGACGACCTGCGAGCCCGGGGCCATGTTGGTCTTGACCCACGGCTTGCTCGACAGGCCCTTCTCGACGGCGTTGCGGGCCAGCAGGGCGGCACCGATCATGACCGACGGGTTGGAGGTGTTGGTGCAGGAGGTGATACCCGCGACCGCGACGGCGCCGTGGTCGAGGATGAACTCGCCGCGCTCGCCCTTGACCCGGATGGGCTTGCTCGGGCGGCCCTCGGAGCCGTTGGCGGCGGACTGGACGTCGACGGCACCGTCGTCCGCGAAGGACAGGGCGGCCGGGTCGGAAGCCGGGAACGACTCCTCGACGGCCTCGTCGAGCTTGGTGTGGTCGGCCGGGTGCTGCTCCTCCACGTAGTTGTGGATGTCCTTGCGGAAGGCGATCTTGCTCTCCGACAACAGGATTCGGTCCTGCGGGCGCTTCGGGCCGGCGATCGACGGCACGACCGTCGACAGGTCCAGCTCGAGGTACTCCGAGAAGGCCGGCTCGCGGTCGGCGTCGTGCCACATGCCCTGGGTCTTGGCGTAGGCCTCGACCAGCGCCAGCTGCTCGTCGGTGCGGCCGGTCAGGCGCAGGTAGTTGATGGTCTCTTCGTCGATCGGGAAGATCGCACAGGTCGAGCCGAACTCGGGGCTCATGTTGCCCAGGGTGGCGCGGTTGGCCAGCGGCACCTCGGCGACGCCCTTGCCGTAGAACTCGACGAACTTACCGACGACGCCGTGCTTGCGCAGCATGTCGGTGACGGTCAGCACCACGTCGGTGGCGGTCACGCCCGGCTGGATTTCGCCGGTCAGCTTGAAGCCGACGACGCGCGGGATCAGCATCGAGACGGGCTGGCCCAGCATGGCGGCCTCGGCCTCGATACCGCCGACGCCCCAGCCCAGCACGCCCAGGCCGTTCTCCATGGTGGTGTGGCTGTCGGTACCCACACAGGTGTCGGGGTAGGCCTGGCCGTTACGGACCATCACGGTGCGGGCCAGGTACTCGATGTTGACCTGGTGGACGATGCCGGTGCCCGGCGGGACGACCTTGAAGTCGTCGAAGGCGCCCTGGCCCCAGCGCAGGAACTGGTAACGCTCGGCGTTGCGCTCGTACTCGAGGGCGACGTTCTTCTCGTAGGCGTCGGCGGTGCCGAACACGTCGAGGATGACGGAGTGGTCGATGACCATCTCGGCGGGCGAGAGCGGGTTGACCTTGTTCGGGTCGCCGCCGAGGGCGGTGACGGCCTCACGCATGGTGGCCAGGTCGACGACGCAGGGCACGCCGGTGAAGTCCTGCATGATCACACGGGCCGGGGTGAACTGGATTTCGATGCTCGGCTCGGCCGACGGATCCCAGTTGGCCAGCGCCAGGATGTGATCCTTGGTGATGTTGGCGCCGTCTTCGGTGCGCAGCAGGTTCTCCGCAAGCACCTTGAGGCTGTAGGGAAGCTTCTCGGTACCCGGAACCGCGTCGAGGCGGAAAATCTCGTAGCTGTTTTCCCCGACAACGAGCGTGTCACGGGCTCCAAATGAATTGCTGCTCACATCAACTCCCGGCTAGATCTCGCCGCGACGGGCTGTGTCAGCGGCGCGTTGCTACCCTAACAGTACGCTTGTCCTATGAGCGCCCAGGGGGTGGCTACAGTCTTGTCGGGTTCCGGGTGCGCCGTCAGGGAGTTCGAGGAAATTCCAGTACCGTTTGCCGCGTGACAACTTTCGCGGCATTCATTCCGCCGGACGTCTGCGCCACGGTCGGGCAGGACCCGGCCAAGACCCCTGTCGACGTGTGTATGGCGACAGTGATCACGCAGGTGCGTGACGGTGGGGTCAGCGCGCCGGGCATCGCGCCCGCCAAGACGCCGGCCACGCCGCAGGAGGCGAAGCAGGCGGCCGAGGCCGCGCAGGAGGCCGCCGCCCTGCGTCAGGTCGTCGCCGACGCCCACGCCAAGGGCATCGACCTCAAGATCGTGGTGCTGCCGACGAGTCCGGGCATCGACACCCCGCTGCGCGACATCGCCGCGGACGTCGGCCGGGTGTACCCCGAGTCGACGGTGCTGACCCTCAGTCCCGGCTTCGCCGGCTCGGTCAGCCCGACCTATGACAGGTCGCTGTTGGAGGCCGGTCAGGATCTCGCGAAGACGCCGAGCGTTGTGCAGAACTCGAAGAATTTTGTGAGCCAGCTGGAAACGCCGATATTTCCCTGGACGTCGTTCACTGTGGTGGTCATCCTCGGTGTGGTGGCGGCTGCCGTGGGCACCCGGTTTCTGCAGGTCTGGGCCCGGAAAGCGGCCGCCGCAGCGGCGCCGCAGGACGCCGCCGCGCCCGCATCTCGGTAGCTGCGCGCGGGGCGCCGCGAATTCGAATATCACTATTCGGTCACACCTTTTTCAATTACAACGGTGTGGTTTGTTACTAACGTTTCATTTGTGCAACCTGTGACGTACGGTGCAGTTGGTACCGCTTGTTGCAGTTGTGATGATTTGTGATTTCTGCGACTTACGGAACCAACGGATCGAGCCCGCTTTTGCCTTAGGCGGGCACCAGCGCGCTGGAGCCTTAGGAGACCTGAGTCAATGGGACGCAGCATTCGGCCCTTCACCGGTGGGCTGGCCACCCGGCTGGGCAGTCGCGTCGGCACCGGGTCGCTCGTATTCGGTGTCATGACCGCGTCCGTCTTCGCCTCCGGTATCGCGTCGGCCCAACCCGGCAGCAGCGAGATCGCCGCCCTGGTCACCGAACTCGCCAATGCCAACCAGAAACTGCAGGACCTCGGCGCGGCCATCCAGACCCGGCAGGAATCGGTCAACAAGGCCATCGCCGACGTGCAGACCGCCCGGGACGACGCCGCGACCGCCCAGCAGGACATCGACACCAGCCAGACCGGTCTGAAGGACGCCAACGCGGCCATCGCCGCCGCCCAGGCGCACTTCGACAAGTACGCCGAGGCGGCGTACATCAACGGGCCGTCCGCGTCCTACCTGACCGCGACCGATCCCGGCGAGATGATCAACACCGCCGCGACCGGCCAGGCGCTGACCATCAGCTCGCAGGAGGCCATCGCCGATCTGCAGCGCAGCCGGACCGAACTGGCCAACCGCGAATCCGCCGCCCGACTGGCCAAGCAGAAGGCCGACCAGGCCGTCAAAGATGCCCAGGCCAGGCAGGACGACGCGGTCAAGGCCCTGACCGACGCCCGGACCACGTTCGCCGACCAGCAGACCCAGTTGGATCAGTTGGTCAGCCAGCGCGACGCGGCGCAGGCCAAGCTCAACGCCGCGCGCACGCAGTGGGCCGCGAGCGCCCCGGCGTCCGGAACTCCGGCGGCCGACCCCGGCCGGTATGCCGACAACTGGGACGGCGCGCCCGCCGCGGCCGGCCCCCGCAAATGGGACGACGGCGGCTGGGATCCGACCCTGCCCAAGATTCCGAGCGCCAACATTCCCGGTGACCCGATCGCCGTCATCAACAACGTGCTCGGTATGACCGCGACGTCGGCTCAGGTCACCCAGCAGATGGGCCACAGCTTCCTGCAGAAGCTCGGCCTGGTGCCCGCCACCGTCACCAAGTCGGGATACACCAACGGCGCCATCCCGCGCGTGTACGGAAAGCAGGCCTCGGAATACGTGATCAAGCGCGCCATGTCGCAGATCGGCGTGCCGTACTCATGGGGCGGCGGCACCGCCGCCGGTCCCAGCACGGGCATCGACTCGGGTGCCGGCACCGTCGGCTTCGACTGCTCGGGTCTGATCCTCTACGCCTTCGCCGGCGTCGGCATCAAACTGCCGCACTACTCCGGCAACCAATATGAGGCGGGCCGCAAAATCCCGACATCGCAGGCCCGCCGCGGGGACGTCATCTTCTACGGCCCGGGTGGCAGCCAGCACGTGACCCTGTACCTCGGCAACGGACAGATGCTCGAAGCGCCCTACACCGGTTCCAACGTCAAGGTGTCGCCGGTACGAACCAGCGGCATGACGCCGTACGTGATCCGTTACATCGAATACTGATACAGGGGTTATTGCATTGCAGGGCAAGGAATTTCACCGGAGAGACCTTCTCGCGGGCGTGGGCGCGCTGGCGCTGGCACTCGCGTTCGGGCCTGCGCCGAGTGCGGTTGCCGACCCTGACGGCGGCTGGGATCCGACCCTGCCCGCGAAACCCAGCTCCGGCGCGCCCGGTGACCCGGTGGCCATCGCCAACGCGACGTTCCAGGCCAGCCAGCTGGCCCTGCAGACCACCCAGAACCTCGGCCAGAGCTTCCTGTCGAGCCTGGGCCTCGGCGGCAAGCCCAGCGGCGGTGGCGGCGGCAGCGCCACGATGATGCCGGGCGGCCGCGTCGGCGGTAAGCAGGCCATCGAATACGTCATCCGGCGCGGCGGCTCCCAGATGGGCGTCCCGTACTCGTGGGGCGGCGGCACCCTGACCGGTCCCGGCCCCGGCGTGGACTACGACGCCGGCAAGATCGGCTACGACTGTTCGGGTTTCACCCGCTACGCCTACGCCGGTGTCGGCGTGCAGATCCCCAAGTACTCGGGCGACCAGTACAACACCGGGCGCGCCATCCCACCGTCGCAGGCCAAGCGCGGCGACCTGATCTTCTACGGCCCGGGCGGCAGCCAGCACGTCACGATCTACCTCGGCAACGGGAAGATGCTGGAGGCGTCCGGCAGCGCGGGCAAGGTGACGGTCAGTCCGGTCCGGACGGCCGGCATGTCGCCGCACCTGTCCCGCATCATCGAGACCTGATAATCACCTAAGTCCGTCGTGGCAACGTCGACGGATACGCAGCCGCCTGGAATAGTTGACTCCGGGCGCGCCGCTATATTGGCGGCTACCCGCTAGACCAGCGATTTTGCGCCGGACACCCGGCCGAAACAATTGTGGGAGGAAGCTAGATGACGTCACCGAGTGGGCCGCCCGACGGCGCCGGAGGCTACCCAGGCCCGGCACCCACACAGGGTTACCCGCCCGGGGCGCACGCCGCCCCCGCCGCGCAGCAGCCCGTCAGCGGCTCGTTGCAGTCCGAGGTGCACACCCTCGAGCGCGCCATCTTCGAGGTCAAGCGCATCATCGTCGGCCAGGACCAGCTGGTCGAGCGCATGCTGGTCGGCCTGCTGGCCAAGGGCCACGTCCTCCTCGAAGGTGTGCCGGGTGTCGCCAAGACCCTCGCCGTGGAGACCTTCGCCAAGGTGGTCGGCGGCTCGTTCGCCCGCATCCAGTTCACCCCCGACCTGGTGCCCACCGATATCGTCGGTACCCGCATCTACCGCGTCGGCAAGGAAGAGTTCGACATCGAGCTCGGCCCCGTGATGGTCAACTTCCTGCTCGCCGACGAGATCAACCGCGCACCGGCCAAGGTGCAGTCGGCGCTGCTGGAGGTCATGGCCGAGCGCAAGATCTCCATCGGCGGCAAGACGTTCCCGCTGCCCAGCCCGTTCCTGGTCATGGCGACCCAGAACCCCATCGAGCAGGAGGGCGTCTACCAGCTGCCCGAGGCACAGCGCGACCGCTTCCTGTTCAAGCTCAACGTCGGCTACCCGTCGCCCGAGGAAGAGCGCGAGATCATCTACCGGATGGGCGTCAAGCCGCCGGAGCCCAAGCAGATCCTCACCACCGAGGACCTGCTGCGCCTGCAGGACGTGGCCGCCAACACCTTCGTGCACCACGCGCTCGTCGACTACGTGGTGCGCATCGTGACCGCCACCCGCGAGCCGGAGAAGTTCGGCATGCCCGACGCCAAGGCGTGGATCGCCTACGGCGCCTCGCCGCGCGCCTCGCTGGGCATCATCAGTGCCTCGCGGGCGCTGGCGCTGGTGCGTGGCCGTGACTACGTCATCCCGCAGGACGTCGTCGAGGTCATCCCGGACGTGCTGCGGCACCGCCTCGTGCTCACCTACGACGCGCTCGCCGACGAGATCTCCGCCGAGACCGTCGTCAACCGCATCCTGCAGACGGTCGCGCTGCCGCAGGTGAATGCCATTCCGCAGCAAGGACATTCGGTTCCGCCCGTGATGGCCGGCGCAGCTGGGGCCTCTGGTCGGTGACCGCCCCCGGGTCTGATCGTTCGGCTTCGCCGCAGACCGGCCGGTCCGTCGATCTGCCGTCACTGCAGCGCGGCCAGATTCGCGATCCCGAACTGTCGGCCGCCCTGCGCAAGCTGGAGCTCACCGTCCGGCGCAAGCTGGACGGTGTCCTCCACGGCGACCACCAGGGTCTGATCCCCGGGCCGGGTTCCGAGCCGGGGGAGTCCCGGCTCTACCAGCCCGGCGACGACGTCCGCCGGATGGACTGGTCCGTCACGGCCCGTACGACGCATCCGCATGTGCGGCAGATGATCGCCGACCGGGAGCTGGAGACCTGGCTGGTCGTCGACATGTCGGCGAGCCTGGACTTCGGCACCGCCGGCTGCGAGAAGCGTGATCTGGCGGTCGCCGCGGCGGCCTCCATCGCGTTCCTCAACAGCGGTGGTGGCAACCGGCTCGGCGCGATCATCTCGAACGGCGACACCGTCCGCCGGGTACCCGCACTGTCCGGCCGGTTGCACGAGCAGGAGCTCTTGCGCGCCATCGCCACCACACCCAAGGCCCCGGCCGGGGTCCGTGGTGACCTGGCCGCCGCCATCGACGCGCTGCGCCGGCCGGAGCGCCGCCGCGGCATGGCCGTGATCATCAGTGACTTCCTCGGCCCGATCAACTGGATGCGCCCACTGCGGGCCATCTCCGGGCGCCACGAGGTGCTGGGCATCGAGATCATCGACCCGCGCGACGTGGAGCTGCCGGCCGTCGGGGACGTGGTGCTGCAGGACGCCGAGTCCGGCATCACCAAGGAATTCACCATCGACGAGCAACTTCGGGACGACTTCGCCCGCGCCGCCCAGGCGCACCGCGACGAAGTGGCCCGCACGCTGCGCCGATGCGACGCCCCGCTGCTGACGCTGCGCACCGACCGGGACTGGATCGCCGACGTCGTCCGGTTCGTGGCGAACCGTCGTCGCGGCGCCATGGCGGCGCGCTGAGCGGACAACGCGTGCACAGACGGTTGTGCGGCTCGCCGCAGCGTGCCGATTTAGGCGTGCACCGGCCGAGACGATAAGTTGACCAGCATGAGTGACACTGTTGCCACCGAGGGTGCCGCCACGCCCGCAGCCGGTCGTCCGGCCTTCGTTTCCCGTTCCGTGCTGGTCACCGGTGGTAACCGGGGTATCGGCCTGGCCATCGCGCAGCGCCTGGCCGCCGACGGCCACAAGGTCGCGGTGACCCACCGCGGTTCCGGTGCGCCCGAGGGCCTGTTCGGCGTCGTGTGTGACGTGACCGACGCCGAGGCCGTCGACCGGGCGTTCAAAGAGGTCGAGGAGCACCAGGGCCCGGTCGAGGTGCTGGTGTCCAACGCCGGTATCTCCAAGGACGCGTTCCTGATGCGCATGACCGAGGAGCGGTTCACCGAGGTCATCGACGCCAACCTCACCGGCGCGTTCCGCGTGACCCAGCGCGCGTCGCGCAGCATGCAGCGCAAGCGTTTCGGCCGGATCATCTACATCGGCTCGGTCTCGGGCATGTGGGGTATCGGCAACCAGGCCAACTACGCCGCCGCCAAGGCCGGCCTGATCGGTATGGCGCGCTCCATCTCGCGCGAGCTCTCCAAGGCCGGCGTCACCGCCAACGTCGTCGCCCCCGGCTACATCGACACCGAGATGACGCGTGCCCTCGATGAGCGCATCCAGGAAGGTGCGCTGGAGTTCATCCCGGCCAAGCGCGTCGGCACGGCCGAAGAGGTCGCCGGTACCGTCAGCTTCCTGGCGTCCGAGGACGCCGGCTACATCGCCGGTGCGGTCATCCCGGTCGACGGCGGCATGGGCATGGGTCACTGACCCGAATTCTTTGGCTTACCAGAACTTTCGTTTAAAGGAGTCAGCACAATGGCAGGTTTGCTCGAAGGCAAGCGGATCCTCGTCACCGGGATCATCACCGACTCGTCCATCGCGTTCCACATCGCGAAGGTCGCCCAGGAACAGGGCGCCGAGCTGGTGCTCACCGGCTTCGACCGGATGAAGCTCATCCAGCGCATCGCCGACCGGCTGCCGAACCCGGCGCCGCTGCTGGAGCTCGACGTGCAGAACGAGGAGCACCTGGCCTCGCTCGGTGAGCGCGTCACCGAGGTGATCGGCGCGGGCAACAAGCTCGACGGCGTCGTGCACTCCATCGGCTTCATGCCGCAGAGCGGCATGGGCATCAACCCGTTCTTCGACGCACCCTACGAGGACGTCGCCAAGGGCATCCACATCTCGGCCTACTCGTACGCCTCGCTGGCCAAGGCCCTGCTGCCGATCATGAACGAAGGCGGCGGCATCGTCGGCATGGACTTCGACCCGACCCGCGCCATGCCCGCCTACAACTGGATGACGGTCGCCAAGAGCGCCCTCGAGTCGGTCAACCGGTTCGTCGCGCGCGAGGCCGGCAAGTACGGCGTGCGCTCCAATCTCGTTGCGGCAGGCCCCATCCGGACCCTGGCCATGAGCGCCATCGTCGGCGGTGCCCTCGGCGACGAGGCCGGCCAGCAGATGCAGCTGCTCGAAGAGGGCTGGGACCAGCGCGCGCCGATCGGCTGGAACATGAAGGACCCGACGCCGGTCGCCAAGACCGTCTGTGCGCTGCTGTCCGAATGGCTGCCCGCGACCACCGGCTCGATCATCTACGCCGACGGTGGCGCCAGCACCCAGCTGCTGTGATGAGCGCTGGCGCGAAGAACCAACAGCGCTGATGGATTTCGACGCACTGCTGCTGCTCTCGTTCGGCGGGCCCGACGGCCCCGACGACGTGCGTCCGTTCCTGGAGAACGTGACGCGCGGACGTGGGGTGCCGCCGGAGCGCCTCGACGCCGTCGCCGAGCACTACATGCACTTCGGGGGCGCGTCGCCGATCAACGCCATCAACCGGGCGCTGATGTCCGAGCTCGAGGCGGCGATGCCGCAGCTGCCGGTGTACTTCGGGAACCGGAACTGGGACCCGTACATCGAAGACACGGTTGCCGCCATGCGGGACAACGGGATTCGTCGCGCGGCGGTGTTCACGACGTCCGCCTGGGGCGGGTATTCCAGCTGTCGCCAGTATGTCGAGGACATCGCGCGCGGCCGGGCCGCGGCAGGTCCGGATGCGCCCGACCTGGTGAAGCTGCGCCAGTACTTCGACCATCCGCTGTTCGTCGAGATGTTCGCCGAGGCCATCGGCGAAGCCGCCGCGCAGCTGCCCGCCGACCTGCGTGACGAGGCCCGGCTCGTGTTCACCGCGCATTCGATTCCGGTCCGCGCCGACGAGCGGGACGGGCCGCGGCTCTACAGCCGCCAGGTCGGCTACGCCAGCCGGCTGGTCGCCGCGGCTGCCGGTTACGACGACTACGACCAGGTCTGGCAGTCACGGTCGGGGCCGCCCCAAATCCCTTGGCTGGAACCGGATATCGGCGATCACCTGGCGGCGCTCGCAGCCGCCGGCACCAAGGCCGTCATCGTGTGCCCCATCGGGTTCGTCGCCGACCACATCGAGGTGGTGTGGGACCTCGACAACGAGCTCGCCGAGCAGGCGGCCGAGGCGGGAATCACATTGGTGCGCACCACAACTCCCAATGCCGACCCGCGGTACGCGCGGCTGGCCGCGGCGCTGGTCGACGAACTGCGCACGGGTGCGGCGCCGGCGCGGGTCGAGGGCCCGGAGCCGGTGCCCGGGCACGGCTGCAGCATCAACGGCGCGTCGTGCCTGCCGGGCTGCTGCGGCGACTGACCGGTTCTACCGCTCCCAGGCCGAGTGCAGGATGGCCGTCACGGCGGCCAGCCGGGCCGAGCGCACGATGTCGGTCAAAGGCCGCATGGCCTCGGTGGCGATCTGCATCTCCGATGCGCTCTGCAGGCCGATGGGCGCCAGCCCGGCGCTGACGGTGATGATCGCGTCGATGTGGGCCGCGGTCTCCAGCACCCGCACCGCGCGGGTGGGGGCGTGGTCCGGCAGCTTGTGCAGGTGTCCGGCCTCGAGCAGCTGCTCGACCATCTCGCGCGGATCCTCGATGTCCGAACCGGGTTCGGCCCGCAGGCGGCCGAGGGCGTCGGCCGCCGACCGGACCGCGTCGCGCAGGCGGTACTCCTCTTCGCCGAGGTCGAAGTGGCCGGCCACGGGAGCGCTGGGCAGCGAGTACACCGTCCAGGACAGGGCCTTGACCTCGGCGTCGTCGGTGTCGTCCTCGTATTCGAAATCGGGGACCAGCCCGACGGCCTCGCCGTAGTTGGAGGTGACGACGACGGCTTCGCCCATGTCGACGGCGTCCTGCTGGAACTGGGTGCCGGGGGTCAGTCCACGGACATCCCCGGGTACGGGCAGTACCAGGTTCAGGGCCGGCTCCGAGCGCGCGGCGCCGGCCGCGTGCCGCAGCGTCTGCAGCAACGTGACGCCGCCGTAGTTGGTCAGGTCGGGCCACGGCAGCCCCGTCCGGCTGGCCGCCACGGCGTCGTAAGCGGCAATGGAATGCCTTGGTGCCCACGGCGATAGCGCATCGAGGACATCGTCGGGTGCGGCCAGGCCGGCATGCCAGGCATTGGCCCACACCGTCAGCGAAACACTTGGACACCACATGATGCACGCAGTGTAAAACGCTCCGGCCGATTAAGCCTGCAAGGCGCTACTCTGGTCGCATGCCGGTGCCGTTGCTGTGGCTCATCGTGGCGATCGGGCTCGCCGGTGCCGAAGCGCTGACCGGTGACATGTTCCTGCTCATGCTGTCTGGCGGTGCCCTCGCGACGGCAGGTCTGAGCTGGGCCACCGACTGGCCCATCTGGGCCGACGGTCTCTCCTTCCTCATCGTGTCGGTGCTGTTGCTGGTCCTGGTGCGGCCGGCGCTGCGCAAGCGGCTGGGTGCCGCGGGCCTGCCCGAACCGGTGAAGGCCTTGGAAGGCAAGTCGGCGCTGGTGCTGGAACGGGTGACCCGCCATGAAGGGCAGGTAAAACTCGACGGCGAAATCTGGACGGCGCGCCCGATGGCCGACGACGATGTCTTCGAACCCGGCGATCACGTCACCGTGATGCGGATCGACGGCGCGACCGCGGTGGTCTTCCGGGCCATCTGAACGCAAGAGGAGCTGAAATTGACTGGTGCACTTGTCCTTCTGCTGATCCTGGTGGCGTTTGCCATCGTGGTGGTGGTCAAATCGGTGGCGCTCATCCCGCAGGCCGAGGCAGCGGTCATCGAGCGGCTGGGCCGCTACAGCAAGACCGTCTCGGGCCAGCTGACGCTGTTGCTGCCGTTCATCGACAAGATCCGGGCCCGGGTGGATCTGCGTGAGCGCGTCGTGTCGTTCCCGCCGCAGCCGGTGATCACCGAGGACAACCTGACGGTCAACATCGACACCGTCGTCTACTTCCAGGTGACCAGCCCGCAGGCCGCGGTGTACCAGATCAGCAACTACATCGTCGGCGTCGAGCAGCTGACCACCACGACGCTGCGCAACGTCGTCGGCGGCATGACGCTGGAGCAGACGCTGACCTCGCGTGACCAGATCAACGCCCAGCTGCGCGGCGTGCTCGACGAGGCCACCGGCCGGTGGGGTCTGCGCGTCGCGCGCGTCGAGCTGCGCAGCATCGACCCGCCGCCGTCGATCCAGGACTCGATGGAGAAGCAGATGCGCGCCGACCGCGAGAAGCGCGCCATGATCCTGACCGCCGAGGGCGCCCGGGAGGCGTCCATCAAGCAGGCGGAGGGGCAGAAGCAGTCACAGATTCTGGCGGCCGAGGGTGCGAAGCAGGCGGCGATCCTGGCCGCCGAGGCAGACCGGCAGTCGCGCATCCTGCGCGCGCAGGGTGAGCGGGCCGCCCAGTACCTGAACGCGCAGGGCCAGGCCAAGGCCATCGAGAAGACGTTCGCGGCCATCAAGGCCGGCCGGCCGACGCCCGAGCTGCTGGCCTACCAGTACCTGCAGACGCTGCCGCAGATGGCCAAGGGCGAGGCCAACAAGGTGTGGGTGGTGCCCAGCGACTTCGGTTCGGCGCTACAGGGTTTCACCAAGCTGCTCGGCGCCCCGGGGGAGGACGGCGTGTTCCGCTACACGCCGTCGCCGGTCGACGAGGCCCCCGCCAAGGATGACGACGACGAGGTCGCCGACTGGTTCTCCACCCAGACCGATCCGGCGATCGCGCAGGCGGTGGCAAAGGCGGAAGCCGAGGCCCGCACGCCGGTGCAGCAGCCCGGCTACGGCGTCCCGTCGGTGCCGGTGCCCCCGGCCCCGCCGACGCAGCCGCTCGAGGCGCGTCCGTTCCCCGAAATCGACCCGCCCGCCGGGCAGCACTCGAGGTGACCATGAGCCTGTTGACGTCCCGCCGCACCTACACCGCGCTGGCGCTTCTGATGGCCGGCGACGCGGCGGCGTGTGCCGTGCCCGTCGCACCCATCGAGAAGGCCCTGAACGGCGTGCACTTCCCGCTGGAGTACCGGTGGATCCTCGTCGGCTCCAAGGCGGCGGCTGCCGTGGGCCTGCTTGCCGGACAACGTAATTCGGCCCTGGCCCGGCTGACCACCGCGATGCTGGCGCTGTACTTCACGCTGGCCGTCGGCGCACACGTCAGGGCCCACGACAAGCCGGTGAACGCGGCGCCGGCCGTGCTGTTCCTGGCGCTGTTCACCGCGATGACGGCGAAGGGTCTGCCCGAGCGCGAGTCGTAGTCAGCTGTGCGCGTCGACCGGGTGCTGCGCGGCGTGGGCGCGGCGGTGCAGCCGGATCTCGTAGATCAGCCCGCAGATCCCGATGGTCGCGGTGCAGGCCGACACGACCAGCAGCGACGGCCGGATCTGTCCGGTGAGGGCGTCGCCCAGGATGACGACGGCCGCGGTACCGGGCAGCAGCCCGAAGAACGTCGCGAATGCGTACGGCACCACCCGGACCGATGAGGCCCCGGCGGCGTAGTTGAGCACCGAGAACGGCACCGCCGGGATCATGCGCATCGACAGGATCGCCGCCCAGCCGCGTTCCTTGAGTCGCGCGTCGAGGCTGTCGATGTGCTTGTGCGACAGCTTGCTCAACTGCCAGCCGAGCACGCGCACCAGCCAGAGCGCGATCAACGCGCTCAGCGTGCTGGCAATGACGGCCAGTGTGACGCCGAGGGCGGAGCCGAACAGCAGGCCCGCGGCGAGGGTGAACGCGGTGCGCGGGAACGGCAGCACCGTGACGACGGTGTGCGCGAGCAGGAACGCCAGCGGGAACCACGGCCCGGCGGCGGCCGCCCAGTCGCGCATCTGCACCGCGTTGGGCAACGGCACCCAGATGGCGATTGCGACAAGAATCACAATTGCCGCCCCGATGCCCACGGCCCGTCGCAGCGGCATCTGTGCCGCAGTGGCCTGCACGGCGGACAGGACCGTGCGCAGCGCGCTGACAACGGAGTTCACGTGTTCCAAGGGTACGGGTTGACCGCCCGATCATCGCTGTCAGGAGCGGGCCCATGCGACGTTCGAGCGCCCTGACCCGTCGCTGTCCGGGGTATGCGCAACCGGTGTGCGGTGGAGCTACTGGGTAGTAGCGACCTGCGTGATTTAGCCTGAAAATCAAGTGTGATAGGCATTTCTGCATGCAGTGCCAGATGTCTGATGGCCGAAAGATTGGGAGTCGCCGGTGACTGTCGACGCGTCCACCGTTCGGGACCGCTACGCGCGGTGGCAAGAGAACGTCGCCGGTGTGCTCGCCAAGAGCACGCGCAAGGCTGTCGAGGATCTGCCTGCCGAACCCGAGCGTTTGCTCGATTCACCCACGTACGACGGTTTCCCGGTCCGTCCGCTCTACACCAGCCTGGACGGCTTGGCCGAGCCCGCGCTGCCCGGACACTGGCCGTTCACCCGCGGCGGTGACGCCCACCGCGACGTGCTCGCCGGCTGGAAGGTGGCCGAATCCTTCCCGATCGCCAGCGATGCCGACGTCGCCACGGTCAACGGTGCCATCCTGCTCGCCCTGACCGACGGCACGAGCGCCCTCGAGGTCCGGGTCGGTTCGGGCGGCGTGCCCGTCGACCAGCTCGACCGCGTATTCGAGGGCGTCTTCCTGGATCTGGTTCCGGTGCTCCTGGATGCCGGTGCCGACCTGGCGGCCGCCGCTGACCAGCTGCTCACGCTGGTCAAGCCGTTCGACGCCGACCAGCGTGCCCGGCTGTCGATCGACCTGGGTGCCGACCCGCTGACCGCGCCGCTGTCCGGCCGCGCTGCCGCGACCGACGCCGACGTCGTCGCCACCGCCGCGAAACTGACCGAGTACGACGGGGGAGTGCGCGCCGTCACGGTCGACGCCGCCGCGCTGCACAACCTCGGCGCGAGTGCCTCGCTGGAGCTGGCGGGCGCCATCGCCGCCGGTGTGGCGTACCTGCGTCTGCTCACCGAGAGCGGACTGTCGGCCGCCGACGCGCTGCGGCAGCTCAGCTTCCGCTTCGCCGCCGACGACGACCAGTTCGCCACCATCGCCAAACTCCGTGCGGCGCGCCGGCTTTGGGCCCGCGTGGCGGAGGTCGTCGGCGCACCGGACGCCGGCGCCGCGACCATCCACGCCGTCACCTCGAAGGCCATGATGTCGCAGCGTGACCCGTGGGTGAACATGCTGCGCACCACCCTCGCCGCGTTCGCCGCCGGCGTCGGTGGCGCCGACACCGTGCTGGTCGAGACGTTCGACGCCGCCATCGACGGTGGATTGCCCGGCACGGCAGTCACTTTCAGCCGCCGCATGGCGCGCAACACCCAGTTGCTGCTGCTCGAGGAGTCGCACCTGGGTCGCGTCGTCGACCCGTCGGGCGGCTCGTGGTTCGTCGAGGACTTCACCGACCAGCTGTCGCAGCAGGCCTGGGCGAAGTTCCAGGAGCTGGAGTCGTTGGGCGGCTTCGTCGCGGCCCGTGATCAGTTGAGCGCCCAGATCGCCGAGGTCGCGGCCCGTCGCGCCGACGACATCGCGCACCGGCGCACGGCGCTCACCGGAGTCAACGAATTCCCCAACCTCGCGGAAACCCCGCTCGCACAGACGGATTCGTTCCCCGGCGTGGTGCGCTACGCCGCGGCTTTCGAGGCGCTGCGCAACCGCTCCGACGCGTACCTGGCCAAGACCGGCAAGCGCCCGCAGGCCGTGCTGCTGCCCGTCGGCCCGCTCGCCGAGCACAACATCCGCACCACGTTCGCCGCGAACCTGCTGGCTTCCGGCGGCATCGAGGCCGTCAACCCCGGCACCGTCGACGCCGCGGGTGTCGCGGCCGCCGCCGCGGGCCAGGTGGCCGCGGTGGTCTGCGGCACCGACGCCCGGTACGCCGACGAGGCGAGCGATGTCGTCAAGGCCGCCCGCGCGGCCGGCGTCGCGCACGTGTACCTGGCCGGGCCGGAGAAGGCCGTCGCGGACGCGACAGACAAGCCCGACGAATACCTGACCATGAAAATCGATGCCGTCGAAGCGCTTTCGACCCTGCTCACCCGATTGGGGGCATGACAATGACCGCTTCTGACGTGACCACCATCGGCAGTTTCGCCGACGTCCCGCTGCACGGAGAAAGCCCGGTAGCGCCGTCCTCCAGCGCCGTTGACACCCACGTCGCCGACGCCGCGCAGGCGCACGGCTACACCGCGGAGCAGCTCACCTGGTCGACGCCCGAGGGCATCGACGTCAAGCCGGTGTACATCGCCGAGGACCGTGACGCCGTCGCCGCGGCCGGCTACCCGCTGGACAGCTTCCCGGGCACCCCGCCGTTCATCCGCGGGCCGTACCCGACCATGTACGTGAACCAGCCGTGGACCATCCGTCAGTACGCCGGGTTCTCCACCGCCGCCGAGTCCAACGCGTTCTACCGCCGCAACCTGGCCGCCGGCCAGAAGGGCCTGTCGGTCGCGTTCGACCTCGCCACCCACCGTGGCTACGACTCGGACCACCCGCGCGTCCAGGGTGACGTCGGAATGGCCGGTGTGGCAATCGATTCCATCCTCGACATGCGCCAGCTGTTCGACGGCATCGACCTGGGCAGCGTCAGCGTCTCGATGACGATGAACGGTGCCGTGCTGCCGATCCTCGCGCTCTACGTCGTGGCCGCCGAGGAACAGGGTGTGCCGCCGGAGAAGCTGGCCGGGACCATCCAGAACGACATCCTCAAAGAGTTCATGGTCCGCAACACCTACATCTATCCGCCGAAGGCGTCGATGCGGATCATCTCGGACATCTTCGGCTACACCAGTACCAAGATGCCGAAGTTCAACTCGATCTCCATCTCTGGCTACCACATCCAAGAGGCCGGGGCCACAGCGGATTTGGAGCTGGCGTACACGCTGGCCGACGGTGTCGAGTACATCAAGGCCGGCCTCGACGCGGGCCTGGACATCGACAAGTTCGCGCCGCGGCTGTCCTTCTTCTGGGGCATCGGCATGAACTTCTTCATGGAGGTGGCCAAGCTGCGCGCCGGCCGTCTGCTGTGGAGCGAGCTGGTCGCCGAGTTCAGCCCCAAGAGCGAGAAGTCGCTGTCGCTGCGCACGCACTCGCAGACCTCGGGCTGGTCGCTGACGGCGCAGGACCCGTTCAACAACGTCGCGCGCACCTGTATCGAGGCCATGGCCGCCACGCAGGGCCACACGCAGTCGTTGCACACCAACGCCCTCGACGAGGCGCTGGCGCTGCCCACCGACTTCTCGGCCCGCATCGCGCGCAACACCCAGCTGCTGCTGCAGCAGGAGTCGGGCACCACGCGGCCCATCGACCCGTGGGGTGGCTCGTACTACGTCGAGTGGCTCACCCACCAGCTCGCCGAGAAGGCCCGTGCGCACATCAAGGAGGTCGCCGAGCACGGCGGCATGGCGCAGGCCATCGGCGAGGGCATCCCGAAGCTGCGCATCGAAGAGGCCGCCGCACGTACCCAGGCCCGCATCGACTCCGGCGCCCAGACGGTGATCGGCGTTAACAAGTACCAGGTGGACGAGGACCAGGAGATCGAGGTCCTCAAGGTCGAGAACAGCCGGGTGCGGGCCGAACAGCTGGCCAAGCTCGAGCAGCTGCGGGCCGACCGTGACGAGGCCGCGACGCAGGCGGCGCTGGCCGAATTGACCCGCGCCGCAGGCGAATCCGGTTCGGCAGGCGAGGACGGACTGGGCAACAACCTGATGGCGCTGGCCATCAACGCGGCCCGCGCCAAGGCCACCGTCGGCGAGATCTCCGACGCGCTGGAGAAGGTGTACGGCCGGCACCAGGCCGAGATCCGCACCATCGCCGGCGTCTACCGCGACGAGGTGGGGAAGACCGGAAACGTGAGCACCGCAACCGAATTGGTCGAGAAGTTCGCCGAGGCCGACGGCCGCCGCCCCCGCATCCTGGTGGCCAAGATGGGCCAGGACGGCCACGACCGCGGCCAGAAGGTCATCGCCACCGCGTTCGCCGACATCGGCTTCGACGTGGACGTCGGCTCGCTGTTCTCCACGCCCGACGAGGTGGCGCGGCAGGCGGCGGACAACGACGTGCACGTGGTCGGGGTGTCGTCGCTGGCGGCGGGTCACCTCACGCTGGTGCCCGCACTGCGCGACGCACTGGCCGAGGTGGGGCGTCCGGACATCATGGTCGTGGTCGGCGGCGTGATCCCGCCGGGCGACTTCGACGAGCTGTACGAGGCGGGCGCCGCGGCGATCTTCCCGCCCGGGACGGTGATCGCCGACGCCGCGATCGGCCTGTTGGGCAAGCTCGCCGAGCGGCTGGGTTACAAGCTCTGAGGTGGCGGGCATGACGACCCCGGTGCCCGAGCTCGCTGCCAGGATCCGGGCCGGCGATCGGGCGGCGCTGTCGCGTGCCATCACGCTGGTCGAGTCCACCCGGGCCGACCACCGTGATGCCGCGCAGCAGTTGCTGCTCGAACTGACCCCGGAGGCCGGCAGTGCGCTGCACGTCGGCATCACCGGCGTCCCCGGCGTCGGCAAGTCGACGACGATCGAAGCGCTCGGCATGCACCTCATCGAGCGGGGCCACCGCGTCGCGGTGCTGGCCGTCGACCCGTCATCGACCCGCACGGGCGGTTCGATCCTCGGCGACAAGACCCGGATGGCGCAGCTGGCCGTGCAGCCGGAGGCCTACATCCGGCCGTCGCCGACGTCGGGCACGCTCGGCGGGGTGGCCAAGGCCACCCGCGAGACCATCGTGCTGCTGGAGGCGGCCGGCTACGACGTGGTCCTGGTCGAGACCGTCGGCGTCGGCCAGTCGGAGGTGACGGTGGCCAACATGGTCGACACCTTCGTCTTCCTGACGCTGGCCCGCACCGGTGACCAGTTGCAGGGCATCAAGAAGGGCGTGTTGGAGCTCGCCGACGTCATCGTGGTCAACAAGGCCGACGGCGAGCACGCCGTCGAAGCCAAGGCCGCGGCACGGGAACTGTCCGGGGCGATCCGGTTGATCTATCCGCGCGAGACGTTGTGGCGGCCGCCGGTGCTGACCATGAGCGCACTGACCGGCGACGGTCTGGCGGCGATGTGGGACACCGTGCTCAAGCATCGTGAAACCTTGAGTGCGGCAGGCGAATTCGAGGCCCGGCGCCGGGCCCAGCAGGTCGACTGGACGTGGACCATGGTCCGTGACACGGTGCTGGACCGGGTGCTGTCGAATCCCGCCGTCAAGGCCAATCGCGACGAGGTGGAACGTCAGGTGCGCGAGGGTGAGCTGACGCCGGCGCTGGCGGCACAGCGCATCATCGACCTCGCGAATTGACTCCGGCCGAGCCCGGCCCGGGATTGCCGAACGGTTTGCCGGCGCAATAGGGGAATCGGCCGCACGGGTATTCGGGCCGACCGCTGGCGAAACCAATTTCGGCGCGGTGCCGTGGCCGGCCCGACATGCGGACAAAAATGCGATCCGGTGTTTCCGGCTACCTGACTTTTCTCCAGGCAGGCACCTTGACCACTGAGTTCGCCATCAGAACGCTTGCTCGGCAAGCGGTTACGCCGGCGTAAGTGCGATCTTGAAGTGGGTATACCGGACACGCCGAACCTGTGTATCCAGACTATTTAGGCTCTTCATGATTGAGGGTGTAGAACGGTCAGCTGCTGTCGGCCTGTGATTGGGGTGTCTGGTTGGCTGGGTGTGTGCCGGAGGAGAAGCGGAAGAGTAAGAGGAAGAGCGCGGTGTCCGGGGGTGGTGTGGACCTGTCGATGCTGCAACAGCTGATGGCCGATGCTGGCCGGGATTTGTTCGCGGGAGTGTTCGATGAACCGACACCCGAGGTGGGAGCTGTGCCGGAGCGTGTGCGGGGTTTCCGGGTGCGGGTCGACCTGATGTACGCCAAGCCGCCGATCTGGCGTCGTCTGGTCCTGCCGGGTGACCTCGTGCTCGATGAGCTGCATGACGTGCTGCAGGTTGCGATGGGCTGGCAGGACGGTCATCTGCATAAGTTCGGTGTCGGGGCGGACCGGCGTACCCGTGCCTACTTCGTCACCAGATTTGATCTCAGCGAAGGCGACGACGGTCTCGTCGAGGACGGTGTGCGCCTGGATCAGGTGGTCTCCGGTAAGGGCGACCGGTTGTTCTATGACTACGACTTCGGCGACGGATGGGAGCACGTGCTGGTGGTCGAAGACGTTCTCGATGATCCACCTTCGGCTCCGGTGTGCCTGGCGGGCAAGATGGCCTGCCCGCCGGAGGATTGTGGTGGCTTGGGCGGCTATGAGGAATTGGCTGCGTGGGTTCGTGGCGGGTACGACCCGCGGGCAACACCGATGGGGCTGGGTGCGCAGGAGATGCGCGACTGGCTGCCCCGAGGCTGGCACCCCGATCGTTTCTCGGTGACCGAGACCAATGACGCTCTGGCCGCGTCGAATATGCGTTGAGGACTCTTCACTGCCGAGGTGCAAGGAGCTGAGTTCGGAAGCCTCCGGTCTCGAGCAGTGACCGGGCGATGTAGTTGGTGAGGTTGCGGAAGCCCAGCGCGGATCCGCGCAGGTGTTCGAGGCGGCCGTTGATCGCTTCGGTGGGCCCGTTGGAGGTGCCGGGGCGGTCGAAGTAGGCCAGCACGTCGGCGGCACGCTTCTTCAGGGTCCGTCCCAGGGTGATCAGTTCGGTCAGCGGCTTGGGAACGCCGGTGCTCAGCGTGGTGATCAGCGCCGCCATCATCGTGCGGCCTTTCGTGCGGTCGGGTTCACGATACGCGGCCACGGTGCGCTGATACATCTGCCAGGTGGCCTCGACTTCTGCGTGGGCGTCGGCGGCGAACAAGGCGGCCAGCCGGGTGCGCTGGCGGTCGGTGAGCAGATCGGCACCGGTGTGCAGGGTGCGTCGGCAGGTGTAGAGCGGGTCGGACTTGCGGCCGCGGTGCCCACATGTCGCCAGCTGCACCCGGCGGCGGCACTCATCGAGGGCGTTGCCAGCCAGGCGCACCACGTGGAAAGGGTCCATCACCGTCGCCGCCTCGGGCAGTTCCTCGGCGGTAGCGGTCTTGAACCCGGAGAAGCCATCCATAGCAACAACGTCCACGCCGTCACGCCAGTCCTGCGGCCGCTCGGCCAACCAGTCCTGAAACGCCTTTTTTGAGCGACCCTCGACCATGTCGAGCAGCCGAGCCGGACCGGTCCCGTCACGCACAGGGGTGAGATCGATGATGACGGTGACGTACCTGTCACCGCGACGGGTGTGCCGCCAGACGTGCTCATCGACGCCGATCACCGCCACGCCGTCGAAACGGGCCGGATCGGCGATCAGCACCCGTCGGCCTTCTGCCAGCACCGCGTTGTTGGCGGTGTTCCACGACACCGCGAGCGCTTCGGCGATGCGAGCCACGGATAGATGCTGGCAGACAATGGCTTCCAGCGCCCACCGCAGAGCACGCCGCGACAGCTTGGCACGTGGTTCGGCCATCCTGGTGGTGTCTTGTCGCCACACGTGGGCGCAGCCGGCGCACCGGTAGCGACGGATGGTCACCAGCAGTGTGGTGGGGCGCCACCCGAACGGCTCATGGGCCAGAGTACGGGTGAGGCTGTCGCGTGGGATGCCTTCTTCGCCGCAGCGACGACACCACCGGTCCTCGTCGGTCACCCGGCACGCCAGCACAGCACGGCCGGGCTCAAGGCGTTGTCCGGTCACCTGCAGCCCAAGTTCGTCGAGGCGGCAGAAAGTCGTCAGGTCAGCGCAGGCGAAGCCCGCCCGACCGGTAGCGTCAGGCACGTCGAGGTCTTTCGGATGAGGAGTGTAGGAACCCTCATTTTCGAGAGACCTCGACCTCTATCCCGGCAACGACGCGCCAACCACCTCTACACCCTCATCTGTGAAGAGCCACTATTTAGCTAACAGATTGATAACGTCGGAGATGATCTGCGGCAGGCGCACGTCATCATTTGGTAATGACCAACGCTATTCGCCGGGAGCGCAACGTCGCGCCTCTCCGGTCCGCCGGCGGACCTCTTCCGCAGGGCGTCCACGGTGCCGCTGACCCCAACTTCGCAACTGTGGTGCGGGCGTTTTCCGCCCTGTTCCCCAGCCGATATCTGGGTGGCGGCGCCCTCTCGGTCTACCTCGACGGTGTTCCCGTCGTCGACGTGTGGACGGGGTGGGCCGACCGGTGGGGCCACCGGCCGTGGGACGCCGACACCGGCGCGATGGTGTTCTCGGCGACCAAGGGGTTGGCCTCGACCGTCATCCACCGACTGGCCGACCGGGGCCTGATCGAATACGACGCGCCCGTCGCCGAGTACTGGCCGGCCTTCGGGGCCAACGGCAAGGCCGGCGTGACGGTGCGGGAGCTGATGCGGCACCGCGCCGGGCTGTCGCAGCTGAACGGCGCGACGCGCGACGAGCTGATGGACCACCGCCTCATGGAGCGGCGGCTGGCCGCGGCTCCCATGAGCTGGATGAAGGGGCGTCCGGCGTACCACGCCATCACCTACGGCTGGCTGTTGTCCGGCCTGGCCCGCGCGGTCACCGGTCAGAGCATGCGGGAGCTGTTCCGCACCGAGCTCGCGGAGCCGCTCGGCACCGACGGTCTGCATCTCGGCCGCCCGGCCGCGGATGCGCCCACGCAGCCCGCGCAGATCATCGGCCCGCAGTTCCGCATCCGCAATCCGCTGTTCGACGCGGTGGCGCCGCACGTGGCGAGGTTGCCGTTCTCGGGCGGCTTCGGCTCGATGTACTTCACCGGCATGCGGTCCATGGCGCAGGGCGACACACCCTTGCTGGATGCCGAGATGCCGGGCGCCAACGGCGTGGCCACGGCTCGATCACTGGGACGCGTGTACGGCGCGATGGCCAACGGCGGCCAGATCGACGGGCTGCGGTTCCTGTCCGCGGGCACGGTGGCGCAGCTGCAGGGGACCGGCAGCGTTTTCCCCGACCTGGGCCTCGGCCTGCCCATGGATTTCAACCTCGGGTATCACGGCGTGCCGTTCCCGGGTGTCATGCCGGGGTTCGGGCACGTCGGCCTCGGCGGGTCGCTCGGATGGGCGGATCCGGACCGCGGTCTGGCTTTCGGCTTCGTGCACAACCGCCTGCTGACGCCGCTGATGCTGGCCGATCAGGCGGGTTTCGTGGCGCTCGCGGCAATGGTGCGGTACGGCGCGGCGCAGGCGCGCAGCAACGGCTTCTGCCGGGTCACGGAGTTCGGTGCGCCATACGCCGATCCAGCTCCGGTTGCGGGCTGACGGAGTTTGCGCGCGCGAGATATGCGTCCGCATCGGAAGCGATGCGGACCGCCCTGTGCACCGGACTTTCGAATACGCGCAGATGTCCGGCATGTTGATTTTTTGCCCGTATCGAGCGGAGTTCGTCACAGTAGATATTTCGTACCATGCGTATCGACCATTGCCGACAATACGATTTTATGGCCGCAGCCTGTAGTTCTACGATTTTCGCTGCGTTGCTCGAATTTCAATAACCATATCCGCGCAAACATTTGTGCTGCCGCAGGTCCTGTGCGGGCGCGGTGCTGGGGTGAACGATGTTCGCTACGGACCGCTATGCTTCCGCCCCGTGGCTGGTTCGAAATGGCTCCGAACCAAACCCCTGCGCAACGGCGCGCCGGGCGGGTTGGGCCTTCCGCAGCGAGTGTGCTGCGGATATCCGCTGCTGACGGTCGCCTGGTAGCGATTCGACCGAAACGGGTAGCCCCGAATCGGCGGATCAGTTAATTTGACCCGGTAGGATTTCGAGCCAGTTTGTTTAACGCGGCAAAGACGATTTCGCAGAGATTTTGAGCGCGGTCTGCAAAGCCACCCGGCACGGTGTGTCGGAGTCCGGCCGGACTGCACGGAGAGGCGGTAGCTAAGTGGGTGGGTCACCGACGACACCCGTCGCGATCATCGGCATGGCATGCCGGCTTCCCGGCGGCATCAGCTCGCCGGACGAGCTGTGGGAAGCCCTGCTGCGCGGTGACGACCTGGTTACCAAAGTTCCGCTGGAACGGTGGGACGCCGAGGAGTACTACGACCCGGAGCCCGGCGTGCCCGGCCGGTCGGTCTCCAAGTGGGGCGGTTTCCTCGACGACGTTGCCGGCTTCGACGCCGACTTCTTCAACATCAGCGACCGCGAAGCCACCGCGATCGACCCGCAGCACCGCCTGATCCTCGAAACCTCCTGGGAGGCCGTGGAACACGCGGGCATCGATCCGGCCACCCTGGCCGGCTCGCTCACCGGCGTCTTCGTGGGCATGACCCACGGCGACTACCAGCTGCTGGCCGCCGACGCCCACGCCATCGAGGGCCCGTACGGCTTCACCGGCAACAACTTCAGCCTGGCCTCGGGGCGCGTCTCGTACCACCTCGGCGCGCACGGCCCGTCGTACACGGTCGACTCGGCCTGTTCGTCCAGTCTCCTCGCGATCCACAACGCGTGCCGCAGCCTGCACGACGGCGAGAGCGACGCCGCCCTCGCCGGTGGTGTGTCGATCATGCTGGAGCCGCGCAAGATGTCCTCGGGTTCGGCCCAGGGCATGCTGTCGCCGACCGGCCACTGCCACGCCTTCGACGTCGCCGCCGACGGCTTCGTCTCCGCCGAGGCGTCGGTCATGTTCATGCTGAAGCGCCTGGACGACGCGCAGCGCGACGGCGACCGCGTCCTCGCGGTCATCCGCGGCACGGCGAGCAACCAGGACGGCCACACGGTCAACATCGCGACCCCGGGCGCGGACGCCCAGGTCGCCGTCTACCGGCGGGCGCTGGACCTCGCCGCCATCGATCCCGCCACCGTCGGGTACATCGAGGCGCACGGCACCGGAACTCCCGTCGGCGATCCGATCGAATACTCAAGTCTGGCAACGGTTTACGGCAAGCAGGGGCCCGTCGTGCTGGGCTCGGTCAAGACCAACGTCGGGCATGCGCAGTCGGCGTCGGGTGCGGTCGGCCTGTTGAAGACCGTCCTGGCCCTGCAGCACGGCGTGGTGCCGAAGAACCTCTACTTCAACGAGATGCCCGCCGAGATGGCGGCCATCGACACCGGGCTGTTCGTGCCGACGGACCTCGTGCCGTGGCCGGCGACCGCCGACCACCCGCGCCGCGCCGCCGTGTCCGCCTACGGCCTGTCCGGCACCAACGTGCACGCCGTCGTCGAGCAGGCGCCGGCCGAGTCGTCGCCGCGCGTCGTCGGGTCCGAAGGACAGGGGCTCGGCGGCAAACTGCTGTTCCCCGTGTCGTCCACCTCGGCCGAGGAGCTGCGCCGCACCGCCGGCAAACTGGCCGACTGGGCCGCCGCCCAGGGCGAGGCCCTCGACCTGGCCGACACCGCCTACACGCTCGCGCGTCGCCGCGCCCACCGGCCGGTGCGCGCTGCCGTCCTCGCCGAGGACGCCGCCGGCCTGATCCAGGCGCTCCGTGACGTCGCCGACAGCGAGACCCCGTACCAGGCCGCGGCCGGTAAGGGTGACCGCGGCCCGGTGTGGGTGTTCTCGGGTCAGGGTTCGCAGTGGGCGGCCATGGGCGCCGGCCTGCTGGCGGCCGAGCCCGCATTCGCGGCCGCCATCGCCGAGATCGAGCCGCTCATCGAGGCGGAGTCGGGCTTCTCGATCACCGAAGCCATCACCGCCGGTGAGACGGTGACCGGCATCGACCGCATCCAGCCCGCCGTGTTCGCGATCCAGGTGGCGCTGGCCGCCACGCTGCGGTCCTACGGTGTGCAGCCCGGCGCGGTCATCGGCCACTCGATGGGTGAGTCCGCCGCCGCCGTCGTCTCCGGCGCGCTGTCGCTCGAAGACGGCGTGAAGGTGATCTGTCGCCGGTCGAACCTGATGCTCAAGGTGTCGGGCTCCGGCGCCATGGCCTCGGTGGAGCTGCCGGCCCAGCAGGTGCTCTCCGAGCTGGGCGCCCGCGGCGTGAGCGACGTCGTGCTCGCCGTCGTCGCCTCGCCGCAGTCGACCGTCGTCGGTGGTGACAAGGACGCCATCCGCGCCCTGGTCAAGGAATGGGACGAGCGTGGCGTGATGGCCCGCGAGGTCGCCGTCGACGTCGCGTCGCACACCCCGCAGGTCGACCCGATCCTGGACGAGCTCGCCGACGCCCTCGAGGACCTCGAGCCCGACGAGCCGGCGGTGCCGTACTACTCGGCCACGCAGTACGACCCGCGCGACCCCGCGGACTACGACGCGGACTACTGGGTCGACAACCTGCGCCACACCGTGCGCTTCGGTGCGGCCGTGCAGGCCGCGCTCGACGACGGCTTCCGGGTGTTCATCGAGCTGGCCCCGCACCCGCTGCTGGTGCACGCGGTCAACCAGAACGCCGCGCACCAGGACATCGGCATCGCCGCCCTGGCCGCGATGCGTCGCGAACAGGACGTGCCGAACGGTCTGCGCGATGTCGTCGCCGATCTGCACACCGCCGGTGCCGCCATCGACTTCTCGGTGATCTACCCGGACGGCGTGCTGGTCGACGTACCGCTGCCGACCTGGACCCGCAACCACCTGATCCTCACGCGTGATCCGCACGAGCAGGCCCCCGGCGGTGCGTCACTGGCGGTGCACCCGCTGCTCGGCGCACACGTGCGGCTGCCGGAGGAGCCCGAGCGGCACGTCTGGCAGTCCGACGTGGGTACCGGCGTGCAGCCCTGGCTGGGTGACCACCAGGTGCACAACGTCGCGGCGCTCCCGGGTGCGGCGTACTGCGAGATGGCGCTCGGCGCGGCCCGCGAGGTGCTGGGCGAGGCCTCCGAGGTCCGCAACGTGTCGTTCGAGGCCATGCTGCTGCTCGAGGAGGAGACCGCCGTGTCGGCGGTCGCCACCGCCGTCCCGTCGGGCGACATCGACTTCCTGGTCGAGACCTACCAGGACGGCGAGCAGGTGCGCCGTGCGGCCGCGACGCTGCACGCCATCGAAGACGACGCCTCCCGGCCGAGCTACAACCTGGCCAAGCTGGTCGCCGCCCACACCGAAGACGTCGACGGTGGTGACCTGCGTGCCTGGTTCGCCGAGCGGGGCATCCAGTACGGCCCGGCGTTCTCCGGTCTGACCGCGGCGCACACGACCGCGGGCACCACGGTGCTCGCCGCGGTCGCGCTGCCCGGTGCCATCCGGTCGCAGCAGAGCGCCTACACCGTGCACCCCGCACTGCTCGACGCCTGCTTCCAGGCGGTGGCCGCGCATCCCGATCTGCACGGCGACACCACCGGCGCGCTGATGCTGCCGCTGGGCGTCGGCAAGCTGCGGGCCTACGAGTCGACCCGCAACGCGCACTACTGCTACGTCAAGCTCGTCAGCCTCTCGCCGACCGCGGTCGAAGCCGACATCGACGTGCTCGACGAGAACGGCGCGGTGCTGCTGGCCGTGAGCGGCCTGCGGCTCGGCACCGGCGTGTCCGAGGAGGGCCAGCGCGAGCGGCTGCTCAACGAGCGCCTGCTGAACATCGAGTGGCGCAGCCAGGACGCGCCGGTCGCCAACGTGGTCGATCCGGGTCGCTGGCTGCTGATCTCGGCCGCCGCCGACGCGGACAGCCTGACCGAGAAGCTCTCCGAGGTGCTGCAGTCCGACGAGGCCGACGTCTCCACCATGGCGTGGCCGGCCGACGCCGACCACGCGTCCAACCTGGAGTCGCTGCAGGAGACGCTGACGGCCAAGCCGTTCAAGGGCGTCGTCGTCGTCACCGGTGCCCCGGACGGCCCGGCGGCCTCGGCGTCGCTGTCCACCGCACAGCGTGGCGTGGCGCAGGTCGAGCAGCTCGTGCACATCGTGCGGGGTCTGCCGGACGTGCCGGGCCAGCCGGCGCGGCTGTACGTGCTCACCCGCGGTGCCCGCACCGTGGCGCCGGGCGACGTGGCCAACCTGGAGCAGGGCGGCATCCGCGGCTTCATCCGGGCGATCGGCATGGAGTACCCGGCGATGCGGCCGACGCAGATCGATCTCGACGTGCAGGCCGACGTGGCGCACGTCGCCGCCGAACTGCTGTCCGGCTCCGAAGAGGACGAGACGGCCTGGCGGTCGGGCGAGTGGTACACCGCGCGCCTGAACCTGAGCCAGCTGCAGCCCGAGGAACGTCGCACCACCGTCGTGCGGCCCGAGACCGACGGTGTGCAGCTGCAGATCCGGACCCCCGGTGACCTGTCGTCGGCGGAGCTGGCGGCGTACGAGCGCGTCGCTCCGGGACCGGGCCAGATCGAGGTGTCGGTCGCGGCGTCCAACCTCAACTTCGCCGACGTGCTGGTCGCCTACGGCCGGTACCCGAGCTTCGAGGGCCGGCTGCCGCAGCCGGGCGCGGACTTCGCCGGTGTGGTCACCGCGGTCGGCCCGGGTGTCACCGATCATCAGATCGGCGACCGGGTCGCGGGCATCTCGCTGACCGGTGCCTGGAAGACGTTCGTGACCTGCGACGCCAACCTGGCCGTGAAGATTCCGGACGACCTGCCCGAGGGCAGCGCGGCGGCGGTGCCCAGTGCGCACGCCACCGCGTGGTACGGCCTGCACAACCTGGCCCGTATCCAGGCCGGCGACAAGGTGCTGATCCACTCCGCCACCGGTGGTGTGGGCCAGGCCGCCATCGCCATCGCGCGGGCCGCGGGCGCCGACATCTACGCCACCGCCGGTAGCGAAGATCGTCGAAACCTGTTGCGCAGCTGGGGAATCCAGCATGTCTACGACTCGCGCAGCACCGCCTTCGCCGAGGAGATTCGTCGCGACACCGACGGCTACGGCGTCGACGTCGTGCTCAACTCGCTGCCCGGTGCGGCGCAGAAGGCCGGCGTCGAGCTGCTGACCTTCGGTGGCCGGTTCGTCGAGATCGGCAAGCGCGACATCTACGGCGACACCCGGATGGGCCTGTTCCCGTTCCGCCGGAACCTGTCGTTCTACGCGCTCGACCTGGCGCTGCTGACGTTGACCAACCCCGACGTCACGCGCGGCATGCTGGAGACGATCTTCGGACAGATCGCCGACGGTGTGCTGCCGGTGCCGGACACCACGCACTACCCGCTGAGCGAGGCCGCCACCGCCATCCGCGTGATGGGCGCGGCCGGCCACACCGGCAAGCTCGTGCTCGACATCCCGCACACCGGGGAGTTCGAGGCGGTGCTGTCGCCGGAGCAGGCTCCGGTGTACCGGGCCGACGGCTCCTACATCGTCACCGGTGGTCTGAGCGGCCTGGGCCTGTTCCTGGCCGCGAAGCTGGCCGCCGGTGGGTGCGGACGCATCGTGCTCAACGCGCGTTCGGAGCCGAGTGCGGCGACCGCGAAGGCCATCGAGGCCGTCCGGAGCAAGGGCGCCGAGGTCGAGGTGGTGTTGGGTGACATCGCTGCCGCCGACACCGCCGCGCGCCTGGTCGCCGCGGCCGAGTCGACCGGCAAGCCGCTGCGCGGCGTGCTGCACGGCGCCGCGGTGGTCGAGGACGCGACGTTGCCGAACATCACCGACGAGCTGATCGAACGCGACTGGGCGCCGAAGGTGTACGGCGCGTGGCACCTGCACGAGGCGACGGCCGGGGCCGAGCTGGACTGGTTCTGCTCGTTCTCGTCGGCCGCCGCCATGGTGGGCTCACCCGGACAGGGCGCGTACGCCGCGGCGAACAGCTGGCTGGACGCGTTCACCCAGTGGCGCCGTGCCCAGGGGCTGTCGGCGACGGTCATCGCCTGGGGTGCCTGGGCCAAGATCGGCGCGGGGCAGGGCATGGCCGCCGATGAGGCCATGGCGATCGATCCGGAGGACGGCGCTTTCGCGTTCGACGCGATCATCCGCCACGACCGCGCCTACGCCGGCTACGCGCCGGTGGCCGGCGCCGACTGGCTGGTGGCTTTCGCTCAGACCAGCAAGTTTGCCGAGTCGTTCGCCAACATCGGCCGCGGCGGCGCGGGCACCAGCGAATTCCTCGCCGAGTTCCACGCCCTCTCGGAGGAGGAGCGGCCCGCTCGGCTGAGGCGCCTGATCACCGACGCTATGTCTATGATACTTAGGCGATCTGTCGATCCCGACCGTCCGTTGGCCGAGTACGGCCTCGATTCGCTCGGGGCGCTGGAACTGCGGACCCGTATCGAGGCTGAGACGGGAGTCCGGATCGGTTCGTCGGACATCACGAATGTCCGAGCACTGGCAGAACGCCTGGGGGAGGCGATTTCGACGGCGATTTCGACATGACGGGTCAGAGTAGGGCGTCACAGAAGCCGCGCGCTGAATTCACCGAAGCACAGGAGAGTGAGCATGGTTGCGATTAGGACCATCCATGACTGGATGGGTTCCTCGGGTGTTCTGACTTCCTGGAACCCTTCGTCTGCGTCGCTTGCCAAGCTGCGTAACGCGCCGGTCAGCTCGGTGCCGGTCAGCTACCAGCAGAGCCAGCACATCCGCGCGTTCCGTTCGCACGAGCGCAACGGCACCGACATGGCCCGGCTCAACATCGCCGCATGGGACATGCCGGGTAAGTGCGACGTCCGGGCCATGACGCACGTCATCAACGCCTACGTGCGCCGGCACGACACGTTCCACAGCTGGTTCGAGCTGACGGAAGACGACGTCGTCGTCCGCCGGACGGCCAAGAGCCCGCGCGACATCAAGCTGGTGGCCACCGAGCACGGCGAGATGAACGCGCAGCAGTGGCGTGACCACGTGCTGGCGACGCCCGATCCGCTGCAGTGGGACTGCTTCCACTTCGGCATCATCCAGCGCGACGACCACTTCACGTTCTACTTCAGCATCGACCACGTGCACACCGATGCCCTGCTGATGGGACTGGTGCTCGTCGAGATTCACCTGATGTACGCGGCCCTGGTCAGTGGCGCCCCGCCGATCCCGCTGGCCGACGCCGGCAGCTACGACGACTACTGCGTCAAGCAGGCGGAGTTCACCTCGGCGCTGACGCTGGAGTCGCCGGAGGTCAAGGACTGGATCAAGTTCGCCCAGGCCAACGACGGCACGCTGCCGTGCTTCCCGCTGCCGCTCGGTGACCCGTCGGTGCCGTGCGGCGGCGAGATGCTGACCGTCCGGCTGATGGACAAGCACCAGTCGGAGCGTTTCGAGTCGGCCTGCCTGTCCGCGGGCGCCCGCGTGATCGGCGGCGTCATCGCGTGCGCGGCGCTTGCCGAGCACGAGTTGACGGGCGAGGCGGTCTACAACGTCATCACCCCGACCACGACGCGCCGCACCCCGGCCGAGTTCATGACGACGGGCTGGTTCACCGGCGTCGTGCCGATCAGCGTGCCCGTGGTGCCGGAGTCGTTCGGCGACACCGCGCGCGCCATGCAGAAGGCGTTCGACGCCGGCATGGACCTGGCACACGTCCCGTTCGAGCGGGTGCTGGAACTGGCCGAGGGCAAGGTGCCGGGCATCCGCAAGGCGGACCCGGGCGTGCCGATGGTGTCCTACCTCGACACCAACCTGCCGCCGCTGTCGCCCGCGATCATGAACGAGTGGGAGCGGCTCAACGGCCGCGTCTACAGCGACGCCCGCTCGGCGTACCAGATCGGCATCTGGGTCAACCGGTCCGAGAAGGAAACCTCGGTCACCATCGCCTACCCGGACAACCCCATCGCGCGTGAATCGGTGGACAAGTACCTGCACGCGATGCGCGCGGTCTACCTGCGCGTCGCCGACGGCGGTTCGGGTGCCGGACGTTCGGATGCCTTGCGCCACAACGGTTGCCGCAGCGAACTGATTCGAGCTGTGAAGGGCTGATCTGTGACGACCTCCACGCGCCCGTCGCGTGTGCCCTTGTTGCGCCGCTGGTTGGCGGCCGACAACGACGGTGATGAGAGCCGTGTGCTCGACTACGTCGACCAAGCGATGTTCCTGGGTCTGCGGGCCACCGGCCAGGCCGCTGTCATGCAGTTCGGCTGGGTCTACGAGCACCCCGTCGACATGGACGGTTTGCGCCGGTTCCACTACAACTTCGGTCACGGTCTCGGCGGCCGGCGCATCGAACCGTCGATCCTGCCGTTCGGCCGGCACCGGTGGGTGTCGGCCCTCGGACCACCGGCGCCGATCCGGATGTACGAGACCGTGCGCCCCCGATCGGAACTCGGCGACTTTCTTGACGAGCACGCACAGATCCCCGTCGACCCGGAATTCGGGCCGACGTGGCACATGGGTGTGCAACCGCTCGACGACGGTGCCACCATCGTCAGCCTGGTGGGTTCGCACTGCATCGCCGACGGCGGTGGCGCGATGCTGACGGTGTTCGAGTCGGTTACTGGCCAGCGGCGCGATCTCGGTCTGCCGCAGCCAGGCTCGCGGTCTCGCTGGGGTGCTGTGCGTGCCGATCTGCGCCAGACCTTCCGTGATCTGCCCGACCTCGGCCGTTCGATGAAGTCCGCGGCGAAACAGGCCTACCAGAAGCGCAGCGAGTTGCGCCGCTCCGGCAAGTCGCCGGCCGCGCACCTCGATTCGGCCAGTGCCAAGAAAAACCTGGTGGTGCCAGCAATCTTCGCGTTCATCGACGCCGCCGAATTCGATGCGCGGGCCAAAGCACTCGGCGGAAACAGCTACGCGTTGATCGCCGGATTCGCCGCCCGGTTGTCCGAGCGGATGGGGCGCTTCAGCGAGGCCGAAGGTGTGGTGCCGCTGGTCGTGCCGATCAACGACCGCACGCTGGAGGACACCCGGGCCAACGCGGTGTTGATCGGTGATGCCCGGGTGAATCCGAAGGGCGTCACCGAGGACCTGACGGAAACCCGTGCGATCATCAAGGAAGCCCTGCGGAAGATACGCGAGGAGCCCGACGAGAAGCTGGAGCTGCTGCCGCTCACGCCGTTCATCCCGAAGCGGGCCGTCACGCAGGCCGCTGACATCGCGGTCGGCTTCGGTGAGCTGCCGGTGTTCTGCTCCAACCTCGGGGTGCTACCGGACGACCTGGCGCGCGTCGACGGGACTCAAGCCGAATACGTCATGGCTCGCGGTGTCGACGGCCAGGTTCCGCGGGGCGTGTTGGAGCACCGCAAGGGCATCCTCACCGTCATCTCGATGCAGATGATCGGGCGGGTGTCGATGGCGGTCATCGGCTACCAGCCGGGCGCCGAGAACACGAAGGCCACGTTGCGCGCGCATGTCGAAGCGACGCTGGCCGAGTTCGGCCTGTCCGCGGTCTACGAGTAATCCCGCTTCAGACAATCGAAAAGTGAAGGGCCAGGTCCATCTTGTCCACTGATACCCGGTCGAAGAGGACCGGCCGCGGCCGGTTCACCAAGCTGCCCCAGGAGCTGGACCGTCCGCAGGACCGTCTGGACTACATGGACGAGGCGACCTTCCTGTCATACCGGGCCAGCGGCCGGGTGCAGGTGATGCTGGCGCTGTGGTTCTACGAAGGGCCGGTTGACCTGGACGGCCTGCGCCGGTTCCACGAGAACTTCGGCCGGAGCCTGGCGGCCCGGCGCATCGAGCGCTCGCCGCTGCCGTTCGGGCGGGCCCGCTGGGTGGCCGCACCGGCCATCGAGCGGCCGCTCGACATCGTCGAAACCGCCCGTCCGCGTTCGGAACTGACGGACTGGCTGGAGGAGCGGTCGCAGATCCCGATCGATCCCGAGCACGGCCCCGGCTGGCACCTCGGCGTGCAGAAGTTCAGTGACGGGTCGACGGGCGTCGCGCTGGCGCTGTCGCACTGCCTGATCGACGGCACCGGTGCGGTGGCCGCCATCATGGAATCGGTGCTCGGTCAGGGCCGCGACCTGGGGTACGCCCAACCGGGCTCCCGCACCCGCTGGCAGGGTCTGCGCGCCGACCTGCGCCAGGCCCGGCGCGACTGGCCCGAGGTGCGGCGGACCGTGGTGGCCGCCGCGAAGATGCTCCACCGCAGGCGTCATGAGATCTCGAAGTCCGGTGACACCCGCCCCGCGGTGACGGCAGGCAACCCCGACGAGTACGTGCTGCTGCCGTTCGCCGGCACCCACATCGACGTCGAGCAGTGGGATGCCAAATGCGCAACCCTCGGCGGCAACACCTACTCGCTGGCCGCGGCGTTCGCCGCCCGGCTGGGCGTGCGGATGGAGCGGCATCGCAAGCACGACAACAACATTGCGCTCATGGTCGCGGTCAATGACCGCACCTCGATGGAGGACACCCGCGCCAACGCGATGGCGTTCGCCAATCTCACCGTCGACCCGACGCACGTGGCCAAGGACCTCACGGACCTGCGGGGCGCGCTGCGCACGTCGCTCTCGACGGCCAAGGACCAGCCGGACGAGTCGTTCATCCTGCTGCCGCTGACGCCGTTCATCCCGCTGCGCGCGGTGAACAAGACGGCCGACCTGGTGCTCGGCGACATGCCGGTCACGTGCTCGAACTTCGCCGAGCTGCCGGACCTGATGTGCCGCCCCGACGGGGTCAATCAGGCGACGTTCCTGAACTGCTGGGGCGTCGAGCAGAAGGTCAAGCGGTCCGACATCGAGCGGCCCGGCGGCCTGCTGGTGGTGGCTTCCGGCCGCTACAACGGCCGGGTGAACCTCGGCATCGTCGGGTACCAGGTGGGCGCCGAGAACAACCGGGCCATGCTGCGCGAACTGGTGCGGGAGACGCTCGACGAATTCGGCCTGACGCCGCTCACCATCTACTAGCGGGCATCTCCGCCCGGGCCCTCAACGGGCCTGGGCGGCCTTCTCCAACAGATCCGCGGTGCGTGCGACGCTGTCCGCGGGTTTCGTCATGCGCGCGGCAGCGGCGCGGACCCGATCCGCGCACTCCGGCTGCAGCGCGGTGCGCAGGGCGGACTTCAGCGACCCGGGGGTGGTCTTGGAGAAGCGGCGCGACGCGCCGAGCCCCAGCTTCTTGACCTGGCCGGCCCAGACCGGCTGATCGGCGCTGACCCACAGCACCACCGTCGGTATCCCGGCGCGCAGCCCGGCCGCGGTGGTGCCGGCGCCGCCGTGGTGGACCAGGGCCCGGCACAGCGGGAACACCGCGGCATGGTTGACCGCGCCGACCAGCTTCACGTGATCGCCCAGCCGGGTGTCCGGCAGATCCCAGACGCCCGAGCTGATCAGCGCCCGCTCGCCGAGTTCGGCGCACACCGCGTCGATCATCGCGACAGCGTCGGCGGGCGACTCCACCGGCATGCTGCCGAAGCCGAAATAGATGGGCGGCTTGCCATTTGCGATCCACGCCATCACGTCGGTGTCGGTATCGGTCTGCAGTTCCATCGACATGGACCCGACCAGGGGCTTGGCGTCGCCGTATTCGGCCGCCAGCCCGGGGAACAGCACCTCGTCGTAGGCCTGGATTTCGAGCGCCCCACGGTCCTCGATGCGGCGGACGGCCCGCATGGTGGCCGGCGGCAGCCCAAGGGTGCGCCGCTGGATGTCCTCGGCTTCCTTGAGCATGCGCCAGTGGAACCATTCACCGACCGCGAAGCCGCGGCGGATCAAGGGCAGCGGCAGCGGTACCGGCAGCACCCGGCTGTTGGGGCGGAACGGGAAGTAGTGCAGCGCCGCCAACGGGATGTCGAAATGCTCGGCGACGTTGGCAGCCACCTCCTGGTAGGTGGTCCCCGCGAGCAGCAGATCCGCGTCCGCGGCGACCTCCGTGAGGGTGGCGCTCATGTCCTGCCAGCCCTGCGTCATGTAGTCCCGGAGTTCGCGGACGACGCTCACGGGGTTCTTGAGGCTCAGATGGTCGCGAAAGATGTCCGCATCCAGTTGCTGCTGAGAATCCACGCCGTAGCTGGCGGGCTCGGGAAGCCCCGCCGAAGCGACGAATGAAACCAGGTTCGGCGGCACTGCCATACGGACTTCGTGGCCGCGACGCAGCAATTCTCTGGCCACGGCACCGCTGGGCTCGATGTCTCCACGCGTGCCATGGATGGCGATAGCAAACTTCACAGGACGCCAAGCATAACGGTCTGCCGCTGATCTCCGCATTGCTGGGGCATGGATGGCAACGAGGACGCCCGGCACCCGGAGGTGCGGCACAGGAGAGATGACTTCGTCAGTGGCACACCCGATTACAGCACGGCGGGGCTCAGGCGGCTCTCCGGCGGCTTCGATATTGAGGTGCCGGTCGGTGCATCAGATCGGTTTGCGGCGTGTAGCCTGTCGGGGATGCTGAAACGTGCCAGGCCAAGCGGTGCTTTGGCACATGCGGGTTTCGCCGCACTCGGCAAGTTCGTGGTGCGGCGTCCCGTCGTGGTCTTGGCGTCCTGGGTCGGCATCGCGATCGTCCTTTTTCTCGCACTTCCGACGTTGGTCGACGTCGCCAGCCGCCGCCCGCCGCCGTTCCTCCCGCCGGATTCGTCGACGCTGATCGCCAGCAACGCGATGAAGAACGCGTTCCGCGAGGCCGACGCCGGCAACATCGCGGTCGTCCTGCTGACCAACGACAAGGGCTTCAGCAAGGAAGACGAAGAGGTCTACCGGCGCCTCGTCGACAAGCTCAACGCCGACAAGACCAACGTCAGGTCGACGCAGGACTTCATCCACATTCCCGAGCTGCGCCAGGTGATGGCGAGCAAAGACGGGAAAGCGGTGCAGCTGCCCGTCAGCCTCGTCGGAAGCATGGGCACCGGCCCGGGCCAGCTGGCGTTCCGCAATGCCAAGAAGACCATCGAAGAGGTGGTCAAGGGCAGCGACCTGACGCTGAACATCGTGGGCGCATCGGCCACGTTCCAGGACATCAACGACATCGGTGCCCGCGATCAGCACATGATCGAGACGGCCACCGGCATCCTCGTCTTCTCGATCCTGATCATCGTGTACCGCAGTGTGGTCGCGATGTTGCTGCCGCTGGTCACCATCGGCGTCTCGCTGATCGTCGCGCAACAATTGGTGGCGGGGCTGGGCCTATTGGGTCTCGCGGTGGGGCCCCAGACCCTGGTGCTGATGACCGGCATGATGATGGGCGCCGGGACCGACTACGCCATATTCCTGTTCAGCCGATATCAGGAGTTCATCAGACAGGGCGTCGCCACCGATGCCGCGCTCGTCTCCGCGCTCACCTCGATCGGTGAAGTCATCGCCGGCTCGGCCGGCACCGTCGCCATCACGTTCCTGGCGCTCTCGTTCGCCACCCTCGGGGTCTTCGCCACCATCGGACCGGCGCTGGCCGTGACCGTGCTGGTCGGCTTCCTCGCGTCCGTGACCATGCTGCCGGCGCTGATCGTCCTGGTCGGGCGGCGCGGCTGGATCAAGCCGCGCAAGGACATGACGGGCAAGTTCTGGAGGCGCTCGGGCGTCAACATCGTGCGCCGTCCGGTCACCCACCTGGCCGGCAGCCTCGCGGTGCTGCTGGCGCTCGCCGGGTGCGCCACGATGGTCCGCTACAACTACGACAACCGCAAAGACCTCGACCCCGACGCGGCGAGCAACGTCGCCTACGAGGCGCTGAACAAGCACTTCCCGATCAGCACGACGATGCAGCAGTTCATCCTGATCCAGTCGCCACGCGACCTGCGGGCGCCGAAGTCGCTCGCCGACATGGAACAGATGGCGCAGCGCGTCGCGCAGCTGCCGCACATCGACGCCGTTCGCGGCATCACCCGTCCCACCGGCGACGTGCTGGAGCAGGCCAAGGCGACCTACCAGGCCGGTGAGGTCGGCAGCAAGCTCAAGGACGCCTCGAACCTCATCAACGGCAACGACGCGCTGCTGCAGAAGCTGGTCGACGGCGAGTACCAGCTCGCCGACGCGCTGAATCAGATCCGCACGCAGGTGCTCGGTGGGATCGGCCCGGTGCGGCAGATGCTGACCCAGATGTCGGCGCTGCAGAAGCAGTACGGCGGGTCGAAGACGCTGGACGATCTCGACAAGTCGGCCAAGATGGTGTCCCAGATGACGTCGTTGGGCGACGCCGTGGGTGGGCAGCTGGTCCGCGTCGGGGATGTCTACAAGTGGTCCGGAAAGGCCCTCGAGGCGCTCAACGCGACGCCGTTCTGCAACTACTACCCGGCGTGCAACGACCTGAAGATCGGTCTGCAGAACGTCAACGAGGGCAACGACCCCGAGACGGTGCAGAAGGTCATCAACCTCGGCCACATGCTGCAGCAGTACAAGAGCGACCCCGGCATGGACGACAAGGTCCGCGGGATGGGCACCAACATCGAGAGCATCACCAGCCTGCTCAAGCAGCTGCGCCTGTACGACACCGCGGACCTGGAGCGGCGCCTGCAGCAGGCGGTCGACGGCGTCAACCTGCTGGCCGACTCGAGCAAGCAGCTCGCCGACGGTGTGAAGCTGCTGGTCGACCAGGTGCGCGGCATGGGCGGTGGCCTGAACCAGGCCTCGTCGTTCCTGCTCGGTATGCGTCGCGACGCCAACACCCCGCAGATGGCCGGTTTCTACGTGCCACCGGAGATCCTGAGCCGCAACGAGTTCGAGAAGGCCGCGACGCTGTTCGTGTCCCCGGACGGCCACACGGTGCGCTACCTGGTGCAGACGGCGCTGAACCCGTTCGGCACGGAAGCCATGGACCAGACCAACGCGATCGTGAAGGCGGCCCAGACGGCACTGCCCAACACGACGCTGTCCGACGCCAAGGTGTCGATGGTCGGTCTGTCCGCGGTGAACCGCGACATCCGCGACTACTACAACAGCGACATCCAGTACATCGTCATCGTGACGCTGATCGTGGTGTTCCTGATCCTGGTGCAGCTGCTGCGGTCCGTCGTGGCACCGCTCTACCTGGTGCTGTCGGTGGTGCTGTCGTACGGTTCGGCGCTGGGCATCGGCGTGGTGTTCTTCCAGTTCATATTGGGCTACGACATCTCGTGGAGTGTGCCGGGTATCGCCTTCCTGGTGCTGGTGGCGGTCGGCGCCGACTACAACCTGCTGCTGATATCCCGAATACGTGACGAAGCGAAATGGGGCGTGCGCTCGGCGATCGTGAAAACGGTCGCCGCGACCGGCGGCGTCATCACCTCTGCCGGCCTGATCTTCGCGGCGTCGATGCTCGCGATGACGGTCAGTAGCATCCTGGGCGCCGTCCAGTTGGGCTTCATCATCGGTGTGGGCCTGCTTCTGGACACGTTCATCGTCCGTACGGTGACCGTGCCGGCGACCGCGGCACTGCTCGGTGACGCCAACTGGTGGCCGTCCAAGTCGCCGCGGCGCAAGCGGGAAGAGGCCGAGGAAGCGGAGGCCGCGGCTGCCACCGAACGGCTGCTGGCCGAGCGCAAGGCCCGCCGGGAGTCCGACGAGGTCGAACCGTGCCCGGAGTGCGGTTACGCGGCCACCTGTGACGCCTGCCAGATGACGACGGCCTTCGAGGCCGCCGGAGCGGTACAGCACCGCGGCTTCTTCGGCTGAGCCGCTGTCGAATTTCCGAGAAATTGAACTTTCTCGTCAATAAACCTGATTGAATTCCTGACGTCCGGCGGGGGATTCAGGGGTCGATGTTTTGTGCGGCGACCAGATTCGCCCGCACCGCGACTCTGAAGAACAGGACATTCGATCGCCATGGAGCTCCGGAAATTCGCTGACGCATTGCGGCCCCTCCCGGGATGGATCGGGGGTGGCATTCTCGACTGGTACCAGCTCGGGCTCAGAAAACCACGCGACGCGACCACCTATTACGGGGCGACCATTCATTGCGACCCCGTCGATTCAATTCAGCGGAGCATCATCTACTACGGCGTGTGGGAACCCGCCATTTCACGCATCATCGAAAGCAGTCTCACGCCGGGAGATCTGTTCGTCGACATCGGCGCGAACATCGGCTACGACTCCCTGCTCGCGGCGACGCGGGCCGACGTCGTCGCCATCGAGGCGGCACCCCACATCTACCGAAAGATGTTGCGCAATCTGGAAAGCAACCCCGATCTCGCCGACCACATCCGGCCCGTGAATGTTGCGGTTTCCGACCATCCGGGCGAACTGGACCTGTACGACTTCGGACCCCGCAACATCGGGGCCACCACGACGTTGCCGTCCCGGAAGGGAAAGAAATGCGCGACGGTCGCCGCGGCGCCGTTGCTGGATATTCTCGCGCCGGAGGAATTGGCACGTGTGCGCCTGATCAAGATGGATGTCGAAGGTGCTGAAACAACAATACTCAGCGATATTTTCGATCACATCGACGCGTTTCCCGACAATATGAGCATCATCTTCGAAGCCAATCCCGAAGACGACCGGGCCGCTTTCGATGTGCTGTTCAAACGCATTCAGCAAAACTTCGCCGCCTACGAAGTGGAGAACGGCTACAGCAATGCCTGGTATCTCAAATGGAAAGCCGGTCCGCTCAATGAATTGCACACCGCACCGACGCGGCGCACCGATATTCTCTTGACCCGCGCATAGCGCCGGCGGCCGCCACCTCGGACCAGGCCGCGCGGTGCGCAGCCTGGTCCCGGGGGATCAGGCGTCCAGGCGCGCCAGGGCACCCTTGCGGTACAGCTCGGTGCAGGCCTGGCGGCGGATCTTGCCGCTCGTGGTGATCGGGATCGAACCCCGGCCCACCAGCACGAGGTCGGCGGCGTTCACGCCGTGTACCTGCGAGATGGCAGAGGTGATGTCGTGCTTGACCTGAGCCAGGTTCTCGCGGACCTCGTCCTCGGTCTCGCCGCGCTTCTTCATCTCGATGACGACGGCGAACTGCTCGACACCGTCCTCCTCGAAACCGACGGCGGCGGTGCGGCCGCCCGAGACGGCGCTGACGGTGGCCTCGATGTCGTCGGGGTACAGGTTGCGACCACGGATGATCAGCAGGTCCTTGATCCGGCCGATGATGAACAGCGAGCCTTCGGAGATGAAGCCGAGGTCGCCGGTGCGCAGCCAGTACTCCGACGGGGTGCCCTCGGGGGCGTCCTCGAGCACGCCGCGGAAGGTCTTCTCGGTCTCTTCGGGCTTGTTCCAGTACCCGGCACACACGTTCTCGCCGTGCGTCCAGATTTCGCCGACGGTGCCCTCGGGGGCTTCGCGGCGGGTCTCCGGGTCGACGATGCGAACCAGGGGCGACGGCGAGAAGCCGTAGCTCACCAGCGGGCTGCCCGACTCGACGCGCTCGACGATGCCGTCGGCCAGCTTCTCGGTGTCGAATTCCACGACGGTCGGCGGCTCGCCAGATTCCCGCGATGCCACGTAGAGGGTGGCCTCGGCCAGGCCGTAGCTCGGCCGGACGGCCTTGCCCGGGAGGCCGAACTTGGCGAAGCGCTGGATGTAGCGCTTGACGGTGGTCGGCTGCACGCGCTCGGCGCCGCTGAAGACCGTCAGCACGGTGCTCAGGTCCTTGCCGGCCATGTCCTCGTCGGTGGTCCGCGCGGCGGCCAGGTCGAATGCGAAGTTCGGCGCGGCGGTGATGACGTTCTTGTGGCTGCCCATCAGCTGCATCCAGCGGGCGGGCTTGACCAGGAACGAGATGGGGCTGGTCATCACGGTGTGCCAGCCGCCGAGGATCGGCGTGCACACGCCGAGCAGCAGGCCCATGTCGTGGTACAGCGGCAGCCACGTCACGACGGTGCTTCCCGGAGGAGCGACCTTGCCCCACTCGGAGAAGAAGACCGCGATCATCTGCTCGTAGTTGGCCGAGACGTTGCGGTGCGACACCATCACGCCGGCGGCCGTGCGGGTCGAGCCGGAGGTGTACTGGAGGTACGCGGTCTCGGGCCGAACTTCGCGGCGGGAGAACGGCTTACGACGGGTCTCCAGGTCCAGTTCGTCGACGGCCAGGACGACGGGGCTGCGGCCGTCGTCGTTGGGCGTCGCGTACTGCGCGACGGCGTCCTTGCTGGCCGCGGTGGTCAGGGCGACGACCGGTTGTGCGTCCTTCATGACCGAGATGACGCGCTCGTCGTGGTGACCCATGATCGGCTGGGTCAGCGGGACGGCGATCATGCCGGCCTCGAGGGCGCCGAGGAATCCGACGACGTATTCGAGGCACTGGGGGGCGACGATGACCACACGGTCGCCGATCTCACCGTGCTGGCGCAGTTCGTGGGCCACCGCGACGCTCTGCTGGTACAGCTGAGCCCAGGTGAGCGTCTTCGCCACACCGTCGGGGTCGGTGTCGTAGTCCATGAACGTGAAAGCCAGGTCGTTGGGTTGCAGGCTGGCGCGCTCGCGCAGGACGGCCGGCAGAGACGACTCGATCACGGACACTTCCTCCTCGGGGGTATACGGGCAGGGGTGAGGGCCGGGTGCCGTCGAAGGCGGTGAAACACAGTCAAACTGACACCGGGTGCCGGATAGCAGAGTAAGGCATACGCGCAGATTTTGACGTATCAGGCTTTTTGCTGACGAGTCTCCGGCGGTCGGTGGCGGAGGCTCAGCGGGCGGCCTTCGAGAACCACTTGGTCTTGATCAGCCACGAGTGCGCGGACGCCAGTGCGAAGACGCCGCCGCACATGCAGGCGAAGACCCACACGAACTTGCCGTCCTCGAGCGGCTGCAGCTCCGGTACGAGCGATGTCAGGATGCGGGTGGCGCACGCCAGGATGCCGCTGCCGGTGGCGAACAGGTAGATGTTGGCGATGCGCCGAGAGTCCTCGTTCTTGCGCAACACCAGCAGGGCGCGCGCACCGAAGACCAGCAGGTAGGTCAGCGTCCCGCACAGCACGAGCCAGTAGGCGGCCAGCCAGCCGTCGGTGGGCATGGTGAACAGGTCGGGGGAGTACTCGCGTCCGGCCACGCTCATCGAGAACAGGGCCAGCAGGATCGGGATGCACAGGGTGGCGGGCCGCTCGATGTACTGCGTGAACATCTTCTGCATGGCCGAGTCGTCGGCCAGGCGGCCGATGGCGTTGTAGACGATGGCCGAGGCGGCCACGATGTAGCAGTCGTGGCCGAGGTAGGCGGGCAGGTTCCAGACGCCGGTCATCGAGTGGATGGCGCGGCCGAGCGTGTCGGCGGCCATCGGGGACATCAGGACGACGGCCGCGGCCTGCAGCGCGATGTTGAGGGTCGCCGCGACTTCCCAGCGGCAGGACCAGGTGACGCGACGGATCCAGAGACTCCACGCCATGCAGGCGAGAGTGATGGTGATGAGAAATGTGAGAGCCATGGTGGAAGCCTTTTAGAAGCCCGTGTCAGCGCTTTGTGACTGCTCAGATTTTACTTGTCAGAGCGGCGGTGCATCAGCACGTCGCGTCATTTCCGACAATTTCGTGGCGCGTTTGGGGACCGCCGGCGCCGCCGTGGCAACCGCGAGGGGTGCCGACTGGATGTAGTTGATGACCTCGTCGTGGCTCATCAGGCCGAACCGAACTTGCAGGTCGGGATAGCTCAGCCGGAAGTGATCGGCGACCAGGCGGAGCTCTTCGGCGTTGGGATAGTCGGCCTCTTTGATCCGCCGGTAGTACGTACTGCTCGACGTTCCGAGCGCACCGTAGATCTCCCTCGCTTCGACGTCGCCGTCGAAGATGTAGTCGAGCAGCGCCTTGAGCTGTCTGCCGTTCTGGTCTGTTCGGGGCACTCTGCCACGATAGACCCTTCCCCCCGTTGGTTGCTAGCAACTGTTTTTGCGACACCTAAGCCGTAATTGACATGGGCGTCACAGTTTCGGGAGCTATGTCCCAAATTTGGGAATCGTGTTGTAGCGTGCATCACATGACTGTTGCGTACGCCGGTGAGATCGGTGCCGTTCTCCCTTCTGCTGCTGCGGCGACGATGCACGTCGCCGACTACGAGTTCGGCGGTTATGACACCGCCGGTACTGCGGTCGACATGCGGCGCCTCGAGGCTCCGCTGTCGCCGGTGATCACGGCCGAGCTCGAGGGTGCGGTCGAATACCTGGGTGTCGATGCCGAGGTGCTGCTGATCGCGGCACTCGGCCGCGCGATCGACCGGGTGATCGGGCCCGGCCGAGCCGCGGTCGACGTGGCCGCAGCAAAAGAACGCGCCGGCGGCGGACTGGCCGTCATCCGCCGGCTCGAGGTCGACGCCGTCTCGGCATCCGACGTGGACGCCACCGCGATGGTGCAGACGGTGCGCGGCGCGCTGGCGGCCGCCACCGCCGACCCGAAGGACGTTGCCGACGTGTTGTTCAGTTACGGCATGGCCGCGATCGACGGCGAGCACCCGGGCCCGGCGCACACGCTCGAGGTCCGCGCCTTCCACGCCGACGACGCGCTGCACGTCGACTGGTGGTATGCCCGGCATCAGTTCGAGCCCTACACCGTGGAAGAACTCGCCGAGCAGTTCTCCTACGCCGTCATCGAGCTCGCGTCGGAGGCCATGCCGGTCGCGGAGTAGTCCGGCGTTATCCGGAGCGGCCGGCGCCCGTTAGAATCGCTGCATCGCATCGATCCGGCCATCACCGGGGAGCATTCGGAAGAACGGCTGCGGCTCAGTAGAACCGAACGGGTGGGCCCGTCATCGCCTGTAGTTGAGCGGCGCACCTGCGCGACCTTCCGGGGTCGGCTGTGCGCAAGCGGGGTGGTACCGCGGCACTCGCGTCCAGACGCGAGATCGTCGTCCCCGTGCCTGGACTGAGCACCTGATCGGTGCTGACGGCACTGGAGACCCGACGTGAGCGCGTACCCCAAGACCGCAAGCGGCACACCGAATTTTCCCGACCTCGAAACCGAGGTCCTGGAGTTCTGGGCCCGCGACGACACCTTCCGCGCCAGCATCGCGCGTCGCGACGGCGCCCCCGAGTACGTCTTCTATGACGGACCGCCGTTCGCCAACGGCCTGCCGCACTACGGCCACCTGCTGACCGGCTACGTCAAGGACATCGTTCCCCGCTACCGCACCATGCGCGGCTACAAGGTGGAGCGCCGGTTCGGCTGGGACACCCACGGCCTGCCCGCCGAGCTCGAGGTGCAGCGCCAGCTCGGCATCTCCGACAAGGCCCAGATCGAGGCCATGGGCATCGGCGCGTTCAACGACGCCTGCCGCGCCTCGGTCATGAAGTACGCGGACGAGTGGCAGTCGTACGTCACCCGCCAGGCCCGCTGGGTCGACTTCGAGAACGACTACAAGACCCTGGACCTGACCTTCATGGAGTCGGTGATCTGGGCGTTCAAGCAGTTGTGGGACAAGGGCCTGGCCTATGAGGGCAACCGGGTGCTGCCGTACTGCTGGAACGACGAGACGCCGCTGTCCAACCATGAGCTGCGCATGGACGACGACGTCTACCAGAGCCGGCAGGACCCGGCGCTGACCGTCGGCTTTGTCGCGACCGACGGCCCGGTCGCCGGCGCCCGCCTGCTGGTCTGGACGACGACGCCCTGGACCCTGCCGTCCAACCAGGCGGTCGCCGTCAACCCCGACGTGACCTACGTGCAGGTGGTGGGTCCCGACGAGCAGAACTACGTCCTGGCCGAGCCGCGGCTGGCCGCCTACGCCCGCGAATTCGGCGAGGAGCCGGTCGTCGTCGGCAGTTACCTCGGCGCCGAACTGCTGGGCACGCATTACCTGCCGCCGTTCGCGTTCTTCGTCGACAGTGACAAGGCGCACAACGCTTTTCAGGTGCTGCAGGGCGATTTCGTCACCACCGAGGACGGCACCGGCATCGTGCACATGGCGCCGGCCTACGGCGAGGACGACAAGGCCACGTGTGACGCCGCCGGGATCGTGGCGGTCACGCCGGTGGATTCGACCGGCCGGTTCGACTCGACGGTGCCGGACTACCAGGGGCAGCAGGTCTTCGAGGCCAACCCGCAGATCATCAAGGATCTGAAGAACGGCACTGGCCCGGCGGCGGTGAACGCCCCGGTGCTGCTGCGCCACGAGACCTACGAGCACTCGTACCCGCACTGCTGGCGGTGCCGCAACCCGCTGATCTACCGCGCGGTGTCGTCGTGGTTCGTCAAGGTCACCGAGTTCCGGGACCGGATGGTCGAGCTCAACCAGCAGATCACCTGGTACCCCGAGCACGTCAAAGACGGCCAGTTCGGCAAGTGGCTGTCCAATGCCCGCGACTGGTCGATCTCGCGAAACCGCTACTGGGGCAGCCCGATTCCGGTGTGGAAGTCCGACGATCCGGCCTATCCGCGCATCGATGTCTACGGCAGCCTCGACGAGCTCGAGCGTGACTTCGGCGTCCGTCCGGACAATCTGCACCGCCCGTACATCGACGAGTTGACGCGGCCCAACCCCGACGACCCGACCGGCAAGTCGACCATGCGCCGCATCGAGGACGTCTTCGACGTGTGGTTCGACTCGGGCTCGATGCCTTATGCGCAGGTGCACTACCCGTTCGAGAATCAGGACTGGTTCGACGGTTCGGCGAGCGAAGAAGCCCATTTCCCGGGCGACTTCATCGTCGAGTACATCGGCCAGACCCGCGGCTGGTTCTACACCATGCACGTGCTGGCGACGGCGCTGTTCGACCGTCCGGCCTTCAAAACCTGTGTGGCACACGGCATCGTGCTGGGCAACGACGGCCAGAAGATGAGCAAGTCGCTGCGCAACTACCCGGACGTGTCCGAGGTGTTCGACCGCGACGGCTCCGATGCCATGCGCTGGTTCCTGATGGCCTCGCCGATCCTGCGCGGCGGCAACCTGATCGTCACCGAGCAGGGCATCCGCGACGGTGTCCGCCAGGTGTTGCTCCCGGTCTGGAACGCGTACTCCTTCCTGGCGCTGTACGCGCCGAAGAAGGGCACCTGGCGCACCGATTCGACGAATGTCCTGGACCGCTACATCCTGGCCAAGCTCGCCGACCTGCGGGACGCCCTGACCGAATCGCTCGACGCCTGCGACATCTCGGGCGCGTGCGAGCAGCTGCGCCAGTTCGCCGAAGCGCTCACCAATTGGTATGTGCGACGGTCGCGTTCGCGGTTCTGGGAGGAGGACACCGACGCCATCGACACGCTGCACACCGTGCTGGAGGTGACGTGCCGCCTGGCCGCGCCGCTGCTGCCGCTGGCCACCGAGGTGATCTGGCGTGGGCTGACCGACGAGCGTTCGGTGCACCTGACCGACTGGCCCGAGGCCGGCGTGGTCCCGGCCGACCCGGAGCTGGTCGCGGCGATGGACCGCGTGCGCGAGGTGTGCTCGGCAGGTTCGTCGCTGCGCAAGGCCAAGAAGCTGCGCGTACGGCTGCCGTTGCCGAAACTGACGGTGGCCGTGGACAACCCGTCGGCCCTCGCGCCGTTCAAAGACCTGATCGCCGACGAGCTCAACGTCAAGGCCGTCGAGCTGACCGACGACATCGACGCCTACGGCAAGTTCGAGCTGGCCGTCAACGCGCGCGTCGCCGGCCCGCGCATCGGCAAGGACGTGCAGGCCGCGATCAAGGCGGTCAAGGCCGGGGAGGGTGTCGTCAACCCCGACGGCACGCTGACCGCCGGGCCCGCCGTGCTGTTGCCGGAGGAGTACAGCTCGAAACTCGTTGCCGCAGAACCGGACTTCACCGCGGCGCTGCCGGAGGGCGCGGGCCTGGTGGTGCTCGACGCCACCGTCACGCCCGAGCTGGAGGCCGAGGGCTGGGCCAAGGACCGCATCCGCGAACTCCAGGACCTGCGCAAGTCCACCGGGCTGGAGGTTTCGGACCGGATCACCGTGACGTTCGCGGTGCCGGCCGACAAGCGGGCGTGGGCGACCACCCATGCCGACCTGATCGCCGGCGAGATCCTGGCCACCGGGTTCACCGTGGTGGATGCGGCCGAGCTGGCCGACGGTGCCGACGTCGGCGACGGCGTCCGGGCCGCGATCGCCAAGGCCTGACCCGGTTTCCCGCGAACAGGCGCTAGCTGCTCACCCGGGCCGACTGACCCTCGAAGGTCACGGTGTCGCCGGGGCGCAGCTGCCGTCCGCGCCGCGTCTCGACCTCGCCGTTGACGCTCACGAGCCCGTCGCCGATGACCGCCTTGGCGTCGGCTCCGCTGTCGATGAGATTGGCGAGTTTGAGGAACTGACCCAGCCGGATCGATTCGTCACGGATCGGCACGTCGTTCATTCGGTGAAGCGTAGCGACTGTCATATTTCCCGTCGCTACGCTCGCCCCTCTAGATTGGCTGCTGTGGATCGCTGGGTCCTGCATCTGGACATGGATGCCTTCTTCGCGTCCGTCGAGCAGTTGACCCGGCCTACCTTGCGGGACCGCCCGGTGCTGGTCGGCGGGCTCGGTGGTCGTGGCGTGGTGGCCGGGGCCAGCTACCAGGCGCGCCGATTCGGTGCCCGCTCGGCGATGCCCATGCACCAGGCCCGGCGGTTGGTGGGCGCGTCCGCGGTCGTGCTGCCGCCGCGGGGCGCGGTGTATTCGGTGGCCAGCCGGCGCGCGCTCGACGCGGTGCGTGCCGTGGTGCCGGTGCTGGAGCAGTTGTCGTTCGACGAGGCGTTCGGTGAGCCGGCCGAACTGGTCGGCGCCGAGCCCGACGAGGTCCGCCAGTTCTGCGAAGACCTGCGGGCTGCCGTGCGGTCGGAGACGGGGTTGGTGGCCTCGGTCGGCGCCGGATCGGGCAAGCAGGTCGCCAAGATCGCGTCGGGCCTGGCCAAGCCCGACGGGGTCCGGATCATCAGCGGCGACGAGCAGGGCTCGCTCTTGGCGGCGTTGCCGGTCCGGAAATTGTGGGGGATCGGGCCGGTCGCCGAGGAGAAGCTGCACAGGCTGGGCATCGAGACCGTGGGCGCGCTGGCGGCGCTCAGCGATGCCGAAGCCGCCGACGTCCTCGGCGGCACCGTCGGCCCGGCGTTGCACCGGCTGGCCCGCGGCATCGATGACCGTCCGGTGGTCGAGCGGGCCGAGGCCAAACAGATCAGCGCCGAATCCACGTTCCAGATCGACCTCACCACGCTGGAGCAGTTGCGCGAGAAGATCGGGCCCATCGCCGAGCATGCGCATCGTCGGCTGCAGCGCGACGGTCGCGGCGCCCGCACCGTCACGGTGAAGCTGAAGAAGTCCGACATGAGTACGCTGACGCGCTCGGCGACGTTGCCGTACGCGACCACCGACCCGTCGACCCTGGCCGCGACGGCCCGCCGGCTGCTGCTCGACCCGGTCGAGATCGGCCCGATTCGCCTTGTGGGCGTAGGGTTTTCGGGCCTGACTGACGCCCGGCAGGAGTCGTTGTTCCCGGAGCTGGAGCTGGTGGACGATGGCGAGGTCGCGACGTCGGCAGACCAGGGCGGCCCGCTGAGCGCCGCGCCGATCGAATCCCCGTGGCGCGTCGGTGACGACGTCCAGCATCCGGACCACGGCCACGGCTGGGTGCAGGGCGCCGGACACGGTGTCATGACGGTGCGGTTCGAGACCCGGGCCAGCGGTCCCGGGGTGGCCCGCACCGTCGCGGCCGACGATCCGCAGATCACCCGCGCCGACCCCGTCGACAGCCTGGACTGGCAGGACTACCTGGCGCAGCTGCCGACCGACGACGGCGGGCCTGACGCCTAGTCCCGGTGGGGATGAAGGCCGCGGGCGAGATTCGGTGTTCCGCTCCCTGTGGCGACCAACGCTTCCCGGATCTGTGGAGTGTCCGCAGTGGTGGGTCGGCTTTCCGGTGCGAGGAGGGACAGCACGTCGGCGCCGATGATCGGGGCGAGCGCGGTGCTCATGTTCACCGTGAGGTGGTGGCCGTCGCGATAGACCAGCGTGTCCCCGATGATGCTGGGGCAGACGGCGTCGTTGCACAGGTAGTCGCTGTAATCCAGGTAGTCGAATGTGCTGCCGGCGGCCAGCTCCGTCTCGGCCCGGCGGACGGCCTGGTTCAGCGCCCGGTCCCGAGGCAGTGCGCAGCGCTGGGCGTCGTCGGGGTAGAGCCCCAGGCAGAAGGTGGGCGCCACCCCGATTGACGGGGTATCGGCGAGCACCGCGACGCGTGTCTGCGCGGGGAGCTCACTGATGGTGTCTGTCAGCGCCTTTCGCCAGTGCGCCGCCGGGTCGGCATCGTTCAGCACATAGCTGGATCCCCAGGCGCCGAGAAGGATCAGTGCCGGTTTGGCTGCGGCGAGGCTGTCGAGCACGTTTTCGCGCCATTCGGCACACCGCGGGTAGGTGGCGATATGAATATGGGCCGACGGGCAGTGACTCTTGGTGCGGTTGTCGAGCCGGATCAGGCCCTGGTCGGCGAGGGCGGATAGTGCCGGATACCAGTGCGCCGCATGGGAATCGCCGAACAGGACGACGAGCGGCGCCTGCGGGTTGGTCCCGACGGTGCAGCCGGCCGGGTCGGTGGCCCACTGCCCGCGGTGGCAGCCGTTCGCGTAGATGACCGGCTCACCGCCGGCACCGTCGGAGAGCTCCGGGGTGAGGTTGCTCGGCACATACGGGGTCCCGGCGGGTTTCACGCTCAGCGCCGCGTGCACCGCGGGGCGGCCGGCGTCGCGCCGGGGGGACTGCACGACGGCGACCGTGAGAACCACGGCACAGACGGCGGCCATCACGCCTGCCGTCGCGGCCAGTGTGCGGCGGGGGCGGGCCGCGTTCAGCCATGTCATGTGCTGGCCCGGTTGTTCGACGTAGCGGTAGAGCAGCCACGCCAGCGGGACACAGGCCGCGACGATCGCGACGCGCAGCCACATGGGCAAGGTGTGCATGTATCCGGTGGCGGCGACGGGCAAGACGAGCAGGGGCCAGTGCACGAGGTACAGCGAGTACGAGATATCGCCGGTCCAGGTGAGCGGGCGCAGGCTCAGGAGCGCCGCGGGCCCCCAGCGCACGGGGCCGGCGGCGATCAGCAGCGCGGTGCCGAGCACCGGCACCGCCACGGCGTCGCCGGGGTATTCGGTGGCGGTGGAGAACAGGACACCGCTGCCCACGATGGCGGCCAGCCCGGCCCAACCGGCGACGGCGCCGATCCGGGGGCCGAAGACGCGGCCACGGGTCAGCACGACGAGCGCGACGAGGCCGCCGACGCCGAACTCCCAGATCCGCGGGAACAGGATGAAGAAGGCGTTCGGCTGTGAGAAACCGGTCAACCACACGCACAGTGCGAACGATGCCGCGACGACGGCGCCGATGGCCGCCACCCGGCGGGTGCGCAACTTGACCAGACCGAACAGCCCGACGAGCAACGCCGGCCACAGCAGGTAGAACTGTTCCTCCACACCGAGCGACCAGTAGTGCATGAACAGCGACGGCGTCTTGTCGGCGAGGTAGTCGGTCGCGCGGTAGGCGAACAGGACGTTCGGCACGTAGAACGTCGCGGCGATGGCGTCCTTGACGACGTACCCGAACTGCAGGGGAGACACCCAGTAGGCCGCCGCGGCCACCGTGGCGACGATGACGGTCAAGGCGGCCGGCAGCAGCCGGCGCACCCGCCGGGCGTAGAACGCGCCGTACCGGATGTGCCCGCGCTGGTGCAGCTCGCTCAACAGGTGTGTGCTGATCAGGAATCCGGAGATCACGAAGAAGACGTCGACGCCGACGTAACCGCCACCGAATCCGGGGATCTCCGCGTGGAACAGCACGACGAGTGCCACCGCGACCGCGCGCATGCCCTGAATGTCGAGACGTTTCTGCTGTTGGTGTCGGCTACCGAGCGCCGTCGATTCCACTTGTCTTCCCCCCGGGAGTTGGGCGTGGGGGAAATTATCATTGGGTCGTCAATTCACTGCACGTTGACGGACAAGTCGTCCATCCAGTGGGACAGTTTCGCTAAACCCACTCAGCGAACAGGTCTGTGACCGGTATTTCGGCGGCGAGTGCCGCCATCAGCAACACCCGGGCCTGAGCGGCGCGCAACCCGCCCGCGGACACCGCCCCGGCGTCCAGCAATGCCCTTCCGGGACCGTAGCCCGATGTGACGCGCGCACCGGGCACCCGTGTCGCAATCGCCACCGCGACGCCTGCGGCGCACAACCGCTGCACCCCGGCGAGCACCTTGGACCCGGCGTTGCCCGAGCCGAGCGATTCGAGGACGATTCCGCCGGCGCCGGCCGCGGCAAAGGCGTCCATCGCCAGTGCGTCACTGCCGGCATACGCGGCGACGATGTCCACCCGCGGCGCGGACGCCGCCGACAACGCGCCGAGTCGTGGCCGCTTTTTGACCGCGCCGGCGACGAACGAGCCGTCATCGAGCGAGCCGACCGCCATACCGAGCAAACCGTGCCCGGTCTTGGTCAGGCCGAGGGGCTGCCACACCTGCCCGGCCATGCTGACCAGCACGCCGAGGTCGCGGGCCGACCCACTGGTGGCGACGGTGATCGCGTCCCGCAGGTTGGCCGGGCCGTCGGCATCGGGTGCGTCGCTGCTGCGCATGGCGCCGGTCAGGACCACCGGTGCGGCGCCGTCGTACGTCATGTCGAGCCACAACGAGGTTTCTTCCATGGTGTCGGTGCCGTGCGTGATGACGATCCCGTCGGCGTCACCGGCGGCCCGCACGGCCGCCCCGATGCGGTCCCAGTCGGCCGGGGTCAGTTCGGAGCTGTCGACCGACATGAGGTCGACGGTGTCGACCTGGACTCCGGCGCCCAGATCGTGGACCAGGTCGGTGGCGCTACGTGTCGGGCGGGCTATGCCGTGTTGGTCGGTGCTGGTGGCGATGGTGCCTCCGGTGGCGATCACGACGACGCGAGTCATGGGCGAAATTGTTCCTCACGGGGTCTTTGGGATGATGGGGGAGTGACTGATGAATCCACGGAGCCGGAGGCGACCTCGGGCACCGGGCCGGAGACGGCTGAGAAGGCCGGGCCGGAGACGGCTGAGAAGGCCGGGCCGGAGACGGCTGAGAAGGCCGGGCCGGAGACGGGTGAGAGCGCCGAATCGCCGGTGACCGAGCCGGCGCAGGCCCAGCCCGTCGCGCGGCGGTTGCGGCTGTTGCTGATGGTCGCGGCGCTGGTGCTGGGGCTGGATGTCCTGACCAAGGTGCTGGCGGTGAAGCTGCTGGTGCCCGGTCAGCCGGTCGAGATCATCGGTGACACCATCACCTGGACGCTGGTCCGCAATTCCGGGGCGGCCTTCTCGATGGCGACCGGTTACACCTGGGTGCTGACGTTGATCGCCACCGGCGTGGTCCTGGGCATCATCTGGATGGGCCGGCGGCTGGTCTCGCTGTGGTGGGCGCTGGGCCTGGGGATGATCCTCGGCGGTGCGGTGGGCAACCTGATGGACCGGTTCTTCCGGTCGCCGGGGCCGCTGCGCGGGCACGTGGTCGACTTCCTCTCGGTCGGCTGGTGGCCGGTCTTCAACGTCGCCGACTCCGCGGTGGTGTGCGGGGCGGTGCTGCTGGTCGGGCTGTCGATGTTCGGCATCGATTTCGATACCGAGAGCAAGCAGGCGCCGGCCGCCGATTCCACGGAACCCACTGATACACAACAGGATTCGCCGGCACAGCCGGAACCGGCCGCTGCGGCCGCCGACGAGGCTGAAACCAACCGATGAGCAGCCGTTCGATGCCGGTCCCCGAAGGACTGGCCGGGATGCGGGTGGACGCGGGTCTGGCACGCCTGCTGGGGTTGTCGCGCACCGCGGTCGCCACGATCGCCGAAGACGGCGGCGTCGATATCGACGGCGCGCCGGCGGCGAAGTCGGACAAGCTGGTGGCGGGCTCCTGGCTGGAGGTCCGCCTGCCCGAGGCGCCGGCGCCGCTAGAGAACACGCCGCAGGACATCGAGGGCATGGCGATCCTCTACTCCGACGATGACATCGTGGCCGTCGACAAGCCGGCCGGGGTGGCGGCACATGCGTCGTTGGGCTGGACGGGCCCGACGGTCCTCGGCGGGCTGGCCGCGGCCGGCTTCCGGATCAGCACGTCGGGCATCCACGAGCGACAGGGCATCGTGCACCGGCTGGATGCCGGCACGTCCGGCGTCATGGTGGTGGCGTTGTCAGAGCGGGCGTACACCGTGCTCAAGCGGGCGTTCAAGCACCGCACCGTCGACAAGCGCTACCACGCGCTGGTGCAGGGCCACCCGGATCCGTCGAGCGGCACCATCGATGCGCCGATCGGCAGGGCCCGGGGCAACGACTGGAAATTCGCCGTCACCGAAGGCGGCCGGCACAGCATCACGCACTACGACACCATCGAGGCGTTCGTGGCAGCCAGCCTGCTGGACGTGCACTTGGAGACCGGCCGCACCCACCAGATCCGGGTGCACTTCTCCGCGCTGCATCACCCGTGTTGCGGTGACCTGACCTATGGTGCCGATCCGACGCTGGCGAAGAAGCTGGGACTCGAGCGGCAGTGGCTGCACGCGCGCTCACTCGGGTTCGCCCATCCGGCCGACGGCAGGTGGATCGAGATCACGAGTGAGTACCCGCCGGAATTGCAGCACGCTCTGGATGTGTTGCATCGGCAGTGACCACTACCGCGACGGCCACTACGAACCAGAACCGGGGATTGCTGCTCGGACTCGGTGCCTACGGGTCGTGGGGTCTGTTCCCCGCATTCTTCCCGCTGCTGAAGCCGGCGAGTGCCTTCGAGGTGCTGGCCCATCGCATCGTGTGGACGGTGCTGCTGATGTTCGTGGTGCTGGCCGTCGGCCGCCGCCTGGGTGACCTGCGCCGGCTGTCGGGCCGCACGTGGGGCCTGTTGGTGTGCGCATCGGCGCTGATCTCGCTGAACTGGGGCATCTACATCTATGCCGTCAACAACGGCCATGTGGTCGACGCGGCACTGGGTTACTTCATCAATCCGCTGGTGAGTGTGGCGCTGGGCGTCGCGCTCTTCGGTGAGCGGCTGAATCGCGCGCAGGCGGCGGCGCTGGCCATCGCCATGGTCGCGGTGGTCGTCCTGGCGGTGCAGGCCGGTGAAATCCCGGCGATCGGCCTCGGCGTGGCGGTGTCGTTCGGTGTGTACGGCGCGGTCAAGAAGGTGGTGCGCGCCGACCCGCGGGTCAGTGTCGGCGTGGAGGCCGGGGTGGCCGCGCCGTTCGCGGTGGCCTATCTCGTCGTCCTCACCGTTGCCGGGCAGGCGACGGTTCCCGCACTGGGCGCCGGCCACACACTGCTGATGATGTTGTGCGGCCCGGTGACGGCGCTGCCGCTGTTGATGTTCGCCGGTGCGGCGCAACGGCTTCCGCTGGTCACCATGGGCCTGCTGCAGTACCTGACGCCGGCGCTGCAGATGGCGTGGGGCGTCGTCGTCGGACATGAGCCGATGCCGGTGGGCCGGTGGGCCGGCTTCGTGCTGATCTGGCTGGCACTGGCAGTGTTCACCGGTGACGCGGTGTTGCGCGCCCGTCGTGCCGCGGTGCCGGCCGCGCTGGAGAAGGATCCGGTCGCGACGTAGGCGGCGCTAGGACGCTGCTGCGTGGCGGAATTCGTAGGGCAGGGGTTCGACGGTGCCGGTCTCGCCGACCGGGCCGCCGTCGACGAAACTGCGCAGCGTGTTGCGGAGCCCGTCCAGGTGGGCGCGCGCCGTGACGATGCGGCGACTGACGGACGTCGAGTCGCCGAGCATGGCGTCGAGATAGTCGTTGATGGCGGCGGGCTGGTCCGCCGGCAGGTCGAAGCCTCCGGGCTTGAGGGTGCGGAGCGCCTTCTCGGTCGACCCGCTCGAAACCGCCAGCGGGACGGCGCCTTCGGTTGCGCCCACGATCAACGCATGAATCCGGTCGCTGGCGACGATCGCCGATTCCCGGTGCAGCGCGCGCACCTTCTGCTCCCACTCGGCGTGTGACTCTTCGCCGAACAGCAGTGGCTCGGTGCCCGGATGCAGCACCCAGGCGAGTTTCTCCATGGCCTCGCGATCGCGGCGGACCTGGCTGTACACCTGTATCCGCAGGCCCCGCGACTTGGCGATGTCCCGCAGGAGACGAATCTTGTTCTCGTCGAGCAGATCCCGGTTCCCGCGCGTGGTGACGGCGAGAATCTTGCGTTCGCCGGCCGGGGTGCCCAGGCCGTCGACCAGGGGATCGGGGCCTTCGCCGAACGCCCAGTCGGGTGCGACGTCGCCGACTCCGAACGCGGCGGCGGTCCGAGGATCCCGCCAGGCGACGAGCGACATCTTGCGCCGCGCGTAGCGCTCCATGTGCGGCGCGGCGATGGTGGTGTCCGGCGACATCCGGACGCCGGCGCCGACCTGGACGGTGGTGCCGCCGCGGGGTCGCGACAGCAGCGCACAGATGGCCGTCCACCAGCCCCAGAAGCGTCCGGCGCGTTCGGGCAGGACCAATTCACCGGCCGGCATCACCATGAGGGTCCGGCCGGTCAGGGCGCTCGTGGCGTAGCGGCTGATCCAGCCGATCGCCGTGTCGTGCACCACTTCGTCGCCGCGCAGCTTCAGGGCCGTCAGATACCGCTCGTCGTTCGCGTCCGGCATCAACTTCCGGCCGACGTGGACGTGCACGCGAGCGTCGTCGATGCCGTGGAAAGTCCGGAGCAGGCCGCGTCGGAGGATCGAGTCGCCGATGTTGTCGCTCTGTCCCCAGGTGGAGAGAAACACGCGCGCCAAGCCACTTCCCCCTTCGGCATCCCCGGTGCCAGAAATTTTCGTCCCTGTGAGGATGCCCAGGACACTAACAGGTAGCTGACAGCTTCGGAGGCCAGACGGGATGCCTATTTGGTGTTAGCTGGCCGCAGGCGGATCCGCGGCGGCGGCACCGGTGCTATTGACGAATCCGTCGATTCACCTCGTGAGCGGGGGTGATGCCGAAGTGCGGTGTCAGCGGCCGCTGAACACCTGACGGATGCTCGCCAGCTGCGCCGCGTTGTCCGGGTGAACGAAGATGAAATTGTTCACATAGTCGGGCGAGCGCTTTCCGCCGACCGACTTCGCGTCCTCGGGCCGCTGCAATGCTGCGGTGTCGAATTCGGCCACGTGCCGGAGCGCGCCCCGGTGCAAGAAATAGCCCTGGTATCCCATCGTGTCGAAAAAGGCGAAGGTCTGTGCGACACCCCCGGCGTTATGCCGCTCCTCGCATTCGACGATGCACGTCGGTTTTGCGGTTTCCAGAGTTCGTACGCCACCGCGGAGAACGGCAGACTCGTGACCTTCCACATCGATCTTCAACACGCCGAGTCGATTCAGATCGAGTTCGTCGATGGTCGTCGTCGGCACGGTGATGGTGCGCAGCTCGAAACCCGGATTGGCGTCTTGTTGTAGTGAACTTCTGGTGAGCACATCGCGACCACGGCGGGTGGGGATATGAAATGTGGTCTCCCCGATTCGGTCGGACAATGCCACGGGCAGAACCCGATTCTCCGGCTTGATGATCCGGCGCAAGCTGGACGCCATGACCGGATGTGCTTCGACCGCAATTACTTTGCGGAAACGGTTCAGTGCGTAGTACGAATAGACGCCCGCATTCGCGCCGACATCGAGAAAATCCTGGCTTGAATCCTTCAGTACCGCAAGGAGTCTGAGCTCGGGCTCACCTTTGCGCAACTCCCAGTTGACGAGTTGGCGGGCGCGGAGTGCTGATGCGGAGAACATATTTGCTATTCGGTGCATTCCTTGACGGGATTCGGAACGTGTTTCAGTGGCTGCCGGTGCGGTCGCGGAAGACTGCCGCGGTGCGAGCGGCGGCCTCGCGCCAGTTGCTGTAGTTGCCGGCCCAGTTGCGCATCGACTCGCGGTCGACGCTGCGGGCCTTGTCACGTGCTTCGGCGAGGCCCGCAGCCAGTCCGTCGACGCCGAGTTCCACCGGATACAGGCGCTGCCCGCCGGCCAGGTCGACGAGGTGGTTGACCTCGGGCCCGATCACGGGGCAGCCCATGCTCAGTGCCAGCAGCGCACTGCCCGAGGTGAAGAAGCCGCGGTGGGCGATGACGGCGCCGTCTGCCGCGGCGAAGTACAGCGGGACCTCCGACTTCGGAATGCGTTTGGCGCACAAGAGGATTCGCGGGTCTTCCCGCGCCAGCGCGAGATCGGCCGACACGTCGCCCTGGGGATGGCCGGCCAGGATGAGGCGATCCTGGTCTCTGGCGACCTTCTGGAAGGCGTGGATGATGTCGCTGATGCCCTTGTAGGGGCGCAGCAATCCGAAGGACAGCGCGACGAAGCCGTCGGCGGGCAGGCCGAGTTTGGCGCGCGCTTCGAGCTGCGACGGCGGCGCCGGATGGGAGTCGATGTAGTGCGGGTGCCGAACCACGGTGCACGGCCCTGTGTATCCGAACTCCGCTGCGAGCGTTTCCTGGGCGCTGGGGAAGTGGATGAAGACGTGGTCGACGAGCGCGAGCAGTTCCTTGCGGATGCTACGACCCAGGTCCGGGTGCGGATCATCGTGTGGCACCAGATTGTGTGCCGTCCAGGCGATGCGCACGCCGCGCCGCTTCAGTGCTTGCAATTGGCGGTTGAATGCCGCGGCGCGGGCTTCGTATATCCACCGCACGTGGCTGGTGTGCGCTTCGGTGGACCAATGCAGATGCAGCCAATCGCCACTATGTAGCCGAGCCGATTCGATACTCAGAATATGCGGCGCGGAAACGTCCAGGCCTTCGGCGCGTAACCCTTCGATCATGTTGGGCAAATAGGGGTTGTCCAACCAGTGTGGCCATACCGCCACCCGAATGGGTTTTGTTTCCTTGGCGGCTGGTGCATCCAGAGTTGGCTGTGCAGGCCGGGTGAGCGAACGAGCCATGCGGCGGACTCTACAGTTATCCGCCCCGAATCTGCCACATATCTGTGAATTACCGGGATGTGCGCCAATTTCCTTTGATTAACAAACCAAACGGCCCTTTCTGCGCGCAATTCTGACGTGGGCAACAATTGCGTTGCCTCGCATATCTCTGGCAAATAACGTCACGTTCAGTCAATTGACAGATATGTCGCCGGCCGGCAATCCAGTACCGCTGAATATCGTGCATTTCGGTACGCCAATCGGCGCAATCGCATTCGCGGCACTGTCACAGCAACGTCGGGGCGGCCGGATACACGCCCCTCGGCGCCGATCGAGCAAACGGTGCTGTCGCATGCCCGGATTCCGGGCCCTGGCGCCGGCCGCAACGCCGGCAGCCGCGTGGGCCGCCATCGGGATTGGCCGAACCTCAGTTCGCGGCGTCTCACCGAAGCCCCGGCGGCGCAGTGTGGTGTACTTAGCTGCGACGGCTGCTGCTCTCGAATAAATCCCGGGTCCGTGTGTCCCGACCGAGCGTTGAGCGCGCTGAGATGATCGACCGGCGACCCCTCGGTGGTCGGAAAGTAACTGCGACGACGTGGAGTTCGGCTATATGAGATTGAGCGTGATTGGAACGGGCTATCTGGGTGCCGTTCACGCCGCTTGCATGGCGCATATCGGGCACGAGGTCGTCGCGTACGACACCGACGCGTCGAAGATCGCCGCCTTGTCGGCCGGCACCTCGCCGTTCTACGAGCCCGGGTTCGACGAACTGCTCGCCACGGTGCTGGCCACCGGCCGGCTGCGCTTCACACAGTCGGTGCAGGAAGCGGTGTCCGGTGCGGCGGTGCACTTCGTCTGTGTCGGCACCCCGCAGATGGCCGGCTCCGACGCCGCGAACATCGAGTACGTCGACAGCGCTTTCCGTGCGGTGGCCGCTAACGCCGACTGTGCGGGGCTGGTCGTCGGTAAGTCGACCGTTCCGGTCGGCACCGCCCAGCGCCTCGCCGACGAGGTCGCGAAGACCTCGACGGATCTCGAGGTCGCGTGGAACCCCGAGTTCCTCCGCGAGGGCAAGGCCATCGAGGACACGCTGCAGCCCGACCGCCTGGTGTTCGGGGTGACCTCCGAGTACGCCGAGAAGACGCTGCAGGAGGTGTACGGCTCCCTGCTCGACGGCGGCACGCCCTATCTGACGGCGGACCTTCCGACGTCCGAATTGGTGAAGGTCGCCGCCAATGCCTTTCTGGCGACCAAGATTTCGTTCATCAACGCCATGGCCGAGGTGTGCGAGATCGTCGACGCCGACGTGACGGTGCTCAGCCGCGCGCTCGGGTACGACGATCGCATCGGCAAGCGCTTCCTCAACGCGGGCCTGGGTTTCGGCGGCGGCTGCCTGCCCAAGGACATCCGGGCGTTCAGCGCCAGGGCCGGCGAGCTGGGCGCCTCGGACGCGCTGCGGTTCCTGCACGAGGTCGACAAGATCAACCTGCGCCGCCGGGAGAAGGCCGTGTCGGTCGCGCGTGCGGTCGTCGGCGGGGAGTTCCTCGGCCAGAGCATCGCCGTCCTGGGTGCCGCGTTCAAGCCCAACAGCGACGACGTCCGTGACTCGCCGGCACTGAACGTGGCTGCCGCGATGCACTTGAAGGGCGCCGACGTCCGCGTCCACGATCCGAAGGCGATCGACAACGCCAAGGCGCGGTTCCCGACGCTCGGCTACTTCGACAGTGCCGAGGCGGCCTGCCGCAACGCGGATCTGATCGTGCTGGCGACGGAGTGGGACGAGTACACCAACATCGACCCCGAGGCGTTCCGCTCGGTGGTGAAGGAGCCACGACTGTTGGACACCCGGAACGTCATCGACCGCGAGAGCTGGTCGCGTGCCGGGTGGCAGGTGTACTCGCTCGGTCGCGGCGGACTGCACGTCTGATCCGGGGCCGCGCCGCTGCTCGACGAACTTGCGATAGAGGAGATTGATCCATGGCGGGTCAGACGATCGACGTCATCATTCCGGTCCGCGACATGGCTGATCACCTTCCGGGGCTGCTGCGGCCCTTGCTCGATCAGCTGTCGGACGGTGACCGGGTCACGGTCGTCGACGACGCATCGGTCGACGACACCGCGGCGGTGGCGCGCGCACTGGGTGCCCGCGTCGTGACGCTGACGAACAGCCGGGGTCCGTACTACGCGCGGCAGGTCGCCGCGAGCCGGTCGGACGCCGACATTCTGCTCTTCATCGACGGGCGCTGCCGGCCGCTGCCCGGCCTGCTCGACGCGCACCGGGCCCTGCAGGCGCAACCGGGAGTTGCGTTGTCGTGCACCAACGTTCGCACTCTGTCGGGCCCGACCGTGGCGGCCCGCATGGCCGCCAAGATGCAGCCGTTCATGCTGCCCCGTGGCGGCGGGGCGATGAAGGCCGTCGTCGGGATGGTGCCGCCGCGGCCCGACTACTACCCGACCTGCAATCTCGGTATCGACCGGATCGCCTTCGAGAAGGTGGACGGGTTCCGGGCGATGCGTGGCGGCGGCGACCTCGACATCTGCTGGCGGATCCAGGATCAGTCGCTCGGCACCATCGCCACCGACACCCGGGTGCTGATGGAGTGGGAGCCGCGGACCGCGATCCGCGATCTGGCCAGCCAGTGGAAGCGCTACGGCAACAGCAACGCGTACATCCGCTGGGCGCACCGCAATGACTCGGTCAGCAAGGGCACCCATGCGCCGGCGCGGGTCTCACCCGCGGAAGCGTGGACGACGATGCGTGCCGAGCTGCGCCGTCCGCTGTCAGAGCTGGCGGCGACCGCCATCCTCGGAATCGCTTTCCAGTACGGCTATTTCGCGGCGCAGCTGAAGCGCAAGGAGTTCGAGATGCCGGTGCACTTCGACGTGTCCGGGGACTCCGACTCGGCCTAGGCCGAGTCTCGGCGGGCTCAGCCGTCGACCTTGCCGCCCTCGACTGCCGCGCGGTACGAACGCACCGCCAGCGGCACGACGACCGCCGCGATCACCACGAGCCACAGCGCCGCCACGGCGAGAGGCTGCCAGAACGCACCGCCGTTGGACAGGCCCCGCATGGCGGCGGCCGCGGGTGCGATCGGCTGGTAGTCGGCGATCGGGCGCAGCGCGGCCGGAATCTTCGCCGGCGGGATCAGCGTCGCGAACGCCAGGCCCATGCACGCGGTGTTGGTCCAGGTGAGGATCATCCGGCCCTGGGGTCGCAGGGCCAGGGTGATCACGATGGTCGCGAAGACCACCACGATGGCGACGGGGATCAATAGATAGACCAGCAGCGCGATCCAGCCGCCGGAGAACCGGAAGCCCATCAGGTAACCGGCCGCCACCACGAACGCCGAGGCCGCAAAGGTGCGCAGCGCCTCGGCGAGCAGCGCGCCGGTCAGGGGAGACGTCCGCCGGACCGGCATGATCCACAGCCGCGTCAGCAGACCGCTGTCGCGGTCGTGGGGGACGGCCAGACCGGCGCCGATGGCGCCCGACATGGCACCGGCCAGCGTGCACACCGGGATCAGGACGTCCAGTCCACTGTTGCCGGTGAGGCGGACCATCGACTTGCCGACCAGGATGCCGTAGATGAGCAGCAGCAGGGTCGGGAACACCAGGGCCTGCACGGGCACCATCGGGTACCGGCGCCACTGGATGAACAGCCGGCTCGCGAAGATCCAGCTCTCGGTGAGGCGCGAATGTTGGTGCTGCTTGGTCGGATTCACGATGAGCGCTCCTGAAGTCGAACCGCGACAGCGCCGAAGACGACCAACAGTCCGACGGTCCACGCGATGCCGGCGCCGAGGATGCCCGTGTCGATGTGACCGCTGGTGAATCCGCGCAGCGCGTCGGTGATCAGCGAAACCGGTTGGTAGCGCACGAAAGAATGCAGCCACGTGGGAAACGCCTCGACGGGCGCGAGCCCGGTCGACAACATCACCAGGAACAGCTGGGGGATCAGCAGCAGCTGGCTGGCCACCTCGGCACGTCCGGCCTTGGAGCCGGTGGCGTCGGCGCCGAACGACACCGCCAGCGTCAGGGTCAGGGCCAGGACGACGAAGGCGGCCGCGTAGCCGAAACCTGTGGTCAGCCGGAATCCGAACAGGTACGCGGCCAGCACCGACGCGACCAATGCCAGTAGTCCGCGGATCAGGCAGTAGGCCATGCGGGCCATGAACGGCGCATAGGGAGAGATGGGGAGCGTGCGCATGCGGGCGCCGAGCCCGCTGGCCTTCTCCCCGGCGGCCCGGTCGGTCGTGGTCAGGGCGCCGAACAACATCGCCTGGACGACGACCGCGGGCAGGATGTACTGCACGTAGCTCATGTCGCCGGTGGCGATGACGTCACCGAGCATGAAGGTGAGGCCGATCAGCGTGGAAACCGGCACGAGTACGGCGAAGACGAGGTCCAGCCAGCCCTTGCGGAGGATGCGGGCCGTCAGGAGTCCGAACGCCGTCACTTCGACTTGACCGGGGTGGTGAGGTGCAGGAACACCTCGTCGAGTGAGGGCCGGCGCAGCGAGATGTCGATGAGTTCGACGCCGATCTCGTCCATCCGACGGAAGACCTCGGTCAGGGTCGCGACGCCGCCCGGCGCCGGTACGGACACCGTCGTCGCGTCGGTGTCGACCTCGATCTCGTCGAAATCCGCCAGGGCCGTGGCGATGCGCGGCAGGTCGTCCGGGTTGAGGGGCGTCATCTCGCAGTAGCTCGAGCCGGTCTGGCGCTTGAGCTCATCGGCCGTCCCGCGGGCGACGATCTGACCGCCGTTGAGGATGACGATGGAATCGCTGAGGATGTCGGCTTCCTCCAGGTACTGCGTCGTCAGGAGGACGGTGATGCCCTGCGCCTTCATCGAGGACACCAGATTCCAGACGTCGCGGCGGCTGCGCGGGTCCAGGCCGGTGGTCGGCTCGTCGAGGAACAGCACCTTCGGCGGGACGACGAGGGACACCGCGATGTCGATCCGGCGGCGCATGCCACCGGAGTACCCGCTCACCTGGCGGTCCGCGGCGTGCCCCATGTCGAATTGGGTGATCAGTTCGTCGGCCCGGCTGCGGGCTTCGCCGCGGCGCAGCCCGCGCAGGCGCCCGAACAGGACGAGGTTCTCCCGTCCGGTCAGCCGGAGGTCGAGGGCGGCGTCCTGTCCGGTGACGCCGATGGACTGGCGGACCTTCGCGGGTTCCTTTGCCACGTCGTAGCCGGCGACGATCGCCTGGCCCGAGCTCGGCTTGAGCAAGGTGGACAGGATCTTGACCGTCGTCGTCTTGCCGGCGCCGTTGTGTCCCAGCAACGCACACACAGAGCCCGTGGGGACGGAAAAGCTCACGTCGCGGAGTGCGGGAACGGACCCGCCAAAAGTCTTGGCGACGTTAATGAGCTCGATCACGGACTCATACGATACAGAGAGCGACCGTGCATTCAATTCGCACAGCGCCCGCCGCGATGTGGACATCATCACTATGCGGCGCCGGGTGAGGGCCGCATCCGGCGCCCGATTCGGTTGCCGGATCTCTACGTCGGCGACAAATTTTCAGGCAAATAGGTAGCGGGACTCGTCGCCGTCACCCAATGGACCGCCCGTCGACCGCGGGACACGACGCCGTCTGTGCCGGTCACCGGACGGAATCGACCGCACGGGCGGGTCGCGCGGGGCAAGTCGGCCGGCCGTTGGCGAGGTTGCGGTTGACCACGTATCAGCTATGTCTTAGAGTTTGCTGAATTCGTAAATATCCCCTTCTGTGCGAGGACGTGGCATGGTGCATCTCGATGTTCTCCCAGTGAAGGCAGGACGGCGCCGGGGTCGGCCGGCAGGCACCGATTCGGCACAGACACGGGCGCGCATTCTGGGCGCCGCGCGCGAGGTGATCGCGGTCCGTGGCTACCACGCCACCACCATCCAGGCCATCGCCGAGATCGCCGAGTTGAGCCGTCCTACGCTGCACTACCACTTCCAGACGCGCGAGGACATCTACCACTGCCTGCTGAACGAGATCGCCACGACGATCGACCTCTGCATCGCCCGCGCCGGCGCGGAATCCACTCTTCCATCACAGATTTCAGTGCTCGTCACCGAATTCCGCAACGCCGGCGTCCATGAACCGGGCAGTGTGGCACTGCTGGTGAGTTCCTATCTGGAGGCCGACCGGCTGCCCGCCCCGCGCAGGGACGCCAAGGCCGCCGTCCGCAAATTCATGGACCAGGCCGTGCGCGACGCCGTGGCGCGCGGCGAGTTGCCTGCCGGGACGGCTGTGGCCCCTGTTGCCGATCTGCTGTACACCATGGTGTGGGGGCTCGGGTTCTACGCCGGGCTGGTGGCCGATCGAGATCGCGTCGAGGCGGTAACTAAGCAACTGCAACAGGTGTTGCACAAGGGGTTGCTGGTGGGTCCCGGCGCAACAGCAGACGGCCCGGCCGGCGGCGCCGCGCCCGCGGCCGCCACGGGCTCGTCGCAGTCGGCCTGACGACACAGCCCGCGACACGCCGAGACGTGTCGGTGGCCCGTTTTAGACTGGCAGCCCTATGAGCCAGTTCGTGCACCTCCACAATCACACCGAGTACTCGATGCTGGACGGTGCGGCGAAGGTCAAGCCCATGATCGCCGAGGCGCTGCGGTTGGGAATGCCTGCCATCGGCATGACCGACCACGGAAACATGTTCGGCGCCAGCGAGTTCTACAACGTCGCCACCAAAGAGGGCATCAAGCCGATCATCGGTATCGAGGCGTACATCGCGCCGGCGTCGCGCTTCAACACGAAGCGCATCACGTGGGGTGATCCCAGCCAGAAGAGTGACGACGTCTCGGGTAGCGGTTCGTACACCCACATGACGATGGTCGCGGAGAACGCGACCGGTCTGCGGAACCTGTTCAAGCTGTCGTCGCTGGCGTCGTTCGAAGGGCAGCTCGGCAAGTGGTCCCGGATGGACGCGGAGATCATCGCCGAGCATTCCACCGGCATCATCGCCACCACGGGCTGCCCGTCGGGTGAGGTGCAGACCCGGCTGCGGCTCGGCCACGAGAAAGAGGCCATCGAGGCCGCCGCGAAGTGGCAGGAGATCTTCGGCAAGGAGAACTTCTTCCTCGAGCTCATGGACCACGGCATCGAGATCGAGCGCCGGGTTCGCGAGGGCCTGCTGGACATCGGCAAGAAGCTGGGCATCCCGCCGCTGGCCACCAACGACTGCCACTACGTCACGCGCGAGGCCTCGCACAATCACGAAGCGCTGCTGTGTATCCAGACCGGTAAGACACTGTCGGACCCGACGCGGTTCAAGTTCGACGGTGACGGCTACTACCTCAAGTCGGCCGAGGACATGCGGGCCATGTGGGATCACCAGGTACCCGGTGCCTGCGATTCGACGTTGCTGATCGCCGAGCGCGTCGAGTCCTACGCCGATGTCTGGAAGTTCCACGACCGGATGCCGATCTTCCCGGTGCCCGAGGGCGAGACACAGGCCACCTGGCTGCGCAAAGAGGTGCTGCGTGGCCTGGACCGGCGCTTCCCGGGCGGTCCGCCGCAGGAGTACCTCGACCGCGCCGAGTACGAGATCAGCGTCATCGTGCAGATGGGCTTCCCGGCGTACTTCCTCGTCGTCGGTGACCTCATCAGCCACGCGCGCGAGGTCGGCATCTGGGTCGGCCCGGGCCGCGGTTCGGCCGCCGGTTCGCTGGTGGCCTGGGCGATGGGCATCACCAACATCGACCCCATCCCGCACGGTCTGCTGTTCGAGCGGTTCCTCAACCCCGAGCGCGTGTCGATGCCCGATATCGACATCGACTTCGACGACCGCCGCCGCGGCGAGATGGTCCGCTACGCCAGCGAGAAGTGGGGCAGTGACCGCGTCGCCCAGGTCATCACCTTCGGTACCATCAAAACCAAAGCCGCGCTGAAGGATTCGGCCCGAGTCCACTACGGGCAGCCGGGCTTCGCCATCGCCGACCGCATCACCAAGGCCCTGCCGCCGCCGATCATGGCCAAGGACATCTCGGTGGCGGGCATCACCGACCCGAACCACGAGCGGTACAAGGAAGCCGCCGAGGTCCGCGCGCTGATCGACACCGACCCCGACGTCCGCACCATCTACGAGACCGCGCGCGGCCTGGAGGGCCTGGTCCGCAACGCGGGTGTGCACGCCTGCGCGGTGATCATGAGCTCCGAGCCGCTCATCGACGCCATCCCGATGTGGAAGCGCGCCCAGGACGGCGCCATCATCACCGGCTGGGACTACCCGTCGTGTGAGGCCATCGGCCTGCTGAAAATGGACTTCCTGGGCCTGCGCAACCTCACCGTCATCGGTGACGCGCTGGAGAACATCAAGGCCAACCGTGGCATCGATCTGGATCTCGACCACCTGAGCCTGGATGACCCGAAAACCTACGAGCTGCTGGCGCGCGGCGACACGCTCGGGGTGTTCCAGCTCGACGGTTCGGCGATGCGCGATCTGCTGAAACTGATGCGGCCGACCGGCTTCGAGGACATCGTGGCCGTCCTGGCGCTGTACCGGCCGGGTCCGATGGGTGTGGATGCGCACACCGACTACGCCAAGCGTAAGAACGGGCTGCAGGAGATCAAGCCCATCCACCCGGAGCTCGAAGAGCCGCTGCGCGACATCCTTTCCGAGACTTACGGTTTGATCGTCTACCAAGAGCAGATCATGCACATCGCGCAGAAGGTCGCGGGCTACTCGCTCGGCCAAGCAGACCTGCTGCGTCGCGCGATGGGTAAGAAGAAGAAGGAAATCCTCGACGAGGCCTACGGCGGGTTCGCCGACGGCATGAAGCAGAACGGCTTCTCGCAGGCCGCGATCACCGCGCTGTGGGACACGGTCCTGCCGTTCGCCGGCTACGCGTTCAACAAGTCGCACGCGGCCGGCTACGGCCTGGTGTCGTTCTGGACGGCGTATCTCAAGGCCAACTATCCGGCCGAGTACATGGCGGGTCTGCTGACCTCGGTCGGTGACGACAAGGACAAGGCCGCGATATACCTGGCGGATTGCCGCCGCCTGGGCATCACGGTGCTGCCGCCGGATGTCAACGAGTCGGTGCACAACTTCGCCTCGGTCGGCAAGGACATCCGCTACGGGCTGGGCGGTGTGCGCAACGTCGGCGCCAACGTGGTGCAGTCGATCATCGCGGCCCGCACCGAGAAGGGGAAATACACCGACTTCTCCGACTACCTCAGCAAGATCGACATCACGGCCTGCAACAAGCGGGTCACCGAATCTCTGGTCAAGGCAGGCGCTTTCGACTCGTTGGGCCATGCCCGCAAGGGTCTGTTCCTGGTGCACGCCGACGCGGTCGACTCGGTGCTAGGCACCAAGAAGGCCGAGGCCATGGGCCAGTTCGATCTGTTCGGTGGCGGAGACGCCGGGGATGCCGGCGATGCGGCCTTCACCATCAAGGTGCCCGACGACGAGTGGGACGACAAGCACAAGCTCGCCCTGGAACGCGAGATGCTGGGTCTGTACGTTTCGGGCCACCCGCTCAACGGTGTCGCGCACCTGCTCAATGCGCAGGTGGACACCCAGATTCCGGCCATCCTCGAAGGCGCTGTCGCCAACGACTCCCAGGTCCGCATCGGCGGCATCCTGGCGGGCGTGGTGCGGCGGGTCAACAAGCAGGGATTGCCCTGGGCCTCAGCACAATTGGAAGATCTCAACGGTTCGGTCACCGTGAACTTCTTCCCGAAGACCTACGCCGTGTTCGGCGCCGACATCATGGACGACGCCATCGTGCTGGTGAGCGGCAAGGCCCGGGTCGAGGACGAGCGGGTGTCGATCTTCGCCAGTGACCTTGTGGTGCCGGACTTTTCGAATGCACAGGCCGACCGCCCGCTCGCAGTGAGCCTGCCGACCCGGCAGTGCACCCCGGAGAAGGTCAGCGCGCTCAAACAGGTGCTGGCCCACCATCCGGGCACCTCTCAGGTGCATCTGCGGCTCATCAGTGGCGACCGGATCACCACCCTGGAACTGGACCAGACGCTGCGCGTGACACCGTCGTCGGCGTTGATGGGCGACCTGAAGGCGCTGCTGGGTCCGGGCTGCCTGGGCGGGTAGTCGCTGCTCAGAAGCCGTAACGCAGGATCCGGGCTTTCCGGGCACCGGCGCGGGTGCGCCCCGTCAGCCGGGTGGCGATCCGCAGCACCCGGGGAAACAGGTCAACCTCGGGCTGGTGGGCCAGGCTGGCTTCTTCGATGAGGTGCATTCGGGGATTCCAGGTCAAGGGGTGCCGGGCGTCTTTGAAACCCGCGTAACCCAGTTGGCTGCCGACGTCTTTGAACATCTTCTGCGGCAGGTACTTGAACGCCGCGAGGCTGATCGGCCCGAACTGTCCGTAATCGTTGAACGCCAGCTCGCCGTGGTGGAAATGTTCGGTGACGCTGCGGAACACACCGGCTATGACGGGCTCGGTGAGGAACGCGAACAGACCGTCCGCCACAAGCATGGTGGGCCGGTCTGCGGGAATCCCTGCGGCCCAGTCTGTTTCGGCCACCGATGCCACCACCGTATGGCAGTGCGGATTCGCCGGCAACAGCTCCTCGCGAAGCGCGGAGATGCCCGCCAGGTCGACGGTGTACCAGTCGACCGTCGGCGGCGGTGCGACCCGATAGAAGCCGCTGTCGAGGCCCCCGCCCAGATCGACCACGACCGCATCGGGATGGGCTGCGAGGAATGCAGCTACGCGGTCGTCGAGCATCTTGGCGCGCAGCGCGGTCTGGCAGACCACGCTGGTCTGGACCCCGAGTGCGGCGAAGTCGTAGTCGATGGCCGCCACTGCGGCATCTGCCCAGGTGTCCCCGAGAATCGGTCGGGGCCGCCGGCTGTCGAGGGCCCTCGCGTACACGGTGAGCAGGGCGGTCCGTTCCGCAGGCGTCAGTGACGTGACAGCTATTCCCATCGTTCCGACCATACGCCATCATTTGCGCTGAACGTTTCGGCCAAAACGTTTAGCGCCCTGTGGATTTCGCGTCGTGGTGCACCTGAGTTCGCGTCCCGTCGTCGAGAAGTACGCGGCCGAGATCGAGGCGCTCTACGCAGCTGACCCGGGTCCGACGGTCCACGAACCGAAAGCGACTGTCGCCGCGGCGAATTGACCCTCAGGCCGTGGTGCAGGCGAACTTCAGCCCAACGCCCTCGGGTGCCGGGAGCACCGGCGTCAGGCAGCCGAAGGTCTGGATGCCGGCATCACTGAACCGGACTGCGGTGCGGCGCGCGTAGTTCACGCAGACCGGCCCGGTGGCGTCGGCGCGGCATTGATAGTCGCCGAACCGCAGGCTCTGGCCGTCCTTGAGCTTGGGGCCGGTGCCCTTGTTGAATCGTCCCGGATCTCCGTGCACGGAACCGACTTCCGCTGTCGGCCCCTCGAAGTCGACCCAGCCGCCCACCCAGTGGCCATAGGTATCGGCCGGTTGCGGTGGCGGGGACTTCAGGTGTGTCAGGCAGGCCAGCGTGCCGTTGAAACTCTTGTCGGTCATGCAGTTCGCCCCGGAGGCCGTGGTGAACGCGATGTCGGTACCCAGATCGGTGGGCGTACCGTCGCGTGTCGCGGTGTGGAACCCCGCCGGGTCGGCCGGGGTACCGGCCTCGACCCAGGCGATCACGTCGGCGACGGGGGCGCCCGCGGGCGGCGGCGTCGTGGGTGCGGCTTTCGGCGTCGGAGCCGGCGGCCGACTCGATGGTGCGGTGGCCGACAGCGACGGCTCCGAGATCGCCACGCCGGGCCGTCCGTGCTGGTCTGACGTGGCGGCACAACCCGCAACCAGGGCACATGCCGCGAGGACCACCGGAAGTCGCATGCCCGCCAGGGTAACCGGCACTACCGCAACACGCGGCTCAGGCACCCCGGTGATTACAGATTTTCGATAGTGTCCATTTATGCACGAACGTACCGTCCGCGTGACCATCGACAGCGGAACCATCGAGGGTTTCACCCGTGACGGCGTGCACCGTTGGCGTTCCGTGCCTTACGCGCGGCCGCCGGTGGGCCCGTGGCGCTACCGGGCCCCGCAACCGGTGCAGCCGTGGCGCGGCGTGCGGTACTGCCATGGCTTCACGTACTGCGCGCCGCAGGACCGCAAATTCACCATGCTCAGCGTGGGCAAGTACCAGCCGATGGGTGAGGACTGTCTGACCCTCAACGTGGTGACGCCCGAGCAGCCCACCGGCGAGCCGTTGCCCGTGATGTTCTTCATCCACGGTGGCGGCTACATCCTCGGCAGTTCTGCCACCCCGATCTACGACGGGGCCGCACTGGCGCGGCGCGGCTGCATCTTCGTCTCGGCCAACTACCGGCTGGGTGCGCTCGGCTGTTTCGATGTGTCGACCCTGGCCACTGCGGAGCACCCGCTGGACGACAACCTTTTTCTGCGCGACCTGGTGGCGGCGCTGAAGTGGGTGCGGACCAACATCGCGGTTTTCGGCGGCGACCCGGACAACGTGACCATCTTCGGGGAGAGTGCCGGTGCGCACGCCGTCGCGACGCTGCTCGCCGTGCCGCAGGCGAAAGGCCTTTTCCACCAAGCGATTGCCGAGAGCCCCGCCAGTGGCATGGTGCGGTCACCCGACGCGGCGGCCCAGTTCGCGAAGCAGTTCGCCGCGCAGCTCGGCGCCGGTGAGCGCGACGGCGCCGCCGCGCTGATGGCCGCGAAACCGGCTGAGCTGCTGGCCGCGCTGGACCGCGTCATCCATGGTGCGGTGGCCGACATGCCGGGGGCCTTTCCGGCCGGCCCGGCGTACGGCACCGAGTTCCTCCCCGAGGATCCGATGGTCGCGATGCGCGAGGGGCGGGCCCACCAGGTGCCGCTCATCGTGGGCAGCAATGCCGACGAGGGCCGCCTGTTCACCAAGTTCATGCAGCTGCTGCCCACCAACGAGGCCATGATCGAACGCATCCTGGCCCATGTCCCGGCCGAGCAACGCGCCCGGATCATCGGGGCCTATCCGGGCTACCCGCACTCGGCCGACGCCTGTATCAAGCTCGGCGGCGACTTCGCCTTCGGCACGGCGGCGTGGGATATCGCCGGCGCGCACATGCGCCACGCGCCCACGTACGCGTATCGGTACGACTACGCGCCACCGGCGCTGCATTGGACGGGTCTGGGCGCCACGCACGCGACCGAACTGCTCGCCGTGTTCGACGTGTACCGGACCCCGCTGGGTTCGGTGCTGACGGCCGCCATGGACCGCAAGTCGGCGTTGCGGATCAGCAATGACGTGCAGAACCGCTGGCGGGCGTTCGCCCGCACGGGCGTCCCCGGCGAGGGCTGGCCACGGTACGACGCCGACGACCGCGCCGTGCTGGTGTTCGACCGCAAGACGCGTGTCGAGTTCGATCCCCGGGCCGAGCAGCGTCAGGCCTGGGAAGGCTTTTCACTGGTCCACGGCTAGGCCGCTACTTCTTGACCACCTGGGTGCCGCCGGCGAGTTCGTCGTGCCGGCCCTGCTTGCAGGGGCTGGAGCTGATGGTGACGGCGATGAAGATGTATGCGATGAACGCGAGCAGCCCGCCGACCCACGGGATGATGGTCAGCAGGGTGAACGAATTGCGGATGGCCGACTGCTTTAAATCGGGTTTCGGCATGCCGTGCGGGCCGCGGACGCTGAGGCCCAGCACCATCTTGCCGGGCGTCGCGCCGGCCAGCACCTCGAACAGCACGAAGTACAGGAAGGTGCCCAGCCCGGAGAACAGGCCGGTCACCATGATGTCCGACATCGAGCCGATCGAGAAGGCGCCGAAGAAGGCCAGCACTCCGACGATCAGTCCGTCGATGAACCGCGCGAAGAAACGGGGCAGCAGGTCGCCGGGATGCACCGGGGTCGGTGCGCCGTAAGCGCCTGAGGTTGGGTAGTTCTCGCCGTAGGTCATGACGTCAATTTACTGCCGATTGGCCAGCAATATCTGGCTTAACCGCGTAGTGGTGGCCTGGCCGTCCGCATTGCCGCCGGCGCCGTTCAACGCGTTCATGACGGCCAGCGTGAAACGTTGTCCGGGACCGGCGAATCCGACGGTGTTGGTCACCCAGCCGCCCTGTTCGTCGGACCAGCCGTCCTTGTTGCCGGGCGCCATGTTCGGGCCCGCGCCCCAGACGCCCCACTGCTGGATCGGATCGACGTTCTGCATGGCGTTCACGATCCAGGCGGTCTCGTTGGGCCGCAACCGGGTCAGCATGTAGTTCACCATCTGGTCCAGATCGTCGGTGGTCGACTTCTGAAAACCCCAGTAGGGGAACATGTCTCCGAATCCCCGCTGCGGTTGGACCCGCGTCATGCCGAAATGCGGGAAGTCGTTGTTGAAGATGGTGTGGTCGGGTCCGCCGTACCGCGTCCACAGGGTGTCGGCGGCGTCGTTGTCCGAGGTGTGCAGCATCTTGCCCATCAGGGCGATGTCGTTGTCGGTGAGCCGCAGCAGCCCGGCGCTCTGCCGGGCGAACAGGTCCACCACGATGCCGAGCTTGATGGTCGAGGCCGTCCAGACCATGTCTCCGGCATGCGAATTACGGTACACCGCACCGGTTTTGCGATCGCGGAGCACGTAGCCGACGGTGCCCGGCCGGGTGGCCAGGTAGGCGTCGGCCGCCGCGACGCGTTGCTGCGCATCGCAGGCACCGGTGCATTCGGCGCGCGCGGCGGGCAGCGCGGATCCGGTCAAAAGCGTTGCGACCAGCGCCGCCCTGAGCAGTTTCACGCCGGTAGCCTCCCAGATCTCGGTCAGTGTCATTCGGTGCCGACGGCCTCGGGGCGCGGCCACGTCGGGAGGGGCACCGGTCCGTCGCCCGGTCGCAGCCGGTCGAGCACGGCCCGTAGCGGCGGCCAATTGGTGCGGCCCTTGCGGGTGACGGCGTAGGCGGTGTGGATCACCGTCGGCCCGGCCAGCGGGACGACCTTGATGCCCGCGCTGGTGGGGCGTTCCAGCGGCAGCAGACCGACGCCGTATCCGGCGACGATCAGATCCTCGACCAGCTCGAGGCTGTCGATCTGATGGGCGATGCGCGGGGTGAATCCGCTCAGCGCACCCAGCGTGCGGACGGCATCCTCGTCAGCGGTGTTGCGCGAGTTGACGATCCAGGTCCGGTCCGCGTAGTCGGACAGTTCGGCGGGTCCGTGGGCTTCGTCGGCCGGCAGGCCCAGGCCCCACGGAATCGACCACAGCGCAAAGCCTTCCAGCAGCGGGCTGGGGGAGGCCGGAGCGAGGTTGTAGTCGTAGGTCAGGGCCAGGTCCAGGTCGTCGTCGGTGAGCAGCGCGAACGCTTCGATGGGCTCGTATTCGCTGATGGCGACATCGATTCCGGGGTGCTCCTTCGTGAGTTCCGCCAGGATCGGCAGCAGCGAGACGCGGATGCCGGTGGCGAATCCGCCGATCCGCAGCGTGCCGACGGGTTCGGCGTCGGAATCGAGGTCCAGGCGCGCCGCGTCGACGGCGGCGAGAATGGTGACCGCATGATCGGCCAGGCGCTGTCCGGCCGGTGTCAGTCTGACTCTGCGGCCTTCCGGTTCGATCAGTTGGGTGCCGGTCTCCTTGGCGAGTGCGGCGATCTGTTGTGACACCGTCGACGTCGTCAGATTGAGGTTCTCGGCGACGGCTCGCATCGACCCCAGGCGCGACAGCGCCAGCAGGAGGCGCAGCCGGCGGGTGTCCATCTCATCATTGTCCAGGGAATCTGCACGATTCTGCGTGTTCCGGCCCGAAGTTATGAATATTTAGCCAATGTGCGACGATCCGAAAATGACCGCACGCCCCGCGCACTTCGTCCCGATCGACGCCGATCGGGTTCAGCCGACCCGATTCGCCCAGAGCTTGTGGGGTGAGGACCACCTCAACGGCCCGGCGGTGGTGGGGCTGGCCGCGCACGCGCTGGAGGCCGCGTTCGGTTTACCCGACTTTCTGCCGGCCCGGCTCACCGTCGACCTGTTCCGCGCCGCGCGCGGGGTGCCGACGACGACCGCGGTGAAGTTGGTGCGGGACGGGCGACGGGTGCGCAATTCCGAGTGTGACGTGGTGCAAGACGGCGTGACTGTCGCCAGGGCCACGCTGGTGCAGTATCGGCTCGCGGAGGCGCCCGCTGGTGAGGAGTGGTTCGGCACAACCGATTTCGAGCCGCCCGCAGTGATCGACGACGGCCTGGCGCCATACATCAGCAGTGACGGTGTCGGCTGGACGCGAACCATCGCCGAGCATCAGAACACCGGCCGCAAGCGTTACGTCAACCGGTCCATCGACGTCATCGAGGGGCAGGTCAACACCCCGTTCGTCCGTGCTGCGGTGACGGCCGAGGGCACCAGCATGGTCACGAATCTGGGCACCGCGGGCATCGGCTACATCAACGGCGACCTCACTGTGGCGTTGACGCGGCTGCCGCAGGACGACTGGGTCGGCGTCGAGGCCGAGACGCACTGGGCGGCCCACGGCATCGCGGTCGGTGCCACCACCTTGTACGACAGCGCTGGACCGATCGGCACCGGCCTGACCACCGCGGTCAGCAATCCCGGCGCCCAGATCGACTTCGGCCACAGCCGGTTCCCGGAGCGGATCAGGCGCGAGGTCTGAAGCGCTGCAGAAGGTTTAGCGATGGCATGCATGCGGTAACCAAGAACTGTCCGAGCAATCCGTGGGGTGGACACCCCGCAATCATCTGATTGGAGGATCGCGATGAGGATGAAGAAAACAGCTGTCACCACTGCTGTTGCCGGTGCACTGTTCGCCGGCGCCGCAGGTGTCGGCACAGGCCTGGCCACGGCCGGCATGACGCCGCCTCCCGGGCCCACCGTGACGGCGCCGCCGGCATGGGCACCCCCGAAGCCGGCTGAACCGGCGTGGTCGATGGGTAATCCCCAGGTCTGGGATGCCGGATGGAACCACTGGGGCGTCTGGGTGAACGGCACGTTCGTTCCGACGTTCTGATCGATTCGGTTCTGATCCGGATCACGAAGGGGCCGTTGTTGCAGTCGCTGCAACAACGGCTTCATTCATGAATTGCGAACGATATGTCCACGATTATCACGTGGACATGAACATTCTGGTTCCCGTTCAATACACGCATGACCACCGCAGCGGCGCGAAACGGCGCACTCATGACCGTCGCGTCGATGATGTCGGTGCAGCTGGGCGCGGCGCTCGCGGTGAAGCTGATGGACGGTGTCGGGCCGGCCGGTGTGGCGTGGCTCCGCCTCGCGTGGGCGGGCGTGCTGATGCTGCTGTTCGTCCGGCCGCGGCCGGCGTCCTTCACGCGGTCAGCGTTCGTGTCGTGCGTCCTGCTCGGCATCACCACCGCCGGGTTCACCCTGCTGTTCATGGTGGCGGTCTCGCGCATCCCGCTCGGCACCGCCAGCGCCCTGGAATGCCTTGGGCCGCTTGCCGTCGCAGTGGCCAAGGGGCGCGGCCGCGGGCGGCTGCTGTTCCCGGCGATGGCCGGCACCGGCGTCGTGTTGCTCACGCAACCGTGGGCGGCCGCCGTCGACCCCGTCGGGGTACTGGCCGCGCTGGCTTCGGCGGTCTGTCTCGGTGCCTACATCCTGCTGACCCAGCGCGTGGGCGACGAGGTCACCGGCATCACGGGGCTCGCGGTGTCCATGCCGGTCGCCGGGCTGGTCGTCACCATGGTGGCCGGGCCGTCGGTCATCGGCCATCTGACGCCGCACCTGCTGTTGGCCGGCCTGGGCCTGGCCATCCTGTTGCCGGCCATCCCGTTCACTCTGGAGATGCTGGCGCTGCAGCGCCTCACCGCGGCAGCGTTCGGCACGCTCATGAGCCTCGAGCCGGCTTTCGCCATGATGCTCGGGCTGCTCATCCTGCATCAGGTGCCGGGCCTGCCTGCCATCGCCGGTATCGCACTTGTCGTGCTGGCCGGTGTCGGTGCCGCCCGCCGCGGTGCGCGACCCGTGGCCGGGGCAGGCCACCGGGAACCGGCCCTCATGGTCGAATAGGGGCATGACGCCACCGGCCACCGCGCTCACCGCCTCGTCGTTCACCGGCCGCACCCCCAGCCGGGCCGGGGACCTGTCGGTGGAAACCCATGGCATCGCCCCGGTTCCGGCCGACCGGCGGTACGGCACGCCGGGCCGGTTGTTCACGGTGTGGTTCGCGCCGCAGATCAACATGACGTGCGTCTTCACCGGCGCGATGATCGGCGCGCTCGGTCTGGGGTTCTGGCTGGCGATGCTGGCGATGCTCGTCGGCACGGTGCTCGGGTCGCTGGTCGTCGGCTACCTCTCCACGCTGGGCCCGCGCACCGGTACTGCGCAGCTGCCCGGGGCGCGGCTGGCTTTCGGCGGTTTGATCGCGGTACCTGCTGTGCTGCAATGGCTCTCGTCGGTGGCATGGGACGCACTGGTCGGTCTGTTCGGCGGCGAAGCGCTCGCCGTGCTGCTCGGTATCCCGTTCTGGGCGGCGGTGCTGATCGTGCTGGGCGTGCAGGGCGCGGTCGGGTTCATCGGCTACGAGCTGATCCATCGGCTGCAGGCCGTTCTCACCGTGGTGTTGTTCGTGACGTTCGTCGTGTTCGCGGTCAAACTCGTTGCCGGACACCAGGTTGTGACGCCGGCGACCGCGCACGGCGCCGACCTCGCCGGCGCCTTCGTGCTGGCGGTTACCATTGCCCTGAGCCTGGCCGTGTCGTGGGCCAGCTATGCCGCCGACTTCAGCCGCTACCTCCCGGCGGATTCCGCACCGCGCAAGGTGTTCGGGTTCAGTTTCGCCGGGCTGGCCGCCGCGTACGTGTTCGTCGAGACCATCGGCATCGCCGCGGGCGGTCTCATCACCGACCAGACCGCCGAGGGCGTGCGGTCGGTGATGGGCGGGGGAGCACTGGGTGCCATCGCGCTGGCGGTCATCGCGCTGGCATCGGTCGGCTCGGGCGTGATGAACGACTACAGCGGTTCCCTCGCCCTACAGACGCTGGGCGTCCGCGTACGGCGGCCGATCTCCTCGCTGGTGGTGACGGCGCTGGCGTTCGGCCTCATCCTGTGGCTCCACACCGGCGACACCGCAACGCGATTCACCAATGTGCTGCTCCTGATCAGCTACTGGATTCCCGCCTTCGCGGCCATCGTGATCGTCGACTGGCGCCGCCGCAGCCGCGGCCGGCAGACGGTGGATCCCGCGGCGGAGACGACGCCGCGCGCCGACGCCATTGCCGCGCTCGTCGCGTTCGCGGTGGCCTACGGCGCCGCGATCCCGTTCATGAACACCACGCTGTTGCAAGGGCCCGTCGCCGTGGCGTGGCATGGCGCCGACATCGCGTACTTCGTGAATTTCGTTGTCGCGCTGGTGGTCTACGGCGGCTACCGGCGGTGGCGAGGGTCGCGAGTGTGAGTCCTATGCAGGTGATTTCGCGAAAATCCCTGCATAGGACTCACAGTCGTCAGATCGGGCAGCCGGCCCCCGGTCCAGCCTTCGGCTTCGAGCAATGCGATCCGATCGATATCCCACGACCGCTGCCGGCGGTCCGTCCAATGGTGCACGCCGTCGTACTCGACTGCCACTTTCCACTCGGGCCATCCCATATCGACGCGGATACGGAGGTGACGGAACTCGATCTGCGTTTGTGGCGTCGGTAGACCCGCACCGACTAGAACGAGCCGCAATCTGCTCTCCTGCGGGGACTCCGCACCGCCGTCGACCAGCCCAAGCATGGCTCGCAGTCTCGCTGCACCCGGGACTCCACGGTGTGCCTCGGCGACCGCTGCCACATCGGCCGCCGTGATGCGGGTCGCGTTGAGCACCGCGTCGACAATCGGAATTGCTTGTGGTGCAGGACGAGTGCGGCCGATGTCGAAGGCCGTCCGGGCCGCGGTGGTGACGGTGATGTCACCGACTACGCACAGTTCGCACGCGCCGACAGTCCACGACCGCACGGCGAGCCCAGCCTGAGACCGCCGATTTGCGCGCAAGGTCTCCGCGGGGTCGCTTGGGTCCAACCATTTTGTGCCGAGCACCGCGGCTGCAGACAATCCGCACAGCGGCGCACCGCTCGCGAGCCAAGCGGCTTGTGCTCGGAGCTTCGCCGTCAGTTCGATATCGCGCGGTAGGTATACATCGCGGAATATCGACCGGTAATCGCGGGCCAGATCATGTCTGGTGAGCGCTCCCCGGCGTACTTCCTGACTTCCGATGAAAGGTTGCATGGCCACACCGTCGGTGGCGACACCGACGAATGTGAGTGCTGTGCACCCATAACTGGCTGCTTCTGTGCATAGACCTCACACTGGGAATAACTCAGTCGTCAGCGCACCGTCGCGAAGAACGCGCGCACGTCGTCGACGAACAACTCGGGCTGCTCGAATGCCGCAAAGTGGCCACCGCGCGGCATCGTGGTCCAGTGGGTGATGTTGTAGCCGGTCTCGCACCAGGACCGTGGCGCCCGCAGGATCTCCTTCGGGAACGACGCGACACCGGTGGGCAGCTCGACCTTCTTCTGGCCACCGCCGAACACCCGGAAGCTCTCCCAGTACAGCCGCGCCGATGACGCCCCGGTGGCCGTCGCCCAGTAGATCATCACGTCGTCGAGCATCTCGTCGCGACTCAGCGCGCTCTGCACGTCACCGTCATGGTCGGTCCACGACCAGAACTTCTCCACGATCCACGCCAGTTGCGCCACCGGTGAGTCGACCAGGCCGTAGCCGATCGTCTGCGGACGCGTGGACTGCTGCTTGGCATAGCCGGAATCGACGTCCTGGTAACGCTTCAGCGCCGCCAGCGCGTTCTGTTCCTCGGCCGTGAACTCCGTCGTGCCGGCGGCGGGGCGGCCCATGGGCATGTTGGTGTGAATGGCGATGCAATGACCCACGTTTCGCCCGATCTGGGTGGTGACCGCCGCACCCCAGTCGCCGCCCTGCGCGCCGTAACGGGTGTAGCCGAGTCGCACCATGAGCTCGTCCCACGCCCGCGCGGTCCGCTCGACGCCCCAGCCGGTGGCGGCTGGTTTGCCCGAGAAGCCGTAGCCGGGCAGCGACGGACACACCACGTGGAAGGCGTCTTCGGCCCGTCCGCCGTGCGCGGTCGGATCGGTCAGCGGGCCGATGACCTTCTGGAACTCGGCGATCGACCCGGGCCAGCCGTGCGTGATGACCAGCGGCAGCGCATCGGGGTGCGGTGACCGCTGATGGATGAAATGGATGTCCAAACCGTCGATTTCGGTGACGTACTGATCGAACCGGTTCAGCGCGGCCTCGCGGGCCCGCCAGTCGTAGCCATTGGCCCAGTAGTCGGCGAGGGCGCGCGTGTAGCGCAGCGGAATGCCCTGGCTCCAGTCGTCGACGCACTCGGGTTCCGGCCACCGGGTGTTGGCCAGACGATGGCGCAGATCCTCCAGCACGGCGTCGGGCACGGCAATCTGAAACGGTGCAATGTCAGTCACAGGATCCATTCTTACCTCGCGGCCCCGATGATCACGACGTCGAGGGTCCGTGGACCGTGCACACCCTCGACACGCTGCAGTTCGATGTCGCTCGTCGCGCTCGGCCCGGAGATGAAGGTCAGCGGGCGTGACGGGTCGAGCGCCGCGAAGGCCTGCGGCACGGTGTCGACGATCTGGTCGGCCCGGATGACGCAAATGTGATGGTCGGGCACCAGCGTCAGCGCGCGGCGGCCCTGTGCCGCACCGGCATCCAGCACGATGGTTCCGGTTGCCGCGATCCCGAGGGCGCAGCCCGTCACCACCGCAGCGACGCTGTCCAGTACCTCGAGGCCGACGGGTGGGTCGTCGACGATGGTGTGGCTGCCTGTCACCCAGTCGGGCGGCAGGTCCGCGGGAACGACGGCGGTCCCGCTGCCGACGAGAGCGCTGATGGTCGGGGCGACCGCGTCTGGCCCGACGCGGTGAACGCGCGCCCGGTAGTCGGCCACCGCCTCGGCGAACCGGTCGACGTCACCAGGGCCGGTCAGCGGCTGCCGGTCATAGTCGCGTGGCACGCGTACCTCGGCCGGCGGGGCCGATCCGAGTGCGGTGCGGATGCGCTCGAGTATCACTGCCCGCGCGTCGGTCATTGTTCGCCGCTCCGGTTGCGGGCCCACCACTGCCGGAACGTCTCGGTGGGCGGTGCCGGAACATCCCGGCTCGCAGTCCATTTCGATGCCGGCCAGGGCAGCCTGCTGATGCGGTGATCTTTCCCTGCTACCAGTCGTCCTATCCCGAGTGCCTTCTCGGCCAATCCGAACCGCGCCGCGGAACCCATGGCCCAGCCCGCGGCTTTCATCGCCAGGTCCTGTCCGCCGGGCAGCCCGCCACGTTCTGAATCGACCTGCACCGCACGCAGATGCACCAGGATCGACGGGATGTCGATGCGCACGGGGCAGGCCTCGAAGCAGGCGCCGCACAACGACGACGCGTACGGCAGGCTCGCGTTCGGGTCGTCGTGGCCGGTGGTCCCGGTCAGCAGGGGACTGAGGATCGCGCCGATGGGCCCCGGGTACACCGAGCCGTAGGCGTGCCCGCCGGTGCGTTCGTAGACCGGGCAGACGTTCAGGCACGCACTGCACCGAATGCAGTGCAGCGCAGCACGTCCCACTTCGTCGGCGAGGACGCGCGTCCGGCCGTTGTCGAGCAGCACCAGATGGAACCGCTGCGGGCCGTCGCCGGGGTGCACGCCCGTCCACATCGAGGTGTACGGGTTCATCCGCTCGGCGGTCGACGACCGCGGCAGCAGTTGCATGAACACGTCGAGATCGGTGAAGCGCGGGATCACCTTCTCGATGCCCATGACGGTGATCAGGGTTTCGGGCAGGGTCAGGCACATCCGCCCGTTGCCCTCGGATTCGACGACCGCCAGGGTCCCGGTCTCGGCCACCCCGAAGTTGGCGCCGCTGACGGCGACCTTGGCGGACAGGAACTTTCGCCGCAGATGCGCGCGGGCGGCCATGGCCAGCACGCGGGGCTCGTCGGTGAGTTCGCCGGCGCCGGGCATTTCGCGTTCGAAGATGTCCCGGATCTCCGCGCGGTTGCGATGGATCGCCGGAACCAGGATGTGACTCGGTTTGTCGTGTCCGAGTTGAACGATCAGCTCGGCCAGATCGGTTTCGATGGGCGTGATGCCCTCGGCCTCCAGGTACTCGTTGAGCCCGATCTCCTGCGTGGCCATCGACTTCACCTTGACGACCTCGTTGCTGCCGGTTCCCCGGATCAGCTCGGCGACAATGCGATTCGCTTCGTCGGCGTCGCGCGCCCAGTGCACGGTGCCGCCACGCGCTGTGACATTGGCTTCGAGCTGCTCCAGTAACTCCGGCAACCGCGCCAGCACATCCTGTTTCAGGGCACTGCCGGCGGCCCGCAGCTGCTCCCAGTCATCGCATTCGGCAATGGCGGCAAGGCGTTTGGCGCGGATGGTGCCGGTGGCATGGCCGATGTTGCGGCGGAGTTGCGCGTCGCCGAGCGCGGTGCGCGCGGCAGCCGGGAAGCTCTGGTCGCCACGGAGATTCCCCACGCCCGGCTGCCCGAGAAACACCGCGGTCATGGTGTGGCCGCCAGGATTTCAGCCAGGTGCACGGTGCGGACGTCGCTGCCGATCCGACTCAGTCCGCCGCCGATGTGCATGAGGCACGATGCGTCACCTGCCGTGCACACCGCGGCGCCCGTCGTCGCGATGTTCGCCATCTTGTCTTCGAGCATCGCGGTGGACACGTCGGCGTTCTTCACGGCGAAGGTGCCCCCGAAGCCGCAACAGGATTCGGCCTGCGGCAGTTCGACGAGCGTCAGGCCGCGGACGTTGCGCAGCAATCGCAGCGGCTTGTCACCGACACCCAGCAGCCGCAGCGAGTGACACGTCGGGTGGTAGGTGACGCGGTGCGGGTAGTAGGCGCCGACGTCGTCGACGCCGAGCACGTCGACCAGGAACTCGCAGAGTTCGAAGGTGTGCGCCGCAACCGATTCGGCGCGCGCCGCGAGCTCGGTGTCGCCGGCGCGGTGCGCCACCATCGCGTGCTGGTGACGCACCGACCCGACACACGATCCCGACGGCGCCACCACGGCATCGAATCCGCTGAAGGCGTCCACGTGGTTGCGCACCAAGGACACGGCTTCACGCAGGTAGCCCGTGTTGACGTGCATCTGGCCGCAGCAGGTCTGCCCGGCCGGGAACTCCACCTCGTGCCCGAGCCGCTCCAGCAGCCGCACCGTGGCGATGGCGGCAGCCGGGAACATGGCATCGGCCAGGCAGGTCGCGAACAGCGCTATCCGCACCGGCCGACAGTACCCCTACTGGGCGTACTGGTCCGCCACGTCGAGGGCGCGGTCCAGGATTTCCAGTCCGGCCCGGACCTCGTCGTCGGTGGCATTGCACGGCGGCACCACATGGATGCGGTTGAAGTTGGTGAACGGCATGAGGCCGTTCTCCTTGCAGAACGCGATGACGGTGTTCATCGCGGCACTGCTGCCACCGTAGGGCGCCAGCGGCTCCCGCGTTTCGCGGTCCTTGACCAGTTCGACGGCCCAGAACACACCCGCGCCGCGGACCTCACCGACACTGCGGTGCCGCTGCGCCATATCCCGCAGGGCCGGCCCGATGATGTCCGCACCGAGGTGGGCGGCGTTCTCGACGATGCCTTCGTCGCGCATCGCGTTGATGGTCGCGACGGCGGCCGCCGTCGCCAGAGGGTGCCCGGAGTAGGTCAGGCCACCCGGGTAGGCGCGCTCGGCGAAGGTCTGGAAGATGGCGTCGCTGATCGCGACACCGCCCAGCGGCACATAGCCGGAGTTGACGCCCTTGGCGAACGTCAGCAGGTCCGGAATGACATCGAAGTGGTTGATGGCGAACCATTTTCCGGATCGGCCGAAGCCCGACATGACCTCGTCGGCGATCATCACGATGCCGTACTCGTCGCACAGTGCGCGCACACCGGCCAGGTAGCCCGGCGGCGGCACCATGATGCCGGCGGTGCCCGGGATGGACTCCAGGATGATGGCGGCGATGGTCGAGGCGCCCTCGAGCTCGATGACGCGCCGCAGCTCGTCGAGGGCCCGGGCGGATTCCTGCTCCTCGGTCTCGGCGTGGAACACCGAGCGGTACAGGAACGGGCCGTTGAAGTGGACGACGCCGGCGGCGCCGCGGTCGTTGGCGAACCGTCGCGGGTCGCCGGTCAGGTTGATCGCCAGGTCGGTGCCGCCGTGGTAGGCGCGGTAGCGGGCCAGCACCTTGTGCTTGCCGGTGTGCAGCCGCGCCATGCGGACGGCGTGCTCGTTGGCGTCGGCGCCGCCGTTGGTGAAGAAGATGTGGTTCAGGTCGCCGGGGGTCAGCTCGGCGATCAGCCGCGCGGCCTCGGACCGGGCGGCGTTGGCGTGCTGCGGTGCGATGGTGCACAGCTTGGCGGCCTGTTCCTGAATCGCGGCAACGACTTTCGGGTGCTGGTGGCCGATGTTGGTGTTGACCAGCTGCGAGGAGAAGTCGAGCAGCCGGTTGCCGTCGCCGTCCCAGAAGTAGCTGCCTTCGGCCGCCGTGATGGTCATGGGGTTGAGCGCGCCCTGGGCCGACCACGAGTGGAAGACGTGGGCGCGGTCGAGGGCGTAGGCGCGCTCGGCTTCGGCGCGCATCGAGTCGAGGGTGTGTCCGGCGGGCAGGACGTGGTCCGCGGCGAGGGTCATGTCAGGTCCTCTATCTGGGTCGCGCGATCAGTTGTTTTCCGGGAAGCCCAGGTTGATGCCACCGTGGCTGGGGTCGGCCCAGCGCTGGGTGACGGCCTTGGCGCGGGTGAAGAACTGGACGCCTTCGGGGCCGTAGGCGTGGGTGTCGCCGAACAGCGAGGCCTTCCAGCCGCCGAAGCTGAAGAACGCCATGGGAACCGGGATCGGGACGTTGATGCCGACCATGCCGACCTCGACCTCGTTCTGGAACCGGCGGGCCGCGCCACCGTCGTTGGTGAAGATCGCGGTGCCGTTGCCGTAGGGGTTGTTGTTGATGAGGGCCAATGCCTCGTCGTAGGTTTCGACGCGCACGACCGACAGCACGGGGCCGAAGATCTCGTCGGTGTAGACGCTCATCTCGGGGGTGACGTTGTCGAGCAGCGTCGGGCCGAGCCAGAAGCCGTCTTCGGCGCCCTCGACGGTCAGGTTGCGACCGTCGAGCACGACCTTGGCGCCCTCGGCCTCGCCGGCGTCGATGTAGGCGGCGACCTTGTCGCGGTGCACCTTGGTGATCAGCGGGCCCATGTCGGAGTCCTTGGCGCCGTCACCGGTCTTGATGGCGGCGGCACGCTCGACGATCTTGGCGACGAGGTCGTCGGCGATCGGACCGACCGCGACGCAGGCCGAGATGGCCATGCAGCGCTCACCGGCCGAGCCGAAGCCGGCGTTGACCATGCTGTCGGCGGCCAGATCGAGGTCGGCGTCGGGCAGGATCACGGCGTGGTTCTTGGCGCCGCCAAGGGCCTGCACGCGCTTGCCGGAGGCGGTGGCGGTCCGGTAGACGTACTGTGCGATCGGGGTGGAGCCGACGAACGAGACGGCCTTGATGGCGGGGTTGGTCAGGAGCTCGTCGACGGCGGTCTTGTCGCCCTGCAGGACGTTGAAGACGCCGTCGGGCAGGCCGGCTTCCTTCCACAGTTCGGCCATCCACAGCGAGGACGACGGGTCCTTCTCGGACGGCTTGACGACGACGGTGTTGCCGGCGGCGATGGCGATGGGGAAGAACCACATCGGCACCATGGCCGGGAAGTTGAACGGCGCGATGATGGCGACGGGGCCGAGGGCCTGCCGGATGTTGTAGACGTCGACGTTGGTGGAGGCGTTCTCGGCGTAGCCGCCCTTGAGCAGATGCGGGATGCCACAGGCGAATTCGACGACCTCGATGCCGCGGGCGACCTCACCCATGGCGTCGGAGAGCACCTTGCCGTGCTCGGCGGTGATGATCGCGGCGAGCTCTTCGCGGCGGGCGTTGAGCAGCTCGCGGAAGGCGAACAGCGTCTGCACGCGCTTGGTGATCGAGGTGTCGCGCCAGGCCGGGAAGGCGGCGACGGCGGCGTTGATGACGGTCTGCGCGTCCTCGACGCTGGCTAGCGCGACCTGGCCGGTGACCTGGCCGGTGGCCGGGTTGGTGACCGGTGCCGACTGTCCCGAGGATCCGGTGAAGACGTCGTTGTTGATCCAGTGCGAGATGGTCTGCGAGGTGGTCATCGTCGAGGTTGGCCTTCCTGGTCGGGGCGGGTGTGCACTCAGCATGCCGCGATGGAACCTCTGAATCGGCCGACAATCTGTATCAAGTTCGACCACCCGATTTACACTTTGTAAATGCCCACCGTTGCCGAGATCGTCGCCCTGCCGGTCATCCAGCAGGGGGAGCCCGAGATTCTCTGCGCCACCGGATTCGACCGCCCGATCCGCTGGGTCCACGTCAGCGACGTCCCGGACCTCTCGGAAGTCCTGCAGGGCGGTGAGCTGGTGCTGACGACCGGTGCCGCGCTGCGGGCCGCGCCGCTGGACTACCTGCGGTCGGTCGCCGCCGCGCAGGCGGTCGGCGTCATCGTCGAACTGGGCGCCGGCGCCGTGCCGCTGCCCGTCAACGTCGGCGCGATCGCGGAAGAACTCGGGCTGGCCCTGGTGGCGGTGCGCCGGGTGATCAAGTTCGTCGAGGTGACCGAACAGGTGCACCGCGTGATCGTCGCCGACCAGTACCAGGAGGTCGATTTCGCGCGGCAGACGCACGAGGTGTTCACCGACCTGAGCATGCGCCGGGCGACGCCCGCCGGGATCGCCGAGGCGGCGGCGAATCTGCTCGGCGCGCCCGTCGTCCTCGAGGACCTCACCCATCAGGCGGTCGCGGTGGCGACGGCCGGGCGCCCGACCTCAGATGTGTTGCGGGACTGGCAACGTCGGTCCCGTCAGCACGAGACCGGGGCCGAACGGACCGACGACTGGGTGATCAGCGAGGTGGGACGCGGCGAGGATGCGTGGGGCCGTCTGATCGCGCTGAGCGCCTCGGACGACGTGGCGGGCAGGTTCACGATGGTGCTGGAGCGGGCGTCGCAGGCGCTGGTGTTGCACCGGATGGCCGAGCGCGGCCGCACCGACATCGAGCATCAGGCGCAGGCCGGCCTGCTGGAAGATGTTGCGCGCGAACGTATCCGGTTCGAGGATGAGGTGACCGCGCGCGCCTTCGCGCTGGGCCTGCGGCCGGCGGCGCAGTACCTGCCCGCGACGCTGCGGATCGCGGGCTGGGCCGCGCCGGATGGTTCCGGCACCGACCCGGTGTCCGAACAACGCCGCAGCGCACGCCTGCTCGACGTCGTCACCCGGTCGGTGAAGGCGTTGGGGCACACCGGATTGTTCTCGCTGCGCGGTCCCGGCGAGATCGCCATGGTCCTGTCGGTGAACACGCGCGCAGGCGGCGCGCTGGAGCCACTGGGCCGGGCACTGCGACGCGACGCCGAACGTGCCGTCGACGCTCACGGCCTGGTACTGGGCATCGGTTCGCCGGCGGCGGGCCTGATCGACGCGATTCACCGCATCACCGATGCCGCCCATGTCGCCGAGGCGGCGCTGTCGCTGCCCGCGTCGCAACGGGTCTGCTTCCGGGTCGCCGACATCAGGCTGCGCGGGCTGCTGTCGATGCTGCGGACCGACCCGCGGGTGCAGCGGTTCGCCGAGGGGGAGCTGCGCGCGCTGATCCTGCACGACATGGAGACGGGTGAGGGCCTGCTCGGCGTCTTGCGCGGCTACCTCGAACTCGGCGGCAACAAGTCGGCGCTCGCGTCGCGGCTGCATCTGAGCCGCCCGTCGCTCTATGCGAAGCTCGGCCGCATCGAGCAGATCCTCGGCGTCGACCTCGCCGACGGTGAGTCGGCGACCTCCCTGCACGTGGCGTTGCTGATCCTGGAGACACGCAACGCTTTCGGTGGCGCCGGCGCACCGCTGTGACATGCTTCTGACCGTGTCGGGCACATCGCAGAACCGCCAGGGCAATGCCACCCGCGCCAAGTTGGTGAAGACGGCCGAGAAGCTCTTCGCCGAGCAGGGCGTGGACGCCGTCTCGGTGCGCTCGGTCAATGCGGCGGCGGGCCTCGGCGCCGCCTCGGTGCACTACCACTTCGGTTCCAAGGATGAGCTGCTGCGCGCGGTGGTGCTCGACCTCGGCGCCGCGGTGGGCTCGGCCATCCAGGCGAATGTCGATGTGCTGGCAGCGGATTCGGCCGCGCCGTCGCCCGACGCATTGGTCCGCGCCGTCACCGCACCCTATCTCGATCTGCTCCGGCGCCAGCGCACTCGCGGTATGCGCTGGATCAAGATCATGGCCCAGATCACCCAGGCCGGCCCGGCCGACGAGAACATCGAGCCCAAGCTGCGCGTCGCCCTGCTGGCACAGGTGCGGCGGGCCTTCCCGAACGCCGACGAGGCCCGGCTCGAGGCCCGCTGGGCGGTGTCGATCATGGGCTTCGTGCAGGGCCTCAGCCGCGCCGACGAATGGGACCGCGCCAAGCTGTCGGCCCCGGCCCTGGAAGCGTTCTACGAAGACCTCGTGACGTTCGTCGTCGGCGGCACCGAGCGCCTCTTGAATTCTTAACCGCGAGCGGCCGTGTCTGTACGGCAACACGCCGCAATCTGCGTGCATTTTCGTCGCACTCGTGGCTGACGAGCGCGCCCATATTTCTGGATCACTTGATCCAATCGAGTGATCGGATTACAGTCGGCCGGGCAAGCCGAGACAGCCCTCACCGAGAATCAGGAGACCACCGTGAGCAGCGTTGCCCAGTGGAGCCCGACGTCCATGAAGTTCGGGGCGTTCCTCGCCCCGTACCATCCGCTCGATGCCGACCCGGCGTTGCAATTGCGCCGCGACATCGACCTGATGACGCATCTGGACCACCTCGGTTTCGAAGAGGCCTGGATGGGGGAGCACCACTCCACCGGCGCCGAGATCGTCCCGGCGCCTGACGTTTTCATCGCCGCCGCGGCCGAGCGCACCGAGCGCATCCGCTTCGGCACCGGGGTGATGTCGCTGCCGTACCACCACCCGCTGATCACCGCGGACCGCATCACACAGCTGGACCTGCAGACCCGCGGCCGGCTGATCGTCGGAACCGGCCCGGGCAAGATCCCGCTCGACGCGCACATGATGGGCATCACCACCACCAACCAGCGCCGCATGCAGGGCGAGGCGCTGGAAGCCGTCCTGCGTCTGCTGCGCGGTGAGGTGGTCAACATGGAGACCGACTGGTTCACCCTGCGCGACGCCCGCGCCCAGCTGCCCACCTACAACCCGGCCGGCATTGAGGTGGCCACCGCCTCGACCATCTCGCCCAACGGCTCGGTACTGGCCGGCAAGCACGGATTGTCGCTGCTGTCGCTGGCCGCGAGCTCGCAGGCCGGCTACGAGTCGCTCGACCGCAACTGGGGTGTGTACGAACAGGTTTCGGCCGAGAACGGCCATGTCGCCGACCGGTCGACATGGCGTCTGGTCAACCCGATGTTCATCGCCGAGACGCGCGAGGAAGCCGAGCGCGCCGTCAGCCGCCGCATTCACGCCATCGCCGAATACGTCAACCGGCAGCAGAACATCAACCCGGATTGGGCGCAGACCCCGGCCGGCATCATCGACTACTGGCGCACCGAATCGCTCGGCGAGTTCGGTCAGGCGATCATCGGCACGCCCGAGGACGCCATCGCGCAGATCGATCGCCTGATCGAGAAGACCGGCGGCTTCGGCACCCTGCTGATCATGCACGTCGACCTGGCCGACTGGGAGAACACCAAGCGCAGCTACGAGCTGTTCGCCTCGGAGGTCATCCCGCACTTCCGCCGCCGCAACGCCGGCCGTCAGGCCAGCCTGCAGTTCGCGCAGGACAACTCAGAGGTGCTCATCGGCAACCTCGTGGGCGCGATCACCAAGGCCTACACCGACTACTACGGGCAGCCGACCGATCTGCCCGCCACCCCGGCGCCCGCCAACGAACTCAACACCGCAGGAGCACACGCATGAGGGCAGCACAGTTCATCGACGGCCAGTTCACCGTGACGGACGTGCCGGAGCCGCCGGCCACCGGTCCGGGCCAGCTGCGCATCAAGGTGGCCGCGTGCGGCATCTGCGGCAGCGACCTGAGCATGTCCAAGGACCCGTGCCGGTTCGTGTCCGTCGCAGCCGGGGCGGGCTTCCCGTTCGCGGTCTTCGACGCCACCCGTCCGGTGGTGCTGGGGCATGAATGGGCGGGCGTCGTCGTCGAAACCGGCGAGGGCGTCGAGGATTTCCAGGTCGACGACCGCGTCACGGGCCTCGGCATCACCACCGAGCAGAACGGGATGCCGACGATCATCGGCTACTCGAACGACTACCACGGGGCGTTCGGCGAGTACATCGTCGTCGACGCCTTCTGGGTGCGGCATGTGCCCGACGGCCTCTCGCTCGAACACGCGTCCCTGGCCGAACCGCTGCACGTCGGCGAGATGCACATGCAGCAGTCGGGGCTGACGCCCGCGGACACCGCGCTGGTGATCGGCTGCGGCTCGATCGGTCTGGGCACGATCCTGGCCGCGAAAGCCGCAGGCGCGCACCTCGTCCTCGCCTCCGAGCCGTCGCCGAAGCGGCGCGAGCTCGCCGCGAAGATGGGCGCCGACATCGTCGTCGACCCCACCGAACAGGACCCGATCGACGTCTACAACGAGTTGCTGGGCAGCGGCAAGACCGGCGGTGGCCTGTTGATCGCCTATGAGTGCAGCGGCCGGGTCGGCACGCTCAATACCCTGACCCACACACTGCCGTGGGGGTCGCGCATCCAGGTGGTGGCATCGCCGTTCGCGGAGGAGACCATCATCCCGGTGGTCGCGCAGATGCGACAGATCGCGATCAACTTCGGGCACGGCCCGTACGAGCAGGCCTACGAAAAGGCGCTGGGCCGGCTGGCGGCGGGGGAGATCGACGCCGAGGCACTGATCACCGGACGCACCGGGCTCGACGGCATTGCGGACGCGTTCACCGCGCTGCGGAATCCGGACGAGCACGTCAAGATCCTGGTACTGCCGTCTCGGTCGTGAGCAGCGTTACCGACGTGTAGCCGTGTCGATCACGGGACAGGCGGGCCCGGGTGCGGCACAGTTAACTGTATGGCCGGTCAAATGATTCCGAAGCCCAGCGACCTGAAGGCTGCGGCTCAGTCCGCGGTCGATGCCGCCCAGTCCGCCGTCGAGATGACGCAGGCGGTGGCCAGCGGTGCCATGCGCATCCCGCCGGCCTCCGTCCAGCTCGCCGCCCAGGTGCCCGATCTCATCGAGAACCTGGCGGTGGCCACCGAGCGGCTCAACGCGACGATCGACCGCACCGAGCGGGTCATGGCCATGGCCGATCCCATGTTCCGGACGCTCGACGCCCTGCTGCCGCAACTCGAAGCCCTGGTGAACACCGGCAACGAGGTGTTCCGGCTGCTGTCGAACATCCCCGGGGTGTCGCGGCTGAACCCCTTCGGCGGCGGACCCAAACCCCCGCAAGACAGGTGATTTGTGCACGATTTTCCGCGCCGGCCGCGGAAAATCGTGCACAAATCACGGTAGGGCGTTGAAGCGGATGGCCAATCCGTCGATGAACGCAGTCAGGGCCAGCTCGAAACCGGCCGTGTCGATCTGGTCGGCCTTGCCACGCAGCAGATGTGCCTGGCCCATGTGCGGGTAGCGGTCGCGGTAGACCTGCACGTCGTCGGTGAATCCACGTGAGAAGGAGCCGACGGTCGAACCGAGCACCAGTGACCGGGTGGCGGCACCGATCAAGGTCGCTTCCCGCGGTGGCCAGCCGGCGCCGACCAGGCCGCCGTGGACGGCGTCGGCGATCCGGAGGCTGACATCGCGACGGCCCGGCCCGGTCGCCAGGTAGGGCACGAGATTCGGGTGGGCGGCCAGCGCGGCGCGGTGGGAGCGGGCCCACGCCGCCAGCGCGTCCTGCCAGTCATCGCCGCGGTCGAACCCGGAGGTGTCGATTTCCCCGGCGACCCGACTCGCGACGGCGTCGAGCACGTCGTCCTTGGTGGGGTAGTGCTTGTACAGCGACGACGCCTGCACGCCGAGTTCGGCGGCCAGCTTGCGCATCGACAATTCGGCGAGGCCATCGCGATCGATCAAGTCCAGAGCGGTGTCACGGATGAGTTCGCGGTTGAGCAGCGGTACGCGGGGCCTGCCCATCTGCTTCTCCCTTGAATTAGCGAACATTGTTAGCTTATGGTGACGGCAACAAGCTAACACTGTTCACCACTTTTGAGGAGTTGTCTGTGAAACGCGAGGTCTACAGCGAAGAGCACGAGGATTACCGGGCCATGATCCGGGCCTTCGTCGAGGCCGAGGTGAGTCCGGTCTACGACGAGTGGTTCGAGAAGGGCCTCGTGCCGCGCGAGTTCTACTACAAGCTCGGCGAACTCGGCATCTTCGGCGCGGAAATCCCGGAGGAGTACGGCGGCGAGGGTCTGACCTCGTACAAGTTCCAGGCGATCCTCACCGAGGAACTGGCCCGCGCCGCGGTGTCGTTCGGCGGCTCCAGCGTGCACGTCGGTCTGTGTCTGCCCTACATCCGCGACATCGGCAACGAAGAGCAGAAGAAGCGCTGGTTCCCCGGCATGCTCAGCGGCGAGATCATGTTCGCCATCGCGATGACCGAGCCCGGCACCGGTTCCGATCTGGCCGGAATGCGCACCACCGCAAAGCTTTCCGAGGACGGCACCCACTACGTCCTCAACGGCTCCAAGACCTTCATCACCGGCGGTGTGCACGCCGACCGCGTGATCGTCTGCGCGCGCACGTCGGCCCCCAAGGAAGACGATCGCCGCTTCGGCATCTCGCTGCTGGTGGTCGACACCAAGCTGGAGGGCTACTCGGTCGGCCGCAAGCTCGACAAGCTGGGCCTGCGCTGCTCGGACACCGCCGAGCTCAACTTCACCGACGTCAAGGTCCCGGTCGAGGACATCCTCGGCGAGCCCGACCAGGGCTTCAACTACCTCGGCCAGAACCTGCCGCGCGAGCGGCTGGGCATCGCCGTCAGCGCCTACGCGCAGGCCAAGGCCGCGGTCCGGTTCGCCGTGCAGTACACCAAGGATCGCACCGTGTTCGGCAAGCCGGTCGCCTCGTTCCAGAACACCAAGTTCGAGCTCGCCGCCTGCCAGGCCGACGTCGACGCGATGGAAGCTGTCGTCGACCGGGCCATGGAAGCGCACGACCTCGATGAGCTGTCCGCCGCCGACGCCGCCAAGGCCAAACTGTTCTGCACCGATGCGGCCGCGCGCGTGATCGACCGCTGCCTGCAGCTGCACGGCGGCTACGGCTACATCAACGAGTACCCGATCGCCCGGCTGTACGCCGACAACCGCGTCGGCCGCATCTACGGCGGTACCAGTGAGGTCATGAAGATGATCATCGCGAAGGACATGGGGCTCTAAAAGCGCTGTCGCAGTGTGCGAAGGCGCCCGTCGGAGTAACTTGATTCCCGGGCGCCTTCTGCATTTTCGGGCCTGTCGAGGTGCCCGAATCGAGGGAACGACGCAAAGTGGCAGCCCCACGACACCACGTGCACGTGTGCGACCATCCGCTCACGCGGGGTCAGGCGCGCCGGCTCAGTCGGCGCTTCGCCGTCGCGGGAGTGCAGATCGAGCCCGGGCGCCTGCAGGAGATCGCGGCGGGCGCGGCAACCGTCGGCGACGAACACATCGATGTCGCGTTCGCCATGGTCGCCATCAGCTACGTCGCGGACCGTCGCATCGCGAAGTTGACGCGCATTCGCCGCCGGATGGGCCGCTGGCTGCTGGTGGGTGCGATGATCGTATTGAGTCTGTGTCTGCTCATCAGCTTGGCCATGGCCATCTTGACGCTGATGCAGCCGACGTTCACGGGGGTCTGAGGAGTCGAGATCGAGAACGTACTGACGCGCTGGGCGATCGGGGTCATCGCCTTCGCGATGATCGTCGTCGCTGCCGTGCTGCCGTGGTACACCGCCCACAACGACCATGGGCACGGTTCCATGAGCGGCTGGGGAATCTGGGACATCACCGGGAACCTGGGCGCCGCGTTGCGGCCGCTGCCCTTCGCCGTGCTGATCCTGCTCGCGGCCGGCACGATGATCGTCGCCGCGGTGCGCGCCATGTTCGGCACCGCGCTGGCCGCGGCCATCGCCTGCTTCGTGGTCAGTCTGCTGCCGTTGATGACGGGCGGCGCGGTCGACCGGCGGCTGGCCGGAAGTGATTCCGTCGCAGTGGTTCTCGGTCAGGCGGTCACGCCGATGATCGTCATCGGCTTCGTGGCCTGCGTGGTGAGCTGGATCGGATATGCGCGGTGCGTGCTGCGCGCGGCGCCGAGAGCCGAGGTCGAGGTCCAGCCGGCCTGACCGGCATTCCACTGATCGGACGTTCGGGCCGTCCGGGCCCGCGCCCTGCGATTTACTTCGGCCATGGGTGCACAGGAACTGTTCGGTGGTGGGATCGCGGTCATCACGGGTGCCGGCTCGGGCATCGGGGCCGGACTGGCCAGGTACGCCGCCGAGCTCGGGATGACGACGGTGCTCGCCGACGTCGACGCCGCCGCGGTCGCCGCCCTGCGCGATGAACTGTCCGCTGCCGGTGCAACCGCCGTCGACGCGGTGTGCGATGTCCGCGATGCCGAGGCCGTGCAGGCCCTGGCCGACCGGGTCAACCGCGAGATCGGGCCGGTGCGCCTGCTGGTGAACAACGCCGGCATCGAGCAGTTCGGGTACTTGTGGGATACCCCGGTCGCCAATTGGGAGCGCGTCATGGACATCAACGTCAGCGGCGTCTTCCACGGCGTACGGGCCTTCCTGCCCGCCATGCTGGCGTCCGACGAACCCGCGTGGGTGTGGAACATGTCGTCCGTCGGTGGCGTGTCGACGGTGCAGCTGCAGGCGCCGTACATCGTCAGCAAGCACGCCGTGCTCGCACTCACCGAGTGCCTGCGCGTCGAGGTCGAGCTCGCCGGCCACGACGACCACGTCACCGTGCAGGCGGTGCTGCCCGGACCGGTGCAATCCAACATCTTCACGGCGGCCGGCGGTGTCGACAGTGGAAGCGGGGACGCCGCCGACGCCTCAGAGTCCGAGCGCGCGGCGATGCACCAACTCTCTGCCATGGACCCGCTCACCGCGGCCGCGGCCATCTTCGACCAGTCGGCGGCCGGCGGCTTCTATCTGACCACCCACCCCGACGCCGTCGCCGGCGCCATGGCCGAACGCGCCCGCGTCCTCAGCGAGCAGGCGATCCCCAAGCTGCGCACCCGCCGGTTCGCCACCAAGTGATTTGTGCACGATTTTCCGCGCTCGCCGCGGATTTTCGTGCACAAATCACCCCAGTGAGGCGAGGAGCGCGGCCAGTCCGTACTCGAACACCGCGTCGTAGTCGGTCGGCGAGCGCAGGGCGTCGACCAGTTTCTGATCCGGCCAATCGTCGCCCCACAGTGAGGGGTCCTCTTCCTCGTGCTCGCCGCTGCGGATGGCCGAAAACTGCATCAGCGCAGACGAAATCACGTGTACCTCGATGGACCGCAAGGCCAGGGCCGCCTGATTGCCGGTGATCCCCAGTGCGGCAAGTTCGGCGGCGAGGGTCTGCTGCACCGGCTGGAACAGTGATGGCGTCCGGTCGCGTTCGTGCGCGATCGCCATCAGGTGCTGGCGTTCGATGAGCGCGGTGCGCTGTGCGCGGGCCAGGGATGCGATGCGATCGGCCGGCGTGTCGCCGGTGGCGGGCAGGCTCGCCATCACCTCGATCAGCCGGTCGATCAGGTGGTCGAACAGCTTGTCCCGGCCGCCGACGTGCCAGTAGATCGAGGTGACGGCGACGCCGAGATGCTCGGACAGGCTGCGCATGGAGAAGCCCTCGACACCGTCGCGTTCCAGCAGCGCCGCGGCGGTATCCAGAATGAGTTGAGCGTCAACAGGTTTCGACGGACCATCGGACCCGCGCTGGGTTGCCTCAGCCATGACCACCTCCTTCAGCCTTGCCGAACACCTAATCACACCAGGGCTGCGTCCAGTCTCTGGATCTGCCGCCCATCACGGTGTAACACTGTTACAGTACTGCCGCCGACGGATGTTCGCGGGCAGCAACGAGGGAGCAGATGTGTTCGATCTGAAGATCACCGGTGGCACCGTCGTCGACGGCACCGGCGCCGACCGGTTCACCGCCGACGTCGCGATCAAGGACGGCAAGATCGTCGAGGTTCACCGCCGCGGTCCGAACGACCCTGTGCTGTCCGGTGATTCGGCCGAGACCATCGATGCCACCGGCAAGATCGTCGCTCCCGGGTTCGTGGACATCCACACCCACTACGACGGCCAGGTGAGCTGGGACAGCGTGCTGGAGCCGTCGAGCAACCACGGCGTGACGACGGTGGTCGCGGGCAACTGCGGCGTCGGTTTCGCGCCGGTGCGCCCCGGCCAGGAGGAATGGCTGATCGCGCTCATGGAGGGCGTCGAAGACATCCCCGGCACTGCCCTGACCGAGGGCATCACGTGGGGCTGGGAGAGTTTCGGCGAGTACCTCGACGTCGTCGGGCAGCGTGAACTGGCCGTCGACATGGGCACCCAGATCGCGCACGGCGCGGTCCGCGCGTACGCCATGGGGGAGCGCGGCGCCCGCAACGAACCGGCCACCGCCGACGACATCAAGGCCATGGCCAAACTGGTCCAGGACGCGATCGAGGCCGGGGCCCTGGGCTTTTCGTCGTCACGCACGTTGGCACACCGTGCCATGGACGGCGAACCCGTGCCCGGCACCTTCGCCGCGGAAGACGAGTTGTTCGCCCTGGGCCGGGCCACCGCGGCCGGTGGGGCGGCCGTCTTCGAGCTGGCCCCGCAGGGCGCGGCGGGCGAGGACATCGTCGCGCCGCGCAAGGAACTCGAGTGGATGCGCCGGCTGGGAGAGGAGATCGACTGTGCCCTGAGCTTCGCGCTCATCCAGGTCGACGCCGACCCCAATCTGTGGCGTGAGCAGCTCGATCTGTCGGCGGCCGCGCACCAGGCGGGCAGCCGGTTGTTCCCGCAGGTGGCGGCGCGGCCGTTCGGCATGTTGCTGGGCTTCCCCGGCCACCACGCGTTCACCCACCGGCCGACGTACCGCCGGCTGGTCGCCGAGTGCACGCGCGAGGAGCTCGCCGAGAAGCTGGCCGAGCCCACGGTGCGGGCCGCGATCCTGGCGGAGGAAGACCTGCCGATCGATCCCACGAAGTTGTTCGACGGCATGTTCATGCTGGCGCAGAATGCGGCAAATCGCCTGTACCACATCGGCGAACCGCCGGATTACGAGCCGACGGTCGAGCGCACCGTGGCGGCGATCGCGGAGCGCCGCGGCGTGGACCCGCTGGCCGCGATGTACGACCTGATGCTGGAAGCCGACGCCGGCGCCATGCTGATGTACCCGATGTTCAACTACTCGGACGGCAACCATGACGCCATCCGCGAGATGCTCACGCATCCGGCCGGGGTGCTCGGGCTGTCGGACGGCGGCGCGCACTGCAGCATGATCTGCGACGCGTCGTACCCGACGTTTCTGCTGACGCACTGGGCCCGGGACCGCCATCGCGGTGAGAAGCTGCCGCTGGAGTACGTCATCCGCAAGCAGTCGCATGACACCGCCCAGCTGTACGGGATGTCGGACCGTGGCGTCATCGCCGTCGGCAAGAAGGCGGACGTCAACGTCATCGATCTGGACGCGCTGACGCTGCACGCGCCGAAGATGGTGCACGATCTGCCCGCCGGGGGAAAACGCTTGGTGCAGGGCGCAAGTGGGTACGACGCGACGATCGTCAGCGGCACCGTCACCCGACGGCACGGCATCGACACCGGCGCGCGGCCGGGCCGGCTGGTCCGCGGCATCCGCTAGCCCGGTTTGGAATCCTGATGATTTCAGGAGCATCGCGATACCTCTGGGGTCGTGCAGACGCGGCAGGCCCCGCGCGAAAACTCGCATCCCAGTGATCTGTCCCGGGTCCCCGGCACTCGCCGCGAGGCGCGCCAGGTTCAGACGCCGTCGACTGCCGCACGTCGCAAAGACGTTGGCATAGAGCCTTTTTGATGCCCCAGCGCACACGCCAACGGCCGCTCCGGCGGGCATCGACGATCCCGCCGGCCTGATCTCCGGCCGGCCGGTGCGACGGCTGAGCGTCCGTCTACCGGATGTGCCGACCGATCGGCCGACTATTCCCTGCCCTGGCGCGGACACTGCCGCAACCGCCGCGATCTGCGCGCGGCTCGGCAGAGTGGTCGTACCCCGTCAGGAAGGCAGGTTGCGATGCCTCATTCGTCGAGCCGAATCCATCTGGCCGTGGCGCTGGACGGCGCCGGCTGGCACCCGGCCGCGTGGCGCGAACCCGACGCGCGATCCGCCGATCTCTTCGGCGCCGGCTACTGGACCGACCTGGTCCTCGAGGCCGAACGCGGTGCATTGGACTTCGTGACCGTCGAGGACTCGTTGGCAGTCCAGTCCGACGACCCCTTCGTGCCCGACCAGCGCGTCGATCGGGTCCGTGGCCGGTTGGACGCGGTGTTGATCGCGGCGCGGGTCGCGCCCCGTACCCAGCGGATCGGGTTGGTGCCCACGGCCGTCGTCACCCACACCGAGCCGTTCCATGTGTCGAAGTCCATCGCGACGCTCGATTACGTGAGTGCCGGCCGGGCCGGTGTGCGCGTCCAGATCGCCGGCCGCCCGGATGTCGCCGCGCACTTCGGGCGACGTGAGGCTGCGTCCCGGTCGCGGACCGACGAGTATTTCGCCGAGACCGCCGATTACGTCGAGGTGCTGCGCCGGCTGTGGGACAGCTGGGAGGACGACGCCGAGATCCGCGATGCCGCCACCGGCCGCTTCATTGATCGCGACAAGCTGCACTACATCGACTTCAGTGGCCGCTGGTTCTCGGTCAAGGGTCCGTCCATCACGCCGCGCCCACCGCAGGGGCAGCCGATCGTCGCGGCATTGGGCCACGGCCGCGCTGCCCACGAGCTGATCGCCGGCAGCGCGGACCTCGGGTTCGTCACCCCTGGCGACGCCGCACAGGCCGTAGCTGTCGTCGAGGAAATCCGTGGGTTGCAACACGACGCCGGCCGCGGTTCCGAGACGATCCACATCTTCGGCGATGTGGTGGTGTTTCTCGATGACAGTGCGCCGGCGGCGCAGGCCCGCCGGCGCCGGCTCGATGACGTCGCCGGTGTCGAATACCGCAGTGATGCAACAGTGTTCGCCGGAACCGCCGCGCAATTGGCCGACCTGCTGACGGAGTGGCACGGCGCCGGGCTGACGGGATTTCGGCTGCGGCCGGCGGCTCTGCCGCACGACCTGGTCCAGATCACCGAACAACTGGTGCCCGAATTGCGGCGCCGCGGACTCTTCCGCGACGGGTACGAAGCGAACACGTTGCGTGGCCTGCTCGGGTTGCCGCGCCCGTCCAACCGTTACGCAAGGAGCAGCCAATGAGCAAGCCAGTCAAGCAGATTCACCTCGCTGCGCACTTTCCGGGCGTCAACAACACCACGGTGTGGAGTGACCCGGCGGCGGGCAGCCACATCGAGTTCAGTTCGTTCGAGCACTTCGCGCGGACGGCCGAGCGCGGGAAATTCGATTTCCTGTTCCTGGCCGAGGGCTTGCGCCTGCGCGAACAGAACGGCCAGATCTACGACCTCGACGTCGTCGGGCGTCCGGACACCTTCACCGTGCTGGCCGCGCTGGCCGCGGTGACGGAGCGAATCGGCTTGACGGGCACCATCAATTCGACGTTCAACGAACCCTATGAGGTGGCCCGGCAGTTCGCCTCCCTGGATCATCTCTCTGACGGCCGTGCGGCCTGGAACGTCGTCACCTCGTGGGATGCGTTCACGGGCGAGAACTTTCGCCGCGGCGGGTTCCTGGCGGAGGACCAGCGCTACGAACGGGCCAAGACATTCCTGCAGACGGCGCTGGAGCTGTTCGACTCGTGGCGCGGCGACGAAATCGTGGCGGACAAGACGAGCGGCGTGTTCCTGTCCGAACCCGATGCCGGCGCGTTCGCGCACACGGACAGCCACTTCGACATCCACGGCCGGTTCAACGTGCCACGCAGCCCGCAGGGGCGCCCGGTGATCTTCCAGGCGGGCGACTCGGACGAGGGCCGCGAGTTCGCGGCATCCGCTGCCGACGCCATCTTCTCGCGGCACAGCACGCTGGAGGCCGGGCAGGCGTTCTATACCGACGTCAAGGGCAGGTTGGCACGTTACGGCCGGCGCCATGACGAGTTACTCATCCTCCCGGCCGCGACGTTCGTGATCGGTGACACCGATGACGAGGCGGCCGACCTCGCGCACGAGGTCCGGCTCGCCCAGGTGTCCGGGCAGACCGCGATCAAGTTCCTCGAACAGCTCTGGAACCGCGACCTGTCCGACCATGACCCGGACGGGCCGCTGCCGGCGGTGGATCCCGTCGTGGGGGAGAACACCATCGCGCGCGGCCGGGCCAGCGTGCGCATGTTCCGGGACCCGCTCGCGATCGCCGCCGAGTGGCGGGCCAAGGCCGAGGCGCAGAACCTCACCACGCGCGAGCTGATCGTCGAAGTCACCGGGCGGCAATCGTTCATCGGATCGCCCCACACCATCGCGGCGACGATCGACCGATACGTCCAGGCCGATGCCAGCGACGGATTCATCCTCGTCCCGCACATCACGCCCGGCGGCCTCGACCCGTTCGTCGACCGGGTGGTGCCACTGCTGCAGGAGCGCGGCACGTACCGCACCGACTACACGGGCACCACACTGCGCGACCACCTGGGACTGGCGCCGCTGCCGCGGCCGGCGGTGCGCACCAACGTCTCCGCAGAAGTGGCGTCGTAGCTCATGGCGACTCCACTGACCGTGCTCGATCTGGTGCCGATCTCGTCGGGTTCGACTGCGCCGCAGGCGCTACGCAACAGCATCGACCTCGCCAAGCGCGCGGAGGCCCTCGGCTACGCGCGTTACTGGTTCGCCGAACACCACCTCAATCCCGGTATCGCCGGCACCTCGCCGGCTGTGCTGCTCGCGCTGACCGCGGCGGAGACCTCCACGATCCGACTGGGCTCGGGGGCGGTGCAGATGGGTCACCGGACCGCGGTGGCGACTGTCGAGGAGTTCGGTCTGCTCGACGCGCTGCACCCGGGCCGGTTCGACCTCGGCCTGGGGCGCTCCGGTGGTAAGCCGCGGGAACCGAAAGTCCCGGTGGGTGCCGCGGTGGGCGCTCCGAGTGTCCGCAACGGCGCGCGCGGGCTGCTGATTCCACCGAAGTTCGATCCGCGCCCGCTGTTGCAGTCACCCCGGTTCGCCCTCCAACGGGCACTCCTGCAGCTGCCCGGCGCGCAATCGCAGGACTACACCGACCAGATCAGCGACATCCTGGCGTTGATCGCCGGCGTCTACCGCGACGCCGACGGCTTGGCGGCGCAGGTCGTGCCCGGGGAAGGCGCCGACCTCCAGATCTGGATCCTGGGCAGCAGCGGCGGTGAGAGCGCCGAGGTCGCCGGGACCAGAGGACTGCGGTTCGCCAGCAACTACCACGTCGCACCATCGTCGGTCCTCGAGGCGACCGACGCCTACCGGGCCGCGTTCCGTCCATCGACCGAACTCGACGAGCCGTACGTCGCGGTGTCGGCGGATGTCGTCGTCGCCGACGACGAGGCCACGGCCCGCGAACTCGCCACCGGATACGGCCTGTGGGTGCGCAGCATCCGCACCGCCGAAGGCGCCATCCCGTTCCCGACCCCGGCCGAAGCGCGGACGCACACCTGGACGGCCGCCGATCGTGAGCTCGTCGCGGACCGGGTGGACACCCAGTTCGTGGGGACCGCCGCACAGGTCGCCGACAAGCTGGAACGGCTACGCGACGCGACCGGGGCCGACGAATTAATCATCACCACCATCACCCACGACCACCAGGACCGGGTGCGCTCCTACGAGTTGTTGGCCGACGAGTGGTCGCGGCGGTGAACAACTACAGATAGATGTGTAGCGGCGCAGCCATTTTCAAGGGTGCGCATAGGCTGGACCCATGACACCGGGCAGCGGCCTTTTCCAGATCGAGGACTGCGTCGACGAATCGGGGGCGGTGACGCTGCCGCCCGGCGCGACGCTGATCGCCCTGATCGATGGGAACATCGCGCATCTCCCCGACATGGTGGCATACCGCTACCTCGACTACTCCGGCACCGAAGCGCGGACTTACGAAGTGACCTGGGCCCAACTCGGGGTGCGACTGGCGGCCATCGCGGCCCGGCTGCAGTCCGTCACCGAGCGCGGTGACCGCGTTGCCATCATGGCGCCACAGGGCCTCGAATATGTCGCCGGGTTCTTCGCGGCGATCAAGGCCGGCGCCATCGCGGTACCGCTGTTCGCGCCCGAATTGCCGGGGCATGCCGAGCGGTTGGACACCGCACTCCACGATGCGCGACCGGCAGCGATCGTGACGACGGCGGCGGCGCGGCCGGCCGTCACTGAATTCCTCGCCGCGCATCCGGACCTGGGCACGCCGGCAGTCGTCGCCATCGACGAGGTGCCGGACGACGAGGGCGTTTCGTTCGAACCCGTCCACCTCGAGATCGACGATGTCTCGCACCTGCAGTACACCTCGGGGGCGACCCGCCCGCCCGTCGGCGTGGAGATCACCCATAAAGCGGTGGGCACCAACCTGATTCAGATGATCCTGTCCATCGACATGCTGGATCGCAACACCCACGGCGTCAGCTGGCTGCCGTTGTATCACGACATGGGTCTGTCGATGATCGGCTTTCCCACCGTGTACGGCGGGCACTCGACATTGATGTCGCCGACGGCGTTCGTCCGCCGGCCGTTGCGGTGGATCCAGGCGTTGTCGGACGGCTCGAAGGTCGGCCGAGTGGTCACCGCGGCACCGAATTTCGCTTACGAATGGGCGGCGCATCGTGGTGCGCCGAGCCCGGGTGACGACATCGACCTGGCGAACGTGGTGATGATCGTGGGCTCGGAGCCCGTCAGCATGGACGCCATCAAGAGCTTCAACGCGGTCTTCGAATCGTATGGACTCCCGAAGACGGCGATCAAGCCGTCCTATGGCATTGCCGAGGCAACACTTTTCGTGTCCAACATCGCGCCCGACGCGGAGGCGACGGTGCGGTACTTCGACCGCGCGCAGCTGGCGTCCGGTGTGGCGGTGCCGGTGGCCGAGGACGCACCGGGCGCGGTCGCGCAGGTGGCGTGCGGGCAGCCGGCGAGCAGTCTCTGGGTGGTGCTGGCGGACCCGGTCACCGGAACCGAACAGCCCGACGGTCGCGTCGGCGAGATCTGGTTGCAGGGCAACAACATCGGCCGTGGTTATTGGGGCCGGCCAGAGGAGACCCGAGAGGTTTTCCACGCTCGGCTGCGCAGCACCTTGCCGCTGAACAGTCACGCCGACGGCGCCGATGTCGACGGATCCTGGTTGCGGACAGGTGATCTGGGTTTCTACCTCGACGGCGAGTTGTACGTCACGGGTCGTCTCGCCGACGTCATCACGATCAGTGGGCAGAACCACTATCCGCAGCACATCGAGACGACGGCCGCCGACGCGTCACCATTGGTGCGGCGCGGCTACGTGACCGCCTTCACCGTGCCGGGCGAGGATGGCGAACAGCTCGTGATCATCGCCGAACGTGCCTCGGGCACGGCGCGCCATGATCCCCGGCCCGCGATCGAGTCGGTCCATGCGCTCGTTTCGGAGCGTCATGGCGTGACCGTCGCCGAGGTCCGGTTGCTGCCTGCCGGCGGCATCCCGCGCACCACCAGCGGGAAGCTGGCGCGCCGCGCCTGCAGAGCCGCCTATCTGGACGGTTCGCTGTAAGCGCCGGGCGCCACGCGGCCGGTTATGAATCGCCTCATATTCGGGTGCGTTGACGCACGTCCATACTGCTCGCACGCGTCGGATGCGGGCGGTTCTTGACTCCTCGATATGAACACGATCATAATTCGAGTCAATCGTTCCGCCCGTCAGGAGTCGCCCCATGCCGCCCGACACTCGCCAGTCGATGGTGGTCGCCGCCGTCGAACTGCTGCGTGAGCGGGGCGTCGACGGTGTCACGCTCGACGATGTGCTGAGCCGCAGCGGCGCGCCGCGAGGCTCCATCTACCATCACTTTCCCGGCGGGCGCGCTCAGATCATCGACGAGGCCGCGCAGCTCAGCGGTGATGCCATCTCCCGGCTGATCTCCAGGGCGGCACCGGACGGCCCGGCGGCCGTCGTCGATGCCATGACCGGATTCTGGCGGAAGCTGCTGGGCCAGAACAACTTTGCGGTCGGCTGCCCGGTGGTGTCCATTGCCGTCAGCGCCGCACCGGGTTCGGCGCTGGCGCAGCACGCCAATCAGATCTTCCGCACCTGGCACCAGCTGGTCACCGACTGTCTGGTGGCCGACGGCGTCGGCACCGTGGTTGCCCGCCGACTGGCCACCATGTCGCTCGGTGCCATCGAAGGTGCCATCACCATGTGCCGGGCCACGTCGAGCCTGCAGCCGCTCGATGATGTCAACGCCGAACTGAAGTTGCTGTTGGCAGCCCGGACGCTCTTTGCCGCAGGCGCACCTACCCCGAAGGGAAGTTGAGACCATGGAATGGACCGGTGCGGTGTATGCCGACGCCCCGACCGTCGAGGTGTCGACGTGGATCGACGCGCCCGTGGCACGGGTCTGGGAAGTGGCGTCGGACATCACGGTGATGCCCGAGTGCAGCCCCGAGCTGCAGCGGGTCGAATGGCTCGGGGACTGTGACGCACCGCGTGTGGGTGCCCGTTTCGTCGGCCACAACAGCCATCCCGCACTCGGGGAGTGGTCGACGGAGTGCGAGATCGTCGAGTACGAACCACAACATGTGATGGCCTGGGCCATCGGCGATGCCGGCAACCCGACCGCAACGTGGCGCCTGAGCCTGCAACCCGACGGCACCGGGACCCGGTTGGCGGAATGGGCCCAGATGGGCCCCGCACCGTCAGGGTTGTCTCTGGCGATTGCCCGGATGCCCGACAAGGAACAGAAGATCGTCTTCAACCGGCTGCGCGAATTCGAGTCCGGGATGCAGTGCGCGCTGGCGTACATCAAGCAGCGGGCCGAGAGCTGATGCGCGCCGCGACGACGGTCGAGGCTGCGAGCCTCGGAAACTGGAATTATCAAAGGCTTTTCGTCTCCGAGGCCGAGAAGTTGGGCCTGGACATCTGTTGGGTCGCCGAGGCGTGGGGATCCGACGCGCCGTCGGCACTCGGGTACTACGCCGCGTGCACGGAACGGATGTTGTTGGGCTCGGGCATCATTCAGCTCGGCACCCGGACGCCGGTGGCCATCGCCCAGGCCGCGATCACGCTGTCGAATCTGTCGGGCGGGCGCTTCCTGCTGGGCCTCGGCGCATCGGGACCCCAGGTCATCGAGGGACTGCACGGCGTACCGTTCGCCAAGCCGCTGGGCCGGATGCGGGAGACCATCGACATCATCCGGCAAGTTGTCGCGGGCGAGCGGGTCACGCACAGCGGCAGCCAGTTCCAGATTCCGCTGCCGGGCGGTGACGTGAAGCCGATGCGCCTGTCGATGCGGGCGGAGCACGAAATGCCGCTCTACATAGCGAGTCTCACACCCGCCATGCTGCGGCTCACCGGCGAGGTCGCCGACGGCTGGCTCGGCACCAGCTTCGTCCCCGAAGGTGCCGACGACGCCTACTTCGCCCACCTCGACGACGGTCTCGGGCGCTCAGGCCGCGCGCGTGCCGATCTCGACATCTGCCAGGGCGCCGAGGTGTCGTTCGCCCGCGACGAGGCCCATCTCAAGACGCTGATCGACGCCCGGAAGTCCGAGCTGGCGTTCAGCCTCGGTGGGATGGGTTCGGCCTCGACCAACTTCTACAACCAGGCGTACAGCCGGCAGGGCTGGGCCGAGGTCGCGGCCGCGGTCCGGGAACGCTGGCAGTCCGGTGACCGCGACGGTGCGGCGGCGCTGATCACCGACGAGATGATCCTGGCCACCACCTTGATCGGCACCGCGGACATGGTGCGCGATCGCCTTCAGGTGTGGTGCGATGCCGGCGTCGACACCGTCCGGATTTACCCGGCGGGTGACACTCTCGAGGAACGGTTCACCACGCTCGGTGCCGCCATCGACCTGGTGCATTCGATCGAGCGGTGATCCGGCCGGCCTGACGGCGGCGGGCACATCATAGGGAGTTCCCTTATTTGCCGGGCCGTGACGCGGACGTAGCGTCGAACCGTGGTTCGAGCTGGCCAGCGCACCGCGATCCGTCTGCCATGTTCCGCTGCCCGAGGAGATGTCATGCCCAGTCGAAGGCGAAATCTGAGACGCATCGTCACGCCGATTCTGGTCGCGTGTCTGTGCACGTTCGGTCTGATGCTGCCGCCGGCGGCGAGCGCCGATCAGTTGTCGAACGGGCTCACCGCGAACTGTACGCCCGACAGCGACGTCCACGTCACGTGCATCATCGGCGGATGTGCTCGCGTGCACGGTGACTACGTCATCGACGCGGTACACATCATGTGGAACGGCATCCAGTCCGAATACGAATTCAAATGCATCAACGGCGCCACCGCACGGTGGGGACATGACAACGGCGGCAAGGCTTTCAAGATCGGCGTCCAGGGCTGCCGCAAGAAGGACTTCGAAGGCGACTGGTGCGGGCCGTGGGCCGACTACAACTACACCCCGCCCGCAAAACCGCAGGAGGCGCCGGTGAATTGCCCGCCGGGATCGAAGACTTCGACGGTGCCTGCGGGACAACAGTGTGAGGCAGCACCCTTGACCGGCATTAGTTGCCGAAAATTAATTCTGGTCATTGTTTGACCTGGTCCTAATATTGAGAACGCGTTCGCGACACTGCTGAAACCGGTTCATTTGTCACCCCCGTATCGCGAGGGAGGAGTCACCAGGTTTTGTCGCGGCAGAAGCGTTCTGACGGCCAGAGTGAACGGGCCGATGTCGATGACGGTGAACTGCGGGCCGTCGAACAGAGCTGAGTCCAGTTCGATGGTGTAGCGCTTGACGTTGGGTTGGTTGGGGTAGACGTCTTTGGCCAGGCGCAGCGTGTAGGTCTTGTCGGCGCCGCGGTGCATGAGGAACACCGTCGGCGCTGGCCATGGCAACCCGTCGAGGCGGGCGGCCAGTTGCGCCGATGTCGTGAGCTCAGGCCAGCTTTCAATCTCTGTTGCGCGAGTATCGAACTGCGCCAACGGGTTAGCGTAGTGCGGGGTCAGCCCTTGGAACCCCCAGTACGGGTAGATGGCGAGGAAGCCGTAGTCGGCGGTCATAACGACGGTTTGGTTGCGGGGGCGGCCCGTCGTGCTGGTGATCTGCTTATCGATCTCGGCGTAGTACCGCTCGACCCCGGCCGACTGGCCGTCGGCGCGGTGGCCGTCACCGTCGGTGTCGGCGTACGCAACCACCAGGTCGGGTCTCAACGTGTTGGGGATGTCGCAAACGAATGCGATCGCCCCGACGGCTCCGACGACGGCTGCCATGACAACGATGTTGCGGCTCCACGCAGGCCGCGCATGCGCGAGGGCCTGCGTCGCCTCGATAAACCCGAACGCTCCGGCGGCGGCCAACAATGTGGTCAGCGTGGGCTGCAGCCGAAACGACAACAGAGTGGTGCCCTCTAGCGTGGCCAGCATCGACAGCGGTGACCACAAGTAGACGGTCACTACTCCGATGGCTAGAGCATCGGCTGGAACTGACGAACGGGCCCGTACTACCAGCCAGAGCGTGCCCAGCATGCAGAGCGCCCCCCCCAGCAGCGTGAATTGCAACATCGGAAAGGTCAGCACCGCACCGGCCGCGGGCAGGTAGTGCCAGGGACTTCCAGTGTTGGATACTGGTGCTCGCACCACCCGCAGAAGAAACGGCGACCATGTCGTCAGGCCGATGGCGATGGCGATAGTCCCCATGGCAGTCAGACGCACCAGGGGCTGCGTGCTGCGTCGAGTGACCGCCAGCAGGGCGGCCATCACCGTCACGGTCAGAGCGCCGAGGCCGAAAAAGCAGCGTGTAGAACGTCGCGGTCACGCCAAGGAACATGCCGACGCCGATCACTGCGGCCCAGCCACCGGCGCGGTGCCCGCCACTTTCTGCGCGTAAACCTGACCAGGCGAGCACCAGCACCGGTGGCAGCAGCGTGGTGATTATTGCGCTGTAAGGCTCCGCTGAAGCGGAGGCGAGCATGGTGGCGGTGGTCGCGGCCGTGACTATCAGCGCATGTTCGAACTTGACCAGTGCCGACCACAGCACGAATGCCAGCACGGCGGCGATGGCAATCGATGTGATCGCCCAGGGCTTGAGCACCTCCCAGCCCGGCATGCCGGCAAGGTGTGCCGCACGGCCGCCGATCCAAAACCAACCCGGCGAGTAGAACGCGGGCAGCCCGGTATAGGTCATGTCGGCCAAAGCGGGACTGTCGGTAAGCCGGGTCAGGTACTCGGTGCGAAACTGCTGATCGACCGAGATTCCAAACAAGTACAGCTTGGTTCCGCCAAGGGGTATGCCGAGTGTGACGACCACGAATGCGGCCAGAGATACCACCGCGATCAGCCTCGCGAGTAGCTGCGGCCGCGGCGCCACAGGCAACCGGCACCAACGAGCGCGACCAGACAGACCACCTGCCCCACCGAGGTCCATACCTCGAGTCCGACGCCGTGAGGCGTTGCCGGCCAACGGACTTGCCCGATCGAAAAGAGCGAGAACACTGACACCGTCACCGCGATCGCCGCCGACCAGACCATGCGAGCAGCCGTCGAAAACCCGGTCCCCATCGCCCACTTAGATCGCACACCTGAATCGCACACACCCGTATCCATCATTACGAGACGCCTACTGCTGGACGGGGTGGTCGGCGGTGAACAGCTGAGTCACGTTGCGTTGGCGCTCCCGTTTGACGTTGGCTCGTGCCGCGTCGAGCGATCGCGTGAGCTTCTGGACTTCGGTGTGCACGTCTTTGAGGTTCTGATTCGCAACGGCCAGCAGGCCTCTCAGCCGGGCGTTCTCGTCTACTAGATGCACGCCGTCGGGGTCGTAGAGCTGACCGACAAGGTCGGCGATGCGTGAATCCCGGTCGGCTAGGTCGGATTTGAGCTTCTTGGCGTGGGATTCGGCGTTGATGGCTCTTTCGCGCCAGGACGAGGTTCGACCGTCAACGCGGTCTTCTGCCCGGGTCGTAACGGCGATCTGCGAGGCGTTGCGCGCGTCGAGGATGGCCTGGGTAAGTTCGGGATGGCGCGGGTCGTAGATGAATGTCTTGCCGACCCCGGCGAGGTCGCACACGTCTTTGACGGTGAATGGAATCCCGGTTTTCGTGAGTCTGTTCAACGCTTTTCGGACCCGTTGTTCGCACTCGATGCTGCGGTGTGCTCGTTTCTCGATCGCTTCCACTGGGCGTCGGCGCTTTGCGGCAACTCGTGGTTTTGGACTGTGCGTAGTCATGCGGTCGTCGTCTCCGATCCTTGAACCGGTGGGGTGAGTTGGTCGAGCGTCCAGCCGGTGGTGAACACCGGATGGAAGTAGTCATGGGTGGGGCTGCGCAGGTCGAGCTTTTCGGCTTCTTCGAGCAGGCCGAGCTCATCAAGGGCTTCGCGTAATCCGGCGAGAACCGGCTGCCACGGGTCCCAGGCAGACAGGATGTAGTCGCGGGCGTCCTCGTTAGGGGCGCCCTCGGCGAAATGGAAAGCGGCGTCGCGCTTGCGTTCCCAGTACGCCAGATCAGCGCCGGTGAGGGCGAAGTGCTCGCACGGGCCTTGCGGGCCGTTGGTGCAGTTCTTCGCGAAGGGGCAGCTCTCGCCGCCGACGACGGGCCCGTACCGGCAGATTCCGTGCTCGACCGGGATGACCGCGAGGTCGATCCTGTCGCGAAGCGTCGCCGGGTCAGCGTCGAGGTCGCCGGGGCGCAGCAGGATGGTGCCGGGTTTGTTGGTTCCTGGTCCGGCGGCCCAGATCTGCTTGAGGTGCTTGGCCATGCTTGCGTCGTTGTAGCGGGCGTAGTGTGCGAGTGCTTCGTCGGAGAAATGGCCGAGCAGTTGGCGGACCAGTTCTGCCGGTGCACCGTTGTTGAGCAGCGATGTTGCCAGCGTTGCGCGGGTCTGGTGGGTGGTGATCCCGGACAGGCCCAGGCCGGCGAACCATTTCTTCCATGTCTTGCTGAACGAGGTGTAGGAGACTTCCAGGGTCAGATCGGGGTTTAGGTGCGCGCCGGGGAACAGCGGCATGGTCCGTTCCCATTCGGCCTCCAGCCGCTCGCGCCCGCGGCCGTCGAGCGCGGCGAGGCGTTTGCGGTAACGGTTACGGAGTTTGGCTTTGGTGATCGCCTGGCGGCGCAGCAGCCGCTCGTAAACCGGTACGTGGCAGGGTATTCCGTAATCGACCACGTTGACTTTGCTGATGTCGCGCCACAGGTACGGCTGCGCCACCCCGACCAGCCCGATGCACCCCAGGCGCAGGTTCAGGACCTCGCTGATCCGGCCGCCCTGAAACGCCTGCACCAGCCACACGTCAGACAGGCCCACCTCTGCGGAGTCCAATTCGTCGAGTGCACGCAGGCTGTCGGGATCTACGAGCAGTTGATAATCACCGAAGCTCAACGGTCGGGGCAGCGGGCTTCTGGCGGGAACCGGGAAGTCGGGGGAACCGCAGAAGGAAATCCTCAGGTGTTGTCGATGTCCGGCCGCGTTCCTTATTGTGCGCCAGCACAATATGGGCGTTACGCATCAAGATGTGGCGTGACCGCTCGGTCATCACCCCGTCGACTTTTCTGGCTACGTCAATAAGAGCTGGAACAGGGATTTTCTCGGTGAACCACAGGTTGATCAGTTCTTTGATCGCGTGAGCGTCGGCAGCGTGCAGCAGCGACGGATCGCTGCCGTGGTCAGGCCGTATCTGTTCCAGAACATACGACAGCAGCCCGACACCAGCGCGCCGATAAAACACCGTCCCCGCCGAAATCCGCTTCCCATCGGGTTCGAGGGACTGGTCGTAGAGGTAATCCCACAGGGCATCGCGCAGCCACCGCTGGGAGATGCGGTTCAAGTCCCATACTGAACGACGACGTTCACCAATTTGACTACCAGAGAACTGCTTCCCGCCGGAGAAGACATGATCAAACCAGCCCGCGTCCTTCGCGGTCTGCTTGGTCAACAGAAGGCTCCGCGCCGCGACGGGCAGATCCCGACAGATGCGCTGCTGGGGCCTGTTTTCCTGATCCTCTGCGATCTCCTCCACGATCGGGTCCAGCAGGGACACAGCACCGGCCGCGGCAAGCCGATCCACCACCGCCTGGATATCCATCGGCCGCCACTGCGTGCGCCTCGCCGTTTTGGCGTGGCGGTCGAGCCCGTAGCGGATTTCGCGCTGCAAACTTGGGGGCAAGGCCGCCAAGTGCAGTTCGCCGCGGCTGTCGAGCGTCCTGGTCGAGGCAACAGTCACCGGCCAGGACAACCATTCCTCGAACGCCTGCACGGAACGTTCAGCGCCCCTTTGCGTGAGCCAGTGCTTCCAGCTTTGCAGGTGGGTGCGGCAAATCGGGCGCTTGTGCGCGCCGCTGAATTGACCGCAGTCGGCGTCTCGGACGCAGAGCTGCACCGCGCACTCGTCATCGAACGGTGGCAACGGTTCTTGTGTTGCACGCCAGTCTGTTTCGTCAATGCCCTGCTGGCGAGCACGTCGCAGGCGCTTATTGTGCTGAGAACACAATCCATTGCCCGCCGCTTCGCGGTTGTCACCGCAGATCGAGCACCCTTTTCGGCGTTCCAAGGCCCAGGCCCAACTCCGGCTACCGGTGGGCGCAGCGGTGGTGGCGAACTCCGCCAGCGTCTTTGACCCACGAAGCAGGGTGAATTCGCGTGCGTGCGCGATGCACAGCAAGTTGGTGTTGGTTGTTCCGATCGCGCCGTCACATCCGTTGACCGGGCACGCCCACCCGTAGGTGGAATGGTTGCGCGGGAATACGATCGGCTCCGTCAGTAGCCAGGTCGGGAACTTCTGACTGATCAGCTCATACCGCTGCTCAGCGGACAGCTGCATGTAGTCCGACGCGGTCTCAACCAGTGTGGGTCCGGAGAGCTCGATTGCAGGTTCAGCGCTCATGCCTGGGCTCCGTCACCGCTGGTGCCGGTGGTCAAGCCGGGCGCCGTTTCCCACAAGCGGTGCAGGTGCTGCATCGCTTCTCGGTTCGCCGACTTCCCGTACAACTCAGTGACCATCGACGGACTGCTCCAGCCGAACTCCTGAGCAACCATCTCCGCGTTGAAATCCGTCGCCGCGTACAAGGCCGCAGCAGCCCGGTGACGGAACGCGTGCGGGGTGATCCGGGCATTGAGACCGGCCCGCTCACACGACCGGCGCAGCATCTTGCGCACAGCCGAGGTGCTCAGCGCCCGCCCCGGCGACGAACCCTGCACATGCACCAGCACCTGCTCGTGGTCAACCAAATGCGCAATCGGGTGGTACTCGTCAAGCAAATATCCGTAGAACGTACTGATCATCGCCGGGCTCACCGCTCGGATCACCCCGTCCAGGACATAGCCGTCCACGCTCAGACCGGCAGACGCATACGCCTTGGCTCGTGCCCGGTTGGGGTTGTCATCCCGGCCGACTATATGGATATGCGGGTCGGCGCGTTGGCCGCACGGGTGGTTGTCGGACAGGTGAAGGTCGCAAAAACGCAGGCCGCACATGCCGCCGACCCGCATGCCACCGTCGTGAAGCCATGTGACGATCATCAGATCGCGTGCGGTGGTCAGCACCGACGGCTCGAACAACGACGCGACCACCGCGTCCGCCAGGAATCGTGGTCGGCGTGCAGACTTGCGGGGCGCCAACGGATTTGATGTGACCTGCCGCGAGCCTTTGTGTTTCGACGTCCTGGGCGCGGTCTCGAAGCCGGCGACCAGTTCGCCGCTGGCCTGTCCGTTCGCCGCCAGGGCGAGGTAGTAGACCTTCACGATGGTGGCCACGTTGGCTGCTGCCGCCGCGCCCAACGGTTTTTGCTTCGGTGCTCGCCACGGCACGCCGTAGACACCATCCGCTGCGCCGGTGAGCCCATTCATATAGCGGCGCAGGTCATCCAGCGTCACCGCGGTGGTGGGCTTGCGATTCACATGAAGCCAATTCAGGTGATCAACCAGGCTGTAGGCATACGTTTCTTGGGTTGACGGGCCAAACCGGGTCAAGACATCCAGCGACGGCCGGTGCAGTTCCCCTGACGGCGTGAAAATCCAGTACGACTGCCGGCCGCCCGCGTGACCAATCCTCCGGACAGTGAATCCACCTTCGAGCAAGTCCGCACCTCCCACGTAGCAATGTGACGAACGCATTGCTACGTGGAGTTCGTGACACAGGGGAACAGGCTCGCCGCGAACGTACCGAACGTTCACGCAATAGGCAGCTAAGGCGGACATCAAATGCCCGGACGGGTCGCCGACCCCGACGGTGCATGCCGGCCAACAGTGCGCCCCGATTCCCGAGGTGACCAACGCGATTCAGGCGTCGTTCGGCGCTCCGGGTGCGACGAGTATTGCCTTCAATGTCTCGAACACGTCGAATCTCGCGGCAACGTGCAACTATGTCGCCACCACGAACTCGGTGAATCCGTTGGTGCCGCGCAAGACCACCCGGCAGTTCAGCGTCCCCGCCAACGGGAACCACACCGAGACTTTCAGTGGTGCACCGACTTTCTCCACCTACAACGTCGTGCTGTCCTGCCACGACGCCGGCGGTAAGCAGAAGTCGGAGATCGGCCACGTCGAAACGTCGGTGACGTGGTGACCTGACCCGACTCGGGGGCGTCCTGCCACGGTCCGCAATGGCGCGGGCCGTGGCAGGACGGCGTCCGCCTTACGTGTAGGCGACGTGGACGTGGTGGATGTGTCCTTCGAAGGGGAAGGGCGCGCGTTCGCGGTAGTCCATCGACACGGGTGACCCCAGGCAGGTGCCGATGTCGAGGCAGTCGTTCGCGGTGAACAGCAGCGGGGCGCTGATCGGCACCTGTCCGGCGGCCACCGTCTCGCCGTCGACCGCGACGGTGATGTCCAGCGGGCCACCGGGACGCAGCTCGGCGTACTGGGTGGTGACCGTGATGGTGTGCCGGCCGGGCGCGACGGCGGCGTCGGACTGAATCTTGGTGCGTTGCAGGATGAACAGGTTGTACTCGTAGCGGACGTGGCCGTTCTCGAGGTAGCAGGTCAGGCCGCCGGCGCCACTGCCAAGGGCGTACAGGACCCCGGATGCGTTCTCCGGGACGTCGGCGTCGATGGTCACCACGTTGTTCTTGTTGCCCAGTGCCGGGGCGCAGAACTCGGGCATGCGGATCATGTCGCCGGAGAAGTGCCACTCCCGGAACGGCGGCGCGATCCGCAATTCCGGGTGGTACACCGGAACCCACAGCCCGCCGCCGACCGGCAGCACGGCGTTTCGGGCCGCTTCGATGGCGAACATCTCCCGCATCTGCGCGAGCTTCTCCGGCAGCTGCGCGGCGAGATCGTTGGCCTGCGACCAGTCTTCGTCCAGGTTGTACAGTTCCCAGACATCCTGATCGGGCGTCCACGTCGCGATGCCCGGGGGTTGCCCCGGCACCCACGGCAACCGCGGCCCACGCGCCGACGCGATCCAGCCGTCGTGATAGATCGCCCGGCTGCCCATGATCTCGAAGTACTGAGTCTTCTTGCCGCCCGGCGCGTTCCGGTCGGCGAGGGTGCGGGCAAAGCTGGCGCCGGCCAGCGGCATCTGCGGTTCGCCGTAGACGGTGCGCGGCGGCTCGATGCCGACCACCTCGTAGATCGTCGGCACGATGTCGTTGCAGTGCAGGAAGTTGTCGCGCGGCACGGTGTCGGCGGCGATCTTCGCGGGCCAGCGCACCGCCAGCGGATTCCGGGTGCCGCCCAGATGCGACGCCAGCAGCTTCATGCCCTTGTACGGCGTGCTGCCGGCCCAGGCCCAGCCCGCGTGGTACTGATTGTCGACCAGGGGAGAGCCCAGGACGTCCAGCCCGCCGAGCTCATCGAGCGCGTCGATGTGCTGGCGCACCGTCGTGGGAATTCCGTTCTGCGCCAACAGCTCTGAGATGGTGCCGTTCTGGCCTTCGCCGGAGGAACCGTTGTCGCCCCAGATGTACAGGAACAGGGTGTTGTCGCCGTAGCCGAGGGCATCGAGTTCGTCGGCGATCCGGCCGACCTGCACGTCGACGTGCTCGGCGTAGCCGGCGGCGACCTCCATCAGGCGCCGCTGGAACGGCTTCTCGTCCTCGGGGATGTCGTCCCACGCCGGCAGGGTCTCGTCGCGTTCGGTGAGTTCGCAGTCCTGCGGAATCCAGCCCTTTTCCTTGGCCCGCTCGAAGACCCGCTGCCGGTAGGCATCCCAGCCGTCGTCGAACTTGCCCGCGTACTTGTCCGCCCATTCCTTCATGATGTGGTGCGGGCCGTGCAGGCAGCCGCTCGCCCAATACATGAAGAACGGCTTGTCGGCATTGAAGGCCTTGTGCCGGCGCAGCCACGAGATGGCGTCATCGGCGAGGTCTTCCGACAGGTGGTAGCCCTCTTCGGGAGTCTTCGGCGGGGCGACCACCGTGGTGTTGCGGACCAGGTTGGGTTCGTACTGAGACGCCTCACCGGCGAGAAAGCCGTAGAAGTATTCGAAACCCAAACCGGTGGGCCAGTTCTCGAACGGGCCGGCCGCGGTGGTTTCCTCTGCCGGGGTGTTGTGCCACTTGCCGAAAGCCGAGGTGGCGTAGCCGTACTGTTTGAGAACTTCGGCGACCGTCGCGCTGGACCGCGGAATCTTGCCCGCGTACCCGTCCCAGTCGTTGGCGAGTTCGGCGATCTGCCCGTTGCCGATCTCGTGATGGTTGCGACCCGTCAGCAGCGAGGCCCGCGTCGGCGAGCACATGGCCGTGGTGTGAAACCTGTTGTACGAGACGCCTTCCGCGCACACCCGGTCGAGTGTCGAGGTGGTCACTTCACCACCGAGAGTGGACGGCAGCCCGGGACCGGCGTCGTCGATGAGGACGATGACGATGTTGGGGGTGTCGTCGTGCAACCGCTTGGGGACGGTCCGCGGCTGGTACGTCGACTCCTGCAGCGTCCGGCCGGCGATGCTGGCGGATGGAACCGGCGGGAACGGCAACACGCCACCGTCCGGCAGTACCGGTGCCACCACACTCGTGTCAGACAACTCGACCCCTCCTTCTGCTGATGCGGCAAGAGACTGCCCCCGATCCGGGGTCTACTGTGCCGTACGCCACTGACGGTCGCGTCAGCGGGGGAGATCTTTGCCGTGCCGGGTCAGCCCTGGTAGCCGTCCAGGAATCCGGTGAGTCCCGACGGGGTGTGCGGACCGATGGCGATCTGTTCGACGACGCCGATCCCGGTGCGCTCACCCATGGTCGCCTTCACGACGTTCTGCAGGTGCAGCGACGTGAAGTCCGTCGGATCGAAATCGCCCAACCGGATTGATTCCCTGCCGATTTCGTACGGGCCATGATTGGAGCCGTGGCCCCAGTGCGGGTGCCAGTAGCCGATGCCGCGCATCCGGAACGTATAGAGCTTCTCCAGTTCGATGTGTGTCTCGCCCTCGATGGGATCGGTGAACCACAGGTGGGCCCGCCGGATTTCACGCCGCCCGGGCTCCCAGTCCAGTTCGTAGCCGATGTCGTAACACTCGCGTACGCCGACGCGACTGGACGGTGACGCACCGTCCGGCAGCGGGTCCAGGACCGCGGCAGTCTCCAGCCACCGGCGGCCGTCCTCATGCTCATGGAACGCGTAGTGGGTGAATCGGTCTCCGAAATGCAATGGCGCCCAGAGCCAGAAGACCTGGAACGGCATGGGTTGGCGCAACACGGCGAGCTGTTCGCCGACCGGACGGATGCCCCACGACCGATCCCGGGTCCCCGGCACCTCACCGGCCCTGACCGCAAGGTCCTCGCCGTCGACGCTGATGATCCCTTCCCACGACCCCCATTGCGTCAGCCTGGTGTGGTCGGTCAGCACGATGCCTTCAGCGGTGCGTCGCTGTTGACGTGGCTCCTCGACGGCCACAGTGGTGGCTCGGAAGGTCAGGTCGCAGGAGATGTTCTGCTCGTTGTCCTCGACGACATAGCGGATGGTCCGCAATGGTTCGGCGACTTCGACGCGGAAAGGGCCGATGGTCGCCGACCGGTCCAGGGGCATCGCGCCCGAGGCGAAGATCGAATGTTCGACACCGTCTTTCACGACACTGAACGCGGCGTCGATGATGCCGCGAACGGGGTAGTGCCCCATGGCCGCACCGAAGTAGAAATCGCCGTCACGCTGGTGGCCGTTGAACCAGTAGCGGTCGTAGTGGTTGGGGTCGCCGCTGGCCGGCACGCCTACCGGGTCTGCCGAGGCGTGAATCGGATAGTCGTCAAAGGGCGTCAGCACGGCGGCGTCACCGTTCCGGGTCGTTGATCTTCACCAGCATCTTGCCGATGTTCGCCCCGGTGAACAGGCCGTTCAGCGCGTCGATGCTGGATTCCAGTCCCTCGTAAACGGTTTCGCGATGCACCAGCAGGCCCTGCTGCTCCCAGCCACTCAGCGCGGCGAAGGCCTCGTCGAACCGCGCCCACTCCTCGAGTGCGATGAAGCCCTGCATCGTCGAGGCCGTGGACAGCAGATTCACGTAGTTGGACGGACCGGGGTGGTCGCCGTTGAGGTACGTCGTGATGATGCCGCACATGACCACCCGCGCCCGGTGGGCGAGATTGCCGAGCGCGGCATTGAGGATGTCGCCACCGACGTTGTCGAAGTAGACGTTGATGCCGCCCGGACAGGCCGCCTTCAAGGCGGCCGGGAAATCGTCGGCCTTGTAGTCGACGCAGGCGTCGAACCCGAACTCCTCGACCACGACGCGACACTTCTCCGGGCCGCCTGCGATGCCGACGACGCGCGCGCCGGCGATCTTGGCGATCTGCCCGGCCACCGATCCGGTGGCGCCCGCGGCGGCCGAGACGACGACCGTCTCGCCGGGTTGGGGCTTTCCGACGCCCGTCATGCCGAAGTAGGCGGTCGCCCCGGTGGGGCCGTAGATCGACATCACCGCGAGAGGGTCGGTGTACCCGACGACCGGCGTGCTGAACAGGTCGTCGTGGATGATCGCATAGTCCTGCAGGCCGGTCAGCGTGGTGACCAGGTCACCGACTTTGTAGGCATCGCAACGAGATTCGACGACCTCGCCGATGCCGGCCACGCGCACCACCTCACCGAGCCCCAGCGCCGGGAGATAACCGGGTTCGCCGTCCAGCCAGGTGCGGGCAGCGGCGTCGATGCCGACATAGGTCGTCCGTAGCAGTGCTTCACCCTCTGCGGGGACGGGTGCGGGCACCGTCACCATCTCGGTGTCGTCGGGGGAGACCAGACCGTTGGGGCGGCGCCGCAGCAGGATCTGACGGTTTTCTCGGTTCATCGTGTCGTTTCTGTGGGTACCGGCGAGTTTTCATATTGATTATTAAAAGTCCTCTCGGTTATCGTCAACCCCGAATGTGGAAGTGGTCGCCAGGAGAGTCCGATGAGCGTCAACAACGCAGCACCCCGCCGGGGGCGGCCGCCGCGTGTCGACCAGAGTGCCATTGCCGCAGCGGTTTTGGAGATCGGCACCGAGAACGCCACCATGCGCCGGGTCGCCGAGCATCTCGGTATCAGCCTGCCGGGGCTCTACCATCACGTGAAAAACCAGCACGACCTGCTGCGCCTGGCCACCGTCAGTGCCCTGACGAACTCACCGCCGCCGCGGTACACCGGCGGACACTGGGCGACCTGGCTCCGCGACTATGCGTCCTACATCCGGTCGGTGCTGGCCGCCGAACCCGCGCTGGTGGAGAAGTTCGTCAGTGGTGCGGTCGGCCATGACGTCGAGATGGAGTACACCGCCGATGCAGTGGAAGCGCTTGCCGCGCAAGGTTTGTCGCCGAGCGACGCCCTCGCGGTATGGGCATCGGTGAGTACCATGGCAGTCGGCAGTGTCACCGAGGCCCATCGCGAATACCTGTACTCCGAGAGCGGGCAGCCATGGTTGGCCCGGATTCTCGCGCTCACCGCCAAACGTTCACCGTCGGAGTTTCCCACGTTGCGTGCCATCGCGAAATCGGGTGACGACCCGTTCGGTGACGAGGCCTTCCAGCATCGAATCACGTTGCTGCTGACCGGTATCGCCGCGCATTACGGACTGCCCCTCTAGGAGTCTGCTGAATTAATCGGTGTGGCGGCCGGGGTTGACCTGGGATTTCGCTGATAATTGGTGGGTGCAGGGTCGCTCTGATGATCAGCGTGAGTTGTTGGATGCCGAATCGGTTGCCGGGCATCTTCTGAAGCCCGACAGCGTGTTTGCGTTCCTGGCCGCTCATCGCCACGAGCTGTTCCCGGAGGAGATGTTCGCTGATCTGTTCCCGTCACGGCGGGGGCGACCCAGCGTGCCGGCCGAGGTGATGGCCTCGGTGATCACGCTGCAGGCCCTGCACGGGCTCTCCGACAACGAGACGGTGGATGCGGTCACCTTCGATCTGCGGTGGAAAGCCGCGTGCGGGCTGCCGGTCACCGCGCCGGCGTTTCACTCCACCACGCTGACGTACTGGCGGCGCCGGCTGGCGGCCTCTGATCGCCCTAACCGGATCTTCGAGGCGGTCAGAACGGTGGTCGCGCAGACCGCGGTACTGGCGGGCAAGACTCGGCGGGCATTGGATTCCACGGTCCTCGATGACGCGGTGGCCACCCAGGGACACCGTGACCCAGTTGATCGCCGCGATCCGCCGCGTGGGCCGCGACGTCCCCGGCGCCGCCGAGGTGATCGAGACTCATTGCACGGCACACAATTACCACGACCCGGGTAAGCCCGGCGATCGCCTGGAACGACAAGGCTGCCCGCGATCAGCTCATCGACGCCCTGGTTACTGACGCGCATCGGGTCCTGGGGCATCTGCCCGAGCAGGAGCTGGGACCGCGGGCCGCTGAGGCGGTGGCGCTGTTGGCGTTGATCGCCGGGCAGGATGTCGAACCGGTCGAAGGCTCTGATGGCACCGACGGGCAGTGGCGCATCGCCCAGAACGTTGCTCCGGATCGGGTCGTCTCGACCGTGGATCCTGATGCCCGCCACGCCCATAAGACGGTGCACCGGCGGCAGGACGGCTTCAAGGCCCATATCGCGATCGAACCCGATACCGGGATCATCACCGACTGCGCTCTGACCAAAGCCAGTGGCCCGGATAACCACGAAGCCGTCGTCGGGCTGGCCCTGCTGCAGGAGGAGCCGGCCGGGGTGCGGGTGCTCGGTGATTCGGCCTACGGCACCGGCGCGGCCCGCGCCACCCTCGCCGAACTCAAGCATGTCGCGGTGATCAAACCGCTGCCGTTGCGGGCCCCGGTGCCCGGCGGGTTCACCAGCGATGACTTCGCTATCGATTTCGATGCCCGCACCGTGACCTGCCCGGCTGGGCACACCGTCAATATCGCACCTAAAGGTGGCGCGAGATTTGAGAAGCATTGCCGCACTTGCCCATTACGGGCCCAGTGCACCACCGCGTCACGGGGACGCAACCTCACTATCAGCGAGCATGAACCGCTGCTACGTGCCGCCCGCGCAGCAGCGCGCACTCCCCGGTGGCGGGACGAGTACCGCCAACACCGGCCCATGGTGGAACGCTCCATCGCCTGGCTGACCCGCGGCAACCGCAAAGTCCGCTACCGCGGCGCCATCAAAAAACGACCACTGGCTGCACCACCGCGCCGCCGCCCTCAACTTGCGCCGGCTGATCACCCTCGGCCTGACCCACACCGGCACCCACTGGGCCATCGCCTGACACGACCGGGCATTGCCACCCGCGGCACCAGATGCCACGCTCAATGCGGCGGGGTGACCCTCGAATTGTCGACCCTCGGGTCTGACTCACAACACACACGCGCCACAGAGCGCCTTGAGGCACCCCGCCCCAAAACCGCCTTATTCAGCAGGCTCCTAGCGCCGAAACGGCACTCCAGCAGAGCAAGTCTCGTGAACTTGTCTGTCGGAATGCCGTTTCGGCGGAAGGTGGATCAGCTGCGCGGGTACGTCGGGTATTCGATACCCGAAAGGAACTGCACGACACGAACAACCTGGCACGAGTAGCCGAATTCGTTGTCGTACCAGCAGTACAGGATCGCCTGATCGCCGTCGACGATGGCGGCGTTGGCGTCGATGATCGACGCCGCACGCGAACCGATGAAGTCGCTCGACACGGCGTCGGTCGCCGCGGTGTAGTCGAGGTTGCGGCTCAGCGGACCCGACAGCGACGTCTCACGCAGGTGCGTGAGCACCTCATCCTTCGTCGTCTCCTTCTTGAGCTGCAGGCTCAGGATGGCGATCGACACGTCGGGGGTAGGAACGCGGATCGAGTTACCCGTGATCTTGGCCTTGAGCTCCGGCAGCGCCTTGGCGACGGCTGAGGCGGCACCGGTCTCGGTGATGGTCAGGTTCAGCGGCGCGGAACGGCCACGACGGTCGGCCTTGTGGTAGTTGTCCAGCAGATTCTGGTCGTTGGTGAACGAGTGGACCGTCTCGACGTGACCACGGATGATGCCGAACTTCTCGTCCATCGCCTTGAGCGGCGGCACGATCGCGTTGGTGGTGCACGACGCACACGAGAAGATCTGCTGGTTGACGTCCTGGCCCAGGTGGTTGACGCCGTGCACGATGTTCGGCACATCGCCCTTGCCCGGTGCGGTGAGGACGACCTTCGAGATGCCCGGACGCAGGTGCTGCTCGAGGCCGGCGCGGTCGCGCCACTTGCCGGTGTTGTCAATCAGGATGGCGTCGCTGATGCCGTACTGGGTGTAGTCGACCTCGGACGGGTCATTCGCGTAGATGAACTTGATGACGTTGCCATTGGCGATGAGGAGGTTGTTCTCCTTGTCGACCTTGATTGTGCCGTTGAAGTGCCCGTGGACCGAGTCGCGGCGCAGCAGCGAAGCGCGCTTCTTCAGGTCGTCGGCGCCACCGCTGCGCACCACGACGGCCCGCAGGTTCAGGCCGTTGCCGCCACCGGCCTTCTCGACCAGCAGTCGGGCCACGAGGCGACCGATCCGGCCGAAGCCGTACAGCACCACGTCACGAGGGCCCTGCGGCTCGGCCTTGTTGTCGCCCGTGACGTCGGACAGTGCGTCGGCGACGAAGTCGGCTACCGAAAGGCCACGCTCGTCGGCGCGGTAGGCGTGCACCAGCAGGCCGAGGTCGATCTTGGCCGGACCCAGGTCCAGATTCGCCAGAGCCTCCAGGAACGGGAAGGTCTCGACCACCGAGAGCTCCTCGCCGGCGATCTGCCGGGCAAAGCGGTGGGTGCGCAGGATGCTGATCACCGACTTGTTCACCAGCGACCGGCTGTGCAGCAGGACGGTGACGCCGCGCGTGCGGTGCAAGGTGCCGACGATCGGAATCATCGCCTCCGCCAGGGCTTCCTGGGTGTTCCAATTGGCAAGTTCTGGTGTATTCAACTCATCTGTCCTACGGGTCGCTTGGCCGATCGCGCTGAGCAGCGCATTCATGTTAGCGATCGGTATTTCCGGCTCTGCAGGTCGTCCCGCTGGCAGGGCACGTAGGGGTTGACAGGCACGCCGGCCCGTGGGCCGAAACTGTGTCCCAGCAGGCGACTACTCAGTGGATGGCCGGCTGAATCCTGCGCAGGATGGGCACCAAACCGATCAGTGCGACGACGTTCGCCACCACGATCAGCGCGATCGTGTAGGTGGGGGAGATGTCGTAGACCGCACCGAGCAGCCCACCGGCGATGAGCAACGCGATACCGCGCAACAAGGCGAGCCAGCCGAACGCCACAGCCCGGGTGTGCACCGGGACCAGCTCGGTGACGACTGACTTCACGGTGGAGTCGAGGACTCCGTTGACGATGCCCCACACCGCAACGCCGATCCATACGAGGGTCCGGTCGCCGGTGAAGGCAATCGCGGACAACGCGGCGGCAATGGGCACCGCGACCAGAGTGACGGGCCCGCGCTTGTCGTAAACCCGACCCATCACGAGGCCGGCCGCACCGTCGACCGCCATCGCAACCGCGAAGAGGACGGGGACCTGAGCGTCAGACAGCAGCCCGGTGCGTTGGGCGTGGAATGCGAGCAACGGGAACGAGGCGACGCCGCACGACAGCACCCCGATCGTGATGACGTAGTGCCAGAACCGAGCGGGCAACCGCTTCGGTACCGCAGGGCTACCGGCGTCGGGTTCGGTTGCTTCCCGAATGGCCTCCTCTTCGTAGCTCCGCGGATCGGGAACGCGAAAGCGGAGCCAACCCAGCAGGATCAGTACGAGTACGCCCGGAACAATCAGTACTCCGAACGCCATCCGGTAGTCGCCGGCGTGAGCGCTCAACACCGCGGCCAGCAGCAGCGGCCCGGCGATGGCGCCGGTCTGGTCGAGGGCCTGGTGTACGCCGAAGGCGCTGCCGCGACCCGTGCTCGTCGACGCGTGCGACAGCAATGTGTCCTTGGCCGGCGAGCGGACCGCCTTGCCCAGGCGCTCGGTGCCATACAGCAGCAGCGCCGGTACGAGCGATCCTGTGACGCCGATCAACGGGACGCTCAGCACCGTCAGTGCGTAGCCGGTGATCGTCCAGCTCCAGTAGTGCTGGGTCCGGGCCACGGCATAGCCGGCGACAACCCGCAGCCCGTATCCGATGAATTCGCCTGCGCCGGCGACCAATCCGACGACGGCGGCGGACGCCCCGAGGGTGGCCAGATAGGGGCCGATGATGCTGCGTGCGCCTTCGTACACCATGTCGGCAAGCAGGCTCACCACGCCGAAGACGAGGACAAAGTGCCAGGGCTTGAGTGGTCGGCCGGTCACGCACCGATTGTGCACGGGACCGAGGCGGAAGTGTCACCGATGTCCTGAGACATAACACGTGACAATGGTCGGATCTGGCGGTAGACTCGAACACATGTTCGAACATTCTGGTATCGGGGCCGGCGGTGTGCCGGTCCACGATGCCGGCGTGGTCGACTTGATGATCCACTTCGCGCGGGTGGAAAACCAGTGCGCTGCGGGCCGGCTGACAGCCGTCGCCGACCTGGTGGCGCTGCGGGTCGATGACCAGGATGGCCGGCAGTGGTGGGCCTGCGATGGCTGGGACGCCGCGGTCGCCGAAGTCGGGGCGGCGCTGGGGATCGGGAAGCGCGAGGCGTCGGGGCAGTTGTCGATCGCGGTGGCGTTGCGGTTCCGGCTACCTCGGGTGGCGGCGGTGTTCGCCGACGGTGGAGTCTCGGCGCGGACGGTCGGGGCGATCTGCTGGCGTACTCGTCTGGTCGAGGACCCCAACACGCTGGCGGTGATCGACGCCGCGCTCGCGGGAGCACTGTCGGAGTGGGCGGGGTTGTCGCGCAAGAAGATCGAGAAGAAGATCGACGGTTGGGTGCAGAAGTTCGACCCCGCCGCAGTCCTGAAAGTCCGCTCAGCAGCGCGCCGCCGTGGGGTCGGGGTGGGCAAGCCTGATGACGAGACCGGCGTGGCCTCGATCTGGGGTGCACTCCTGGCTACTGATGCCGAACTGCTGGATCGGGTGCTCACGGAGATGGCCCGGCAGGTTTGCGACCAGGATCCGCGTACGTTCGGGCAGCGCCGCGCTGACGCCCTGGGAGTCCTGGCAGCACGCGGGGACCTACTGGCCTGCCAGTGCGGCAATTCCGACTGCCCGGCGGCTGGGCCTGATGCGCGGGCGACGGCGGTGATGATTCATGTGCTGACCAATGGGCTGCCGGCGCCGGTGCCTGACCCGCTGCTCAGCGGGGACCCGGCCGCGCCGCTGGTGCCCACGCCGGCCCCGTCTGCGCCGGAGCCGGTCTTCACGCCCCAACCTGATCGCGCGCCTGAGCCGGTCTTCGCACCTGCACCCGCGCCAGCAGCCGAGCCGGCGAACGACATGGCGTCGACGCCCATGCCTATGTCCGACCCTGCGCCGGTGGCCGATTCGCGGGCCGCCGAAACCCTGGCGCCTGTTGCGTTCGAACCAGCCAGCGACAGCACGTCCACACCGGTGGCCGACGCGGCGCCCACGCCGGCGACCGCGCCGGTGCGGGCGCCGGTCGGTTATGTCCTCGGCGGCGGCGTGATCCCGCCGACAGTGTTGGCGGACCTTGTCGCCCGGGGCGCGAAGGTCCGTTCGGTCGCCTCCGCCGCCGACCTGGATGAGGTGCCGCGATACCGGCCGTCGGCCGCGATGGATGAGTTCGTGCGGATGCGGGCGATGACGTGCATGTTCCCGGGCTGCGATCACCCGGCCACCGCCTCCGATATCGACCACACGGTGCCGTGGCCGGCCGGTCCCACCCATCCGGGCAACCTGAACCCCAAGTGCCGCAAACACCACTTACTGAAAACGTTCTACGGCGGCCCCGACGGCTGGCAGGACCGTCAACAACCCGACGGCACCATCGTGTGGACCGCACCGACCGGGCACACCTACATCAGCGTGCCCGAAAGCCGAATCCTGTTCCCCCGCACGATCACCGACACGCCACTGCCCAATCCACCACCAGAGACCGTTGGTCTGGACACCGCCACGGCTCCCGGCCGGAGCATCATGATGCCCATCCGCCGCCGCACCCGCGCACAAGACCAGGCGCAGCGCAATGCCTACGAACGCGCCCTCAACCAAGCCGACATCGACGCACAAGAGGCCGCCCGGGAAGCCTTCGCCCGCCAACGCAGAGAACGAGAAGAATGGGAGGCGGCAGAAGCCGCAGCAGCCGCCGAATCCGCAGGGCAACAGGACATCCCACCCCCGCGGTGAATCAGATGGCTAGTGTGCGTGGTCGAACAGCACCAAGGTGTCGGCCAGGTTGCCGTCCACGAAGTAGGCGCGGCAGGTGAAGGGGTCGTGAATCGTGCCGCCGGCTTCGGCCTTGGCGTCGATCGTCCCCGACACGTTCCACACCGTAATGCGGCTGCGGTCAACGCCTTTCAGCGGTTTGTCCATCATCAGCGGAAACATGTCCTGTCCATCCGTCTCCAGCGCGCCGGCAACCGACCGAACGCCGGAAAGTTGGGCTGAATCGGGCGATGCCAATTGCTTGCGCACGTCGGCCTGGCATCTGTCGCGGGCGACGTCTTGCGCAGCACGCGGCTCCGGACCCATGAGGCCGAAACCGCGGGTTTTCACGCCGATCACCGCGAGGACCGCCAGCGTCAGCACACACACTGCCGCGATGATGAGGAGCCGGCGCGCACGACGACGCTCTCCGTGGTCAGCTGTCATGGCCCGAACGTAACCTGCGTCGCGTCGCACCCGGTCACAGGCTTGCCGGATGGGAAGTCATGCGGGTCGACGTTCGGGATGACGGTGTCCCAGCGGTACGCGTGTTGCGCATCGGCGGCGCACCCTTCGTTGGCGGTGTCGTACAGCACCCGGAACGTATGTGGGTTGGCGCCCACGATAGCCCGGTCCTGGTAGTAGGCACGCTGATCATCGACGGCGTAATTGAACACGCTGTCGTTGAGGCGACGGAAAGTCGCCGCGTTCGCCCCGGCGATCGCCTCGCAGCGGTAGTAGGCGGTGTGAATGTCCTTGGCATAGTCCAGGTTTCGGTCGTCGGGGGAGAATCGCAGGATCTCGAAGTGCGCTGGGTCGTCCGAAATCTCGCGGTCCTTGCAATAGACACTCCGACCGTCTTTTGCCAGATCGCTGTTGATCGGCACGAAATGGTCGGGGTCGTTGCTGAGGGGCAGAGTGCCGGCCCAGATGTGGTTGCGGTCCTTGGCCCAGCCGTAATTCAGCCAGTCGAATGTGGCGGCATCGGCACCGGGGATCTGAGCCCCTCGGTAGTAGGCGTGCGACTTGTCCCGTGCGTAGCCGCTCGAGAGTTTGTGGAAGGACTCGGCGTCAGCGCCTGCCACCACCCGGGGTGACGAGTCGATGCCGGCGGTCCAATAGACCTTGCCGTCCTCGACGTAGTACCCGCCGACGACCTTGGGACTGCACGCACCGACGAGTGCGGACGCGGCGATGCACAGCACGGCAGCCAACCGACGCATGTCGACCCCTTTCGATGAACGTCCACCATCTCCCGTGGCAGAGCGTCCGGCCGGGATCACGCTACTCGCGGTGTGCCTTCGTCGACGACGATCAATGTCGGCGACCGAGTCTCGTCGCTGGCGCTTCTGCGTACGCTGGCGAACAGTTCCCGCTCAATCTGGAGTTGTCATGACGATCAGCGTGTTCGATCTGTTTTCCATCGGGATCGGGCCGTCGAGTTCACACACCGTCGGGCCGATGCGAGCCGCCGGCATGTTCGTCGACGAACTCAACGCGCGCAATGTGGTCGACCGGGTCGTCGATGTCCACGTCGACCTGTACGGGTCGCTGGCTGCCACGGGCGGCGGCCACGGCACCATGCCGGCGATTCTGCTCGGTCTGGAGGGCTACCGGCCTGACACCATCGAGACCGATGAGATGGAACGGCGGCTGGCGGTCATCCGGGCTGAAGGGAAGATCCGGCTCGGTGGCCGAATCGTGCTTGCCCTCACCGAATCCGATATCGCTCTGCACCCGACGCAGCAAATCGACCGTCACCCCAACGCGATGACGGTCACGGCGACCTCTGCGGACGGCGGGGTGCTGTACCGAGAAACGTACTTCTCGGTCGGCGGTGGCTTTGTCCTCACCGAGGAGGCCATGGCCGCCTCACCCGAAAGCACCAGCGAGACCGCCGCTTTCACGTCGGCAGCCGAACTGCTGGCCCTCACCGACCGTGAGCGCATCTCCATCAGTGATGCGATGATGGCGCAGGAGTCCGCGACCCGCACCGAGGCAGAGGTGCGCGAGCGTCTGCTGCACATCCGTGACGTGATGGTCGCCTGCGCGACCAACGGGATGTCGCGCGACGGCTACCTGCCCGGCAACCTGCGGGTCCGTCGCCGGGCCAAGGACTGGTTCGTGCGGCTCAATGCCGAAGACCCGCAGCGGGATCCGGCGTTCGCCGAGGATTGGGTGAATCTGGTGGCGCTGGCGGTCAACGAGGAGAACGCCTCGGGCGGACGCGTCGTCACGGCTCCGACGAACGGCGCCGCGGGCATCATTCCGGCCGTGCTGCACTATGCCTTGCACTACACGGCGGCGGGTAAGGCCGACCCCGATGACGCGACGGTTCGATTCCTGCTGACCGCCGGAGCCATCGGGTCGCTGTACAAGGAACGCGCATCCATCTCGGGCGCTGAGGTCGGTTGTCAGGGCGAGGTCGGATCCGCGGCCTCCATGGCGGCGGGCGGCCTCGCGGAAATTCTCGGTGGCACAACGCAACAGGTCGAGAACGCTGCCGAGATCGCCATGGAACACAGCTTGGGGCTGACGTGTGATCCGATCGGCGGCCTTGTCCAGATCCCCTGTATCGAACGCAACGCCATCTCCGCGGGCAAGGCCATCAACGCCGCACGCATGGCGCTGCGAGGTGACGGCACCCATCGGGTCAGCCTCGACCAGGTCATCGAAACCATGCGCGCCACGGGCATGGACATGAGCTCCAAGTACAAAGAAACCTCGACTGGCGGCCTCGCAGTGACCGTCAATGTCGTCGAATGCTGAGCCGTTGATGAGCGAGACAGTCGCGCCGGTACGAATCGGCATCCTCGGCGCAGCCCGGATCGCGCCGTTGGCGCTCATCAAACCGGCCAATGGCCGCGGCGACGTCGTCGTGGCCGCGGTCGCAGCCCGCGAGGAAGAGCGGGCCGCCGCATTCGCCACCCGCCATGGCATCGGTACGGCGTACAGCGCCTACGAGGACCTGATCGCGGATCCCGAGCTGGACGCGGTGTACATCCCACTGCCGAACGGGCTGCACGGCAGGTGGATTCGGGCTGCCCTCGAGGCAGGTAAACATGTGCTCTGCGAAAAGCCGTTCACCGCCAACGCCGCTGAGGCGGCCGACATCGCCCAACGCGCGGCCACTTCCGACCGTGTGGTGATGGAGGCGTTCCACTACCGCTACCACCCGCTGGCGCTGCGCGTCGAGGAGACCATCGCCTCAGGCGAATTGGGGAAGCTGCAGCACGTCGAGACGGCGATGTGCTTCCCGCTGCCCAAATTCTCCGACATCCGGTACAACTACGCGCTGGCGGGCGGCGCGACGATGGACGCCGGCTGCTACGCCATCCACATGGCGCGCATCTTCGGCGGTGGCACTCCCGAGGTCGTATCGGCGCAGGCGAAACTCCGGGACCGGCAGGTCGACCGTGCGATGACCGCCGAATTGCGTTACCCCGCAGGGCATACCGGACGGATACGTTGCAGCATGTGGTCGACGAGTCTCCTCGAGATGAGCGCTCGGGTCGTCGGGGACCACGGCGAGTTGCGGGTGTTCAATCCCGTGCTGCCCCAGCTGTACCACCGCCTGACGGTCCGCACCGTGAAAGGCAAACGGGTGGAACGGTTTCCGCGGCGCGCATCCTATGACTATCAGCTGGACGCCTTCGCCGGTGCGGTCTTGCGTGGTGAACCTGTCAAGACGTCTCCGCAGGACGCGGTCGAGAACATGACCGTCATCGATGCCGTGTACCGGGCCGCCGGACTTCCGGTGCGAGAGCCTGCTTGAAGCGGCGGACCATGAGGGCCACCACGGCGCCGATGGCCAGGACGACGACCGAACCGACGGCGTTGACCAGGCCGTTGGCGACGTCGAACGGGAACGTGAAGATGATGCCGAGCAGGACGGCCACCTGAATCAGCAGGCCGACGCCGACGACGGCGCTCAGTCGGACGTGCAACGCCAATAACGCGGTGGTCGGAGTGTGCTCGGTGGTGGCCGGCATGAATCGGGCCGCGACGAACTGCGTCATGGGCTTGCCGAGCAGGCAGCTGGCGAGGAACACCGCCGCCGCCACACCGCCGACGAGCGTCTGCCCAGCCAGCACGAGCCGGGGATCGGTCGTCACCAGGGCGACGGCCAGGGTGAGCCCGAACATCAGCATGAGGTACCCGGAGTAGGGATCGAGCCGACGAACCCGCACGAGCCCGTACGCGACCGGGACACCGGCGACGACCGTCGCGGCCAGGAGCGCGAAGTACTCGGAATGCCCGGTGGCGCGGAGGCCGTAGAAGGCGACCAGCGGCGTGCCGATCTCGAGGACGGTCCGGACGATCGCGCGGCGTTTGGCGGCGGATCGGGCGGCATCCGGGCGGTCGACCGGCTCCGGTTCGATGGTGTCGATCGACATGGCGGTCATGGAGATGTCCTTCCCGGACGAGTCGGTGGCGTCGCCGTGCAGCGATGCCTACAGCGTCTCGCTCGGGCGGTCCCGGGTCTGTCGGGCGACCGGTTGATGAGGGGGAGGAAACCGATGTCCACCGATCGGCGGAGCCGCTGGCGGCGCGTACCTCCGAGGCACGCCAAAAGCCCACGTCAACCGGACTGTCCGCGCTAGTGTCGTCTCGACGTCACTCCCGTAAGGAGACAGCCATGGGTAGCTATCGGACGGTCCTGGTCGGAACTGACGGCTCAGACTCTTCGATGAAGGCAGTTGAGCACGCCGCTACGTTCGCCGCTCAGCAGGGCGCCAAGCTGGTGATTGCGACCGCCCATTTCCACGAAGTCGAAAAGGGCAGTTGGGCACGAGCGGCCGCACCGGAAAAGGCCAGTGATCGTCGCGCCGAGGACGTACTCGGCCGTGACGCCGGCTACCGGGTGCACGGCGACGCGCACGTGTACGAAATTCTGCGCGACGCAGGCGAACTCGCGCGTGGCGCGGGCGCCCAGGACGTGGAAGAGCGGTCGGTCATCGGCGCGCCCGTCGAAGCGCTGACTACGCTGGCGCGCGACGTTGCCGCCGACCTGATCGTCGTCGGCGATGTCGGCCTGAACACGACCGCAGGACGCCTGTTGGGCTCGGTTCCCGCCGACGTTGCGCGCAAGGCCAAGATCGACATCTTGATCGTGCACACCGTCGACTGACCTTGTGCCGATGTCGACCCACGACTTTGCCACCTACGAGGAATTCGGCCGAAAGTTCTTCGAGGTCGCTGTCACCGCCGATCGCGTTGCCGATGGCTTCGGCACGATGGCCGGCGACACCTTTGAGCTCGGGCCCTTTCCGGCCGGCCCCGCCGGGATCGCGCGGGTGACGGCGCGGGTCAGCATCGAGCAGCCACAGGTGACACGCAGAGACGGCGACATGATCGCTTTCGACGTTCGAATTCCCCTCGACATCGATCTGCTCATCGACCTGCGCGTGGACCGGTCCCGGTTCGAGGTGACCGGCGAGATCGCGTTGATCGCCACGGCTCGCGCTGCCGAGCCGCTGCTGCTGATCATCGATATCCCGAAGCCGGAGCGCAAAGACATCACCGTGAACGTGACGTCGCAGACACTGCGCGGTGAGCTGCTGCGGATCGTGGCCGACGTCGACTCGGAGATCAAGCGCGTCATCGCCAAGCAGGTCGGCCGCCGGATCGAGGCGCCCGAAGCGCAGCAGGCGAAGGTCGTCGACATCGGTAAGCGCATCGCCAGCGCGTGGACCGGCGTCTGACGGCGCCGACGGGGTAGCGTGCCCGCATGACGGTGTATGCCATTGCGCAGCTTCGGTTTACAGATCGACCCGCGTACGACAGGTATCAGAGTCGGTTCATGGGCGTCTTCGCGCAATACGCGGGGACCATCCTCGCGGCAGACGAGGCACCCGCGGTCATCGAAGGCGACTGGGATCGCGAGAAGGTGGTCCTGATGTCGTTCCCCGACGAGTCGTCGTTCCGTGCATGGGCGAATTCACCTGAGTACCAGGAAATCTCGGTCGATCGCCGGGCCGGATCCGACGCCGTCGTCCTGCTCGTCAAGGGAATCGGTGCGCCGTAGTGGCGGCGTACCGAACAACCCCGCGGCCGGACGATTCGGCGACCGATCAGACCGGCGCGATGTAGTTGCTGCTGTAGAACTCCTCCGGGACTTGCGAATGCGCAGACGGTAGGTCCACGGCCAGCCACATGCCGGTGGCGCCGGCCGGGATGGGCGCCTGCAGCGTGATGCTGCCGCTACCGAAGGCGTCGGTGACGAGTGTGCCGGTGGTGATGCCGCGGTCACCGGACCGGCAACCCAGCACGGCGTGCGGTGCCGGGATCACCCGCACCACGTACCGCGCGTCGTCGGCGCCGTTCGTCAAGTCGATATGAGCGACCGCGATGCGCCCGTCCGAGGTGATCTCGGCGAAGGGTTTTGCGCTTGCGCGACCCAATTGTGTTGTCACCAGCTGGAAGTCGCAGGTGTGCAGGTTGGCGAGCAGGAACATTCGATGTGCCGGCGATGCGGACGCCGACGTGGCCACCATCGTCATGGCCGCGCTCAATGCTGCCGAGATGGCCACGGCTCGCGCGAATTCGCCCCTCACGGTCGCTACGGTTTTCACTGTGAACCTTCTTGCTCGTGCGTGAAATAGATTGGCGCACTACGTGTTCAACAGCCTATGAAGGTGAGGGGTCAGCTCGGATCGTGCCGTGGTCGGAGATCGGTCGAAGACCTCCTACTCCCGGGGTAGGTATCGGCCGCCACCCACGGCACGATGCCGGCGCGTGCGGCGTCACTAGCGCGCCGGGGCAACGCCGTTCAAGACGAAGTCGATGACGTCACCGGCGACGTCGCTTTGCGTCTTGTTTGAACTCAGGGCGTTGTGCAACAGCGCCGTCATCATGACCGCGCCGAAAATGCTGACCGCATCGGTGTGCGGATCCGCGACACGCTTCAAGGTGCCGTCCGCGGCGCCGGCCTCGAGCACGCGGGAAATGGGTTCGTAGAACGCATGCTGGACCGCCGAAGCGAGGTCGGGGAGTCGGATGGCGCGGCCCAGGTCACCGACCAGTGCCATGCTCGTCCCCGGCCGATTCATGGTGTGCGCGACCTGCGCGGTGATGACGGCAATGAGCCGCTCCCGCCCGCTTCCCGTGGAATCGGCGGCTGCGGCAACGTCACGAGCCAGGTCGCCCAGTGAATCCCGCAGCAGGAAGCCGAGGATGTCGTCCTTGCCGGTGAAGTAGTAGTACAGCGTGGCTTTCGGGACACCGGACGCGGCGGCGATCTCTTCGATCTTCGTGTTTTCCAGGCCCTTGGCGGCGATCAGGTCGGCCGCGGCATAGAGCTTGCTCGCCACTGCCGCGGGCACTGCGCGTCCGGTCTGTTCAACCACGAGTCGAAGTGTACGAGGGAGCGATCCGCGGGACCTCGCGAAGGTGGAACCGACATCCAAACTGATATGTTGTACTCAGAGTCTAAACTGTGAGTTCTAGACCTGTCGGAAGGGATCACCATGAGCAGCGTCACCGCAGACGTCGTTGTGGTCGGCTACGGAGCCGCGGGCGCGTGCGCTGCGCTCGAAGCGCGGGCTCAGGGAGCGGACGTCCTCGCCATCGATCGTTTCAACGGGGGCGGCGCCACGCAGGTGTCCGGCGGGATCATCTACGCAGGCGGTGGCACGTGGGTCCAGCAACAGGCCGGCATCGATGACACTGCCGATGCGATGTACGAATACCTCCACGCCGAAGTCGGCGACTCGGTGCGGCCGGAAACACTGCGGCGGTTCGTCGACGGTAGCCCCGCGATGATCGACTGGCTCACCGCACACGGCGTGCCGTTCGAGGCCTCGGTATGTCCCTACAAGACGTCCTACCCCAACAACAAGTACTACCTCTACTACTCGGGTAGCGAGAACTCCGGGCACTTTCGTGCGCTCACGCCGCCGGTGCAGCGCGGCCACCGGGCCAAGGGTGCAGGCGCGTCGGGCAAAAAGATCTATCAGCCGCTGGCGGCGTCAGCGCGTCGGGCGGGCGTGCGCACGATGTTCCACACGCGAGCCGAGTCACTTCTGACCGATGCCGCGGGCCGGGTCGTGGGGGTCCGGACCAGCACCCTGGCGCAGGCTCCGGCGTGGGTGCAGCGTCGCTACGCGACATACGCCGCGCTGTCCGTGAAACCCGGTATCTATTACCCGCCGCTGCGCGCGGCGATGGACCGGCGGCTGGCCGCCCTCGAACGTCGCTACGCCCGAACGGTCGACGTATATGCGCGTAAAGGGGTAATCCTCTGCGCCGGTGGATATATCGCCAATCGCGAGTTGATCCAGCAGTACGCTCCGGACTATCGCGATGGCCTGCAGCTCGGGACAAGCGCAGACGACGGCAGCGGCATGCGGTTGGCTGTCGACGTCGGTGCGGCCGTGGATCGGCTGGACAACGTATCAGCGTGGCGGTTCATCACGCCGCCCAGTGCGATGCTCGGCGGCCTTGTCGTCGACGAACACGGACAGCGCTTCATCGACGAAACCCGTTACGGCGCAGCCATCGGCAACGCGATGGTGCAAGGCCACAATGGGCGGGGCTGGATCCTGGCCGACCGGACGCTGCTCGAGCAGGCGCGCGAACAGCTTCCGCAGCAGGCGATCTGGTTCCAGCGCCTGCAGATGGAGGCGATGCTGCGGACCGATCGCGTGGAGGCGGCCACCATCGAAGCTGTCGCCGCCAAGGCGGGCGTCGACCCGGTTGGACTGTGCCGGACAGTCGCTGAGCACAACGAGGCCGCGGCAGCGGGGCGCCCGGATCCGATGGGCAAGCCGGCCGAATACGTGCACCCCATCGAACAGGGTCCGTACTCGCTGATCGCGATCTCGATCAAGCGCAGCCTGATCAATCCGTGCCCGATGTTCACCCTCGGCGGCCTCATCGTCGACGAAGACACCGGTGCCGTGAAAACTGCTGAGGGACAATCGATCGACGGCCTCTTCGCGGCAGGACGCACGGCTATCGGCATCTGTGCCAACTCCTACGTGAGTGGGCTGTCGCTCGCCGACTGTGTGTTCTCCGGACGGCGTGCCGCGCAGCACGCCGTCCGACGCGGTTCGGTCAGCGCTCGCTGAGCGACAGGTCGTCGTCGTCGAACTTCTGCGGCGACGGCCACGGGGCGGGGACCGGGCGCTGGCGCACGATCTGCGGCCACCAGAACCACTTGCCCAGCAGTGCGGCGATCGACGGTGTCATGAACGATCGCACCACCAACGTGTCGAACAGCAGACCCAGACCGATGGTCGTACCGATCTGCCCGAGGATCACGAGGGGGCTGAAGATGAACGCCGCCATCGTTGCGGAGAACACCAGACCGGCTGCTGTGACGACGCTGCCGGTGCCACCCATCGACCGGATGATGCCGGTGTTGAGGCCGGCATGCATCTCCTCTTTGAACCGGGACACCAGCAGCAGGTTGTAGTCCGCGCCGACGGCCAACAGCAGGATGATCGCGAGCGGCACCACGACCCAGTACAGATGGATGCCGAAGATGTACTGCCACACCAGGACCGACAATCCGATCGAGGCGCCGAGGGACAGCACGACGGTACCGACGATGACGGCCGCGGCCACGATGCTGCGGGTCACGATCACCATGATCAGCAGGATGAGCGCGACTGCCGCCAGCGCGGAGATCAACAGGTCGTACTTGGTGCCCTCTTGGATGTCCTTGTTGGTGGAGCCGATACCGGCGATGTAGATCTTGGCATCCGACATCGGTGTCGCCTTGAGGGCGTCGAACACCGCGTCCTTGATCGCGTTGATGTGCGGGATGGCCTCGGGGTTGTGGTGCGTCAGATTGTGACGTTCAACGAGAACCAACGCCTACGGGCCGCCGCGCGAGAACTCTTGGAGCAGGACCGGGTGACCGGCCTCGACAACGCGATCTCGTTGCGCGACCGACTGTCTTCCTTGCTGTCCCGGACCGGCCATGCCGCCGAAGGCGTTTCGGTTGCGCGTCTCGATATGGACGAGTTGGCGTTGGTGACCGCGGCCTATGGCCGTGGTGCGGGAGACGACCTGCTGAACCTGGCCGCCGGCCGTATCCGATCGAGCGTCGGCCTCGACGATGTCATCGCACGGCTGGACAGCGGGCAGTTCGCGGTACTCATGGACGGCGGTGTCGAGCGCGGCCGGGCCGTGGCAGACCGCCTGGTCCAGGCATTCGCCGACCCGTTCATCATCGACGGGCACGACCTGCTGATCCGACCGAGCGTCGGCCTGGCGGTGGCCACCGAGGGCGAAGCCGACCTGACTGCCGACGATCTGCTCGCGCGAGCGGCGGCGGCCGTTCAAATCGCCAAGAACTCGCACCTGCGAAGTGCGTACATCCACGGCAGGGACAGCGACATTGACGACGACGCTGCGACGACAACGCGCACCGCGGCCTTGGGAGCACGGCCGACCGAGACGGTCCGGCTGCTGGGCCAGCTACGCCAGGCGATCGACAGTGAGGCACTCTGCCTGTATTACCAACCGAAGTTCGACCTGATCTCGGGCGCCATGATGGGCGTGGAAGCCCTATTGCGTTGGCCCCATGCCGAACTCGGCCTGCTGGCCCCCGACCGCTTCTTGCCGTTGGTGCGTTCGCATGGCCTGACCACCTTGGTGAACGATCTGGTGATCGAGCGGGCGCTTGACGACGTTGCCCGCTGGCGCGGTGAGGGACTGGCTGTTCCCGTGGCAGTCAACGTATTCGCCAATTGCCTCACTGACATCGCCTTGCCCCGGCGGATCGCCAAGGCGCTGGAAGAACGCCGGATCTCTGCGGCCGACCTGACGCTGGAGATCACCGAGGACTTCATGCTGAGCAAGCTGGGACGCGTTCAGTACGTCTTGAACGGGTTGCGCCACACCGGAGTACGGGTCGCGATCGATGATTTCGGCAGCGGCTATTCAACGTTGAGTTACCTGCGCGACCTTCCGGTGGACGAAGTCAAGCTCGACCGGCAGTTCGTCGCATCTGTCCTCAAGGACGATCGTGCCGCCGAAATCGTCCGCTCCATCATTTCGCTGGCCCATCATCTGGGTGCCCGCGTCGTCGCTGAGGGCGTGGAAGACGGCGAAACTGCCGCTCGGCTCAAGCAATTCAAGTGCGACGTTGTGCAGGGCTATCTCTACAGCACGCCCATCGCCGCTGATCGCGTGCCCGCCTGGCTTCGTGAACGGCGAGACTTTCCGCCGAGCATTCCGCGGCCCGTCGCAGCGAGCATCTAGCGGGCCGAGTTCTGTGACCCGCGTTCTCGGAAATTGTGCGGATCTATGGGCGCACCGAGAGCGAGTAAGCGCTGAGAGTCTGCACCAATCATCGGGCCATGAGCGGCGCGAGCCACGCGAGTTCGTCTTGCATCAGTGGGTTCCAGAACGCGGGGGCGTGACCGCCGGGTGAGAGACCGCCTGCGGCGCCGTTCGGCAATTGAGCGATGAAAGCTCTGGTTGCGGCAGCGAACCCGTCGCTCTCACCGCAGTCGATCCGGATCGGAATCGAGGCCAACGAGCGCTGTCCCCATACCGAGTTCGCGGCATAGTCTTCCGGGCCGTCGAAGGCTCCCTCCGGCACCGTTTCAGGCGAGGTCCACAGTGCTGGGCTGACAGCGCAGATCGCCGCCGTCCGGGCGCGACCCAACCGGGCGCCCAAGAGAAGTGCGCCGTACCCGCCCATTGACCAGCCCAGGAACCCCACCCGCGACGTATCCAGGCCCTGCCCGGCCAGCATCGGTATCAGCTCATTGAGCACCATGGCTCCCGGGTCGTCTCCGTTGGCCCGCTTGTGCCAAAAGTTGTCGCCGCCGTCGACGCCGACGACTGCAAACGGCGGCAATCCTGCCTTCACAATCTCATCCAGGCGGTCCGGAAAGTCTGCCGACATGGTCTCGTCGAGATTGCTGCCCCTGCCGTGCAACGCGATGACAGGGCGAAGCGGCCCACCACGGCCGGGTGGCCGTGCGATGGCCCACCTGGTTGACACGCCGCCCCGCGCCTCGGAGAGGAAAGTATTGGCTCCGCTCGTTGCGGGGGCCGGATGTGCGGTGGCACGGGGCCGGCGAACAGTCGTGCCCAGTACATACGCGCCGACGGCTCCGGCGCCGGCGATGGCGCCGCAACCGATGAAGGCGCGCCGGGTCAGCTGGGCCATGGCGCCATCATGCCATCAACCCGGCGCAGCAGGCGTGGCGATTTGCCCAGAGCTGCGTAGCGACGCAAATGGAGTTCGATGATGTCGAAATGACCATCTGACGCGGGAAGTTTTCGCGTCTGCGGTAACTTTGGACCGGTGGCGACCATTATGGCGGGGAGCCGCATGTTGATGTCGATGCGAAAGCGCTGGTGGGGCAACGTGACCGGGGTGTATCGCTCCACTCCCTTGGACAGGTCTTGGTCCGGCAGTCGGATAGTTGCAGTCGTCGGACCCTTGGAGGGGCTCACCGCCGATGAGGTGCAATCCCGACTGTCGACGATAGTCACAAGTTCGGCAACCCCCAGGATTGCGATCGCGCCAAGCCAGAGCCAAGCGTGCTGGCCGTACCGTCCTGATCTCATCGACGATGCGGTTCACGTCGTGGCAGACACTGCCTCAATCGATCTCGGCGCCTTTCTCACCGGGATCGGACACCGCCAGGGTCGGCGGAATCCAACCGACGTCTTCGTCTCCGGCGGTTTCCTTGCCGTCGAATACCCACACGCGGTCGGTGACGGACATTACGGGTTGAGCATCATCGGTGCGCTGGCTGCCGGACTACCGGAGTTGCCGTCGGATCTGCCGCATACCGTGGTTTGGCGGGCGTTGTGGCGGCACTACGCTAGGCGCCCTGCGCTGCTGAGATCGCTCTGGACTCTGCGAAAAGAACAGCGGCGCAGAACTTCTGGTATTTCCGAAGCCGGCGCCGTGGCCGATTGGCGGTCGTTGAGGCGAGTCGCCACACGTCGGTTCGATGCGCGCCAGATCGGTCGATTGCAGGATTGGGTTGACAAGCATGCGCCCGACTCGACGCGGGTGGCGGTGATGTCAGCCTTGTGGCTCGCCGCGCTGCGATCAGTGCAGCTGCCCATCGACGAGCATGTGGTGGTGTTGTTCAATTGCCGGCGGTACCTGCCTCGCGAATATGCGGCCGCCCTGGGAAATTTCGCGATCGGGATTCCACTTAGGATAGGTACATTGCCGCCGGACCAGATCACGGCTCAGCTGCGCAAAGTGACTGAAACAGGATGGCCCATCATGTCCATCGGGATCGGCGCGCTCCGCTCGTTGTTGGGTGGCTTTACCCGCACGAGAGCCGCAGAACCAGACGTTGGCACAGAACGGATTCGGCTGTCCGTGAGTGATATGGGCCGGCTTCCATTCGATCACCTACCGTGGGTGCGTGATGCGCCGCAACTGGCGACTGCGTTCGTCGACCTCGATCGACCCGATGCGATGACGCTACTGATTTCCGACACCACCAACAGTCGCAACGTCTCCGTCACATACTGCGAAGCCACCGTGTCGGGGGAAGTTGTGGAGGCGGCGCTTGACCGGATGTACACGGAGCTGACGGAACTGCTGTCTGCGCTGTGATTTCGGTTGGTGATCCAACCGCGTGCTCGGCCGTCATCTGCCGGTCGGATCAACCGACAGGTGTCCGCACCGAGATGATGTTCGATGACGAAGACAGCCGGCCGACACCATCTTGAGCGCGCACTCCGTACAGGTAGGTCTGGCCGGGTAGGGCCGATCGGTCGGCGAGGGTAGCCGACGATCCCGACGCCACCATGGTCCAGTACTGTCCCGAGGGGTCGCCACGCCAGAGGTAGTAACCGACGACTCCGGAACCCTGTCCGTCGTTCGATGCCTGCCAGGCCACCGTGACGCTGGTCGGGGCGACGCTGACGGCAGTGACGCCCGCCGGTGCGGTCGGCGGGGTGACATCGACGTTGCCGTCCCATTGCTGCAGCACGCGTAAGCGGCTCCACGGAATCGCGTTCATGTCGTAGTAGTCCCATGCGAGACCGGCACTTTGGTAGGCAGCCGGAATCTGGCCGGGCTTGCCGATCAGGCTCGGATCACTTTCGAAAACCACCGCGATGGACGCCCCGGCATTGTCGACGACGTACGCACCGAATGTCTGGAGTGCCTTCGCGATCACTTGTTGCCCGTAAGGCAGTGCGCCGACGTTGATCGACGGATCCAGTTGAACCCGTGAGCCTTCGGGGACGCAGTTCGCGCTTGCGTCGAAACCGTCGGTATGCGATGCGGGGTAGCGAAAGTACCCCGGACACGCGAGGCTCGATGCAATGGCCAGTGCGTGCGGAATCAAACCTGCCTGGATTTCGCGCATCCTGACGACGCCGGCGAGTCGCGAAACGTTTGTGGCTGTGGCGGATCCACTTGTGCCGCCGCCCGGCCCGATGCCCGAACCGTTTGCAAGGTCGTACGTGATGCCACCCCAGCTGGTCGAAATGGTTCCGCCGGACGGCTGCGCAGCACCCCAGAAGTCGTACGAAACAGGGGGGTTCGCGGTCCAGTCGATGGAGATCAGCGCATGGTCGCTGCCTGTGTTGGGCAGTGCACCTGCCGGTAGACGCACCGCGGTGGGCAATGGGCATGGACCCCAAGCTTGTGTGCATCGAACGGAGACGACCGGCGACGAGGCCGATGCGTTGTAGATCGGTATTCCGAACTCGTTGAGATTGGCGACGTGCTGGCCGATGCTGAGTCTGGCGACGATGGCCGCGGAGTTGCTTATCAACGCCGGGTTGGATGTGATGGCGCTGTTCCACACGCTTGTGCTCGCGAATGGGCGGCCTGCGGCCCCCGTGAAAGACGATTCAGCACCTGCCGTCGGCGCGATCAGTATCGCGGTGGACGCGATGCTCACCGCTCGAGTCAGTGCCGTCCACGTTTTTGCACCCCGCCCCTTGGTCGTCATGTCAAACCCTCTAAATTGTCGATGATGGCAAATGTTCCGGGTTCAGCGGACTGTGGTCCGGGCGACATCGTGCTTTCGCCGCCAAACAATACGTTCCGAGAGTTGAAACTGGTGCGGCAGGCTAGTCACGATTTGGCTAAAACTGCTGTCCATAAGCGCACACTGGTGTTGTCGAGCCCAATTTCGTCCACTTCGCAACGGGGGGTTGGACGTGCGCGACAGACGGCGGCGATGACGCAATAGTGTGCACATACATGTAGATTGGGCAAATACTTTTGTTACCGGGGGCGCGGTGGATGGGCAGACAGGGCCGGAATCGGCCATGAGGGGGAAGCCGACGTGGTTCGGACCAGAGCGATCGCGACTGTTTGGCGTTGTGCATTCGCCTGAGGGTGGAGCTGCGCGGGCGGGCGTGATCATCTGTCCGCCGCTCGGCAGGCAGCAGCTATATTCGTATCGAGGGTTGAAGTTGTTGGCGCAGGAGTTGTGCGCCAAGGGTTTTGCGGTGTTGCGGTTCGATTACCCGGGTACCGGGGACTCGACCGGAGCGCAGTCTCGCGACAGTGCTGTGACGGACTTTGTCGAGGGCGTCCGAACCGCGGTCGACTACATGAGGTCCGCTGGGGTTCAGCGGGTATCGCTCGTCGGCGTGCGAGCCGGCGCACTGCTGGCGGCTGTGGCCGCCGAGTCGGTTGCCGGGCTCGAGTGCGTGGTCCTGTGGGACCCCGTGACCGATGGTCGTCGGTATGTGCGCGAACAGCAGTCGCTCTACCGGGTATCAGTTTCCGATGGCGGCTCGGACGAACTGCCCGACGAGGTAGGCGCAGTACAACTCCTCGGCATGCCGTTGTCGTCCGCCGCTGCTGCTGAGTTGAGCGCTTTGAAGATGCCGAGTGTGGTCAACGCTGCTCGCCTGCTGGTGCTGACCAGACCGGAATATGTCGGTGACCGTCGGCTCGCCGGCCTCGACGTCCAGGCCTGCGAAGCGCAGGTGATTTCTGGGCAACCGGAGTTTCTCGAGCCGCGAAGCGTGTTCTTCAAAATCCCGACGGATACGGTGGCTGCGATCGAGAAGTGGATGGATGCGAACAGCGCGTCGGAATCGGTACCGTTTCGTCCTGGCCTGCTGGGTTCCGCCGTCGTCGAGGTGTTGCCCGACGGTCGGGAGATTGTCGAGTCGTTCGTCGAGCTCGGGCCTGACCGGTTGTTTGGCATCAGAACTGCAATCGCCGGAACTCGTGAGGACGGTCCCACTGTATTGATCCACAACACGGCTTGCGAACATCGTGTGGGCTCAGGGCGGATCTGGCCAGATTCAGCGCGGGAGCTGGCGACGCTAGGTGTCAACGTGGTGCGCTACGACCGCCGCGGTGTCGGTGAGACGGGTATCGCGAACGACCAATACACCGGGATCCATTCAGCAGCCGCTCAATCTGACGTGACGGCTGCCGTCCATGCACTGGGGGTGCCGTCTCGCAACCTGATGATGACTGGGATCTGCTCCGGTGCATGGAATTCCGCGTACGCGGGTTCGCGATATGGCGTGCGTCTGGTGGTGCTCCTGAATCTCCTGCTGTATTCGTGGCGGCGAGTCGATGGTGTGGCCGAACGCTTCGCATACATGGCCGAGGCACCCGACAACCCACCGCGACTGAGACAGCGGACGTGGGAAACCGTCAAGAAACTGCTACGGGACGACCTGCCATATCCAGGCTGGTTGCTTCTGGGACACTTGGGTTACACGCAGGCTCCCGAAGTGCTGATGACTCCCCTTATGAAAAAGGGTGTGCGTACTGAGCTCGTCTTGTCCCCATCTGACTACGAGTGGTATCAGGCGCATCGTGGCCCAATTGGGGCGAATCGACTGGCACGTCGCGGGTCGACGCCGAAGCTGACCGCCGTGCCCGGCGGGGATCACGCTGTCCTACATCGCGGACTGCAAATATTTATGCGGAAGTACTTGGTGGATGCGGCGCGACGAGAATTTTCCGCGTCGCCGTGACGGCCGCGGTCAATTCCGCAATTGCGGAGCCGCTCTTCTTGCACGTACGCGCCCGCATGGCGTCAGCCCGATGAGCGGCAGCGGCCAGTAAGACGTACAGCACATAATTTGCGCCAAGGATTCGCCAAAATGCCGACGAACGAAGAAGATACAGGCCCACGGCGCGCCACGGCTGCCCGCCTCGGATGAGATTCTCGGCATCGTAGGGAAAGGCCTCAACTCGAGTTCCCGGCACCGCGGTCCGTTGTCGAGGACACGCACTGCTGATCGCGGTGGCATAGAGAAACGCAGCGGCGGTATCGACCTTGTCCTGCTCAAAGGAAAGCATCGGGCCGTAGGGCCGGAGGTTGAGGTCGATCAGCCAGTGTTTCCCGGCCGCATCACGGATGCTCTGTAGATTGATCGGCCCGCTGAGATTCAGCGCCTGACAAAGCGCCCGGCCGACGCTGAGCAGAACTTCGTCATTGACCACTTCGAAAGCCAGTGGCGCACACGTCGGATCGGTGGGGAGTTTGACGGCCTGATGAGTCATGTCCTGGACGATCTGTCCCTGGAATACCGCTCCGGCATACGACACGATCTGACCCGCGACGTATCGCTCGAAGAAGCAGTCGCCTCCGAGATCCAACCTGGCAACGGCAGATTCGATGTCGCCGATGGTCCTCGTGTCGTCGGTCACGTAATTCCCCAGGGGTTGCTGTCACGTAATTCCCCAGGTGTGGGCCTCGTGTTGGTCTTACCGGTCGGGGCGGGCGTTGTCTAGGTGGTGGTGCGGCCGGGTCGTTTCCGGGGTCGGTAGCTGGGTCCGTCCATGAGGACTTGGTGGCTGGTGTTGATCAGTCGGTCGAGTAGGGATTCGGCCACGACGGGGTTGGGGAACAGCGGGTACCAGTCTTTGGGGGCGCGGTTGCTGGTCAGGATGAGGGGTTTGCCAGCGATGGCCCGGTCGGAGACCAGATCGTAGAGATCGTCGGATTGGGTGGTGGTGTGCTCACGCATCGCGAAGTCATCGACGATCAGTACCAGGGGCCGGGTGTACTCGCGCATGCGCTGGCCGATGGTGCGGTCGGCGTGTCCGCCGGCAAGGTCGGCGAGCATGCGGGCGCATTTGACGAAGCGGATGTCCCCGCCGCGGCGGGCTACGTGATGTCCGAGTGCTTGTGCCACATGGGTTTTGCCGACGCCGACGGGGCCGTAGAGGATGACTGATTCGCCGGCGTCGAGCCAGCGCAGGGCGGCCAGGTCGCGCAGCATCGCGGCGGGCAGTTTCGGGTTGGCGGTGAAGTCGAAGTCTTCGAAGGTGGCCTGTTCTTCGAACTTGGCGCGGCGCAATCGCCGTGTGAGAGCGGCGGATTCGCGGCGGGCGATCTCGTCTTGACAGAGGGCTTGCAGGAATTCGAGGTGGCCGAGGCCGCCGTCGCGGGTTTGGGCGAGCCGGGCATCGAGGGTGTCGAGCATGCCGGACAGTTTCAGGGTGCGCAGCGCGGTGCGTAGCGCCGGATCACAGATAGACATGGTGGGCTTCCTTTGAAGGTTGATTATGTTGCAGCAGTGTGGAATTGGTGACGATCAGGCGATGATGCCGGTATCGGTGCCGAACTGGTCGGGGCCACGCAGAAACGCCCCCGCCGCGCCGGTGCTGGCGGGCGGTTCGTCGCCGGCGTGTTCGGTGCCGGCGGCCAGGATGCCTTTGATGGTGCGGTAGGACGGGTCACCGACGGCGATGGCGCGGGCGCACGCGGCCTCCAACCGGTCGCAGCCGTGTTTGTCGCGCAGCCCGAGCACTCCTTGCGCGGCGCGCAGATGGTGGATGGCGTTGTCGGCCATGAACGCGGCGATCACCGCGACGCAGGCCGGGCCGACCAGTTCGGCGGTGCGCCGGCACCAGGTCGGGGTTTTCATCGCGAACGCGACCTTCTCCGGCGGGTAATGGGCGAAGTCGGTCGAGCGCCCCGATGGGCGGCGCACGTGGATGGCCACCACCGCATCGGCGTGAAAGACCTGTACCACGTCGCCGGCGGTGCGGGCATGCAGGCGTTGCCCGATCAGCCGCCACGGCACCGAGTACAACGCCTTGCCGACCTTGAGGTGCGCGTCGGTGCCGACGGTGCCGATCGACCAGGTGGACAGTTCAAATACTCTGGGCGGCAACCCGATCAACGCGCTGGCTTCGATCGCTTCAAACACCCGCAACGGCGGCGCGCCCTCCAGTGCCCGACACGACCTCGCCCCGGCCACCTCGATGCTCCAGCGCTGGGCGTCGGTTTGCATCGCGGGCAGCCCGTCGAACTGGCGGCCGCGCCAGAACGAATCCCGGATGTATTGCATGGGCCGTTCGACGCGGGGTTTGTCTTTGGGTTTGAACGCCCGCGCCGGGTCGATCAGGGTGCCGTAGTGGGTGGCCAGCTCGGCATAGGCGCGGTTGATCTTCGGGTCATACAGGTCGGGTTTGTCCACCCCGGTCTTGAGGTTGTCACACACCAACCGGGCCGGGACCCCGCCGAAGAACTCGAACGCCGCGACATGGCAAGCGCACCAGGTGGTTTGGTCCATCCGGATCACCGGGCGCACGAACAGGTGCCGCGAACACGCCAACACCATCACGAACGCCCACACCGCCACCCGGCGGCCCACCGCGGGATCGAACCACATGCCCAGGCGACCGTAGTCGATCTGCGCTTCACTGCCCGGCTCGACCGGCCCGCGCGGCACGGTCACCTTCGCTCGTGCCACCTCTTCCGCGAAATGTGTTGCGATCCAACGCCGAACCGAGGACTCCGACACCGCTACCGCATGCTCGTCCCGCAACCGCTGAGCGATCGTGGCGATCGTGACATCGGCATCGAGCCAGGTCTTGATCTGGTCCCGGTGCGGTTCGATCAGCGGCCAGGTCAGCGCCCGCGCCGCAGGATCGGACAGTTCCGGGAACCACCCGCCGATCAGCTCCGACCACTGTGGCGCGGTCAGCGGCTCCGTACCCGGGCCGATACCCGCCGCGACCGCCGGAGCCAAATATTTGCGGACGGTCTTGCGGTCAATGCCCAGCGACTCTGATAACTGGACCTGCGAACGGCCCGCGTGCCAGTGGGTGAACAACTCGACCAAATCGAGCATCACGATACTTCTCCTCGCCATCAGCGCCCTTCCATCCACCATCAGATGGATGCAGAGCGAACCGGTAAACGAGGCCCACACCAGGCAGACACACCGCCCAGGGTGGGGAATTACGTGACAGCCAGGGTGGGGAATTACGTGACGGACAACCCCTCAAACCTGGGGAAATACGTGACCGCTGACACTCGCGATCACCACGCCCGCGCCTGACGCTCCCAGCTTGGTCTTGACGACGAGCGGTAGACCGAGTTGCTCGGCCGCGTCGGTCGAGCAATTGTCAATACCTGTGGATCGGGGTGTTTCAGGCGACCTCCGTTTCGGTGTGCTGATCGCCGTCTGACGGTGGTGTCGGTGGGGTGATGTCGGTGGGTCGTTCGAGCAGTTTGCCTTTGTGGAAGACCGCTCCGGCGCGGACGAGGGCGACCAGATGTGGGGCGTTGACGGCCCGCCAGCGGGCCTGCGCGGCGTCGATCAGCTTGTAGGCCATGGCCAATCCAGCGGCCCGCGATCCCGGACCCTTGGTGACCTTCGTTCTCAAACGCACTGTGGCGAAGGTACTTTCGATCGGATTCGTGGTACGCAGATGGATCCAGTGCTCGGCGGGGTAGTGGTAGAACTCCAGCAGGACATCGAGGTCGTCGACGATCTTGGCGACCACTTTCGGGTACTTCGCGCCGAAGGCAACCGCGAAGGCCTTGACCGCGACCTGAGCTTTGTCGATGTCTTCGGCGTTGTAGATGTCCTTGATGGCCGCCAGCGCGGCCGGATGCGCTGACTTCGGCAGCCCGGCCAGGACGTTGGCCTGCTTGTGGAACCAGCAGCGCTGCTCCTTGGTCGACGGGAATACCTCCCGCACCGCCTTCCAGAACCCGAGCGCGCCATCGCCGACGGCCAGCACTGGGGCGGTCATGCCGCGGCGTTTGCAGTCGCGCAGCAGATCCGCCCACGACTCGCATGACTCCCGATAGCCGTCGGTGATCGCCACGAGCTCTTTGCGGCCGTCAGCGCGCACGCCGAGCATCACCAGCAGGCACAGCTTCTCCTGGTCCAGGCGGACCTTGAGGTGAATGCCGTCGACCCACAGGTAGACGTAGTCGCTGCCGGACAGGTCCCGGGCAGCGAACGTACGGGCTTCGTCTTGCCACTGCGCGGTCAGACGGGTGATCGTGGTGGCCGACAACCCGGCACCCGAGCCGAGGAACTGCTCGAGTGCGGGCCCGAAGTCGCTGGTCGATAGGCCGTGCAGATACAGCAGCGGCAGCACCTCACTCATCTGCGGAGACTTGCGTGCCCAGGCCGGCAGGATCGCCGAGGAAAACCGCTGCCGCTCACCAGAATCGGGGTCGACACGGCGATCGTTGACCCGCGGCGCCTTCACCTGCACGGCACCGGCCGCGGTCAACACCTCACGCGGCTGGTGATAGCCGTTGCGGACCACCAGTCGGTGACCGTTCTCGTCGAGCTGATCAGCGAATGCGGCGACGTACGCGGCGACCTCGGCCTGCAGTGCAGCGGCCAACATCTGCCGGGCTCCGTCGCGGACGATCTCGTCCAACAACGACCGGCGGCCTCGCCGCCGTTGGCCTCCTCGGCATCGTGAACTACGGTGAGCATGGGCGTACCTTCCCAACCAGCGCGCCAACGCCGGTCTTGATCGAATACCTGATTCCGTGATGATCATCCTCGGGAAGGTGCGCCCACTTTCAGGCCGCCTCCCCGGGCCTCATCCACAGGTATTGATCATTGCTCGCGTCGGTCGGCGTGACCGCGCACGCCGCCAATTGCTGGGGAGTCTCGATTCCCAACGCGGCGGCAAAAGATGCGGCACGTGATTTGTCACTGTATGTCACCCTGCGTCGAACATCGTCGGCCACTGCCGCCGGCAGGCTGTCATAGAGATCGTCGGGCAGGCCCACCATCATGGGTTCCGTCAGGAACACCTGCGCCACGGTGAACGGCTCGAGAAGTTCCGGTAGATGTTCCAATTCCTGAATGTCCGGCAGGTAGTAGCACCGCGCATAGAGCAGCGATTGGACAAGACGTTCGAGCCTGCCGGCCGTGGCGGTGGTGATTCTGATGGATGGAATGCCGTTGCGGCGGATCAGGGCCGCTACTTGATGGAAACTGTGCCAGAGCGAGTCGTGGTCGAGGAAGACGAACACGCCGGATTGCCGGCGGGGCGGCGCGCCGCGGTGGCCCCGTGACCGCACATTAATAGCGTCACTCACGGCACACCCGGCCGATCTTTTCAGTGGATTCGCTGTGTGGTCTCGCGAGAATAGCTCACGGTGAGCTGCGATGGTGGCTTGTGGGCCAATAAACTGCCTAGACCTTGGCGAAGAGTGCCCGCAATACTGCCGTGGTAGAGGCGATGTCGAATTGCTGTTCGACGAGGCGGCGTCCGGCGCGGGCGTAGTCATCGAGGACGGGGCCGGACGCGATCAGCCGTTCCAGGGTGTCACGCAGGCTCTGTGCGTCCGCCGGCCTTGCCAACAGCCCGGTCTGTTCGGGTACCACCAGTTCCGGGATTCCCGACAAACTTGTTGACACCGTTGGTATTCCGCTCGCGAGTGCCTCCATAAGGGCGACCGGCAGGCCCTCCATCTGGCCGTTGGCTGCGATGATACTCGGCAACACGAACAAGTCCGCGTCCGCCAACGCTTGCTTCACTGCTGCCTCGGACTGTCCGCCTTGGAACCGGACGCGCTTTGAGAGACCGAGCTGTGCCGCCAGCGCCTGCAATTCATTGTCCAGCGGTCCATTGCCGATCAGATCGAGTTCGATCCGATCGACGCCGGGCCCGCCGAGGGACAGTGCGCGGAGGAGCACCTCGTGGCCCTTGTACTCCTGAAGTGAGGCCACACACAGTGCCCTGATGGCGCCGCGTTCCGGGATGGTACGGGGGCGGAATTGGTATGCGGCGGTGTTGATTCCGCAGTGGATCACCTGCACCGGGGTGACGGTGTACTTCGACAGTAGACGGCGGTTGTACTCGGACACCGTGACGATGAAATCGGCGCCGTCGAGTTTGCGGCTCAGCATAGATTGGTCCACGTAAAGGTCGTGTGCGTGCACGGTGACGCTGTAGGACACACCAGCCAGGCGTGAGCAGATCCAAGCGGCCAAGGCGGGATATGTCGCGTAGTGCGCATGGATATGCCGTGCCACGCCGGATGCGTGCAATTCTCGGGCATGAGCGGTGGCGATCGGGACGGTAGCCAAGGCGCGCAGCAACAATGCGGGCCGTCGACCGTAGCCGCGCACGATGTCGGCCAGAATCGACATGGTGATCAGCGGGTGGTGCAGGAGTGCCCACGACAGGCCGACAATGCTTCGCCCCATGCCCGGCTGCGCCAGTTTGTCGACCCATGGCCGCGCGATGTCGTGGACCTGTGGGTCAGGAGACGGGAACAACGACCGCAGCCCGACGTCCCGCTCGTCCCCGGTTGCGAGGGCGTCGAGCTCGCGGACGATGAATGTCTCCGAAATGATCGGAAATCGCGACACCAGGTAGTCGATCGCCTTGGCGCTCAACGCTTACGCTCAACCAGATCAGAGTAGAGGTTGCTGAGTCGGCGGGCCCACGAACTTGACGAGAATTCGTTGCGCGCGCGCTCGATTGCGTTTTGGCCCAGCGTTTTTCGCAAGTCAGGATTGTCCAGTAGTCGATTCACCGCAGCGGCCAGGGCTGCCGGTTCATTGGGCTCGAACAGCAGCCCAGTTCCTTCATCGAGGATGATGTCGGGGATGCCGCCGATGCGTGATGCCGCGATGGCCTTACCCGACGCCGACGCCTCGATCAGGACAGTGGGCAGATTCTCGCCGAACGTCGATGGCAGCAGCACAACATCGGCAGCGCGGTAGACGTCCGGCATGTCTGACCGAACGCCGGCGAACACGATCGACTGCTCCAAGTCGGCGTCGCTGACCAATTTCCGGAATGCGGCCTCGTCGGGCCCACCGCCGACGAGTGAAAGAATTGCGTCGGGGTGTTTGCGCAAAACCTGCGGCCACGCCTCTATTGCCACCGGGATGCCTTTGAAAAAGCGGAACGCTGCAGGTAACACGACGAGCGGCGCGGGGCCACCGCCCAATTCCGCGCGAACCGCGGGCTTGACCTCCCCGGGCTGAAAGTTGGTTACGTCGATTCCGTTGTGCAGCACATCCCAGTTTCTCGGGATGCGCCCTCGGCGGTGCACGTCTGCCCACGATGTACGGCTGGCGTCGGAAACGAACAGCACTCGATCGCCAAGCGTCGCGGCTTCAGCCGCGATCTGCTCGCGCCAGTGCGCGCGGCCGGGCCAGCGCTGCGTGACGTGATGGAACGTACATACCACCGGACGGCCGGTCAGCTTCGCTGCCGGCACCGCGAAGGTTGCCGCCATTTCAAGGTGCGTGTGCACGAGATCGTAGTCACCCCTGCGGATCTCGCGCACCAGGCGGGGAATACCGGTGGGATCCAGCAATCGGCGTACACCCAGCGAGTGAGGGTGCACGCCGGCTTCGGACAGGATCGCCATCGTCTTCTCGGCGTTGACCGAGGCACGATCGAGGCCGACGACGTCCATCTCGACCTCGGTGTCGCGCATGGCGACGGCCAAGTGCGCCAGCAGCGTTTCGGCGCCACCCATCCGGAATCCATCGATCAGGGTCAGCACCCGAATCGGCCTCATTTGAGTACCCGTAGTTTCTTCCAGGGGATATTCGTCATTCCGTCGTAATCCCATTGCAGTCCGGCTGCCGCGTATGTTTCCCCAACAGTTCCGGGCGCGGCGGAGTCATCGCGTTCGAAGCTGACACTGAGGGCGGATGCGCTGACGTCCATGATGTAGGCGCCGTATCGCTGCAGAGCCTCGGCGACGAGGCGCTCCGCACGAGTAAGGTTCAGGCTGCCCAAATCCAGGCTCGGGTCCAGCTGAACCCTGGCGCCCTCGGGCAGGCAGTCGGACTTTGTTGATTGGCCGTCGGTCTTCAACGCCGGTGGGCGAAAGACCTTGGCGCATACGTTGTAGCTCTGCATCGCGAGCGCATGGGGGATCGAGCCCTGCGCGATCTCTGCGACGCGAACCACACCAGCCAACCGGGAGGCGCCCGAACCTGTGCTGGCGCCGCCCCAGCCGGAGCCGTCGAGGCTGTTGACGGCGGCGAACCCGGTCGTCCACGAACCGTTGCCGGGCTTCGCGAGCCAGAACTCGAAAATGGTCCGGGATGCCGGGTCAATCACCACCATGGCGCCGTCCGAGCCCTCCTGCGGTCGCGCCCCGTCGGGGATCGGTACCTGAAGGCCGTCGAACGGGCAATGACCCCATTCGGGGATGGTGCACGGGACGGTGTATCGGGGCGTTCTCGGGCCGGCGGTATATATCGGTATGCCGAATTCGATGGTCGAAGCATTCGCGCTGTGGTCCCAGGCCACGGCACTGATCATCGCGGCGCTATTGGGGTCGACAGGAGCATCGGCCGGGATGAGCGTTCGGAACGGGCTGTCCGCAGCAAACGGCTGGGCAAAATCTGATGCACTTGCTGTGACATGCGAGGTGATCGGGGTCGTGGCGAGACTCGCCACCGCTACTCCGATGCCGATGGCGGCGGCCCGCCGTCGCAATCGCTTGGTCCTCATGGCTCGCATTCTGTCGACCCGATCAGTTCAGTGGCCGCCGTCAATTCATTGCTGATCGCGGCTGCTGCGACAGCCCAGGAACGTTGCACAGCGGCTCTCCCGGCCTCCCCGAGTGTGGCCGCTGACTGGGGATTCTGCAACAATTTGAGGATTGCTGTGGCGAGCATCGCAGGGTCGTTCGGAGGCACGAGCAGGCCGGTCACTTCGTCTTCGATAGCGGCCGGTAGATCGCCCACGGTGGTGCCGATGACCGGACGACCGAACGTGTACGCGAGGTGCGCGACGCCGCTTGCGCTGGCTCGGATGTAGGGCGTGACAACAACCCTGGCGGAGTCGAAGAGGTTCTGCACTTCATCCATCGCGCAGTAGCCAGGACGGGTTTCCGCGCCGACTGCTGCAGCTTTGGCAATCAGTTCGGGGCCGTTCACGTCGGCACCGATCGCCCCCGCGATGACCAGGCGGGCGGTCGGCATGCCGGTCTTGACCCGGCGAAAGGCCTCGATCAGGACGTCGATGCCTTTGTAGGTGGTCCAGGTGCCGAAGAACAGCGCGATCGGTTCCGTTTGGGTGACCGGTACCACGGGGCGGCCTCGATTGATCACGCCTGAGTCGCCGTGCGGAATGACGACGACGTCGCAGCTGGGCCGCCAATGTTCCATGACGATCTGCCGGGTCCGCGGACCGAGAACGAAGGCAGCGTCCATGTGCCGCCACGCGGCGGCGAACGATGCCTGCAGCAGGTGTCCCTGCTTCGGGGTGCTGGTGTCCTTCGCGTCGGATCGGGGGAGCGGTTCGTGGGCGACTATCGCGAACACTGTGCGCGGCAGCAGCTTGCAGATTGCGACGACGAACCACGGTTCGAAGGTGAACCGCCACTGCGAGAACAGCACGGCGCGCGGCGGCCGCCGGCGCAGCTTGACCGCCAGCGTCAGCCAGGCCAGGACAAGCCGACCCGCGCGCGTGCCACGGCGTAACAAGTAGTGCAAACGGCCACCGGCGTCGTCGTTGTCATTGGGGTGCCAGGTGGGCAATACCGAGCGGACCAGAAATCTGGCTTCCTCGGAGGTGATTTCGGGGTCCGGACCGGTCCACAGCTCAACGTGTTCGCCACGGTCCGCCAGCGCCGCCCCGAGTTGGGCAGCGAATTGGAAGAGGCCGCCCGACGGGGAAAATTCGACCAGCACCGTGCGGTTGTCCGTCACGCTGGTGCTCCAGCGGACTCGTGCTCAGCCTCGGTCGGCAGTTCGGGATTGCTGACCCGGAAGCGGCGGGCAAGGAGACCGATGGCGAGTCGGGTGAGCACCATGATCACCAGACCCCAAACCGCGGCGTAGACGATCGTCACTTTGGACCGCAGAGATACGGGCTCCAGCTGTACATCGGTTATCGCCGCGATGCTGTACTGCATGTGACCAACGTTGTCATCGATACGGGTACGCGCCACCGCCAGCGCGTTGGCAAGGTTTCGTCTCGCGGCATCGCCGTCGGAACCCGTGACGGTGAAGGTCAAAATTCCGCGGACCGGGTCGACGTCGATCTTGGCAGGGGCTTCGGTGTTGTGCATGACTTCGGCCATCGTCGGCAGGAACGCTGTGCGAGCACGGACGTTCATGGCGTAGGAGGACCACCCGTCTAGTCGGCCGGCGGGCACCACGATCGCCTTCTGGGCGGCCTGCACTGCTGGCGTGGTCCTCGTCAGCATGGTGACGCCGGCGGCTGCGGCGCCGGCGATCACCGCGACCATCCACGTTGCGGTGGTCCGTAGCATCCGCCGTTTGATCGCAGTTGGTACCGGCTCGGCAGGCCCGAGTGCGCAGGCCAGGGCCAACACGATCGCGAACGAGCGGAAGTACGCGAGGTGCAGGAAGATGCTGGCGACCGACCAAGTGACGACGCCGGTCAGCGTCGCCGCTGCCAGTGCCCGATCCACCGAAATGGGGTCCGAAGAGATCCGCAGTGCGAGGATCGTGAACACGCCACCCAGCATGATCAGCCAGGTGATCAGGCCGACGACGCCGGATTCGGCGAGCAGTTGCGCATACAGATTGTGCGGGGCCACGAGTCCTTCGTGAACCGCGGTAGACACTCTGTCGGTGTAGAAGGGGACTTGGCCGCCGAACGTAGCCGGTCCGAAACCGAAGACGGGCCGTTGCTGAAACATCTGCCAGGCCATTTCTTGTGATGCTTGGCGGCCGAGTACAGACGGATCGATATCGTACTTACGGTCGGCGCTGAACAAGTCGCTTCCCAGCGCGATGATGCGGTTGCCGATGCCAGGAATTACAAACGCCACTGCGATGGCAAGGGGAATCAATGCGAGCTTGGCCGGCTTGCCCGAAGCGATGAACCACAACACCACCGCGAGACCAGCCACCAGCAACGTGCCGCGCGATTGCGTGAGGTAGACGGCGATCACCATGGGTACGGTGGTGAACAGCCAGAACAAACTGAGCAACTGGTTGCCGGCGAGGCGACTGCGCTGTGCCAATGCCCAGCCCATGGGAAGGCCGAGGACCAACAGGCGGCCCCAGAAATTCGAGTCACCGTAGGGGCCGCCGAAACGCTGGGTTGTGATCAATTGCCCTTGTGCTTGCGAAATTGAAGCGAGCCCACCGAACGTCAGATGTCCGCCGCTCAGGTAATTGACAATCGTCAGAATCGACAGCACCGCCAGGGTGGCGGCCACCGCCATCGCCACAGTCCACGGCTTACCGGTGGCTTGGGTGAGTACGAGGATGATCAGGAGATAGACCAAATCCACCACGGATCGCCATAAGACGCCTTGTGATGCGGTCAGGTCTACAGTGCCCACCATCGCGATCAGTTGACCGGCCAGGTACACGCCGACGAGGGCCACACCGATGGCTGTCCAGCGATTGAGTCGTGCTCGGGATTCAGTATCACGTAGGGCGAAAACGACCGCGACCGCACCCAACGCCATGCTGGTCTTGAACAGCGGGGGTTTTGTGTACTGCGCAGCGACCTCGGAAATGTTGGCGATCTCCATGACCACCATGACCACGAGGACGCCGACGATCCACCGCGTGGACCAGGCCTCGGTTACGCGGTGCCGCGGCGCGAGCGTAGCCATGTCACCCCGATACCGACCACGGCGCCGACGATGAGGCCGACGATGGCGCCGGTCAGGATCAGCTGGATCGGTGACGTCGCCATCTCCACCGCGCTAGGCGGCGAGATCACGCGGAGCTGGAACGGTGCCGAAACCGCCTTGACCTCAGGCGTGGCTTTTTCGAGCAGATCGGCAACAGCGGTTTGCGCCGCGTGTTCCGACGGTGCGTCGGCCGTGATCGACACGATGGTTGTCTCCGGTACCGCGCCTGCGGACAACGTCAGCTTCGACGGGTCGACGCCCGCTGCTGCGGCGGCGCCTGCCTGCCAACGTGGATCGGACAAGACCGTCGCCGCCGTGCGCGGAACCTGTCCCTGAGTGAGCACCTCCCAATAGGCCGACGAATCCGCTGTCGTCAAGTCGGGCCCGGGAACCAGGGCCACCTGTGCAGTCGCGCGATAGGTCGCTGAATTTAGCAATTGGGTGCCGGCGACTCCGCCCAGGACCCCGCCGATGATCGCGAGGATCGCGACAAGCGGGTTCAGCCACAGGCGTTTCGGACGACTCATGGATGGCCCTTTCGAATCATTATCGCCAGCCGGTTGACGACTGGCCGAACCAGCTGAGGTGCGGTGAGACACAATGCCGAAGCATAGATAATCATGCCCAGTAGAACCAGAACGGCAAGCTGGATCGGTGCTGGTAGACGGATATGCAGAGCGTCGATACCGAATAGCGCGGCGCCCATCGGGACAGCCGCGGCCAACGGGCGGCCGATCACCGAGAGAACCGATGCCCACCCTAGGGGAATCACCTTGCGAACAACGATCATTCGGATCACGAAATGCACGACTTCCACGCTGAGAAGCGCGACGGCCACCAACGTGGCGCTGTGGCCCGCAGCCCACCAGACGGGCCCGATCAGCAGCACGAGCCGGGCAGCATTGATGGCTGTCAGCAGGCCGGGGCGGCCCGCCGCTTTGAGGACGTCTCCCGCATGAAAGGAAGCCGAGTAAACCGTGGTGTACAACGCCAGCACCACAAGGATATGCGTGGCGGCGGCATACCGTGTGCCGTACATCGTTTCCAGTAACGGTCGCGCTGTGGCGGCCAGGCCGATGCCCATCGGGATTGTCAGTGCGACAACCACACTCAACGCCTTCTGATACTGCGCCGACATCGCCCGCCGATCGTGTTGCAGGCGCGACATCGAACTGAACAGCACATCGCTGATGACCGAGCACAGACTGAGCACGACCAGCTCGGGCACTCGATACGCCAGTGTGTAGAGGCCGAGTTCGGTTGTGCCGAGCCGGGTTCCGATGGCCAGGTAGTCGACGTTGTAGATGGCGTACGCGAGCAGTGTGACTCCGGTTACCGGGATGCCGAATCGAAGTAGCGCCCGTGCTTCACTCAATTGGAATCGCGGCGCCATGAAGGTCGGAGCGCTCCACCAGTACATGACCGTGGTGATCGAGACACCGGCAATCTGGCCGTAGACCAGGCTCCATACGCCGTGGCCGGTCGCCGCGAACCAGATGGTCAACGCTGTCTTGACAACGGCCCCGACGAACTCCGGCATCAAGCGTCGCTGAAAGCTCAAATCGCGTCGCATCCAAGACAGTGGGACGACGCCGAGTGCCGAAATCCCTAGGGCGACAGCAAGGACCTGAATGAGCGGCGCGATGTCTGGGTGGTGAAGCAGGCGTGCGGTGCTGCTCGCCGTCGCGGCGAGAAGTGCACCGGTGATGGCGCCTATTCCGATCGAAAGGGTCAATCCGGTCGGGGCGATTCGTTTCCACGGGTGGTGAACCTGCACCAGCGCTGGGCCGACGCCGAGATCTTTGACGTAATCGAATAGGTTGACCAGCAACAACGCCAAGGCGAAGACGCCGAATTCCTCGGGAGTGAGCAGGCGGGCGACGACGATCGTCATCAACAGCGTGGAGCTCTTGCTCACCGCAAAGACGAGGTAGTTCCAGATCGTCTGTTTGCCAAGATTCGCCGCTTTGGCTGCCGCGGACTCCGGAAATGTGTCTTCCGGCGGATCGGCCGAGACTGGTTCCGTCACACTTTCCCTGACGGTCGCCGAATTTTCTGACAGCCCCGGTGCTGCGACCCTTCGCGCAGACGTGTGGCGTCCCATCACTTCGATCACTCCATTCAAAAGCGCTGAGACTGTCTAGCGCGATTTGGGGACGAGCTATCCTCCGGCGTGTGGTCAGTGTATTCGGAGGAGTCGAAGACTTCGCCGTCGGGGACCCACTTTCTGTGCGCTGGTCGATCATCTACATGTTTGCTTAAACTGCATCCTTGCGGTGCTTGTGTCAGGCTACCGCCGTAAGGTGGGGAACACTTCCGCTGCTGGTGTTGGGTAGGGGCGGCGTAGCGAATCGAGGCAGGTGCTGTGGTGTCGGTGACTCTGGTCAGTGCCGTCGATCCGTATCCGACCGATGCCGGCAAGAAGGTGGTGCTGGCGGGTTTCCTGGAGTATTTCCGCGAGCGGTTCGGCGCGGGCAACGTGCATTACCTGCTCGTCGGCGGTCGCGCCCAGCAGGCGTTTCCGGTCACCCTGCATCCACTGCCGCGCCCGAGCCGAAGGGCGGCGCTGACTGCGGTGTCCACCCGCCTTCCGTTTGGACGATCGACCCTACAGGAATCTTTGCTGTATTCACCAGATGTGGCACGCGCAGTAGCTGCAGCGATAGCCCGCATCGGCCCTGATTTCGAAATCTATGACACGATTCGCATGGCGCAGTATGCCGATGCGGCGCGTGCTGATTGGCAATTGTGTTATTTGGATGACCTATTTTCCGAGCGATACGCAGCGATGCTCGATGCGGGCAATCGGTACCCGGATGTGACGATCCGGCCGCTCGGCAATTTCGAGCAGCATGTGCCCGGCCCATTGCGGCCGCTGGCCGACAGCAAGTTGCCGCAGCGGATGCTTCTGCGAATGGAAGGTTTGCTGGCTCGGCGCAGCGAGGATCGCGCGGCATTGCGGTTTCGTCGCAATCTGCTGGTGAACGACGGTGAAGCAGCCCGCTTGCGGGCTCGAGTCGCGCACCGCGGAACTGCCGACGTGATGGCGGTGCCTCCGTTGGTCAAGCCGCCGCCGTACCGTGCGCGCCAATACGGTGGAGCTCCGGAATTCGTGTTTGTCGGGTTGCTGTCACTACCGCACAACGAGGATGGCGTGCGTGCGTTCCTGACTGACGTTTGGCCTTTGGTGCTGGGCCGGATGCCGAAAGCGCGGCTGCGGATCATCGGGCGAGACTGCGGACCGGAGCTGGCCGAAATCGTGGGGCGGCAGGGCGAGTCCGTGACGCTGGAGGGATACGTCGCCGATCTCACCGAGGTCCTGTCATCGGCGGCAGGCTTGGTCAATTACCTGAGGTTCGGATCAGGTATCAAACTCAAAGTCATCGAAGCGCTGGGCCGGGGATTGCCTGTGGTGTCCACGAATATCGGTGCCGATGGGTTCGCCACCGGCACGGAACACGGGGTGCTGGTGGCCGATCAGGCCGAGCAGTTCGCCGAGGCCCTCTGTGACCTGACTGATCCTGCACGCAACCGCGCGGTATCGGAGGGCGCCCGTGGACAATTCGGCACGATGTACGCGCGCGACGCCGTCTTCGCTTGCTACGACCAGGCTTTCGCAATAGGCCGGTAATCGCGGTGGTCACCGACAGCGCTCATCGCGAGGCGGCAGTGCTGGGCACTTGGCCGACCTCGATGTTCAACGCGTCGATCGCGCGCGAAAGCTCTTGCCGCTGGGGCTCTGCCACCCTGTCGTAGGGTCCGAAGCCTAAGCCGCCGTTCCACTGCAGTCTGTCCAGCAATCCTTGAACGTTGGCAAACGCCTGGTCGATGCGCTTGCCGAGCTCGGGACTACGTTGGTCGACTTCCGGCCGTACCGAACCCACCCCGACGCGGCAACCGTCCACGCCGGCCTGAACGTCCCACAAATCGGTGTGACTGAATATCTCACCGCCACCGGTGATGGCTTCCTTGGCCAATGTCGCCAGCACGGTCTGGGCGCCGTGAACCACCTCGTCGGCGCTGACTGCCCATTCCGGACTCGTCAGACCCGAATCGAGCTCTTTGACGTCGGCCAGTAACTTGTCGGCCACCGCGTTGGTATCAGGTTGTAGGCCGCTCAGCCAGAGATCCCTTTCCAGCCGGTGGAAGCCGGTCCATTTGTCGTCTGGATGCACTTCGGCCGGGCCGAGGTCGATCCGAGTCTGGAGGTTGTTCGGAAACCGCTGTGCGACAGGCGCAATGCGCTCGTAGTACGTCCGTGCCGTTGGGTACAGGTCCTGAGCGCCGGTGACGTCCCCCTTCTTGACGGCGCCGACAAGGGCCGCTGTGGCGGTCACCAGGGCGCCGGTCTGGTTGCTGACGTATCGCTTGTAGCTCTGCTCGGCCTCGTCCTGTCGGTCCGCGGCAATGGGGTTTCCGTCAACCTTGAAATCGGCGCTGATGCCGTCGCCGATCAGTGCGGGCTTGCAGGCCGTGAAGTAGTAGCCGGGTTCGTTCAGGGCCACGGACAGGTTTCGCTGCTGCCCCGGCTGAATGTTGTGGACGTCACCCAGCACCCGGGCGCCGGCACCGTACAGGTAGAACTCGGTCACTTTGGTGCCGTTGTTCGTGACAACGAAGTCGGTCCGGCCCGTCTCGGTCGAGGTTTTTGACAGCGTGCATTCATGATCGGTTGCAGCCACCGTGATCTGGTGGGGCCCTGGTTTGCCGTCGGAGGCCGGTGGCGGCGTGGGTGCGCACCCGGCCAGCGACACCGCGACCAGGCTGAGCAACACGGTGGCGGTCCCGACCGCCGTGGCATCGTTCGCAGCACGGGTCATTTGGGAGGCCTTTCGTGACTGGTGGGGCTCAAGGCGAGTAACGCCGGCCGATCATCGGTAACAACAACCTAGCCGCAAAGCTGTGGCGATACGCGCAAGTGTTCCTGCACGGCGACATCAGCTGCCTCCCGGCCGGTCCCGGTCGCCAGCTTGGCATTCTGCCGCACCGGCGTCGCCAACTCGCGTCGACCGATCAGAGCTCCGTTGCCGGGGCGATTCGGACGTCGCTGTCCGCTGTTGACGCGGAGTGCCGAGACAACGAACGAATGGTATGTTTTGTCGTGATGTGGCATTTTCAGCAAACGTAGCGCCGCATCCCGCACGTCCTCGGTTCGACGTTTCCGGGAGCTATCCGGGCCGACCCCTTGGCGCGGGGTGCTCAACCCGGACCGGGGTCGGTGGTGGCACGGCAGTTGATTGAGTCCTTGCACGTTCGCTGGAAAGAAGACGCTTGAGTACCCGACTGAATCCACGGCTCTGGATCCTCGTGGCGTTTGCCGGATTCTTGTTGGTCAGCAACTCCGCTCTCGGCGCACCGCCGACCCACGATTCGATCGACTACCGCGAGATCGCGAGCGCGGCACCCCATCTGCCCCATGGCCACATCGGCTCGGCCTATACCGGCCGATTTGTCGTCCACTACACCGTCGGGCTGTTTTCCTGGGCCACGGGGCTGCCGCTCGGCGCGGCATACGCTGTAGCCCTCGCGGGGGTGCTCGTGGTCCTCGGTGCGGTGATTCTTGCGCTGCTTCAGAGTTGCTCGTTGGGCGAATTCAGCATTGCCGCGGGCTTATTGGCTCTCAGCCCGTATGCCCTGCGGCCCTACCTCATCCAGACGAGCATGCTGGGCGATCTGGTATTTGTGATCGGGCTGGGTGCGAGCCTTTACGGCGTTCGCAGCAGACGGGTACCTCAGGTGTTGGCCGGCCTGGTCGTCGCGGTTCTCGGGCGACAGAGCGCGATCGGTGTCGCACCGGTGTTGGCGCTGTGGGTCTTGCTGGATCCGGCCTGGCGGTCATCGGTATCGATCCGCGTGCGCGTCACGATCGCTGCCGTCGCGGTCGTCTTGACCACGGCGCTCTACAGCGGAGTCAGAGCGTTTACCGCTCGCTTCACCATCCCTTACGAGCCGTCCCTCCTGCACGACTCAGTCCTGAAACGAATCGCCGACTTACCCGCTGCCGCTTCAGAACTGATCACCCACGCTGCGCGCACCATGGCCCCGTTGATCGTGCCTGTCGCCCTGATCATCGTGCTCGTCATCAGCCTCGGGTGGCGCCGTGTGACGTTCCGGTGCTGGGGTTCACTGGTTGTCGCAGCGTCATTGGTAGTTCAGCCGTTGATGATCGATCCGGCCTGGACCGGGTTCGCACACAATGAACAGCGCTTGGCCGCGTTGGCACTGTTGCCGCTGTCGTGCGCTGCTGCCGATCTGCTGGGTCTTGCACACCGCAGTGACATGCCGCGGAGCCGAATCCTGATCACGGTGGGCCTATTGGCCATCGGCTCGCTTCATCATGAGTTCAGCGTCGTCGGGCCGACGTCTCTCGGCACGTTTCTTGCCATCCAGTTCGTCGTCGCGGTGGCAGCGTGCTGGTTGGTGCTGCAGACGAAGCCCACCGCGACACCCGCTCAACCATGATGGGATCAGTCAGCCGTCACTCCCAGTCGCATCGCGCCGGATCCCTCATGCCGGGCTGGCGCCGTTCCACGTGGCCAGGAATTGCAGTGATGTCCACGGGATGTGACTCATGTTGTAGTAGTCCCATGCGATGCCGGCTCCGGTGTATGCCGCATTTCCGGGGTCCAGTTGGCCGATCAGCGCCAGGGGAGCGCCGCCGGCATCCCCGATATACCCGCCGTACGTCTGCAAGGTCTTAGCAATGACCTTCTCTCCGGCCGTAATTCCCGGAATCGCATCGACGTTGATCGACGGGTCGAGGATGAACCGGGTTCCCTGGGGAATGAGCGGCGTCGACGCCAACGCATCGGATTTCACGGCTGGGTAGACGTAGGAATTCGCCGCAAAGGACGACGAGAAGAACAACGCATGGTTGAGACCGGTGTTGTTCGCCGCCGCAGCGCTGAACTCGTCGGCCATGACGATTCCCGCCAGCCGCGAGAACCCGGTGGCGGTGGCCGAACCGGACGTGTCAATCCCGTTGCCGGTCAACGAAGTCATGCCGCCCCACGATGCCGACCAGGTATTCGACGTTGCGTTGTACTTCGCCTGCCACAGGCCGAATACCATGTTGGTGACTGGGTCGACCACGACGAGATGACCGTCGCTGCCCGTAGGAACGGGGGTGCCGAGCGGAATCGGAACCTGATACGTCCCGAACGGACTGGGCCCCCAGGCCGGGGCATTGGTGAACTGGATGGTGTAGCGGGGCGTGTTGGCCGTGACCTGAGATGCCTCGGAGGAATTGTCAATACCTGTGGATCGGCTTGTTTCAGGCGACCTCCGTTCCAGTTGATTCGGTCGGTGCCGAGTCCGCCGACGGGGTGATGTCGGTGGGTCGCTCGAGCAGTTTGCCTTTGTGGAAGATCGCGCCGGCCCGGACCAGAGCGACCAGGTGCGGTGCGTTGACGGCTCGCCAGCGGGCTTGCGCGGCGTCGATCAGCTTGTAAGCCATGGCCATTCCGGCGACGCGTGAACCCGGCCCCTTGGTCACCTTGGTCCTCAAACGTACCGTGGCAAACGTTGATTCGATCGGGTTGGTAGTGCGCAGATGGACCCAGTGCTCGGCCGGGTACTTATAGAACTCCAGCAGCACATCGGCGTCATCGACGATCTTGGCGACCGCCTTGGGGTACTTGGCGCCGTAGTCCACCTCGAACGCCTTGATCGCCACCTGCGCGTGGTCGATATCCTCGGCGTTGTAGATCTCCCGCATCGCCGCGATCGCCCCCCGGATGAGCCGACTTTGGCAGGCAGGCAAGAACATTGGCCTGCTTGTGAAACCAGCACCGCTGCTCGCCGGTGGCCGGGAACACCTCACGCACGGCCTTCCAGAACCCCCAGGGCCCCATCGCCGACGGCCAGCACCGGTGCGGTCATCCCGCGACGTCGGCACGACCGCAACAGATCAGCCCACGACTCGGCCGACTCCCGGTACCCGTCGGTGAGCGCGACCAGCTCCTTGCGGCCGTCAGCGCGCACACCGATCATCACCAGCAAACAGAGCTTCTCCTGCTCCAGGCGCACCTTGAGATGGATGCCGTCGACCCACAGGTAGACGTAGTCGGTGCCCGACAGATCACGGGCCTCGAAGGCCTTGGCCTCGTCCTGCCACTGCGTGGTGAGTCGGGTGATCGTCGTGGCCGACAAGCCGGCACCCGAGCCCAGGAACTGCTCCAACGCCGGACCGAAATCACTGGTCGACAAGCCATGCAGATACAGCAACGGCAACACCTCGGTCATCTGCGGCGACTTGCGCACCCACGCCGGCAGGATCGCCGAGGAAAACCGTTGCCGCTCACCAGTGTCCGGGTCAACACGTTTGTCATTGACCCGCGGCGCGGTCACACTCACCGCGCCCGCCGCGGTGAGCACCTCGCGCTCGCGGTGATAGCCATTGCGCACCACCAGCCGGTGCCCGTTCTCATCAAGCTCACCGGCATGAGCCTCGATGTAGGCGGCGACCTCAGCCCGCAACGCTGCGGCCAGCATCTGGCGGGCACCGTCGCGGACAATCTCATCGAGCAACGACCGCGACGAGCCAGCATCCTCGTTGGATGAATCCGCATCGTGAACTACCGTGAGCATGGGCGTACCTTCCCGAACCAGCGCGCCAACGCCGGCTCTTGATCAGACCTTCGACATTCAGATCATCCTCGGGAAGGTGCGCCCTTTCCTACGCCGCCTCGCCGAGGCTCATCCACAGGTTCTGATCATTGCTCGATGCCTCGACCACGCTGACACTGTAGGCGTTGATGTCGAAGACGTGCTGACCCCCCGAAATCGCAGCGGCCCACGCTGCCGAATTGGTGTTGAGTACCGCTCCGCCTGATATCGCGTTCCAGAGCCAGGTCGCTGAATTGAATTCCGGCACAGTCGGTGTCGTCGGGGTGGTCGTGGCGAGGATAGGCACTGACACCGACACCGTGGCCGACAGGCTGCCATCACTGGCAGTAACAGCGAACACCGCGGTCTTGGCCCCGTCAGCCTGTCCGGCGGCGATTCGGGCAACAGATGTCGGGGTGAAGGTGTAGTTGCCCGCCGAAGTGACCGTGACAACGCCGGCAGTGGGCTGAGTGATGCTATAGGTGAGCGAATTGTTGTTGGGATCAACGAAGTTCAGCGTGCCACTGACTGCACCGCTGGCCGGGTCGGGTGTGCCCACCGTGGGAACTCCGGCAACGGGCGGACTGTTGAGGTTCAGCACCCGGACAGCGTTGTCGGCCATATCGGACACGTAGAGCTGCCGGCCATCCGGGCCGGATGCGATGCCGTGCCAGTTCGACTCTGGCGCGCTGTCGATGGTGAGAGCGCCCACCACCCTGTTGGTGCTGATGTTGATCACAGACACCGTGTCTGTGGCATTGGCAGCAAACAGCATGGTGCCGTCGGGGCTCAGAGCGAGACCGAGGGGCTTGCTACCCATCTGGATGGTCGACACCGACCGCGCTGCCACGGTGTCGACCACCGACACCGAGTTGCTGCCGTTGTTCGTGACGTACACCTGGCGGCCGTCGGCCGAGACAGCCACTCCGAAGGGGTTGCTGCCCACGGCAATCGAGGCCACCGTCTTGTTCGTTCCGGTGTCGACCACCGAGACCGACTTGGAATTCCAATTTGCGACATACAGCCGGGTTCCGTCGGCCGAGAGCGCCATCGCGCGCGGGCTTTTACCAACCGAAATCGTGCTCAGCACCTTCGGGGTCGCTGTCGAGGTGTCGATCACGGTTACCGAATTGGTTCCCGAGTTGCTTGTGTACAGGCGTTGACCATTCGCGGACAACGCGATGCCGTAAGCCGTTCCACCTCCGGTATTCACCGTCGCCACAACGGAGTTCGTGGTGAGGTTGACCACCGACACTGCGCCGTTTCCGGCCACATACGCGCGGCTGCCATCGCTGCTCAGCGCAATCGCCGAAGGCGAGCCGACAACCGGGATGCTGGTCACCGCGCCGGTGGTCCGATCGATCACTGACAATGTGGAACTGCCCGAATTGGCGGCATACACCTTGGTGCCGGATACTGCGAGCGCGACCGGGCCGGTGCCCACGGTGGTGGGCGTTGCCGACGGGACAATGGTCGCGGGTAAGACTGGCACGGTGACGGTTACCGATGTCGAGGTGGAGGCGTTGCTGACGGCGACTGTGAAGGTGTCCTTGGTGGCTCCGCCCGCAAGTCCGGCGAGCACTCGGCCGGCCAGACTCGGCGTGTACGTGAATGCGCCCGTCGCGGCGTCAACCACAACGGCTCCGCTGCTCGCTGTCTGGCCGGAAAGCTTGTAGCTCAACGTGTTTCCGGCGGTGTCTGTGCCGTTTATCGATCCAGTCACCACGCCCGTAGTCGGGTTCGGCGACGTCTGCGTGGGTGATGCCGTCGGCGGAGCCGTGACCGCCACCGCGGTCAACGGTCGAACTGCGGCCGTTGCGGCGACGGTAGTCGCCGCCGTCTGAGTCTGTTGGCGACGCGTCCAGGCCAGCAGGCCCAACTGCGCAGCCGAGTCGAGCGGTACGAGTGGTGTGTCCATTGGTGCGGTGGGGCCGACAGTCAAAGTCCCCGCGCTCAGATTTGTGAGCGGCGTGGTTGTTGTCAGAGAGGTGTTGTAGTGCGAGACGGCCAGTCGGTCGATGTTGGCGCCTCCGGCCACGACAGGCGATGGTGCTGGGGGCGCCGCAGCGGCGGAGGACTTCCGGGCCGCGGCTGAAGCCGCTGCCGGGCGCGGGGCGGCACTGCCATCTCGCGACGGCGTGGACGCGGTCGAGTTCACCACCGGTCGACTGCTCGGCGAATCGTCGTCGTGGCCTTTTGGGGCACTGCCGGCGCCGCGGGGCCCGGGCCGCCGCTTGGCGGGGGTGTGAGTCTTATTGGGTGCCCCGACCCTCTGGCTGCTTGTCGTCGGCGCGCCGACGGATGCGGATTTGGGCGGATTCGACGATGTCGCACCCGAATCGGTCTCTGCCGTTGCGATACCCGGCACGGCGGCGATGGCCATACCGACCCCGAGCGCAACAGCCAATGCCCCTACGCGTCCGATGCCCAATCCGATGTCCATTTGCCCGGCCTTTCGACGCTGCATGCGGTTTTGAGCTACGAGGTCCGCAGTTGTCGCAACGATGATGGCGAGCATTGACGGTGGTGTATCGAGATTCGCAAACAATTCCAAAAGTCTGAACCACGCTGCGCCACAACAATATTCGCCATAATTTGAGAAATTGACGTAGATGACGAGAAGTGTGCAGTACGCAGCCAAATCAGACCATGAGTATTTATTTGCTAGGACGTCAGTTTGATTTCAATCGGACCTGTTGGTCGGCGTGACGGCGGCGGCGGCGACGTGCAGCGCACAATCTGGTACTCGCTTTTGCTGAGACCGCGCTGGCGACCATCACTGCCGGTCACGTAGATAGGCTGCGCCTCGGCGCGGCTGATTCGTCCGGACCATGGGATCAACGGCCGTGAAGAGGCCTGGTCACCTGAGCGTAGGCGGACTGTTCCTAGTCGACGTCGCGCGAAGCACGAAATTGCGAACCGATACGGGTTCAGCTCGCCAGCACTTGCAGACTGCTCCATGGGATGTCGGGCATGCTGTCGTAGTCCCACCGCAAGCCAGCGGACTGGTATACGGCACCGATCGAATTCGCGGCCGCCGTGGTGTCCCGCTCGAAGCTTACGCTGATCGACGATCCGCCCCTGTCCATCACGTAGGCGCCATAGGTCTGCAGCGCAGTGGCGACGGTACGTTCGGCTGGCGTGAGACTCAATGACGCGAGGTTGACCGATGGGTTCAGCCGTACGCGCGCGCCTTCGGGTATGCAATTGGTTGCGGTCGAATTCCCGTCGGTCTTGAGTGCGGGGGCGCGATATATAGATGCGCAGACGTTGTCGGTCTGCAGTGCCAAGGCGTGGGTGATGCTGCCCTGTTGAATCTCGGCGACCCGAATGACTCCGGCGAGTCGCGATGCGCCCGAACCGGTACTGGCTCCGCCCCAGCCGGATCCGTCGAGGCTGTTCACCGCACCCCATGAGCTCACCCACGAGGCGCCGGACTGCCTGGCTTGCCAGAACTCGTAGATGTTGCGGCTGGCTTCGTCGATGACCACCATCGCACCGTCCGATCCTGGAGATGGAACTGCGCCAGACGGGATCGGGATCTGGTGTCCGGTGAATGGGCACGGTCCCCATGAGCTGATGGTGCAAGCGACGCTGTAGCGGGGCGTCGACGTGGTGGCCACGTAGATCGGCACCGCGTATTGAACGAGGTTTGCGTAACCGGCTCTATTGCGCGCCGCGTATGCAACCATGTTGGCGCTGTTGGGATCTACCGGTGTCGCGGTGCTCAACGCGGTGCGCCAAGTGCTCGTCGACGTGAACGGCACGCCGGCGGTCCCGGTGCCGGCCGGCACGGGCGGTGGCGTGGTCGTGGACGAACCGGCCAGGGTCATGGTGATCGTGTCGATGAGCAATGCGCGAGTGCAAGTGCTCGTCGAATTGTCATTGGTGAACGTGATCGTCAGAGCGTGTGATCCGGCAGGCACCGTGCGATTCGTGCTGAAGTTCGTCCACGTCGTCTCTTTGACACTGGTCTTGATGACTCGCGAACCGTCGATCGCGACCACCATGTTGGGTGAGCCGTTGCAGGGCACGCCTCTGGCGCGCACTGTGATGGTCGCAGCGGCGGTGACGGGCATGGACAGCGTTGCCGTCGCAGTCCCTTTGGCGATGAAGGCAAGTGCTGCTCCGCTCGTCGCGGTGCCGTCAGAGAGCGCTGTCGCGGATCCGGTGGGTGACACAGACAAAGTGGTTCCGGCGATTGCGGCGTCCGCTGCGTGGGCTGGTGCGGCTACGGCGATCGGAAACACCACTGCGACGGCGAGCGCGGTCCATCGGCGAACTGCCATGACGCGCTCCTGAGGTTGTGGCGATCAGAACGTGTCACATCCTGCAGTCAAGTCGCTATCAAAACAATGGTCCCAGCTATCACTTTGATAACAAACCGCATTTGGCGAGATGGTTTTCGCGTATTGACGGTATTGTATGTTTCTCCTCGGTTACGTGGCATTAGCCACCAATGACCACTCAGCCGTGGGTTGTTCCCGAGCACACCGCCACGACCACTGCGGCAGCGTGGCAGTCTGAGTGCGTCAGTGACACAGATATTTGGTTCCAGCCCTGCTCTGCTGCCAGCATCGCCGCAGCGCCGAAGAGTCGCAAAGCGGGCAGTCGGGCAGTCGTGACTATCTCGATTTCGCGCGGCGCAAAGGCTGCATCAGGCTGCGAAAACGCCTTGATTGCAGCCTCTTTCGCGGCAAATCGAGCAGCGAGGCGGGCCACCTGATCGGGGCCGGCGCACGCCGCCTGCTCATCGGCGGTATATATCTTGTCAAGAAACCGCTGTCCGAACGCTGACAGCGAGTGCTTGATCTCCCCGAGGCTCACGACGTCGCAGCCCACCCGAATCTGCGCGCCCGGAACCTGCGCCTCAGGCGGGTTCATTCGCATGTCTGGACGGGAACGCGGGTGATCAGATCTATCGAATCGACTGTGCCGGTGGGCCTTTCGCTGCCGCCCTCGCGCGCCAGGAGAACTTGGTGGGGCAGCCGCGGTGCCAGGTCGAAATAGTTGTCACCGGGTGTCCAGCCGGGAATGTCGACCTCGACATAACGGAGCGCGACCTCTGACGTCACATTCAGTACCCAGTTGTCGGGCGATGATCTCGACACCATGGCCGTCACTGCTGACGCGGCTTGCCCGACTCTCGGGTTGATCACCAACACGTCGCGCGCGGTGCGGGCGTTGTCGAACACCGCGACGGCTTGCACTGCGTCTGCGGACGGCGGTCCGAAGCGGAACGCATGTGACAGATCGCGAAAGTGACCAGATATCTCGGAGTCGAAGTATGTGACCGACGAAGCGGGCGGCACCGCCACACGGCACGTCGCATCGACCGCGATACCTGTGAAATTCGTTGCAGTCAATCTCAATTCGCCGTTCAGCGGCGTACTGGTGTCGTTGTGTACGTCGATCCGGATGCCGGCCAGCCCATCGTTCGCGACGATGACCGACACCGGTGCCCAGGTGCGGGCCAGCACTGCTAATGCCGCTTTGGCCCCGCCGTCGGAGTCCAGGAGGCCCCAACCGGCGCCGGGCACCAAGTCCCTGCCGGACAACACCAGAGCGCCCCCGCAACCCGAGTCGGAACGTCGCCAGAAGCCGAAACATTCGCGCATTGTGCCGGCGACGGCAAGTCGGCCCAGTTGGAGGTACCGTTCGGCACTGGTGCGCCGAACCTCCAGGACGTCTTCCCCGAAGATCTCACGGACGTAGAAATCCCGAACGTCCTCGAAGTCCCACGAGGATCCCCGGTCTCGGGGCACACCCGCTTTCCAATCCGGATGGTGTCCAGCAACGCTTGCAGAACCGAAATGCCTTTCCACATGAGCGGACTCGGGTGGATTGGAGAACGCCAGGCTCTCGGCTGCGAATCGGATCCCCGCGCTGCGCACGTCCGCCAGCGGCCGCAGGTAACCGCCCACCCCGAACCATCCGGCCACACCGGTGTCGGGGCGGATAGCGAGCTGCGCGCTGCCAGGGGCGGGTGAGGGCGAAGATCGGACATAGTGGGCATCCGAATGCTCTACGACGACCGCAGGGAGCAGTGTGTCGATGACTTCAATGGCGGATTCCTGTGCGCTCAGTCCGAGCATCTCGGGCTGCTGGAGAGTCTCGCTACCACCGCTGACCACCGCCAGTGCGGGGTTCCCTGACACTCGACGCAGAACTGATCCCAATTCGCGCGCGATCAACTCGCCCTGCTCGGCCGGAGGGTCGAACGTCGCCAACATCGCATCCTGCCAGACCAATAGACCCGCTTCCGCACACGCCTGCCAGAACTCGTCTTGTTCGAATGCCAACCCGCCGACGACCCGTACCATGTTCGCGCCAGCAGAGGCGAAAGCCATTACCTGAGAGCGAATTTCCTCGTCTTCTGCGTACATCCGGAACGGGTCCGGCGGGGACCAGGTCACGCCTCTGCAGAATATCGGGGTGTCGTTCACGGTGATCTGGAATCCGTCGGTCGATACCGAAACCGTCCGGAACCCGATCAGCTGATCAATCATCTCGACGCCGTCCGCTGCCACGCGGACCCGGTAAAGATGCTGAGGGCCATAGCCGTTAGGCCACCAGCGTACGGGGTCGGCGACCGCGACATCGATGTCTACGGCGCCATTGGTCGGTGGCACCGAATGTTCAGCAATCAGGCTGCCGGCCGGATCGAACAGGGCGATATGGATCGACTTCGCATTGGTGGTTCCGGCGATGGTCAGGATGTCGCCCTCGACCCGCGCCACGATGTCCGTGCGCAGGCGCGCCGGGATCACTTTGACTGGACGCCAAATACCCACGGGAGCAGGGGTGTTCCCATACACGGGGGCGCGCCCGAGCAATGTGGTCCGCGCCCAGCGCAGGCCCGGCGATGCGACCATTGTTGAGCGCCAGCGGCCGCGCGGGCGCCGAGTCTCCAGCCAACGGTTCAGCGAACCGAAGCGGATCACCACTTCGTGTTTGCCTGCCTCGCAATCGATCCGGACCGGTAGAAACATCGACTCACATTCGATGACAGGTGTACGGTCCAAGAACACGATCGCCGGGAACGTCAGGCCGGCGAACGCGACATCAGCTGCCTCGTCAACGGTGAACGTGGTACGGCACCACCAGTCGAAATCATCCGGGTTACCGCTCTGGAGGCCGGCCACTGTCGAGGGTGCGTCCAGAACTGATGCCGCTTCCCACTGATCGGCCAATTCGTCGGGGTGTATGAATGCATCAGGCGCGCAACGCAGGACCTGCCACCGGGCCAGCATCGGCCTAACCTACCGCGTCGGCTATGACCTGGATTCCGATCTGCCAGTCCTGGGCCATCGAATCGAGCGCCGGAGTCACGTCCACCTTGCGGCCGTTGGCGACACGAGCCATCTTGAACTGCACCGATTTGGCGTTGCTCGCCACATTGCGCAGACATCCGGCGGCGACCGCCGCGCCCGGGAACTCGGTGTCGAGATATTCGGCCAAGTCGGCGAGCAGCTCAGCGGTGGCGCCACACTGGCGCAACGAAGCGAACGCCCATAGGTGAAATCGTGCGATACCGGCCTCGGGTAGCCAGCTGGCGGCATTGTGGACGCAGGCGGCCAGTCGATCGACCGGATTGCCGCGCGGTCGGCGACGCAGGTGGTCGCGCACGATGGCGGGAAGAGCACCGGGTTCAGCCCAATGCGGGAAGTGCCGGATCACCTCCATGTATGGCGGAAGCGGCAGCGCGGATTCCGCGGTCAGGCCGAAGATGCCATCGAAATCTTCGCCGGTCAACTCGAACAGCCCCGCGTTGTGCAGGTACCGCAGCTCACGCGCGGGACGGTCGATCCAGATCGGGGTGATGGTGGTTTTGACGTGCTCTGCGCGGTACGCGGTTCCAGCCGTATCCGGCAGCCACCAGCTGTCCACCTCAACAGTGTGGAGCACACCGCGCTGTGGGCCTGTCTCCACGATGTCTAGAACGGGAAGCCACACGTTTTCTTCGCCGACCTCCAAGCCGTACAGCCGCCGCAGCTCGTCGGGTTGCTGCTTGCCGAACGTCCAGGACAGGCCGTCGTGATCGGCGGACAACAGTGCTGCGAACGCGGGAACAGGGTTCAGCCCAAGGCAATTCAGTATCTCGATCCAGAGATCCAGGTAGCAGTTGGTCTCGGTCCAGATGCGGTCGGCGCCGTGCGTGAAATGCTGTGCATGGCTGGCGGGCGTTGCGTCGATCCGCAGGGCTGTCGCTGTCTGGGGCACCGCGGCAAGTGTCACGGTCGTCACCCAGCGAGGCTGGAGACGACCGCCTCGATGTTCTTGATCGAGGCGAACGTGGATTTCTTCAGTGCCTCGTCGGGAAATTCGATGTCGAACTCATCTTCCAGAGCCAGCATCACGTTCACTGATGCATGTGACGTCAATCCGAGTTCGTAGAGGTCGGCATCATCGGCCACTCCGGTTGGGTCGACGGCCATCCGACCATGGGCCGCCAGGACCCGCTCAATAGTCTCCCGCATGGGGCTATCATACAGGCCAAACTGAATTTTGAGTTAGCTGTCAGTGCTGTAGCGAATGGCATTCCACCACGGATTCGGAATGCGTCGAGAACTTTTGGGGGAAGCGTCCATGTCCGACCGTGACGGCGTCGCAACGTTGAACCAGGCTGTGGTGCCCGGCCTCGCCGAAGCTGTGCAAGCGGCGGCCGCGGCCGCTGACGACGTTGATCGGGACGCGCGCTTTCCTCACGAGGCTGTCGAGGCTCTCAAGCACGCAAAATTGTTGTCTTGTGGCCTGCCGGTCGAACTTGGGGGCCGGAACTTCCCAATCGGCCGGTTGGCTGTCGTCGCGCGCGCCCTGGGTGGCGCCTGCAGCGCGGCGGGCATGGTCTTCGCAATGCATCAGACGCAGGCGCTGGTGCTAGCCAAATATGCCCGATCGGGGCCGCCCGCCGAGCTGACAAAGTTGATTGCAGCAAATGAATCACTTATTGCTTCAGCAACCACTGAGGTGACTACTGGTGGCGATCTGGGTGCATCCACGTGCGCGGTGGTGAGCGACGGCGATGGCGTGCAGTTGGAGAAGAACGCACCAGTCATCTCGTACGCCGAGCACGCGGACTACATCGGTGCCACGGCGCGACGCAATCCCGACGCCTCGGCGAATGATCAGGTACTACTGCTATGTCCCGCCCAGGACACGAAATTGGAGCGCACCAGCACATGGAACACCCTGGGATTTAGGGGGACATGCAGTCCGGGCTACCTTTTGTCGACTCGGACGTCGCCCGACAATGTGATCCAGGCCGACTTTGCCAGCATCCTCGCCACGACGATGCTGCCTGCGTCGCACACGCTGTGGGCGTCAGTGTGGCTGGGTATCGCCGATGCTGCCTACGCCAAGGCGCGTAGCACCGTTCGGCAAGCTGCGCGCAAGTCGCCCGGCAAATCCGTACCGCAGGCGACATTGCTGGCCGATCTGACTGTCGCGCATCAGGGTTTCGAGTCGATGGTGCAGCACGAAGTGCGGCGGTATCAGGCGCTGGTCGAGTCAAACGCCGACGAGGCCACGATCAGCTTCACCCTCGCGATGAACAATTTGAAGATCGCGGCGTCGACTGCTGTCATCGAAGTGGTCACCGACGCTCTGAGGATTGTGGGACTCAATGGATATCGTGAGGACCATGCATTGTCCATGGGACGTCTGCTGCGGGACGCGTTCGGACCGCAGCTCATGGTCTCCAATGAGCGCATTCGCTTGAATAACGCCAACCTCGTGTTGGCCTACCGGGGGTAACGATCAGCACATGGTTTCCGATTCACTCGAACTCGCCCGCAAGGAATTTCGCGATTCATTGACTGAAGCCGGGTTGCTCGTCCCGCTCGGGATCGACGGGTTGTATGGCCGCAGCGGTGCCTTCGAGAAGATCATCGATGGTATCGACATCGCGGTCCGCGCCAAAGGTGCCGAAGTGCACGGTGACAATGCGGTGGTTCTGCGTTTTCCACCGCTGTATCCGCGCGAGGCGTTTGAGAAGACCGACTATATTGCGTCCTTTCCGAACCTCACCGGCGCCGTGTCGACATTCACCGGCGGCAACGCCGAGCACCGGGCCCTGCTGGCTGATCGTGATGCCGGCATGTCCTGGGACGGGCATCTGAGTCCGGCCGGAACCATGCTGGTTTCGGCCGCATGCCACCCCAGTTATGGAACGTTGCCGAAGGTGCTGCCGGAAGGCGGTGCGCTGATGGACATCTACGGCTACTGCTTCCGGCACGAACCAGCGATCGATCCCGCACGGATGCAGGCCTTCCGGATGCATGAGTACGTTCGTGTCGGTTCGCCTGAACAGGCTGAGGTGCACCGTAATTCGTGGGTGGCGCACGGCATGGACGTACTGACATCGCTCGGGGTCGATGCCCGCTCGGAAGCTGCCAATGATCCTTTCTTTGGGCGAGCCGGCCGGATGCTGGCGGCCAACCAGCGTGACGAGAACTTGAAGACTGAGTTGGTTGTGCGCCTCTACGGGGATCTCGACGAGGGCACCGCAGTTGTCTCAGCCAACTGTCACCGTGACCACTTCGGTGAGACCTTCGGCCTCTCGACTTCCGATGGTGCGACGGCACACAGCGCCTGCGTCGGGTTCGGGATGGAGCGAATTGCGCTGGCGCTCCTGGTGACTCATGGTCTCGAGACGGATTCGTGGCCAGCCTTGGTCCGGAAGCAACTCGGATGGTGACAGGGCCGTCCATCGCTGAACCGATTGCTAACAGTCGATATGCGCTATGCGTTGATCCAACCGCTCAGATGCATCGTCCTGCCCTCACGGCATGAAGCGGAGACGGTCGACACCGGCAGTGTCGTCCAGTTTCGTGTGCCGACGACCGAGTGCGACGCCAACCATGGTGAGGATCAACATCCCGGTAACGCCGGGGAGTGCACCACTGATCAGACATCCTCCTCCCGGTATATCCGGATCTGACAGCCCCGGAATTGGTGCCTGCGAGGAGACTGTAAGGGGACTGCGCACGCCATCTGCTGGCGATGAATAAGTCGGCATGAACCGGGTGATATCGACGGCTTGTAGCGTGCCCCACCGTGATGGGCCTGCTACCACGTCGGTGTCTCTGGTGGTGGCCGGCCAGGTTCGCCCGCGGACAGCGCGCCGCACGCTCACCGGTGCGATGTCAGCCGATGGCATTGAAAGGTCGCCTCGCTGCCGTGCACTCGACTGCGGGCTGGATGTCAGCGCGGAGTTCATGGAAATCGGGAAGATCGTGGTGTCCTGCTGACGAAGCGAACGGGCATCGACTCGACTGGGTTCGTTAGATCCGGCAACTGGTTGATCCGGAGATAGCGGCGCGGTCTCCAGTGGGCGGCTCTTGTTGGTTGGTGCCTTATGCGCGGGTACGTTGGCCGTACGCAGCGATTTACGCGGTCGGGGAGACGGATTGGCGGACATCAGCGGTGTCTGCTGGGCATCACGGCCATCACTCATCGCTTTCGACACATGTGCACCGTGTACCGAATGACCATGTGAGGCGCCCGATGCCGCTGGCCGTGCATCGTTCACCAGCGGCGGCGGCTGATCTGCCTTCGCTGACGGGGAGGCGACAATTCCGACGACCAAGCCCGCGACCGTCAGCGAAAGCGCCTTGCCCTGCCGCCTGGTTGATTTCATCACAACCGTCCCGAGTCATCGGACTGTTGCCTGAAGCCGATAGTGGGCTCGGACTGGCGGCCGAGGTGCCCACGGCCGCATCTCCTCACGAGCCTGAACCTCGAGCGAAGTTGATCGGGGTCGGTCTCGCTCGAGGTCCAGGAGTTTTGTGGGTAGGTTGCCACGGTTGTCAGTAGGCGCCGCTGCCAGTCAGGACGGTACGGACAGTTTTGGCGATGATGAGCAGGTCTTGTAGTAGGGACCAGTTTTCGACGTACGAAAGGTCCAGGCGCACAGCGTCTTCGACCGCTAGGTCGGAGCGTCCGCTGATTTGCCAGAGTCCGGTGAGGCCGGGTTTGACGGTGAGGCGGCGGCTGACGAGGTCGTCGTAGGTGTCGACTTCGCGGCGGACTTGGGGTCGTGGTCCGACGACGCTCATGTGTCCGGTGAGGACGTTGAGGAATTGGGGGAGTTCGTCGATGGAGTATTTGCGGATGATTTTGCCGATGGGGGTGACACGGGGGTCGTCTTTCATCTTGAAGAACATGGCACCACCGCCGTTGGCAGCGATCAGGTCGGCTTGGCGGGTGTCGGCGTCTTGGTACATGCTGCGGAACTTGGTCATCTTGAACGGGATGCCGTCGAGGCCGATGCGCTCCGCCTTGTAGAAGATCGGGCCACTGCTGGTGAGCTTGACGGCCAGCGCGGTGACGAGCATGAGCGGGGCCACCGCCAGTAGCGCGGCACCGGCGAAGGCGATGTCGAAGGTGCGCTTGATGAGCGAATTGGCACGGCTGTATTGGGGTTTGGTGATCTCGAAGACGGCCATGCCGGCGACCGGGCGGCTGGTGAGGCGTTGGTCGGCGATGTCGATGAGGCCGGGAGCGACCATGAGATCGATACCATGAGTTTCCAGTTCCCACATGAGCCGGCGGATGTCGGTGGGGCTGAGATGGTGGGTGGCTGCCAGGGCGACAGTGTCGGCGTTGGTGTGCAGGACTGCGGCAAGGATGGCTTCGTCGGTGCCGACGATGGGGATGTCGCGGCCGGCGATGGTGATGACTTCCTTGGCGTGGGTGGGTCCCATCGGGGTGCAGAATCCGGCGACGTGGTACCCCGCCCACGGATCCTTCGCGAACTCGGTGGCGATGTCCGCGGCGGCACTCGTGGCGCCGACAACGAGGAGGCGGCTTTGGTTGTAGCCATGGCGGCGCTTGTTCGCGTGGATCTTGCGCCAGATCCAGCGGGTGGCGATCAGACCGACCAGACCCGTGGGCAGAGCGATGGCCAGGTAGCCGCGCGAGATGTCGAAGTGCAACAGCGTCGAGGCGATGGCGATGAGGCCGAACAGCTGCAGCGTGGCCGCAGCGAGGGTGACGTATTCATCGAATCCGCGGCCGACGATTTTGGCTGATCGGCTGCCAAGGGACAGAAAACCCATCCAGGCGATGGCGATGATGGCGGACACGACGAGGTAGCGGATGTGGGGACCGCCGTCGAGGGAGACGTAGACAGGGCGCGCGTCGGCACCGGCGAAGCGGAAAATCTGCCCGAGGATGACGGCAGAGCAAATAACGAGTGCGTCGCTGAAAATAAGCTGGCGTGCATATTTTGCGTGACGTTGCTCACGGATTGACCTGCCCCGGTTGCCGCTTGTGGTAGCCGGTGGTGGCTGCAGATTGAGCTGGTTTGTTGTGTCGACCTGACCGGTGGACGACTTGATTACCGACTTTACCTGCGCATTTTCTACGGTTGGTGTCGACATGGCTACCGGGGCGCTCTCTGCTGGGCGGGACTCACTCGGCGGGTTCGATCCCTGGCTGCTTGCAGGATTCACCTGCCAGTTCAGGATCCACACGCGGACCGACGGTGGTCTCGCGTGATGCTGTATCTGTTAACGAATGCGATTTTGAGCAAATTTATACCTAAGGGTTGAAACAGGCAAGTAGGACACCTAATCAACACGTGTTACGGCCATCACATCTGGCCTCAGACCCATGTGAGACGAGACCTGACTGCTCTGGGGCGTCAGGAAATGCGGATGATCTCGAGGGGGACCGTGCGCGTCAGGGTGAAACCCATCGCCTTGTAGAGCGTCTGAGCCGGGTTGTCGCTCGAGGTATGGAGGAACGGAGTTTCGCCGCGCTCGCGGATGCCGTGTGCGATCGCGCGGATCAGGCGGGATGCCAGGCCCTGTCCGCGGGCTTCGGGGGCGGTGCAGACTGCGCTGATTTCCGTGTAGCCGGTCGGACGCATCCGCTCGCCGGCCATCGCAACAAGCGAACCGTCGGCGGTACGGATGCCGAGGTACGTTCCGAGTTCGATGGTCCGGGGCAGGAACGGCCCGGGTTTGGTCTGCTCGACGAGAGCGGTCATCTCGGGTACGTCGGCCGCTGTGAGCGGTATCGCCGCCGGTTCGGGCGCGGTATCGACGCCGCTACCTTCAAATTGGACCAAACCGAATGTCTCGACGACGGACCATCCCGCGGGCAGTGGCGTGGCGCGGTCGCGAAGTACCGCAATCTTGGTGGGCCCGGCCAGGCGGGCGACGTGGCTGTAGTCCTCGTCGGTCAGCTCGCGTGGGTGACCATAGAACACCGACACGTCCGGGTGATATCGCTGGATTCGTCCGCTGACTTCACGGAATCGGCTGTGCGGGCCGTCCAGCGCGGCGTTGACGGGATCGGCGAGCACATCGGTCACGTCTCGATCATCCCAGACGGCGAGACGGCGTCAGGACGCCGCTGGCGACGGCCCTGCCGGGAAGGCTTTGGATTCACGAGGATTGAATCGCGTTTGTAGCCCTGCCTATTCCCAACCATTCTGGGCGGGGAGGCAGAAGATAGACTGCCCGACCATGCCCTCGCTTGCGACCTCGGCGCGCAACCTGTTCGCCATCACGCTCGGCGATGGTGTCTGCCCACCGGAGCCGACCGAGCATGTGGTGCTGTTCGATGAACCGCACCGCCAACTGCGGCGCTACGGCCAGTCGGACGGACGCGAGTCCGCACTGGTGCCGGTTCTGCTGGTACCACCACTGGCCGCTTCGGCGACCTGCTACGACTTGTCGCCGGGTCAATCGCTGGTGGCTCACCTGCTGGAACAGGGCCGTACCCCGTATGTGGTCGACTACGGCGAAATCGGCTGGGCTGACCGGCATCTCGGTTTGGAGGCCTTCTTCGCAGACATCCTGCCGGAAGCCATCGAGCGGGTGCTCATCGATTCCGGGGCTCAGGAACTCGACCTGATCGGTTGGAGCCTCGGCGGCACACTCAGCCTGTTCACCGCGGCTGCCAACAAGGACCTGCCCATCCGTTCGATCACCGGCATCGGCACGCCGCTGGATTACGGCCGAATCCCCGGCTACCCGGAAGTCCGACGAATCACCAAGCCCACCAACGGCTATGCGGTCACCACCGTCCTGCGCGCCATGGGCGGGGTGCCCGCTCCGGTGGTGCAGGCCGCTTACCGCGCGACGTCCTGGGATCGCGAACTCAAGCGACCGTGGTTCGTCCTCAACAACCTGGGCAACACCGAAGCCTTGGCCAGGGCCGAAGTGATCGACCGCTTCCAGGACGCGTTCCCGGGATATCCGGGGCGCGCCGTATCTCAGATGTGGGGCCGGCTGATCTACCACGACGAGATCGCCACCGGCGTCGTCAATGTCGCGGGCCGGACCCTTGACCTGACGTCATTGACACTGCCGATCCAACTGTTCGGCAGCCACCGGGACGCCATCGCGCCGTGGGAATGCGTGCACAACGGGGTGACCATGCTGAAGTCGGCCGATGTTCGGTTCGCCACTGTGGAAGCCAGCCATCTCGGCTTGGTCGCATTGTCGGCCGGTGTCACCGAGACGTGGCCGGCGATCGACGACTTCCTGAAGGAACTGGACAGCCGTTAGGAGTGTCTGCCGGCGGCCGTTCTATTCGGGCTTGAGGTGGCGCCACCAGCAGGTGATGTACAAGCTCATCGAGGCCACCAGTGTCACGATCACCCAGAGCACTACGGACACGTCGATCCACGTTCCGATGGGTGGAGCGTCGGGCAGCGCGTTGCGCAGCGGCACCACTGCGAAAAGCATTGCGGCAAACCATGTCGTCATGGGCGGCTGAAACTTGCGGCGGTTGCGTGCGGTTTGTACCGCGACCACCGCTCCCAGTACGGCAATCGTGACGAGCGCGCCGACGAGGACTGCGGCGAATGCGGCTGTGCTGGGGGAGCGCTGCGCCTTGACGCGGTAGACACCCGGTGCGGCGTCGTTGCTGCCGGCCGGAATGTGGAACATCCATCCGGGCACCCGATCGAAGAACGCGGGCGTCACTCGTATCGGTACGTGTGACGCACCGCGAAACAGTTCGACGGTGATCGGGCCCGAGCGGTAATGGTCGAATGGATAGCTGCCAGGGTCGCCGGACAGGATCAGCGCCACGGGAAAGACGTCGGGCACCATGCCTTTCGTCCATGTGCGGCGGGTCGGTGTCACTGCGGATTGCACTGCGACACTGAGATCTTCGGTAAGGCTGTGCGTTTGCGGGTCCAGCAGCGCCGGACCGGGAACGACGGTCACGTTGGCCACCATGTCGCCTTTGACCGAATGGACCTCGTTCAAGTCGATGGTGACGGTGGTGCCATCGCCTGTCGGTATCGGCTCGCTGATTTGGCTTGGGTGTCCGAGGCCGGTCCTCGCGTACAGTGCGATCGTCGTGAGATACAGGGCGACGATGACCGCCACGCTGGCGACTACCCGGACTTTCATAGGCGACCCTCCCGCATAATTGACAGCAGTGTAAGTCAGGTGCTGCGGTGCGCGTCGGTATACCGTTGCCTCAACGCTCACGCGTCGCGCAGATTGTCGGGATTCAATGGGTGCCATCACGCCCCGCGACTAAGGCCGGACGTGGCTTTCGGTCGAGCTTATCGTCGGGCGGTGGCAGCGACGTTGCCTGCGAATGACCAACTCCATTGCGGCCCATGGCTATTCGTCACAGTGACGAATAGCCATGGCTGAACCCGCACTACAGAATGGGGGCGGCCGGGGCGACCCTGTCGACATGTCGATCCTCGGGCGGCGCTCGACCCATTCAGGCTCACAACGCGAGGTTGTGTGGCCGACCGTCACTCCTGTCCGTTCTCATTGATTCTGGGGCATTCTCATTGAATCTGGGGTAAGTGCGTGTCTTTCTCATTGAATCTGGGGCACGAGGCTTAGCGTTTATGTGTGCTGACGTCGGCTGTTTCGGCTGGGCCAGGTGTAGCGAGTGCAGTGGACTTGGAGTTCAACACCCGCGAGGGATGCACGCGGCAATCGCTGGACCGATGTGCTGCAACCCGGTTTGAGTTGGACTGTTCACCAGTGCGGAATTTCCCCTCGTTTCGAGGTCAGCGTAACTTTCCCGGGCTGTGGTGGTTCGCCACAACCGGCGCACATGTAGGTCACGAGTCCTGGGTAGAATGAACCATCCCGCGTTTGATGCGCACCTCCTTCCTTGGGAAGGTGCATGTCATGCCGAGCAAGTACGACCCGGAGACCCGAGCGAAGGCGGTCCGTCTGGTGCGCGAGCACCGGGAGGACTATCCGAGCGAGTGGGCGGCGATTACCGCGGTGTCCAAACGGTTGGGGATGAACGCCGAGACGCTGCGTAATTGGATTCGCCAGCAACAGGTCGATGACGGTGATCGAGACGGGGTCTCTTCGGAGGCGGCTGCGGAGATCCGGGCGTTGAAACGGCGTAACGCCGAGCTGGAGCAGACTATCGAAATCCTCAAGGCGGCAACGTCTTTCTTCGTGCGGGAGAGCGACCCGCGCAGCCGCCGCTGACCGCTACGGTCTGCGAGTTCATCGCCGCCCACCGGGACCGTTTCGGGGTCGCTCCGATCTGTCGCGTGCTCACCGAGCACGCCGTGCCGATCGCCCCGCGGACATTTCATGCCTGGGCGGTGCGGGCGCCCTCGAAACGGGCCCTGTGGGACGCCACGATCACCGAGATCCTAGCCGGCTACTACGAGCCTGATGAGCACGGACGCCGCAGGCCCGAGTCGCTGTACGGGTCGCTGAAGATGTGGGCCCATCTGCAGCGTCAGGGCATCCCGGTGGCCAAGTCCACCGTGGAACGCCTGATGCGCAAGAACGGCTGGCAAGGCGTGCGCCGCCAGAAGAGGGTCCGCACCACGATCCCCGACCCGGAGGCGGTGCGACCGCCGGACCTGGTGGACCGCCAGTTCGGGGTGGCCGCACCCAACGTGCTGCTCGTGGCCGACTTCACCTACGTCAAGCTCGTCACCGGCGTGTTCGTCTACGTCGCGTTCGTCATCGACGCCTACGCCGGGTCGATCGTGGGCTGGGAAGCCTCGGCGTCCAAGCACACCCGCTTCGTCGAATCCGCGCTGCGTCAGGCCGCTGCACTGCGTGCCCGCCAAGGCCATCCCGTCGACGGCGCAATCCATCACAGCGACGCCGGCTCGCAGTACACGAGTGTGAGATTCGGTGAGACACTGAGCCTTTCGGGAATTCGCCCGTCCGTGGGCAGTGTTGGGGATGCCTTCGACAACGCGCTGGCTGAGACGACCATCGGCCTGTACAAGAACGAATGTGTCCGGGCGGATTCCCCGTTTCGCCGCGGCCCACTGAACACCGTGGGCGACGTCGAATACATCACCGCCGACTACGTCGCCTGGTACAACCAGCAGCGCCTGATGCACCGCCTCGGACGCATTCCGCCGGCCGAAGCCGAAGCCCGCTACTATTCCCAACTCGTGACCGGTAGACCGGCCGGATCACAGAAACCTGAGGGTGCATGAAACCCGGGACGGTTCAGAACGTGACCAGTTGATGGCGTTGGATGCCGATCCGGATGTTGTTGGTGTTCTGTCGCAACCATTTTGGATTCATTGGCGTGACGGCACGCGGCATGCTCCTGACTACTTCGTGCGGCGCCGCGATGGATCTGTCGTCGTAGTCGACGTTCGTGAGGACGACCGGATCTCTGACGCTGATCGGGACGTGTTCGATCGGTCTGCCGCCACGTGCGCGATGGTCGGTTGGGATTACCTGCGTGTCGGTTCCCTCGATCCAGTGCTGCGGGCGAATCTACGTTGGTTGTCGGGTTATCGGCATCCGCGAGTATTGAAGATCGGTTTGGCTGATCAACTGGCGGAGGTCTTCGCTCGGGTCCGTCCGTTGATGGCTGGTGTGCACGCGGTCGGGACTCCTTTGGTGGTGCTGCCCGTACTGTTTCATCTGCTCTGGCACGGCCGTTTAGTTGCCGATCTGCAAGGAGCGGCACTTGGCGACGACACGGCGATTGGCCTCGGGACCGGGTGGTGACCTGACGTGCGAACGGGTGTCGTCCGAGAGGGAGACGAAATCCGTTTATCAGCAGGTGTTTTCACCGTCGTAACCCTGTCGGGCGGATCAGCTCGACTGGTTGACGCTGTCGGCGAGCAGATTGTGGTGCCGCTCTCGCAGCTGATGGTTGATCCGGCATTGGAATTGGTGTCGGGGTCGCGACCGCCACTGTGTTCTGAGGAAATGCTGGCTGGCATTCCCGAGGCAGCCGTCGAGCAAGCACGGTGGTGGGAGCGCCACATCGTGGAGATCCTCAGCGGCCGCCCGCCTGGGACGGCCGCGGGCATTCGTCCCCGCCCAGAGTTCGACACGGCGAAACGATCTCTGCGGCAGCGTGAGCTGGCCAAGTTGGACGAGCTGCGTGCCGCCGGCCACGACGTGAGTCGGAATGCGTTGCAGCGTCGCCGATTTGCCTACGAACGGGACGGGCTCCTGGGAGTGGTTGACGGGCGCCATAATCGGCGGCGCGCGGTATTCGGCCGTGTGGACGACCGTGTCGTCGCCGCGGTGCGGGATGCGATCGAGGGCGAGACCGACCTGTCAACGGGAACGGTGCAGCGTCTGCAACGGCGGGTCGCCAAGACGCTGGTGGCCACCTATGGTGCCGACGACGCGCCCGCGATGCCGTCGCAGCCCACCTTCTACCGGCTGGTCAAGCGCCTCGCGGAAGGACGGCACACGTTCGGGTCAGCACGGACGCGGCGATCGCTGTCCAAGCAGCCCGATGGCCCATTCGGGTCGATCACCGTGGTGCGCCCCGGCGAGATGGTGGAAATCGATTCAACCCTTCTGGATGTACGGGTAGTGCTCGATGACGGCATGGTAGACCGAGTCGAGCTGACTGCGATGGTCGACAACGCTACGCGGTCCATCCCGGCCGCGGTGCTGCGACCGACGACCAAAGCAGTGGACGCGTCACTGCTCTTGGCGCGGGCATTGACGCCCGAACCGATGCGCCCGGGATGGGCCGATGCGCTGCGGATGTCCCGGTCGGTACTTCCGCACCACAGCCTGACCAGTGTCGATCAGCGCCTGGCCGATGCTGCGGCCAGGCCGGTGATCGCTCCCGAGACGATCGTCTGCGATCACGGGAAAGCGTATCTGTCCCAAACATTTCGGCAAGCGTGCTGCACATTGGGGATCAATCTGCAGCCGGCTCATCCCGACTGCCCGACCGATAAGCCGAAGATCGAGCGGACATTGCAGTCGGTGGGCACCCTGTTCGCACAGTACGTGGCCGGTTACGTCGGTTCATCGGTGGAGCGGCGTGGGAAAAACGCCGAGGACGACGCGGTGTGGTCGATGATTGAGCTGCAGGCGCTGCTGGACGAGTGGATCATCGCGGTGTGGCAGAACCGCCCCCACGATGGCCTGCGGGATCCGGTGACGCCGGGGAAAGCGTTGTCTCCCAACGAGAAATACACTGCCCTCGTTGAGGTGGCTGGCTATGTACCGGTCCCACTGGACGCCGACGACTATATCGAATTGCTTCCCGTGCAGTGGCGCACAATCAACAGTTACGGGGTCCGGATCAACCATCGCACCTATGACGCCAAGGCGCTCAACCCATACCGGCGCCAGCATTCCGGGGTCGATGCCCGTAACGGACAGTGGGAAGTGCACTACGACCCGTATGACGTGTCGAGGATTTGGGTGCGCAATCACCACGAAGACGGATGGCTGGCCGCGACGTGGACGCACCTTCGGTCCTCGCCGGTGCCGTTCGGCGAGACACTGTGGCGCCACGCCCGCTCCGTAGCCGACCGCAGAGGGGCCCAGAAGACCCAGGAAGCGGAGATTGCGGCCATCGCGGAGGACTTGCTGGACCGCGCCGCCGCTGGGCCGCAGCAGCAGACGAAAGCCGAGCGCCGAGTGACTGGACGGACCAGCGCCGCGAGCGCCGGCCGGGACTGGCCGGACCCGACGGAATCATCCGAACATCATGGCCCGTCACCGTCGGAACGGGCCGCCGACAACGAGACTTTCGACGATGACGGCGAGATGGCGGAGGTCATACCCCTGCCGGTGTTTGATGCACGCAAGGAGGCCCAAACGTGGCGACTGTGACCGAGATTGCGGCGGTGGGTCAGTTAGAGGATCGCCGCCAGCCGACCACGACGCTGGAGGGCTGGCGGCGTTTTGTTGATGCCGATCCGCCGGAGTTCACGTTGCTCGCCGACGACGAGTGGGCCAGCCTCGGTGAGGACGAGCGGACGGCCTACAACGAGGCCCGGGTTGCGCATCATTCGGAGCTGGTGGTGGTCACCACGTCGGCGATCGAAGCGATCACCCATCAGGGCCGGCTGTTGACATTGCTCAACCAGCGCGAGATCGGGGCCCGGCGCGGGCTGATCATCTCCGGCGGGGCAGCGACGGGGAAAACTACGGCGATCAAGCAACTGGGTCGGTTTCACGAATTGCGCACCCGTGCACGGTTTCCCGGCGATGAGAGCCGGATTCCGGTGGTGTATGTGACGGCCCCGCCGAAAGGGTCGCCCCGCAAGTTGGCGATGGAGTTCGCACGGTTTCTGGGGCTTCCCACGCTCAATCAGCGGATGAACGTGACCGATATTTCCGATGCCGTGTGCCAGGTGCTCATCGATGCCCGTACCGACATCGTGGTGGTCGATGAAATCCACAACCTCAACCTCGACACCCGCGCCGGCGAAGAACTGTCCGACCACCTCAAATACTTCACCGAGCATCTGCCTGCGACATTCGTTTACGCCGGGATCGAAGTGGAACGCTCGGGGCTGTTCACCGGCACGCGGGGACGGCAGTTGGCCGGCCGTTGCGGGGTGATCCACACCAGCGCATTCCCCGACGCCAAGGAGTGGCGACAACTCGTCGCCGCCATGGAAGGTACCTTGCGTCTGCATCGACACGAACCGGGAAGCCTTGTCGCCCAGGCCCGTTACCTGCACCGCCGCACCGGCGGGATGATCGGCAGCCTGGCCCACTTGATCCGGGCTTCAGCAATCCAAGCGATGCTCGACGGCACCGAGCACATCACCCGCGAGGCCATGGACGATATTTTGATCGACTACGCCGCCCACACGGCCGCGGCCCGCACGGCCAGCTGACGTGGCAACTGTCAGGCCGTGGCCGCGCGGACCACGCCAGCGGCTCCCGCGAACGATCGCACCGTTCCGTTGGGAAGCCGTATCGTCCTACATCGACAGGCTGGCCCGCGCCAACCATATCGGCGTCTCCACACTGCGCGGCCATGTCGCCGAATCATGCGCAGCCCGGCCGCGACCGGACTGGTTGGCCGTCGTCAGCGGCCAACCTGAGCAGGTAATCCGGTCCCGTCTCTGCGGGCTTGCTGGCGACCCCACCGCGCTCAAGCAATATCTCCGCCGCCCTTTGTGTCAAAGATGTATGGCACGCAAGGGAATACACGAACCCGGGACTTGACCCCGTGTGTTGGACACGCTGAATCCCGCAAGGTTGGCGGGGGAAGCGAGATGATCCACCACGATGGCAAGGAAAAATTACCCTGACGAGTTCAAACGGGACGCGGTAGCGCTGTACCGAGACACCGAGGGCGCCACGATCACGCAGATCGCCGACGAACTCGGCATCTCCGGTGTGACGCTCTCAGCGTGGTGCAAAGCCGCCGGGGTGCCGATCAGGCACCGCAACCCCACCGCAGCAGCACAGCCGAGCCCCCGGCGTTGAGACCCCAGAGCAGGAGCTGGCCCGGCTACGGGCCGAGAACAAGGCGTTACGCGCCACGGAGGCTCGGTTGTCTACCGAGCGTGACATTCTGCGGTCGGCGGCCAAGTATTTCGCCGGGGAGACGAACTGGTGAGCCGCTTCCAGTTCGTCGCCGACCACCTGCACACCTTCGAGGTGAAGTGGCTGTGCGCAGTCGTCGAGGTTGCGCGTTCATCGTTCTACGCCTGGTTGGCCGCTGCCGACGGACGCGCCGCCCGCCAGGCCGCTGACAAGGCGCTGGCCGCGCGTATCCGCACCGTGCACGATGAGGACAACACCTACGGGGCGCCGCGGATCACCGCTGAACTCAACGACGGTGCACCCGACGGTGAGCGGGTCAACCACAAGCGGGTGGCCCGGGTCATGCGCAGTGCCGGGATCGCCGGCTACCGCCGCCGGCGACGGGTGAAGACCACCACGCCGGATCCGGCCAAACAGAAAGTCCCGGACCTGCTCAACCGGGACTTCACCGCCGCGGCACCCAACGTCAAGTACGTCGGCGACATCACCTACCTGCCATTGGCAAGCGGTTCGAATCTGTATCTGGCGACCGTGATCGACTGCTTCTCCGGACGGGTGGCGGGGTGGGCGATCGCCGAGCACATGCGCACCGAACTGGTCGAAGATGCCCTCAAAGCCGCTGCGGCGCTGCGCGGCTCCCTGACCGGTGCAGTGTTCCACACAGATCACGGAAGTCAGTACACCTCAAGGGATTTCGCGAACCTCTGCCGTGACTTGGAGGTCACCCAGTCTATGGGTGGCGTCGGGTCAAGTGCCGATAACGCGCTGGCCGAATCGTTCAACGCCGCCCTCAAACGCGAGATCCTGCAGGACCGCAGCCACTGGCCCGACGCTGCTACCTGCCGCCGCGAAGTGTTCCGCTGGCTGGCTCGCTACAACACCAAACGACGGCACTCCCGGTGCCGCTATTCCAGCGAGCAATGATCAGAACCTGTGGATGAGCCTCGGCGAGGCGGCGTAGGAAAGGGCGCACCTTCCCGAGGATGATCTGAATGTCGAAGGTCTGATCAAGAGCCGGCGTTGGCGCGCTGGTTCGGGAAGGTACGCCCATGCTCACGGTAGTTCACGATGCGGATTCATCCAACGAGGATGCTGGCTCGTCGCGGTCGTTGCTCGATGAGATTGTCCGCGACGGTGCCCGCCAGATGCTGGCCGCAGCGTTGCGGGCTGAGGTCGCCGCCTACATCGAGGCTCATGCCGGTGAGCTTGATGAGAACGGGCACCGGCTGGTGGTGCGCAATGGCTATCACCGCGAGCGCGAGGTGCTCACCGCGGCGGGCGCGGTGAGTGTGACCGCGCCGCGGGTCAATGACAAACGTGTTGACCCGGACACTGGTGAGCGGCAACGGTTTTCCTCGGCGATCCTGCCGGCGTGGGTGCGCAAGTCGCCGCAGATGACCGAGGTGTTGCCGTTGCTGTATCTGCATGGCTTGTCGACCAGTGATTTCGGTCCGGCGTTGGAGCAGTTCCTGGGCTCGGGTGCCGGCTTGTCGGCCACGACGATCACCCGACTCACCACGCAGTGGCAGGACGAGGCCAAGGCCTTCGAGGCCCGTGATCTGTCGGGCACCGACTACGTCTACCTGTGGGTCGACGGCATCCATCTCAAGGTGCGCCTGGAGCAGGAGAAGCTCTGTTTGCTGGTGATGATCGGTGTGCGCGCTGACGGCCGCAAGGAGCTGGTCGCGCTCACCGACGGGTACCGGGAGTCGGCCGAGTCGTGGGCTGATCTGTTGCGGTCGTGCCGACGTCGCGGGATGACCGCACCGGTGCTGGCCGTCGGCGATGGGGCCCTGGGGTTCTGGAAGGCCGTGCGTGAGGTGTTCCCGGCCACCGGCGAGCAGCGGTGCTGGTTTCACAAGCAGGCCAATGTTCTTGCCTGCCTGCCAAAGTCGGCTCATCCGGGGGCGATCGCGGCGATGCGGGAGATCTACAACGCCGAGGATATCGACCACGCGCAGGTGGCGATCAAGGCGTTCGAGGTGGACTACGGCGCCAAGTACCCCAAGGCGGTCGCCAAGATCGTCGATGACGCCGATGTGCTGCTGGAGTTCTATAAGTACCCGGCCGAGCACTGGGTCCATCTGCGCACTACCAACCCGATCGAATCAACGTTTGCCACGGTACGTTTGAGGACCAAGGTGACCAAGGGGCCGGGTTCACGCGTCGCCGGAATGGCCATGGCTTACAAGCTGATCGACGCCGCGCAAGCCCGCTGGCGAGCCGTCAACGCACCGCACCTGGTCGCTCTGGTCCGGGCCGGCGCGATCTTCCACAAAGGCAAACTGCTCGAGCGACCCACCGACATCACCCCGTCGGCGGACTCGGCACCGACCGAATCAACTGGAACGGAGGTCGCCTGAAACAAGCCGATCCACAGGTATTGACAATTCCTCTATTCCAGCCCTGCGACCTACGAAAGGACCCTAACACCGGCTACGCTGCCAGTAGCCGCGTAACCACAAATCCCGTGTCCACTACATGGGGGCAAGGCCCCCCGTCTACTGCTACCTGCCTGCACATGTCTCCGTATGCCACCGTCACCGACGCTGGATCGGTTCACCAACGCGCGTTCTTGACGACCAGGTGGATCTTCGTGACCGGCCCACGGTGCTCAGTGCCGGGCGCACGCATCGGCGCTTGGCCCGTCAGTATTCAGAGGTCGACCTTCATGACGCCTTGGGCGACGCCCGCCACATCCTGGTCTTCTGGGCTCACGCAGAGCGTCACGTGGCGGCGGGGATTCTGCAGAATGGCCTAGAAGCGCACGTGGTGGCCTACCCCGATGTGATCGCCGTAGCCGCAACATTGCTCACAGCTCGCCCTCGGGTTGAACAGCCCAGGACGCCAACGGAACCCGCCTGGCCGACGCTACTGCTCGACCGCATCAACGAACGCACCGGCGCCCACCATGCCGACGCCACCCCCGTCGAGCAATGGGCGCAGTACCGACGCCTATTCGCCACTGCCGTATTGACGACACGCTCAGACGGCGCAGAACTGGCGTGTCGCGCTTAGGGGTCGGCAGTCTTGAATGTGCCTTATCAGTAAGGCACTTGTGGTGTGCATCTGACTGTGTCCGACGGTTGTATCTATCGGCTTTCTAATCGTTAGGGACAGTGGTATCTGGCTGGGTGTATCGGCCGGTGAATCATCACCGGCGGCGCTGCTTGCCGGTGATTGGCCGGCGGTGGGTGGTCCAGCACGCGGCCACCGCGCTGACCACCACAGCGAAGGCGGCAATGACGCTGGCCGGGAGGGCGTGGTCCTGCAGCCATCCGGTCGCGGTGGCCGACCAGCCGGTGAGCAGGTTGCCGCCGCTGGCGGTGTGCCCGGTGGCCGCGGGCAGCCAGTACCACGCGAGGTAGGCGCCGGTGGCGATGAGGACAACGGCGGTGACGCGGGTCCCGTGGCGGGCGAGGATACCCAGATGCCGGGTCAGGGCCGTGCCGGCGATGGCGGTGCCGACGCTGACCAGCATCAAGATGGTGGCGGCACCGGCTGTGTATGCGGTGAACACTGCCAGCAGACCGCCCCATCCGCTGGTGGCCTGGGCCTGGGCGATCACCGCGAGCAGTACCCCGAAGGTGCAGGACAGTGACGCCAGGGCGTAGCCGATTCCGGCCGCGAGCACACCACCGGCTGTTGGGGAGTCCGGCCGATGACGCGTCCGGGCAGGCATACGCAGACCGATGGTGCGGCCGGTGAGCATGAAGCCGCCCAAGATGGCCAGGGTGAGCCCGATCGTGATCCCGAGCCAGGGAGCAGCCGTCACCAGGGTCCGGGCACCGGCACTGATCGCGATACCGGCGAGGGTGAGGGTGCCGGTGAACCCGATGGTCAGGACGGCCCCGGTGCGCAGTGCCCGGGCCAGCCGCACGAGCACCGCATCGGTGCCGCCGGTGGCGATGGTGCCGGTGATCCACGCCGGTAGCAGCGCGAACCCGCAGGGGTTGACCGGGGCGAGCATGCCAGCGGTAAACGCGAGCGCGAGCAGGTTCACCGTGCGGCGCTGCTGCCGAGGGCGGCCAGGATCTGATCCTGGGACGGGGCGTGGCCGCGGTAGCTGATCTGCCCGGACGGGTCGATGACGAGGGCGGTGGTCGGCGCGGTCACCTGGTAGCGGCTGGTCAGGGCCCCGTTAGTATCGACGACCGCGGGCAGGCTGGTGCCGCCGATCTGGTCCAGGAAGTGGCGAACATCGGCGGGTTTCTCGGTGGGGACGATGTCGACGGCTAGGAACTTGGCGCTGCCTCCGGCTTTCTCCACGGCCGCCCGAGCAGCGGCCAGGGATTTACCGCCGCCGACGCATTCGCCGCACCCGTAGGAGAAGAACAGGATCGCGGTCGGGGCGGCAGCGGGCAGTTCGACGGTTTTGCCGTCCACCGTGGTCAGTGTCGCCGCCGTCGCCTGGGTTGTGGCGTTGGCGTGTGGCGGTGAGGTCGGATTGCTGGTTGTGGCCGATTGGCCGCACGCGGTCAGCGCGCCCGCTGCCAGCATCACAGCCGTAACGCCCGCCCACCTGTGGGGTGTAAACGAACGCGTTTCAGACATTGTCGATGCTTCCTTTCGTCAGGTCGTCGAGCGTGTGCGTCGCGGGTGAATGGCTGTCGGCGGGACAGCAGTGATCGCCGCGTTGACCGCGGCGGGCGAAGGCGACCACAGCCGCCAGCAGCAGCGCGACGGCTGCCCCGATGACCCATGGATTCTCGAGCAGTCCACACACGGCGGCGAGCGCGCCGCCGGCGATCAGGACTGGCGCGGCGCAACACAGGGCCGTCACCAGCACCGCTGCCGCACCCAGCAGCACGGGATTTCTTCGTGGACGTTGATTCATTGATTTCTCCTCATCAGGTTGGGTGCGGCTGGTCAGCTGCAGCAGCCGGGGTGGGCAGTTGGCGGGGTATGGAGCTGGGTAAGGATTTGTGTGGTCAGGGCTGCGCCGAGTTGGTGGGCCTCAGCGACGCTGACGATCTGACCTTCGGGGTGCTCGGCGAGCCACGGCGCGGCGTCCTGCGCGCAGGTGAAGTAGTGCACCTGGTTGCAGAATGAGGACCGGATCGAGGTGAGGTCGTCGGGGTTGACCAGCGAGACCACCGCGGTCTCGGGCTGCACGCTGGTGACACCGTTTTCGCCGACCGAGACCCTGATCGGGTGCCCGCTGACGGGTGATTCGGATTCGATGCTGGCGGGCCGGTCCAGGATGGTGGGAAAGATGAGGGTGTCCAGGGCGCACCAGGTGTAGAGCTCTTGGCCGGCCACGGTGAATCGGTGGCGGGTCGGGCGCAGGGTCAGGCCCTGGCCGACGATGCGGCCCTGCTCGTCGTATTCGGTGTCGGGTACCGCGGCCAGACGCCGGGTCACCTCGTCAACCGGGAGGCCGACGGCCGCGGCGAGCGCCTCCACGGTGACCGGCTCGCCGGCGGCGAGCAGCCGCAGCAACGGCACCAGCATCGTCGGGTCGAGCCCGGACTCTTCCGGAATGGTCAGGCGGTCAAGGAAATTGGGCATCAGGAACCTTTCGAGTGAGCCATGCGTCAGGATGCGCAGCAGGACAGTCGGGACATATCGGCGCTGAAGGACTGGGCGGCGATTTTGATGCCTTCGGCCATGGTCAGATACGGGGCCCAGGACCCGGCGACCTGGTCGACGGTCATCGCGGCGTCGAGGATGTAGACCGCGGCGGCGGCGATCTCGCCAGCATCCTTGGCGACGGCGGTGATGCCGTGGATGCGGCCGGTGCCGGCGTCGGCGACGAGTTTGATGAAACCGCGGGTGTCTCGGTTGACCACCGCACGCGGCACATGTTTTAGCGGCAGCACCCGGCAGTCGCACCGTGTCCCGGCGGCGAGGAGCTCGGCCTCGGTCGTCCCGGCCGCACCGACCGCGGGGCTGGTGAACGTCACGCGGGGCAGATGGCGGTAGTCGACCCTGCGGCCGGCGTCGGTGAAGATGTTGTCGGCGACCATCGCGCCGTGATGGGCGGCGACGTAGACGAACTCGCGGTGCCCGGTCACGTCGCCGGCCGCCCAGATCCGTGGGTTCGACGACTGCAGCCCGTCGCTCACCACGACCTCGTTGTTCTCGCCGGTTTTGACCTGCACCGCTTCGAGATTCAGGCCGTCGGTGTTCGGACGGCGGCCGGTGGCGACGAGGACTTTCGCGGCACGGAACTGCTGCGTTCCGCCGGTGATGGTCGCGGTGACCGTGACCTGATCGTCGGCCTGCTCGACCTCGCTCACCGTGGCGCGGCGCACCACCCGGATGCCGTCGTCGGCGAACACCTCCAGCAGCGCCATGCCGACTTCCGGCTCTTCCTTCGATGCCAGCGTGGAGCGGACCAGCACCGTCACCGTTGACCCGAGCCGGGCGAACAGTTGCGCCTGCTCCAACGCGACGTAGCCGCCGCCGATCACCAGCAGCGACTCCGGGACCTCGGTGACTTCCATCGCGGTGGTCGAGGTCAGGTAGGCGACGCCCTCGAATGCGGGCGGGATGACTGGGTTCGCGCCGGTGGCGATCAGGTAGTGCTCGGCCTCGATGGTGGCATCGCCGACCTCGATGACGGGCGCGTCCGGGGTTCCGGCGAACCGCGCTTGGCCCTGAATGCGCTGCCAGCCATACGATTCGGCCACGTTGAGGTACTTCTCTGAGCGCAGCGACTCCACCAGATCGTGCGTGCCGGCGATCAGGGCCGCCATGTCCACCGGGCCGGCCGTGGTGGCGATCCCCGGGAACCGGGCAGTGTCGGCTGCGGTATGCCGGGCCTCGGCCGCTGCGATCAGGGCCTTTGACGGCACGCAGCCGGTGTTGACACACGTGCCACCGAAGATGCCGCGCTCGATCATGACGACGGACTTGCCGAGCGCGGTAGCGCGGATCGCCGCGGCCATCGCCGCGCCGCCGGAACCGATGACCGCGAGGTCCAATCCCTGACTCATGCACCCATCCTTGACCTTCAAGTAGGCTTGAAGGTCAAGTGTTCTGAGGAGACATCGTGAGAATCGGGAAGCTCGCCGAGGCGACCGGGGCCACCACCGCGACGCTGCGCTACTACGAAGACGAAGGCCTGCTCCCGCCCGCCGAACGTTCCCCGGCGGGGTATCGCGACTATGCCGCCGACACGATCGCCCGGGTCGGCTTCATCCGACGGGGACAGGCCGCCGGGTTCAGCCTCGCCCAGATTCGGCAGATCCTCGACATCCGTGACAGCGGCCACGCGCCGTGCACGCACGTGCGCGACCTGCTCGACATCCGACTGACCGACCTCGACGAGCAGATCAGCGCACTGGTGGCACTGCGCGAGACCATCGCCCGGCTGCGGCAGGGCGCCGAAAGCGTCGACCCGGAATCATGCAGCGCCGATGACGTATGTCGATACCTCTAGGAGCCACCTCCGTGGCACCGGAGGCATGTATTTCGTCAAGTCCGTTGACCCCGGCAGTCGTCATGAATTTCCGCCCCACTGGAGGTCGTTGGTGCGCGGGAGCGCGGGGCCTGCTGAGCAGTAGGCTCACCCGATGCGGTGGGATTTCACTCGAAGCTGGTCGCATTGGCCGTGCTGAGCCCAGCCACACTCGTTCAGGCGATCGCCACCTTCGCCATCACCAATATCGACGACATCGTGGTCCTCGCGGTGATGTTCGGCCAGGCGCCCGGTCATCGTGGCGCAGCCATCCGAGTGACCGCCGGTCAGTACCTCGGCTTCACCGCCATCTTGGCAGTTTCGGTCGGCGGCGCACTCCTGGGTGCCACGCTGCTTCCTCCAGCCGCACTGCCGTACTTCGGGCTGCTGCCCATCGTGTTGGGGCTGCGGGCGGCATGGCTGGCCTGGCGGGATCGCCGCACCCAACCGGCGCCGACCGATGATCCCGCAACACTGTTGACGCCTGGCACCTGGCAGGTCGCAGTCATCACCTTCGCCAACGGCGGCGACAACATCGGCGTGTACGTTCCGATCTTCGCCGTCTCAACGATCGCCACCATCGGTGTTTACATCATCGTGTTCCTCATCGGTGTGGCCATCTGGTGCGCGGCCGGCCGATATTTCGCCTCCCACCCGATCATCGCCAAAGCACTCTCACGCTGGGGCCACATCGTTCTGCCCGTTGCACTGATCACAATCGGGGCCCTCATCCTCATCAAAGGCGGAGCGTTCGCCCTCTAGCTCGGAGCAACTTCACCACTCAGGGCCAGGAGGCGCTCCTGCATCGGCATGTGTTGGCGTTCAACCACTTTGGTGATGTCCCGGCCCGTATCCGCTATGACAATCTAAAACGGGCGGTGGCCAAGGTGCTCAAAGGCCGCAGCCGGCACCCGAACTACCAACACGAGCGAGCGCACCACAGAATCATGATCGTGTGTCACGAGAGACACGATCACAGTAGTTATACCGAAGACGTACCCGAGCCAACGGAATCGACAGGAGACCATTCCGGCTACCCTGCTGCGCTCGCAGCCGGGCGCGGAAGCAGGGTAGCCCCAGATTCAATGAGAAACGTCGCGATCGAAATTCTCATCCAATCTGGGGCAATGCAGGTCAGACTAGTAAATGTGCCCCAGATTCAATGAGAACGGACAACTCCAGATCGAAAAGTTGCGCGCTGCAGCGATATTCGCGCACCGTGCGAGGCATGGTTAAAACGTCACTGTGACAAATTGGTCCAGTGGAGCGGCCGGTCCGCGAGCGTGGTCGGGGCTGCCGTGTTGGCGGTACGACGGCCCGCCCGGCGCGTAATCGAGGCACCGACGCTCCGGGCCAGTTTTGTGGCCAGACGTGGAGTCGTGTCTCGTCGGGGTTCCTGCCGGCGCCCCGTGAAGTGCGCACGCCCAGACGGCGTCGGGACCACCAGAAGCCGACCGATGAGATGGCACGTGATCCGCTGAGTCCGGGCCGAGCCGTCGTCACCAATCAATACCAAAACGCCGATAATCGACATTATGTCAGTTACTCGAATAGTAGTTTGTCGCGGTCCGATGCTGCACCCGCCCCGGCCCTACGTATGTGTTCGGTTCACGCTGCTAGTCGTTTTCGTCGTCGTGACGGTGTGCGGCCTCGATCGCTTCGGGCGGGGCTGGCTGCTGTAACCAGGTTCGAATCCGCAACAACCCGCCGGCGATAGTCCCGACGGCAAGCACTGCAACGACGATCCAGAACGCAGCGGACATGGAGCAATTGTCCGCCTCTGGCCCTTCTGCCGGCGGTGCCCTGGAAAAATGACGCCGTATAGTAGCAATCTGCTACGGTGGTAGCAACATGCTACACGGGAGGTGGGTCATGTCCGAAGTCGCCGATCGGGTCACCCGGGTGTCCGCTGACCTGTTCGAGGCCGCGGCCGCCGAGGGTGCCCGGCAGAGTCGCTCCGCCAAGCAGCAACTCGACCATTGGGCGCGGGTGGGCCGCGCTGTATCGACCCAGCACACCGCTTCACGACGCAGGGTGGAGGCTGCCCTCGCCGGTCAGATCGACATCGCCGTTCTCAACACCGAAGAAGGCGTGGTGTTCAATGCCGAGGTTTCCGCGGCGATCGAGGAGAGTCTGGCCCGCACCGATTACGGTGCCGTGCTCGCCTCTCGTGGGATCACCACGGTGGCATTGGATGAGGACGGCCAGATCGTCGAGCATCGCCCGGACGGCACCGAGTCCGTGGTTGGTGCGGTGCACTCGCTGCGTCGGTGAAACGCCTGGACCTCGTCGTCGGCTCGAACGGTGCCGGAAAATCGACGTTCGTCGAACTCACGCTGGCTCCGCTGCTACCGAGCAGCGTGTTCGTCAACGCGGATGAGATCGCCAAACAGCGCTGGCCTACCGACGCTTTGGGCCACGCCTACGAGGCCGCGCGGATCGCCGCGGCGACGCGGGAAGCGTTGATCGAGCAGGGGCGTTCATTCATCGCCGAGACCGTGTTCTCGCACCCCTCCAAGCTGGAGCTGATCGATGCGGCCCGTCATGCGGGGTACGTCGTGGTGTTGCACATTGTGCTGATCCCGGAGAACTTGGCCGTTCACCGCGTCCGCTACCGGGTTGCCGCCGGTGGCCACGATGTGCCCGAGGAGAAGATCCGGGAACGGTATCGCCGGCTGTGGACATTGGTGGCTGCAGCGATCGTTCGCGTCGACAGCGCAGCGGTTTACGACAATTCCGCGGCCAGTGGACCGCAGATCGTGGCGCAGATGAGTGGCGGACTGAGCGTCGACACGCCCCGATGGCCGTCGTGGACTCCGGAACAGCTGCGTAGTCGCTGGCCGTAGCTCGGCGCAGCTCGGGCCGTCGCCACCACGTTTGTTGTCGGGCGGGCACGGGTAGCCACTACAGGAGAAAGCCGCAGAGCCCTGACCGCTCCGGAAGCGGCATGAATATTTTGGTTCGGCTCTTTGCGGCAACGAATGCGCAGCCACCACAGGAGAACTCATGTTGTCGAACATCTCGATCACGTCGATGCTCGTCGCCGCTGGTGCGGCCGCCGCGGTAGTACTCGCGCCGGTCGCTTACGCAGATGGCGGGTCCGCTCCGTGTGCGGATGAAGGCAGTGCCACCGTTTGCCAGGCGCCAGGAAACGCCAACGTCATCGCCACCCCACCCGAACAGAGTGGTAGCGGCGCTTCCGGGGGCGGCGGCGGAAATAGCCAGAACGGCCCGTACGGGCCGAATGGCTCACAACCGCCAGTCGGCTAGCGCGGAGTCGCCACTTCTCCCCTATGGCAATTCGAATTGACGGCGGCCCGACTGCAAGGCAGGTGCCGGCCGGGTGGACACTATGACGTGGCCCTTTCTGCAACAGTATTCAAAGTTGAACTCGGCGTCTCCGATGTCGACCACGGTTACTACGCCGACCACGCGTTGACGGTGGCCCGCCATCCCAGTGAGACCGATGAGCGGATGGTCGTGCGGTTGTTGGCTTTTGGGCTTCGTGCACACCGACTCAGCGACGTCGACGGCGAGTTGGCGTTCGGGCCGGGCCTGTCCACCCCTGGCGTACCGGACTTGCGGCTCGCCGACTACACCGGCCGGATCCTGGAATGGATCAACGTCGGCCAGCCCGACGAACGCGTCTTGGGTAAGGCGGCCAGCCAGGCCGACCAGGTGCTGCTCTACCCGTTCGCCGCCGGCGTGGCCACCTGGTGGCGAACCGTCGGTCCCAAAGTGGCGGGGCTGGCGAACCTGTCGGTGCTGCAGATACCGCACGAGTCGGTGCAGCAACTGGTCCAAAGCGTCGATCGACGGGTCTCGGCACAGGTGATGGTGATCGAAGGTCAGGTGACGATGACCGTTGGCGGAGTCGACGTGACCTTCACCCCCGAGCCATTGGAGTGAAGGATTTCGGTTGCCGTGCAACGCTTTCCGCCCGCCGGCGAAGTCAGTTGCCAAGTTCGGCAACAAGGCGCGTCGCTCGCTGAGATGCCTGCGGTCGGTGCCAGGATCGAGATATGAAGAAGAACACCGCGCGGCTGATCCCCAGAGGTACCGACGAATCGCGCCGTGTGGTGGAACGGGTCCAGCTTGTCATGGACCTGACGTCGCGACTGAATGTGCTGCGGCACTCGGATGTGGATGGCCGCAACGCATTGCTGAACGAAATCCTGGGGCGGTCGCTGCCGGAAACCACGACGATCTACCCGCCGTTTTATTGCGACTACGGCCTCAACTTGCGTCTGGGTGACCGGGTTTTCGTCAACCAGAACTGCTCGTTTTATGACCTCGGCGGCATCACAATCGGAGACCGCACATTGATCGGGCCGGGCGTCACCCTCTGTACCGCCGGTCATCCCGTCGAACCGGCGGCCCGATTCGACGGGATCACGGTCTCCCCGATCGATGTCGGGACAAATGTCTGGATCGGGGCCAACGCGACCATCGCTCCTGGGGTCACGATCGGCTCAGGGTCGGTCGTGGCCGCCGGCGCGGTCGTGGCGACGGATGTCCCGCCGAACTCGCTCGTCAGCAGCGCTGGTCACATACAGCGACGCGCTCTCGCGTAAGTCCCGGTACGGGAGCGCTGCTCGCGTACCGGGACTGCGCTGACATCCGCCTCGGATCAAGGAACCGAGACGCACCCCACGCCGGGCACACAGCCTCCACCGCCGCCGGGACCGCCGCCGCCGGACGGCCCCCCAGGAATGCTGCCGCCTCCGCCACCAGGACCGCCAGCACCCGTCGGGCCGCCCGGAATTGACCCACCGCCGCCGCCCGGGCCGCCGCCACCCGTGGGTCCACCGGGCACGCTGCCGCCCCCGCCACCGGGTCCCCCGCTGCCGGTCGGGCCGCCCGGGATCGAACCGCCGCCACCTTCAGGGCCACCACCACCCGTGGCTCCGCCTGGGGCGGTGCCGGTGCCGGGCGAAGTCGTAGGTGACATGGTCGTCGGCGTCGTCGTCACCGTGGTGGTAGTCGTCGAGTTGGTCGTTGTCGTTTTGCTGCCTTCGTCGGTGCCGCATCCCGTGGCGAGAGGAAGTACCGCGACGCCGGCGATCAGGCCGATCCAGGCTGAGTGCCTACGCCACGATGCTCGCGATTGCGGGCGGATGCTCGTGTCAGCTGTCAATCTCATGGTGATGTTTGCCTCCCTCTCGGCTGTCGTTGCGTTATTCCCCGAGATCGAGACTTCCAATCCTCGACGCCGAAAGAAGCGCATCGCGTCGTTTGGATCGCGGAGCCCCCGCGTCCGGCGCACCCCGTCGGCGAGAACGACATCCAGCCGAATCTACGACTGTAGACTTGCCGCGTGGAGTTGCGAACCTACACATTGACTGACGCCGCCGCGCTGGAGAGTTACGTCTCGGACTTCTGGCCTCGCCACATTCGCACGCTGCGCAAGTACGGCATCACTGTGCGCGGCGTCTGGACGGACCTCGAGTCAAGTGAGCCTCGCGTCATCGCACTCGTCGATTATGCGGGCGGCGATCCCCGCCGCCTCGCCGAGAGTTACCGCGCAAGCGATGACTTCGTCGAGGACCACCGGCATTTCGATACGTCGCTCATCGTCGCGACGCACACGCAAACGCTGCAGCCGATCGCGAGTTCCCCGCTTCAATAACGATGCTTGGTGCATCGCTGGGAGGAGATACCCACATGGCCACATCCACTTCGCCTACGCGCAATGCGGCCGCTACCCGTGAGGCGATCCTGCGCTCGGCGATCGAGAATTTCGCCCGCGCCGGATACGACGGCGCGGGAGTCCGCCAGATCGCGCACGACGCCGGCGTGACCGCCATGCTGGTCAACAGGTACTTCGGCTCGAAGGAAGGGCTGTTCGCCGAGGCGGTCGAAACGTCATTTGCCACACCCACTTTCATCGGAGAGCGATCTGACGATCTGGTCGCTGACACTGTCCGGGCCCTGGTGGCGAGGACCGGATCCGGCGACGATGCGCCACCACCGTTCATGATCATGCTGAGGTCCGCCTCGAGCCCGGTCGCCACGACGATCGTGCGCGACGCCATCGAACGCCACGTTGGCGCCCGGCTGGCGCGACAACTCGACTCGCCCGATCAGAATCTGCGCGGCGAGATCCTGCTCGCGTTGATCAGCGGAATGCTCATGATGCGCGGCGTGGTCGGGACGAGCGCGCTTCGCAAAAGCAAGCCCGCGGACATCGAAAGGGTGCTTGAGCCGGCCATCGCCGCGCTCATCGGCGGTTCGCGAGTCTGAACTCCGAAACAGGAATGAACCCGCCTAAGTCTACGTTCGTATACATCGAAGGTATACAGATGTAGACAAGGAGGACCCGGGTGGAGCTCGGATTGAGGCACAAGCGCGCATTGGTCACCGGTTCGAGTGCGGGTCTCGGTCGCGCGATCGCTGAGATGCTGGCTGCAGAGGGCGCGTCCGTGGTGGTACACGGACGTGACGCCGACCGGACGCAAGCGGTCGTTTCCGCGATCGGCGCCAACGGCGGTGAAGCGGTCGCCGTACTCGGCGACCTCTCGACCGACGAAGGCGCCGCAGCCGTCGCGCATGCCGCGGGCGAGATCGACATCCTGGTCAACAATGCCGGCGACTACGACGGTTCGTCCTGGGCGGAACTCACCACCCACGAGTGGGCGAGAATCCACCAGACCAACGTCGTGTCCGTCGTGCGGATGATCGACCATCTTGTCCCGGGCATGCGCCGACGGGGCTGGGGCCGGGTCATCCAGATCGGCGGTGGTCTCGCCGTTCAACCGGTCGCCCAGCAGCCGCACTACAGCGCCACGTTGGCTGCGCGACACAACTTGACCGTCTCGCTCGCCCGAGAGTTGTCCGGAACCGGCGTCACCGCCAACATCGTCGCGCCCGGAGCCATCCTCACCGACAGCACACGGGCCATGGTGCTGCAGGCCGGCGCCGTGCACGGCTGGGGAACCTCCTGGGAAGACATTGAAAAAGCCGCGGCCACAACATGGTTCCCCAACGACATCGGCCGACTCGGCCGTCCTGAGGAGATCGCCGCCGCGGTCTGCTTCCTCGCCAGCTCCCATGCCGCGTACATCAGCGGTGCCGATCTCCGCGTCGACGGCGGCACCATCCGCAACGTCAACTGAAACCACCAGTCGCCAAAGAAAGGTCACTGTCATGTCGCATGTCTTCCTCATCTCCGGAGCTTCCCGCGGTCTCGGGCGCGCCATCGCCGAAGCGGCGCTGGCAGCCGGGCATCACGTCGTCGCGGGTGTTCGCTCGGTATCAGCGCTCGACGATCTCGCTGCCCGTGAACCTGAGCGTCTGGCCGTTGTCCCGCTCGACGTCACCGACGACGAGCAGGTCCGCAGTGCCATCGACACCGCAATCCAACGCTGGGGTCGCCTCGACGTTTTGGTCAACAACGCCGGGTACGCCAACATGGCTGCCGTCGAAGACGTTGACGTCGACGACTTCCGCGCCCAGGTCGAGACGAACTTCTTCGGCGTCGTAAGGCTCACCCAGGCCGTGCTTCCGATCATGCGGAGGCAGCGTGCGGGCCATATCGTCCAAATATCCTCCGTCGGTGGACGTTTGGCGCGGCCGGGCCTGGCTGCCTATCAGTCCTCCAAGTGGGCCGTCACCGGCTACTCCGGGGTCCTCGCACAGGAGGTCGCTCCGCTCGCCATCAAGGTGACGGTGCTGGAGCCCGGTGGCATGCGTACCGATTGGTCGGGCTCGTCGATGCGCATCGCCCCGGTACGCGACGAGTACAGGGACACAGTGGGAGCCGCGGCGCAGCTGAGCCAATCCGCCAACCTCGGCGCCAGCGATCCGGTAAAGGTCGCGGCGCTGTTGCTCGACATCGTCGAGATGGACACTCCGCCGGCTCGCTTGCTGGTCGGCCCAGATGCCTACCGGTACGCCACCGCGGCCGGGCGCGACCTGCTCGCCTCTGACGAACGGTACGCGGATCTGAGCAACTCGACCGCGGCCGACGACGCCACCGCCGATCAGCTCAATCCGCTTGGTGCGTAACGCATCAGGTCGGTGCCAGAATGAGTCAGAAGCCGCTGCGTACAGGTGCTGGGTGATCGGTGGGAGTGCTCGCCGGCTCCTCCTTCGATGGTGTCCGGCGAGGTCGGCCGGCCATGGCGGTTTGAGGACGACCTTGGTCCGCCCGTCGTCGCGGTGGTGATTGCAAAGACGCTTGAACTCCGACCGGCTACCCCCGGCCCGCCACAGGTAAACACTCACCGCGTCTGCGGCGCTCACTCCCGACCTACGTCTTTTACGAACCGCCCTCCCGCGGTGTTGCTCACCCTGTCCCCGACGGATAGCTCCTTCCACGTCGCACGGTCGACGCGCACAGTGATCGTCTGCCCGTCGTCGCGCCGAATGCGCAGGCGCCGGTAGAGATTCGCCCCGTCGAGAAGCGCCCGGGATTTCTTGACGACGGTGCCTTCCCACTCCGATGTCGACATCTCAGCTTCCTTCAGGTGATCGGGTGACGTGGTAGCGCAGATGAGCCACGCCGGGGGCCTGCAGCACCCGCACGAGCTCCATCTTCGGTAGGCCGGGCCGGAATCCGTCGAACAAGCGCTCCCCCGAACCGAGGATGACCGCCGACACTTGCAGGTCGATCTCGTCCACCAAGCCCGCCTTGATCGCCTGGCGTGCACACGATGCGCCGCCGGCGATCGAGATGTCCTTCCCGCCGGCAGCCGCCTGCGCCTGTGCGTACGCGGATTCGATGCCGTCGGTGACGAAATGGAATGTCGTACCGCCCTTCATCTCGATCGGGTCGTGGGCGTGGTGCGTGAGCACGAAGACCGGGCAGTGATACGGCGGAGTGTCACCCCACCAGCCCTGCCAGTCCGAGCCGTCCCATTCCCCACGAATCGGTCCGAACATGTTGCGCCCCATGATGGTTGCGCCCATGCCGTCCAGCATCTCGGACATCACCTGCCGGTTGACGGGGTGATCTCTGCTGGGACCGATATGCCAATCATGGAGGTCGAGCCCGCCCACCCCTAGCGGATTCTCTTCGCTCTGACCGGGCCCGGCGGCATACCCGTCGGCCGAGATCGACATCGAGAGATTCGTTCGTGCCACGTCAAGTTCCGTTCCGTCGATCGGTTCATGCGATTGCCCTTGTCTACATTGAGACCGCTGCGGCGCCGATAACTCATCGTCGTCGGCAGTATTGCCATTCGGGTGTCGAGCGCATCTCCCTGTTGTAGCTTGGCTGGCGCTGGGTCAGGTCAATTCGATTCGACCGGAAGGCAAGCCATGGCGCTCGAAGTCATCAAGACCATCCCTGTCGGCGGCTCCCCGAGTCGGGTAGCACTTACTCCCGATGGTGGCCGCGCTTACGTCCTCAACGGCGGCGGCGACTCCGTCTCGGTCATCAGCACCGTGACCAATACGGTCACCACCACCATTCCCGTCGGGGACCTCCCCGACTCGGTGGCGATCTCCCCCGACGGCACACGTGCCTACGTCACGATCGAGAACGCCGGCACGGTCTCGGTGATCAGTACCGCCACCAACACCATCACAGCGAACATTCCCGTCGGTGACTTCGCGGGCGGAATCGCGCTAACTCCCAACGGCGCCCGTGCATATGTCGCTGCGGCGCACAACCCGGCCACGTCCGGAGACGTCGTGGTGATCGACACGGCTACCAACACGGTCACCGCAACGATCCCCGTCGACGGACATCCCCACAGCGTCGCGGTCAGTCCGAACGGTGCGCGCGCGTACGTCACGAACTGGAACCTGGACGGTTCCGTGTGGGTGATCAACACCGCCACCAACACGGTGATCAAGACCGTTGAGGTCGGAGACTTGCCCAGCGGTGTCGCCGTCAACCCCAACAGTTCCCGTGTCTACGTCACCAACGCGGCTCCCATCGGAACGGTTTCGGTGATCAACGCGACGACGAACACCGTCGCCGAGACAATCCCTGTCGGTAACTCACCGATCGGCGTTGCGGTCAGTCCCAACGGTGCCCGGCTCTACATCACCAACCGTGGCTACCCCGGACCCGGCTCACTGCAGGTGATCAACGCCGCCACCAACGATGTCACCGAAACGCTCGAGGTAGGCGAAGATGCGTGGGCTCTGGCGGTCAGCCCCGACGAAGAGCGGATCTATGTCACCAATCTCGGCGACGACTCGGTGTCGGTGATCGGCGACCACGTTCGCCACTTCCCCGACGTGCCCGACCTCGTCGGCGACATCCTCGGCGGCGTCGCGGGCGACGGTGGCGGATGGCTGATCATCGGCAACCACTTCTACAAGATCCCGCCGCGCCCTCTCGCGGTGGTGCGAATCGCGCGCGCGATAGCGCCCTACCTCGGCAAGCCGATCGAGAACCGGGATTTGGCCAAACAACTGCGCAACACTCTCAATCGACGCCGATAGCGACGGGGGTTCTCGCTCGCTGTCACCCGCCGTTGCCGGCCGATCCGCGGAACAGATTCGCGATGCCTCAGGTTGCACCCTAGAACGCCCATCGAACCTGGAGGAGGATGACACATGCCCGAATCGGTCGTGCTCGGCGACCAATTGGCCACCAGTGCAATGGGTTTCGGAGGAATGGCGCTGACACCGGTGTACGGCGGAGCCATCGATGAGGATGAATCACTGGCGACGCTGAACCACGCCATCGACGCCGGGGTGACCTTCATCGACACCGCCAACATCTACGGAGACGGGGACAACGAGCGGCTGATCGCTCGTGTGCTCGCCGGCCGCCGCGACGAGGTCACGCTGGCCACCAAGTTCGGCATCCAGGGCAACCCAGCCGGCCGCGCGCAGGGTCGCATCAGTCCGCGGGGCGACGCGGCCTACGTACGTCAGTGCATCGACGAGAGCCTGCAGCGCTTGCAGACCGACGTGATCGACCTGTACTACCTGCACCGGCGCGACCCAGCCGTGCCGATCGAGGAGACCGTCGGCGCGATGGCCGAATTGGTCGCGGCCGGCAAGGTGCGTCACCTCGGGCTGTCTGAGGTCAGCGCGGCCGAACTGCGGGCTGCCCATGCCGTGCATCCGATCGCGGCGCTGCAGAGCGAGTGGTCGGTCTGGACGCGCGACATCGAGTCCGTCATCGTCCCCACCGCTGCCGAGCTCGGCGTGGGTATTGTTCCGTTCTCTCCGCTGGGCCGCGGCTTCCTGACGGGCTCCGTGCGGTCGGCGGCCGATATGGGCGAGAACGACTTCCGGCGCACGATGCCGCGCTTCGCCGGATCAGCGCTGGAGGCCAATCAGGCGGTCGTTGACGCCGTGGTGTCGGTCGCCGCCACGGTCGGAGCGACGCCGGCACAGGTGGCGTTGGCATGGCTGCGTCAGCGCGCCGATGACCTGGGCGTTGCGGCGGTGCCGATTCCGGGCACGCGCCGCGCCGCACGGGTCGACGAGAACCTCGCCTCACTGTCGGTCACATTGACCGCCGAGCAGGTGAGCGCGCTCGGGGATGCGGGTAACGCAGTGACCGGGGCCCGCTACGCCGACATGTCCGCGATCGGTTCCAGCGGAGACTCTTCGCCGGACGACAGCGCTCAGTAAGCCTGATGTCAGGTGCCGGCGAGCGCTTCCACAACGGCCGACGAGAACGCCGGTAGGTCATCGGGGCCACGACTGGAGATCAGATTCCCGTCGATGACGACCTCGCGGTCGACAACTGTCGCCCCGGCGTTCTGCAGATCGATCCGAAGGCTGGGGTACGACGTCAGCGTCCGGCCCTTGGCGACGCCGGCGTCGATCAGCGTCCACGGACCGTGACAGATGACGCCGACCGGCTTGCCGGATTCGACGAAGTCGTGGACGAACTTGACCGCTTTGTCGTCGGCGCGCAGTTTGTCGGCGTTCACCGTGCCGCCCGGAATGAGCAGCGCGTCGAAGTCCTCCGGCGTGATGTCACCTACCAGGCGTTCCACCGGCTCGGTGCCACCGGGTTTCAGGTCGTTGTCGCGCATGTCGATGGAGCCTTCTTGCAGCGAGATCAATTCGGTGCTGGCACCCGCGGCCTGTACCGCATCTCGGGGCTCCTGCAGCTCTCGGCGCTCGACGCCGTTGGTGGCAAGAATCGCCACCTTCTTGCCCTCGAGCGGCGCAATACTCTCGTCCAGATTCTGTTCGGCCTGCTCGGCGTAGTCAGCCAGTTCAGCGATCGATTCATCGCCTTCCTCAGCGCGCATGGTGTACTCCTTGCCTGCGCCGCCGCGTCTGGCGGCACCGCTCGGCTGGGTACCCGAGGACGCCGTGGCCGAAACCGCCTGCGCATGAGCGTGGACCTGACCGGCCACGACCTCCCCAAAGACGAGGTGCACCAACCACTTCAAGGCTGGAAACGCCCGACCCGGAATAAACCCGCACGCGGGGACCTTGGCTCAAGAGTCGCCCCTTCCCCGACCAAGGAGCATCCATGACTCGTCCCGTCCGCGTCGCTGTACAGATCCAGCCCGGCGGCACGCCTGACTACGCCACCTGGCGCGACGCCGTCGTGGCCGCCGACGATCTCGGCGTCGACGTGATCTTCGGCTACGACCACTTCCATCGCCCGGCGATGAAGGCCATCGTCGACGGCAAGCCCGTCCTGTTCGACGATCAGCCCGACGTCGCCAACTTCGAGGGGTGGACCGCGCTCGCCTCGTGGGGCGAGATCACCTCACATGCCGAGATCGGGCTCCTCGTCACCGGTGTCGGCTACCGCAACGCGGATCTGCTGGCCGACATGGCGCGCACCGTCGACCACATCAGCGGTGGTCGCCTCATCCTCGGTCTGGGCGCCGGGTGGTACGAAAAGGACTACACCACTTACGGTTACGACTTCGGCACCTTCGGTTCGCGCTTCGACCTGTTCGACGACAGCCTGATCCGCATCGAGAACCGGCTCGCCGCCCTGATTCCGCCGCCCGTCCGCAAGATTCCGATTCTCATCGGCGGCACCGGGCCCAAGCGCTCCCTGCCCGCCGTCGCCCGGCACGCCGACATCTGGCACGCATTCCAGGACATCGAGGCGTTCCGCAAATCCAGCGACCGCGTCGACGAGCTGGCAGCGACATTCGGCCGCAACGGATCTGACATCGAACGCTCGACGCTGTGGACGAACGCCCAAGCTGCCGATGCCTTCCGTGAGGCCGGCGTCACGCTGTTCCAGACCGAACTGACAGCGGACAACAACTACGACCTGACCTCGCTCAAAGAGGTGGTCGCATGGCGGGATGGTGCGTGATCGCGAGCTGAATCGCGCTACAGCGGATTCAGAATGCGGTCCAGGAACTGCCGCGTGCGCTCTTCCTTCGGGTTGCCGATCACCTCGTCGGGCGTGCCCCGCTCCAGGATGATGCCCTGATCGGTGAACAGCACCTGATTGGAAACCTGCCTGGCGAACTGGATTTCGTGGGTGACGATCACCATGGTCCAACCCTCGACCGCGAGATCCTTGATCACCGAGAGCACTTCGCCGACGAGTTCGGGATCGAGCGCCGACGTCGGCTCGTCGAACAGCACTAATTTCGGCTTCAAGGCGAGCGCCCGGGCGATGCCGACGCGCTGCTGTTGCCCGCCGGACAGCTGATACGGGTATTGGTCCTTTTTGGCGGCAAGCCCCACCTGCTCCAGGAGCGTGACGGCTTCGGCCTCTGCTTCCGCTTTGGGCCGCTTCTGCACGATGACCGGGCCCTCGGTCACGTTCTGCAGGACCGTCTTGTGTGGGAACAGATTGTGGTTCTGAAACACGAAGCCGCTCCGGGACTGGAACCGGCGCACCTCGGGTTTCGGTGTGGGCGTGGAGAAGTCGATTTCGATATCGTCCACCCGAATGACCCCGGCGTCAGCCCGGTCGAGGGCGTTCAGCGTGCGCAGCAGCGTCGTCTTGCCCGATCCGGACGGCCCGATGATGGCCGTCGCCGTGCCCTGCTCGACGGTGAACGAAACTCCCTTGAGCACCTTGTTGTCGCCGAAGGCTTTGTGGACGCCCTCGGCGACCACGCGGTTCTCTGTCATCGCGCCACATACCTTTCCAGCCGGCGTTCAATACGACCCTGGCCGAACGAGAGCGCCAGGCAGATGACCCAGTAGTACACCGCGGCGGTGCCGTACAACGCGAAGAACTCGAACGTCGGCGCCGCGATGATCTGAGCTTGCCGCAGCAGTTCGGTGACCAGGATCGTCGAGGCGAGCGACGTGTCCTTCACCAGCGAGATCAACGTGTTCGACAACGGCGGCACCGCCACCCGGGCGGCCTGGGGCAGGATGATGCGCCGAAGCGCGCCAACATAATTGAAGCCGATGGTTTCGGCGGCCTCCCATTGACCTTTGGGAATGCTCTGGATGGCCGAGCGGATGATCTCCGCCCCGTAACCGCCGACGTTCAGGGAGAACGCGATGATGGCGGCAGGGAACGGATCGATCTTCACACCCAGTTCCGGCAGCGCGAAGAACACGATGAACAGCTGCACCAGCAGTGGAGTACCGCGGATGATCGAGATGTAGAACCGCGCCACGTTGGCAAGAACCACGTTCGACGACAACCGTGCCAGCGCCACCGCCAACGCGATCACCAGACCGATCACGAAGCTGATCACCGTCAGCGGGATGGTCTTGGTGATTGCGGCCTTCGCCAACGGCACGAGGCTGTCCCCGATCAGCGCCCATGTCGAGCGCGCCACATGCTGCGCCCGGTCGGTGTCGGGTCCGCCAGATGCGTTGGCCTTGAGGTACTTCTGCGAGATCCGGGCCAGAGTGCCGTCGGCCCGCAATTCGTCGAGCGCCTTGTTCAGATCGGGTAACAGCCCGCTGTCCTTCCGGGCGGCGAAGCCCTGCTCGCTCTTCTCGCCGGTGTTGGCGGCGATCTTGACCGACTTGTCCCCGGTCTCGGCGAGGTAGGCGTACACCGCGATGCTGTCGTTCACGACGACGTCGACGCGCCCCTGGTTGAGCAGCTTGATGGCCTGGGTGAAGCCCTCCACGGTCTCGACACGGGCCCCGGCTTTTCGGGCGACCTCAGACCAATTGCTGGTGGCGTTCTCGGCGGCGACCTTGCCCTTCAGGTTGTCGAGCGACTTGATCGAGTTGTCGTCCGCACGCGTGACGATCACGCCCTCCCCCACCGAATACGGCTCGGAGAGGTCGTATTTCGCCTTGCGTTCGGGATTGATCGTCACCTCATTGGCGACGACGTCGAATCGGTTGGCCTCCAGCGCGGCGAAGATCGAGTCCCACGGCGTCTCGACGAACTCGACACGCACACCGAGCTTGCCGGCGACGGCCTTGGCGACGTCGACGTCGTATCCGACCAGCTCGTTCGTGGCCGGGTCGTGGTAGCTGAACGGTGAATACACCCCTTCGGTGCCGACGCGCAGCACGCCCGCCGCCTGGACCGGATTCTCGCCGTCCTTGCTACTCGGCGATCCGCACGCCGCCAGTATCAGAGCGACGAGCAGCAACACCGGCAGGACGGCTCCTCGTATGTAGCGCACCGCCGGAAGTTAGCAAGTCGGTCGGCGGTCACCAAGGGTTCTGCTCAATCCGGGTGATACGAGCCTTACCGCCAGCAGGAATACCTGAGGTAGCGCTCGCCGCCACCACGGATTACCGCCGCCGTCCATGACGGCACGCTCCCCGCCGACAACACTGACCTGTATCCGCTTGACCAACGAGGAGGCTCCGCATGACAACGTCCATCGCCCGCAGCAGCCACACCGTCTCGCTACTCGACGGCGAGATCGTCGAGGAATCCGAACACGGCTCGATGCGCCGGGTCACCGCTGATGCCATGCCGATTCTGAAGAATCTGTCGATCAAGCGCCTGTTGCTCAATCCGGGGGCCATGCGCACGCCCCACTGGCACGCCAACGCCAACGAACTCACCTACTGCGTCTCGGGAACCGCGCTGGTGTCGGTCCTGGACAACCACAGTGTGTTCTCGAACTTCATCGTCACCGCAGGGCAGATGTTCCACATCGATTCCGGTGCGCTGCACCACATCGAGAACATCGGTACCGACGTCGCCGAGTTCATCATCGCCTTCCGCAACGAACGTCCGGAGGACTTCGGGCTGGGCGCCACCTTCGGGGCGTTCACCGACGCCGTGTTGGGCAATACGTACGACCTGCCGTCGTCCGACATCAGCAAGATCCGCCGTAGCACCGTCGACCACAAACTGGCAGCCCGCACCGGCGACCCGAGTATCCCTGCCGCTGCTCACTTCAACGACCCGCACAAGTTCGACATCGAGGCCCAAGCGCCCGGTCTCAACTACGCCAGCGGGAACGCACGCTTCGCCCGTGACCAGTTCTGGCCTGCGCTGAAGGACATCTCGATGTACTCGCTGCGCGTCACCGAAAGCGGTATGCGCGAACCACATTGGCATCTCGTCACCGCGGAGATGGGCTACGTGCAGCACGGCGACGCGCGCATGACCATCATGAATCCGGACGGGACCCTGGACACGTGGAACCTCACCACCGGAGACATGTATTTCATCCCCCGCGCCTACCCCCACCACATCGAGAACATCGGCGCCGACGACTGGCATTTCCTGATCTTCTTCGACCAGCCGTTCCCCGCCGACATCGGCTTCAAAGCCTCTGCCAGCGCCTATTCGCGTGAGGTCCTGGCCGCGGCATTCAACACCCACATCGATGACCTGCCGACGTTCCCCTTCACTCCGGCCGACCCGCTGGTGGTGTCCCGGGTGAACCCCGTCGATACGCACGGAGTCGGTCAACTCTGAGAAAGGGCGGCTACTCCGCGAGACGTACGGCGGTCTGTCCGTGCGAACCGTCAGCGTGCCTGGATGCGTTGCCGCCCAAGCGTTTCGCCACGTACATCTCCAGGTCTGCCGACATCACCAGGTCGTCGATGATCGTGGCGGCAGCGGAGTCGTCGACATCTGAGAGCGCGATCGTTGCCACTCCGACGCTGGCGGTGATGGCATACGGAGTGGCGGCGATCGCCGCACGCAGGCGTTCGGCGGCCGACGACTGATGGGGTCGGTGCGTGGTGTCGGCGATCAGGAACTCATCACCACCGCTGCGGCCGATCACCGCATCATGGCTGGCCTGCTTCCTGAGGATGTCGGCCACGGCGATCAGCGCACGGTCACCGAACAGGTGGCCACGGCTGTCGTTGAGGAGCTTGAACCCGTCGAGATCGATCACCGTCACCATGAGATGTGCGGACGTGCCCCGGTCGCGATGGATCAGCTCCTGGGCTTTGATGCCGAAACCACGCCGGTTCAGCAGGAATGTCAGTGGATCACAGTCCGCCCGGATGAGGTCGGTCCCCAGGGCGTGGACGACGATCTGAATGCTGGCAGGCACCGTCACCGTGAGAACGAAAACCAACCACACTGCGCACACCGCGAGGACGGGTCGGCCGGACGTGGTCAGTCGGACGGCCTCGACCGTCGCGACGATCATCGCCACCTGGAAGTTGAAGGCCGCGTGGATGGCCCGGTGGGTGAATGCGACGTACGCCGCAGATACCCCGAACGTGGTACAGACCAGGATGGCGACGGCCGGGTCGCTACAGGACAGCGCAACGGCGGCGATACAGGCCGTGACCATCGCGGCGAAGATCGTCGACCGTCGTCGGCTGGGCAGCCCGACAACCCAGATGAGGTCGGCGAGCACCAACCCGACGGTGGCCGCGCGGGTGACCAGTCGCGGGACGACGCCGACCGGTCCCTCGGGAACCGTCATCAGCGCAATCGGGATGAAGGTGCTCATGATGGCCACGGCGGCGATCATCGTGCGAACGAGGCCTGACAGCCCACGAAACTTCAGGTACCCCATGAGCCAGTCGTAGTGATCGGACTGACGCCACCATTGCTTGACCCAACGCATGGTGCATCTCCCCCCAACGGGTTACCTGGACGTCCGCAGTCGTCAAACCCTCGCAGCCGCTGATCGCTGTCCGACGCACATTTGCTGACGAATGATTGCATCACATGTTCATCCAGTTTGCCAGGGGTGCAAACTGGGAATGTCGCCGCGTCGGAGATAGCCAACCGGGCGCGCGCCGCGACACCGCGGTGGGGCTCGGCGGCGGGGATGTGTACGGACCGGATGGTGATAACGCAGACTGAGACACCAATCCGACGCCCTGGAGGACCGATTCCGGAATGAGCCCAGTTGCCGAATTCGACTTCGTCATCGTGGGAGCAGGCAGTGCCGGCTGTCTGCTCGCCAATCGGCTCAGCGCCAACCCCGATCACCGGGTGCTGCTGATCGAGGCAGGCGGCAGGGACAACTGGTTCTGGATCAAGGTGCCGGTGGGCTACCTGTACACCATCGCCAACCCCCGCACCGACTGGTGTTTCACCACCGAGGCCGACCCGGGTCTGGCCGGCCGCAGCATCCACTACGCACGCGGCCGCGTCATCGGTGGGTGCTCGTCGATCAACGCCATGATCCACATGCGGGGGCAGGCCAGCGATTACGACCTCTGGGCGCAGGCGACCGGCGACGATCGCTGGCGTTGGGGTGGCTCCGACGGCGTCGGCGAGACGCTGGCGATCTACAAGCAGCTGGAGGACTACTTCGGCGGAGCCGACGAGTGGCACGGCGTCGGCGGCGAGATCCGCGTCGAGCGGCCACGGGTGCGCTGGAAGATCCTGGACGCCTGGCAAGCGGCCGCTGCCGAGGTGGGCATCGCACCGATCGACGAGTTCAACCGGGGCGACAACTCCGGCAGCGCGTATTTCCACGTCAACCAGAAGCGTGGCCGACGCTGGTCGATGGCCGACGCGTTCCTGCACCCCATCGCCCACCGGCCCAACCTCACCGTCTATACCGACAGCCAGGCCGTGCAGCTGCTGATGGACGACGGCGTCCAGGAGCATCAGCGTCGCGGCGCCTGGACCACCGCCCGACACCGTGCCACCGGTGTGCGGCTGCGCAAAGACGGCCAGATCGTCGATGTCCACGCCCGGCATGAGGTGATCCTGAGCGCCGGCGCGATCGGATCACCGCAACTCATGCAGGCCTCTGGTCTGGGTCCGGCCGGGCTGCTCACCGAGCATCACGTGCCGGTGGCCGTCGACCTGCCCGGCGTCGGCGAGAACCTCCAGGACCATCTGCAGCTGCGCACGGTGTACCGCATCCAGGGCGCCCGGACGGTCAACACGCTGTACCGGAACTTGGTCACTCGTGGCGGCATGGGGCTTCAGTACCTGGCGCTGCGCTCCGGACCGATGACCATGCCACCGTCGACGTTGGGGGCCTTCGCGAAAAGCGATCCGGCACTGGCCAGTCCGGATCTGGAGTGGCACGTGCAGCCCTTGTCCCTGCCCAAGTTCGGTGACCCGCTGCACTCGTTTGGGGCGATAACTCCCTCGGTGTGCAATCTGCGCCCCACCTCGCGGGGTCATGTGCGCATCGCCAGTGCGGATCCCCTGACGAACCCGAAGGTCATGTGCAACTACCTGTCGACCGAAGCCGACCACCAAGCCGCGGTGAAGGGCCTGCGGATGACCCGGAAGATCATGGCGGCGCCGGCCCTCGCGCGCTACCGGCCCGAGGAGCTGCTTCCCGGCCCGCAAGTGGCCAGTGACGACGACCTGCAGCAGGCAGCCCGCGAGCTGGGCACGACCATCTTCCATCCAGTGGGCACCTGTGCGATGGGAGCCTTTGACACACAAGGTCTTCCGCGGTCAGCAGCCACGGTGCTCGATACCGAGTGTCGGGTGTACCGCGTCGCGGGCATGCGCGTCGTCGATGCGTCGGCGATGCCCACCATCACGTCCGGGAACACCAACGCGCCGGTGATGCTGATCGCCGAACGTGCAGCGCGGGCGATCCTGGGGTGAAGCACCGCAGGCAGCGTTGTCTCGCGGGCGAAACTTGTCGGTGGCTGCTGGCACTCTGTGCCGGCTATGACCAATGTCCGCACCCTGAGATTCCACACCAAGTACGGCCCTACGCCGCTCTTCGATAAGGCGCGCCAACAGCTGACGGAGCTCGCCGGTCTTGGCCTCGAGATACCGCATGCAAAATCCCGCCTCGAAGCGCGCGGAATTCCGATGGAGTATCTGACCGATTTTCAGCCCCAGCACTGGGAGGTGATGACCGTCGAGACCAATGTCCGTACAGGCCGCATCACGTACATGTCCCTGCGGTGCAATGTCGAAGCGCGGAAGTATCTCTGGATCGTTCTCGCTTTCGAGCACGTGATCACTGCATGGATCAGAGATACCCCCAGAAGCCGCGTGACCGGTCAGATGATTGTCAAAGATGGTCCCGCTTGGGACGCTGCGGCACGGGGTGAAGACCCAATCCGCACACAAGCCGTCGGCGAGTGGGAGGCAGTTCGACGGCGCAGCGTGCGCGCGCGAGAAGTGCTCGCCGCACTCGCCACCGCGTCCGAATATCCGAGCGCGGACAGACTCGCACATGTGGCGAACCTTGTTCTCGCCGGCAGCACCTGGAAACGGGCTTCAATCGAAACTGGCTGGCGCAGCCCACAAGAGATGGACACAGCGATCGGACGCCTCTTGCAGACGACCAAGCAGAACGTCGCTGCTGCGCGAAAGCCCGCGTGCAAAGACGCCGATTCGGGCGGGTGACACCGAATACCTGAGACGAGTTCATCGACACGCAGCATCAGCCCCACCATGCGATGGTGCTGGAATGACAACTTTCGTCATCGATGCGCCGGTGGCAATCTCGCTCGCGACGACGGGAGCTTCGATTCCGTCAGAACACAGCCTGGCTGCGCCGACGCTCCTGCGCTCGCAAGTCCTTGCGCTCGTGTACGAGTCGGTGCGCGGCGGCGAGATCGACGAGCGGGCGGGCCGAAAAGTGCTCGACCGGATCCGTGGGCTGCGAATCCGGCTTCTCGGCGATCGATCCCTGCAGGATCACGCCTGGCGAATAGCCGCCGAGTTGAACTGGCCGGACACCTACCGGGCTGAGTTCATCGCACTCACTCAGTTGCAGGCCGACGCGCTGGCCACTGCGGACCATGAATTTGCTTCCGCAGCAAGCGCTTTCGTTCCAACTGTGTCACCGGCTCAGATCCTGACGTCATCGAGCTGAGCGTCGCCTTCTACAGCCCTGACGGGACGCCCTTGCCGTTGACCGTCACCTCGACCTGACCGGTCTTCGTGTTGTACGTGATCTTGCCGTGCTCGAACGTCGCGACGAGTTGATCGCCGACAGGCGTCTCGTCACTGGTGACGACGCCCAGGGGGCCGGCCGAGCCGTTGGTGCCGGTGGCCGCGGGCACGCCGTCCGCATCGCGCTGGACATTCCAGGCCTCCCGGATCTTGCCCCAGATGATGTACGCGGGCGTGCCCGGCTGGCTGTTCTTGGCCACGATGGCGCCGCCCTGGAACTGCTGGAAGACGACGCCGCTGTCGCGGGTTCCGGCGTTGTGGTCACCGGTCAGGGGCTTGCCGAGAGCCGACTTCTGCTTGTCGCTCGCCGACGCGTACTTTGCCGCGATCGGGCCGGTCAGCGTGACCTCGACGTCCCGCTCACCGATGAGCTTCACTTCGGCGGGCGGCGCCGGAACTTCGGACGTCACGACCAAGGCGACCTGCGGTTCCTGAGCCGACACACCGATCCTCGTGCCATTGCTGCAGCCGGCAACGGCCAGTGCGACGGCGGCCAGGCCGGCGATGGTAGTGCGGCGGTACGTGCTCGTGTCCATAGGTTCCCCTCACGTCTTCGGTGTGGTGCGCGTCATGTTGCAGCTGATGCCCCGGCCCGGTCACGACCATAACGGAGGCACTTCAGCACCGCGCGCCGCCCGGTGTGAGGTGTCGAGCGAAGAAACGCGCCGCGTCCTCCCCGGCGAACGAGGGGACGCCCGTGTGCCCACCCATGTTGGCCTGCAACGTCTTCTCTCGTGAGCCGAAAGCGTCGAACACGTCGAGCGCCATCTGGCGGTCATTCGATTCGTCGTCCCACTGCAGCAGGACGTGCAGGGGAATCGTGATTCGACGGGCCTCGTCGAACATGGCGCGGGGTACGAAACTGCCGGCGAACAAACCCGCGGCAACGATGCGCGGCTCGACCACGGCCAACCGGATACCGATGGCCAGCACCCCGCCGGAGAAGCCGACCGGACCGCTGATCTCGGGCAGCGCGAGGAGAGCATCGAGCACGGACTGCCATTCCGGGACGGCGGTATCGACCAACGGGATGACGAGCCGGTCGACGATGTCGTCGACCGGCTCGCCCGCGCCCAGCGCCCGGTGCAGATCGGCGCGGGCCCGCTCGAGATCCGCCAGGCGGGGGCGATCACCGCTTCCCGGCAGCTCGATGGTGGCAGCGGCGAAACCGTGCGCCAACGCGTCGCGGGCGCGGTTCGCGAGTTGCGGATACATCTGATGCAGACCGCCGGGATGACCCAGCAGGATCAAGGGTGCGGGTGAAGCTTCGGGCGTCCATAGGATGCCCGGGATGTCGTTGAGACTGAAGGTGCGCTCGACGCCGCCGCCGTCAAGATGATGTTCGGAAATGAAGTGCATGGTCGTGCCTTTCGGGAGTGCTCGTGAGACGGCGCTCCCGGGACGACCTATCGCCCGACTGTGGCCCTGGTGAGGAGCACCCACGTCGATACGTTCACGGGTACCACCTCCTCGTCCTCTTGCCTGGCCTGCCAAGAAAGTATCAGCGGCCGCCAATCGCGGCCAACCATTTTTCGTCATGCGATTCGGAGGTGTCGCCACTTCGGCCAGCGCCGAAGTATCGGCGGCGCATTCTGGATCCATGAACGCTGAAAACTCTGACGAAGTCGATCGCCCGGGCATCGAAGCAGTGACACGTGCTTGGGAAGAAGCGTTGGCGAACCACGATGTCGAGGCACTGTTGGCGTGCTACGCACCGGACGCGACGCTGGAAAGCCCTGTCGCAGCGCACATCTTGGGCGGCCCGGGGGTCTGCCGGGGCCACACGGAGCTCCGGCCTTTCCTGACCGAGGTGGTGGCCCGTACTCCGGACGAGCGACACTACTTCCGCGCCGGCTTCTTCACCGACGGCCACCGTGCCACCTGGGAGTATCCCCGCGAGACGCCGGACGGTCAGCAGATGGATTTCGTCGAGGTCATGGAGATCGAGGACGGCTTGATCCAGGCCCACCGCGTCTACTGGGGTTGGCGCGGCGTCGAGATCCTGGCCAGTGATGGCTACTACCGATGATTTCGATCCTGGGCGATGCGGGCGGCTTTTCCGTCTAGCCTGAGCGGTAGGCGATCGGCGGGGGCGAACGACGTGAATCTGGATATGAAGACCCGGGCACACTGGCTGATGGGGTACGGGCTCCCCCGCGCGACACTGAAGCTGCTTTCACGCCGCGGAGACCCATTTGCCCGATTGCTGCTCGACGACGGTCAGCATGATCGCGCGTATGACCTGATCGAGCAGATTCGCCAACAGGGCCGCATGTCGCCAATATTCGGCGGCAACGCACTGGTCACCGCAGATCTCCAGATCACCCGAGAAATCCTGCGTGACAACAGGTTCCGAACCGCAAAGCCAACCGATCGATCGCCGTTCCGCACTGTCCAGCGGCTCTTCGAGAAGACCAATCCCGGCGTGATCAATCCAGTGGTGCCGCCGTCACTTCTGATGGTCGACGCACCCGACCATGCCCGGCTGCGACGCCTGGTATCCCGGGCATTCACCCCGAAAGCCATCGACGGGCTTCGGCACCGCATCCACGACGTCGCCGAAAGGCTGCTGAACGAGCTGGACGACGGCGGCAGCGAATGCGATCTGGCGGTAGCCTATGCGTCCCGGATCCCCATCGAAATCATCGCGGACATGCTGGGCATTCCCCGCGCGGAGGCGCCCTACCTCTACGAGATGGGTGAGTCGACCTCCAAGCTGATCACGACCACAGCACCGTCGTGGCGTAACTTCCAGACCGCCGTCGCAGCGCTCCGCGAGCTCGAGACCTACCTTGCCACCCACATCGAGCACCTCCGCGGCGCAAGCGCCGGCGACAGCATCTTGTCCGCCGTCGTCCAGGACACCGAACTCTCCGACTTCGAGGTCAGGACGTTCGCGGGCCTTCTTCTCGGCGCCGGATTCCTCACTACGGCACATCAATTCGGCAACGCCGTGGTGGCGCTGATCAATCATCCCGACCAGTTGGAGCGACTCCGAGCCCATCCGGAGGGCTGGCCCAACGCCGTCGAGGAGATGCTGCGCTACGACTCCGTCTCCCAGATCGGAGTCAGAGTGGCGACTGAGGAAGTTCAGGTCGGCGGATACCCGGTGCCCAAGGGGACCGCCGTCTTCCTGCTCCTCGCCGGCGCCAACCGCGATCCAGCCGTGTTCGAACGCCCGGACCAATTCGACGCCGCACGCGACAACGCCCGCGATCACGTCAGCTTCGGCACCGGCAGTCACGTGTGCCTCGGCGCTCCCCTGGCACGCATGGAACTGCAGATCGGCCTGCAGACGCTGTTCGAGCGCTTCCCGCGTCTGGCTCTCGCTGGTACGCCGGCCACGGACGACAGCACTCTGCTGCGAGGGATCAGCTATTTGCCTGTCTCTCTGGGACCTTCACCGGTGCGCCCGGGCTGATGCCGAGACTCTCGCCAGCTGACCCGCAGCCCTGACCACGACGTCGAGCTCGGTGGGTGTCCACGGCCGGCCGCGGGCGATCACGACAATGTGCTCAATTCCCAGCCCCGCCAGATTCCGGCAACGTTCGGCCAGGTCGTCGGCCGTCTCGCCGGGAGTCAAAGCCGTTGTGAGCGTGCGTTCGATCTCCTCAGGCGGCCGGCCGATCTCGGCGCAGTGCCGCTTGAGCGTGTCGAGTTGACGGCGAATCACCATCTCCCCGTTGGGAATATCGAAGAGGTTGCAGGCGTCCGCGTACTCGGCGACCATGCGCAAGGTGCGGCGCTCGCCGGTGCCGCCGATCAACACGGGCGGCCGCCTGATCGGCAGCGGCCGGCCGATGGGGTGCTCAGCACGGTAATAGCGCCCCACATAAGGGGATTCGTCGCCGTCCCACATGCGGCGGGCCAGCGCGAGGAGCTCGCCCATGCGGTCGAATCGTTCGCCGGTCGGTGGCAGGAACAGCCCGAGCGCTCGTGCCTCGTCGGCGTTGTAGCCGGCGCCCAGCCCCAACCAGGCTCGCCCGCCGGACAGTATGTCCAAGGTGGTGACGGCTTTGATCAACACCGCCGGGTCGCGAAATGTTGTTGCGGTGACCAGTGTTCCGAGCCGTAGCTCCGCGGTCGAGGCCGCCAGGAAGCCGAGGGTGGTGTACGCCTCCAGCATCGGTTCATCCAGTCGGCCGGCCGGGTCGGCCTGCAGCAGATGATCGGCCACCCAGAGCGTGTGAACATCTGTGCCATCGAGGATTTCGGCAACCGAGGCCAGGTTTGCGCGGATCGCGGTCGGCCCGTCCGGCCACGAGAAGTTGGTGACGCTGACGCTGAGTCTCATGACGGCCCGCCAGGGACTGCGTGCTCTCGCCGGTTGCGGGCGGCACGTCGCTTCGGGAGCAGAACGCCAACGGTGACAAGCCAGATCAGCGCCGAGAACCTGGCGAGCGGCAGGAGGGGCGAGGCCTGCGGCCAGATGAGGACAATCGTCGCGAGCTCGGCGGCCGCGGCGATACCGAGACCGGTCCATGCCACGGGCCGCGGTACCAGCTGCAGGATCAGCGCCGGGACCGCGATGCCTGCTGTCAACAGTCCGAGCATCACGACGTGTGCCACGCCGCCGGTGAGAAACACCAAATAGTAGAGCGCATTGATCAGTGGGCCGTCGGTCATGATTTCCGGCCGCGACAGCGTCCACAGCAGCAGGCTCGACAGCCCCAATCCCCCAGCAGCCAGTACCCCGCCGGCCAGGGCGATGGTGGCACCGGGCGCGGTGACGCCGAGTTGCCGCAGCCGTGCGCTGACGGTGGCGGCGTAGATCAGAAGCGGCACCGACGCCCCGCAGACGAACACCGCGCCCACCTGTGCCGACGACGAACGCGCGCGGAAGTAATCCTGCACTGCCGCTGAATTCTGGTACGGCAGCGGCGGTGTGCCGCCAAGCGCAACACCCAATATGACGCCGCAGAGCAGCAGGCCGAGTGAAATCGTGCCAAGAAGCCACAGCGGCGGCCCGCTCTGTTGGGGCGCCCGGCTTGGCACCGGTGGTCCATCGTGCGCGTAATCGTTCATGTATTGAACGATATTCTTAGTGAATTAAATGCGTCAACCTCATTCACGAATTGAACGGTTTCGGCCATGTATTGTTCGTCCATGTCATCAGCTTCCAGCGCCCAGCAGCGGGGCGGTGTCGCATTCCTGCTTGCCCAGCTCGGCCACCACGCCGCTCAGTTGTTCGCCGAACGTCTCGAGGCCGTGAAGCTGACTCCCCCGCATGCCGGCATCCTGCGGATGATCGCCACTCAGCCGGGCCTCAGTCAGCAGGAACTGAGCACTCTGCTGGGTTTGTTGCCCAGCCGAGTGGTCGTATACCTCGACGAGCTCGAGTCCCGGGGCGAGGTCGAACGCCGGCGCAACCCGACCGACCGGCGTCTGTACGCGTTGTATCTGACCAAATCGGGTGAGAAGTTGATGTGGACGCTCTCGGAGATCGCTCGTGAGCACGAACAAGACCTGACCACCGGCCTGTCCAGTCAACAACGCAAGACGCTGGGCGAACTGCTCGCCGCCGTCGCCGACCAGCAAGGTCTGACGCCGGCCGTGCACCCGGGCTTCCGGCAACTCGGCCGGCGGCGGGATGCGACTCCTGGCTGAGCAACGCGTTTACAGTGCGGCGTAGGTCGCTTCGACGAGATCGTTTGCACGACGATCCCCGGCGAGCGCGTCGCGACGGAGGTTGGGCACGAACGCGAACGCCAGTTGATTGTCGACGTCACCGAACGCGAACGCGCCGCCGGCGCCAGGATGCCCGAACGCTCCGGGTCCGGCGTTATCGGGGAACGAGAACAACTGCGACGGCCGCATGTACCCCAGGCCGTAGCTGGAATCGAGAACCATGACGGCATCAGAACCGCTGTGCCGCAAACGGATTGCGTCAGCCAGATTCTCCGGAGGCAACAGCTCCCCGGCGCTCAGACGCGCATAGAAATCCGCTAGTGCACGCGCAGTGGTTATCAGTCCGCTCGCCGGCCAGCCGGCCGCCAGAACACCGGGATGGTTGTAGCGCGCAGGTGGATTGGCGGTCGCGCGGGTGAACAAGGATTGCGGATCGCGGTATGCCTCGACGAGGCGTGCGACCGTGGTGGCGGGGATTGCGGCGGTGTCCGTTGCCCATTGCTGTTCGCTCGCGTCGGGAAAGCCGGTCCGGGCGATGCCATCGAGGGCGGCGCTACTGGTGCCGATCATGAGATCTCCACTGATGTGCGATCGCACGAACTCACCCACCGTCCTCTTGGCGTGCCGTCGGACGATCTCGCCGGCGAGCCAACCGAACGTCAACGCGTGATAGCCGTGCTTCGATCCCGGTTCCCACAGGGGCTGTTGAGCGGCGAGCAGACCGGCCATCAGTTCCGGATCGGCAGCTTCCTCGATCGAAACGGGGCGCTCCACAGCGGGTAGACCGGCGGCGTGCGAGAGCAGCTGTTCCCCCGTGGTGTGGCTCTTGTCCGCCGCGCCGTACTCGGGCCACCACGTCACCACAGGTGCTTCGAGGTCGACACCGTAGAGCTCCGCCACCATCAGCGCGGCCGTCGCGGTCACCGCCTTGGTACACGAGAAGGTGACGCAAGCCGTGTCGCGCTGCCAGCGCCGTCCCGTGCGCGGGTCAGCGATGCCGCCCCACAGGTCGACAACGGGCCTGCCATCGATCACGACAGAAACGCCCGCGCCCCAGTTCTGTCCGTCGGCGAAGCTCGCTTCGAAGATATCTCGCACAGCGGCGAACGCCGGATCGACGCTCCCCTCCGTCAAACCTGCCATGAGGACCATTAGAGCATGCGTAGACGCAACAATATGGCCGGATGGTGTAACGCGGGCTGGGTCTGGCCGTCGTGATTGTAGCGGGCAGACCGACACTTCAAACGCGTGGAAATCTTTGCCAGGTAATCACTTTCCAGCGCGGTAGGTTGGTGCTCACGGCACGTCAGCGATTCAATGGGGACTTCGATGCTCGCAAACACCTCCTCGGGCGTACGTTTCAGCAGCGCGGCGGGGCGCTGGATCCTCGCCGCGACGGTGCTGGGATCCGGCATGGCCCAGCTGGACGCGACGGTCGTCAACGTGGCGCTGCCGGCGATCGGCCACGACCTGAACACCGAAGTTGGCGGGCTGCAGCTCGTGGTCAGCGCCTACTCGGTGACGCTGGCAGCCTTGATCCTGCTGTCGGGCAGCCTCGGTGACCGGTTGGGCCGCCAGCGGATTTTCGTCGTCGGTGTGGCATGGTTCGCGGTGGCATCAGCGATCTGTGCGCTGGCGCCAACCGCCCAAATGCTCATCGCCGCAAGGGCTTTGCAAGGCGTCGGCGGTGCGCTGTTGACGCCGGGCAGCCTCGCCATAATCCAGTCGGTGTTCATGCCGGCCGACCGCGGCAAGGCGATCGGCGCATGGTCGGCGCTGGGCGGGGTCGCCGCGGCAATCGGCCCGCTGCTCGGCGGTTACCTCGTACAAGCGATCAGTTGGCGCGCCATTTTTCTCATCAACGTGCCGCTGGGCGCTCTGGTCGCCTGGCTGGCACTGCGCCACGTCCCCGAGAGCCGCGCCCCGTCGAGCGCCGGCCGCCTCGACTACGCCGGCGCGACGACGGCGACTGCCGGGCTGGCCGGCGCGACGGTCGCCTTCGTGGAAGGGCCCAACCGCGGTTGGGATTCTCCGGTCGTGCTCGCGGCCGGGGTGCTCGGTGCCGTCGCAATGGTCGCATTTGTCGTGGTCGAACGGCGCACCGCGAATCCCATGCTGCCGCTTGGCATTTTCTCCTCACGACAGTTCACGAGTGCCAACGCGGTGACCTTCGTCGTGTACACCGCACTCGGCGGGGTCTTCTTCCTGCTCGTGGTCGTGCTGCAGACCGCGCTCGGCTACTCCCCCGTCGCGGCCGGCGCCGCCTCGCTCCCGGTCACAGCGATCATGCTGGCCCTCTCGTCGGCATCTGGCGCACTCGCCCAGCGCATCGGCCCGCGACTGCCACTGACCATCGGTCCGCTCGTGATCGCGGCCGGCATGGTGCTGATGACGCGGATCGGCCCGGGCGCCTCGTACGGCACCGTCGTACTGCCCGCCGTGGTCGTCTTCGGGTTGGGGCTCGCGGCGACGGTCGCTCCCGTCACGGCCGCCGCCCTCGCGGCCGCCGACGAGCGTCACGCCGGTGTCGCCTCCGGAGTCAACAATGCGGTGGCCCGCACTGCCGGACTGCTGGCCGTCGCCCTACTGCCCCCGCTCTCCGGGCTGACCGGCGACGCCTTCCGATCGCCCGCCGCGATCACCGCCGGCTTCCACACGGCGATGCTGATTTCGGCCGGCCTAGCGGCCATCGGCGGCGTGCTCGCATTCGCCACCATCTCCAACGACCTGCTCACCGAAGAACCGGCCGAGGAACCCCAGAACCACCACTATCACTGTGCGCTGGCCGAGGTTCCCGCCGCCGAACGCGGTGGTAGCTGAACACGGCCGCGAATTCATCGAGTAATCCGGCATTTGGGAGAAGAATGTCCACATGGCGAACCAGAGCGCCCTGACCGACCAGGAGAAGCAGGCCCGGCTCGACGTCAACCAGCTCAAGCAGCTGGTGGGCCTGGTGGAATACGACCCGACTGACGATCCATTCCCCGTAACTGGTTGGGAAGCGATCGTTTTCGTGGTCGGTAATGCCACAGAGGCAGCGAGCTACTTCCAGTCGACGTGGGGCATGGAGCTGGTCGCCTACTCGGGGCCCGAGAACGGCAATCGTGACCACAAGGCCTTCGTGCTGCGTTCGGGGTCTGTCCGGTTCGTGCTGAAGGGCGCGGTGAGTCCCGACAGTCCCCTGATCGCCCACCACGCCAGCCACGGCGACGGCGTCGTCGACATCGCGTTGGAGGTGCCCGACGTCGACAAGTGCATCGCACAGGCCAAGGCAGCCGGCGCCACAGTCCTGGCAGAGCCGCACGACATCGCTGATGAGCACGGCGCCGTGCGCGTCGCGGCCATCGCAACCTACGGGCAGACCCGCCACACGCTGGTTCAGCGGGATGTCGCCGGAACCCGCTACCGCGGTGCCTACCTGCCTGGCTACCAGCCGGCGACAAGTGGTCTGGTCCGACGAGACGGTGCTCCCGCGCGGCTGTTCCAGGCGCTGGACCACGTCGTCGGCAACGTCGAACTCGGAAAGATGGACGAGTGGGTCCGCTTCTACAACCGGGTCATGGGGTTCGTGAACCTGGCGGAGTTCATCGGCGACGACATCGCCACCGACTACTCGGCGCTCATGTCGAAGGTCGTCGCCAACGGCAACCACCGGGTGAAGTTCCCGCTCAACGAACCGGCCGTGGCGAAGCGCAAGTCGCAGATCGACGAATACCTCGAGTTCTATCGCGGACCGGGAGTGCAGCACCTGGCGCTGGCCACCAACGACATCCTCACCAGTGTCGACGAGCTGCGCCGGCAGGGCGTCCAGTTCCTCGACACGCCCGATGCGTACTACGAGGATCCGGAACTGCGCGCCCGCATCGGCGAGGTCCGCGTGCCGGTCGAAGAACTGCAGCAGCGCGGCATCCTGGTCGACCGTGACGAAGACGGGTATCTGCTGCAGATCTTCACCAAGCCGCTGGGAGACCGGCCGACGGTGTTCTTCGAACTCATCGAACGCCATGGCTCACTGGGTTTCGGCAAGGGCAACTTCAAGGCGCTCTTCGAGTCCATCGAGCGCGAGCAGGAAAAGCGCGGGAACCTGTGATGGCCGGGTACCAAAGCGGTTTCGGAAACAGCTTCGAAAGCGAGGCCCTGCCCGGCGCGCTGCCCCTCGGCCGCAACTCACCGCAACGGTGCGCCTACGGCCTCTACGCCGAGCAACTCAGCGGGTCACCGTTCACCGCACCCCGCGCCACCAACAAGCGGTCCTGGCTGTACCGGATTCGGCCGAGCGTGGCCCACTGGGGCGATTTCACCGCCGTGCCCGGCGAACACTGGCGCTCGGCGCCCGACGACGCTCCTGCCGTCCCGATTGCCCAAATGCGTTGGAACCCTGAGCCGATGCCGGATCCCGCGGTCGAGGACACGACGTTCATCACCGGCGTCCGTACCATCACCACCGGCGGGGACGTCAACGCCCGCACCGGATTCGCCAACAGCATCTACACCATCACGTCATCGATGGTGGACACCTACTTCTACAACGGCGACGCCGAAATGCTGTTCGTGCTCGAGCACGGCAATGTTCGGTTCTGTACCGAGTTCGGGATCATCGACGCCGAGCCCTGTGAGATCGTCGTCGTCCCGCGGGGTGTGAAGATGCGCGTCGAGGTGCCCGACGGTCCGGCCCGCGGCTATCTGTGCGAAAACTACGGCGGCCCTTTCACTCTTCCCGAGCGCGGCCCGATCGGCGCCAACTGCCTGGCCAACTCGCGCGACTTCCTGACACCGGTCGCGGCCTATGAGGATCGCGACGTCCCGTCCACGATGTATGTGAAATGGGGCGGCACGCTGTGGCGAGCGGATATCGCCCAGTCACCACTGGATGTCGTTGCCTGGCATGGCAATTACGCACCGTACAAGTACGACATGCGCCGATTCTCCCCCGTCGGGCCGGTTCTGTTCGATCATGCCGACCCGTCGATCTTCACAGTGCTCAGTTCACCGAGCGAGACGCCCGGAACCGCCAACGTGGACTTCGTCTGCTTCCCCGAGCGGTGGATGGTCGCCGAAGACACTTTCCGGCCGCCGTGGTACCACGTGAACGTCATGAGTGAGTTCATGGGACTCGTGCGCGGCGTGTACGACGCCAAGCCGAACGGCTTCGTGCCCGGCGGCGTCAGCCTGCACAACGGCATGACCCCACATGGCCCGGACGCCAACGCATTCCACGCCGCCAGCACCGAAGAACTGAAACCGGTCAAGCAGGAGCACACACTGGCCTTCATGTTCGAGACGCGGTTCCCGCAGCAGGTGACGGCGTACGCCGCGAATTCACCGCAGCGGCAACAGGATTACGCGGACTGCTGGAGAGGGCTGGTCAAGCGCTTCCAGCCGGACAAGCCGTGACAGCACTCGACTTCACCCACGACCCGGGCCGGCGGAGTTGGGTCGCCTCCGCGGGCCCTGATAGTGACTTTCCGCTGCAGAATCTGCCGTTCGGCGTGGTCGCCGGTGTAAACGGCGAACCGGGCGGTGTTGTCCGGATCGGCGACATGGTCCTGCACCTGAGGGGGCTCGCCGAGTCCGGCCTGCTCACCGGCGAGGCGCAGACGGCCGCAGAGTCCGCGGCAGACGGAACGTTGAACGCCTTGTTCGCCTTGGGATCTGGTCCCCGCGTAGCACTTCGTAGGGCGCTGCACGCACTGCTCGCCGAAGGCGCGCCGCAACAACAGACCGTGGCGGCGTTGCTCACCCCACTGCGTGACGTCGATGTCCTGCTGCCCGCCCGCATCGGCGACTACACCGATTTCTACGTCGGCATCCACCACGCCCGCAACGTCGGAGCGCTGTTCCGGCCCGACAATCCCCTTCTCCCCAACTACAAATGGGTGCCCATCGGCTATCACGGGCGTGCCTCGAGCGTGCAGGTCAGCGGCACTCCCGTGACGCGACCGCACGGGCAATTGAAGGGTCCGGACGCACCAGCGCCTGTGCTGGCACCCACCCGGCGCCTGGATTTCGAGCTGGAACTCGGCGCGTGGATCGGCCCGGGAAACCGCCTCGGCGAACCGGTGCGTCTCGATGACGCCGAATCCCACATCGCCGGCTACTGCCTGCTCAACGACTGGTCGGCGCGGGACGTGCAGGCCTGGGAATACCAGCCACTCGGCCCGTTCCTGGCGAAGAGCTTCGGCACCACGGTCTCGCCCTGGGTAATGACTCCAGAAGCATTGGCGCCGTTCCGGATTCCGTTCGATCGTCCCGAGGGTGATCCCGCTCCCCTGCCCTACCTCGACAGCTCACGGCACCGTGCGAGCGGTGGGCTCGATATCGAGCTGCAGGTCCGTATCAGCACGGCCCGGATGCGCGACGACGGCGAGCCGCCGCACCCGATCGCACGCTCATCCAGCCGCCACATGTACTGGACCTTCGCGCAAATGGTCACTCACCACACGAGCAACGGATGCAACCTGCAGCCCGGCGACCTGCTCGGCAGCGGCACCCTGTCCGGTCCTGACACCGGCTCCGAAGGCAGCCTGCTGGAGCTCAGTCATGGCGGCACGGGCTCGATCACGCTGCCCAACGGGGAAACGCGCACGTTCCTCGAAGACGGCGACGAAATCACCCTCAAGGCAACGGCACATCGTCCCGGGGCGGCCATCATCGGGTTCGGCGAATGCGTCGCGGTCGTCCAACCAGCGATCACCTACCCGTGACCTGAGCGGCGTCGTGCACCAGGCGCTCCACCATGGCGTCGTCGACCTCGGCGAAGAACCCGCCGACAACATCCTCGATCTCGCCGAATCCCCTGGCGCAGAAGAGAATCGGTTGGTAGTGCGTGATGTCGTAGGTCTGCACCCCCATCCGGGCGATGTTCAATGGCCGCAGATCAGCCACATCGATCTGCTGGATCTCCCCGTACGACGACAGCAGGCCGGCACCGTAGGTACGTACCTCGCCATGTTGACGGACCACACCGAACTCCAGCGAGAACCAGAAGACCTTCGAGACGAATTCAAGGGCCTCAGTCGTTTTCACCCGCTGCGCCGCCTGCCCGGCCAGCCGGTACAGCGCCGCGAACCGCTCGTGCGCCAGGCAATTGCCGTGGCCGACCACCTCGTGGATCAGGTCCGGCTCGGGAGTGTAGAGCGGCACGGAGTGATGCCGGATGTACTGGGTGGAGTGGAAGATGCCGTCGGCGAGCAGTCCGTAGAACTCGCGCAGCGGCACCAGACCGGCCGCCGGCACGTACTGGAAGCCGGTCAGCGGCCCGAGCTTCTCGTTGACCTCGACCAGTTGCGGAATCCGATCCTCGGGAAGCCCCAACCGTTCCCTGCCCTGCAGGTACTCGGTGCAGGCCCGGCGCTGGTGTAGCCGGTGCAGCTCGGCGCACGCGATGCGCCAGACCTCCTGCTCGTCGTCGGTGTAGGTCGCGACGGGTGGCGGCGTTCCGGGCTGCCAATCCATGGCGAGCGCGGCAATAGCGTTGCGGCGGGCGCGGTACTCCGGGTCGACTGCGCCTGGATGATCCGCAGCCAGATGGACGGTGACGTCATCTCCCGACCGCGTCACCGGCGCATACAACTGCGCTTCCTCGAACATCGCTGCCTCCCGGAGGTCCGGGCGTCGCACAGCGCGGCGTCTAACACCCAGGATATGCGCGCTGATCACGCACGACTGGCAAGCACCTGTTCGCGCAGGATGTCGGCGTGCCCGCAGTGGTGCGCCAGCTCCCGCAGCACCTGCAACATGACCCAACGCAGGGTTCGCGGCCCGGACCGGTGCCCCGTCACGACGGTGTCCAACGGTAGATCGGCGACCGCCGCCCGCGCTGTCGCACAGACATCACGGTGCGCCGCAAGAACCGACGCAATGGTGTCGTCGTCATCCAGCTGGAAGGACTCGTCGACGCTCTGCACCAGGCCGAGAGCCTGACGGGATGTGCCGCCGACGCATTCCTCGAACCACACGCGCTGCATCCAGGTGACGTGCTTGAGCAACCCGAGAAGCGTTGTCGCTGACGGGACGAGGCGCCGGCGGGACTCCTCCTCGGTGAGGCCGTCGAGAGTCAGTTCGACGGCACGGCGGTAGTCCTCCACGAAGGCGTCGAGCTGGGCCCGTTCGTCGTCCATCAGTACATCGAACGAGCCCATCGCTGTCCTCTCGTCACACCGTGGCGGCCGGCTGCTTCCTGGTGACCTTCACCATCATCTTGGAGTAGCCCTTCACGAAGTTGGACTGGGTGTACTCGGGCTCCCCCACAACCTCGATGTCCTCGAATCGGGCCAGCAGCTCCTCCCACAGGATCTTCAGCTGCAGTTCGGCGAGGCGGCTGCCCATGCAGCGGTGGATGCCGATGCCGAATGCCAGGTGATGGCGGGCGTTGTGGCGGCCGATGATGAAGTCGTCCGGATTCTCGAACTTGCGCTCGTCGCGGTTGGCCGAGGCGTACCACATGACGAGCTTGTCGCCCTTGCGGATGAACTGTCCGTTCAGGATGGTGTCCTGTTTGGCGACGCGGCGCATGTAGGCCAGCGGGGTCTGCCACCGGATGATCTCGTGGACCGCTTTGGTGATGAGGCCCGGATCGGCCTTCAGCCGGGCGAACTCGTCGGGGTTCTGGTTCAGGGCGAGCACGCCACCGGTCATCGAATTGCGGGTGGTGTCGTTGCCGCCCACGATCAACAGAATCAGGTTGCCGAGGAACTCCATCGGCCGGTCGATCAGGTCCTTCGTGTCCTCGGACGACTGCATGAGCGTGATGAGGTCGAAGCCGGGCTTCTCTCCCGCCGCCAACCGAGCCTTCTTGTCGTACCAGAGGGCGCTGAACGCGCGTGCCATATCGGCTGCGGCGCTGAACATCTCATCCATGTCGGCCTCGCCGCCGGTGGCCGAGGCGCTGCCGGCCACGGTGTCGGTCCAGTAGACCAACTTGCGGCGCTCGTCGTAGGGAAAGTCGAGCAGGGTTGCCAGCATGCGTGAGGTCAGTTCGATCGAGACCGTGTCGACCCAGTCGAACGGCTCGTCCACGGGCAGACCGTCGAGGACCTCCTGCACCCGGGTCCGGATCAGTGCTTCCATCTCCTGGAGGTTCTGGGGCGCCACCACGCCCTGCACCGCGCCCCGCTGCTCGTCGTGCCGCGGCGGGTCCATGGCGATGAACATCTCGACGTCCAGGCCTTCCGGCGGGTCACCGATGATGATCTGCGGCTCGGCGGAGAAGCGTTCGTTGTCCTTGTCGACGGTGACGATGTCGTCGTAGCGGGTGATGGACCAGAACGGCCCGAACGGGCTGTTCGGCTGGTAGTGCACCGGCGCCTCGTCGCGGAGCCGCTTGAAGTAGGACTGCCAGCGGCCCTGGCGGAACATGAACGGGTTGCTGACGTCGATGTCTGCCAGCTCGACTTCCTCGACGGGGGGAATCGGGGCCTCGACGAAGACCGGCGACTTGTCGCCGACCACCGATTTCTTCGTCTTCTGGTAGAGGTGCATGCCCTTGATCTGCAAAGGCATCGGGATGGTCGACTGAGCGCGGCTGCGCACTGGGTCGAGGATCGCTTCCTGCGCCTTGGTGATTGCCTGATCGAGAATGTTCACGAGTTTCTCCGTCCTGTCAGATCTGGAATTCGGGCTGTGGATCGGCGTCTGACCAGTTCTCATTCACGGGGCCTCCTCCGCACATCCCTCTTCGTTGGTAATGACGCTACGAACCAAGATGAGCAGTTGGGAGACCCTAAGCGGCGGAATACTTACTCGAAGTGGCAACGCTGAGAGCAGATCGCCGGGGTCGACGATCTGTGGTCACCGACCTACGTATCCGCCCACCCGGTGCAACCGCGACTGCCACTATCAATTCGGCGAAGCAAATCGATCTTGGCGACGCGACTTACTAGATTCGGCAATGTGGTTGATTGGGACATCCCCCGCACGCCGACGAGCGTCGGCGTGCTGCTCGGGCTGGCCGGCGAACGCGGCGTCAGCCCGGAAACCTGCCTCACCGGCTCTCGACTGACTGTCCAAGGTCTGCAGCGCCCGGGCGCCGAGGTCACCGCCCGCCAGGAACTGACTGTCGTCACGAATCTGCTTGAGGCGCTGGACTATCCCGATGACCTCGGCGTCGAGGTCGGGCTGCGCTATCGGCTTGCCACCTACGGCATCTTCGGGTTCGCCTTGATCAGCAGCCCGACCTTACGCAGTGCGATCGACGTCGGCGTGCGCTATCTCGACCTCACGTTCGCCTCGTCGACGCTCGGTACCCGGGTGGTCGGCGACGAGTTCCACTTCGTCCTGGAGGCGCCGGGCACGCCCGACCGCGTCCGCCGATTCGAAATCGACCGGTTGGCCACGGCGGTCGCAGTGATCAAACGGGAACTGTCGGCAGACTTGCCGCCCTTGGGCGTCCGGTTCACCCACCGCCGGCCTGCCAATCTCGAGCGGTACATCGCCGCATTCGACGCCGAGCCGGAGTTCGATGCACCCGAGAACCTGCTGATTCTGCCCATCGACGTGCTCGATCTCCCACTGCCGCAGGCCAACGCCTACAACTCCGCCGCCACCCAGGAGCAGTGCCGCAATCTCCTCGAAGAGCGGCGCAGCCGGACCGGACTCTCGGGCCAGGTTCGCGACCTGCTACTGGCGTCCCCGGCGCAGCCACCGAATGCGCACGAGATCGCCCAAGCGCTGCTGATGAGCCCGCGGACGTTACGCCACCGGCTCGGCGCCGAGGGCACGTCGTACCGCGAACTCCTCGACGAGATCCGCCAGCGCCTTTCAGAAGAGATGCTGATCGGGGGTCGCTTGACCGTGGCCGAGACGGCGAGTCGACTCGGTTATGTTGAGCTGTCGAGCTTTTCGCAGGCGTTCCGCCGGTGGCACGGGATGAGTCCGCGGGCCTTCCGGGCGTCCCGCACGTGAGAGCGAAAGGGCGCGGCGCCGGCCATTGTCCGCGGTTACGCGGCGCAGTCCCACCAGTCGAGCAGTCGTGTCCCGTAGAGCGTGAGCCACTTTGACGGCTCCCCGGCCGGCACATCGACCTCGAACCACACGCGGCCCGGCTGCCGGCCGGTCTGCAACCAGGTGCCGTCCGGCTGCCGGGCCGCCCGAACGATGTCGACCGCGTCGCTCAACCGGGGATCCGGTGCGCTGCCATCCTGCAGTGCGGCGCGGCGGAAGTACTCACCCGCATTGAGAGCGCTGTAGGACCACCGCATCGGATAGCTGAAGTCGTTGATCCATTGCCCCACTGGCTGGTTCGTGGTGAGCCGATTGAGCAACCGGCGTTCGAGCAGGTACTCCTCCCCGCGCCGGCGTGCCGCGTGGATCTCGGTGCTGCCCGAAGTGGCGGCCTCGAAAGCCAGCAGCCCCTTGAGCGAGTTCAGAGTGGAATGGAACGACGATCTCCGCGATCCTTCGACCCAGTCACAGTTCCACCCGCCGTCGGGCAACTGATGCTCGAGAAACCAGTCGGCGAGGCCGTCGACGTCCGCGCCCAGCCACACGCCGTTGGCCAGGGTCCAGGCGTTGATGCAGCAGTCCACCTCACCGGACCAGTACGGCAGGTCGTCGTACTCCCAGCGGCAGTGCGCGTCGAGCAGCTCGGCGGTGCGGCGTTCCCGCAACACCGATGCATCAAGTCCCCACTCCCGCAGCGCATTCAGCGTCCAGGTCGTGGCCGTCCATGGCTGGCCTTCCTCGGGCCGCTCTGGGTCGTCGAAGTCGTAGTCCGCCGGGAAGAACGCGCCGCCGGCCCACTGGCCGTCGGGATCCTGCAGTGCGAGCAGGCGTGCACCGAAGCCCTGGGTCGCGATGCGCGACCGGGTTCCCTCCCACACCGCGGCCGGCGCATCGAGAAGATCGCACTCGACCTGCCAGCGCAGCGCCGGGTCCGAGTCCAGCAGCCAGTCCGTAAGGGCCACGCTCGTCATCAGACCGCCATCACGCTAGGAGCAGTAGACCTGGCCGTTGAGTACGCAATTCGACGGTGGCGTGTAGGTGCCACTCAGAATGCCGCGGATGCCTCCGTTGGCCGTACCACCGGGCGGAATCACGCGGTTCCAGCTGGCGGGGGTGATCACGTAGTGCGTGCCGTACTGGGCGAAGGTGCTGCTCCACACGTGCGAGATCGACTGCCCGACCGGCATGTCGAACTCGATCTTCCAATCCGCCATCGGCACGGTGCTGTAGTTGGTGACCACAAAGCGCGCGATGAACCCGTCCTGCCAGGTGTGTTGCACCACGAGCCGCGCCCCGGCCGCGGCCGCATGAGCGACCGGAGTGCCGACGAGTCCGATGAAGGCGACCGTCAATGCGGACACGACGACGTGAAGCGCTGCGCGGCAGCGCTTCACACGAGAGTCCGGTCCAGTCATCGCAGCCCAGACTAAGGCTCCCCGATGCGTGCCCTCTCCCGTGGCGCAGGTGCGCTGCCGTACCTTTGCACGATTGCAACCGGCGCGAGATCGCGCACCCGGCTGGGCGTCGACATCCATCAAAATTTTTCTGCGACTTGCTTGCACTCGCCGACGTCGAGTGCTAAAACAAATCTATGCCAGCCGACACAGATAATCGAGCTGGAAGCGCATAGATGGCACAAGAGAAAGGACAGATGGAGGTGGCCACGATGCTGCTGCGTACTGACCCGTTCCGAGACCTGGATCGCTTCACCCAAGAAGTCCTCGGCACCGCGGCCCGTCCGGCGGCGATGCCCATGGACGCCTGGCGCGACGGCGATGAGTTCCACGTCGAGTTCGACCTGCCCGGCGTCAATGCCGATTCCCTCGACCTCGACATCGAGAACAATGTGGTGACTGTGCGCGCCGAACGGTCCCCGGTGGATTCGTCGCGGGAAATGCTGGCCGCCGAGCGGCCGCGCGGCGTCTTCTCCCGACAGCTGGTGCTGGGCAACAACCTTGACACCGGCAGGATCACCGCGGACTACCGCGATGGGGTGCTCCGGCTCGTGATCCCGGTGGCCGAGAAGGCCAAGCCGCGCAAGATCACGGTCAGCAGAACCGGAAACGCCAAGGCGATCGACGAAAGCAAAGTGATCACCGAGGACGGCAGCCCTGTCACCAACACGGCAGCGGCCAAGGAGCCGGTGAACGCCTGACCGGGTCGATGCGCCGGTGCCGGGCTGGACGCTGACCAGCCCGGCACCGGCCGGCCAACTTTCCGCGACTGCGGCACATTCTTGAATGGTCGGTGTCATGCCGACAGTGCAAGGAGGTGAAAAGTGATGCAGCACAGCATGATTGCGGCGCCGGCCGCGCCTGACACCATCACGCCAGAAGAGCTGGCCCAATCGCTGGGTGTGGACGACCCCACGATGGTGATAGCGCTGATCGCCGAAGTCGACGCGATCTTCTGCGCCGCTGAAGCTCCTTGCCGTCAGCAACCGACGCCACCAGCGGTCGGGTGCGCTCTATACGGGCCCCGGTGCGCTGGTCGGTCTTTGGAGTCCACATGTCGGCGACCGCGGCGCGGGCCGGTGCGCCGTATGACGCCGGTGCAGCGCAGCCCTCCGGGATCGATAGCCGCTGCAGCAGTCATGTGAGCCGGTGGTTCCTCCACCACCCCGAAGGCTGGGCCGTACGCCGCCAGGGCCACACCCTGGGCGCCTACCAGGAGGCGCCGACGCCCAATCTAGGCAAACCCTCCCCGGCGGCAAGGCCCGGTCTTCACGTCGGCCAGTTTCGTCGTCCCTGCCTTTGGATACCCCTGCAGAAGGACCAAAGACAGCCAACTCCTGAAAACAGGAGGAAACGAAAGGAGCTCGACGTGGCGTTCTCGCAGATCGCATCGAAAACAATGGCAGCCGCTACCGGCATCGCGGCCGCCGGAATCCTGGCGGCAACCCCGGCGCTCGCCGACCCGACAGCAGTGATGTTCGGCCAGCGAGCCGAGATTCCCAGCCCCGGTGGCGCGATCGAGTACACCGTCATCAACCTGCAGCCGAGTGGACACAACGACGGCATCTGGTACTCGGATGTGACAGCGCGCGCCGTGAGCGGTGCGCCGACGCCGAACATCTCCGATTTCAACGCGCGGGCCGTCAACAGCTCGACATATGCGGACATGAAGGGCAACGAGGTCGAGGGCCTGCCCAACCAGCCAATCGCCCCGGGCAGCTATGCCACGGGTCGAATCTACTTCGATGTCCGGAACGGAACCGCGCCCGACAGCGTCGTGTACCGGGATGCCGGCGGCAGTGACAAGGTGGTCTGGAAGAGCTAGCCAGACTGCGATGGCGGATTTCCGCCAGCGCTGCCCGCGACGTGGCCAATAACGTCGACTCGTGACCACAACTGCACACCGAAGTCCGGTAATCACCGGCACCACAGTCCTTTTCATGTCGCTGGCCGCCGCCTTGGGGACCGCGACGATCTACCCGCTCCAGCCGGCCATCGCCGACATCGCACGATCGCTGGGCTCCGGCACGGCGATGGTCGGTGCGGCGTTGGCCTGCGGTCCGATCGGCTACCTGCTGGGGCTGGCGCTCCTGGTCCCGTTGGTGGACAGGTTCTCGCCGCGGCGGGTGGTCGCCTGGCAGTTCCTGGCGCTCGGCGCCGCGCTCGCACTGACCGCCGTTGCCGGCACTGTGTGGCTGGTCGGGTTCGGATTGCTGCTGACCGGCGCCTGCTCCGCGGTGGGCGCGAGTCTGAGTTCCGTTGTCGGTCGCCTCGCGCCCGCGCACCGGCGCTCGACAATTCTGGGTATCGTCACGGCCGGGATTTCGGCCGGCATCCTGGCCGGCAGGATCGCCGGCGGCTGGTTGAGCGACGTGATCGGCTGGCACGCAATGCTTCTCGTGGTCGCTGCCGCGGCCTTCGGAGTCGCCGGCGGCTGCCTGCTGTTCCTGCCGACCGCGACCGGAGCCGTCGAACAGAACTATCTCGCCGGATTGGCATCGCTGCCCCGGCTGCTCGCCCGTGACCGCGTGTTACGCCGTGGCGCGCTGCGCGGATCACTGTGGTTCTTCGCGTTCTGCGCGGTCTGGTCCGGAATCGCGGTCGCGTTGTCGCAACAGCCATACTTCCTGTCTGCCAAGCAGATCGGGCTCTACGCCTTGGCGGGTAGCGCAGGGATCTTCGCGACGCGCGTCGCCGGCGTCTACACCGACCGATTGGGCTTCCGGCCCGTGGTCCTCGTCGGTCTCGCGGTGGCGGGCGCCGCCTGCCCGGTCCTCGCCTTCGGCTTGGGCAGCCCACTGGCGACCATGGCGGCCCTGGCCGCATTCGATACCGGCCTGTTCGCGGCACAGGTGGCGAACCAGACCACCATCTTGGCGATCGATCCGTCCGCGCCTGCCCGATTCAACAGCGCGTACATGCTGGTTTACTTCGTGGGCGGAAGCCTCGGGACGGCGTTCGGCGCGGCTGCTGTGGCTTCATGCGGTTGGCCGGCGACCGTCGGCGCTTGTGGCGCAGCACTTCTCGTCGCCGGGCTGCTCACCGGCGGTCGACCGCTCCGCGAGCGGTGACGGCCTCCTCAGATGGTGCGTTTGAGGCCGACGTGCGCGGCGTGGTACCCGAGGCGGTCATAGAACGCCCGAGCCTGTTCGCGCGCTTCGTCGGTGGCCACCTGGGCCAAGCGCGCACCGTGTGCCCGGCCGTACTCGTGCGCCCACTGCACCAGGGCCGTACCCAGTCCTTTTCGGCGCTCGGCCGCGGTGACCCGCAGACCCTCTATCTGTAGTCGGGTCGAACCGCCGCGGGACAGCCCGGGAATCACGGTCAGCTGGACGGTCGCAACGATCACATCGGAACAGTTGCGGACCACCCCGAGGTAGTTGGAGTGGTCACGGACGAGGCCGTCATACGCCGCCTCGTAGTCTTCGAGGTCCGCGGTTTCCCGGTCCTGGCCGAATTCATCGTCGGACAGCAGCGCGACGATCGACGCGACATCGTCACGGGCCGCCCGTTCCACCCGGAAACTGCGGTCTCCCACCCGCAGTAGTCCCCGCACCGAGGTTCGCGCTTGCGACTGCAGACGCGTCACCAAGAGGTCCAGCCATGCCCCGACATTCGTTCGCGCCTCGCGGGTGTCGGGATAGCGACATCGCAGATGCAGGCCGGACTCGTCCAGGATGAACCACAGCATGACGCCGTCGGTCTGGATGGCGGCGCTCACGTACTGAGCGTCCAGCCCGACGTCGTCGATGCGAACCGGAAGACGCCGCAGATCCAGCCATGAGATCGCGAACATCCCGGGCGACATCGGCATGCCGCCCCATGGGGCCAGCACGTCCGCCAATGGCCACGACCCGAGTTGCACTGCTTCTTTGACCGCGGCAGCCGCGGCACGTGGATCTGCGACGGTCGACTCCAGAACCGAATTGGTGATGAACCAGCCCACCGAGTCGTGCCAGGTGGTATCGAAGCGACTGTGCACCGGGAAGACGGCGCGAAGCGGCGCGTCGGCCAGCTCCCGGGTCACGGCCGTCATCGCGGCCACCGCCAGCGCGAGCGTCGACACGCCGTCGTTGCGGGCCTGCACGGCGAAAGCCGCACTGGCGTCGACATCGAACACATCCCGGACTTCGACGCGCTCGGGCCCCAGCTCAGGTTCGCCCAGAGGCAGCGGGAATCGCGGCATCACCCCGCCGCTGTCGGCGATGATGCGCGCCCACGTTTCCCGGACGTGGTCCGGCGCCGCGGGACGATCGAGCAGCGCCTGGGTGTGTTCGACGAAAGCGGGCGCCGGCGGCAGCGAAACCACGCGCCCGGTGCGCGCAGCCGCGAGCAGCGCCAGCAGATCCCGGGCGATCACCAGCATCGACCACATGTCGACGTGGCTGTGGTCCGCCGCTATCACCACGGTCAAACCAGCGGCGGTTTCCAGCAGGCACAACCGGTGTGAGGGCTGCTGATACGGCGAGCAGGCCGCATCCAGGACACCGCGCAGCGCGTCGTTCACCGCCTGGCCGGCAGCTATCTCGTGCTCGACCCAACCGGCCGGACGCACTTCGATCTCGTGCAGTTGCGGATCGCCGTCCGGTCCTGCCGAAAATGCGGTCCGCAACGTGCCGTGGCGGGCCACCACCGCCAGCCACGCAGCGGCCAGCGATTCCCGGCTCACGCGGTCCGGCAAGCGAATGGACAACGCCATCCAAGAGCCCGGCCGGGCCCCTGCGCCGACATGAATCCGCTGGTCAAAGGACACCGGAAGCTGCCGACCCGGCGCCGACACCGCGACGTCGTAGCCCCAGAGCCGTCCGAACGGCAGTCGCAGGTGCGAGACGTTCGTGAGCCGCATGGCGGTACCCTAGCGCCCCGGTTAGCCTGAATGCTCGGTCAGCAGGTCGACGCCACGACGAGGCGATCGGTTACGGAAAGAGTTGCCTGATGCCTACTTTCGCAGTTCCCGGAGCCGAGCTTGCGGTTGAACTGAGCGACGAAGGTGGCCACCCCGTTGTCCAACTCCACGGACTCACCTCCAGCCGCGCGCGCGATCGGGTGCTCAATCTCGACCTCGGCCGGGGGCTCAGCGGGACGCGGCTGCTGCGCTACGACGCGCGTGGCCACGGCAAGTCGACGGGCCGGAAAGTCCCCGCGGACTACCGGTGGGAACAGCTCGCGCAAGACCTGCTGAATCTGCTCGACCGGTGGTTTCCCGGCGAACCGGTGCACGGGGTCGGGCCGTCGATGGGCACCGGGACGCTGTTGCATGCGGCGTGCCGCGAACCAGAACGATTCACGGGACTGACCTTGATGGTGCCGGCCACCGCGTGGGAGACCCGGCGCGCGCAGGCCGCGCACTACGAGGCCGCGGCCACGCTCATCGAGACCGAGGGCGTCGGCGCGTTCATTGCGGCCTCTCGTGGCGCGCCCCGGCCGCCGGCGACCGTGGGTGCACCCGAAACCGTTCCCGATGTCGCCGACGCCCTACTGCCGTCACTGTTTCGCGGTGCCGCGCTCAGTGACCTACCGACGCCCGAAGCCATCGCGCGGATCGACGTGCCGACAACGATCCTGGCCTGGATCGACGACCCGGCCCATCCGCTCTCGACCGCCGAAGCCCTTGCCGCGCTGATGCCGCGGTCCACCTTGACGCTCGCTCACACACCGGAGGACGTCGAGACGTGGCCCAAGATTCTGAGCCAGGATGTCGGCCGCCGCGGCTGACCGGTACTTGACGCCGCCCTTGACATCGACGTAACACTGCTGCCATGAGGCGTCCCTAGTGTGAAGCGGTCATTCACGTAGGGATAGGAACTGCATTGAGCGGAAATACCACCCGCTTGCGAGCGATCGCCGGCGTCCAGGCCTATACGCCCCCGGCGTACACCTTCGACCCGGCCGAAGCGCCCGGCGAGATCTTCGGCACCAACGTATTCACCAAGGCCGAGATGCAGGCGCGCCTGCCCAAAGCGATCTACAAATCGGTGGTCGCCACCATCGAGAAGGGCGCCAAGCTGGATCCGACGGTCGCCGATGCCGTCGCCGCCGCGATGAAGGACTGGGCACTGGAAAAGGGCGCGACGCACTACGCGCATGTCTTCTATCCGATGACCGGCCTGACTGCCGAAAAGCACGACAGCTTCCTCGAGCCGGTCTCTGACGGGCAGGCCCTGGCCGAGTTCGCCGGCAAGACGCTGGTGCAGGGCGAGCCCGACGCGTCGAGCTTTCCGTCCGGCGGTCTGCGGTCCACGTTCGAGGCCCGCGGGTACACCGGTTGGGACGTCACCAGCCCGGCGTACATCCTCGAGAACCCGAACGGCAACACACTCTGTATCCCAACGGTTTTCGTGTCGATGACCGGCGAGGCGCTGGACTACAAGACACCGCTGCTGCGCAGCCAGCAGGCCATGGGCATCCACGCGGAACGCATCCTGACGCTGTTCGGCCACAAGGATCTCGAGAAGGTCGTCTCGTTCTGCGGTCCCGAGCAGGAGTACTTCCTCGTCGACCGGCACTTCTTCCTCGCCCGGCCCGACCTGATCAATTCCGGCCGTACGCTTTTCGGCGCCAAACCGCCCAAGGGCCAGGAGTTCGACGACCACTATTTCGGTGCCGTCCCCGACCGGGTGCTGGGGTTCATGATGGACACCGAGCGGGAGCTGTTCAAGCTCGGCATCCCCGCCAAGACGCGCCACAATGAGGTCGCCCCCGGGCAGTTCGAGGTGGCCCCGATGTTCGAGCGCGCCAACATCGCTTCCGACCACCAGCAGTTGCTGATGACCGTGTTCAAGACCATCGCCAAGAAGCACGGCATGGAATGCCTGTTCCACGAGAAGCCGTTCGCCGGCGTGAACGGCTCGGGCAAGCACGTCAACTTCTCGGTCGGCAACGCCGAACTGGGGTCGCTGCTGGTGCCGGGCGACACGCCCCACGAGAACGCCCAGTTCCTGGTGTTCTGCGCCGCCGTCATCCGCGCGGTGCACAAATTCGCTGGGCTGCTGCGGGTTTCGGTCGCATCGGCGACCAACGATCACCGCTTGGGTGCCAATGAGGCACCGCCCGCGATCATCTCGATCTTCCTGGGCGATCAGCTTGCCGATGTTTTCGAGCAGATCGCCAAGGGCGCTGCGACGTCGTCGAAAGGCAAGGGCAGCATGATCATCGGTGTCGACACCCTGCCGGTGCTGCCGACCGACCCCGGTGACCGCAACCGCACCAGCCCGTTCGCGTTCACCGGCAACAGGTTCGAGTTCCGGGCACCGGGCTCGGGCCAGACAGTGGCGGTCCCGATGATCGTCCTCAACACCATCATGGCCGACTCGTTCGACTACATCGCCACCAATCTGGAGCAAGCTGTGGCCGACGGCGAAGACTTCGACACGGCGGTGCAGAAGCTGCTCACCGAGGTGATCACCGAACACGGTGCGGTGGTCTTCAACGGTGACGGTTACTCGGAGAACTGGCAGGCCGAGGCGGCGTCCCGCGGGCTGCCGAACCTGAAGACCACGCTGGATGCCATCCCGGAACTGATCAAGCCCGAGGCGGTGGCGGTCTTCGAGAAGTACGGCGTCTTCAACGAGCGGGAGTTGCACAGCCGCTATGAGGTACGCCTGGAGCAGTACGCGCTGACGATCGGCGTCGAGGCCAAGCTGGCGCTCGAGATCGGTTCCACCATCGTGCTGCCGGCCGCGCTGCGCTACCAGACCGAGCTCGCACAGAACGTCGCCGCATTGACGGCGGCTGGTATGACGCCGAGTTTGACGCTGCTGCAATCGGTCTCGGAGCCGATCAGTGCGCTCAGTGACGCGTTGGCCACGCTGAAGGCGGCACTGTCGGAGCATTCGGCCGCGTCGGCCTATGACGAGGCCAAGCACGCGCAAGTTGCGTTGCTGCCCGCCATGGAGGCGGTCCGTGCCGCGGCCGACACGCTGGAGACGGTGGTGGCCGACGACCTGTGGCCGTTGCCGACGTATCAGGAGATGCTCTACGTCCTCTGACCGTCCACATCACACGCCGGTGGCACCATCGATCCGTTCGCGGATGACGTCGGCATGCCCGCAGTGGCGGGCGTACTCGGCGATCATGTGCGTGTAGATCCAGCGCAGATTCACCTCGCCACCCATGAACGGGCTGGTGTCGTCGAGCCGGCGCGCAGCGCAGTTGGCGCGCGCATGGGCAATCTCGTCCTGCCAGATCCGGAACGCGAGCGGGTACGACGACTCCGGTGACAGCTCGAATCCGCCGTCGTGGCCCTCGGGGTGATCCGCGGGCCCAAAAATCGGTGGTGCCTGCTCACCGGCGAGCACCCGGCGAAACCAGTTGCGCTCCACCTCCGCGGCGTGCCGCAGCAACCCGAGCAGCGTCAGCTCCGACGGCGGCGCGGACGCGGTGCGCAACTGCTCGTCGTCGAGACCCTCGCATTTGGCCGCCAACGTTGCGCGGTAGAAGTCCAGCCAACCCTCGAGTGTGGCGCGCTCGTCGGCATTGATGGGCGGCACCGGCCGCTGCACGGAAGTCACGCTTCCCGAGGGTAATCCCGGATCTGTCGATATTCGGGGTAGCCGTTCGTGTAGAAGGTGAGGGGTGGCACCGGCCACCCCCAAATCGAGGAGTGACGGTAATGCACTACCTACTTGCCATGCATCAGCCGGTCGGTGACCCGCCGCCGCCAGAGGTGCTGGGACCGATCATGGATGCGCTGGACGCGGTCGAGCACGACATGAAAGCTGCGGGCGTGTGGGTGTTCTCCGGTGGCTTGCACGGTCCTGACGCGTCGACCGTGGTCCGGGTCCACGACGGCGCGGTCCTGACGACGGACGGACCGTACGCCGAGGGCAAGGAACACCTGGGCGGCTTCACCATCATCGACGTGCCCGATCTGGATTCCGCGCTCGGCTGGGCCCGCAGGCAGGCGGAAGCCGTGCGGCTCCTGCCCATCGAGGTGCGCCCGTTCCGGCGCGATCTGAGGGGCTGAACGCGGCCGTGCTAGAGCTGCCGCCCGCAGAGATCGCCGGCGTGTTCCGGCGGGAGTACGGGCGCGCGGTGGCTGTCCTGGTCCGTCGATTCGGCGACATCGACCTCGCCGAGGAGGCGGTCCAGGACGCCTTCACCAAAGCAGTGGACCGCTGGCCGCAGACCGGCGCGCCGCCGAGCCCCGCGGGCTGGATCATCACCACCGCCGCGCACACGATCATCGACCGGTTCCGCCGGGAAACCGTCCGCGATGAACGGCACGCGCAGGCGGCACTGCTCTATCCGGCGGCCGATGACGACAATCTCGAAGAAGGCCCCGTGCACGACGACCGGTTACGCCTGATCTTCACCTGCTGTCACCCGGCGCTCGCCCTCGACGCGCGCGTCGCACTCACGCTGCGATTGCTCGGCGGCCTGTCCACCAAGGAGATCGCCCGTGCCTTCTTGATCTCGGAAAGCACTGTCGCGCAACGGCTGGTCCGCGCCAAGCGCAAGATCCGCGACGCCCGCATCCCCTACCGGGTGCCGCACGACAGTGACCTACCCGAGCGTGTGCACGGCGTCCTCGCGGTGGTGTACCTCATCTTCAACGAGGGACACACTGCAAGCTCAGGCGACGATCTCGTACGGGCCGAACTCACCGCCGAAGCGATTCGGCTCGGCCGGCTGCTGGCCGAGCTGATGCCGGACGAGCCCGAGGTCTGGGGACTGCTCGCGCTGATGCTGCTGACCGATGCACGACGCGCGGCGCGAACAGATGCGGACGGCAAGCTTGTTCTGCTGGCGGACCAGGACCGCGGTCGGTGGGACCGCGGCCTCATTGCCGAAGGGCAGGCGCTGGTCCGCAGATGCCTGCGCAGGAACCAGCCCGGGCCCTACCAGATCCAGGCCGCCATCAACGCCGTGCACAGTGACGCGCCGACCGCCGCCGCCACCGACTGGCACCAGATTCTCGCCCTGTACGACCAGCTGATGGCGATTGCCCCGACACCCGTTGTCGCCCTCAATCGCGCCGTGGCGGTTGCCGAGGTCCATGACCCGCAGACGGCGCTGGATCTGGTGGAAGCGCTCGACCTGGCCGGCTACCACGTCTATCACGTGGTCCGCGCCGCACTGCTGTCTCGTCTCGGCCGGACAAGCGAGGCGGCCGACGCCTACAGCCGCGCTGCCGACCTGACCGCGAACCCCGTCGAACAGGCATACCTCACCGGCCGAGCGTCAGGAGATCGACGAGTTCGGCCGGATGCGACAGCATCGCCATGTGACCGCCGGGCATGACCTCGGGTTCGATGCCGAGACGGTCCGCGACCACGCGCCGCATGAATCGCTCAGGGAAGAACCGGTCGTCGCGGAACAGGATGAACCGCGTCGGAACCTGCGGAAGCGCTTCGGCCGGCCACGGTTTCAGCGACGGGGTCTCCGATTGCGCGCGTTCGACCTCCTCCGCGACCACGGCGGGGTCGACACCGTTGTAGTACAGCGCGACGGCGTCATCGACTTCGTACCCACCCGCGGCGGCCGCTTCCCGTTGCGCGGCAACACATCCGGTGGCGCTCCACCAATCACCGGGGCGTTCGCCCGGCCGGGGAACCATCGCCGAGACGTAGATCAACTCCGCAGCACCGGCCCGCGGGCAGGCCAGCGCTCCGGTGAACCCGCCGAACGAATGCGCCACGACCACAGGCGGTTCGCCGTCATCGAATGGTTGTGCCGCGACCACGTCGGCGTACGTGTTGAGGTCGGCCGCATCATCGGCGCATGGTAGGTCCACCGCGATGCCGCGGTGCCCGCGAACAGCCAACTCGCGCACCACAAATCGCCAGTATGACGGATCGCATCCGCCACCCGGAACGAGCAGGAACGTCGTCACAGCCTGCCGACGACGAAAGTCGCGGCCTGGTCGGCCATGCCATTCGAGCCGTAGGTGATGTGCGCGAACGACGGCCCACCCGCGGGGGCCCCGTTGCAGATGGTGTCGTCGGGTACGCACAACTCGATGGTCTTGGCCACGTACGCGGGCCCGATGGCTATCGGCGGCGCGCCGATGTCCGCCATGAACTGCGACGAGGGCTTTCCGAACAGTACAAGCGCCGCAACGTGATTCGCGATCGTCGGCGGCATCGGCTTGGGCGCGTACCAGGTGTACTCCGCCAAGTCCGCCGGGATCTCCTTCGGCAGCGCGTTCGCGGTCGTGAACCCGGAAACCACTGCGCCCTGCGAGTATCCGCCGAGGACGATCCTGGTCTGTGGGCAGGCCGCGGCCGACGCTTCGACGTGTGTGGCGGCGTCCTTGACCCCGTCGACAACGCTCTGTACGAAATCCAGCCGGTTCCCGAAATCGCTGCTGGCGGCATAGTTCACCGGATATACCGCCACCGACTTGTTGCCTGCCTGGGCCTGCAGGGCATCGACGAAGGCCCGGCCGGCCATCCCGATACCCGGGGGTTCGCTGGTGCCGCGGGCGAACACCACCTCGACATCGGGGCACGGGTCGGCGGACGCCGGTGGTGCCGGAGCGCCCACAAACGCGGAAGCGACGACCGTGGCGACCCCGACGACATGGGCTAACCGCCTGGCTCGGAACAGCTTGATGATGTCCATACCAGCTTCACCGCCTTGCACCAGCTAACTGCGACCGGTTTTTCCATGCTGACACACAGCAGATGGCGAGCGATACCCGCGAGCCACAGGAATCTGCCAAGAATCCACCAAGGGCGCCGCCCCAGCATTGACCCATGATCACCACCATCAGAACACCACCCCGCCCAAGGTGACCGCCGGCGGCGTCCGCGGGTGCGACGGCTCGGTGTAGTCGTCGGGCGCGAGGTCAGGCGACGGTCACGGTGTCCCCGACGACCGACACCGCCTTCGGCGCCAGCGGCTCCTCCGCCGGACCGGTGACGACAGAGCCGTCGACCGCACTGAATTTGCTTCCGTGGCAAGGGCAGTCGATGGTGCCGTCGGAAACCTTCGACACCGTGCACTGTTTGTGGGTGCACACCGCGGTGAACGCCTTGAACTCACCGGCCTTCGGCTGCGTTACGACGACCTTCGCCGCGGCGAGGACCACTCCCCCGCCCACCGGCACCTCGGCAGTCTTCACCGAGGGTGATGCGGCCTTGGTCTCACTGCTCGTGGACTGGCCGGCCGGCGACCCAGACTCTTTCCCGCCACAGGCGGCAAGCACCACCCCGGCACCGACGGCACCCGCGCCGAGGAGTACCCCACGGCGGCTCGGGTGTCCGGCGTCGGCCATGACCGGCTTACCGCCGACCACCGCCGTTGTATCCGGGCGAGGCCACCTCGTCTTCGGTCAATTGGTAGGGCGGCGTGAACAAGCTGGGGTCATCGAGCGAGGATTCCGGCGCATTGAACGGACCTTGAGCCGCTTCCGGGGCCGCGGGCGCATCCACCGGCGGCACGCAGGTGCCTTCGGAGGCGACCAAGCCGTCCGAGCACTGCAGTTCGTCGGCGTGCGCGATCGGCATGCTGATCAATGCAGCCACCGCAGATGCAACGCCGAACGTTGCTGCCCCCATTGACATGCGAGCGAATCGCGTGGTCGTTGCACTCATTTCATACCTACTCTCCGGCGCTATCTGGTCCGGTGAAGGTAGCACCATTGAGACCGCTGTGACTGTTCGTTTGGGTCTGCTGCACGAATAGGTGACATCTGAGTTGGCTTGCCCAGCATGGGCGGGCTGGAAGGATGTCCCCATGGCAAGGCCCTACCCCCGCGAGTTCCGCGACGACGTCGTCCGGGTCGCTCGCAACCGCGATGACGGTGTAACGATCGAGCAGATCGCCACCGATTTCGGAGTGCACCCGATGACGCTGCAGAAATGGCTCCGTCAGGCCGACATCGACGAAGGCACCAAGCCCGGCAAGAGCGCCAGCGAGTCCGGTGAGCTGCGCGAAGCCCGACGGCGGATCAAACTGCTAGAGCAAGAGAACGAGGTGCTGCGTCGGGCCGCAGCGTATTTATCGCAGGCCAATCTGCCGGGAAAAGGGTCTACCCGCTCGTGAAAGAGCTCGCCGCCGACGGGATCCCCGTCGCGGTGACGTGCCGGGTACTCAAGCTCTCCCGCCAACCGTATTACCGCTGGCTGGCCGACCCCATCACCGAGGCCGAACTCATCGAGGCCTACCGCGCCAATGCGCTGTTCGACGCGCACGCAGACGATCCGGAGTTCGGCTACCGCTACCTCGTGGAGGAGGCGCGCGATGCCCGGCGAGCCGATGGCCGAGCGCACCGCATGGCGGATCTGCTCGCAGAATCGACTGTGGAGCGTGTTTGGTAAGAAACGCGGCAAGAACGGCAAAGTCGGGCCGCCGGTGCACGACGATCTTGTCGAGCGTGACTTCACCGCTGAAGGGCCAAATCAGTTGTGGCTCAGTGACATCACTGAGCACCGCACCGGTGAGGGCAAGCTCTACCTCTGTGCGATTAAGGACGTGTTCTCCAACCGGATCGTCGGCTACAGCATCGACTCCCGAATGAAGTCACAACTGGCCATCCGGGCACTACACAGCGCGGTAGCCCGACGCGGAGATGTCGCGGGGTGCATTCTGCACTCGGATCGCGGATCTCAGTTCCGGTCAAGGAAATTCGTACACGCCTTGAATCAACACGAGATGGTCGGCTCTATGGGCCGTGTCGGAGCCGCCGGCGACAACGCCGCCATGGAGAGCTTCTTTAGCCTGCTGCAGAAGAACGTGCTCGACCGCCGCCGCTGGGACACCCGAGAACAACTCCGCATCGCGATCGTCACCTGGATCGAGCGCACCTACCACCGGCGCCGCCGCCAGTCCGGCCTCGGGCGGTTGACCCCGATCGAATTCGAAGCAATCATGACCACACCGGCCAGTCAGGCCGCGTGACCGAAACTGTCACCTGATCGTGCAGCAGACCCTTTCGCCACTTGAGTCAATTGCGTTTACACACAATTTTCACAGCAGGCCGTAGGCCTGCTCGAGCGCCAGCAACGCCTCGCCGGTCTTGATGGCCAGCTTCTGCATGTGCGGCATCGAGTCGCGGCACCCGGTGAAGCCGAAATTCAAAGTGCCCGAGTAGCTTTGACATGTGATGTTCAGGCCGACACCGTGGACGGGAATCGACACCGGATAGGTGGACACCAGCTCGTTGCCCCGGAAGTACAGCGGATAGTCAGGTCCAGGGACATTCGACAAGATGACGTTGTAGGACGCCGGTGCCACCTTGGGGGCACCCACCGTCGCCGCCCCGGTCTGCACGAGGAACGGCGCCATCAGTGCCGCGGTATAGGCCAGGATCGCCGTGCTGGTCATGCCCGACAACTGATCTTTGGCCGCCTTGGTCGAGGCGCTGATGGTCTCGATCCGCTCGCGGGCGTCGGCGAGGTCGGTACCCAGGGTCGCGAGAATGGCGCCCACGGCGTTGCCGCCGCCGGGATCGTCTTTCGGGCGAATGTTGACCGGCAGCATGGCGATCAGCGACTTTTCGGGCAGCGCGTCGAGTCCGAGGAGATAGTCACGCAGGCCACCGCCACAGATCGCGAGCGCGACGTCATTGAGAGTCGCGCCGGCCGCATCCGCAACGGCCCGCAGCCGCGCGATGTCGTACTGCTGTGTGGCGAACCGCCGGCTCCGGCCGATGCGACCGTTGAAGATTGTGTGCGGCGCCTGGCCCGGCCCGACGAGCGGATTGCTTCTGCTGACCGCGGTCACGGCCAGCTTGGCGAACGCGGCAGGCAGATCGATGACGGTCGACAACTCCGAGGTGACGGACCGCAGCAGCCCGCCGATGTCGGGGATGAGGCTGCTGTCCTTCTCGTCCGTCTTGCGCTCCCGCTTCGGCACCGGGTTCCGGAAGAACAGCGGGGTGTCGGTGTCGGACGGGTCGGTCGACATCGACCGGATGAGCGTCTTCATCGCCGTGTAGCCGTCGACGAGGGAATGGTGCATCTTGACGTACAGCGCGACGTTTCCGTCGTCGAGGCCCTCGATGATGTGCAGTTCCCAGGGCGGCCGTGTCAGGTCCAGCTGGCGAGCATGCAAGCGGGAGATCAGGATTCCCAACTCACGCTGGTCGCCGGGACGGGGCAATGCGGACCGCCGGACGTGATACATGACGTCGAACTTCGGGTCCTCGACCCACCGCTGCAGTGGATTCAGCAGGAACCACGGCGTCTGCAGCTTCATGTTCCACGGCGGCTCGATCTCGTTCGACCCGTAGATCTCGTCGCGCAGCTGATCCAGGATGTCCCCGGCGTCGCCCGATGTCGGGCGGAACTGCATGAGTCCCGCCACATGCATCATCGTCTCGGGAGATTCGGCCGCCAGGAACATCGAATCGAGCGGCGACAGTCGTTTGCTGGTCACCCGGGTGAACATACTGCGGTCACCGCGCGAAGACGGCGCCTTCGACGAGGATCGTGGTCCCAACCGCAATCAGGACCACCGGCAGGATGAGGTGTCCCCACCGCGAGAACGTGTTGGCGACGACCGGGTGGGACGCGAGATACCGGCCGGCGAGACACCACACCCCGACCCCGACGAGAAACACCGCGACATACACGGTGACCGTGCCCGGGGTGGCGACCGCGAACATCGGCACGTACACGCCGACGTTGTCGCCGCCGTTCGCGAAGGTCACGCCGGCGACCTGCCAGACACCCGGCGCGGACGACGACGGCCCGCCCTCGGCTTCCGGCGGCTGCGCACCGCGGCTCTGCCAGGCCGCCCAGGCGGCCCTGAGCCCCAATGCGATCGGCAGCAGCCCGAGGTACGGCAGGACGGTGACCGGTAGCAATGCCGCGCCGACAAGCGCGGCACATATCGACACCACCAAGATGGCGGCGAAACCCAGGTACTGTCCGGCGGCCACCCGCGCGGCGGCGCCGCGGTGGCCCCGGGCCTGGCCGAAGAACACCGCGAGCACCACGAGATCGTCGATGTTGGTGACGGCGAAGGTCGCTACCGCCGACGTGATGGTGGTGGCGCTCATCGCCGTGGACATTACGGGACGCTGCCGAGCCGAAGCGCAGTGTTCGTCTCGCCGCTACCTCGTCGACGCCGGCCCATGACACAGTGCCCGCGTGACCGTCGACTCGGCGAGTGGCCCGCAGCGCGCCGTCGACCGATTTCACCGGGGCTGTGAGTTGGCCGTCGGCCGGCTGCCCTTCGGCCTCAAATCGATTGTCGCTCCGACGTTCCTGGGTTTCGCACTGATCAACGGCTGCACGTTCGCGATCGACCTGTTGTTGCTCACCGGATTGCGCGACGGGTTGGGATTGCCACTGGCAGCGGCAGTCACGGCGGCCTATGCGAGCGCGTTCGGGCTCAGTTATGTGCTGAATCGAATCTTCAACTTCAGCTCGCACAGCGCGGTGGGTCCGCAGCTCGCCGTCTACGTCGTCGTGGTCGCCGTCAACTACCTCGCGTTCATCCTCGGTGTGTCGACCGGGTTGTCGGCCCTGGGCGTCGAGTACCACGTCGCCCGGATGGCCGCGGGCGTTTGCGAGGCGGTCTACATGTACGCCGCGATGCGCTGGGTGGTGTTCCGGCACTGAGCTCGCGGTGACGTGCGTCTCATGGCGAGCAAGAATGCTGCGACGGTGTTAATTTCGCCTGGTCAAGTTGTACTGAGGTACCAAACGGGGGTAGTCGGGGACGGCAGGGCACATCAGACGCGCCGGCGAGAATCATTCGCTCCACGCCGCCATCACCGCCGCTGACTTATCAGCGAGATTCCACGTACGTCACCACGGGCGACATCGTCGCCCGATTCGTGGCGCGCTGCGTATCAACCGTAATTCCGTCCTCGTGCACAGATAGGAAACTGCCCAGTGGCCCGCCTGAACCGCTGCGGTGCAATAGGTTTCGTTGTCGCACTCTGCGTGGCGATCGGCGTGGAGCCGTCGGCGGCGGCATCGGACGAAAGCCCCGACGTCACCTTCTATCTGCAGGGCACCTGCTTGTGCGCGGTGTCGCCGACCGCCCGAGAGGCCCTGGGACTGGCCGACGGGTACCTGGATTCCAGCGGCACCATCCATGGCATCGGGTATCCCGCAGGCCTGTTGTTCGGCGCGGACGCAGTCATCGGGAGCACCAAGGTGAACGCGACCCTCGCCACCGTTCCGGACGGCGCCGCCGTCACCCTCGCCGGCCTGAGCCAGGGCGCCATCGTCCTGAACTATGTGAAACTCTCGCGGTCGCTGCAGGATTCGTTCACTCGTCACCGTGCGGACAATCTGCAATTCGTGACCTTCGGTGACCCGCAGAACACCACCGGCGGCATCACGACCAAGAATCCGGCACTGCAACTGTTCGCGCCGAACGTGCCGAGGGCGAGCGCATACCCCACCACCGAGATCGTTCGCGAGTACGACGGTTTCTCGGACTGGCCGGACAAGCCAACGCGTTTGGCCGTCCTCAACGCCGTCATGGGAATCGGATTCGTGCACACCGACTACGGGTCGGCCGCCAACCCGGCGACACCGGGAACGCTCAAGACCGTCCGCACCAACGCCGCCGGCGGCACCACCACGCATTACGTGGTGCCCACCAAGCGATTGCCACTCACTCAACCGTTGCGCGATGCCGGACTGAACACGTCTCTCATCGACGCTCTGCTCCGGCCGCAGATCGACCGCGCCTACGTCCACCGGCCGCAGGTTGCACCTGGAGATCCGGCTCCCCGGCCGTCGATCGCCGCCCTGGCGGCAAGGGCCCTGAATCCGGCGGCCGCCAAACCAGCTGCTGCCAGCGCCAAGGAGTCTGGCGGCGCGAAGGAAGACGAAGAGAAGGCACCGAAGTCCAAGCGGGGGTTCGGTTTTCGGAAATCTCGCCGTGGCGGGGAATCGAGGAGGTAGTTCGCATGTGGGTCAAGACGCAGGCCGTGACCCTGTCGGTGGTGTGCTCGGCAGCCGTCGTGGTCACCAGCGCCGCACCGGTTCTCCCGGCCGCGCACCCGACGACGGTGCACAGCGCCGAATACCGGTACGCGCTCACGGCGGCAGCCATCGACACCGCCTTCAATCCGATTCGGTACGTCGGCAACGTCGGAGGTGCGGCCCAGGCCGTCGCCACCGACGTGATCTACTGGCAGACACCGGACTTCCCGCTGCTGGTGCTGAGCGCACAGGTTGACTCCAGCACCGGTGAGTACGAGGCCGTGGAGAAGGTGACGTCGGCGGCGGGGCACCTGCAGAGTCTGGTCAGCGCGGTCACCGCGTTTCCCGGCGCATCATCCTCGCCACAGGTGAAGCAACTGGTCAGCGGAATCGGATCGGCCGGCGCCGCCGCGGCCGGCGCCACGCGTACCGTGACAGCCACTCTGGCGCCCCACCTCGCGCCGCTGACGCCGGTGATCTACGTCGTCAGGGTGCTGCGGGCCGCGGTCGGTGTCTATTACGCCGTGGCCACGCTCTCGACCACGGGAGTCGGCACGGTGCTGAGCGGGCACAACCCGTTGACGGCAGTCGCCAATGTCGTGTCCTCGGTCCAGAGCCTGGCCAACGTCCTCACCCACGCGCCGCGGCCGGCCGCGTCGGTCTCGTCGGTCTCGACCGGTACGACCGCCGGGGCGACCGCGACCGCGGCGCAAACGGTCGCGCAGCCGACCGCCGGTGTCGCCCGGACCCTCGCGAAGGGCACCAAATCCAAAGCGAAGCAGGAAGAATCGGCAGCCAAGAAGCCCGGTGACCACGCCACCGCACCCAAATCGGCTGCCGCACCGGCCACGTCGACAGTTGCCGCCGAGCAGCAGGATGCCAAGCCGGCGACACCCACCAAGAAGTCCAAGCGCGCCGCGAAGGGCGACGACTCGTCGGCCAAGGCGGACGCCGCCAAAGCCGCCTCGTCCAAGGAGTCCAAAGAGTCCAAAGAGAAGGGCGACCACGGCCGGCGTAAACACTGAGCGGCGGTGGGCGTGCGCTAGAACAGAGGTACGCGCCAGCACCGACGAAGGGGCCGCCCGCCATGGCGAAGACGCACCACTACGAGCTCGACGTGACATGGACCGGCAATACCGGCACCGGAACCTCGGGCTACCGCGAGTACGACCGCGCGCACGACGTCAGCGCCGACGGCAAGCCCACGATCGCCGGCTCCGCTGATCCTGCCTTCCGCGGCGACCCGCAGCGCTGGAACCCCGAGGAGCTCCTGGTGGCGTCCCTGTCGCAGTGCCACATGCTGTGGGTCCTGGCGCTGTGTTCCCAGGAGGGCATCGTCGTCACCGGATACGCCGACCATCCGTCGGGCACCATGGCGCAGACCCCTGACGGTGGTGGATATTTCACCGAGGTGGTGTTGCGTCCGGTCGTGGAGATCGTCGACGACCGGCACCGCGAGGCGCTCACGAGCGTCCACGAGCGGGCCCACCACCTGTGTTTCATCGCCAATTCCGTCAACTTCGACGTGCGGTGCGAACCGCAGGTGAGCGTCGCCGAATCGGCGTGACCCACGGTGCCGCCGTGGGAAAATGGCGCATGACCATCAAGCTCGACGCACTCGATTCCGCGCTGCTGTCGGAGCTGGCCGCCGACCCGCGGACGCCGATCCTCGAGCTGGCGTCGCGGTTGAAGGTCGCTCGAAATACCGTGCAGGCGCGCATGAAGCGGCTCGAAGAATCCGGCCTGGTGCGTGGCTACCCGCCCAACATCAACCTGTCGCAGCTCGGGTTCGCGGTGCATGCGCTGGTCTTCATCGAGACCGACCAGACCAAGATGAACGCCATCATCGAAGCTCTGCAGGACGTCCCGCATGTACTGGAGGTCCACGCCACGACGGGACGGGCGGATCTGCTCGCCCGCATCGCCGCGCAGACGCAGGAAGAACTGCTCAGCGTGATCCAGCGCGTGCACCGCATCGACGGCGTCAAACACTCCGAAACCATGCTCGCGATGGCGACTCCGGTCGAATACCGATCGCTTCCTCTCGTGCAGCACGTGACGCAACGTCGAACAAAATGATGCGTGCGTCACAGTGTGCCACGTCACAATTGAGCAGTCTGCTCAACATTTTGACCGACTGTTGACGTAGATCACCCACAGGGGCAGATTTCGCTGCACCGATTGCTAATAGTTCGCACCTAGGACTGGCGATCTGAGTGGCGGAAAGTGTGGAGGTTCTCGATGACCAGTGTCCTGTCCCGATCCGAACTCGCAGCGGCCGAACCCGCCGCGCCCTACGACCTCGACGACCGGTACCGCGCCGGGGCCGGCCCCGTCCTGCTGACCGGCGTGCAGGCCATCGCCCGCATGATGGTCGAGCAGCATGTCCGTGACCTCCGCGCCGGCCGCCGCGTCGCGACCTTCGTCTCCGGTTACCAGGGCAGCCCGCTCGGCGGCGTCGACAAGATGCTGCTGGGCATGCCGAACGTGCTGACCGAGCACGACGTCGTCTTCACGCCCGGCTTCAACGAGGAGCTCGCCGCCACCTCGGTCTGGGGCAGCCAGACCGACCTTCCCGCCGGGAAAGCCACCCACGACGGGGTCATCGGCGTCTGGTACGGCAAGGGACCCGGCGTCGACCGCGCGACGGACGCGCTGCGCCACGCCAACATGTACGGCGTCAATCCCCGCGGCGGCGTGCTGCTGCTGGTCGGCGACGACCCGGCATCGAAATCGTCGACCGTGCCCGCCGTGAGCGAACGGTCGCTCGCGGCCCTCGGCATCCCGGTCCTTTTCCGGCTCTTCACAGATGAGGGTGTAGAGGTGGTTGGCGCGTCGTTGCCGGGATAGAGGTCGAGGTCTCTCGAAAATGAGGGTTCCTACACTCCTCATCCGAAAGACCTCGACGTGCCTGACGCTACCGGTCGGGCGGGCTTCGCCTGCGCTGACCTGACGACTTTCTGCCGCCTCGACGAACTTGGGCTGCAGGTGACCGGACAACGCCTTGAGCCCGGCCGTGCTGTGCTGGCGTGCCGGGTGACCGACGAGGACCGGTGGTGTCGTCGCTGCGGCGAAGAAGGCATCCCACGCGACAGCCTCACCCGTACTCTGGCCCATGAGCCGTTCGGGTGGCGCCCCACCACACTGCTGGTGACCATCCGTCGCTACCGGTGCGCCGGCTGCGCCCACGTGTGGCGACAAGACACCACCAGGATGGCCGAACCACGTGCCAAGCTGTCGCGGCGTGCTCTGCGGTGGGCGCTGGAAGCCATTGTCTGCCAGCATCTATCCGTGGCTCGCATCGCCGAAGCGCTCGCGGTGTCGTGGAACACCGCCAACAACGCGGTGCTGGCAGAAGGCCGACGGGTGCTGATCGCCGATCCGGCCCGTTTCGACGGCGTGGCGGTGATCGGCGTCGATGAGCACGTCTGGCGGCACACCCGTCGCGGTGACAGGTACGTCACCGTCATCATCGATCTCACCCCTGTGCGTGACGGGACCGGTCCGGCTCGGCTGCTCGACATGGTCGAGGGTCGCTCAAAAAAGGCGTTTCAGGACTGGTTGGCCGAGCGGCCGCAGGACTGGCGTGACGGCGTGGACGTTGTTGCTATGGATGGCTTCTCCGGGTTCAAGACCGCTACCGCCGAGGAACTGCCCGAGGCGGCGACGGTGATGGACCCTTTCCACGTGGTGCGCCTGGCTGGCAACGCCCTCGATGAGTGCCGCCGCCGGGTGCAGCTGGCGACATGTGGGCACCGCGGCCGCAAGTCCGACCCGCTCTACACCTGCCGACGCACCCTGCACACCGGTGCCGATCTGCTCACCGACCGCCAGCGCACCCGGCTGGCCGCCTTGTTCGCCGCCGACGCCCACGCAGAAGTCGAGGCCACCTGGCAGATGTATCAGCGCACCGTGGCCGCGTATCGTGAACCCGACCGCACGAAAGGCCGCACGATGATGGCGGCGCTGATCACCACGCTGAGCACCGGCGTTCCCAAGCCGCTGACCGAACTGATCACCCTGGGACGGACCCTGAAGAAGCGTGCCGCCGACGTGCTGGCCTACTTCGACCGCCCCGGCACCTCCAACGGGCCCACCGAAGCGATCAACGGCCGCCTCGAACACCTGCGCGGATCCGCGCTGGGCTTCCGCAACCTCACCAACTACATCGCCCGGTCACTGCTCGAGACCGGAGGCTTCCGAACTCAGCTCCTTGCACCTCGGCAGTGAAGAGTCCTCAACGCATATTCGACGCGGCCAGAGCGTCATTGGTCTCGGTCACCGAGAAACGATCAGGGGTGCCAGCCTCGGGGCAGCCAGTCGCGCATCTCCTGCGCACCCAGCCCCCATCGGTGTTGCCCGCGGGTCGTACCCGCCACGAACCCACGCAGCCAATTCCTCATAGCCGCCCAAGCCACCACAATCCTCCGGCGGGCAGGCCATCTTGCCCGCCAGGCACACCGGAGCCGAAGGTGGATCATCGAGAACGTCTTCGACCACCAGCACGTGCTCCCATCCGTCGCCGAAGTCGTAGTCATAGAACAACCGGTCGCCCTTACCGGAGACCACCTGATCCAGGCGCACACCGTCCTCGACGAGACCGTCGTCGCCTTCGCTGAGATCAAATCTGGTGACGAAGTAGGCACGGGTACGCCGGTCCGCCCCGACACCGAACTTATGCAGATGACCGTCCTGCCAGCCCATCGCAACCTGCAGCACGTCATGCAGCTCATCGAGCACGAGGTCACCCGGCAGGACCAGACGACGCCAGATCGGCGGCTTGGCGTACATCAGGTCGACCCGCACCCGGAAACCCCGCACACGCTCCGGCACAGCTCCCACCTCGGGTGTCGGTTCATCGAACACTCCCGCGAACAAATCCCGGCCAGCATCGGCCATCAGCTGTTGCAGCATCGACAGGTCCACACCACCCCCGGACACCGCGCTCTTCCTCTTACTCTTCCGCTTCTCCTCCGGCACACACCCAGCCAACCAGACACCCCAATCACAGGCCGACAGCAGCTGACCGTTCTACACCCTCAATCATGAAGAGCCCCTTTTCCCGCGCAACGCCGAAGAGATCATCACCATGGGCATGCAGGGTGTCGCGCTGTCGCGCGCATCGGGCTGCGTCGTGGCGATGAAGATCGTCGCCGACGTGGCCGACGGCGCCTGGACGGTCGACGCCGATGTCGCCGACATCACCATCACCGCACCTGAAATCCTCTGGGACGGAAAGCCGTTCACCTACGTCCAGCGACCGATGGCCGCACCGGCCGACAGCCTCATCGCCGAGGCCGACCTCTACGGTCCGCGCTGGGCGACCGTCCGCGCGTTCGGGGACATCAACCAGCTCGACGTCCTCGAGGTGGATCCGGTGCGTGCAAAGGTCGGCATCGCCGCCACCGGTACCACCTTCGACGCCGTCCGGCAGGCGCTGCTCGATCTCGGCGTCGACGACGCGGCACTGCACCGCGCGGGAATCCGCCTGCTGCGCATCGGGATGCCGTACCCCGTCGGGCAGGAGTCCGTCCGGGCGTTCGCGCGCGGTCTCGAGCAGGTGATCGTCGTCGAGGACAAGACGGCGTTCGTCGAAACCCAGGTCCGTGAAATCCTGTACGGCACCGCCGATGCCCCGCAGATCGTCGGCAAGCACGATGCCGCCGGTATGCCGCTGTTCCCGCTCGGTGGTGAGCTGACCGCCGCCCGCCTGCTCGCGCCGCTGCGCCGGGTGCTGCGCGATCACGTCGAGCTCAAGCGCACCCCTCCCCCGCCACTGTCACTGGAAGTGTTGTCCGCCAAGCGAACCGCCTACTTCTGCAGCGGCTGCCCGCACAACCGTTCCACCGCAATCCCGGAGGGCTCCATCGGCGGCGGTGGCATCGGCTGCCACACCCTGGTCACCATGTCCGGCCGCAGTGACAGCGCCGTGGTGGGTCTGACGCAGATGGGTGGCGAGGGCAGCCAGTGGATCGGGCAGGCACCGTTCACCGACGTGCCGCACCTGTTCCAGAACGTCGGCGACGGCACGTTCTTCCACTCGGGTCAGCTCGCGGTGCAGGCCTGCATCGCCGCCGGAGTCAACATCACCTACAAGCTGCTCTACAACGAAGTGGTCGCCATGACCGGCGCACAGGACTGTTGTGGCACCGCGACCGCCTCGATGAGGCGCAGAAGGTGCTGCGAGAGATCCCGGGTGTGACCGTGCTCATCTACGACCAGCACTGCGCTGCCGACGCGCGCCGTCAGCGCAAGCGCGGCACGCTGCCCACCCGCAACACGCGCGTGGTGATCAACGAAGCGGTGTGCGAGGGCTGCGGCGACTGCGGCACCAAGTCGAACTGCCTGTCCGTACAGCCGGTCGACACCGAATTCGGCCGCAAGACCCGCATCGACCAGACGTCGTGCAACACCGACTACACGTGCCTCGACGGCGACTGCCCGTCGTTCGTCACGGTCGAGCTGACCCCGGAGAAGAAGGGCCGCAAGACATCCCGGCGCAAGGCGCCGGAACCGCCGCGGGTCGCCGACCCGGGGTTCGGTGTGCCGACCGGCACGCAGAACGTCCTGCTCGCCGGCATCGGTGGCACCGGCATCGTCACGGTGAACCAGGTGCTGGCGACCGCCGCCCTGCGCGCGGGCTACGAGGTGGAGAGCCTCGACCAGATCGGCCTGAGTCAGAAGGCCGGCCCGGTGGTGTCGCACCTGCGGTTCTCGACCGCCGCCCTCGAGCCGTCCAACCGGCTCACCTCGGGCAGTGCCGACTGCATCATCGCCATCGACCTGCTCACCGCGACCGACAACCGGAACCTGGCCTACGGCAGTGCCGAACGCACCATCGCGGTCGCCTCGACGAGCCAGACCCCGACCGGCGACATGGTGTACGACAAGTCCGTCGCCTACCCGGAGACCCAGTCGTTGCTCGACCGGCTGACCGGCGTCACCCGCACGCTGACGCACTTCGACGCGCTGGCCGCGGCACAGGCCCTGTTCGGCAACACCGCAGCGGCCAACTTCCTGGTCGTGGGCGCCGCCTTCCAGAACGGCGGCCTGCGCCTGCCCGCGGCGAGCATCGAAGAGGCCATCGGCATCAACGGTGTCGCGGTCGCTGCCAATGTGGCGGCGTTCCGCTGGGGCCGCGTTGCCGTGGCCGATCCGGCCGCGTTCGCCGCCGCCGTCGAGGCCGCCCGGCCCAAGGCCCGGCCCGCGGTGGCCAGCCCGGAGCTGCTGGCCAGCACCACGTTCGGCGGCGAGGTTCGGCGGCTGGTCGAACTGCGTGCCGGTGAACTGGTCCGCTACCAGAACACGAAGGTCGCGCGGCGGTACGTCGAAACGGTGCAGGCCGTGTGGCAGCTGGAGCGCACCATCACCGACAACACCGCCTTCAGCGAGGCCGTCGCCCGCGGGCTGCACAAGTTCACGGCCTACAAGGACGAATACGAGGTCGCCCGGCTGCTGGTCGACCCGGCGTTCCTGGCCGATGTGCAGGCGCAGGTGCCCGGTGGGGAGAACCTCACCTACAAACTGCACCCGCCCGTCCTGCGCGCCATGGGCCGCACGAAGAAGGTCGGCTTCGGACCGAAATCGCATGTGGCACTGAAGATGCTGACCAAGGCCAAGGTGCTGCGCGGCACCAAGCTGGACCCGTTCGGCTACGCGCACGTGCGAAAAGTGGAGCGGCAGTTGCTGTCTCACTACACGGCCATGGTGTTGCGCCTCGCCGCCGAATTGACTGTCGACAACTACGCCACGGCTGTCGAGGCAGCTGGACTGCCCGACATCGTCCGCGGTTACGAGGACATCAAACTCGGCAACGTCGAGCTGTACTGGGCACGCCTGCGCGAGCTCGGCATCCCGGCCTGACCGGCCCCACCCCAGCTGTCCTGCCGTGACACCCGCGGCAGCGTCAACCATGCCGCCGAACATGCGGCACCAGAAAGGAATCCGTAGTGACAGTAGTGTCCAACTCGCCGGTATCCACCCCCGCCGGAGTCTTCGGTCGTTCGCACAAGCTGAGCTCCCGTAGCCACGAGCAGGTCGTGTTCTGCGAGGACGCCGAATCCGGTCTCAAGGCCATCATCGCGATCCACTCGACGGCGCTGGGCCCGGCCCTCGGCGGCTGCCGCATGTACCCGTACGCCGACGAATTCGAGGCACTCGAGGACGTGCTGCGGCTGTCGTGGGGCATGACGTACAAGGCCGCGGCGGCCGGGGTGAACCTGGGCGGCGGCAAGTCCGTGATCATCGGCGATCCCACCAGCGACAAGAGCGAAGCACTGTTCGCGGCGTTCGCGCGCTACGTCAACACCCTGGGCGGACGCTACGTCACCGCCGGTGACGTCGGCACCAACACCGACGATCTCGACATCATGGGCAAGTACACGTCGCACGTCACCGGCCGCAGCGCCGGGGCCGGCGGCTCGGGTGACAGCGCGCGCCTCACCGCGCTGGGCGTGTTCAACGCCATGCGCGCCGGCGCCGAATCTGTCTGGGGCGCAGCGACGTTGGCCGGCCGGACCGTCGGCGTCGAGGGCGTCGGCAAGGTCGGCCGGGAACTCATCGCACTGCTGCTCGCGGATGGCGCGGACGTGTACGCCACCGACGTGAACGCCGCTGCGCTGCTGCGCCTGTCGAATGACCACCCGTCGGTGCGCCTTCTCAATTCGGTCGCCGACGCCCCGGTCGATGTCTATGCTCCGTGTGCCCTCGGGTCTACTCTGACGCCTATGAGCGCTGACACCATCGAGGCGAAGCTGATTTGCGGTGCCGCAAACAACCAGCTCGCGACGCCGGACGTCGAGCTGTTGCTCGGCCGCCGCGGGATCACCTGGGTACCTGACTACGTCGCCAACGCCGGCGGCCTCATTCAGGTGGCCGGTGAACTGCACGGCGCGGACCGCACCGCCGTCGAGGGCGACGTGACCCGGATCTACGACCGCTGCCGCGACATCATCGCCACCGCGCGCGAGACGGGCATCAGCATCGGCGCCGCCGCGAACCTGTTCGCCGAACAGCGGCTCGACGGAGCCATCTGATGGGCGCCGGCGGCGGGCTTTTCCGCACCAAGTCGGTCGAGCAGTCGATCCGGGACACCGATGAGCCCGACTCGAAGCTCCGCAAAGATCTGACGGCAAGGGATCTCACTGTTTTCGGCGTGGCCGTCGTCATCGGCGCCGGCATCTTCACCCTTACCGCTCAGACCGCGGGCAACATGGCGGGGCCGGCCGTGTCGGTCGCCTTCGTCATCGCGGCGATCACATGCGGGCTCACCGCGCTGTGCTACGCCGAGTTCGCCTCGACTGTGCCCGTCGCCGGCAGCGCCTACACCTACGCCTACGCCACCTTCGGTGAGCTGGTCGCGTGGATCATCGGTTGGGATCTGATCCTCGAGTTCGCGCTCGCGGTGTCCGTTGTCGCCAAAGGCTGGTCGCAGTATCTCGGCCACGTCCTCGGTGGGACGGTGTCACCGGTGGTGCACCTGGGGTCGGTCAAGTTCGACTGGGGTGCGCTGGTGATCATCGCCATCGTCGGTGTGCTGCTGGCGACCGGAACGAAGCTGTCGTCGCGGGTTTCGGCCGTCGCCGTGGCGATCAAGCTGTCCGTGATCGTGCTGATCCTCGTTGTCGGTGCCACCTACTTCAAGGCCTCGAACCTCACCCCCTTCATCCCGGCGGCGCAGCCCTCGGCGAAGGCGGACGGCGTACACCAGTCCATGCTGGCCTGGCTCACCGGAACCGGCGGCACGAGCTTCGGGTGGCTGGGTCTGCTGACCGCGGCCAGCATCGCGTTCTTCGCGTTCATCGGCTTCGACGTGGTCGCCACCGCGGCGGAAGAGACCCGCAACCCGCAGCGCGACGTCCCGCGCGGCATCTTCGGCGCGCTGGCCATCGTCACCGTCTGCTACGTCGCGGTGTCGTTCGTGCTCACCGGCATGGTGCCGTACACCGAACTGCAGGGAGAAAATGCCACCCTCGCAACGGCATTCGCCCTCCACGGTGACACCTGGGCCAAGAACATCATCTCCATCGGCGCATTGGCGGGCCTGTCGACCGTCGTCATGGTGATGTTCCTCGGCCAGACCCGCGTCCTGTTCGCCATGTCCCGCGACGGCCTGCTCCCCAAGCGGCTTTCGCACACCGGCAAGCACGGCACCCCGGTGCGATTGACGGTCATCGTGGGCGTGGTGTGCGCGGTGCTGGCGGCGTTCGTGGACTTCGGCACCCTCGCGGGCATGGTCAACATCGGCACGCTCGTCGCCTTCATCCTCGTGGCGATCGGAGTGCCGATCCTGCGCCGCACACGGCCCGATCTCAAACGCGGCTTCCGGGTGCCTCTCGTGCCGCTCGTCCCGATCCTGGCTGCGCTGTCGTGCCTATGGCTGATGATCAACCTCGAGGTCGAGACCTGGCTTCGGTTCGTCGTGTGGATGGCCGTCGGCGTCGCGCTGTACTTCGTCTACGGCAGGTCGCACTCGAAGCTCGCGCAGCGGAAGGCCGAGGCGCACAAGCACCTCAACGTCACTCAGATCGCGGCGTGACCCTCAGCCGCAGGTAACGCGAATCTCGAAGGGCTTGGTCACCATCACGGGCGGTAGCGCTGCCGTCACCCCGGTAGCGCTACCGCTGATGACGTAGGTGTCGCCGTCCTTGGACGCCGTGGCCTCGCCGCCCGACACGCCCTGCTGATAGCCGAGAATGACGCCGTTGACGTTGCCCAGGATCACCGAGTGCACCGTGGCGGCGTCCGGTGTCAGCACCACCGCCACTCCCGAGGCCTTCTGACCGATGGCGATGTTGAAGTTTCCGACGGCGTTGGTACAGACCACATTGCCCGTGATGTTCTGACGCACCCCGTCGACGGTCACCTCGGCCTGGCCGGGCGGCGGATTGCCGGTCGGCGGTTGGGTGGGCGAGGCCGTCGTTGACGATGCCGGCGATGACGTGGACTTGGTGGTGGTGGTGCTGCTGCTCGAGCTCGTCGTCTCCGACGGCGGTTTCTCGCCACTGCAGCCGGCGATCCCCACGACAACCGCCATGCTGACCGCACCGATCGCAACCTGTCGCCTCATGGCACCCCTCGTGTTGTCGTCGCCAATTCCGATTCACCACATCTACGCCGTTGAACCGGTCGCCGCATTTCTTTTCTGAGATGCGACGACCGGCTCGTTCCGGTGGCTACGGCAACCTGCCTACATCGGCATGAAATTGCCGAACCACCAGAAGCCCCAACGCTCGATGGCCGGGCTCCACACCACGGACGCACCCGGAGCCCACCACGGCGGGTTCGGTTGGACCGGCGCCCAGGGCGGCGGAATCGCCGGGGGCACATTCGGTTCGGCGCTCGCGACGCCGCTTCCCAGGGTGCTCGGCGACACTGTCGCGATTCCGCCGGCCACGCCGAACAAGCCGGCCGCCAGACTGCCGGCGACGGTGGCTGCTGCTGCCAGTTGTTTGATGGTCATTGTCTCGTCCTTGCCTCGACTGCATGGCCTCATGCGTCAAGGTCCGCGACGGATGCGACATCGCATTCCTACCTGGCGAGCGTGCCCGACCCCCGAACGAGCGGACCTGGCGCCGTAGGCAATTGGTGAATACCCCACGGCGCCAGCGGTAAACGGGCCTGCGGTCAGTCGAGGCAGAACTCGTTGCCCTCCACGTCCTGCATGACGATGCACGACTCGTTGATGTCGTCGGCGGGAAGCAATCGCACGCGGACCGCACCGAGCGCGACCAGCCGTTCGCACTCCGCCTCGAGCGCCGCCAGTCGTTCGTCCCCGGACAGACCGGTGGCCACGTGCACATCCAGATGCACGCGGTTCTTCACCGTCTTCCCTTCGGGAACGCGCTGGAAGAACAGGCGCGGGCCGACGCCTTCGGGATCGACGCACGCGAACTTCGAACCTCGATGTTCGGGTGGCAGTGCACGGTCGAAGTCGTCCCACGATGCGAATCCTGGCGGTGGCGGTGGTACGACGTATCCCAGCACGTCGCACCAGAACCGCGCCACGCGCTCGGGTACCGCGCAGTCGAAGGTGACCTGAAACTTCTTGACGTCAGCCATCATTCGCCCTCAGTGGTTCAGCTTACGAAGGCCGGCGACGGTGTCGGCCAAGGTGATGCGCGGATCGCGATAGGTGACACCGAGTTCGCGCTCGCTCGGGGTGTCGTCCGAGTCGGGCATCTGGGTGTAGTACTGCATCGCGGCTTCGGTGAACGGCGTCTGGAACGGCAGCAATGGTCCCAGCCGATCAAGTACCTGGCCGGCCAGCCGCAGCACCGTGTCGGGAACCGGAACGGAGAACATGGTCTTGTCGCCGACTTCGCTCAACAACCGAGCCAGCTCGTCCACCGGAATGCGATGGCCGCCGGCCATGTAGCGGCGGGGTCCCTTGCCCGGCTCCAGCAACGCCGCGTGGAGCTCGGCCAGATCCCGACCGTCGACCACCGTCCAGGCCGCGCTGCGGCCGGGAATCGCGCCGAGTTGAAGTGCCTGCGCCACGCCTTCGCCGGCCTCGCCGAACTGGTTGCCGACCGGCGGGCCCATGACCATGCCGGGGTAGGTGATGTTCACCGGCGCCCCGGCGTCCTGCATGCCGCGGGCGTAGATCTCGACCTGGGCTTTGGACCGTCCGTAGCCGTCGGTGCCGCCGAACACCGGAAGGTCGGCCTCGAGCTTGTCCACGTCGGGATTGAACAGCGCGGTGATGCTCGAGACGTGAATGATCGGATCAAGGCCCAGTTCCACGGCGCCGCCCAGTACGTTGCGCGCACCGTCCATGTTGGTGCTCAGCATCTGCGCCGCCTGGTTCGGATCGGTGGCGACCAGCGCCGCGGCGTGCAGCACGGCGTCGCACCCGTCCAGCGCGCGCAGCACCGAGTCGCGATCGGTGATGTCGCCGACCACGTGGTCAGAGACGTCGACGCCCAATTGGGCCACGCTGGTCTGCAACCGAGCCGCGTTGCGCACCAGGAACCGGACCGAATGCCCCTTGTCCGCAATGGCTTTCGCACTCCAACCACCGACGAACCCGGTCCCGCCCGTGACCAGCACCCGCATGACGCCTACCCCCTCCGAAGTGAACTGCCGCTGTCCAGACGCTAGTACCTGGCTTCACGCCGCAGGGTGGATCCGCGTGATGTGGACATCACTCGGACAACACGCCCGATTCCAATCGCGCGACCCCCTACGCGCGCATCTCGACGTGAGGCAACAGGCCGACAAGTGCCGCGGCGTTCGGCTATCCCTGGACACAGCGCAGTAGCGTCAGGACGACTTCTTGACCACGCTCGACTTGAGCTGCAGACGCCCGAAACCGGGCACGTTTGCGTCGATGTCGTGGTCGCCGACGCCGTCGGTGATGAGCGTGATGCCTCGGACCTTGGTGCCCACCTTGATCGCACCGCCACCGCCGCCCGACACCTTGACGCTTTTCACGAGCGTGACGCTGTCGCCGTCGGCGAGCACGTTGCCCACAGCGTCCCTCACCACTCGCCCGGCATCGGCGTCGCCGGCATCACCGTCAGCCCACTCGTGGCCGCACATGGGACACGCGTACAACGCACCGGATTCGTAGGTGTACTCGCTCGTACACCCTGGGCACGGGGGCGTCGCTGCTGTCTCTGTCATGCGATGATTATGGCAACACCGTCAGCACCGTCGACTAACCCTGCACAGTCGGACGGATGGTGATGTCCCCGATCTCGACGTCGTGCGGCTGCTCCATGGCGAAGGCGATCGCGCGGGCGACCGCGTCCGGCGGCAGCCCGAAGTCATCCATGTTGCGACGAATCTGGTCGCGAAGGGCGGGATCGTCGATCGCGGCGTCGAGCTCGGTGCGGACGAAGCCCGGCGATATCGACGTCGTTCGTACGACGCCGTCCGTCGACTCCTGCCGCAGACCTTCCATCAGGGTTCGCACCGCATTCTTCGTGGCCGCGTAAACCGCCTGCCCCGGAACGACTTTCAGCCCTGCTGTGGACACCGTCGTGATGAAGTGCCCGGCACCCTGTCGCCGGAACACCGGTAGCGCCGCGGCGATGCCGTGGAGCACGCCGCGCAGGTTGACGTCGATCATCTGCGACCAGCCGTCGGTGTCCAGGTCGGCGACCGGACCGATCTTGCCGATCCCGGCATTACTCACCAGCACATCCAGCCGACCGAACGCGTCCACCGCGGCGGCCACCAGTGCGTCGACGTCGGCCCGGTGTGTCACATCGGTCGGGCACGTGACGACCTGCCCGCCGGCGGCGCGGATCGCACCGCCCAACTCGTCGAGCCGGGCACCCCGGCGGGCGCCGAGAACCACCACCGCGCCCCGTTCGGCGAGCAGCCGGGCTGTTGCTTCGCCAATGCCACTGCTGGCGCCCGTGATGGCGACGACTTTGCCTGCGATACCGGTCATCTCAGCCCTGTCTACGCGCCGTGCCCGGGCTGAGATCCTTCACATCGTCGAAGAACACCGGCTTGCCCCCGGTGCCGGAATCACCGCCCGCGACAGGTGCCAGCAGATGGCCCACGTGGTCGCCCATGTCGAATCTCGCTATGATCTCGCCGACGAACCAGGCCAGCGCGGAATCGAGGACCGCAGAGCCTTCCGGCCCGACATGCCAGGCGCAGCGCTCGAATTTGTCGACGGCATCGCCGGTCTCACCGCCGAACAGCTCGGCCAGCTTCAACTCGTCGCGCGGCAGCAGGTGCACCGCAAGGTGAGTGGCCGTCCGCGCGATCGAGGTCGTGTGATTCGCCGTGGACAGCCCGACGAGGAACCTCGGCGGGTCGATGCTGGCCTGCGTGGCGAAGCCCACCAGGCATCCGGCGGTCTGACCGTCGGCCTGCACCGTGACCACGAACATCGGGTAGTCGAGCAGGTCGACGAAATCATCAAATGCGGTCTCTGGTTTCATCACCGGTCCTGGCCTCGGGTTTTGGGATACCGGAGTTGGGGTAGCCACTGCTCATTCTTGCAAACCGTCAACGGGTGCCGTCGATGGTCGATACCGGAGATGGGAGTCCTGCGTGAAGGCAGTTACCTGGCATGGCCGACGAGACGTCCGAGTCGACACCGTGCCCGACCCGGAGATCGAAGCGCCCACCGACGCCATCATCGAAGTCACCTCGACCAACATCTGCGGATCGGATCTGCACCTGTACGAGGTGCTCGGGGCGTTCATGCACGAGGGTGACATTCTCGGGCACGAACCCATGGGCATCGTTCGCGAGGTCGGCAGCGACGTCGACGGGTTGGCGGTCGGTGACCGGGTCGTCGTGCCGTTCCAGATTTCCTGCGGGCACTGCTACATGTGCGGCCGGCAGCTCTACACCCAGTGCGAGACCACGCAGGTTCGCGACCACGGCAAAGGTGCCGCGCTGTTCGGCTATTCGGAACTGTACGGGCAGATACCGGGCGGCCAAGCCGAATACCTCCGAGTGCCGCAGGCCCAGTTCACCCACATCAAAGTGCCTGAGGGACCGCCGGATTCGCGATTCGTCTACCTGTCGGACGTGCTGCCCACGGCGTGGCAGGCTGTCGCCTACGCCGACATTCCCGACGGCGGGAGCGTCACGGTGCTCGGGCTGGGGCCGATCGGCGACATGTGTGCGCGCATCGCCGAGCATCTCGGCTATCGGGTGATCGCCGTCGACCGGGTTCCCGAACGGTTGGCGCGGGCATCGGTGCGCGGTATCCACACCGTCGACCTCGACACCGTCGACGGCAGCATCGGCGACACCATCCGGGCGCTGACCGACGGCCGCGGCACCGACTCGGTGATCGATGCGGTGGGCATGGAGGCCCACGGATCGCCTGTGGCCCAGGCACTTCAGCGCATGACGGCGACGCTGCCCGACATGGTGGCCAAGCCGATGATGCAGAACTTCGGGGTCGATCGACTTCATGCGCTCTACTCGGCCATCGACATCGTCCGCCGCGGCGGGACCATCTCGTTGATCGGCGTGTACGGCGGCATGTCGGACCCGCTGCCGATGATGACGCTGTTCGACAAGCAGATCCAGCTACGCATGGGCCAGGCCAACGTCAAGAGATGGGTCGACGACATCCTGCCGCTGCTCGGCGACGACGATCCGCTGGGCGTCGACACCTTCGCCAGTCACGTTCTGCCCCTTGATGATGCACCACATGCCTACGACATCTTCCAGAAGAAAACGGACGGTGCCGTGAAGGTGATGCTCAAGCCGTGAGCGGAAGGACCGATGACACTACCCCGAATGCAACCCGACCAGGGCGCCATCGCCGAGGCGAGAGCCATCGTCGGCGCCGTGGCGTCGGCGTTCTCCCATCAGGTCGTGGGCCAGGAGCACCTGCGTGAGACGATGCTCGTCTCACTGCTCGGTGGCGGTCACCTGCTGATCGAGAGCGTTCCCGGTCTCGCCAAGACCACCGCGGCGCGCGTTCTTGCCGCGTCTGTCGGTGGCAGCTTCCGCCGCATCCAGTGCACGCCGGACCTGTTGCCCAGCGACATCATCGGCACGCAGATCTTCGAGGCCGACACCAACACGTTCACCACCCAACTGGGCCCGGTGCACGCCAACATCGTGTTGCTCGACGAGGTCAACCGCTCGAGCGCCAAGACGCAGAGCGCCATGCTCGAAGCGATGGAGGAACGTCAGACCACGATCGCCGGCGTCGAATACCCGATACCCGAGCCGTTTCTCGTCATCGCCACCCAGAACCCCGTCGACCAGGAAGGCACCTATCCCCTGTCGGAGGCCCAGACCGACCGCTTCATGCTCAAAGAGCTCGTGCAATATCCGTCGATCACGGACGAGATCGAGATCATCGACCGCATGGACGCCGGGCGGTACGACCGCGCCCGTCATCCGGCCCCCGTGGTCTCGCTCGACGACGTCCGGCGGGTGCAGGAGATCGTCCGCTCGGTCCACCTCGATCGCGCGCTCGTCGCGTACGCGAGCCGACTGGTCGACGTCACGCGCAGCCCCGCCCAACACCTACCGTCGCACCTCGCCCGACTCGTCGAATACGGCGCGAGCCCCCGCGCAACCATCGCCTTCTGCCGCGCCGCACGCGCGCTCGCCGTCATCCACGACCGCGGACACGTTGTGCCCGAGGATATTTCGATGCTCGCACACCGCGTGCTGCGGCATCGGCTGATCCTCGGTTTCGAGGCCGCGAGCGCGCGGATCACGCCTGACGCAGTGGTCGACGCGGTACTGCAGACGGTCCCGGTGCCGTGAGGCCGCCATGGGGAAACACCTCGACGCCGCGAAAATCCACATCGGCCGTGACCCGGGCAGCCTCCTGGAAGGCGGCCGCTACGCGCTGATCCACACCCGGAGCCTCGAGTTCGACGAACTACGCCCCTACGTCCCAGGCGACGACGTCCGGGACATCGATTGGAAGGCGAGTTCCCGGTCCGGCCACACCCTCATCAAGCAGTTCGTGTCCGAGAAGCACCACAAGATCGTGGTGGTCGCCGACGCCGGCCGAAACGTGTCGGCGCTCGCGCCGTCGGGAGAGCTCAAGAAGGACATCATCATGCACGTCATCGGCGCGATCGGACTCATGACGCTGCGCCGCTCCGACGAGATAGGCCTGGTGGCGGGAGACCGCCGTGGTTGTATCGACACCCGCCTGCGGCGTGGCGAGACGCATATCGAGCGCATGCTGCACCACTACCTGCAGCTCGCCGGCGAATCCCCCGCCCGCAGCGATCTGCTGGTCCAACTGCAATGGCTGGCCACGCATTACCGCCACCGGCTCCTGGTCTTCATCGTGTCCGACGAACCCGAGATCAGTGACGCGTTGCAGAACGTGCTGCGCTCACTGACCGCCCGGCACGACGTCCTGTGGGCGCTGGTGACCGACATGCCGCCGGTGGGATCCGGAACCGGCCGCAGCTACGACGCCGCCGATGGACAGTTCCTGCTACCGCCGTCCGCACTCGACCGCGCCGTCACCGAAGCCTACCGGCGATCGGAAGACGAACGGCGCCAGAAGCTTTCGGATTTCCTGACCCTGTCCGGCGTACCGCATGCGCGAATCGGCGCGAGCACCCAGATCAAACCCGCCCTGACGGCGATGACGGGGGTCTACGCACGTGCCAGATGACGATCTGCTGCGCCACGTAATCGGCCCCGAGCCCTATTCCGGGTGGTGGCCGTGGTTTTCGGCTGCGCTGATCGTCTGTGTAATCGCCTGGTATGCCTGGCTTTTCACGGCGATGTCAGCGTCCCGCCGGATCGGCGACGTGCGGTTGATCCGAGTCGTGCGGGACGAGATGATCAAGCTGCGCGCGATCCGGGACATTCGCGGCATCGCCAGGCGCCATCGATCGGGCGACCTCTCGGCGCCGGCTGCCGGGGCGGCGCTGAGCCGAGAAGTCCGCCGGTTCCTGCACGCCGCGACCGGGCTCCGCGTGCAGTACATGCACGTCGGCGCCATCGCAGCCGGCCCGGCCGGCGCCGCCGCACCGCTGCTGTCCGAACTCGTCGACGTGCAATTCAATCCGCGATCGGACGTCGATGTCGACGATGCCTGCGCGACCGCCGAAGGGCTGGTCAGGCGATGGAGCTGACCTGGCGGATTGCGGCGATCATCGGGTGCGTCGCGCTGGCGGCGTGCGTGGCGGTGGCCGTGCTCTGGCCACACCGCCAGCGTCCCGGCGATCTCAGACCGCTCGCCAACACCGGCCGCCTGACACGGCTGCCCGAATACCGCCGGGCACAACGCCGGAACACGATCTCGGTGTGGTCCGCCGTCGTGCTCCTCGTGGTGGGTTTCGGTGCCGCCGTCGTGGCCACGGCACGACCCACGGGACTGCCCACGCTCGATCGCCGGTCCGAAGCCGCTGCGCCGCAGGACATCATGATCTGCGTCGGCGCCCCGGTCTCCGATTCCCCCGTCAACGCGACGCTGCAGTTCTTCGCCGATGCGGCCCGGGAGTACCGCACCGAGCGGATCGGGCTGACGTCTGCCAATCGCCGTGTCGTCCCGTTGACCCGGGACTACCAGTACGTGGCCGCGGAGCTCACCGCCTATGGTCGGCAGATCAAGCGCAGCGACGCCAGACCGTTCGTCGCGCCCGTCCGCTACACCGGCTACACCCCGAACATCGAAGACCTCCTCGCGCTGTGCATGACCGGGTTCCCGCCGGCCGCCAAGGGCACGGCGACGCGCAGGTCACTCATCTACGTCGGGCCAGACGCTTCGAGCGGAGAGGCCGGCCGGCTGTTCGACGGCACCGCGCTTCGAGACCTGGCTGCCACCAGCAAGATCCAGGTGAACGCACTCATCGTCGGCGCCGATGGGGGCACCGTTTCCGGCCTCGTGCACGACACCGGCGGCAGGTCGCACCCTGCCACTGATATCGGTGCGTCGTTGCGCGACATCACCCGCCATCCGCCCCCGGCCGATCGGACGAACGTCGCCGCCACACCGACAGAGACTCCGGACATCGCACTCGTGGTCGCCCTGCTCGCCGCCTGCGGTGCCGCATGGTGGCGACGGCGAAGCACCGAACACGCCGGCTGGCGGACGTGGCGCTGGGCCGGATTCGGCCTGACCGTGGTGCTGTTGATCGCCGCCGGCACGCGCCCGGCGATCGGGGCGACACCCCCGCCGCCCCAGACCGCAGGCGCGCTCGAGCCGAGTGTCTTCCTGGTCGTCGACCGCTCGGCGGACATGGCGGCACCGGGACCCGACGGCCGCTCACGCGCGGCCGAGGCGAGTGCCGACATCGCGCAACTGATCGACCGCTATCCGACCGCGCGGTTCGCCGTCGTCGGATTCGCGTCCGGCCCAGCAGTGGAATGGCCGCTCTCGGCCGACGCGTGGAGTCTGAAGCCGGTCGCGACGGCTCCCGTCACCTACCCCACATCGGAACCGGCACATACCGACGCCGGCGCGGCAAGTACGGTGCTGCGCTACCAGCTGCTCAGCGCAGCCCAGCAATACCCGGACGCCAAGAACCTCGTGTATTACCTCGGCGCGGGGACACCGGAATCCGCCACTCCGCAAAGGGAATTCGATCTACCGGAAGGTGTGGTCGCCGGCGGGGCCGTGATCGGTTACGGCGACGACGCGGTCCCCTCGCTACGGGCCGTTGCCGAGCAGATCGGGGTGCCGTATGTGCCGCGGCCCGCGGCCGGGCTGCCGCCCGAGGCGCTCACCGACGTCGCCCGCCCCGTCCAATCGCCCATCGGCTCGGGTCACAGTGGAACGGAACTCTACTGGGCGCTCTCAGGGCTCGCCGCCATGCTGCTTCTCATCGAACTGTTCCTGACGTTGCGGGAAGCGGCCCGCACCCGACTGGACCGGGTACGACTGTGAACACCGACCGACGAAAGCTGCGTCGCCGACTGCTCCTGGGCTCGGCGCCCGTCGTCGCCGCGGTGCTGATCCTCGCCGCGAAGCTGGCAACTGTCGCTGTCGTCGGCGACTCGGCGGTCACCGACTATGCGAACCGGGACACCGCCGCGCTGTCCGACGACGTCGCAATCCTGCGCCAGTTCAACGTGATCGAACCGGGCCGGACGTCGTACGCCGGCGGAAGCCTCGCGGTACTGCAGCACCGGCTCGGCGATGCCGACCGCGAATTCGGCCGCGCCCTGGCGCAGACCCCGGCCGACCGGTCGTGCCCGGTCCGGGTCAACCTCGAGCTGATCCGCGAAACCCTCGGCGATCAAGCTGCCGCAGCGGGCGACCGCGACGCGGCCGTCCGGCAGTACACCGCCGCCAGGGATGTGGTCACGCACGCGCCCGCCGACTGTTTCGCGGGCAACGCCGACCCCGATGCGCAGCGGCGCCGGATCCGCGCAGAGGCCCTGCCCCGGCTGGACGCCAAGCTCGCCGAGGCCGGCCCGCCGCCGGCCGCGCCGCCCCCACCCCCTCCGGCAGCACCGCCCCCGGCGCCGCCGCCCGCGGCCGGGGATGCCACGTCGACCCTTCCGCCACCGCTGCCCCCGCCGGACGGCGCCGACCCGATGCAAGGGCTGCAACAGATCCTGCGCGACGCGGCACGGTGACTTCGGCAGGTGTGCCCGCGGTGACGTCTGGGTATGTACCATCGATGAGTGACACCGCTCTGTTGATCATCGACATGTTCAACGACTACCGGCACGAAGACGGTGAGGAACTTGCGGCGAATGTCGCCGAGATTCTCGATCCGTTGCACCGGCTGCTGACGGCGGCCCGATCACACCCGGGTGTGGACGTCCTGTACGTCAACGACAACCATGAAGATTTCAGCGTCGGCGGCGAAGGCATCGTCGACGTCGCGTTGTCCGGGAGCCATCCCGAGCTCGTCAAGCCGCTGGTGCCGGCACAGGGCAGCACCTTTCTGACCAAGGTGCGGCACAGCGTCTTCTACGCCACCGCCCTCGACTACCTGCTGCGGCAGCGTGGCGTCACCAGGCTGATCCTGACGGGTCAGGTCACCGAACAGTGCATTCTCTACAGCGCCCTCGACGGGTACCTGCGGCACTACGACGTCATCGTCCCACCCGACGCGGTCGCGCACATCGACCCGCAACTCGGTGACGCGGCGCTGAAGATGATGCGGCGCAACATGGGCGCCGAGATCATCGAATCCACGCGGTGTCTGCCCTGACGCGTCGGGCGCGCGTGTACCGACCGTGACACCGGGTATGCGCCCTGTGTGAACACGACACCACCGATAACCCCCATGGACACCGTGGCCGAAGTTGCGGCGCGTCTGCGCGTGGATTCGATCCGGTCCAGCACCAGTGCCGGATCCGGTCACCCCACGTCGAGCATGTCAGCCGCGGATCTCGTCGCCGTGCTGATCACCCGTCACCTGCGCTATGACTGGCGCGATCCGGCCGCCGTCACCAACGACCATCTCATCTTCTCGAAGGGCCACGCGTCACCGCTGTTGTATTCGGCCTTCGCGGCCGTCGGCGCGATCACCGACGAAGAACTGGTCGACGGCTACCGCAGGTTCGGGCAGCGCCTGCAAGGTCACCCCACACCGGTACTGCCGTGGGTGGACGTCGCGACAGGCTCGCTCGGCCAGGGACTGCCCGACGGCGTCGGACTCGCGCTGGCCGGGAAGTACCTCGACGGCCTTCCGTACCGGGTGTGGGTGCTGTGCGGTGACAGCGAGATGGCCGAAGGCTCCATGTGGGAAGCGCTCGACAAAGCGTCCTACTACAAGCTGGACAACCTGGTCGCCCTCATCGATGTGAACAGGCTGGGACAGCGGGGCCCGACAGACCTCGGTTGGAACGTCGCGGCCTACGAGCGGCGCTGTCAGGCTTTCGGCGCCCGGACGGTCGTCATCGACGGCCACGACCTCAACGCGATCGATGAAGCCATGGCCGGCGTCGGTACTGCGGAAGCAGTGGACCGCCCGACGGTGATCATCGCCAAAACCATCAAGGGCAAAGGGTTCTCGGAGGTGGAGGACAGCCCGGACTGGCACGGCAAACCGTTGCCCGACGACATGGCCGAACGGGCTATCGCCGAACTCGGTGGCCGGCGCAGACTGATCGTGCGCAGCCTCGAGCCACCGACGCCCGCTCCGGCAGAGGAATGGCAGGCGGCCGAGCCCGTCGACCTCCCCACCTACGAACTCGGTGCGGACATCGCCACGCGAAAGGCCTACGGCGACGCGCTGGTGTCGGTCGGCAGTCGCAACCGGCACGTGGTCGCACTCGACGGCGAGGTCGGAAATTCCACCCACGCAGGCGAATTCGCGCGGGCATTCCCCGACCGCTACTTCGAGATGTTCATCGCCGAACAGCAGCTCGTGGCCGCGGCGACGGGCCTGAGCGTCCGCGGATACATCCCGTTCGCCTCCACGTTCGCCGCGTTCCTGACGCGCGCCTACGACTTCATCCGTATGGGCGCGATCTCGAACGCGAATGTGAAACTTGTCGGCTCCCATGCCGGCGTCGAAATCGGCGCGGACGGCCCATCGCAGATGGCACTCGAAGATATGGCGATGATGCGCGCCGTCCACGACGCCGTCGTGCTGTACCCGAGTGACGCCACCAGCACCGTGGCACTGGTGCAGTCGATGGCCGAGACGCCGGGAATCAGTTACCTGCGCACCACGCGCGGCGCCTACCCGGTGCTCTACGACGCCACCGAGGAGTTTCCGGTGGGCGGCGCCAAGCTCCTGCGCGTATCCGATCACGATGACGTCACCTTGATCGGCGCCGGCGTGACGGTGCACGAATGCCTCAGCGCCGCAAACGAACTCGCCGGGAAAGGCATCACCGCCCGGGTCATCGACTGTTACTCGATCAAACCGCTCGACGCCGCCACCGTCGCCGCGGCCGTCGCCGCCACCGGTGGCCGCGTCGTCGTCGCCGAGGACCACCACCCCGAGGGCGGTCTCGCGTCGGCGGTTCTCGATGCGCTCGTCGCTCACGATCTTGCCGATATCCGCCTCGCGCATCTGGCCGTCCGCGGCATGCCCGGTTCCGGCACGACACGCGAACTGCTCGCCTGGGCGGGCATCGACGCGGACCGCATCCGGGAAGCCGCGACGACGTTGATCGCCAAGAGCGTTGTCGACAGCACGCCGCGCTGAAGTTCGGGCTTGCGACAATGGACGCATGGTCGAGCAGAGCCTGTGGATGCAGAAAGTCGAAGCCGATCCCGGCCACTCGCAGTGGTACATCGAACGGTTCCGGGCGCTCGCCCGCGCCGGTGAGGATCTCGTCGGCGAAGCCCGCCTGATCGACGCGATGGCTGCCCGCGGCTCGCGAATCCTCGACGCCGGCTGCGGCCCCGGCCGGATCGGCGGCTACCTCGCCGCGGCCGGGCACGAGGTGGTCGGGGTGGACGTCGACCCCGCTCTCATCGCGGCCGCCGAAGAGGATCACCCCGGACCGCGCTGGCTGGTGGGCGACCTCGCCGAACTCGACCTGCCGGCCCGCGGCATACCGGAGCCCTTCGACCTGATCGTGTCGGCCGGCAACGTGATGACGTTCGTCGCCCCGAGCACCCGCGTGCAGGTGCTCTCCCGGCTCCGCGCCCACCTCGCCGACAACGGCCGTGTGGTGATCGGGTTCGGCGCCGGCCGCGATTACGAATTCAATCAGTTCTTCCAGGACGCCAGCCGAGCCGGCCTCACCCCGGATCTGCTGCTCTCCACCTGGGATCTGCGGGTGTTCACCGACAAATCCGACTTCCTGGTCGCAGTCCTCATCCCGATCCCGCCCGGGTAGCGTGACACCGGTGAACCTCTCTCGCGTGTCTTCCTCCGTTGCCCTGACCGCCTGCGCCGCCTCCCTCGCCGTCGCCCTCACCGCGTGTGGCTCGGACGAGAAGCCACCGGCGGCGACCACGACGCAGGCGCCGTTGGTGACCACGACCCCGAGCGCGGCGACCGCCCTCGACAACTCCTCGACCGCCGCTGCCCGCACCTGCCCGACGGCAGAAGGACAGGGCGGCGCACCCGAGTGGACCCTGAGCGGCGCCACCGGCAGCGTCGCCGTCACCGGATCCACCGATACCGCGGCTCCGGTCGTCACCGTCAAGGGCCCGTTCAGCGTGAACCAGACCCAGGTGCAGACACTCAAGGCCGGCACCGGACCCGTCGTCCCCGAAACCGCGACGGTCTCGGTCTGCTACGCGGGCTTCAACGGGCGTGACGGATCGAAGTTCGACAGCGCCTACGACCGCGGCGCCCCGGCCACCTTCTCCCTCCTGCGCGTCGTGCCCGGTTTCCAGAAGGCCATCGCCGGACAGAAGGTCGGCTCCACCGTCGCCGTCGCGATGACGTCGGCCGACGGCTACCCCGACGGCCAGCCGAGCGCGGGCATCGAGAAGGGTGACTCGCTGGTCTTCGCGATCAAGATCCTCGACGTGTCGAACTGACCGTCATGCTGCGGCGGTGCGGCGAACCTGTTATCAAGAACTTGGTTCATCGTTACCGCGAAACACCGTCGAGCAAAGGTGGCCCCGACCTCAACTGACGCCACAATAGAAGTGTTGGAGTGCCGCGCTGGGGAGGACAGCGCAGCACGACAGCGCAGCATGTCAGTAGGTCGCCGCTGCCGCGACGGGAGGATATATGCGCAGCTCTGTCGGCACCGTCACCGTCGTCATGGTCGCGGTTCTGACCGCCGGATGTGGTAGCACCGCCGGTACACCCGTGCCGGTGACCACGCCGCCGATGGTGGCCCGGCCCCTCGTCGAACGCGAACTGGACGGTCTGCTGCTCAACCCCGACCAGGTCAACGCGACCATGGGGTCGGCCGCCATGACGGTGCTCAGCGCTCAGTCCACGATGTCGGACAACAGCGCCACGATGGCACCGCCGGAGTGCCTCGTCATCGACGGCGCCGCGGAAGCCGCGGTGTACGCGGGCAGCGGCTTCTGGGCCGAGCGCGAGCAGAGCATGAACGACGGGGACAAGTTCACCCACTACCTCAAGCAGGCTGTCGTCCTGTTTCCGACGCAGGACAAGGCGCAGGAGTTCTTCAACACGCAAGCGCAGCTATGGCCGGCGTGCAAGCAGTACACGCACACGCAGAGTCAGTCGCAGTGGTCGGTCGGGCCGATCACCAACGCGCACGACACCCTCAGCGTCGTCGCGACAGAACAAGACGCGGCCGCACCCGGATGGGCATGCGGCCGCGCCTTGGCACACAAGAACAACGTCATCATCGACATCAACACGTGCAGTCCCAATCCGGCGGACACGGCGGTCCAGATCGCCACCCAGATCGGCACCAACGTCGCGGCACGATGGTGACCGCGGTGGTTACCCGCCGTTGGTGACCGGGTTCGACGTCAGCGGGATGAACCCGTCGTTGATCCAGACGCCCCACCGGCCGCCCCAGGCCGAGGTCCACACGACGGGCTGACCGTCCCACACCTCAGCCGGCTTCTTCGGGGCCCACGGCGGAACCTCCTCGCCCAGCCCGGGCGCCGGTGGCGGCGGCTGCGCAGCAGCCAGCGGCATACCGAAGCCGAGCGCGGCCGCGGCGAGCGAACCCGCGACGGCGGCGGCGGACAAGGTCTTCTTGATCGAGGTCATGCACACGCTCCCCTGCGTAGACTGCGATTACTTAGCGTATGTAATCACATTACGCCGTCGAGTCAGTGCGATGGGGTCGGCGCGAATCCGGCAGCCGGCGGCGGCGCGCCGGGACCACCCGGCGCCGGCGTGGCCGGCGCCGCACCCGGGGCGTCGTAGTACCCGGGCGGCGGTGGGCCGTTCAGCGGGTAGTAGCCCGGAGGCAGCGCCGGTCCACCGGTCTTGGGCCCGGTGTCGACGATCGGGTTCGACGACGCCGGATCGGTCAGTGAAATGAACCCTGGTGGCAGCTTGGGCGCCGGCCCCGCACCGGGCGGTGGTCCGGGTGCCTCCTCGGGCGGCATGGTGAGCGCCTCGATCGGGTTGCCGCTGTGGAACGTGTGCCAGATGTCCCGGAGATAGCCGAGCTGACCCGGCGTACTACCGGCGCCGTACTGCGGGTTCTCGATCTCGGGGACCGTCGGAGCGCCGATCGGAGGCGCGGCCACCGGGCCGCTGGGACCGCTCGCAGGCTCCACGACGGGCTGGCCGGGTGCGGGTGTCGTCGGTGTGGCCGGGTCCGCCGCAGCCGGACCGGCCGCCGCGAGCGCACCGGCCAGCAGCACACCGCCGACTATCACCGGCGCGTGGAAACGCTGTCGCTCGGTCTTCAAATGCTCGTCCGTCCTTTCAACCGGCGTCCGTAACGGGTCAGGCTATCGCGTGTACCGGCCTCCGTCATCTCGTTCGGGCCTGAAAAGCCCGGTACGCCGACCTGATTTCCGCGACCCGCGCCGCAGCGATCCCCCACGGTTTGTCGACCCCGACGCGTTCGTCGAGGTCCCACAGCACACAGTCCTCATCCGGTCCGGCGACTTTTTCCCACGCGATGACCGTCCGCCGGAGTTGCTCGTGCATCGGCTCCGACACGGCGCCGGCGGGCGCCCCGCCTTCGGGATGATGGTGCAGGAACCGGCCGTAGGCCGTGTCACAGAAGGCCGAATACCTTGCGGTACAGAGGATCAGCCCGTGCCAGGCCTCGTCGACGGCGTGCGACGGCATGCCGATCACCTGACCGTCGCGCATGGCCACCCCGCAACACCGCAACCACTGCCGCAGGCCCTCCGTCACGAGATCCCGTGGCTGCCAAGGGCACGTCTTGTACACCGCGTCCGGCAACTCGAGCTCTGCCACCGCGGCGTTCATCCGGTCCAGCGGCCCCTGACGCGTGAATCGCACCCTGCAACTCTATGTCGCGGTCGGCAAGTCGAGATCGGCCATCGCGGCCCGTCGCCGCGCTTCCCAGCGCCGCAGCGCCACCCGGCACGGCTCCTCCAGCAGCGCGTAACTCACCGCGGCCACCGCGAAGCCGAACGTCGTCGTCAGGACCATCACGACCGGCAGCGCACCGGGGAACGTCGTCTGCCCGATCATGGCGAGCACCATGTCGAGGGCGGCGAGGTGCCAGAGAAACAGACCGTACGACCAGCGGCCGAGCGTCACCATCGGGGCGCTGGCCAGCACCCGGTGCGGGCTGTCCGGGGTGTCCAGGACCAGCGGCGCCAGCAGCGCGCCGGCAATGACCGCCCCCAGTGCCGTCCGCACGATGAACTGGCCGAGGGTCGCGTGCTGGTGCCCGGCCGGCATCGCCAACGGTGAGGCCGCCACCACGAATGCGACGACCGCCACCGCCATCAGGGTCGAGCGTTGCCGGGCCAACCGGTGCGCCCAGCCGTACGGCCGGAACATCCACTCCGCCAACAACATCCCCACGGCGAACCACGAGGCGTAGGCCGGTAGCCAGTTGAGCGGATTGGCGCCGTGATACGCCGGGATCGGCAGATAACCCCAGCCGAAACTCAGCAGCGCCACTCCGGTGATGACCGGAATTCGCAGCCGCAGCGACAGTTTCGCGACCAGGAGCGCCAACAGGGGCACCACGAGATAGAAGGCCATCTCGACCGACAGGCTCCACATCTGCGTGAGCCCGGCGATCAGCGTCTTGGGGACGAAGACCTGCGTCAGGGTCAGATTCGCGATCCAGACCGCCCGGTCCGCGCCGTGCGCGTCGGGCAACAGGGTCAGCACCGCGACCACCGTCAGCAGATACGCCGGCATGATCCGGACCAGCCGGGAGCGGTAGTACGGCGCCACCTCGGGTTCGGCCCGCAGCCCGTGCGCCGCGGCGGCGTGCGGGCGCCACAGCAGGAAGCCCGACAACGCGAAGAACACGGCCACCGACAGGTCGAAGCGGGCCAGCAACCGGCCGACGACACCGTCGGTGTAGCCCGTCTGCAACGCCACGTGCGTGAGCACGACCCCCAGTGCCGCGGCCGCCCGCAGGCCCTCGACCGCAGGCAGGAACCCGCGAGTGCCGCTGACGGGCTCGGGGGCCGGGGTGGTCATGCGCCCAGTGTGCCCGAGAAGTGCACTCAGCTACCGAAAAGCCCCGCATCGACGACCCGGATGACCGGTGCGCCGTCCGCGTCGGACGCGGCCAGGTCGACTTCCACGTCGATACCCCAGTCGTGGTCATGCGCCGGGTCGTCCAGGATCTGACGGACGCGCCACACGTCGGGCGCCCGGTCGAAGATCAGCATCGCGGGTCCCCGCGCATCGGCCCCGGTGCCGATGTCGTCGTGCTCGGCGAAGTACTGCTCCCCCACCGCTTCCCAGCGCTGCGCCGCCCACCCCGACCCGGAATCCAGGTCCCCGAGTTCCGCCCAGCGGCGGCGGGCCCACAGCTCGACGCGCCGGAACAGCGCGTTGCGGACCATCGCGGTGAATGCCCGCTCGTTGCCGGTCAGTGGCCGCACCGGCGCCATCACCGCCACCTCGTCGACCTGATCAGCGCTGGTCAACTGTTCCCATTCGTCGAGCAGGCTCGAATCGACCTGGCGCACAAGCTCACCCAGCCATTCGACGATGTCGGTGAGCTCATCGGTCCGGGCGGCGGCCGGCACTCCCGAGCGCAGCGCCTTGACGGCATCCGACAGGTAGCGCAGCACCGCGCCCTCGGTGCGGGTCAGGCCATAGGCACTGACGTACTCCTTGAACGTAAGTCCCTGTTCCCACATCTCGCGCACGACGGACTTCGGCGCCGGGTGGCCGTCGGCCGCCCACGGGTTGCTCCGGCAGTACACCTCGAAACAGTGCGCCAGCAGTTCATCGAGCGGACGCGGGTAAGTGATGTCGTCGAGCAGTTCGATGCGCTCGTCGTACTCGATGCCTTCGGCCTTCATCGCCGCGACGGCCTCACCCCGGGCCTTCTTCAGCTGCGCCGCGAGGATTTGGCGTGGGTCCTCGAGCGTCGCCTCGATCACCGAAACCACATCGCGCGCAAACGTTTCCGAGTCCGGGTCGAGCAGCTCGACGGCCGCGAGCGCGAACGTCGACAACGGCTGGTTCAGCGCGAAATCCGGCGGCAGGTCCACCGTGAGGCGGTACCGGCGCCCGTCCAGTTCCGGCTCGGCCAGGCGTTCCAGTACCCCGGCCTGCAGCAGCGAACGCGCGATGCCGACCGCCTCGCGGATGTGTCGCAGCTGCCTCTTGCGCGGCTCATGGTTCTCACTGAGCAACCGGCGCATGGCCAGGCAGGGATCACCGGGACGGTCGACGACGTCGAGGATCATCGCCGTGGACACCCGCATGTTGCTCGTGAGCGCCTCCGGCGCCGCCTCGACGAGGCGCTTCATGGTGTTCTCACCCCAGGGGACCATGCCCTCGGGTGCCTTGCGGCGCACCAGCTTTCGGCGCTTTTTCGGGTCGTCGGCGACCTTGGCGAACTGCTTGAGGTTCTCGACCTCGTGCTCGGGCGCCTGCACGACGACGGTGCCCGCGGTGTCGTAGCCGGCCCGCCCGGCACGGCCGGCGATCTGGTGGAACTCGCGGGCATTGAGCAGCCGAGTACGGGTGCCGTCGTACTTCGACAACGCCGAGAAGACGACGGTGCGGATCGGCACGTTGATGCCCACACCGAGCGTGTCGGTGCCGCAGATGACCTTCAGCAGCCCGGCCTGCGCGAGCTGTTCCACCAGCCGCCGGTACTTGGGCAGCATGCCGGCGTGGTGCACACCGATGCCGTGGCGCACCAGCCGCGACAGCGTCGAGCCGAACGCCGTCGTGAAACGGAAGCCGCCGATGTGGTCGGCGATGGCGGCCTTCTCCTCCTTGGTACTCACGTTGACGCTCATCAGCGCCTGCGCCCGCTCCAGCGCCGCCGCCTGCGTGAAATGGACGACGTAGATCGGTGACTGTTTGGTCTGCAACAGGTCGGCGATGGTCTCGTGCATCGCGGTCGTCGCATAGCTGTAGAACAGCGGCACCGGGCGTTCGGCGCCGGCCACCAGCGCGGTCGGGCGGCCGGTACGCCGGGTGAGGTCCTCGCGCAACACGGTCACGTCGCCGAGCGTCGCCGACATCAACAGGAACTGCGCCCTGGGCAATTCGAGCAGCGGCACCTGCCACGCCCAGCCGCGGTCGGGGTCGCCGTAGAAATGGAACTCGTCCATCACCACCAGACCGATGTCCGCGTCGGCGCCTTCCCGCAGCGCGATGTTCGCAAGGATCTCGGCCGTGCACGCGATGATCGGCGCACTGGCGTTGACCGCCGCGTCGCCGGTGAGCATGCCCACGTTCGCGGCGCCGAACACGTCGCACAGGGCGAAGAACTTCTCGCTGACCAAGGCCTTGATCGGCGCGGTGTAGTAGCTGCGCCGGTTCGCCGCGAGCGCGAAGTACACCCCGCCCGTGGCCACCAGCGACTTGCCGGAACCGGTCGGCGTCGCCAGGACGACGTTGGCGCCGCTGACCAACTCGATGAGCGCCTCCTCCTGCGCCGGGTACAGCGCCGTCCCCGCCGCCTCGGCCCACTCGGCGAACGCCGCGAGCAGTTCGTCGGGGTCAGCGCCCGTCGCGCGCAGCGCGGACAGGTCGGCGGGGTCGTCCAGGAGGGATATGCGGGGTGCCATCGTGGACACCAGCCTGCCCGATCACCGGACGCGCGTCAGCGGCGGGCAGGCTGCGCGCAGGCAAGATGGCTCGTGTGACGTGGTTGATCCCCGACGCGCTCATCGTGGCGCTGTCCCCCATGGCGGTCCTGCCGCCGGTGCTGCTCCTGCTGTACTCGGACCGGCCCCGCAGCACCGGCCTGACCTACCTGGGCGGGTGGCTCGCCGGGATGGCGGCCGTCATCAGCACGGTGGTGCTGGTATCGCCCGTCGGCCGGTCGCACGCCGCCGCGACCAGTTCGCGGTTGCAGCTCGGCATCGGCATCGCGCTGATCGTGCTCGGTGTCGTCACGTGGCTGCGGCGCGCGCACTACGCGCAGGCGACGGGCTGGCTGACGCGGCTGCAGTCCGCGTCGCCACTGGTCACCGGCGTCACCGGGGTGGTCTTCGCCGTCGCGAACCCGAAGTTCATCCTGGCGTGCGTCGCCGGCGGCGTGGCCATCGACGCGCTGCTGACCGCGCCCGTCGAAAAGGCCGGTGCCGTCGGCTTTTTCGTCGTACTGGCCGGCTCCACCACCGCCGCACCGATCCTGGCGCACCTGGTGGCCGCGCGGTACGCCGAGAAGGGCCTGGAGCGGATGCGCCACTGGGTGCAGGAACACACCGCCGCGATCACCGCCGTGACACTGACGGCCGTCGGCACGCTGCTGGTCGTGGTGGCCGGAATCCCCACCGCCGCAGCCGATCAGGTCGCCCGGCTCCGCCCCGTCGTGCTCGAACGGTTCGACCACGACCCCGTCGCGTTCACCGAGGGCATGTTCGTCGACGGACCGACGCTGTACGAGAGCACGGGCCTCGAAGGAAAGTCCGAGCTGCGCGAACTCGACGCCGACACCGGACAGCTGCGGCGCGCGGTCCCGCTGCCGCCGGCCTATTTCGGCGAGGGCATCGCCGATGCCGGCCCGCACCTGTGGCAGCTGACGTACGAGAACGGCGTCGCCATCGAATGGGACAAGGCCACGCTGACGATGCTGCGCGAGGTCCCGCTCGACGGTCAGGGCTGGGGCCTGTGCCGCACGGGTGACCGGCTGATCCGCAGCGACGGATCCGCGGTGCTGCGCTTCCACCGTCTCGACGACATGCGGGAAACAGGCACCCTCGCCGTGACCTACAACGGAATTCAGGTCACCGGGCTCAACAGCCTCGACTGCGCCGGAAACCGGATCTGGGCCAACGTGTTCCCGACCGACCAGATCATCGAGGTCGACGCCAACACGGGCGTCGTCACCGCCGTCGTCTATGCCACCGGTCTGCGCGACGCCGCCTGGCAGGGCGACATCGGCGTCCTCAACGGCATCGCGCATCTCGGCGGCGCCGGCGGCAATGGGCAGTTCCTGGTCACGGGCAAGTACTGGCCGGCGGTCTACCGGGTGCGGTTCGAACCGGCGACACCGGCGGAAATTCAGGTGCGCTGACGACTGCCGGATGTGACGATCAGCGCCATGCCGAGTTCACTGATCGAGGTCCGACGTCAGTACAGCCAGCCCGACGAGGTCGCCCTCATCGATGCCGTCCACGCGGCACTGGTCGCCGCGTTCCAGATCCCGGTCGGCGACAAGCACGTCCGGCTCCTGGTCCATGAGCCGCACCGGTTTTCGCACGCGCCGCATCTCGCGCATCCCGAGCGGTACACCCTGGTGACCATCGACTGTTTCGCCGGCCGGTCGGTGGACGCCAAGCGCGCGCTGTACCGCGAGATCACGGGCCGCCTCGGCGCCTTCGACATCCCCGCCGACCACATCACGATCCTGCTGCGCGAGAGTGCGCTCGAGAACTGGGGCGTCCGCGGCGGGCAGGCCGCCTGCGACGTCAACCTCGGCTTCGATGTGAATGTCTGATCGCGTATTCACGGCAGCCCCGCGGCGATAGGCTCGGAGAGCTCATCGGAAACCAGCTCAGCAAGGAGCAGTCCATGACTCTCGAAGCAGTGGCGACGTCGTTCGAGCAGAACGTCGCCGACGTGCAGGAGTATTTCGACAGTCCGCGTTTCGACGGCATCACGCGGCTCTACACCGCGCGTCAGGTCGTCGAACAACGCGGCACCATCCCGTCCGACTATCCGGTGGCCCGGCAGGCCGCCGAAGCGTTCTATCCGCGGCTGCGCGAACTGTTCGCGCAGAAGAAGAGCATCACGACGTTCGGGCCGTATTCCCCCGGCCAGGCGGTGGTGATGAAGCGGATCGGCATCGAAGGCATCTACCTCGGTGGCTGGGCCACCTCGGCCAAGGGCTCCATCAGCGAGGACCCCGGGCCCGACCTGGCCAGCTACCCGCTGAGCCAGGTGCCCGACGAAGCCGCCGGGCTGGTGCGTGCGCTGCTGACCGCGGACCGCAACCAGCAGTACCTGCGCCTGCAGATGACCGAGGAACAGCGCGCAGCGACCCCCGCGATCGACTACCGGCCGTTCATCATCGCCGACGCCGACACCGGTCACGGTGGAGATGCCCACGTACGCAACCTGATTCGCCGTTTTGTCGAGTCGGGAGTGCCTGGCTACCACATCGAGGACCAGCGGCCCGGTACCAAGAAATGCGGCCACCAGGGTGGCAAGGTGCTGGTGCCGTCGGATGAACAACTCAAGCGCCTCAACACCGCGCGCTTCCAGCTGGACATGATGGGCGTGCCGGGAATCATCGTCGCTCGCACCGACGCCGAGGCCGCGAACCTCATCGACAGCGCCGCCGACGAGCGTGACCAGCCGTTCCTGCTGGGCGCCACCAACCTCAACATCCCGTCCTACAAATCCTGTTTCCTGGCGATGGTGCGCCGCTTCCACGACAAGGGCGTCACCGACCTGCGCGGGCACCTGCTGTACGCGTTGCCCGAGGGCCAGTACGCGGCCGCCGACGCCTGGCTGGACAGCCACGGCATCGCGGGCCTCATCGACGAGGCGGCCGCGGCCTGGGACCAGAATTCCGGGCAGTCGGTCGACGCGGTGTTCGACAAGGTCGAGTCGAAATTCGTCGAGGCGTGGCAGGCGGATTCGGGCCTGAACACCTACTGCGAAGCCGTGGCCGAAGTGCTGCAGTTCCGGGCCAAGGAGGGTGAGGCCACCACGGTGAGCCCCGAGGAGTGGCGCAAGTTCGCGGCCCGCGCGTCGCTGTATGCGGCGCGGGAGAAGGCCCGTGAGCTGGGCGCCGACGTGGCGTGGGACTGTGAGCTCGCCAAGACCCCGGAGGGCTACTACCAGGTGCGCGGCGGCATCCCGTACGCGATCGCGAAATCCCTTGCGGCCGCGCCGTTCGCGGACATCCTGTGGATGGAGACGAAAACCGCGGACCTGGCCGACGCCCGGGAATTCGCGGAGGCCATCCACGCCGAATTCCCCGACCAGATGCTGGCGTACAACCTGTCGCCGTCGTTCAACTGGGACACCACCGGCATGACCGATGACGAAATGCGGGCGTTCCCAGAGGAACTCGGCAAGATGGGGTTCGTCTTCAACTTCATCACCTACGGCGGCCACCAGGTGGACGGTGTGGCGTGCGAGGAGTTCGCGACATCCCTGCGACAGGAGGGCATGCTGGCCCTGGCCCGGCTGCAACGCAAGATGCGGCTCGTCGAATCTCCCTACCGCACACCGCAAACGCTCGTCGGCGGTCCGCGCAGCGATGCCGCGCTGGCCGCGTCGTCGGGGCGGACCGCGACCACCAAGGCGATGGGTGCCGGCTCCACGCAACACCAGCACCTGGTCCAGACCGAGGTGCCCAAGAAGCTCCTCGAAGAGTGGCTGGCCATGTGGAGCGATCACTACCAGATCGGCGAGCAGCTGCACGTACAACTGCGGCCCCGCCGCGCCGGTTCCGACGTCCTGGATCTGGGCATCTACGGCAGCGGTGACGAGCCGCTGGCCAACGTCGTCGTCGACCCGATCAAGGACCGCTACGGCCGCAACATCCTCACGGTGCGCGACCAGAACACCTTCGCCGAGAAGCTGCGGCAGAAGCGCCTGATGGACCTGATCCACGTGTGGCTGATCCACCGGTTCAAGTCGGAGATCGTCTACTACGTGACGCCGACGGAGGACAACATCTACCAGACCGAAAAGATGAAGTCGCACGGCCTGTTCAGCAACGTCTATCAGGAGGTCGGCGAGATCATCGTCGCCGATGTCAACAAGGCGCGGATCGACGAACTACTGGCGCCGGACCGCGAGGCCCTCGGCCGCTTGATCCGCAAGGAGGACTAGCCGGTCGGGTCGCCACGGTTTCACGCCTGAGCCGTGGCGACCGCCGGTTCCTCTTCTGCCGCACCGAAAATCGCGATCGCGACCGCCCCGGCGACCGCGGTGGCGAAAGCGACCCCGACCAGCCATCCGAGTCCCGGCTTCGCCACATCGCCCAGCAACAGGACGCCGACCACGCCGGGAATCACCGTCTCCCCCATGACGAGTGCGGCGGCCACGCCGTTCACCGAACCGATCTGCAGTGCGACGGTGAACAGGTAGAAGCCACCGCCGCCGGCGACCACCACCGCCCACGCCGCCGGGTCGGAGAGCAACGCATGCCATTCGAACGGGTCGAGCCCGTGGGTGATCCGGACCGCGACCGCCATGGCGCCGTACAGGATGCCGGCGATCAGCCCGGCCGGCACCGCGGCCTTCTTGCCGAGCACCCGAACGAGCACCACCCCGAAGACGAAGATGAGCGCCGATGCCGCCAGCACGCTCCAGTGCATGTGCCGGCCCGGCACCTCGGTGCCGAGTTCACCGGCGCTGAAGCCCAGAATGCACAGTGCCACAAGGACTGTCGCGATCGCGGCCCAGTCCCGCGGGCGCAGGCGCACGCCGAGCACCAGCACGCTCAGGACGGCGGTCACCGCGAGGTTGGCACTCATGATGGTCTGCGACAGGAACAGTGGGATCAGCCGCGCCGACACCAGGCTGCCGAGGAAGCCCAGCCCGTCCAGCAGCATGCCGGCGAGGAACAGCGGCGCCAGGATCGCCGTCACTGTCGACCGGAACGTCGGTGCGGTGTCGGCAGCTTCGCCGTCGCGACGGGCCGCGCGGGACTGCAGCACCGATGCCGTGCCATAGCTGAAGCAGGCAACGAGGGCGGCGAGGATGCCGATCAGCATGGTGCGGCTCCGGCTCCGGCGAACCGAGAATTGGCGGGCATCGGCCAATTGTAGGAAGCGGGCCGGCGCGGTCGCCTTCCTGCGCCGGCCGCACGACGCCAAACCGGGACCTACCACTTACGTCAGGCACAGCTGATCCACAACCTGCTGCCGTTCCATGGTCGGACAGTCCGCCACGAACGGAGACGATCGATCATGAAACACACCAAGATGATTGCCGGCCTGGCGATCGCCGGCAGCTTCGGCGCCGGCCTGGTGACGCTGGGCACCGGCGTCGCGAGCGCCGACTGGGGTCCACCGCCACCCCCGCCCGGGCCCGGCTGGGGACCACCGCCGCCGGACCACCACTGGGGCCCGCCGCCACCGGCATGGGGACCGCCGCCACCACCTGCTTGGGGACCGCCGCCGCCGCCCGGAAACCCGCCGGGCACCTGGAACGGAGGCTGGGAACCGGATGGCGGGGTGTGCCTGTTCGGCGCCTGCATCTGAGCAGGGCACCCGGAAACCGAAAGCCACCGCCTAAGGCGGGCACAGGCCATACATAGCTTGACTAACGAGAATGACTACAGACCGAGAAACAGCGAGCGCCGCAACGTTGTTGCAGCAATCGATTGAGTCGAGGAATGGAGTAGATCATGAAATCGATAAAATTCATTGTTGGTTTGGCTGTCGCGAGCGGCGTTGCCGCCGGAGCCGTCGGGCTGGGTGCGGGTACCGCGAGTGCGGATACCGGCATGGCGCCGGTCCCGGCGCGCTGGGGTCACGGCCCGGGCTGGAACGGCCCGGGACCCGGACCCGGCTGGGGTCCGCCGCCCCCGCCGGCCTGGGGCTGGAACCCGCCGGGCACGTGGAACGGCGGCTGGGAGCCTGACGGCGGATTCTGCATCTTCGGCGCCTGCATCTAGCTCAGACTGCTTGCGGACGCGGCGCGGGCAGCTCCAGCAGGAGCCTCGCGCCGCCGAGCGGACTCTGCGTCAAAGACGCTGTGCCACCATGCAGTTCGGCCTGTTGGGCAACCAGTGCCAGACCGAGACCCGAACCCGAATGTGACGCGGTGGACCCGCGTGCGAACCGGTGGAACACCGCGTCACGTTCGTGTTCCGGTACGCCGGTGCCATTGTCGTCGATGGCGATCTGCACGCCGTCGTGCGAGCTGACGGCCGACAGCTGCACCCGGGTCGCACCACCGTGTTTGACGGCGTTGGCGATCGCGTTGTCGACAACCAGCCGGAGCCCGACGGGCAGGCCCAGCATCAGCACCGTCGGGGACGGTACGAGGGCGACGTTGAGGTCGGGATAGACCCGTACCGCGTCGTGGGCGGCCCGGTCGAGCAGCTCGGTGATGTCGACGGGCACGAGATCGTCGGCCGTGGTGAGCTCGCCCTGGGCGAGCCGTTCCAGCGCCGTCAGCGTCGCCTCGATCCGGCTCTGTGTGCGCATGACGTCGCCGATCACCTCGGCACGCTGCTCCGCCTCGAGATCGAGCGTGGACAGTACCTCGAGGTTCGTCCGCATCGCGGTCAGCGGGGTGCGCAATTCGTGTGATGCCACCGAGGCGAAGTCGCGGGCCGACTCCAGCGCGGCCTTGGTACGTGCCTGTTCCTCGCCGATGCGGGCCAACATGCCCTCGACCGCCTCGGCGATCTCCACGGCCTCCGAGACGCCCCGCACGTGGACCTCTTCGGGCTTCGACTGGGAGTTGATCTGCCGGGCCTGCTGAGCGAGCTTGCGGAACGGGTTGATCATCACGAACCACATCGAGCCGCCGACCACGAACGTGCCGAGAATGACGCCGCTACAGATGGCCAGGATGCGGATGTGCAGGTTGCGGATCTGACGCTGGGCCTCGGCCAGCGGTGCGCCGAGCGCGATCGACGCCGAACCCGTGGTGACGGTGCGGACCCGGTACTCGACGCCATTGATCGTGGTGTTGGCATACCCGGCCTCGAACTGCGGCAGCACGATCTCCGGCGGCATCGAGACCGTGGCGGCTCCGATGCGGACGGTCTGCACCAGTGAGCCCTCGGACTGCGGCGTGCCGGTGGGCGTCTGCCGGGCGATGCTCAGCAGGGTGTTGACGTCGGGCAGGCTGCTCAGCGAGTCCAGCCGCCGATCGAGCTGGCTGTACTGGTCGTTGGTGACGCCGATCCACACCCAGGTTCCGATGATCAGCACCGTCGCGACCACCGACAACGCCGCGACGACGACGATGGCTCGCAACGACAAAGCCGGTATCGGTAATCGCAACTGCACCAAGTCATCATGCCCGATACGAAAAAGCGGACGGGGCGCGTGCCCCTGGCACACACCCCGTCCGTCGAAGAGCTGGTGTTACTTGGCGGCGGCCAGCGCTGCGTCGTAGTCCGGTTCCTGGGCGATCTCAGGCACCAGTTCGGTGTACACGACATTGCCGTCGGCGCCGATCACCACGATGGCGCGGGCGAGCAGGCCGGCCATCGGACCGTCGGCGATGGTGACGCCGTAGTCCTCACCGAAGCTGTCCCGGAACGCCGACGCGGTGGTGACGTTCTCGATGCCCTCGGCACCGCAGAAACGCTTCTGGGCGAACGGCAGGTCCTTGGACACGTTCACGACGGTGGCGCCGTCGGCGGCGGCCCGCTCGTTGAAGGTCCGCACGCTGGTGGCACACACCGGGGTGTCGACCGACGGAAAAATGTTGAACACCACGGACTTACCGCTGAACTGGTCGTTGGTCACCGGAGCCAGGTCGGCTCCGGTCAGGGCGAACGCCGGGGCCGCGGACCCGACAGCGGGCAGCTCGCCGACGGTGTTGATGGGGTTTCCACGCAGGGTTATCTGTGCCATACCCGACAGTCTGTCAAGACTGCGTCACGCGCGCAGCGCTGGGGTGCTGCTGTGCCCGCTACGCCTCGGATCGCAGTCAATATGTGGCTGAGATCCGAGGCATTGACGGTTATCCACAGCCGGGCAACCTGGGGTCTGGTGCCGACCCGCGCACTGCCGCGAAGATCGACGACGTGGATGACACGGGCCGAGCCGCCGACGCGGAGATCACCGCGGTTCTCGGCCGTCAGGCAGGTGTCATTTCGCGGCGACAGGTGCTCGGCGCCGGCCGGCACGACGCCTACATCCGGCGCATGCTGCGGCGCAAGGAATGGGCTCGTATGCACGACGGCGTGTACGTCGACCACACCGGATCGCCGAGTTGGCAGCAACGCGCCTGGGCTGCAGTGCTTTACGCCGCGCCGGCGGCGCTGTGTCTGGAGTCGGCGATGCAGCACGAAGGCCCGGTCGTCCACGTCGCGGTTGAGCGGAACCGGACCGCGCTGGTCGAGCCCGACGGAGTTCGCATCCATCACGTTGCCCACTTGGACCAGCGGGTGCTGTGGCACCTGGGACCACCGCGGCTCCGCTACGAGGAGGCCGCACTGGATGTCGCCTGCCGGGCTGCAGAATTCGATACGATCGCCATCCTGGCAGACGCCTGCCAGTCCCGACGGACCACAGCACAGCGACTGCTGGCAGTACTCGAGAGCCGACGGCGCGTGCCTCGCCGACGCTGGCTGCGGGCGATTCTGCTCGACATCTCAGAAGGCACGTGTTCGGTCCTCGAACAGCGCTACCTCGATCGCGTGGAGCGGGCGCACGGGTTACCCCGAGGCAGTCGTCAGAACAGGTCTTCGTCGTCGTCCGGTATTCGATACCGCGACGTCGAGTACGGGAAACGGCTGGTGGTAGAGCTCGACGGCAGGCTGTTCCACGACTCGGCGACCGCCCGGAACAACGACATCGAACGCGATCTGGATGCCGCGGTCGACGGCCGGTGGACGGTCCGACTCAGTTATCAGCAGGTATTCGACCGGCCATGTCAGACCGCAACGAAGATCGCACAGGTGCTGCGTCGGCGTGGGATCCCCGTGCGTGGTCATCCGTGCGGACCCGGGTGCGGATATCCCGCCGCCGATATCGCCGCTTGATCCGAATCCGTGCGCTTACGCCTCGGATCACAGTCAGCAGGTGACTGCGATCCGAGGCGCTGTCGGTGGTCGCAGCCGCTACTGCCACTCGATGATGCGGCTCAGGTATGGGTCCATGCCGTTGGTGCGCACCGGTCCCACAGTGACGGAGGGCTCGGTGCCCTCGATCATCTGGCCGTTGCCCACGAACAGGGCGACGCTCTGCGAGCCGGCCGGGCCGTAGAACAGCAGGTCGCCCGGCAGGGCCTGGTCGGCGGTGATCTTCCGGCCGACCTTGTACTGCTCACCCGACGACCGCGGCAGCTTGATGCCGACGCCGGCGAACGCGTACTGAACGAGGCCGGACGCATCGAAGCCCGGCGTGGTCGGCGCCGGCGTGATGGCGCTCGCGGTCGGCGATTGGCCGAACAGACCCGACAGGCCCGGGATGAGCGTGTTGGTCTGCGGAGCCGCCGCCGGCTGCGCGACACCCATCGGCTGCAGGCCGACCTGCGGAGCCGGCTGAGCCACCGGCGCAGCCGCGGTCGTGACGCTGGCCGGAGGCAGGCTGGGGCCGTTGGCGTTGCCACCGCCGTAGACGAACGGCACCCCGCGCTGCGACAGCGCGCGCTGGATGACGAAGTCGATGGCCTGTCGGTGGGTACCACCGGTCCAGGTGGTGTCGGCCGACGCGAGGGGCGCCGACACCAGCGGAGCCGCCACCGCCATGGGCGCCGCCAGCAGTGCCGCGCTCGCCACCGTCACAATGATCCGCCGCATCTCGGCCACCTCTCGTCGTGCGCCACCGGCACACGACGCTGCGTGGTCTACGCAGGGGTCGTGGCCCCGGTGGTCCCTCTCGTCACAAATTTCACTAACGTCACTTTTACCCCACGCGCGCGCCTTATCCCACATAAATGCAGGTCAGCACGCGATCTTTATCGAAAATGTGATCGAAAGGTGATCCACGGTGACCGATTTCAGCGCTGGCGGTGACCCGGGCCACTCCCGGTCGAAGGAGCCGGACGGCACCTCTAGGCTTGCGCCATGGCAGCGATCCTGACGGTGAATCTGGCGGTCCCCCGACCGAGCCCCGACAAGGATCAGCTGAGCACCGGAATCGACAAACGCCCGACGTCCGAGCCGGTGCCCGTGCGCGCCCCCGGGCCCATGCACGGCGGTCTCGGCAGCGGTCTGGTCGGCGACACCATCGGCGACCAGCAGTTCCACGGCGGTGACGACCAGGCGGTGTACGCCTACGCCCGTGAAGACCTCGACGACTGGCAGGTCCGCCTCGACCGCGAGCTGGCCAACGGCTCGTTCGGCGAGAACCTCACCACCGCGGGGCTCGAGGTGAACGACGCCGTCATCGGCGAGCGCTGGCAAATCGGCGACGGCGGCCCGCTCCTGGAAGTGAGCCGGCCCCGCATCCCGTGCCGCACCTTCGCCGAGTGGCTCGAAATCCGGGGCTGGGTCAAGACTTTCACCGCCCAGGCCCTGCCCGGCGCCTACCTGCGCGTCGTGACGCCCGGGGTGCTGCGGGCCGGGGCATCGATCACGGTGGTCTCGCGTCCGCCGCACGACGTCACTGTCGCGATGGTGTTCCGCGCCCTGACCCTCGAGCCGGAGCTACTGCCGCGGCTGCTTCCGGCCGACGCGTTGCCGGAGGCCATCAAGGACCGCGTCCACCAGCGGGCGAGCCAGCGCTAATCGCGCAGCACGACGGCCGCCGCGAGTCCGGCGACGACCTGCAGCCCCACGATGACGGCGGCCACCGCCGACCACCCGGCGGTATCGAAGGCGATCCCGCCGACCCAGCCGATGACGCTCGAACCCGCGTAGTACGCCAGGTTGTACAGCGAGCCGGCCTGCGCCTTGCCCACGGTGGCCAACTGGCCGGTCCAACCCGAGGCGGTGGCATGCGCGCCGAAGAACCCCGCGGTGGCGACCAGCAGGCCGGCGAGGACCGCGATCACGTTGTGGCTCAGGGTGATCACCACACCCAGCCCCATCACCGCGACGCTGCCCAGCAGCACCGGGCGCCGGCCGTACCGGCTGGCCGCGGCCCCGGCCCACGCCGACGCCCAGGTGCCCGCCAGATAGGCCACGAACACCAGGCTGACGACGGTCTGCGGAAGGCCGAACGGCGCCGCGCTCAACCGGAAGCCGAGGAAGTTGTACATCGCGACGAACCCGCCCATGAGCAGGAAGCCCTGCAGATACAGCACCAGTTGCCTGGGGTTGCGCAGGTTGGCCGCCAATCGGTGCGCCAGGGAGCCCTCGGTCTCCTCGTCGGCCGGGACGAATCCCCGAGGTTCGGGGGCCAGCCGCATGAAGCCGACAGCTGCTGCGCTGCAGAGCAATCCGACGACGAACATGGCCCACCGCCAGTCGGTGAATTCGGCCACCGGGGCGGCCACCAGCCGGCCGAGCAATCCGCCGATCGTGGTGCCGGCGACGTAGGTACCCGCGGCCCGCGCGGCATGGCCGGCTTCGATCTCCTCGGTCAGATAGGCCACCGCGATGGCCGGCACTCCCCCGAGTGCCAGGCCTTCGGCGAATCGTCCGGCCAGCAACAGCTGGAATGTCGGCGCGAACGGCACCAGCAGCGCCAAACCCGTTGCCACACAAACCGAGTAGGACATCGCGCGCACCCGGCCGATGCGGTCGGCCAGGGTCGACCAGCCGATAACCCCCATGGCCAGACCGATCGTCGACGCCGACACCATGAGCGCGGAGGCCGCGGCGCCGGTATTCAGGCTGCGGGCGATCAGCGGCAGCACCGCCTGCGGCGAATACAGCTGCGCGAACGTCGCCACGCCGGCGCAGAACAGCGCGCCGAGCAGCCTGCGGTAGTCCGTGGAACCGCGGACATGGCCGGTCCAGACGGGCGCTTCAACAGTCACGAACGCAGGCTAGGAACCGCCCCGTTCATGTGTCCAATACATTAGTTTGAGTTGTTTCATACGTTTTGTGCATCAGATGCGGTGGTGCTGACCAGGTCGGCGAATCGCGCTGCAGCAGGCGGCAATTCGCGACCCTTGACCCACGCCATGCCGATCTCGCGCTTGACCCTGGTGTCGGACAATGGGATGTAGATCACCGAGGGATCGCCCCGGCCGGGCCGCGGCACCGGCACCACGGCGACGCCGAATCCCGCCGCGACCAACCCTTCCATCGTCGGAATCTCCATGGCTTCGAACGCGATTTCCGGCGTTATGCCGCTCTCGGCCCACACCTGATCCGTCAGCTGGCGCAGCCCGAAATCCGCCCCGAGCGCGATGAAGGTCTCGTCGGCCACCTCGCTCAGGCGTACGCGGGCACGTCCCACCAGCCGGTGGTCGGCGGGCACCGCCAGGCACAACCGTTCGACATACAGGACCCGCCAGACGCACGGCACCTGCGTCGGCCGCGGGGACGTGATCGCGACGTCGGCCTGCCCGGTGCGCAGCCGCTCCGCGATGTCGTGCGCCGCGCCCTGGAACAGCTCGAAGCGCACCGCCGGAGCCAGTACCCGGAACTGCCGAAGCACCTCCGGCACAAACCAATTCGCGGTCGAATGCAGAAAAGCCAGCCGGACCAGGCCGCTGTCCGGATCCAGCAACGCCGCAATCCGGCTCTGCGCCGCATCCATCTCGGCAATGCCGCGGCGCGCATGTTCGAGCATGATCCGCCCGTACCCGTTCAGCCGCAGCCGCCGGCCGGTGCGGTCGAAAAGCGGTGTGCCCACTTCGTTTTCCAGCCGGGCCAGGGCCCGCGACAGCGTCGGCTGTGCGACACCCAATTCGGCGGCGGCGGCGGTGACGTGCTCGGTCTCGGCCAGGACGACGAACCAGCGGAGTTCATCGAGGAGCACGAAAAGCACAGTACCCCGTGAGCCCGAGGGCCCACGGGGTACTGAATCAGGTTCCGACTAGATGTCGAACCGGTCGGCGTTCATCACCTTGGTCCACGCCGCGACGAAGTCCTTGACGAACTTCTCCTTGTTGTCGTCCTCCGCGTAGACCTCGGCCAGTGCCCGCAGCTGCGAGTTCGAGCCGAACAGCAGGTCGACCCGGCTGGCGGTCCACTTCGGCGCGCCGCTGCTGCGGTCGGTGCCGACGTAGGTGCCGTCATCGGCCGGCGACGGGGCCCACTTGGTGGACATGTCGAGCAGGTTGACGAAGAAGTCGTTCGTCAGCTTGCCCTTGTCGGCCGTCAGCACACCGAGGTCCGAACCGCCGTGGTTGGCGCCCAGCGCGCGCAGACCACCGATGAGCACGGTCAGCTCCGGCGCCGTCAGCCCCAGCAGGTTGGCGCGGTCGATCAGCCGGTACTCGGACGGCAGGGTGTCGCCCTTGCCGACGAAGTTCCGGAAACCGTCGCCCTTCGGCTCCAGGTAGGCGAACGACTCGACGTCGGTCTGATCCTGGCTGGCGTCGCCGCGACCCGAGGTGAACGGCACCGCGACGTCGAAACCGGCGTCCTTGATGGCCTTTTCGAGGCCGACGACACCGCCGAGGACCACCAGGTCGGCGAACGACACACCGGTCGGCGACGCCTGCTGGATCTCCTCGAGCTTCCGGATCACCTGAGCCAGCTCATCGGGCTCGTTGACCTCCCAGCCGAGCTGCGGCTGCAGCCGGATGCGGCCACCGTTGGCGCCACCGCGCATGTCACTGGAGCGGAACGAGGCCGCCGCCTTCCACGCGGTGTTGACCAGCTGCTGCACCGACAGACCCGACTCGGCGATGGCGGTCTTGAGCGAGGCGACGTCGGCCTCGGACAGCGTCTTGCCGGCCGGGGTGATGTCCTGCCACAGCCACGTCTGCTTCGGCACCAGCGGGCCGAGGTAGCGCACCACCGGACCCATGTCGCGGTGCAGCAGCTTGAACCACGCCTTGGCGAACTCCTCGGCCAGCTCCTCCGGGTGGTCGAGCCAGCGGCGGGTGATCTCGCCGTAGATCGGATCGAAGCGCATCGACAGGTCGGTGGTCAGCATCGACGGGTGGGTCTTGCCGGTGCCCTGTGCCATCGGCACCGAGTTGGCCCAGCCGCCGTCCTTGGGCTTCCACTGGTTGGCACCCTGCGGGCTCTTGGTCAGCTCCCACTCGTTGCCGTAGAGGATCTCCAGGAACGAGTTGTCCCACTTGGTCGGGGTGTGGGTCCAGGTCACCTCGAGACCGCTGCTGACGGCCTCGTTGCCGACGCCGGGGTTGGCCCAGCCCAGACCCATCTGCTCCAGCGGGGCGGCCTCGGGCTCCACGCCGTTCTCGATGTCGGTGGCACCGTGGGTCTTGCCGAAGGTGTGGCCACCGACGATGAGGGCGGCGGTCTCGACGTCGTTCATCGCCATGCGGCCGAAGGTCTCACGGATGTCGATGGCAGCGGCCAGGTAATCCGGATTGCCTTCGGGGCCTTCGGGATTGACGTAGATCAGACCCATGTGGCTGGCGGCCAGCGGGTTCTCCAGCTTGGTGCGGTCGGTGCCGGCGTAGCGGTCCTGCGAACCGAGCCACTCGTGCTCGGAACCCCAGTAGATGTCCTCCTCGGGCTCCCAGTAATCCGGGCGACCGAAAGCGAAGCCGGCGGTCTTGAAGCCCATGTGCTCCATGGCGCGGTTGCCCGCGTAGACGATGAGGTCCGACCAGGAGATGTTCTTGCCGTACTTCTTCTTCAGCGGCCACAGCAGACGACGCGCCTTGTCCAGGCTGACGTTGTCGGGCCAGCTGTTGAGCGGGGCGAAGCGCTGCATGCCCCGGCCGCCGCCGCCGCGGCCGTCCTCGACGCGGTAGGTGCCGGCGGCGTGCCACGACATGCGGACGAACAGCGGACCGTAGTGGCCGAAGTCGGCGGGCCACCATTCCTGCGAGTTGGTCAGCAGCTCGTCGAAGTCGCGTTGGAAGGCCTCGAAGTCGAGGTTCTTGACGGCCTCGCGGTAGTCGTAATCCTCGTCCGTGGGATCGATGGCCGGCGGGTTCTTCTGCAAAATCTTGAGGTTGACGGCGTTGGGCCACCAGTCCCGGTTGCTACCACCCTCGACAGGCGGCTTGATGCGCATCGGGCAACCGCTTTCGGCAGGCTCGGTCTGTGCTTCTCCGATCGGAGGGTGAGTTTCCTCAGGCACTGCACTTCCTTTCGAGGGTGGTGAATTGTGTTGCGATCACGGATGTGATCGCGAAGTTGTGGCTGCCGCGCAGTCGGGGCACACACCCCAGTAGATGACCTCGGCCTCGTCGACGACGAAACCGTCGAGCACGCCGTGGGTGTCCGACGGGGTCAGACAGGGCGCTTCGCCGGTGGCGCAGTCGATGTCGGCGATGGCGCCGCATGACCGGCACACGACGTGGTGGTGGTTGTCGCCGACGCGGGTCTCGTACCGGGCCACCGAACCCGAAGGCTGGATGCGACGGATGAGCCCCGCGGTGGTGAGTGCGGCCAGCACGTCGTAGACCGCCTGACGGGAGACGTCGGGCAGGATCGCGCGGACCGCGTCGAAGACGCTTTCGGTGTCGGCATGCGGACGTCCCGCCACCACCTCCAGGACTGCGAGGCGGGGCCGTGTCACACGGAGATCTGCGGAACGCAGCTGCTCCGTGTAGTCGGTCGTCACGTGTTCACTTCTACGCGCTTTTTTGGACTGAGTCAAGACTTTGGCGTGATGTGTGTCACGCGAATTCGCTGAGGGAAACCGGCGACGATGCCATTCGCAGAGGTCAAAGCCGTTGTTTCGCAGACACTTTAGGCGACCCGTCGCGCGCCCGCAGGGAATTCACCCGAACCGGCGAATCGCCGCGTTCAGTTCGCGGGGCGATTCAGCATCCGAGGCTGAACGTATGCACAGAGTTTGCCGACGGCCGCCGAATCCGCGCGGCGCGATTGTTAATCTGCTGCATATGCGACGCAGCGTGACAGGCCACCCGGTTCGCCGGCCGGCTGACGCGGGAGACCACCGGGTACCCGCATGACCGCTGCCGGACAGAATCACTATTACTGGCTCACCTCGCTGCTCGCCGTCCGCGGCCTGCAGACCCGAACCTGCCGCGTGATCGCCGCGCTCAACGCGGTGCTCGGCATGGTTCCCGTGGTGCTGATGCTCAGCCCCGCGGGACCCCATGGCCCGGTACGCCAGGCGATCGCCATCGCGGTCGGCGCCTGTGCGCTCGGCGTCGGCGCCGTCTGGCTGCGCCATTCCTGGCCCTCGCAGCGGTTCTCGGCGATCTCGGTGACGCTCGGCGCGATCCCGATGAGCGCGGCCTGCCTGATCATGACGGACCCGATGCTCGGGCTGCTGGCCACCAGCGCGTTCATCTTCTCCAGCGGTTATGTGGCCTTCCTGCACCGCCCCAGCGTGCTGGCCGGTCCCTGGGTGCTCGGTGGGCTCACGCTGGGATACCTGGGCGTCCGCGTCGGGTCGGAAGACCCCGCGCTGGCGGCGTGCGCCGTCCTGATCATCGCGCTGCTCAACGTCTTCGTGTTCTTCACGTGCCGCGTCGCGATCGGGCTCAGCTCGACCGACATCCACCACAGCGAGATCGAACCGCTGACCGGGCTGCTCAACACCGACGGGCTGTACTCGCGCGCCGCGAACCTGCTCGCCGCCCGCAACCGGCAGGACGACCGTCACATGGTGCTCGCGGTCGTCAGCATCGACAGCTTTCCGCTGCTGTCCTCGATGTCCGGCCAACGGCGCGCCAACCGGGCCCGTATCGACGTCAGCCAGGCACTGCGGGAAACGGTGCGCCGCAACGCCATCGCCGCGCACATCTCCGACAGCGACTTCATCGTCGCGGACACCTTCACCAGTCCCGACGCCTCGCCGCTGATCGACCGCGTGCAGGGCGCCATGAAGTCGACGCCGTCCCGGGTCACCGCGAGCATCGGCGTGGTGTGCACCCCGCTGGCGCCGCTGACGGTGCACCCGCCCGAGATCGTCATCGACGCCCTGCTGGCCGCGGCCGCCGAGGCCATGGAACGCGCCCGCGAGGACGGCGGCAACGACGTCCGCTACGACGTGCGGGACGACCTGCCGATCAACGAGTAGGCAGCTCGGCGCGAATCCGCGGCGCGATGAGGCCCGCCAGGTAGTCGTGTCCGGCGTCGGTCGGGTGGACGCCGTCGGGCGCGATGAGGTCCGGACGGTCGACGAACCACCGCTCGGCGATCGGGTCGACGAATGTGGCACCGGCCATCCCGGCCTGCATGCCGAGCACGTCGCGGATCTGCAGCACCGCCGGCGGCACGTCGGCCGTCGGCCAGGGCGGCCCGATCACGAGCAGCTTGGCGCCGGGCGCCGTCGCCCGCGCCTGGGCGAAGGCGTCGTGCGCCATCCCCGACAGCTGCACGAGGTCGGCGCCCTGGTCATTGCGGGAACCGAAGAACACCACGAGGGCGTCGTCCGGACGCACGGCGCGCCTGGTCAGGTCCAGGAAGATACTGCCGTGGTCGCCGCGCACGACGTAACCGGCCCGGCCCTCGGCGGCGACGTCGGCCGTGATCGGGGCACCCCAGGCATCGAGGTTGCGACCCGCCTGCGCCGTCCAGCTCCGGGGGCCCTGGCCGCCGAAGTTGGTGCCGTTGGTGTACGAGTCGCTGATCACCGCGACGCGTTCGGGCATCCCCGGGCGCACGTTCCGGTACGCGTGTGCCGGACCGGGCGCGCTCACCACGGACACCGCACACAGCGCAGCGGTCAGCAACAAGGTGGTCAGATGGCGCACGGGTCTCCCATGATGAGTCGGTACTACGGCGTAGTGCGGTCAGCCTGCGCGTTCGGCGGGCTCTTCGTCGTCAGATATCGCCTGGAGTTTACGTTGTGTTACAACAGCTTTCGAGCCATCTGCCGGCCCGACCATGCGCCGCATCCAGTGCCGCGCCGGCTCTTCGACGTAGTGGAACAGCACCACGGCACCGGCGAACGAGCCGGCCAGCAGCGCCAGCACGATGAACTTGGTGCCCCAACTCGGCAACATCTCGATGCGGTACTGCGCCGCGGCCCAGTTCCAGCCCTGATGCACGAGTTCGTGGACCATGTACAGGCCGAACGACACCTTGCCGCCGTAGACCATGACGCGGGTCGACAACAATGCGGGCAGGGTGCCGGTGCCGACCGAAAGGGCCACCACCAACGGCAGGAAGAAGACGTCGACGAGGCCGAAGTCGTCACGGATGGTCGGGATCGGATGTGCGTCGAACCAGTACACGAGGCCCACGATGACGGCCAGCAGCACCACCGACAGCACCCCCGCGACCGTGCGGCCCCGGTCGGTCAGGTTCAGCTTGCGGACGGCGGCACACGCCAGGGCACCCGCGGTGAACTGCAGGACGATGCGCGGCAGCCAGCTCCACGGCGTGTAGAACTCGCCCGTGGCGGCCAGGAACAGCAGCGGCGGCAGCGTCACGGCGAACGCCAGCCACAGCAGGGTCCGCGCCCGGCTTACCCGGGCCACCCGGAACAGCACGATGACCAGCAACCCGAACAGCAGGTACGCCAGCCATTCCGCGCTGATCGACCAGGCCGGGCCGTCCCAGCTGGAGTTGTCGAAGTACGGCACCACCCACAGCTGGACCAGGAACAGCTGACGCAGGTAGTTGGGGCCGGTGAGGGTGGCCGCCTCCGGCGACGGGAAGTCGCCGACGTTGAGCGTGAAGATGATCCAGGCCACGGCGAGGTGCATGGTGACCAGGTAGACGGGCCAGACCCGGGCCAGGCGGAGCCACAGGAAATGCAGCGTCGCCCGTGTCGACCACGCCGGCCCCATGCGCTCGAGGTAGTTCCAGGTGAGGACGAATCCGCTGAGGATGAAGAACAGATCGACGCCCTGCGCGCCGCAGTCGAGAATCGGGGCGAGGGCGTCGCTCAGGGGCGGTGACGCCTGCTTCAACAGCGGACGGAAATGGAACAGCACCACCCACACGGCGGCGACGATGCGCAGGCCGGACAGTGCCTTGATTTCACCGCTCGGCACCACACTCATGACGGGAAAAGGGTAACAGCGGCGAAGACCCGGGTCCTGATGGGAAACCTGTGACTTTTCTTGGATGACACTCCCGAGCGCGTGATTCCGGGCCGAAATGCATTTCCCCACAGAATGGCGTGTCCGGCCGTAACTCTGCTCACAGAATCCAATCGAGGAGTGCGGGAGGCTGGAATATCCGGCCACTCAGGAGCATTCTGTAGACATGCTAATTAGGCGGAATTTCACGACATCGGCGGTCGCCGCGGTGGCCGCCACAGCAGCGATAGTTGCCGCTCCGGCCGCGGCGATGACCCTCTCGGGGAGCATCGGCACGGATCGGACCGTGGTTGCCGACAACGGCTACGGCGGACCCGATGGCCAGGGTGGCGGCGGTGGCTGCGGCGACGGCGCGAACTGGCGGGGCTGCGGTGGCTGGAACCCCGTCACCGGCGGCTTCGGACACGGCTGCTTCAACGGCATCTGTGGCGGCTGGGACGGCACCCGCGGCTGGGGCGGCTGACAACGCATTTGCTCGCGTCGCGAGATAATTGCGTTTTCCCTATTCACGGTGCTGAATAGGAATTTGCTCGCGGCGCCAATGGGGTCCGCGGCGCGGTAATTGCATTTACTTCACCCGGGAAATCCCTAAGCTCGCGGCCATGGATCTGCCGAGCCCGCGAGCCGACGCGCCGCATCTGGCCGACGTGGTACCGGCCGTGCTGGCCGCGATGGGTGTCCCCGGGGCCCAACTCGACGGTGTGCACCGGCCCATCGACCTGCCCGGCGGTGTTCGTGGCGCGTGCGTGCTGCTGATCGACGGCCTCGGTGCCCAGCTCCTCGACACCTACGCAGCCGACGCTCCGGTACTGGCCGGGCTTCGCGGCCGGAACCTGCGCGTCGGCTACCCCGCCACCACCGCTGCGGGGCTGGCGGCGGTGGGAACCGGACGGCGCTCCGGCGAACACGGCATGGTCGGCTACTCGTTCCGGATTCCCGACCACGGCGTCGTCAACGCGCTGCGCTGGACGCCGCATCCCTTCGGCGCGGACCTGCGCGACGCGCTGGTGCCCGAGGACGTGCAGCCGCTGCCGACCACGTTCGGCCAGGCGTCGGCCGCCGGTGTCGCGGTGAGCGTCATCTCGGGCGCCGAATTCACCGATTCGGGGCTGACCCGCGCGGTGCTCCGCGGCGGACGGTACGTCGGGGTACATCGACTCGGCGACCTCGCGGCCCGCGTGCAGCAGGCCGTCGCCGACGGCGGCTTCTGCTACGGCTACCACGCCGATCTGGACATGCTCGGCCATCTGTACGGCGCCGGCTCGACGGCCTGGCGGATGCAGCTGCGGCAGGTGGACCGGCTGGTCGAATCGATCGTCGAGGCCCTGCCGGCCGGCGGGCTGCTGGCCGTCGTCGCCGACCACGGCATGGTCAACCTCGACGACGCCGACGTCGTCGACATCGATGCGCGTCCCGAGCTGTTGGACGGCGTCGTCGCCGTCGCCGGTGAGGCCCGGGCGCGGCACGTCTATGTCGCCGAGGGCGCGGCGGACGCGGTCGCCGACGCGTGGCGAGAAACGTTGGGCGCGAATGCCTGGGTGCGCACCAAGGAGCAGGCCATCGCCGAGGGGTGGTTCGGCGCGCGGGTCGGTGACGCGGCGCGCAGCCGCATCGGCGATGTCGTGGCAGCGGCCCGGGACAACGCCGGATTGGTACGTCGGACGGTCGAGCCTCTTGAATCTGCCCTCATCGGGCAGCACGGATCGTGGACAGATGCCGAGCAGCTGGTTCCGCTGCTCATCGCTTCCGGTTAGCCGGGACTATTCGGGCTTCAGATGTGCGTCGTCGGCGAAAACGAGGGTGCCACTGTCCAGCAGGACGGCCCAGCGGCGCGCCGCGTCGACAATATGGTCGTCGCCGACATCGACCGAATAGCCCGCATGATCGCCGTAGTCCTCCACGATCACACCACGCACGTCTTTGGCGTCGCCACGGTTGACGCGAACCCGCATGTCAACGGCGAACTTGGCGTTCCTACCCATAACCACCCCAGCATTCCCTGGTAAACACCGCAGGTACGGAACCTCGGCCCACCGACCTCTGCCCCGACGTCAGTAGGTACCGAACTTTAGGCCACCGTGACCACAGCGGCAAAGCAAACACCCCTGATTGACAGGTAGATGGTACGTGTCGTACCAACGGGCGTCGGCTACCGTCTTCGCCGTGATCGTGCTGCTGCCGCCCTCGGAGACCAAGCGCCCAGGTGGCGACGGACCGCCCCTGCAGCTCGGCACGCTCGGTGTGCCGGAACTCACGCCGCTGCGCGCAGCGCTGATCGACGAACTCGTCACCCTCGCTGCCGACCCCGAAGCCAGCCGCAAGGCCCTCGCCATCTCCGCCGCGCAGGACGCCGAAATCCAGCGCAACGCCGAACTGCGCAGCGCCCCGACGATGCCGGCCATCGACCGCTACACCGGGGTCCTGTACGACGCCCTGGACATCAGCTCACTGCGCGGCGCCACCGCAACCCGGGCACGCGCCCGGCTGGCCGTCGGGTCGGCACTCTTCGGCCTGCTGCGCGCCGACGACCCGATTCCGGCGTACCGACTGTCGGCATCATCGAAACTGCCCGCCGGCGGGACACTGGCCAGCCGGTGGAAGCCGGTCCTGGAACCTGTACTGGCCCAGCTGCAACAGCAGGAGCTCATCGTCGACCTGCGCTCCGGCTCATACGAGGCCCTCGGCAAGATCCCCGGCGCGGTGACCGTCGACGTCTACACCGAACACCCCGACGGGCGGCGCACCGTCGTCAGCCACTTCAACAAGGCCCACAAGGGCCGGTTGGCCCGAGCGCTGGCCGGCAGCCGCGCCGAACCGACCGACGCCGCCGCCGTTGCCGCTGTTGCCCGTCGTGCCGGGATGCGCGTCGAACGCGACGGGGCGCAGTTGACGGTGGTGGTCACGGCGTGACGCCGACGGTCTGCGATAATGGTTCGTGAGGGGAGTATTCCTTCGCCACGGTGTCGTCATCACGCTGTCCAATGTCGGGCAGCCGGTGCTGTGGGCCGGCCGCCTGAATCGGGGCGGCGGTGGTAGAGACCTCGGTCGTTCACTGACGCCCGGAGGCACCCTCATATGAATGTTTCGACGCTGGAATGGTCCATCACCCTCGGGGTGACGATCGCCGTACTTCTCTTCGACGTGGTGGTGATCGGCCGCCGCCCGCATGAACCCACCACCCGGGAAACCGCCGGATACCTGGCGCTGTACATCGGCCTCGCCGTCGCCTTCGGCATCTGGGTATGGCAGTTCCACGGCGGCCAGTACGGCATCGAGTACTTCGCGGGCTGGCTGACCGAGTACAGCCTCTCGATCGACAACCTGTTCATCTTCCTGATCATCATGGCCAGCTTCAAGGTGCCGCGAATCCTGCAGCAGGAAGTGCTGCTGATCGGCATCATCCTGGCGCTGATCTTCCGTGGCATCTTCATTGCCCTTGGCGCCGTTGCCATTTCGAAGTTCTCGTGGATCTTCTACCTGTTCGGCGCGTTCCTGGTGTACACCGCGATCAAGCTGGCCCGCGACACCGAGCACGACGACGACGCCGAGAACTCGATGGTGCGGTTCGCCCGCAAGTACCTCAAGGCCTCGGATCAGTGGGACGGCAGCAAGCTGCACACCGTGGTGAACGGCAAGCGCGTCCTGACCCCGATGATCCTGGTCATCATCGCGCTGGGGACCACCGACCTGCTGTTCGCGCTCGACTCGATCCCGGCGATCTACGGCTTGACCCAGGAGCCGTACCTGGTGTTCACCGCCAACGTGTTCGCGCTGATGGGTCTGCGTCAGCTGTACTTCCTGCTCGGCGACATGCTCAAGCGGCTGGTCTACCTGTCGCAGGGCCTGGCCTTCATCCTCGCGTTCATCGGCGTGAAGCTGGTGCTGCACGCGCTGCACGAGAACACGCTGCCGTTCATCAACGGCGGTGAGCCCGTGCACGTGCCGCAGATTCCCACGCTGCTGTCGCTGGCGGTCATCATCGTCACGCTCGTCGTGACGACGGTGGCGAGCCTGTGGAAGACCCGCGTCGACAGCAAGGCCGGCGCCGCCTGACCGCGGCAACCGGTCACGGTTGCCAGATCGCTTGCGCGCCAGCAGGATGCCCTGGTGACCGATCTCGTGGACGATGCCGTCGGGCAGGCGCAACTGGTGGCCAGCGGCGCGGTGAGCAGCGCCGAACTACTGGAGGCCGCGATCACCCGGCTCGAATCGGCGCGCCGGCTCAACGCCGTGGTCACCGATCTGTTCGACCGCGGCCGCGAACAGGCCCGCCGGCTCGATGAGTCCGGGGTGCTGCGCACCGGCACGGCCGGACCGCTGGCCGGGGTGCCGTTCCTGCTCAAGGACCTCGGGGCGTCGCTGGCCGGCGCCCCGGAGGCCATGGGGTCACGGGCGCTGCGCAGCCATGTCGCCGACCAGACCGCCTGGATCGTGCAGCGGTATCTGGACGCCGGGCTGGTGATCTTCGGCAAGACCAACACCCCGGAATGGGGCAACCACTGCACCACCGAGCCGTCCCTGTTCGGGCCGACGGTGAACCCGTGGTCACCGGAGGTCAGCCCAGGCGGCTCGAGCGGCGGGTCCGCCGCCGCGGTCGCGGCCGGCATCGTGCCCGCCGCCTCCGGTGGCGACGGCACCGGCTCGATCCGGGTGCCGGCGTCATGCTGCGGCGTCGTGGGCCTCAAACCGCGCCGCGCCCGGACCTCGTTCGCGCCCGGCGCCGGGCACGGGCTGGAGGGGTTGGTCAACGAGCACGCCCTCACCCGCACCGTCCGCGACTGCGCGGCGCTGCTCGATGCCGTCACCGGTGGCGCACCGGGCGACCCGTACTCTGCTCCCCTACCCGACCAGCCGTTCCTCGACGCCATCGCGCAGACCCCGGCGGCGCAGCGCATCGCGATCGCGGTGGATTCGCCGTTCCCGGGGCCGGGCACCGACCCGCAGGTCGCCGCCGCGGTCGAGGCCACCGGCGCGCTGCTGGCGGGCCTGGGCCACCACGTCGAGCCGTCGGCGCCGAGCATCGATCCAGACGCTGTCGCCGACGCCATCGCGGTGCTGCACCGGGTCAGCAACGTCCAACTGCATGAACTGGCCGCGGCGCACCTGGGCCGTCCCCCACGCGAGGACGAATTCGAACCGAGCACCTGGATGATGATCCGCGAGGGATTCGCCACCACCGGCCTGGCCTACGCCGAAGCCATCGCGGCCGTCCACGCCCAGACCCGGCGGTTCGCCGCCGGGATGGCCGGCCACGACGTCCTGCTGGTACCGACGCTGCTGTCCGGACCGCCGCCGTACGGCCTGCTCGATCAGCCCCGCACCGGCACCCGCGAATTCTTCGACGTCGAATTCGCCACCACCGGCTGGACGTCGCTGGCCAACGTGACGGGCTGGGCCGCCATTTCCCTGCCGCTGGGCCGCACCGCGGACGGACTGCCCATCGGCGTCCAGCTGATGGCGCCGGACGAGACCATCCTGCTGCAACTGGCCCGGCAGCTGGAGCAGGCCGCGCCCTGGGCGGACCGCTACCCGCGCCCCTGAGTCCGCCCACCGCGGCGTGCAACAATTCGGCCATGGTCATGTCGATCGATCGCCCGAAACTCGAAGGCAACATCGCCGTCGGAGAAGACCGCCAGATCGGTTTCGCCGAGTTCGGGAACCCGCAGGGACGGGCCGTGTTCTGGCTGCACGGGACGCCCGGCGCGCGCCGGCAGATCCCGACCGAGGCCCGCAGCTTCGCCTCCCGCAACAACATCCGGCTGATCGGCATCGACCGCCCCGGCATCGGTTCCTCGACGCCGCACCAGTACGAGAACGTGCTCGGGTTCACCGAGGACCTGCGGACCATCGCCGACACCCTGGGCATCAACCGGTTCGCGGTGATCGGGCTGTCCGGCGGCGGTCCCTACACGCTGGCCACCGCGGCCGCCATGCCCGACCGGGTGGTGATGGCCGCGGTGCTCGGCGGCGTCGCGCCGCTGATCGGCGAGGACGGCATCAGCAGCGGCCTGATGGAGCTGGCCAAGATCGTGCGGCCGATCATCGAGGTCGCCGACACCCCCATCCGCTGGGTGGCGGGGTCACTCATGAAGGTGATCGCGCCGTTCGGCTCCCCCGCGCTCGACCTGTACGCACGCATCTCCCCCCACGGCGACCGGAACCTGCTGAGCCGCCCCGAGTTCAAGGCGATGTTCCTCGACGACCTGCTCAACGGCAGCCGCAAGCAGCTGGCGGCGCCGTTCGCCGACATCGTCGTGTTCGCCCGCGACTGGGGCTTCCGGCTCGAGGACATCAAGGTGCCGGTGCGCTGGTGGCACGGCGACGCCGACCACATCGTGCCCTACGCCCACGGTCAGCACGCGGTGGCGCGCATTGCCGACGCGGAGATGTTCACGCTGCCGGGCGAGAGCCATCTCGCGGGTCTCGGTGTGCCCGAGGACATCCTGACCAAGATTCTCGAGGTCTGGGACGCCGCCGACCTCGCGGACCAGTAAGGCCCCTCAGACCGTCACCGGCTGACCGCTGAGTACGCGGCGCAGCATGTGCATGGCGACGGTCGTCGACCGCTCCCGGATGTCGGCCCGGTTGCCGGGCAGGTGAATCGTGCGCGTGTGCGTCGCACCGTCGGCCAGCCCGACACTGAAACACACTGTGCCGACCGGCTTTTCGTCGCTGCCGCCACCGGGGCCGGCGATGCCGGTGATGCCGACGGCGACGTCGGCGCCGAACCGCTGCAGTGCACCCGCCGCCATGGCCTCGGCGACCGGTTCGGACACCGCACCGTGAGCCGCGATCAACGCGGGGTCGACGCCGAGCAGGTCCGCCTTGGCTTCGTTCGAGTACGACACCACGCCGCCGGCCAGGTAGGCCGAGGAACCGGGCCGGTCGGCCAGCCGGGCCGCCAGCAGGCCCGCCGTGCACGACTCGGCCGTCGCGATGGTGCGGCCCGAAAGCAGTTGCGCCACTTGGTCATCGACCAGCGCACCGTCCTCGGAGAAGACATCGTGCGGATGCCGCTCACGCAGCAGCGCGGCCAGTTGCCGGTAGCTGTCGGCGGCGTCGGGTTCGTAGCGGGTGACGATCTCCAACTCACCGCGACGCAGGCACGTCGTGATCTCCAGCCCCGCGAAACCGGGCACCAGGGTCTCGGCTTCCCGCAGCGTCTCGGCCAGCCCGGACTCGGGCAGCCCGAACATCCGGATGGTCTCCTGGCGGTAGACGGTGCGGCCGGCGATCGCACGTTGCGCCGTCGCCGTCTCGATGGCCCGGCTCCACATCGGCCGCAGCTCGCGGGGCGGTCCGGGGAGCACGATCACCGTCGGTGCGCCGCCGGCCCGGGTCACCACGACACCCGGTGCCGTGCCGACGGGGTCGAGGATCTCGACGCCGTCGCCCGCCGGCACCAGGGCCTGCTTGCGGTTGGCCGCCCGGACCGCCTCGAAATCGGCGCCCGGGAACCGGCCCATGAAGGACCGCAGGATCTCGGCGATGCGCTCCTCGAGCGCTTCGTCGAGCACCAGCTCGCGGCCACAGAACTTCGACACCACGGCGACGGTCATGTCGTCCGCCGTCGGCCCCAGGCCGCCGCTGGTGACGATCAGGTCGACACCTTGTGCGGCAAGGAAATTCAGTTGCGCTTCGATGTCCTCGGGCCGGTCACCGCAGATGGTGATGTGCGCCAGCTCGACGCCGAGTTCGAGCAGCCGGTCGGCCAGCCACGGCCCGTTGAGGTCCTGGACCCGGCCGGTGAGAACTTCGGTCCCGGTCACCACGATGCCCGCACGCACGCCCATGGCGATCAGGGTACGGCGCTGCGGACTCGGTCAGACCGCCAGCCAGGCGCGCACGGTGTCGAGCTCGCGCGTGTACTGCTCCATGATGTCGTCCTGGAACCGCGTGCCGCCGCTGATCGCGTCGTCACCGCGCCAGATCACGCGGACCCGGGACGCGCCACGCAGGTAGACGTCGACGCGGTCGTCCGTGTGCCGCTGCCACCCGCTTGCGGCGGTGCGCTCGGCCAGTGCGGAGCGTTCGTCAGCCATGTGTTTCTCCTTCACGTCGACTCACCATCATGTCTTATGCGCCCGGTCTCGGGACCCGCGGTACCGCGTCGGGCGCCGCGGGCCGGACGTCCGGCTCGGCCAGACCAGGGTCGGTCACCGAGGCCCGCGCGGCCGCCTCCGCCGCGTCCTGAGGTGGCCGGCCACCGGTCACCGGGACCGTCACGGGCGGCGTGTTGTAGCCGCCGACCCGCACCCAGCCGGCGTTCACGCCCGGTTTCGGCACCAGCCCCCGGACATGCGCGGTCTCCCCCGGATACACCGTGACGTAGTTGTCGCTGTACTCGATGGGCAGGATTTCGTCGGCGTCCGGCGCGGTGGTCAGCTCGGCCCGCTCGAAGAACGCGACCTGCTTGGTCGGGTTGCGCAGCGTGATGTCGACGACCTGCTGGCCGTCCCCGTTCACGGTGCCGGCGGCACTGACCTCGAGGCGGGCCTTCGTCATGTAGTTCAGCGGCGTCATGTCGGCCCACGCGGTCTGATGCAGCTCGAAGGCGACGTCCTTGCGGGGGTCTCCGATGTCGTCCTGCTGCGACTGCCAGTAGTCGTTGTCGGCGATGACCTCGCCGACCGGGTTCACCAGCTCGCACCGGACGAAGAACACCCGGGAATCGGGCACCATCCGCGGCAGCGTCAGCGCCACCGCGGCGGCACCGGACGCCACGTCGTACGGGTCACTGGTGCGGTCGTCGCGGAGGTTCCCGTTGATGTCGTACACCCGCGTGCGCACACGCAGGCCCACCGCGTTCTCGGGGCTCTGGTTGGTGATGCTGACCTTGGCGGTGCTGTGGTCGCCCGTGGCGTACGAATCGAAGGTGACCGACAGCGGCTGCAGACCCTTCTTCGCGCCGTAATACGCACCACCGGGCCGCAGGTAGTAGTCGAAGATGTTGCCGAAGAACGACGGCCAGTGGTTGTTGAGCATCCAGTAGATCGTCATCTTGTGGTCCGCCCAGCCCAGCGCGGCGAACGATTCGAACTGGGCCCGCGTCGCCTCGTAGTGGGCGAGCTGGGCCTTGCGCGTGAATTCCTCAGCGCCACTGGAGGATCCGTAGCGCTGCACGACGGCATTGCGAATGCTCGCCAGGGCCTCGTTGCCGGGGTTGGAACCGGCGTGGAAGTACCACATGTCGTTGATCGGCCACAGCTTGTCCGGCGGGATGAACTTCCGCAGGCTCGCGAACGGCGGGATGTGCTCGTTGTCGCCCTGTTCGGCCGACGCGCCGCGGGCGGCGGCGTACTCGCCGTCGAACCAGTACGCGGGCGGCCGCCAGGTGTACGGGCCGGCCATCTGGATGCCGTCCCACAGCCGATTGCCCGACGAATCGGTCGTGTACGACGACACCGTGTCGACAACGGCGTTCTGCCAGTGCAGCTTTCGCAGAATCTCGTGGTACTGCTCGAGGATGTCGGCGGGCGGGTGCCCGTCGCTGGCGTTGGCCCAGACGAACGCCGACGCATGTGATCGCAACATCGTGATCTGCGAGCGCAGGCTGTCCTGTGCAACCCGGTGGTCCTCCTGGCCCCACTGCGGCCACTTCTCCCACTGGTTGCAGCACATCCAACCCACCATCAGCGGGATGCCCAGTTCGTCGGCCCGTTCGATGAAGCGGGCACCGGGAATCTTCGATTCCATCCGGATCATGTTCAGACCCAGATCCTTGACGTAACGCAGGATGGCGTTGTCGCGGTCGGGATCGTCGCGGTACAGCAGGTCCGGGGTGTAGGTGGCCCCGCGCGCCAGGAAATCGCGGCCGTTGACCTTGAGATAGAAGTTGCCGCCGGAACCCAGCTGCGGGAACTCCTCGCTACCGTCGCGGCCCTGCTCGATGGACCGGATGCCGAAGCGCTGCTTCAGCTCATCGGTGGCCTGCCCGTACTGCAGGAACTGGATACGGAGGTCGTACAGGTCGGGCCGCCCCATCGTGTACGGCCACCACAGGTCCGGGTGGGAGAGGCGCAACGCTTCGTAGTCACCGGGACTGAACGTGACGTCGCGGCTCTCCCCCGGCCCGAGCGACACCGGCCGCTCGATGTGGATGTCCGCCTTGCCGGGTCGGGTGATGGTCGCCCGCACGACACCGTTGACCCGCTGGTCGGAGTAGTTGGTCAAACCCGACCGGACACTCAGCTGGGCGCTGTCGGTGCGCGGCAACGGCAGCTGGCTGTTCACGGTCGCGTCGGTGATCGCCACGTCGCCGGACATCTTCAGGGTGACGGGCTTGAGAATGCCGGCGTTGCGGTCCGCCACGAACGAGTTGCCGTTCGCCGGGTTCTTACCGGGACCCTGATATCCGAGGTAGTTCCAGTTGATCCAGTCGAACCAGCTGTCGGCCAGCTCCACGCCGTCGACGTCCTGCAGCGCGCGCTCCGGGGTGACCTTGACGGCGAGGGTGTTGGCGCGGCCGCGGTCGATCCACTTCGACACGTCCAGGGTGTGGTCGACGTACATGCCCACGATCTGCTTGCTGTCGGCGATCTGATGCCCGTTCAGCCAGATCTCGGCCCGGTAGTTGATGCCGGGAAAGTTGAGCCGGTACGTCGAGTGCCCGGCCGGTGCGACGAATGTGGTCCGGTACCACCAGTCCTGCTTGTACAGGTCCTGCGGCACCTTGGTCAGCAGGTTGTCGCCGTAGTAGAGGTCCGGGTAGGTGCCGTCGTCCTGCAGCGCCTGCAGCACCGTGGACGGCATGTGCCGCACCCGGTGCCAGCCGGGACCGGCGGCCGGGAATCCGTCGACGCTGAGCTGCGCTCCGGTGGCCACCATGCCCTGCGCGGAGGACAGCTGCCAGCCCTGCGCGAGCTCCACTTCGGCGGCCGCGCTCATGGGCCTCAGCAGGCGCGGCAGATCACCGGTGCACGCGAACAGCAGCACCAGAGACATGACGGCACCCAGCACTGCACCGCGGCGCAACTCGGTTGATATAGCCCTGCTCCCTCCGAGAACATCAGCATCTGAACGCGCTTCTACAACCGAATGCGCGATGTGGGGGCACCTCATTGTGCCCCGTCAGACCGGCAGTTCCGGAATCGCTGAGGTCAGAACTTGTGTGGCACGTCGGTCGTCAGGCCGCCGTCGACGACGAACTCGCTGCCGGTGGCAAACGACGATTCGTCACTGGCCAGGAATACCACGAAGGTCGCTACCTCGTCGGACTGTCCGGGCCGGCCCAGCGGCGCGGTCATCATGTCGTCGGGAAAATATTTGGTCATCGGCGTGCGGATGAAACCGGGCAGCACCGAGTTGACCCGGATCTTGTCCTTGCCCAGGTCGATCGCCGCCGATTTGGTCAGCCCGCGCACCGCCCACTTGGACGCGACGTACGGATGCAGCAGCGTCGCGCCGCGCATGCCCTCGATGGACGAGATGTTGATGATCGAGCCGCCACCGGCCTCCCGCATCGGCGCGACCACCGCCTGCATGCCCAGGAACGTGCCCGTGAGGTTGACGTCGATGCACTTCTGCCACTTGGCCATGTCGAACTCGCCGATCTTGCCGAGGGCGGTGATGCCGGCGTTGTTGACCAGAACGTTGAGCACACCGAACTGTTCGGTGGCGGTGGCGACCGCAGCGGCCCACTGGTCGGCGTCGGTGACGTCGAGATGGACGTAGCGTGCGGCATCCCCGAGTTCGGCGGCCAGCGCCTCGCCGGGCTCATCGAGGATGTCGCCGATGACGACCTTGGCGCCCTCGGCGACCAGCATCCGCGCGTGCGCCGCGCCCATCCCTCGTGCGCCGCCAGTGATCAGTGCAACTTTTCCGTCCACGCGTCCCATGACGGGTCACGCTACCGCCCGCCCGGTGGGTGGCCGGGAGGCCCGGCATACTGGTCAGCATGGCTGCGCCGAACGCCGGACCGATCACGGGGCCGATCGCTGCGGCCGCCGCCGGTGACCTTGGCGCGAACAGCTCGAATGTGGGCGCGTTCTTCGACGTCGACGGCACGCTGGTGTCCGGTTTCATCGCGACGGTGCACGCGGCCCACCGGTTCCGGCAGCGGCAGGCGGCCTTCGGCGAGCTCACCGGAATCCTCGAAGCGACGGTGCGATACAAGTTGGGCCGCATGGAGTTCGAGCGGTTGCTGGTGCGCGCCGCCGGTTACCTGCGCGGCGAGTCTCTCGCCGAACAGGAGTCGCTCGGCGAGCAGCTGTTCCACAGCCACGTACAGGCCAGGATTTTCCCGACGATGCGCGAGGTCGTGCGCGCCCACCAGCGCTCCGGGCACACGGTGGTGCTGAGTTCGTCGGCCCTGACCATGCATGTCATGCCGCTGGCCCGCTACCTCGGCGTCGAGCACGTCATCTGCAATCACTTCACCGTCGACGGCGACGGCACCCTCACCGGCGACATCGTGCGGCCCATCGTCTGGGGCCACCGCAAGGCCGCGGCGGTCGAGGCGTTCAGCCAGGCCAATCACGTTGACCTGCAACAGAGTTACTTCTACGCCGACGGCGACGAGGACCTGCCGCTGATGCACGTCGTGGGGCACCCGATTCCGGTGAACCCGCGGCCCGGGCTGGCAGCCGAAGCGGAGCGGCTCGGCTGGACCGTGGTCCGCGCGGCGGCCCCGTCCAGCGACCGGCCCGGCTGGCTACGACGACTCGTGCGTCGCTGACGTTCTGGAACGGCCGTCGCCCGAAATCTGGGCCCAAATCTGCGCGTAGCCTTGCGCGCCGGACCGTCACGCGGTACTAAATTAGAACACGTTTCAGTTTTGCCGCTCCTGCCTCGACCCCAGCACAAGGAATCCCCATGCGCACCGCTATCTGCGACCAACTCGGCATCGAATACCCGATCTTCGCCTTCACCCACTGCCGCGACGTGGTCGTGGCAGTCAGCAAAGCCGGTGGCTTCGGCGTCCTGGGCGCCGTCGGCTTCTCCCCCGAGCAGCTCGAGATCGAGCTGAAGTGGATCGACGAGAACATCGGCGACCATCCGTACGGCGTCGACATCGTCATCCCCAACAAGTACGAGGGCATGGACCAGGTCGACCTGGATCCGGAGGTGCTCAAGAAGCAGCTCAACGCCCTCGTGCCGCAGGAGCACCTGGATTTCGCGAAGAAGCTGCTCGCCGATCACGGGGTGCCGGTCGACCACAGTGACGACGACGCCCTGCAGCTGCTGGGCTGGACCGAGGCCACCGCCACCCCGCAGGTCGAGGTCGCATTGCAGCACCCGAAGTGCACGCTGATCGCCAACGCGCTGGGCACCCCGCCGAAGGACATGATCGACCACATCCACGCCGAGGGCCGCAAGGTCGCCGCGCTGTGCGGCTCGCCGTCGCAGGCCCGTAAGCACGCCGACGCGGGCGTCGACATCATCATCGCCCAGGGCGGCGAGGCCGGCGGGCACAGCGGCGAGATCGGCTCGATCGTGCTGTGGCCGCAGGTGGTCAAGGAGGTCGCGCCCGTCCCGGTGCTGGCCGCCGGTGGCATCGGCAGCGGCCAGCAGATCGCCGCGGCGCTGGCGCTCGGCGCGCAGGGCGCGTGGACCGGTTCGCAGTGGGTGATGGTCGAAGAGAGCGAGCACTCCGAGCAGCAGCACGCCGCGTACGCCAAGGCCAGCAGCAAGGACACCGTGCGCAGCCGGTCGTTCACCGGCAAGCCGGCCCGGATGCTGCGCAACGACTGGACCGAGGCCTGGGAG